>NZ_JAAOZA010000001.1:0-2791277 GCF_011759595.1 Acinetobacter sp. BIGb0196 | reverse complement strand
CCATTGATTAGCCTACGTGTTGAAGAATACAACGGTATGATTTTCGCCACCTTTAAAGATGATATTGAACCTTTAGAGGATTTCTTAGGTGCAGCGAAAAAATGGATTGATTTGTTTATGAAACAAGGCGCAGGTTATCCAATTAAAGTATTGGGTGAACATCGTTTCCGTTTCCCAGGCAACTGGAAAATTCAACTGGAAAACACCACCGATGCCTATCATTTCCCGCTGGTACATAAGTCATTCTTAAGTTCAGTTGATGAGAAGACTGAAGAATTATTTAATTTTGAAAATCAACCTGGCTATGTTGAAGATTTAGGCAATGGGCACAGTGTCATGGTGATGATTCCTGAGCTGGTGGATTTAGATGAAGAGTTGATGGAACGCCCAATTCAGGAACGTTTTGAAGAGCTTGCTCAAGCGTTACGTGATGAAGGACATGAAGAACTTGAAGTACGCCGTATTGTACGTGCTGTGGGTGGTTCTGGTTTTAACTTAAACCTGTTCCCAAACATTGCCTGTTCAATGGCCTTTTTCCGTGTCATGCAACCGATTTCAGTCAATGAAACTGAAATTCATCATTCCGTGATCACGATGGATGGTGGTCCACAGATTGCCAATCAATATCGCTTACGTCTACATGAACATTTCCAAGGTCCATTTGGTTTTGGTACACCTGATGACTCAGAAGCGTGGGAACGTGTGCAACATGGTGCCAATGCTGGTCATGATTTATGGATCATGTTGAACCGTGGTTTACCCGGTGAAGTAAAAACTGAAGATGGCTTAAAGAGTGATGTCAGTGCAGAAACTGGAATGCGCGCTGCTTATCAGCAGTGGAAAAAGATGATGACGGCTTAAGGAGAGTAGCATGAACATGAATTTGCAATTATTAAATGAAGTGACTGCTTTTGTTTGGGCTGAAGCTGACATGTTAGATCACAGTGAATACCGTGAATGGCTCAATCTATGGAATGAAAAAGGCGTGTATATCATTCCGATTGATCCGACACTCAAGGATTATGAAAATAATTTGAACTATGCCTATGACAACAATCATATGCGTACATTACGGGTAGAACGTTTGGAAAATGGTGAAGCGATTTCGACTGCACCCAAAGCCAATACCGTCCGTAGCGTGTCACGTATCCGTGTCGTAAAAGATGAGGATGGTGAAATCATTTTACGCTGTGCACAAAACCTTCGTGAATTCCGTAAGGAAAGCTTGAAACATTACACCGCAGATGTGATTTTTCATTTGGTTCGTGATCCAGAACAAGGCTTTAAGATCAATCGTAAAATTATCAACTTAGTCAACTCGACCGATACTTTGGCGGGTATCAGTTACATCCTCTAGGAGCGCAAAAAAATGAAACAGGTTGTTTTAGTCACGGGAGCAGCATCTGGTTTAGGGAATGTGATCGCCGAATATTTTGCAGCACAGGGGCATCAAGTGATTGTCTCTGCCAGCAGCTTAGAAAAGGCTGAAAATGCCAAAGCTCGTAGTCCTAATGCGGAGAATATGTTTGCGTTAAAACTGGATATTTCAGTTGAGCAAGATTTTCATGCCGCAGTGCAGTGGATTCAACAAAAATTCAGCAAATTGGATGTGTTGATTAATAATGCGACGGTCACTAAGGCAACTCCTGTTTTAGAGATTACTGCAGCTGACTTTGACTGGATCACCCAAGTGAATCAGCGAGGAACCTTTCAAGCGTGTCAGATTATTGGCAAATATATGGCAGATCAAGGCTATGGCCGTATCGTCAATATGGCTTCATTGGCAGGGCAAAATGGAGGTACTGCAACAGGAGCACACTATGCTGCAACCAAAGGTGCAATTGTAACTTTGACCAAAATCTTTGCCAAAGAGTTTGCTGCTAAAGGTGTGACTGTGAACGCCGTAGCACCTGGGCCAATGGAATCACCGATTGTACACAGTGTGGTATCTGACGAGAAAATGGCGCAATTTATTCAAAATATCCCAGTCAAAGCATTAGGTAGTATGGAATTTATTGCTGAAACCTGTGCCTTGTTGGCAAGCCCAAGCGCTGCATTTGTCACTGGGGCGACGTGGGATATTAACGGTGGATTATTTATGCGTTAAGCCTTGGGCGAGATGCATAAAAGGGAGATAAATCATGGCTACACTCTATAACGTGGTTGTCAGAAACCGTCATGTAGAAGGTGGGAATGTTGCAGTCATGGAGTTTGAATCTGCAAATTCTGCCACATTACCAAAAATTGAAGCAGGTGCGCATATTGATGTGCACTTACCCAATGGTATGGTGCGTCAGTACTCACTATGCCAAAACCCAAAAGATGTTGGCATATTCCGACTGGGGATTTTACGCGATCCAGAATCGCGTGGTGGTTCAGTCTCGGCTTTTGATGATTTAAAAGATGGTATGCAAATACAGGTCAGTGAACCGAAAAACCTGTTTCCATTAGTCAAAGCCAAACATGCTGTACTGGTGGGTGGGGGGATTGGAATTACCCCTTTGATCACTATGGCCTATCAATTGGTACAAGAAAATGCATCTTTTGAACTGCATTATTGCGGGGCAAGCCCAGAGCAATGTGCCTTTGTCGATGAAATTAGAAATAGTGTATTGGCGCCATTTACCACCTTCCATTTTAAATCGGAAGGGGCTAGCCATCGTGAGTTTTTTCAATCTGCCATTCAGGACATAGACAAAGCAAGCCATATCTATACCTGTGGTCCCAATGGATTTATGGATTGGGTGATTAATTTGGCATTGACGCAAAATTTTCCTGAGCAACAGATTCATAAGGAATATTTTCAGGTTGAGCTTGAAACCAACGGTGATGCATTTGAAGTTGTGGCTGAGCGTAGCGGCAAGATCATCATGGTCAATGCCGAAGAAACCATTCTGCAAGCACTGGCACGTGAAGGGATTGAGATTGAAATGTCTTGCGAACAGGGCGTCTGCGGAACCTGTATGTGCGATGTGATCGAAGGTGAGCCTGATCATCGTGATGTGTATTTTACTGATGAAGAAAAAGCCAGTAATGAACAAATACTGGTGTGCTGTTCCCGTGCAAAGTCAGCACGATTGGTACTGGATATTTAATTGCTTTTAACAGGACGAAGCAATTTCAGATACCTAGCTAAATAGGATAAAAGATTCAGGAGAGAATAATGAATTCATTAAAATCAATGGATGAAATCAAAATAGATCCAATGCAATTTAGACGGGCATTGGGTAATTTTGCTACAGGTGTGACCATTGTTACGGCACAAAATGAGCAAGGTGAGAAGGTTGGAGTCACTGCAAATAGTTTTAATTCAGTGTCTTTAGACCCACCACTCATTTTATGGAGTATCGATAAAAAATCATCGAGTTTTTCTGTATTTGAGCAAGCTACGCATTTTGCGGTAAATATTTTATCGGGTTCTCAAATTGAGTTGTCCAATAAATTTTCTCGTCGCAATATCGATAAGTATGAAGGTACAAGTTATCAGGTTGGTGCAGGTCAATCACCAGTTCTAGACCATTGTTCAGCAGTGTTTGAATGTGAACGACACGAAATTATTGAAGGTGGTGATCACTGGATTATAATTGGCAAAGTCGTTAAGTTTCATGATCAAGGGCGTAGTCCGTTGGTGTATCACCAAGGTGCGTATTCAGGTGTGATTCCTCATCCATTATTACAGCTCAAAGATACTGTAGAAGCAGAAGACTTAGGCGAATTACATCAAGGGCATTTATATAGTAATGTCTGTTATTTAATGAGTCGGGCGTTTAAATTTTATCAGACCGATTATATTCCGAAGCAGTTAATCACTGGATTTCGCACCAGTGAAGCAAGATTATTATTGGTGTTGGGCAGTGGTACCGCATCCAATAAAGCAGATTTACCACGTGATATTGCCATGCCGATGCGTGAGATCGAACAAGCTGCGCTTATCTTAAAAAAAGATGGTTTATTGATTGAAACGGATGGATTTTTTAAGTTAACGGAAAAGGGCAAGAAAACCGCACATTATCTGTTTGATATTGCCGATAGCCATCAAAATGAAGTTTTTGAAAAATATCCTGAAAATGAAAAGGAAATTTTTATTAAAATTTTAAAGGATATTGCGGGGATTGTATAAGGCTTAATAAGCTGATAGGTTGAAAGGGTCTATCAGCTTTAGACTATTCGCTATTTATATAATAAACAAAAGAATTTATGAGCGAGAAGTATATTTAATATCGATTTTTGAACAGTTTAAACCGTAAAACAAGGAAGTGAGCGGATGAACCAATATGTACGTGATGCACTAATAACTTGGACGCGTAATATCAAAAATGTTTGCGGTAATTTTGAAACAGATTTTGATGGTACACGTGATTTGTTCATTGGCGAAGTCGAATGTTTTTTATTGGGCGATACTGAGATCGCTTTTATTAAAAATAATGCAAACAAAATTGTCCGAAAAGCGGATGAAATCGATCGAGTAAATAATCGTTTTTGTTTTTTGATTTTGCAGTATTCGGGCAAAATACAGTTGAACTATAAAAATGAAACCTTGAGTCTCAATGAGGGCGATATTGTATTACTCGACCCAGTTGAAACAATTTCTATGTTTCCACAAGGCTTAGTCAGTCAAATTTCTGTGCATCTGTCGCGGGAAAAATTGTTGAAAGAAAATATTAGTTCTGAATATTTTGGCAAACTCATTACGCAAAATATGAGTGGTTTTTTACTTAAAAATATTATGAAAAATATGTCTGCTGAAAACATTAAACTTTGGTATGCAACTGAAGATGGCAATGCTTTTGAAGATGCCTTGATTGCTTTAATCAAACCGACAATTAATTATAAAAATATGCATGATTCAAATAATCTTATGGAAAAAGCAGAGCGCTATATTATTGAAAATTTAGCCAAACCTGATCTGACGCCTAAGCTGATTGCTGAGCATATTGGTGTATCGTTACGGCATCTTTATCGATTATTTCTGCAAGAAAATTTATCGATTAACAAGTATATACAGCTCAAACGCTTAGAAAAAATTAAAGCAGATTTGCTTGATAAAAAAAATAAGCAAAGCTCGATTACCCAAATTGCCTTGAAATGGGGATTTTGGGATGGCGCGCATTTTTCAAAAATCTTTAAAAAGAATTATGGCGTCTCTCCTAAAGAATTTAGAGAGCATGTCTTGACTTAAGTCTTTTGTTTTTTGATGTCACTTCTAGACAAGTTCGAGGTCATTCCTGAACAAGCTAGCCCCATGCAAGTGTGTTGAAATTAAATCGATGAGAACAGTTAGGAACGACTGAATAAACTTAAAAATATTCAGTTTATCTCACGAATTTCACACATAGGAACGTGCATTTAACTATCTGTCTTAGATAGTTTAGGGATAGATGAAAAGGATGAAACTGATGCGTAAACAACGATTATTCAATGATATACAAAAAATATTGGCGCTTAACTTATCTATAGCTGCAAGCTTTTGGGGACTGAACACACAAGCTTATGCGCATGGTGGACAGGCAGAATTAGTCCCTTTATATCAAAACATGAGCGAGCAAGGTGCTAAAGTTGTAAAAGATGATTTTACCAATACGTATATGATCAGCAAAGGCTCTATAGTGGTGAGAGCTAAACCAAATTCAGATCAAGTTTTAGTCAATGGTAAACCGTTAAAGTTAAGTGTGCCATTAATTATTAAAGAGGGTAAGCCTGTTATTGGCAAAGACTTTTTCAATGAAGTATTTCAGTCTGGCTTAGATCAAACATTTAAAATTGAAAACACGTTTCACCCACTCAATAGTTTAAATACAGAAGAAATCAAAAAAACATTTGAAAGTATTAATCGCTCAAAATATGCCTATAAAAATATGCGTTTTGCCGAGTTAAAGCTGAAAGAACCTGAAAAAGCCAAAGTGTGGGATTATTTTATTAACCACAAAGACTATAAAGAAGACCGCATAGCATCTTTTATTTTATTAAAAGGTAATCAAGCGATTGAAGGTGAGGTGAACCTTCATACTCAGCAAGTTACAAAATGGAATGTATTAAAAGATACACATGGAATGATCCTGCTAGATAACTTCGAGACAGTCCAGCGTGTGATTGAGTCAAGCAAAGAATATCAGGAAGCTTTACGTAAACGAGGCGTAACAGATGTTAAAAAGGTTATTACCAATCCTTTAACTGTTGGATATTTTGGCGGTAAGGATGGTTTAGACAAACAATTGAACGTTTTAAAAGTTGTGTCATATCTAGATACAGGCGATGGTAATTATTGGGCACATCCTATTGAAAATTTAGTTGCTGTGGTTGATCTAGATAAAGAAAAAATTATTAAAATTGAAGAAGGGGCAATGATTCCCGTTCCGATGGCAGATCGACCTTATGCGACTAAAAAAACGCAACCCCCGAAAATTAAACCACTGAACATTATTGAACCTGAAGGTAAAAACTTCACAATTACTGGACAGACTGTACATTGGGGAAACTGGTGTTTCCATGTTGGACTAGATTCTCGTGTTGGCCTACAGCTTTCAACCGTGACTTATAAAGATAAGGGTGTAAAGCGTAAAGTCATGTATGAGGGCAACCTTGGTGGAATGGTTGTTCCATATGGTGACCCAGATATGGGATGGTACTTTAAATCTTATCTAGACTCAGGTGAGTATGGTATGGGAACACTCACTTCATCGATTCAACTGGGAACAGATGCGCCAGAAAATGCGGTTTTACTGGATGCCGTGATTGCTGACTACAAAGGGCAGCCCCAAGTTATTCCAAATGCGATTGCAATTTTTGAGCGATACGCTGGACCTGAGTATAAACATCAAGAAATTTTTGGTGATCAGGATGCAAGTGAAGCCCGCCGTGAGCTTGTGGTGCGGTGGATTAGTACGGTTGGAAACTATGATTATATGTTTGATTGGGTATTTGCTCAAAATGGTGTCATTGGAATTAATGCTGGTGCAACAGGAATTGAAGCTGTTAAAGGTGTTAAAGCGCGAACTATGCATGACAGTACTGCCAAAGAAGACACTAAATACGGCACGTTAATTGACCATAATATTGTTGGTACCACGCATCAACATATCTATAACTTCCGTTTAGATCTGGATGTCGATGGGGAAAATAATAGCTTTATGCATATGGACCCTGTCGTAAAGGTAAATGACAGAGGTGGTGTTCGTACAAGTACGATGCAAATTGACAGTCAGGTGATTAGCAATGAGCAAAACGCTGCTGAAAAGTTTGATCCGTCGACTATTCGTTTGCTAACCAACTTTAATAAGGAAAATAAACTCGGTAACCCAGTTTCTTATCAGCTGATTCCGTTTGCTGGCGGTACACACCCTGTGGCGAAGGGGGCAAATTTTGCCAAAGATGAATGGTTATTTAAACGCCTGAATTTTATGGATAAGCAAATTTGGGTGACGCAGTACAATGCTGATGAACGCTACCCTGAAGGTAAATATTCAAATCGCTCAACGCAAGATACTGGTTTAGGACAGTTTATTCGTAACAATGACAATATTGAGAATAAAGACCTTGTGGTCTGGATGACGACAGGAACAACCCATGTAGCACGTGCTGAAGAATGGCCAATTATGCCAACCGAATGGGTTTATACCTTAATCAAACCGTGGAATTTCTTTGACAATACACCGACCTTGAACTTGGGTGATGAAAAAGAAAATACCCAGCATGAGCATCACTAAAGGTGCCAATCAGCAAGTATGGGTAACCAATAAGTTACCCAAAACTTAGCGTCTTGTAGACCGTTCACAAAAAGGAATTTTGTATGAAAACGCTACTTTCTCAAGTGATGAGAGGGACTCTCTTTGTCTCAATTTTTTCAACTGTCTATGCAAGCGAAATAGAAATCAAACCGATTTTTGAAGTTACCTTGGGTGCTTTTAGCAGTGGGAAAAGTTATAACGGTGAAAATATAGCTGAGCAAAGAATAAATTGGCAAGAAGGGCATCTTAAATATGGTGCAAAAGGACAATACACATTGAATAACAACCAACTCTATGCAGGTTTGAGTGGGATTAGCTCAGCCACATTTGGAGAGGGGGATGCAGGACAAAATAGTAATGGTAAAGAACGTAAAACTGATGTGAATGAATGGGTCATTGGTTTTAAAGATGGTACTCATAAAGATCAATTGACCACATATGATTTAAGTATTGGTCGACAAAATATAATGATTGGGGACGGTTTTTTTATTGCTGGTGATGCATTAAACCTTGGGAAACTACCCGCAGATGGCGCATTAGACCGTGGAGGGGCCTATTATCTGGCGGCACGACGCAGTTTTGATTTTACCACTCTGCTGCAATATAAATTGCAAGATCATACAACCTTAAAACTGGCCTATTTAAAATCGAATAATAAAGCACAATTTTCATCAGAACTCTTTGTAACTGATCTGATGTATCAACTTAATGATAAAGGTATCGGATTTACTTACTTAAATGTATTAGATCTTGACGATGCCGAGCATATTTCAGGGCGGGAAGATCTTAAAAATTATGCTTTACGTTTGAATTATCAACTGTTACCAGAATTACAAATTAAATCTGAATTTGTTGTTCAAGACAAAAAGGAACACCAAGAAAATGCAGGTTATTTAGGACTGAACTATAACTTTTTATCCTCAAAATATACGCCTTCGCTAGGCTATCGCTTTAGTCGTTTTTCAGACCAATATGATCCCATGTTTTATGGAAATACCGTGGGATTTGGAACATGGTTTCAGGGGGAGGTTGCTGGAAACTATGCGGGTCCTTTCAATAAAAATGCCGATATTCATCAAATATCTTACATGATGAATTTAAAAGAAAATTTTATATTAGGTGCTTTGGCACATAAGTTTAAAACAGTAAATAAAGCTTTAACAAATGTTGATGGACATGAGTTGGATGTGTTTTCGGTCTGGTCTGTAAATAAAAACGTTACCGTTATTCCGCTCATTGGGCTGTATAAACCGAAGCAAGATATCCATAGTGGCGGTACTCAAAACTATGATGATAAGACCAATCTATATGCTCAATTGATTTTGCAATATATCTATTAATTAAGCCCTTTAAAGTTAAGTGTGAGGAATAAAAATGAATGAAGTCAAAATATTAGATAGCGTACAGACTTTTTTGAATAGAGCGCATGGACATTTTATTGACGGAAAGTGGGTTGCTGCTCAACATTCAAATAAAGTTGATATTGTAAACCCCTCTACCGAACAAGTCATTGCTCAGATCAGTATCGCTAGTCAACAAGATGTTGTAGATGCAGTATCCAGTGCAGATCATGCTTTTCAAAATGCTTGGGCTGAAACGACACCGTATCAACGTGGTGTAAAACTAAATAAATTGGCAGATTTAATTGAGCAATATGCTGAGGAACTTGCGCAACTAGAGTCTTTGTCTACTGGAAAATTAATTCATATTTCCCGTCATCTTGAAGTGGCACAATCTATTATTTTTTTAAGATATTTTGCTGGTTGGGCCACCAAGATTCATGGACAAACCATGCAACCTTCTATTCCTTCTACACAAGGTGAAAAATATACCGCATTTACCTTAAGGCAGCCTGTTGGGGTCGTCGCGGGTATTGTTCCGTGGAATTTTTCACTCATGATTGGCATTTGGAAAATTGGTTCAGCTTTAACAACAGGCTGTAGCATTGTGCTGAAACCCAGTGAATTTGCCAGTTTGTCATTGCTACGTTTAGCTGAGTTAGCAATTGAAGCGGGTATTCCAGCAGGTGTGATCAATGTTGTGACGGGTAAAGGCGAAACTGGGCAATATCTGATTGAGTCACCCTTGGTTAAAAAGGTTTCTTTCACAGGCTCAGTACCTACGGGGATTGCTATTGGTAAGCTTGCGATGAGCAGTGATTTAACTCGTGTTAGCTTGGAGTTGGGGGGTAAAAATGCGATTGCCATTTTGGCTGATGCAAATATAGATGAGATTTTACCTACCTTGATACAAGCAACTTTTGTGCATCAAGGCCAAGTATGTGCATCGCCAGAACGGTTTTTTGTGCATCAGACAAAATATGATGAGCTTGTTGCAAAGCTTTCTAAAGCATTATCTCAATTTAAAATTGGATCGGCTATGGATGAAAGCAGTATGTTTGGTCCGCTGTCTAACCGACCTCACTTTGATAAAGTAAAGCATTATTTAGATTTGGCCAAAGCCAATAATCAAATTATTGCTGGTGGAGATACTTTGCAACAAACAGGTTATTTTGTCGAACCGACTTTAATTTCTTTAAAAGCGATTGATGATCCATTATTTTTAGAAGAGACCTTTGGCCCAATTGTAGGATTAATGCCATTTGAAACGGACGAAGAACTCATTCAGCTGATGAATCATTCTCGGTTTGGTTTAACCGCAAGTATTTGGACCAATGATTTGTCCAAAGCTTTGCGTTTAATACCGAAAATTGAAGCGGGTACTTTATGGGTCAATATGCATACTTTTTTAGATCCGTCGGTTCCATTTGGTGGTGTGAAAGCTTCAGGAACTGGTCGAGAGTTTTCAGATGCATTTATTGAAGATTTCACTGAATTAAAATCAGTGATGATTCGCTATTAAAAATGTGCATAGATATTTAAAAGTAGGTAGCACAGTCTAAAAAGAGTGGTATCGCTTCCAGTGATCTACTGATTGCGAATATAGGCTTGATAAGTTCTGAAAATATATAAGTTGAACAAGCTTTAAAATTTAAACAGCCCAATATATCTATATATTGGGCTGTTTCGAGTAAAAATTAATAGGTTAAAGTCATACTTTGTTGTGTTGCTTGATCAATTTGCTTTTGGCTTACTGCATCATCCTTACATTGATAGTTTTCAAATAATGGGAGCTGATCGGCAAAGTGTGCATCGGTCTTTCCATTGCGATGAATAAATCCACTTTGACCAGGTGCAAGAATTGAACACATGCTGACTTGATTGGGATTGAGTACCACTCTAAAGGTTGCACTCCCTGTATTCCCATAGGTGCTCAGCTGTTGTTGATGCGCCTGATCAGCCCATGGAATACCCACTGAGTTTTTGTTGGAGAATCCCATTGTGGCAACAGGAATTTTCCAATCATTGGGTTGGTCTGAATGATATTGTTTTGAAAGCTGAATTAAGGTGTTTTCCAAGGCAGTTAACACCACATCATCTGCTGATTGTCCTTTTAAGAAATCAACGGTTTGAGCAACGCTGGCTTGTTTGCCTTGCAGTGCATTCCAGATCAGTTTAGATGCATTCGCAGGTTGTGTACTCCGTGGGTCATTATTTACTGGGTAAAGGGTATCTGTATAACGTGCATAAATATTTTCAGATAGATTTGGTTTAAGCACCAATTCAATCATTTGATTGAGCCATGTACGCATAATGACAGGTGCTGCGCCTTGATAGAATTTAGCCTCACTGTCAGGACGAAGTTTGAAGTCCCAACTCGCCAATATCGGTGCGATTTTCTTTGCTAAAGGTGATGCGTTCGGGCTTTGCGCAGCTTTGACCATATAAGGAATAAAATAACGCGCATTCAGATCCGACCAAGCGCCCATTTTATTGATAGCCCAAATGTCTTGTTGGCTTAATTTTGCTTTACTTTCTAGGGGTTCAATCAGTTCATTGACACGGTCAACATGAGAGAAGTTGGAGGAATCGGAACGTAAATCCGCATAAGCTTTATTGTTCCAACTGCTAATATAGCCTTTTTCAGGGTTATAGGCTTTGGGATTATGTGAGAAATCATAGAAACCCTGCCATTCCATTGAGCCATCACCTTGAGCAGGCAGTTGAATATGCTGGTTTTCAGGGCGGATCGGTAAACGACCCAATGCAGCGACACCAATATTATTTTGGGTATCGGCATAAAACCACGTAATCGAAGCCGCGACACGTTTGGCTTGATCTAGGAATTCTTGCCAGTTGCTCGCTTTTGCTGCATTGGCCCAGCCCAATAAAGTTTCAATCTCTACACCTTCCCAGCTACGTTTTTGTGCATAGGCGGTATGATTTTTTTCATCCCATGTGCTGACAAAGCCTTGTTTACTTTGATACACATCTAAAACGTGGTCTGGTTGATTACGGACTTTAATTTTGATCTGTTGATGTTCAAAGGGAATATAACTGCCTTGATAACGATACTGTTTTGGATTGCTCGGATTTAAGCTGAGTTGATAGACGTCATTGGTATCAAGCGAACCGACAGTTGAACCCCAAGCAATTTTTCCATTGGTTCCAAATAGAATTGCAGGTAGACCGACGGGGGTAATCCCGGTGAGATTATAGCCAGCACCATGTAACCCAACCGCATAAGTAATGGCAGGCGTGTACCAGCCTTGTTGAGGGCCATTATATAAAACCGTTTGGCCTTCTACCGTTTTATCTCCTTTGACCACCCAGGCATTACTGGCTGTAGGGACGCCATCAACCACACTTTTACCCAATGCAATACGCGCTTGAGCTAAATAGTTTTTGGCTGCTTGGTCTGAGATAGGCGCTATACCTTTTAACATGTGTTGCTGATGTGCTGAAACTTGTGGTTTTGCTTTAGATTGAATAATTGTAGGAGCACTCGGATCATCTAGCCAACGTAATTGCTGATAAACTTTTAATCCTGTTTCTTGACCTTTTTCTTTTTGTAGTTGAGTCAGTAAATCTAAGTTTGAGACTTCTGAACTGGCTGAAAAAAAGCGATTGAGAATTAAGCCCACCCAGACCATTGCGATATCTTCTTGCTGCCATGTCGATGGTTTAAAGTCATAATCAATAAATTCTTTAGGCATCAGCTCTGGATTGGCCAAAACCTCTTGGACACGCTTATTAAAACCAGCAGCATAACCATCGAAAATGGCACGATCTTCAGGAGAAAGTCGGGCAATTTGTTGTTTAATCTGTTCAGGATTAAAGCGACTATGGGTTGCAATATCATATTGTAGATAATCGGGACCGAGCACTTCAGCAACAGTGCCTAAACCTGTACGTTTTGACATTTCCATTTGAAATAAACGATCAGTTGCGACTGCATAAGCATAGCCATAAAAAAGACCATAAGTATCCTTGGCATAGACATGCGGTGTGCCAAAATTGTCACGTTGAATCGTGACCTGTTTTTGCACTGGGTTTGATTCTAAACGAGAGGATGAACTACATCCTGCAAGCAATAAACAACTTAAAACACCTAATTTGATTAAGTGGTGTTTATCGCTCAGTTGATTATTTGAGGGGCTTTTTTTCAATTGAAATATCCTTTTCATTATTGTTGAGAAATAGAGTGTTGGGAAATAAATGCTTTTAGATGTTTTCTAAAAACAGTAGATTTATCGATATGCAGGTCCTGAATAAATAAAATGATTGTTATTTTTATATGTAATTTTCTATTACTTTGTGGGTATATATTTATACTTTTAAATAAATAGACTTAATTTTATCTCATCATTTTATTTTAAATATGCTTTATCAAGTCTTGGTGAAATGCCAAAAAATAAAGGGATATGTTCTATCCCTTTATGCCGCGTCAAAAATTAAGTGTCAAAGCTCAGTCGTAAGAATTTCAGAGAGAAATTTTTCAAGTGCAGCATTGAATGCTTCAGGACATTCAATATTTGCAATATGCGATGCTTGAATTTCCACAAGTTGGGATTGCGGAATGTGCTGTTGCATAAATTGCCCATCTGCAACTGTAGTTACAGGGTCTTGCGTTCCTGCAATGACCAAAACTGGAATCGTGATATCTTTGAGTTGATTGCGGACATCCGCTTTAGCCAAAGCCTCACAACAATTGGCATAACCTATTGCGCTGCCAGCACTTAAGTCGTTACACAGATTATTGACAATTGCAGGATGACTTTGGATAAAGGGATCTGTAAACCAACGTGATGCAGCGCTTGCTGCGATGCTGGTTAAACCTTGTTCTCGGACAAGTTGAGCACGATCTAGCCATGCTTGTTCTTGTCCAATTTTTGCTGCGGTATTACTGATAACAACAGCATTAAATCGTTGTGGATAATGGATGGCTAACCATTGACCTGTTAATCCCCCCATAGAAATGCCACAGAAACTGGCTTTTTCAATATTTAAATGATCCAGTAATCGAATCACATCTTCAGCCAATTGGGGCAAGGTATAAGGACCTTGTGGCGCAGATGAAGAACCATGTCCACGGGTGTCATAGCAAATGACAAAAAAGCGTTCTTTAAAATAATTGAACTGCTTTTGCCACATGCCATAGTTGGTCCCTAAGGAATTTGAAAAGACCAGTGCAGGGGAGTTAGGGTTTCCAAAACTTTGATAATAAATCTGTGCATCCGCTGATTGAAAAGTTGGCATTGCTCGTTCCTTAATTTTGATCAACACGTTGAATAATGAGCGCGATACCTTGACCCACCCCAATACACATTGAACATAAGGCATATTCACCTTTGATCTGTTCAAGTTGATTTAAGGCAGTGGTCACCAGTCTGGCACCTGATGCACCCAAAGGATGACCTAAAGCAATTGCACCACCATTGGGATTGACGCGTGCATCATCATCTGCCAAACCTAAATCACGGGTTACGGCCAAAGCTTGGGCAGCAAAGGCTTCATTCAGTTCAATCACATCCATTTGCGCTAAACTAAGATCAGCTTGTTTAAGCAGTTTCTTGATTGCAGGCGCGGGTGCAAAGCCCATAATTCGTGGTTCTACACCCACCGTGGTTGCTGCAATAATTTTGCCACGTGGTTTTAATTGGTATTTTTCTACAGCTTCATCTGAGGCGATCAATAACGCCGCTGCACCATCATTAATCCCAGACGCATTGCCCGCCGTGACCGTACCATCAGCTTTGACCACACCTTTGAGTTTTGTCAGTGCGGCTAAAGTGGTTGATGCACGTGGATGTTCATCGGTATCCACAAGCACAGCATCGCCTTTACGCTGTGGAATAGTGACAGGCACAATCTCATTTTTGAAAAAGCCTTGAGCTTGTGCTGCCGCAGTACGTTGTTGGCTGTTGAGCGCAAACTGATCTTGATCCGCACGGTTAATATCGAATTGCTCTGCCACGTTTTCAGCGGTTTGTGGCATGCTGTCCACACCATACAATTCTTTAAGTTTTGGATTGATAAAACGCCAGCCCATGGTGGTGTCTTCAATCTTTTGACTACGCCCAAAAGCACTGTCCGACTTGCCCATCACATAGGGCGCACGGCTCATGCTTTCTACACCACCGGCAATGATTAAATCTGCTTCATTGGCTTTAATGGCGCGAGCTGCCATGGCAATTGCATCCAGTGACGATCCACATAGACGGTTCACAGTGGTTGCTGGCACTTGATAGGGCACACCTGCCAATAATGCTGACATACGTCCAACATTACGATTGTCTTCACCGGCCTGATTGGCACAGCCATAAATCACATCATCGACTTGCTGCCAATCTACCGTTGGATTACGTTGTATCAATGCTTGAATTGGAATAGCACCGAGATCATCTGCACGGACTGGCGCAAGACCACCGGCATAACGACCAAATGGGGTACGGATGGCATCTATGATGTAAGCGTTTTTCATGTGTCTTTCCTTTTATATTGAATCCCCCCTTGCGAAGCAGTACTTCTCACCTTTTTAAAGAGAGACTTTCTCTCTTATCTTAATGAAAGAGAGAACCCCTCCCTTTCTTAAAGGGAGGTAGGGAGGGATTTATTATCCCTGTGTCGCATCAATCAATTGAGCACCCGTCAAAGCCTGTAATTCTTCAAAGCTCAGACCTGCAACTTTTTCAAGCACTTTTAAGCCATCAGTGGTCACATCAATCACGCATAGGTCGGTATAGATACGATCAACACAATGCTTACCTGTCACAGGATAGCTCAGTTCTTCAACAATCTTAGGTTCACCTTGCTTAGTCACATGATCTGTGGTGATAAAGACTTTCTTGGCCCCTACAGCTAAATCCATTGCACCACCCACGGCAGGAATCGCATCTGGCGCACCAGTATGCCAGTTGGCAAGATCGCCATTGGCTGCCACTTGAAATGCACCCAATACAGCAATATCCAGATGTCCACCACGCATCATGGCAAAGGAATCACCATGATGGAAAAACGAGCCACCTGTCAGCATAGTCACATATTCTTTGCCTGCATTAATCAGCTCAGGATCTTCTTCACCTTTAGCAGGTGGAGGACCAAAAGCCAATAAACCATTTTCAGAATGCAGGAATACATCTTTATCTGTTGGCAAATATTTTGAAATCTTGGTCGGTAAACCAATGCCTAAATTGACATAAGCACCATCGGGAATATCTTGGGCAACACGTTCAGCAATTTGGTCACGGCTTAGTTTTTGGTAGCTCATTGTTATTCTCCATTACCATTGGCTGCATCAACTGCAACCACATGCTGAACAAAAATTCCTGGGGTAATAATATGCTCAGGATCGAGTTGACCTAATTCAACCACCTCTGAAACCTGTGCAATGGTGACATCTGCAGCCATCGCCATGATTGGACCAAAGTTACGTGCTGATTTGTTATAAACCAAGTTGCCCCAACGGTCGCCTTGATGTGCTTTGATTAAGGCAAAGTCTGCTTTAATTGGATATTCAAGCACGTAGTCTTTGCCATCGATATGACGGGTTTCTTTGCCATCTGCCAATAAGGTGCCAAAACCTGTTGGGGTAAACACTGCACCTAAACCCATTCCTGCGGCTTGAATACGACACGCGAGATTACCTTGAGGAACCAGTTCCAGTTCGATCTTGCCCGCATGATAGAGTTCGTCAAATACCCAAGAGTCCGACTGACGAGGGAAAGAACAAATGATTTTACGGACTGCACCCGATTTAAGCAGTTTAGCCAGACCGTAATCGCCATTGCCTGCATTGTTATTGACAATCACCAGATCTTTAACGCCAAGTTCAATCAGCCCATCGATCAGCTCTGCGGGCTGTCCTGCTGTTCCAAAGCCACCAATCATAATGGTTGCACCATTTTTGATGTGTGATAGAACCTCAGTCAACGAGAGCTTACTTTTATCAATCATAAGACGAACCTTTTATCCATGTTTTTAAATTTCTATACATACCGCATTAGCAAAGATAGACATGTATAGAAACTTAAAAAAACTGTGAGAAAGAACTTATCTCACAGTTATTTAGTCAATGAATTTACACCCGCTGCTTAATGGTCATCTTCTCGAATTGAAGACGGATGACGGTTTAAGGCAGTCACTTCGATATTCATATAAGGATATAAAGGCAATCCCTGTAAAATATTGTGGAGTTCTTCATTGCTCTCTACATCAAAAATACTGGTGTTTGAGTATTGGCCTGTAATACGCCAGATATGACGCCATTTCCCTTGACGTTGTAAATCTTGTGAATAAGCCTTTTCAATTGCTTTAATTTCATTGGCTTTTTCGACGGGCATATCGAGGGGGATGTGTACATCCATTCGTACTTGGAAAAGCATGTCAGCTCCTTGAATTATTGACGACGTAGGTTGTCGATTTTGTCTTCATCTAGTTCAATGCCGAGGCCCGGACCAGTTGGAATTTTGAGCTCAAAATTGCCATATTGAAGCGGTGTTTTTAAAATTTCTTCAGTCAGTAGCAGTGGGCCAAATAATTCAGTTCCCGCTGCGAGATTGCTAAATGTAGAGAAGGCATGTGCTGAGGCAATTGTTCCAACAGGACCTTCAAGCATAGTGCCACCATAAAGATCAATACCTGCCAGATTGGCGATTTTACCGACTTCGCATGCTTCAATCAGACCACCAGATTGCGCAACTTTTACCGCAAAAACTGAGGCTGCATTGGTTTTTGCCAAGTTATAAGCACTTTGTGGACCAGTTAATGATTCATCTGCCATGATCGCGATATCAAACTTACGGCTAAGACGTTGCATAGCATCAATATTATGAATTGCACAAGGCTGTTCAATCAGGTCAACGCCACCATCTTGAAGCATTTGAATCCCTTTAATTGCATTCAGTTCAGACCAAGCACGGTTAACGTCTACACGAATTGAGATGTCTGCGCCCAAGGCTTTTTTGATTGCCAATACATGCTCAACATCTTGTTCAACAGGACGTGATCCGATTTTTAACTTAAAGACATTGTGACGTTTTAACGCAATCATTTTTTCTGCTTCGGCAATGTCTTTTTCGGTATTACCCGACGCCAAAACCCAAAGCACAGGAATACTGTCACGTAAGCGACCGCCTAGAATCTCACTCAGGGGTTGACCTAAACGTTGCGCTTGAATATCTAATAATGCAGTTTGAACAGCACATTTCGCAAAACGATTACCGTTGATATTACGATGGATCACTTGCATTGTTTGGGCAATATTGGCACCAGACAGCGTTTTTAACAATGGCGCAAAATAGGTTTCAATATTGGTTTTTACACTTTCAGGGCTTTCTTCGCCATAACCTAAACCGCCAATTGTGGTCGCTTCACCCCAGCCAATTAAACCATCTTCAGTCGTGATTTTAATCAGGACCAAGGTTTGGGTTTGCATTGTCGCAACGGCCATCTTGTGAGGACGTATCGTTGGAATTTCGATTAACAGCGTTTCTATGGACTTGTACATCGTGGTTATTTCTTAAGTATCAATCTATTTATATACCCTAATTTAATGTAATATCTTTAACTAGGCCGATTTTGGTATTTTTAGATACTTAAAAGGTATATAAAAGGGATTTATAGAGATGGAATTAAGATATCTTCGTTATTTCGTTACAGTGGTCGAAGAGCAGAGTATTACCAAAGCTGCAGAAAAATTATGTATTGCTCAACCGCCATTGAGCCGTCAGATTCAAAAGTTAGAAGAAGAACTGGGTATTCTTTTATTTGAGCGTGGCACACGTCCAGTAAGAACAACAGAAGCAGGGCAATTCTTTTACCAACATGCGGTACAAATTTTGACTCATACTGCGCAAGCCACCTCTATGGCGAAGCGTATTAGTTCAATGAATACAATTGTCCGTATTGGTTATGTCAGTTCATTGCTGTATGCGTTACTGCCTCAGGTAATTTATTTATTTCGTCAAAATAACCCTGATATTCAGGTTGAGCTGATTGAATACAGTACCAAGGATCAAATCGAAGCACTCAAACTCGGTAAAATAGATTTAGGCTTTGGTCGTTTAAGAATTAGTGATCCATCGATTAAGCGCATTTTATTGTACAAAGAGAAATTAAAACTAGCCGCGCATAAAAATCATCATTTAACCAGTTATATTGATAAAGGTATTTATTTATCGCAAATTATCAATGAACCTATTTTTTCTTATCCAGCCACACAGAAGCCTAATTTCTCAACCTTGATTCAATCCATTTTTACCGAATTAGGCTTGGTACCGAAAGATATGGTTGAAGTTCGAGAAATCCATATGGCTTTGGGTTTGGTGTCGTCAGGGGAAGGGATATGCATTATTCCTGAAAGCGCTAGTGAAATAGGCATGAAAAATCTGGTCTATATTCCGATTTTGGATATAGAGGCCTATAGTCCTATTTCATTAGCCGTGAGAAATATGGATCAAAGTCCTTATTTACCTAAGATTTTAGAATGTATTCGACAGGTCTTTGAAGAGGAAGGGATTCCACTTCAACTCGATGGGGATTAATCGAGTATAGGCCTGCGCTGAGATCAATAAAAAATCCCCTCATCCTCGCCTTCTCCCAACGGGAGAAGGGACTTTCAATACCAATATGATTCACTCAACATGATCATTTTTTTGATTTATGCATGAGATCTATTGAGTTAATGATTTGAAAGCAATGATTTTAAAATGACATTATCGGTCTTTATCCTTGCATTCTTAATGAATTCGCAATGTATTGTAGTTCCTGTTCGTCATTGATTAAGCCTTGCTGGATGGTGGCAATTTGCTCTTGAAGATTGCTTAGCAGTTCTTGGCATTGTGCGATAACTTCATCGCTATATAGATCAAGCTTTTGCCACAAACTATGTGAGATCTCGCTATATAAATGGTCATGGCCAATGGCTAAGATCTCGGTTGCATCATCAGCATAAATCACTTCATACGCCAGATGCTCAGCAAACTGTAACGGACTGAGAGGGGCATATTGCAGTTGATAATCCGATAAAGTATTTGCAATATGTCGTGATAGAAGCTGTTGAGCCTGTTGGGTCAGTGCACTATACAATTCATCCACCGCTTGCTGCTCGGCATGTTGCTCTAATAAGCTTGGCAGGGTTGCAATCATACTGCGCCATGTTTGCGTAATGATCTGCTGTTTATGTTGCAGCAAAGCGCTCATAGCATTGCTTAGCTGCTGCTGTAATTGATGCAGTTGTGGCACAACCTCAAGTTGTAAAGGCGTTAGAATTTGTTCTTGTAAATGATGTAACAAGGCTTCCGCAGGTTTACGCTGTTTATAAGCCAGAGCAGGTTGGATCAAATGTAAAAGTGCATCAAATAAACGATTAAAACCTGTCATTTGCATAGCCTGATCATTGAAATCCGCATTTTTCAACATCTGAGAGGAGGTTGAAATTGGCGATTGCAACAGCACAGGATCAACTCGCATTGCGATCAGTTGGTCAATAGCACGGGTTTGAACATCGGTTTCTTGCAGATAACGTTGGTCAGAGGTTTTATTGCATAGAATCTGGCAAATGTCGCCATCGACTTCATCTTCTTCAAAATAATCACTTCGTGTAAGCACTGGCAATAACGGTTTATGTCGGCGTAATTCCTGCCCCAAAGCCGCTAATTCTTTGACCTGACCGGGTGAGGAGGAACTACTGAGCCAAAGGACACCATCCGCACTATCCATAAAGCGTTGGGTCAATGTGGCATTTTCTGGCGTAACGGAATGGAGTCCTGGCGTATCCAGCAGGATGAGATTATTCGCTAAACAAACGCCTTGTAAGCGTGTGGTGGTTTCTGTGGCACCTTCTTTAAAACGCTCCTGACTATGGATAATTTGACCTGAGTCGAGATAAAAATATTCAACGCTTTGCTGGCGTCTGTGAAAACACTCTGCCAATACATTACAGAATGAACTTTTACCCGCATTGAATTTTCCGAAAATCAGCAAAATAATCTTATCGTCAAAATGATCTGCGATGGATTGTGCAGCATGTAGGGTTTCTAATTGTGTTTCCCAATGGCTGAGATAGCTTTCAAGCTGAGAATTGAGTACTGCGATGTCTTGGGCAATCTGACTATATGATGTCAGTCCAATGGGATTGATACGTTGTTTATTGAGATTGATCGCCAGTTGCTGATGCCAAGTGTGCATCTTATTTAAATGCAGGATGATGTCCTGTTCCTGCTGATCAAAAGCTTCGGTGCTCGCAATCAGCGTCTGAATCGAATCATGGACGGTCATTATACCTGCTCCAAAGTGGTTGATGCCTGTTGGGCTTGTATGATGAGCTGCTGTTGCTGCTGCAAATTAAGTAATTGCTGTTGCAACTGCATTCGATCAGAAGACAATTCAAAATAATGGGCAAATTCACCACGTAAACGCTGACGACCTGATTCTTCGACAAAAATAAGATTGAGATCTTTACGCAGTTTGACCGAGACACCCATCACCGCAACCATGACCGTATCTAGACTGCGTACATTACTTTTTTGCGTATCAGGTAAACCCACCACACCATAGCGCACCAGATGGCTATTGATTTCGATACAGGCACGAGAATAAGCCACTTGAATACGATTACGATCACGTTTGCCTGCGGTTACTTTATACATATTGGCAAAAGAATCTGGTTCTAGCGAATTATCCTGCCCAGAGATCTGTAGGACCGGTTGTAAATCTTGACGTACTTTATCTAATATTTGATTGAGATCACGCTCAAAATTTTGGCGTTGCTGCTGTAAGGTTGCTGTAAGTTGCTGAATGTTGTTTTGAATGGTTTCTAGGTGTTGGGATAAGCGCGTTTTTAGATCAACAATGATCTGTTTTTTTTCAAATTGACGTATTGCGGGGACTTGCTCAAGCATCCGATGAAGTGTGTGTTGTAGTTCGGGGATACCACTGCGTTGTACCAGTACGGGTTTGGAATTTTCGATACCTTGACGGTGCCGTGTAGCTGATACAGGTAGTACAGTTGCAGTTGGTGCTTGATTTTGAATGCTGCCAATAATCTGCGCTAAAATGGTTTGATCTGGAATCTGGTCAATTTGGGTAAGCAGCAGTAAGCTTTGTCGTTGGGTTTGCTTTGCATCTTGCTCGAATTGCTGGAATAAGTGTAATTCATAAGGATCAAACTCACCCTCACGTACCGAATGGACCATTAGGCGAATATCTGCTTTATTCCACATCGCATCTTGAGCAAGTTGATCATCGATTGTCGCCACATCAGCGTCCAAACCCGGTGCATCTAACCAACGGATATGATGTTGCAGATGTTCGGAGAGGGCCACCGTTTCTCGTTTATCCGCAACTGAGAAAATATCTTGACCAATAAGCTCATTTAACAGCCGGCTTTTACCATGATTATATTTGCCAATCACTGTAACCGTCGGAAATTGACCTGCCTGTAGAATGGCACGCAGTCGAGCCAGAGCTTTCGCATCTTCAGGAACAACGGTTAAAATAGTATTGCTTGCTGCATCAAAAGTATGAATATCCATCTAAATATCTTTTCCATAAAATAAATCAGGCTAAACCGTTACAGCTCGCCTGATTTCAAGATTCACAAAATGACTTTTAGCTGAATTAAGCTTGTAGGCGAGGGCGGTCAACCACATGGTTATCAACACCATCTACAAGGCGGCTAAGTCTGAGGTCAAATACCATTTCGGCAAATGGACCTTCAACACCGTTGGCTTGGATCGCTGCTGCATCTGTATGTTCGATTGCGTCAACCACAAGGCCTTCACGTGTTGCGTAGGCGAAGTCATCATAAGTGTACGGGTCGCCAGCAACGTTAATTTGCGTGGTTAGTTTGCGATGACCATCTGCAGATACAAAGAAATGAATATGTGCAGGACGATTACCATGACGGCCTAATTGATTTAACAATTGTTGAGTTGGACCTTCTGGTGGACAGCCATAACCTGCAGGCAGAATCGTTTGGACACGGTATTGACCTTGAGCATCTGTCATAATGGTACGGCGCATGTTAAAAGGCTGTTGTTCGCCAGTTGGGTCAAAGTGTGAATAGAAACCTTTGGTATTGGCATGCCAGATTTCAACTTGTGCATTTGGTAGTGGTTGACCATCTGCAGCGTAAATTGTACCGTGCAAAATCAGGGTATGACCATTTGGATCACTGCCATCATCCATACGAGCAAAACCTTGGGCAACAGGTGCACCTGCGACATAAAGTGGGCCTTCAATGGTACGCGGAGTTGGGTTCTCAATACCCAAAGCGGCATCAATTGCATCCATACGCATATCAAGGAAGTGGTCAAAGCCTAAACCAGGAGAAAGTAAGCCTGCTTCATGACTGGTACCTAGCTGGTTTAAATATGCAATTGCAGCCCAATATTCGTCAGAAGAAATCTCTAAATCTTCAATGGTCTTAAATAAGTCAGAAACCACCCGATGAATGATTTGCTTAGTACGAGGATTTCCACCGTCTTGCTCAAGTCCGCTGAGTAGGTTAATGAAATTCTGTACTTCTTCCGTCTCGAAAATTCTAATATTATTGGCTGTCATGGCTATCTCCTTAATCTTGCCATAATGCTGGTTTGCGTCATATCTTTTAAGATATGTTGTGCGTTGAGCCAGCATCATTCCTAATCTTGCTTGGTTCATAAATCCTTCTATATACCTTAATTGAATGTAATCCCCTTATCTAGACTGAATTCGGTATCTTTAAATACTTAAAAGGTATATTTAACCCGCTCAAATCATAAAACTGTGATGCTGTCATGCTATAGCTTGAAAATAACCATGTTGTTAGATCATTAAAAATAATAAAAAATATTTATTTTTCAATATCTTAAAATGTTTTTTATACATAAAAATTGTTTATCTAGGTTTAAAATAGCAGTGGTATGACTGAAAAGGTATAAACATATACCACATTATACATGGAAAATTACATTAATAATTCTGATAATGAGTAATGCTGATGTATTTTCTTAATTATATCATTTTGAATTTATTTATATTTTAAGGAAGTGCAAAAGTTTTTGTCTGGAGGATAAGACAAAGAACACCCTAGAACTTACACAACAAGAATTTCAAAGATTCAGGAAAGGATTTCCCATGTTAAAGCTAAATCTGCTTTATAGAACTCAACGAGTTGCACTTTATACGCTGTTTGGATGTCTGAGTATAGATGCTGCTTATGCCGAGTTTTTAGAAGAGAGTAACACCAGTATTTATTTACGCAATTTCTATAATGAACGTGACTACGAAGATACCAAGAATGACCTCGGCAGTTGGTCGCAGGCGGCATCTGGGCGCTTTGAATCGGGTTATAGCGACACTGCGCTACAAGTCGGTTTGGATTTTGGTTTTCAATATGCCCTACGTTTAAATGATCGTTATGATGAACGTTTAGATACCGTTTTTAAATATGACAAAAGTGAAGCCCAACAAGCACGGGATTATTTAAAATTAGGTGCCACCTTAAAACTTAAATATCAAAATACAGAGCTTAAAGTGGGGGAGCTTTTTCCAAAAACACCAGTTTTATTTATTGATGATTCTCGACAATTGGTGACGACCTATGCTGGGGTAATGCTAGAAAGCCAAGACATTCAAAATTTAAAACTGTCCGCAGGTCGTTTTACCCATGTCAATGCCCGAGATGATGATGAATATAGAAAATTCACTTTGGGCAACTCCACAGATCCCAACAAAAGAAGTGATGGTTTAAATTTTATCGGATTAGACTATAAGTTTACCCCAAACTTCACTGGTTCATACTGGTTTGGTCAGTTGGAAGATATTTACCAACAACACTATTTCAATGCGGTTTATACAGAAAAAGTCAATGAGACCAAGCTAAAAGTAGATGCACGCTATTTTAATTATAAAGAGGATGGCGATGCTTATTTTGGAAATATCGATGTCCAGTCTGTAGGATTACAAGCGAGTGCACAACATGGGCCAAATACCTTTTTAGCGGGTGTGCAAAAGCATATGGGTGAGGACAATATTCCACTTTTAAATGGTTATGTCCCGCAAGGATATTTACAGACTTGGTCTGCAATTGCATTTTATAAAGCGAAAGAGTTTACTTGGCATGCCTTATATAGTTATGACTTTAAAGATCATGGCGTACCAGGCTTGAAACTGACCTTGCGTTATTTGAATGGTAGTGACATTTATCGGGCTGGCTTTAAGGATAATAAAGAAACCGAGAAAAATTTGATTGTAAACTATACTGTTCCAGAAGGATGGTTAAAGGGACTTGGAGTGGAATGGCGCTATATTGATGCTGATATTAAATATGGTGTTGGAAACCTTCCAGGTAGAGATTTTGTGGAAAATCGTTTTATCACAACCTATACCTTTAAATTCTAATTTTTGCTCAATCCGATAAATCGAATGGTGCCCCTTATTAAAAATAAGGGGCACCATCTTTAGCAGTCAGGACATTTAAGCGTCCAAGTATAGTTAATCTGTAAAAACTGAGACACAAGAATATAATTTCTCCTAATTAACATTTTTAATTAAATCAATTGTATGGAGAAAATAAATTGTTTGATTCTAAAAAGCTTGCAATGCCACACCTTACATTCAAAGTTTAAATATCTTTGCGTAGGCGATACCTCCCTTTTCGAAGGGGTTGCCAAACCTTGCGCTGCAAACAAAGCAGTGCTTTGTTTTTGCTCATATTGAGCGAGGGGTACATCCTATACCCCCGCTCAACGGCGACATCCTTGTCGCCCCACGGTAGGATAACTATCTATGATTCAAAAGCACAAAAAGCGAATTGATAACCAGCAGTTTCTAAAAGTTTATACTAATACTTAAGCTTCATTTCTGATCAATGACTTGATGCAAAGTCAGTTGTATAAATAATTAGGTGGTTTGGCTATAAATAAGGATAAGCATAGTTAAATGCTTATCCTTTCTTCGTTAGTCAGATCATCAACAGGTATATGCCTAATAGGCAAAACTAAGCATTAATCTAAACAACCCCGCAATTAGAGCCAATGCTGCAAAACCGAAACACCACAACAAAATAAACCATGTTGCAGGGTTGAGTTGTTTGATGTATTTGTTCATCTAAAACTCCTTGATCAATGGTAGCCTTCATCACCAATACGGACTTTGTCTCGGAAAACCCAGTAAGACAAGAAGGTATAAGCGATAATAATTGGGATCAGAATTGCCGCGCCGACCAAGGTAAATTTAAGACTTGATTCTGGTGCAGCGGCTTGCCAAATTGAAACTGAAGGTGGAATGATATTGGGCCATAAACTAATTACAAATCCAGTAAATGCCAGAAAAACCAATGCCAGCGTATAAACAAAAGGTTTAATCTCATGTCGTTGCTTACAAGCATGTAAAATTAAACCAGAAAAGAGTACAACTAAAATAGGCACAGGGCTGAAATAGATAAGGTTTGGTAATGCAAACCAGCGCTGGGCAATTTCAGGATGTGTGATCGGGGTATAGATACTGACGGCAGCAAAAATAATCATTAACGTAATTAACAGCTTTGGCATCAGCGTATACATGATGTCTTGTAAACGCGCTTCCGTTTTTAAAATCAACCAGCCACAACCTAAAGTGGCATACATGACAACAACACCTAAACCAGTGAAAAGTGAAAAAGGGGTAAACCAATCCCATACACCGCCACTATAAATACCTGCAGTGGTTTGAATACCTTGGATATATGCACCAAGGATAACCCCTTGGAAAAAGCTAGATAAGATCGATCCCCAAATAAAGGCTTGATCCCATAAGTATTTGGTTCGAGTTGCTTTAAAGCGGAACTCGAAGGCAACACCACGGAAAATCAATGCGACCACCATAAATATAATGGGAAGGTATAAAGCAGAGAGTACCGTAGAATAGACCAGCGGAAAGGCTGCAAATAATCCCGCGCCGCCAAGCACCATCCATGTTTCGTTACCATCCCAGACAGGGGCGACCGTATTCATCATGACATCACGTTCTTGTCGGTCTGGAATAAATGGAAAGAGAATTCCAATGCCTAAATCAAAGCCATCCATCACTACATAAATCAGTACACCTAAACCGATAATGCCGACCCATATTAAAGCGAGATCAATCATGATGTTTCTCCTTATTTTGATCTAGCGGCGCTTGTTGTCCATCGATTGGATCATCCACAGCACTGAGGGGACGTAATGGGGTTTTAAAATGCCCTAAACCTGTTATTTCAGGATCTAAATGAGTTAAAAACTCAGGTCCAGATTTCATGAGTCTGAACATATAATAAATCCCTGCACCAAATACAACGGTATACACCAGTACAAAAATGATCAGACTGAGTCCCACTTGGTCTGCTGTTACGGTATGCGATAACGCATCTTTGGTACGTAATACGCCATAAACCACCCAAGGCTGTCTTCCTACTTCTGTTGTAACCCAACCTGCGAGTAAAGCGATATAACCCGTTGGGCCCATCACAATGGCAAATTTATGAAACCATGTAGACTCATAGAGTCGATTCTTTTTGCGTAACCATAAGGCTGTTAAAGACAGCAATACCATTAACATGCCAAGACCCACCATGACACGGAAGCTCCAGAAAACGATGGCTACATTTGGACGATCTTCAGCTGCAAAGTCCTTTAATCCAGTGACTTCGCCATCTAAGGAGTGGGTTAGAATCAAACTGCCTAAATAGGGAATACCGAATTCAGTTGTATTTTTTTCTTGTTGCATGTTTGGTGTCGCAAACAGCAGAAGTGGCATCGCATGGTCACGGTTGGTCTCCCAGTGTCCTTCAATTGCTGCCAATTTCGCTGGTTGGTGTTTTAAGGTATTTAAACCATGGTTGTCGCCAATAACCACTTGTAAACAAGAGGTTACCAGCACCATCCATAAACCCATAGAGAATGATTTTTTAATTAATTCATCACGACGACCTTTAAGCAGATGCCAGCCAGCTGTGCCCACAACCAATAATGAAGACACTAAAAATGCAGCTGTTGCCATATGTGCAAAGCGATAGGGGAACGATGGGTTAAATACAATTGCCCACCAGTCTGTCGGAACAATGATGCCATTTTCTATTGCAAAGCCTTGTGGTGTTTGCATCCAACTGTTGGAGGACAAAATCCAGAACATTGAAATACAGGTTCCAATGGCGACCATAAGTGTGGCAAAAAAATGTGCCTTTGCGGTGACTCGGCCCCAACCAAAAAGCATGATTCCTAAGAAGCCTGCTTCTAAGAAAAATGCGCTTAAAACCTCATAGGTGAGCAATGGCCCCGTCACACTCCCTGAGATACGCGAGAACTCACTCCAGTTGGTACCAAACTGGTAGGCCATGACAATGCCTGAAACAACACCCATAGCAAATGCAACAGCAAAAATCTTAATCCAGTATTTGAATAGGTCTTTGTAAACAGGGTTTTGTGTCCGCAACCACTTCCATTCCAGCAGTGCAAGGAAACAGGCTAAACCAATAGAGGTTGCAGGGAAAATAATGTGAAAAGACACAGTGAAAGCGAACTGAATTCTTGCCAGTTCTAGTGCAGTTAATCCGAGACTCATTGCATGCCCCATCGTTGCTTGAGGCATTGGACCACTATAGGCCCATGACCGTCATGATTAAGTTTGGAAAAAACCATAGATCGTTCCATAAAAACTACCTACTTAGAAATAATTATTATGATGTTGCACGATAATCTAGTTGGGATGTAGGTACAGAAAATGAGGAGAAAAAATATAACAGATTTTTAAAACATGGCTAAACTGTTATATTTTTATCGGCTGCTTTTGTAGCTATTTTTTTTCTTTAATGCACTACAAACTATGGATATATCACTCAATTTTAAGTTGAAAAAAGGTATGTACCGTTAAATTTAGCTTGAGTCATGATGAATATACGGATGTAAATGACAGTGTTTTATACAATATCTGAGTTAACCACGATTAAGCGCGCGAGCTACCAAATCAGCTTGATTATAGCGATTTGGGGTTTTGCATATATGTTGCAAAAACTGTTGAATTTACCCATTGCATCAGGTGTTTTAGGTTTTTTTATATTGCTGATTTTATTGCAAATGCAATGGCTTAACTTGGAAAAGGTGAGTCTAGGTGCCGATATTCTGTTGGGTGAGCTGTTGCTGTTTTTTATTCCACCAGTGGTCGGTGTGATTCAGTATCAGCAATTACTTTTGATCAGTGGTTGGAAAATATTTCTGGTGATTTTACTCAGTACCGCTTTGGTGATGGCAAGCTCTGTGTTGATGGTGAAAATATTCTTGCAACAGGATGATATGGAATGACGGAGTTGTGGGGAATTTTTTACTTGCTTTGGACGGTACTGTGTTACTTCTTGGCAAAGCGCTTATTTGTTTTTACCCAGAAAATATATTTTTCTCCGATTATTGTGGTGCCGAGTCTCAGTATTATTTTGATCTTTATATTTCAGCATCGCTTTCAAGACTATTACCAATATACCCAATATTTGGTTGCCATGTTAGGACCAATTACAGTGGCATTTGCGATTCCTGTATTTCGTTATAGAGCGATCATCAAACAATATTTTTTCGTTTTAATCGTCAGTTCTAGTGTGTCTATGCTGGTGGGGATCTTAAGTAGTTGGCTATTGGCAAGTATGTTCAATTTCGACGAAATTTTGAAAAATAGTCTTTTGGCACGTTCGATTTCTATTCCATTTGCCTTGGAATTGACTGAAAAAATTGGCGGCTCAATCAGTTTAATTCCCTTGTTTACGGTCATAACAGGCTTAGTGGGGATGTTATTTGGTGATTTTTTACTGTTATGGATGCGCTATAAAAACCGTATTGCACAAGGCGCCGCTCTAGGAAATGCCGCTCATGCGATGGGGATTGCGCGAGCAAGACAACGTCATGAGTTAGAAGGAGTGATTGCTAGTCTATCCATGATTATTTCAGGAATCATCATGGTGTTATTTGCACCCTTTATGATTTCATTGATGAGGGGCTGTTGATATTTCATAAATGGCTTGCGTTGTCGGCTAAAATTGAGCAGGCAAGGCATGAAACGAAGAGAATAGCGAGACTATTTTCGAGTTTCATAACGAAGGCTGAGATAATTTTAGCTACAACCCTGAGCAAGAACAAAGCACTGCTTTGTTTGCAGCGCAAGGCGCAGCGGGGGACTAGCGTGTTTTTTGCCGCTACGTTGTTACCTTGCGAAACGATGTTTCTCATCATTTAGAATGGCTAAATTTCGTATTTCGCGTCTAGTATCGTCTAAAAAACACACATAGTCGCAAACATAGGCGAATTTTCAACAGACCCCAAACATATTGTTTGATTTCATTTTATTTAGATTGAAAAATAACATTTAAGAATGAAGTCTAGACTGCATTTAAAGACAGTATGCAATGTGTAATATAATTGATTTACATGAATATTTATTTTAAACCTCCGTATAGGATTTTGTGATGATGCAGATTTTGTGCTACATATTTAATTGTATTTAGCCCTTGTCATATTCTAGAGAGGGTGATTTTATATTGGGATCATCAAAGGGATGATCGAAAGCAACTGCTGGATTTGGAATAGGCTTATGGATGGGTTATCTGAATTTTCTTGGCAAAATATTAAATATAACTTTTACAATACTGGAGAACTGCCAGAGATTGTGCAACGAGATTCACCTATTTTACAGCTTTGGGAAAGTGCAAAAAATTCGGGCTTAAGTCCTTTCTCCAAAATCACTGACTTAGACGAGTTTCCTGTCGCTGACCTTTCACAGGGCGATATAAAATTAGCCGCATTGGCTGAAGGTGTATTAAATGATGTCTGGCGCTTATTTGGGCAACAGGATGTTATCGTTTTCTTAATTAATCATCAGCTTAAAATTATTGCTGAACGTCACAATCCTGATTTAGATGACCAATATCATTATTTATGCACGGGTCGTATTATTGAGCCCTCTGTGTTTGGTGCGATTGCACCGACATGTAGTGTGATGTCTAAACAGCCTATGATCATGACAGGGCATCAACATTATCTGGATGAATTTTCAAATTATTCATGTGCATCGGTTCCGATATTCAATGGCTGTGGTGATGTACTCGGTGCTTTAGATATCACTTCACCACAAGGGCTTTTGGCGAGCAATTGGTTGCGCCACTTACTTTACCAAAGTTATATTTTGGAAAATAAGATTATTCAGGCAGCGCTACAATCTGAACAACGGGTCCTTTATTTTCAACATTCTAAAGATTTGCTGGACAATGCCTATACGGGCATGATCGTACTGGATCAATCAGGAAAAATCCTCAAAGCCAACCAAATGGCGTTGAAACTGCTAAATTGTTCTATTGAGCAATTGTTGCAGCAACCAATGGATCATTTTTTACTCACTGAGCATTTGAATCCATTAAATTCGAGTGATTGTTTTTTAATTCAAAGTTTTGACCATGCATTTTTTTATGCCCAGCTACGTAGTGTGAATGGGCAGTTGCAGAATAAAACAAGCAAAATCATGACACAGCATTTGCTTGATCAGGCGCTGAAAGCATTAAAAGCCGATATTCCTGTATTGATTACCGGAGAAACCGGCACAGGTAAGGATCATTTTGCTCAGCAGTTACATCAGAAGCTCGATGTAGATTTACCTTTTATTTCGATTAATTGCGGTGCAATACCAGATCATTTGCTTGAAGCAGAATTATTTGGTTATGAAGGCGGCGCTTTTACAGGTGCTAAACGGCAAGGCGAAAAAGGCTTAATTGAACTGGCAGATCAGGGCATACTCTTTCTCGACGAGATTGGTGATTTGCCTTTACATTTACAAGTGAAAATTTTAAGAGTGTTACAAGATCAGCAGTTCTATCGGGTCGGAGGACGTAAACCAATCAAGTCAGCATTTAAACTGTTATGTGCAACACATCAGGATTTAAAAAGTAAAATACAACAGCAGTCATTCCGCCGTGATTTATATTATCGTATTTGCGGTTTTCAGGTACATTTACAACCCTTACGCTTACGTCAAGATAAACAGGTTATTTTACATCACGTTCTGGATCAATTTGGTATAGCGCAATGGTCGAGCCATGTAGAACAACAATTTAATAGGCACGCATGGGAAGGAAATATTCGTGAATTAATTCATGTAGTGAAGCTATCCGCAGCATTTAAAGACAGTGAAATTTTAAATCATTTATATTTACCTGAAGCTGATTTAGCGATTCAGCAGCAAAGTAAGCAACTGATATTAGATGAAAATAAAAACTTAAATAGCTTGACCAAGCAAATGATTGTGCAGGTGTTACAAGAAGAAAATGGCAATATCGCAAGGACAGCGAAGCGCTTAAATATCTCAAGAACAACGATTTATAAATATATTGGCAATTAATTGTAATTTTCTATTCAGCCCTTTAGTTCATTTTTTATAAATTCAGCTGAAAGAGAGCCTGAAAAATTCAAGATGATCAATCCTTTACTTGTCCATGTGGGTTTTTCTATTAATTAATAGTCTTATAATTAATAGAATGAAAAGGACTAAAGTTATTAACAAATATGTATTCCCTTGGAATATATGAGAATTATATCCTTTATAAATAAACGTTGGTAAAAGTTCTTGTTGTGTATAACCAATTGAAGATTTTTCAAAAAAGTAGCTTAAAATTAAAGAATATAGACCAGTAAAGACAAAAAAAGAGAGTACTTTATTAATTTTATCTTTTATAAAAATAATAGAATTTAAGCTAAAAGATATAATTAATATTGAAAAAACAGCAGAATAAACGTTAATCCAGTATTCATAATTTTCCACGACTTCACCATACTAAAGCTTTTTTTCTAAATTCAGCTGAAAGAGAGCCTGAAAAATTCAAGACGCTCTATCCTTTACTTGTCGATGTAGGTTTTTTCTATTAATTAATAGTCTTAGAATTAAAAGAATTAAAAGGACTAAAGTTATTAATAGGTATATATTTCCATGAAAGATATGAGCCCTATAACCTTCAAAAATGAATTTAAAAAGCAATTCTTGTTGAGTGTAACCAATAAATGCTTTTCCAAAAAAGTAGCTTAAAATTAAAGAATATAGACCAGTAAAGACAAAAAAAGAGAGTACTTTATTAATTTTATCTTTTATAAAAATAATAGAATTTAAGCTTAAAGATATAATTAATATTGAAAAAACAGCAGAATAAACGTTAACCCAGTATTCATAATTTTCCACGACTTCACCCTCCTAAAGCTTTTTTTATAAATTCGGCTGAAAGACGACCTTCTCTGCGTGTTTTAGCAATGACTTTACCATTATTATAAATTATTCGTGTCTCATGTCGATAATCTTGTTTAGACATATCCTTTGTCCCCCCTCTATTTGGACTAGCAAAATCCGCATGCCCAATAACAACACTTCTTTTTTTACCAGCTTTGAATAAAGCAACTGATATTAAAGAGCTAAGAGTGTCTAGCTCTCCATCAAATGCACTATTACAATCATGTATTTCTATTTTTGATTCATTTGTAAAAACTTTAAAATTAATGTCTGAAATAATGAATGAATTTCTCCAATTAGCTCCACCAAAAAATTCATATTGATCCAATTTTGTTGATCTATTTCTATATAAATTAGATGATAAATTATTTGACTGAGAATATTCAAATGTCATTGATTTTTTTAAAGAAGCACTAATCACACTATAAAGACCTAGATCAGAACCATGGCTAAAAACGTCTAAAGATTGAATGGAATTTTCAGGTTGAACATTTATTAGATCAATAAACTGCCTCATTCCATTTGAAATAAAATAAGATTTCAGAGGTAGATCATTTTTATAATCAGCAATCACATTTTTAGAGGCATGAAAAAAAGCCCCATTATCTCCAAGAGATCGGGCACCACCGTATAGGACGAGGCGGGTAGGTGATTTTAATTTTACAATTTCTACTTTTGCAATTTTGGTTGTTGTAGTCTGATGTTGATCTACCATGAATCAGCCTCAAAAAGTTTAATTTCAATATCTTCTGCTTTTTCTGTAAATTCTAGTTTTTCTGTCATGCCATTTTCATCAGTGACACCTTCAATAGTACGACCATCAGTATAGGTAACAATGTATTTTACATTGCTATAGGGTTGATTATTTGAATTATTTACTAACTGATATTGACCTGAATATAGAGTTAAGCCTTGAGCTAAAAAGCTTGATGAGTTTGTATTCTTACTATAGTTTTCCCCTTGACTTGTTCCAACAACATGATCTTGTTTAGGTAAAATTTTAGCTCCACAAGTCAATAAGTCATCAACATAAGCAACAGCTTTGCCATCCATAATAATATGATCATGGCTTTTAACAATTTCAGACCAACATTTGCACTTAGGGCAAAAGTGACCATCTCCAGCACGTAGAAATAGGTTTCCCATTTGGGATGTTCGTTGTTGTGTTGCTTGGATGATTCCTCCATGATTTGTCATAGAGTTATGAATTGCAAAACCTTTAGCCATGATTAACACCTTTTTTGTACAAAAAGCCTTCAGGGGCCTTATCACCGATAAAGATATTTATAGCTACAGTGTTGTTAGGGCTATCGACAATCTCATCACCATTCTCTAAGAAGCTTCCTACTAACGCACTCGCTTTAACTAATCCACCATTTTTGCTTTTAGCTCCATTTACCGCAAGGTAATAGATCTTTTTCGGCCTATGCCGAAAATAAAGCTGTTCTGCTTTTATTGTTTGCTTTATGTCTTGTTGAGAAATCTGTTTTAACTGTTCAATTGGTAATTCATGTAAAAATTTAGGTTTCGTCATACTTAGTCCAATTATTGTTATTGAATGAAGAACATAGAGATTAAAACATAAAACCAACTATTAAGACAAATTTAATTTAATTGTTAATTATGTTTAATAATTTAAATTTATTTACTCAAATTCATGGCAGCCTTTGTTATAGCTTTCATGTTCTGATCGTACGATTTATTTAAATAGTAAATTTAAGAATTAGTCATATGTGTTTTTTAATAACTTATATTTTAATTTTTGTCTTATTAACATAATTTCGCTTTATCGTTCACGACCAGTTCAACAAACGCCATATTTAATTGTTTAGAGAATATTTCATCTACTCGTCAACATCGCTAACCCCCCATCCATATTTTTATGCCCTCAGTGATTGTCCATTGATTGGACAGTGTATTCTCAATGCTGTCCATTTATTGGACGCTGGGAATGTAACTTTATCTTAAGTCTATGATTATTAATTATAAAAATATTGGCACGCTAACTGCAAATATTCTATGGCTCATATTTGATTAAAACAAATCTATCAAACGATTTATCAAGTGTAGATGGTCGATTCGTCATGGATAAATCGATTGATTTTTGATTAAAAATTTAAACAAGTGCAATGAGCAGTGAAAAGGATGCTTGAAACTAAAGGGAAGAGATGATGTGTTTTAGCAATAAAAATAGCCTGCTTCTTATGTTGAGTGGCATGTTTGTACAGTATAGCCATGCGATTGACGTAAACGTGGGGGATTATACAGCGTTGCCAAAAGGCACCAATGCAGGTGTGTTCTATTATCAACATAGTCAAATGGAGGGTTATTATCAAAATGGTGAAAAAACCAGAGCTGAATCTAAATCGGATATCGGTATCGCGCGCTTTATTCATTACATCGACATCGCTGGGTTACGTGCAACACCTCAAATAATTTTACCGTTTGGAACAGTACGGCATACGCAAATTGGCGATACTGATTTAAACAATGCCTCAGGTTTTGCAGATCCAGTGATTGCTTCTGCATTTTGGTTGATTAATCAACCTGAACAAGGTTCATCGGGTCGTTATCTGGCATTTACCCCATTTATTTATTTGCCAGTTGGGCATTATGATCGAAATGATGCGGTGAATTTAGGCGAAAATCGATTTAAGTATGATCTTCAACTGGCATGGGTACAGCCGCTATATGGCAAGTTTGCTTTTGAACTTTATCAAGATGTGATTTGGTATGGAGACAACGATGAAGCAGGAAAGGGTGATCAAACACTTTCACAAGCGACCAGCTATCAAACTCAATTTAACTTACGTTACGACTTGAATTCTAAACAGAGAATCGCCTTCGGTTATGCCGCAAATTATGGGGGTGAACAACAGCTGGATGGAATCAAACTGGATCAGAACATGGAAAAGCAACAAGCGCGATTGGAGTTTCAGCAAATGCTGAATGCAAAAACTCAATTAAGTGCACAGTTGCTTTCAGACACACGAACAGAAAGCGGATTTAAGAAAGATTACGGTCTGAATTTTCGTGTGTTTTACATTTTTTAATTTAAAGCAGGTGTAACACATTGATTGCGTCATTTTTACAAGGATGCAGTTGGAACAGTAAAGCAATTGTCTAAATAAATTTTGAAGAGGTCATCATGTCTATATTCACAAAAGAGCTTTGGGATAAAAAATTATTTAACGGTTCATGGCAGTCAGCCCAAGACACCTACAGTGTGATTGAGGTAGCAACAGGTCAAGTGCTTGGTGAAATCGGTTATGCCACTGCCGCTGATGTGGTGAGTGCTGCACAACAAGCCAAAGCCGCTCAACAACAGTGGTGGGCTTTAAATTATCAAGAGCGTCAGGCAGTGTTTGAGCGAGCTGCTGCTTTACTGACAGAAAATCAAGCGGAAGTGATTGAGTGGCTGGTTAAGGAAAGTGGCTCATTACAACTGAAAGCAGGCTTTGAAGTGAGTATTGCGATTCAAGTGCTTAAACATTGTATTGCTTCACCTGCAACTGAACAGGGCACATTATTACCTACGCAAAATGGCAAACTAAGTATAGCGAAACGCTTGCCCTTAGGTGTTGTTGGGGTCATTTCTCCATTTAACTTTCCACTGTACTTAGCTTTACGTGCTGTGGCACCTGCTTTGGCCTTTGGTAATGCGGTGGTGTTAAAACCTGATGAGCGTACAGCAGTGTGCAGTGGCTATGTGATTGCACGGATTTTTGAACTTGCAGGATTACCAAAGGGGCTGCTGCATGTATTGCCAGGTGGGGTAGAAGTTGGTGAAGCACTGACTTTGGATCAAAATATTGCCAGTATCCAATTTACGGGATCAACCCAAGTTGGACGGATTGTTGGGGCGAATGCGGCAAAGACCTTAAAGAAAGTTTCTCTAGAACTGGGTGGGAAAAACTCACTGATTATTTTGGATGATGCGGATATTGAGTTAGCAGCAGAAAATATTGCATGGGGTGCATTTTTACATTCTGGGCAGATTTGTATGACTTCTGGCAAGATTTTGATTCACCAAAAAATTTATCAACAGGTCAAACAGCGTGTCATTGAAAAAGTGCAGAATTTTGTGGTAGGGAATCCTTGTGACAAGAATGTCACCATTGGGCCATTGATCAATGCCAAACAAGCGCAACGTGTAGAACAATTGGTCAGTGCTGCGGTTAATGAAGGCGCAACTTTGGAAATCGGCGGGCATGCCGATGGGGTATTTTTTCAACCGACTGTACTGACAGATGTGACTGCAAACAATTCGATTTTTAGTGAAGAGATTTTTGGTCCTGTTGCGGTATTGATCCCGTTTAGCTCAGATGAACAGGCCATTGAATTAGCCAATGACGGCGATTATGGGCTTTCAGCAGGCATTATTACCTCCAATGTGGGACGCGGTATGCAACTCGGTGCGCAGCTCAAAGTGGGCTTGCTACATATCAACGATCAGACCGTAAATGATGAAACGGTCAATCCATTTGGTGGTTTTGGTTCATCAGGTAATGGTACGCGTATTGGCGGCCCTGCCAATGCCGATGAATTTACCCAGTGGCAATGGATTACAGTACAGGCTCAAGCGCCACATTATCCTTTTTAAACAATTAAATAAATCATGACAGGACGTTATACCATGAGTGAATTAAAAGATATTATTGCCGCAGTGACCCCATGTAAAGGTGCTGACTTTGAGCTGCAAGCTTTAAAAATACGTCAGCCGCAAGGTGATGAAGTATTGGTAAAAGTGGTTGCTACAGGAATGTGCCACACCGATTTGATTGTACGTGATCAATATTATCCGGTACCGCTGCCTGCCGTCCTTGGACATGAAGGGTCAGGAATTATTGAGGCGATTGGCCCTAACGTAACCGAGCTTCAAGTCGGCGATCATGTGGTTTTAAGCTATGGTTATTGTGGGAAATGTACCCAATGTAATACTGGTAATCCTGCCTATTGTTCAGAGTTTTTTGGACGAAATTTTAGTGGGGCAGATTCAGAAGGACAACATGCACTTTGTACCCATGATCATGGCGTGGTTAATGATCATTTTTTTGCCCAATCCTCCTTTGCAACCTATGCTTTAAGTCGTGAAAATAACACGGTTAAAGTGACCAAAGACGTACCAATTGAACTATTAGGACCATTAGGTTGTGGTATTCAAACAGGTGCTGGCGCATGTATAAATGCTTTAAAAGTGACACCTGCCAGTAGTTTTGTGACTTGGGGTGCTGGCGCTGTTGGTCTGAGTGCTTTACTTGCGGCAAAAGTGTGTGGCGCTTCGATCATTATCGCTGTTGATATTGTTGAATCACGTTTGGAATTGGCAAAACAATTGGGTGCAACTCATGTGATCAATAGTAAAACTCAAGATCCTGTGGCTGCGATTAAAGAGATTACTGATGGTGGAGTCAACTTTGCATTGGAATCTACTGGGCGACCTGAGATATTAAAACAAGGTGTTGATGCGCTGGGTATTTTAGGCAAAATCGCCGTGGTAGGTGCACCTCAATTAGGCACAACTGCACAATTTGATGTAAATGATCTGTTATTGGGTGGGAAAACGATTTTAGGTGTCGTTGAGGGGAGTGGTTCGCCCAAGAAATTTATCCCTGAGTTAGTCCGCTTATATCAACAAGGGAAATTTCCCTTTGACCAACTTGTAAAATTCTATGCATTTGATGAAATCAATCAAGCTGCGATAGATAGTCACAAGGGTATTACACTCAAACCGATTATTAAAATTGCATAATCTTGTATGGCATGCTCATTGATGAGCATGCCATTTCTTTGATTATAAGTTTTTTAAGTTTAAATTTTGGGTTTAGTTTTAGATTTTAGGTTTAGTGTTTTAAGCTAGTTGGATGAGTTTAGCGCTTTCTTCGCTTTTCCAGTAATTTTCCAAATAATAAACCCAGCTCAAACAATAACAACATTGGGATCGCAAGCATAATCATGGAAATTGCATCAGGTGGTGTTACAAACATAGCGATAAAAAAACAGCCCACTATAATAAAGCGGCGTTTTGCAATTAAACTCTGAGTGCTAACCACACCAATTAAAATCAATAAAAGTGTGATCATTGGAATTTCAAAAGTTACCCCAAACACCAAAAATAACTTTAAACAAAAGCTGAGATAACTATTGATATCGGTCATGGGTGCGACGGTTTCGGGAGAGACGCTAATGAAAAAGTGCAGAATAGAAGGCAGTACAATAAAGTAAGCAAAGGCAATCCCTGCGTAAAATAATAGGATGCTACCTAACAACAAGGGAAGTGCCAGTGATCTTTCTTTTTCATAAAGTGCGGGTTTAATAAAGCTCCAGAGCTGATAAATAATAAAAGGCATTGCCAGCAGAATCGCCACAAAAAAGTTAAGCTTAAATGGTGCCATAAATGTTGCAGTAACATCTGTTGCGATCATGGATGAATTGGCAGGAAGCTGAGCTCTTAACGGTTCTGAGAGTAGTTGATACGTTCGATTGGCAAAAGGCAATAAACAAAAAAATAGTGCGAATAGAACCCCTACCGTTTTAAACAAATGTTGACGAAGCGCCACCAAATGTTCAATCAGTGGCATTTGCTGTAGTTCTTCAGACGGTAGGTCTTTTGCAATCACAGCGGGTGATGAAGATTGAGGGAGCTGTGTATTCATGCGATCACCTTTAATTTTACCGGAGATGAGGCTTTAGGCTCTGTCTGATGATCATCAGATGCTTGTTGATGCTGTAAATAGTTTTGCAAATAATAGGGTGTAAATACTGAGTAATAGGCTTTATTATTCAATAAGTCACGATAAATCAAACTGTTAAACTTTACTGTTTTTTCAGTAGCGCTGCTTTGTAGCTGTTGTTTAGCGTCGCTTGCCTCTGTTTGCTGCCGAAGTTCAGCAAGTTGGGATTGCATTTTTTGTTCAAGCTCGGCCATACGCTGCATTTCTTGTTGGACTTGCTCACGTAGTTCGGATAACCCGAGTTCACGGTCAATATCTTGTTTGGCATTGTTCACAAAATGCATGAGTTTGGCATACCATTTCCCCGCGAAACGAGCGGCTTCTGGCAGTTTTTCTGGCCCAAGTACCAGAAGAGCGATAATGCCAAACACAAAAAGTTCAGACATTCCAACATTAAACATCTATATCATCCCTAAACTTAGCTGTTAATGGTTGAGTCGGATGGTTTCTTGGTCTCCTCATGTTCAAGTGTGTTGGTCTCTTTTAATGCGATGTTTTCTTCCTCACGCATTGATTTTTTAAAGTCTTTGACTGCGCCGCCAACATCTTTACCAATATTTTTAAGCTTAGATGTCCCGAATAATAAAATAACCACAATTGCAAAAATGATCACATGCCAAATTGATAAACCAGCCATAGTGTTCTCCCTTGTTATTCCTGTCCATGAGAATTGATTTTTACTGTATTGAGATCAACATCCATTGATTCAATTCATTGTTTTAAATAACCTAATCATTTAGGGTCTTACATTTAAAAGCAGTGCATTTAAAATGAATAGGTTTTGAGCGAGTAGGGTATAAGTTAAGTTTTTAAAAGAGAAAATTTCAATAAATTCACAAGAATTTTTTCTCTTTCAGCATCATTTTCACTTTGTTTGTCCAGTCAATTAAATTCCGTTTAATCCTTGGGATATTCTTGTTTAAATCGTTTTTTAATATCGAAATAGCATTGAAAATAATCATTGCCATGTTTCAGTGGTTGTTTTAGTCATCTCTCCTGTAATGGATAAATTAAGCAGATGAGGCTTGAGTTACTTTGGGCTATTCGACTTGATTAAACAACAAGCCGCTCAACTGGATTGCTGATCCACTATATCTGTACCATACCCCATAATCTGATTCTGTTCCAATGCTTGAATAAGATCATCTTCCTTTATTTTCGAGTTAGGCCTAAGCTTAATAGATCGCATTGAGCGTGTTGATTTTAAATACAGGTATAGCCAGCATCCGCCGTAATGATTGAACCTGTGATTAGACTTGAGGCATCTGAAGCCAGAAATTGCACAATAGACGCAATTTCATGCGCTTGCCCCATACGTTTAGCCGGTGTCATATCCAACCATTGATTGACTAAGTTATCTTGGTTTTCAAGGTTTTTTAATAACGGTGTTTCAATATAGGTGGGGGCAACAGCGTTCACCCGAATATGGCGTTGAGCCCATTCAACTGCAAGCGATTTCGTTAAATGATGCACGCCTGCTTTTGAGGCATTGTAGTGACATTGCGGTTGTGGCACGTTGACAATCTGTCCTGACATTGAACCAATATTGATAATCGATCCTCGTCCAGCATCCAGCATTTGACGGGCAAAGCCACGACAAGTCTTAAAGATGCCAGTCAAGTTGATGTTGATGACATTATCCCACTCCTCATCTGTCATGTGCTCAGCTGGGGTATTCGTCACAATGCCCGCATTACATACCAATATATCCAGCGCTGGTAATGCTTGAGCAAGCGCGTTAATCGCTGCACTATCCGTGACATCTAAGCTTTCCGCACGTGCAAGATAGCCCTTGGCCTTTAACGCTTGTACAGTTGTTGTTGCACGATCCAGTAAGATGTCGGTACAAATAACTTCGGCGCCTGTCGCTGCCAGTGCTTCAGCAATTGCTGCACCTATGCCTTGACCTGCACCTGTGACCAGCGCCAGTTTATTACTTAAGTCCATTTTCTTGTGATAATCCATATCTTTTCTCTTTGTCTTTTTCATTTTATGTGATGAGTGAGCATCGTAACGGTTCACCACGTAAACTGCGTAATGCTTCTTCAGCGGCTAAGCGCTGTAAGGTATCTACCGATGTGTCAGAAAAAAAGGCCGCATGTGGAGACATGCTTAAATGAGGTGCTGTACGTAAAGGCGAGTCTGCTGGTAATGGCTCTTGTGCAAAGACATCCAGTCCTGCGCCTGAGATTTGTCCACTGAGCAAGGCTGTGGCTAATGCTGATTCATCAATCAGTCCACCTCTTGAGCAATTGATAATGATTGAACCTTGAGGCATTTTTGCAATCGCCTCCGCATCAATTAAATGACGTGTTGCAGGAGTCAGTGGAACATGTAGCGATAAAACATGGGCAGAAGAAATCACTTGATCCTGTGACATCAGGTGAACGCCTAGTGTTTTTGCTTGCGCTTCAGTGACATATGGGTCAAAGCCAATCATATGACAACCAAAGGCTGCGAGGCGTGAGGCATAAGCTTTCGCAATACGTCCCAGCCCGATTAAACCTACAGTGGTATTACGCAACGAACGAATACCTGTAACCATCTGGTCGATCTTCCATTCACCTGCGCGGATACCTTGGTCATACTGATTGAGTTTACGTGCCATCATCAAGGTCATGGCAGCCGCATGATCAGCGACTTCTTCAATACCATAATCAGGTACATTACAAACCTGTATCCCAAGTTGTTTTGCTGCGACGAGATCAACATTATCGACACCAACCCCATAACGTACAATGGTTGCACCAGTTGCCATGGCCTGCATCACACGATGGGTCATTGGTGCAAAGTTGTTGAGTACTACATTTGCTCCTGCAACGGCTTGTACTGTTTCTGCTTCACTACGGCATTGAAATGCTGCAAAACTTGCCCCAGCAACTTGCGCGGCCGCTTGCTCATGTCGTGTATTACCAAAGGCTTGATCAGTGACCACTAATTTCATTAGAGCACTCCTCGTTTTACTAAATTACGCATCAGTGCACGGGTTCCATAAGTCCATGGTTGTGCTTGATCAGCATAAACAACAGTATTGCGTAATGTGCCTAAAAGCGGAGTTGAGATTTCGACCACGTCACCAGGTTTATGGGTAAAGCCAGAACCTTGACCTTCTCGATCTTGTGTTGGCGCGAACATTGTGCCTAAAAATAACATAAAGCCATCTGGGTATTGATGCGAGTCATTGTAGGTTTGTGCGACCAGATGCGCGGGTTTACGACTGATTTCCGCCATATTGGAGTGTCCCGACATGCTGAAACCATCTTCTGCACCAATTACAGACATGTGAAGCGTGGCATTCTCAATATCGCTAAGGGTGAAATCTGAGTCAAATAGACGGATAAATGGGCCAATTGAACATGATGCGTTATTGTCTTTTGCCTTGCCGAGTAATAGCGCTGAACGGCCTTCAACATCACGTAGATTGACATCATTGCCCAGCGTCGCACCACGGATATTGCCTTGGCTATCCACCGCCAACACTATTTCTGGCTCAGGGTTGTTCCATGCTGAAATCCGATTAATCCCCACTTGTGCACCATAACCAACAGCAGACATGGGTTGTGACTTGGTGAAGACTTCGGCATCTGGCCCAATCCCGACTTCGAGATATTGTGACCATAAACCTTCAGCGATCAAGGTCGCTTTAACTTCTGCTGCTTGTTCAGAACCTGCTTGAATATTCGATAAACTGCCACCGATTAGTGTACCTATACGTTGACGTAATGCTTCGGCACGAGCTGGATCACCCGAGGTTCGTTCATCGATGACACGTTCAACCATACTTTTGGCAAAAGTAACTCCACAAGCTTTTAAGGATTGAAAGTCACAGGGTGCAAGTAAGCAAGGACGATCTGCGTGGTAACCCATTTCGGTAGGATCAAGCACCAAATCTTCAACTCTTCCAAGGACTTCACCTGTGAGTTGGTCAAAACGACCAGCAGGATCATGGTCAAGAAAATCAGTCATTGAGATGACCGACTCAGTAACATCAATCAGTATGTTGTCACGTAAGATGACAACCGATGGCCCTTTGTGAGGAAGCCAAACACGTCCAACCAATTTGGCGCTGTTGAGTGATGTGGGTAACATGGAGAATCCTTCCTTTGTTTATCATTTGTTCTATCTAGTAATACTACTTTTTAATTTTAGCTTTGGTCAAGTAGTGTATTGAGTATATGCAGATATTATTCGCTTACATTAATGGGTTTTTAATATATTTATTTGTTTTTTATTTATAAATTATTTTATTTTTATTGTTGGTTTTGATGTTTTCCCAAAGGGTTTTCAGATAATTTATAAATTATTGTTGCATAAAAATAGTATTACTATATATTTTAACAATGAATAACAAGATTACTCGCATAGGAAGGCGTGAAGTAAATGATGAAAAATAATGCTTTAGCTGAATCAATCGCTGTACTCGACAGTATTTTATATATCGACGGAAAATTTTCTAAAGGCAAAGGGTCTCGCTTGCCTGTGCTAAACCCTGCAACGAGTGAGGTGATTGGTCATATTGCTGCAGCAACAACGGATGAGATTGATGCGGCTGTTTCTGCTGCACGTCATGCATTTGCTTCATGGTCTAAGCTTGTGCCAAAAACGCGTGCGATCGCTTTGCATCGTTTAGGCGACCTTATTGCTGCGGATGCCTTAAATATGGCAATGATCATGACAGCGGAACAAGGCAAGCCTGTTAATGAAGCAAAAGGTGAAATTCTAAAACTCGCTGAAGCATGTCATTTTTATGCTGAAGAAGCCACGCGAGTGCATGGTGAAATTATTCCCAATGATCAACAAGGATTCCAAAGTTTAGTGGTACGTGAACCGATTGGTGTGGTTGCTGCAATTACACCATGGAACTATCCCGCTGAGTTGGTGGGGTGGAAATTATGTGCCAGCCTTGCTGCTGGATGTAGCATCGTTATTAAACCTGCTGAATTGACGCCATTTACTGCTTTGGCAATTGCACAAAAATGTCATGCAGCGGGTATTCCTGCAGGAGTAGTCAATGTATTGACGGGTAAAGGCTCACAAGTGGGGCAGGCACTGGTCGAGCATCCGCTAGTGGATAAAATTGCATTTACGGGCTCAAGTGCAGTGGGTTTGCATATTCAACAAAGTTGCCCACAAGTGAAACGTCTGTCTTTAGAGTTGGGTGGCAATTGCCCGATGATTGTCACTGCGAGTGCCGATCTTGATGCAGCGGTCAAAGGTGCAGCACGTCGTAGCTTCCGTAATTGTGGGCAAATCTGTATTGCGATTAATCGCATCTATGTACATCGCGCAGTATATGAGGAGTTTGTTACTCAACTTGCAGCAGCGGCTGATGCATTGAGTGTCGATAATGGCTTGGAAAATCCATCTGCTGATCTCGGCGCAATGGCATCTGCTGAACCTTTAGATAAAACGCGTATCCATCTCCAAGATGCTTTGGTTAAAGGTGCACGATTGGTGGCTGGCGGTAAAGCACCAGAGGGGGCTCAATATGCCAAAGGACATTTTTTCCGCCCAACAGTGATCGCGGATTGTAAGCATAGTATGCAAGTCATGACCGAAGAAACGTTCGGTCCTTTGGTTGGAGTTGCTCCTTTTGATGATTTGGATGAGGCGATTAGCTATGCCAATGATACGCCTTATGGTTTAGCGGCTTATTGTTATGCACAAAATTTGACAGAAATTCATCGGGTTTCAGCGGGTCTTGACTATGGCAATGTCGCGATCAATAACGTTGATGCTGGAATAATGAATGCTGCTTATGGTGGTCGTAAGCAGAGTGGTGTTGGCTACGAACATGGTCGTGAAGGATTGCTTGAATATTTTAATTTCAAACATATTCGTTTACACCACGGCGTGGAGAATTGATTTATGCAAGTACTTCTAGGGATAGATATAGGAACTTCAGGATGTAAGGCTTTATTGATCAATATTGAAGGAAAAGTTGTTTCAGCCGATATCGCAACTTATCCATTGTCTAGACCTCGACCAGGTTGGACAGAGCAAGATCCTGAATTGTGGGTGGAGGGTGCGCGTCAGGCTGTCGCGGGGGCATTGGCCAAAGCGCCTCCAGTGCAAATATTATGTATTGGCTTGTCTGGGCAAATGCATGGTTTGGTTCCACTTGATGCTTCACAGCAAGTTTTACGCCCAGCTATTTTATGGAATGATCAACGTAATCAAGCTGAATGTGATGATATTGTCGTGGCTGCTGGTGGCTTAGATGGATTGCTTGCGGCAACCAATAACAGAATGTTGGTGGGTTATACCGGTGGCAAAATTCTTTGGATGCAACGTCATGAGCCTGAGCTGTTTGCGCGTATGCGTAGCATGTTGAACCCGAAAGATTATTTGCGTTTACGTCTGACTGGGGTGATTGCCACTGAGGTTTCTGATGCTTCTGGCACAGGCTTGTTTGATGTGCGTTCACGACAATGGGCGATGGGCTTGATTGAAAAGATAGGAATTGATCCTGCGATACTCCCACCGGTATTTGAATCACAAGTGATTTCAGGATACGTCTCAGCAGCAGGTGCAGCACTCTTCGGTCTTCCAGAGGGATTGCCTGTTGCGGGTGGGGGTGGGGATTCGGTAATTCAGACTTTTGGTTCAGGTGTGATTGAGCCGGGTGAACTGCAAACCACACTTGGTACAGGTGGGATTCTCGCTGCTGCCTTAGATACAGCACAAGAAAACCCAAAAGGTCGTTTGCAGGTTTTCTGCAATGTGGCTGCTGATAAATGGCATTGTATGGGTGTCTCTCTCAATGCTGGCAGTGCAATGAATTGGTTCCGTGAGAATTTTTGTCATATTGCTGACGGGCAACATCTTTCATTTGAGCAAATTGTCGCCAAAGCAACAGCGAGTACGGCGGGTGCAAAGGGCTTATTGTTTCTACCTTATCTGTATGGTGAGCGTTGCCCACATGCCGACCCTAAAGCGCGTGGTGCGCTTATCGGTCTCACTGCGCGACATGATTGTGGTGATGTTGCTCGGTCTGTGATGGAAGGGGTGGTGCATGCCTTGGCGGATATGTATTCCTTAATGCAGCCATTAGGGATTGAAAAGCAAGTGATTAAAGCTTCTGGGGGTGGTGCAAAGTCTACTCTTTGGCGACAAATTCAGGCCGATGTATTTGGTTGTGAGGTGGTGACGACCGATGGTGCTGCTGAAGGTGCCGCCTTTGGTGCTGCATTGGTTGCTGGCTTAGCAGTGGGGATTTGGCCTGATGCACAGAGTGCAATCAAAAACTTTCGGGCAATTTCTAGAGAACAGCCAAATTTGGCAGTCGCTGAGGTGTATGCACAAGCGCATGAAATGTATCGCAGTCTCTATCCCGTATTGGGGCAAACGCTTACCGCGTTAAGTTCGCCAATTTTTGACCAATAATTCTCAGGAGTTTTTTATGACTGCTTATTCTGCATTTATCTTTGATTTAGATGGCACACTGATTGATAGTGCGCCTGATATTGCGGAGGCTTTAAATATTGGCTTTGCTCAAAATGGTTGGCCCAAGCTTGAGGCGCATTTTGTTGAAAAATTTCTTGGCAATGGCCCACGTCGGCTGATTATCGATATTTTAGATGAATTGGATGTTGCCTATGACGAAGTAACATTACAGCAAACTTTACAATGTTATCAACAGGCGTATCTGGCCAATCCTGCGGGGCATACCCGAATTTTTCCACACGTACGTGAAGATCTTGAGGCGTTAAAATCGGCTGGGATAAAATTGGGTATTTGTACCAACAAAACCCATGCAATCACTGCTAAAGTGTTGCAGCAATTGGGCTTATCCGAGTTATTTGATGTGGCCTTAGGTGCGGATGCGGTACCTGCCTGTAAACCAGATCCAAAACATTTGTTGGCTGTGGCGGACGCGATGAATTTGGTTTCTGGTGGTTGGGCTTATGTTGGCGATACACCCATTGATCAACAAGCCGCAGTGGGTGCCGATGTGCCTTTTTTTGTTGTACCTTGGGGCGGTGGTCCAGAGGTGGAAATTTCTGCCAAGCAACGCTTAAGTCGTTTGGCGGATTTATTACAAGTTTGATTTGATGTGCTGTCAGGTGGCGGCTAGGAGTGTGGTGGTATGACCGTCAGTTTGTTACAGCGGATTCTTCAAGAAAGTGAAAACATGCATCGTGCTGAACGACGTGTGGCTGATTTTGTGGTGACATCACCATCTGAAGTGATTCAGATGAGTATGGCGAGTCTGTCTGAAGTCTGTTCTGTCAGTGATCCAACCATTATGCGCTTTTGCCGCCGTTTTGGTTTTGAGGGTTATCAGGATTTAAAACTTCAGTTGGCGCAGAGCTTAGTGCCATCTGCACCATTTGCTTATGAGCAAATTATTCCCAATGACAGTATTGAAAATATTGTGCGGAAAACCTGTCGTAATTCACTGAATGCAATTCAGCGCTTGGCTGAAGATTTAGTGCCAGAGCAAATCACGGCGGGAGCAGGTTGCCTTCAAGCGGCAAATTGGGTTGGCATTTATGCCACAGGAATGTCTGAAATCAATGCTGTGGATGCAGAACATAAATTTCAACGACTGGGTATCCGCTGTCAGGCCTTGCTTGGTACAAAGCACCAACGTATTCATGCCGATAGTGCCAGACCTGAAGAAGTTATTTTGATTTATTCGCAGTCTGGACATACGCGAAAAATGGTCGAGATTGCCAGCATTGCCCGTAAACGTGGTGCGAAAGTGGTTTCGATTACGGCACATGATAGTCCATTGGCACAGATTTCAGATGTGCTGATTGCTGTGCAGCCTTATGAGCATACCGAGCTTATGACGCCGTTGGCTTCACGCCTGAACCATCATCTGGTGACCAATATGTTAGTCACTGCCATTGCAATCGCAAGTGGTAGTCAATTTCCTGATCAATTGCCGGCGCTTGATTTATGGCACACGGACAAGATTTGATCAATTAAAAAGTAGCAGTGAAGCTGCGTAAGTAACAGGAGTACTGAATGAGTAATCAACAGGATGAAGCAAAAAAAGTAGCAGGACGCCGAGTAATTCAGGATTTTATCCATGATGGTATGAAATTGGGCTTAGGTTCTGGAACGACGTCGCATTTTTTTGTTCGAGAGTTGGGTGCACACATCCGAGAACATGGATTAACCCTGACGTGTACCACCACTTCTCGTTCAACCATTGAGGTGGCACAACAGGTGGGGATTGAAATCACGGATCCCAATGAGATCGGTGAAATTGATCTGACCATTGATGGTCCAGATGAAGTTGATCACCAGTTTAATATGATCAAAGGTGGTGGTGCTTGTTTGCTTTGGGAGAAGATCATCGCACACGCTTCTAAACAAATGATCTGTATTTGTGATGAAACCAAGATTGTCGATTGTTTGGGTGGCTTTCCGCTTCCAGTTGAGGTGGTGCAATTTGCATGGAAGCAAACCTTAGCAATGGTTGAACGTGTACTTGCAGAACATGGTATTGACAATATACGGATTGAACGTCGAATGCGTGATGGGCAACCCGTCGTGACAGACAGTGGTCATTTTATTCTAGACTGCCATTGTGGGCCAATAATCAAAGATCCATCACCATTAGAGATTGAGCTCAATCGAATTCCGGGTGTGGTCGAAAATGGTCTGTTTACTCGTGAAGCGGTGGGGATGGTGGTGGCGTGTTTTGATGGAACCTCTTACGTAAAAATGCGATAATATAGTAAAACTATATTTTATTGTTATAAAACTAAAATCGATTTACCAGAATAAAATGGTTGATATTTCTCTTAAATATCCGTGTTTATTATATATTTAAGCTTTTATTGTTTAATTTTAAGTATCTATTTATTGTATCTAAAGATTATTTTTTAAATATTCTGCATGGGATGTTATTGACAGTTTAATTAAAAATGTAGTATTACTAGATTTAATAAATAAGGAATAAAGGAGATATTCCAATGACAAAATCAAATCAGGGCGGAATAACCCGCCGTAATCTATTTAAAAGCGCAGTTGCAGCAGGTATAGGACTGAGTTTGGGGGGAGGGCTTATAGGATGTAGTCGTTCTACATCAACCGCAACTCGTCTTTCAATTCCATATTCCAATAAAAGTCTTGATTACTACTTTTTTGTGATTCAGGAAGAAGCTGTTAAACGTGCGGTGCAAGCCAACTCAGGCGAGTTTCAAGCCACCAATGCAAACTTTGACAGTACCCGTCAGCTTGAGCAGTGGCAGAGCTTACTCTTATCAAAACCATCTGCAATTATTTCAGATTCAATAGACAGTCAGGCGATTGTTTCTGCCATCCAGCGCTATAACCAGCAAAAAATTCCTGTCGGTATCATCGATACGCCTGCGGATGGTGGTGATGTCGCAATTACTGTAAGTTTTGATAATTTTCAAGGCGGTGTCATTGCTGCTGAGGAAATTGTAAGTCGTTTGGTCAAAAAGTACGGAAAGCCAAAAGGTAAAGTCTTGAATTGTTTTGGTGCTTTGGCTTCTGTGGCATGGCGTTTACGTAAAGAAGGTATGGATTCAATTTTTGCGAAATACCCAGAAATTACCTATTTGTCTCGACCGACTGAAGGACAACTGGAAAAAATGCTGGCGGTAACTTTATCTACCTTATCTGAGCATCCTGATCTAGATGCAGTACATGCACCTTCTGACTCTCCTGCACGCGGTATTGCGACTGCATTGCAACAAAGAAATCGTTGGAAGAAGGTCGGTGAGGAAGGCCATGTTATTTTTGTGACGATTGATGGTGAGCCAATTGCTTTGAAATGGATTCAGGAAGGCTATATGGATGCATGTGTATCTCAAGACCCAATTGCTTATGGTGAGATTGCGGTTGAAATGCTAACTAAGCATTCATTGAAAAATGCAGAAGTGCCTTTGGGTGAATACCACAACACCAAGTACTTTTGGGAAAAAGGCGTCATCGTAAAAGGTAAAACAGGACCAACACTGATTATTCCAGCTTTTGTCATCAATAAGGACAATGCAAGTGATGCAAGACATTGGGGGGCAGTGGCTGAGAAGGATTGGGGCATTCCCTATGCTTAATTCGCATTGAGTAAAGCAGACTTGTTCCAGTGATGACAAATAAGCAATGTTGAGAGAAAAAATGGGATTACATGAACGGAATATTGATAAGGCAATTAATGAGAAGATCCTAAGCATTGAGAACGTGACTAAAAGTTATGGTGTGGTTCAAGCACTACGCGGTGTCACGGTTGAGATTCGTAAAGGTTCTATTCATGGCTTGCTGGGTGAAAACGGTGCAGGTAAATCCACATTGGTTGGCATTATTTCGGGACAAGTCACCCCTACATCTGGGCGAATTATTTTAAATGGTCGTGTACTTGAGCATGTTGATGTCAAAGCAATGGAAGCCGCTGGGGTTTTCTTGGTGACACAAGAGCCAATGATCATTGACAACATGACCGCAGAAGAAAACCTGATGTTGGGTATCTGGCCGAATAAAAAAGGGTTTATCGATTGGAAAACTTTGCGTGGCAATGCAAGTCGCATGCTTGAAGGAACCAATATCGATGCCAAAGCGCTAGCAGGGCATTTAAATGCGGTGGCACGACGTAAGTTAAATATTCTACGGGCGATGTTCTCTGGTGGTCGGGTGATTATTTTGGATGAGCCAACAGCGGCATTAACTGTTGCTGATCGCCGTCAGTTATTTGATTTTATGCATAAATTAAAAGCTACGGGGGTAACGTTTATCTTTATCTCACACTACAACGATGAAATTCTTGAAATTTGTGATGCGGTGACTGTATTACGTGATGGCAGTTTGGCAGGTGGTTCTGACAATGTGAGTAACATGAGCGCTGAACAACTGACTGAGTTGGTGATCGGGAGAGACCTTGCGCTTTTTCAACGGGAGCGATGTGATTACACCAGTCAAATCCCTGCTGTTCGTTTACAAAATATATATGGCAAAGATTTGGCCTTGCAACAACTGAACATAGGTCCAGGCGAAGTGATTGGATTTACTGGTCTGCCTGGCGCAGGCGCCAAAGAAATTGCTCGGGCAATCTTTGGATTGCATCCTGCAAAAGGTTCGATCTCAATGCATGGTGAAGATGCGCAAGCTTTAGCAACATCTCCACATGAAGCCTTTGATATGGGAATTGCTTATCTTTCTGATGATCGTCGTCATGATGGGGCGGTTGGACAGATGTCAATTGGATCGAATATTGCGCTGTCTTCTTTATTGCAACGCTCAAAATTGGGATTTATCGATCAACAGGCAGAGGATTCGGTGATTCAGCATTATTTTAACGCAATGGGGGTGAAAGCACCGAATGCTGAATATGCAGTGGATACATTGAGTGGTGGTAATCAGCAAAAAGTGTGCTTGGGACGAGTGTTGGCAGCAAAGCCACGATTGCTGATGGTGGATGAACCGACACGTGGAATTGATATTGGGGTGAAACAAGATGTATTGCGCATCATTGATGAACTTAGTCGTGCTGGTGTTGCGGTCATCATTGTTTCAACCGATATGGACGAATTGGCTCGTGTGGTCGATCGCGTGTGTATTTTTGATCAAGGGACTGTAAAAGAAACATTGACGGGGCAGGAGATTACCGTCGACCGTCTACGCGCATCCGTTCAGGCGTGATGTCACGAGACAATAATAAGGATAGATGCAATGAGTAAGGAGAGATGCAATGGGTAATGAAATAGCAGCAGACAATAAGATCACCAACATTACAGCAAAGAAAAATACTCGCGAAATTTTAGGTTGGGTGCTCCACAACGTGGTCTGGATTTGGTTGATCGCTTTGGTCATCATTTTTGGTGCATTTAATGAATACTTTCTTACCGTGTTTAATTTGCAAAATATCATGGTGCAGGCAACCGTTTTAGGGCTTTTGGGTTTGGCTGTCGCATTGCCATTGTTGATTGCTGAAATCGATCTTTCAATTCCAGCAAATGCCGGTTTTTCCGCTGCTGTAGGTGCACTTGCTTATTCTGATTGGGGATTACCTTGGTTTGCCGCGATTTTACTGGGCTTATTGGTCGGTACTTTTATTGGGTTCTTTAACGGTTGGTGTATCACCCAATTAAAAATGGTTGCGTTGATCCAAACCCTAGCAATGATGATCATCCTTCAAGGTGCACTTTTGGCCTTAACACAAGGCAAAACGCTGAATAATTTTGCAGAAGCTTATACCTGGATTGGGCAAGCAACCCTCGGGACTTGGCCATTAATGCCGGTGGTATTTCTGATCATGTTGTTGATTATTGGCGTGATGTTGAAACATACCGTTTTGGGTCGTTCAATCTATGCTGTAGGTGGAAATCCTGCTGCTTCACTCTCTGCGGGAATCCGAGTGAAGCGTATCAAAATTATGACCTATACCATTTCTGGGTTTCTTGCTGCTCTTGCGGGATTCTTACTGGCTTCATGGCAAATGGCGATTACATCAAATCAAGGCTCAAGCTATCTACTCTATGCGATTGCGGCGCCCATTATTGGTGGTGTCAGTGTATTTGGTGGGCGTGGCAATGTGAAAGGCGTATTGGGTGGTGTATTGCTACTCACGATCATTCAGGTCGGACTTGCAATTATCAATGTGCCTTCTTTTTATGTCGGAATGATTGGAGGAATCATGATTTTTATTGCAGTACTGATTGATGCTTTCCGCGTCCGTTATTTTGGTTAATTTACTCAACTTGATCGAGGAAAAAGCACAATGTCTTTTCAACCACATGGTCAGCACTTAATCGCAGGGAAGTGGATTGCGACTGATCAGACTTTTACCAATAACCCGATTGATGGTTCAGTATCTCGTTTTTCTGTCGGTCATCGTGAACTTGTCAATCAAGCATGCCAAGCGGCAGAAGATGCTTTTTGCACTTATGGTTACTCAACGCTTGAGCAGCGCGCGACTTTTCTCAATGTCATTGCTGATGAAATCGAAGCTCGAGCAGATGCGATTACCCAGATTGGAACCCAAGAAACAGGGTTGCCCAAGGCTCGACTGGAAGGAGAACGTGGACGCACTGTGGGGCAGCTGCGACTTTTTGCTGCACATATTTTGAAAGGTGAGTTTTTGGATCGCCGTCATGATGTTGCACTTGCGGATCGAAAGCCACTGCCACGTCCAGATATTCGTTTGATGCAACGCCCAATCGGACCAGTTGCAGTGTTTGGTGCATCAAATTTTCCGCTGGCATTTTCAACGGCAGGCGGGGATACAGCATCGGCATTGGCCGCAGGGTGTCCAGTTGTGGTTAAAGGGCATGAGGCACATCCAGGTACAGCGGAGATTGTTGCTGAAGCGATTCATGCTGCGATTGAAAAATGTGGACTGCACGTTGGTGTATTTAGTTTAGTCCACGGTGGAGCATTAGATGTTGGTCAAAGTTTAGTACAACATCCGTTGATTAAAGCGGTTGGATTTACAGGTTCGTTGCGTGGTGGACGTGCTTTATATGATCTTTGTGTTGCACGTTCAGAACCGATCCCGTTCTTTGGTGAACTGGGTTCTGTCAATCCAATGTTTATTTTGCCCAATGCGATTGCCAATCGTGGTGCTGAAATTGCCAAAGGCTGGGCGGAATCATTGACATTAGGCGCTGGTCAATTCTGTACCAATCCCGGGGTCGCCGTGTTGATCGAAGGTTTAGCAGCAGAAGCCTATATTCAAACTGTTGTAAAAACACTTGAATCTGTTCCAGCACAGGTCATGTTAACCGATGCGATTGCCGAGGCTTATCGTGAAGGGCATAAACGTTTGGCAAATACAGCAGATGTAAGTGAAGTCTTTAGTTCAAGCAGTGATTTGCGTAATGCGAGTCCTTATCTGTTTGTTACAACAGGCAAAGCATGGCTGGAGAATAAGACCTTAGAAGAAGAAGTATTTGGACCGCTGGGTTTAGTGGTTATTGTTAAAAATATCGATGAATTGATGCACGTGGCGAAGTCCCTTGAGGGGCAGATTACTTGTACGCTTCATCTTGATCAAGCAGATCATCATGTTGCAAGTCAATTACTGCCTGTACTGGAACGTAAAGCAGGTCGTATTCTTGCAAATAGTTTCCCGACTGGGGTTGAGGTATGTGATGCCATGGTTCATGGTGGACCCTATCCAGCTTCAACAAACTTTGGTGCAAGCTCTGTAGGTACGCTGGCGATTCGTCGCTTTATGCGTCCTGTGTGTTATCAAAATATTACGGAAGACTTACTTCCTGTGGATTTACGTTAAGTAAAAATCAAGCGCAATGTGCTTGAAAATAAAGGCAATGAGATGAATTAAAGGAGATGGTTTTATCTCATCATTAAACTCTAACCCGAATTGAAATAAATATAATTTTAATGAGTGCGCTCTTTACTCCATCCAACTGAATGAATCAGAGGGATAAGGCAAACTCATGCTTAAAAAAGGAATTTAACATGAAAACAAACGTATGGATTGTTGGAACAGGGGTTTTTTTATTGTCGCAAATTGCATCTGCGATTGAATTTGGTGGCTATTTTCGTACGGGAATCGGTGCAACTGAAAATGGCAAAACACAAGAGTGTTTTCAACTCACGGGAGCGCCGACCAAGTATCGTCTTGGAAATGAATGTGAACAATACGGTGAGTTTTTTGCCAAACAAAACCTGATCAAGTTAAAAGATAATTCCGAAATTAACATCAACGGAATGCTTCAGTTTTATAACCGATATGGGCAAACATTAAGTTTTAATGACGACAATGGTTTTACCCGAATGAACCAAATTTATTTGGATTGGAGAAATATTTCCTATCTGAATGGGGCAAATGTCTGGGCAGGCAGGAGATTTTATCAACGTAATGACATTCACATGTCCGATTTCTTTTATTGGAATCAGAGTGCTACTGGCTTCGGTATTGATGATTATAAAATCAATGACTTGTCCTTAAGTTATGTATTTTCCCGAAAAGACAATGTATTTCAGAAAAAATATATCAATCGACATGATGTGACAGTGAAAGGGATTCCAATCGGTTCTAAAAATACAATCAATACTGGTTTGTCATTGATTGATGCAGATGAGATGGGCTGGGCACTGACTGTGCAAAATGTCACGGCTGAGGTATTGAATGGTAAAAATACCGTGGCGCTACAATATGGTCAAGGCGCTGGGATCGGGCTGAGTTATACCGGTAACCCTGAGCTGGATCGTGATACTTCTTCACTGCGCTTTCTTGAAATCTTGGATTGGACCTCAGACAGTAAGAAATTCAATGGACAAGCTCAATTTATTTACCAAAAAGACCAACTAAAGAATCAACAAGATCGTGATTGGATTTCAGTGGGCTCTCGGGTGGCTTATGTGGTTCAAGATCATTTTAAAATTTCCACTGAAATTGGCTATGACCAAATCAAGGCCAATGACCAAACCCGTAATCTGACCAAATTGACACTGGCACCAACCTGGTCGATAAAAGGCACAGGCTATTATGATCGTCCAGAACTGCGCCTTTATTATACCTATGCATTTTGGAACGATAATGAGCAAAAAATGCGTGACTTGGTGATGCCGAATAACAATTTTCACAATGTGAATCGTGGTTCAAACTTTGGTGCTCAATTGGAATATTGGTGGTAAGGCTTTAATTGATTATTCAAAATGAGTGGTCTTATAAGATCGCTCATTTTAAAAAATGCGTCTCAATTGAAAATATGACTCAATTAAAAATGACATCAACCATTGCAACACAACCCAGTGGAATAAGTCAGCAGCAGAAAGGCACAACAAAAAAAGCAACAACGGAAAACAACACCCAAGGAAGCAATCACAATGAAAGCATTGGTACTGGAAGAAAAAGATAAACTGCAAATTCGTGATATTGAGATCAATGAATATCTAAGCGCAACTGATGTACGCATTAAAATTGCCAAAGTGGGTATCTGTGGCAGTGACGTGCATTATTATCAGCATAGTCGAATTGGTGATTTTATTGTCAATGCACCAATGATTCTGGGGCATGAAGCGAGTGGGATCATTGTTGAAGTAGGTTCAGCAGTTCAACATTTAAGAATAGGCGATCGTGTATGTATGGAGCCTGGGGTTTTTGAGCCAAATTCTCCAGAAGCGATGCAGGGTTTGTATCATCTTGATCCGAATATTCAGTTTTGGGCAACACCGCCTGTACATGGTGTATTGCGTGAGTCTGTGGTTCATCCTGCAAATTTAACCTTTAAGTTACCAGATCATGTCAGCCTTGAAGAAGCGGTGCTGGTTGAACCTTTGGCCTCAGGTGTACATGTGGCTCGCAAAGTGGGTATTTCACCTGGAGATACTGCTGTGGTTACTGGTGCAGGGACGATTGGTGCTTTAATGGCATTGGCATTACTCGCATCAGGTTGTAGTCGAGTCATCATTACGGATATAAAACAACAGAAGTTGGATTTTTTAGTCCAGCATTATGGTGAGCGTTTAATTGCATGTAATGTCGCACAGGAAGATTTAAAGTGCTTTGTGCAACGGCACTTTGTCGGTGGTGTCGACCTATTTGTTGATTGTAGTGGTCATGCAAGTGCAATTACAGCAGCGCCCGATTGTCTAAAACCTGCGGGAAAACTGATTTTTGTTGGAATGCCACAACACGCTGTGCCGATGGATATTGTTGCCATGCAAGTCAAAGAGATTGAGACGATTTCAATTTTCCGTTATGCAAATGATTATGAGCGTTCTATTGCGCTGATTGCTTCTGGTCAAATTAATGTAAAGCCTCTAATTTCAAAAAATTTTCATTTTAATCAAAGTATTCAAGCATTTGAGTTGGCGGCATCGGCACCTGCAGATATGATTAAAATTATTATTGATTTTGATCTTTAATTTCTGAATCATTAAGCACTTAAATAGGCGAGGAGGGATGCTTTTATTTAAAAATGTAGTGTTTAAAAATATGTGCCCCTTACCAACAGAGACATCTAGGTCGCCCTATGGTAGGACAACCATCTAGGATTCAAAAGTACAAAAAACGAATTAATAACCAATAGTATCTAAAAGTTTATACAAAAATATATGCTTTATTTATGATCAATGACTAGATATAAATCACTTGTATAAATAATGCGTTGGTTTGGTTGTATTTATTATATTAATCAAATGAAAATTAAATAATAACCTTGGATGGTATGATTTTAATTTTTTATTTATAGTCTGAATTTTTTGATCATCATAAATAATAATTAAGCATTTAAGATAATAAGTTTTTTATTATTCAAGTGATTTTTATTTGTATGTTTAATTCAATTGAATTTACTAAAACCCTAAAAGAAAATACTTTATACATATCGGTCTTTATATTTGTCGTAATTTGTCAATGAATTCGTGGTGAAATGTCAATACGCATATTTCTAAATTTTATACTTTAACACTGTGTTGTGAATATTTATCAATAAAACTCCACAACTTTTATAACTTTAAGAAATGATTTAAATCAATACCAATCGATAAGACAGCACGAAGGATTTGTGAATCTTGGTATGTATTTTAGTTTGAGACGACGATATAGACCATGACAAGAAAATTTTTATAAATTGGAGTACGTATGCAAGATTTTAATTTATCCAAGTGGGCATTTTTAATTTCAACAGTAGTTTATTCAAGCTATTCTTTTGCGGGTTTTAATGTAAATCCAATTGTAGACAGCTATGAAAATAAAAATAGTCCTCAACCAATTGTGCTTGTACATGGCTTAGCAGGGGCAGAACATGTAAAGTTTTTAGGAAAATTTTCTATTTATGACTACTGGGGCTCAACATTAACTCAATTGGCTGAACAGTCTACACCAGCGATAGCAGTTTCTATAAGTCCTTTAAATAGCAATGAATATCGTGGTGAAGAATTAATCAAGCATTTACAGTATATTCAAACGACTTACTATCGTGATGACGTTAAATTTAATTTAGTAGGACATAGTCAAGGTGGACCGACATCTCGTTATGCGCTTGGGGTTAAACCTGAGTTGGTGTCCTCCATCGCGACTGTTGGTTCTCCACATCGGGGAAGTCCATTTGCTGATCAAAATATCCAAGAATATGAAGCAACTGGAAAATTAGATATTAGCAGTATGTTGCCTTATTCTTCGCTACAGTCTGTGTTGAATTTTTTGCAAAATATCATTTATAGACATGATTTTTTAAGTGCACTTCATAAAATTATAATTGATGGCAGATTAGATGAAAATGATATTAAAACCTTTAATGCCAACACCTCGTTCTGGGTGTGGGGCGGTGAGGGTGTTAGAAAATTACCAGATGAAGATTATCGTCGTAACAGTCTAAATTATATTAATTTGCTTGAAGGGATCCGAGCCAATAGTGCCAAAAGTATGCAAGATTTTAATACTTTATTCCCTGAAGGTATTCCCATTTCCGCTCAATGTCTAAAACAGACAGCTAATCCAAGCGATTATAATTTACCTAATACACCTGATCGATATTTTATCAAAGGATCCGATGGACATTCCTATCCTATTTATATGACATCGTGGACGGGAAAAATTGATGAAGTGGTAAATTTATTTCCCAACCAAGCACATGATGGTACGGTCTCGGTATGTAGTAGTCGTCTAGGAAACTTAAAAGGAATTTATAACTGGAAACATAGAGAACAGTCAGGAACGTTTAATAAATACGATGAATCATTCTCAGTTTCAGGCTGGCCTTGGAATTGGGGTTGGGTTCAAACACCGACAAAATGGGCAACAATTCCAAACCCAATTGATGTTTTAAAAGATCATGCAAATTATTTAAAGGAAAATAATATGTGATTGACTTTGGGCTATATTGATCTATAAAGAATAAATATAGTCTGATTTTATTTAAAACAAAAATCAGGGATTTTAAATGAAAAAAAGTATTTTAGTTTCATCTTTTTTTCTAGTGGTTATTGTTTGTTTTCTATGGATTATGTTTAAGCAAACAGATAAACAAATAAGTAATCAGGAGGATTTGAAGCCAGATCAAGCGGCCGCTTTAAATATAGGCAGTATAAAACCAAACAGTGGTTTTATACCCATTGCGGTTGATGCGTTTGGAGGGAATATTTACTGTGAATTAAGTTTTGATGCAAATCAAACTTTTGTTTTGGATAATATGACCAAGGATTGTTTTGATAAGTTGTTAAAAAATAATCCAACTGAATCTGATCCTACCAATTTTGGTTTAAATTTTTTCAATAAGCTGTTGGTTGATCCGACTCAAAGCATTGTAAAGGATTTATGGATAAGGTATGTCAAATATACCGATCAGGTCATTTTAACGCATAAGGCACATTCGAAAAATCAAGCGAATTATATAAATGCGAAAAAACTGGTAGATGCGATTCGATCTATCCGAGCAAGATTTTTCACCCCCTTTGAGATAAAGGCATTATTTGGTGCAAGTGACAAAATTGAAGATTATGAGTTGGTTGTTTTAAAAATAAATGAATCTACAGGGAAGACAGATGATGAAATCGAACAGGAACTCAATGCAGCGATAAACAATCTGCCTGAAAAATCTAGAAAGGCCATAAAGTTTAATAAAGACTTTAACGATGTATCTCGTAAAGTTCAGGAAATAAAAAATAGAGGAGGTTCACAGGAAGATATACGCAAGGAGCGGTTAAAAGTGTTTGGTCCTGAAGTGACCGAGCGCATGGAAGCTGTTGATAAATCAAGAGTGCAATTTAAAAACCAAGCAGAAATATATATGCAAAAGCGAGGTGAAATTTTGCAACGTGATTTAAATATGCTTGATCAGGAAAAATCAATTGAAGCGCTTAGAAAAGAAATTTTTAGTGACAGATATGATAAACGGAGAATTATCAGTTTGGAAAAAATTTATGATACGGAAAAATCGCTAGATATTCTCAATTAATGTAAGTGTATTCAATGAATCAATCTAGTTAATGGGACCGTAGAGAATAAATAAATTTAGGTCTTATTTAGTATTTGTAATCTAGCCATAGTTTAAGGAGTAAAGTATGACAGCCAAAATTACACGACGAGAACTTATTCAAAAAAGCCTATTCGGTTTTGGTGCACTGTCTTTATCTACGGGTTTTACGGGATGTAATGACAGTTCAGATCGAGAATCAACAACACTACAAGTCAATTTTGAACATGGGGTTGCCAGTGGAGACCCTTTACAAGATCGCGTGATTTTATGGACACGCTTAACGCCCAATGATAGCAGCGCACGTTTGCAAGTGACTTGGGAAATTGCTTTAGATGATCAATTCAAGCAAATCATTAAAACAGACAAAGTCACCACAGCAAAAGCACAAGACTTCACGGTGAAAGTTGATGCCACAAACTTAAAACCAGATCAACGCTATTTCTATCGTTTTAGCTTTGGCAATAAAGTTTCACCAGTTGGACAAACCAAAACGCTACCAATCAACCCCAGCAAAGTCAGTTTTGCGGTATGTTCTTGCGCGAATTATCCAGCAGGGTATTTCTATGTTTATCGTGAAATGGCCAAGCAAGATGTTGATGTGGTAATTCATTTGGGTGACTATATTTATGAATATGGTCAAGGTGGTTATGCAACAGAAGATGCAGTGAAGTTAGGACGTACTTTGGCTGCGGACAATAATCAAGAAATTATCAAGTTAGATGATTATCGCAAACGCTATGCGTTATATCGTAAAGACAAAGATTTACAAACATTGCATCACCGTCATCCATTTATTGTGATTTGGGATGATCATGAGTTGGCAAATGATACATGGCGAGATGGTGCTGAAAATCACCAAGCCAATGAAGGGGCTTTCCTCGATCGTAAACTTGCTGCATTACAAGCATACTTTGAATGGATGCCGATTCGTCCTATTTCCGCAAATGATCATCTCAATATTTATCGCCAGTTTGACTTTGGTTCACTGGTGCAATTGACCATGTTAGATACCCGTATCCTTGCCAGAGATAAGCAACTGGAATATACCGATTATATCACCGCTTCTGGTATGGATTTTCAACGTTTTCAGACTGACTTAACCAATCAGAATCGAACCTTGATGGGGTATACCCAACGTGAATGGTTACAGCAAAAGTTGGCTCAATCCAAGGCAACGTGGAATGTATTGGGTCAGCAAGTGTTGATGGGTAAGATATTAATCCCTGCTGAATTACTGGTACCGTTGAGTGCAGTTCTGAGTGGAAACGCAACTCAAGAGGTTTTAAATCAAATCAATACGATGATCATGGAGTTAGTGCAACTGAAAATGCGTGTGCTACAGGGCGATCCAACATTGACAGCAATTGAAAAGGCACGTTTAACCACTGTCGCACCTTATAATTTAGATGCTTGGGATGGTTATTATGCTGAACGTGAAATTCTGTATGGTACCTTAAAAGCATTGAACAAGAAGGTCGTAGTGCTGGCAGGTGATACCCATAATGCATGGTCATCAGAGTTGTATAGTCAGGCGGGTGATTTTGTCGGTGTTGAGCTGGCGACAAGTTCAGTGTCATCGCCGGGAATTGAAAAGTATCTCAATATTCCAGTGGAACAGTTACAGCAGTTTGAAATGGCGTTTACCACACTGATTGATGAATTGGATTATACCAACCTAAATCAACGTGGTTATCTGAATGTCAGCTTTACTGCAACGCAGGTTCAAGCGGACTGGATCTATGTCGATACCATTAAAGAGCCGCAATATACTGTGGATACAAAACGTGGGCATCAAGTGGTGTTGAATAATCAATTGGTCAATGCCCGCTCGATTAAGAAAACTGCTTAACAAAAGACTATTTAATTTTATATCGCCTGACTACTGAAGAAGATTTAGATGCTATTGCTATCACATCATTTCTTCAGTAGTACATGGCTAAACTGTCTTTGTACACATAATGATTGAAATAACACAAGAATATCAGGAGTAAAAAACCATGGCTGGATTATCGATTTGGCACGTACTTATTTTTGCAATTGTGGTGATCTTACTTTTTGGCACATCTAAATTAAAAAATTTAGGTAAAGATGTCGGCGGTGCGGTGAAGGATTTTAAAAAATCAATTCAAGATGATGAAACAACCACTGCTGCATTGAATGAACCAAGAACACAGGAACATCAAAATAGTAATGCTGATGTGAACTCTACGGTAAAGCACTAAAACTGGAGAACTAACACATGCTTGATGTCGGATTTTCTGAATTATTGGTTTTTGGGATTATTGCGCTGTTGGTGTTAGGACCTGATAAACTCCCTGAAGCTGCGCGTTTTGTTGCGAAATGGTACAGTAAATTGAAACGTCTCATCAGCAATGTTCAGAACGACATTGACCGTGAATTACGCTTATCTGAATTGCGCGAACAGATGCAGAATGAGATGCAGCGTATTCAAGAATTAGAGCAAAAAATGCAGGCGCAGATGCATGAGCTACAGCAATTATCGGCTATGCCTGGAGATGCTATACAGCAAGAGCAAGCGCCAGCACGATTAGAGAAACAGCAATTAGAGCAACCGCAATTAAAAGAACAGCAAATAGCCCAGCTGAGAGTGAAGCAGATTTATCAACCTGTCTCACGTGATATTCCTACAGTCTATTTGCCAAGTATCTGGCTAAAACAAGTTCAATGTAATGATGAAAAACTCAGTATTGATATTGTTCAATCCAAGTCAATATCGCAATTGAAGGTGGCCGTATGACATCAATGATACCGCAGCTACAAGAGCAAGTTTCCGAAGAAGCGACTCAGCTTGAAGCAATGCCAATCACCCGACATTTGATGGTGTTGCGTCAGCATCTGTTTAAAATTATCGGGGTATTGATTGTGCTTTTTTTCTGTTTGTTGCCATTTGCAAACAGAACTTATTCAATGTTATCTGAACCACTACGTGCCCAATTACCTGCCAGTTCGACCATGATTGCTACAGATGTAACTGCAACATTTATGGCACCTTTTAAACTGAATTTCTTTATTGCGCTGATGCTGGCGATGCCTTTTATTATTTATCAGATTTGGGCATTCATTAAACCTGCGTTGTATGAAAAAGAAAAGAGTCTGGCATTCCCATTGTTATTGAGCAGTATTTGCTTGTTTTATTCAGGGATTGCCTTTGCCTATTTTATTGCCTTACCTTCGATTCTGCATTTTTTTATCAGTGTTTCACCTGATACCGTTGCGCCAATGACAGACATTAATAGTTACTTAAGTTTCTGTTTAAAACTCTTTTTGGTGTTTGGGGTCACTTTTGAAATTCCAATTATTACACTGGTATTGATTTTAATCGGTTTGGTCAGCACGCAAACGCTGGTGGAAAAAAGACGCTTTATTATTGTGGGCTGTTTTTTTATTGCGATGTTTGCCACGCCACCAGATGCTATTTCGATGATCATGTTGGCAATTCCAATGTGGATGTTGTTTGAATTGGGATTGGTATTTGGCAAGATGATTGAAAAACGTAAACGTGTATAAGTGCTGATTTGTAGCGAAAGTGGTTAAGTGTTGCTTTGTTCTATTCAACCCTTCTTTTTTAAAGCAGACGAATTTATATTTAAGTGTATAAATTCGCCAGATCTCTAGATTTTAACCTATCCTTGTCTCATGGGTGAGTTCGTAATACTGTTCTAAACCCCACATGCGTTGCAGCCAAATCAAACTCTTGCGGATATCGACTACTATTTCGATAACGAGAGCAATAACTCGAAGCACATAAGAAAGAACCACCTTTAATCACATATTGGGTTGCTGCGATGCTTTGCTGACGCAGATCAGTATAATTTCCCATATGTTGATCATGCGCGCCTTGATATACAGAAGAGGTCCACTCCCAGACATTCCCAATCATATCGAACAATTGGAACGCATTGGCAGGGTAGCAGCCGACAGGTGCCACACCTGCAAAATGGTCTTCAACAGAATTATGCATTGGAAATTCACCTTGCCAATAATTGGCTTGTGGATGTTGATGGGCATCCTGAGGCGCTTGATGCAGTGGCGTATCGGTTTTTGAGCCCGCCTTTGCAGCATATTCCCATTCTTGTTCGGTAGGTAAATCTCGTCCTAACCAAACTGCGTAATGTTCAGCATCATTTTTGGTCACATAGCGAACAGGTTCAGCAGGGCGTGGAGCTTGACCCGAAGCGCCATTGGGCGTTTTCCAAGTGTAATCAGACTTGAGTTGCCACCACTGATTAGGCTTATTGGCATCTGGTGAAAATACAGCTGCCTGTTTCTGTTGCTCTGCGTCGGTTACATAGCCTGTTGCTTTTACAAAACTACTAAACTGCGCCACAGTCACTTCGGTTTGATCGATCCAGAAACCCTCAACTTGACGTTGTTTTTGCCCAAAATTGAGTTCATCGGGATAGGCTTTATCGGAGCCGAGCTGAAATGAACCTTTGGCAATCCAAACCATACCTGCTGTTGGCTTTTTTTGCCATGCATTGGGTAAACCTGAATAGTGTTCGCATTGCTGCAATGAACCAAGTGGTATAGAAGCTTTGCTGGTTTGTTTGGGAGAATGGTGCGAGTCGGGCGTAGCTTTATTGCAGCCTGTTACAAGGAACAGGCTGCACAGTGAAATTAAAAGAGGGCTAAACTTCATTGAATGTTGTATTCCTTCACCCCATTTTGTTGGGTATATTTGTTATACACATCAAGTAGTTCTTGTAGTTTTACTGGGTTATTTTGTGCAAGGTTTTGGGTTTCACCACGGTCATTTTTTAAGTTATATAATTCCCAAGCTCCCGTTCCTAGCTCTGCTTTACCTTGTAAAGCAATTTTCCATTCGCCTTGACGCGCATATTTACTGCCATGCAATTCATCTGCAAAACTAAAGTTTACAGGACGAATCGCCTGTGCTTTATTTTCAAGCACCGATTTCCACGAGTAACCGCTTGGGGTATTAATCTGACGACCTTTATATTGACTTTGTGGGACAGCAATATTGGCATAATCTAAAACAGTTGGGAAAACATCGAGCACTGAAGCAAAACCATGATAGGTTGCTTGCGCTTTATTTTGATGAGGAAGTTTAACAATGGCTGGTGCTGTGGTTGCACCTTCACCCGCAGTATCTTTCCATAAATGGAAAGGTGCAGCACTGACTTCAGCCCAACGCGGACCGACATAGTGATAAGAACTGGATGTACCGACATTGTTCACCCGATTATCAAAACCTGATTCAGCCCCATAACTACCACGAATAAAGCCTTCAGCTCCATTATCTGAAACAAAGAAAATTAAAGTATTGTCGTATAAGTTATTGCGTTTTAAATACTCAATCACGCGTCCAATATTGGCATCAAGGTTTTCGACCATACCCGCATAGATTTCCATTCTGCGTGCTTCTAAGACTTTTTGCTCTGTGGAAAGTTCATTCCATTTGCCATATTTTTGTGGTGCATTTTTTGTCGCAATCGGTTCGGCTGCAGTAAAGTTAGCTGGAATTAGACCAAGTTGTTTTTGGCGGGCAATACGACCATTACGGATCGCATCATAACCAGCATCGTAAACGCCACGATAACGGTCACGATATTCAGCTGGGGCTTGTAATGGCCAATGAGGTGCGGTGTAAGCAGCATAGGCAAAGAATGGTTTTCCTGAATTTTTACCTGACTCTAAATAACTAATTAGCTTATCGGTGAAGTAATTGGTTGAGAAAAAGTCATCGGGTAATGCTGAAATTGGAACAACTTTACCATCCTCCGTATAGGTGGCATTACGTTTATATGCACTAGGCGCTTGTTTAAAGTGTAAATCTAGACCTTGCAATAGCGTAAATGAATGATCGAAGCCTTTTACATGTGCGTTAGTTTCAGCGGTTAAACCGAGGTGCCATTTTCCACTGATATAGGTTCGGTAGCCATTATCTTTAAGCACTTCTGCTATTGAGAGTGAGCGCTCATTTAAGTAGCCCTCATAACCCGGCTGGCCTTTTAAGTGGGCAGGAGTGAGCTCAGCCATAGCCCCAATGCCAGCTAAGTGATGGTCTGTACCCGAAATTAATTGTGAACGCGTCGGTGAGCAGGTTGGGGCAGTATGGTAGTCCGTTAAAATACGACCTTCTTTGGTCAGTGCGTCAATATTTGGGGTGTGTATTTCTCCACCAAATGCCCCTAAATCCGAATAACCTAAATCATCAGCCATGATAAATAAAATATTCGGTTGTTTCTTGGTTTCCACCACAGTATTTGAATGGTCTGAATCATTATTACATGCTGAAATAGAAAGACTGATTAATGCAATAGAAAGTGTTGTAAGCAGATTTTTATGAGACATACGTGTCGACTTGGTTTTTTAAAAAATTAGGCTGAGTTTAGAGCGTTAATTTTTATGGTAAAAATAATTAAAATTTGATTGTTAATCTGAAAAAAAGAAAAGCCCTCAATATGCTTCCGAATAGATGTTGAAATCATTTAAAAGGAAGTATGTTGAGCTGTTTAATAAAACCAAAATACTTCTAGGCTTAAAAAAATGAGCACCATCAGCTTATAGCAAGGCCTTGGATATGCTTTAGGCATATTAGGAAAGTTTTATATTCGTGATAGTTTAATACATGATATTCAAATACACCTTTGTAATATCATTGGTTTTAGCATAGCAACAATTTGAATTTATCCAGTTCTACAATTTAATCTGATTAAACTTTAAACGCCGATGTAAATAAACAAGTCACTTTGATTGCGAATGAATGTTTTTTAAACAAAAATATACAGAACTGTCTGTTTTTATGTTGATGGTGTATTGATTAATTGAAGATTAATGTGATAAATTCTACAGAATTAGAGGGAGATCTTTTTTAAAGATTCTTGATGCCTTGATCCTATTTCCCTTCCCCAAGGGAAATAGGAGTTTTTAAGGATTAATAAAAAACAACAGATAAAGATGTTTATAAAAGACTGAAAATACATTATCTCAATGGGAACATAGATAAATTTTATAAAATAACACATTTGTATGAATTCTGCTTTTAAGAGTGAAAATACAAATCTATAGGTAAGTATTACGATGAAAATTTATGAAATGATATTTCATAAAGGAACTTATGAACAAACACGCTTATTTTATATTCAGAATAATAAAGCTTCACGTCAGCATTTTATTGAAAATATGCGTTTAGAACTTGAGCAAGAACTCAAGGACTTCAATCTCAGTTGTAAGTCTCAGTATAAGCATGATTTATTTGCCTTGTACAAAAAAGTCCAAAAAGAAAGCCACTTACATTTAGATGCGATGGAAGATGAATTTATACAAAATTCAAAAGCCATTTTTGATCAATGTATTTGTTTAATTGTTAAAAGTCATGAGGTTTTAAATGTTGTAAAACCGCTGATTTAAAAAAGTATCAGTCAAAATAAATAATCATTAAAAATCAATTCTATAAATTGGTAAGTTGGTCGTTTTATTGTCTTCAATCATAGTACAGCCAATTGCCGTTGTGCTAATTCATAGCCTTGATCTGCGGCTTTTTTCAGCCATTCTTTTGCTTTATTGATATCTTGAGGTAGACCTAAATTTCCATCTAAGTATAGAGATCCCAATTTAAATTGTGCTGTCACATCACCATTTTCAGCCGACTTAAGATACCAATAATTTGCAAGATCTAGATCTTTCTTGATATTTTTCCCATCTGAATATTCTTCAGCTAAATTGTATTGTGCCATCGCATTGTTCTGATTTGCAGATTTGGTCAGCCATTCAATACCTTTACGGGTATTTTTACCGACACCTGAGCCCCATAAATAACTCATTGCTAAACTGAGTTGAGATTCTGAATCACCCGCTTCTGAGGCTCTTTTAAACCAAAAAACACCTTTTTCTTCATCAAAGGACACACCCTGATTGCCACTGCTATAAAGATAACCCACTTGGTATTGCGCTTTTACGTCCCCATTGTTGGCTTTTTCGAGTAGGGCTTCAAAACTTTCTGCAAATACAAGTGTAGTGGGAAAAAATGTAAGAATAATCAGAGGGTACATCAGTTTTTTAATTTTAAATTTCTTCATTTTTTCAATCATTTGTATCTTTTAATCAATAAAATTAAAGTGCAAAATTAAGTTATAGTCAACTTAATTTGAGCCAAGACTTAGTCTATTTTGTCTTTCAAGCTTAGCTCCCTAGGGAACTAAACTTACCTAAATAATGAAAATGAAGAGCTTATATCACTCGACAAATTGGGGTAAAAGACGCTGTTAATACTACACAAAATTATCTAAACACTCGCATGTTTAGTGGTGAGCAGCATTAAAGCATCGTCCTAAGTATCCAGCTTACATATTTGGATAGTTAGGCCCACCACCACCTTCCGGTGTTACCCATGTGATATTCTGAGATGGATCTTTGATATCACAAGTCTTACAGTGAACACAGTTCGCAGCATTAATCTGGAAGCGCTTAGAACCATCATCATTTTCCATAATCTCGTAAACACCAGCAGGGCAGTAGCGTTGAGCTGGCTCATCCCATTTTGGTAAGTTGACATTGATTGGAATCGAAGCATCGGTCAGCTTTAAGTGAGCTGGTTGATTCTCTTCATGTACGGTATTGGATACAAATACAGAAGATAAACGATCAAAGGTTAATTTACCGTCTGGCTTTGGATAGTTAGGTTTTAATGTCGCAGCATCTACAGTTTTTAATGCACTAAAGTCAGGTGCAAGGTCATGTAGTGTAAATGGCACTTTAAAGATATTTTGATCGATAAAGTTAAATGCACCACCCATCCATAAACCGAATTTATGCATTGCTGGACCAAAGTTACGTGAACGATGTAACTCTTCTTTTAACCAGCTGTTGTTGAATTTGTCCATATATGCAGTCAATTCTTTAGCAAAGAAGTCTTCGCCTTCAGCGACACGCGCAACCGCTAAATCACCACCTTTCTCATGACCGGCTTGGATTGCTTCAAATACAGCTTCACCGCACAACATACCCGATTTCATCGCAGTATGAGAGCCTTTGATTTTAGCAAAGTTTAAGAAACCAGCATCATCACCAATTAAGCAACCGCCAGGGAAGGTCAGTTTAGGTAGAGAGTTTAGACCGCCTTTAACAACTGCACGTGCGCCATAAGAAATACGCTTACCACCTTCAAGATATTGCTTGATCAGTGGATGTGTTTTCCAACGTTGCATTTCAGCAAAAGGATACATGTGTGGATTTTCATAAGATAAATCAACAATCATACCCAAGGTCACTTGGTTGTTTTCAGCGTGATATAACCACCAGCCGCCTGAAGAACCTGTTTCTGCCAAAGGCCAGCCTGAACCATGCATCACTAAACCAGGTTTATGTTTTGCAGGGTCGATTTCCCAAAGTTCTTTGATTCCGATACCGTAATGTTGCGGATCAGCATCTTGATCTAAGTTGTATTTTGCAATCAGACGTTTACCGAGATGTCCACGGCAACCTTCTGCAAAAATTGTGTATTTTGCATGAAGTTCATAGCCAGGAGTAAAGTTATGAGTAGGCTCACCATCTTTACCAATACCCATATCACCAGTTTGGATACCTTTTACAGAACCATCTTCATGATAAAGGATTTCTGAGGCAGCAAAGCCAGGGAAGATAGAAACTTCTAACTCTTCCGCTTTTTGACCTAACCAACGCACTACATTACCCAATGAAATAACATAGTTACCATCATTGTGCATGGTTTTAGGAACCATCCAATGCGGTGCTTCTTGTGACTTTTCAGCAGACATGAGGAAATAAGTTTTGTCCTCAGTCACAGGTACATTTAAAGGTGCACCTTGTTCTTTCCAGTCAGGGAAAAGTTCATTGATTGCACGAGGTTCAAGTACAGCACCAGAAAGGATATGCGCACCAACTTCAGAGCCTTTTTCAACCACACAGACGGAAAGGTCTGGAAGATTGTTTTCAAGCGCTAATTGACGAATTTTAATCGCAGCAGAAAGACCCGCAGGGCCTGCGCCTACGATCACTACGTCAAACTCCATTGACTCTCGTTGTAAATCTTTCATAAAAAGAAATCCTATTTCGCTTAGCGGTATTTTAATTTATTGGGCTAAAAATATCAAATAAAAAAGCATCAAAAAAGGGCTGCTTGATGAGCAAATTCAAAATGATACCCACAAAAAAGCCAGCTAGATTTAGCTGGCTTTAAAATGGGATAACTGATTTTACAAGGTTACTTTTACGATTTTTGCGGATCGTAGAGTTTTTCCTTGATGAAGAGGGCGGGAATAACGCCGCAAATTAAATATGCAGCTCCCATCACCACAAAACCTAAACCAATAGAACCACCCGACGCCAAGTAGCCAATCGTTGCAGGCGCAAGTGCTGCACCAAGACGCCCCACGTTATAGGCACCACCAATCGCTGTACCACGAATCGCTGTTGGGAAACTTTCCGTCATATAGGTGGCATTTACACCATAAGGAATACCGTATAAAAATCCGAAAGCGATCAATAAATATAAAATGTTGCTGGGTGAGTTATAAAAAACAATCAGTGGTAGAAAAATAGCAGTCCCAATCGCACCAAAGGCATAAGTAAAGCGACGACCAAGTTTGTCAGCCATCATCCCCGCAAGGACTTTACCGAGGATCATAGCGGTATAGGTACCGACCATATATGCGGTCATTTCCTTAAACTTCATGCCTAATTCACTTTCTAGATATGAAGGCATCCAGTTATTTACCCCATAATAACCAAATTGCAAGAAGCCTGCTGTGAGCGCCCACAAGATAAACATATTGCGATTTCGTTTATCTTTAAAAATCAGTTTAAATGCTGAAGTTTCCTCAGAATTTTTATCGCGTGTTGGTTGTTGTAAACGAGACTGTTGCCATGCGAGTGGTTCTGGTACCAAAAGATGCATTAAAACAGCAATTAACACCGGTACAATGGCAACATAAAACAGCATACGCCAGCCATGATCTGGAATAATCCATCCAGCGAGTAGCGTTGCAACAATATAGCCAACCGTCCAACCTGCTTGTAAGGTACCCAATACCGTTGTACGGTAACGTGTAGGTACATATTCCGCCATCAAGGTATTGCAGGCAATATAAAGCGAGCCAAGTCCGAGAGAAGCAAAAAAGCGTAATAGTCCAAATTCAAGAAAGCTTTGGGTAAAGCCTAGTCCACATGTAAGTAGTGAGAAGGTGAGAATAGAAATAACCACGATCCGTACTCGACCAAATTTGTCACATGCCCATCCCCCAAATATTCCACCGACAGCCATACCCGCCAAGGTAAAACTACCCAGCATACCTGCCTGCACGGAACTTAAACCAAAATCTGCCTTAATACTGTTGAGACTATAAGACAGCAGCATCAGATCGGCACCATCCACCAACAAGGCTAAAAATGCAAAAACAAATGCAATTTTCCAAGTGTGAGGTTGTATTGAAGAGAGATGTGTATTGTAGTTTGTCGCCATAATCCATTACCTACATTTGATTTACAGCACTTCAAATCGTTTTAAAGTGCCTAAAAATTAATTAAGACGCAGCGCGAATCATATTTCGAGCAATAATCATTTGTTGAATTTGGGTGGTGCCTTCATAGAGACGGAATAAACGCACATCTCGGTAAAAACGCTCAATTGCATATTCACTGATATAGCCAGAGCCACCATGAATCTGTACGCAACGATCGGCTACGCGACCACACATTTCAGTGGCAAACATTTTTGCGCATGATGCTTCTGTACTAACGTTGTGCCCAGCATCACGTTGTCTTGCTGCATCTAAAACCATACATTGCGCTGCATAAATTTCTGCTTTGGAGTCAGCAAGCATGGCTTGAATCAGTTGAAATTCAGCAATCGCTTGTCCAAATTGCTTACGCTCAAGGGCGAATTTTAAGGTATCGTCTAACATACGTATGGCAGCACCGACACTGATTGCGGCTATATGTAAACGACCTTTATCCAAGACTTTCATTGCGGTTTTAAATCCTACACCTTCGACACCGCCAATCAGTGCTGAAGCAGGAACCCGACAGTTTTCAAAAATCACATCACAGGTATGGGCACCTTTTTGCCCCATTTTTTTATCTGTTTTACCTAGAGAGATTCCTGCGGTTTTGCGATCTACGATAAAAGCAGAAATTCCACCAGCACCTTTAATGTCTGGATTGGTTCGTGCCATCACCGTAAATACCCCTGCATGAGGTGCATTGGTAATAAAGCGTTTGGTGCCATTTAAAATATAAAACTGACCTTCTTTTACAGCACTGGTTTTTAAAGAGGCAGCATCTGAGCCTGCATCTGGTTCAGTTAAGCAAAAAGAACTGATCACTTCACCACGTGCTAAACGGGGCAAGAAAAATGATTTTTGAGTTTCGGTACCATCAATAATCAGGCCACTCGAACCGATTCCATTATTGGTGCCGATCAGTGAACGAAAGGCAGGCGAAGTACGTCCAAGTTCAAAAGCGATGGACACCTCTTCTTCCATGGTCAAGCCAAGACCTTCGTATTCTTCTGGAATCGTCAGCCCAAACAAACCCAAAGCTTTCGTTTGCTCAATGATGGCTTGAGGGATTTGATCTGTTTCCGCGACTTCATTCTCATGAGGAATAAGGACACCATCTACAAACTGTCGAATCATATCTACTAATTGTTTGAGTGTTTCCTGATCTCGAATCATAGTCTTGTCCTTTGTACAACATGTTGAAAACATCGAGCTGATGTTGCTAAAACCCTGCATATTGATGCGATAGTAATCAAAGGATCAGTAGAAAACAATATATTTTGAAAATTAATTTCGCAATGCGGTATATTGTGCTTGTTTTTCAGTTGGCTAATTATTTGATTTAATTAATCTATATTTGTTGAATAAAAATCATCACTTTTGATGAAAAAATTAAGTTTTATTTTTAAATTTTTCTGTGTATATTAAAAATATATATCGCTATGCGAAATTTATGTTAAATAAATTTTCCTGTAGGAAATTAATCAAAGGTTAGTGGAATAAACATGGGTGCTTTAAATGGAATTCGTGTACTTGACTTAAGTCGAGTACTGGCTGGACCGTGGTGTGGACAGATTCTTGCCGATTTAGGCGCAGAAGTGATTAAGGTTGAAAGACCGAAACTAGGTGATGATACGCGTTCTTGGGGACCACCTTGGATGAAAGATGACGCTGGACAAGAGACACGAGAAGCCGCTTATTATCAGTCGACCAATCGTAATAAACTTTCTGTTGCAATTGATATTGCAAATCCTGAAGGGCAGGCGCTCATCAAAGCACTTATTCAAGATACCGATGTGGTCATTGAAAACTACAAAGCTGGTTCTTTGAAAAAATATGGCTTGGATTATGCTTCTTTATCAGAAATTAATCCTAAACTGGTTTATTGCTCGATTACGGGTTTTGGTCAAAATGGACCGAGAGCAGAAGAACCTGGCTATGATTTTATCATTCAAGGAATGGGTGGACTCATGTCCATCACGGGTGAAAAAGATGATTTACCCGGTGGTGGTCCGCAAAAAGTAGGTGTCGCATTTTCAGACTTATCAACGGGATTATATTCAACCATTGCCATACAAGCGGCTTTGCTCAATCGTCATATGACGGGTTTAGGGCAACATATAGATATGGCTTTACTTGATGTGCAAATTGCCACAATGGCAAATCAAGGAATGAATTATCTTTCATCTGGAAAAGTGCCGGTACGTTATGGCAATGCACATGCCAATATTGTGCCTTATCAATTATTTAAAGCCGCAGATCGAGAGTTTATCATTGCTTGTGGTAATGACACCCAGTTTATTCAACTGTGCAGAAGTATTGGTTTGCCAGAGTTACCCAATGATGTTCGATTTACCCGTAATGCAGATCGTGTTAAGCATCGTGATGAAGTAATAGAAATTTTATCAAAGCATTTTTTAAGCAAGACTGCCGATGAGTGGGTGAGTGCAATTTATGCTGCTAAAGTGCCTGTTGGTGTGATTAATAATCTAGAGCAAGCTTTTAATGAACCTCAAGTAATTGCGCGAGAGATGCTGGTAGAAATGCAACATCCTCAACGTGAAAAACTTACTGTGGTCGGTTCCCCGATTAAGCTTTCACGTACACCTGTAGAGTATAGAAATGCGCCTCCTTTATTAGGCGAACATACTCAAACAATCTTAAGCCGTATTATCTCTCCAGCAAAACTTGATGAGTTAAAAGCCAAAGGCGTGATAGGATAGTTTTTAAATAGATGATGTGAGCAGTCTAAAGCCATTTTTTTCAATAAAATAAGCAAATTTAGACTTTTCACATCGAGATAGATGCATCGTTTTATTTTCAAAGTGAATCAGATGATTGCTTTTTGCTATTTATAGAAAAAATAGATTATAATTTTCGCAGTGCGAAACAAATATGTGAATTGGTATAACCATGAATGATGCCGTAGATGCAGAACAAACAGAAAAATTATTAGCGCCTTTGAGGCATGAGTTATTGCATCCGATTGAAGATATGCAAGATGAAAATGATCGTCAATTTATTACAGCTTTAGGACGTGGTTTAGAACTCTTACGTTGCTTTACCCCAAAACATCAGCATTTGGGTAATCAAGAGTTATCACAAATGACCGGTTTGCCTAAACCGACCATTACCCGTTTAACGCACACATTGTCACGTTTGGGCTATATTAAGCAGGTCCCAAATTCAAGCAAATTTCAACTTTCAGTTGGGGTTTTGGCGTTTGGTTACTCCATGCTTTCTAATGTGTCTATCCGTAATATTGCACATCCCTATATGAAAAACTTAGCGGATTATGCAGGTGCTGCTGTGGCAATGGCAACGCGTGATCGTCTAAATATGATTTATTTGGATGTGGTACAAGGCAAGGGTAATATGACTATGCGTCGTCAAGTCGGTACTTATTTGCCGATTCATTTAAGTTCAATGGGACGTGCATGTCTGGCTGCAATGGCTGAAGATGAAAGAGAGTTTTTACTTGATGCAATCCGTAGCAAACATAAAGACGATTGGATCAAGATTAACCGTGATTTAGACAAAGCATTTAAAGATTATCAAGATTTTGGCTATTGTTTTTCAATTGGTGAATGGCATAAAGATGTCAATTCAGTGGCAGTTCCCTTGATTCATGAACAACATGGTCTATTGGTATTTAACTGCGGTGGACCAAGCTTTATTATGAACCGCGAAAAACTTGAAGAGGATATTGCACCGCGTCTTCTCCACATGGTGAATAATATCCGCACTGAAATTAGCTAATTTTATTGCTTTAAAACTGAAAGGCCAGCAACGATCTGCATTGTTGGCCTTTTTAATAAGATGCATGTTAATAAGATGCATGTTAAATAGTTTGCTTACGGAAAATGGGTGTTTTTTTTCATCAAGGTACTCAGAGCTTGTTTAAACTCGTCACCTTGCAAACAAAGTGAGAATACAGTGGACTCATGATCGATCAGATTTAATAAATTATCGACAAGCATAGGATGCTAAGAAATGAGCCTCTAAATATAAAATAGTGAGTGGAAAGAATATGAAAACCAAAATTACAGAATTATTTGAAATTGAACATCCGATTATTCAAGGCGGTATGCATTATGTCGGTTTTGCCGAGCTGGCTGCTGCAGTTTCAAATGCGGGTGGGTTAGGCATTATTACCGGTTTAACCCAGCGAACACCTGAAAATCTAGCAAAAGAAATTGCCCGATGTCGAGAAATGACCGATAAGCCTTTTGGTGTCAATCTAACTTTCTTACCCACAGTCAATACACCTGATTATCCGGGTTTTGTCGAGGCAATTATTAAGGGTGGGGTAAAAGTTGTAGAAACAGCAGGTCGTAATCCTGAACAGGTCATGCCTTATTTAAAGGCCGCTGGAATTAAAGTGATTCATAAATGTACTTCGGTTCGGCATAGTCTAAAAGCTCAAAAAATTGGATGTGATGCTGTTTCTGTCGATGGTTTTGAGTGTGGTGGGCACCCCGGTGAAGATGATGTACCGAATATGATTTTATTGCCTTTAGCTGCCGATACCTTAGAAATTCCATTTGTTGCATCAGGTGGTATGGCTGATGGACGCTCACTTGCTGCCGCTTTAGCCATGGGGGCGGATGGTATTAATATGGGAACACGTTTTATTGCAACTCAAGAAGCGCCAGTACATGCAAATGTGAAACAGGCGATCCTGAATGCTACAGAAAGAGATACTCGTTTAATTATGCGCGCTTTGCGTAATACTGAGCGCGTTATGAATAATGCAGCTGTAGAAAAAATTGTAGCCAAAGAAAAAGCACTTGGTGACCAGATTAAATTTGAAGATATCATTGAAGAAGTTGCAGGTGTTTATCCTAAAGTGATGATCGATGGTGATGTCAATGCTGGGGCGTGGTCATGTGGTTTGGTTGCCAGTCTGATCCATGACATTCCGACATGTGATGAACTGGTCAACCGTATTGTAAAAGATGCAGAAGACATTATTCGTGGACGTTTATTCGGGCTTTTATAAACATCTATTTGAGTTCAGCTTTATCTCGATGATGAAAGACTGCTTTTAAAGATCAGCACAACACTATGAATTGTGCTGATTTTTAGCATCTGCAAGACAATAATATAGACACAGCAGGGCAAAAACTAAGCCCAAGATACATACACCTGTCCAGCCAAAATGTTTCCATGCATAGCTTCCACTCGTGGTCCCTAAAGCACCGCCAGCGAAATAACCTGTCATATAGATGGCATTGAAACGTGAACGCAATTGTTGGTTAAGCTTAAAGACAATACTCTGATTGGTGACATGAACAGCCGAGAGCGAAGCATAAAGGATAAGTAAGGCAATGATATAAAAGATAAAATTATAAGAGAGCAACAAAAACAATAGCCAACTTAAAATCAGACCGATACCACAACATATCGAAATTTTATGAATATAGCCTTGATCAATAAATTTACCTGAAAAATTGGCAACGAATGTCCCTAAAACACCGACAAACCCAAATAAGCCAATCGTAAAATCACTGAAAAAATAAGGCGCAGGAGCTAAGAGTAAAGACATGGTGGTAAAGGTTAAGCTTACACAGGCAAAGGTTAATCCACCAATATAGGTTCTGATTCTTAGGCGACGATTTTGAATAAAGATTTGCGGCAGTGAGTGAATTGTTTTGAGATAATTTTCAGATTTGGTTGGAGGAAATAAGCCAATATTACGGTACAAAATAATCGCAATGAGCAATAATAAAAAACCGCTGAGCAGATAAATAACATTCCAAGCAAAAAGCGTCGACATCATCCCTGATAATGAGCGTGCCAATAAGACACCCATCATTAACCCACTCAGTAAAAAACCAACAACACGACCACTATGTTGAATTGGAACCAGACTGGCAGCCAGTGGTAACAACAGTTGGGCTGAACTAGAAAATAACCCTGTAATGATGGTACCGAACATTAACAGATAAATATTGTGGGAAAAACCACTAATAATTAGCCCAATTGAGGCAAGCAGCATAAATATAAACAACAACTTACGCTTTTCAAGAATATCCCCTAAAGGCATTAAAAATAGCAGACCTGCTGCATAGGTGATTTGCGCTAAAGTAGGCACCCATGCTGTGGTGGTATCTGCTAAATTTAAACTTAGACTAATGGAATGAATCAGTGGTTGGCTAAAATAATTCCCACCAGTACAGATGCCTGCTGCAACTGCCATTAAAATAATGGTTGGGGTATAGAGAGTGTTTTTCATCATGCCTATGGTTTGTCATTATGAAATCGGAACTTTAATCCACACAACCATGTATCTGCTGATTTTAAGCATCTGATTTTAAACATCGTTGTTAAGGCGTTTCACTCAAAGCATCTTGAATGTTGTGCACCATATGGATTAAACGGGGTCCAATTTCACCTTCAAGTTTTTCAGGGTTTAAATGAAAACTTGGTGCACCGCAGTTAAACACATAAAGACCATGTTTGGAGCTGACTAAAGGTACAGCAACAGAGTTTACTTCTTTATGCCATTCACCTAAAGAAAGGCAATATCCGTAATCTTGATAATCTCGGAAAGCTCGTTCTAAAGAACGTTTAATTGCAGGCCAGTTTTCAGCATTTTTTTGTTTAAGCGCATCCAGTAAAAAATTACGCTCACGTTCAGGTGTAGCCGCCAAGCAAGCTCGACCCATGGAACTGCTGTGAATGGGTAGGGTTGAGCCGATGGGACGGCGCATATTTAAAGCGGTTTCGATCTGAACCACATCGATATAGACCATATTTAAACGGTCACGGGTTGCCATTGCAACAGGTGCTTGTACATATTGGCTCATTTCTTCCATATAGCGATGTGCAATATTACGGATAGAAATATTGGACAAGGCTGCATAGCCTAAAGATAAAACACCGATATCCAAGGTATATTTGGTGGAATTAGGTAGTTGTTTTAAATAGCCTAATGACACTAAGGTATTGGTTATCCGCGCAATGGTTGGTTTTGGTAAACCCGTCATTTTTGCCAGTTCTTGGTTACCCAAGACTTGATTGTTGGCAGAAAAACAACGTAATAGCTCTAAACCACGTGCTAAAGAAGCGATAAATTGGGGGTTATTTTCCCGATGAATATGTGAAATAGGATCAAGACGTATCTCATCAAAATTTATAGGTTGTTCAGTTTCTGAATTCTGAGACATTCAATACTCAAATATAATAAAGCAACAGTTTGGCTATTATATTTCGCTCTGCAAAATAAATCCATTCATCACTGCGCTGTTGTGATGAATGGATACTCGGTTAGTGATTAAACAGTCAATGTTATGACACGTTTTCAATCACCATGGCTAAGCCTTGTCCTACGCCAATACATAAGCTAACGACAGCATATTTCTTATTGCGGCGGATCAGCTCACGCGAAACTGTCAGTGCAAGACGTGCACCAGAAGCCCCAAGTGGATGGCCAATGGCAATTGCACCACCATTTGGGTTGACACGCGGATCATTAAAATCGACATCTAAACCTTTTAAGCAAGATAATACTTGTGAAGCAAAAGCTTCATTGATTTCAATGATATCCATATCATCTAAAGTTAGCCCTGCACGTGCAACGGCTTTTTTGATTGCTTCGATTGGGCCAGCACCCATAATACGAGGTTCAATACCTGCTGCTGCTGCTGACAAGATTTTTGCCATTGGCTTTAAGCCATATTTTTGGCCCGCTGCTTCGGAACCGATGAGCAATGCAGCAGCACCATCGTTAATACCCGATGCATTTCCAGCAGTGACGACACCACCTTCAAATAATGGTTTTAATTTGGTTAAGGCTTCAACCGTTGAGCTTGGGCGAGGGTGCTCATCTTCAGAAACCAGTTTTGGTGGTAACTTTTTGCCTTGAAAGACTTCAATTGGGGTAATTTCACCAGTAAAAAAGCCGTCTTGTTTGGCTGTTTGATACTTGGCTTGTGATTGGGCAGCAAATAAATCTGCTTGTTCACGGGTAATGCCAAACTCAACTGCGACATTGTCACCAGTTTCAGGCATTGAGTGACCACCGTATTGCGCAATCAGCTTTTTGTTTGGAAAGCGTGAGCCAATTGTGGTGTCGTAAATTTTGGCCTCACGACTATAGGCAGATTCAGCTTTACCCATCACAAATGGGGCACGTGACATGCTTTCTACACCACCTGCAATATACAAGTCGCCTTCGCCACAGGTAATGGCACGTGCAGAGTCAATCACAGCACCTAAACCACTTGCACATAAACGGTTTACAGTTTGGCCGGGAACAGTTACAGGTAAGCCTGCGATTAATAGGGCATTTCTGGCAACGTTACGGCTATCTTCACCACCTTGGTTGGTATCGCCTAAAATAACATCTTCAATCGCTGCGCCCGGAACCCCAGTTTTTTCAAGGAGCTTTTGCAAAACTGCCGCAGCTAAATCATCTGGACGTACTGAAGCAAGCTCACCTGCATGACGACCAATCGGGCTACGTAAACCATCATAAATATAGGCATTTAACATTGAGAAGTTCCTTTTCAAAATCCAGAATTAAAAGTAAGCGGTAAATTTAATGCGACACGACGTTGTAACCATGGGCTAGGGCGATAACGTGGGTCATAGGTCAGTGTTGAGATACGATTGAGAATGAGTAAGATTTTTTGGCTACCGATATGATCACCCCATTCAATAGGGCCAAATGGATAGCCTAAACCTAAACGGACTGCGGCATTGATATCATCGACACTGGCAATATTTTGTTGTGCAATATCACAACCTAAATTAATCACCATGGCTAAAACACGTTGTGCCACGAAGCCAATACTTTCAGCGATCATGCTGACCATAGCACCATCTAAATTAAACATAGAGTGGGCTGCTTGACGATACTCAGTGTTTGTCGCCAGTGACGGCATTAACGTTCTATGTTTGCTTATGCCATATAGCATATCTATGCCAACAGCTTGTTGTGGATTGACTTTTAAACGTGTCGCTGCTTGGGTGGTATCTTCACCGTAGCAAGCGAGTAAACATAAACTCTCAGGTAATGGTTCTAAACCTGTATCTAAGACAATATTTTGCTGGATTAAATAATCTTCCAGTTGTTGTTTATCTTCAGCAAAATCAGCTGCAATCCAAACTTTTGGATAGTTGGTTAAACGCTCAACAAACTGTGCGGGTTTTTCACCTGTTTTTGTGCCTGTTTCATAGTGGTAAAAGCCTTGATTAACTTTACGCCCAAGTTGTTTGGCTTCAAGCATTTGTTTGGTCAATGGATTGGGCTTGTAACGGGCTTCTTCATAGTATTGATGATAAATCGACTCCATTACAGGATGTGATACATCCAGTCCTGTTAAATCCATGAGTTCGAATGGTCCCATTCTAAAACCAACACCATCTCTTAAAATGCGGTCAATTTCACTGATGTCACAGACGTTTTCATTTAAGATTTTTAACGCTTCGGTGCCATAGGCGCGCCCCGCATGATTAATAATAAATCCTGGGGTATCTTTGGCAACAACAGGTCGATGACCAAATGCACGTGACAACTCATTTAATGCATCTACAATGCGTGGATCCGTTTTTAATCCTTGGATCACTTCCACAACTTTCATCAGTGGTACCGGATTAAAAAAATGGAAACCGACTACACGTTGTGGTTTTTTACAGTTTGCTGCAATGGCTGTGATTGAAAGCGATGAAGTATTTGAGGCTAAAATAGTGGTGTCTGAAACGATCTCTTCGAGTTGTTGCATCAACGCTTGTTTGATATCTAAACGCTCAATAATCGCTTCCACAATCAAGTCGCAGGCTTTTAAATCTTCAAGTTGCGCTGCAACGATCAAATGTTTGTTGGCATTTTCCGCCTGTTCAGCGCTGATTTTATTTTTATCGACCAGCTTTTGAAAAGTTGCTGCCAGCTTTTCTTTGGCCTGTAGCGCAGCACCTTCTTTGGTGTCATATAAATAGGTGGTATGACCTGATTGTGCGGCAATTTGAGCAATACCGCTGCCCATAATACCAACACCAATTACAGCCATGCTTTGAATATCATAAGTCATGTCGATCATCCTGATAACTGATCCAGATTAAACGAAAAATTAGAGACGGAAAAAATAGAAACGAAATAAACCAGTACAGTCTGGTGGGTTAACTCAGACATTGTTTATCACCATCAATCGGTAAAATTTGTCCAGAAATAGAGCAACCGCTTTCCGAGGCTAAAAATATACACAAATCGGCAATATGCTTTGGATTGACAAAATATTTGAGCGATTGATTTTTAAGTGCATTTTGCGTAACGGCATCCAAAGAAGTTTGAGCGACATCTGCACGCGCTTGTAACACCCGTTGAACACGTTCCCCATCCACTGCACCTGGAAGTATGGCATTGACTCGAATATTGTCTGCACCAAGTTCCATCGACAATGTTTTGGTAAAACCAATTAATCCCCATTTAGAGGTCGCGTAAGCCAAACGATATGGATAGCCCAAACGTCCAGCGATCGATGACATATTGATAATGACACCTGCTTCCGACTGTTTTAAAAAGGGGATGGCGAGTTGGGTGATCGCAAAGGTACTATTTAAATTAAGGTTTAATACTGCACTCCAATCGGCAAAACTCAATTCTTCTGCTGCAATGGTTGGGCCAGAAATCCCTGTATTATTGACCAGAACATCAATATGCCCCAGTTTGCTGATGACATCACTAAACATAGATTTGATTTCATCATGGTTAGATAAATCACATGCATAAATATGTAGTGCAGGATAGGTCTTTTGGAATTGCGCTAAGCTTTCTGCATTGATATCACAAACGAAAACTTCATCATGATGCGCTAAGAATGCTTCTGCAATACATCGTCCAATTCCTGAACCGCCTGCACTAATCAATACTTTTCTAGCCATTTCTATTCCATTGTTGTTATCAATTAAACTTATTTGCCTTGATATGAAGGTTTACGTTTTTCGATAAATGCTTGAATGCCTTCATTTTTATCTTCGGTCGAAAACAACAATTGAAATGATTTACGCTCCAATGCCAAACCTGCATTTAATGGAACATCTTCGCTCATTAATGCAACTTCTTTGATTTGTTGCAGGGCAATCGGTGGCATTTTTGCTAGACTTTGCGCCATTTGAATGGCAGTTGGGATGGTCTGGTCATCTTCAGTAACTTGGGAAACCAGTCCAATGCTATATGCTTCTTCGGCTTTGACCATTACACCCGTCATGATCATACGCATCGCGTGGAATTTACCCACTGCACGGAAGAGACGTTGGGTTCCACCTGCGCCAGGCATTAAACCGACTTTAATTTCAGGTTGACCAAAAGTTGCGCCTTTACCCGCAATAATAATGTCGCTATGCATGGCAAGTTCACAACCGCCACCCAGTGCATAACCATTTACAGCAGCAATCACGGGTTTAGGGCATTGCGCAATTGCATTCCAATAACGTTCTGTATGACGTAGCAACATTTCAGTAGAGGTTGCGCTTGCCATTTCTTTTAAGTCTGCCCCTGCGGCAAAAACTTCTTCACCACCAGTAAGCACAATGGCATGGATGTGGTCATTAAAACTTAACTCAGTAAACACTTGAGCCAGTTGCTGACGTACCTGTGTATTTAAGGCATTTTTAGCCTCTGGACGATTAATCTTCACGATCGCTACTTTCTGAACAGAATAGTCAACTTCAATGAAACTGTTCCCTGTTATTTCACTCATTTTTTGATTCCTTGTTTCGCAGATCAAAACTATGTTTCTTTAATAATGCGTGTTTTGAAATTTATTTCAAGTAGTTTTTACTCCTCTTGACACTTTATCGTCAGCATATTTTTCTAAGTGATTGATATTTAATATTGGTAGATCATAAAATTTCGCTTAATGAAATTAATTTTCAAAAAAGCTTGAAATTTGTGTTTTTAATCTCGTACTATGAAACACATTCGCAGTAAACAAGATTTAAAACAGGGTATCCATTACCCAGCTGGAATAGCTGATGGATGCAATGAAGCTACAAAAGAAGGGAGATCATAGATGATCCGTGATGAAGGAATGTTGCAACAGTTGCTCACAACAATTCGTGACTTTGTAAAAAATGAATTGATTCCACGTGAACATGAGGTTGCCGAGCAGGACAAAATTCCTGAGGATATCGTGCAACAAATGCGTGAATTAGGTTTGTTTGGGTTAACCATTCCAGAAGAATATGGTGGATTGGGAATTACCATGGAAGAGGAGGTGAATGTTGCATTTGAACTTGGACAAACTTCACCAGCATTCCGTTCACTGATTGGTACCAACAATGGTATTGGTTCAAGTGCGATTTTGATTGATGGCACACAAGAACAAAAACAAAAATATCTTCCTCGTTATGCCAGCGGTGAAATTATTGGTTCATTTTGCTTAACCGAACCTGAGGCAGGTTCAGATGCTGCCTCTTTAAAAACCAATGCGGTCAAGGATGGTGATTTTTACGTTTTAAACGGCACTAAACGCTTTATTACCAATGCACCACATGCTGCTACTTTTACCGTGATGGCACGGACCAATCCTGATATTAAAGGTGCAAGTGGTATTTCTGCATTTTTAGTTGAAGCCAATACGCCTGGGATTAGTTTGGGAAAAATCGATCAAAAGATGGGACAAAAGGGTTCTCATACTTGTGATGTGATTTTTGAAAACTGCCGCGTTCCAGCATCAGCACTGATTGGTGGGATTGAAGGTATTGGTTTTAAAACAGCCATGAAGGTTTTAGATAAAGGTCGTTTACATATTGGTGCATATAGCGTCGGTGTGGCTGAACGGATGTTAAATGACGCACTTCACTATGCCATTGAGCGCAAACAATTTGGTCAGCCGATTGCTAATTTTCAATTGATCCAAGCCATGCTTGCAGACTCAAAAGCTGAGATTTACGCGGCAAAATGTATGGTGCTCGATGCTGCGCGTCGCCGTGATAATGGTGAAAACATTAGTACAGAAGCATCTTGTTCAAAAATGTTTGCCACTGAAATGTGTGGTCGGGTCGCAGATCGTTGCGTACAAATTCACGGTGGTGCTGGTTATATCAGTGAATATGCCATTGAACGTTTTTATCGTGATGTACGTTTGTTCCGTTTATATGAAGGAACCACGCAAGTTCAACAATTGATTATCGCAAAAAACATGATTAGGGACGCTACAGCCTAATAACAATTAGATGCCATGAGGCAGGGGATGCCTCATATTCCTTCTGAGGATATGGACATGACAACGGAAACAGTTACACAAAATAATAGCGGTAATAATGGTGCTGGAGAGGTGATTCAGACACCCAAAAAGATTTGGATTACAGCCTTTATCTTTGCATTTTTTACTTTGCTTTGTGATGGCGCAGATTTAGGCTTTTTAGCGTTAAGTTTGACCAGTTTAAAGGCTGAGTTTCATCTAAGCGGTGTACAAGCAGGAACATTGGGCAGCTTGACACTGTTAGGTTCCGCTGTGGGGGGATTAGTCGGTGGATGGGCTTGTGATCGCTTTGGCCGAGTACGCGTGATCGTATTCTTTATTGCTTTTTCTTCTGTTCTGACCTGTGCATTGGGTTTTACGCATTCATATATGCAATTTGCGATTTTAAGAACAGTCGGTGCAATGGGCTTAGGCGCACTTTATATTGCCTGTAATATTTTAATGTCTGAAATGGTGCCGACCAAACATCGTTCTACAGTGTTGGCAACACTGATGACGGGCTATACCTTGGGGTCTTTACTTGCGACTTTATTGGCAGGTCATATTATTCCTGAACATGGCTGGCGTTTCCTGTATTGGCTTGCAATTACCCCGATTATTTTATCAGTACTGATGCATTTTATCGTACCTGAGCCTGAGTCATGGAAAAAAGCACGTCAATTAAAAGTCATTGCAACGCCACAAAATGCACAGCCTGTTAAACGTCAGAATCCGTATTGGGAAATTTTGAAAGATAAGAAACATGGCACCATGTTTGTGCTGTGGATTTTGAGTACTGGTGCTTTGCAATTTGGTTATTACGGGGTGAGTAACTGGCTGCCGGCTTATTTGGAATCTGATCTAGGAATCAAGTTTAAAGAAATGGCGATGTATATGGTCGGCACTTTCTTAATCATGATGTTTGCCAAAATTATTGCTGGAATTATTGCGGATAAATTGGGTCGCCGCGCTGTATTTGCATTCGGCACAATTGGCACAGCTCTATTTATTCCCGTGATTGTTTACCTTAACACGCCTGCCAATATTTTATGGCTCATGCTGTTCTTTGGTTTTCTATACGGCATACCGTATGCAATCAATGCCACGTATATGACTGAAAGTTTTCCAACCTCAATTCGAGGCTCGGCAGTCGGCGGTGCGTATAACATCGGTAAAGTACTTTCAATTTTCTCACCATTAACCATCGGTTATTTATCACAACATGGTTCGATTGGTTTAGGACTGTTGGTGATGGCTGGGGCGTACTTTATATGCGGTGTAATTCCACTGTTATTTATTAAAGACCGATTATTTAACCCGCAAAAGGCAGAGTGACAATTTGACCTGTCACGTCAATTTAAGGATGAAAAGGGACAAGCGAAATGATAAATAAAATCACCAGTGACATTGAACCGATTTTAAAGGCAATTCCTGATGGTGCAACCATCATGACCAGTGGTTTTGGTGTGACAGGTCAGCCTGCGGAACTGATTGAAGCCTTAATCGATTTAGGTAAAAAAGAGCTGACCATTGTCAATAACAATGCTGCCTCTGGTGATCGTGGTTTGACCAAGCTGATCATTGCAGGTTGTGTCAGAAAAATGATCAGTTCATTTCCAAAGTCAGCGGGTTCGACCGTATTTCAAGACTTATATCGTGCAGGAAAGATTGAATTAGAACTGGTTCCACAGGGCAACTTAGCCTGTCGTATTCAAGCGGCAGGTGCAGGTCTAGGTGCAATATTTACACCGACAGGCTATGGCACAAAAGTCGCAGAAGGCAAAGAAACCAGAACCATTAATGGTCGAAACTATGTACTTGAGTATCCGCTTGAAGCTGACTTTGCTTTGATTTATGCCGATCAAGCCGATCGTTGGGGGAATTTGACCTATCGTAAGGCAGCACGGAACTTTGGCCCGATTATGGCAAAAGCGGCAAAAACAACCATTGTTCAAGTGAATCATACGGTAGATCTAGGAAGCCTTGATCCTGAGTGCATTATCACACCTGGGATTTTTGTACAGCATGTTGTCAAAGTAGGAGATATCTAATGTCAGTTCAAAAACGTTCTCGTGAAGATATCGCTCAGTTGATTGCTCAGGATATTCCCGAAGGAGCTTATGTCAATTTAGGTATTGGTTTACCCACCAACGTTGCGAAGTATTTACCTCAAGACAAAGAAATCTTTCTGCACTCAGAAAATGGGGTTTTGGCCTTTGGCCCACCACCCAAAGCAGGTGAAGAAGATGAGGACTTGGTCAATGCTGGAAAGGAGTTAGTGACTTTATTGGATGGTGGTTGCTTTATGCATCATGGAGATTCATTTGACATTATGCGTGGTGGGCATCTGGATATCTGCGTGATTGGTGCTTTTCAGGTTGCAGTGAATGGCGATTTAGCCAATTGGCATACTGGCAAAGCTGATGATGTTCCCGCTGTAGGTGGTGCAATGGATTTAGCGGTGGGAGCCAAGTCAATTTATGTCTATATGGAGCATGTCACCAAAAAGGGCGAAGCTAAAATTGTCGATGCATTGAGTTATCCCATTACAGGGGAACAGTGTGTAGATCGTATTTATACCGATTTATGCATTATTGAATTAAAAGATCACAAAGCCTATGTCACTGAAATGGTTTCGGGACTGAGTTTTGATGAATTACAGGCAGTAACGGGCTGCCCGTTGATAGATGCACGAGACGCTTAGTTTATAAGCGTAGGAAAAAAAGCTTCTTTAAGGATTAAAAGATGAAAAAATTAATTTTAGCCACAGCTTGCGCTGTGGCTTCAGGGACTATTTTTGCAAATTCACCAGTGACAGCAGAACAACGGATTAATTTGTTAGAGACAGAGCTGCAAAAACTCAAAGCAGAACTCGATGCTCAAAAGCTGTCACAAAATAATTTGCAGGTCAAACAAGCAAAAATTGAAGAAAATGTAGAAAAAAATAAATCACTTGAAACCGCGAAACCAATAGCACCTTCGTGGGTGACTTGGACCGACAATGTTAAAGTCTATGGAATTGCTCGACTTGATGCTGCAGTTGATTTTAAGTCCTCACCAGATTCGGGAGGAAGAACCACCAATAGCTTAAACCGGACTCCGTTTGAAAGTGACAAGCGTTCCGATCATGCCCGCTCAGATGCCATGATCAATGCCAGTCGAATCGGGGTGTATTTCAATAGTCCAGATAAGGCTGTAACAGGAAATATTGAAGCCGATTTCTTTGACAGTGCCAACATGGGTACAGGCGATGGTAAATTCCGTATTCGTCATGCTTTCTTTACTTATAAAGATTGGACTTTCGGTCAAACATGGTCTTTGATGTCCAATATGGAAACACGTACAGAGTCCGTCGATTATACTCAGTTTATGGGAACCTCTTATACCCGTACACCTCAAGTGCGCTATGACTGGAAGATAAATGGCAAGAGTGATTTAAAAGTCGCATTGGAATACACTGGATCTCGGGTTTCAGCATTCCCGACATTGACAGGTCGATATACGGTAAAAGAAGGTGCCTTAACGGCTTTGGCTCAAGGTTTTGTCAATGAAAAATCAGTAGATGTTGCGAAAGATACGGTTAAAAAAGTCAGTTGGGGCGCGGGTGCTGGTTTAAAATACCAACTAAGCCCAGCGCAATCTGTACAGGCGAATTATCAATATATCGTGGGTGATCAAAAATTCATGCCATATACCACACAAACTGGCCTGACAAATGCAACCAGTTTAAATGCGGCAGGTGATTTTTCTTTAAATGCGCAAAAAACAGATTTAGAGATGAATAAACTCAATAGCTTAAATATTGGCTATTCATATAAATTTAATCCGCAATGGCGTGCAAATTTATCTGCATCGATTTTTGATTTTGATGATGATTCAGCCTATGCAAAACTCAATCCTGACGCAAATAAGCGTTTAACGGATTATGCTGCCAATCTGTTTTATTCACCTGCTGAGCAAATTGATATTGGTATGGAATATCATCAAGGTAAGCGTGAAGTGTTTGATGGAAGAACAGCAGATGTTTCTCGCATTAACTTTGTGTCGATGTACAAATTCTAAAATAAGGTGAGCTGCGCAATGGAAAAAATAGTTCAACCTGACACAACGCATATCTTGTCAAAAAGCTTTATTTTCATCATGGCAATGGCATGTGGAATTTGTGCAGGTTCGAACTATTATAACCAGCCTTTGATTTATTCTATTGCCGAGGCATTACAGGTCAATGCAGAGCAAGTCGCTTTAACAATTGTGATCGGCCAACTCTCTTATGCCGTTGGTCTGTTTATCTTGGTGCCGCTCGGTGATTTTTTTGAAAAGCGTAGCTATATTTGTTTGTTGATGTGCTGCACAGGTTTCGCCCAGATCGGACTTTCTTTAAGTCAAAGTTTGCCCGTATTGTATGGTTTTACCTTTTTAGCCACCTTCTTTTCGATTACGACACAAGTCTTGGTGCCATTTGCTGCTGGTTTGGCGAGCCCTCAAAAAAGCCCGCAAATTGTCGGAACACTGATGAGTGGCTTGTTTTTAGGCATTCTCTTGGCCAGATCAATCGCAGGCTTACTTTCGACCGTTTGGTCATGGCATGCGGTGTATTTACTCAGTGGTATTGTGATTTTAGCTTTTGCAGTAGTGATGTGGCTTAAATTACCCGTTGCTCGAAAATCTCATCAATTAACAGTGCTGCAAATTTATCGTTCATTGTTTACATTGGCCGTTGATCAGCCACATTTAATTCGCCGCGGTCTGGCAGGTGGGATCGGCTTCGGTATATTGGCGTTGATCTTTACCACCATGACTTTTATTCTTGCCAATGCGCCTTATCATTTTAATGATTTCCAAATTGGCTTATTTGGCATAGTTGGTTTGGCGGGTGTGTTTGCAACCCCTTGGGCGGGAAAACAAATTGCCAAAGGATTGGAAAATAAAGTTGCACTGATTTGTATGTGGTTATTGGTACTGGCATGGATTCCACTGTTTTTTGCCCAACAGTCTTTGCTGGCTTATGCAGGAGGTGTGATTTTGGCTTATTTTGGTTTATCGGCCTTTCATGTACTTAACCAAAATCTGGTCTATCGAATTTCAGCACAAGCACGTTCTCGAATTAATTCTATTTATATGACATTGTATTTTGGTGGTGCTGCGTTGGGTTCTTTGGTTGCGGTCTACACGTGGAAACATTGGGGATGGAGTGTCTGTGTGGCTGTGGGTTTAGCCATGGCAATTCTAAGTTTTATAATTGACCGAATAGATTTTTATGTCATGAAGAAAACAGTGATAAAAGACTAAGCCACAAAAGGGCTTAGTCTTTTTATTATTTTCGTATGATCATCAGTGTTGCCGTCGCAAAAGCATAAATTTTGCCATTTTCATCCACAATTTTACCTTCTGTGGTAATGATATTACGTCCAGCATTAATCAGTTCAGCTTGTGCGTAGTAGGCGGTATCGATCTGCATTGGGCGAATCATTTTCACATTGAGATCAATCGTGCCATAACCCATGCCATGTTCCAGCAAGGTATGTGCTGCACTTCCCGTTGCAGTATCTAAAGCAGTCGCACAAAAACCGCCATGGATTGTTCCTTGTATATTTCGATGCGCTTGACTTGGCGTAACCTTATACGTCGCTTTGCCTTTAGAAACTTCGATTAACTGCATAGGAATGGTTTGCGCCATGGGCGACGCTGAAATTTCACCATTTTTTAAAGCAGTTAAGAATTCAAGACCTGTGTATTGAGGGTTATCCATAAATCATCCTTGGAGTGTTAAGCGATCTAATTACCATACTATAAAATTTAATTTTACGAAATAATATTTTGCCATACAAAATTATTTTTTAATCAAATATTATGCTTGAATTTTGATTTATTTAAATTTTATTGTTCAAATACAGCTTGTTGTGTCGATTTGTCATATTTTTGGTGGTATTTTTGAATAAATTTATCTAATGAAAATGAAAATAAATTTTGCAATAAGAAATTTATTTGATATTTTTAAGCAATCGTAAAATAAAATTGTCATCCAAGGGAAATCATCTCTATCTGCATCATCGGCAGAAGAACTGAAAGGGAAACACTATGCCTTTATACAAAGCACCACTGCGTGATATGCAATTTGTATTGCATGAAATGCTGCAAACAGAAGAAAACTACCAAAAACTACCCAAATATCAGGAAACGGTCAGTCGTGAATTGATCAATCAATATTTAGATGCCGCAGCAGACTTTTGTGAAAATGAGCTTGCACCCATCAATCAAAATGGTGATCAGGAAGGTTGTCATTTAAATCAGGGTGTTGTTACAACCCCAGCGGGATTTAAACAGGCTTATCATAAATATACTGAATTGGGTTTTACCTCACTGACGGCGGATCCTGAATATGGCGGTCAAGGTCTACCCACATTATTGCGTATTGCAATCTCAGAAATGCTGTGTGGTTCTAACTGGGCTTGGGCAATGTATCCAGGCTTATCGCATGGTGCAATGCGCACCATTGAACATCATGGCACAGCAGAACAGAAGCAACAATTTTTAAGCAAACTGATTAGTGGCGTGTGGACAGGGACAATGTGTCTAACTGAGTCACATGCCGGTTCAGATTTAGGTTTGATCCGCACCAAGGCCGAACCAAACCCAGATGGAAGTTATGCAATAACTGGCGAAAAAATCTTCATTTCTGCTGGTGAACATGATCTGTCAGAAAATATTATTCATATTGTTTTAGCCCGATTACCACAAGCACCAGCGGGGACCAAAGGGATTTCACTGTTTATCGTACCTAAATTTAACCTCGATGATGCAGGTGATTGCCAAGATCGCAATAAGGTTATCTGTAGTGCGATTGAACACAAGATGGGGATTCATGGCAATGCAACCTGTGTTTTAAATTTTGATGGGGCCAAAGGCTATTTAATTGGTCCTGAAAACCGTGGGTTAAATTGTATGTTTACCTTTATGAACACAGCACGTATTGGAACAGCTGTACAAGGGTTGGCGGCTTCGGAGATTTCATTTCAAGGTGCATTGAGTTATGCCAAAGAACGTTTGGCGATGCGTGCTTTATCAGGCGCAAAATATCCAGATAAAAATGCTGATCCGATTATTGTGCATCCAGCTGTGCGTTCGATGTTAATGACGCAAAAAGCCTTTTCTGAAGGTGGTCGCGCATTGGCGTATTTTCTGGCTCAGCATGTTGATATTGTTGAAACATCCAATGATCCTGAACAACAGAAAATCTCAGATGAATTGTTGGCATTTTTAACCCCGATTGCCAAAGCTTTTTTAACTGAATCAGGCAATGAAGCTGCAAAACACGGCGTACAAATTTTTGGTGGGCATGGATTTATTGTTGAACATGGCATGGAGCAAATTGTTCGTGATGCCCGTATCTCAACCTTGTATGAGGGAACCACAGAGATTCAGTCTTTAGATTTGCTGGCACGTAAGGTGCTCAAGTCGGATGGCAAACTATTAAAAAATATGACTGATTTAATAGAACAGTTTATTACAGCCAATCAATCAAATACCGTATTGGCAGCTTATCTGGAAAAACTGACGGAACTCAAGCAACAGTGGTTATCAATCACAGACAGTGTTGCCAAAAAAGCACAGCAAAACCCAGAAGAAATTGGCGCTGTTTCAGTTGATTATCTGTATTTCTCTAGCTATGTCGTGTTTGCTTATCTTTGGGCACGTATGGCGCAAGTAGCAGATGAAAAGTTAAGCCAAGCAACGCAGGACGAAAAATTTTATCAGGCTAAATTAACCACAGCGAAATTTTTCTTTCAAAAATTATTACACCGTACCCAAAGTCATGCGGCTGCTATTGCATCAGGTGCTGAAGCGGTAATGGAATTAGAACAAGATGACTTTGCTTTTTAAGCAGGGTCAGGCTGTTTTTTATTTAAATGAGTAAAAATAAATGGATTTTCAACATATTTTGATTCGGCAGGAAAATCGGGTGGGCTATTTAACCTTAAACCGTCCCGAGGTGCTCAATAGTTTTAATGAGCAAATGCATCGTGAAATTGCTGCAATTTTAGACCTGTGGGCGGTTTCTACTGAGATTAAAGCCATTGTAATCTCTGGTTCAGGCAAGGGCTTCTGTGCGGGTCAGGATTTAAGAGCCAGAAATAAAGAGGTGATAAGCGCAGCTGATTATGATGCAGGTGCTGCCTTAGAAAAATTTTATAATCCGTTAGTCGTTAAAATTTCCAATATGGCTAAACCTGTTGTGGCTGCGGTCAATGGCGTAGCGGCTGGTGCTGGTGCGAATTTGGCTTTGGCTTGCGATATTGTTGTGGCCAAACAATCTGCTGCTTTTATACAGTCTTTTTGCAAAGTCGGTTTAATCCCAGATGCAGGTGGGACGTGGAATTTGCCACATCTGGTGGGGCTTGCCCGAGCCAAAGGTTTGACCATGTTCGGGGATAAGTTATCTGCCCAGAAAGCCTTGAGTTGGGGGCTTATTTGGGAGGTCTATGAAGATGATGCTTTTGATCAGGGCGTGATTGAATTGGCGGAACGTTTGGCAGAGCAACCAAGCAGTTCGATTTCGCTAATTAAAAAGGCATTAAATACTGCCTCGCAAAATACTTTGGCTGATCAATTACAGTTGGAACGTGAGTTACAGCGTATTGCTGGACAATCAGACAATTATAAAGAGGGCGTTGCGGCTTTTATCGAAAAAAGGAAAGCTAATTTTAATTGATCAAATCTATGCCTAATCATGTTTAACCAGTAAAAGTTAACTCAAAAAGCACTCTCTTTGGAGAGTGCTTTATAATAAGTAATCACTAGTTTTGATCGTTGTTTACATGATGGTTTTTAACCTTAGTAAGCTAAATAGAGCTTTTATTTTTTATATATGAAGTAAGTTGCGAGAAGAGAAGGAATACCAAAATTAAGTAAAAATATTAAGAATTCTTCTTTAACCGCATATCCTGCTTGTATGCCCATATACATATTCCAGCTCATTGCTACAAACCAAATCAAGATGAACAGAATAAAAAATAATGTTGGACTAAAGCGACCACGTAATATTCGACTTATAAAAAGAATTGCAAGGAGTAGCATTATACCGATGAGAATCGTATAGAAAGTTCGCATATTGGGTCACCATTTGAATTAGGAGTTGTTTGTATTTTTCATTCATCATATCGAAGTTGCTTTACCACATTTGTTTTAACTTTATTTTATTGTTGAGCATAATACTTCCCTTATTTGGGCGACTTAATGATTAAAGTAGCGAATAAGACAAGGATAAATGTTTTTAGTAGAACAATAATGATATGAAACTTGGCATGTCTATTCGAATTTTCGAACAATCTAAAAGCTAATGGGCATTTTTGATATAGTTCAAAAATGAGCAACAACGTCCAGTCTAAAATTGTTGCTTGGGGTGCTTTGATCTGTTGATTCAATTTAGGAGCGGGAAGGTCAATGATCCTGATTCCCTTGGCTAAGTTTTTGAAGACTAAATTCTCCAGATGAGAATTCTGGAGAATCAAAGGAGATCACTTTTGTAAAATCCCATTTAAGGCAAATCTAACTCTTTACGCATCTTTAAAGATCGCAGTAATGCCTGATCACGAAGTAATTGAAGATTCTTATCGCCTAGCTTTTTAACAAACTGCTGAGTTTCTTCATTCAGCATCTCAATTTTTTCTTCAGATAAAGTATAAGGGTGCATATCAGCCCACCATTCAGACATTGGTTCACCTAAATGATGCATAGCGGCTTTAAATCCATGTTGATTGGCCAACTGCATATTTAAATAAGGACCAAATATTGCCCAACGTAATCCAGGTCCATTGGTGATCGCAATATCAATATCTTCTGCGCTACATACACCTTCAGAAACCAGATAAAACGCTTCTCTCCAAATTGCAGACTGTAAACGATTGGCGACATGGCCTTTGACTTCTTTTTGAATTAAAATCGGTTTTTTCCCCAATAATCTATAAAATTCAAAAGCATCATGGATATAGTTGGCTTGGGTTTTTTCTCCACCAATAATTTCAACCAAAGGTAATAAATGTGGTGGATTAAAAGGATGGCCCAGTACAATTCTTTCAGGATAAAGGCAATCATGTTGAATATCTGAGATTTTTAAGCCAGATGAACTTGAGGCGATAATGCTATCTTTGGGGCAATTTTGAGTAAGCTGTGCATATAAGTCTTTTTTTAGATCAATCCGCTCAGGACCATTTTCTTGAATAAAATCGGCATCTTTTACCGCATCTGCTAGATTTTGATAAAAAGTGAGATTTTTTAAAGTGTCTGAAACATAATGATCAGAAGAAGTGGTTTGCTCTTCAGCCAATTCAAACAAATCAAGTAAATAGGTCTGAACTCTATTTTTTAAATTTAATTCTGCATCAACAGCAGGATCAAAAGCACTCACCTGAAATCCTTTACTTAAATAGAATGCTGCCCAACTTGCACCAATAACACCAGTACCGATAATGGCAACTTTATTTATGGGTTTCATATATTCATTTTCCTTGAATAACCTGAGAACGTTGGATTGTCTCGTTATGACACATGACAAAGTGAGCCTTTCACTTTGATAAAAACTAAAGATAGAAACACTAAAAACAGTAGGGGAGAATTTCCCCTACAAATGAATATGTATTACATCTGGTTAGATGATTTACATAGAGATAAATTCATGATCGTTGCAATCATCAACTGTATTATTGAGCGGTATAACCACCATCCATAACCACTGCCTGACCCGTCACGCCCGCTGCTTTTTCACTCGCCAAGAAAACGGCATAATCTGCAATTTCTTCAACATTGAGTAAGCGCTTTTGTGGCACCATGGCTAAAATGACATCTTCAAGTGCACTTGTTTCGCTGACATTACGGGTTTTGGCTAAATCTTTAATTTGACCACGTACCAAAGGTGTGTCGACATAACCTGGGCATAATGCATTGACCGTGATTCCATCACGAGCAGATTCTAACGCTGCAACTTTAGTTAAACCAATCACCCCATGTTTGGCACTGTTATAACCCGCTTTTCCAGCAAAGCCGATTAAACCATTGATCGAAGCCATATTGATAATACGACCATAGTTTTGTGCCTTCATGATTGGAAATGCATGTTTGATTCCAATAAAAGAACCCACCAGCATGACATTTAGTAGTTTTTGATAAATGGCAGTTGGAAACTCTTCGATGGCAGCAACATGTTGAAAACCAGCATTATTGATCAAAATATCCAAACGACCAAAGGTGCTATGTGCTAGACCAATAGCAGCAGCATAAGCATCTTCATCTGAAACATCACAAGGTGCAGATAAGGCTTCAAATCCATCAGTTTTTAAGGCTAAAACTGCTTCATTACATTTGTCCGCATTCATATCCGAAATCACTACTTTTGCACCTTCAAGGGCAAATTTTTTGGCAATTTCAAGACCAATACCACTTGCTGAACCTGTGATAAATGCAACTTTATCTTTGAGAAGTTGACTCATTATTGACTCCCTGTGTTCATTTTGAAGATAAACTTAGACGATACCAAACCATGTAAATGCGGCAATTGCGACAAATACTGCAACTGTTTTAATGATGGTAATGGCAAAAATGTCTTTATAAGATTGTTTATGTGTAAGCCCAGTGACTGCAAGTAGGGTAATTACGGCACCGTTATGCGGTAAGGTATCCATACCGCCAGATGCCATTGCAACAATACGATGCATGACTTCAGCAGGAATGCCCATTGCAGCAATAGCTGTATTGTATTGGTCAGCCATGGCACTGAGGGCAATACTCATACCGCCAGATGCTGAACCTGTAATCCCTGCCAAAACGGTTGTGGTGACTGCACCATTGACTAGTGGATTGGTAAATGTATGACCTAAAGCATGGCTGATTACGGCAAAACCCGGTAAAGCGGCAATGATTGCACCAAAACCATACTCAGATGCAGTGTTCATCACAGCGAGTAGAGAACCACCTATACTTGCATTTACACCTTCTTTAAAGCTGGTTGAAACACGACGATAATCGAACATAATCGCAGTGACAATCCCAACGATTAAAGCCAAACCAACTGCCCAAATCGCTGACGTTTTTGCGACATCGACAGTGTAGTTTGCCAGTCCGAGTGCATTAAAATCAAAGCCATTTGGATACCATGTTTTAATTGCTGTAGATAAATATTTATTCATCACTGCAACTAAAATTAAGGGAACAAATGCCATGAATTGACGTAGACCAGAACCATTATCTTGTTGCTGAGATTGATTTTCGAATTGTTGAAGTTCGGCTTCTGTTAAAGTAATACCAGATGCAAAGCCATCTCCATTGCGAGCAGCAACACGACGACGCCATTCCAGATAAGTTAAACCAACACCTAAAACAAAGATTGCACCGATAATCCCTAAAAATGGCGCTGCATAAATATTGGTTCCAAAAAATGTAGTTGGAATAACGTTTTGAATCTGAGGCGTACCCGGTAAGGCATCCATGGTAAAGGAGAAAGCACCCAGTGCAATCGTGCCAGGAATCAAACGTTTAGGGATATTTGCTTGTCTAAATAATTGGTTTGCAAAGGGATAGACTGCAAAAACCACGACAAATAAACTGACGCCGCTATAGGTTAAAATTGCCCCTAGCAGAACAACGGTAAGCATTGCATTTTTAGAGCCAATTAATTTAACAATCGTTTTGGCAATGGATTCAGCAATACCAGACATTTCAACAACTTTACCAAAAATCGCACCCAGCAAAAACACCAAGAAATAATCTTTAATAAAGCCCACCATTTTTGGCATAAACACACCAGAATAAAATGGTAAAACGTTGGCAGGGTTAATCAGCAAGACGGCCAATAAGGCACAAATCGGTGCCATGAGAATTACAGAAAATCCTCTGTAGGCTGTGTACATCAACAAGCCAAGAGAAAGTAAAATTATACCCAGTTCCCACATATTTTTACTCCGTCCTTAAAGAATATATGTCAAAACCCACCTTGTTTTTATTTCAAATCACGACAAGGCTATCTCAATCATAAAAATGCATTAGTGAGTGAAACCAATAAAAATGGATATCTAGAGAAATTAATATTGATCAATAAATTTAGCTTTTATAAATCGTCCAGACTTATAAATTGGAATATCCATTTCCAAATGATGGATAAAACTATAATCCAAATTATTCGAGGCATTGTTTGAAAATATTTATGAGTCAATATGGAAAACTAATGAATAGAAACAAGTTTCATGAGGTTTTTGCGCAATAGGTCATAGATAAGCAAAAGAAAAAAGCCAAATTGGAAGTGCAGATGAATGAGTGTGTGTTGAGCGTTTTAATTTTTATTTACAGCAGTGGCTTTATTGACAAGTATGTTGCTTGAAATACGTCGTATATCGATTTTGCCCTGATTTAAATGCATAAACATATTTTTATAGATCACATAAATCAAAAACTTTCATTAAGGCATCAATCTGAGCAAAAGTGAGATCAGCTAGCATGGATTGATATCTAATTCTATAAGCAAATCGATAGCTCAAATGACTCATTTTAGGATCAAAACTCGCTTGGTTTAGCGTATTATAGAGCTATAAATCAGTTAGGTTGCCGTATGACACTCAAACAGTTAAAAGCTTTTTTAGTTCTTGCTCGGACATTGAATTATGCCAATGCCGCCAATGAACTTTGCCTAAGTCAATCTGCTTTAAGCTTAAGTATCAAAAGTTTAGAGGATGAGTTGGGTGGCAAGCTGTTTAAGCGCAATACCCGCCGTGTGGATCTTACTGCTGAGGGAAATTCGTTGATTCCATTTGCTAAAAAACTTTTGGCAAATTGGGAAGACATGGAAAGAGATGTTAAACAGCGTTTTAAATTACATCGTGGCACATTGAATATTGCCTCGATGCCTTTCGCGACACATGCTGTTTTACCTGCTGTACTACATGAATTTAATAAGAATCACCCCAATATCAATTTTTCAATCCATGATATTCCCAATGAAAAAATTATTGAAAAAGTCCAAGAGGGCATTTTTGAAATTGGGATTTGCTTTGAACCGCAACACAATGATCAATTAATATTTAAGCCATTTTTCAATGAAGATTTTTTAGCACTACTTCCCAAAGATCATGAGTTGGCGCAGCGTATAAGTGTGACATGGCGTGAGCTTTATGCTTATCCTTTTATCACTTTACAGAAACCTTCGATCATTCGACACGTGGTAGAAGAGAAATGTTCACAAAATAATATGATCTTAGATTTAAAACTTGAGTGTCATCAGATTAGTTCATTGTCGCATTTTGTGGCTTTTGGTATGGGGGTCAGTGCGATTCCACGTCATTTTCAAAATTATATCGATAAAGAAAATAATGTCTTGGTTGAAATTGAAGAGGGCAATGTCAATCTTTCGGTTGGGATCATTTATAAAAAAGATTTTGAACTTTCTAATATTTCTTCGCAATTTATTGAAACGATATTGGCACACCAGTTTTAAAAAGAATGTTAGCCCATCATAAAGTCCACTATTTCAGGATCAAATCAGATTAATGAGTTTTACTCATTAGACATTTGAAAGAATCAATTTCTAAAATAATTTGCTCGATGTTAATAATAATAATTCTAAAGGATATAGAGTTAAAACGATGAACAAAGTTGTCGCGAATGCACATGAAGCTTTGGCTGATGTGGTTGCAAACAACCAGACTTTTGCAGTGGGTGGTTTTGGATTATGTGGTATTCCAGAAGCATTGATTGATGCCTTAAAAGAAATTGGTGTAACGGGTCTAACTTGTATTTCTAACAATGCAGGTGTGGATGATTTTGGTCTAGGCAAGCTTTTACAAACTAAACAAATTAAAAAAATGATTTCATCCTATGTCGGTGAAAACAAAGAATTTGAACGTCAATATTTAAATGGTGAACTTGAAGTTGAGTTGACACCTCAAGGCACCTTGGCTGAAAAGTTACGTGCAGGTGGTGCTGGCATTCCAGCGTTCTTTACCCAAACAGGTGTTGGGACATTGATTGCCGAAGGCAAAGAAGTTCGCGAATTTGATGGTAAAGATTACATACTCGAACAAGCATTGGTTGCAGATATTGCTTTGGTAAAAGCCTATAAGGCAGATAAAGCCGGCAACTTAATTTTTCGTAAGACTGCACGAAACTTTAACCCTGAGTGTGCAATGGCTGGCAAATTGACCATTGTCGAAGTTGAAGAAATTGTTGAAATTGGTGAGTTAGATCCAGATTCAATTCATTTACCGGGAATTTATGTAAGTCGTATTGTTTTAAATGCGCAGCCTGAAAAACGAATTGAACAATTGACATTGAAGACGGAGATTTAATCATGGCTTGGACGCGTAATGAAATGGCTGAACGTGCAGCGCAAGAGCTTGAAGATGGCTTTTATGTCAATCTAGGCATTGGCTTACCTACCTTGGTTGCAAACTATATTCCTGACAATATCAATGTCTGGCTTCAATCTGAAAATGGCTTATTGGGAATTGATGAATTTCCAACACAAGATACTGTCGATGCAGATTTAATTAATGCGGGTAAACAAACCGTAACTGCACGTAAGGGTGCTGCGTTTTTCTCTAGTGCTGAATCTTTTGCCATGATTCGTGGTGGTAAGGTCAATATTGCCATTTTAGGATCAATGGAGGTTTCCGAAAAGGGAGATTTAGCCAACTGGATGATCCCTGGGAAAAAAGTAAAAGGCATGGGCGGTGCAATGGATTTGGTTGCAGGTGTTCAAAAAGTCGTGGTGTTGATGGAACACTGTGCTAAAGATGGTAGTCCTAAAATTGTCGCTGAATGTTCATTACCGCTTACGGGTAGACTCGTCGTAAACCGTATAATTACGGATCTAGGGGTGATGGATATCACTCCCCAAGGTGTTGAGTTGATTGAATTGGCCAAAGATGTAAGCCTAGAACAAATTCAGGCGGCAACTGGGGTAGAACTGATCACCTCAAATCTCGCTGTGGCTTGATTGTGACAAAGCAAGCTTAAAATTATAATTTAACCAGCCAAGTTTAAATGCTAAGTCGCTTTGGCGGCTTAGACATGTTATCAATGGATATGCTATTTTCAAAAATACCCGCTTCAAAAGTATACGCATTTAAAATACAAGGTGAACTCGAATGGAAAAGATTGTCATCGTCGCTGCTCGTCGTACTGCAATGGGAAGTTTTCAAGGCAGTTTTGCAAGCTTATCTGCACCGGATTTGGGTGCAGTCGTCATTGAAAAAGTTATTGAACAAGCCAATGTGCCTGTTGCTGATATTGATGAAGTGATTATGGGCTGTGTATTACCTGCGGGTTTAAAACAAGGTCCAGCACGTCAAGCGATGCGAAAAGCGGGTTTACCAGATCATGTTGGCGCAACCACAATCAATAAAGTCTGTGGTTCTGGGATGAAAGCTGCAATGCAAGCCAGCGATGCCATTAAAGCAGGAAGTGCCAAAATTATTGTCGTCGGTGGTATGGAGTCTATGACCAATGCACCGTATTTATTACCTAAAGCACGTTCAGGTTATCGGATGGGGCATGGTCAAGTGATTGATCATATGTTCCTTGATGGTTTGGAAGATGCGGGTACAGGGCGTGCAATGGGAAGTTTTGCACAGGAAATGGCGGATAAAAAGGGCTATAGCCGTGAGCAAATGGATGAGTTTGCAATTCGCTCACTAACACGTGCAAAAAAAGCGATTGCAGAAGGTTATTTTAAAGACGAAATCACGCCTGTTAAAGTGGCGTTACGTCAGGGTGAGATCACGGTAGATGTGGACGAAAATCCTGAAAATGCCAAGATTGATAAAATCCCAAGCTTAAAACCTGCATTTGCTAAAGACGGTACGATCACTGCTGCAAACTCTAGTTCAATCAGTGATGGTGCATCTGCACTACTGATCACGTCGGCGTCAGAAGCGCAAAAGCGTGGTTTAACTGTATTAGCAGAAATCAAAGGCTATACAACCAATTCCCAGCATCCTGAAGAGTTTACCATTGCACCTGTGGGAGCAATTCAAAAATTACTGAAAAATCTCGCTTGGTCCGTAGACGATGTTGATCTTTGGGAAATTAACGAAGCTTTTGCCATGGTCACTATGGCTGCAATTGATGCATTTAAACTTGATCCTGAAAAAGTCAATATTAATGGTGGCGCTTGTGCACTCGGGCATCCACTGGGTTCATCAGGTTCACGAATCATTGTGACCTTGATCCATGCTTTAAAACGCTTAGGTAAAACCAAAGGGATCGCAACACTTTGTATTGGTGGTGGTGAAGCTACAGCACTTGCAGTTGAATTAAGCGCATAATTTATTGTTTATCGTAATAAATAGCTAAATAGTTTGTGATTCAAAATTAAAAAAGCCGGTCGTTTCAATACTGCCGGCTTTTTGCTGTTCTTTGTCATGTGAGTTTATGTATAGTCAACTTGTCAAAAAATCAAACCCAAGAAATTAATATTTTTAATTAAATCAATTATATGTCGAGATAAATTGTTTGATTATAAAAAGTTTGCAATGCCCCACCTTACATTCAAAGTTTCAATACCTTTGTGTAGGTGATGCCTGACTTTTCGCAGGGATTGCCAAACCTTGCGCTGCAAACAAAGCAGTGCTTTGTTTTTGCTCATGTTGGGCGAGGGGTACGTCCTGCACCCCCGTATTCCCACACACAAGGGGCGACATCCATGTCGCCCCACGGTAGGACAACCATTTATGATTCAAAAGCACAAGGCTTTATCATTAAATCTTACCATTTATGACTATAAGTCACTTTCAATGTTGCACCTGATGCCAGCAGATGGCTGGTGTTATTACTGGTACGTAGAAGTTGGCTATATAATGGATAATATTTACGGTTAAACATATTTTCTAAGCCAATCGTAACGGTATCTTTTTTGTTTAGGGCAAAACTACTGATTAAATCTGCAGTGGTATATGACTTCACATCATAACGACCAAAACTGTTGACACCGTTTAAGCGATAATCTTCTGAAGCGAAATATGTCGCTTGTAAACGATTTGTCCATGTGTCTGTTGGGCTATAAGAAATGTATCCTGTTACTTTTAAAGGTGGAATACGGTAACCCGTCATGTCTTGTTCTTTATTGGTGTTCTGTGGGGTTTCACGGCCTTTCATCCATGTAACACTTCCTCCAGTTCCCCATACTTTTGCATCATCAAGATAATCAAGAGTCGCTTCTACACCAGTCACTTTTTCTTTGGTACGTGTCAGTATCAAGCCATTGTTAAAGGATTGAACACCACCCAGATCTGAAGTTGACTGGAACACCGCTAAGCTTGAACTAAAATTATTAAAATGACCGTTCCAACCGAGCTCGTAATTATCCACCTTAACGGGTTCAAGGAATGAGGATGCTAAGTTAAATCCTGCTGTTGCATTACGGATTACAACCCCTACATCGGGCAATTGGAAACCTTGATTAAAAGATGCGTAAATCGAGTGCTGATCTGTTGGCTTAAAGGTGACATTGGCATTATATAACCATGCATCCGCCGTTACTTTACCACCCTTAACAGTATAAGGATTTGGTTTACTTAGTTGTGATAGTGGAACAAAGCTATCAATTTTTGCATAACTGTCTTCATAACGCGTACCAACTTCAGCAGACCATTGCTCATTGAAATTATGCTTTAATTGCGCAAAACCGCCGATGCTTTGGGTGGTTAATTCGGGTAAATAGATCAGTTTTCCATTTTTAACAAATTCTAAGCCACCAGATTGGTCATAAATTTTAGGATCAAACGTGTCTAGAGGCATTTCGCTTTTTTCACGACTAAAATCGCCACCCCAAACAATTGACGTATCACCTAAAAATTCTAGTGGAGTGTTTACGGTTAGGCGACTGCCAAGTACATTATTATTTTGATAAACCTGATCGACTTGCCCACCACGGGTACTGACTTGACGCGCATCAAATGGCGAGAAGCGAGTAAAAAAGTCTCGGTAATAGATTTGCGCGTCAACTTTGCTGCCAAATAAATCTTTATTGTTATAGGTCAAATTGTAGATTTGATTTTCATTTTTATTCTGGTCTTTTAATTTAAGCCCTTTGATTGCTTTCGCAGGTACGCTACCTGCAGGAAGTTTTGCTACACTTGGGTCAGAGGCATAGTCAGAGTCTTGTTCAGCGTTATAGTAATTTGCTGCAAATTGTAGATATTGGTTATCATCAATGTGATAGCCAAGTTTACCGCCTACGCTATATGTATCCGCATCAAATAAATCACCTTGACTTGGTTCTGGTGCAACACGATCGCCTCGGGCATCGTATGGACTACCAATACGTTGATAGCCAAAATCAAATGCATAGTCAAAGTTATTTAAGCTTCCAGAAAAATATTGATGGATATCTCCACTTAAAGCATCTGTACGAAAATTGGTCAATGCGCTTTGTAGCCCAATCACAGTTTTTGCAGTCGGTTCACCGCCCGCTGCTTTGGTGGTGATTGAAATCGTTCCGCCAGCAGCACCACTTCCATAAATCGCATTACTGCCACGAATGACTTCTATCCCCGTAATACTTTGAGGGTCGATTGATGAAAGACCTCTTGATGTATCACGTGTCAAATTCATAGGTACGCCGTCAACCAAGATCAAGGCATTACGTCCGCGTAAAGTTTGCCCATAATCAGTAATTGTACGACTTGAGTCTGATAAACCAGGCACAACTTTGGCTAAAACAGTGGCAATATTTCCAGAAGACGCATTTTTTAGAAATTCAATTTGTTTTTCATCTAATTTGGTCACTTGTTTTGCAGAAGAGGAGAATTCATCTGAGCGTGATGCGCTGACAGTAATGGTTGGAAGCACCGCAGCTTTGTTTTCTGTATCTGTAGCCTCTGTGGGTGAAATAGCAAAAGAGGATTGTGATAAAAAGATGAACCCACCAATTGATATAAGTGGAATGATTTTTTTTACATCAGACTTCTTATTAAAAATTTTGTTGCTTTTCATCTTGTTTCCTTTTATCTCACCCTGAGATTGCTTTAAATTGACGAAAGTATAATTGAGAATGATTGTAATTCACAGAAACTACTGAATACAGAATAAAGCACTTATATTTAGTTTAAATTTATAATGATTTGCTTTCATAAATCTTTTTTTACTCGGCTTGTATCATTTCTTTCAATTGATCCTAGCGAATTGCTTTTTTGTTTTTAGTAATTTGTTTCTCGCTCTATTCAGGAACGAGAAGAAAGTATTAAGAGGGCAAACTTTCTATTTGTTAAAAATTATAAAATAATCGTGATTTATATCACGCTTAATCAAGATAAATTTATCTGATCCTGTCTTTCATTGATCAGCATTTTAGGAAATTTAAGGTTGAATTTTATAGTCTGAGTGATTTGATTAGACTTTACTGTGTGAGAAAAATGAAGAGTTGTTAAGTGGGAGTAATTTTTTATTATTGAATGTAAATAATAATAGTTATCATTTGTATTTGCAATTAAGCATGGATATTCTCCGTAGGTACTTATCCCCCCACAGAGTAATCCTGATGAGATCAATCACAAATAAAATTGCCTTGCAGCATTTAGTGAACTCATATTTACAAGAAACAGGTCATGGTCGTTTTCTCTCTTTAACAGAACAATCTCCTCATTTAACAGACAGAGGCAAGGGTAAAGTTTTACTCAGTATCCCTTTGCACGCAATCAATGGGTTTCTTTATGCACCGATTGAATATTTCAGTCAGGTGGGGCGACACCGTTTTGCTGACTTGCCGTGGGTCGAGCGAGAAGGTCAGTATCTGGCACTCAGCCCTGTAAGTATTGCGGCAAATCTACTGGAAAATTTAATTGAACAATCCAAAGCTCAGCAACTTGATGCATCTTCATTGCTGGAATGTTGGATTCAGAGTCACAGGGCACTACAGCAATTTCTCAGTCATCGTGAACCAGATTTTGATCAGATTATAGCAAAACAACAAAATTTTATTCAGAGTGAACAGGCATTGGTACTTGGTCATAGCATGCATCCTTCACCAAAAAGCCGTCAGGGTTTTGTACAGGATGACTGGAAGATTTTTTCACCTGAAACACAGAATACCTTCAAAATGCAATTTTTATATGTGCACCCAGAACATATTGCTTCGGACAATGCGCATAAAATTGATATTCCCACACAGTTTAAACATGATTTAGAGCCATATTTCAATGCGTATCACCGAGCAAAAATAGCCCAGTTTCCTGACTATGCCTTGTTACCTTTACATCCATGGCAGGCACGTTTTTTAAAGGACAAGGACTGGTATCAACAGCTTTTACATGAAGAAAAATTGATTGATTTTGGCGCGCTAGGCTGGGATGTCAAAGCAACAACTTCAGTACGTACGCTGTACAGTGAGCAATCACCTTGGATGTTCAAGGCATCCATGACTGTGGCTGTGACTAATTCAGTTCGGGTCAATCTGTATAAGGAATGCCACCGTGGTTTGTTGAGTTATCAGCTGTGGCATGATGATTGTCTAAGTGAATTCAGGCAGAGAAATCCGAACCTTCAGGCTTTGAGTGATCCTGCTTGGATTGCATTGAAATTTGATGGTCAGGTACTGGATGAAACCATCTGTATTCTGCGTGAAAATCCATTTAAGGTCAGTGATGATGTGACTTGTATTGCTTCATTGTGTCAGGATCATCCTGTATTGGCAAAAAATCGTTTCAGTGAAATTTTTGCAGATATTTCAAAACAAACAGGTCAGTCTCAGTCACAAGTTGCCTTGCTATGGTTTGATCGTTTCCTGGAAATGACCATTCTGCCATTGATGGAGTTGTATCATGAATATGGAATGGCTTTTGAAGCACACCAACAGAATACCTTGATTGAACTGGAACAGGGTATGCCTAAAACAGTATGGTTTAGGGATAATCAAGGGTTTTACTATATCCGTGAGCTTGCCACAGAAATTTTGAAACATTATCCGACACTGGCAACAGATGGTCAGGCAGTATGCCCATTGTCATTGGTGGATGAACGTTTCCGTTATTACTTTATTGGTAATACCTTATTTGGTCTGATTAATGCCATAGGTATGACTGGCGCCGTTCAGGAGCAACAATTAATTGAAATGCTGCAATCCTACTTGTTGCAGGCCTATCAGAAATATCCTGAAAGCAATTTATTAAAGACTGTTTTGCATCATGAAACTTTCCCCTATAAAGGCAATATGATGACACGTCTGTATGAACTGGATGAGTTGCAAGCTGATATTTCTCAGCAATCAATCTATGTCGATTTAAAAAATCCACTCTATGTTAGACAAGTTATTGAGGAGGCCGACTATGCTTGATTTCATCGGTGTTGGTCTGGGGCCCTTTAATTTAAGTCTTGCTGCGTTGCTGAATCAGCATGCTTCATTGAAGTATTGTTTCTTTGAAAAACGCGAAAATTTTGATTGGCACGCAGGATTACAGCTACCAGGTGCGATGTTGCAGGTCCCTTTTATGGCTGATTTGGTCAGTCTGGTTGAGCCGACAAGCCCTTATAGTTTTCTGAACTATTTAAAGGCACAGCAACGTCTCTATAAGTTTTACTTCCGTGAGAATTTGTATATTCCACGCAAAGAATATAACCATTATTGCCAGTGGGTCGTACAGCAGTTGCATGATCTACACTTTGGTCAGCGGGTGGTGGACGTTGCTCCAATCTCTGGAGGTTTTCAGGTGATTGCTGAACAGCGTGGACGATTGTCCATTCATCAGACCCGTAAACTGGTATTGGGGGTGGGAACGGTGCCGCGATTACCCAAACCATTACAAACCATTTCAGAACAGACCGCCTCTTGTCTGCACTCTTCCAGCTATCTACAGCAGTGTACCGATAATCTGTCTGGCAATGTGGTACTGATTGGCTCTGGTCAGTCTGCGGCGGAAATTTTTATTGATTTATTTGATCAGCAGATTTCATCAGAAACAGGTAAGCCCCGATTCCATTTGTATTGGTTGACCCGCTCCGCAGGTTTTTCACCCATGGAAAATACACCATTGGGTCTGGAAAGCTTTAGTCCAGATTACATGCGTTATTTCTACCATTTACCAGAAGCTCTCAAGGATACTCTGCCAACTGCACAAGCCCATTTGTATAAGGGTATCAGTAGCAGAACCATTCAGGAAATCTATGAGCGCCTTTATCACCGTAGTATTGGACAACCGGATACCTGTGTGACTATTGCTGGCAACTATCAGTTGGAGAATGCACAGTTACATGGTCCGAATAATATCCAACTTGAATTTTTACAGACTCAGCAGCAGCAGATGTTGAAACTCCGGGCGAGTACAGTGATTGCAGCAACGGGTTATCAATATCCTGCACAGACGTTCCTGAATAAGCTAAATGACGGGATTGTATTAGATACCCAGCAACGCTGGAAAATTAGTGAGCATCATCAACTGCAATATCAAGGGGATGGTGAGATCTATATTCAAAATACCAGTCTTCAACACCATGGCGTAGGTACCCCTGATCTGGGATTGGGCGCATTTCGTTCCGCACGGATCGCCAATCAGATTCTGAAAGAAAACTATTTTGATGTAGACGGAAAACAAGGCTTTCAGGATTTTCAGCTAGGTAGTCAGGCCTTGACGACTGAATTCCAAATAAATAATTCCCGAACAAATACAGTCATGCCGCGTCCCTCTGGGAAAACCGATGATCAGTATTTAAAAGTCATGAGCAAATAACACAGGGGACAGGAGATGGCTGAACAGCCACAACCACTGTTGCAGACAGAAAATCCTGCATCTTCAGGGTTACAACGTTGGGTGATGATCTGTGTGATGCTGGGGACTGGCACCGTCAGTATAAATAACAGTAGTTTTAACCCCGCTATTCCTCAGTTGATGCATGATTTTCAGATCAATGAAACAGCCGTCAGTTGGGTGATGGTTATTTTTCTGCTGAGTATGAGCCTGAGTCTATTGCTCACAGGTTATTTGAGTCAGCGATTTGGTAAACGTCAGGTATATCTGACTGCGTTGACAGTCTTTGGTTTGAGCTCGCTGTATGGTGCTTTTGCAGAGCATTTTGAAACTGTACTGCTGGTTCGTGCCTTACAAGGCTTTTCAAGTGGATTGATGATCCCATTGTCTCTGGGAATTATATTTATGGTAACTCCGCGTGCGCAGCGGGGTACTGCTACAGGGCTATGGGGTGCCATGATTATGCTGACTTTGGCATGTGGACCCATGCTGGGTGCACTGGTTTTGGTATGGTGGAACTGGCAGGTGTTGTTTTTATTGAATGTTCCGCTAACCATCTGTGCATTGGTGATGGGGTTGCGTTGGTTGCCGTCACAGCAGACGAATATGAGATTGTTAGGTTTTGACTGGAGGGGTTTTGTACTGCTTGCTGTGGGTATTGTGGCGTTACTGCTCAGTTTGAGTGGTATCCAGCAGTTGAGTGACATCCAAAGACCTGCGTTTCTGCTGTTGTTCAGTACAGGCATTGCGGCATGTTGTGGCTTTATTTGGTTTAGTCGTAATAAACCCAATGCCTTAATTGACTGGCAACTGTTTACCAGTAGTGGTTTTAACTACAGTGTCATTATTTCAGTTGTGCATACCATCGGACTGTTCATTACCTTACTCCTGATCCCACTACTGTTACAGAATACTTTAAAACTCAGTCCAGTGTGGACAGGGCTGATCCTGATGAGCAGTGCATTGACCACCAGTCTATGTAGTCAATGGGCGGGTAAATATCTCGATCAACATGGTGCCCGACAATTAATCTGTTTTGGTCTTCTGTTGACTGTTGCTGCATTTGCTGGTCTGGCATTGATTCCTGGTACACATGTTATATCCCTGATGTTTTGTATGATCTTGCATGGGTTGGGATTTGGTTTGTCCTATATGCCAGCGACAACGGCTGGGTTAAATAGTCTGGAAGATCAGGAACTGGTGACTCAGGGAGCAGCTGTTAATAACTTACTGCGCCGGATCTGCGCTGCAATTGCTGTTGTGATTGCAGCACTCTATCTGCAAATTCGTACACACAATATTTCATATTCACCTGAACTCGCAATTGCTCAAATTCATGCAATACGGGAACTGTTTTTGATCTGTGCAGGAGTGATGCTGTTGGCATTACCCGCTGCATGGAAGTTTCCGAGTCAGAAGCAAGCGGACGTTTTGGTTCAAAATCAATAAAGGTAAAAATAATGGGCAATTTACATCCAGCACTTTCCACGACCACACATTCTGTGAATACAAGCACTTTGGCTTGGCAACAGCCTGATCAAGTCACAATGAAGAAAGTTGAACAGCGTGTGATCAAACAATTGCTACAGGCACTGATTTATGAAGAGGTGATTCCAGCCCAATTTGAGGATGGTGTTTTTTATATAGAGGTGATCAATCCACAAGGGCAGTCGGTTCGTTACGTGGCTGCAGGACAGCGACATCTCAGTTTTGGACTGGTACGCATGACTGCTTCAGATGTTATCCGTGAAGATCATCAGGGACAGAAAACGGTTGCACAGTTGAATTTAGTGATTGATGAGATCGTCAGAAGTATTCCACAGGCAGCCCAGATTGATGGTTTTATCAGTGAATTGAAGCGAACTTTTATTCATGATGTGCAGTCTCAACATTGCCAGAATGAGTATGCATTACCAGCAGCACAATATAGTTATGATGTGCTGGAAACCTATCTGATGGATGGCCACCCCTATCATCCTTGTTATAAATCTCGAGTTGGTTTTAATCTGCAGGATAATCTGAAATATGGGGTTGAATATGCACAACCTATTCATCTGGTGTGGATTGCAGTACATCAGTCCATATTTTCCCATAACGCATCCAGTCATTTAAATGCGGATGATTTCCTGCAGCAGCAGTTGACTGAACAGGATCAGCAAGAGTTTGCAAAGGTTTTGGATCAGCAAAAAAATGCAGATGAGTATATTTGGTTACCCGTTCATCCATGGCAATGGGAAAATACTATTGTGCATGTGTTCTTTAAGGAAATTGCTGAGCAGAAGATTGTTTATCTGGGACGAGGGGAATATGCCTATATTGCTCAGCAGTCACTGAGAACACTGACCAATTTACAACATCCTGAAAAGCCTTATATCAAAATGTCCATGAGTCTGACAAATACCTCAAGTTCACGGATATTGGCAACGCATACCGCAATGAATGGGCCGCTAATTACAGATTGGCTACAGGGTTTAAAAAAGAACAGTGAAATTGCCCAAAAATTGGATTTTGATATTCTTGGTGAAGTACATGCCTCAGCAGTGGATTTCACGCGTCTGCCTGCATCACATGCCAAACAGGCATATGGAACTATTGCCAGTCTGTGGCGTGAAAGTGTGCAGCAGTATCTAAAATCTGGTGAAGACGCTATTCCTTTGAATGGAATTGGTCATGTCCAGCAGGATGGGAAGTTACTGATCGCACCTTGGCTGGATCAGTATGGTGTGGATGCATGGGTTGGGCAATTGCTGTCTGTGGTCATTCAACCAATTCTATATTTACTCTTTGCTGAAGGAATTGGAACTGAATCGCATGGGCAGAATATCATTTTAGTTCATCGTAATGGCTGGCCAGTACGGATCATTTTAAAGGATTTTCATGATGGGGTACGCTTTAGTCCTGATCATCTGACCCATCCAGAAGCTTTTCCGACCTTGCATGCATTACCTGCGGAACATGCGAAAGCCAATCGCATGTCATTTATCCTCACGGATGATCTAAATGCAGTACGGGATTTTAGTTGCGCTTGTCTATTCTTTGTTGCATTGAGTGATATCGCCATGACACTACAACAGCAGCTTGACTTTAGTGAACAGGTCTTCTGGCAAAAAGCAGCAGATATTATTCATGATTTTCAGCAGCAATATCCTGAACATCAGTCACGCTATGCGGTGTTTGATGTCTTTGCAGAGCAATATTGTATTGAATCGCTGACCCGCCGCCGCTTATTCGGTGATGGTGATGTACAGATGCGTTATGTCAATAACCCTCTGTTCCATTTCCGTCAGCCTGTTTAGGGGGATAAACGAATGAATACCATGGTATTTTCACCTGCCGTTTCAGGGCAGGAGATATTGATGGATTTGGTCAATAGCCTACTTGCTGAGCAATATATTTCAGAATCGGAGATCCTGACAAAGGATCAGGCTCAACGACTATGCAGACAAAGATTTCAGCATGGCTTTGAATCACTTTTCGACAGTTATACAGTTGGGGAGTGTTTTGCAGTTTTATTTAATTCTGCACAGACTGAGTGTTTGATTCTACCGCTGAAACAGGGTTTGAAACAGCGTTGGCAGATGCATGTTGGAGCATCGATCTATAAGCTTAGCATGGACGAAGCACAGGGTTATCATGTTCAGAAATTAAGTGCATTGCAGTTATTTGACTTCATGCAGCAATTACACTGCTTCAACTCTGCTGATGCATCAAAACTGGCAGATTTTCGTGCAGATTTAAAACAGGCAATGTTGCATGCAGAATTGTCTCAGCAACATCAGTTGTCCTCCTCAGAGTGGTTAACGCAGCATCCCGCAGACTTATTTATACAGCTGGAGCAGTATGCCGCTTTGCGGGATCGCCCTTATCATCCGTTGGCCAAGTTAAAGGACGGTTTTAGTTCCGATGAATATCAGTATTTCAGTCCTGAATTTGCTCAGGATATGAATGTTCACTGGGTTGCAGTAAATAGAGAAAAGTTGGTCTATGGGAAGGATGTTACTGAGATCAGCAGGCAGCAACCTGCTCGTATTTTTCTGAACGCGGAACAGTTCCTGATGTTGAAACAGGAGTGTGATGAAAAAGCGCTGGGGGATAGTTATTTGGCGATTCCCTTACATGCGTGGCAGTTCAAGCATGTGCTGTCTGACAAATTTTCTGAAGAGTTGCAACATAAGGACATTATCCCCTTAGCGTTTCAGTCCAGCGGCTGGTACGCCAGTTCGTCACTAAGAAGCCTTCTTTCAGCGTCACAGCCACAGGATAGTCTAAAATTACCACTTGCAGTTAAGTCTTTGGGTTCATTGCGTTTTTTACCGATTGTCAAAATGATCAATGGGCAAAAGAATCAGCAACTGTTACAGCTCGCTAAGCAAAAAGATGAGGTATTGAAAAGACGTCTGTGGTTATGCGATGAAAATCAATGGTGGGCTTATCTTCCGGAGCAGCAGGATAATTTAACGCCAGATAATTTAATGCTGTTCAATGAACGTCCGATGCATCTCGCAGCACAGCGCCGAAGGATTCCTGCTGAGTTGTTACAAGCACCTTATCAGATTATTCCTATGGCTAGCTTAGGGCAACTGATGGATGGGCGGGGATGTGTATTTGATCTGATTCTAAAATGGCAGAATTTAACTGTTACACCACTGCATATCTGCAATATTTTTGCTGCATTATGTCGTGATTTCTTTGAGGTAAATTTGCGCCTGTTCCGTCTTGGTCTGATGGGCGAAATTCATGGTCAGAATATCTGTATTGTACTGGAACATGGGCAGTTCGCTGGTTTCATGCTCCGCGACCATGATTCTGTCCGTATTTATCAGCCATGGATGCAGCAGCAGGGCTTGCCTGATCCTGAGTACCTGAGTCCACATGATTTTCGTATTACGTTGTACCACGACAGCGTGGAAAGTTTGATTCTCTATCTACAGACACTCGGTATACAGGTCAATCTGGCCAGTATCTTGGAAACTGTTGCAGAGTTCTATCAGATTGACTCGGCGGATTTATGGCGTGTATTGGCTCAGCAGTTACAGCAAGCACTGGATGATGTGCCATTTACGGATACGGCCCGAGCTGAATTAAAGCATATCCTATTTGATAGTGAGTTGTGGCCATATAAGCAACTGATCCGCCCACTACTTGAACAAGATAATAGGGTGGGAAGTATGCCAAGCAGTATGGGAACTGTGCCGAATGTATTCAGGAGTGTTGTTTAATTTCATGAATAGAGAAAACTCAGGTGTGCAGTCAAAGATTGCAGTATTGAATATTGGGTCTGATTTTAAAATGACAAAATCTGATATATCAGTACTTAGGCAGTTGCTGGCTGAACGCCTGAATATTCAATTTGATGTACTGCCTGTAGAGGGGCAGCAGATACTGAGTTTTACTGATCTGCTAAATCCCTCTGCATGTTTGATAGCATTAAATGATTTTGGTTCTCGCGTGGATGCAGTGAATTTAACCTGCGCTACATCCATGTTCATTAAATACTGGGCTGTCCCTCTGTTATTCCCATATTTTTACGCACTGACTTCTGAGGATATTGATTTGCCATGGGACTTATCCTGTATTTCCACAGGATTGCCTCCTGACTGGTATTGGGACAGAACACTGCATCTGATTAATCTGCCCCAATTACAGCATGGCGTCAGTAGAAAACAGCAATCTTTTGAAGGATATGTGCGATTCATACTGGATGACCTGAAAAAGTTATTTGATGTCCTTGCCCGTACAGGGAAAGTACAGAAATTTTTGTTGTGGGAAAATACTGCATTACGAATTCTGCAATTTTACGACATGATGAACAGAAAAGGGGGTAACCAAGCTTTACTCAGCCGTATCCAGTATCAACGGCAGTTTTTGATAGATTTGCCTGCAGCTGATCTGGGCCTAAAACAAAACCCATTTTATTTACTGGATCAGAGTCGGCAGCAATCGTCCACGACCTATCAACGTAAAAAATGCTGCTTTTATTTTCAGTTACCTGAAGCACAGAAAGAATATTGTGCAAGCTGTCCATTACTAAGACAGGATGAACACAGAGGTCAATACTCATGCAAGAGCAGTTAAATAATTTAATCCAGAGTTATGCAGATATTGCCAGCTCAACCATTGGTCATGTACTGGACCAAGGGCATTTACCACAGATTCATGCGATTAACCAGATTGGGCATGCTGTGGGTCGGGTGCGTACGGCTACAGTGCATTCAGTCAATGGTATGGCACTGCGTCAGGCTTTGCTGAACAGTCAGCCGGGTGATGTACTGGTCATTGATGCACGTCGGCTGGAACATCGTGCCTGCTGGGGAGAACAGCGACATCGCGCTGCCATATATCATCAGCTTGCCGCTGTAATCATATTGGGTGCAGTAACGGATGTAACTGCTTTAAGAAACATGAAGGTCCCCGTTTTTGCTTCATCGGTCAGTTGTCTGACTACACGTCAGCAGGGAGAGTGTGTGGTGGAGTTTGACCAGCAAATACAGATGGGAGATACCTGTATTTCCTCTGGCGACTTAATGGTGGGAGATGCCGATGGTGTGTTTATTTTGAGTCCAGATATTGCCCGTCATCATCTCGAGCAGTTTCAGCAAATGGAAATCCAAGAACGGCAGAAACGGGACCAGTTTTTCAGCGAACATTCAGCACAGGATTATTATCACTTTACTGCATCTGCATGAAATTGAATTGAGTAAATATTTATGATGACATTATCTTCACAGCTGTTGGATGAGTTCCATTACGAGGAAAGAGGAATAGCTTATGGATTAAGGGCTGTGCAACTTCCGCAGGATTTTCCATTATTGTATAAATGGATGCATGAACCTCATGTGATTCCGCAGTGGCAGCTGAATAAACCAGAGCTTGAACTGGCCGTTTATTTTGAAAAGATGATTTGTGATGATCATCAGCGTTTATTTATTATTACGATTGAACATACAGATGTCGGTTATCTTGAGATATATGAAGCCAAGCGCGATCGACTGGCACTTTATTATGATGCTGATGACTCTGATCTGGGCTGGCATATTTTACTCGGTGAAAAACATGTGCTTGGGCAAGGACATTTCAGAGCTGTCATGCGCATGATGAGTTATTTTATTTTTGAAAATTCAGCTGCCAGTAAAATTGTGGGTGAGCCGGATGAAAATGTAAAATCTTATGCCTATATTGCAGAAGATATTGCTTACCAAGCGCAGAAAAAAATAAAGATGTTGGAAAAAACAGCAGTTCTATATCATTGTTATCGAAATGAATTTTACTCACGCTGTGGACGTTATCGGCAAGGTGATGGACTAAATGAAACAGAAATAAGAGTACAGTAAAATATAATAAATCAACAACTTAATTGTTTTTTATCTCGAATATGCCAGAACAGGTTTGATATACACCATCGGAATATTATGTTTTACATCGGTAATAATAATGATTATTATTAGCACTAAAATTCAGGCCTACAACTGAGGAAACAGGATGCGCCTTTCCCAATTCAGCTTATGTGTTTTATCTATTGCAATCTGTAGTCAGTTATATGCACAGGATGAAACCTCGAATAATCAGACACCAGTTAGCAATGCTCAACAACAGGAATCTGTCCAGAAATTGCCACAGATCGTTATTACAGCAACACGATCAGAAAAAAGCATTGCAGATATTGCAGGGACTGTACAGAACATTAGCGGAGCAGAGGTACAAAAACAGGCTGGGGCAGGGCGAAAAGTAGCAGATGTTCTTGCTCAACTGGTTCCTTCACTGGCGCCGTCTAGTGGTACTGGAAGTAATTATGGCCAGACCATGCGAGGCAGAACGGTACTGGTGATGATTGATGGTGTATCTCAGACGGGATCGCGTGATCCTGCGCGCCAATTGAACAGTATTAGTCCGGGGATGATTGAAAGGATTGAGGTTATTTCTGGGGCAACCAGTATCTATGGTTCTGGCGCAACGGGTGGGATTATTAATATCATTACCAAACGTGCTGACAAATCGAAACCACTGAGTTTTGAGACGAAATTAGGGATAACCTCTGCTGATAATTTCCGAGGAGATGGCCTGGCTTATGAAGCGGGTCAGAGCGTTTCTTTCAGCAATGATAAAATGGATGGTTTTCTTGGTGCGAACTATACCAGTCGAGGATCATTATTTGATGCGAATGGGGATCGAATCGCAACTGAACCCAATCAGACTAGCCGTAATGATACAGATACACTAGACATAAATGGGCGCCTGAATTTTAATTTGACTGACACACAAAGCTTGAGTTTTGGTGCGCAGTATTATAAGGATAAGCAGGATACTCGTTATCTACCTGATTATGGACCGAACTATACCATTGCTAAAGGGCCACAGTCTGAACGAGCAATCAAGGGACTGGAATTAAGTAATCAGCCATTTACGGATCGTTATGCCTTTAATACCCAATATCAAAATCAGGATGTATGGGGGCAGACGGTAAATTTGGAAGCCTATTATAGAAATGAAAAAGGACGTTTTTTCCCAGTTTATGCTGGTGGCGCGACGGTAAATCAATCGCAATATACGGTTGATGTGGCAGGAATGCGGTCCACAGTTCAGTCTGATTTTAAGCTTGCAGCGCGTGATCTTAATCTGACCTATGGTCTGGATTATGACCGGGAAAAAGATACTCAGCATTATGACGTATTGTCTGTCAGCAATAACGGTATGGTTTACAAGGATACTGGTAGAAGGCTAGATGCAGGTCCAGATACTGTCATTCAAAATATCGGTGCTTTTTTACAGGCAGATTATCAATTAACGGATCGCTTTAATCTACAAGCGGGAACGCGCTATCAATATATTAAGGCAGATACAGACGCTTATACACCTTCTAGACAAACACAAAGCGTAGCGAGTGATTCAACAAATGCTGACAAGTTTTTGTTTAATTTAGGCGCAGTTTATAGACTTACTGATAATCAGCAATTATTTGCCAATTTCTCTCAAGGATTTAGTTATCCAGATGTATTACGGATGTTGCGTGATGTCTCAATTCTGACCGTTTCAACTGCGAATATAGAACCACTAACCGTCAATAGTTATGAACTGGGTTGGCGTCTGCAAGATGATCAAAAACTTGATTTAGGAATTACTGGCTTTTATAACACATCTGATAAAGTCATTCAGTTCAATGCGGACCGTTCAGTCAATATTGCTGATACTGATCAGCGTGTTTACGGTGCTGAAATGACTGCGGCATATCCAATTCTGGATGATTTTAAAATTGGTGGTACGTTGGCTTACACCCGTGGACAATATAAGGATGCGGCTGGTAATTGGCGTGAGTTAAATGCTTATCAGGTATCTCCAACTAAGGGAACTATTTTTGGTGAGTGGAATAGTGATGATGGTTATGGATTCCGTGTACAGATGCTTGCTGTAAAAGGAACTGACAAAGCATTTGAAGATGATAAGGTTGCAGTGAACAGTGATAAGGTGGTTCCAAACCGTGCTGCAAAAATAAAGGGTTATGCGATTATGGATACCCTAGTGAATTTCCCTGCGTATAAGGGGCGGGTGGATTTTGGAATTTATAACGTGTGGAATAAAGACTATCGCACTGTGTATAGCCAGCAGTCAGAAATTACCTTTTCCCCTGTGTCTAGTATGCGGGCACAAGGGCGGACCTTTGGTTTGAGTTATACTTTTAATTATTAATTGATGTTAGCTAAAAGCTGGTGCTGAGTGTTTAATTCTCACTTATCACCAGCTTTTTTATTATTTATATAAAACAAATTCTTAACCAAAGATAAGTATCAAGTGTCGTCAAAAATTTAAAACAATAGAATGGATAAGCTATTTAGCGGATTTTTTAGCCATGTTTGTAGAGGTCTATTCTATTTGAGTTGTCGTTGCACAATTTAAAATGAATAAAAATTCAATGAATACATGTTGTATCGTCCTAATTTTGGTTCAAAGCTGTTTAGTTTCCCCATACTGTTTAAAACGCATTATGTGAATTGACCGAATCGAAATAAAGATAATCAAACATCAGCTCAGTGTGATAATCGTGTTTTAAGCAAGGGCGTATTTTTAAATAAATATTTGATAAAACAATGAGAAATTTTTATCTTTTATATGAGTTATAATAAAAATAGATGCAGTTTTGCTTAAATATTAATCATAAGATAGACTGGTCTGTATAGACAAAGCCCTAAATTTTTTAGTACAATTGATCACAATTTAGAATTAAATAATAATGCATGTCTAACAATATTTACGCTGCTTTGGAGCAGCTTGGCTTATCAGCACAAAAACGTGCGATTCACGTACAATTTTCTAATTCGGCGTTGAGCCAGCAAGTATTCCTACAACGTATCGATGGAACACATCAAATCAATGAGGGTGTTCGGCTCCAACTCATCTGTCTTGCAACGTCAGCAACTATCCCTTTAAAAAGCTTTATTGGAACGCAAGCTGCGATTGATATTGTCACAGATAAATCTGAGTTAACCCGTATTTCAGGGATTGTGACCCAAGCCGATATTGGCGCATCTGATGGTTCTCTTACTATCTATCGTTTGACTGTAGAAGACCCAACAGCACTTTGGAAACACCGTAGAAACTCTCGAGTATTTATGAATAAGTCGGTTGTGGATGTGATCCAAACCGTATTGCAAGAATGGACACAACGCAGCCCGCTGTTTGCTTCAAGTCTAAGTTTAGATAAGAGTGGACTGAGCAAAGACTATGATGTGCGTCCATTCATTATGCAGGCATCTGAAAGTGACTTTGACTTCCTGACCCGTTTGATGAGAAGTGAAGGGATTAACTGGCTGATCGATGAAGCACAACTTAAAGTGTCGAGCTCAACAGAACAAATCCAAGCACAAAAGCTCCGTTTAATTGATGACAATTCGCAATTTAGTGCCCTAGAACGCCGCAATATTCGCTTCCATAGAAGCAGCGCCGTAGAAAAAACTGATTCAATTACCAATTTTATTGGTCAGCGTTCCATTCAACCGACTTCAGTGCATATCCAGCGTTGGCAAGCTGATGTACTGGATATTGATGAAGGCGCTGGCAGTGTCCAAAGTAAGCACAGCCATAGTGAAAATTATGACAATGCCAGTCTAGCTTTAGAACAAGCATGGCACTTTAGCCCTGCATGGATTCAAGACCTTAATGGTGAAGATGGCGCAACGCCATCGGGCAACAGTCAGATTGAAAAGTTTAATCAAAACCTCAGTAACTATTATGATTCACAAGCCAAACAATTTACAGCAACGTCAACTGTGCGCGATGCACATGTTGGTTATTGGTTTGAACTGAATGAACACCCTGAGATAGATCAACACTCAGGTGCAGACAAAGAATTTTTAATCACGGCTAAAAGCTTTTATAACCAAAATAACTTACCCAAAGATCTCACTGATCAAGTCACCGCTTTAGTTCAACAAAGCAATTGGCAAGCCACCCAAATCACCAGCAACACGAGTGATGAACGTCAAGCCAGTAATTTAACCATTCAACGTCGTAACATCAGCACGGTTCCAGCCTATAACCCATTACAACACCGACCGATTGCATCAGCACAACGGGCCAAAGTGGTGGGGCCAAGCGGAGAAGAAATCCATGTCGATGAATGGGGGCGTATTAAAGTTCGCTTCCTGTTTAGCCGTAATGAAGACAATACCCATGATGGCGGTGCGGGTTCTAATGACAATGACACAGATTCAGCTTGGGTCGATGTCCTGACCCCATGGGCTGGTGAAGGCTATGGGGCGCGATTCTTACCGAGAATCGGTGAGATTGTCGTGATTGACTTCTTTGATAGCAACATTGACCGTCCATTTGTGGTTGGGCGCATCCATGAAGCGCAACGTCATCCAAGTAAGTTTGATGACAAAGGCAAACTGCCTGACACCAAGAAACTGGCAGGAATAAAAAGTCGAGAGTATCAAGGCAGTGGCTACAATCAACTGAGGTTTGACGATACTACTGGCCAAATCAGCAGCCAGTTACAGAGTAGTCATGGGGCCAGCCAACTCAACTTGGGCAAACTGAGTCATCCTAAAGACAAAGCAGAAAGTGATGATCGTGGTGAAGGCTTTGAGCTGAGAACTGACCAATGGGGAGCAGTTCGGGCAGGGCAAGGCTTACTACTTTCAACCTATAAACAAGACCAAGCTAAAGGTGATCACCTTGATTCAGAGCTTGCCAAAAAGCAACTTGAAGGCAGTCAGACCAACAGTAAAGCTTTAAGTGATATTGCCAAGAATCAAAAGACGGATGAAATAGAATCGATTGAGCAACTCAAAGCTTTTGCAGAAGAAATTGAAAAAGATGTTGCCAAGTATAAAAAAGCCATCATGTTACTCAGTTCTGTTGATGGGATTGCCTTAAGTACCCCTGAAGATATCCATCTTTCAGCCACAGGCATCATTAACCATACGGCGGGCGATAGTATTAACCTCAGTACCCAAAAGAATCTTTTGGGACAAGCTTTAGGCAAAGTGAGCCTATTTGCTGCACAAGGTGGTATTAAAGCCATTGCCGCGCAAAGTAAAGTTGAAATTCAAGCACAGTCAGACGCTTTAGATGTATTTGCTAAACTGGGGATTACCATATCATCTACAGAAGATCGGATAGAAATCAGTAGTCCAAAAGAAGTGTTGATTACTGGTGGTTCATCACAGATTGCCCTAAATGGCTCAGGGATTTTCCCCAAAACAGGCGGTAAGTTTGAGGTGAATGCTGGGCAGCACACATTTAAGCCGGGTGCCAGTGTGAGTAAATCAGCACAACTGCCCCCATCGAATCCGCTCAAAGGCGCGCTCGACTTATTAAAAAGCTATGGTGGACAAGACTTCTTTAAACAAACCGGCTTTAAAGTAATTGACTCATTTGGCAAGCAAGTGTCTGGCAAGCTGGATGGCAATGGTTTTGCCCAAGTGACAGGTATTGCACCTGGCCCTGCCAAAGTTGAATTTGAAACTGATCCACGGAGTGCATGGGATAAAGCAAGTCATTTTAATCGTGATTATACTTGGTCAGAAGAAGTGGTCGGTGGTGCCACAAGTTTTGCACAAAATGCATTAAATTCAGTGGGACAAAATATGATGTCCCAACTCAAAAACAATTTATTCTCTTTGAATGCTGACTCATTGAAAGATATGGGCAAAAATGCTTTAAAAGACTTAGGCACACAAAGCTTGGGACAATTTAAAGAACAATTTACTCAAAGTGCATTAGGTTCAGTCTCTTCAGCATTGAATTTAAATTTATCTCCGTCACAGATGATGAATGTGGGACAGATGATTGCTAATCCAAGTCAATCCCTACAAAACATTAAAGATCAAGGCATCGATTTCTTTAAAGACCAAGCCTCAGCATTGTTTGCTCAACAGACCAGCGGTTTGGTTTCTAATTTAACTGCTGGAACAGGATTTGGGTCGTCACTGGGTCAAGGTTTTGTTGCAGAGTCATTTGGCGCTGCTCAAAATGGGCTAGATGCCCCAGTGAAAGTAGTGGATGATTTTATTAAAAAAGATGAATATTTCTCTCGCTTCTTAACCTATAGCATTACCACTCGAAAAGGCGATGCATCAGTACCTACGATCCCACAAAATATTCCTCAACAAGTCAGTCAGCCTGCGCCAATTTTGACTCAACAGACTCCACAAGCGACAGCACCTGTCGAAGTGAGAAAACCGCAGTCGATTTATGATATGGATAAGGATGTGGTACGGATGGATCTGGAAGAGTCTCGTTATGTCACCAAACAAGTGACTGTGCGGAAAACGGCTGCTGAACAACCAGATGTATATAACGCGCGAAATAAATAATTGAACATTTTTTTGAATTTTAATTGATTGAAATTAAATTAAAAATTAGAACGTATTAAGGTTAAGTTTATGGCATTTATAGATAGTAAAAATCAGACCGCAGGGTCAAATACACAGCAACAACCAACCGCTAAAGAGACCAAGCCAGCGGTAGAGTTGGCAGTATTTAATTTGGCCAGTCTGACGCATACAGAAGACCATAAGTTTATCGCGCATCAAATCCAAAACTATTTACAGGCTTGCGGAAATACCAGCCTAGAACAGATCAAAGCAAGCGCCAATGTAGCGACAGTCGCCAATATCTTTGCATTATCCGGCAGTGTTTTAGACCTTATTTTATTTGCCACTGAACCCAAGCAAGCCGAGGCAGGCGTACAACAATCGGCATTGTTAAGCATGAACTTAATCGGTTTATTTTTACAACCGAATACAGAAGCGCATGTGCGTATGGCTTTACGTCCAATGCTGGGTTTAATGGCAGAATGTTTATACCCAGCCAATGGCAAAATCAAAGAAGCTGATTTACGTCGTATGCAGCTACACTTAAATGCGCAGATGGCCAGCGATTTAGAAAAATTCCTACAAGAAACACAAAGTAAATTATCAGGTTTATTGTCGAGTGCTACGACACTAGGGACTTCAATTCTCCAAGCTTTTAGCAGCAGTGCTGTAGCTGGATTGCCCAGCGTTGCTTCAGCGGGAGCCACAGCTGAAAAACGTGATCCCAGCAAGCAGTTTAGCAACTGGGCACAGCCATTGATTGATTTGTTGGGTACACCTGCACAAGCTGATATGACCGCAAAGATGACTCCGAATATCGCAACACGATTAACAGAAGAAGTGCTTAAGGCGACACCACAACTTGCTACAGTGATTCAACAACAAAGCAATACAGGAACTCAATATAGCCTTGCTTGGTTGATTCAAGAAACCCTAAAAGCCATCCAAACTCAAGGTAAAAAAGCCACAGCCAGTGTGCCGTTAAACCAAACAGGCGAACATGAGCAGCATATCAATGGTGATATTTTAGAGTTTGTCACCTTACAACCTGATGCTTTAAATGATCCGAGTTGTGCAACCCAACAACCCGATTCCTTACCGAGTGATTCAGCAACGACACATAGTATTAGTTATGCGATTGGTGCGGAGCGGGTTAATCATTCAGACTTTTACTTGCCTAAAGTTGGTTTTACCTTTAGTCGTCAATATAACTCTCAGATGAATGAGTTTGACCACAGTATGATCGGCGCACGTTGGATGATGCCATTTTCCAATGTGATCATACAAAATCAAAATGGGTATTTATTTATTGACAGCAATGGACGTAAACATCAGCTGCCTGCTTCGATCGTCTATGAAAAATATTACGTACCCTTTGAAGGCTTTAGTGTCGCGCCACATGACGATGGAGATTTATTGCTGAATTTTGGTTCAGACTGGAATTTCCATTTTCATAGTTTTAATGCGGGAAAACATTATCACCTCGTTCAACAATTTAATGATCAGACTGATGAAAAGGTGGTTCTGACCTATTTATTGTTTGAACAATTTGCCTATTTACAGGCGATTGATTTTCAATTGAAGCGCGCTAAACACTTAGTCAAGTTTGCTTTTAATGAACAAGCCAAAGTCATTGCCGCATTTGTCGATGAACAAGCGGAAGCATTAGCACGTTATGAATATGATCAACAAGGCAATCTGATCAAAGCCATTGATCAAAATGGACATACACGCAGTTATGAATATAATCATGCCCATCAATTGACCCGTTATACAGATCGTACTGGACGTGGGCAAAATATTCGATATGACTCTACCGCACCCAAAGCCAAAGCGATTGAGGAATGGGCAGATGATGGTAGTTTTAAAACCCGTTTAGAATGGCATCCACGTTTGCGTCAGGTGGCAGTCTATGATGCTTATGAAGTTCCAACCTATTATTATTTTGATTTAGACGGTTTTACCTATCGTACTCGTTTAGCCGATGGTCGTGAAAAGTGGATATCTCGAGATAGTCAAAAACGGATTACTCGACAAATTGATTTTGCAGGCTTAGAAACTGAACAAGCTTATAATGAACTAGGTCAGTTGGTGAAAATTGTACAGTCAAATGGTGGCATCATCCTTTTTGCCTATGATGAAAATGGTAATCTGACTGAAACTAAGGACCCAGAAGGCAATATCTGGAAAAAACAATATGATGCTGATGGCAATGTCAGCAAAGACATTAATCCTTTAGGGCATACTACCCAATATAAATATAATAATGATAATCAATTGGTTGAAGTGATTGATGCCAAAGGCGGCTCAAAGAAAATTCAATATAATGATCTTGGGCAGATGGTGTCGTATACCGATTGTTCAGGGAAAAGTAGTGCTTGGGAATATGATGCAGACGGTACACTGACCGCACAAGCTGCTGCGGATGCACAACAGGTTCAGTATCTCTACAGTACTCAAGGTAAAGACCGAGGGCAGTTACAAGCAATCATTTATCCTGATGGATTAAAAGAACAATTTGAACATGATGAAGAAGGGCGTTTACTTAAGCATACTGATAGTAAAGGCTTAATCACCCAATATAAATACAATCAAGTCGGGCTATTAGCGCAACGGGTCGATGCCAATAGACACCAAATCGGCTACCAGTGGGATAAACAAGGTCGAATTCAAAAACTAAGCAATCAAAACCATACCGAATATCTATTTGACTATAATCATTTTGGGCAATTGGTGCGTGAACAAGCCTTTGATGGTGAAGAAAAGCACTTTACATATCATGACAATGGATTTTTATTTCAAATCCGCCAACCAAATATTCTGACTCAATTCGGCTATCATACGGATGGTTCGATCGCGTCAAAGACTTATACCCATTTGCAGACTCGGCATAGCCAAGTTGAAGAATTTGAATACAACTTAAATAACCAACTCAGTAAAGCGACCAATACAGAAAGCCAAATTGATTTTTATCGTAATCAACTTGGACAATTGGTACGTGAGCATCAACACTATAAAGTAGCAAATCTAACGCCACTGACAGCAGTATTACGTTATGAGTACGATGAATTGGGGAATTTGACTCAAACCATTCGTCCTGATGGGCAAGTACAAGCCAATCTAAGTTATGGATCTGGGCATATTTATGGTATTGCCTTTAACCAACAAGATATGGTGGCATTTCAACGTGATGATTTACACCGTGAAACTACACGACTGCTGGCCAATGGTTTAGTGCAAACTAAGAATTATAATGATGTGGGCTTACTCAGCTCACAAATCATTCGCCCAGAGCAAGAAACTACGGACAGACTACAATTTCAAGCAGAACGCCATTATCACTATGATAACAACTACCTACTGACTCAAGTTGATGATAGTCGCTTAGGAAAGTTAAATTACAAATATGATCCAATCGGGCGTTTAATCAAAAGCCAAAACCCATATAAATCGGAAAGCTTTAGTTTTGATCCTGCGGGGAACTTGATTGATCCGATTGCCACACAAGCTGCGCAAGTGAAAAATAACTTGATTAGCCAGTATCAAGGCAAACATTATAAATATGATGCACAGGGCAATGTGATTGAAACCACCCAAGCAGGTCAGACCTTAAAACTCACTTGGGATAACTTAAATCGTTTGATTCAAAGTGACAACAATGGTCAAATCACAGACTATGGTTATGATGTTTTTGGCAGACGATTATTTAAGAATAACCAAACAGACCACAGTTTAACTTTATTTGGTTGGGATGGTGATTTGATGGTGTGGGAATCAGTGAAATCATCGAAAGCTGAAACTGATTATACTAAGCACTATGTCTATGAACCGAATAGCTTTGTACCGTTATTACAGACTGGTTATACAGGCTTTATTCAGCTGATTGAAACACCAGACTATCGTCAATTCCAAAACGTACCCTATTCGATTTATAAAGATCCTGTATGGAAAACTGAAACAAGAAAAAACAAAGCTGAATTAGAACGTGTTGCGTTTTATCACTGCGACCAAGTCGGTACACCACAAACTTTAAGTAATGAGCTAGGCGAGTGTGTTTGGGAAATCAAACAGGATACATGGGGCACTGCTTTAGAAATTAATACAAGTGATAATCTGCTTGAGCAAACCAACTTAAGATTTCAAGGGCAATATTACGATAAGGAAACAGGTTTACACTATAATCGTTATCGTTATTACGAACCGTATAGTGCAAGGTATGTGAGTAAAGATCCAATTGGATTAGATGGTGGGTTAAATAATTCTGTTTATGTGAGTGATCCGAATCAGTGGGTGGATCCATTTGGACTAAGTCAAGACAAATCAACTGAATTTATAACAGATTATGAAAAAAAACAGTTACAGAAAGTTGCTAATATAGCAAAAATTCCATCAACACTGATGTATACAGAATTAGTTGAGGCAACTAATTCTGTGAAAAATACAGCAAAAGATGTATATAGGGGGGGAGCTGTTGTGGTTGGAAATGTGCAAAAAATTAGCGAAGTTGCCTCACCTTATGTAAAAAGTGGGCTTCATTCAATAAAGGGTAGTGCTGTAAATTTATATAACGATACAAAAAAATTAGGAAGTGCTGTTGCCAATATTAATGCTTATGAGCTTGGGGTAAAAAGCAAAGAAAAAGCAAAAGAAGTTTTAGATACAACTCAAGCTCTGATGGCTATAGCATGTCATGCGAGCCCTACTTGTAAATTGCCAGATTATTTATATTGTAGCCAATCTGGAACTAGAAGGAGTGCAGGTGTAGCAGTTAATTTATGGAATGGACAGTCATATATGGTTGTTGGAGCTGATCTCCTATATGTGCCAAAGCAAATATATAAAGGGGTAACTAATACTCAAGCTGATATAAAGAAAATGTCTCAACTTTTAGGGGGACAGTGTAGTTTAGGGTATATTTATAACACGAAAGGTGTTCAGTCTAAATATACAGATAGTTTCTTACAAGGTGGTGCCGGTGGTGTTGGCGGGACATTAAGAAATATACGAATTGGGGTGGCTTCTGCAATGGGTCCAAATTGGTTGAGTTTAAAAACACCAAAAGCTATTGAAATTGGACTAAATACTGAGAAATTTGATGTTGATGGTGGAGTTTCAATTAGCATTCCTGCCCTCAAAACACCGATTAAATATTAAATGAGGAAATTATGAAGTTTTATTTTATTTTATTTTATTTTTTAATTTGTGTTGCTGGGTGTACCAATTATGAACAAGAGAATAATAATTTTATTCCTGATCGGTTAAAAGTTTTTATGAATAAATACTTTAATAAATATTCATACTATTACGAGGACATCAATGCAAGGGGTAACCATAACTACGGTGAGCAATATGCACTTTTTAGAATAAGTAAAGATGATTTAAATCAACATGAGATGGAGAAAATATATAATCAACTACTAGAAGATGGCTGGCGTATAATTGAGTCTAATAATAAAAATTATGTAAGTTTTTGCTATGGTGATAATTATAGTTTGGATATTCTTTTTCCTTTAAAAAAGTATGAGGTAACTACAACGGGAGTCCCTATTAAATTTGATGATATTAATAGTTGGAATATTTTTATCTATAAAAGTACTACTAAGATTGCTGAATGTAATCAAAATTCAAAGGATTTTATTGATTTTAAGAAGCTTTGATTTGAAGGATTAATAATTTACTTGAGCAAACCAAGCTAAGATCTCAAGGAGCATAGAAAAGATCGAGCACTGCTCGGTCTGAAGCGTAAGGATAAAGAAACAGGCCTACACTATAACCGTTATCGTTATTACGAACCGTATAATGCAAGCTATGTAAGTAAAGACCCAATTGGGTTATTTGGTGGTTTACATAGCACTAAGTATGTTAGTGATCCAAATCAGTGGGTGGATCCGATGGGGTTGATGGCTGATAAACAATATTATGATTTTGATAAAATAAATAGAGAGTTAGATGCAAAAAGAAAGCAAGATTATCTTAAAGCAAAAGCAAAAGTAGAAAGCACGACAGTTGGAAAATTAGATAAATGGGTTAAAAATAAATTCGATGCAGTTCAAAAAGGACATGTTAATTTTCCATACAATTCAAATAGTTCTGGTAGAGATCGTGAATTGGATCAGATTGATAGAGTAGGTAAATGTATATTGGAAAATACTTGTACTTTGGATTATGCAATATGTTCTGGCGGGGTAGGGCCACTATCAGCGGGAGCTGTTGTTAATTTGCATGATGGAAGTGTTTATCTTACTCAGGGGATTAGCGGTACAGCAATTCCAAACGATATAGCAGCAATGTTGAATAAAAAAAATTTAACATCTTTACAATTTGCAAAAGGTATTTATAAAAGTATAACTGCTAAGGGAGGAGGGTGTAGCTTTGGTTATATTACAAATAAAACTAAAGAGGATAGAGAAGATATCGCTCGTTTTGTAAATAATTGGCTTCCAGGTAAAGGCGTGACAACAACAGTTGGATTTAGGGGAGTAACTGGTGGCGTGACCATTCCAGAGGCTGAAAAATGGTTTAGTCCAACAGCTAAAGTAGGTATTGAGTTTGGTGCTGGGACTACAACCTTTGATATGTCAGAGACTAATACAAAGAATGCGAACTTTAAACTAGAGTTTTTGAATAAGGATAAGAAAAAATGAAATGGATTAATTTTGGGCATCTTATTGTTTTTATAATATTAATAACTTCGTGTGTGAATACTAAAGTTTCAAAGGATGGGGTGTATTCCAAAATTATAATTGATAAATACTTTAGAGCATATGCTCCTGATGAGTATATTTCCATAAATAAGCCAGAAAATAAATATTCAATAACAAAAATATGGAAGGCTAGATTGTCATTAATTGAATATAAGAAAATTGATATTCAATTAAAAAAGGATGGTTGGAAATTAATATCTAATAAAGATAATTTTTACGAATATTGTTTTGGTGAAAAAATTTATCTTGGAGCTTTATTTCCTGAAAAAGATATATATTATAGTTTCATAGGTCATGAGGTTAAACCATCTAGCCAAAATAATTGGGTAATTTTTCTTGATTATAATGAAAGGAAAGTTAATGATTGTCGTAAAGAGAAGCTTCCAATCATAGAGTTAGAGTAAATTAAAATATTTAGAAGTCTTAGTGATATTTAAATTTAATGATTCTTATGTAATATGGTTAGCCATTTTTTATAAATAGTGGCTAATATTGTTTTTGTGAGGTTTTTTAGTTGTTTGTGAGAAATATTATTTTTAAAGGAGAGTGTGTTGATGAAGTAGATATATTAGTGTAGTTGTTAAAAACTGATTGAATTTTTTATTAGATTGATTTGAGTATCTTGTAATATTTTTTATATTATAATTGTTTGTTAGGTTTAACTTGAATGTGGAAAATAAGGTGAAATGAAAGTTGGTGTTTGGATTAAAGTCGGTTTATTAATAATTATAATTATATTTTTACAAGCATGTAATGAAATAGATAGTTCTAAAAGCAATGAAATTGAAGTTGAGAAAGAAATTTCTTATTTATTTGATGGCTATAATTATGATTTAAAGGTAGGTATGCAACGAGGTTTTGCGAACTACTATAATGTTTTTATTCCTAAGTCTGATTTATCCTTATCTGATTTTGAAATGATAAAAAGTAAAATAGAGAAAAAATGGGAGTTGGTTTATACATCTGAGGATCAATATGTTTTTTGTTATGATCGATATAATCAAATGACAATTATTTATCCAGAAAAAATGGACTATTATGATAAATTTGGTCAAAAATTATACATAAAATCTAGTTCTCTTGATAAGTGGGGGATAAGTATAAAGTATATAAAAGAAGGAACTTTATATTGTAAGGATGCTGAATTTTGAATAGTTTTTTATTGACAAAACTAAAATCAACTTTGGATAAAACTTATAGATTAAAAATGTATAAAATATTCTTTTCTATACTAGGATTACCCTTTTTCTTAGTGTCATGTGTAAATAATAATTCACACAAAAATAAGGTCGATATTCAAGAGTTTTCAAAATTGGTTTTTAAAGGGTATAAATATGAGTATGAGCCTGGGATAGTGAAGCCTAATGCTGAAATGTCTAATATTTTGATATCCAAAGATAATATGAGTAAAGTTGAATTTTTTGGTGTTGAAGAAAAGATAATAAAAGAAGGATGGGTAAGAAAGGATGTTTATAATGGATTATATATATATTGTCATGGTGTTTATAATAAATTAGGAATTTTATATCCAGAAAAGAATGAATATTTTGATAGAAGTGGAAGTAGAGTTGTCTTTGGTGATTTTAATGATTGGTTGATTTATTATGTATATAATGATGATGGTGTAAATGGTTGTAAGTAATTTGTACGGAGTTTTTATTTAAAATTATTAGAAGTATTTAAAAAATATTTTTCTGGTGTTTAAAGGAAATTTAATTCAAATATGAGGTGTAATATTTTGAAAATAGGTGAAAATATAAAAACTCTGTTCTGTATTATTTCAACGGTTAACTTGATCGCGTGTACAGCAGGTCTGAGACCAGATAATTCAGACAAGTATGCTTTTGATGATAAAATGATCAAAATATTGGGTCCTGATGTTAAAATAAAAAATGCAATAAATAAATCGCAAATACAGATTTCTAATGTAGAAGTTTCTAAGGATTCAAAAAAACTTGATGAAATAATTAAGATATTAAAACAAGATGGATGGGTGTTCAAAGGAAAGGGTATAGGCGTTGATACATATTGTTTAGGTAAAAATAATAGTATTAATATTATAACAGCAAATTCAGGTCCTATAATTGGTTATCAGGGTTCAATATTGACTTCTGGTGATTTTTCCGTAAATACAGTTATATTTTCATATGTTAATTCTGGAGTTAATGAGTGTGAGTAGTTTATTTTCTTATATTTAAATTATAAATTAGTTTAATAACTTATATAATCAGCTTAGTGAAGAACTGAGGATTGTAGTATCTTAAAATTCAGGCTACATGTATTTAAGTGTATTATAGGTTAAGGTATGATTTAAACAAGGAAAATAAAAATTTATAATAAAAAAGTTCAAAAATCAAAGGTAATTAGTGTAATAAGGAGAGTAGTAAATGAGAATATTTGAGATTATAAAAATGCTCTCTTGTATGAGTTTAGTGTTGGTATTAATTGCTTGTACAACAGGTCTTAGACCAGATGATTCGGATAGATATCCTTTTGATGATAAAATGATCAAAATATTGGGTTCTGATGTTAAAATAAGAAATGCAATAAATAAATCGCAAACACAGATTTCTAATGTAGAAGTTTCTAAGGATTCAAAAAAACTTGATGAAATAATAAAGATATTAAAACAAGATGGATGGGTACTCAAAGGACAGGGTAAAGGCGTTGATACATATTGTTTAGGTAGGAATAATCGTATTAATATTGTAACTGAAAATTCAGGTCCTGTAATTGATTATAATGGCTCAGTGTTGACTCCAGGAGATTTTTCAGTAAATGGCGTTGCGTTTATGTATCTAATTTCTGGTGTTGATTCCTGCAATTAATCTATTGATTTTAACTTTTTAAGTGTGGATCACTTTTTTAATCAGCTGTTTAGGGGGGGGGCTGTAGTTAATAGTTTATATAATTGATAACTTTCAAATGAAATTAACGACTGATCTAGTATAACTCTTTGGAATTTTAGAGCGGGTCTAGCCCAACCCATAAATATAGATTGGTTAAATTTAACAACGCTAAAAGTAATTGAAACAGGGTTGAATACTTAGAAAGTAGATTAAGATGGAGAGTAAATATATTATTCAGACAAATTCGTGGTAAATTTTTAAAAAGGATAACAATAGGCTTAATTGGTTATCTTTTAGGAAATAAAAATAAGTATATAAATTTTATTTATTTGAACGAAGAGATAAAATGAATCATCGCATTTTTTATATATTTTTAAGTGTTTTTCTATTTTTAGTTATCTATATTTTAGGCTACATAGGTTTTGTTTTGTCTGAAATTAAAGCAATTGGCGGTAGTGCCCAATGGGGAAGCGTTAAAGTGCTATTACTTCAAAAGGCTCCAGATAGAATCTGGATTAGTATGTTCTATAAAGAAATACATATGATTAAAGAAAAAAAAGAAAGTGATAGAGTAGATTTCTATTATTCAATAATTATATTGGGAGGAGATGCTTTTATATATGATGCTGAGGCAGAAGCAATATTGTATGAGTATATTAATGAGAATGATAAGAAAATCTTATTGGAAAAATTAAAAAATTTCATAAAAACAGAGGGTTATAATGAGTTGAGTTATGAGAACAAAAAATTAATTAATAAAAGAATTACCAATTTCGAAAATAACAAGGCAAGAAAATGAATAAATTATTGATTTTATATTTGATAGGATGGTTAAGTGGTTGTGCAAACTCAAAAGTGAGCATTGCCGAAGAGAAAAATCCAAATATAATTTCAATCCCATGTGAAATTGCAAATGAGTATGGCACGATCAAATGTGGACTGATCCCAATAAGTCTAAGAAATGAAGTCAATCAAAAATTGATACCAAATTGTCAAATAGACTTTGAAAATTTTAATGATAATAGTAAAAAGTGCTTAGAACAGAATGATAAAAGGCCTGCTGATGCCTATATCTTAGGAAATTTAAAATATTATGGAGAGTTTTATGATAAAAATGAGGCAGAAGGATTAAAATATATCGAATATGCTGCAGAGCATCAGAATCCTCAAGCAAAATTTTGGTTAGCTAAAAAATATGAAGCAGAAGGTAATATTAATTCCGCAACTATATTAATAAAAGAAGCAGCTAATCTAGGAAATCCTCTGGCAATACATAGTTTAGGTGCAAGATATAGCAGAGGGATTGGTGTAGATAAAAATTTAGATCAAGCATTATTATTATTGAATCAATCGAAAGAATATATTCCTGCTTCTTTTTCAGAGATAGCTTTGATTGAACTCCAAAAAGGTAATATAGAAGGGTTTGTTAAATATAATAACATTGCAATTGATAAAAAGTATTGGTTTTCTTATGCTGATTTAGCTGTTTTATACTTGGGAGAAATGACAAATCTTGAAGGTTATCGTGATTTGGATAAAGTTATTGATTTATCGAATAAATTAATAGAACATAATGTTGCTATAGGGTATGCATTGAAGGCTAGAGTATTACAATATAAATCAGATGGAGTTGCTAATCCTGAGATTTGTGATTTGTATAAATTATCTTTTGATAAAGGTTATTTATCTGCTGGTTTAAGCGTTGGTTCTGAATATTTGTTAGGTAATAATTGTTCTAAAAATTATAAATTAGCATTAACTACTTTTAATTCACTATATAGTCAGTCAGATAAAGACATAAAAGTTGTAGCAGCTTCAAATTTAGGTTATATGTATTTAAATGGATTGGGAGTTAATCGTGATTTAAATAAATCAAAAGAATATCTAGAATATGCTAAAAACTATGGATTTCAGCCTGCTATGGATATGTTGAATAAAATCCAATAAATATTTAAAAACAGCATGTAGCCTCTAAATTACTTTATAAAGTGACAAATTTTATATGCCAATGAATGAACCTGTACATCTAATAAAGATATAAACATTAGGACAACGATAATGCTAAAGAAAACGCTCTTTATATTGTTAAGTAGTACAATTTTTTCAGTACATGCAACTCCTGATTTTTTAAGCTATAAAAATTGCAGTCCGCTAAATTTAAGTGATGCAAATTTTAGTCTTTCATCGAAAGATGCCTTTCCTGAATATTCATACATCACTAAAAAATATAACTTTTTGACGTTACCGATTTCAGATCAAGATCAACGTTACTGTTTAATTATCAATAATAAAAATAAAGTGATTGTTGATGCTATTCCGACGATGTTAAGCGGTATGTGTGCTGGAAAGTGGGATAAGCAAAAGGATCTACCTATTTGGGAGGCTGATGTCGGTGGGGGAAGAGGCGCAGTTGTTTATATGAATTATTCAACAAGCCAAAATTTAAAGAAATTGAAAAAGTCTGAGAAATTAGAAATAGATGAAATAATTAAAAGTATAAATTGTCAATTGCCTGTATATAGCAAAAATGATGTTCAAGAGCTTAATGATTCTGCATTTTATTTATATAAATTAGGTTATTACAATGAATCTTTAAACATTTTAAACCATGTTATAAAGCTAGATCCAAGTAGAGCAGTAGCTTACTTAAATATAGCCGATATTTATGTCGCACAAAAAAATGAACCGCTCGCTAGGAAAAACTACGCTCTATATTATGTAGAGATGAAAAAATTAGGTCTTTTAAGCAAAGTGCCAAATAGAATTAAAAAATACTTATAGTTAGGTTTTTTTGAGACGTTATGAAAAAAATTATTAAGTCTATTGTAACCTCATTTCTAGTGTTTTGGCTGGCTGCATGTTCAAATACAGATAAAGCAGAAATTATTCCTGACCGTTTTAAGAATTTTATGAATATATATTTTCATGGCTATATTTATGAATATAAGGACATTAATGCTCGTGGTAATCATAATTATGGTGAGCAATATGCATTAATTAAAATTAAAAAAGCAGATTTAAATCGCGATGAAATGAAAAATATTTATAAAAAACTTGAAGATGGAGGGTGGAAATTAGTCGAGACTAATCATGATAATTACGTTAATTTTTGCTATGGAGAAGATTTTTCTCTAATTATTTTATATCCATTAGGAAAATTCGCAAAGACTCCAGCAGGTATTCCATTAAGCTATGATGACATTAATTTCTGGCAGATTTCTGTTTATAAAAGTACATCAAAGTTAGCTACTTGTAATCAAAATTCAAACGATTTTATTGATTTTAAGACGCTTTGATTTGAATCGTTGTCATAAGTTTGGTTTTTCAATAAAACCTAAAATCACAGTTTTTTTATCCCCTTATCGTGATTGAATCAATCCGCATTAAACACAGTCTGTAAATTCCGACTTTATAGTTTGCCCATTGTTTGTTGTACATAAATTCTTCATTTTTATATGAGGTTAAACAAGGATGTACAACAATGAAGAAGTTATTTCTATTTATAGGTTCAATGGGGCTTTTGGTCAGCATGCCTAGTTTTGCAGCAGATTTAAGTATAGGTGACCCTAAAACAGAATCAGGTGAACTTAAACTTTCTGGCGCAATCCGTACCCGATATATGTACAAAGATTATATCGTTGAGGCAAATGAAGGTTCTAAAAACAAGGATTGGCAGCTTGCAGATATTAAAACGGTATTGAGTTATGAAAACCCAAATTGGATTGCCTCATTAGATCTACGCTGTTACCAATACAGCCGTTTATGTGATGGATTATTTCTAAAAGATGCTTGGGCTGGATATAAAATTTCAGACCAACAACGCTTTACCGTAGGTTTCCAGTCAGTTGATTTTGGATTTGGTCGACTGTGGGGCAACAGCTATTATGAAACCTTGCTAAATACGGTTGGCTTAGAAGATATTCAAAATCTAGGTGCGAAGTATCAGTTTAAAAATGATCAATACAATTTTATTTTAGGTTTTTACCCAACAGATGGTGGTAATTATACAGGAACATCCAAAGACGCAAGTCGCTATAGTGGTAACTTTGTTCAAGCCGATGATTTAAGCCAAGGCACAGATATCGATGAAAAAAATATGTGGGTGACTCGCTTATCTAAAAAATTTGAGCTAGACCCAGCGCAAAAGTTTTCAACTGAGATTGGTGGTTCATTCTGGTACTCAGATCTGGAAAATAATCGCACGCAGCAAGATGGTCATCGAAGTACATGGAGTGTATTTAGTACAACCAATTATCAAGCATGGCAATGGCTTTTCCTTGCAGGTGAACAGAACATTAAAAATGCCGATAATCTTCTGCCAAATAGCTCAACCATCGGGGCATTTGATTATCCCTACCAAGTGGCCAATAAAGGCAAATTTATGGCCAATGAAATTAATTACACTTTGGCTCAACCCTTTTATCAGTTGGAAAATATTAAACCTTATCTGTCCTATAGCCGTTTCTTTAAAGATCAAAAGGGCTATCAAGATTCAGATCGTTTAATTGCTGGAGTGTATTTTAATTACAAGGCCGTAGGGATTCAGGGCGAGTATATTTGGAGTCGTAATGATCCAATGACAGGCGGCAGTGCCAACGGTCTTGCACAAGGCGACAGTAATCAGTGGAATAAATTATTTTACTTATCACTGGGTTATTACTTCTAAAATTAACATTGAAGATCAACCAGCCTATTTTAAATAGACTGGTTTTTTCGATTCTGCCTACGCCAGCCATTCTTAGGAATAGTTGGTACTTAGGAATAAACGGCTGTTAGGGTTAGACGGCTCTTAGGATCAATGCCCCGATTAAAATAATACATGACGAGATAATACGTATCGCATTAACTTGCTCTTTGAGAATAAAAATCGAAATTAGCGTCGCAAATAAAATCGAGGTTTCACGCAGTGCGGCAACAATAGCAACTGGTGCAAGTGTCATCGCCCACAATGCGAGTCCATAAGAGAAAAATGAGCCAATCCCACCGATTAAACCGAAATGCCAATTATGGCGAAAATAATCACCCATCTGGCGATACTGCATTTTCAAGGCAAACATAAAAAAGATCAGACCTGAGAGCACAAAGCTCCATAAGATATAAGAAATGGGTGATCCTGAGAGACGAATCCCATGACCATCCACCAAGGTATAGCCAGCAATTAAAACTGCATTGAGCAAGGCTAAGCCAATCCCTTTTCTTCCTGTTTGAGAGGTCGCGAAGATCATAGATAAAATGCCGATGGAAATGGTAATGATCCCAAGCCAAGCATTAAGTTCTAATGTTTCATGCAGCAAGAATGTCCCTAAAACTGCCACAATAAGCGGTGCAGTACCACGCATCAGTGGATAACTTAGTCCCATGTCAGCAACACGATAGATTTTGGCAACCATACCAAAATAGAGAATCTGTATTCCCGTTGAGGCCAAAATATAAGGCCAACTAGCGCGATGTGGTATCGGGAAAAAGGGCAGTAGTAGCGCTGCTAAAACTGCTGCTGATGCAGTTACCAGTACAGTGGTTAAAAATTTATTTGAGCCTGCTTTGACAATAGCATTCCATGTGGCGTGAAATACCGCTGCGATTAAAATAAGGCCAAATATTGCCGTGCTCATATGCTGCCTGCATGTTCATGATTGAATTAATGTGCATGATGTTGTTAAAAAAAGAAAGCAGGCAGCTGATCTCGATTATAAAAATACCTTTTCAGCGTGCTGTGTTACCGATTCTACCGGTTGAATCAGTTGTCCACGTGATAGGTTCTGAACATGCTGCAATCGATTCTGTAATTCATTTTGGATAAACAGGATACAGGTCTGTAATTTAGACGAGCTTTTTAAACGTGACGGATAGACTGCCCATACATCGGCATCTTGCCAGTATTCAGGCAAAATATGCTGTAACTGACCGCTAATCAACTCATCTGCAACATCCCAAATTGAACGTAAGATAATGCCATGACCTTCGACTGCCAATTGGTGAATAATTTCACCATTATTGGAGATAAAACGTGGGGTGACATGTACCGACATATCTTCTGAAGCGTGGCGTAATTTCCATAATACCGAAGATTGGTCACGTTCACTGATGGTTAAACAATCTTGACTACGCAAATCGTCTAAACTTTCAGGCATTCCATTTTTTAATAAATAGCTTGGTGCAGCACAAAAAATTCGGAAATTAGAAACCATTTTTTTGGCAATCATATTGGGTGCAATTTCATTACCAATCCGAATATCCAGATCAATACTGTGTTGAATTAAATCTTTCGTATTATCAATTGTATCAAACTGAATTTCTAATTTTGGATACATGGTCAGCAGTTTAGACAGGATTGGTGCAACATGTTTCCGCCCAAAACCAAAGCTGCTGACAATATCCAGATGCCCTGTAGGGGTACTTAATGGGTTATTGACCAACTCACTGATTTCATCAAATTCATCCAAAATATGAGCGACTCGCTCCAAAATCAGTTTGCCATCTTCAGTCAAACTGACATGACGGGTACTGCGATGAAACAATTTACAGTTTAAATTGTTTTCTAAAATGTTGATGCGCTTACTAATAAACGCAGGCGAAACACCCAGTTCCTCAGCAGAATCAACAAAACTTTTACGTTTTGCGACTGTGCAAAAAACCTTTAAATCCGATAGGTTAGGTAGATTATTCACGATCCGTGTCCATTGGGGTGATAGTTTTATTATTGATCATTTTTGCTGAAAATAGCATGTTTACAGCTAAGGATATTAACCAAAGGTGTAAGGGAGTGTTATGGCAAAAAAGTATAAAGTTGCGACGATTGCAGGCGATGGAATCGGGTTAGAAGTTCTACCAGAAGGGATCAAGGTTGTAAAGGCGGCTGCAGACAAATATGGCATAGCGCTACAGTTCGATGCGTTTGAGTGGGCAAGTTGTGATTACTATCTTGAACACGGAAAAATGATGCCGGATAACTGGTTTGAAATTTTACAGCAATACGATGCGATTTTCTTTGGTGCAGTGGGTTGGCCTGAAAAAGTGCCAGATCATATTTCTCTTTGGGGGTCATTGCTACAGTTCCGTCGTCGTTTTGATCAATATGTAAATTTACGTCCAGTACGTTTAATGCCAGGGGTGAAATGCCCACTTGCAGGGAAAAAACCGGGGGATATTGATTTCTACGTGGTACGTGAAAATAGCGAAGGTGAATATTCTGCGATTGGTGGTAAGGCTTTTGAAGGTACTGAGCGTGAGTTTGTTTTACAAGAAGCTGTGTTTACCCGTCATGGTGTAGACCGCATTTTGAAATATGCCTTTGAGTTTGCCAATCAACGCGATGCTAAAAAAGTTACCGCTGCAACCAAATCAAATGGTATTGCAGTCAGTATGCCGTACTGGGATGAACGTGTTGATGAGATGGCAAAACAATATCCGCAAATTAAGGCAGACAAACAGCATGTCGATATTTTGGCCGCGCGTTTTGTGTTACAGCCTGAACGTTTTGATGTCGTGGTTGCTTCAAACTTGTTTGGTGATATTTTGTCGGATTTGGGACCTGCATGTACAGGAACGATTGGTTTAGCTGCTTCTGCAAACTTAAATCCAGAACGTAATTTCCCATCGTTGTTTGAACCTGTACATGGTTCTGCACCCGATATTTATGGTCAAAAAATTGCCAATCCAATTGCTGCAATCTGGTCTGGCGCAATGATGTTGGATTTCTTGGCAGATGGCGACGAACAGGTGGTTCAAGCAGGTCAAGAGATTATGCAGGCGATTGAACATGTATTGCTATATGGCCCGAAAACACCAGATGTGGGTGGAACAGCCAAAACGGACGACGTTGGAGATGCGATAGCAGCATTTGTAACACATCAAAAAATGGACTTATTCGCGATGGAGTAATCGCCCTTAGGGAATAAACAATCAGGATCCAAGATGGATTGAATGGATATGGATAATCAAAATACAAAACTTTATACAGATAAGACACTTGCAATAACCAGTCTTGCCGTTGTGTTTATTTCGGTGGCTGGTTTGGCAATTTACTCGACTGAATCTATACAGCTTGCTGCTCAATGGATGAAGTGGACAACATCTGTTTTTACTACACCAGTGCTTTTATTTGCATTTTTATCAATTATTTTTACCTTTGCTTTGGCGTTCAGTAAATATGGAAAAATCAAATTAGGTGAAGGCAAACCGCAATACAGTACCATGTCATGGATTTTCATGTTCATTTTATCGGGTATTGGTTCTTCGACCTTATATTGGGGCTTCTTAGACTGGGCTTATTATTATCAAACACCAGGTTTAAATTTAACTCCTGAATCTGCGGAAGCATTGAAATATAGCGTTGCTTACTCATTCTTTCATTCGGGATTGAGTGCTTGGTCGATCTATGCGCTGGCTTCAATTTCACTGTGTTATAGCTATCACGTCAGAAAGAATAAAGGCTTAAGTTTGGCGTCAATGATTGAAGCGGTCACTGGTTTTAAGGCAACTGGACCTGTTGGGCGCCTTGTCGATCTGATGTTCTTGTTGTGTATGTTCGGTGCTTTAACGATTTCTTTGGTGCTGACTGCGGTGACTTTTACCAATATTTTGTCGCAGCTGACAGGTATCCCGAATACCTTTATGACCAAAGTGGTGATTATTTTTGCAGTATCGATTTTATTCGCCCTGAGCTCTTATGTGGGGATGGATAAGGGCATGCAACGTCTCAGCCATATGGTGTGTTTAGGTGTGGTGTTGTTTGCGATTTACGTGCTGTGCTTTGGGCCGACCCAATTCATTATGAATAACTCGCTGATGAGCTTTGGCTTAATGGCAACCAATTTTGTCGATATGAGTTTATTTACCGACCCAATGGGCGATGGAAAGTTCACCCGTGAATGGACCGTATTTTATTGGTTATGGTGGATTTCTTATGCACCGGGTGTGGCCTTATTTGTAACGCGTGTTTCAAAGGGACGGACCATCAAAGAAGTGATTCTTGCCATGGTCATCGGCGGTAGCGTTGGTTTATGGTTCATCTTTGGGGTGTTTGAAAACTACAGTGTCTATAACTTTATTCACGGTATGGTCAATGTACCACAAGTTTTAAGCCAACAAGGTGGTGAAGTTGCGATTAGCCAACTGCTTGGTTTATTGCCTGCTGGCAAGCTGATGATGTGGATTTTCCTTGGGATTATGGTGATTTTTCTTGCAGCACATATGGATGCTGTGGGCTATGCAGTGTCGGCAACTTGTACCCGTGGTTTACGTGAGGGGCAAGACCCATCACCAAATGCACGTTTGTTCTGGTGTGTGATGCTAACCCTTGTCCCGATTGCGATGATTTTCTCTAAAGCACCTTTGGACACCATGAAGACCGCGACCATTGTGACTGCCTTGCCATTCATTGTGATTATTTTGATACAGACCTATGGCTTGGTGAAATGGTTGATTGAGGATTATTCAAAGGTTCCATCCCATCTGATAGAGCAAATGAGTTTTAGTGAGTTGGAATCTTTAGATCAAACAGACGCAAATAAACATATGCACATTGATGTTGCAATTGAACCCACTGCGGATAAAACCAGTCAAAAGGAATTGTCATGACACAACAACCGAGCATGCACTATAGATTGAGTGAAGAAATGCAAAGTCTGGTGTATTGGAGCAGCATTTATTCACCGGCGGATAATGATATCGATTCTATTCGGGCTGCGTATGATGCGATGTGCTTACATTACACCTTACCACGTGATGGTACGGTCAATATTGAAGATAAAACTGTGCCGCAGCTCAATCATCCAGTCAATGTTCGGTTGTATTCACCATTGGGCGAAGCACCAGCGACAGGTTGGCCATGTATTTTATATCTTCATGGTGGCGGTTGGATGGTGGGGAATCTTGATTCACATGAATTTATCACCCGCTATTTATGTCGTGATTTAAATGTTGCTGTGCTGAGTGTGGATTATCGCTTAACACCAGAACACCATTTTCCAGCTGCATATGAAGACTGTGAAACGGTATATCACTGGCTCTATCAACATGGCCTGCAATGGAAGATTAATCCAAATCAAATTGTTTTGATGGGGGACAGTGCGGGTGGTAATTTAGCGGCTGCACTTGCAGTGCAATTACAACATACAGGTGCTCAAGCCTGTGGTCTTGCAATGATTTATCCATGTTTGAGTAGTGGTTTTGATACGGCATCATGTCAGCAGCAAGCAGATGCACCATTACTGTCGCTAGCGGATATGCATGATTACTTGCAAGCCTATGCGCCAAATACAAGCGACTGGCAGGACTTACGTTTATCACCACTGTTGGCACAGGATTTTTCCAATATGCCTCGTAGTTTTATTGCCGTCGCTGAGTATGACCCTCTCAGTGATGATGGGCGTATTTTTGCTGAAAAGTTAAAACAGGCCAATATTGCAACCGAATTTTATCTCGGTAAAGGATTACTACATGGCAGTTTGCGTTTAGTACGTGACTGTCCTGTGGTGCAAGATTTATATCAGCGCATGCTGAGTTCGTTAAAGCCAATGTTCAATTGATTTGAACATCAGCCAATTTTAAACAAACGGTCGTTAGGACAAAAAAGAGTTTAATGGAGTAAAAACATGAATGCAGTTGAAAAATTACCAGAAGATTTCTGTTCAAACCCAGACGTTGCTTGGACATTTCCCAAAGTGTTCTATACATCGTCTCAAGTTTTCGAGCGTGAAAAAGAAGAAATTTTTGCAAAAAGCTGGATTTGCGTTGCACACGGCAGTGAAGTGGCACAAGCCAATGACTATATTACCCGTAAGGTCATTGGTGAAAATATTATTGTGATTCGCGGTAAAGACAGCGTATTACGGGCTTTTTATAATGTCTGTCCGCATCGTGGGCATGAGTTGTTAAGTGGTAGTGGTAAAGCGAAGAATGTGATTACCTGTCCTTATCATGCATGGACATTTAAGCTAGACGGAAGTTTGGCGCTGGCACGTAACTGTGATCATGTTGAATCCTTTGATAAACAAAACTCAAGTATGGTGCCTGTAAAAGTTGAAGAGTATGCCGGTTTTATTTTTATCAATATGGATGAAAATGCCACTTTTGTTGAAGATCAATTGCCTGAGTTTGCACAAAAGCTCAATGAAACTTGTGCGGTCATCAAAGATTTAAAACTTGCAGCACGCTTTGTGACGGAAACACCAGCGAACTGGAAAGTGATTGTAGATAACTATATGGAATGTTATCACTGTGGGCCTGCGCATCCGGGCTTTGCCGATTCTGTTCAGGTGGATAAATATTGGCATACCACACATCAAAACTGGACCTTGCAATATGGTTATGCACGTTCTTCAGAAAAATCCTTCAAGCTGGATCCATCTGTACAAGATCCAACCTTTAGTGGTTTTTGGACATGGCCTTGCACCATGTTTAATGTGCCACCAGGTGGTAATTTTATGACCGTGATCTATGAATTTCCTGTAGATGCTGAAACGACATTACAACATTATGATATTTACTTTACCAATGAAGAACTGACTCAAGACCAAAAAGATTTGATTGAATGGTATCGTAATGTCTTCCGCCCAGAAGATTTAAATCTGGTTGAAAGTGTGCAACGTGGCTTAAAGTCACGTGGTTATCGCGGTCAAGGGCGAATCATGACGGATAAGCAACGTTCGGGGATTAGTGAACACGGCATTGCTTATTTCCAAAACCTCGTTGCGCAATATCACAAATAATCATTTAAGGGAGCCTCTCAAAATATCACTGGGGCAAACAGCTCGATCATGTGTTTTTTGAGACGCTCTCAAGTTAAAGGTGCGGCAAATAAAGTCGTACCTTGCTTTCAAACCATAGGATCATGACATGTCAAGTTTGCAAGGTAGTCCGCTATTTCAACAACGTGGATGGGTAAATGGTCAGTGGATCAATGCACAATCCAATGCCACTGTACCCGTCACCAACCCAGCAACAGGTGAAGATATTGGGCTTATTCCCAATATGGGGGCGGCAGAAGCAAGCCTAGCTGTTGATGCTGCATATCAAGCTTTAGCAACGTGGAAAGCCTTAACTGCACAAAAACGCGCAGATTTATTATTGGCTTGGTATCAGTTGGTATTGGCACATGCTGACGAACTGGCTCGTATCATGACCATTGAACAAGGCAAGCCTTTGGCTGAAGCTTTAGGTGAAGTGAAATATGCTGCTTCATTTATTCAATGGTTCGCAGAAGAGGGTAAGCGAGTTTATGGTGATGTGATTCCTACTACCAATAATAAACAGCGTTTTATCATTACCAAGGAACCTGTAGGTGTGGTTGCAGCGATCACGCCTTGGAATTTCCCAATCGCCATGATTACCCGTAAGGCTGCGCCAGCTTTAGCTGCGGGTTGTACGATTGTGATTAAACCTGCCAATGAAACGCCTTATTGCGCCCTGGCCATTGCAAAACTTGCAGAAATGGCAGGGATTCCTGCTGGGGTGATCAATGTTGTAACAGGTCAGTCACAAGAAATCGGTGCGGTATTTACCAGTCATGAAAAAGTCAAAAAACTGACTTTTACTGGTTCAACACCTGTTGGTCGTTTATTGATGCAGCAATGTTCAGACACGATTAAAAAACTTGCGCTTGAACTTGGTGGAAATGCGCCACTGATTATTTTTGATGATGCGGATTTAGATAAAGCAGTACAAGGTGCAATTTTTGCCAAATTCCGTAATGCAGGGCAAACCTGTGTTTGTGCCAACCGTATTTATGTACATGACAAGGTTTATCAGGCATTTACTGAGAAATTTGTGCAAGAAGTTGAAAAGTTTAAGATTGGCAATGGTCTTGAAGAAAATGTACAGATAGGGCCTTTAATCAATGAAAAAGCCGTCCTTAAGGCTCAACAGTTGATCGATGATGCACGAAAAAAAGGTGCACAAGTGGCATGTGGTGGTAAACAGCATGCACTTGGACAGACCTTTTTTGAACCAACCGTGCTTACTGATGTGGATCAAAGCATGGAAATTGTCAAAGAAGAAATCTTTGGGCCAGTGGCACCACTGATTCGATTTAGTGATGAAGCAGATGTGGTTGCCCAAGCCAATGACACCATCTTTGGTTTGGCAGCCTATGTGTATAGTGAAAGCATTTCACGGATCTGGCGTGTCGCAGAACAACTTGAATATGGCATGGTGGGGATGAACTCAACTGCAATTTCAAATGAAGTAGTCCCGTTTGGCGGTGTGAAGCAATCTGGGGTAGGCCGTGAAGGTTCTAAGTATGGCTTAGAAGAATTCATGACCATTAAATATATGTGTTTAGGGCTATAGGATAAAGGCGTGTTGGACATTCATTGATGATCATCCAACACGCTGCCCTCCAATGAGAAAGCGCTTGAATAAGTACTTAAAAAAGCAACATGTGGTAAAGAGGATTTAGACATGGCAAGTCATTATGAAATGTTTGCATCAGTGGTCACAGGGGTAGAGCAACTTACACCATTGATCAAACGGTTTACATTTAAACGTCAGGATGGACAAAATTTTCCTCAGTTTAATGGAGGCAGTCATATCATTGTTAAAATGAATGATCAGCTTTCCAATGCCTATTCACTGATGAGCTGTGCTCAGGATCTTAGCACTTACCAAGTATGCGTACGCAAAGATGTAGAAGGTAAAGGTGGCTCGGTCTATATGCATGAGCAATGCAATGAAGGCTGTGAAATTCTGATTTCAGAACCTAAAAATTTATTTCCACTGGCTGAAAATGGTGCAAAACATATTTTAATTGCGGGTGGGATTGGGATTACGCCTTTTGTGCCGCAAATGGATGAGTTGGCTGCACGTGGGGCAGATTACGAATTGCATTATGCCTATCGTTCGCCAGAGCATGCTGCACTGTTGCAAGAGCTTAAACAAAAACATGCTGAACATATTTTTAGTTATGTCGATTCAGATGGGAAATGCCTTGATCTCGATCAATTAATTTCCGCACAGCCAAAGGGCACACACGTTTATGTCTGTGGGCCAAAGCCAATGATTGATGCGGTGATTGATCGTTGTAATTTTCATCGTTATCGAGATGAATATATTCATTGGGAACAATTTGCTTCAACCGTACCTGAAGATGGTGAAGCGTTTACTGTGGTTTTGGCGAAATCCAATCAGCAAGTCGAAGTTCAAGGCAACCAGACTATTTTACAGGCGATTGAAGCATTGAATATCGATGTTGAGTGTTTGTGTCGTGAAGGGGTGTGTGGTACCTGTGAAACTGCAATTCTAGATGGTGAAGCAGAGCACTTTGATCAGTATTTGAGTGATGATGAAAAAGCATCACAGCAATCGATGATGATCTGTGTATCTCGTGCCAAAGGCAAAAGATTGGTATTAGATTTATAAATGATCATAAATGAAGCTTATGTTTTTATATGAACTTTTAGAAATTGTTGGATATCGATTCATTTTTTGTACTTTTTGAATCCTTGATGATTATCCTACCGTGGGGCGACATGGATGTCGCAGTTGAGCGGGGGTACAGGACGTACCCCTCGCCCAACGGAAGATTTTTGTCATCTTGTATCTTGTTCTTTGTAGTGATTAGCTATCACTACACGTAAATTGTAGAGTTTGGTTTGTCATCAAAACTTCGAGTTTCCTGAAAAGATTAAACCTACAATTTACACCTAACCACTGACATAAATCTGGACGGTAACTAAGCACTTTGATGCTGCATTCACAAGAAAAGACTGTGGTTTTTTAATATTAATTCAATCAATAATTAGGTGAAGCTATGTTTTATCTTGGCATTGATGTTTCTAAAGCTAAATTCGATTGTTGTTTATTTCTTGATGACTCTAGTGGAAAAATAAAAACTAAATGCTTTTCCAATAGTAATAAAGGATTTCATCAATTGTTATCATGGTTAAATCGTTTTGGTCTTGTTGCTGAAGAAACTAGAGCCTTAATGGAAGCAACATCCGTCTATCATGAAATGTTAGCTCAATTTTTATTTGATTTAAAATTTCAAGTTTGTGTGGCTAACCCAGCCCGTACTCGATATTTTGCTCAAAGTATCTCTAAGCTTAATAAAACTGACAAAATCGATAGTGAAGTATTGGCGCGATTTGCAATGACTGTAGATTTACATTTATGGCAACCCACTCCTGATAATATCCGATTGCTCAATGCTTTATTAGATAGAAGGTCAAGTCTTGCGAACGACTTAAAACGTGAACAAAATCGTTTGGAAAAAGCAAACTCCACTCTAATAGTTGTACCAATTTTAAAGTCTATTAAGACCAATATTAAATCATTAACTAGGCAAATTCAGAATCTAGATACACAAATTCAAAATCATATTGATCAAGACCATGAGCTTAAACGTGATCAAAAACTTCTTGAAAGCATTCCAGCAATTGCTGAGCGGACCAGTTTATTAATGCTTGCTTTTTTTCGTGCTCATTCTTTTGAAAAAGCAAGCCAAGCTGCTGCATTTGTGGGTTTAGTTCCCATTCATAGACAATCTGGTAGTTCTGTGCTTGGAAAAAGTCGCTTATCTAAAGCCGGTTCACCTAAAATTCGATCGGGTTTATATATGGCTGCCATTGTTGCAACTCGGTACAATCCTCACATTAAAGAGTTGAGCGAACGGCTCTTAGCGAAAGGGAAAACTAAAATGGTAGCGATTGCTGCTGCTATGCGAAAGTTAATTCATCTTTGCTATGGTGTTCTTAAAAACCAACAACCTTATCAGGCAAATTATAAGGCATGAATCCTGAAATAATTTGCTTGACAGTTAAGACGGTATCTTTTCATCTCTGAAAAGTGAGGCATCGCCTACGCAAAGCGATTTAAACTTTGATTGTAAGGTGTGGCATTGCAAACTTTTTTATAATCAAACAATTTATTTCCCCCATGCAATTGATTTAATTAAAAATAGCGATTATGAAAAATTATATTCTTGTGTCAGAGTTTTTTGACAGGTTGACTATATATTGCAGCTTTACTTTAACCCGAATTGACGGTTTCTAAATTAACGCCGAATGAAGTTCATTCGGCGTTAATGACTGATTATGAGTATGATTTAACAACTACATTTGAGCATCAGCACAAAAAACCAAATACAGCTAAGTGCAAAGCATAGCCACTAAAAAGCCCAAACAAATTTTAATACACTCGTATGGCCTTCAGGGCGATTTTCAACATGAGTTTCTTTTAAATACTTTGCTTCAATTGACCAGTTTTTATCTTGATATTGTATTGCAGGACCAATTGCCAAAACTTGTCCACGCATCGCAATATTTTCACCCTGTTGCTTATCTGACTTGGTTTGCTTAAAAGCGTAGCCTTCAACAGCCACTTTAACCTGATCAGTAAGTTTATATCCAAGACTATAATCACCAGCAAAATATTCGCCAGATTTGTATTGGGTATCATCATTTTCAGTGTTAAAGCTATAAGAAATTTTAGTTGAAATATCTAAACCATTTTTTGGCGCATAGCTGTAGGCAAAAATCGGTCGAACAGTATTATAGTTTTTGCCAATATTGGCGACCAAAGGCTGCTGTGCTGTGGCCTTATCATATTGACCTGTAGCGAGTACTGTTTCTATCGCAGCAATCCAGTGGTGATCTCCTTGATGCCAACCTAACATTGACCCCAACATTAAATCACCTAAGCCACTGTTATGATCTGACATCCCCGCTGCAGATAATCTGAGATCAACCATAGGCTGTATGGCATAGAAACCCAGTTGACCACCGAGATAGTTTTGTTCTGTCATCCAGACCAAACGGGGTATAAAGGCATTTACATCTAAATGAAAATTCGCTGGGCCGTTGTCAAAACTTCCAGCATGGTAATTTTGATAATAGCTTAATAGATACACGCCAGCAGGAGGTAGTGCGCCTGCCATCATACCTTCAGCACCGAGGGCAAATGAGTCAGCCCCATTTTCTGTGGCACAGGCAATGCTACTGGTTAAACCGAGCATCAATGGAACTGAAAGTTTGAACATCAGTTGTTTCATAGAAAATCCTTTTCAATGATATTTATATTGCAGCTAGCTGTAGTTAAACGGATTTAGTATCACTACATTTTTGACTAAGCGGCTACTCGACGACGATCAACCTCTGTAGAGGGGACTTGATCAACGTCTTTGACCAATTGGAAATTAAATTTGATGTGTTTAAAGGCTTTATTTAAATTGTATTGTTTAATTTTTGCGAGATTTGTTACATCCAGCGCAGTAGCAATCAGTCCATCACGAGTAGCAAAGGCAAAGTCATCCCAAAGGTATTTGTCTCCTTCAATATTAAATTGGGTGGTCAGTTTGCGATAACCCGGCGCAGAGACAAAGTAGTGAACATGCGAAGGGCGGTTACCATGTCGACCCAACAAATTGAGTAAAGCTTGTGTTGTACCTTCAGGTGGACAGCCATAACCGACAGGCATGGTGGTTTGAGCGATATATTGACCTTGTGTATCGGTGAAAATACTGCGGCGTAAATTAAATGCAGACTGAGATTTATCAAAGAATGAATAGTTGCCTAAACTGTTGGCATGCCAGATTTCTACTTTTGCATTGGGAATAATCTGTCCAGCAGTGTCAGTGACAATGCCTTCAATGATTAAGGCATCGACATGCCCAGATTCAGAGCCATCGTCCATACGAGCAAAGCCAACGGACTCAGGCGCACCTGCAACATAAAGCGGTCCTTCAATTGTTCGTGGTGTTCCACCTGTAATACCGGCTTTAGCATCTGCTTCATCTGCACGTAAATCTAAGTAATGTTCTAGCCCGAGACCTGCTGCCAAAAGTCCAAGTTCATTGGCTTGACCTGCATCTGTCAAATATTCTAAGCCTTTCCAAAGCTCGGTTTGAGACATATCTAAGTCTTCAATGGCTTGGAATAAATCACCAAGTAAACGTACAACGATTTGCTGAACACGCAGATTGACTTCACCTGTTGCTGTCGCGACATTCATTTGCTGAACGAGGCTATCGATTTGTTGTCTATTCATCATCATCTTCCTTTGATTGATATGAGTATTTGGCATGAGTATCTTGAGAGTGATCTGGAATCGGTGCAGATCACTCAAGCTGGTGTTGCTATATTGGATAATTTAAGGGTTCAACCACTCAACTTTAGATGTGTCTAAAAAGTGCCGAACGTGATTGCCCATTTGCACCATCTGCCGCACTTAAAAAGCGTTCAGTATGGATATCTTTTTCAAATAAACGGCTTTGCATCAAGGTGGAGATGGCGGCATCAATCATTGGTGGCGGGCCACATAAATATGCTTTGTGCCCACTGCATTTATTTTCAAAATAATTGGCAACCGCTTCATGTACATAACCTGTAAACCCTGTCCATTGGTCTTCTGGCTTAGGCGCATTTAAGGCAGGGATGTATCTGAAATTTGGATATTCTTTGACAAGCTGTTCGAATTTTTCACGGTTATATAATTCAGCAACATCCCGTGCACCTTGGAACAAATAAATGATACGGGTGTCACCGTGTTCTAAAAGATCCAGAATCATCGATTGAGGGCTTGAAAGCCCTGAACCACCTGCAATGAAAATGACATTTTGCTGATCAGACTTACGCACAAAAAATTGTCCATAAGGTCCTGAAAGCGCCATTTCTTCACCAACACTCAGTTCATCATGCACATAGCGTGTTGCTGCACCACCTTGCACTTTACGAATATGTAATTCGATCAGATTTGCTTCGCTCGGTGTATTGGCGATTGAAAATGCCCGGGTTCCTTCAATATTTGGGAGTTGGATATTGATGTATTGGCCTGCTTGAAACTGCATTGGTCGATCAAGTTGAAGTCGGACACCTTTAATCGTTGGCGATAAATCCGTTATTTCAATAACCTTAGCTTGGTAGTCTTGGACTAAATAGCCTAAGAAATCCTCGTCTTCATCCACATCAGCTTCGATGACCATGTCAGATTCTGGTTTGCAACAACAAGCCAACACTTTATTTTCTTCACGTTCAATGTCCATAAGCGCAAAAGGTGAGGCTTCACCTACATCATAAAAGCCGTCTGTGACTTGAACTTTACATGTACCACAAGTGCCATGTCCGCAAGCAAAGGGCAACCAAACACCTTGACGCAATGCTGCATCTAAAATGGTTTGATCCTCTTCAACTTGAATGATGGTTCCTGCTGGTTCAATCGTGACTTGATAGCTCATCTGTGTTCTCCTTAAACATGTGTGCCTTGGTAACCTGCTAAATCAGGCGTTACAAAGCGCAGGAGAGATTTATGATCAAAACCCAAATCTTCTAGGGACTTAGAAAAATCAGCCTGTAAAAGATTGCGGTTTAAACGGAATTCAACTTTAGACCAATCAATATGTTTAAAATCGGGATGTTGCTCAAAACCTGCTTGAATTTGCCCATCAATCAAGGCTTGTAAGCTTTGTTTTGGTGAAACCACAAAAGCATGTGCCGAACAGAATAGGGTGTGATGATCCCAACCAATAAACAACAATATGTTTTCGCCGTAATTTTGTTGTAGGTCTAGTGGTTCAAATTGATATTTTTCAACAATCGCTTGTACAGTCATGGTGTATTTCCTTAAACTTTTGAATAAATCCTTGAGCGGATGCTGTCGAGTTAGACAACATCCATTGTTTATTTTTTAATTTTTGGATGAGGGTTTAAGCTGCGTTGCCTTTCCACTTTTTCCAGCGCTGTTGGTCAGGTGAACCTTCAATATCGAGATTGTCTGCACCGACATTAAAGTTGTAGTAATCCCTTAAAATACTTTCTAAATCTGGACCACCACAGTTACCCTGCAAAATTTGATGTACAGGCAGCCAAGCTTGGATGTATTTCTCAGGTTCGCGTTCAAAAATGTCATGACAACCATCAGAGCAAGTGTGGTAACGTTCATCTTTGTAAATTGAATCGCGATAGCTAAATAGCGTTGGGTCACCATCCATTTCAGTAAAGGTCATGGGAATTTGGCACACTTGGCACAATTGAGGTAAACCCGCGCTATAGAAGCGTTTACCTTCAGCTTCCATTTTTCGAGCAAGTTCCCAACGTGGGCGGTAGTATTTATCAAACGTGTCAGGATATTTTTCTGAGAGCCAATCCATTTCCTCATCTGTTGGGATCCACGTATGGAAGCCTGCTGCATGACCGAAGTTATAGAAAATCCACCATGCTTGATGCGAAACATGTTCTTTCTCTTTGCTAATCACTTCACTATATTTCGGCATACGAATCCCGTAGCGACTTAAGTCTTTAAACAAAGCGCCACCTGCTTCTTCAAAATAAGTTTCCCAAGCTTCTTTCCATGACATGACTTTATTTGGCAGCATGTAATCCATCATCATGCCGACGATGGACAGCAGGCGAGTTCCTCGCCAGAACCATTTATCAATCCATTCTTGTACGATTGGCACATTATCTTCGTGCTGTTCCAGTAAGAATTTTACAATTTCCAGTCCTAACGTCATGTGGCGTGCTTCGTCTGATTGTGCACTAAAGCCAAATGTTACGGTTGCCATATCACCGTTGTAAGCTGCTCCCGACATGAAAGGAACGAACAATAAGTTAGTTAGGACATATTCAAAGGCAAAGCTGATTGCCAATAAAAACTCAAAAGGCCCCGCTGAACGCGCATCTTCAAAGAATGATTTAGGTACAGACAAGTACCAGACACGGTCATGCATATGTGCCCAGTCTTGGAAGCCATCAAAGAACTTGTTGTAATGGCTCATCGCATGAATCTGGGTTTGTACATGACGTAATTCATCAATGGATTGCATTTGCGAGGCGATACGTGCACCAATGCCACTGAACTGACGTCCAACATGGGCATAGCCTTGGTACGCTTGATACTCAAGCGGGGTTACCGCGGTTAAAAACAGTTTAATTGCGTTGACATAACGTTCATTTGAAACATTCATTTGCCCATTGTTTTGTGCAAAAGCATCAAAAATGGCATATAGCTTCTTTTCTTTTTCTGCTTGGTATTTCCAATAGTTATCCATGGTTAAACGGAAAGGATCTTCCCATTTCGACCAGTCGGTAATTTTGATGCCTTCAAACTCTTCATACGGAAAAGCATCTTTACGATCTGCATAGGAAAAGTCCCAATCTAGATCACGGGTGAGTATCCGATAACGTTCTTTGGCATTGAGCTTTTTATTGTTTACTTTGGCTTGGCTATTCATTTTGATCATCCTTTAACTTACATGCAGCTGCCTGCTATTTATGCTTTAAATCTAGGGGAAGTACGGCTTAGTTCCACTTCAAGGTAAAACTGTCATCATCTTCATCAACATTGCCACCCAAGGTGATCATGTTGAGTTGAAGTTCTTGGATATCCCAGTTTTGCCCAAGTTTTTCTGATACTGTTTCTGCACGTACCACCAGCTCGCCAGTGCTTTCGACCCGAATCATCGCGGGAAGATATTGAATTGTTGCTTCAGGATTGTCCTGTTCAATCGCTTCAATGATGTAGCGTGAAGTGTCATTGTCTTGCAATGCTAAATAAACTTTAGAGGTCATGATGGCAAATCCTTATGCTGCTAAATCGAGTAAAATGTTGCCGGCTTTTTTGCTACGTTCAGAGATCTTATTTAGACCTGAATCAATCCCTGAATCCGTAAGTGCGGTTTGTGCCCAAGCACTAAATGCTTGTTTAACTTGGGGTAGTAATTCCGTGATCCATGATTGAATCAGGGTTTTATTCTCTTCAGATTCTGAAATCGCAGTTTTTAAAACACTGTCTGACCACTTCGCTAAATCAGTTAAACAGTCCTTCATAAATTCAGTAAGAATGGCAATATCACGCCCGCCATTTTCAACCAGCCATTCATCGAGCTGTCCAAAAACCAGCTCTTGTAACATGCTGTCAATCAAAAGATTTTGCAAAATATAAAGTTTGAACCAGTCTTGTTCGGTTAGGCTTTGTTCACAAAGTTTACGTAAGGGTTGCCAAGTTTCATCATTTAGCCAAGCGTGTTTGGCTTGTTGTAAGGATTCACCTGTATTGCCATCAAGGATTAAGCCAATACGTGAAATGTATTGCGCCATACCGAGACGATCCATAGCCGCAAAAATACATGCTTGGGTGATGACAGTGCCATAACCATAGGCACTGCCTGACATCATATGTAAGTTGGCTGTTTGTTCGACATAGCGAAAAGGTAATAAACGCTGGATGATTTTTTGTTTCACTTCATCACTGAGATTATTGACCAACTGACGTTTTTCAAAAAAAGCATAATGACTTTCAGCGGTATCTTGCAGACGTGCACGATGTTGCACATAAGCGCCGTAATAAAATTGACGAGGGTCTTTAAATGCATACCAATCTTGCATTTGCAAAGCGGTATGGGTTTTATCATTTAAGGTTTTATCTGGCTTCCATAAGGGGCGATAGTGAAAATTTGTCGAAGCTTGAATATCAAAGCTGACTTCTTGATAGCGTGTTGCGGGCTTGGCTCCAAAACGGCGTTCGATATACGCATAAGTCTGACGAATCGGTTGCAAATTGGATGTTTTAATTTCTAAAGTCATTAGCTTCTCCTTGTAGAATTAAGCCTGATCTTCTTGATCAGAATGTTGGCGAGCATGATTTAAAACAGTTGGTTCAATGCCATAACGCCATTTATCTTCCTGCGCATCGTTCCAAGCTTGTTGTTCTGCGGTCATTTCAATGACATGATTAATTTCACAAAAATGCTGGAAAGCTTGTTGGGGGAGAATCAGTTCAACAAAAAGCGTAGGGTCTTGAATGGCAAAATCGAACTCGACAAATTTGGCATTCCGCTCACCAGTAATACGGATATATTTGACCAATGCGGTAGGCTGTTTAGCGTCAATCATGTGCTTATCCTTTTATCAACATCAAAACAATTTCGATGTAGAGCTTCATGCTCATGTACTAGGTTTGCTCTAGATATTCCAAAAGTCGTGCCAACTTTAAAATTTAATTAAAATTCAAATGTTTATTATTTATTGCTCATGAGGATATGAAGCACGACAACATTATTTTCATCAAATAATGAACGTAAAGAGATGCTGATTTCATCAAAAGATGAAACAGTGATTTTGATGGGAGAGGTCGAGTTAATGTTTATAAAAACCAATAACGACTTGATATTGGTTAAAATAAAAACAATATACCTTAAAGGTATGAAAATATAAGAAAAGGTAGTGAAGCTTTTGGTTCAGAATTAGGTAATATCAAGATTGCATTCACAAAGACATATAGCCAAGGATGGATATATCATGCCCCCAGCCAAAGATGTGAAGGTATATAAAAAAATACTGGAACAGAACAAAGATATTCAAGATTTACTCGATAAAATCGTTTTTGATGCTCAACACGGACAAATCTGGTTTGATGAAAATCGAATGCTGTTGATGCATACCAGTATTCTGGGCTTTTTAAGAAAAGATCTCTATCAAATGCTGGGGCTTGAACGCACCAAACGCTTTTTTATTCGTTGTGGTTACCAAGCTGGCATGCGCGATGCAGAAGTAACCTCAAAACTACGACCAAATTTAAATGAAGCAGAAGCTTTTATGGCTGGACCGCAAATGCATGGCATCCGTGGCATGGTACAGGTTGATGTCAATGAACTGCATTTAAGTCATGATTTAAAACAGTTTTATGCTGATTTTAACTGGCTTAATTCATTTGAGGCAGAAGTGCATTTAAGTGAATTTGGTGCTTCAGATCAACCTGCTTGTTGGATGTTATTGGGCTATGCCTGTGGCTATAGCAGCTTTGTCATGGGGCAGACCATTATCTATCAGGAGACACATTGCGTTGCTCAAGGTGATGAGCATTGTCGAATCATTGGAAAGCCGTTGAGTGAATGGGAAAATGCCGATGAGTTGATTCGCTTTATGTCACCCGATGCCGTCTCGGATGAAATCATTGCCTTACAGGCGGAACTCAATCAATTAAAGAAAAATATCTATACCGATGCTGAAAGTGATTACACCATGTTTAATGCGGTAGGAGAGTCGGTCGCCTATCGCAAAGTCTGTGATCTACTTAAAAAAGCAGCAGGGAGTAAAGTCGCAGTTTTATTACAGGGTGAAACAGGCGTTGGCAAAGAAGCATTTGCACGGGGTATTCATAATGGCAGTCAGCGCCAAGCGCAACCATTTGTGGCTGTGAATTGTGCCTGTATTCCTCCTGATCTGATTGAGTCAGAACTGTTTGGGGTGGAAAAAGGCGCATTTACTGGTGCGGTTCAATCTCGAATGGGAAAATTTGAACGTGCTCATGGTGGAACTATTTTTCTAGATGAAGTGGTTGAGCTTTCACCACGCGCACAAGCTGCGTTATTACGGATGCTGCAAGAAGGTGAGTTTGAACGGGTAGGAGATAGTCGCACCCGCCAAGTCGATGTCAGACTTGTTGCTGCGACCAATGAGGATTTAGAGCAGGCCGTTAAAGATGGAAAATTCCGTGCAGATTTATATTATCGCTTAAATATTTTTCCTGTGATTATTCCACCTTTGCGTGAGCGAAGAGAAGATATTCCCTTGCTGATTAATCACTTTTTGGCACGCTTTGAAAATATGTATAACAAGACCCTAAAAGGGCTCAGTGATAAAGCGAAAAACTTTATGATGAAATATGATTGGCCTGGCAATATTCGTGAGTTGGAAAACTTATTGGAAAGAGCCACCTTACTGACCGATCATCAACAGGAAATTAAATTGGACAGTTTGTTTCCTCAACATAAGGATTTAGAAGCAGTGGGTGAAACTGCACAATCGCTGATCAATGTAGAGGATTTATTTAGTGAGAATTTCTCTTTAGATCAACTTGAACAAAATATTATTCGTAGCGCTATGGATAAAAGCCAACAGAATGTCTCAGAAGCTGCACGTATGCTTGGAATTAGTCGGGCAACATTGGATTACCGTTTAAAGAAAATTACGCTAGGTTAAAATCAAATTTGCCTCAATAACCATAGACCAATAGCCATAGAAATGTGTTTGGATAGCGCTTTGATCAGCTACAGGCCGCTATGTTATCTGTCTATAGTTGTTGATAGTTGTCAATTTAAAACAGATGAGTTGAATGTTTGTTTAAATGAGTCGATTTTATACTTGGATGTTGATCTCATATTTTATTTAAATTATCGGGCTTAAATAAAATACTAAAACAACTTCCCCCTAAAGCTTGTGACTTGGAATATTCAATCCGACCTTCATGCGCGATCATAATTGCATTGACAACAGATAGACCTAAACCACTGCCACCATTCTTCTTGCCTCTGGATTCTTCAAGTCGATAAAACGCATCAAATATAAAGGGGATATGCTGATCTGCAATACCGGGTCCTTGATCTTCAATGGTTAAAACCAAACCTTCTGATTTTTTTTGTGTGCTAATCCGTAAAATCCCTGCCTGTGCATAACGAATTTCATTTTCAAATAATGCAATTAAGATCTGTTCAAGCCGTTGTCGGTCAAAAAAGCAGGCTTGATCTGATAAATTGGTTTCGATGACTAATTTTGCTTGATCAAAACGGTCTTGAAGTAAGTTTACAGATTGTGTAATGACGTCAGATAGACAAACTGACTCTAGGTTAAGTCGAAGTTGTTGATTATCCGCCAGACTTAGGGTTCTTAGATCTTCGATTAAAAATGACAACTGCTCAACTTGATTGAGTAAATTTTTTAATAGGGCTTTATCTGGGGTAAATATATCGTCAAGCACGCCTTGTAAGCGACCTTGTAAGATAGTCACAGGTGTTCTTAATTCATGTGCAATTGCGGCATTCCAAATAGATGCATTGTTGACTGAGATTTCCAGTTTTTCTGCCATACGATTAAAATCATTGATCATCTTTGTGATTTCAGCGACAGAAGAGGGATTGTCCAATTGCGCTCTTACGGAAAGATTGCCCAAACTAATTTCTCTTGCTGCAATGGCTAAAGAATTTAGCGGGGCGATAAAGCGTTGCGCTAATTTTAATCCTAAATAAACAGAAGTTAATGAACCGCATAAAGTCACCAGTAAAATCCAAGTGAGATCAACAAAATTAAATGACCAGTCTTCGGAATTTAACTGTTCTAGCGAGACCAATTTAAACTCGATGGCAACAAAATAAGTCAAATAGCCAAAAATCAAGGAAAAACAAGTGGTCAATAAGCTCACTTTGGCCATGGTGATAATCAGCTGGCGGCTAATTCCAATGTTATTTTTCATCATTTTGCCTTAAACGATAGCCAACACCACGGACATTGATCAGTAAGTCAGTTTGATGATGATCTTCCAGTTTTTTACGTAATTTACTGATGTGACTGTCTACAGTACGCTCTAAGGCATCACCATCAGGCAAGCAATGGTTCATTAATTCTGATCGGGTAAAAACCTTGTAGGGCGCTTGCGACATCAACGCAAGAATCTTAAATTCCGTTAAGGTAAGGTTTAACAGTGCTTTCGAATGTTCTTTGATAATGTATACACAAAGTGTTTCTGTATTAATTTCAATTGATTTAAAGCTAATGATTTGGGCTTTCGCCTGAGATGACATTGCACTTCTTCTCAATACTGCCTCAACTCTGGCAATAATTTCATTTGGATTAAATGGTTTTACCACAAAGTCATCAGCGCCGATTCTAAGTGCTGTGACTTTATCCACTTCTTGATCTAATGCGGTCAGCATAATCACAGGGGTTTGTTTGGATTGACGAATATGATTTAAAACTTCCCAACCATTTAAGATCGGCAATTTCACGTCAAGAATCACCAGATCAATCTGTTGCTGCGCATGTATTTCGATGGCTTGCTGTCCATTAAGTGCTCTAAGCACATTGAAGCCATTTTTTTTCAGATAATGCTCCACAATATCGCCGATATCATAATCATCTTCAACGACTAAAATTTGTTTACTGGCTGGATCAGACGCAAAAGAAATATTGCCCATTGCTGGATACTTTAAAATGGATACAGGCCCATCATAATTTATTTTTAGTGGCTATATCCACACAATCTCCACACTTTGGTGACGCTAAGTACACAAATATTGCCAATAATCGTCATATCTAGAACTCTGGGTGCAGATGATGCCTAAGCCTTATTTTTTTATTATTTTATTGGTTGTTTTAAGTGGGAGTGCGTTAACTGGATGTAATCGCTCAGGAAATGCTGAAGCAGAACAAGCACAGCAGGCTACACCAGCCAAAGTCAGTATTTATACCGTTCAACAGCAAGATATTCATTTGATTGAAAACTTACCTGCACGTGTACAAGCCTATCGAATTTCAGAAATTCGCCCACAAGTTGGCGGAATTATTGAAAAGGTGCTGTTTACCCAAGGCAGTGAAGTTAAGGCTGGACAACCCTTATTTAAGATCAATTCGGAAATTCTTCAAGCAGATGTCAATAGTAATCAGGCTTTATTGGCAAAAGCACAGGCAGAAGTAGTGCGTCTAAAAATGCAACAGGAGCGATATCGACAACTGCTTCCTTCCAATGCCATTAGTAAACAGGAATTTAATAATACAGAAGCCGCTTATCATCAGGCTTTGGCCGAAGTTGCTCAAACCAAGGCAGCATTGGCACGACAAAATTTAAACTTACGCTATGCGACTGTACGCGCTCCGATTTCAGGTCAAATTGGTAAGTTGCTGGTAACCGAAGGTGCATTGGTCAGCACCAGTGATACCAATCCAATGGCTTTGGTGCATCAGTTAGATAAAGTCTATGTTGATGTTAAACAATCAATTTCTGAATATGAGCAATTGCAAGATCGTTTGAATGATGGTTCGTTGTTACAACGTGGTGGTGCTGAGGTCAGCATATCCAATAGTCAGGGTAAATTATATCCAGTGACTGGGAAGATTTTATTCTCAGATACCAGCGTAGATCCCAATACCGGTGATGTCACTATCCGTGTGGAAGTAAATAATCCTCAACGGAAATTATTGCCAGGGATGTATGTCAGAGTTGGTTTAAACAGAGCATCACAACCCAATGCCTTACTTGTCCCTGAACAAGCCGTACAAAGAGATATTTCAGGTCAAGCACAACTGATGATTGTAAAAGCAAATCAGACTGCAGAAACACGTCCAGTGAGTTTAGGACAGTTATACAAAGGTTTCTATGTGGTGAATAGTGGAATTAAAGCAGGTGAAAAAGTCATCGTTGAGGGGCATGATCGAATTCAACAGCCAGAACAGCCTTTAAAAATAACCCAGTGGAAGTCGCAATACACAACCGATGCTGGGGGCACGCAAGCACAAAATAAGGGCAGTGATCAAAGCACGGCAGGTCAGTCTTCTCCGAATACAGGAGAAAAATTATGATATCGCAGTTCTTTATTAAACGACCAATCTTTGCTTGGGTGATTGCACTCTTTATTATTCTGTTTGGTGTCTTAAGTATTCCAAAGTTGCCGATTTCTCGTTTTCCTTCAGTTGCACCACCTTCGATTAGTATCTATGCAACCTATCCGGGAGCAACACCAGAAACCTTGAATGATAGTGTTGTCACCTTGATTGAGAGAGAGTTATCGGGAGTAAAGAATTTACTTTATTACAGCGCCACCTCAGATGCCAGTGGTCAAGCGAGTATCACCGCCACATTTAAACCGGGGACTGATCCAGAGTTGGCTCAGGTAGATGTGCAAAATAAACTAAAGTCTATCGAACCGAGATTGCCACAATCGGTTAGACAGCAAGGCCTAATTGTTGAAGCGGCATCCTCTGGATTTCTGATGATGGTCGGAATCAACTCACCAAATGATCAATTTAAAGAAATTGATTTAAGTGATTATTTGGTTCGAAATGTGGTTGAAGAATTAAAACGGGTTGAAGGGGTAGGACGTATCCAATCCTTTGGATCTGAAAAGGCCATGCGTATTTGGATAGATCCAAACAAATTGGTGTCTTATCAGCTGTCGATTAAAGATGTCACAAATGCCATTCAAGCACAAAATACGCCGATATCTCCGGGAAGTGTCGGGAGTTTGCCTGCGGTTCAAGGACAGATGATTACACTGCCATTAACGGCTGAAGGGCAGTTAAGTACAGTTGAAGAATTTCAAAATATTACCCTACGTGCCAACCAGAGTGGCGCACAAGTCACACTTAAAGATGTTGCACGGGTGGAGCTTGGGGCGCAAACCTATAGTTTTTCTATTTTAGAAAATGGAAAGCCAGCAACCGCTTTGGCGATTCAAATGAGCCCAGGGGGGAATGCAGTCAAGACATCTGAAGCTGTCAAAGCAAAAGTTGAGGAGTTGAGCAAGGTTTTACCAAAGGGGATGCAATATTCGATTCCTTATGATACTGCGCCGTTTGTTAAAATTTCGATTGAAAAAGTAATCATGACTTTGCTGGAAGCAATGGTGTTGGTTTTCCTTGTCATGTATTTATTTTTACATAACATTCGCTACACTTTGATCCCTTCAATTGTTGCACCGATTGCACTTCTAGGCACATTTGCAGTGATGTTGATCAGTGGTTTTTCGGTCAATGTTTTAACTATGTTTGGTATGGTTTTAGCCATCGGTATTATTGTCGATGATGCGATTGTGGTGATTGAAAATGTGGAACGCATCATGGCAACGGAAGGCTTATCACCTGTTGATGCGACTTCTAAAGCAATGCAAGAAATTACCAGTCCAATCATCGGGATAACCTTGGTACTGGTGGCGGTTTTTTTACCGATGGCCTTTGCCAGTGGTTCGGTAGGGATTATCTATAGACAATTTACCGTGACCATGGCGGTATCCATTGCATTCTCAGCATTTTTAGCACTGACTTTAACCCCTGCACTTTGTGCAACCTTGTTAAAACCGATTGAAGCCGATCATCAGAAAAAAGGCTTCTTTGCGTGGTTTGATCGCTTTTTTGACCGCGTCAATAAAAAGTATGAAGCAATTTTAGTGAAATTATTGAAACACATTTTTACTGTGATGATTGTATTTGTTGTTCTGACAGGTTTCTTATTATTTGCGTTTAAATCGATCCCAACCGCTTTTTTACCAGAAGAAGACCAAGGCTCATTTATCACCTCATTTCAATTGCCTGCAGATGCCAGTCAAGAGCGGACATTGACCATTGTAAAATCGTTTGAGGAACATTTAAAAAGCAGAGAAAGTATTAAAGAAAATGTCTCTGTACTCGGGTTTGGCTTTAGTGGTTCTGGCAATAACACTGCCATTGCCTTTACAAATTTAAAAGATTTCAAAGAAAGAAATACCTCCGCTGCAGATGAGGTTAACGCTGTAAATGCGGCCATGGCAGACAGTGCAGAAGGTACGATTATGTCTGTTTTACCGCCAGCAATTGAAGAAATGGGAACAACTTCGGGCTTTACTTTACGTTTACAAGATCGCGGTAATCTTGGAATGCAAGCTTTGAATGAGGCACAAGCACAGTTGATTGGTCTTGCAGCAACCAGTAAAAAACTGGCTTATGTTTATCCAGAGGGTTTACCACCAGGCAGTAATGTCGATTTAAAAATTGATCGTAATAAGGCAGAAGCTTTAGGTGTGAATTTTGCTGATGTGACAGACACCATTTCATCTTCAATGGGCTCAATGTATGTCAATGATTTTCCAAATCAAGGACGAATGCAGCAAGTGATTGTTCAAGTGGATGCCGATTCACGGATGAAAATCACTGATATTCTAAATTTGAATGTGGTTAATAAAACTGGAGCACTGGTTAAACTCTCTGAGATTGTTACACCTGTGTGGACACAGTCTCCGCAGCAATACAATCGTTATAATGGACGACCATCATTGAGTATTGCAGGGGCAGGCGCAGAAGGGGTTTCTTCTGGGGTAGTGATGAAGGAAATGGAGCGACTGATTGAGCAATTACCAAAAGGAATTGGTTATGAGTGGACAGGGCAATCCTTGGAGGAAAAACAGTCAGAAGCGCAAACCAATTTCTTATTGGCATTGTCAATGTTAGTGGTCTTCCTCGTCCTTGCTGCACTCTATGAAAGCTGGTCGATTCCATTGTCGGTGATGCTGGTTGTACCTTTAGGTATGATTGGTGCAGTGGTTGCGGTATGGATCAGAGGAATTCCCAATGATATTTTCTTTAAAGTGGGTTTAATTACCATCATTGGATTATCTGCAAAAAATGCCATTTTGATTGTTGAATTTGCCAAAATGCTGAAAGAAGAGGGAATGACTCTGATTGAAGCCACTGTTGCTGCTGCCAAACTTCGTTTAAGACCGATCTTGATGACATCCTTGGCTTTTACCGCTGGTGTGATTCCATTGGTGATTGCTACAGGCGCAAGTTCTGAAACTCAACATGCGATTGGTACAGGGGTTTTTGGTGGTATGGTCAGTGCGACGATACTTGCAATCTTTTTTGTGCCAGTATTTTTTGTGTTTATCCTCAGTGCTGTTGAGAAATTACGTGGCAAAGCTTTACCTGTACGTAAACTGCCTTAAGCGCTCTGCGTTAAGCTTTTAATTTTTAATCTTGTGTTTTGTAGAGGATAAGCATTTGTCCTCTACAATATTTCTAAGCCATCCATTGCATTTATTATATGCATTTATTTGGATGCCTAATTTTTCTTCCTATTATTTTTATCTCGTATAGTTTTCTTTAGATATACAGTTCAGTTGTTTTAACTGCATTATTTATATAAGTTTATTTTTTACATTTAAATAAATACGTTCAGTAGCCCACTGTTTTATCGTCAAATTATCCCCTCTAAACCATTCTTATTTACATTTAATTACATTTCTCATTAGGCATTTTTGCCTTCTCATTCGTCTATATAGATAAAGGCAGCGTTTTTTAAATTCACGGCAATTGATCTGATAGACGAAGCAGGAAGGATTCATGAACAGTACAACGCAATACAATAGATTGAGCAGACAAGAAAAGCACAGGGTTTTATCCAGCACTCAGCAAATGCGCTACATTTATTTGTGCTGTATCTAAGCCTATGTCTGCTGTAATTCTCGCTTCAAATGATAAGCAAAAATACTCTACGCTTTGTGGGGTAGTGATCAGTCATATATTGTTGTTATGGTCTTTGTCTTATTTAAAAACAGATGTTCGTATTGAATCACATTCACCTGAAAATGCGATTCAAATTCGTTTTATCAGCTTGAACAAAACCGATGTTGTACAACAAAGCAGTACAAAGCTGCAGACGGCATCAGAGCAAGCTGCAACGCAATCAAAAGCACAACCTCAATCTACAGTAGCAACAGCGATACAACATCAACAACAGGTCAAAGTGATACATAGTACTGAGTCAAAAAAGTTGAAGATGGATCAAACAACACAACAGACAACAAAAGCACAAGAAAAAAAACCAACCGATCAACAGACGGAAAGTAAATCTGAATCAAATCGTCAGTCAACACAAACATTCACTGAAACAAAATCATCTACGAATACTGAACAGACTGCTTCAGGTCAGTCAAATGAGATAGCCAAACGTGCAGGTGGTGAAGCAGGCAAAGACAATAAAAAAGAACAAAACGCTGCCTCTACTTCTCAACCACAGCAACCGCTTCCCGTGAGTCGGGTCGATGTACTCAGCTTTGGCAAGCTTAATTACGATGATCGCGAATTGCAAAACCAGCAGCGCTTGTTGGTTCTCACCATCAAAATCAATCCTCAAGGGCAGCCGATAGATGCCAGAGTAAAGCAAAGCTCAGGTATTAGTAGTTTGGATGAAAGAGCTATACAAGCTGCACAAAAAGCAAAATTTAAACCACATATTGTCAATGGTGAAGCATTGGCAATCGTGGTGGATTTTCCCATTCAGCTTAAGCTTGGTCGTAATCGCTGATTGGATCATTAAACAATGAAAGGGTTTATTTAGGAGTTTTTATGAACGCATCAACAGAAAAAGTGATCAGTAGTAGTTTAATGCAACGCTTGAAACAAGAAACACTGGCAGAGCATGAACGTATGGAAATCTTGATGCAACAATCAGGCGCGTTTGAGAGCAAAGAGAATTATGCGCAATTCACCCTGTCGCAATATTATTTTCAGAAAGATGTTGAACATCTTTATCAAGATTCACAGGTTGAACAATTGATTCCCGATTTAGATGTGCGTGGGCGTTCCGATGCAGCTTTACAAGACTTGGCTGATTTAGGTTTAACGCCTCAGCAGCAGGGTATTGCAACAGATGAAATTAGTTTTCCACAATCTTTGGGCTGGATTTATGTTTCAGAAGGTTCAACCTTAGGCGCAGCATTTTTACTCAAAGAGGCTCAGGCTAGATTTGGCTTTAATGCTGATTTTGCTGCACGTAACTTAGCAGCATATCCAGAGGGTCGTGGATTAGTATGGAAGCGTTTCAAGCAAACCCTAGATGATGCAAATTTTAGTTTAGAGGAACAGCAATTGATTATTGAGGGGGCTATGCAAGGCTTTCATCGTTTTGGTGAACTTTTAGCACAATTAAAAACACTGAAATAAATAATTGATGATGGATAAAGGAAATCAAGCAATGAAGCAAACGGGGTCAGAGACCAATCTAAATACCAGTATTTCTATGTCGGAGCCGAGATTGGCGAAGTCATGGTTGGTTCGCTGGATCTGTATTGCACTGGCGGGGTTATGTCTGGTCTTAGGGACGATCGGTTTGGTGGTTCCTGGTTTGCCTACGTTTGATTTTTATTTTCTTGCGACGTTGTTTGCTGCAAAGGGTTCGCAGCGAATGCATCAGTGGATTGTTAATAATAAAGTCATTGCTCCGATTTTACAGCAATGGCAACTCAAACGAACTTTGCCCGTAAAAGTAAAACTATTTTCTTTGGCCAGTATGAGTGTGGCTGCTGGAATTTTAATTTGGACTGTGCCTCATCCATGGGCAGTAGGGACCATTGTTTTGATGATGGTTTGTGTGCAATTGTGGATGTGGTTAAAAGCATAAATGAGGATAATCTCAGGATGGAAATCTTTGAATATTATAAAAATACTGAAGAACTTAAACGCTTGCTGTTGCAAGCAAACTTAAAAGTAACCACAACACGATTAACTGTACTGAATATTTTAAGAAATGCACAACGAGAGCTGACAGCAGCCGAAATTTTGTATAGTCCAGATTTAAAAGTGAAAAAATTATCTTTTGCTGGTGTCTATCAAACCCTGAAACAGCTTGTTAAAGCAGGATTGTTGGTTAAATTTAAGCTGGGCAGTGAACAAGCATTATATTCATTCAAGGGAAGTCAAACCAATATGAGAATATATTGTAAAAAGTGTAGTCAGTTGCAACAAATTAATGATGAGGCTTTAGAGCAGCAAATTCGAGGACTTATTTTAGAACATGGTGCAAGTTCATATCATCTTGTTATAGAAAAACCCTCTTGTCCTTATTGTAGTCATTAAAATAACATGCCAAAGGGTAGATTATTTTATGATAAAAATATCCATAAATAATAAATCGGAATTTAAACTGAATGATAACCCAGATATTGAGGTTCAATGGGCATTAACTATTGATAATTTAACTTTATTTTTTAAGTATATTAAATGATCAAATAGAACATAAGGATGTACATAAACTAAAAAATAATCATATATACGGGGATTTTCTCTCAGGGTGTCTTGACATTTAAATGATAATTATTATCATTTAACAGGCCATCAAAGAGTTGATCCTATTGTGAACAAAAATCCTGCATTTGTAGATCAATTGTACCGTAATCACCAATCTTGGTTGCATCAATGGCTTAGAAAAAAAGTAGGCAATAGTGAGCAAGCTGCAGATTTGGTACAAGATACGTTTATTAAAATTCTGCAAACGCGTGATGAACTTTTTGGAGTAAAAGAACCTCGTGCATATCTGGTGACCATTGCTAGAAATTTAATGATTGATCAGGTGCGCCGTAAGCGCATAGAGCAAGCCTATCTGAATGAATTAAGTCAGATGGAATATATGCTGGATACAATTCCTTCGCCAGAAGATCAACTTCAGGTTGTTCAAGCGATTGACCAGATTTGTCAGGCTTTGATACGCGTCTCTGAAAAAGCACAGCAAGCTTTTGTGCTACATTATTTTGAAGGTTTAACCCATAAAGAAATTGCAGAAATCATTGGTGTTTCAACCAAGATGATTCAAAAATATCTAGCAACTTGCCTTGTGCAATGCTACGCACTGAAACAAGAGAAGGATTTGTTTGAGTAAATGATTGAAGAAGAGAAGAGTAAGCAACAATTAATCGAAGAAGCAGCGGAATGGATTGTGCTGCTGAGTACCGATGATGACTTACTCAAAAGAACAGCGCAAACAGATTTTGATGCTTGGAAAAGCAAGAGTCCACAACGCCAAAAAATTGCTCAAGATATCGAGCAATATATTACTTCGATTCAAAAACTGGTACAGACTCCACAACAACAGAAAATGACCCAATCTGTCTTAAAAACAGGTTTGCATAGTGCCCGTAAGCAAAAAAATATGCGCTATGGTGGAATTTTAACGGTGATATTGTGTTGTGTAGGGGGTATTTATAGTTATTTTATTTATCATCCAGTGTCATATCTAACCGCTGATATTAAAAATCATGCGGGAGAATGGAAAACCCAAACCTTAGCAGACGGTTCACAACTTAAACTCAGTGGTCAGAGTGCGGTTAATCTGGACTTCTCAGCAAATCAGCGTGTTGTGGAGTTGGTTCAAGGGGAAATATTTGTAGATGTGGCCAAAGACAAAGCCCGTCCTTTTATTGTCAAAACCCAACATGGTCAAATTGAAGCATTGGGAACTGCATTTAGTGTTCAATATCAGCCAGATGCGACTGGGCTTAAAATGCTACATTCCAAAGTGAAAGTTCAGTCCTCGAAACAAGACGAAGATCAAACCAAAGCATCTTCTGTGATTGTGACAGCAGGGCAAGAAGTCATACTTGATCGAAATGGTATACAACCTATACATACTTTTAATTTATACAATGAACAGCGGAAATGGAATCAACGGCATTTGATTGTTGAAAATATGTCTTTGTCAAAAGTGCTAAATGAGTTGAATCGAAACAGCAAAGAAAAAATTATATTTAACGCTGCTAAGTTAGAGAAAATTAAGGTCAATGCTGTATTGCCTTTAGATCATACCGAAAGTGCATTGCAATTATTAAGCAGTGTATTCCCTCAGCTAAATGTCTATCAAATCACCCCATATTTCACAGTTGTGACTTTGCAATAAACAGCATGATTTAAGCACTTGGTTTGAATCATGCTGTTTAGCTTTAAATTAGGCCTAAAATTTATATCGTTTTTTACTAATTGTTTGATAAATATAATTAATAATAAACTTAGAAAAATAAAAGATAGATAATTTAAATTTATTTTGAATAAATGGTTCCACTTTTTCAATTCTGAAGCGTCATAGTAAGTAGAAGCAAATATTAGGAATACATTTAATTTAATATATTGAATGATTCTTATTTACATTTACTGGGGCGTAAAATGAGTGAAGCTGTTTGCGGTCAAAAGCATCCAAAATATTCTTTCAAAGTGACATCATTGGCATTGGCGATTCATCTCGTTTGTGTGGGTGTAGCAACAACAGTCGCGACACAAAGCAGTTATGCGCTCAGTACAGAAACGCAGTCATATCATATTCCAGCGGGTTCACTTGCCAGTGTTCTGAATACCTTTGCCGAGCAAGCGGGGACCTCGATTGCAATTGATGCAAATCAGCTTAAAGGTAAAAGTAGCTTAGGTTTAAGCGGACAATATAATTTAGAAAACGGCTTTCAACATATTTTAGCAGCAACCGAGTTTACTGTGGTGAAAGTTGGAAATGGCTATATATTGAAGCATGTGGATAAAGCTGAAATTAGACCCATTCCAGTACAATCTCAGCCGATGATAGCTGATCAAGAAAATGTCGTACAACTTAGCCCAATGACTGTTTTTGGCACTGTCAGTCGCGATACAAAAGGGCAGAATGATGTTTATGATCAAGATATTTCTAGCGTCTATGCCAGCAAAGAGCAAATAGAACGATATAAAGGCGCTCAGCCAGCAGACTTATTCAAGGGAATGGTCGGAGTATACAGTGGTGATGCCCGAAACAGTGGTGCTTTAGATCCAAGTATCCGTGGTGTTCAAGGGCCGGGCCGTGTTCCTGTCCTTATTGATGGGACAGAACAGGCACTCACTGTATGGCGTGGTTATAACGGTGCGAATAATCGGAGTTATATTGACCCTAATTTAATCGGTGGGTTACAAGTCATTAAGGGGCCTTCCATCACACGCAATGTAAATACAGGTGTGGGTGGTGCGGTCGTTATTCATACTCTAGCTGTAGATGATGTTTTAAAGGAAGGTAAAAATTTTGGTGGGGAGATAAAAGTAGAAACCAGCAGCAATGCAGTGAAACCTAGAGAACCACAATTACTCACAGGTCAAAGCATTTATGATAATCCAAATTATCCAGCTACAGGAACGGACTGGCAAGGCAATCCAGTGTTCGAGCCTTATTATGATCCATCCTTATTTAAAGTAGCACGTCAGAATAAAGAAAATAATATTTATTCAGGCGATGATGTTGCAACACGTATTGCTTTGGCGGGACGTAGTGATAATTTTGAAGTTTTGGCTGCTTATGCTTATCGTAATAAAGGCAATCACTTTGCAGGAAAAAATGGCAGTGATTTTTATGATAAACCTGCCACAGGACGATTTAATTACGTTCCATACCTTGCCAAAGTTTACCCAGGAGGTACAGAAGTTCCCAATACATCCCTTGAAACAGAATCTTATTTGTTAAAAGCGGCGTGGAAACCCACAGATGAACAGCGTTTAGAGTTCGGTTATCGGGACAGTTCAATCATCAATGGAGAAATTTTACCTTCACGAATTGCTTGGGGTGAAGTCGTCAAAAATAAAGCAGGGGTACCACAATGGCCTTTAAGTCATATCGACTCTAAAGCCTATAATATGGAATACAAATATCAACCTCAAAATAATAATTTAGTCGATTTCTACGGCAATATTTGGCGGACTGATACCAAGAGTCATACCTATAGTTCAGGTGGATTTCCCAATGATACCAATGCAAACTTGGGTGTTTTTGTGAACAGTGCTACTGCAAATTCAGACAATACTCGCCAAGGAATGACCCTAAGTAATAAGTTTAAATTGCTGTCTAATCTGGGTTTAACTGTTGGGGGGAGTTTTCAAAAAGAAAAACTCAGTTCGGATGATATTTATAAAGACCCGAATATTAACGGAACAAATTCGGGTTATAGGATGTTACCGAGAGCAGGTCGTCGAGAAGAAAAAGAATTTAATTTTAACTTTGACTATCAACCTGTCTCATGGCTGAATTTAAACGCAGGTGCAAGATATCAAAACTATTGGGCCTTTGATGATTTTCTTAATGAACGAGTCAATGCGGGTGATCCCCAGTTTAGCCTGATTAAAAAAGCCACGGCATTAAGTATGACTTATTTTACTAAACGCCCAAATATGACACCAGAACTTGAACAGCAAACACGAGAAAGTATAGAGGCTCTTGCTTTAGCGGAAGGTTGGACTGATGAGCGCAAGCAGGCTCGAATTTTAAGTCGAATTTATCAGAAATCTAATAAAATTGATTACAAAATGGATAACCGTGGAAAATTAACCATTGCCAATAATCCCTTTTTAAATGGGACCTTAGTACAAGGTCGGGATTATGGATATTATTCTGGTAGTGGCATTCCTAGCGGTTATGAAGATATTGACTTAACAAAAACAGGTGTGCAAAAAACTAAAGATCATGGTTGGACACCAACAGCTTCAGCAACGGTTAATTTTAGCCCCAATAGTCGAATGTATTTACGTTATAGCGAAGCTTATAGAATGCCAAGTATGTTTGAAAGCACGCTTGGGTTTTCTGGAACCTTAAGTGGTTATAAGTTACAACCAGAGCATGCATCAAATTATGAACTTGCCTATGTTCATAATCTATCTGAGTTATTTAAAAACAGTAGTTATGCAGATATTAAATTGGCTTATTACTATAACAAAACTAAGAATGCGATTGAGCGTAGTCCAACTTTGGCATTTAGCAATGTCGATAGCCTTACCACAGAAGGATTAGAACTGCAAAGTCGCTTTGACAATGGGCGTTTCTTTACTGACTTAAGTGCCAATTATCGTTTTAAAAATAAAGTTTGTGATGAAAACTCAGCGATGCTTTTAGGGGCGAGCCACCAGTTTTTATTAAATCGTTGTGTTGATGATGGATTTGTAGGTGGATATTTAGTCAGTATGGCAACCCCAAAATATTCAGTTAATTTAACACTTGGTGGACGATTCTTTGATCAAAAACTTGAAGTCGGAACTCGTGCGAGCTATCACCATAAGTATGAAAATCCTGAAACTAAAAACTATAACGATATAGAGATGAGTTATTACGCCAATACCCCTTTGGCATGGAACTCAATGACCATTGTGGATGCTTATATCAATTATCGACTTAAACAAGACACCTTATTTGAACTGGTGGGGACTAATCTCACTGACGAATTCTATATTGATCCATTAACTCGTTCGGCAATTGCAGCACCAGGTCGAACATTTAAGCTAAGCATTACCCATAAGTTTTAAGGAACTTAGAGGTAATTAACCGAATTTATTGCACACCAAATGCAATAAATGTGTGGAAAATAAGACACGTACTCCTTGATTTTACACTTGAATTTAAAAATTAAAATCAGTGCAGCACATGTTTTATTTTTAATGATAATCATTAATACTTTTATTTTTATTCTTAATGATAAAACTTTAAAACTCATATCGAGGAACTTAAAATGAAACTTCAATCTATCTCATTGGCTATTTTACTATCTGTTGGTTTAGTGGGTGTTGCACAAGCAGCTGTTGTAGGTGAATCAAGTGATATTGGTAATATTGTAGTTGGTTCTACAGGTTCACTTGGACCGACTCATCCAAACTCAGGTGTTGGTTTTGGTGTTAACATTCTTTATAACGGTGCAATTGTTGCATTCTCAGGTTTTAACGGCTATGCAGATGGCAATGGTGTGGTACGTCTAAGCCCGTACTTACCTGGGCTTCCAGCGTCTCATGCTGGGATTGGTTATGCCAACTATAAACAAGTGCCTACACAAGACGTTTGGTTTGGTGAGTGGAATGCCGAAGCCAAAGATGCCAGCGGTAAGCGTTTAGGTGCGGTTGATCCAGCAACACACACTGTTTATTACAATGGTAAAGATGCGGATACCAGCGTACCGTCTACAGGTACTGCAAATTATAGTGTTCAAGGTGTCAATAATTATAATGGCTCTAATTTATTGTCAGGTACTTTTACCGCTAACTTTGCAACCAAACAGTTAACGGGTTCATTGAGCGATAGTTCACGTACCTTTAATTTGGGTACTGCAACAATTAATAACGACGCAACGATTAGTGGTTCAAATGCATCTTGGACGACTAATCCGTCAGCTGGTGCAGGGACAGTTTCAGGTCAATTCTATAATAGCCAAAGCAGCTTAGCTGGAATTGCAACATTTAACAATAATGTGCATGACGTTGCTTTTGGTGGAAAAAAATAATGATTTAAATGAGAAAGGCTTACTTCGGTAAGTCTTTCTTTTTTTATTCTATCTGGTGAGTTTATAGATGAAAAAAATAGTATTGCTTGGTGCCGTATTGCAGTGTGGACAATGTGTTTATGCAGCGGATGATACCAGTATCAGGTTAAATCAGGAAATTAGCCAACAGCAATATCAAAATGATAAGAAACTACTCAAATCAGAAGACCCTAAAAACACACAAGCATTACCGAATCTGATCATACAAGGTCAAGAATATGTGGTTAAGGATGAACCCGCAGAAGTCGCATATGCACTTTACTTGGCAGTGATGCAAAAACAATGGCAAGTGGCTTTAAGCTATCTTGAAAAATATAAAAAATTTCCAAATTATGATCAGGCTTTGACTGAGTTCGCTGAGGGCGTCATGGCACGAACACAGGGGAATTTAAGTTTAGCTGAGAGTAAACTAAAACACAGTCTAGAGATTCAATCGAATAATTTAATGACTCAACTTGAACTGGCTCGTGTCTATACTGAACAACAAAAAAATCAGCAAGGTCAACAGTTATTTCAGCAGATTCAATCTCAACTAGCCCTGTCTACAGATCCCGCTGCCCAAGGTATTCGTCAAACCGTAGAGATGTATCTCAAAGGGCTTAAACAACGAGATGAATGGCATGGTTCATTGGCTTTTGGTTCACGTTATGCTAGCAATATCAATAATGCTTCCGATAAATACGACATTATTACTTACTACGGTATTGATCCAGTGACCAAGGAAGTAGTGCCTGTTGAACAATTAAAGCGTGGCACACCTGATGCGATCAGTGCACAAGGTTTGGACTATGAAGCGACCTTAACTAAACGATGGTCGCTTTCTGGACAACATGGTATTGCATTGCGTGGATTATTCTATGGTCAAGTTTATCCAGAGCAGACAGATTATAATGAATTAACTTTTAACTTAAATGCGGGTTATAGTTATTACAACGAACGTAATCAAGTCTTGATTGCCCCCGTATTTGAACATAAATACTATGCCCACGACCCGCTGTATAGTGCCTATGGGCTAAGGGGTGAGTGGATGCGTTTTATCTCTAACGACAAAGCTGTCAAGTTAGAAGCCGAAATCAAAGATATAAATTATTCCCAGTATAAAGGCCAAGATGGCGTGGAATATTCAGTCTATTCAACCTTTTGGAAAATTTTACCGAGAAACTGGACGCTATTTGGCGGACTGGATTTTGTCGACCATAATACCCAAGAACAATATTTTACGGCTTATCAGCAACAGGGCATACGTTTAGGCCTTTCCAAAAACTTTGACTCAGGTTTTAACGCAAATTTGTTTAGTTCTTTCCGTTGGCGTCAATTTGATAAATTTACTCCGGTATTGGAGGCTAGACGACATGATTTTGAACAAAATTATACTTTGATTTTAAGTGCACCTCGTTGGGCTTTTTATGGTTTAACACCTAATCTCACTTATCAATATAATCAAAATAACAGCAATGTAGAGTGGCTATATTCTTATGATAAACATAATGTTAGTTTAAAGCTGGAGCATCGGTTTTAAAGTGTTGTAGAGGTTTTATTACTGAATTCTAATTTAGGCATTTATATAGCCAAATTGAATTTCGATAAATCTTAGTTTTAAATGGGTCTAAGATATAGAGGAAATCTGTTGATTTCCTCTATTCATTCATCATTTATTGAGCAAGAAAGCTGACAGCTTCCTCAATCAAGTCTGAAATTTCTTTTGGATGTGATGCCAAAGAAGCATGACTTGCATCTAGCGAAATCACTTTTTTTGCATTTAAGCGTGCAGACATGACTTTTTGATTTTCAGGGTGGATCATTCGATCTTGAGTCGAGATTTGATACCAAGATGGTTTCGTTTTCCATGCTGGCGTGGAAATCGTATCGGCAAAAGTGCTTGCTACTGGCGCTTTTTGGGTGACACCCATTGCAAACCCTTCATCTTTGGTTAAATCCTGACAGAAACTTTCATGGAATTTATCTGCTTTAAGCCAGAGATAACCATCACTGTCTGGTTCTAAGTTTGGTGCAGCCTCAGGTAAATGTTGTTGAGTAATGCCACCAGGGCTTTCGTTTGAGTCAGGTGCAAAAGCAGCAATATAAACCAGACCTACCACATTCGCTTGATTGCCAACTTCAGTAATTACAGCGCCACCATATGAGTGACCAACCAGAAGCACATCTCCTTGAACTTGCGCAATCATTTTTCTTGTTCGTTCAACATCTTCAGCCAGTGAGCTAAGCGGGAGTTCTACTGCACGTAATGATTCATAACCTCGGTGAGACAGCTCAGTTACCACTTTACTCCAATGAGCAGCGCCTCCCCAAAATCCGTGTACGAATATAATTGTCGGTTTATTACTCATGTGTGTCTCCTAGCTAAATGCTATTGTATTTGTTGAGCTAAATGATTGAAGACTTTTTGTATAAAGATTGGATAGATACTGAATGTAATTTTTATACTCAAAAAAGCTTCTATAAACGATTATTCATGTTTAAATTCACTTTAACAATAACAGAAACACCAATGTTTTTGCAGAAACACTTTTTAGGAATTGTGACAAAGAATGAGAGATGAATATGCTGAAAAAAGTGCTTTAACGGATATATTCTTTGATATTTATCAATTTGCAAAAATATCAGGTGAGATCTATGACTTCGCGCGATTTACAGATCAACAACAGTTAAGCTTTAAACAGGATTATGCATATATCCATATCGTTCAGCAGGCGACATGCAGACTTAAAGTAGCAAACTCTAATCTAGATCTGGTTTTAAAAGCAGGGGACATTATTGTTCTACCTTCAGCTGGAGAACACACGATTGAATTGTTGGATGCTGAAAGCCAAGCAGCTGCTGTGATTAGCTGTATTTTTAAACTCAGTGGAATTTATGGTGAAGCCATAATAGAGGGATTGCCTCGCTATATCCATGTCCCATCGCATAATGATAATGGTAAAATTGCAGAATGGGTGCCAATGACTGTTGCTGCGATAAAGCTTGAGCTTGAGCATCCTAGCCTTGGTAGTCAAGTGATGCTTTCACGAATCATCGATCTTCTATTGGTGTGGTCAATACGGTTTTGGTTGGCAAAGGCAACCATCGAACATAAAAGCTGGATTGTCGCTTTACGTGATCCTGCGATTAGTAAAGCATTATCTTTGATGCATGATCGTCCTGCTTATGCATGGGATGTGGAAAATTTGGCTCAATCTACCCATCAATCTCGTTCAAGTTTTGCTAAAAAATTTGTTGAACAAGTGGGTGTTTCTCCAATTCAATATTTAAAAAATTGGCGGATGAGACTAGCAAGTCAGTTTCTAAAAGAGACTGACAAAAATATCTTTCAAATTGCTGAATTAGTAGGATATAGCTCACAAGCAGCATTCACTCGTGCTTTCACACAAACATATGGATGTGCACCGAAAGTATTTAGAGCATCATTGATACAAAGTGATCTATAAATACAAATGATCAACTTTAGTTTTTATGCTCTAAAACGCGCTTTAACACTGAATCGTATTTAGTCAAACTGATCTGGAACAGCAATAAAACTTGAAGATTTAGGCTAGGTTTTAGATTTTTTTGAAGATGTGCTTAGATTGGTTAATGTCATAAATGTAATTCCCATGACCGTGAATTGTATAGTTTCGACCTCTAGAATGAAATGATATCTCAATGGGAAGAATGACATGAAAACTTTAATCAGATTAACTGTTATTGGTCTTTGTAGTGTTTCAAGTTTAAGTTTTGCATCACATCAAAATACGCAAGAAATACGCATTGATCACTTTGGTACAGGTAGCGATGGAGATAACACGTCAGGTCTTTTATTGAAAGAGCCAATAAAACTTGTGCCTTATTCAAAGCTTGATCAAAATAAGGAGCCGAGAATTGAACATTATGGCACAGGCAATGATGGAGACAATACCACAGGGTTATTATTAGTCGATCATGAAAAGTACTATGCGGCAAACACATCTACTGTGCAAGTTGATACTGTACGTATAGATCATTACGGTACTGGAAATGATGGAGACAATACCACGGGCTTGCTACTCAAAGATTAATTTACAAAAAATATAGAAGCTTATTGATAAAACATCGTGACGTGTTGATAAGCAATATCAACAAATCTAAAAATATAAACAAAGATAAAAAAATGGGTGTAATCAATACACCCATTTTTCATTTAAACCAATCTCGTCTTATTGTGCTGCTTTTTCAGCTGCGATTGAAGCAATTGCTGCATCAACACCGTCAATAGAATCTGCAGCTTTTTTAATACGAGCAAGCGCATCAACAAGTACTTCATCAGCAGTCGCATAAGAAATACGCATATAGCCGCCTAAACCAAAAGCATCACCAGGAACAACAGCAACACCAGTTTCTTCCAATAACCATTCTGAGAATTCTGTGCAAGATTTTAAGCCTTTTGCACGAATCAAAGGACGAATGTTGGCATAAGCATAGAATGCACCATCAGCAGGTAAGCAGCTAATCCCTTGAATTTCATTCAAGCCATTCACAACTAAATCATGACGACGTTTGAACGCTTCAATCATCGGTTGGAGTACATCTTGAGGACCATTCAATGCAGCTTCAGCAGCAACTTGTGAAATCGAAGTTGGGTTTGAAGTTGATTGTGATTGGATTTTTTTCATTGCGCCAATCAATTTTGCAGGTCCTGCTGCATAGCCGATACGCCATCCAGTCATTGCATATGCTTTAGATACACCGTTAAGCACGATAACACGCTCATAAAGATCAGGAGCTACAGTAGCAATATTGTAGAACTCATCATCCCAACGGATCGGCTCATACATATCATCAGAAGCAACATAAACTTGAGGATATTTACGGAGCACTTCTGCTAAAGCTTCAAGCTCAGCTTTGCTGTAGATCATGCCTGTTGGGTTAGAAGGACTATTTAAAACCACCAAACGTGTTTTGTCTGTAATCGCAGCTTCTAGTTGAGCAGGTGTAATCTTGAAACGTTGTTCTTCACCACATTTCACGATGACAGGAACACCTTCAGCAATGATCACCATATCTGGATAGCTTACCCAATATGGTGCTGGAATAATGACTTCATCACCTTTGTTTAACAAAGCAAGTGCTAAGTTAAAGAAAGACTGTTTACCACCACAAGACACTAAAATCTGATTTGCAGCATAGTCAAGATTGTTATCACGTTTTAGTTTCGCAATAATTGCTTTTTTAAGGCCTGGTGTACCATCAACAGCGGTATATTTGGTAAAACCGTTGTTAATCGCTGTAATAGCAGCATCTTTGATGTGTTGTGGGGTGTCAAAATCTGGTTCGCCAGCGCCCAATCCGATTACATTTTTACCCGCAGCTTTTAATTCAGCAGCTTTGTTGGTAACAGCAAGCGTTGGAGACGGTTTGATGGCATTTACACGATCAGAGAGACGTACGTCCACGGCATTATTCCTTCTTATAGGGATTAAAAAAATAAAAAGCACATTATCATAGCCTAATTTTTCATGTTTGGTCGTCTAATATCTATGCAAATTCAATAAATATTCATCAAAAGCAGAAATTAATGTATCAAGAGAATACAAATAAAAGCGAAAGTTTAAGAGCACTCGCATCAAAGCTGAAATTTACGTACAATATAGCCAGTTAAAATTGAGTGAATCACATGAGCACCCAAAATACTCCCAAAAAGAAGCCATTGGTGAATTTACCATTTCCAATGCCATCATCTTTAGAAAATGATGATGATGTTGCCCACAACAACGTCCGTCCTAAACCTGAGCAATATGCAGATCGTACTTGGATGCCACCTCGTGGTACACGCCGTTCGATGGGAAAACGCTAAGTGTTTGAGATATAAAAATAGGTGCTTGATGCACCTATTTTTATAAAAAGAATTAAAAAGAATCTTTTACTTAACGCTATAGCATTTATCCTTGTGGAATATTAAGCACTACCATTTAACATTTCCGTGACATATTCATAATAATTTTTTTTCTTTTGATACATCAATAAATCTGCACGTTTCAACATATTGTCTATACTTTCATTTGCAGATGTTGTTGCATAACCAATGGCAATACTAATAGGCTGTGACGAATAATATTGATTGTCGATATTGAGTAATTCTTCAATGGTCATAATCATCGATTCGACGGTCTGTTCATTTGCCGCAGGCATAAGAATCACAAACTCATCTCCACCAATACGAGAAGCGGTATAACTTGTATTGGCAATGGTACGAGTCAGAATATTGCCCATTCGTCGCAGTAATTCATCACCAACATCATGACCCAACTGATCATTGATGGCTTTTAAACCGTTCATATCAATAAAAATGGCTGAAGTCGGACGCAGTACACCACGCTCTAAACGATTAATTTCCTCTGTATAGAACGAACGATTGAATAATTTAGTCAGAACATCATGTTTCCCCAGATATTCCAAATACGTTTCTGCTTTTTTTCGTGCAGTAATATCAGTCAATGCAACTTGCACTAGACTCCAGTCATGTTCATAGCCTGGGAAAACAGTAAATTGAAGCAATACATTTCGTACTGAACCATCCAATGCATAATTTACAGCTTCACGTTGATGATGAATTTTACCATTCCAGAGTTCAATCAGTTGCTCACGGAAAGTCTGATACATCTCTTTTGCAAATACTTTGTTTAAGTTTTTAAACAGGGTTTCTTTGTCTTTGGCTTTAAATAAATCAAGGGTTGCTTGATTGACATCCAATAAGATGATGTCTTCGATACACTGGTTTACAAAGTCGGTATGTACATCTAAGAAGGTGCGAAAATCTTCGATACCAATTTCACGGAGTTGGTCTATGCGGAGTCTTACACGACTAAAATCTTCAACCCACAACGAGGTAGGCGAGTAAATAAAGCGAGATTCTGCCAGTTGGCGATTTTTTTCTTCTAAACGGCGCGCATTTTGATAGTCCGTAATATCTTCAGTGGTGATTAAAACCCGGTCTAAACTGACTTCTGAACCCGGCATGATGATACCGCGTAATTTGATGTCTAATTTTTTGCCTGAAATCGTGTAATTGACTGTGGTATTTGAAAACTCAGCTTCTCCATTCCAAAGTGCAACCAGCTCTTTGATATGTGAGTGCAGCATTTCTTTCTGAAAAATAATATTTAAGTTCTGATACAGGTGTTGCTGATTTCTGGCTTCAAATAAATCTAAGGTTTTTTTATTGACATGTAGAATCTTAATTTTATGTGCGCAAGCCGTAATCTGATCTGGATTTTCTTCTAAAAAGCTTTGAAGATTTGTGATTCCTTGGCCTTTCCACTGATTAAATTGTTCTCTTACTTCGCTATAGTCCTCTATCCACATCGGGGTAGGTGATATATCAAAAATAGAAGAATCAGAAAATTCCATTATAAGATTCTCGTGTGTTGAGCGGTGATCTAGAATGTTTGAAATATATCCTAAAAAAGAGCGATATAAAATAATAAAATCCAAGTTATTTATTACTTATTGTATTTTATGATCGCTGGTTATCCTTTTATTGGGTTTACATTGATGTTGGTTAATTTCAATTAATTTCTTTAATTCTTAAAAGACATTAATCCGTATTTAATAAATAATATGCTTGCTTATCTTGATACATAATTTGATCTGCTTTTTTTAATAAATCATCAATATTTTTATAATGGCTTGTTGTCGCATAACCAATCGCAACATGAATTGGATGTTGAGGATTGTTCAGTCGATCTATCTCTAATTCTTGTTGAATGATCTTAAGTAATGTTTCTATATGCAGATGATTTGATTCAGGCATAAGAATCACAAATTCATCACCACCAATACGCGAAACAGAATAAGGTGTTTTGATGGTGGATTTTTTTAACAGATGTGCAAAACGTTGAATCAGTAAGTCGCCGACATGATGTCCCTGTAAATCATTCACTCTTTTTAAACCATTGATGTCTAAATACATACATGAAAGTGAATTAAATTTTTGAGATTGTAAGCGTTGAATTTCACCGATAAAAAATGTTCGATTATATAACTGCGTTAATTGATCATGTTTACTGGCATGTTGCAGATGATCTTCTAATTTTTTTCGTTCCGTTAAATCGGTAAAGGCAATTTGCACGGTATCCCAGTTATGTTTTGAATCTGGAAAAATAACAAACTGTTCGAGTACATGCAGCAAATCTCCATTGATTGACTGGTATTCACATTCTCGTTTAAGTTGATGATGATCATTCCATAAATGTAATAATTGTTTATGAAAATTTTGTTGATAATTTTCTCTAAAAATATGATTTAAATGCTGATAAAAATGTTGTTCATTGTCGGCATTAAATAAGTCCAGTAAAGCTTGATTTACACCAACGGATCGGATGTTTTCAAAACAAAGAAATAGAAAATCTGGATTTTGCTGAATATATTGATCTAAGTCAGTGACATTATTCGCTACTAATTGATTAAATAATGATTTTATTTTGCTGTAGTCTTTGACCCAGAGGGCAGTGGGTGAATGCAAAAATAGGGATTCTGCAATCCGACGTGCATTTTGACACTGAGAGATATCTTCCGTGGTTAATAAAACTCGATCCCAGCTTTGTTTCGCATCCTTTAAAATATTGGCTCTAAGTTGGATATCAATTTTTTTGCCTTTGCAGCTAAGGTTGACCACTTGAATCGAGCAATCTGTTTCTTTATTCCAAAGCGCTGAAAAAAATTGGATATGTAATAGTTCAGTATTTTCTGTATGCATTTCTGGAAATTTTTCTAAAATCTCCGCTAAATCATCAGCTTCATATAAAATCAGGGTGCTTTTATTGATATGAATGGTGCGGATCGCCGCCAAACAAGGTTTTAAACGGCTAGTATCTTCCAATAGATGTTGCTTAATATCGGAAATACCTTGCGCAGTCCATTCATCAAATATTTTTTTTATACCACTAAAATCTTGTAGCCACATGGCAATTGGAGACAAATCAAATATTGTTAAATCCATTTGCTCCATATATTTTCCAAAAAATTATTTATTAATTTAGGGGCTGTTGACATTTCATAAATGGCTTGCGTTGTAGGCTAAAATTGAGCAGACAAGGCATGAAACGAAGAGAATAGCGAGACTATTTTCGAGTGTCATAACGTAGGCTGAGATAATTTTAGCCACAACCCTTCGGGACTTGTGTGTTTTTTGCCGCTACGTCGTTACGAACTACTCATTTAGAATGACTAAATTTCGTACTTCGTGCCTAGTATCGCCTAAAAAATACACGTAGTCGCAAACATAGACGAATTGTTAACAACCCCTGTTTAACTATATAACATAAGTAAAAACTTAACATAAATAGTTGTTCAATTAAAAATAATCAAAGCATTTTACTTTTTAGCCCGATGTTCTGCTTTTGGTGCAGCAATAGTACGCTGACCAGTCCATACTGCAATAAAGTCTGTTTCATTTAAATTATAGAGTTCTAAAAGTGCTAAAATAGCCCCTCCAAAAATCATTGAACCTTCTGAATTAGATTGAAATTCAAATATTTTTCCATTTAAATTGTGCAGGATATCTTGTATTTCAAAAATACGATCTCGACCATTACTGTCGTTAGGATACATTGGCGTATTGAGAATAATCGTAGCAAGGCTTTTTTCAGCTTCAGTTAAATCTAAGCTTTGAATCTTTTGCTCTATATCTGAACTAAATATGACGTCATCAGTTAAAAAACTATGCAGTAATTTTTGCGTGAGCTTAGGCAAGGTTTTTTCTACAAATGGACGGAATGAAGCAGGGAAGATCACATTGCGTGAAATACCTTTAAACATCGGCGCGATTTCTTCGACTTTATAGCCTGCAACACCACAACCCACCGACGTAATAAAATATTTCATCTTCGGGTGATTTTTTGTATAAATTTTAAAATCATCAATATAGTGTTGAATTTGCGAAAGTGGCATTTGTTGTAAATGTTCATTCATGGTCGGTATAGCAAAACTTTGTCCTGCCCAGCCACGTCCAACACCTTTGGTTGCGCCAAAATGTAAATGTGCTGTTTTTGCCGCACCGCCTTGATGAGTACCCGCCATATTACTACCAAAAACAAACACAGTATCTTCTGGCAAAGTTTTGATTATGCTTTCATCATGATAGTGATATGTCATGTTTTTCAATCTTTTAATTGGCTTGTTTCCATGTTGCTATTGAAATAAAAAAGGGTCAAGGTATTTGTTGAATATTGTGTAAAAAGCCCCATCTAGAATAGGTGTCAATGTATGGGTTTAATTGGTTTCTGTTAAACTACTGTGGCTTCTTCCCGATTGGTTAAAGAGTGAATTATTGTGAGTGAACATCAACCTTTTGAACTTGTTACAAATTATCAACCTGCTGGGGATCAACCACAGGCAATAGCAAAATTAGTCGAAGGCATAAATAAAGGTTTTCACGACCAACTTCTACTCGGTGTAACGGGTTCAGGGAAAACCTATACCATGGCAAATGTGATTGCACAAACGCAACGTCCAACTATTGTCATGGCACATAACAAGACTCTCGCTGCACAATTATATGGTGAATTTAAAGCATTTTTCCCAAACAATGCAGTTGAATACTTCGTTAGTTATTATGACTATTATCAACCTGAAGCTTATGTACCATCTTCGGATACTTTTATTGAAAAAGATTCAGCAATCAATGATCATATTGACCAAATGCGTCTCTCTGCTACACGTGCTTTATTAGAACGCCGTGATGCCATTATTGTCGCTTCAGTATCCGCGATCTATGGTTTAGGTGATCCTAATGCTTATATGAGTATGTTATTGCATATTGTACAAGGGGATAGAATTAGTCGTGATGACATTATTCGCAGACTTGTTGAAATGCAATATACCCGTAATGAGCTGGAATTTTTACGCGGTACCTATCGTATTCGTGGCGAAATTATCGATATTTTCCCTGCTGAATCGGACCAACATGCGGTTCGGGTTGAGTTGTTTGATGATGAAGTCGATTCAATTCGATGGTTTGATCCAATTACTGGGAAAATGGTCCGTAAAGCACCACGTATAACAATCTACCCAAAAAGTCATTATGTAACGCCAAAAGATAATTTGCAGCGTGCAATTGGAACGATTCGAGATGAATTGGCTGATCGTTTAGTGTTCTTTAAAGAACATGAAAAACTCCTTGAAGCACAACGGATCGAACAACGGACCCGTTATGATTTAGAAATGATGCAACAGTTGGGCTATACCAATGGTATTGAAAACTACTCACGTCATTTATCTGGTCGTCCAGCGGGTGAAGCACCTCCGACATTATTTGACTATATCCCAGATGATGCGTTACTGATTATTGATGAATCGCATGTGACTGTTCCACAAATTGGGGCAATGTATAAAGGTGACCGTTCACGTAAAGAAAACTTGGTCAATTATGGTTTCCGTTTACCTAGTGCATTGGATAACCGTCCGATGAAATTTGAGGAATGGGAGCGTATTGTTCCAACCACTATTTATGTCAGTGCAACACCTGCGAAATACGAACTGGAAAAATCTGAACAAGTTGCAGAGCAGGTGGTACGTCCAACAGGATTGGTCGATCCAGAAATTGAAATACGTCCTGTATTGACTCAAGTGGATGATGTGCTTTCAGAAATTAATATCCGTAAAGAACTCGATGAACGTGTTTTAGTCACCACTTTAACCAAGCGGATGGCAGAGGACTTAACTTCATATTTAAAAGAATATGGGGTTAAGGTGGCTTATTTACATTCAGATATTGATACCGTTGAGCGTGTCAAAATTATTCACGAACTGCGGACAGGAGTACATGATGTTCTGGTCGGGATTAACTTGTTGCGTGAAGGTCTGGATATGCCAGAAGTATCGTTGGTTGCCATTCTTGATGCAGATAAAGAAGGTTTTCTTCGTTCTGAACGGTCGTTAATCCAAACCATCGGTCGTGCCGCTCGTCATTTAAAAGGTAAGGCGATTCTATATGCTGACCGTATAACTGATTCGATGCAGAAAGCCATAGATGAAACTGATCGTCGTCGAGCCAAACAAATTCAATTTAATGAAGAGCATGGCATTATTCCACGCAGTGCTGTACGTCAAGCAATTAAAGAAATTGATACTGGTGAAGTGATCAGCGATGATCAAATTGAAGCAGGAATTAGTGACCAGCATCAGGCTTTAACTGCGGATGAGCGTCACATTTTATCTGATCCAAAACTCTTTACGAAACACATTAGCAAGCTTGAAAAAGAAATGCTAAAAGCGTCTAAAGAACTGCAATTTGAACAAGCTGCGCGATTACGTGACGAAATTGTGCGTTTAAAAACCAGAATGTTAAAGTAATTGTCTCATTGTGAGATGATTTCACTTTTGTGCTTGCTGTAGCTTTAGCTCGAACAAGGATACATAAAGCTACAGTCTAAGTTTAAATTTCTGATTATTTTATAATAAATAGTAAAAAGTAATGCTGAGGGTATAAGGTGCAATTATTTAAAATATTACCCAATTCTTATGACTTTAAAAAATTAATAATCGTATTCGGGATGGTTTTTTCGAGCTTTTTTTATCCAAAAGCCTATGCGGAAAATTCGACTTTAGCTGCGATTCCAAAATTGGAATTGGGTCAATATTTAGGGCTATGGTATGAAATTGCCCGCAAGCCAATGTATTTTCAAAAAGATTGTAAGTCTGATGTGACTGCACGATATACCGTGAATGAATATGGCAATGTCGCAGTTGATAATCGATGCGTAGATCAAAATGGACAAGAATTACGTTCATTGGGTGAAGCATTTATCAGTAATGAGCCGTTTAATTCAAAATTTAAAGTAAGTTTTATTCCAGAAGCGATTCGTTGGATGCCGGTGGGACGTGGTGATTATTGGGTGTTAAAAATTGATTCAAACTATCAAATGGCTTTGGTGGGAGAACCGAAGCGAAAATATTTGTGGTTACTGTCTAGAGATCCTCATCCAGATGAAGCAAAAGTAACTGAATTTCTTCGTTATGCACAGACTGTTGGTTTTAACTTAAAAGATCTGATTCGAACCAAGCAGAACGCGCAAGAATAATCAGAAATTTAAGCCGATATATTTTGAATATTTCGATATTTGCAAATCTTGAGTTTGGAAAAATAATTGAATATTCAAATTAATTTTGGGTGAAGATGTTTATAATGCCTAAGAATTTATTTGAAAATCACCGTGAGGCGACAGATGTTTAAGGGCGTCGTATTGTCTGTATTGGCATCTGTAACATTTGGGGTCTTATACTTTTATACCAAATTGCTGGGCGATCTAGATAGTCAACAAACCTTTGGTTGGCGGATTATCGCCACTTTACCGTTCCTGACCTTATTTATGTTATTGAGCGGTGATTTTGTCCATGTTAAAACCATTTATCATCGAATGGTCAAACAACCTGCTTTATTACTTTTATTGATCATCACTTCTATTTTGACCTGTTTCCAACTTTGGCTTTTCCTTTGGGGGCCGATGAATGGACGCGGCTTACAAGTATCGCTTGGGTATTTTCTTTTACCCTTGGTTCTAGTCCTTGCAGGTAGCATTTTTTATAAAGAGAAATTATCTAAATTCCAGATGGTTGCCGTTGCTTTTGCGGTGCTTGGAGTAGGGCACGAATTATGGCGTTTGGGCACTATTGCATGGGAAACCCTCAGTGTTGCATTGGGCTATTCGCTTTATTTTCTGGTTCGAAAAACTATTAAAACCGATAATTTAGGTGGCTTTTGGTGGGATATTTTAATTTGTATTCCCATCGCAATTTATTTCACTCAAACAGGATTAGATGCTTATAGCCAATTTGCTGATGCACCGGTTTTAATATTTGTGGTTGCAGGACTTGGGATACTGAGTGCGATTGGTTTAGGTAGCTATATTTTGGCGAGTCGCCATCTACCGATGGTCTTGTTTGGATTGTTAAGTTATTTAGAACCTGTCTTGTTGGCCTTAGCATCGTTGGCGCTGGGTGAGTCTATTTCAGCAGATGAATGGTTTACTTATATTCCAATTTGGTGTGCTGTGGGTGTTTTGGTATTGGAGGGGATCTGGCATCTCTATCAACAAAACAATAAACGGAAAAACTTAGCCTTGAATATCGAAAAATTAGACGAAAGAATAGGTTAATCAAGAAAAAATAAATTGATAATTGTTGGGCTATAATTTTTAAAAGTGTTAAATTAATCTCATTAATCTATGTTTTAATTTGGTTTTTGAGTAAAAAAACGCTGAATATATTATGAACACAACAATAATTCCCTATCAAACACGGGCAACCTTATTGCAATTAGAGCCTAGTACCGATTTAAACTGGGAACAGGTTTTGTGTGATGTTTTTGACGAAGCCAATATCGAAATACGCGAAGAGATTGAGCGTCAAATTTTAAGACCGAAAGAAATTCAATGGAACAAAGGCAATAACAGCTTTGAATTTAAAATCACAAATTCATTAGAAAATTTAAAATATACCTTTGAAAATGAGCGAATGCGTTCCATTGCAACCAAACTGAGCAACTCAATCAATTGGTTAAAAAATATTACAGATAGTATTCAGATTGCAGACTATTTAGAAAATGCGTTGTATCAAATTGATTTGATTTCGGTGGATGATCATCTAAATTTGCAGCGAGAAAAATTACTGATTCGTCGTGTTTTTTTACAAGATGTGGCGAAATTGATCCGTACATTAAATATTGAAGCGCCAGCAGGTATCCGCAACTTAACTTCTGATCAAATTAAATGTTTTATTATTGAAGTGTTTATTAAACAACAATTATTGGGTTATTGGTTTAAGCCCTTATTGACCAAATCATCTGAATTAATGAAACGTCCTTTTTTTAAGTATTTTATTTTAAGAGAACAACGGATTCGTAAGTTTGAGATTGTTAAAACCTCTGAATTTATCTATTTAATTGCACCAATTGAAAATTTTGAACAGAATCCTTATTCAATTCGACGCTTTTTGTTTGAAGAAAATATTGAATATAAAAATCAGGTCTATGTAACGGGTTTGGTTCTCGATACGGATCAAATGAGTGAAAGTGAATATCGAGATAGCACGGATCTTTTGATTCAGAAAATGGTCACAATTCAGCATCAAGTCCATAGAGATGTGATTGAAATTGTGCAAGAATTTGAAGAATTCACAGAAAACAAGCTCTTGCCATTTTTGATGGAACCCCTTGGAATGGTGGGGAAAAATAGTGATACGGTTGCACAAAACCATATCAAAACCATTGAACAGTTGCTCACGGCCAATATATTGATGCCTTTAAGAAATGCGGTTAAAAGCGATTTATCACATATTGAAGAATTTGAATATTTGTTTATGAGTGTGCATCGAATATTTTCTGAAATTTTATCGCATTATCGTGACTTTAAAGAACAACCCGCATTATTTTTTAATTCTCATGTACAACTGTTTGAATATCGTCTGCTGGCTTATTTAAAGCTATTGGAAAAGCGTAAAGATGAAATTTTTATTCCAATGAGTCCGCGAGAGTGGCAAGTCATGCATGAACGCTCACAACAACCGATTAGAAAACTTCAAGAAATTATCGCTGAGCAAGTGAAAGATTATAGGGCTTTAGACAGCTATGTTAAACAATTAAAGAATGAACAAAATGAAGTAGAAGGCTCGCTGTTAAAAAAAATGATCAAAGGTGGGAAAGTTGAAAAAGATATTGTTCAAGCAAACCATGCTGCAATGTTGATAAAAAAACAAACCTATTTAGAGGTATTAACTGTCCCTAAAGGTTTAGCAAAGTATAGTGTATTTATTGAGTTTGAAAGCCTGACTTCAATGAGTGAATTGGAGCGCCATTACGCATTTCCTTCAGGGGACAATGGTATTATTCGCTTTCCTTATTTAATGAAGCTGCCTGAAAATTTAGCTGATTTTGATTTGGAAGAATTTAATGCGTCGATTAATGATGATTAAAGCGTGTGTTAGGGGCTGAGTAGAGAGCCCAGACTAAGCGCGATAATAGGATGTTTAACGATGCAACATCAGCTTTATTTTTTCTTTTGTCTGATTTGTTTTTATTGTTATCTGGTTTATTTTCCTCTTACTTTGCTAAAGTCAATATCAATACTAAAATTCTACATAGATGTAAAAAACCGAAATGGCTGAAATATTGTTTAGAGATCAAGGCATAATTTAAAATAAAATACCCAGTATGACAAAATATTATAAAAATGTACCACGATTTGATTTCAACTAAATGAGAATTACATTACAATTATGGGGTTTAAAAATCCATGTCTAGATATACATAAATAGAGGACGTATCTGTGAGCAAAGACACTATCATCGCCCTACATGCAGAGCACCAAGGTCGCTGGAAAAACCGTGAAGAAATCGCGGAACGTATGATTGCATTAATCGGTCAATTATACCGTGAAAAAAACATTGTGACTTCTGTGTACGGTCGTTCTTTAGTGAACCGTTCAGTAATTCAAATTCTTAAAGCACACCGTCGTACACGTATGATGGATGTTGAGCTTTCTGTTGTACATACTTTCCCTATTTTAGAAGCTTTAGCGAAATTAGATAATATCGGTTCTGCTGAAGTTGATTTAGGTAAACTTGCAGTTGAATATAAAGAAAAGGGTGGCGATATTGATGCATTTGTTGCTCAAGCTGTTCAATCTTTAGAAGGTCGTCCTGCGCAAGTTGAGCCTAAAGATGTTGTTCTTTATGGTTTTGGTCGTATTGGCCGTATTTTAGCGCGTTTAATCATTAGCCAATCAGGTCTTGGTCGTGGTTTAAGCCTTAAAGCGATTGTTGTACGTAAATCATCTGATGGTGATTTAGAAAAACGTGCTTCATTGTTACGTCGTGACTCAATTCATGGTCCATTTGCAGGAACAATTTCTGTTGATGAACAAAATGAAGCAATCATTGCAAATGGTAACTTTATCAAAGTGATCTATGCGTCTAGTCCTGCTGAAGTTGATTACACAGCTTATGGTATCGACAATGCTTTAGTGATTGATAACACGGGTAAATGGCGTGATATCGATGGTTTATCTCAACACCTTAAATGCCCTGGCGTAAGTCGTGTTGTGCTTACAGCGCCTGGTAAAGGTGATATGAAGAATGTCGTGTTTGGTGTTAACCAAGCAGACATCATTGATTCAGACAAAATCATTTCTGCTGCAAGCTGTACAACTAACGCGATCACACCAGTTTTAAAAGTGTTAGAAGACAAATACAAAGTGATTAATGGTCATGTGGAAACTGTTCACTCATTTACAAATGACCAGAACTTGATTGATAACTACCACAAAGCGGATCGCCGTGGTCGTGCTGCAACTCTGAATATGGTCATTACAGAAACAGGTGCTGCAAAAGCTGTTGCGAAAGCATTACCTCAGTTACAAGGTAAATTAACAGGTAATTCAGTACGTGTTCCAACACCAAACGTTTCACTTGCTATTCTTAACTTAACACTTGAGAAAGAAGTAGATCGTGAAGAAGTGAACGAATATATTCGTCAAATCTCGATCAACTCTAACCTTCAAGGTCAAATTGGCTATACCAACTCTACAGAAGTTGTATCGTCTGACTTTATTGGTTCTCGTACAGCGGGTGTATTTGATGCACAAGCAACAATTACTTCTGGTAACCGTTTAACAGCTTACGTTTGGTACGATAACGAAGTTGGTTATAGCTGCCAAGTATTGCGTATTGCTGAACAAGTATGTGGCGTAAGCTATCCAAAAGTACCGGCTGAAACAAATGCATAATTTGTAAGAGTCGTCGAAAAGGAGCTTCAAATGAAGCTCCTTTTTTTATATTCAAAATTGATGATATATGGTTAAATTCAAATGAAAATTACCATTTGTCTCAGCAATTTGACTAAAAACATTTGATTAAGAAATTAGAGAAAATAAAATGAAAACAAAAATCTTATGCATCATGATGTTATTTACTTGTTTTGTTACACATGCAAAATCCTTAGAATTACGTCCTTTATTAAAAGATCGTTTTGAACAAAACTGTGCAATTCGGCAGCAATATGATTTTCATAATGAAGATACAGAACTGATTGCATCACTTGAACACTATACGGTTGATGTAAAATATGTGGATAAACAGGTATATGACTCAACCACTTATAAATTAAAAAATGTCACTTATGCTGGCATTCCTATTCGCAAAATAGAATTTAGTTTTGGTCATCCAGCGCAACAATACAATGAATATTTATATTTTGATCTGAGTGCTACAGCAGCAAAGCAGCGATTTAAAACTCTAAAATTCAATCAAAATCATGAAAAAGGCGATGTGAGTGTTGAGTATAAAAATAATACAGCAATTGTGCAGTGCTATTGGTTAGCTGATTTTTCGAAATAATCCGTAGGTTAGATATCAATTGTTTATTAATTAAACAAAATCCTTCGACTTTTATACATAAAAACGCATATTAATTCACATAAGTATTTAAAATGAAAAATAATTAAGGATAAAAATTAAGGACAGGATTTTGCAGTTGAAGCAAGTTATGGCAGGAGTTGCCTTTATTCTTATTGCTACAGTGTGTGGTGTATTGATTGCAATCTGGGTATTTAAACATTTTAATATTTATATTCCACTTGAAAATCAAGCTGTACGTATCGATTTAAAAGAGCCTTTACAAGCCAAAGTACAAATTCATGACGCATTAGATGTGGATGTTAAAGGAAAAGTCAAAGCTGAAATTCCTATTCATGAAAAGCTAAATTTACCGATTACACAAACCTTAACCCCACACGTGTATTTTGATAATGAAGTCCCAATTCAAACCACAATTCCTGTGAATGAAGTGATCAAAATCAATCAGGATATGCCGATTGATACCAAGGTTAAAGTCACTGTTTTAGGCAAAGATATTACTTTACCGTTAAAAGGGAACATCCCGATTCATATGGATGTGCCGATTAATTTACAAGTGCCACTCAACCAAAATATTCATTTAAAGTTTGATGCGCCTGTAAAGGTTTTACTTAAAGAAAATTTACATGTGCCACTTGATGCGACATTAAAAACCAATATTCCAATTCAAGGCCACCTCAATGTTCCAATTAAATCAGCACTTCAAGCAACAGTAGATGTTCAAAATACATTGCCAGTAAAAATTGAAAAAGGGCAACTTAAAATTCCACTCAATAGTTTAAGGCTATCACGTCGCGATCATCCGCCAGTAGAACCACAACAACCACAGTCCGAAGTTTTAAAATAGGGTGGTATGGAAATGTGGATCTTTAAATCTATACGAAATTTGTTGTTCATTTTTATCAGCGTCGTATTGCTCATTGCACTGTGCGTTTGGTTATATTTGAATATTCATGCCTCAATGCAGGTTTCTGCACAAAGCGCACAAATTCAATTGTCGGAATCTTTACCGACAAAAATCCATGTGGGGAATTATTTACAAACACATGCACAAGGCGCTTTAGATACTGAGTTGACGATTGACCGTGAGTTGGCTTTACCTTTGAAAGGCAAATATTTGGCTAATTTAAGTTTTGTTGTGACAACGCCGATTGAGGTTGAGCTTGATTATGAGACTGATATTCAGATTGAAACGCTAATGCCATTAGAAACAACTACGGACTTGGTTTATCAAAATAAACTGTTGCCTCAATTTCCTTTAAAAGTGGATATTCCGATTAAACTTTCGGTGCCATTTAAGTTAAAACGACGTTATCAAGTTCCGATCAAAATTATGTTTGATGGGCCTGTTTATTTAGAATTTGATGAAGTGATTCATTTATATGTTAAGCATAAACTTAAGCCAATACTGAATATTAATGATCCAATGACGATGAAAAAAATTGCGGTGTTCCGTGCAACTATGTACAACACAGAAAGACAGTCCCTCGCAGATCTGGAGATGAATATCGATTTTCCTATCAAAAATATTCATCCTTAATTACTCAGTAGAGCATGGGCTTAAATTTTGTATTAAACCCATGCTTATCTTTAAAAATGCCTAAAATAAAGCTTTAACCTGATCCTGAATATGCGTTGTTTTACGACCAATCAAATGTTCCAAGTCTTTACTTTCACTATACATTGCACCATTTACAGTCTGTACATCTGCATCAACAATAACCGTTACCAGTGCTTGGGGTAATCCTGCTGTGAGAAGCGCCTGAGTATAATCTTCTGGGCTGATATCTTGATACTGTACAGTTTTACCTGATGCCAAAGCGATATAAGAGGCTAAATCTGCAAGGGTAAAATGATTTGAACCTGCAAGCTCATAGGTTTTATTTTCATGTCCTGAGGAAGCAAGCACTTTGGCTGCAGCTTCAGCATAATCTAAACGAGAAGCTGAACTGATTTTTCCATTTTGAGCGCTGCCATAAAGTGTTCCGGTTTCTGCCGTATGTTTAACGTTGCCAAGATAATTTTCGCTATACCAGTTGTTGCGTAAAAACGTATATTTCAAACCACTTTGCAGAATAAGTTCTTCTGTTTCACGATGTTCTTGCGCTAAACCGAGTGGGTTATCTGTTGCATTGAGTAAGCTGGTATAGGCAATGTGTTCAACTTTGGCTGCGACTGCGGCATCTATAACTGCTTTATGTTGTGGGGTACGACGACCAATTTCATTGGCTGAAATTAAAAGTAATTTATCTACATTGTGTAAAGCAGGTATTAATGTTTCAGGTTGATCATAGTTAAATAGGCGAAGTTCAATCCCTTGTTGTTTGAGCGACTGCGCATTATCTATATTTCGAACCAGCGCCACAATATTTTCAGCGGCAGTATGTTGAAGTAAGGCTTGGATCACCAATTGTCCAAGTTGGCCCGTTGCACCTGTAATTGCGATTTTCATAAATTCACCTTTAAATATGATTTAAATTGGATGTTTTTTAAACTTGATGTTATTATCATAATCATTAAACTTACTATATGTAAGTACGTACCTAAAAGTAAGCTAATTACTGAGTAGAGAGAATTTATGAGCATCTATGCTTCAAGTGATTTAATTGGTCAAGTTTTATCCAGTCAGTGCCCATCTAGAGAAATATTGGAGCATTTAACCAGCAAATGGTCTGTATTGGTTTTACGTTGTTTAAATGATGGTGTGCAACGTTTTAGTGAACTGCGCAATCGAATTGAGGGGATCAGCGAAAAAATGCTGGCACAGACATTAAAAGTGCTTGAGCAAGATGGCTTTATATTGAGAACGGTTTACCCTGAAGTACCACCGAAAGTAGAGTATCAATTGACGATTTTAGGTGCACAAGCGGCTGAAAAATTAAACTATTTGATTGGTTGGATCGAGCGCAGTTTGCCCGATATCTTAGAGAATAAACAAAGATTGCAAAAGTAAAACTCAGTGGATTCTATACTCACCAAGAACTTGATCGCTGAGTGAGTATATTGAGAGGAAAGTCCTTATTATTGAGGATGATTCCCTTTTGTCGCAGCTTTTAAAGAGACTAGTCCTGTCATGATTGCACCAATGGTGGCTAAGAACATATCCTTATGTGCATCCCATATATCACCTTGTTGCCCATTGTAGTTTTCAGCTTCTTCTGGAGATAGGCCAATGGCAATCCACCATTCAATCCATTCATAAAATAAACTGGTTGCCATAACAAATTGAATGACCAATAAAAATAAGGTTTTAGGCTTTAAGCTTGGTAACCAGACTTGGAAAATTCGGTAGAAAAATGGGTAAAGGAATAAACCATAGAACAAGTGTACAAAGCGGTCAAACATGTTACGTGTCCAACCCATTGCTTGATTGAGATCAAAATGTAAGTATTTGATTGACCAATCATTATAAGGCACATAAGAATAAAGATAATGTGCTGCAATGACATGAATCACCAAGAAGAGGATATACAATAAAAATGATGAAAATGTCAGCCCTATTTTCTTTAGACAGAAAAACAGGGTAATCAGCATGAGCAAGGTGCCAATCTGATGCAGCATGTAGGATGGATATTCTAAAGGATTGATACTGGCAAGAATGATTGCGATTGCAAGAATAGCAAGAACAAGCCAATGTTTTTTTGTTAAGGCATGATAAATCATTATGGTATTTTCTAAAAATTATTACTGCGCATTGTAATCAAAAAGCAAAAAAATGCGAAGCATTGGCTTCGCATTTTCAGGTCTTTTAGAAGATTAAAAGCTTAGATTTTAGCAATCAAATCTTTAATTTGTTTGGCTTGATCCGCAGCATTACCCGTGTAAGTCGCAGGGCTCATTTCAGCCAAACGTGCACGATCAGCAGCAGGTACGGCTTCAAGTTCAGTGCCATTGACAAAATCAACCATCATGTCACGTGTCATCGCTTGACCGCGAGTCAATGCTTTTAATTTTTCATATGGTTTTTCAACTGCATAACGGCGCATTACAGTTTGGATTGGTTCAGCCAATACTTCTTGAGCATGATCAAGGTCTTCAAGAATACGTGTTGCATTGAGCTCAAGTTTACCAATACCTTTTGAACATGCTTCAAAAGCAATTAAACTTTGTGCCAAGCCAACACCCATGTTACGCAATACAGTCGAGTCGGTAAGATCACGCTGCCAACGAGAAATTGGTAATTTTTCGCCTAAGTGCGCTAATACTGCATTGGCAATGCCCAAGTTACCTTCAGAGTTTTCAAAATCAATTGGATTGACTTTGTGAGGCATTGTAGAAGAACCGACTTCACCTTCTTTTAAACGTTGTTTAAAGAAGCCTAAAGAGATATAGCCCCAAACGTCACGGTTAAAGTCGATAAGAATTGTGTTAAAACGACGTAAAGCATCGAATAATTCAGCGATGTAATCGTGTGGTTCGATTTGAGTTGTATAAGGGTTGAAGGTTAAACCGAGTGATTCAACAAATGCTTGTGAGTGAGCAGGCCAGTTGATTTCTGGATAAGCAGAGTAGTGCGCGTTGTAGTTACCTACCGCACCATTAATTTTGCCCAATAATTCAACTTGTTTAAATTGTTTGATTTGACGCGCTAAACGATATGCAACGTTGGCCATTTCTTTACCCAAAGTGGTTGGGCTCGCAGTTTGACCATGGGTGCGTGATAGCATTGGTTGTTCTGCATGTGTTTCAGCTAAAGCCACAATAGAATCAACAATTTGTTGCATAGCAACAACTAACACTTCACGACCATTTTTCAACATCAAAGCGTGAGAAAGGTTGTTGATGTCTTCTGAAGTACAAGCAAAGTGAATAAATTCGCCTGCATTTTTAAGCTCATCAATATGTGCAATTTTTTCTTTTAAGAAATATTCAACCGCTTTTACATCATGGTTAGTGGTACGTTCAATTTCTTTAATACGGTTAGCATCATCTTCCGAAAATTGAGTAACAATGGCATCTAAAGCTGTATTGGTTGCAGCAGAAAAAGCTGGAACTTCTGTGATTTCAGGACGATTCGCAAGCGCTTGTAACCAACGCACTTCAACAGTCACACGAGCATGGATTAAACCAAACTCAGAGAGGTAAGGGCGTAATGCATCGCATTTGCTTGCATAGCGTCCGTCTAGTGGAGAAAGTGCGGTTAAAGCGTTCATAAAGATTCCTTAAATTTTGGAATTAGAGCGAATGGCGTAACTCGAACAGTATCAAATTAAACAACCTGATATTGTAATCGAGCAAGATCTTGAATATCTTGAAGAAGTTTACGTTTGCTAAAGATCATATTCCATGAACTACCACCTAATTGACGCCATAGGTGAGCCATTTGTAAGCCTGTGAATAAACTGGCACGGATACGATTGGTATGTGCAGAGTCTTTAAAGGCTTCTGCATTACCACGGACTAGAATTCGAGGGTTAATTTGACCAGCAGTGTCGACATAGGTTTGTGCTAAATTGGCAATGACACTTGGATGTAAATAGTTATTATCAAAAAAAGACAGCTGTTTTAATATTTTTTGTTGAGATTGTTCAATAATTTCAACAAACTTTGGATTGCTATAAACTTTTTTTTCCAAGGCTAATAATGACATGGCATAAGTCATTGGCAGTTTTGCATTGGCAATTTTAGGAATTCTAGATTTCGGTGATGTCGAGAAAGGTTGCGTAATACTACTTTCTAAAGCTTTTAAACCTAAGGAGATGTCTGCCAATTGATTGAAGAAGTCTAAAGTTTGACCTGATGAATTGGCAGTGGCACGGATATTGAGGCTGGCTTTGATGAGCTGTTCAAAATAGAAATTACCGCTTTCACCAATGCTTTGACGTCCTGACATTGCAGTCATATGCGTCAGCTGTGTTGCTTGAAACACAGCTGCTAACGCCAAAGCTCGGTTTTGGCGTTGATTCAAAGTTTGAGGCTGTTGAAAGGGCAACTCAACCATGCCTAAATTCCTTTAAATAATTTTTAATCATTACTCAATAAAATCTGGTTTTGGTGCATTGGTATGATGAATCACACCTCCACCTAAACAGACTTCATCGACATAGAAAACAACACTTTGTCCCGGCGTAACGGCACGCTGTGCTTCATCAAATTCGACACGAACACCATTTGGCGTGTTTGCATCTTTATAAATTGTACATGCTTGATCAGGCTGACGGTAACGAGTTTTTGCCGTGCATCGGAAACCTGTGTCTGGAATCGCTTGTTCACCTGCAACCCAGTCAATTGTTTCAGACCATAAAATGGTACTCTGCATCAGTGGATGTTCATGGCCTTGTCCAACCACAAGACGATTACCTTCGATGTCTTTATGTAGAACAAACCAAGCACCTTCTTCTGCACCTTTGAGTCCACCTAAACCAATACCACCACGCTGACCGAGCGTATAGTACATTAAGCCGTGATGATCACCAACCTCTTTTCCTGTATCTAAGACAATTTTCCCAGGTTGAGCCGGTAAATATTGTTTTAAGAAGTCATTAAAACGGCGTTCACCAATAAAGCAAATCCCCGTTGAATCTTTTTTCTTGGCAGTAGCTAAACCAAGTTCTTCAGCAATTTTACGTACTTGTGGTTTTTCAATCTCACCAACAGGGAACAAGGTCTTATTGATTTCACGACCATGAACCGCGTGAAGAAAATAAGTTTGATCTTTGTTGTTGTCTACACCACGTAATAAAGGCGCATATTGATCGCCTTTTGAATTGGTGGTTGTTTCACCACGACGACAATAATGTCCAGTTGCAATAAAATCAGCGCCTAAATTGACAGCATGATCTAAGAATGCACGGAATTTAATTTCTTTATTACATAGAATATCTGGGTTTGGCGTACGCCCAGCGGCATATTCTGCTAAGAAATGTTCAAAAACGCGATCCCAATATTCCATTGCAAAATTTGCAGTATGGAGTTTGATCCCAATTTTGTCACACACAGCTTGTGCGTCAGCAAGGTCATCCATTGCGGTACAATATTCCGTGCCATCATCTTCTTCCCAGTTTTTCATGAAAAGCCCTTCAACTTGATATCCTTGTTGAAGTAAAAGTGCAGCAGAAACAGATGAATCTACACCACCCGACATACCGACGATGACACGTTGTTGCATAGGATTAGGCATCCAAATTTGAAATTAAAGGAGAGTTTTGGTGCTCATAGATGAGCGAAAGCGGGTATTTTTGCCCAGAAAGTGCGTCTTGTACAGCTTTAATGACCAAAGGGCTTCTTGCGCGAGCAGATTCAAGCAGTTCTTCAAGCGTCATCCATTGCGGACCAATGATATCTGTATCAAGTTGCGCGTCTGGAAAGTATTCAGTTACATGGGCTAAAAAGCAAAATCTAAAATAGGTACGGTCTGGAAACATGGGTGGGGTATAGGTATAGATCCCCAGTAATGAATTGATTTCTACTGCATATCCTGTCTCTTCCATGGTTTCACGTAACGCAGCTTGAATAATGGTTTCATCAGATTCAACATGCCCAGCGGGTTGATTGAACACAGTATGGCTTACACCTTCAGTATATTCTTCTACAAAAAGAAATTTTCCATCTTTTTCTACAACTGTCGCAACAGTAACGTGGGGTGTCCAAGCGGTCATGACCAGCACCAAGGGAGATAAAGTATTATTCTACAAAATTTAGCGCGTGGTGGCTATGTTCATAAGGGTTTTCTTTGATCACCCTAAAAGGATTTATATCTATAGGCTGTTTAAAAATACCTCATGGTCGAGTTTTGTTTATTTTTTTTAAAATTTTTATTTGCTTATTTTATAAAGGAAAGATTTATCTCATGGTTTTTTTTGGTGATACTTCATGTAAAAAGTTTAATAAAAATATTCTTATATCTTGATATCTAAATGCAATTAAATGTGACATCAATTTATGAAGTAATTTTTTTTATTATTTTAATTCTTATCAGTAATGACCAATAGATAGAGGTAGCAACTCATAAGTAAATATTTCAAAGTTATTGGTTTTATGGTGAATGGCATTTAATTTATTTTTGTACAATAAATACCCGAATAAGGCATTTACTATGATTGAAACATATGATAAAAAATACGTATATATAAAATTTTATTAAACTTAACAATTATTTATTTTTCCTGTTAATAGTGTGTTTATTCAATTTGGTTTTATTGGATGCTTCGTTGAATAGGTATGGTTATCCAAAATTAATTAGTTCATGGATCTATCGTTTAAAGATGTGTAATCACAAATAGAGTGGAAATAAACTTTTTTGATAAATATAGTTTAAGCATATTTTATTGGAAATATATGCTTATATTGAGTCAAAAATAAGTCTAACTTTAGTAATTTTATAAGTGAGTATAATCATGAAAAAGGCAATAAAAAAGGTATTGTTTGCAGCAGGGCTTTTGGTTGCGGCTGAGCTGGCGACGGCATGTACGCGGGTTGTTTATTTAGGCAATAATGATGTGATGACAGCACGTTCTATGGATTGGAAAAGTGATGTTGGAACAAACTTGTGGATATTGCCCAATAATGTAAAACGCAGTGGTATGGCTGGGCCAAAATCGATTCAATGGACATCTAAATATGGCAGTGTTGTCGCAACAGGTTATGATATTTCAACAACAGATGGTGTAAATGAAAAGGGTTTGGCTGCAAATTTACTTTGGCTGGTTGAGTCTGAATATCCAAATGTTAAAAACAATAAAAAACCGCCATTAAGTATCTCACTTTGGGCGCAGTATGTTTTAGATAACTATGCAACAGTAGATGAAGCAATTCAGGCTTTAGCACAAGAGCCGTTTATGATAGTAACAGATCAAGTGCCAGGTGAAAAAAGACTAGCGACTCTGCATTTATCAATTTCAGATGCAACGGGTGACAGTGCTATTATTGAATACATTGGTGGTAAGCAGGTCATCCATCATAATCGACAATATCAAGTGATGACAAACTCTCCAACCTTTGATCAGCAATTGGCGTTAAATACATATTGGAAACAAATTGGCGGAACAACGATGTTACCTGGAACCAATCGAGCTGCAGATCGGTTTGCAAGAGCATCTTTTTATATAAATGCGATTCCTAAAGATGCGACTCCTGAATATTCTTTAGCAAGTGTATTTAGCGTGATACGTAACACATCTGTTCCGTTTGGGCTCAATACAGAAGAAGAGCCAAATATCTCCTCTACACGTTGGCGTACAGTGGTAGATCATAAGCGAGGACTTTATTTTTTTGAATCTGCTGTATCACCAAATGTTTTTTGGGTAGACTTAAAAGAGATTGATTTTAAAGATGGTCAAACCAGAAAGCTTGAGTTGGGTGCTGATCAAGCAAAAGTTTATGCAGGTAAGGCTAATTCTTCTTTTAAGGTCGCTCCACCATTTCAATTTTTGGGCATACAATAGGATTTAAAAAAGTATGATAAAGAAATTATTATGTATACCTTTCAGTGTATTACTAATTACTGGGTGTGCTTCAAATCCTAATGACGCTACTTCAAATTTAGGTACGCAGGGATTATTAATTTGTCAGCCAAATGAGCTTTGTCCAATCGTCACCGTAGTGTGGAATGAGACACATAAAGATTTTTTAAAAGTGAAACTTAGCTTAAATAGTGCCTATACAAAATATAATATTGAAAAAGTTGTATTTAGTGATGGCGCAAAAAGTCACTCATTTAATGTGATTGGACCAACTGAAATTGATTTTGCTTTTAAGGCAAATCGCTCTCGCAACAGTGTGCTTATTCCAGTCAATCTTATGGGGGACTTTAAAAGTTCTCAAAATATCTTTATGGAAATACATACAGATCAAGGTGTGATTACTCGATATATCTTAAAAGATAATGTCAAAGCACCAGTATTTGAAGAATTAACCAAATACTACAATGTTTCAAAATAGAAATTTGATCTAAAAAATATAGGCTTCATTCCACTGTGCTTCAGTGGAACGAAGTCGACTTGAACCACTTAATTCAAATAATCAATATGCTTTAAAAGATGTTTATATGTTTGTTATATCCCTAATCATTCGCTTCTAAATATTGATTTGCTACTTTGACATAGTGTCTTGCGGAATAAGGCAAAAATTCCTTTTCTTTATCAGTTAAAGGTCGAACCTTTTGTACTGGGCTTCCCACATAGAGGTAACCACTTTCTAAGCGCTTACGCGGTGGAACCAGTGAGCCTGCACCAATCATGACATCATCTTCAATCACTACATCATCTAGAACAATGGTATTAATTCCCACTAAAACACGGTTGCCAATGGTACAACCATGTAAGGTGACATGATGTCCAATGGTCACATCTTCCCCAATCACTAAAGGTGAGCCATTGGGTTTAGCATCATTTTTATGACTGACATGTAACATGCAATGGTCTTGTACATTAGAATAACGACCAATTTTGATGTGATTGACATCAGCACGAATCACTGCAAAAGGCCAAACAGATACATTCTCCGCCAAAGTTACTTCACCGATCACAACGGAGAGATCGTCAATATAACAAGTTGAATCAATTTTAGGATGATGACTTAAATACGAACGAATATTTTTTTTCATGTTGGCTTCCATGTCAAAAGCAAATTTAACCAGTGTATTTTTACCGAGTATAAATTAAAAAGGCATCCAAATCTGTGATCAGGATGCCTGTGCTTTAGTCTAATAGATTCAATATTAGGTTTAAGCGAATAACTTAGAACAAGTTGCTAAAGAACATTTTGATATGGTCGATTAAGCGAGAGAAGAAGCCTGCTTCTTCTACAGCTTTTAAAGCCACTAATGGTTTTTCAGCAATCACTTTACCATCTAAGGTTGCTGTTAATTTACCAACGACTTGACCTTGTTTTAATGGTGCATTTAAGTTGGGTTGAACAGTGACTTGTGTTTTGATTGCATTGGCTTGACCTTTAGGCATGGTCACATTGAAGTTTTCAGCTAAACCAATTTGTACATCATTTTCTTTACCAAAATAAACTTTTGCTTTAGCAAGCACTTGATTTGCAGGTTGAACGCTGACCGTTTCAAAGTTTGAATAACCCCAAGATAACAATGAACGTGTTTGGCTCGCACGTTCATTCATAGACGGTGCACCAAAAATCACTGAAATCAAACGCATTGGACCGCGTTTTGAAGATGTGGTTAAGCAATAACCAGCTTCCTCTGTATGACCTGTTTTTAAGCCATCAACACTTGGGTCAGTATAAAGCAAGGCATTACGGTTACCTTGTTTAATCCCGTTGAAGGTAAATTCTTTTTCAGAATAAATAGGATAATATTTTGAACTGTCATGAATGATATGTTTAGCAAGTACCGCCATATCTTTTGCAGTGGAGTAATGACCTTCAGCAGGCATACCTGTTGCATTGATAAAGTGTGTATTGACCATGCCCACACGTTTGGCTTCTTGGTTCATTGCATAGGCAAATGAACCTTCATTACCTGAAATATGTTCAGCCATTGCTTTAGATGCATCATTACCCGACTGGATAATAATGCCTCGTAACATTTCTAAAACTGTTGCAGTACCATTTAACGGCACATACATACAAGATTCAGTACTGCTACCACGACACCATGCAGACTCATTCATGCGAACTTTTTCACTTTCGGTCAGTTCGCCTTTAAGAAGTTTTTGCTCAATGATGTAACTCGTCATCATTTTCGTCATCGAAGCAGGAGCTAATTTTTCATTTTCATTCTTCGATGCAAGAATTTGACCTGTCTCATAGTCCATTAAGACATACGATTTATTATTTAATTCTGGCGGAGTGGTTAAGACGGTTGCTGCATAAGAAAATGAAGGTAAAAGTAATAATGCAGCAATGGCGCTTTTTCGAGTCATTCTAGGTCGTTCCAATCGTTATATGAGCACAAACAGGCTAGCATTTTAGGGTAAAGCAAAGCCGACTTCTATAAGGAAAGTCGGCTTATTTCTTACTTATTGTAACTAATTCAATATTTGTTGAATAAATTGCAGAAATCGTTATGACTGATAGTTACTAATGTCATTACAAATTGCTGTGTTTTCAGTATCACCGGCTTTTTTAGCATCACTTTTTGCTTCTTTTAATGCTCTTTGGAAATCTTTTTGCTTGGCAAGTGATTTTAAGGTTGCTTTAGGATCTTTGTCATTAGGCATATAGTCTTTAAGTAAGTGATCAAAACCTTTATTAAACGCAGCGTCTGTTTTAATTAGACTCGGGCAGATATCCGACAATACATAAATTGCAGCCAATTCTTCTTTAGATACTTGTTGCTGTGTGACTTCGATTTTGTCAGATGCGGCAAAAGCATGGGTCATAAACAAACCACTTGCTGAAACAAGGCTTAATGTAAGCATTTTTAAAGTCATACGCATAAATAACCTAATCAATTTTTAATTTGAGAACCTGCATAGATTAAACGTAAAAACTGTGAAAAATATAGATAAAGTGTATCGATGTTGTAGATTTATTTGAAATTTTCGCAAACTGAACAATGCAAAAGATGTCAAAAAAGGGTTTTTTAACATCGCATTGGGGGGAGGTTTTTTATCTTATGTTAGTGTGGAAGTTCAAGCACATCTGCACATACTGCTTTGTGTTCAGCTTGATCAACTTCTTTGGCACTGGTTTGTGCTTCTTTGAGTACGGTTTGGTATTCTGGATCTTGTTGAAGCTGAGTCAATGTTGTAGGTTTAGACAAATCCTTTAATAAGGTTTGGGTTAAACTTCCGATTTTAGTTTGAAATGCAGGGTTGTTTCCAATTAACGCTGGGCAAACTTCGGCAAGCACCTGTGTTGCGGCAATATCCTCTTTCACAATTCGATCAGATTCTTGTGAAGTTAATGTTTCTGAAAATGCAGATTGTGCGCAAAGTGTGATGAGTGCGATAGAAATAGTACGAGTAAGAGAACGTGTAATCATCTTTATAGTCACAAATTAGATTTAAAATTGAGTAAGTAACTATATATAATTGTTCAATAAATTTGAATTAAATTACTCGGTAGTCATTTAATAATTTTTAGTCAGAGAACTTTTTAGTGAATATTTTAGTTGCCAATGATGATGGTGTTTTTGCACCAGGTATTCAAGCTTTAGCAAAAGCATTACGACCATTAGGTCGAGTTGTTATTGTTGCGCCAGAAAGTGAGCGCAGTGGTTTTTCAAGTGCATTAACCCTAGATCGACCACTTCGACCGATTCAAGTTGCACCAGATATGTGGGCAGTAAACGGCACACCTGCTGATTGTGTTTATTTGTCAATGAATGGTTTATTTGATTTTGAGTTTGATTTAGTTGTCAGTGGAATCAATAGTGGTGCAAATTTAGGTGACGATGTCCTTTATTCTGGAACCGTAGGGGCGGCATTTGAAGGACGGTTGATGAAACAGCCTGCAATCGCAGTTTCATTGGCAGGCAGTAATGTACGTTCCTATGACCACCCTGAAGATTATGCGCAAGCCGCAAACTGGGTTTACAACTTTATTGCTAAGGGCTTACCCGAGCTGCCTCCACGACATATCTTAAATATCAATATTCCAGATGTCGCAGAAATTTTAGGGGCTCAAATTACGTATCAGGGTCGTCGTATACAATCAAAACCAATGACCAGTCAGGTTGACCCGCGTGGTCGTCAAGTCTATTGGATTGGTTTGGCGGGTGAAGCGGTGACAGATCCCCAAAAAAACGCACAAAACCTGCAATCTGACTTTTTTGCCATTGCCAATGGTTACGTCAGTATTACGCCAATTCAGATGGATGCAACCAATTACACAATTCTTGAAACACTACAATCACAACTCTCACATAGTCATTTTGATGTATGAGTGTTATAACTTTGTGAAAAAGCACTGTTAAACAGTGAAATACGTGTGTATTTTGCTAATCTTAAGCAAATATTTTTAAATTTTAAGATTGTAGAGAGGGAAATCAATGCTTTTGGCTCGATCAACACTTCCAATTCAAATGCCTAAGCGATGGATGAAAATCATTTTGTCCACAATAGCAATCACCTCTACCATAGTGGTGACTGGGTGTGCATCGAAGCCTCAAATTAATAACCCTACACGTTATGCTGTTGCACCTGACTATTACACAGTTCGTTCTGGTGATACCCTAAGTGCAATCTCTATGCGTTATGGTTTGAGTTATCTCAGTGTTGCTGAAATGAATGATATTGCTGCGCCTTATCGAATTTATGTAGGGCAGTCATTACGTTTGAAAAAAGGTGGGGGTAATGTCACCCGATCTACAACGAAACCGTTGACGAGCAATGAACCACAAATTCAACGCCAAACGATTAAGTTACCAACGCAGCAGCCGACGTCGCCAACTGGCACAACGACGGCTCAGCCAGTAACGCCACCGCCTGTACAAACGACGACGACAGTACAATCAACTCAATTGAGATGGGTAAAACCATCAAATGGATCTGTTATTGCAAATTATAATATTGCGAATAATATTAAAGGAATACGTTTTGGAGGGAATCAAGGTGATCCAATTTTTGCCGCAGCAGATGGACAGGTGGTTTATGCTGCAGATGGATTAAAAGAATATGGTAATCTTGTCTTAGTAAAACATATTGATGGTTACATTACTGCATATGCTCATAACAGCAAAATGTTGGTGAAAAGTGGTCAAACTGTGACAGCAGGACAGAAGATTGCAGAGATGGGATCTTCAGGTGCTAGCAGTACCATGTTGGAGTTTCAGGTACGTTTAGATGGCAAACCGATAAACCCAGCAAATATTTTACCAATAAATTAAATATTTTAATGCAAAGTGTAATTTTCTTCGTATAATACAATGAGTTGTTTTGAACAAAAAAGTGTGAAACAGCTCATAATTTCAGAGGGAAATTTATGTTAGATCAACTTCGGGCAATGGGTGTATTTGCTTGTGTTGTTGAAAAAAGCTCTTTTAGTGGTGCCGCGCGTGACCTTGGCATTACGACTAGTGCGGTTAGTCAGCAAATTAGATCTCTAGAACATGAAATGGAAGTTACGCTTCTACATCGTTCTACGCGAAAGCTGAGTTTAACTGAGGCTGGTCAAGCTTTTTTCCACAGTTGTCAAGAAATGCTCGCTGCCGCAGAGCGTGGAAAAATCCGCATTAATGAGTTGCGCGATGATTTAGTTGGGGATTTGCGTATTGCGACAACCCCAGAAATAGGAGCAACACATGTTGTTCCTGCTTTATCGCATTGGATGTCTGCACATAGAGGTTTGATGGTTCATTTTGAAGCAGATAACCAATATATTGACTTGATTCAAGAGCGTATAGATATTGCTATTCGCATGTCTTCAAAAATCGAAGATGCGAATAACTTGAGTTGTATGCCACTTGCACGAGTCGATCAGATCTTAGTTGCATCGCCAAGTTATTTAAATCAAACAGCACCTATTTCACGTCCTGAAGATTTACAGAATCATGATTTGATTCCGATAAATATCATGAAAAATTCTCAACATTTTTCATTTCAGCATGGCGCAACTGGTGAAGTTGTTAATTTAGAAATGAAGCATCGTCTTCAGACAAATAACGTATTTGTTGCAAAATCATTGTGCCAACATGGGCATGGTATTGCGCGGATCCTTTATTTAGATGTGCAAAAAGAATTAATGAACGGAACATTGGTTGAAGTGCTTCCAGAGTGGAAATTACCAACTTTCACTTTAAGTGCTGTGACCTTAAAGCGTGAACAGCAGCCGATGAAAATTCATCGTTGTTTGGATGCTTTGAAACAATATTTTAGCCAGTTACCTGGTGGTAGAATTTTCCAAGAAGCTTCATAGAGTCAAAGTTCTAATTCTAATAAGTTCTAATAAAAAAGCCGCTTTAAAGCGGCTTTTCTATATCTGCAATTTTATACGCAATGATGATGAAACCAAAAGAGATTAACAGGTTAATCTCTTAAAGCGTTTATACACACTTAGGCAAGGAACTCTTTAATTGCAGGCACTAAGCGTTTTAATAAATCATCTGCTTGTTGATGATTCATATTCAAAGCCGGCAGTAAACGCACCACATTGCCTGAAGTAACGTTAATAATTAAATGATGCTTATCACGTGCAATGTTTACTAATTCGGCACAGTCTTTAGGTAATTCGATACCAATCATCATGCCGAAACCACGCACAATCACATTTTGCTCTACAAGTTGAGCACGGAACTGATCGACCAGATATGCTCCAATTTCAGCAGCATTTGCAACGATGTTTTCTTTTTGAATCAAGTCAATCACTGTGTAGACAACGCGTGAGCCTAAATGCGTACCACTATAAGTAGAGCCGTGATTTCCCGCAGCAAGTACCCCAACACCACGACCTTGTGTCATCACAGCACCAATTGGGAAACCATTTCCTAGGCCTTTTGCTGTGGTTAAAACATCTGGAATAATATTGGTATGTTGATAAGCAAAGTATTTACCGGTACGACCATTACCTGTTTGGACTTCATCTAGCATCATCAACCAATTATGTTGATTACAAATACGACGAATATCTTCAAGGTAGCTAAAGCCTTGAGGTGCGGTATTGACACCGCCTTCACCTTGGATCGGTTCGACCAGAATTGCCACAATGTCAGGATGCTGAATAGCGGCTTCTTCAATGGCTTCTACATCGCCAAAAGGCACACGAATAAAGCCTTCAACTAATGGTGCAAAACCTTCTTGAACCTTTTTATTGCCCGTAGCTGAAAGCGTTGCAAGGGTACGACCATGGAATGATTGATCCGCAACAATGATTTTGGGATTAGAAACACCCTGTAAGTGACCAAATTTACGTGCAATTTTAATTGCACCTTCATTTGATTCTGCACCACTGTTTGAGAAAAAGATTTCTTCCATACCCGAAACTTCAGCCAGCTTTTGCGCTGCTGCAGTTTGCCAAGCGACTTCGTAAATATTGCTGGTATGGATTAATGTAGCCGCTTGTTCTGCAATAGCCTCTGCCAGCACAGGATGAGCATGTCCTAAGCCACACACGGCAATACCTGTCAATGCATCTAAATACTCTGTACCATTTTCAGTATAAAGATAAGAACCTCGTCCTCGTACAAAGCTGATCGGTTGACGGCTGAATACAGGCATCAAATGTGAAGGTTGATCAGTTTGTACCGGAGCGAGGGTGATGTTATTCATAACTAACTCTTATCTGTTAGGAGTGGAAAGGGTAAAGGATTATCTAACCAAAATATGCGCAAGATTTAAAGCTTTAATATAAATAAAATTGGAAATAATCGTCTAGACATATTCTTTATTGTGGATTTAGGTATAATGCAGGCAGATGAGTTGAGGATTTAATCAATGACTGAACAAGCGCGTGATACAGAAGCGTTAATTCGCGATCAAATAGCTAAACATGCAGTACTTCTTTATATGAAAGGTACTCCGCAATTCCCACAATGTGGTTTTTCTGCACGTGCAGTTGAAGCACTTAGCCAAATTGGTCGTCCATTTGCTTATGTAAATATCTTGGAAAATCCAGATATTCGTGCAACTTTGCCACAAATTGCAAATTGGCCTACATTCCCGCAATTGTGGATTAATGGCGAATTGATTGGCGGTAGCGACATTATGCTAGAAATGTTCCAAAATGGTGAATTAAAACCATTGATTGAGCAATATAGCCCAGCAGCAGATGCTTAATAAGTAGATGATGTAGAAAAAGCACCAGAAGGTGCTTTTTTATTGGCTAAGCTTTATGTTGTTTTCACTTGACTGAACTGATCAGTTGCCTAGACGAGATTATGTCGTGACTGATGCACTGTTTCAATCTTTGTTTGTTTTGAATATTTAACAAATTATCAGAATAAATTAGACAAAGCTTTGAATATTCAAAGCTTTGTCTATCTGAAGTTTAGCCAAGAAGCAACTTAAGCTGACTTGTGCTTATTTTGTTTTGCCGCAACTTCAGTTTGGTTTTCGTCAGTAATGATGCTTGCTGATTCAGCTTCTGCCTTTTTCTGTTTTTTTCCTTTGTTCTTTTTTTTCTTTTTCTTTGGCTTTTGCTCTATTTCAACGCCATCTTCCAAGGCTTGCCAATATTCAAGCTGTGCCATCACTGCTGCATAGATTGAACCTTTGGTATAACGACCTTTCTTGTCTAATGTTCCAACAGGACGTGCCATTAGGATTTCTAAAGCTTGATCAATGGTGTCAATTGCATGTATATGGAATTGCCCCTCATTGACAGCCTCAATCACATCATGGCGAAGCATTAAATGCTGCATATTCTGACGTGGAATAATCACCCCTTGTTTGCCTGTTAATCCTTGGAGTTTGCATGCATCGAAGAATCCTTCAATTTTTGCATTGACCCCACCAATAGGCTGAACTTGACCCAATTGGTTCATCGAACCTGTGATCGCCCACGATTGATCAATAGGCAATTGGCAAATTGCAGAAATTAACGCAGATAATTCTGCAACCGTGGCACTGTCACCATCTACTTGACCATAACTTTGTTCAAAGGCGAGGGCAGCAGAGAAATGCAAAATCTGTTCACGACCAAAATGAGCTTTTAAGAAACTCGACATCAACAAGACACCTTTGGCATGTAATGAACCACCAAGTTCTACACTGCGCTCAATATCTAAAATGTCACCGCCACCTTGATATACCGAAGCGGTTAAGCGTGATGGTAAACCAAATTCAACATCGGCATAGTGGATCACGGATAAAGCATTGATCTGACCTAAACGATGGCCGCGTGTCTCAATCAGTTGCGTACCACGTGACAAGTCTTGCCAATAAAGCTCTCTTAAATAGCCTAAGCGATATTGACGATGTTTAAGGGCAGTGTTGATATGATGAGAGGTGACTAACTTTTCATCCGACTGTGCTGCATGATGATGTGACTCACGGATTAAATCACCCAGAGTTAAAGCATGTAAAGACAATGAACTCTGGTCTTCAGCTTGGCGACTTGAATCTGTTAGTAATGCAGCCAATGCCGAGCGATCAAAGGGCAGTAATTTGTCTTGTTGAACATAGTCTGCAATCAGTTGCATATAAGCTTGTTCATTATCATCATTACGTTGCAGGGTATCAGTAAAATCAGCACGAATTTTAAAAACACTGCCTAATTCTGGCTCTAGTTCTAAAATTTCATAATAAATTTCAGGTTCTGCCAATAAAACCACTTTTAAGTTGAGTGGCACAGATGCTGGCTCAATTGAAATACTGCCGGTTAAAGTCAGCATGTGCTCAAGAGAGGATAGCTTTAATTGTCCTGATTTTAATGCACGTTTTAGCCCTTGCCATGCATAAGGCTGTTCTAACAGCTGTTCTGCTTCTAAAATTAAAAAACCACCATTGGCTTGGTGCAATGAGCCTGGGCGAATCAGAGTAAAGTCCGTGGTGATGGTGCCATTTTGCGTCAGCTGTTCAACATGTCCCAGTAAATTGTAATGTGTTGGGAAGTCTTCAAAAATAACTGGTGCACCGGAATTCGGTTTATTGCTGACCACAACATTGGCTTGGTAACGTGAAGGAACCCGATTAAATAAAGCAGGAGAGAACTCTTCACCTTCTTGGTCTAAAATCGTTTCAACATTTTCAATGATATCTGCTGCAAAATGTTTTAAGTATTGATCGAGTCCATGAACGGTTTTAAATTTACTTAAAATTAAATCAATACGAGGAATCACCACTTGTTTGGCAATATCACGATTCAGTTCAGAAACTTGATCACGTGCATCATCTTCCAAATCGCCGAGTTGTAGACCAAGGCGCTCAAGCTTTTTATCCATATAACGCATATTGGAATTAATTTCTGCGCGCTGTTTACTGTCAAGCGCATTAATATCTTCCTGTGACATTTCCAATACTTTGTCATCTTTGACATGGATCGGCACAAAAATATGTTCATCGTTACGATTAATCAGTTTTAGGTCGAGGTCTTCGCCTTCTTTGGTCAGTTCAACTAAAGCGAGTTGTTGCTCATTCCCAGTAATTTGACGAATGCGTTCAATACGATTGTGATACGTTTCTGCACTAAAGCGACGTTCAAGTTGCTTGAGAATGGTTTGCCATGCTTGGTGGATTAAAGCTTGAAACTTACTGCCTTGGCCTGCTTGAAAACGCAGTGCAATCGGTTGTCGTGCATTTTTAAAATTATAAACATAGACCCAATCATCAGGCGTTTGCATGGTTTTGGCATGTTGTTGCAGCAAGCGCTTGATCATGGTTCTTTTGCCAAGACCTGCCGTACCCACAGCAAAAATGTTGTAGCCTGAATAAGGTAATGCAATCCCTGCTTCTACAGAGGCTCTGGCACGATCTTGCCCTAAGAAATTATTTAAAGGCTTGATTCGCTTGGTTGACGTAGGAATCTTGCTCAGATTGGGGATATGCGTCAGTTGTTCTGATTTTAATGCGGTTTGTGTCAACGTGTTTTGAATTTCCGTTTGATCAAAAGCAGATGGAAAAATCGTTTCAGTTTTTTGTATTGGGGTTGCAGTCGTCGTAATTGAAACAGTAGTAGAGCTTAATTGATCGTGTCTTTGGGTCACAGGTGAAATCCAAAACTTATATGGGTTGAAAAGTTAAAGGTATACAGGATTGGGGGTAAAGATCAAGCGCCAAAAGCGGAAATATCTGTAAAAGCGCTCATCAGTTGCATAAAAGTGATTGAAACTCTAAGCATTAAGCGGTTGAATAGCACTATTTCATTTTTCAGAAAATAACAACGCAATGACAACGCAATTATCTCAGCAATCAGCTGAGCAGAATTCCACAGCAAAAAATGGGTGGAAATCTGCTTTTGCCGCTTTTATCGATCGGCGTGCTGCAATTATGCTCTTTCTTGGGTTTTCAGCAGGTATTCCAATTCTGCTCATTTTCTCAAGTTTATCTTTATGGTTGGGTGAGGCTGGAATTGAAAAAAGTGCAGTGACTTTTTTTAGTTGGGCCGCGCTGGGCTATTCTTTTAAATTTGTATGGGCACCGCTGATTGATGAATTACCCGTCCCGATACTCACCAAAAAACTGGGTCGGCGCCGTGCTTGGTTGTTGATTGCACAAGTACTGATTATCTGTGCGATCTGTATTATGGCGTTTTCTGATCCCGCTTTGGGCCAAAGTTATATTTACCAAATGGCTGTGGGGGCAGTATTACTGGGTTTTTCCGCAGCAACACAAGATATTGTGATTGATGCCTATCGAATCGAGCTGGCTGAAACCGAGATGCAAACGGTGTTGGCATCGACCTATAACGCAGGCTATCGTTTAGGGATGATTCTAGCCGGAGCGGGCGCTTTATTTCTTGCTGCTTCTTTGGGGACTGCAAAAGGGAACTATATTTATGAAGCGTGGAAATATACTTATTTAACCATGGCGCTGGTGATGCTAGTGGGCATTATCACCACTTTAGTAATCCGAGAACCCTTGGTTAATCGAGTTGATAAACACTATAAAAATATTGATTACTATCGTTTAGTTTTGGTCTTTATCTTGGCTGTGGCGAGTTTTGTTTGTTTATATATTTACTCCGATGACATGGTTCAATATCTGCAAGCGACTTGGAAAGTCGAAGACAACTTGCTGAAGTTTTTAATGGAAGCGGTACGCTTTTTAGGCTCAGGTCTCGGTGCAATTCTTGTTGCAACATCGTTGATTCGTTTTGGTGTAGTCAATAAAAAGATGGCCTATGAGACTTGGGTTAACCCGATTGCTGATTTTTTTAAGCGTTATGGGGTAAAGCTAGCATTGGTTTTACTGTTATTGATCGGTTTTTATCGAATTTCAGACATTATTGCGGGTGTTATTTCGAATGTTTTCTATCAAGATTTAAATTTTACCAAAGAGCAAATTGCAGAAGCCGTTAAAATTTACGGGGTTATTTTTAGCCTATTGGGTGGTTTTTTAGGTGGCTTACTTGCGCAACGTATGAACATTATGAAATTGATGTTTGTTGGTGCTGTTTTAGCAAGTTCAACCAATTTGATCTTTATTGGATTGGTAAAATCTGGTGCACCAATGGAAGCTGTATCTGTACAAATTGGCGATAAGAAATTTCAAGCTCAACCTGATGAGGTGGGCTATTGGAAAGTTTCTGTGCCTGGTCAGGACTTGTTAGGGGAAAATACCATTCATATCAAAGCAGCATTGGTTGATCAGGCTGTCGCGAATGAATATACGGTGCCCTATTTAAAAGAAAATGCCAAGCCCCAAATTCAATTGTTGCCTATTACCAGTGACAATCAATTGTCTGAAACAGAAGCAAAGCAAAGTATTGTGGTTAAGGGGCAGATTGCAGGAATATCTGTATCTGAGCTTAATCCAGATCAGCCGATTACCCTTAAACTCGATGGCAAAACATATCCTGCAAAATTAGATAAAGATGGTTTGTTTAGTGGTGCGATTGACGGTAAAGCCTTATATGCTTCTGGCTCAAAAAACGTGATCGCCGTGGTCAATTATCAACACGCACAAGCAGCATTAAGTACCCAACAAAGCTATCAATTAACAATGATAAAAAGTGATATCGATGTAGATGTTCAACCAATTCCAGTGATCAAAGCGGATTCATCTGCAGCCGTTGAGATTAAGGGTAAAGTGATTGAGAAATATAGTTCTGGTTGGCTGTATTTTGCCATTGTTGTCGATAATTTAGCTTCTGGTTTAGCAGGTGCAGCATTTATTGCGTTCTTGTCTAGTTTGACCAGTGTGTCATTTACAGCAGTTCAATATGCGATCTTTAGTTCATTGATGACGCTTACACCTAAGATTTTAGGCGGGTATTCTGGAACAATTGTCACCCACATTGGTTATCCTAAATTCTTTTTAATGACCACCTTAATTGGTATTCCGATTCTATTGCTTGTGCTATGGGTTGGAAAATTATTGCGAGAACATCAAGCGCAAAAGGTGAATCAATCCATCGAGTAAGCGACTGAATTACTCAAGATAGATTTATGATGATCGCAAGAGCCTATTTTATCTTATAGATAAAGTAGGCTTTTTTAACAGGATGAGAATTTGAATCATTGGATTGCTAACACATTCAAACAGCTTATTCGAAAGATAAAGCTGTAGTGTTCATCTAAAATAAGCGGTTATTGCTTAAAAATAATCCAGAAGACGACATCATTGATCAGCTGAAATATAGATAAATTGAAATATTGAACTGTATTGCCTATATTGGCAGATGATATCTGATCAAACAGGAAAATAAATCATGCGCATGTTGCATACCATGTTACGAGTAGGCAATTTAGAACAATCTTTAGCGTTCTATACTGAAGTTCTCGGTATGACATTACTTCGTAAACGTGATTATGAAGAAGGGCGGTTTACTTTAGCATTTGTGGGTTATGGTGATGAAGAGCATCATACTGTATTAGAACTTACCCATAATTGGGATACTGCAAGTTATGAATTAGGCAATGCTTATGGACATATTGCCATTGGTGTCGATGATGCCTATAAAGCCTGTGAAGAGATCAAAGCACGTGGTGGTAATGTGGTACGTGAAGCTGGACCTATGAAAGGTGGTGTCACAGTCATTGCTTTTGTTGAAGATCCAGATGGCTATAAAATTGAATTGATCCAACAAGATCAAGATGCACGAAATAATTGATCATTTAAAAATGATGCGGGGCTATTGTTTATTTGGCAAAGACATATCAATAAAGATCTTTCATAAGTCAAAAAATGATCATGTGGAGTGAATTATATTGGTATTGAAAGTTCCTTCTCCCTATGGGAGAAGGTTAGGATGAGGGTGCTTTTATGTTGATTTATGGTTTTAAAAAGCACTAAATTAACTTGATATGTGTCGTAAATAAATAGTGAACATTTAGCCAAATGAGTAGCTTTATTTATTTCGCTCAGTAAGATTGAATTTTACCCGATAGTAAAATTTAACTACTGGGCTTTTTCATGTTTAAAATACAGGACGTTGCTTATGAAAATGTTGAAATTATTAGCATTGGATCGCTTTACGATACTTTTAATCGCGATGGTGGTTTTAGCTTCTATTTTACCGATTTCAGGTCAGGCAGCGCTTATCTTTGGAAAAATCACCACAATTGCGATTGCAATTTTATTTTTCCTACATGGCGCAAAATTATCACGTGAAGCCGTGATTGAGGGGATTTTGCATTGGAAATTGCATGGATTGGTTTTTGCTTTTACTTTTTTAGTTTTTCCTTTCTTGGGACTAATGGCTAAACCTGTGCTTGAACCTTTGCTGGGGCAACAGTTGTATTGGGGTTTTCTGTTTATGTGCTTTTTGCCGTCGACAGTACAATCGTCAATTGCATTTACCTCTGTTGCAAAAGGGAACGTGGCAGCGGCTGTATGCAGTGCCTCATTTTCAAACCTGATCGGTATGTTTATTACTCCGATTTTGGTGAGCATATTTATTTTCGGTCAATCTAAGCATAATTACGATCCAACTTCTTCTATTATCGAAATCACCTTGTTGTTATTGGTTCCATTTGTTTTAGGGCAACTATTACGCCCCTATGTATTTCCATTGATGCAGAAAATGCCAAAGATCGTCAAAGTTTTTGATCAAGGCTCGATTTTGATGGTGGTTTATGGTGCATTTAGTGGGGCAGTGGTGGCAGGTTTATGGCATCAGGTCAGCTTATCTACATTGATTTACCTCACCTTGGCATGTTCGATTCTACTCACGGTGATTATGCTGTTGGCGTTGTATGTTCCAAAATGGCTTGGATTTAGCAAAGCAGATCAGATTTCAATCTTCTTCTGTGGATCGAAGAAAACCCTTGCCAGTGGTGTGCCTATGGCGCAGATTTTATTTATTGGGCAACCTTTAGGTATGATTGTGTTACCGATTATGATTTTCCATCAAATCCAGTTAATGGTTTGTGGGGTGATTGCAAACTACTGGTCTAAGCAAAAGCATCCTGACGAATAAATTAGTATCGATTGGCTCGCAATTTATAAATATTTCGAGTATAATCTTGCCCACTTGTTGTGCTTAGCTCTGACGCTTATAGTCTCGGTGGGCCAAAAGAAATGGTCTGTTGTGGTGTTAACCTGCTGGTTTTTAATTTAAATCTGCTTTCCTCAAAGTTTTATTAGACTTTGAGAGTGGTTAATTGCGATGACAGCTAAACCTTTCTTAACTTAGGAGAATCGACCATGCGTGCCGATATTCACCCAAAATACGAAAAATTAGTTGCTACTTGTTCATGTGGTAACGTTATCGAAACTCGTTCAGCTTTAGGTAAAGAAACACTTTATCTAGACGTATGTTCAGCTTGCCACCCATTCTATACTGGTAAACAGAAGAATGTTGATACTGGCGGCCGTATCGATAAATTCAAACAACGTTTTGCTGGTATGTCACGTTCTGTTAAGCGTTAATACGACAAAACATAAAAAACGGGCTTTAGCCCGTTTTTTTGTTGCTGATTTTTATCTCGTGTTGATCTATTTCAGGATCAGACAAAGTGATAGATTTAAAAAAAGGTTGAGCATTTAAAACACTCAACCTTTTTTAGTATTAGACTCTATTGATCTTGAACATCAGTCAAGTGATCCAATTTCTTTTGGAAATATTCACCTTGCAAGAATCTGACATCTACATTCCAAGCATTTGCAAAAGAGTTCATATCATTTAGATTTTTCAGTAGCAATTCAATTGGCTTGATTGCATGATATTTTTCAAGGGTATGCTGGAATTGCGTCATAGTCGCATCACTATTAAGCTGCTTTGTAAACTTCTCATCCAGCGTTACTAAGCTCACATCCAATTGTTTTAAGATGGCTTCACTTGAAATGCTCGAACCAAAACGTCGAATTGAAATTTCGGCACCATGATCACGTAAAACGCCAATTTGCTTTTGAGTTTCTAAGATATTTTTTGCAATATCTTCTTCATCAAATTGTAAAATCAGTGGATGAGATTGGCGGCTTCCAACAATGGTCAATAGTTTAGAAATAAGCTCAGGGAACTGTTTATCATGGAACAGCACATGACGATTTAAATTGACGATTAATTTTGCTTCTGGATATTGAGTGATAAAGTTATGTAATTGCTTACATGCTTCGACTAAAATCCAGCGATCTAATTTAATTGAAAGCTCAATATCATCATCTAAATCAATTAAATTACTTACTTTTTTCCACTGATTTTCAAAAATAAAACCGCTACTGACTTCATAGGTATTTAAATTGCTATCTTGTTTGTCATAAAGCTGCTGATATTTTAGCTGAATCTCACCTTTTTCAAGTGATTGGGCAATTTGACCAAGAATCGCGGAGGTTTTAAAGATATGTGGCGCTGGTGTTTCTTGAATTTGAACTTGTTTCTCTACAGCTGTATTTTCAACTTGAGGTTTCGGGGCGAATTCAATGGAGTTACTTTGTATTTGCAGCGGTTCTGCTTGATCTAATTTGGGTTCAAGCAATGACAATTCAATTTTAGTGTCTTGTAAAGTCGCCGTTAATTGTTGGTCAGATACAGAGTCTTTTTTTGCCAGACGATGATTATAAGCTTGTTCTAAAACGTCGTTAAAACTTGCTTCTGTAAAGCTGTTTTGCTGTATGTTTGAATAGCCAATCTTAATATTCAGTGGGTAGGTATGACCATCAATTTCTAATAATTGAGGTTTTTCTAAAGCATGCAGCCCATGAATACGCGATTCTAAAATGGTATCAGACTCAGCTTGTAAGATCACTGCGTACAACAACATATCAATTTGATATACCGTGGTATTGGTTTGTTCTTGAATAAAGTTTTTAAAGCCATCTAAGTATTGAACGGCTGTTTTCCAAGGAGAAGTTAAAATATTCTCAGGACAAGCGGCAAAGCTAAACAGTACCAATGCATTCGATTTGGCAGGTTGGTTAATTAAAGCGTACTGAATTTTTTGCAAACTACTTGCAACAGCACTGATGTTTTTCTTATTCGATTCGGAGGATTGTGTTTGCGGTTTTTGACTTGCAGAATTGATTTCAATGGTGATTTGGATACAGTCTTCTTCATCTGAAGGCAAAAATTCAATTTTTAATGGATTTTCTGATTTAGCATTGCTATTCAGTGTATCAATTTCAAAACGTGCTAAATCAAAATTACCTTGAGAAATTTTTTTAAAACGTTGTTTAAAATCATTGATATTCTTCGGTTTTAAAATATCTAATACAGGCAATCCGATAATTTCTGCTTCATCTTTTAGACCAAACAATTTTAAATATTCAGCATTGGCTTGGGTATGGATACCTTCCTGAATTAAGGCAATCGCTTTATGTTGTTCTTCAACCAAGGCTTGGGCTTGATTCTTTGCACTTTCAAGATCGTTTAAAAGGTGCTTTTTCGCTTGTAAGGTACGGCTATATGACAACGCACGGATTAAGCTAATATAAAAACGATCGGTATATTCTAAATTAACAACATCATAGATGCCTTTTTGAATATAGGACTGATATTGGTTGGTTTGATAATCTTCAGGTTCTAAGAACAAAACAGGCAGATCAATATCAGCAGAGGCTTGAATCAAGGTAATGGCTTGCTCAATCTTGATGTCATAAGCACGACCAAAAATAATCAAGTCCCATGAGGTATTGAGTTGTTTTTCAAAACTTTTTAAATCATCCAATAAAAGCGCTTGTACTTGATGATTCTTACTTTGAAAAAGATCAATAATTTGATTATAACGAATCTGGTTATCATCAATAATGAGTAATCTAGTTTCAGAGAGTTTTAATTTTTTCGATAATAATAAATTTCTCACTTTAAAGCTTCCCATACATCTTGATTATTCAAATTGGCAGATTGGTGTTGAATGAACTGATCAATGCGGTCATTTTCTTCATCATTGATCAATTCAAATTCGTACTGAATAAAGCTCTGGGTAATTAACAATGTTTTTGTTAAATACACCTTAATTTCTTCAGTGTCTAAACGTAGATAAATTGCTTGTTGTTCTTTGAAGAACGGTAAATTTGGCAAAATAATAGAAACATTGGATTCATTTAAATTTTGCACTTGAACCATAAGGCAAGGGTGGTAGTTAATCGTCGAACGATCAGCTGGAACTTTTACTGCACATGGGTAGATGTCTTGAGCTAAAACCTCTAAACCCACTTCATAGGTTTTTTTAACAGATTGTTTGATCCAACGAATGATCGCACCTTTCCATTTGTCATTGAGGCTTTCATTGACCAAGATAAATTCACCCGTGCGTAAATTTCGTGGGGTTTCATCTGACCAGCGAATACGATAACCGTTTACACTAATATCCAGTACTTGGGTTTGATAGATCTGTTTTGCTTCACGGTCTAAAGTTTTGATTTGTCCTAAGTTCGATGCTGTGCTTGAACCTGTTGAAATTGATGAATGAATATTGGACTCAGACTGAAATGCATAATTATTATTTAAATTAAGTGTTTCATAGAAATTTTTAGCTTTGGATAAATAGAAGTGTGCGGTTTGTAAGCTAAAACAAATTTGAAGTTGTGCAGAGTATTCATAACGCTCATGTTGACGTTCAGTTGTTGTACCCAAGACATTTTGCACATGAAATTTTAAGGCAGCAGATAAATAGATTTGTTCATTTTTAGACAGATATTCGTCTTTATGAATCGTTGAATTAATATGTTCGAGCAGATTCTGTGTAGAAATATACAAAGAAGTACGGAAATTCGCATGTTGTTTGCGATTATAAATTGGTGGAACGTCTTTAGAGCCATCAATCACATAACGCGATAAGCTGGTTTCTCTTGGTAAAATTTGGATCAGTTTGACCCAATCAAAAGTACATTGATAAAGTGCTTGTGTTTCTGAAGGGCGAATCTGGTGCGTATTAAAAATATCCAAAAGCAGCACTTGCGCATAGGCTTGCTGGATATTTTGAATGGTAAAGTGTGTGCCTTGTAATTGGTTGATATTGATATTAAATTCTTGGTTTTTAACCGCAAGCTCATAAAGATGATGTGTAGTGAGCCATTGATGGGTCAATGGACCACTGTAGAGCATTTGCTGTTGAACCAACAATAAACCAAGTTGTTCTAAAGCATAAAAGGTTGCAAGTGTACGGGCTGTTTGTAAATTTCGTTTTTGTTTGAAATTAAAAAATGAGAATTTATTTGAAACCAGTGTCTGATGACTTCTTCGCACAATATTGATATAGACGTTGGCAAAATAGGTACGAATTCTAGAGGATAAATCAATAATATGTTCAATACGCGCATTTTGAGAAAGACCTTGATTTAAGATGTTTTTTTCAAGGCTTGATAAAATGCTTTCGGTAATTGGGTGTAAAACTTGAATTAAATCAAAGCGCAGCATTTCGCTACAATCGAGTTCGCTGATTTCACAAATGGCTTTTAAGACCGACTCTGAGGTATCGCCAAGTTGCATAATAGATAGTGTGGCCACCCATGCATTGACAGATGCCACCGAATTTTCTGCAAAACTTAGACTTTCTCGTTGTAGAACCGTGATATTTTGAAAAATTTCTGAAATTTCTTTATTTATCATGAGCATTTCAACTCTTAAAAGGTTGTGACTCCAAACAGCGGTGTTTTATTATTTTCTCCCGCGACTTCTCGAACCAATTTAGGAACTAGATAACCCGGTAAACTGGCCAATACATCCTTATAAATCTGATCAATTTTTTCCGCCCCTAAATCGAAATGATGCGCACCTTTTACTTTATCTAAAACATGAAGATAATACGGTAAAATTTGTGCTTCAAAAAGTCGTTGACTCAAATTAACGAGAGTTTGTGCAGAATCATTCACACCTTTAAGTAAAACCGCTTGATTCAACACAAGAATATTTTGTTTTGCTAAATGAGATAACTTTGCACAGGTCAAATTATCTAATTCTGCAGGATGGTTCGAGTGTACCACTAGAATTACACGTAGCCTACTGTTTTTCAATAAAGAAACCAGCTCTTCATCGATTCTTTCTGGAATTACAATTGGAACGCGTGAATGAATTCTCAAGATCTTAATCTGACTGAGAGATTCTAGACGTTCTATCCAAGTGGCTAATTTTCGGTTAGATAAAGTTAATGGATCGCCACCACTTAAAATCACTTCATTGATTTCAGGATGAGCTTCTAAATAGCCTTTAATGTTCAACCAATCTTCATTTTTAGGTAAATTTTCTTGGTATGGAAAATGACGACGGAAGCAATAACGGCAATGCACGGCACATGCACCAGTGAGGGTCAGTAAAAAACGTGATTTATATTTATGTAAGACCCCAGCAATTTGATTGGCTTGTTCTTCATCAAGTGGATCTGTGACAAAGCCTTCGTGTTCTTCCATTTCCAGATGATGTGGTAAAACTTGCAGTAAAAGCGGATCTAGGGGATTGCCAACTTCCATCTTTCTGACAAATGCACGGGGCACACGTAGTTTAAATTGTCCAGACGCAAGGATTGCACCAGACAATAACTGTGCTTTAGAAAGTTCGAGTATTTCTAACAGTTCTAATGGATCAGTAATTAAATCACTGAGTTGAGATTGCCAATTTTGCTCTTGATATAAGTAATTTAACATGCCACGTGCAATAAATAGTTGAAGATAGGGGAAAGCGGGTGGTATTGCTTGTTCAGATTGAATCTGTCAGGTTCAATCTGAAATGTTTCACTGGAAAAATGCTTTCAGTACAGCTGATTTGTATTGAACAGCTGTGAATCACCAATGAATCGAAGATTTTACCCTCAATCTGACCGAACATGGGTAATTTTTCATTGCTTCACGATGTATTGCTCATTTAGAATACGAAAAATGTAAAATACATTCTTTGCTGTTTGGAATGATCACTGTCACAAATCGGGTGATTTGCTGATAGCATCGCAGTAGAGATTTAAATTAGTAAGTTCGGAGTGTGCCTTTCATGGCCTATTATTCTACAAATGATTTCAAAGCTGGCCTAAAGGTTATGCTTGATGGTAACCCATGTTCAATCATGGAAAACGAATATGTAAAACCAGGTAAAGGTCAAGCGTTTAACCGTGTAAAACTACGTAACCTAAGATCTGGCAAAGTATTAGAAAAAACTTTTAAATCAGGTGAATCTTTAGAAGCAGCTGATATTGTAGAAGTAGAAATGGATTATCTCTACAACGATGGCGAATTATGGAACTTCATGGATCCAGTATCTTTCGAACAAATTGCTGCTGATAAAGTTGCAATGGGCGATGCTGCAAAATGGTTAAAAGACGATTCAAACGAAAAATGCACAATTATGCTATTTAATGGTATTCCATTAAACGTTAGTGCGCCAAACTTCGTTGTATTGAAAATCGTTGAAACTGATCCAGGTGTACGTGGTGATACTTCAGGTGGTGGTGGTAAACCAGCTAAACTTGAAACGGGTGCAGTTGTACGTGTTCCATTATTTGTACAGCAAGAAGAAAGCGTTCGTGTAGACACCCGTACTGGTGATTACTTAGAGCGTGCTTAATCATTTTATTGAAAAATGATGACGCTGAGGGATGATGAAAATCATCCCTTTTTTATTGTGCATAAATTGAGTTGGTATACGGCTTTTTTAAAAGTACAAGCCTTTATAAAAATAGCGAGCATCGGCTAAATTTTCGACTAAAGTCGTAGATCGACAGCCTATAATTAATAGTAGAGTCAGAGAGTCGGATAATTACATTGATGATAAAAATAACAAAGTCGCGATTTAAGTCACTGTGATGTCATGCTAATAGTACATATTCAGACCAGTTTTAATGCCAAAGTCTTAGATGAAAACAAAAAAATGAGGAGTAGAGTCACCAAGGAATGAGTCACGGAAATGCATTACGCTTTATAAAAACAATGGAACTGCTTTTTGTAATCAAGATGTGAGGTTTTAATGGAAAATATTCAAACAAAATCATCACCCTTATCAAAATTGATCTGGGTGATTGTCGCCATAATTGGTGCAGTATCTTTTGGAATACTTGCAGTCAGCAAGGGTGAGCATGTCAATGCGGTTTGGCTAGTGCTTGCAGCGATATGTGTTTATAGCATCGCATATCGTTTTTATAGTTTATTTATTGCGACCAAAGTTTTTGAACTGAATTCTCGGCGATTAACACCAGCACATCGTTTAGCAGATGGCTTGGATTATGTCCCGACCAATAAATATGTACTTTTTGGTCACCATTTTGCTGCTATTGCAGGAGCGGGGCCATTGGTTGGGCCTATTCTTGCTGCCCAAATGGGTTATTTACCAGGAACAATTTGGCTTCTAGTCGGGGTTGTTCTTGCTGGTGCAGTTCAGGATTTCTTGGTTTTATTTATCTCTACACGACGAGATGGGCGCTCACTTGGTGAAATGGCAAAGCAAGAGCTGGGTTCATTTGCTGGTGTGGTGGTGATGCTTGGTGCATTAGGTGTGATGATTATCATCCTTGCTGTATTGGCACTGGTGGTGGTGAAAGCACTGGCACATAGTCCATGGGGTGTGTTTAGTATTGCAGCGACGATACCGATTGCCTTATTTATGGGCATCTATATGCGTTATATCCGTCCGGGCAAGATTGCAGAAGTTTCTATCATTGGTTTTGTGTTGATGATGGCTGCCATTGTTTATGGTGGAAATGTTGCTGCTGATCCTTATTGGGGACCATTTTTCACATTAACTGGAACACAACTCACTTGGGCACTCATCATTTATGGATTCGTGGCTTCAGTTCTCCCAGTTTGGCTGTTGTTAGCACCACGTGATTATTTATCAACATTCTTGAAAATTGGTGTAATTGCGGGTTTAGCAGTGGGTATTATTGTTGCAATGCCAATGTTAAAAATGCCGGCTGTTACGCATTTTGTTGATGGTACTGGTCCTGTATTTGCTGGATCTATGTTCCCATTCTTATTTATTACCATTGCTTGTGGTGCGATTTCTGGTTTCCATGCCTTAGTTTCGTCTGGAACTACACCTAAACTGATTGATAACGAAGTCAATATTCGTGTCATTGGTTATGGTGGTATGTTGATGGAATCATTTGTTGCAATCATGGCAATGATTTGTGCAACAGTGCTTGAACCGGGTGTTTATTTTGCGATTAATGCGCCAGCAGCAGTATTGGGTACTACAGTAGAGAGCGCAGCAGAAGCAGTACGTACACTTGGTTTTGTGGTTACACCTGAGACATTGAGCTTGCTGGCAAAAGAAGTGGGTGAAAGTACGATTCTTTCGCGTACTGGTGGTGCGCCAACATTTGCAATTGGTATGGCTCATATCATCACGGATATTTTTAATAATCGTTCAATGATGGCGTTCTGGTATCATTTTGCGATCTTATTTGAAGCGCTGTTTATCTTAACTGCTGTCGATGCAGGAACACGCGCATGCCGTTTTATGGTACAGGATACGGTGGGTATCGTTGTTCCAGCACTTAAAAACTCACACAACTTTGTGGGGAATATGATCGGTACAGCGGTTGCTGTCGCTGGATGGGGTTTCTTTGTTTATCAAGGTGTAGTCGACCCACTTGGTGGTATTAACAGCTTATGGCCTTTGTTTGGTATCGGTAACCAAATGCTTGCGGCAATGGCTTTGATCTTAGGTACAGTGATTTTATTTAAAATGAAGAAAGAGAAATATGTATGGGTCACCATTATCCCAACAATTTTCTTATTCATTACCTGTATGACTGCGGGTTGGCAAAAAATCTTCCATACCAATCCTAAGATTGGATTCTTGGCTCAAGCGGATAAATTCTCAACAGCAATTGCCAATGGTGAAATTTTAAAACCAGCCAAAACACTTGAAGAAATGCAAACCATTGTATTGTCCAATCAAATCAATGCTGCACTGTGTGCATTCTTTATGATTGTTGCGATTGTGATGTTGTTTGCTGCTATTGGCGCAATTCGTCGTGCATTGGCAAGTCCTACCCCAACAGTAAATGAAGCTCCAGCGGTATATGCAGATCCTGAAGAAGTGTCTGTTTCTAAATCACACTAAGTTGATATTGCAGATAGAGTGAGAGGTGAGTGATGAAGCTTAAATTTGCTCAAGGTGGTAAAACGGTGATTTATAAAATCATCAAGATGACCATCATGTCGCAAAAGGAGCTAATTTTTAATCCTAAAAATTGGTCTAGAATTGCAACATTATGGACACGCTTACAACAAAGTTTCCGTTTGATGGTGGGTGTTCCAGATTATCAAAATTATCTGGAACATATGAAAAAGCATCATCCCGATATGGATGCAATGGATGAAAAGACTTTTCATCGCTATTGTGTAGATGCCCGCTATCCAACGGCTGGTGGAACAATGAAGAAGTGTCCGTGTTGATGGAAGGTATAAGTTGATTTAAAGCTTAAATAGAAACGGCACTTGGGTGCCGTTTTTTATTGAATATGAGCGAAGTGATTTATCGGTTTAACGCAATAACAGCACACTTCATGATGAGACTTGTCGTATAACTGACAGTTGGCAAAGTCTAACTCCGCTAGAATCATGCAATAGATATAAATGAAAGGAGACTGCTATGAAAATCTGTATTTATGGTGCGGGTAGTATTGGATGTTATATTGGCGGTCGATTAGCAGCGGTAGGTGCTGATGTGAGCTTTATTACACGTCCTCGCGTATATGAAGAATTGAGGAGGTCTGGTTTAAAACTGACAGATTATACTGGTAAAACGATAAAAATCGCGGCAAATGATTTACAGCTCAGTGTTGATCCTAAAATAGTCACAAATGCCGATATAATTTTTGTATGTGTAAAATCGGCTGCGACTGAGCAAGTTGCCAAAGAACTTTATGACAACTTGGGCGCACACAGACCCTATATTGTTAGTTTTCAAAACGGATTGAGTAATGTTCCGATTTTAAAGCGGATTTTAAAACATCATAGGATTTTAGAAGGCATGGTGCCTTTTAATGTTGCAGTTCAAGCAGTTGGGCATTTTCATCAAGGGACATCTGGTGCGTTGCATGTGAAAGCGTATACACAGCAACAGGATTTAGCCAAGCTTTTTAAACAAGCTGAATTAGAAATTGTTTTTGATCAGGATATGCTTGCGGTGCAATGGGCAAAAATTTTGCTGAATTTAAATAATTCGATTAATGCTTTGTCAAAGTTACCGTTAAAACAACAATTGTCTAATCATCAATATCGACAATGCCTTGCTATGGCGCAACAAGAAACTTTACATCTCTTAGATTTAGCACAAATCCAGCCAGCAAAACTCACAGCAATTTCGGCACATCTATTGCCTAAAATAATCAGTTTGCCAAATTTCATTTTTAAAATATTAAGCCGTAAAATGTTGGCAATCGATCCCTTGGCGCGTTCATCTATGCAAGATGATTTGATGGCAGGGCGAACCACAGAAGTGGACTGGATCAATGGCGAAGTTGTTCAGCTCGCCCAACAGTTAGGTAAACAAGCACCTATCAATAAAACCTTAATCGAATTGATTAAGCAGGCTGAAATTTCAGGAAGTGAATTTTCAATTGGTGCAGATGATTTAAAAACAAAGTTAGAACATGCCGCAAAATTAAAAGTGTAAATTTTGGCTGATAGGGGAAGCTATAAATGTTGAAGTGTATTCAGCAAATGAAAATAAGGATTTATCGCAGTCAAGATTGAGTATTCCTTAAAACCGTGTATGTTAAGGAAGTTACAATAATTTTATTGGGGAAATAAAAGGTGATTTGGGGAACAACACAAGTAAAAGCATCAGAACAACATGGTACTGTATCAAATTTAGACCTCGCTCAGTTTTACCCAAAAATTGATGACTTTTTAAGTCAAATCAACCAAATTATTTTAGATAAAAGTCATCAGACTAAACTGGCACTCTGTAGTCTATTGGCTGGTGGACATTTACTTTTTGAAGACTTCCCCGGACTTGGAAAAACCACCTTAGCCAGCAGCTTGTCACGTTTAGCAGGTCTCGATTTTCAACGGATTCAGTTTACCAATGATATGCTGGCAAGTGATGTGATTGGGATCAATATGTTTAATCAAAAAGAACATCAATTTGAGTTTAAACATGGTCCAATCTTTACCCAAATTCTGCTTGCAGATGAAATTAACCGCTGTAGCCCTAAAACCCAAAGTGCTTTGCTTGAAGCAATGGAGGAGGGCAATGTCACTATAGATGGTACACGTTACCCTTTACCACAACCATTTTGGGTGATTGCAACACAGAACCCACTTTTTCAAAGTGGAACCTATAGTTTGCCAGAGTCACAACTTGATCGTTTTTTGATGCGACTGTCTTTAGGCTATCCATCACGCGCAGCAGAAAAATTATTATTACAACAAAACTCGCGACATGATTTGATCGAAAAGTTGCAAGCGATTTTCCAACATCAGGAAATTTTGCAATTACAATGTGTGGTAAATCAAATTACATTGAGTGATGTTGTTTTTGAATATATGCTTGATCTAGCAGAAGAAACACGTAAAGGTCGTCATGGCTTATCTCCACGTGGATTACTGGCGTTAAAAAAATCAGCACAAGCCTATGCCTTGATTGAAAAAAGACAATTTGTAATTGCAGATGATGTACAAGCAGTGTTTGTTGCTGTGGTGTCGCATCGTATAGGATTAGGTGAATCTGAGACACGAGCACTTATGCAAAAAGTTCCTGTTAAGGGCTAATTGGAAACGCTTATGTTAGGTCAACGATTTGTTAAATGGCTGCATCTTCGGTTTCGCTATACAGGAATCCGTACACTGAAACAAAACCAAGTGTTGGTGTTTATGTACCAACAAGGTTTTTTGTATCTGGTCCTTATTCTGATTACTTTTATCGCTGGGATTAATTATGCCAACAATTTAATCCTTGGTTTTTGTTTTTTAATCAGTGCGATTTTATGTATTAGTTTCTATCTCAGTTTTAAACAATTACATGCGATTACATTAGATGTGGTTGTCGATGAGGTGGGTAAGGTCAATGAAGCTTTTAAAGTGAGAGTTAACCTACAACAAGACCGTGCTACGCCTAAGTTTTTAAACTTTAAAATTGATGAACAATTACAATCTTTTCTATTTGAAGAAAAACAACAAAGTTTTGAATTGAATTTTATCCCACAACAACGAGGTGAATTTTCAGTTCCCCCAATTCAAATTTACTCCACATATCCGCTTGGTTTAGTGCGGGCATGGACCTATATCTATTTAACTGAAAGTTACTGGATTGCCCCTGAAGCGAAGTCTTTAACGCATCAATCACAGAATTATTCCAATACGGGTGAACCTGATTTAGATGAATTTAAAGAGTTAAGGACTTTTAAATCAGGTGATTCATTGCAAAGCATTTCTTGGAAACAAGCCGCGCGTGGACAAGGATTATTTGTAAAGCAATTCGATGATTTGGTCGATACCCATGCGATGCAAATTGAATATAGCAAAATGCCAAGCGCAGACCATGAAGAGAAGCTGAGTTTTATGATGGAGTTGGTCGATCGTTGTCATCAGACTGAAACGCCGTACAGCATCATTTTACCGCATGCACAAACTGAAAACGGGATTGGAGAACAGCACTATATTCATATCAAAACCTTATTGGCGCAAGCATGAGGATGAACAATGAATAAATCGATACAAATTTCAATTTTAGTTGTGCTGATTTTGATTTGGCTGGCACAGCTGGCTTATATGCCTGTGGCATTGTCTATTTTATTCCTCATTAATATAGTGGCTTTGGCGCTGTATTATGACAAAACCAATAAACATCAAGTCTATAATCTGCCTCGATTATTTACACAAACCCCAAAATTAGTTTTTGCACTTTTAGCCTTACTCATCATTTACTTTGATTCACGCACATTTTTAGGCGTAGAAGCAGGTACAGCGGTTCTCTCCACATTTTTATTTGCGAAAGCACTGGAAACCAAATCAAAGCGTGACTTTATTATTCTGTTTAACTTTGCTTTGTTCGTTAGTGCCAGTTTGTTTTTACACAGCCAAGCCTTTTGGATGGCACTGTTAGTTTTATGTTGTTTAGTCAGTTGTTTGGTTGGACTGTATCGTGTACAAATTGCCAATTTTGAAATAGAGCAACCGATTTTTCAGTCTCTTAAAAGTGATTCATTGCATATCCTTAAATTTATTGCTTTGGCGTTGCCATTCTTTGTTTTACTGTTTATGTTTTTCCCGCGTTTGCCACCACTTTGGCAAATCCCCATTCCCAATAATAAAGCGGTAACGGGATTAAGTGATCGTATGTCACCGGGTGATATTGCTGAGCTTTCACAGTCAAGTGCATTGGCATTTCGAGTTATTGGCAATATGAAGCAATTGCCAAATCGTAATGAGCTGTATTGGCGAGCGATGGTGCTTGATCGTTATGATGGTACAACGTGGACAAGTGAGTTTGCCAATAAACAGGTAAAAGCTTATTCCAAGATCGCGGGGCAGATTGATGGATTTCATTATCAATATCTTGCCAGTGATCCAAGTCAGCAATGGATTACCGGTTTGGAAAAGTCGATTCCAATAGAACAACGTTTTGAGTTACACCAAGACTGGTCGATTACACCAAAACGGCTGGTACAGCGTACCCAGCCAATTGAATTGCAGTGGGTGGGGAGTCAGGTTAGAGATATTCAGGATTCACATTTTGAACAGATGATGCTGAAAAATAATCTCAGTTATCCGAAAAAAAGTGATCTACAAGCCCAGAAGTTTGCTTTAAATCTGTATCAGCAGAGCCAGTCCAATCCTGAAGCTTATATTCAGAATGTATTGAACTGGTACAAGAAAGAAAATTTTGTTTATACACTTGCCCCAGGAAGGTTGGGGAATCACCGCGTTGATGAGTTCCTATTTCAATCACGGCAGGGGTTTTGTGAACATTATGCCTCAAGCTTTGTCTTGCTGATGCGTTATGTTGGAATTCCAGCGCGTGTAGTCACAGGCTACCAAGGCGGTGAGTTGTCTCCTGATGGTCAAAGTTGGGAAGTACGCCAGTTAGATGCACATGCTTGGGCTGAGGTTTACCAACATGGGCAATGGCAACGTATTGATCCAACAGCCATCATTGCGCCGATGCGCATTGATCGTGGTATGCAAAATGTGATGAATGACGATCGTTCGATTTTTGGTGATGCGGGCTATTCAAATTTACGTTTTCAGCATTCATCGCTGCTTAGAACGCTGCGTGTTTGGAGTGACTATGCTAGTTTTCAATGGCAGAGTAAGGTTGTTGGTTACGATGCAGAGAAGCAAAGTGGCTGGATGAAGAAGCTTGGCTTAACATCGGCTTATAGTTATGGTTTAGTTTTAATTTTTGGAATTCTTGGATTACTGTTGATCTATTGGGGTGTGACGCAATTTTGGCGCATTCGTCAAATGTCAGCGCTTGAGCGAATCATTGCTCAATTTAATCATCAATTATCTGAGGTTGATCAAAAAGCAGATTCAGAAACCTTTCAACAATGGATGCAGCGTTTAGCCTTGCGGACTGGACAAAAACATCTGTTTGAGCAAGTGAATCAGATTTTTCAAAAAATTGTCTATTTAGGTAATGAAAATCAACAGGATATTCAAAATATCAAGAAATTGCTTAAAGAGTGTGCGAATGCATTAAAAGTAAAGAAATAAGGCTTGTCATCTTATTAAAAAATGAATAATATTCTCAGCACTTCAGGTGTATAGCTCAGTTGGTTAGAGCGCTACGTTGACATCGTAGAGGTCTCCAGTTCGAGTCTGGATATACCTACCAAGATTTTTATTGATATTAATCAATGAATTATGGGTGAAATTGTAATGATTTCACCCTGTTTTTTATGTCAAATAGGTCAGCTTTGAGTAATCAAAATACTCAAAATTTGCATTAAAAACTGCTTTATATTTCGCTTGCGGGCGCCATTTTTGACTTGCGTATGCATCTCACTATGAATTGGCGCCTGAATTACGGCCCCAAATATTGAGAGTTATTAATATGCAAAAATCTGTCAAACGTGGCAATGCTTGGCGTATTCAAGTCAAGTACAAACATCTCCGTGATGCAGCAACTTGTGATACTTCTGAAGAATGCACCCAATGGGCTCATAAGCGTCTAATGGAATTGCAACTTGAGTATGAAAAACAACTCAAGAATCTAGAAAAACCTCAAATAACATTAAAACAACTTTTTGAGCTTTACTATGAAAAAGTTGGTCAATTCACTAAGTCCAAGACATATATCAAAAACCATATCAAATGGGTTGATCGTTATTATGGCGATTTAACCCATTTTTCAATCCACGATCTTACACCTAAATTAATAACAGAAAATTGTGAAAGGCGCCTGAAGTTTGTTAAGCCAGGTACTTTGCACAAAGTAATGAGTTTAGGGTCGTCAGTCTTTACCTTTGTTGTTTGTGAAGTGTTCCTGATTCAATCAAATCCATTAACTTGGTTAAGAAGCCTACTAAGCCACAATCAAGACAGAATCGTATTAATCAAGCTCAGTTGATAGAGTCCTATGAATAGCCTCCAAAATTCTAGACACATATAATCATCTTTTGGACTGCCACCACTTTCCTGGACAAATATCGTCTATTCTTTTTGCATAGGAGAGAACATTATGAGTAGGCAACGATATACTCCAGAATTTAAAGATGAAGCTGTTAAATTGATTACTGAATGTGGATATTCTGTCACAGATGTCGCAGAACGTTTAGGGATATCGCAGTACAGCATTTATAAATTGGCTAAAGGCGGTACAGCCTTTACGTAACAACCCTGATGAATATGAACTGCTCGAGGCAAAGAAGAAATCCTTCGCCTTAAAAGTCAGCTTAAACAAACTGAAGAGGAACGGGATATCTTAAAAAAGGCCGCAAGGTACTTTGCATGCCTGCCCGAGTAAAGTATCAGTTTATCATTGAATACAGTCATCGATTTAAGATTAAAACGATGTGTCGGGTTCTTACGATTACTCGTGCTGGCTATTAAGCGTGGTTGTATGAACCCGAACCAGGCAGAACTATTGAAGATAAGCGGTTATTACAGCTTATCCTTTCTTCATATGATGCTAGTTATGGCATCTACGGTTATAGTTGCATCACTCTAGACCTTAAAGAGTTAGATGAAACCTGTGGACGTAATCGTGTGCTGAAGAACAATGGTATTACCGCTGTTCGAGGATATAAGAAGCGTAAAAGCTATGGTCACGGTCGTCCTCAGTTTGTTTCACCAAACCATTTAAATCGAGAGTTTGTTGTAAACACACCTGATAGCTTATGGATGACTGATATAACTTACATTCGCACATGGCAAGGCTGGTTATATCTGGCTGTGGTTCTTGATTTATTTTCGAGAAAAGTCATCGGTTGGTCAATGAAACCTACGCTTGCCCAGGATATCGTGTTGGATGCACTTTTAATGGCAGTGTGGCGACGCAGATCCAATGAACCTGTGATCATACACTCAGACTAAGGCTCACAATACAGTAGCGGAGGCTGGCAGAAATTATGTCAAAAGCATAATTTGGTTCCAAGTATTAGTCGTCGTGGAAATTGTTGGGACAACGCTGTTGTAGAATCCTTTTTTAGCAGCTTAAAGAAGGAAAGAATTAAAAAAAGGATTTATAAAATATGAGAAATGGCATGTGCAGACGTGTTTGATTACATTGAGATGTTTTACAATCGAATCAGGCGTCATTCGCATCTCGATGGGATGAGTCCAGAAGCATTTGAGGAGGTGTTGCTTTGAATTCCAGCTTGTCTAAATTGATTCGGTTGGTGTAGAATAAAAAACTTGTTTAAAGGTATGGGTGAATTTATGAGTATTAAAGAACTGCTCGAAGCGGCGAATAATACGCCAGTTACGTCTGAAGAAATTAATGCTCTTCGTCTTAGCCTAGAGGAGCAAAGTGATGAGCAAACTCTAATGCCTTCATCTACATCTCAGCAGTTCCTAGCAAGAACATATAGCCTTTAATTTAGAACGAAATTCACCTAGCAGCCAATGGCTGCTATTTTTTTGCGGAAACCCTATGATCTCTTATCTTGTCTCTAACTTTGCGAAAGGTGAGCTGAGCAATCTTGTTAAAGAGTGTTTTGGCACAGACTTTCCAGACATATTCAGAAAATCGCAAGTCGATTATATATACCGTTATCTCAAAGACTTGGATGCTCAATCAGTATTACTTGAACCAGAATATGTAGACAAAGATTATCTTGAGGACTTCAATCATTATTATGTAAAGTGTTTTGGAAATAATGGGTTCAGAACAGCTAGACTCCACTTTTTTTCCCAAGAATTAGATCATAAAAAAATGACTGAATGCTTAGCACATGGAGATCAAAAAAAAGTTCAAGTCTTACAAGAATCTTACCTCGGATTTGTAGTAATTAAGCCATTAGCGAAAACTTTTATTGGTAAAACATGTCTGAAGCCCTACTCAACTTTTAATCAACCTGATAATTTGAAACGATGTTTAATGAGAGAGTATTCTGTTGATTTATTCGGCATTCCACTAAAAGTAATGTCTGTAGCCTTTCAGGAACAAGATAAGGTAGTTTCGGCATGTGCAACGACCGCTATTTGGTCATCATTACATGCGATGCACTGGAAGAGTGTGCGAGAAATACCTGCATGTAGTGAAATAACAACAAATGCCCTCAACCACATTAGCGGATCAAGCAATAGTTTTCCCAATCACGATTTATCAAATAAACAAATTCTTCGAGCATTAGACTTTGAAAAGTTAAAACATCACACAGCTGATATTACTGCCTATACTGATCATGATTTCTTTACTACAGTGAAAACGTACATTGATAGTAGGATACCGCTTATTCTTGGTGTTGATGTGTATCGCAAAAGAGATCAAAAGCTAAGCAGATTGGATGGACACGCTATAACAATTATTGGCTATAAGTGGGCTGATAAGGAGGAAAAGCGGGCTATATATGTTCATGATGATCGATTGGGGCCATTTGCAAGAGCTACATTTGTAAAACTAGATGAGAAACAAGTAAGTGCTGATGTAAAGTGGGGACTTGCGCTTCAAGAAAAAAATGATGATGGAGGCTGGGCTCTCCCTCATGAAGTACTTGTTCTGAATAGTTTAATAATACCAGCCCCGCGTAAGGTGCGCTTACCATCAAGCTTTGCTCGTAAGACTTGTGTACGTATACTGAACGGTTATGAGGACATGCTTACTAGGGTTGCTCCAACTGTTGGCAAACATGCTGTTGAAAAGTTCAGAAATAAACTGACGTTTGATGTAACATTGTCGGAGATTTCAGATATTCGACAAGAATTATTCAATCAGGAATATACAGGTGAAAACTCTGAATTATTGAAGAAAGAAAAAGTAAAATTTCTTACTAGTAGTTATGCACGTTTTCAATGGGTGGCTAGTTTCAAATTTGATTCAAAACCAATTTTCAAGATACTATTCGATGCAACTGATATTCCGCAAGGAAATGCTGTGTCAGCCCTATTTATAGAAGATAAAGAACTGACCGACATTGTTCTGGTAAGTCATAAGCAGATCTCTGCCAAAGATAAAACTTTGCCTGAAATAGATGCTAAAAGCTTTTATGGCTCATTTCTCAAGTATCTTAAACCTAAGGCTGAGAGTTTAAGTTCATATCTTGATAAAACCTTCGGTGAATTGCGAGCGCCAAAGTATATTAAAACGAGTGAAATGGATCGTGGTGATATACTAAATTCAAAAGTAGATAAATATTATAGTTCGATTAAAAATCGCTTGGAAGATAAGTATCCAAATATGGAAGTAGATAATCCAGAATCTTTCTTAATTTGGACAATTTCAAGTGAAGGGGTGTTACTAATCGGACATGAAGAATATGGAAAAGGGCACCCAACTCTTACTGGCTTCAAACCTTCAAGAATCGCTGGAGAATTAAAACAGACTCGTAATGGATGGGTAATTAATGCAAAATCTGGGCGGTATAGCACAGATTACAGCAATACCCATGAACTTCTGGCTAATGCACTTGAAAAGTTCAAAGATATTTTTCCTAACTCAAGAGACGCAATAAGTGCAGATTTTTACAAACCTAAAAAAGTGAGTGTTGTTAGTCCTAAGTTTTATTTAATTCTAAGGAGTAGATTCTGATAACATGCTGTATAATCTCGAAATATTATAATCAAGTATTCTATTTTGAATAAAAATAGATGTGTCAAGGACTTACTTTAATGTTAGATTACTAAAAACGTATGTGTTAATTGCTTATAAGCTATTGATATCTAATAAATGTTAACCCCATTGACATCGTGGAGGTCTCCAGTTCGAGTCTGGATATACCTACCAAGATTTTTAAAGACTTATAAGTGATTCAAAAGCTTATAGGTCTTTTTTTTTGTGCTTTTATTGCATCTCTATTATACGTGAATTCAGAAAAATTGCAGAAACTGGCGGTATATTCAACATGTTTGCAATAAGTTAGCAACAAAATAAAAATACCTAGAAAATGTAGCAATACTTGGCGTATTTAAGTTAAGTACTAAGGTGCTTCAAACCTACCTTAAATTTAACTTACATATATAAAGATATATGTACATTTAATCATTAAATTACATTTTTAAAAAAATCATAATAAAAAAATAAATAAAAATGAGTTATAGTCTAAATGATTTTAAATTGCAGGAATCACACTATTGAGTATTCATGAAATAGTACTTCAAGATGATAAATTTCATTTACATAAACTTGTCAAAGTTAAAGATAGTATTTATGATCCAGTCAAAAAAGATGAATCTACTTTGTGGTTTTGGATTTACTCAGACACATCTGAATTTTTTTACTTTGAATTATGGGATGAACTTGATCATGCAAGAATAAACGAAAATATTAATTATAAAAATTGTAACTTTAAAGTAGTTAGTATTAATAATAACAATAAAATGAATTACTCATAAAACTTAATTATATTAAAGATAAATAATTTTCATAATAATTTAAAACATGTACCTAAGGTAAAAACGATTTAACTTTATCTATTTAGGGATGGTAACAATACATTTCTATAGGTATAGAAAATTAAAAGTGAAAACTTAACAAGCGGCCAACAAGAGATTAATCCATTCATTAACTAGACTCAGTTTGTAATGGCGCTGGGAAGCTTGTTACTTTTTTAAATTAGTGAAAGCATCTATATCTGGTGAATCAGAGCAACTGGGTTCGAGTCAATCGGTCAAACTTTAAAATTCTTTAAAAGAGAGGGTCCATAACCCTCTCTTTTGATATTTAAAGAAAAGAGGAGATTCCTCGTTGATTTAAACCGACCTTTTTACGCACTCGAGTTTGCTTTTCTTTCAAAAGCTCATTTAATAAGCTATTTAAATGAGCATTATTGAGGGCTGCTGGCGTAAATGAGTCATAGCCAAGCTGATTAAAAAATAAATCAACTTTTGAGCACTTTTGCACGTATTTCATTGACCAGTTTTTAAAACTAATTTTGTCAATATCCATGATTTCAAATTCAAAAATGCTATTGTGCCTAGCGTCATTTTTTATACTTTGAAATAACGCTTGAACTATAGACTTTTCACCTTCAAGACATTGAAAAAAATGATTATTGGCATAATATAGAACGCCAAAAATTTTATTTTTTCCATTAAAATCACGCGCAGTATTTAAGATAGCATTTAAATCTTCAATAAGGTCATTGGCTAATTCATTTCGAGTACTCGCATAGCACAATCGAATTAGCATACATCTTTCCTCAAGTTACGTAGATTCGTATAAAAAATCTTATTCATTGATATCAAAATTATATGGCTCAATAGCGTATTCACCCGCTAAAAGGTCGATAAAAGAAGGGATCGTCTCACTAGAAAGAAGAAATGGATTGAAATCATCACGATGATTTTCTAGGAAAAAGTCACCAAGTCTTTTATTGACAGGGGCAAATTTCATATTCCAATGCTTAAACAAACCTATGTCGCATTTTTCGTAATATAAAATCTCACAGTTTTGATGACGTTGATCTTTTAAAATTTGATTATAGAACAGATCATCAACTTTACTTTTATGTCCTTCAAGACATTGAACAAAATATCCATGTCCATAGTAAAGAACGCCTGTGATTTCATTGCGAGAGTTGAAATCAACAGCTGTGTTAAGAATTTCTATCAAATCATTCTTAAGATTTGGATGAGTACTCGTAGCTTTACTTGCATATAAAACTCTTACAAATTCCATTAGAAGGCTTCCACGATAAATAATTACTTCGAACTAAGTGCTAACGCTTTAATTTTATTAATAAGCTTTATGTATTCACATAGAAAGATTAGTAACGATGACTACAATACATTGATAATTAATCAAAAGCTAACAAATCGTACCAATGGGTCGAAACATGAAATGTAAAGTTTTTTAACACTGTTTGAGTGTTTTGTTACTTCATAAAACAAAACGAGTGTATGGTTAAAATTAAATATTTGAAAATAATATATTTTATTTATTTTTATTGAATTTTATGTGGTTAAAAAATATACATATGTGCGAAATTTCTCACAATCATGTAAGCCATGGATTATATCGCTAAATTTCATATTATTTATACTGCCTAGATACACCACAAGTGCTCATCATTATTATAAATCTGAATCTTAATTTAAGGTGATTGTCGCTAACGCTTAAATTAAAATAATTCGTTATAAAATTGATGTGCTAAATAAAAAGTGTTGTGTATTGGGGGAGTCTTCCCCCTTAGTCGGACTACTAAGGGGGGAGCATTTTTATAAATATGAAATGAGAGGGGATGAAATGCAAATTTTAAAAAATATTGTTATTTTTATTGTCTCTGTTTTAAGTATTTCATTGCTCATTATTATTTTTGATAAATTGGGGATGAATAAGAAATTCAACTTGTTTTTATCAGCTTTGCTGTATGGGGTATTGATCACAATTTATTTACAAAAGGTATTCCTAAGCCTATCTTTCTTTTTAGGGTTTTATAGCCTTTTATTCATGATAAGTTACTCTGTTGAAGTCATCGTCATGCTTTTTATTTCTTGTTCTGTATTATTGATTATAAAAATGATTATGCCGAAATTAAAGGATACACGCGTCGATCGATATTTTATTCTTAATAAATTGTATAAAAAGTAAATTTTAGCAATTACTTTTTTAAAATAGTAAGTTGATCTTAATTGTTATGCTTAAATTTTAGTGTTATTTTAAGTGAAAATATATTCTAAACTAGAACATTTTAATCACATAAAATAACACTCGAATTAAATTATTAATTTATAGTGTTATTTTAAATCAAAATATATTTTAGGGAGTACTATATTATGTTTCGTTGGGCGATTATCTTTGCTGTAATAGCACTTATAGCGAGTCTTTTAGGATTTGGTGGTGTAGCAGGTCTTTCAAAAGATTTTGCAGTTATTCTATTAATCGTAGCTGTTATCCTTACTGTGATTGGTTTTATTTCTCGTGGAAAGGTATAGTCATTATAAACCATCTAACGGTAGAATTTAGTCATTCTATCGTTGGATATAATGAATTTGAAAATACTTAAATTACTTAATAAATTTGAACTGAGCATATTATGAAAAATATTAACTATGATTTTGTTTTAGAACAAATTTATAATTTTTTACTTTTAAGACCTGATTTTAATAGCAAAACAAATTTTGAGAAGATCGCTGAATATTTCAGAGCTTTAAATGAGGGCACAGATGATGAGTTTAATTTTGAGAAACCAAACAAAATCTCGGGTAAATTTGGCAGTAAAAAAAATATAGTAATAGTCAACGCACCCGAAATAAATAATAAAAATAAATTTTTGGAATGGGTTGATCGGCAAATAAATCTATAAGGTTTTTGATTAAGGGTATCTATATGCATCATAGACATAAGCGCAAAAAAGCAACATTGATTTCAGAATGGTCAACTGATCAAGACTGCTATTTGATTGAAAATAGTTCATTACCTATTGAAATGTTAAAAGATTCATTATCATTCTCTGAAGAAGAAATACTTGAGAGAAAGATGCAGTTAGGATTAGTTCGCCAGCAACGACAAATGATGAGAAGCAGTTGAATCAAATATTCTAGCTTCTCAATTCATTTTTATAATTTTAGCCTTAATTTAATCGGTCTAAAGTGACTAAGAGTTACCTCATAGAATATCTTAACTAATCAAAACTACATCCTGAATATAAGATGCTACACTCTTGGTAGGTAGTTTTTAAAAGATGCAAAAATTTAGGGCTGTGTGTTTAGCTACTCGAAGTGAATAATCATAACGAATTTCTGTTTCTTGGCCACCTTTAATAGGGTCAGCTAAGGCAAATCAGCCATCTTAGTAGGTATATTTTAAAATAATGCATAAAATTTATTCAAGTGAAAGTCAGTTACTAAAATCATTATACTTAAAATAAATACCTATACATGAGAGCTATTAAAAAGTGACATTGTTTACATGATTTTGACAGAAAATAAACTTAACTAATAATTCAAAATGGAGTTATGTAGGTGATAATGGGTTATCAATTTTAATCGATAAATTGTTAATTATTTCATGTATAGATTATTTATAAAATTTTAAATATTATAAGTTTTATATTTAATGGTTTATAAAACTATTTGATTAAGATTTTTGAATTATCTTAAAATAAGTGAGGAACTATTATGAAGATTGCTTTAATTGGCGCAACAGGTATGGCGGGTTCACGTATTTTAGAAGAGCTTGTTTCACGTGGCCATTACGTTAAAGCCATCGCACGTAATACACATAAAGTACCAGATACAGAGCGTGTCTTATCCGTAGATGTGGACTTAAATGATCATGAAGCGCTTGTAGAAGCTCTAAAAGGGCAAGATGCCGTGATAAGTGCTGTTCCTTTTCATGGGTTAGATGCGAATGCATTGATTAACACAATTCGGGATTCTAAAGTTAAGCGTTATTTGGTTGTTGGTGGTGCTGGTGGACTGACTATTCCCAACAAAAATGTACGCTTATTGGATACGGATGATTTTCCTGCCGCATATAAACCTGAAGCAGAAGCTGCTGTAAATTTTCTTGAAAAACTTAAACACGTTGATGATATTGAATGGACTTTCATATCACCTTCGGCTGAGTTTGCTCCAGGTAAACGTACAGGAGAATTTCGTTTAGGAAAAGATGAACTTATAATTGGTAAAGATGGCAGTAAAATTTCAGCTGAAGATTTTGCAATAGCATTATCTGATGAAATTGAAAATAACAACCATATTAATCAACGTTTTACTATTGGATACTAAGAAATGTATAAAGGCCCTCGTTTGAGGGCTTTTTTCTATAAAAATTAAATTGATGATTTTAGCGTTTTCTAGACTTATTTGTACTCATAAGTGTTTTATTTTAAATGTTTTTTAATCGTTGCTGAAGAACATTTTATTTATATTGAATAAATATAACTGTATAGTTTAATTGAATTAAGGATTGCAAATTTTAAAGATTGTGTTTAAAAGTTGAATAGACAATACATGTAATATTTTTATGATGATAAAACAGTTAATTATGGTTAATAAGGTGTCTGAAAAATCATTATGAATTACATTAGTGGTCATAATTGATAAAAATAAGACCAAAATTAAAATATAGAACTTGCTATTGATATATGGATTTGTCATGAAAAGCTCTTTTTTGAATTGTTATAGTATAACACTTTTATGTATAGACTTATATGTTGGAAATGTTATGAAACAAAAAGTACTCTTTTAAAAAATCTATTAGTTTCTTAGTTCAATCAGTAATTTTTTATTTATATGTCGATTAGTTATGAGAATTTTAAGATATTGCTATGGTAGTCTCTAAATGAGTCTTGTATAAAAAACAGATTAGCGCGTAAAGATAAATGATCTATTGCCATTGGTTTTAAAATCATCATCCCTAGTTGTGTAAATATTAATTCATTTAAATCAATGATATTTTTGATTTTGTTGTCATTTGAAGATGAATTATTTTCCGTGCTTTATTCATTAAACCTATATTGGATCACATTTGGATTGGGGCATACTTGGATTAGTGCTGAGTAAAATGATCTGAACAGTTACAACCATTGTAGATAAGACTTTAATTTTTACATTTTAGACTTCTTCATAAGTCCTTTAAAAACCACAGATCAACATAAAAGCCCCTCATCCTCGCTTTCTTTCAAAGGGAGGAGGAACTTTCAATACCAATATGATTCACTCCACATGATCATTTTTGATTTATGCAAGATCTTTTTTAGAACTGTGTTGGTATAAATATATTAGGAAATATAAGAATAGAAGAAGAAAATAACTAAAAAATTAATTTTTATTGGCATGAAATCTCAAAATGATAGAAATTCAAAATAATAGTAGTTGATTTTCAACCTAAGATTGAATTAGTATATCTACAAAATACGATATAGTGAATCGTAACTTAAGAACTAATGCCCGGATAACTGATCTTTCTGATAAGTTAAAGAGTATTTGGGGGGGAGGTACGAAATTCTTTATCTGGTTATGACAAGCGATTTAGGAAAGAGGGTATATGCACAAATTTTCAAAAATTGAGCTGGTAACAAATCATTTAACTAAAGCGCTAGAGGATTATCTAAAATTAAAAATGAGTTGTGATGGCGTATATACACAGACGACAAAAACAGAAGATGAAAATTATAAAATTGAAGTCGTTATTGATCCACCAAGTGATGTTTTAGAAACCTTTAAGAATATAGCACATGATATTAAAGATTACTTAGATACTATTGATTATAAAGGAAAATTTGAGTTTAAATTTATTGTGTAGTGACTGATCGGTTACATGTAATATGTCATATTTTCATTGAAGTAAACTTCGTGGATTTTTTATCCGCTTTTATGATTTATATACCCACAAGTCCAGCTCTTTGTGGGTATTTCTTGTATCATTTTTAAAATAAATGCCAATAAGTACCAAGTTTCATATCCCATTCTTTAGGTTCAATGACCATTCTTCCAGCATTAGGTGTTAGGGTTATTTCGCTGAAATAGATATTATTTTTTGATATTAGAAAATCTATTCGGCTATAACCGTATTTAAGGCAGAGCGCTTGAGATAGCTCAATTAAGATATCTAACCGAGCTGGTTTCTTTAAATATGCAGGGCTATTGTTTTTTAAATCAACTGTAAATGGTTGGAGAGTCCACGATGTATCGTAAATATTTGAATATTCATTTTTGAGGCAATCTTGTACATCGACTTCAATAAATTTGGGTTGACCTTCAAAGCAATGAACTCTACATGTGGTAATGGTTAATTTAGTCTCTTGGTCTATCAATAACTCAACATATTGCTCAGCTAAAATTGATGGCTTAATATTTTTGTAATGCCATTCTCTTTTTCTGAAATACATATTTTGTTTTAAGTGATGCGTTAACTTATTTTCAGCATTTCTTTGATCAAATTGACGCTTATCATTGCATACGATTGCACTGCCACTATCATGATTGCATTTCAAAACGAATCTGTCGGGCATTCGACTAAAGTCAATTTCATTGAAAGATTTATATACGCCGATCAATGGGACCAGATGGGAAGAACAAATTTTATTGCTGATCACTTCTCTTACAGCCAATTTATCAGCTAATAAGGTATGTAATGGATCTCTTTCGAAAATCATTCTTGCTGTGACTTTTTCATTAAAACTTTTAGGTTGATCAAAATTGGGAATATAACCAAGTTTATTAATAAAACGTTTGGTTAAATATTCCTTATCAGAGACAAAATATGCTCTTATAACTTTTGCAAAATAGGTGAGATTGTCAATCATTTGTCAAAACCCAATTAATGATCGTCTAAGTATAAATAAGCAATACTTAAAAAAATTTTAAAAAGCGAATGACTTTATGTATGAGTATTATAGTAAGAGGCTTATTACTCTGAATATTTCATGTTTACTTTCACTTACGGGGTGATTGGAAAAGTTTATTAGACTACGTTTTTTGAATTATAAATTATATTTAATCAATAGGTTAAATCAGTTCTTTATATGTGTGATACGGCATATTGTTATTAAGCACGTGGTTATTGTAATTCATGCAAATTTAAGCTTTAGATCGCTTAGAAGTACAATCCTTGGATGATTTTGCTAAGGATTTAAGCAGTCTGTTACATAAAATTTACGATACATATATGAAGCTTTACCAAAAGGTAAAATATTTTCTTGAATCTTAATATGAATTGTGTAAAATTTAATCAGTGAAGAAGGTTGTGCTTTTCACTTTGACTTACTATTTAAGTCTTTAATAAACCCACCTATTTTTTAGGTGGGTTTATTAATTTTAGCCTAATCAATAAATGCTAGGTGTCTGGCCTGGCTTCTATCTAAAATCATAAAAAAGATTTAAAAAATGAATATTAGTATCTGTAGACAACTGAATAGTTAAGTTTTATTTGAAGAATATTGAGGGTTTAATGTGAATTTCAGCACGTTTTTTAATAAAGATGAATGAATTCATATTCCGAATAGCTACGGTAAATTGATATTCTGCTTACTAGCTTGACCTAATAAAGTTCAAATAATGTGCTCTTTGGTCCAATAATGTGGTCTATTATTTTTTTGTTTAAAATTTATATGAAGGTATGGGTTGTTTATTTATAGATTTGATGTAAATTCAAAACAACATCTTTAAAATTAATTCTTATGAATATTTGCATAGGCGGTCCCTGGCATGGAAGTAAGTTGCTTGGAAATGATAATAAAAAGTCTTTTAAAGTAAAAGGCAAATTAGCAGATTCAACGACAAACTACTTCAAAAGAAAAATTCAATTTAAAAACGTTTTTTATATTTTTTGGGTATCTGATGAACTGATGTTATTAGATGAGAATGAAATTATTAAAAATTTTTTACTTAAAAAATTAAATATTGTTGTTTAAATAAACTTCATATAAATGAAAGACGCTAAGGCGTCTTTTTTTTTAATCTTTCCGTTCTGCCTTGCTGCATTTGGGTTAGAGTGAAATGGTGATCATTTAGGATCATTCATGAATTTTTTATTTTAATTGTTTGATGATTTATTTTAACAAATGGTAAAAAATATATCTTAAGTTATTTAAATTGTTTGATATTTTACATAATTTATTGTATAAAAAAGAAACAACAATAAAATGAGGGTGAAATTATGATAGACAAATCAATAAACATCGTTTTTTTCTTTTCCGTATTTATTGCTTTAACTTTACTTGTGCACCTGTTGGGAAATGTGCCAACTGGAATATGGTTTCCAAAGTAGAACTGTTCAATGGTAAAGCTCATCTTGAGATGGGCTTTTTATTTTATGGAGGGATTGATTTTGATCCAACTATTAAAATGTATGTTTGGCTTTCATCGTGTGATTGAGACACATTATTGTAAAGATGGCGAGTTGGAGGTTTGTCATCATTGCTTAAAAGTTGTTAAAAAATAATCATATAAATGAAATGACAAAGAATACATGATATTTCAATTTTTATACTCAATTCAAAGTTAAGCTGTTCATAATATTTTTTTACTTTGCGATTGTGAGTTTTTAAATGCCAATACCTAAAATGAGTGAAACTAACATTGATTCTAATCAAGCAGCATATTTTTCAATTGAACAGCTTAAAAGATTTTTGAAAACACAAATTAGGTTAAGAGCTGATCAAGGAGAGCTATTTGTAAGCGAATACATCACTACAGATTTTGCACAACACGAAATAGTTAATCTGGGTGAAGAATTTAAGAAAGCAGGCTACAAGGTGAGGATCAAAAATGCTGGTAAAGAAAAAATATTTTCTATTTTTTGGAATTAAAGCACTGTAAGTTTTAATATCTCCAGAAAGAAATAACCACAACTTGATTCCACCACCTAAACGAACCTAATTTTACTTTTTGATAGGGTTTAATTTTTCAATCAAGATAGCCTCAACGATGAAAATTACTTCAAAAGTCTGTCTCGTTTTATTGTTGGGATGAACCACATGTCAAAAAAAGATACACATTCACAAGATCCACTATAAGACTCTGCATTTGCTGGATCGAGACTATGAATAGAAGTCAGCTATTGGTCCTGTAGAGGGAATATGGCATAGTTCTGCTATCGAGATGTAGTCAACTGAATAGCTCCTGATCATTGGGAGATTTTTATATGAGGCTTATGGGAGAGCAAAGTGAATAATTTAGAAAATGAAGATTTAGAACAGCAATCTCAACAAGAGCAAAAAGACTCTAGCGTAATGAATGATATCGTGAATTCGATCAATCCATTGGATGCCGTTGATTTGATCGTGGAAACAGGTCGCTTGATTGTGAATACGAGTAAAGATATTGTTTCTGATATTGCTGACAACATTGATATAGATATAAGTTTTTAAAATCAATTCGCAAATGCACCCATCAAAAGTTGGGGCTTTAATTTATATGATTGAACTTTTTTGTATATGACATTCAAATCAATGATGAAAAAAATCTCCTTGGCATTTCTTTTATTGAATTCGAAATTTAGCTTTGCTGATCCAATAAAACCAACTTTTCTTGAAGAAAAATTAGATATTAAAAAGTTTAAAAAAGAGCTAGATGATAAACATACATCTAAAATAAAAAAGTCGCTTTTTCTTGTAAAAAGAGAGCCGAAATTGGACCAGCCTAGATATAAAGCAGTTATGCTAAGAGTCGCTAAGGATAGGCAGGATAATTCTTTTAAATATATGAAAATGATCAATTATGTAGACTGTGATAAAAATAAAACCTATACATTTTTGTCATTTTATGATGAAAATGGCATTACACATGGTATTGGTTCATCTAATGACGATCTTGCAGATGATAGCCCATTAAGAAAACAAGTCTGTATCATTGAATGATGGTGAATAGTTGAAGAAGTATGCTTATTTTATGATTTAAAATTGACACATTTCACGTTATTTAGTAAAACTGTGATTGTTAATTCATTATAGTGAATAAACATACAATAATCCTTAATCAGCGCAAAATTAAGGGGAAGCCTCACAGTGATGTGAGGCTTTTTTATTCGAATGATTTATTCCAAGCGGCGTTCGAAATCATTACTGAGTAGATCTCTGTGACTTTGTTTAAAACTAATAAAGATCATGCTCAGCTTTAAAACGTTCTAGATTCCGAAGTGCATCTTGATAACGTGAGCGTACTTGACTGCTATTGCTTCGGAGGTCAGATAATTTCTTTTTATAGTCATCACGATCTTTGGTAGAGAGGTCTTTACTATCTAACTTTCCAAGATAGTAATCTAGGTTGTTTTGTGAGGTATTAAACTCTGAATTCGCATGATAAAAGTTATTGGCGACTTGATAATAATGACGTAAGGATTCACGTTTCTCTGCAGGACAAACTCGAAAATTACCGCGACCTTCTAAAGCTTCATAAAAAATATTTTCAGGTTGACAGTAAGCCCCTAACCCTTTTAGATAACCCATTTCATAAAGATTTTGACTAGGAATAATATTGGCTTTTTTACAGGAGGAATAGTATTTATCTAAGTGGGATTTATTTCCAGCAGCGCCATCTTTTTCGCCAACGTTAAACCAATTTGCAGTTTTACATTGTTCAACACTCATTGCAGCACAGCCGGAAAGTAAAACCGTAAAGGTAGATAAAATTACTATAAGTTTCATGAAAAATTCTTCCAAACGATTTTTGAATTACTTTAAAAAATGATTTTATCATGACAAGATCAACAATTCCCTGATCATTAATATTGATTCACATGAAAAGTGAATCTAAATTATTAAAAATACAATAGGGTTTTTATCTTGATTCTGCAGCTATTGCCGATATCGTATTTTAACTTTGGCATATCTTCAGCTTGAGCATAATGTTTGTATCGCAGTTGATAAATATAAACCTAGGAATTCTATCTCCAAAAGAACAGAACTGCTAAATTCTTAACTTCATTTAATTTAAAAATAACGGATGGACAACTAAATTTAATAGATTGATAATTTGTTCAGATTTTTCTAAAAATAGGATTTTTCATCTAACGCTATAAAAATAAAGTGGATTAAAACAAGACTACAAATCCAAAACATAGATAATCATTGAGCTTAGTGCAGTCACGATTACACAGAAATTTATCGTTACTTATTTAATTTCATAAAACTTATATACTATGATTTTATAGTTAAATTTACATTGATCTTTAAAGTGGCTTAATTCTAATGTTTGCGAAGATCGTTTTTACTGTATCGGTAGTCTTATCCATAGTTTTTTTTGTTCTAGGTTTAACGGAAGCTATTGTTGAGTTTATCGTTATTGGATGCCTTGGTTTTATCGCATCGGGCTTGATTTTTAAACAAATGAAAATATCATTCAAGCAGAATGACGACTAATTTTGTGGTTTTAACCAAGAGTACTTTTGGCTAATTTTTATTGTCAAAAAATGCTATGCAATCATGGTGTTGGATTTAAAAATTAATTGGATATTTTTGAACTGTAATTATTTTTACAGATTTCTTATCTACTATTTGCCTATGAAAAACAAAACAAACAAAAATTATAAAAGTTGCTAAAAGAAGAAGATCTAATTTTACTATAGTGATGTAAGCACTGAGCTAAAAAGTTCAAAAGCTTGATAGAGCCCTCATTGGAGGGCTTTTGTGTGTCAAGGTGCTGAAAAACATTAAAAAAATCACATATTATTATAATAAGATAATATTTTATTATCATTTTATGATATTTTTATGTTGTTATATAGTGTTATAAATCTATATAAATCATCTTATATTGAATAAAAGGGGTAAAAAATAATGGCTAAAATTGACTTAAATCCATTGGCTGAAATTGATGGCTTCACAGCAGCAGCACTTGTAGACTATACAAGTGGATTATCACTTGCCGCTCAAGGAACGGGGATCGATTTAGAACTAGCTGCTGCTGGAAATACGGAAGTTTTAAGAGCAAAAATTAAAACAGCAAAAGCACTAGATTTGAAAGATACGATTGATGATGTTTTGATCACACTCGGGAAGCAGTATCATTTATTACGTCCACTTGAAAAGAATAGCGATTTATTTTTATATCTGGTATTGGATCGCCAAAAATCGAACTTAGCGATGGCAAGACATGAACTTCGAATTTTTGAAAAAGAGTTAGATTTTTCCTAAAAACATCGATTGGCTATTATATTGGATAAGGTGTAATAGCCATTTTAAATCATCAATACTCAAAAATAGAAAGTATATTTAGCATATAAATACAGCCCGAATATAGGTTATCTAAAGATATTGAAACTTGAGTGAAATAGTCGACTTAAGTCTATGAATGTAAAGTTATAAATATGAATACTATAAAATAAAAAAATATCATTGAAAAACTCATAAATGTTATTAGAATTCTATTTCTAAATAAATTAAGAGATTGGGGATATGGAAAATAAAACAGCAAGATTAACTATTTTGATAGACCCGAACAAAAAGGAAGCTTTTGAGGAATTGTGCAATCGTCAGGATCTAAAGCCTTCACAAGTGGTTCGCCAACTGATTCGTGAGTATTTAGAAAAGCATGGTGTAGATTATGCGACTAAACCCACTTTACCGAAAAAGTAACATTTCATTTAACTATTTTATCAAGAAATAGGACTATGCTTTTAGGGGGAAAAGCGGGTTTTATTTCTATTGAATCAGAAAAAATTGAGTAAGATTGATCAAAAACATTGTACTAATTATTGAAGATTTTGATATTTATAAATTTTTAATGTATTTGATTCTTTAAAACTGACCAATTTGATCTTGATGATAGTGAGTAAAATAAGCAAAGGAAAGCTTACAAGCAGTTTGATGGCTTGTAAGCTTTCTTTTTTGTAGAAAAAGAAAGCTATAAAAAGTGCACCCAAAAATAAATTTTTGAATTCAACTTTGATAAAACTATTCCTTGAATTTGGTCTTTAAAAACAATACTTTTCATGTATTTGAGATTAAGTGTATTTGCATAAATTTACCTCAAGTTAAAAATATATAAATGATAATTATTATTATTAGTAATTGCATTTGAGATTTTGCTCAAATACAATACGCAACAATTCTTTCACAATTCCTCCGTAATTTAAGTTGCGTATTAACATGAATAAACAATTAAGATTTCAAACGCTGTCAATCTCTATACTCACAGCAATGTCAATTTCAGCATATGCAAAAGATACTTCTGAAGATGCGACAAAGTTAAAAACAATTGTGGTGACTGCGAGTAGTCAGGCAGTAGATGTTAAAGAAGCACCAGCAAGTATTAGTGTTATTACAAGCGAAGATATTGAAAAACAACCTGTGGGTAGTCTTGGAGAGTTATTAAGTAAAGTCCCTGGGGTAACAGGTGGAATTAGTCCTTCGAAGGAAGGTTCTAAGATTAAATTGCGTGGTTTACCAGACAATTACACACTGATTTTAGTTGATGGTAAACGCATCGGGTCTTCAAGAGATGTAAGTTATCGTCCAGATTTAGGTCGTCAGGATTTAAACTGGATTACACCCGATATGATTGAAAGAATTGAAGTCGTTCGTGGTCCAATGTCTTCCTTATATGGTTCAGATGCGATGGGAGGTGTAATTAATATTATTACTAAGAAGATTCCCAATGCTTGGGGCGGTAATGTCACTTTAAATTATACTCAGCCAACAACTTCGTCTGATTTAGGCACTTCTTTACAAACAGGTGTCATGGCTGCTGGTCCATTAACTGATACCTTAGGTTTACGCTTGACGGCAGGGATGACTGAACGAGAGGCAGATAAGAAATATTCAGCAGGTAACGGAACCACAGGTTCTCAAGATCAAAACTACAATGCGATGTTGCACTATCAGCCAACAGATAAACAGTCATTCAGTTTTGAAGCAGGGCACAGTATCCAAAAGAATGAAAAAGGTTCTCAAATTAACGCCAAAACAGGTGCAGAACAAGAGACTAGTTGGGGAGCTAAAAAATTAGAACATAATTCATTTAGCGTATCGCATGATGGTGAGTGGGCAATTGGTAAATCTAAGTTAAGCGCATACTACAATGATTATGATTCAAGTATTAATAAGGTTACGAGTAAATCAAATGAATTGATTGTTGAGGGTAGCTTAACCATGCCATTTGAGCTAATGTTTAAGCAAGTCTTAACTGTTGGCGGTCAATGGAAAAAACAAGAATTAACCAATACTGATACGATTGGTACTCTACCTGGTGGCAGTTGGGATGGGAAAAGCTATACCGACCCTAAGGTGGATAATAAAAATTGGGCATTATTTCTTGAAGACAATATTTCACTGCTCGATAATTTGACATTAACAGTAGGGAATCGTTTAGATCATGATGATAAATATGGTGAGCATCATAGTCCAAGAGGTTATTTAGTTTATAGTCCAATGGATGATCTTGTGATTAAAGGGGGGATCGCAAAAGGTTTCCGTGCACCAACTGTGAAAGAATCATCTCCTGGTGGGGCAACTGAATCTGGTGGGAATGGTTGCAATGGGTTAAGAGGTAAAATTTGGTATGACAGTAAGCAAAAGCCAGATACCTATACGGGTGGTAGCTGCTTTATGACAGGTAATCCAAACCTTAAGCCTGAGGAAAGCACAAACTATGAAATTGGTGTAAATTATACTGGTTTTGGTACAGACCTAGGTTTGACATTCTTCCATACAGATTTTAAAAATAAAATCACTTATTCGCCGTTAGGTCACGAAGGTGGTATTTGGTTTACTCGAAATGAAAATATTCAAAATGCAGTAACGCGTGGTCTAGAAATGGTTGTAAATTTCCCAGTTTTAGACAATCTAAAATGGAATAATAATGCAACGTATTTCTTAAAAGCAAAAAATGAAGATACTGGTGCAACCTTACTGACCACTTCAAAATTAACGGTAAATTCAGCCCTAAATTGGCAACCGATAGATCCACTCAATGTAGAATTGTCTGCGCAATATTTAGGTAAGCAATATTTAACTGATAAAAGCGCTACTCCTACGATGCAAAAACCACATACGATTGTAAATCTAGCAAGCAATTATCAAGTGAATGATAAGCTCACTGTACGTGGTGGCTTTACTAATTTACTTGATAAAAAATTGTCAAATGGTGCAGACGCATACTTCGTTGAGCGTCAAAAAGTATTTGTAGGCGCAACCTTTAAATTTTAATCAATCATACTGAAGTGAAAACTCACTTCAGTAATAAATCATGCGTTATGAAAACCATCTGCGGATGGTTTTTTGCTATGTATTTTTTATTTGGATGGATGGAATGCTGTGTATGAAATAGTGAAAACAATGATTTTTTAGGGTTTAGGTATTCTTCTATTCGTACCAAAATTTCCCCCAATATTTTTTGATCATTTTATAGGTTAATAAAATCAGTTGGTTATATATGTTTTAAAAAACTTTGGGTATTTTATGGTTTTTATATTTAACTTGCTGTTATCAGGGTGTTTTTTGATTTAAAATTATAGTTCACTGCCATATAGGCAGCTTAGAAAATTTGTAAATGACACTCCTGCAAGCAAATTTCGTTCACTGCCATATAGGCAGCTTAGAAATAATTGTGGTGGTGAGGATCGTTTTCGCTTTGGTTCACTGCCATATAGGCAGCTTAGAAATTTCATGCCATTATTGTTGACAATGGCGTTTGGTTCACTGCCATATAGGCAGCTTAGAAAACACGAAGAAAAGAAACGCATTGCTTTAGAGCGTTCACTGCCATATAGGCAGCTTAGAAATTTTTTAATAAGGAGAGAATATCAGATTTTATGTTCACTGCCATATAGGCAGCTTAGAAAAAGCTGACGAGCCTTAAGGATTACATTTCTATGTTCACTGCCATATAGGCAGCTTAGAAATGCATATCGGTTAATCTTAGCTATAGCTTGCTGTTCACTGCCATATAGGCAGCTTAGAAATGAACAGATTCAGCAACAAATTCAAGATGCAGGTTCACTGCCATATAGGCAGCTTAGAAACTCTCCAATAAAATTTTCATTTATATATACATTGTTCACTGCCATATAGGCAGCTTAGAAAGAAGCGTCAGAAGTCTTGGTAAATGAGGATATGTTCACTGCCATATAGGCAGCTTAGAAATTTTGATTGAGCAGGCAATAGCGGATCAGCAGGTTCACTGCCATATAGGCAGCTTAGAAAATTATTTACGGGCTGGTTCTGGTAACGTTGCTGTTCACTGCCATATAGGCAGCTTAGAAACCGAACACTGATAAAGGCTTGACCAAAGATGAGTTCACTGCCATATAGGCAGCTTAGAAAAAGATCATGAAGAGCGAAGACACCCAGGTCCGCCTCACTGCCATATAGGCAGCTTAGAAAAAATGCTTGATCACCCGTCAACGTAACCCATTGTTCACTGCCATATAGGCAGCTTAGAAATGATTCATAAGTAAGTAAGTCGCGTTGACGAAGTTCACTGCCATATAGGCAGCTTAAAAATCAACGGAAGAACTAGATGAGATTTACTGCTAGACCAGCAGAGGCGTTTATTTTAGTTATCTTGATAATATTTGAATTTGTAGAGAAAGCTACCTTAACGGTAACTTTCTCTACATCTAACTCATTGGTTTATTTTAAGCTAAATCAATGTTTAGCTAATTATAAATAGGTTTCAGAATTACCAATCGTATTTTAACCCCACTCTAAAATTAGTTGGTGCACCGTAGTAACTATTCGTTGTGGCTAAATGATATTTTTCATTAAACAAGTTATTGATATTTAAATTCAGCAATAAATTTTTATTGATTTTATAACGTGCCATTAAATCAACCAAAGTATAGCTGTCTTGGGTAAAACGAGTCTTTACAGGGAGCGTTATATCAGAATAAATATCACTTTGCCAACGTAGGCCACCACCTATTGTTAGAGCTTGATCAAAGTAAGGTAGAGTATAGGTACTAAATAATTTAGCAGTATTATTTGGAATGTTGGTGTTTATACTATTACCTTGACTATTTTGTGATAAATTTCGAGTAAAACTTCCTGAAATTTGCCATAACTCAGAGAGTTTTCCCGTGGCTTCTAATTCAATACCGCGGCTTTTGGTTCCAGATTCCGCTGTATATGCTTGAGATCCATCGGGAGCAATGTGTGAATTATCGGGTTGTTCAGGAACAGCGACTGCAAAATTATCTTCTTTAGTTTGATAAACAGCAGCACCTATATTCAACTGATTATCAAAAAATTCACCTTTAATCCCTAGTTCAGTACTATTGCCGACAAGAGGGTCTAAATAGTCCCCCTTAACTGTCTTTTTATCTTGTGGTGAAAAAATATTGGTATAACTGGCATATGTTGTCCAATGGTCAGTTAAATCATAGGTAAGTCCTACATAGGGGATTACTTCACCACTTTCTTTATGGGTTTTGATATCTGTTGTATTTTTAGCATTGTCATGATTTATAGAGACACGTTTCCAGTCTTCTACACGTGTTCCTAAAATAATTGCTGCCTTATCTGATGGTTTTAACCGGACAGCACCGAATATTGAATAACTACTGTCATCGCCACTATACCAGCCGTCAATCATCGTCTCAGGTCGAGTTGGTGTATTGCCATTCCAACTGAAAATATTGTCTAATTTTCCATTCCAAGACATGCCATTATTCCAGCCTGAGTAGGTTGGACGTTGATTCTCACTTTTAGTAAAAGTTGTTCCCAAAACTAATTCATGGGTTTGGTTGAACAAATTAAATGAGCCATTCAGCGTTAAATTAAATAAATCTTGAGTAGGTTCATAATCCCAACGTGTTGCGTAAATTAAAGCACCTTTTCCAGTTTGTTTATCTATCCCTGAGCTATAAGCATAACCAACAACTTCATCTGAAGAGGTTTTTGTTCGAGAAAGAATACCTTTAAGTTTCCAATTGTCATTGAACTTGTGTTCAATATCTGCAAAAAATGCAGTAGTTGATCGATCTGAATACGTCCAGTCTGCAGCAGCCGAATCAGAGCGCGACCATTCAATTAAAGATCCATCAGTATAATATGAAGGTAATCCCCCACGGGCGATGCCTGAAATATCAATTTGTTGATAGCTAATTCCAAGACTTGCTTTGGTTCGATCTGTTAAATCTGCTTCAAGTACACCATAGGCAACTTTGCGTTCTTCTGAATAACGATCGATATAAGAGTCACCATCTTGATAAGCCAATACAGCACGACCACGGAGATTACCAGATTGATTCAATGGTGATGAAACATCGATATCTGTTCTATAGGCATCCCAAGAACCAGCACTAGCACTTACAGAAGCTTTAAAGTCTTGTAATGGTTTTTTTCGAACCATATTAATACTAGCACTTGCAGAACCAGCACCAGTCATTAAACCATTTGCACCACGCACAATCTCTATTCTGTCAAAGAGTGCAGTGTCTTGACTTTGAAAAATACTAGAATATGAGTTCAGTAATTTCACACCATCTAATAAATAGTTGTCTACAGTTTGACCTCGTGCATAAATTGGTGAGTTATCTGAGCCAATATTTCCACCTTGATTAATTGTTAATCCAGCAGCTTGTGTTACGACATCAGTTAATTGTGTTAAGTTTTGATCCTCCATTTGCTGACGTGTGATTACACTGACCAATTGCGGTGTTTCTTTTAGGCTGAGTGCCAAGCCTGTTGATGCGGTAGTAGCTTTAGCGGTATATAAACCAGAGCCTTCGGTTGTAAGGCTATTGGTATTATTGGCAGATACAGTGATGGTAGGAAGCTGAGTAGAATTTTGTTCTTGACCATCAGATGGGTTCGGTGCTGCGAATATAGATCCATTTATTAAAAAAATAGATCCGCCCCAAAGTGCAGTCCGAATTGCAATTGCTAATGCATGTTTGCTTTGATGTTCCTTCATTAGATTCTCGTATGAGTCATATTCATGTACTTAGTCGTTTTTGTTTTAAAAAAAGCTCATTTTTTTATTATTTAAATAGTGTGTATGTACTTGGATGCGAAAACAGTCGATCACAAGAGTGAATAGTGAGAGATAGAGAGGGCTTAAAACAACTTTTTTAATCAGTAAATGGATGTTAAATAAGTTTGAGATAAATTTTAAAATATGTTTAATTGGATTTATATACTGGTTTTTATTTAATCTATTGTTTTATAGGTAAAATTATTATGAATTAAATGTTGTGTTATAAATGCTGGAGCAGGCTAAAAAAGCTTGTTTCATATCTCGTTTTACCGTGGCTTCAGAAATATTAAGTTTTTCACCGATTGCGCGGTAGGTCATACCTTCCATTTGTGATAATAAAAAGACCTGTGCTACGCGTTCGGGTAGTCTTTCTAGTGTTTGATGAACTTGATACAAACTTTCTCGAATACATATTTCATGTTCTACAGATGGATAGCCATCCTGTGGTGTATGTATTAACGCATCTAAATATAAGTGTTCAACTTGTTGGTGGCGCCAATGATCAATAATTACATGTTTCGCAATTCCCAATAACCATGCTTTGGGTTCTTTAATATTTTCAAAACAGTAATTACTTTTTAATGCACGATAAAAAACCTCCTGACTAAGATCTTCAGAGTGATGATGGTTGTGAAGTTTATGTTTGAACCACAAAAGTAAAGTATTTTGATGGTCTTGATAAATATGATCAAACCATTGCTGCTTTTGTACGTTCAAATGCATAAGAGTTGCCTGTTTAAAAAGCGAACTACATGGAGTTTTGCTGGAGGAAGAAAGTGTTGAAAATAATGATAGTGATAATGATTATTAAATGCAATAATAAAGATTACAAAATGCAACATGATAATTAGCGAAGCTAACCTTTATTTATTCTTGATTATTAATGAGATGAACAATGGGTATCTGTGAAATTTCACTTTAATTATTTCGCAATTGTAAATTTTGATCGTTCTGCGACTTTATGAATAAGAGTTTTTATGAGTAAGCCATCTGTAAATGTAAATCCCAAAAAAAGTTTTATTGGCCGTAAATTTAAATATTTAATTGGATTTATGCTGCTGATTATTTTCGGACTAGCAGGCTTCTATTGGAAAAAAACCTCATCCAAACCCGCAGAGGAATATAGCCAATGGAGTAAACCTGTACCCGTGCGAACTGTGCCAGTACAACGACAAGATTTACAGGTTGAAATTAAAGCAATTGGTACAGTCATTCCTACGCATATTGTGAATGTACAAAGTCAGGTTTCCGGGGTTCTACAGCAGATTTATTTTAAAGAAGGGCAAACCGTAAAAAAAGGTCAGCTCCTTGCACAAATTGATCCAGCGCCGTTTCAGGTCTCACTTGCACAGGCTGAAGGAACACGGCAGCAGAATTTAGCACAATTGCAAAATGCTGAAACAGAGTTGCAGCGTTATCAATTGCTGTTTAAACAAGATTCAATTGCAAAACAACAAGTAGAACAGCAATTGGCGCTGGTCAACCAGCTTAAAGGTCAAATACAGGCGAACAAGGCGCAAGTAGATGCTGCAAAACTACAGCTGTCTTATACTAAAATTTATGCGCCTATTGAGGGGCGGGTTGGATTTAGACAGAAAGATGCTGGTAACCTTATTCAAGCCAATGAAAGTGCTGGTTTAGTCAGTATCACTCAAGTTCATCCAATTTTTGTGCAATTTTCAGTGGCAGAAAACTATTTAGCAAATCTGCGTCAATCATTAAAAAATGGCGATAAAGTGTTGGTAACTGCTTGGGATAAAACAGAGCAAAAACAACTTGCGCTGGGGCATGTACAAGCAATAGATAATCAGATTGATATCAGTACAGGGACTTTAAAAATAAAAGCAATTTTTGATAATTATGATGATGCCTTATTCCCAAATCAGTTTGTCAATGTGCGTTTAAATACTCAAACCATTCAAAATGCAATCAGTATCCCGAGTGATGCTGTACAACATGGTGCAAAAGGCAGCTATGTTTATATTATCAATCCGCAAAACAAAGCCGAAATTCGCATGTTAAAACTGGGGATGACCTCGAATGGTCAAATTGAAGTTTTAGACGGATTAAAGGGTAGCGAAAAAGTAGTACTTGAAGGAATTGATCGTCTTTCGGAAGGCAAAGAAGTTCAAATTGTTGTAGAGAATCAACAGCCAATTTCTACGGCCAAGCCAACTGCTGGATAAATCATGAATATTTCACGGTTCTTTATTTTACGTCCAGTCGCAACCACATTATTGATGTTAGCACTGCTGTTGAGTGGCTTCTTGGTTTGGCGGTTGTTGCCTGTCTCTGCTTTGCCACAGGTCGATTATCCAATTATTCAAGTCTATACTTTTCAACCTGGCGCCAATCCCGATACAGTACAACGCACAATCACCGCACCACTCGAACGAGAAATGGGTAAAATTGCTGGTTTAAAGCAAATGTCTTCTAGTAGTTCAGTGGGGGCATCCGTTATTACCTTGCAGTTTGAACTGAGCGCAGAACTTGGTGTCGTTGAACAAGAAGTACAGTCAGCACTCAGTACAGCCAGCAGTAAATTACCCAATGATCTACCAGCACCACCGGTTTACCGTAAAGTAAATCCTGCTGATGTTCCTGTGATTACCCTTGCGATCAGCTCAGAAACTTTACCTTTAACAACAGTCTACGACATGGTGGATACCCGAGTTGCACAAAAGCTTTCTCAGCTTTCAGGTGTCGGGATGGTCAGCCTTGCGGGGGGGCAACGTCCAGCAATACGCGTGCAAATGAATGCTACGGCACTTGCTGCCTATAAAATGAGTGCTGAGGATGTGCGTTCTGCAATTAATTCTGCCAATGCAAATCAACCCAAAGGCAGCTTTGATGGACCATATCGCACCACCATGTTGGATGCCAATGATCAGATTCGCTCGATTGCAGATTATGAAAATCTAATTTTACGTTGGAACAATGGCGCACCGATACGTCTTAGAGATGTGGCAAAAGTCATAGAAGGGAGCGAAGATCGCTATATGGCGGCTTGGGCAGACAGTCAAGCTGCAATCTTGGTCAATGTACAGCGCCAACCGAATGCCAATGTGATTCAAGTTGCAGATCAGATTAAGCAAATATTGCCTGAGCTACAAAAAAATCTGCCTGAAAATGTCAAAATTCGAGTGTTAACCGATCGAACTGAGAGTATTCGTAGCTCCATTGATGATGTGCAAAAAGAATTGGTTTTTGCCGTGTGCTTGGTGGTGATGGTGACTTTTTTATTTTTAAGAAATTTATCCGCTACGATTATTCCTAGTATTGCCGTACCACTGTCGATTATTGGTACTTTTGTCATCATGTATTTTTTAGGATTCTCTGTCAATAACCTGACTTTAATGGCACTCACCATTGCGACAGGCTTTGTAGTCGATGATGCAATTGTGATGTTGGAAAATATTGCACGACATCGTGAGGCAGGAGAAAGCTTATTACAAGCCGCACTTAAAGGATCTAAAGAAATCGGCTTTACCTTAATTTCCCTGACGATTTCACTGATTGCAGTATTAATCCCATTACTGTTTATGGGGGATGTGGTTGGGCGACTGTTCCATGAATTTGCTGTCACTTTAGCAGCAGCAATCGCAATTTCATTGGTGGTGTCGCTTACATTGACGCCAATGATGTGCGCATATTTATTAAAAAATGCCAAACATTCAACTTCTCACAGTCGCTGGAGTCTAGACCGAATTATCCAACAATACGGTAAAGCGTTACAGTGGGTTTTTCGGCATCAAGTAATGACACTTGCGGTGATGTTGAGTACCGTCATTTTAGCGGGTCTGCTGTATTGGATGATTCCCAAAGGCTTTTTCCCTGTACAGGACAGTGGTGTCATACAGGTGGTGACTGAAGCGCCTGATGATATTTCATTCCAAGCGATGAGTGAGCGTCAACAAACACTCGCGGGGCAGATCTTAAAAGATCCTGCTGTGGAAAGTTTGTCTTCATTTATTGGTATAGATGCCAATAATCCAAAACTAAGTAATGGACGTATTTTAATTAATCTAAAGCCGCATGCTGAAAGAGATCCTGTAGATCAAATTATGGCACGACTTAGAGGACAGTTCGCTCAAGTTGAAGGGATTCAAGGCTGGATGCAACCAGTACAAGAGCTGAGTATTGAAGATAAAATTAGTCGTACTCAATATCAACTGAGTATAAGCGCTGCTAAAACGACAGATTTAGCCGAATGGACCCCTATATTTGTTGATGCTTTACGACAACAATCTGAATTTGCACAAGTAACTAGTGAAGAGGGGGGGCAGGGCTTACAAGCATTTATTGATGTCAATCGAGATGCCGCAGCACGTTTGGGTTTAAACATTGAAGATATCAGTTTAGCTTTACAAAATTTATTTGCGCAGCGCCAGATTGCAACTTTATACACGCAATCTAATCAATATCGTATTGTTTTAGAACTTGACCCAACATTCACTCAAGGTATAGATGCTTTAGGGCAAACCTATATTCATAATAAAAGTGGAGAGCCGATATTACTCAGTTCCGTTGCCAATATTGTGCAAAAACGTGTGCCTATTATTCTGCAACAGCAATCACAATTTCCGGCCAATGGGGTATCTTTTAATCTTGCATCAGGGATCGCGCTCGGGGATGCGATCAAAGCGATTGATCGTGTACAACAGCGTCTAAATCTACCAACAGAAGTGAAAGTCAAACTGCAAGGTGCAGCTGCTGCTTATGAGAACTCGCAACAACATACGTTCTGGTTGGTGATTGCAGCAATAGTGACCATGTACATTGTGTTAGGCATTCTGTATGAAAGTTTTATTCACCCGATAACCATTCTTTCTACCTTGCCATCTGCTGCAATTGGTGCCTTGTTGGCATTGTTTATGGTTAATCGGCCGTTGGACATGATTGCCTTGATTGGGATCATTTTATTGATTGGTCTGGTCAAGAAAAATGGCATCATGATGGTGGATTTTGCTTTGGCTGCACAACGTAATGACGGATTGTCACCACAGCAAGCGATTTATCAAGCCGCACTGATGCGTTTTCGCCCAATTTTAATGACCACACTTGCGGCACTGGTTGGGGCAATTCCATTGATGCTTGCGTCGGGTTCAGGGGCTGAATTACGTCAGCCTCTTGGGATCGTCATGGTGGGTGGTTTGATTTTAAGTCAAGTCCTCACGTTATTTACTACACCAGTGGTTTATTTATTTTTTGATCGTCTGCAATATTCATTGCAACATACCAATTCAGATTTATCTGTAGATGATTTACCCACAGATCATGATACGACAAGGAGAGAGTTTTGACTTTTCTCTCGACCTTTATTCACCGACCAGTTGCCAGTATTTTACTGGGAATCGCAATTGTATTATTGGGTATATTGGCCTATTTTCGCTTACCTGTAGCCGCTTTACCACAGGCAGATATTCCAACGATTGTGGTGCGAGCAAGTTTACCTGGTGCAAGTCCTGAAAGTATGTCTGCCACCGTGGCGACGCCATTAGAGCGCGCCATGATGGGCGTTTCAGGGGTAAAAGCGATTAATTCTTCAAGTAATCAAAGCGCAACCCAAGTGGTTTTGCATTTTGATTTAAAGACTGACATCAATGAAGCCGCCAGAGAGGTCCAAGCTGCAATCAATGCTGCGATGTCACAGCTGCCTTCTGGAATGCCAAGCCCTCCTGAATATTTCAAGATCAATCCAAGCCAGAGTCCAATTTTTTATTTGGCACTGAGTTCAGAACATCTTTCTGCGGGCAAACTCTATGAAATTGCCAGTAATCAGCTGCAGCCAAATCTTGCGCAAATTAATGGGGTTGGGGAAGTTGTCATTGACGGGGCATCTATGCCAGCTGTGCGAATTCAACTCAATCCAAATGCCTTGATTTCACAAGGGGTGTCTTTGGAGCAAGTTCGTGAAGCGATTGTAAAAAGTAATACAGTACAAGCCTTAGGGGTAATTGAAACTGAACAGTTACGTTGGCAAGTTGAGCTTCCAAGTCGTTTAAAAAAAGCGGATGATTTTGCCAATTTGATCATACATCAAAATGGTCAGACAGTTGTCCGTTTAAAAGATGTGGCTGAGGTACAGGATTCGGTCGAAAACCGTTATGTAAGTGGTTTTCACAATGGCAAACCAGCGGTTATTATTAAAATCAGCCGTCAACCCAATGCAAATACCGTTGCCACAATTGAAAAGATCAAAGAAAAACTACCAGAGTTAAGCAGATTAATTCCAGCAGATTCACAACTGACCACAGTGATGGATGGATCGGAAATTATTCGGGCGGGCTTAAATGAGGCAAGGGATACTTTATTATTTTCCATGCTTTTGGTGATTATTGTGGTCGCACTGATGTTAGGTCGTCTGCAAAGTGCTCTTGTTCCAAGTATTGCTTTACTGGTGACTTTGATTGGCGCATGCAGCCTGGTTTATCTCGCTGGATTTTCATTGAATAACTTGTCGATTATGGCGGTGATTGTTGCGATTGGGCTCGTGGTTGATGATGCAATTGTGGTTTTAGAAAATATTGAACGTCATATAGAACAGGGTGAACAGCCTATACAGGCTGCCTTAAATGGTATTCGAGAAGTCGGTCTGACCTTGCTGGCAATGAATTTGGCTTTGGTGGTGATCTTTATTTCCGTGCTATTTATGGGAGGTGTAATCGAACGATTGTTTAGAGAGTTTTCTTTAACACTGATTTTTATTATTATTTTATCTGTATTTGTCTCCCTAGTCCTTACGCCAAGCTTATCTGCACGCTGTTTAAAACCATTAGAGCGTTATCAACATCAGGTTTTGTATCGCTATAGCCATCGCTTGATGCAGGGTTTGAGTCAGCTCTATTTGCATTCACTGAAATGGATGATCAAACACGGTTATTTGGTCATTTTGCTATGGGGCGGTGCAATTGCTGCTTCTGTATATGTCTATCAAACATTACCCAAACGGGTATTACCTGAGCAAGATACCGGACGGGTTGAAGCTTTTATTCGAGGGGATGATGGCTTCTCCTTTCAAATTATGCAACCCAAAATCGCCACCTTTAGTGAAAGTGTATTAAAGGATCCCGCAGTCAAAGATGTGATTGGTACGTCTGGTGGTGCTGGCGGAATCACCAATTCTTTTTTAATGGTGAGTTTAAAACCCAAAGCAGAGCGAGATGGCAAATCTTCACATGAAATTGTAGATAGAATTAAAAAAAATGCCCCATGGCTGGCAGGTGCGATTTTTTCTGCACAAGTCAAACAGGAACTAGAATTGGATGATCCATTTTCAAGTGGAAGTGGGCAAGATTATTTGTTGTTACTGCAATCTGATGATGTTGCGTTATTACGTCAGTGGACGCCTAAAGTTGCTCAGGCAATGCAGAAGCTTCCAGAGTTAGAAGAAGTTGAAACCATGGGTGATGAAGGGGCTCAGCATGTGACTTTAGACATTGACCGTGAAGCAGCACGTCGTTTGGGTGTGGACATAGAAAATATTTCAAGTGTACTCAATAACTCATTTTCGCAGCGCCAAATTTCGACTATTTATGATCAAACCCAACAGTTTTATGTGGTGATGGAAGTCGATAAACACTTTACTGAACATCCTGAAGCGCTGGCAAATGTACGCATTCCAAACCAACAAGGGATTGCTGTACCACTCAGTAATTTTGCCACATGGTCTTATGGTATTACCAATGATCGGGTTTATCGACGCAACCAATATGCCGCAATGGGGATTGGTTATGTGGTTAAACAAGGCTATAGCTATGAACAAGCGGATGCGGCTATTCGTAGTGTTTTACCCGAAGTGATGTTACCCAATGAAATTTTTATCATGACAGATAAAGATGTCGAGGCAGAAAGTTTGCAGGCTGGTTTATCGACGCCGTTACTTGTCTGTGTGGTGATCTTACTTATTTATATCGTTCTTGGGGTTACCTATGAAAGTCTGGTTCATCCATTGACGATTTTATCGACAGTACCCGCAGTGGCTTTGGGGGCTTTGTTGACCTTATGGTTATTTAATTTCCAATTCACCTTAATTGCACTTTTGGGCATGTTTTTATTGATCGGAATTGTTGTAAAAAATGCCATTCTTTTAATTGATTTTACTTTATTAGAAAGAAGAGCAGGCAAGACTGCATATCAGGCTATTTTGTCTGCCGCAGCTCTCCGTTTTCGTCCAATTCTGATGACCAATACCGCAGCGTTGCTGGGTGCAATTCCACTGGCACTTAGCTGGGGAGAAGGGGCAGAGCTACGTCAGCCTTTGGGTGTTGTCATTGTGGGTGGTTTAGCCTTGGGTCAATTATTGACGTTGTATACAACGCCTGTCTTGTATTTGGTGTTGGAAAAATGTGCTGAATCTTGTTTGAGATTGAAAAATAAATATGCACTTCATTGAGGTAAATAGGAAAATATAATGCAGAGTTTAATCGTTAAAAATGTCATGTGCCTTAGTGTGTTCTTGATATTGACTGCATGCAATTCTACTGTTGTGTTGCATCCGCCTGAATATAAAGTGCCAGTCCTTCAAACGGATGATCATTATAAATATGCTGTTTTAAATTGGAAAAAAACCGCAAGCTTAGAAGTCAATGCCAACACTTGGTGGGAAATTTTTCAAGATCCTATTCTTAGTCAATTGATGCAACAATTGAATCAAGAAAATTTGAGTCTGAAACAAGCAGAAGCACGATATCAACAAGCCAATGCCTTACTTGAGCAGCAACGCGCTAACCGTTTGCCAAGTTTAAAGTTAAATGGTTCTGCACAACGTAGTGGAACAAAGGACAGTACGCCAAATAACCAATTTACAACGGGTGTTCAGGTCAGTTGGATTCCTGATTTATGGGGCAGGGTCGCCAAAGCAGTTGAAGGGCAACAGGCAAATTTAGAGGCTTCACAGGCTGACTTAGCAGCAGTTAAACTCAATCAACAATTATTGGGCACAGAAAGCTATTGGAATATCCGAGTACTGGATGCGCAGTTGGATGTTTTACGACAAACCCAACACAGTTATCAGCGTTCCGTCAAAATTTTAAATAACCAATATATTGCAGGGATGATCGCGAGAGCGGATGTGATACAGGCTGAAACACAACTCAAGCAAGTGCAAATCCAGCAGATAGAAACCCAGCGAGAACGTGATTTACAAGAAAATATTTTAGCTGTGGTACAAGGTAAAACGGTTGCTCAATTTCAATTGGTCAAACAGAAACAGCACTTTCAAGTTCCAACATTACCAACTCAGCTACCAAGTCGGATGCTTATCCAGCGCCCTGATGTAATCCGTGCTGAACGTGAATTGGCTGCAACACATGCCCAATTGGGTTTGGCTCAAACAGCATGGTTACCCGATCTCAGTATTGGCTTAACGGGTGAAGTAAATAGTCGCGTGTTGAGTCAATTGTTTCAAGCACCACAGTATTTGTGGTCGACTGGATTACAAACAACGGCATTGATATTTGACGGTGGAAAACGTAAGGCTGAGATTGCACAAGCACAAGCGAGTTATGCTGAAAAAGCAGCAGCGTATAGACAGGCTGTTTTAACGGGTTGGAAAGAGGTGGAAGACGCGCTTTTACAGTCATCCAGTTTTAAACAACAACAATCTGAACAAGCTCAACTATTTAAACTTGCTTTAGAAAATGAACAAGTTGTAACTCGACGCTTTAATGCTGGCTTAGTCAGTTACTTAGAAGTGGTCACTGCACAGAATTTAACCTTACAGGCTGAACAGGCAACTTTACAGCTCAAGCAGTTGCAGTTAAAAAATACAGCCCAACTGATTGCAGCCTTAGGTGGAAATATCAGTTGAAGGCCCTATGTAAAACTTAAGTGAGTTGGCTTAAATCTTTGAATAGCGTATTTAAACATTACTGATTTAAAAGCTTACACTTTAAAAAGCTTACATGCGTTTTTAAGTGTGTAAGCTAAGCTGTCTAAACTCTTGTTATTGAAAACTTTGTGTGTTTAAAAACTGTCTTTGATTGATCAAGCTTAATGTCGTTTTTAATCATCATTTAAAACAAATAGCACCATTTTAGATATATAGTAGGTTCTAAAATTTGGTATGCACTATGAAAGCGCAAGTTAATACTTGTGATTTGTCGGACAATTTTATTGTTAAAGTGTTATTTGTGTCACGTTTATGTGTATAATCAGCGAAATTTATACCTTGATTTGATTTTGAAATGGTAAAGCTTGTAACTTTTTTCGTGTTTAGTAGTGTGATATTTCTAGGCTATTTTTCTTATGTCGATTCGCAACAAAAAAAACAACAAGAAATGCAAGATATTATCAAAGATGCGAATTTAACCATTCGGAAAATTGAGTCTAATCCTAATAATCACAATCATCTCAAAGTAAGTAATACGGTGATTTGATTTAGGCACTGTATATCCTTAAAGCATTAAACTTCTGAGTTCACATGAATTGGATGACTAAAAGCGTCAGATTGATAAAATTATTTAAACTGTATGTTATAATTTGTAATATGTAATCGATAACGACCGTTAAACCTTCTAGAAAATGAAAGCTGCTAATCTGCAGCTTTTTTAATTCAAGTTTTTTATCGGAAATGTCATTTTGGTATGTTTATTGAATGCTGAATTATGGCCTTAATTGACGGCATTTAGCATTTTTTTAAATGAACTCGATTTTATCAACGAATAGCTCAAACTTAACAGGGGCTCAACAATGACGAATCCAAATCCTTCAGCGGGTTTGCTTGAACGCTTATTTAAACTGAGCGAAAACAAAACAACGTTTAGAACCGAAATACTGGCAGGTTTAACGACATTTTTAACAATGTGCTACATCATCATTGTTAACCCATTGATTCTTTCAGAAACAGGTATGGATCATGGCGCCGTATTTGTGGCAACGTGTTTAGCCGCTGCGATTGGTTGTTTGGTCATGGGGGTTGTTGCAAACTATCCGATTGCACTTGCACCAGGTATGGGGCTGAATGCTTATTTTACCTATTCCGTTTGTTTAGGCATGGGCGTTGAATGGCAAACCGCTTTGGCTGCTGTATTTGTTTCCGGACTTGTCTTCATCGCAATTAGCATGTTTAAAATCCGTGAAGCCATTGTCAATGCGATTCCAATGTCATTGAAATTTGCAATCGGTGGTGGTATTGGATTATTCCTTGCACTGGTTGCATTGAAAAACTCAGGCATTATTGTTGCAAATCAAGCAACTTTGGTGGGTTTGGGTGATTTAAAACAACCTACAGTCTTACTGACTTTATTGGGTTTTTTCCTGATCGTGATTATGCACCACTATAAAATTCGTGGCGCAATTATTATCAGTATTTTAGCAATCACTGGTATTGCAACAGCTTTAGGTTTAAATGAATTTAAAGGGGTTGTTGGTTCGATTCCTTCTATTGCACCGACATTCATGCAAATGAATTTTGAAAACTTATTTACGGTAAGTTTAGTCGGCGTGATTTTCGTATTTTTCTTGGTTGATTTATTTGACTCAACCGGAACATTGGTCGGGGTTTCACATCGTGCTGGTTTATTGAAAGATGGTAAATTACCACGTTTGAAAAAAGCGCTATTTGCCGATTCAACTGCAATTGTTGCCGGTGCTGCTTTAGGTACATCATCAACAACGCCTTATATTGAGTCATCTGCGGGTGTTGCTGCAGGCGGTCGTACAGGTTTAACTGCAGTTGTTGTCGGTATTTTATTTTTAGCGTGTTTATTTTTAGCACCACTGGCTCAATCTGTTCCTGGATTTGCGACTGCTCCAGCATTATTATTTGTTGGTGTGTTGATGATTCAAGGTATCATCAATATTGAATGGGATGATATTACCGAAGCAGTTCCAGCATTTTTAACCATTGTATTTATGCCATTTGCTTATTCTATTGCAGACGGTATTGCAATGGGCTTTATCAGCTATGCATTGGTTAAATTATTTACAGGTAAAGCGAAAACAGTTCCATATATGGTTTGGATCATTGCTGTACTCTGGGTGATTAAATTCGTTGCATTTGGTGGTTAATAAATTTAAATAAGGAAAGGGTGTAAACTCAAGTTTGCACCCTTTTTTGTTTTAATCAGATTGAAATGAATCCAAGCGATTTGGATGATTGAAATTTAATTTAATAAGTTTGAGGAAAAACGTGAATAGATTAGAACTTATTCGTGCCTTACCTAAGGCAGAACTCCATGTACATATCGAAGGCACGTTTGAGCCTGAGTTGATGTTTGCAATAGCTCAGCGTAATCAAATTGATATCCCGTATAAATCTGTAGAAGAAGTCAAACAAGCATATAACTTTCATAATCTACAGTCTTTCCTTGATATTTATTATGCAGGTGCAAATGTACTGGTCAATGAACAAGACTTTTATGATTTAGCTTGGGCATATTTTGAAAAATGTGCAGAAGATAAAGTTGTACATACTGAAATGTTCTTTGATCCACAAACACATACTGACCGAGGAGTTGCCTTTGAAACGGTGATCAATGGTCTACAACGTGCATGTGATGATGCTCAAACAAAGTTGGCTATAAGCTCTCATTTGATCATGTGCTTCCTGCGTCACTTAAGTGAAGAAGCAGCATTTGAAACGTTAAAGCAAGCTTTGCCGTATAAAGATCAAATTATTGCTGTAGGTTTAGATTCAAGCGAAGTTGGGCATCCACCAGCTAAGTTTGAACGGGTTTTTGCTCAAGCACGCAAAGAAGGTTTCTTGGTGGTTGCGCATGCGGGAGAAGAAGGGCCTGCTGAATATGTTTGGGAAGCTTTAGATTTATTAAAAGTAAACCGTATTGACCACGGTGTACGTTCAGAAGAAGACCCAGCACTGATGCAACGTTTAATTGCAGAAAAGATGCCTTTGACTGTTTGCCCACTGAGCAATTTAAAATTGTGTGTGGTGGATGATATGGCACAACATAATATTCATCGTTTATTGCAAAAAGGTGTGCATGTGACTGTCAATTCAGATGACCCATCTTATTTTGGTGGCTATATGAATGATAATTTTATTTCGATTGCTGAAGCGCTAGATCTATCAAATACAGAGTTAAAGCAATTGGCAAAAAATTCATTTGAAGCGTCATTTATTTCAAATGAAGAAAAGCAAAAATGGAACAATCAAATTGATCAATTGGCTTAAATCAAGCTATATTCTTTAAGCATATAAAAGCAGTGTGTGAACACTGCTTTTTTTTCATGAGGGAAATAGAATGAAATTTTTAACAACAAGTTTAACCTTATTCATTATTTTACCTGTGACTGTTGCATGTGCAGACTCAAGCACAGAAACGATTACGCAGAAAATGCTAAAGCCTTTAATCGAACAGCAGTGTGCCAGTGAGTTAAAAGCGTCAAAGATTTGGCAAGCATCCTCATTTTTATGGACAGCTGCACAACAGCAACATGCACAGCAAAAAATCTGTGGCTGTGTCAGTGAGAATGCTTTGAACGATGTACCAGCTAAACAGCTGGTTATGGCAACTTTTAATGAAGCTGCAAAAAATAAGCTGATTCAACAAGCAGTGATGAATAGTTTAAAAGGTTGTGCAAAAGAAGCATTAAAGTAAAGATCTAGAATTTAAAGCGCCATAAATTTAAACCACAATAAAAATATAAAAAAAGCACACCGTTTTGATGTGCTTTTAATAAGATTTTTTAATCTGTATATGACTAACCTTGTCGTGTCATACTTTTCAATACATTGTCTTTATCAATAAAATGATGTTTGAGCGCAGCGAGAACATGTCCAACAAGAAGTAGGCCAGCAGCCCATGAAATATAAATATGTAAAGGTTTAACAATCGCTGTTAAATCGGGGTTATCTTGTACAAGTCTTGGAATCTCAAATAAGTACAATACAGGCACGGGATGGCCAGCACTCCAGCTAAACAAACATCCTGTGATTGGCAATGCCAATAGCATGAAATATAAACCCAAATGACCTAAATGAGCCAAAGTTTTCATCAATGGTGACATGGTTTCAGGTAGTTCAGGCGCAGGGTGGGTGTAACGCCAAAAGATACGGATAATGACCAAAAAGATAATCACCGATGCAATATTCTTATGTAGGGTAATGACATCGCCTTTAAACGGTCCATCGACATCATAGCTTAAAAAATTGCCACTATAAAAACCAATGACCCAAGCGGTAATAAAGATGATTGCCATAATCCAATGCAACCATTGTGCTGTCCTTGTATAGTATTGTGATTTTTGTTGCATGACACAGATTCCAATTTAATTTAGTGCTTATAATATGGATTTTATTAAAAGAAATCAGTTCTAAAAACTCAACGTATTGTTTTAAATTTGCAACGCTTAAAGCAATAATTGTGAAATATTTATCCATTTAGCGTCTAATGAGGTGATTATTCAAATTTTTAGTTTAATCCAAGTGTTAGTTTAGGCAAAATAGCCTAGCTTTATCTCATAAAAAGGAAAAAATTGTGAAAAAACGTGTTGTCTTTCTTGCTTCAATCGCTTTAGCTCTATCGGCTTGCGCGACCAATGACCCAACAGGTGCTGCAGCAGCGTCAACAACTCAGCAGTTAGGTGGTGCTGCGCTTAAAATCGCGATAAATGCGAAATGTACAACTGAACTGAATAATTTACCTGCTTGGAAGACTGCAACAAAAGTCATGACTGCAGACCAGAAAAACAATGTACAAAGTGAAATTTGTGGTTGTGTCAGTGAAAAGGCACCCCAAAGTGTTAGCACTGTAGATTTAGCAACAGCTGCTTTAGATCCTCAAGCGCGTGCTACGATTGTTTCAAATGTGGTGACAAAAACAATTAATGCATGTGTCGCCGAAGCGATGAGATAATTGCATTAAAGCATCAAAGACATATGAATTTATTGATACAGTTTTTTGTATATTGATAAATTCATGGTCTTAGGACTGATGCTCTTTTCTTTAAATGGCGTCTTTCACGCTAAGCAAAATATTCTAAATTTTGATCACTCGATTGAAGTTATGTAGAAAGAAAAGGGCTTTCGATCTGTCATCATCTCAAGATGATGATCTATGAACTCAGATAAAACCTGTTGAGCTTCTTTTAGGATAGGAAAGAAAATGTTAGTTGCTGGTGTAGATGAAGCAGGACGAGGTCCATTGGTTGGCTCTGTGGTTGCAGCTGCAGTTATTTTAGATCCAAACAACCCAATTCAAGGGTTAAATGATTCTAAAAAATTAACTGAAAAAAAACGTGAAAAGTTATTCATTGAGATTCAGGAAAAAGCGATTGCTTGGGCAATTGCTGAAGCAACACATCAAGAAATTGATGAGCTGAATATCTTGCAAGCTTCATTATTGGCGATGCGACGTGCTATAGAGGCACTTAAAACGCGACCAGAACATGTGCTTGTAGATGGCAATAAAGTTCCTAAAGGCTTAAGTATGAGCTGTGATGCGGTCGTAGGCGGGGATGCTTTACATGCTGAGATCAGTGCGGCAAGTATTTTAGCCAAAGTAACGCGTGATCATGAAATGGTTGAGTTAGACAAGTTGTATCCGCAATTTGGTTTTGCTAAACATAAAGGTTATCCAACCAAAGCACACTTTGACGCCATCGCTGAACATGGGGTGATTGATCAACATCGCCGTAGCTATTCGCCAGTCAAAAAAGCACTGGGTCTTGAATAAAACGGATGATGTTTTTTACTGATCAATAAAAATTTAAAGCGGCTTAAAAGCCGCTTTAGTTTCCAAAACCACTATAATCTTAACGATTATAGGTGTTTTGCGAATTATCATCTTCAAAAGAAGGTTGATAATCTTGATCAATATGTTGCAAATGCTCGTGCATAGCACGCTCATGTTGAATACGTTGATAAATTTCTTCGCGATGTACAGAAACTTCTTTTGGGGCATTTACACCAATACGAACTTGGTTGCCTTTAACACCAAGCACAGTAACACTGACTTGATCCCCAATCATCAAAGTTTCTCCGACACGGCGGGTCAGAATCAGCATGTTTATCTCCTTGCTTAAACGCTAAACCTGCGATGAATTTCTAAAAACTAGAAAACACAACTTTAAATAGCACCGATAATTTTAACAGAATAATGTGACAAATTTTTCATTTTCACATTGCTCTATTGAAATTTCTCTAAAACCTCAAAAACTAATATAACAGAGCCACTATAGAAAACACTATAGTGGCTCTGATTTTTTCTTGGTCAAAACAGCGAATAAGTTGCTATATTTGATCAAAAATTATGCACGCGCACTCGATTCGCCATGTTCACGGTCTAAACCGAAGGCTGTATGGAGTGAACGAACTGCAAGTTCTAAGTAATTTTCTTCAATAATCACGGAAATTTTGATTTCAGAAGTCGAGATCATCAAGATATTGATCCCTTCATCTGCAAGTGCAGTAAACATTTTACTTGCAACACCTGCATGAGAACGCATGCCAACGCCAACAATCGACACTTTAACAATGTCATCACGCGTAGCAACTTCACGCGCACCAATCGCTGTAGCCGTTTCTTCTAGGATTGCTTTGGCTTTTTTAAGTTCACCACGATTCACGGTAAAAGTGAAGTCAGTTGTGCCATCTTCTTCAACGTTTTGGATGATCATATCCACTTCAACGTTTGCAGCACCAATAGGCGATAAGATTTTAGACGCAATACCTGGTTCATCAGGTACACCTAAAATTGTTAATTTAGCTTCGTCACGGTTAAATGCGATACCAGAAATAATTGGCTGTTCCATATTGTCTTCCGCTTCAGTAGTGATTAGTGTTCCGACATTGTTTTTGAAATCTTCGTCGAATGCGCCATCATTGTCATTATCAAAACTTGATAATACGCGTAAAGGCACTTGGTATTTTCCTGCAAATTCAACAGAACGAATTTGCAATACTTTAGAACCGAGAGATGCCATTTCAAGCATTTCTTCAAATGAAATACGATCAACTTTTTTCGCTTTAGGTGCAACACGAGGATCAGTGGTATAAACCCCATCCACATCTGTGTAAATCTGACATTCATCTGCTTTTAATGCCGCAGCAAGTGCAACACCAGAGGTATCAGAACCGCCACGGCCTAAAGTTGTTGTATTGCCATCAATGTCGAAACCTTGGAAGCCTGCAACAACAATGACACGACCTGCATCCAAATGATTTGTCATCACATCTGTATCAATAGATTCGATACGGGCTTTGGTAAACGCGCTGTCAGTTTTGATACCAACTTGGCGACCTGTGAGTGACTTAGCTTCAACACCAATTGAATTGAGCGCCATTGCTAACATTGAAATCGTTACCTGTTCACCCGTAGACACCATTTGGTCTAGTTCACGAGGATCAGGGGTTTCGGTAATGGCTTTCGCTAAAGCCAATAAGCGGTTTGTTTCACCACTCATTGCGGATACAACCACTACAACCTTGTGGCCGTGGTCATGCCAACGCTTTACACGACGAGCAACATTTAAAATGCGCTCGGGAGTACCCATAGAAGTACCGCCATATTTTTGAACGATTAATGCCATAGTTGTTCCATATAAGCCATGACCCTAATCGGCATTAGGGTCAGTTACACAAAAGGTGAAGTATTATTTTTGAGCAAGCCAAGCAGTTAAATCTGCCATCACTTGTTCAAACTTCTCGTTTAGTGGCGCGCCACCTTGTGCTAAGTCAGGTTTACCACCACCTTTACCACCAAGCTCAGTTGCTAAGTGTTTGATGATGTCACCCGCTTTTAGATTTGCAGTGAAATCTTTAGCTACAGATGCGATAAGACTAACTTTGTCACCTTCTACAGCCGCAAGCACAATCACTGCATTATCTAATTTTGATTTGACACTGTCATGAAGATGACGAACAGACTTCGCATCTTGTCCTTGAACTGTGGCAATAAGTGTTTGGCGACCCGCAATTTCCGTCACTTGACTGATTAAATCAGAGGCTTGGAAATTCGCCAATTTTTGATTCAATTGCTCAATTTGTTTTTGCAATTGATGTGCTGTTTCTAGCGTTGATTGAACTTTTTCAACAGTTTGATCTTTCTGTGCTTTTAATAAATCGTTGATATGCAAAATGTCTGCATCAAATTTTTGAACGATTTCAAGCGCTTTGGTACCCGTAACAGCTTCAATACGACGAACACCTGCTGCAACACCACTTTCAGAGGTGATTTTAAACAGACCAATATCGCCAGTACGTTTTACATGGATACCACCACAAAGTTCGATAGAGAAATTTTTCTCATCTTGGATTGAACCCATAGAAAGTACACGAACTTCATCACCATATTTTTCACCGAACAACATCATTGCGCCTTTTTCTTTTGCAGCATCAATGTCTAAAAGTTCAGTAGAAACGGCGGTGTTTGCAATTACTTCGCGGTTTACAATACGTTCAACCTGTTGAATTTGTTCAAATGTCACCGGTTGGTCATTGGCAAAGTCAAAACGTAAAATGTCAGAAGCGACCAAAGAACCTTTTTGTTGTACGTGCTCGCCCAATACTTGACGTAGAGCAGCATGTAAAAGGTGAGTTGCAGAGTGGTTGCGTGCAGTTGCTTCACGAAGATCTGCTTTTACAATTGCTTCAACATTTTGAGTCGCTTTTAGGCTTCCCATTGTCACGATACCTTGGTGAACAAACGCGCCACCAGATTTTTTAGTATCTTGGACTTCAAAAATACCAGTATCGTTTTTGAACAGACCTGTATCACCAATCTGACCACCACTTTCTGCATAGAACGGTGTTTGGTTCAATACGATTAGTGCTTCATCGCCTTCAACGACTTCATCAACTTGTACGCTATCTTTATAGATCGCAATTATTTGACCTTGACCTTGAGTTGCTTCATAGCCATCAAATTGAGTTTCGCTATCTACTTTCACAATGCTGTTATAGTCAACAGCAAACTTGCCTGCATCGCGTGCACGTTGACGTTGTGCTGCCATTTCAACTTCAAAACCAGCTTCGTCAATTTCCAGTTCGCGTTCACGTGCGATATCTGCGGTTAAATCAGCAGGGAAGCCATAAGTGTCGTAAAGTTTAAAGACGGTTTCGCCTGGAATGGTTTTACCTTTGAGGTTGGCTAATTCACCTTCAAGCAGTTTTAAACCTTGTTCAAGCGTTTTGGCAAACAATTCTTCTTCACGAATCAAAGCTGCTTCAATCACATTACGACGTTGTTCAAGCTCAGGATAAGCAGTGCCCATAGCATCGATTAATGGTTGCAACATCTTGTAGAAGAATGTACCCGTTGCGCCCATTTTATTACCATGACGTACTGCGCGACGAATAATACGACGCAATACATAACCACGACCTTCATTTGAAGGGTTAACGCCATCTGCGATCAGGAAGCAGCATGAGCGTGCATGGTCTGCGACCACTTTAAGTGAAGCAGGGTATTCAATAGGTTTATTGTTTGCTTGTGCGGTTGCAACCGCTTCAGATGTATCAACACCAATAATTTCAGCAGCAGACTTTAATAGGTCTTGGAACAGGTCAATTTCATAGTTTGAATTGACATGTTGTAAAACAGCAGAAATACGTTCCAAGCCCATGCCTGTATCTACAGATGGTGCAGGAAGATTATGCAGTACGCCATCAGCAGTACGGTTAAACTGCATGAAAACGTTGTTCCAGATTTCAATAAAACGGTCGCCATCTTCTTCTGGTGTACCCGGTAAGCCACCCCAAATATGATCGCCATGGTCAAAGAAAATTTCAGAACAAGGACCACATGGGCCAGTATCACCCATTGCCCAGAAGTTATCAGAAGCGTATTTTTCGCCTTTATTGTCACCAATACGGATAATACGATCTGCAGCTAAGCCAATTTCTTTGTTCCAAATGTCAAACGCTTCATCATCTGTATGATAAACAGTGGCATATAATTTATCTTTAGGTAGTGCTAACCATTCTTCACCAGTAAGGAAATCCCAAGCAAAACGAATCGCGTCACGCTTAAAATAATCACCAAAAGAGAAGTTACCTAACATTTCAAAGAATGTATGGTGACGTGCTGTATAACCGACATTATCTAAGTCGTTGTGCTTACCGCCTGCACGGACACATTTTTGCGACGTCGTTGCACGAACATAGTCACGTTTTTCTAATCCAAGGAAACAGTCTTTAAACTGGTTCATCCCTGCGTTGGTAAAAAGCAGAGTAGGGTCATTGGCAGGTACAAGTGAACTTGACGCGACACGTATATGTCCTTGCGATTCAAAGTAGCGCAAAAATGCTTCACGTATTTCAGCAGTTGTCATAAAACGAGTACTCACAACCAAGTCACTCCTTAATTTTCGTATTGGCTAAAAGTGTGTTGCTGAGTCTGATTTTGGCGCTCAGTCACCACACGGGCTTATTTTTAAAAACGCCAAAGTATAACGGAAAATGTAGTGTCCACCAATGATTTTAAGGTGAATTATTGGTATTTCTATACATTTTCAACTTTCGTCTGGGGTAAATTTTGGTTGTATAAATTTAAAACATAGCCACATTGCCATTATCGGATTTAAGCTTGCTTAAAAAGGATCAATACTTAAAAAGTTATGATGCTGAAATTTATATACTTGACCATTAAATTTAAGCGTTTGTTGTTGCTTATATTGTTTTTTCACAGAAGTGCAGGTTTTATAGTTGGTTTTGGTCTGTTTTTTGGTTTCTTTTAAAATCATGTCCTGTAAGCCATGTGTCGTTTTATTTGATAAAATGAGAATACTTCTGACCTCTGAATTACTATTCTCTGGACAGTTTCCAATTCGTTCATCGCCGCTATCATTCATACTGATACCGCCAATTTCTTTGATGGGTTGTCTAGGATTAACTTTAAATAAAGTTAAATTACTGTGACTATAAGTGAAACCACCTTGATGCGACGATGAAGTTTCAATACCCACGACATCAATATCAGTTAATGTTGAAAAACGGGTCGTATGGAGTTTTGCTCCATCATAATGATCTGCATCTGAGTAAAAAGTTTCTAGTGCTTTATACTTTTGCAGAATTTTATGCTGAGAAGAGTCAATTAAGTATAAATTTAGATCATGTTCCATTTCATCATAAGATTTATAAGCAATCGGTTGGCTAATGGCAATCAACTGAATTTTTTGTTGATTGTCTAAATGGATACAGCTTTGATATGTTTTGGCTTCAGTATTGGCAAAACGTGGGTTGGTTAGTTTAAATTTTTGAATTAAAGAGTCTTGTAATTGTTCTGAGCAAGTTTGATAAGGTGCTGCAAAACTATTTCCAGCAATCAAAAGAAGTGCAGTGTTGAATACAATTTGTAATGTTTTCATGATCTAACCTTTTTAATTGCAAAATTTAATTAAATTCCAAAGTCTAAAAATTTGAGCTGCTTAAAACGATATTTTTTCCCATCGAATTTCATAATATGGCTTTGTTTTTTGACGATACGGTGTGTTTTACAGTTTTTCTCATCAAGTGTTATACGTTCGGATTTTTCAGTTAATTGAATATCTGCTAAACCATGACTTTGCTGTTTTAATGGATTAAGCAAAATTTGAGTCTCGGTTTGTGCATTATTTTCACATATAGACGGTCTTTCGCCAGCTGAGTAATTCGTCATAAATTTATCTAAAACCAATTGCATTTGTTGATTGCTGATTTTGAATAACTTTATTTCACGTATTGTATAGTCAATTCTACCTAAATGCCCATAGGTTAAGGCCAATCCAATAACATGAGTATGGGGAGTTTTAGAGTAAGGATTGATATCAAATTTTAAATTTTCAAACTGACTGGCATCGAAAGAGATGGTTTTTGGATAAGTATAATGATTTAAAATTTTTGAAGATGCGGTATCGATCAAATATAAATTCAAATCATAATCCGCAAAGTCAGATTGCATAGCAACAGGATTGCTGATTGCAATAATCTGTTGGTGTTTACTGATCGTTAAGCAGGTTTGGAATACAGGATAACGTGCATCTAAATTTTGTTGTGTGTTTAAGTTGAATTTTTGAATGAGTTGTTGAGTTAGTGTTTCTGAGCAGTTTGAATAGACATTTTGTGCATGTGTTGGTTGTGTATATAGAAAGGCTAGTAAAATCATGCAGTAAAGATAAAATAATTGATTTAGTTTAAAAATATTTTTAATGGATGGATACATTTATTTTTATCCTAGCTGAATCAAAAAATTATTTTTGAGAAATTTTTATGACTAAATAAAGCATATTCTAACAGTAGTCACGCTAAATCTTATAACATATAGCGCATAAAGTAGTTTGGCTGTAAAAGGACATCTGATGCAACGTGTGGCAATAAACGGATTCGGGCGAATTGGACGGAATGTATTACGCGCTTGGTTTGAAAATCCGAAAAACTTCCATTTTGAAATTGTTGCCATTAATGATATTGCAGATGTTGAAACGCTGGTTCATTTATTTAAATACGATACTACACATGGTCGCTTTGACGGTGCGGTGAATATCGTACAAGAACATGGACAGCTTTATATGTCGATTGACGCACGGCAAATTAAACAGAAAGTTCAAATTTTAAGACAAGCCAATCCTGAATTATTGCCTTGGGAAGCGCTTAACATTGATGTCGTTTTAGAATGTACAGGGTTGTTTCGTTCAAGAGCCGCTGCAACACAACATATAACAGCAGGTGCTAAACGCGTCATTATCGGTGCAGCACCTTTTGATACTGTTGATGCTGCCATTGTTTATGGGGTAAATCATCATGATGTTAAACCCAGTGATCAAATTATTTCAGGTGTGTCATGTACCACACAGGCTTTAGTCCCTTTGGTCAAAATTATTGATGATGCATTTGGAATTGATAGCGCATTAATGACTGAAATCCATGCGGTCACAGCAGATCAATCTGTACTGGATCATGCACATCGAGATTTACGCCGCGCACGTGCCTCAGGACAAAATATTATTCCAACAACATCTTCTGCTTTGGGTGCATTAAAACAAGTCATGCCCAAAATGGAAAACCGTATTGATGGTTTTTCAATCCGTGTACCCACAATTAATGTTGCCGCCATTGATTTAACATTTATTGCTAAAGCGCCTGTAACAGCTCATTTAATTAACCAAACCTTAATTCAAGCAGCAAAATATGATTATGCTGAAATTATGTCTGTCACAGATGAGCAATTGGTTTCAAGTGATTTTAATCATTCACCTTATTCACTGATTGTTGATCTGAATCAAACCATGGTCGTGGGGCAACAGGCGAAAGTGTTTGCTTGGTATGATAACGAATGGGGCTATGCAAATCGCTTGTTAGATTTGTGTGAATCATTTTATTAATCTAATATTTATCACTTTAAAATAACTTTAATGACTTGAGTTTAATCAAGACGAAGATTGACGTGTTTAGTTGGGGGTGAATGATGTTTTTTATATATTTGGTTATTGTGATTCTTTATCTGGCCATGATGTTTGTGATTTGGCAAATGGGAAAGTTAAAGAAAGAAAACCTTGAATGGCTTAAGCATGTGCAGAATCATGAGCAACAGATCCATGCACAAGAGCAACATCTCAAACAGACCTTACAAATTATGCAAGATTTGGCTAAAAAAATGCATGTACAGCAGGAAGTTTTAGACAATACCTCAACACGTTTGACTCAAGTTGAGTTTCAAAACGGTGAATTAATTAAAATATTACAGCAAAATTCAAAACCTTAATTGAGGTTTTGAATTGCATCAAGTCAAGAGTGACAGGCTATTGAGAACGTTTAAAGCATAAAGTATCTCAAAATCCCTGTTGCAATGATGCTGATCAGTACAGTGGGTAATAATGAAAAATAACAAGCTGCGAACAGTGTGATGATAATTGCAATCAAGTTGGCTGGTTGATCCGTAACAAAGTAGGGTGCAATCACTGATATCAAAACACAGCCGGGGATAACCTGTAAAATTCGCGTGGTTCTTTTGCTGAGGTGTTTATTTTTTAACAGTAAATAACCTAAGATTCGAGTTAAGTAGGTTGTTAATCCCACACAAACAATGGCGATGAATGTCGTCATATGAATCATTCTTCATCTCCAATCAGTAAAAAAGCAGCGATAATTCCTGAAATAGAACCAATCAATACATACCAGCCTTTAGGTAGATAATAATAGGCCAGTGCGGCCGCGATCAGACTTATCAGCCAAGGCAGTGCGGGTTTAAAGCCTTTCCACATTCCGCGTAAAAGCACTAGAAAAACTGCGGGGAATGCCATGTCAAAACCAAACTTTGTGACATCACCAAGGAAAGAACCAATGCCGACTCCCATCGTGGTAAAAACCACCCACATAACATATAACGCAAAACAAAGGCCGATATAAAAAAACACACTAAATCCTGCATAGGGATTGCGAGGGTTTTGTTTGTGTGAATCCGTAATGCTAAGGGCCCAACTCTCATCACACATAAAAAATAATAATGGAAGGGCTTTACGATTGGGCAAATGTCGAATATAGGGTGCTAAACTTGCACCCATTAAAATATGGCGGCTGTTGACCAGAAAAGTGATCAGAATTAAAAACAACAATTGAGGTGGCTGCGTCCAGACTTCAATAATGGCGAACTCAGAACCACCAGCAAAATTGAGTCCTGTTAACAATGGAACGTCTAAGGCAGAAAATCCTTTTTGTGCTGCTTGTGTTCCTAAAACCAGTGCAAAAGGGATAATACCCAGTAGCATTGGAATAGAGGTTTTAAGCCCACGTACAAACTCTCTAAATTCAATTGAATAGGTCAGTTCAGTCGTAGTGTTCTTAAAACTTAACATGAGTCGCTCAATGGTCGCTAAAACAAGGTGATTTTTATTTTATGCCAAATGATTCGCTATATTTCGCTAAACTTGCTGCCTTTAAAATAATTTTTGCAATATTATTGCTGGAATATGTTATTTTTTGGTTTTATCTACTAGAAATAATTTTATGAAATTGGATCAGATAGATCGGCGTATTTTGTGTGCATTACAACGTAATGGAAAACTACAAAATAATGAATTGGCAGATCAGATAGGTTTATCCGCTTCACCTTGTTTAAGACGAGTAAAGCAACTGGAGGATGAGGGGATCATTGACCAATATGTTGCATTGGTCAATCCACACAAAGTAGATCTTAGTTTGACAGTCTTTGCACGAATTTGGTTAAAGAGTCAGGATGAACAAGCGGTCAATCGATTTATCGAAAGCATTATGAATATTTCTGAAATTGTTGAATGTCAACTTATGGCAGGAGATTGTGATTTTTTCTTACGTATTGTGGTTTCTGATTTAGAGGCATATCGTAAATTTCAAATTAATCATTTAAATAAAATTCCAGGGATCCAGAATGTCAAAACTGAAATCCCTTTACAGAAGATTAAACAGACCACAGCCTTACCGCTGGATTAGTTTTTTTGATTCGCTTTCGAATAACTTTAAATATTTTATCGGCACTTGTTCAGTCAACCAAACCCCATTTTCAGCACAATAAAATTGGAAACCATCTTGATGCATCTGTTTGGTGTCTAAGATGAAAATGATGACTTTGCCATGTCGTTGTCCCACTTTCTGGGCTGTGACTAAATCAGCAGATAAATGTACGTGATGACGTTCACCTGAAATTAAGCCTTTTTCTAAAATACTGTCGACAAAGCGAGTTGCTGTTCCATGAAAAAGTGTATCGGGTGGCGTAATAGCAACATACTCACGTTGAACCTGAGCACTAGAGTGACCTTGTACTGCGCGGATTTTGTTTTGATCAGGTGAAAGTTGGAAGCGTTTTTTATCACTGCTTTCAACGACCTCAATCAACTCTACGAGTTTAAGTGGTCTTCTGTGTTTGATCATTTGCTGTAAAAGGATGTGTACATCCGTCCAGCCTTCAGAATCGAGTTGGATTGCAATGGTTTCTGGTTGATGTCGAAGTACTAAACTTAGAAATTTACTATGTTCGCGTAATGTTTTTTCTGAAGATTTCATTTGTTATTCTTACATGATATGGATTTGGATATAAAATTAAGGCTGAGTTTCAATTGCTCTTACGACACTATCTACTGAATATTGTCCCCATTCAGAGAGTTGCTCGATAAATAGATTGATTACATGACTATCAAAATGAGCAACCAGCATATAGCAAGCGGAACCACAGACTTTATAGCAACTTTCAATTGACTCAAATTGAGCGATAAATGCTTCAAACTGTTCAAATTCATTAGTCTGCATCATCACACGTATAAATTGTGTTGATTGGTGCTGTAGCGTAATCGTATATTTCTGAATTGTGCCTTCATCTTGCATTCGAGCAATGCGACTTCCTACAGCTTGGCCTGTACGGTGTACTAATTTTCCGATCTCTTTATTGCTTAACCGAGAATCAGTTTTTAGTATTTTTAAAATTTTGAGGTCAATTGGGTCATTTGGCAACATAGTGAATTGAACAAATTTTCAGTTTGAAAGTTTCTAATCTATTATTCTTTCATGAGTGACTGCAAATCGCCAGTTGTTTTGATTAATCTTATAAAAACATCAACACAAGGGTTAGGAAAACACCATGAGCCAAACTGCATTATTAGTAATAGATGTCCAAAACGATTATTTTCCTCAAGGGAAGATGGAGTTGTTCTGTGCGGAACAGGCTTTAAAACACATCAATCGATTAGAAGATCTGTTTATAAAGCGTGAGCAGCCGATTATTTATATTCAGCATATTGCCAATCAACCCAATGCTACATTTTTTGAAGCAGGAACGCAGGGTGTAGCACTACATTCGGGTTTACGTGTTAAGACCGATTCAATTGTGATTGAAAAACATTATCCCAATAGCTTTTTTCAAACCACTTTAAAAGCAGAATTAGAGCGACTGAATGTTGATAAATTAGTGATTAGTGGCATGATGACGCATATGTGTGTTGATGCGACGTCACGTGCAGCGGCAGAATTTGCTTATCAACCGACGATCATTTCAGACGCTACAGCGACGCGTCAATTGAGCTATTCAGACAGAACAGTTGAAGCAGAAGATGTACAAACAGCCTGTTTGTCAGCCTTTCAAATGTTTTCACAAGTGGTCAGTATTGAGGACTATTTAAAATAGCTGAAAGAGTCAAAATAATAGGGAAGTACAGCGATTCGATTTTGTACTTCCCTTTAAATCTGAATGAAAATTTATTCTTGGTTTAAGAAACCTTCTTTGATTTTTTCAGGTAAACCTGTATGCCACCATGTATAAATGGAGGATTTTATTTCTTCATCTTGTTCAGGATCATTGAAAGGTTCATCATCTTCGCGAATCAATTCATCGTCTTCAAATTTAAACCAGAATTCCCACGGGTCATCATCCCCACAACCCCAAGCCAGTGTGTGAATTTCAGGGAGTAATGCTTTTAAGAAAAGTAAGATTGCTTCGATAAACTCATCGCCTGAAGAACCATGCACAAAATGGGCAACTGAATAGCCTGCAATAGCGTGTAATGATTCAGGACCCAAATCAAACTCAATATTGTCAACTGCATTTAAAAGATCTTCTGCAAGTTCTTGCCCCAATTGTGAATTGAGCTCAACTGCAACAGCAATAAATTTGTCTTGTTCACCGCGATGCTCTTGAAATAAACGGCCTATCTTTTGCATGATTTCCGTATTTGGATGCGTGTAATATAAGTTGCTATGTAGTTCCATACTTCCCCAGTTTTTAGTATTTCAGTTGCTTTAAATAGATGCTGTTTTTCTAAACGAATAAATTATATTTTCAACAACGCAAATAGCAATCAACACTGGTGTGAAAAGTTAAATAAATACAAAGAATTGAAGTGGGATAATGTGTAATAGATGGTTTTTTGTCTAAATTATGCATAAGTGGTCAAATTATCTAGGCATCAAAAGTTATTTTATTAATGCATGGCGCAGATGATCGTGCTAAAATAAGAGAAATCGGGTGTGTTCCCGATTTTTTTATGCGGATTACTTCCGCGCTGACAGGATTTAGGTTTACAACATGCCCATTTCAGAGACATGGTTATTACCTGATGGTGTAGCTGATGTATTACCAGAGCAAGCGCAAGTAATTGAAAAATTGCGCCGTGAAGCTTTAGATTTCCTCGCATCACGAGGTTATCAGCTGGTGTATACGCCATTCATCGAATACATCGAATCTCTTTCTTCTCTCTCCGAATCGAATCAAGATTTAGACTTAGCCACTTTTAAAGTCATCGACCAACTTTCAGGTCGTTTACTTGGTGTGCGTGCCGATATGACACCACAAGTGGCTCGTATTGATGCCCATGTACATCAAGTACAAGGTGTGGCGCGTTACTGCTATGCAGGGACTGTACTTCATACTAAACCACAAGGTTTTAATACCACGCGTGCACCACTTCAGTTAGGTGCAGAGTTATTTGGTTCAGACAGTATTGACGCAGACGTTGAAATGATCGACGTGATGCTCAATCTGATTAATACCGCAGGTTTAGCTGATGGTATCCATCTTGATTTAGGGCATGTAGGACTGTTTAGAAGTCTGGTAAAACATGTGGGTTTAAACAAATCAACAGAAAGCCATTTATCTGATTTGTATCAGCGCAAAGCACTACCAGAACTTGCTGAATTCACTCAAGATTTAGAATTTGGTTCTGATTTTTATGCTTTAGGTCGTTATGCAAGTGATCTGGATGCATTGCAAGCGAATATTAGCGCAGAAATTTTTGCTGATGAAGCATTTAAAAATGCTTTTGAGGTACTTAAAACAACATATACAGAAATTCAAGCACGTTGGCCAAAACTCAATATCGGTATCGATGTTGTAGAGCTTCGTTCATACCATTATCACACTGGGTTAATGTATGCCGTGTATGCACCAAATCGTGCTGCACCGTTGGCACAAGGTGGTCGTTATGATGGTATTGGTGAACACTTTGGACGCGCGCGTCCTGCAACAGGCTTTTCTTGTGACTTGTATTCCTTAAGTGCGGGTCAACGTCAACAGATTGGAAAAGTAGTTGCACCGAAAGGTACCGAATCCACTTTGCTGGATGCGATTGCCGTAGCACGTCAACAAGGTTTAAGTGTAATTCAGTTATTAGGTAATGACGATTTAAACTCAGTTCCAAATGCAACCCACCAGATGGTGAATGTTGCAGGTGAGTGGAAAATCGAAACAATTTAAGTATCAGATTGAATGTTCATGTCATTCGATTTGGTTTTCTATTTTAACAGCATGATGTAATGAGGCTATTATGGGCAAAAGTGTTGTGGTACTCGGTACCCAATGGGGCGACGAAGGTAAAGGTAAAATCGTTGACCTGCTCACAGATCAAGCAGCTGCGGTAGTACGTTATCAAGGCGGACATAACGCAGGGCATACGCTCGTCGTTGGTGGTAAGAAAACAGTTCTTCACCTCATTCCATCAGGTATTTTACGTGAAAACGTACTTTGCTTAATTGGCAATGGTGTTGTACTTTCACCTGAAGCATTGATCAAAGAGATGGATATTCTTGAGAAAGAAGGCGTACCCGTTCGTGAACGTCTGCGTATTTCTCCAAACTGTCCGTTGATTCTTCCTCACCATATTGCACTTGATCAAGCGCGTGAGAAAAAACGTGGTAATGCCAAAATCGGTACAACGGGTCGTGGTATTGGTCCTGCTTATGAAGATAAAGTTGCTCGTCGTGCGATCCGTGTTGCGGATTTAGTACGTGGTGGTGAACATCTTAAAGCACAGCTTGAAGAGCTTCTTGAATACCATAACTTCCAATTGACTCAATTCTTCGGTGTTGAAGCAGTTAAAGTTGAAGATGTATTGGCACTTTGTGATCAATGGCGCGAAGTGGTTAAGCCATTAGTTTTAGATGTGATTACAACATTGCATGACTATCGTAAAGATGGTGCAAACATCATGTTTGAAGGTGCGCAAGGCTCACTTCTTGATGTCGATCATGGTACATATCCATATGTAACTTCATCGAACACTACCGCTGGTGGGGTAAGTTCTGGTTCAGGTCTTGGCCCATTGCATCTTGACTATGTTTTGGGAATCACCAAAGCCTATACAACTCGTGTGGGTGCAGGTCCATTCCCAACTGAGCTTGTTTATGATGCTGCCAATGATGTTGGTGATGCAGTTGGTAAACATTTGGGTACAGTAGGTTCAGAGTTCGGTGCGTCGACTGGTCGTCAGCGTCGTTGTGGTTGGTTTGATGCTGAAATCTTACGTCGTTCTGTAGATGTAAACTCATTATCAGGTATTTGCTTAACTAAACTTGATGTTTTAGATGGTTTGGAAGAAGTAAAAATCTGTATCGGTTATGAAGCTGCAGATTCAGGCTGTGTAGGTTCTACAGATGCGCTTGCATTTGAAACATTAAAACCAATTTATGAAACTATGCCTGGTTGGTCTGAGTCTACGTTTGGTGCGAAATCATTGGATCAATTGCCACAAAACGCAATTAACTATGTAAAACGTATTGAACAGTTGATTGAATGTCCTATCGACATCATTTCAACAGGTCCAGATCGTGATGAAACAATTGTGATGCGTCATCCATTTGATGCTTAATTGATTCAATCTTTAAAAAAAGCTCCTACGGGAGCTTTTTTATTGTTGTTATTTTTAGGTGTTTTAAATAAAGTGTGATTATATTTTGATTTTTTTTGTAAAATACAACATAATTCAGCCGCTAAGAGCTGAGCTTCGTTTTGAAGCTTGCAATAAGATCTATGAAATTTGGTGAAAATAATGATTAACAAGAAACTATTACTTGGCTTAGGGTTGGCTATAGGCTTAACAGGGTGTACGACTGTTGCTGAATTAACGGGTAATGATTCTGCGACTTTAAACCTCAATGCAGCAGCAGATTATAAACTTCTTGTTGAAGATGCAAAGGCACAAAAAGCACTTGATACAACATCTGCAACATATAAACGAGTCAATGCTGTTTTCTTAAAGATGAAACCTTTTGCTGATCAAGCAAATCAAACGGGTCAAAAATTTGACTGGCAATTGAGCGTACTTAAATCCAATGAACTCAATGCATTTGTCATGCCTGGCGGTAAGGTTGTGTTCTTTACAGGTATCGTCAATCAATTGAAACTGACTGATGCTGAAATTGCTGCCATTATGGGACATGAAATGACCCATGCCTTAGAAGAGCATTCTAAACGTGGTGCTGGCGCAACTGCAATTACAGATTTTGCTGTGAAAATGGGCAAAACTTATGCAGGCGATAAATTGGGCTCAGTCGGAACTCAAGCTTTAGATATCGGAAGTAAATATGGTGTAGGTTTGCCATATTCACGTAGTTTAGAGTCGTCTGCTGACCGTGGTGGATTAATGCTTATGGCGAAAGCTGGCTATAATCCTGAAGCAGCAATCAGCGTTTGGCAAAAAATGAACAAGATTGATGGTGGTAGTAATAATGGGGTACAGAAGTTCACTTCAACGCACCCATCAAATAACGACCGTATTTCAGATTTAAACAAAAACATGGTTGAAGCAAAGCAAATCTATCAATCTGTGATTAAAAAGTAATTTGATCGCAGAACGCTAAGCCCGATGTAAATCGGGCTTTTTATTTACAGCTAAAAAAGACTAAAGTCGATATCAATTAGACTAGGTTTTCAAGCTTAGCTTGTTAAAATGTATTTTTAGACACACATTGAGTTTGTAGGATGCAAAAGAATATATCGAGTACGATATTTTATTCTCTGATTTTCGCAATGGGCGGTGCTCCAACGATCGCAATGCTGATTATTCAGGCACAAACCAATGATCTGAATATCATCAATAATGCATTGCTTGGTTTGAGTGTGATGGTTGCATGTGTACTGGTTCCTATTATTTTGATCCAGAATGCATTTTTGTTTATCAAAAGAAATGATCAACATTTAGAACAAAAGATTATTCCATTGAAAAACATATATTTGACCCTGAATGTAATTTGTCTCATATATTGGTTGGCGATTCAATTTTTGTGATATTTCACTTACATAATTAATATGAATTAATGGATTTTATTGATTTATCCTTATGTAACATTTGCATATAATCCACAATGTTTTTATTTGTTCTCCATGGAGTTGATTATAATGAACAATAAATTAATGCTTAGTCTTTGTGCGGCGACTGCCATTTCAATTTCAGGGTGCTCAACTATCGCAGATATGGCAGGTGCTGATTCTGCAACGCTTAATTTAAATGCAACACAAGGCTTTAATAAAACAGTGCAAGAAGCACGTTTGAATAAGACTTTAGATACAACTTCTGCAACTTATAAAAAAGTAAATGCAGCATTTATTCGATTAAAACCTTTTGCTGATCAAATGAACCAAACGGGTCAAAGATTTGATTGGCAATTGGCGGTACTTAAGTCAGACGAAATCAATGCTTATGTTGCACCCGGTGGTAAAGTGGTTTTCTACACAGGGATTGTAAATCGACTTAATCTATCTGAAGCTGAAGTTGCTGCGGTGATGGGCCACGAAATGACCCATGCTTTAGAAGAGCACTCGAAACAAAAATTAGGTGCGCAAGCGTTGACCAATCTTGCAGTTGGTATTGGTAAATCTTATGCAGGCAGTCAAATTGGTGAATTAGGCAATGCAGCGCTCGATTTGGGAAGTCAAGTCGGGGTAGGCTTACCATACTCACGTAGTTTAGAGAGTCGTGCGGATGAGGGTGGCTTAATGATGATGGCGAAAGCTGGCTATAATCCTCAAGCGGCAATTACCTTGTGGGAAAAAATGGCGAAACAGGGTGGAGGAAAAGGTTCTGCATTACTGTCAACACATCCATCTGATGTCAATCGTATCAATGCAATGAAAAAGAATTTACCTGCTGCAATGGCAGTTTATACTGCGCGAGGCGGAAGATAAGTTTTTTGATAAAACCTATCGAATAGAAAAGGATGCTTATGCATCCTTTTTTATTGAAAACAACGTAGAACAACGAGCGTTTCAAAAATAGCGTTTAAGGTGCAGGGTTTGGCTGCTGCAGATGAATCGCATCTATTTCCAATAAGATTTCTTCAGACAATTGGGTATCAAAGGCCTGAATATTCTCTTTCAGTTGGTCGAGCGTAGTCGCACCAATAATGGTACTACTCACAAAAAATTGTTGTTTAATAAATGCCAAAGCCAATTGGGTAAGGCTTAAACCATGTTTTTCTGCAAGCTGTGCATATTGTTCTGTCGCCCAATCGCTCTGTGGATTGCTATAGCGGCTAAAGCGAGAAAATAGTGTAATACGTCCTTTTTCAGGGCGTGCGCCGTGGCGATACTTGCCAGTTAAGTAACCAAAGGCCAAGGGTGAGTAAGCGAGTAAGCCAACGCCCTCGTGTTGTGCGATCTCAGACATCCCAATTTCATAAGTACGATTGAGTAGACTATAAGGATTTTGTACGCTCACTATTTTTTCTAAGCCCAATTGTTCAGCTAAATGTAAAAATTTTAAGGTACCCCAAGGTGTCTCATTGGATAAGCCAATATGACGAATACGCCCTTTTTTCACTTCTTTCGAGAGTGCTTCTAAGGTTTCAGCAAGTGGTGTAATGTCTTGTGTACGTGCCGCAAGCTGATTGCTGTAGCCTAACGTGCCAAAGAAGTTAACAGGGCGTTGTGGCCAATGCAGTTGATAAAGATCTATATAATCTGTTTGTAAGCGCTTGAGAGAGCTATCAATAGCACTACTGATCTCTGCTTCTATAAACTTGGTATGCCCGTCACGAATTTGACTGCCGCCTTGTTGGGGGCCTGCAATTTTGGTGGCGATAATGAGTTTGTCACGTTGACCGTTTTGAGCAATCCAATTCCCTATGATGCTTTCAGTCGATCCCTGTGTCTCTGGTTTAGGTGGTACCGGATACATTTCAGCAGTATCCCAGAAATGAATATTTTGATCGAGCGCATAAGCAAGTTGTTCAAATGCCTCATTTTGATTATTCTGTTCACCAAACGTCATGGTACCTAAACAAATTTCAGGTACAACAAGATCAGAATACCCTAAACGATTTGACTTCATTTCATGTCCTTCAAAATTAATATTCAGTATCTTATGAGAATAATAACGTAATTTAAATTTGATAACTAAGTGAAAGAATGTTTCTAATTATCAAAATAAGATAAAGTTATCTGATTTTTTTATAAAATGCTCATTTTAGCTTGGTCTTGTTTTATAACATGGTCATGAGACCAGCTCACAGTAATTCTCTGTGTATTTATCGCAACATGAAAAAAGCAAACTCGGGAGTTTGCTTTTAAACTATATTTTAACTTTTTGACAATATTTGATATTTATCCCATTCAACATAATTCTTTAAGGAATTAAATTCTCAAATTTGTTCTTAAGCTTTATTCATCATCTGTGCTTAGTTCGTCTTCAGAAAAATTAGATTCTTCCAAAGATACATCAAATATAAGGATGGCTTTACCGTCGGTTTCGATCATGCCTTGTTCTTCAAGTGTTTTTAGAACACGACCAACCATTTCACGGGAACAACCCACGATACGACCAATTTCTTGGCGAGTAATGCGGATTTGGCGGCCGTTTGGCAAGATCATCGCTTCAGGCTGTGCTGAAAGATCTATTAAACAACGTGCAATACGACCAGATACATCAATAAATGCAAGGTCAGTTACTTTGCGTGTTGTATTTTTTAAACGACGAACAAGTTGTGCAAATACGGCATAACTTAAGTCAGGATATTGTTTACTAATTTCGTGGAAATTGTCATATGAAATTTCAGCAATTTCACATACGTCACGGGTTCTTACTTCCGCAGTACGTTGTGGATTCTGCTCAAATAATCCCATTTCCCCAAAAAAGTCCCCAGGGTTCAAATATGCAACAACAATTTCACGTTCATCATCTTCACGTAAAATAATTGAAACTGAACCTTTTAAAATTAAATACAGTGATTTTGACTCTGAACCTGCATCAATAATCGTTGAGCGTTTTGGAAAACGATTGATGTGGGCTCTTTTGAGCAAAGCTTTGACTGACTCAGGTAGTTGACCAGGAGACAAAGCATCTGTACTAAGTTGTGCAAAATTAGAAGACATGCTTAAAAATTCCGAATTGGATAATAACTAGATCTGTTGATCTAAATTGAACTCGTCACGTAGAAGCAGTAGAGATGAAATTCCTTATCAACTCATTTTATGCTAGTGTACAGGTACCCCGTAAATTTATAGCTTTTTTTAGGTAGTTGCAATGCAAACTAGCGTTCATTGGTTAGAGAATGTTGCTTTCGAAGCAAAATCAGAAAGTGGTCATCAAATTGTGATGGATGGTTCTGCTGAATATGGTGGTGAAAACCGTGGACCACGTCCTATGGAACTCATATTAATGGGACTTGGTGGGTGTGCTTCATTCGATATTGTGACCATCTTAAAGAAATCTAGGCAAAATGTAACAAATGTTGTTTGTCAGCTCAAAGCGGATCGAGCAGACACGATTCCAGCTGTATTCACTAAGATACATTTACATTTTGTGGTGACAGGGCATGATGTAAAAGAGAAGCAAGTGGCTAAAGCTGTTGAATTATCAGCCGAAAAGTATTGCTCAGCAAGTAAAATGCTGTCCGATGGTGGTGTCGAAATCACCCATGATTTTGAAATTATTTCTGCAGAATAACTGACTTAATTAAAAAAAAGCCAATCAAAAGATTGGCTTTTTTTTAATGGGTTTTGACGACTTAAGTCGGTGACTTATCTGGTCAAAATTAAAAAAAATAAATTATTACAAAATGTGTATTTATTCAAAAATAAGCATTTTTGAAACAACCGTTCAACGGATTCTTAGCATTTTTCTTGCTAAATTAAGGTGATAAAAATAATTGTGGGTCAACTCTGGCATTATTTAAGCTCATTCCCCAGTGTAGATGTGGACCTGTTACTCGCCCTGTTTTACCCACCAATCCCAATAATTCACCTTGTTTCAAGATTTGCCCTTTTTCTACATTTATTTTACTGAGGTGGCAAAACATACTGATCAGACCTTGTCCGTGATCGATCATGACGGTATTCCCATTAAAGAAATAATTACCTGTCGCAACCACTTTTCCCGCAGCTGGCGCAACAACTTTTTGTCCGATGGGGGCAGGGATATCTAAACCAGAATGTGGAGCACGCTCTTCACCATTAAAAAAGCGTTTACGACCAAATGAATTACTAAATTTTCCTGCTGTAGGTCTGATGAATTTTGGAAAGTCTTTCCATTGAGCAGGGCTAAAAGAGCTGTAAACACTGTTTTGTTCTTTCGCTTCTTGGCTATAACGATCAAGTTGTTCTTGATTTGGATTGACATAATCCTGATTTTTTACATTGAGGCGCTGCTCAGCATATTTAAATGGCTTCACTTCAATATTAATTGGGCCTGTAGAGCTTTGTAATTGCAGTGTACCCAGTGGTACTGAAAGCGGAATACCAAAAACAATATGGTTTACTGAATTTTCACCATCCACGATCAAGACAGGTTTGTCTTGGTAAGTGACATTTAACACGGTTTTAGGAACAGGAATAACCGCTATGCCACCTGCACGACGTGAGTCTTGAGGTAAGGCAAAGGATTGAGTTGCTATAATTAAGCTAGATAGTAGGAAAAGTTTTTTGATTGAAGGCATAAATAACATACATGGTTTAATTTTTTGTAGTATCTCGCTTTTTGATTCAGATGCTCAAGCATGTGATTGTTAAATTATAAGACAAGAAAGATGTATGTGATTTACTTTATGCGATTGGTCATAAACTTATATAAGCGAGATAATCAGAACAGAAGCGCCATAAAAGACTGTCGTTAATTTGAGTAAATAAATTTAAATTATTAAATATAATTAACAATTCAATTAAATTTGTCTTAATAGTTGATTTTATGTTTTAATCGCTATGTTCTTCATTCAATAACAATAATTGGACTATGTATGACAAAACCTAATTTTTTACATGAATTACCAATTGAACAGTTAAAACAAATGTCTCAAGAAGACATAAAGCAAACAATAAAAGCAGAGCAGCTTTATTTTCGACATAGGCCCAAAAAGATCTATTACCTTGCGGTAAATGGGGCTAAAACCAAAAATGGTGGGTTAGTGAAAGCGAGTGCATTGGAAAGCCGAATTGGTGGAATGCCTATTGCTTTAGTCGGTGATGATGTCATTTATGCAGATGGGGAGATTTCTAAAATCATTTCAGGTGCTGGCAAGGGGTGCCTTATAAATGGTCAGTCCGTTGCATTGGTAGGAAGCAACTTAGAGAATGGTGATGAGATTGTCGATAGCCCTAATAACTCTGTAGCTATAAATATCTTTATCGGTGATAAGGCCCCTGAAGGCTTTTTGTGCCAAGAAGGTATTAATCATGGCTAAAGGTTTTGCAATTCATAACTCTATGACAAATCATGGAGGCATCATTCAAGCAACACAACAACGAACCTCTCAAATGGGAAATCTATTTCTACGAGCTGGAGATGGTCACTTTTGCCCTAAGTGCAAATGTTGGTCTGAAATTGTTAAAAGCCATGATCATATTATTATGGATGGCAAAGCTGTTGCTTATGTTGATGACTTATTGACTTGTGGAGCTAAAATTTTACCTAAACAAGATCATGTTGTTGGAACAAGCCAAGGTGAGAATTATAGAAGTTCTTCAAGCTCAAAAGAGCCTTTACAAAATAGCTTTATAGATAAAGTAATCTCAACAACTTTTGGTTTGCAGTATCAATTATTAGATGAAACCACGAATGAGCCTATCACAGAATTACCTTATAGAATAATAAGAGCTTCAGGTGAAGTTATTGAAGGCATCACGGATGCTGAAGGAAAAACACAAGCCATCAATTCAGGAAATGAAGAAGAACAGATACAATTCATTATCCCTGTCTTATCTGAACCTATGGAAAGCTGGGAGTAAGCTATGAGCGATAGTATAGGGTTACCGAATGGTCAATTTCCTGAAGATGTAGAGCTATGTAAGTATAATTCTTTAACTTGTAACCCAATTTTAAAAGTTGATAATTATTACAAGGCAGCACCATATAATTTCTTTTTTGATAGTTGGTATTGGTCACAGGCCGAACTTACTAATAAACTTGAAGTTTTGTTAGCTGTACGTTTTGGACTAGAATATGATATTAATAAATTAGGTGATGGCATGCTTAGCAAGCTCTCATTTAATACTCAAATGTATATAAAATTCAGCCAGTACGTTAAAAAACATGCTCAAAAAGAAGCTTTTCAGATTATTCATGAATTTGAAAAAACAGCATTTAGTCTAAAAGTGAAAACTGGCTTTTCACCTACAGATGTTATGCTTATTTTGGGAATCAAAAATGCCATGGATATTAAGCAAGTTCTCTTAGATACAAGGGCGTTGGCTCGTAATAATTATTGCCCTTTATATATTAATAGACAAACTTTTAATAGAATTTTTAAACAAGACTATCATGCAGGAATGGTCAAACAATTAACAGATGACAGAACCTATAGAGGGGAAGGTCCTCTCACCCCATTTCCACCAAATAGGTATTAAAATGAAAAAAAGAATAATTTTTATTTGCTTTATCTCTGTTAGTTTAAGTGCTTGTTCTAATGCTACTGAATTAGACAGTAAGGAATTAAAGCAATCATTTGAATCTTCAAGTGCTTATTTCTCTTTGGATACACCAATTTATAAGGTAATAGATAAAAAAATCAAGAGTGAAGTATCTGATGCTATTTATGATTCAGCATTAATGAAAGTGTCTATTTTAAAAGCTTATGAAGAACAAAGTCTTTTCAATGGAAAAATAGAAAATGATGCATTGCCTAGCTTAATTTCCGACTATTGTTGGATTGGTAAGTTTGTATCTGATTATAGCAAAGTAAAACCGACTACAAATCAAGAAGATTTAAATACACTGAAATGGCTTGAGGACAAACGTATTAAATGGAAGGCTATTATTCAAAAGGAATATGCAGACCCACGATTTGTTAGCTCGAAAGATTACTGTCCTTACTAACAGGTACAGTTGATATATTTACTTTAAAGTTAAGAGTAACATCGCCTTAGAAATGATGCAAAAATAGGTTGATGAAAATAGTGGTAGATCAAACTGATTTAAACTAAATGGTGGCTTAATTTTTTTGTTGTAGTGTAGCGTTTTATCGAATTTAGGGGGTGTTTTTTAGCCATTGGATAAATTATGTACCCTATTCAAAAATAGATCATATAATCTTCACCTCGAAAATCACATGCCTAATTAATTAAGCATGTGATTATGATCGATCAATAAAGTCTTTGAAAACTAAAACTTAAAAACTAAGCTTTAAAAGCTAAAGTTTAAAATTAGGATTTATAAGGTTTAGCACGGCGGAGTTGATGCAATACTGAAACCAATAAATCTATTTCCTCAGTGGTATTATAAAACGCAAGAGAAGGGCGTACCGTACGTTCAACACTGAAACGGCGTAAGATCGGTTGCGCACAATGATGCCCAGTACGCACGGCGATACCATATTGATTGAGTACTTTCCCGACCTCTTCCGTTTCATAGCCTGCCAGTGTAAAAGACATCACACTGGCTTTATTTAATGCAGTACCAATCAGGCGTAGTCCAGAAACGCTTTGTAGTGCATGTTGACCATATTCAAGCAAGTCATGTTCATAACGTGCAATGTTATGGATTCCAATACTTTCTACGTATTCTAAAGCAGCGCCTAAGCCAACAGCATCTGCAATATTCCCCGTACCTGCTTCAAATTTATTTGGTGCAGGTTGATAGACCACATTCTCAAACGTCACATCCTGAATCATATTTCCGCCGCCTTCCCATACAGGCATGCTATCAAGTAATTCAGACTTGGCATAAACAGCGCCAATACCCGTTGGGCCAAAAACTTTATGCCCAGAAAACACAAAGAAATCGGCATCTAAGGCAGTAACATTGGTGGGCATGTGCGAAACAGACTGAGCACCATCAATCAAAACTCGCACACCTGCTGCATGCGCCAATGCAATAATTTCTTGAGTAGGCGTTACAGTACCCAAGGCATTTGAAACCTGTGTAATCGAAACCAGTTTGGTTCTAGGATTGAGCAATTTTACAAATTCCTCAATCTGAATTTGACCAGTATCATCTACAGGAATTACACGGAGTTTTGCACCAGTTTCTTTACTGAGTTGGTACCAAGGCACAATATTGGCATGATGTTCAAGATGGGACACAATAATTTCGTCTCCCGCTTGAATATTCTGTTTACCCCACGATTTTGAGATTAAGTTGATGCCTTCTGTTGTACCTCGAACAAAGACGATATTTTTTGCTGAAGCGGCCCCAATAAAGCGAGCAACAACATCACGTGCATGCTCATAAGCATCACTGGCACGTGCTGCAAGTTCATGTGCTGCACGGTGAATATTCGAATTTTCATGTTGATAGAAATATGAAATTCGATCGATGACCGCCTGAGGTTTATGGGTGGTGGCTGCATTATCCAACCAAACTAATTGCTTACCATTTACACGCTCTTGTAGGATGGGAAAATCCCGACGGATTTGCAAAATATCAATGGGTTGATAGTTCTGAGCATTCGCTGGTATTTGCACATCTGAATGCGGACGAAAAGCTTCAATGGTGGGTGATTGAAGAAAATAATAACCAGACGCTGCTGTTGCAGGTTTGTCATTACGATCTTGTAATACACTTTTTAATTGCTGATCATCTGTCACATGATAATGATCAAAAGCATATGGATTTTTAAGCACATCAGTTTGAGCCGCATTGGTATTGACTGTTTGGGCGCTGGTAACTTCAGGGTGAGGCAGATCCAAAAAGTAATAACTCGATTGAGCTTGATGTGGCGCAGTGGTTGTTAGGTTTGATGGTGCAGTCTGTTGTGTGATTTGTGTAGGGTTCAAAGACAAATCTAGCTTTTGTCCGACAGCAAATGGATCAGGAGTATTTGCACCACCAACAATGGGCGAAGAAGATAGAATTCTACGCTCGGGATGGTCGGCGGTCGGTTCTACATAGTGATGTGTAGAATCCGGGTTTAAATTTGCCTGTTGTACAATGGCAGGTATGCGCCCAGACAATGCAGTAATCGGGTCTTTAGGCTGTGGTTGGTGACTAATACCTTGAGATCGTTGATCGGGTATATCAAAGTTAAAACCTTGTGGGTTTTGCTTGGGTAAAGCCGAAAAAAATTCAGCAGCCAATTGTGCAATGACAGATTCACTGATGGGCGCATCAGCAATATGATCAGAAGAAATATCTGGAGTAGGTTGATTACTTGTAAGTTGTTGGATAGTCATGGTACTTGTCTACCTCCACATCTTCGAGCACAGCGAGTGCATCATCTGTTAACACAGCAAGAGAACAATATAAGGAGATTAAGTAAGAGGCGATTGCATTACGATTGATGCCCATAAAGCGTACAGATAGGCCAGGTGCCTGTTCACCAGCAAGACCTGGTTGGAATAAGCCAACAACACCTTGACGCTTTTCACCAACGCGTAACAAGATGATTTTGGTTTTGCCGTCTTCGACTGGAATTTTATTTGAAGGAATCAGTGGAATACCGCGCCAAGTGATGAACTGTGAACCAAATAGGCTTACAGTTGGTGGTGGAACACCACGACGGGTACATTCACGTCCAAAAGCGGCAATCGCATCGGGATGTGCTAAGAAGAAGCCTGGTTCTTTCCAAACTTTACGCAGTAAATCATCAAAATCATCTGGTGTGGGTGCACCCGTCAAAGTGGAAATACGTTGCTCATCTGCAACACTAGCCAATAAGCCGTATTCAGGATTATTGATCAATTCACTTTCTTGACGTTCTTTAATGGTTTCAATGGTTAAACGTAACTGTTCTTTGATTTGATCGTGTGGACTACTATATAAGTCAGAAACACGGGTATGAATATCCAGTACAGTGGAAACACCATTTAAAAAATATTCACGTGGATTAACTTCATAGTCGACAAAAGTTTGTGGAAGTGTTGCTTCATCACGTTGTGTACAAGCCACCTGAATGTCATCGGTATTGCTGACTTTGTTGACCCGATAGATACCTGCTTCAACAGGGGTCCATTGCAATAAATGTGTCAGCCAACGAGGTGTAATAGTTGAGAGTTGAGGTACTGTTTTTGTCGCATTGGCAAGTTGACGGGCCGCTTGATCATTTAGCGCTTGGCGTGTGACTTCTTGGTTCTTAGCCATGTTTTAATCCTTGGTGGTATTTGAAATTAATTATTGATTACTGATTTGATTTAAAAATGCTGTTTTTTTATCATCTCCAATAAAGTAAGAATTTTGCTATTGGTGTTTAATTGTGACGGGTATTTATTGCATTAATTTGATTCTAATTAAGAGCGTCTTTAATCATTCTCAACTGCTTATAAAAATTCATAAGGGGAATAAAGCAAAAGCTTTATTCCTGACGCCAAGGTAAGTTGTGGAAACGCCATCCATTGAAAGAACCCCGATGATCATTTTCATCAAGGTCGCCTTCAAAGCCTTGTTCGATATTGTAAATATTTTCAAAACCCGCATTAAAAGCCACATTTGCAGCGGCTGCGGAACGTTTGCCACTACGACAAAGCAGTAGAATAATCTTGTCTTTTCCAATTTTAGTTTCAAGTTCTTTGGCAAAGCGTGGATTGCGGTTTAGAGCAGTTCCTGTTGCCCAAGGAATATGAATGGTATCTTCTACATAGCCCACAAACTTACGTTCTTCGTTGGTACGTACGTCGACAATCACCACATGACCCGCTTTAAACAAAGCCCATGCTTCATGAGGTAAAATCGTCCCTGTAAATTCTAAATAATGATCTTCTACACGTTGTTTTGCTTGTTCAAAGATGTTTTCAATTTGAGCCGTAGTTAATTCGGTAAAGTGTTGTTGATTTAAACTCGTCATTTCAGTTGCCTTTCTTCAAACTTAGAATTACATCTAAGTCTTGATGTATCAGATGTATTGATAACAACTATAATGATTTTCTATATTCTATAAATTAATAAAAATTGAATTGCTTATTCTTATTTTGAAATAAGGTTTAAATGATTTTTAAAGATATCTTTATACGAAGAATGTTTATCTACAAGATTGCTAATAAAATAGTATCAAGGGGCTGCTAGCATTTCATATTATAGTTTGCGTTGTAAGTTAAAATTGAGCATGAGGCGTATATGTCGTAACGCATGGGATAAGGAGAATAGCCAGCTTATTTCTGCGTTTTATAATGTAGGCTGAGATAATTTTAACGATAACCCAGAGTAAGAACAAAGCACTGCTTTGTTTGCAGTCTAAAGCGTAGTTGAGGGACTAGAGTGTTTTTTGCCGCTACTTCGTTACGAACTACTCATTTAGATGACTAAATTTCGTATTTCGTGCCTCGGATCGCCTAAAAAACACTCGTCGTCGCAAACATAAACGAATTGCCAACAGACCCTGTTTATTCAAAGTGAATAATAAAATTTCATGTTAAGCGCATGGATTGTGAAAGTCGTTTCAGTAGGTAAATATATGACCCAATGGAATATCCCCAATATTGTGGATGAGCTACAACAAGCTCGAAATGAATGGCGTACTCAACGTAAAAGCTTAAAAGACTTTGGCGGTAGGGAATTACCTTCAAAAGATGAAATTAAGAAAATTATGAATGATCTGTGTGGCATTTTGTTTCCAATGCGACTTGGACCACCTGACCTACGCCAACAAAGCGAAAATTTTTATATTGCACATGCACTTGAGAAAACTCTGCATTCATTATTGGAGCAAGTCAAACTTAATCTAACCTATGATTATAAATATAAAAAGCACAACGAAAATGCCGATGTGATTGAGGTATTGGCACAAAGTATCGTCAGTGAATTTGCGCAGAAATTACCAGATCTACGCCGTATTTTAGATACAGATGTTATTGCGGCCTATGATGGTGATCCAGCAGCGCGAAGTGTCGATGAGGTTTTATTGTGTTATCCGGGTATTTTGGCAATTATTTACCATCGAATTGCACATGAATTTTATAAAAAAGACTTGTCACTGTTGGCACGTTTAATTGCTGAGATTGCACATTCAAAAACTGGCATTGATATACATCCCGGCGCACAAGTCGATCAAGGTTTCTTTATTGATCATGGTACTGGTGTGGTGATTGGTGAAACCTGTATTATTGGTAAAAATGTGCGGATTTACCAAGCCGTAACGCTTGGCGCCAAACGTTTTGAAATTGATGATTCTGGGCGCTTACAGAAAGAATATGCACGTCACCCAATCGTTGAAGACAATGTGGTGATCTATGCAGGTGCAACCATTCTTGGGCGTATTACCATTGGTCAAGGCGCTGTAATTGGTGGGAATGTATGGATTACTCAAAGTGTCGCAGCGAATAGTGCGGTTTCTCAAAGTTCTGCGACAAAGTCAGAAGTGTAAAGCTATTGAATACTTAATGAATAAAGTGGGTTAGAGTTTTTATTAGGTTAAAGCTCTTCATTAATAAAGTGGAATGATGTAGTAAGTCTGATCAGTGGAGATGATCAGTTTATTTCTACTTTGATATATCCAAGCAGAGTCAATGGGCAGCTTAAATTGTTTATTTTGCCCATGCTGTTTGATTTCGAATACATCATAACCAATGGGCGTAAACCAAAATACATAATGATTTCCTGAGCCCTTAACATCATCAATACTTTGATATTTTAGATATTTGGCATTTACAGGTGATGATTCCGCTGGTTTTTTGCATTCAGGCAGCCCTATTTCATTTTCTAACTGTGGCAGAAATTGCGAAAAATCACGACTATAGATATAACTTTGTGGTGTTTTTAAGAGCTGTGTTTCGGGATCAACCATTAAATAGCATTCTGCTTGGTATTGTTGTAGATAAAGCTTTAACTGTTGAATAAGCTTTAAATTAAAAGGTTCGGCAGGTTGAACACGATAATCATCTGGTGAAAAATCACGCTTTGGCTCTTCAGGCCTGTCTCTAAAAATATCTTTGAAATTTTCGATTACAGATTGCTGTTGTTGCTTGAGTTCTTCTTGAGCTTCTGCGGCTTCTTTAGCAGAAGTATATTGAGGATCAAAATAAACCGTAGTGCCATATTCTAAAACTTTCTTTTGATAGGTCTTTTCCTGTACCATTTTTTCTAAAATTGTCTGAGAAAATGCAGTATAAGAAAATGAAGTCATGGCCGTTAAATTTTGTGTCTGTGCATTGAACAAATAGGCTTGCATTGGATCATTCACACCAGATTGAAAGGTTTTAATAGTGATGAGAAAGTGATTGTGATTTAGCGCGAACATTTGATCGATAAATTGATTTGTTTGTGCAGCAATGGAATGAGGCTGAATCTGTTGATCGTGATTTAAATCGTAAGTACATATTTTAAAGTTTTTTACAGGTTTTTGTTTCACATCACTTTCAGGGCAACTGTAGATGATAAAATTTTCATTGATGGCTTTTCTATTTATATCATCAGACGTTTTAAACCATTTTAATTCTATGCCTGATATATTCGGTGTTAATTGCTGGATATGTTTGTGCGGAAATTCTTCACTATTTGGCGATTTGTAGCCACAGGCATACAGTGCAGATACTGCAATTAACACAGTTAATGATTTACCGAAAGTCAACATTGTTCTTATACTAAAATCTCTCAATACTCCTTACTCTAAAGCATATCGTTGAAAATACAAACGCTTAAAAAACTAATCCTCTATATTTTTCCATCAGCTTACTTGAAAAATAACGTTTCAGCACAGATATTAATACTGAAATCTATTTCAAGTGTTTTGGTAAGTTTTTGAAAAATATATAAATTAATTCATTATTGCTATTGAAATCGAAAAAAACGTTCCCATTTATTATTCAAGTACAAAATTTGTTGTGAGGAATAACAAGAATGCGATTTGAAAAATTTACGAACCGCCTGCAGCAAGCCTTATCTGATGCACAATCTCAGGCAATGGGTAATGATAATACCGCAATTGAGGGTATTCATATTCTTTCCGTTTTGTTGGAAGAACCATCCAATCTAAGTCTGTTGCAACAGTCAGGCGCCAATCTACCTGAGTTAAAAACAAAACTGCAAAAAGCTTTAACTGATGCACCAAAAATTGGAACACCGACTGGGGATATCAATTTAAATCCAGAAGCTGTACGTGCGCTTAATTTGGCAGATAGTTTTGCTCAAAAAGCAGGAGATGAATTTTTATCTACCGACTGGGTGATCTTGGCACTTGCTGAAACAGGTGCAACCAAAACATTGTTAACCAGTGTAGGTGTAACAACCGACAAACTACGCAAAGCAATTGAAAATATTCGAGGTGGCGAACAAGTTATGGCAAATAACCATGAAGATCAGCGAGATTCACTCAATAAATATACCGTAGATTTAACGGCACGTGCTGCGGAAGGCAAACTCGATCCTGTGATTGGTCGTGATGAAGAAATTCGTCGTACCATTCAAGTACTGTCACGTCGGACTAAAAATAATCCAGTATTGATTGGTGAACCAGGTGTAGGTAAAACAGCGATTGTTGAAGGTCTGGCACAGCGTATTATCAATGGTGAGGTGCCTGAAGGCTTAAAAGGCAAACGTGTTTTATCGTTAGACTTAGGCTCGTTGCTGGCTGGTGCAAAATACCGTGGTGAGTTTGAAGAACGTTTAAAAGCAGTACTCAAAGATCTGGCTAAATTTGATGGTGAGATCATCCTGTTTATTGATGAGCTACATACGCTTGTCGGTGCGGGTAAAGGTGATGGTGCGATGGATGCAGGTAATATGTTAAAACCTGCATTGGCACGTGGTGAATTACGTTGTGTGGGTGCAACAACTCTGGATGAGTATCGTCAATTTATTGAAAAAGATGCAGCTTTGGAACGTCGTTTCCAAAAAGTTCTGGTGGATGAACCAAGTGTTGAAGACACCATTGCAATTTTACGTGGTCTAAAAGACAAATATGCAACGCATCATGGTGTGCAAATTCTCGATTCTGCCATTATAGCTGCTGCGAAAATGTCACATCGCTATATTACAGACCGTCAATTGCCAGATAAGGCGATTGATTTGATTGATGAAGCAGCGTCACGTATCAAAATGGAAATTGACTCAAAACCTGAGCCACTTGACCGTTTAGACCGCCGTTTAATCCAATTAAAAATGCAATTGGAAGCGGTGAAAAAAGATGCAGATTCAGTCAGTAAAGCTGAAGTTGAGCATTTGGAAAAACAAATTGCAGATGTTGAAAAAGAATATAGTGATTTGGAAGAAATTTGGATTGCAGAAAAGCGTCTAGTCGATGGTACAAATCAGGCGCAAATCGAACTTGATAAAGCACGTACTGCATTTGAAAAAGCGCAACGTGAAGGTGATTTGGCAGAAGCAAGTCGTTTGCAATATGGCGTGATTCCAGAGTTGCAAAAACGTTTGAATGAAGAAGAGGTTGCGGAAGTCAATGAAGAACCGAAACTGATTCGTACCAAAGTGACTGAAAATGAAATTGCAGAAGTGGTCAGTGCTGCAACCGGTATTCCTGTGTCAAAAATGCTACAAGGCGAGCGTGAGAAATTGCTTCATATGGAAGATTTCTTACATAACCGTGTGGTTGGGCAAGATGAAGCTGTGGTTGCTGTCTCAAATGCAGTTCGTCGTTCACGTGCGGGCTTATCTGATCCTAATCGTCCAAGTGGTTCGTTCTTATTCCTTGGACCAACAGGGGTGGGTAAAACTGAGTTAACCAAGGCTTTAGGTAACTTCTTATTTGATAGTGATGATGCGATTATTCGTATCGACATGTCAGAGTTTATGGAAAAGCATTCGGTGAGCCGCTTGGTGGGTGCGCCTCCGGGTTATGTGGGTTATGAAGAAGGTGGTGTTTTAACTGAAGCAGTCCGCCGCAAACCGTATAGTGTGGTGTTATTTGATGAAGTTGAAAAAGCCCATCCAGATGTATTCAACATCTTATTACAAGTGTTGGATGATGGTCGATTAACTGACTCACAAGGTCGTTTGATTGACTTTAAAAATACCGTGATTGTGATGACATCGAACTTAGGTTCAAGTGATGTACGTGAACTCGGTGAAGGTGCGAGTGATGAAGATGTTCGTTTAACGGTGATGAATGCCGTATCACAACATTTCCGTCCTGAGTTTATTAACCGTATCGATGAATTGGTGGTGTTCCACTCGTTGAAAAAATCACAAATTCGTGGCATTGCGGATATTCAATTGGATCGTTTACGTTCACGTTTATCTGAACGAGACATTGGATTGAAAGTCGATGATCAGGCCTTTGATATTCTGATTGATGCTGGTTTTGATCCTGTATATGGTGCGCGTCCACTTAAACGTGCAATTCAACAACAGGTTGAAAATCCATTGGCTCAGCAAATCCTTGCCGGTCAATTTACAGCAGGTGATACCATCTTAATCAGTGCTGAAAATGGTCAACTTGATTTTGGTAAATTAAAATTAAGTTAATTTATCCAACAGTATAACCGAAGCCAACTACCGCAAGGTGGTTGGCTTTTTTATTGGATAAGCATTTATATTTTTGCGTGTTATTTTGAATATAAGGTATGGCATTGCAAGCTTGAGGACTTTTAGCGTTCTACATACGTGTAAGCATTGGTGCAAGGGGGAAGTAATATTGATGGATAGCACTTGTGAAGGGTAATTGAGGTTGATTGAACAGCAGAATGCCACATTAAGACTTTCCGCATAATAGGGAAAACACTACACATCACAGAATTGATGCAAAGGTTTAAAGCCTGTTTGATTCCCCAATCAAGCATCCAGAGCTATAGGGATGCATAGATCTATAAACCATCTAGAAGAAGCAATCGGCATAGCCTTGGCTCTTCATCATATTATTTTAATCATCAGATATTTATGCGTGTTTATTTAGGTTTTACCTATTATCGGGTTTTTCATGAATTTATTGAAAAAACGGTCAAAAATTGATAGTTTTTTCAATGAGGAATAATAAGAAAGGAAAAGTTGATCATGATGATCAAAGATAAGGACAAATCTGATTATTTAAAAATACTCGGTTTTCTCTTGATGGCATTTAGTTCGATAGAGGCATTGGCAGATAAATTAGATGATCAAGATCTTGCAGCGCAATCTGTAGGTGTGGTTAAACTGTCACCCATTATTATTAAAGCTGTAAAGGAAAATGCACAACAACCTGTCGAAGAGCAAAATAACCTGCATAAACAAGTTGCTCAGGAAAGGTCGGACGATGCTAAAAAAGATGAAATTTATTCTACTGTATTAACTGATTTCGAGTGGCAGAAAAAAGATCCAGATCCAAATCAACCTGGGGATAAATATTTAAAACCACTTGAAAAATATAGAATAATTGAGGTTGGTTATAATCCATATCAACGCCATGATGTCCGAATTACAACCCAAGATCGCGTTACACTTTATATAGGACACGAAATTGACCCCGTGGCTTATAAATAAGCCCGAGGTCTAGTATGATTAAACAGGGAAGTGTTTAATTTTCCATGCTCTATGGATTTTTTGATTACGTTTGAAATCTAAGCCAATTGTTTCATTGGTGATCTCTTGTACATCAAACATTGCATCGATTTCTTCGTCCATCTCAAAACCACGATAGTTATTTGAGAAATACAACGTTCCCTCTGTGGTTAGACGATTCATTGCACGTTTAAGTAAAGAAATATGGTCACGTTGCACGTCAAAAGTACCGTAGAATTTCTTTGAGTTTGAGAAGGTTGGTGGGTCAATAAAAATCATGTCATATTGTTCATGACCTTCTTTTAACCATTCAAAACAATCACTTGAGAAGAATTGATGCTGTTCATCTGGATGATCAACTGTTAAGCCATTCAAGACAAAGTTTTCTTTAGACCAATTTAGATAAGTATTGGATAAGTCAACACTTGTCGTACTTGCAGCACCCCCTAAAGCAGCGTGTAGACTTGCTGTAGAGGTATAACTATACAGGTTCAGGAAATGTTTTCCTTTAGCTTCAGCTGCAATACGTAGACGCATTTGACGGTGATCTAGGAATAATCCAGTATCCAAATAATCAGTCAAGTTGATTAAAATTTTGGCTTTACCTTCTTGTACGATAAAACGTTTAGATGCAGTACTTTGTTTTGCGTACTGGGTTTTACCTTCTTGACGGGCACGGGTTTTGATAAAGATCGCATCACGACCTAAACCTGTTACGGCACGGATTGAAGCCAAAGCGAGGTTAAAACGTTTTTTGGCTTTTTCTGGGTCAATGGTTTTTGGTGGTGCATATTCTTGAACATGTAAACGATCACCATACAAATCTACAGCGACATTAAAGTCTGGTAAATCTGCATCATAGAGACGTAAACAATAAATATCTTCTTTTACAGCCCATTTCTTTAAAGCTTGCATATTTTTTTGCAAACGATTGGTAAAGTCTTCCGCACCTTCGATTTTTTCAAATTGTTGAGGTTGCCAATCTGCAAGGAAAGGTTTAACCACTGCTGCAGGCTTAATATCACCAAAACGAATATAAATTGGCAATTTACCATTCATTAAACGTAAGATTTGTGGATTGTTAAATGCCAATACATCAGCTTGTTCAACAGCCGCTGCGATAACGGCAGCATGCTGATTCGGGAAATTCTTTTGTAGAAGTGCTGACAGACCCAGATATAAAGCTCGGTTAGAGGCTTTTTCCCCTAAACGCTCACCATAGGGTGGGTTGGTGACTATAAATGAAGTTTTGCCTTCTGCTTGGAAATCAGGCCAATCTGCTAAAGTACGCTCTTCAATTTGAATTTGATCCAGTTGTTGCTCAAATCCAGCAGCAATAATATTTTGTTTGGTTGCTTTTACTGCTTCCCAATCTGCATCATAGGCATAGAATTTAGGTAAAGGTTGTTCTAAGGCAACTTTATGACGTTCAGCTGCTTCAGCTTTAATCGACATCCATAACTCATGATCATGTCCATTCCAGCCATTAAAGCCGAAACGGCGCACTAAACCAGGTGCACGATCAGTTAGGATCATCAATGATTCAATAATAAAGGTTCCTGAACCACACATTGGGTCAAGAATAATTTCTGGATTACGTTGTTTAAGCTGTGCTTTTTGTAGGATAGCGGCGGCTAGGTTTTCTTTAATCGGCGCATCTGTCATAAAACGACGATAGCCACGCTTATGTAAAGAATCTCCAGATAAATCTAAACAATAGGTGTGTTCAGTTTTTCCAGCAAGCACATACAGGGTAATTTCAGGCTGTTTAATGTCGATACTTGGACGTTTACCGACAGCTTCCATGAAAGAATCAACCACACCATCTTTAACACGTAAAGTCGCAAACTGTGTATTGACTTTAATATCACGTTCTACGTGAAGACGAATTGCGAAAGTACTTTGTGGTGCAAAAATAAGTGACCAATCAAAATTGATCGCACCTTCATAAAGTTCTTCTGCAACGTCACGTGCGTCATGGGTAAATTCAAGTTCATGAACATGAATCGGTGTCAGTACACGAGAAGCCAAACGTGACCACATACAAACACGGTATGCATCTTCGAGTTTGCCTTTAAAGATTAAACGTCCAGGAAATTTTTCAATATCTTGAATCCCTAAACCTTGAATTTCTTCTTGCAGTAAGGTTTCTAGTCCATCTGCACAGGTAACCCAATATGTAGAAAGACGTGGTTTCGAATTCATGAATATTTCCAAAGACATTAAAAAAGCAATCGCGTATTTTAGCGTATTTTAATGACGAAAACTTATAGAATGGCCTTTTAAGTCCGAAATTTTATAAAAAGTACTAAATTCAGTTAAAAATTTGGGTTTTTTGCTTGAAATATATTCAAATATCAATATGTAGATAAGATCAAATATCGAATTTAAAAAATGCTCAGTCTTATTGTTTCAATGTTTATTTTTTCGCTGTCTATGTCGATTTCACCAGGACCTGTGAATTTGACCATTTTAACCAGCAGTATGAATTATGGTGTAAAAGCAACTTTTGCATTTATTTCAGGGGCGACCATTGGTTTTACCTTGTTATTGGCATCAGTCTGTTTTGGTTTGTATCAAATGATTGTGATCAATCCTGTACTTCTTGATGTGATCACGATTTTAGGTACAGTTTTATTGTTGTGGATTGGGCTCAATATTCTACGTGCAAAAGGGACCGTGATCTCAAGTCAACCCCATAATGAAGCAAAAATACCAACCTTTATACAGGGTGCGTTGATGCAATGGCTAAATCCCAAAGCATGGATTGCCGCAGTGGCGGGTACAGGGCTATTTTCAACGGGGCATATCCATGCTGTTTTATTGGTTTTTGTAGTGATTTATTTTGTCGTCTGTTATCTATCTTTATTGCTGTGGGGGATTGCTGGTGAAAAGTTAGCAAGCTTTTTAAATACAGGAAATCGAGCACGTCTTTTTAATATCGTGATGGGTGTGTTATTAATTTTGATTTCATTGGAAATGTGTTGGCGTTATTTTTATCATTAAAATTTGATTTAACTTTCTTACATTCAATGTAAGGCTTAAACATGGATTTATTTTTACAATTGCACTGATGTATTGAACAGAATAGTGTCGCTGATAATCATGATGCTTTAGTTGATAGGCTAGGTCAAATGACTAAAAAGCAAAAAAATCGAAACATTGAGCAAAGCTCTGAAATATTTGAAGTATTACTGATTTGCATCAAGTCATTGATCATAAATGAAGCTTATGTTTTTGTATGAACTTTTAGAAACTCTTGGTTATCAATTCATTTTTGTACTTTTGAATCATAGATGGTGATCTTATCGTGAGGCGACAGGGATGTCGCCGTTGGGCGGGGGTATAGGACGTACCCCTCGCACGACGGAAGATTTTTGTCACTTTTCATCTCTGAAAAGTGAGGCATCGCCTACGCAAAGCTATTTAAACTTTGAATATAAGGTGTGGCATTGCAAGATTTTTAGAATTAAACAATTTATTTTTCTCATGTAATTGATTTAATTTAAAATATTGATTAAGAGAAATTATATTCTTGTTTCTGAGTTTTTTGACAGGTTGAATATAGTTCATGATGAGCGCAAAGTGCATACGGGGTAATTTCTAGATCTATTTAAAGGTCCTCAATGTGTGGGGCGAGTTCTAGTCGGTAAACTTTTAAATAGAGAATAATGTGTATACATTATTAATTCATTTTATAGTGTGATTTTGGTACATAATTTGCTTGATTATCCACCGTATTGGCTCAGAAATTTAATTGAATTTTAATGAATTAATAAATACGGGGATTTCTATGCAAGATATTAACAACAGCAGATTTATTGCACATGCAGATGCGTTTTCCATCGGGGCATTAATCTTAACGCGATTAAGACGTGTGACAGGACGTGTGATTGATGTGATGTATTTAGTGGATAATAAAAGCTATGCACAGTATGTGATTGATATGTCATTGGCGACTCAAGATCCAGAATTAAATCGTCATGCCTTGCGCTTACAGCATTTATTAGAACAGGAACAACCAGCTTCCTCTGTGAATACAGTAACGACAACGCAAGTTGAACAAAGCGAGGACGCATATGTTTCTGGTGCAACAGAAGAAGAAATTTATCGAGCACAAGTTTCACATCACTATATTGGTGCATTGAGATAAGTGGGGGCAATAAGCTCTAGCTACAGCGCTAGAGCTTAATTGATATAGTGTGATTAAAATTAAAACTCATTTATAGTATTTTTAAGCTGAGGATAAGTTGTGAGACAATCACTTGAGTTATACGAAATTCAATGCAGAAATTAGCAAATATTTAAAAAACAACCAAATGATTTACGTGGGTACGGCTGATGAGTCGGCACAACAAACTGAGCTGCGATTAAGTCATTATCATCAAGCAAAGACTGTTGTGTTTAAACTGTGGGTTGAACAGAAAAAATATAAAGAATTAATCTCCTGTGCACATGGGCGTTGGTATCCTTATGAGGATTTTACTCTGCCATTGGCACAATATTTTGCTGCTCAAAAGGATTTTCCACATTTAAAATTTCTTTGTGAACACGAGATCCGCTTTCGTTTAGAAGATACCTTAAAGTGCTTAAAACGTGTAAAAGAATATGATGTGACATTAACCAATATACAAATATCGGAATATCTATTGCATGATTTTGATTCACAAAAGTACCATCCCATAGCAGAATTACTTAAATGGCGTAATCAAGCCTTGCTGAGACTAGATGCTTATATTGAGCTGTTAAAAGATCAATCAGATATTGACTACCTCAATATGATTCAGCAACTTCGAGAAAAATTGATGAACTTAACGCTCAAACTTGCAGACTTAAAGCAGATCAAATTTAAAATTTGATCGCTGACTTTTATGACTATTTGTCCAAAACTTCAACTGCCAAAGAAAAAGAAAATCTGTATAATACGTTAACTTAACCTCTAAGGAATCTCTCATGCACTTGGCGGCATTGCATACACCGAGTCAGATTCAACTCAATAATGACGGAAACTTAAAGCATTTCCTGACCATCGAAGGTCTTTCTAAAGCAACCCTCACCAAAATTCTAGATACAGCCCATTCCTTTATAAATGATCAAAATCAACTGATAACGACACCACTTTTAGAAGGTCGTACAGTGATGAACTTATTCTTTGAAAATTCGACACGTACACGAACTACTTTTGAAGCGGCTGCAAAACGCTTATCTGCAAATGTATTGAATATTGATATTGCACGATCAAGTACTTCAAAAGGGGAAACATTGCGCGATACGCTATGGAACCTCGAAGCGATGGCAGCAGATATTTTTGTTGTGCGCCACTCTTCATCAGGCGCAGCGCATTTTATTGCTGAAACAGTTTGTCCGCATGTTGCAATCATCAATGCTGGAGATGGGCGTCATGCTCATCCAACTCAAGCAATGTTAGATATGTTAACCATTCGCCGTGAAACGAAAAAGAATTTTGAAGACATTAGTCTGGCGATTATTGGTGATATTAAGCATTCGCGTGTGGCACGTTCAGATATCGCAGCGTTACAGACTTTAGGTTGTAAAGATATCCGTGTAATTGCACCAAATACTTTGCTTCCGTGTGGTTTTGATGAATATGGTGAAGGCGTTCGCTTGTTCAATAAAATGGATGAAGGCATTAAAGACTGTGATGTGATCATTACTCTACGTATTCAAAATGAACGTATTGATTCACCAGCTTTGTCGTCACAAGCTGAATTTTACAAAATGTATGGTTTAAATAAAGATCGGCTTGCCATGGCTAAACCTGATTGTATTGTTATGCATCCGGGACCTATGAACCGCGGTGTAGAGATTGATTCTAGTATTGCTGATGGTGCGCAGTCGGTAATTTTGCATCAAGTGACCAATGGTATTGCAGTGCGAATGGCTGTTTTGGCTTTGGCAATGCAAGGTCAGTTGCAAGAGAAAGGTTTGTTAGAAGCAATTGCAGTTTAAGGTTAAGGATAAAGTCATGAGTAGTGTAAAAATTGAAAATGTACGTGTCTTAGACCCAATCAAAAAAATTGACACTGTACAAACGGTTTATGTTGAACATGGAAAAATAGTCGAATCATCTGCCAATGTCGTGGATACCATTGATGGACAAGGAAAATGGTTGATACCGACTATGGTTGATTTGTGTGCACGATTACGTGAGCCAGGTCAGCAACAGCATGGTACCTTGAAGTCAGAAGGTAAAGCGGCACGTGAAAATGGTATTTTGCATGTATTTACCCCACCTGATTCAAAGCCAATCGTGCAAGACAATGGTGCTTTGATTCATGGACTTGTAGAAAAAGCCATGTTAGATGGTGGTATTCATTTACAAGTGATTGGTGCGCAAACCCAAGGTTTAAATGGTAAACAACCCGCAAATATGGCAGGTTTAAAAAAAGGTGGTTGTACTGCCGTTTCAAACGCCTATGCTACTTTTAAAGATGATGATGTGGTTCTGCGTACCTTGGAATATGCGGCTGGTTTAGACATGACCGTGGTGTTTTATCCAGAAGAGCACCAGATTGCAAAAGACGGTTGTGTACATGAGGGGTTTATTGCCTCACGCCAAGGTTTACCGATGATTCCAGCACTGGCTGAAACAATTGCTATTGCGAAATACCTATTGATGATTGAAGCGACAAGCGTCAAAGCGCACTTTGGTTTGCTTTCAAGTGGTGCATCTGTAGAGTTGATTAAAATTGCAAAAAACAAAGGTTTGCCTGTGACGGCAGATGTTGCAATGCATCAATTGCATTTAACAGAACACTTGATTGATGGTTTTAATTCTTTGGCACATGTGCGCCCACCATTGCGTGCTGAAAAAGACAAAGAATTACTGCGCCAAGGCGTCAAAGACGGTGTGATTGATGCGATTTGTACTCATCATGAACCTTTGAGTGGTTCTGCGAAATTAGCGCCTTTTGCCGAGACTTTACCAGGTATTAGCGCATTTGATACCTATGTCTCTTTTGGGGTGCAATTGGTTCGTGAAGGTTTGTTTGAACCTTTAGAATGGGTTGAAAAAGTTACGCTTGCTCCTGCAAAAGTGGCCAATATGACGGATCGTTGGGTCAAAGAATCGGGTTGGGCATTGGTTGATCCAGATCTAGAATGGATTGTTAGCAATGACAGTATTTTATCTCATGGAAAAAATACGCCATTAATCAATCAAAAAATGGTCGGTAAAGTACTGCAAACGTTTACTGCCTAAGCTGTAAAATTTACATAAGCGCAAAAATTGAAACAAAAAGCCAGCATAAGCTGGCTTTTCAAATAGATATTGAACACGCTGTGCTACAAAAAGCTATTATAACTATTAGAATTTAATCACTAGAATAAAAAATGATCAATAAAATGATTTTTAATGTGACAAATACAACAATGAAATCGGAGTGTCCAAAATTATGAATATTATTGAGCTTCTAAAAGAACGGGTGACCACAAAAGTTTTACAGGGTGATCTTCAGTTTCAAGATGAAAAAATCGGTGCTTTAAGTGCCTTTTATCCCATTCTCCTCTCAGTTTTAAAATCAAAACCAGAACTTATTAATACACTTCAACAAAATCTAAATCCTCGCTTAGGCGATATTTTCAGTCATCAACCAGAAACGGTCGCGCATTTTTTAGGACTGGTTGCGGGCAATGCACCGACCCAAGAAATTGAAACCACATTAAACCATTCCATTGCTCCGACTTTATCATTGCTTGCAGATCAAGCAGGTTCAGATGGTAAGCATGAAATTTTTGATTTTATCAAAGCGCAATGGAACAATATTCAAGATGATTTGCCAGCTTGGGCAACAGGATTATTTGCCACACTGGGCTTAAGTGTAGGCGGTCTTGGTTTCGCAGCCACAACGCAAGCTGCACCCGTGGCTGAGGCTGTTATCCCGCCTGTAGAACCTGTGGCACCGATACCTGTACAAAGTGTATCTCCAACACCAGTACCCCTTGATACGTCTACAATCACAATAAATTCGATCCAAGATGAACCTAAAAAATCCAATTGGTTATTGCCAATTATCGCTCTGTTGGTGATTGCAGGATTGGCCGCATTGTTATTTAAACAATGCAGTAGTAAACCGCCTGCTGGGGGAGATCCAGTAAGCAGTGGAGCTTCACAAGCTGTTGCTGATTTGCAAGCCGCTGAACTGCAAATTTCTACAGATGCTGAAGGTAAATTAGCAAGTTGTCAGGCACAATCGAGCAGTCAATCTTTACTGGATAGTTTAAAAACCAGTATTGCCTCAGTGTTTGGCCAAACCGATCATTGTCAACTTACAGCCAGTGGTGCTTATGCTGCTGATTTGCCAGATCAAAATGCTGTAGATCAGGTGTTGGCTAAAATTAAAGGCATTCCAAATATTTCACTGGCTTGGATCGGTGATCAACTTACCATTCAAACAGCAGATTTAGCGCAAGCACAAAAATTGGCAGACGAGTTAAAAGCTGTTGTTCCTAATCTACACATTTCTGCACAGCAAACAGCCGATGCAAATGCAGCTCCAACCAGTAGTGCTGCAAATGTAGATACAAGTAATTCACAAGCAGACCAAGCACTTTCAAGCATTCAGGCAGATAAAGCCAATGTAAATGATATTGCCGCTGCATTGAATTTACAGGTGATTAATTTTGCGACAGGTTCTTCTGGTATTCCAGAAGCCAATAAAGCGATTTTGGATAAAGCAGCGAATTTGTTAAAACAACTACCAGATGCAAAACTTGTGGTTAAAGGTTATACCGATAATGTTGGGAGTGCGGATTCAAACAAAAAATTATCTGAAAAACGTGCAAAATCGGTTGTTGCATATTTGGTTGAAAAGGGCGTACATACTTCACAGTTAACTGCTGAAGGACATGGTCAAGACAATCCAATTGCAGATAATTCAACCAAAGAAGGGCAATTTAAAAACCGCCGTATTGAGTTTGAAGTACTTGGTGCAACGACGCCATAATCCCTTTTAGTTAGATGCTCTGTGCCAAAACGCACATAAATTGTATAAAAAGCTTCTGAATATCCAGAAGCTTTTTATTTTTTACTCGAAAATTCTTCAATTATTTGGTTAAATGACCCACATAAAAATATGATCGGATAAACAATGAATAAATCATTAAACCCATTATTTATGATTGCAGCGATTTCGAGTACCTTAATGCTGTCAGGCTGTGATTACTTCAAAAAGAAAAAAGATGAAGGTAATTCTGAACTTGCAGAGTGGAGTTGTACCAATCAAGATAATATCAATCAAATTCAAAAATATTTGAAAGATGAGTATTTGCGTGAAGTCACAGATAATATTAAAAATTCTGGTTATGAAGCTGACCAAGCACTACTTCAGAAAATTAACAATGCTTTAAAGTTTGAAGTGAAGAATGTTCGTACAATCACTGAAGACTCGTCTAAAACCAATCAACTGGAATGTGAAAGTCAGTTATTGGTTCAATTCCCGAAAGGCTTACAACAGCGTGCTGAAAATTCATATGCAGAATTTGGGCAAGATTGTGAGGAGGGATGTGAAGGTGATGGGTATCGTAGCATACGTGAGTATATCGAAGCTGGTGAATCTAAATTGGTACTAGCCAATGATCAGCTAAAAGGCAAGTTTAACTATAATGTTGTGAAAACAGACAAAGATGGTTTAACCCTTGATGTGCTTAATCAGGATGCAGTTATTCAAGGGGTAACTTTTGTTACGGTAAAAGCGGTGCAATACGCAGCCTATATGAAAGAAAATAAAGATATGCGTGAACGCGAGCAGGTCAACCAAATTGAAAATGCAGAGCAAACAGCGCTTGCACAAAAAGCCATGGATATCCGCAAAAAAGAGCTAGATGAAGAAAAGCTCAAACAAGTTGATCGTTTAAACCAGACTTGGGATAGTTTGAGTGATGAACAAAAAGCACAATTTAAGCAAGATCAAACAGAATGGTTTGAAAAACGTGATGTTGATTGTAAAGTCATTTCACAGAAAAGTTTTGGTGATATTCCAGACAGTGAAATTGAAACCTATCAGCAACAACGTCAATATTGGGATGATGCGATGTCTCAACAAAATAAAGAGATGCAATATACCAAGTGTTTTAATAAACGTACCGCTGAGCGAATTATTTATTTAAACAATGCAGTAAATTGATGTAATCATCATAATCTGAGAGGGATGAATTGATTCATCCCTTTTTTATTGGCATGCTGTAACTATATTTAAAGTTTTAGATGTTGATATGCGTATTAGTATTGTTGGTTCAGGTCGTGTTGCTACACATTTTGCAAAAGCACTGTCAAAACAACATCATATTGTTCAGATTTATAGTCGTAATTTAAACAATGCACACAGCTTAGCCCAGCAGGTGAATGCTCAGGCTATTGATGCTGTGGATTGTATAGACCCTGAAATTGATTTATTGATTATTGCGGTAAGTGACCAAGCCATTACTCAAGTCATCCAAACGATTCATTCACAACTTTCGGATGTTTTGATTGTTCATACTTCTGGCAGTACCAACCTCAATATATTGACTGAACACCATGTAAAATCTGGGGTTTTTTACCCCTTACAGACTTTTAGCTTTGAACGTGAAGTGGATTGGCAGAATACCCCGTTGTTTATTGAAACGGCTTTGCAAGAGGATTTGTCTGCTTTAACGACGCTAGCAAATAGTCTAAGTAATCAGGTTTATCCATATAATTCAGCGCAGCGGCTGAGCTTACATCTGGCAGGGGTATTTGCCTGTAATTTTACCAATTATTGTTATGACATGGCTAAACAAGTGGTCGATGCACAGCAGGTCAATTTTAATTTACTGTATCCATTAATTTTGGAAACAGCAAAAAAAGCCACTCAAAATGATCCTGAAACAATGCAGACGGGTCCTGCAAGGCGTGGAGATGTGAATATTTTAAATATGCATCAGCGCATGTTACAGGATATGGGGCGGGAAGATCTTAAAGATGCCTATACACTTTTAAGCCAACAGATACAGAAAAAACACTCACTTGATTAAGTGAGTGTTTTATCAATCGTATCTTTTGAAATCAATTGAGATCTAGTTTAAAGCAGCGTGATCTGCACCAATTGTGACAATAACACCAATACAAAACAGGCTACAGTAGATAAAAAACCAGATGATCATGCGTTTAAAGGCTTTGTCTGAAATCGAGCTATCAGCATATTGTGGTTTTTTAGGGCTTTTGTCATCATTCATCGCAAAATCTCTTTCTGCTTAATATAGATTCATTATGGATAGAAACGTATTCACACTGTAGATACAAAAAATTAGAAAAAAACTATAACAGATAAGTAAGCAATGATGAATCTGTTATAAAAATTCAGCTTATGTCATCACTGATTTACCAATAATATAAATCAATTGGTTTAATGCATTTTGAATCTTTTCATTCATTTCAAATGAACAATTCATCCGAATAAAGTGATTTTGTTGATTGCTAATATTAAATAAGCTGCTCGGCGCGACACTAACACCGTGTTCTAACATGTGCTGATAGATCTCATTACTATCGACTTGTTCAGGCAATTCAATCCATAGAAAGTACCCGGAAGGATAATAATTGACATGGCATTGCTCAGGTAAATGGGTTTTTAAATAATTAAAATATTGTTTTTTATAACGTTGTAAGGTGGATCGTAAAGTTTTTAAATGTTTTTCATAATGACGATGAGAGAGGTATTCAACCAAGGCATTTTGGATAAATGAGTTGACTGAAAGGGTGCTCATAAGTTGAGTGTGTTGAATATGTTCAGAGAATTTACCTGCATAGACCCAACCGATACGAAAACCTGCACCTAATGTTTTTGAAAAAGAAGAACAATGTAATACCCAATTTTGTTGATCAAAATACTTCATAGAGAGGGGTTTTTTCTGATCATAGTAAAGTTCTTCATAGACATCATCTTCAATCAAATAAATCTGATATTGGTTGAGTAACTTCGCCAATTTTAATTTAATTTCGTCACTCACAGTAAAGCCAATTGGATTCTGACCATTTAACATCATCAAACACACTTTAATTGGATATTTTAAAATTGCCTGTTCGAATGCGTCTAAATCAATGCCATGTTCAGGGTGCTCTGGAATAGTAATTACTTTTAATCCAAGTCGTTCAGCCGCTTGCCATGCCCCATAAAAAATCGTTTGTTGTAATAAAATATAGTCCCCAGCTTGTGTAAGTGCTTGCAATGAAAGATTTAATGCATCTAAACCTCCAGACGTAATCACAATATCAGATGGATCAGTGGGGATGCCTTGCATAGCATACTTTTGAGCAATAATTTTTCTCAGTTGATAATTTCCGGGTGGGAGGCTGGGTGTTTGTTCATAGCTACGCCGTTGTCGAGCAAGTTGTCCGAGCGTTTGTATCAGTTTAGCGGAGTAGAGCAATTGGCTATTGGGAAAGGCAGAGCCTAAAGGGATAATGTGTTCAGACTGTGTTGATTTTAAATATTTAAAAACAACGGAGTTAATTTCAACTGTTTCATTAATAACATGTAATGTAGTGGGGTGATCTGAGCTTTGTTCTACAACAAAATACCCTGACTTTTCTTTTGAATAAATCAGACCTTGCGCTTCGAGCTCTTGATAAGCATTCATCACCGTAATCAGGCTTAAACCTGATTGTTCAACCTGTTGACGTAGTGAGGGTAACTTTTCATGCGCTTTCCACGTCCCATTTTTAATCAATAGTTTTAGGCTATGGGCCAGTTGTTCAGATTTATACATAGGTCAATGCAAGTGGGTATTTAAAATAACTATAACAGAAGCAATCAGCACAGCTCTATCTGTTATATATTTTTTCTAAAATTTTGTGGCTATATTTCTTTTTGATTTCTTTCCAAAATAGTCGCACACGATGCAGTATAGAATGAGGCAGGGATATGTTTGTGACGACTCAGTTGAATGTGCTCACACAAGTTTTATGTGAGCATGGTTGCTCTGAAAATGTGATAGAGCAACTCAATCAAAGATTTGTAAACTTAGAAGCTACATTGTTGCGTGCCAAAGTCTTACGTGAATTTTCAAAAAAGAAAAGTACAGCGATTATCCAATCTGCAATTATTTCAAATCATTTAAGTCTGGCTTATTTGTTTTCACCGTTTATTTTGGCGAATTTAAATCAAACAGTGCTTTACTCAACAGTTCTGACTGCACAAGTTCAAGATATTTTAAAACCTTATTATCAGGTGGAAAAAACCATGAACTTGACCAAGGATGATGTCGTTCTAGAAAGTTTAAATCTATTTTTAGACCTACAAGATCAAACATGGGATGCACAGGAATTTGTTTATTTTCAGTTGTTCAAAGCACTGACTCAGGCAGAAGTTGATCGTATCTTTTTAATTACAGATCAACCGATCAATCCAGATTATTTGTTTGAAATAGAATGTTTTTTTAAGGTTCGAATTTTCTTGGTAAATCCCGAAAATGATCAAACTGGTCTAAATTTGCAATTAGATCATCATGATCATAAATTAAACATGCAGAAGCTTTTGTTTAAATATAAAGATGATTTTTATGTGGCTTTATGTCGTAAATTTTCAGAAATGAATGCTAAAATTTTAAATTTATCAGGTCTTTATGATCTAGCTCAAGCGCAAAACCTAGTCGAAGATATGTTTTATTCTGAACATATTTATGAAAAATTATCGGTTTATGCTGAGTATATGCAAACACGATTACAGAACAATGTGTTTAGTCCAAAATTCAAATCTGTGTCAAGCTTGCAAGCTTAGATGCTGAATAATTGCATAAACAACACTTTGTTAAATTGCTATCTATAAAGATACGACATGAGCAGTGAATACTTAGTTATTAGGTTAAAGTCTAGTCTAAAGCTTTATATTTTAGCGATCAGATAAGTGTTTTTTGAGATGATCTAAAAAGAGCTTCACTTTTTTTGGAATCTTTTGTTGAGATGGTGTGATTGCATAAAAATAAAGTTGCTTTGAATGATAGTCTTCTAAACAGCGAACAATTTTTCCAGCATCTTGATCTTTTTTTGCTAAAAAATCGGGTAAAAATATAATGCCTTGATCTTGTTTACAAAAATCTAAAAGGAAATCGCCACTATTGCATGTCAATTTCGGCGTACAGTAAATAGTTTCTTCTTTTTTATTCTTATTCAGCACAATTTTAGTACTTGAATCCGTTTGTGAATACAACAATAAACTGTGCTGTTTTAACTCATCAATTGTATTGGGTACGCCATATTTTGCAAAATAAGCAGTAGTTGCATAAAAATGTCGATGATAGGTACTAAACAGGTGAGCATTACGCTGATCAATATCCTGACTGATTCTTAGAACAATATCATATTGATCTTCACTGATATTTAAAAACTTATCTGAAAGTAACAAGTCTATTTTGATGTTGGGGTACTGTGTCATAAATTTAGAAATGATCTCGGTAAGATGCGCATGTCTAAATGAATGAGGTGCATTGATTCTGAGTTTACCCTCGGGATATTTCTGGTCGTGGGTAAAGTCACTGGTTGCCCATTCAAACTCACTCATAATGACTTTAGAGTGTTGATAAAATTTTTCACCTGAATGAGTTAAATCCATTTTGCGAGTATTGCGGATGAACAGGACCGTATTAAAAATAGTTTCCAAATGGCAAATTCTTTTCGCAACTTGATCTCTAGTAATGTTTAAGTGACGTGATGCACTGCTGAAATTTCCATATTCAACGACACTAATAAAAGTATTGATACAGTCTAATTTATCCATTTAATTTTAAAGTACTCTTCACTTGAATGATGAGGGGCTGTTGACATTTCATAAATAGCTTGCGTTGTAAGCTAAAATTGAGCAGACAAGGCATGAAACGAAAAGAATAGCGAGACTATTTTCGAGTTTCATAACGTAGGCTGAGATAATTTTAGCCACAACCCTTCGGGACTAGTGTGGTTTTTGCCGCTACTTCGTTACGAACTATTCATTTAGAATGACTAAATTTCATATTTCGTGCCTTGTATCATCTAAAAACCACTCGAAGTCGCAAACATAGACGAATTGTCAACAGCCCCTAAAGTAACGCATCATCCTACGCTGATCAATCATTGTATCTTTTTAGGATACAGTTTGTATTTAAAATAGTGTCTAGTGGTTTACGTGTATTTTTGCTTTTATATAAATTCCTTTATAAATGTGTTGCGAATCAAAATGAATAAAGCATTTTTAGAACAACTTACACCTCAAAACTGTCAAATCATCTTTATTGATCAACAACCACAAATGGCTTTTGGCGTACAGTCAATTGATCGACAAACTTTAAAAAATAATGTGGTGGGATTGGCTAAAGCCGCTCAGGTTTTTAATATTCCAACCACCATTACAACAGTAGAAACAGAAAGTTTTTCGGGACACACTTTTCCAGAATTATTAAATGTGTTCCCTGAAGCCCCTTTACTCGAAAGAACCTCTATGAACTCATGGGATGACCAAAAGGTTCGTGATGCATTGGCAGCCAATCATCGTAAAAAAATTATCGTATCGGGTTTATGGACTGAAGTTTGCAATATTACATTCGCTTTTGGTGCAATGCTGGAAGGTGATTATGAAATTTATATGGTTGCCGATGCTTCAGGTGGAACTTCAAAAGAAGCACATGATTATGCGATGCAACGGATGATTCAAGCAGGCGTGGTTCCTGTAACTTGGCAACAAGTTTTACTTGAGTGGCAACGTGATTGGGCACATCGTGAAACTTATGATGCAGTGATGGACATTGTACGTGAACATTCGGGTGCATACGGTATGGGCGTAGATTATGCATATACTATGGTACATAAAGCGCCAGAAAGAACCACAACGCAACATGAAGTTATTGCACCTGTGTCAGCAAAATAAACCTTATGGATATAAATATTCATCTACATGGAGATGATCATGACAGATGTACAGTTAATTCTTAAGAACGGCAAAATTACCACGCTTGACCCGAAACAACCTGAAGTAGATGCAATTGCGATCGCTGATGGAAAAGTGTTTGCCACGGGTGATGAAAATAGCATCATGAAGTTGGCCAACGACTCGACAAAAGTGATTGATTTAAATGGTCGTCGCGTTATTCCCGGTTTAAATGACAGCCATCTCCATATTATCCGTGGCGGGCTTAACTATAATATGGAGTTGCGTTGGGAAGGGGTTCCGACTGTTAAAGATGCTTTAAGCTTACTCAAAGAGCAGGCAGAAAATACGCCAGCACCACAGTGGGTACGTGTTGTCGGTGGGTGGACTGAATTCCAATTTGCAGAAAAGCGTTTACCAACTTTAGCTGAAATCAATAAAGCTGCACCTGATACCCCTGTTTTTATTCTGCACTTATATGCAAGTGCAATGTTGAACAGAGCAGCATTAGATGTCTTAGGTTTTAATAAAGATACTCCTGATCCACCCGGGGGCAGAATAGAACGCAATGAAAAAGGCGAGCCAACAGGTTTATTATTGGCAACGCCTTCTGCTGCAATTTTGTATTCAACACTGGGCAAGGCACCCAAATTACCCGTCGAAGATCAAGTGAATTCTACCCGACATTTTATGCGTGAGTTAAATCGGCTCGGTGTCACTTCTGCGATAGATGCCGGAGGGGGTGGGCAAAACTATCCAGATGATTATGCAGTGATCAATCAATTGCATGAAAAAGATCAAATGACCGTTCGTATTGCTTATAACCTCTTTGCACAAAAAGCCGGTGAAGAGTTAGAAGATTATCAACGATGGACAGAAATGACGTTTCCTGGTGATGGTGATGCATTATTGATGATGAATGGTGCGGGTGAAAACCTGACTTGGTCAGCTGGTGATTTTGAGGATTTTTATGAACCTCGCCCAGATCTTCCAGAAAAAATGGAAACTGAATTAGAAGCTATTGTTGAACATTTGTCTGAGAAGAAATGGCCGTTTCGAATTCACGCCACCTATGATGAAAGCATTAGTCGATTGCTCAATGTTTTTGAACGTGTCAATGGTAAAAAGCCATTTGAAACCCGTTTTATTATTGACCATGCAGAGACGGTTTCAGAAAAAAACATAGAACGGATTGGTGCCCTCGGTGGAGGAATTGCCATTCAACACCGTATGGCGTATCAAGGCGAAATCTTTGTTCAGCGTTATGGTGCCGATGCAGCCAAAGACACGCCTCCGGTAAAAAAAATGCTTGAGTTGGGTGTACCAGTGGGCGCTGGAACAGATGCGACGCGTGTTGCATCATACAATCCTTGGGTCTGTTTGGCATGGTTAACCACAGGTAAAACTGTGGGTGGTTTTACTTTATATGATGAGAAAGACTTACTTGATCGTCAAACAGCGTTAAGACTATGGACCAAAGGATCTGCTTGGTTTTCAGGCGAGCAAAACCATAAAGGCGCTTTAGTCGCAGGGGAACATGCAGACCTAGTTGTACTCTCAGATGACTATCTCACTGTTGAGGGCGATGAAATTCAATTTATTGAATCAGTCATGACGGTGATGGACGGTAAAGTGGTCTATGCGGGTGCCGAATTTAAGCAACAAGATCCACCGATTCCACCCGCTTCGCCTGATTGGTCACCAGTCAAGCGATTTGGCGGGCAGTGGCGCCACTCTGAAAATCGTAATGCGCCTTCCTTACAACCCTTACAAAAAGATTCAGCAGTGTGTGCATGTTCTAGCAGCTGTGGCATGCATGGACATTCGCATGCATGGATGCTTGATGTTCCTATCAATGATCAGGATAAAAAATCATTTTGGGGCGCATTAGGCTGTTCTTGTTTTGCTTTTTAAAACCAACCTAAAAAATTCCATCTGAAACTAGGTGGAATTTTATTGGGGAGAAATTTATGAAAATCTATCTGATCTCTTTGGCCGTTGGGTTGTTGGTTGGCGTGTTGTATTACCTATTAAATGTGAAATCTCCAGCACCCCCTTTTGTGGCCCTATGCGGTTTATTGGGGATGGTTATTGGCGAACAACTCATGCCAATGATTAAAAACTTATTATCCTAACGATAGGGTAATGCAATAACAGGAGAAAGGGGCAAATGATGCAATTCAGACTAAGTAAGTTATTGAGCTTCAATGCAGGCTATGTCGATACTGCAAGCTTTCTCGCATTGCATGGCTTATTTTCTGCCCACGTGACAGGTAATTTTGTAACATTAGGCGCGGCTTTAGTCTCCGAGAGGCAAACAGGTGCTTGGGCTAAATTGGCAGCACTACCGATGTTCTGTATTACAGTTTTATCGGTCAAATTGTTGGATCAAAAGTTTATCCGACATCAAAACAGTTCATATGCGTTTTTTCTAAAACTGATGTTTTTGCTTTTTAGTATTGTCGCCGTATGTTCCTACTTTTATTTGCCCTTTCCGAAATACGATACCATCATGAGTTTCACTGTAGGCATGTTGTTGGTGGCGGCTATGGCGATTCAAAACGCGATGCACCGTATCCATTGGACGAAAGAATCACCAACAACCGTGATGACGGGTGCTACAACACAATTGATGTTAAATATTGCTGAGCTTTTTTCCAAACCTTCTCAGGAAAAAAGACTGCAAATTCGACAGAGTATTGTTGCAATTTTTCCAACCATGTTGAGTTTTGCACTGGGATGCGCAGTTGCCGCAATCGTATATAAATTTGCACTACTGTGGTTATTTTTGCTTCCCCCAGTTTTGTTGCTGATGATTTACATCAATCGGGACAACTATAAAAAAGCTTAGGTTTTGAAAGATCCTAATTCTAATTAATTATTGAATGACGAGTAGAACATGGAAAATATACAAACGACGCCGCCGAGTGGGTTTTGGAAAACATGTCGAGATCCTTTGTTATTGACAATTGTGGGTGGCGCAATTGATACCATTGGCTTTATCGCACTGTTTGGTTTTTTTACTGCGCATGTCACAGGAAACTTAGTCTTAGCTGGTGCTGCTTGGGTCAAAGGTGGGCCTGGGATTTGGATTAAGCTTGGGGCAATTCCCTTATTTATTCTGACTGTTGCCATCACCAAATATTGGATTGATCGTAGCGTACAAAAACATACCACCTTAAGTTATTTATTTTTGGGGGAAGCAATTTTTTTAATTGGGTTTATGCTTGCGGGTTTATATTTTGAACCGTTTAAAGATGCCAATAGTGTCACTGTCGCAATTACAGGTGGTTTAGGGCTGATCGCCTTAGCTATTCGTAACACTTCAAGTAAAACCTTAATTAAACATATTAGTCCGAGCACCATGATGACGGGAAATACAACACAGTTAGGTATAGATATTTCTAATTATTTAAGAGATCGGAACCATAGCAATATGCAAAAGTTACAGCACAGTTTCAGCATTGTGGTGGGTTTTGTGATTGGCGCATTTTTAGGTGCTTTTTTATATGTGTATCTAGATTTCTGGAGTGTCGCTTTCTTTGTGGCACCCGTGTTGTATCTGTCTTATCTCGCAGCCCAGCAAAGATTTGTCCAACCAAGCTAGTGACTCAATGATGAATAAACGTCAATGAGTAATCATGCTTGATGGAGTTTTGTCATAATTATTGTGACCACGTAGGCGCTTAAAAATTCCCTCAAATATTTATTGGAACAATCGTCTTTTAGTTAAATCAAGCCTTGATTGATTTAACTCGCATTCATCATTCACATTTTTGAGAAATCCAAAAATTAAACCATGTTTTGTCGAATAGCAAAACCAGCATCTGTCATTTATTTAAATTATGGACTTTGCAAAATTAAGGTAAACCTATGTCAAATTTGATTAAATTTACAATTTCTTTTGTTTCATTGCTCAGTATACAGTTACATGCTGCTCAATACAGCTTAGACAAAAATAGCTCTTATTTGTTTGGTGATTGGCAGGGGATGCGGACTGAACTTTTAAAGCAAGGCATTAAATTAGATGCAAACTTGATTGTAGACAGCGCTTATTTAGTTGATGGTGGCTACAATCCGGGGAGTGATCCTAAATATGCCAGTCAATTTTTAATTGGTTCAACTTTAGATTTAGAAAAGCTGGCAAATTGGGAAGGGATCACATTAAGAGCAACAATCACAGCAAGACAAGGACAAAGTTTATCTTCAGAAGATATTTCTGATCCATCCGCACCACAGCTTGCCAATGTTCAAGCAAATTATGGTCGTGGCAACAGTAAAAGTCGATTGACCGAGTTTTCTTTGGAGAAAAACTTTAAAGAACAGGGGCTCAGTATTAAATTAGGGCGTTTGGGAATGGGTACAGATTTCAATGTGATGTCTTGTGAATTTCAAAATAATTCATTTTGTGCTGCGCAAATGGGAAAATGGCAAAGCGGAATTTGGTATAACTCTCCAATTTCTCAATGGGGTGGTCGTTTAAAATATCAATTTCACCCAGAACTCGCCTTACAAATCGGTGTTTATGAATATAACCCTCAAAATGCTTTAGAACGGCATGGCTGGAATCTGAGTACCCATCAAGCTGATGGTGTCACCATTCCGTTAGAGATGATCTGGCAACCGAAATCATTGATCAATGGATTAGCAGGAACGTATCGCGTAGGGGCAATATATAACACTGCAGATGAAACTAAAAATCAAAAGGATATACGGACGGGGCAGCAACAAAATCATACCTATGGCGCTTGGTTTAATTTTGACCAGCAACTTACTTCAGTTGGTGTAGGAAATCAGGGCTTACACAGTTTTGCAAATTTTACATTCCATAGCCGTACCACCAACAAGGTGGATCAGTCTCAACAGATCGGTCTAAAGTATTATGGGGTGATAACCAGCCGAGCTGAGGATAATTTGGGTTTTGCGCTTAATCGTATTCATATCAATAATCGTTTTGCAGATGATAAGAAGCAAATTAATGCTGATACCGAATATAATATTGAATTAAATTATAGTTATTATCCAACAAAATGGCTGATGTTACGTCCAAGCCTGCAATATATTGTTCATCCTGGTGCAACACATGATATCAACAATGCTTGGGTTTTGGCATTGGGGACAAAGCTTAACTTTTAGAATCAAGAATAGTTAATTAAATTTTATCAATGCATGCTGATGTTACGAACACTAGGTATTTATCTATATTGATTATAGATGGGTTTATATACTGCTTGATCCATGCTTATGCCATATAATGTAAGGCAATAAAAAGCCGAAAATAATTCAAAGTATTCTCTTAAATAGAAAATGAAGACTGATTTATTTTTAGTAAAACCACCTTACACAAGCATCTGCTAAAAGTTGCGTAGTATCGAAGCTTACATTTAAAATTGGAGATTGAATGGCGTGTAAGCCCAAGGGAATTTCTGTACAGGCTAAAATAATTGAACCTGCACCTACATCCATAAGCCGTTGACTGAGTTCTTGAAAAATGATACCTGCTTTTTCTGATTCATTCCGTTTAACAGCATAAACTGCAGGCATAAATTTTTTTTCAATTTCTTCTTCAGAATTCATTACATAAGGGATGTTATATTTACTTAATTCACGTTGATATAACTCGGTAGAAAGGGCGCCTTTGGTTGCTAAAATTCCAACTTTATCACCATATTTATAATGATCCAAAATCTGTTGTACAGTAATTTCAATCATATTTAAGATTTCAATATTGGTCTGTTGTTGTAAGTCAGCATGCCAAAAATGTGCGGTATTACATGGAATTGCCACTTTAGCAACACCACTACGTTCTAAAATTTTTAATCCATGTAACATGGCTTTGAAAGGACTTTCACCTAAGTTTTTAAGTGCAAGTTGTCGGTCAGGAATTCCACCATGATTCCAAACAATAGTTGGAATATGTTCCTGATCTTTAGTTGCAGGGCTTGCATCGAGCAGGCGCTGTTGAAAATCAACTGCAGCACCTGGCCCCATGCCACCCAGGATTCCGAGCGTAGGAAATTCTGAAAAATCAATCATTTTACAAGCGGTATGCGTCTTTGTGAGAGAATGCTTTACGGTACCCAAATAAGCCTACAGCACCACCAGTATGCAGAAAGATCACTTTATCGTTTTTAGTGAAATAACCTTGGCGAATTAGGCCTACTAAACCTGCAAAACCTTTACCTGAGTAAACTGGGTCAAGCAAAATACCTTCAGTTCTGGCAAGGAGTTCAACAGCTTCAACCATGCTGTCTGTTGGGATACCGTAACCATCGCCAACATAGTCACTATTTGCCACAACTTTTTCACGTGCGATAAGATCAGCACTCAAACCAAGATGTTCTAAAGTTGAGCGAGTAAGTTTATAGACGTTTTCTTCTTGTTTAGATTTTTCAGCACGAACGCTGATACCTAATACAGGTAAGTTAGAATTTGTTGCAACAATACCCGCTAAAAGACCTGCTTGAGTTCCAGTACTCCCTGTTGCATGTACAAGATGAGTTGGTGCAAGTTGGATCTGGTTGAGTTGGTTAATTAATTCAATTGCAGTAGATACATAACCTAAAGCACCAATAGCGTTTGAGCCTCCACCTGGAATAATATAAGGACGTTCACCTTGTGCTTCTAATTCTTCTGCTTTCGCTTCTAAAGCAGCAGCCATGTCTGTGCCGCCAGGAACAACTTCAATTGATATGGCACCTAAAATTTCGTCCAGCAATAAGTTCCCATTGTTGTAATATTCATCTGCAGCATCACTGACGCGTTGTTCAAGTAAAACAGATGCTTTTAAGCCAAATTTATTTGCTGCAGCAATGGTTTGACGAACATGGTTAGATTGAGTTGCACCTTGAGTAATCACATGCGTTGCGCCTTTTGCAATTGCATCGCCTATTAAAAATTCTAATTTACGGGTTTTATTTCCACCAGTAGCAAGACCTGTTGCATCATCGCGTTTGATATAAATTTCAGGACCGTTTAATGCTTTGGTTAAGTTAGGTAAAAACTCAAGAGGAGTAGGTGCATGAACAAGTTTAACGCGGGGTAAATGACTTAATAACATAAAAGTGTCCTGTAGATTTAGTGTATGTAATCAATCATGCGGTTAACTTCTTTGCGCATAATTTCTAAAATATGTTTTTTGGCTTCAATGAATTCTGGCTGTGGAGCAATATTTTCAATTGTACGTGTATGGGGTAAATTGACTTGAATATCCTCTGCAATACGTCCAGGATGTCCTGCCATTAAGATAATGCGATCTGCTAAAAGTAAAGATTCGTCTATATCATGAGTGACAAATAAAACGGTCGTTTTGTTATCTTGCCAAAGCTTAGTTAATGTTTCCTGCATCAAAATACGTGTTTGAGCATCCAAAGCACCAAAGGGTTCATCCATGAGTAAAATTTTTGGTTTCATGACCCAAGCACGGGCAAGTGCAACTCGTTGTTTCATCCCCCCTGAAATTTGCCAAACGCGATGATTTTCAAATTTTTTTAAACCTGTTTTTTCTAAGTAATATTCAGTTTGTTCGGTAATGTATTTAGGCTCTCCCTTTAATTGCTTAAGGGGAAAATAAATATTTTCTTTCACTGTAAGCCAAGGGAATAATTGTGCTTGTTGGAATATAACAGCTCGATCAATGCCTGGTGCTGAAATAGGTTGACCATCTACATAAATGTTACCAGAGCTAGGTTTTTCAAAACCTGCAAGTAAGTTCAAAATAGTTGATTTACCGCAGCCAGATGGACCAAGTAAACAAACGAACTGACCCTCAGAAATTTCTAAGTTAATGTCTTTTAGAACCGTATTTTCAGATTTGTTTTGCTTGAATGTTTTTTGAACATTATTTAGCTGAATAAATGCTTGAGTCATTATACTTTTCCTGTCCAAGGTGCCCATTTTTGCTGTGCTTTTACAATGAGCCAATCTAAAATAAAGCCAATTGTTCCAAGTAAAATAATACCGACAATCACAACATCAGTACGTAAGTATGAGCCCGCGTTAATGATCATCCATCCTAAACCTGACGTTGCAGCAACCATCTCAGCCGCAATTAATGAGGTCCAACCAATACCAATCGATAAGCGAATCGTGGTGAAAATTTCAGGAAGTGAAGAGGGTAAAATGACACGAAATAAGATTGATGCTTTTCCTAGTCCCATTGTTTGTGCTGCTTGAATTAAACCCTGTGGAACGTTTTGGCTTGCTGCAGTTGCGCCAACAATTACACTAAGTAAAGTAGCAATAAAGATTAGGAAAAATTTTGATGCCTCACCAATCCCTAACCACACAACAACTAATGGGATTAAAGCAATTTTAGGAATAGGGCGTAAAAATTGTACGAATGGATCTAAAATGGCATTGAGTACAGGACTACGGCCCATTAACAACCCCAAAGGAACACCAATAATAATGGCAATGAAAAATGCAAAAAATGCACGTGCCGTACTTACTAAAATGTGTTGATAAAATGGAGCATCTCGATAACCGTTTTGAAATAAATCTAAAACTGTATCTACTATTTGTAAGGGGGGTGGCAATAAAATGGGTGACACAAGTTTAAAGGTACACACAAGCTGCCAAATAACAACAAAAGTGATTAGTGATAATGCACTAATTACTTTTGCTTTAAACGGGTTCAACTGACTCATTCTATAACCTTATTTAGTTGCTTCGATAAGGTATTTACTGTCGATATTGGGCGCATAACTTTTTGGAACATCAGACTGTTTTAGCTCGCCAATACCGACTAGAAATTTAGCAATATCTTGAGTCGCTTTTGCTAAGCCAGAGTTTTCATCGTTTGATGTTGTACCTAGGTACTTTTCAGATGCTTGATCTTTCAAAGGAATGTAATCAATACCTGCCAATGTAGTTTCAACTTGCTCGTATGGAAGGTTTAAGTATTTAGAAATTTTTTCAGAAGCTAATTTCGGATCTTTTTTATATTCATCAACTTGTTCTTGGTATGCTTTTAAAAACTTAATCACAAGATCGGGGTGTTTTTCTGCAAATTCTTTGCGGACAGCGAAGTTGTTATAAACCAAAATACCTTGTTCATTTAGTGTCGTTGTACGATAAATCTCTTTGCCACCTTGTTTTTCTAATTGTTGTGTAAATGGGCCCCAAACATAGGCAGCATCAATATCGCCACGAGTCCATGCAGAAACAATTTCAGCAGGTTTAAGTGGTAATAATTTGATTTTTGATTTATCAATTTTATTTAATGTAAGTGCTTGTTCTAATGCATATTGTGCAGTTGAGTTTGCAGGGAAAGCAACTTTTTTACCCACTAAGTCTTGTAGCGTTTTAATTTCAGGTCGAACAATCAAACGCTCTGCACTTGAAATTAGACCCTCTAAGCCAATGACTTCAATGGGTAATCCGCGAGTGATCCCTGCAACAGCAGGACTTGAACCAAAACGGGCGATATCAATTTCATTGGCAGCAAAGTAATTAATCACATCTGCTCCCGATGCAAATTCAACCCACTTAATTTTGGTGCCTAAAGCTTTTTCAAAATCTCCGTCGGCTTTACCTAGGACCCAGACACGGGGACCACCACCCCAAGCAAAACGGACCTCTTGTGGTTGTTCTGCTGTTTGTGACGCTTCAGCTTTGGGTTCATTGTTTTGTGGCGATTTATTTCCACAACCAACTAAAAGTGTAAAACTGAGAATACCGAGGGACAAAGCCAAATTTTTAAAATGAAAACCTGTTGTATTCAACATTTTTCTTTCCAGTGTTTTTGAAATTTCTCCGATCTTAATGAGAATTTTAAATTAATAAAAATATGAAAAAATGGAATAGTTATATATAAAATAGATGTTATCTTTATGAATAAAAAAGAAATATTTATAGTTTTTAAAAGTAAAGATTATACCTTGTAGTCAAATTTTTAAGATGATGTGCTTTTAAAGCATAGGTAGAAATTTGATTATAAAATCATTTATTTAAATAATTGATGATCACATTCTGATTACTTCAAGTAAAAAATATCAAAAATACACATGCTGGTTTTCGTATTGATAAGTACTTTCGGACCAAGCCTATAAGTTTAATTAAAAAGGGTGATTAAAATGAGAATGATCAATTAACAAACAAACTAAAATTTGGTTTGATTAACATTCATTTAACTTATCTAACTAGGTATATGAATTTTAAACCATTATTAGATTAGGAGGTAATGAACATGTACTTGATCAAAATTGTGGAATATTAAAACCAATCAGTTACGCACAAAAAATGTATAAGTAATTAGCCTCTCCATTAAAAATATATTATTGAATATATCTTTAGTGATGGCTTTATAAAATGAAGTCAGGTGACTTTAGCTTAAATTCTTCTTTAATGATGATAATTTTAATATAATAGGCAAAATTTTTGTTAGGTTTCATTTGTGACAGCAAAAAAAATTCAAAGTATTGCATTGCAGCGATTCGCAAAACAAGGCTTTACTGCAACATCAATGAATGAAATAGCCGAAGACGTTGGCATTAAAAAACCCTCTATTTATGCACATTTCAAAAATAAAGATGATTTATATTTGAGTCTAATTCCGATTATGATCAATCATGAACTGACTTATGCAAAAAATACATTAACTGGTGGAGAAAATTTTCATCAACAACTTTGTGCGTATTTCTGCAGCATAGGTGAACGATTTGATGCTTCATATGATGTACAATTTTGGATGAATGCGCTCATTAACCCACCACAGCATATTTATGATCAAGTGATTGATCCGATGCATATATTTATGGATGATTTGGAGAATATCTTTAAAAACGTATTCCCTGAAAATATAGAAAACAAGAAGTTTGATTCAACGACTTTGGCTCGACTGTGCATGTGTTTTGTAGATGCTTTGCAAAGTGAGCTCATTTATGGTGGTAAAGATAAATATAAAAAAAGATTAGATGCGATCTTAAAAGCACTTGAGGTGTTACTCGGTTAAAAGGTGCTAAATATCTAATATTAGATATTTAGCACTATCTATTTTTAAGCATTTTTATGAGCAATTGTATTTAATATAATCATAGAAAAAGCACATATAAGTAAAGTTACAGGAAGGACGAGGATATTTTCTGTTGCAAGACTGGCAATAAAACCAATAACTGCTCCGAAACTGTATTGAAGTAAGCCAATTAAAGCTGAAGCGATTCCTGCTAAGTGATGTTGTACCTGTTGCATGGTCAGTGCTGTAAGATTACCAAATAAAAGCCCTGTAGAACTAATAACCATAGTCAGTAATAGGGTGTAAACCCATAAACTTGGTGTATACAGTAACGTTACTAGGCTAAGCATAAGTGTAAAAAACATTAAAATAATAGAGCCTAGCTTTAAAACTTGGTAAGCAGACCATCCTCTATTCAATAACCAAATTGAAAGCTGACCAAAGATGATGAAACACAGTGCATTGAGTGCAAAGAGATAACTATAATGTTCAGGGCTGACTGAGTAATGTTGAATAAAAATATAGGGTGAATTGCTAATGTAGAAGAAGAACCCACCGAGTAGAAAGCCTCCAGCAAGGGTAAAACTGAAATAGCTTTTATTTCTACATAGAAGATAGTAATTTTTGAAAATATTTTTTAGATTTAAGGGTTGTCTATTCGAAAGAGCTAATGTTTCTGGAACAGATATACTACTCCACACCAATAACATAAAAGATAGTAAGGCTAATGTATAAAAAATAATATGCCATGTGCCGTAGTTCAAAAGTTGACTTCCAACCAAAGGGGCAATGATTGGAATGACCATCATGACTTGCATTAACACAGAAAAATGGCGAGCTGCATCTTGCTCATTACAAATATCGCTAATAATTGCTCTAGGTGTGACCAGACCAGACGCAGCACCAATGGCTTGAAGAAAGCGTGCAAACAATAATAGTTCAAGTGAAGTTGCGACTGCTGCGAGCAGAGAACCCAAAATAAAAATAATTAAACCAATTAATAATGGAATTCTTCGACCAAAACGATCAAGAAATGGTCCATATAAGCCTTGGCCAACAGCTAAACCTACTAAAAAAATTGATAATGTTTGTTGGATTTGACTGGTAGATACCTGTAATGAGGTCGCTATCACTGGAAATGCGGGCACATAAATATCAATTGCTAAGGCATCTAAAGCAGTTAATAGTGAGAGTAATATGATAAATGAAGTACTCATTTTGTGAGTCTGTAAGTGACCTTGCATAAATTTCACCCAAGTTTGTATAATTAAAACTACCTAACGGTAGGTAGTTTATTTTTGTTTGCTTTTAAAATCAACCAAAATACGATTTTTAATGGAGTTAAAGAGCAGGGCGCCAAAGGTAGTTTTATATGTATAAAAAGAATCCTTACTGAATAATCTTTTAAAATGAACCAACTATCGTCATTAAATTACAACATATAAAATAATAGTCACGCTGAGTGAATGCTGAAAGTATTAGTCAAAGAGCTTGATGTAAAATTACATGCAAGTGGAGAATGTTGTTTTAGAACCGGTTTCAATTTGTAGCCGTTCAGACTTTGATCTGACAATTATCAATATTTGTTTGAATATCAAAAAATGACCATTATTTAATTGACCTTTAGCCCTGATTTCTTCTCTTGATTCTTATCCGGCTGAATTTTGCGCTGAGTAGAGACTATGGCTCGTATGAGGTCTTATATTTATGCTTTGGTTGTTTGAATTAATTATTTTTAGAACAAGAATTAACTCGAATAATTACCTAAATTTAGATGTAAAAATAGGGTTAAATAATTAATATTTAACCCTATAATGTTTAATTGTAGACTCAGTCTAGTTTTCTTAGATCATTAATTTATTTTCTTAAAAATAAAGTCATTAATCTTATGGCCTGCCTCAATACCACGACGTTCAAACTTGGTTTGTGGACGCCAGTCCGGACGAGGATAGCTATTGCCTTTGCCTGCTAAGTTTTCTAAACGAGGGCGATTGTCTAAAACATCGAGCATCCATTCAGCATATGGTTCCCAGTCTGTTGCAGCATGGAATGTACCACCAATTTCAAGTTTTTCTTCAACCAATGGCATACGATCATGAGAAACAAAACGGCGTTTAAAATGTCGTTTTTTCTGCCAAGGATCAGGGAAATAAAGTTGAACCGTATTGATACTATTGTCAGGCATTTCTCGTAAAACTTGAATTGCATCTGCATCTAAAACACGTAGGTTTTTAACTTCCGCCATACCTGCTTCATAAACACATTGCGCAATACCAGGTACATGCACTTCGATTCCAACGAAATTACGTTCAGGATTGGCTTTTGCCATCAGAACCAAAGAACGGCCCATACCAAAACCAATTTCTACCGTAAGTGGACGTTCTGGATGTTCAAAGTGTTGACGTAAATCGCCGACAGGGTATTCCAAAATTAAATCACGATGTTGTTCAAGCGCAGTACGTTGTGAAGTATTGAGCGGTGACGATCTACGCATAAATGTCACAATTTCACGGTGTTCTTGCAAATTGTCTAATTCTACAATTTGTGCTTCAATTTGATCGTTTGACATGATTTAGGTAATACTAGAAATCTAAAAGGCGTATTGTAAGTGCTGAGCTTCGCAAGTCAAATTTTTTATAGAATTTCATTCAATCCTAATAAATTTACAATGAAAACTGGATAAAATAAAATCACTATCGAGCGTTGAGTCAGAGAGTATTGCTGTTACTCAAAGAGTCGTTATGTTCATTTAGACTTTGTCTAATTAACTCGATTAATTCGCGCGATGCTTTAGGTAGTGCTTTATCTTTTAACCAAATTAGATAAATCGGAACAGAAAGTTGATTGTAGGTGTTTTTAAAATCAATTTGGATTAAACGCCCATCATCAATATGTGACTTAACCAATGAATATGGAAAATTTCCCCATCCTAAGCCGATCTCAACCATATCAATCGCCGTTTGTAGATCATTGGTTCGCCAGTAAGATGCAGCAATTACCGATCTCAAATCTGCAATATCAAGCGCACTACTCGCAACAACAATTTGCCGAACATTAACCAAATCCTCGATATAAATAGGATGAACTGCTTGATTCATCAAGGCATGATTTGCGGATATTGTTGCAACAACAACTTCCATGCTGACCAACTGCAAATGTTCTTGCATTTTGATATGTTGCCCTGAACCCGCTAAACAAATTGTGATTTGTTCTGAATACAGTAAATGCAAAATATCATCTTGTGGCGCAGTAATGATTTCGATATTGAGCAACGGGTATTTTGATGCAAGTTTATCAATAGATTGTAAAAGTTTTTGATTATTTACATCTGATACAACACCTATTTTTAAAGTACTCTCCAAACCTAAGGACAGTTCATAAGCATGCTTACTCAATTGTTTTAATTGTTCTGAGATGATTCTTGCTTGTGGGGCTAAGGCAAGTGCTGAAGCTGTTGGAATCACTTTGCGGGGTGTTCTTTCAAACAGCTGTAAGCCTAATTCTGCTTCGATATTTGCGATACCCATACTGACGGCTGATGGTACTCGATTTAAGGCACGAGCCGCAGCAGAAAAAGAGCCTGTATCCAGTACTTTTACAAATAATTCTATATTTTCGCTGGTGAAATTCATAATTGGTATCAGTCAAACTGAAAGCTATTGTCTTTATCTATTATTATAACTGAAATTAAAATAGCTTTTTTGAAAATCTGTTTGGGTAAGTTTATGCAAGGTCTTAAACGTAGAGTAATTTATGTAAGTACCTATGAAATCATTGGATTAGGTATTTCTTCTTTAGGGCTGGCACTACTTTCGGGTACACAATTAACCCATACGGGGCCTTTGGCTTTCCTGATTACCACGATTGCTGTGAGCTGGAACTTTATTTATAACTTAATTTTTGAAGCATGGGAAAAACGCCAAACTTTACGTCAACGTACAGTAAAACGCCGTGTAGCTCATGCGATCGGATTTCAATTAACCTTGGTGGTTTTTCTTATTCCATTGATTGCATGGTGGATGAATATTAGTTTTCTAGAGGCATTTTTATTAGATGCGGCTTTAATTGTTATCATTCCAATTTATACCTTTATTTTTAATTGGTCTTTTGATCGTTTATTTGGTGTTCCACTTTCTGCTCAAGCTTAAAATGTAGTTGTTTCTGCTTAAGTTATTTGCCCATTCAATTGAATGGGCAATAATTCAGGTTTTTTCTAGCACAATAATTTCTATTTAACGCTTTAAATTTATACGACAGCTCATGTCGCAACAATAAAGAAATCGCCGTTGTTGACCGCTCATAATTTATATAATCACTAAAGTTCATTCGGAAAATTAGGTGTGAGTGATGACAGAGCGTATTAGAGAAAAGCTGCAAATTTTAGCAGATGCTGCGAAGTATGATGTGTCATGTTCATCCAGTGGCAGTAACCGTAAAAACAAAGACAGTGGGCTAGGCAATACGGGGGCTGGAATTTGCCATAGTTATACCGAAGATGGTCGATGTGTGTCGCTGCTTAAAATCTTATTTTCCAATGTGTGTATTTTTGATTGCTCATATTGTGTTTCTCGCCGTTCTAATGATGTCAAACGAGCTGCTTTTACGGTACAAGAAGTTGTTGATTTAACCATTAATTTTTATAGAAGAAATTATATCGAAGGCCTTTTTCTAAGTTCAGGAATTTTTAAGTCAGCAGACTATACCATGGAGCGCATGCTACAAGTCGTTAAAAAGCTACGATTAGAAGAAAACTTTAATGGCTATATTCATCTTAAAACGATTCCAGGTGCTTCACAGGAGATTATCCATGAGGCAGGGCTTTATGTAGATCGGATGAGTATCAATTTAGAAATGCCTACCGCGGAAGGCCTTAAAAAGTTTGCTCCTGAAAAAACCCATGATGAAGTGCAAAAAGATTTGGGCATTGTTCGAGATCGTTTGATTCAATTTAAAGATGAAAGAAAAATTATAAAAACTGTGCCGAAGTTTGTTCCAGCAGGACAAACAACTCAAATGGTGGTGGGCGCACATAATGAAACGGATCAGGATATTATCTTAATGGCTGATCATCACTACAAAGAATTTAAACTAAAACGGGTATATTTTTCGGGCTATATTCCGATTAATGATGAAGAAAAAGCATTGCCTTCAGTGGGTTCAGCACCGCCATTACTGCGTGAAAATAGATTGTATCAATCTGATTGGTTAATGCGATTTTATGGTTTTGAAGCGACTGAAATTGTCAATGCAAAGCATCCAAATTTAGACTTAGATATCGACCCCAAACTGAGCTGGGCGCTACGTCATCCTGAACAATTTCCTATCGATATCAATCAAGCTGAATATCGAATGATCTTAAGAGTCCCTGGAATTGGGGTGCGTTCAGCTAAAAAGATTGTTCAAGCACGTCGCTTTGGTAAAATTCATATTGATCAAATCAAAAAATTGGGGATTGCTTATAATAGGGCAATGCATTTTATTCGTTGTGCAGATACTCCACCATTTTTAAAAGATCAATTACCCAGTCAAATTCGCCAGAAAATATTACAGACAGGGCATTCAAAATATACTCAACAACTTTCACCCCAGTTGGACTTGTTATTCTAAATGGCGAAATATATTTTTGATGGGACCATGACAGGGATTTTGTGCTGTGTATTTCGTGCATTTCAATTTAAAGAGTTTGATGTCATTGTCTCAAGTGAAAACAACACCCAAGCCGCTTTATTTGATGAAACGATTTTTGTTGAATCCAATGACGCTCAAGCCAATAGAGTTTGGCAAGGCCTAAAGTTAAAAGTTTCAGCAAGTGGTTTACGTAATTTTTACTATACTTTTTTATCTGAACAGGAAGATGCTTTTCAACATCTGTTTAATTTTAGTGTTTATGCATTCTTCGCTCAAAAAGCGATTGATCGGGATTATGGTCATCCAGATGTTTTGGCACTGTCAAAATGGGCCAAACAAGTGGGAAGAGAAAAGCACCGTATGGAAGCCTTTGTTCGCTTTAAAAAATGTAAAGATGAATTATTTTTAAGCTTGGTTAAGCCAGATTTCAATGTTTTGCCTTTGATCGAAAAGCATTTTAAAGCACGCTATCAAGATCAGCGCTGGCTTATTTATGATGAAAAACGAAATTTTGGTATCTATTATGATTTAAGACAGGTTCATCAAGTCAATATGAATGTCTTAGAAATTGATCAAAATATTCATCAAGGCTCTAGTCAGGATTTTAGTGTTGAATTAGATCATCAAGAGGTCCTATATGATCAGCTTTGGAAAGATTATTTTAACAGTGTAAATATTTCAGCGCGGAAAAACATCAAACTACATATTCAATATGTACCGAAGCGATATTGGCGTTATATGAATGAGAAAACGATTTAAATATCTTTAAATCAATAATATGGGTTCGGTTTTGATGTGTAGCTGATTTTCTCTATTACATTCATGAATGAGTTTGGAAATTTGTCAGTTCTTAGGTATTAAACTTGATTCTCTAATTATTCTATACTTCTAAGACTCGTGTTTTTTCAATTGAGTTTTTTTGGGAATCAAAAACCTTATAAATGCTAGTTTATAAGGTTTTAATGCATCTATCCGAAATAATATAAATCAGATATTTCGGGATTGATCATTTATTCACTTTGGCTTAATCATCTAGCACTTTAGACTGTCGTTCATTATCTGCTTTCCCAATCTGCCAGTAAGAACAGGCATAACAATCTTCTTTGCCCCAATCACTTTGCTTTCTTAAGATATTACGACATGCGCGTACAGCTTGTAGTTCAGCGGTAATATGTGCAAAACGGCTTGCTGGTAGATTAATGAATTCAGGATGGCGTAACAACTCATCAGCCAATAAGCTTTGCTGAAGCGGGTTCGGATTGAACAGCCATGTTTGCTCTAAATCAGCTTGTGTATGTAGTTCGATTTGATCTTCTACAGTTGCCACTTCTGCAATGACATATACTTTGGCATCAGCTGTTAATTTTTCTAAGATCGCTTGAGTGACTGCAAGTCCCGTCCCATCGGTGATAATGAGATAATGATTTAGTCCTGTAGGGATTGAATTTTTAGCGGCAGTAGACATGGTTACGCCAATTTGATCTCCAGGTTGAGCACGATCTGCCCAGTGACAAGCCACCGTATCTGTACCATGCATTGCAAACTCGATGGTTAGGGTTTTATTGACTAAATCAATATCACGATGGGTATAAGTCCGAATTTCTGGCATCATCTCAGGATTACTGACAATCCATTTACGTTGATTAAAATCAAAATCAGGAATTTCTATTGTGGTTTGATCATGCCTTGGAATAAAAATTTTATTGTTATCACCAATACTAGTGTGTTTGAATTTCTCAACATCTGCACAGTCAAAAATAATACGGATATAGTTTGGACCTAGATATATTTTCTCTTTCACTTGAATAAAAGTGCGATGTGCATTCAGCGCCATGATTTATTCCATATAAATAACAATAATTCTCATTATCGTATCGGCTTTTACATGAAAATGCCACCATTACCGCGAGAGTTGATGATAAAACTGCAAAGATGCTCAGTGTTCATCATCAATAAATCATAAACAATTTAATCTATCCATTTGTATCATTCAGTATGAGGAGAAATAGCATAGGTTACCGAATCATATTTAGGTTTCTTTTTATACTCAGAAATAACCCCACCTAAAGATTCTGCGATATGGCGACTGGCATAATTTTCGACAGCTACAGGATAAATAAAATTTTTAAAACTCAAATTGACTGAAGCCCAATGAACCATGCTTGTTACCGCATCTTTACCAAATCCTGACTTATGTCGATCTTCTCGAATCCAAATGCCTAATTCAGGTGTTTCCGTTTGTATTTGATGCAATCCTGCAAGGCCAAGAAACTCATGATTGGCAATGTTTCTGACGACGAAAATTAACTCATTCCCATCTTTAATATTCTCTAGCCATTTATGCCAGATCTCATCAAACTCTTGACGGCTTTGCGGAGGATCCCAAGCCATATATCGAGTCAAGGTGGGAGTAATATGCTGAAATACCTCATCAGCATCTAAAGATGTAAATGGTTTTAAAACAACTTGAGAAAAATGGATCTCTATATTATTCCAGTTCAAAAAAACCTCGAAAATTCAGAATTACAGTTAATTTATCGCATAGATGACAAAAGGTACATGGTTAAAATTAGGATAGTTTAAGCTAAAAACCAATCCTAAATTGAAGTCATCAATAGGGATATCGATCCTAGTTTTCTGACTTTATTCTGAATATCGAGTTTCAATTTAATCCCTGTACTCATAGTAATCAGAATTTTTATTGATCCGCTTTAATCAATAACCCGCGGAGTAAAAGGTTTAGTGCTGTTCTTCCAGACTTGAGTCTTTGATTATGGTCTTCACCATCAGCTATCCAAAACGCGGTTTCAGCTAAACTGCCATAAATTAAGCAGGCGAGTGCTTGCGGATCAGCTTGCTCAATGATTCCTTGCTGGATAAGTTGTGCTATCTGTCTTTGCATAGAATTAATACAGTGCTGTTGCGAATCTATAGATGCACTACCCAATACCGCCCGTGCATCACGCAGTACGATGCGTTGATATTCTGATTCTATTGCCATGTCCAGATAAGTATGACAACGCTGACTAAATCCTGACCAAATATCTTTAGCTTGTTCGGAGATCATGTCTAAACGTTGATCCATTTCATGATCGATTTGTGCGACGACTGCAGCCAGTAATCCTTTTTTATCACCAAAATGGTGATACAACGCACCACGAGTGAAACCTGCTTGTGCGGTGAGATCATCCATTGAGGTATCGGCATAACCGCGTTCACTAAAGACTTTTCGAGCCATTGCGATCAGTGCAGCACGGGTTTCTTCCATTTCAATACGAGTACGACGAACCATCAACTTCTCCTTACATACGTTTCGTATGATTATTTACATACACTGCGTATGAATGTATGCTTTATTCATACGCAGTGTATGTATTTTTGCTGAATCCTTATATGTTTGCAAGTGATTGTATTCAGGAGAGTCTGATGATTGGTCCATATAGAGAACTATTTTTTGTCGCGGGGACCCAAGGTTTTGCTTTGGCTGGGCTATTGGCTCGGATTGCCTTACCGATGACCGGCATTGGTATCATTGTTATGTTGTCTCAAATGAGGGGGAGTTATGCGCTGGCAGGAGGAGTATCTGCGGTATTCGTATTGACATACGCATTAGTGTCGCCCCAAGTATCAAAGTTAGTTGATCAATATGGACAAAGCCGCATACTGCCTATCGTAACAACGATCAGCAGTATTGGTTTACTAGTATTGGTATTTGCTTCATGGTGGCGGGCAGCTGATTGGACGTTGTTTGTGGGGGCATTATTGGCGGGTTTTATGCCCAGTATATCTGCCATGGTAAGGGCGCGTTGGACGGCAATATATGCTGGACAAGCTCAATTACAAACCGCTTACTCACTAGAAACAGTACTAGATGAAGTCACCTTTATTATTGGCCCGCCATTGTCTGTTGGCTTATCGGTAGCAGTGTTACCACAAGCAAGTTTACTGGTTGCAACATTGTTGTTGATTATCGGTGTATTTTTACTGGTGTTACAACGAGGTACAGAACCCCAAATCGACACACAAGATTTAACTCATAAGCGTTCCGGCTCAATCATTATGCTTGTTCAGATACGCTTGCTGACATTGTTAATGGTTGGAATGGGGATCATTGTAGGCACGATTGATATCGTTAGTGTCGCCTTTGCTGAACATCTTGGTCAGCCTGCAGCTGCTAGTTTGGTGCTTTCTGCATATGCGTTAAGTTCATGTTTAGCTGGCTTATTATTTGGTGCAGTTAAATTGAAAATGTCTTTACAGCATCTTTTATTACTTGGAGGTGTGGCAACTGCAGCGAGTACATTACCCTTATTATGGGTGAATAGTATTACGATGCTGGCAAGTAGTGTTTTACTGGCAGGAGTATTTTTTGCACCGACGATGATCGTCGCAATGGCACTGGTTGAGCGCATTGTGCCAAAACATCGCCTGACGGAAGGTATGACATGGTTACTGGCTGGGTTAAATGTTGGCGTGGCACTAGGAGCAGCAATCTCTGGACAAATGGTTGATGGCTATGGGCTACGATCGGGTTTTCTCGTTGCATTATGCGCAGGGGGTATGGTGTTGGTGATTGTATTATGGGGACATTACCGTCTGGCTAATGACAGCATAACCATATCAAATGATCCGTCATGATGATCAGCACGATTCTTTTTGCTGTGCTTCCTGGAATGGTCTTCGATTGAGGGCTTTAGTTTAAGTGAATAACTGTGATTCATAAAAAAACCATTTCAGCGACTCAATGCGGAAATGGTTTTTATGAAATATGTGTGCTTAAGATAGCGTTAAAGGATTTTATCTAAAGCGTATTGTGTTGCTAATAGTGCGTTGGTTATGTAGTGCATTGGTTTTGCTGCAGAATAAAACTCTAATTTTTCCCCACTATGTGTTAATTGCGTTTTAACTGCCCAATTCATTTTTTGCCCAGTTCGGATCATCTAACATTTGATATACACGTTTCTTATCAACATCATTTTCCCATACACCAATCACTAAAGTTGCGACACAATTACCAATCAAGTTGCTTACTGCTCTTAAAATACCAATCAGCCAATCCACTGAAAGGATCAATACCAAGCCAATCGCTGGGATAACAGGAAAGCTGGATAAAGTCGCAGCGAGTACAACGATCGCTGATGCAGGAATGCCATGTGCTCCTTTTGAGGTAAATAAGGTGATTAAAAGAATCATGATGAGGTCTGAAATTGTTAGGTGAACACCTGTCGCTTGCGCGATAAATACAACAGCAAGGGTGAGATAAATTGAAAAGCCATCTAAGTTAAAAGAGTAACCCGATGGAATGACTAGGCTTACAGTGGAGTCTTTTATCCCTAATTTTTTTAGTTTATACATCACTTGCGGTAATACTGAATCAGAAGATGATGTTCCACATACGATGGTGATTTCTTCTCTAAAATAGCGAATGAGCTTAAAAATATTGAAACCTAGGAGTTTTAATACCAGACCAAGTATGACGATCACAAAGAAAATCACAGTTGCATAATAAATTAAGACCAAATAGCCCAAATTAAGTAAAGTTTCTATTCCAAATTTTGCCACGGTAAAAGAAATTGCACCAAAAACGCCGATAGGAGCCAGTTTGATGATGATGGACATGATTTTAAAAATAACTTGAGATATTTTGTCAATAAAAGAGGCGACAGGTTCACTGACATCTTTAGACAGCATAGATAATGCAACGCCAAATAAAATTGAAAAGACAACCACTTGCAGAATATCATTCCCTGTAAATGCGCCCACAGCGGTTTGAGGAATCATATTTAAAAAGAAATCAGATACGCCTGTAACTGCATGGATATTTTCATTGTACTTGGTCATTTGGGACGCATCTAAAGTTGAAATATCCACGTGCATACCATGCCCAGGTTTAAATATGTAGGCTGCGGCTAATCCTAAAATTAAAGCGATAGTGGTCATTATTTCAAAATAAATCAGCGTTTTTATTCCCACTTTCCCAGCTTTTTTTAAGTCTCCTGCACCATAGATTCCTAACACAATGACACAGAATATAAGCGGTGCAATCAGCATTTTGACAAGTTTGACAAAGCCATTACCAAACACTTGAAAATTGATCGCAATATGTGGCAAAAAGTAACCGAATAAACAACCAATCACCAATGCAATCATCACTTGTAAAAATAAAGAGCGTTTAATAAGCTTCATTGAGGAGATTCATAACTAAAAGGTCACTTGAAAAAGCAATAGTTATGCCATTTTTTGAATGAATAATTTTTGGTCTTTTCTGTAGTTTTTGTTATGGCGGTATTTGATGTTTAATACATAGGCTGCTTAATAGTGGTATTTAATTATTTATAGATCAAAAAAATAAAAGGATATATAACAAGCCTTAAAACAATATCCTAAAACATTTAACAATAAGAAGCTAAAACTTGTACATCTACAATCGTATTTTTTGTTAGCTTGAAATATACCGTATTGTTGGAGTAAGAAAATGACTAAAAAAGTACTATTCATCACTTCCAATTCTGGCGTTGAGCATGATGAGCTTAAAAAACCTTTGGACTTTTTGACGAGCAAGGGCATAGAAAGCATACACGCTGCGATTGAATTAAACGATGTACGAACCGTTGTTCATGATGATGAAAAATCGGTGTCATATAGTCCGCATGCGATTTTGGAAAAAGTAGATCCAAGTGATTATGATCTACTGGTTATTCCAGGGGGAACGGTCAATGCCGATCAATTGAGAATTGATGAGAATGCTAAGAAAATCATTCAATCCTTTACAGACCATAAGAAACCGATTGCTGCCATATGTCATGGACCATGGGCTTTAATCAATGCAGAAAGAATTAAAGATAAAAATTTGACTTCATATAAAAGTATTCGTATAGATTTAGAGAATGCAGGTGCAAACTGGATAGATGAAGAAGTTCATCGTTGTAATACGGGGGGATGGGTACTCATTACATCGCGTAATCCAGATGATATTCCTGCCTTTAATGAGGCGATATTAAAAGAGTTGGAATAAGTGAATAGAGCAGGCTAGGCAAAGTTTAAACTTTTGAGATAGCCCTTTAATCGAGGGTTATTTCATATAATCTTTGAATATGTTGGGTTTTAATTCCCCATACGGAACCAGATATTCTACGTTGATGATTTTCAAAACTTTGTCGATTCTCAAAAACTTCATGTACATCCCAAATTAAGGGATTTTGGCTTTGTTTGACCTCAAAAGAAACACAACCTTGTTCTTGTCTGGTTAACTTGATATGTTCTGGAAGACACTTGATTACGATATTTAATTCTTGTTCAGACACACAGATTAACTGACCACTTAGCTTAACCATAGCATTCTCATTGATAAAATATAGCTGTTGTTTTATGTAGGCGTAGGACGAGTCTTATATTATTATTTATTGCGTAAAAATTTAATACGCATTTTTTATTGGATTGCTCACATATTACTTATAGAGAAGTGATACTTAAAATATAAGGTTAATATATAGAGCGTAAATCGTCATATTTCTCTACATAAGAAAATAAAAACTTGTAGGAAAAGTCATAAAAAACGTAAAAGATCGCCACGATAAAATAAAGTTAAATCATAAAAAAACTTGAGCTTTTGAAAGAGCATAAAGGCGATGCTGACTCACTCTAAAAAGCAGTTGACCGCTACAGACTTCAATCTATTCAGATGACCAAGTGGATGAAGTTGCCTAAGTAGAGCACCAATTTTATAAACCATCCTATATTGCACTCATAAATAGCAAGCTTGCATTTTGACTAAAAAAAATTGATCTAAATTATTGCATATCAGTCTCACATATATAAAAAGGATATAAAAAACAGGTTGTTAGTTTTTGGCATGGATCCTGCAAATGTAATTCAAACTTGTATACAAGATGGGATTCAAACAATGTACTTAGAAAAAATGAGTGGCTGGACGATTAGTGATTGGCAACGGGCTTATCAAACTGGTGAAATTAATATCGAAAAATTGTGTGACTTAGTGAGTGAGTTTGATCCGCAAGATAATGCATGGATTTCAATTGCGACTGTCGAACAAATCAAACAACAGATTGAAGATCTTCAAATCGATACTCATGACTTAGAGAATATTTATCTGCAATTTCCGTTATATGGAATTCCATTCGCAGTTAAAGACAATATTGATGTAAAAGGATTTGTGTCTACTGCGGCATGTAAGATCATTTCTCATCCTGCTGAACAAGATGCTGCACTTGTCCAGTTATTGAAAAATGCTGGCGCGGTTGTCGTTGGTAAAACAAATTTGGACCAATTTGCAACTGGATTAGTTGGCACTCGATCTCCTTATGGCGCAGTTAAAAATAGCTTTAATCCAAATTATGTAAGTGGTGGATCAAGTTCTGGTTCAGCGAGCGTAGTGGCTCGTGGTCTGGTGCCTTTTTCATTGGGAACTGATACTGCAGGGTCTGGCCGTGTTCCAGCTGGTTTTAACAATATTGTTGGATTAAAACCAACCAAAGGGCGTTTTTCAAATCATGGTCTATTGCCTGCCTGTAAGACTGTTGATTGTATTTCGATTTTTGCTTTAACAGTTGTAGATGCTGAATATGTTGCCAATCTATTAGAAAAACATGATGCGCGAGATAGTTACTCGCGGAAGAATCCAAAAACAGCGCCAGCACGCTTTACCTCAAAACTCAATTTTGCAATACCCGACACTTTAAATTTTTTTGATGATCAACAATCGGAACAAGCGTTTAACCAAGCACTAAAATTACTTGAGTCTTTTCAGGCTTCTATTACAGAGATTGATTTTACGGCTTTTGAAAAACTCGCAGTACAACTTTATCAAGGACCTTGGGTGGCTGAACGAACTGCTGCTTTAGAAGATTTTATCGAAAAAAATCCTGAAGCATTTGATCAAACAGTTTTAGAAATAGTTAAACAGGGTTATCAATACACAGCGATTGATGCTTACAACGCAGAGTATCTAAAACAAGATTTGGCACGTGAAATTCAGGAAAAATTGGCTCAATTTGATGCTTTGATCGTACCAACATCCCCCACAATTTACACAATCGAAGAAATGAAAATTGAACCCATTAAGTTTAACTCTCATTTTGGTACATATACTAATTTCACCAATTTGGCTGATTTAAGTGCACTGGCTTTACCCGCAGGGTTTCGAGAAGACGGCTTACCTTTTGGAATTACTTTAATTGCACCTGCTTGGCATGATGCTGCATTAACTCATTTTGGAAAACTCTGGCAGCGATATCTCGATTTAAAGTTAGGGGCAACACAAGCAAAATTGAAATCTACTCAACTGGATTTAACCCGATCTGATCATCATATCCGTGTTGCTGTTGTTGGGGCTCATTTAACAGGTATGCCACTGAATTTTCAATTGACCAGCAGAGATGCTGTACATATTGAAACGACCAAAACTGCCAGTAAATATTCTCTATATGCATTGAATGGGACAGTGCCGCCTAAACCGGGCCTTGCACGTAATGAAGCTGAGGGGAAAGCCATTATTGTAGAACTTTGGGATATTCCAACTGCTCGTTTTGGGGAGTTTGTTGCAGAAATCCCGACACCACTGGGTATGGGAAATGTGGAACTTGAAGATGGGCGCTGGGTAAAAGGCTTTATCTGTGAACCTTATGGTTTGGAAGATGCAGAGAATATCAGTCATTTGGGAGGATGGCGGGCATATATCCAACAGCGAAATAATCCAGTACCAGCTGTATCGAATTAAGGGGGGAAAGCATCATGTTTCATACTGTATTAATTGCAAACCGTGGTGAAATTGCTGTAAGAGCCATTCGAACCTTAAAGAAATTAGGCATCAAAAGTATAGCTGTCTATTCAGACACAGATCGTTATGCTCAGCATGTATTAGATGCAGACCTCGCAGTTGCTTTACAGGGGATTAAGCCAGCAGATACGTATTTGAGTATTGAAAAGTTAATCCGAATTGCAAAAGACACAGGCGCACAAGCGATTTTCCCGGGTTATGGTTTTCTTTCTGAAAGTGCTGAGTTCTCTCAAGCATGTGAGGAAAACGATATTGCATTTATGGGGCCTACAGCCGAGCAAATTTTAGAATTCGGACTAAAACATCGTGCACGTGAACTGGCGGCCATAGCCAATGTGCCAATGACACCCGGAACAGGTTTATTAAATAGTTTAGATGAAGCACTCGAAGCTGCGGAAACAATTGGTTATCCGATCATGCTGAAAAGTACCGCAGGTGGTGGCGGTATTGGTTTAACCCGCTGTGACTCAAAAGATGCCTTAATGGAAGCTTATGAAAGTGTGAAACGCTTAGGTGAGCAATTTTTTAAGGATGCTGGCGTCTTTTTAGAACGCTTTATAGATAAGGCTCGTCATGTAGAGGTACAGATATTTGGTGATGGTCAAGGTCAAGTGGTTGCTTTGGGAGAACGGGATTGTTCACTACAACGTCGTAACCAAAAAATTGTTGAAGAAACACCTGCAGCAAATTTACCTGACGCAACACGAAAAAAACTACATCAAGCTGCAATTAAGCTCGGAAAATCGGTTCAATATCGTAGCGCTGGAACCGTTGAGTTTATTTATGATGCAGCACGAGATGAGTTTTATTTCTTAGAGGTCAATACTCGACTACAAGTTGAACACCCTGTAACAGAAATGGTAACAGGGCTGGATTTAATCGAATGTATGCTAAAAGTCGCATCAGGGGATCGGTTGGATTGGGATGACTTAGCGCATATACAGCCCCAAGGTGCAGCTATAGAAGTTCGGGTCTACGCAGAAGACCCAGTTAAGAATTTTCAGCCGAGTCCAGGTGTTTTAACTGATGTTTATTTCCCTGAAGGAATTCGGGTTGATACATGGGTATCTACAGGCACTGAAATTTCTCAATATTTTGATCCAATGATTGCTAAGATCATCGTTCATGCTGAAAATCGTGAGGCTGCGATACAAAAGTTAAAACAAGCATTAGTTGAAGCACGACTCAACGGTATTAGTACCAATCTTGATTATGCGCGTGAGATTATTTCAGATGTTCGCTTTGAAAGTATGCAAATCTGGACACGGATGTTAGACGATTTTAAATATACACCTCGGGTGATTGAAGTGGTTCAGCCGGGAACATTAAGTTCGATTCAAGATTATCCTGGGCGTATTGGTTATTGGGATATTGGCGTCCCACCATCAGGCCCTATGGATGATTTTGCTTTCCAATTGGCAAATAAAATTGTAGGCAATGATGCTAAAGCTGCGGGTTTTGAATTTACCTTGATGGGGCCTACGTTAAAATTTCATGCTGATACCACCATTGCATTAACAGGTGCGCCATGTTCTGCATATCTTGACGATCAAACTATTCATTTTTGGCAACCGATCACAGTCAAGTCTGGACAGATACTTGAGTTAGGGCAAGTTGAATCCGGTTGTCGAACATATCTTTCAGTACGGGATGGTTTGGATGTCCCAGTATATTTAGGCAGTCGCTCGACTTTTGCATTAGGTAATTTTGGAGGTCATGCTGGTCGTACACTTCGTGCAGGTGATACGATTAAAATGGTGAATCCGACTTTACTTATGAATGAGTTACCTATTGCCATTGCACAACCACAAGCATTGTCTAACCACTTAATTCCAAGCTATAGCACCGAATGGAAAATCGGAGTGCTATATGGCCCACATGGCGCACCAGATTTTTTTAAACAAGAATATATTGAAGAATTCTTTGCTTCAGAATGGACTGTTCATTTTAACTCAAACCGTTTAGGAATTCGTTTAAGTGGGCCAACGCCTAGTTGGGCACGAGAAAATGGTGGAGAAGCTGGATTACATCCTTCCAATGTACACGATTGTGAATATGCCATTGGCGCAATCAACTTTACAGGTGATTTCCCTGTTATTTTAGCTAAAGATGGACCAAGTCTTGGTGGGTTTGTTTGCCCAGTAACGATTGCTAAAGCAGAATTATGGAAAATCGGACAACTTAAAGCAGATGATAAAATCTCTTTTTATCCATTAAGCGTAGAACAAGCGAATCAATTAGAACAACAGCAGCTAGATTTGATTGAAAACTTTTCAACTGCAGTTCCAGATGTAGCCCCTATTTCTAAAGCGGAAATGGGTACGACGATTTTGGCACAGAGAGAGGCTATGCAGCTTTCTCCAAAAACAGTTTATCGTCAAGCCGGAGATAGTTATATCTTACTTGAGTATGGTGACAATATTCTGGATCTTTCCCTTAGGTTACGTGTCCACAAATTGATAGAGCTGATACGTGCTCACAATATCGCAGGTATTTTAGAATTATCACCTGGTGTTCGTTCCTTGCAAATTAAATATGATGGTTTGATCATCCCGCAAAAAACGCTAATCGCTGAACTGCTCTATTTAGAAGAACAAATGGGAGATCTAAGCCAAATAAAAATACCATCACGTATCGTTTATTTACCCATGGCATTTGAAGATAGTGCCACCCTGAGTGCAGTTGAACGATATCAGGAAAGTGTTTGCGCCAAAGCACCATGGCTTCCAAATAATGTGGATTTTATTCAGCGAATTAATGGTTTGAAACACCGTGATGAAGTTAAACAAATCTTATTTAATGCAAATTATCTTGTGCTTGGATTAGGAGATGTTTATCTGACAGCACCTTGCGCAGTACCGATAGACCCGCGTCATCGTTTATTAAGCTCTAAATATAATCCAGCACGTACATTTACCGCAGAAGGGACTGTGGGAATTGGTGGTATGTACATGTGTATTTATGGAATGGATTCACCAGGTGGATACCAATTAATTGGTCGCACATTACCGATCTGGAATAAATTTAAAAAGAATAAACAATTTGGCGATAAACAATGGTTCCTGCAATTTTTTGACCAAATCAAATTTTTTGAGGTTACTGAAGCTGAATTAGATCAGTGGCGTTTAGATTTTGCCAATGGTCAAGCTCAAATTCAAATTGAAGAAACTGAATTTGATTATGCGCAATACTGTAAATTTTTAGAGGATGAAGCTGACAGCATCGAGGTCTTTAAAGAAAAACAACAGTTTGCTTTTAAAACTGAAGTTGAACGATGGAAAGAAGATTTTATCCATCCAGCAGAAACCCAAAAGGATTACATTGAACAGCAAGATTTTAGTCACTTTGTCGCTTTAAATGCATCAATGACAGGCAATATATGGAAAATATTGGTTGAACATGGTCAAGTGGTGAAGAAAGGTGAAACTGTAGCGATCATCGAGGCTATGAAAATGGAATTACCTGTATATGCATCTGAAGACGGTATTGTAAAAGCTGTGACTTGTCGCGCTGGTCAGACAGTACATAGTGGTGAGCCATTGGTCTATATGGAATAGGATATGACTGAAATAAAGAATTCTTTAAAAAGCTCAGACAATTTGTCTGAGCTGGTTTATCGAAGAATCAAGAATGATTTTTTTGATTTTAAACTTATGCCGAGTGAGCGTTTTACTGAGTCAGAAATTGCTAAAACTTATCAAGTGAGTCGTACCCCTATACGTCAAGCTTTATATCGTTTACAGCAGGAAGGTTATGTAGAGGTTAGTTTTCGAAGTGGTTGGCAGGTGAGACCACTGAACTTTAGATATTATGAAGAACTGTATGATGTTCGCATCATTTTAGAAAAAGCAGCCATCGAAATACTTTGCGCTCATATTGGGGAGCCATCAATTGAGTTGGCAGTATTAAAAGATTTATGGTGTATCGAACCTGAGCAATACCTAAAAGATATTAAGGCGCTTTCTCAACAAGATGAAGATTTTCATTGTTCTCTTGTTCGTGCAGCAGGTAATCAGGAAATGGCACGAATACATCGAGAACTGAGTGAAAAAATTAGAATTATTCGTCGCTTAGATTTCTCCAAACAATATCGTATAGAGGCAACTTATGCTGAGCATCAGACTATTTTAGGTTTTATTTTTAGAAAAGAGCGGGATTCTGCGCTAAATGCGACTACAGAGCATATCAAACAGAGCCGTGATGAGGTAAAGAAAATTACATTGCAAATGCTAGATTCTAGTCAATTTATTTAAGCTAAGGGGGAATATACTATATTCAAAAGTTTAATCTACACTTGAAATTATCTTTTTGATCTCAAATAAAAATCAGGGAGTTGTACTAGATAAGGTTTCAACATTAAATCTTAATTATCTACCACATTCAACTTGTCCCAATCCATTCTTTCGGCATGTTGTAACATTTCCATTTTGATCAGTAATTTCTAATTGACCTAGTCCATTAATACGTTGGGTGGTTCTATTTCCATACGAATCTGTAGACTCAACCTGGCCTAATCCATTTTTCCTGTAGGTGGTTGTATTACCATAAGAATTATGTGATTCGACTTGTCCCAACCCATTTCTGCGATAAGTAGTTGTATTACCATAAGAGTCGGTGGATTCAACCTGACCTAATCCATTTCTACGGTATGTTGTTGTATTTCCATATGAATCCATTGCTTCAACTTGACCCAATCCATTTTGTCGATAAACAGTTTCAGCTAAAACTGACTCTATACAGAATAAACTTAAGAATAGCAGAGTGATTTTTTTCATTTATTAACATTTCTTTAAAATTAAAAAATAAATTTTAAAAGTTTAATTTAGTAATATCAATTGTCTATTTAAGTAAATTGTTACCTAAACCTTCAAATAAGAGCCTTTATTCTTAGTATCATTCAAAGCACTACACTCATTGTATTTTGCAAGAGTATTGTTGATCCATAGTGCTATTTCTTTGCCCTGCCTTGACTCAAGTTTTAAGAGTTTAGGGCAACGTAGCATTCGGTTATTGATATGAAAATATCTATAGTTTCGCCTAAGCTGTATTATGTTAATTTCAGGGAATCAAAAAAGTATCTTACTTATTACAATTTTTGGAAAATGTAGGCTGTTTATGTCATTTGACTTCGTAGAAATCTTTAAAGAAATTGATCATCATAAAAATGATCTAGATATTGATAATTTTATGACAACGATCATCAATCATTGTTATGAAATACAGCCAATCAAAAGTTGGGATCTATTCAAGTTGGCTGCCTAAAATATCCCAAGTGAAAATCTCCAGATAATTCAGCACACATCACACAGAGTCGTGGTGAATATATTAAAGTGTGGTATGACGGAGTTACAAGACACCATTAGGTGGTTGGAGTGAATATGATATTCATCATATTAAGCCTCTAAAATTTTGAGGTATTAATAATTTAGTACCTTTACAAAGAAAAATGCATCAAAAGGAATATTATCAGTTTTGGAATAGGTACTAGTATGAATGATAGTTTTGAAGTCACTGTGGAATTATTAAGAAATAGTTGGACGAAACCTAAAGTAATAAATAATATTTCCATAGATATGTTATTTAGATGTCGGTTCTTACATGGAATAAATGAATTTGATGATATACCCTTTTCTGAAGATTTTATCGAATTCTATAAAATTTCTAATGGTGCATATTTGTTTGAAGATGTTATATATGGACAATGGGGATTAATATTATTAGATTTATATTTTATAGAAATAAAAACAAAAGAATTTATGCTTGATTATAGAGATGATTTCGTCTTCGGAGATTATATTATTGGTGAGTTTTTGGGAGATAATGATTTATTGCTATTAAGGTTGGATAAAACTAAAGAGGATTATGGTTCTATAATAGTTGCAAATCGAATGGATAGCAGAGAAGAGTGGAAAAAAGTAGAAAGTAATTTTCGTAATTTTATAGTGAATTTTGCAATTAATGAGGGACAGAAATATTGGCAATGAATATTTTTGAGTTTGATGTGTGCTGATGAAACCGCAGGGTTTAACTTGGTAAACTATATATACTCATCAGGAGTTTACTATGAGCAAGAAACAAAAGTTTTATTCAGCAGAGTTTAAAGCTGAAGAGATAAAAGTCATTGAAGAAAACAAAGGTAATGCGTGAGCGTACTTTCCAATAGCTTTAGAGCCCAAGAATTTTAAATCTTCTCCAGCAAAAACTCTTTTTTGTTTTATATCAAATGATAACGTGATCGGTTGAGCTGTTTGCTCATCAGCCAATAAACCTTTAGATTCTAATTCATCCGTTAGTTTCTGAACATATCGTTCTTTTATTTGGTCTTGAGTTGAAAATGTTGGAGCATCTACTTTGCTCGCTAAACTCACATTTACCGTTTCAATATGGTATTTCTTAGGCTGTATATTTTCTACAGTATTTACACTTTTATAAGGTTTATAAAATTGGGTAGGTTTTGCATAAACGAGAGATGTGCTAGTTGCGATTAATGCCAAAATCGTAAAATGTTTGAATTTCATATATAAACCAATGGTGGTGAGTTTCAAGATAGTTGAAGGAATGAATAATTATAAAAAATTAATTTTTAAGCGATTTAAAGAGTTCATAATTCACTAACGTAATAGTACGAGAAGAGTCAGTACCAACACCTGCTACAATAGAAGATGATTTAACTTCTTTATTCATTTATTTTCCTTAATTTCAAATGTTTATAGAGTATATATCATAGTTTTTTTAATGTATTCGTCAATAAATTATTTTTTAAGAAGCAGTACTTGGCAAAGAGCTAAAGCTGATGATTTCTAAAATATATTGAAAAACGGCCATTCTAAAATCACAGACAACAAAAAAACCACTTAGGATTAATGCACCTAAGTGGTTGTCTTATTTGGTGGGCCCGCCCAGACTTGAACTGGGGACCAACGGATTATGAGTCCGCTGCTCTAACCAACTGAGCTACAGGCCCTTCATCAAGTGAATTGATTAATTATCAACTACTTGGAACGTGTGCAATACTATCTAAGATTTTAGAGTTTATCAAGTTTTTTTTACAAGTAGACTGTAGAGAATAGCTTGATATAGTATTTAGCATTGCGACAGCTAGAGATTCTATATATGTCAACACCAAGAGTAAAGCTGACAAAAGACATTTATTGATCAATTGGAGCTTAGATCTGCGATTTATCGAGACAATAAGTTGATTGGCTTTGTTGTACGTGTAAATAACAGCGATAAAACTTATATCGCTGAAAAGAAAGTTCTCAGTCGATCTATTTGCTCAACTTCGGATTATATGGAAATATCGATCTAGACTAAGCGTATGAATTGGTAGAGAGAAAATTGCTGCAAATGGCATAAGGGATAAATCCCAACCCAGAGAAAAAGCAAAAATATCAGAGCAGCAACAACAATTAAATATCGAGAAGAAGAAGTCTACAGTAGCTAGAGCAAACGAAGTTTTTATGGATTACCTCAATTTAGAGTCTTTTCAAGCAAGATCAATCATAGACTATACAATCAAAAATAGATCGTTTAAAAAGAGGGCGGTATTTGGAAGTGTGATTAGCATCTTAATTTAAGATTTTTTATTTTAAATAGGATTTTAATTAAATTCACTATTAGAAAAGCAAGGAAACACCTTGCTTTTCTTAATCTGCTTTAAACATTTTTAAAACGCTAAGCTTATAAAAATAGCTGCAAATTACTCTAACTTAGCCTTGCCAACTCGCAAGCATATAGATCACAATCGCAAGCAAAAATAGACCCACTATGAGTAAAATATATTTTGGGATTCTACGCTTTTCTTGTGCTTTTTCTGATCTTTCTTGAGCTGTTGATGGGTTGTTATCAGGTTGCATATTAACCTCTAAGATTTATCAAGTGATTAATTTATATGGTGGACTAATCTCATCAATACTGTGTGAATAAATGTTGTTAAAAAGTGATCAATGTAGATTAAGTGAAATTTTAAGTATTAAATGAAATGATACTTTAAAATAAGGGTTAGTTATTTTAAAAATAAAAACATAGTGTTAATTGGTATTCTATATTGAGTTAAAATAAATAAGCATGACTCAAATTCACAAGAACTTACAACACTAAACAGCGAATAAAATAATCCATGTTATAAAGATAATCCTTATATTTATCGTTATATGGAGACGTGATTATGCCTATAGGAGATAAATCTGCATATACAGCAAAGCAGAAAAGACAAGCCCAACATATTTATGAAAGTGAGAAAAAACAAGGCCGTTCTGATGAAGATGCACAACGTATTGCTTGGGCGACCGTAAATAAGCAGGATGGAGGTGGGAAAAAATTACGCCACTCTTAGCTGATTCAATCCACCTCGGTGGATTTTTTATTTGTTAAATAAACTGCTAACTTTGAAAAATTAAATAATAGAGTTATAAAGATGATTTTTAACGTTTGCCTATAGGATTATCTGTGCTCGTTATTTAAAACATTACGCCGTTATTCATTACCCATATTACTACTCATAAATTCTAGAATAGAAAATATATCAACATGCAAACCGAGCGAATATCAAAGTGTAATTTATTAGACAGATTTTAAAAAGCAAATTCTTAGATCAGCATGCCAATCAAAATACAATGATTGATGAAGGATCTAAATCAGAAATAAGGTTGCTCAATATCAATACAAAGCCATCAATACAAAACCAATAGTGATCACTTGAAAATTAGATCCTATCTCCTATAATAAGCTATCAAATGATAATGATATGTATTCTTGATTATGTTTAAAGGTAAAAGCTTCGATAATTTTTTAAAATTTAGCTTCTTTATGTTTATGGTTTTAACCTTTTGTGCGCTCGGCATGGCGATCTATGAGAAATTCATAGGTCAAGCAGATAAAATTGTTTTAGGTCCAGCCTTAACCTTTATGTTTTTTGCATTTTTTGCAAAATATCAATATGCAATTCAATACTGGGGCAAACGCCTCGATCTTATCAATGAAGGCGAAAGACAACGCCAATTAAGATTGGATGAAGATACGAAAGTCTTAAAAAATAAGATTTAATCAAATATAAAACGCTCGATGAAACTCATCGAGCGTTTTATATGGAATAAGTGTCAATCTACTTCAGAACGTGACACACATAAATTGAATAAAACTCAGTTGTAATAGGCAAAATCTATACTTCTAGCCAAGTGTCTTTAACCTCTTGAGAATCTTTAGTTAAGATCACTTTTTCGCCTTTTATCTCACCAACCCAAGATGTTGGGATGAGATGGTGATGTCCATCGCCATGTTTGGTCAGTTTGATTTGGTCTGCTCCAACAAGGTGATCTACCTCACCAACTTTGGTTCCACAAGACGCAATAACATCGGCATGATTCTTAATACTTTCAACATTGATAGAAGTCATTTGATACTTTCCTATTGAAATGTGATTTGAATATTTACCTTATATGAAATAGATAGGTGAGTCTTGGTCTGAAATGAAAAGGCTACAAGACAGCCAAAATAATTACTTAATGAATTAAATTTTATACATGGTAATTTTTTGAAATTAATTATAAATGAAGCCATTACAGTATTTAAGTCACTGTAATGGCTTTAGGTTTTAACAGATAGACTTAGAAACGATAACCTACACCAAGGTAAGTGATCAGTGGGTCGATCTCAATTTTAGTTTTAGCCTGAATGAGCTTTGCATTGTTGTTGGTGTTTAGGACAGTAATGGTTGCCGTATTGTCTAACTTCGCATAAGAAATAGAGGCTGTAGCAAACCAGTTTTGTTTAAAGTCATAGGTAAAACCAGCAGTAACAATCGGAGCAATGGCATCAGTTGCATCTACTTTAACTTTCATGTTGCCGCTCGATGGCTTTCCTTCTAAAGAAGCACCTGCTTTACCATCATGAATGTTTTGAATCATATGTCCAGCACGTATCAAATCATTTTCAATTCCTGAATTGATTTCGATATCATTGAAGTAGGCATACATTAAACCAGCACCTACAAATGGTCTGAACTTATTGACACCAGATTTACCAAAATAGTACTGCGCTTGTATGGCAGGCGTCCAAGCTCTAGCAGATGCAGCAGTGTTATAACTATCCAAATCTGTAATTAAAAGATTGTTTTTTAAATACAAATCGCCTGCAATGCCACCGAGTGGTTGAGAAGCTGCTGAAAAGGGTGCATAAACAGTACCTTTTCCTTTTAGATCAACTTTTGGTGGAATCCCTGCAATCAATTGAACAGCAACATTGTCGGTGACATTATAAGTAAACATCATACCTAACGTGTCTACATCCTCAACTTCCAAACCAGCATCCGCTGACCAATGGGCAATCCCATTGATTTCAGCAATTCCTGTTAATTGGTCTATTAATGTTGGGTCATCTGCCATAATTGCATCCAACAGATCATCAAATACATACCGTCCTTCCTCATTACTCGGCATGTTGAGTATGCTAATAAGGTTGGGATCCATCGCATCAATACGCGATTGATCGAGATTATCTATAATCGTTTTGCCTGAAATTACACCCACCGCAGCTTTAGTACCATTACCTACAGAGGTATTAATCCTAAAAGGTTGTGCTTTCCCCATTGATGACATATGTAACCAACCTGAAGAAACCGAGAAGCGTTTAAAATCTTCAGCTTGACTTATTCCCGCAATACAAATGAGTGAGGTTGTAATGACGGCTTTTTGAAAGATCTTTTTTGTTTTCACTTGAATTCATCCTTTTAAATACAATCACTGTCTTCTTGACAATGAGATTATTAAAATTACATAAAACAACCAATAAGTAGAGTAAAAACTCTAATTTAAAAACAGTATTAAGACTTAGAAGTTAATTAATAATGATCGAAAAGTAATATAAAAAACATAAAATCATAGAGTTGTTTGAAAATAATGTATTTTTAAGTATATTTTTCATATAAATAAAGTATTACAAAATAGTGACATAGTTTTACTTTTTGATAAATTTACTTTACTTTTGATTATATTAAAAAAATTACAGCATAGATTAGTAAATCTAAATTTAATTATTATTCATAGAATATTTTGGTGAATTATCGATATAAGTTGTATTATTTTTCCAACTATAAAATACAACTTATAAAGAAATTAACTATTATAAAATAGCGAATAAAGCATAAAATGATCAGTTAATGCCTATTGATTTGCATTTATTTAAAATCCAATACATGTGATTATGATTTGAATCGCCAAAATAATAAGACAGATTATTCCAACAGCATAAGAAATACTGCGCCATGGTTGCATTGCACTGAGATAGGTGATTGTATGTGTGATTCTTGCAATCGTAAAAATACAAAAGATCCAGACAATAAAATCACTACTTAGGTTTAATGCAATACAAAGCCCTCCAAACACCCAAAACACGGGAATATTTTCTAAATCATTTGCCCAAGCTTGGCTGGCTCTGGTTACTTGTGGCAGCTCTTCGGGTCGGGCTTGGACACTGACAAAATTAGCATCTTCGGCATTTTTAAACGCTTTATTCTTTATACGATAAAATCCTTGATAACAAGAGATTACAAGCATTTTAAAAAAAAGCAAAACCACACAAAATGCATAGATATGTAGTAGATTATTCATAGATCCCCATTTATTTTATATGCTTTAGATGTATTTAATTAAGTGTATCTATTTAAAGTGATTTTTAAACTTTGTCGAGAGAAATTTTTAGAAGCAGTTTTAATGCTTGATGGCTCTGATTTATTTTTTGGTGAGAATGACTGAAATAGAATCGAATGATTAGAAACTTAAACACAATTGAAAATTAATCGAGTGCTTTTAACGATGATCTAAGCTTTGAGTCAATGAGAGCTGCTGCTGAGTGTGTTGCGTTATACGATGATCTAGCAAAGTTTGTGGCTATTGAGCGGGAATAGTATGCAGTGTTACTTTTTTCGTTTTTCTAAATAAATTTCAAATATGCTCCATGTGCAAATCAAAACAAAGACTAAGGCACTTACGCCAAAGAGAGGCATCAACATATTGCAATCCTTTTGCAGGTAAAATTTTTGAGCTTATGGCGCAATTAAGACTAAAGTCTAAATGATTTTAACAAGATAAAAAATATTGATTTGAACCTTATTATTGAGATTATGATTTATATGGATGTTTTTTATGAAAAATTTATATTTTTGTTCTAGAGGAAGTTAGATGATATTGGTGCGTTTAACGGTTTTCTATTTTAAGCATACATTTTGGTGTAGCAAAACAAGTGTTTAAAATGACAAAAATAAATATACAAATGTAAAAAATAAGCACAATAGAGATTGTCTTTTTAAGCTTTTACTCGGACAATTCGCAAATTATGATTTTATGATGTCAGGTATTTATGAAAAAGATGTTGGGAGAACTTACTTTTAAGCTCTCAGGTTGGTCATATGAAGTTGATCAAAGTGTATTAGAAAAAAAACAAGTCATCATCGGTTTTGAACATACATCCATGATGGATGCTGTGTTGTCATTGGCAATTTTTCAAATTCATGACATTAAAATCCATACTTTAATTAAAAAAGAATTATTTAAAGGTCCTTTAAAACCGATTTTAGAAAAAATTGGTGGTATTCCTGTAGACCGTAAGTCAAACAAAGATATCGTTTCACAAATGGTTGATCTGTTTCAGAGTAATGAAGAATTTAATTTGGTGATTGCGCCAGAAGCGACTCGCGCAGAACGTGGGCAAGCACGTAAACCGATCCGTACTGGTTTTTGGCATATCGCAAAAGCAGCTGGTGTTCCTATTGTTTTAATGTATGCAAACTCAAAAACAAAACAGGGTGGGATCTTTGGAAAAATTTACCCAACAGATCTAGATCAAGACTTAGCAGAAATTAAACGTCTATATAAACAACATACAGGGCTCGATATTGTGATTCCTGAAGCAAAAAATTCTTAATTTGCATTAAATCTAAAAAATAAGCACTTTCTCATAAAAAAGTGCTTATGGTAGAATTGTCGCAATTTGATATGGCATAAAGCCAATCTACAGGAGCATATTTCGCATGGCGGGTCATTCCAAGTGGGCCAATATTAAGCATCGTAAAGCAAAACAAGATGCAAGTCGTGGTAAAGTCTTTACCAAATATATTCGTGAATTAACCACAGCAGCAAGACTTGGCGGTCCTGATGTGGGAAGTAACCCTCGTCTACGTGCTGTTGTCGAAAAAGCACTTTCAGTGAATATGACACGTGACACGATCAACCGCGCTATCCAGCGTGGTGCTGGTGGTGAAGATAACGATGACTTAAAAGAAGTCACTTATGAAGGTTATGGTGTGGGTGGTGTTGCGGTTATCGTAGAAACCATGACAGATAACCTTAATCGTACTGTGCCTGATGTACGTCATTGTTTTTCTAAAACCAATGGTAACTTAGGTACTGCGGGTTCAGTGGCATACATGTTTACCAAACGTGGTGAGATTACTTTTGAAGATGTTTCTTTGGAAGATAAAATCATGGACGTGGCTTTGGAAGCTGGTGCTGAAGATATCGAAGTGAACGAAGATGAAATCTTAGTAATCACTACACCTGAAAGTTTTGGTGATGTACAAGATGCTTTGACTGCTGCTGGTTTAAAATCTGATAATGCAGAAGTGGTCATGAGCCCATCAACAAAAGCATTGATTGCTGATGTGGATCAAGCAAAACTCATTGTGAAAATGATTGATATGTTTGAAGATCTTGATGATGTTCAAAACGTATATACCAATGTTGAATTCACAGATGAAGTATTGGCTGAATTAGACAGTTAAGTCTGATTTGAGTTGATAAAACGCACCTTTGGGTGCGTTTTTTATTATTACGCGTTTTAATTTAATTTATTAAATAAAAAACAATAGTTTATAAGTTATTTTTCATTTGACTAAATTTAAATAAAATCCTTCAACAAGATGAGATCAACATTGCTTCTGTTGATCAATCAATCAAAGATCTAATTGAAATTGGACGATTTGAATACTCTTTTAGCCTGAATGAAATTTCTGATGCACTGTCGATTTTAGTTAACATTGAAAATTTTAACAAAGAGAGTGTAATTCAAGTAATTAATCATATTTTTGAAGCATTTTCATGTAATTTAGAAGAGAAAGAATTTCTTGAGAGTGAAGACGAATACTTAATGAAATTAATTTTTTTAATAGTTAATATTTTCTAAAATTACTTTAATACAGCATATTTGAAACTACAGATATCTAAATGATACTTTGCCCTAAACTCCTTAAATTGAAATTAGGGCAGGGTAAAGAAATCACGCTAAGGATCGTTATACCGTTGCTAAATACAACGAGTGTAGTGGTTTGAATGATGTACTAAGGTTCTTTGGATAGAGTTTTATCCTTAGGAATAATGCTGGAAAAAACTATTAAAAATGCAAAAACTATAATGAAAATTTTGACAAAACAATTATAAAGCTTGCGTATGGTGAATTTAAGATCGGATTTTGAGATAAAAACCCACTCACGGTGGGCAATGCTGGAGTTCTCTTTTTAGTTATAGACCACAGTCTTCAATAGTCAAAATTTTTATACATTAGAATGTTTAGGTAAATTAAAAAGAGTTTGAGAAGAATAAAAAAAAGTATACAATTACAGCAAAATTGCATTACGATTATTAATAAAAGTAATTGTTTGAATTTTTAAACTAATAAGCATTCTTACAATGAAAAAGGGATTTTTATAATGAAAAAGGTATTTTTATCAAATGCTTTTTTGGGATTAATCTGTTTTAGCAACTATTCAGTTTATGCAAGTTCTGAAACTTTTCAACCTATGTCAGAAAGTGAAATGTCAGCGACTACTGGTCAGGCTTTAATGAGTATGTCTTTTATTGCACCTAATGATTCAGATAACTTGGAAAGACAGCGCACTGGCGGTAGCCAGAATATCGGTTTTTATCGCTTAGGTTTGGAAGCAGAACTAGAGTTGAATGCTAATATTAAAAAATTACAACTAGGTTGTGGGGGATTGAACGGGGCTGGTGGATGTGACCTTGATATTGATAATTTAAGTTTAAGTGGTATTTCTGATACTAATTCTGGCAGAGCAAGTTCCAGTGCAAAATTAACTAACCCTTTCATTGAGTTTGCAATTAAAAATCCTGGTCAGTCATCAACAAGAGAAATGGTAGGATTGAGACTGAGTGCCGAGAAAATACTAGGTCTGCTGACTTTAGGAACAGAAAATTCATCTGTTGCGAATGGACTAAATAGTTTCTCTGGATACATGAAAGTACAGTCAGGTATTGGTACTACTGTTGCAGAACAAAGTAAAATTAAAGGATATGCCGATACTGCTGCACAGTTTATGAATCTAGCTACATATCCAATTAAAGGCAACTTAGTTGCAATTGGATTAGCAAATGCAAGTTTTATCACAACTGGAGGGGGATTCAGTATTCCAGAAATGAATAACCTTCCTTTTGAAACTTCCCAAATTGTTGTTGTAGGAAATCGTAAGACATCAGTTGGCTTATCTGCATCTGTTGATATTCCAACTATCAATTTAGGGACAGGAAATGATTATCCAGCAATAGGTAGAACAACCTTTGATGCAAATGGAACCACAACAGCAGTATACACAGCTGGTAATCCCGTAGACGCTAAGATAACAGGATGTCAAAACACGGTTTTTTTAATTCCTGCTTGTTTAGCAGCACCAACAGGGCGTCAATTTACTAATATCAAAATGAGTGGTTCAGTAAGTGGTGCAAAAGCGACTGTAAATTTTCAAGAAGCTCTTGGCTTTATTCATAGCTTACAGGTGAATTCGGCTGCATCTTTAAGCTTACAAAATCAGAGTTTATTGTGGCCAGGTTCTGAATCCTTAAATATTGCACAGCCAGGTTGGTGGTTAGCACTTGCAGATCCTATCAGTATAGGTCGAGTAGAACCAACCCAAAAATTAAGTATTGAGCCATTGCTTGGTCAATTTGCTACGAAAGCTGGAGATTATTTACAGCAAAATCCTGCCAGAACAAATGATCTTGGTGGAATTATTAGTGGAAATGGCCTTGATGCAAATATTGGAAATGTAAATTTATCAAATGTTGCTCCCCTACAAATGAATTTATCTAACCTTCAGCTTAATGGGCAAAATTTTGCCCCAAATTGTTATGGTAGTCTTAAATTTTGTTAATCTTAATTTACTGGAATTCGTACAGAATTTAAAAGAGAACATTACTGATACTGACAATCTGAGCATCAGTAATAAATCTTATCTAGTTAAGAGTGATTCAGGCAGTGCAATGATGATAAAATTTTTAATAAAACATGATTATTTTTTAAATTTAATAAATGAAAATATTGAGTGCAATAAAATTACAACATATTGATTTAATTGAATGTTAATCGCACCTTTTGGTGCGTTTTTTATTGAGAGAATTTATTGCTGGTTTAAAACAGCGGAAATAAATTTATTTTTTTCAATCCGATAATCGATCATATCTAAATTTTCACAACGCTTTTTTAGATTATTGTACGTTTGCACCAGTTCAGGCGATTGCCAGAGTCTATCTCTAAACTTAATAAATGACTCAAATTCAGAACCTTTGACAACCAATTGAAAGGCGACATCATCACCATTGAGCGATTCCAACATACACAGTTGATCCGTTCTCAGTGTTGCTAATTTTTCTTGAAAATTTAAGCCATAAAGTTTTTGAATTGCATCATTAAATTCAGATTGATCCACTGCAATATAAATGTCTAAATCTCCTTTAGAGATTGCATTTGGAATCGAAGAGGCGCCAATGTGCTCAATCTCTGCATTGGTTAAAAGTGCTTTGATTTGAGTTTGATAATACGCAAACCGTGCATGACATAGTGGTTGATATTCTTCGGCTAAATAAAATTTCATAAAAAGATCCATTCAAATACAATGTGATATCTTGATTTTTAAATTCTACTTATTTAAAACATCATAAAACCAATGTTTAAGACCAATGAGAGTAGCTTTGCTTCGTAAACTTTTAAGTCCATTCTATTCATCGTGTGGAAACTAAACGGACTCAATACATAATTTAAATTCGATTGAGTAGGCCAGTACAATTAAACACGCGTTTATATTCTTTAATCACAAAGCTTGAATGTAGTGCAACCACGTGCTCAATTTTACCAATACGTTTAAGTAAAATTTCACTGTAATTCTCCATATCTTTTGCGATAACTTCTACAAGGAAATCAGCAGTTTGCCCAGTCACTAAAAAGGCGTTAATCACTTCAGGGATGTTTTCGAGTTCTTCTAAAAATTTAGCAAAGGTATCAGTATCATGTTTACTTAGGGAAATTTGTAAAATGACATGTAATTTAAAGCCTAATTTTTCAAAATTAATATCACGCTTTAGATTGGTCATGATATCAGTTTCGATCAAGTGTTTGATACGACGATGGACAGAACTTACCGACAGGTTAATACGTTCTGACAATTCATTTAGATTGATGTCTTCATGGGTTAAAATTTCTAAAATTTGTTTGTCGTAACGATCCAGTTCCATATTTTTATCCAGCTTGAAAAAATTTTCTGTATTAATGTAGATTGATTTTTATAGTTTTTCAATATTTGAATCATTTTTGAGAATAAATATCATAAAATGCTAGGTTATAGAAAAGGAATGAGTTTAAGTCTAACTGTATTCTGTGTTGAGCTATATCACGATGATTTTGCAAATGACCTGTTGAAAACATTGAGCGAATTGCTAAAACCTAACCCAAAGGATGAAAGATTATTTTAGTAATTGCTCCTCTATAAAATTTTTACTTTATACTGATTAAAATTGAAAAGTTTATCCCCCCATGCTTGAACACGATCTAGAACTTACCGAATCTGAAATGCATCTCTATTCCCGTCAAATTCTGCTGAATGGTTGGGATATTGAGGCGCAGGAAAAATTAAAACTCGCCAATGTGCTGATTGTTGGTTGCGGTGGAATAGGGTGTACCACTGCCGAATTGTTGGCACGTGCAGGTGTTGGGAAAATTAGTCTGATTGATGCTGATACGGTTGAAATCAGTAATTTACAAAGACAAATTGCCTATGTTGCGCAAGATGTCGGGTTTTATAAATCAGAGATCTTGGCCAAGAGATTGCAAACAATTAATCCTTTTATCCAAGTAGAAAGCTATACCAGTAAATTGGATGAAAATAATGCGCAGGCATTGATTGCTCAGCAAGATTTAGTCTTAGATGGTTGCGATAATTTTACCACCCGTTATCTGGTGAACCACATCTGTACCCAGCTGCATATCCCGCTGATTAGTGCGTCTGCGATTGGTTTCCAAGGTCAGCTTTTTATGGTTGAAGGTGACTCAGCTTGTTATGAATGCTTATTTCCCAAAGCGCAACAGCATAATGAAAGTCTACGTTGTGCTGACTCTGGTGTATTGGCCACCACACCCAATGTCATGGCAAGTTTACAGGCACATCATGCACTTCTATATTTAGGTTTAGCGAAAACCCCACTGAAACAAAAATTGATGCTATGGGATGGATTAACAATGAAACAACGAATTTTAGCCTTTGAAAAAGATAGAGATTGTACAAACTGTCAGGCAAGCCATACTGCAAATGCTGATTAATTTGCTACACTTATACAAATTCAATTTAATGTTGACATTATGAAAAATAATATCTTTTTAGATGGTCTGCGTTCAGTTGCCCGAGTTGGGGAAACTGCCGTTATCGCAGCCAAAGCTGGCATTAAATACGCCACTGAAAAACCAAGTAATGCCAAACTGATGCGTGAAACTTTTGAATCATTAGGCTCAACTTATATTAAATTGGGTCAATTTATTGCCAGTACACCATCTTTATTTCCTCGTGAATATGTTGAAGAGTTTCAAGGCTGTTTAGATCAAACGCCTTATTTACCTTTTAGCTATGTTCAAGACGTGTTGGAACAAGAATTTGCTGGACGTAATTTAAGTGAAATCTTTGCATCCATCGATGAAAAGCCTCTTGCTTCAGCGTCCATTGCTCAGGTTCATGCGGCCAAATTGGTGACCGGTGAAGATGTTGTAATTAAAGTGCAAAAACCAGGTGTAGAAACTATTCTTTATACCGATTTAAATGTATTGCATTGGGCAACAAAGGTGTTGGAAAAAGCAATTCCAAAAGTAAAATTCGCTTCATTAGCCGATATTGTTGATGAAATTAAAACACGGATGGTACGTGAAGTTGATTTTATTGAAGAAGCACAAAATTTAGATGATTTTGTGAATTATCTCAATGTGTCGCAAAACACCGCAGCAACAGCACCAAAGGTCTATCATCAATTTTCAACACGTCGTGTACTTACCATGCAACGCTTGTATGGCGTGCCACTGACTGATTTTGATGTGGTGAGAAAGGTCGCGAAAGATCCATCTCAAGTGCTGATTACCGCCATGAATACTTGGTTTGGTAGTTTGATGTTATGCCAGTCTTTCCATGCTGATTTGCATGCAGGTAATCTGATGTTGCTTGAAGATGGCCGTATTGGTTTTATTGATTTTGGTATCGTTGGACAGTTAAAACCTGAAGTTTGGCAAGCATGTATGGCATTTATGGATGCTTTGCAAAAGACTGATTACAAGTTGATGGCTGAAAATATGTTGGGTATGGGCATGACCAGTACTCAAGTCGACACTCAGGTTTTGGCAGAAGATTTAGAACGTTTATTTAGTGGGGTACTGCTTGCGGATCCACAAAAAATTATGACGTCAAACCCATCTGATTTAAATGACATCATGATGGACATGGTGGGTGTAGGCGAGCGTCATGGTATTCGTTTCCCACGTGACTTCGCCTTATTATTTAAGCAAATGCTCTATTTTGATCGTTTTATGCGTGTTCTTGCGCCATATACCGATATTTATGCTGACCAACGTTTACAGATGGTGCAAAATATTGATCCTGTATCGTTGTTAAAACATTGATATAGATGTTTTCCCTTTGTGAAAAGCTGGCTAGGTCTGATTGTAAAATCTTACTTGGCCCTTTTTTAAAAGGGTATTTTTTTATTTAAACTGAGAATTTATAAACGTCATGGATGCAATTATCATTGAAGGGTTGAAAGTTGAGACGGTGATTGGCTGCTTCAATTGGGAACGGCAAATTATCCAACCTTTAATGTTGGATCTCCACATTCAAACCAGTTTAGAACAAGCGTCTAACTCAGATGAATTGGTCGATACGTTGAACTATGCAGAAATTTGTGAAATTTCTGCCAAAGTGATTCAAGATGCTGCGCCAAAATTGATCGAACATGCGGCCAAATTGGTGTTGAATACGCTTTTCTCTACCTTTCCGCCTATTGAATCGATTATGATTACGATCCGTAAGCCTGCCATTATCCCGCAAGCAAATTCTGTAGGAATTCGTCTTGAACGACACCGAAATGATATTCGCCCTAGCTCTAGCGAGTAATCGCGATCCACAACAAAATTTTCAAAAAGCATTTGCTCAGATTGCCCATTTGGGAATGGTGTCATTTTCTCCAATCTATTTGATTCCATGCCGTGATGGAATTGGTGCAGATTATTGGAATGCTGCATGTTTGGTTCAAAGTCAGCTGTCTGTAGATGAAATGCTGTCTTTATTAAAAAAGATGGAAGCAGACTCAGGTCGTGTACGCCCATCACATCAAATTTCCTTGGATATTGATCTCATTGCATGGGGATCTCATTTAACTGCAATGCAATTTAATCCAAAGAAACTACCATTGGCGTTGGATGTTAAAGTGCCGATGTCTGATCTTTGGGAAGATGCATTATTCAAACATTCCGCAGATCAATTTCCAGTTATCATTTTATAGTCTTTAAAATAAATAGGTTAAAAAACAATGTATTTTAAGCCCTTGGCATTATTCAGTTGTGTGCTTTTATTTAGTGCATGTCGCCATTTACCTGAACAATCTGTTACACCAGTACAAGCTGTAAGTGAAGTGCAAAGCTTACAACAGCGGGATAGCAATCTTAAGCAAAAAGTGAATGCTTATACACAAGATCAAGCTTTATTTGATGTGGCATTTGATGATCTCAATCAAGATGGGCAAGATGAAGCCATCGTGCTTTTAAAAGGGCAAGATTGGTGTGGGTCTGGTGGTTGTACAATGCTGATCTTTCAAGGAAAATCTAATCACCAGTTTGACTTTTTAAGTAAAACAACCTTGGTGGATACGCCAGTTTACTCTACAACATATATGCATAATGGTTGGAAGCAAGTGCTGGTTTATAGCCGAAAGCATGGGCAAGTGATGTTGAAATTTGATGGAACTCAATATCCGCTCAATCCATCTTTATTGCCTGTCGCAACTGCAAAATTGCCACCGAATACAGCTAAATTACTTTTGGGCGTTGCTGAGTAATTTTTTATTTTTAACCTACATCTCTACATCAAAATGTGGGTTAAGCAGACCTTATTAAAATACTAAAAAAGCAAGCCCAGCAAGTGGGCTTGTAAATCAGTTAAATCAGACTGTTAGATAAATTAGATAAAATAACTGGTCTTGGTCATCAGTTTAGAAATAGCAGTCATGGTGATCTTCACTGGAATAGGCAGCTCTACACCACCAGCAGTTAATGCTGTATCACGATGATGCAGTTCATCTTCATTCATCTGCACCAATATTTTACGTGAGCGCTCGTCTTGAGCTGGAAGCTGACTGATATGGTGTTGTAAATGTAAGCTGACTTGGCGTTCAGTTTCAGCCACAAAACCTAAACTGTATTTATCACCTGCAATGCCAGCAAGCGCACCCATACCAAAAGAAAGACCGTACCATACAGGATTCAGCAAACTGGTATGACTGTCGAGCTCTTTTAAACGATCTTCACACCAAGCCAAATGATCTTGTTCTTCAATTGCTGCAAATTCCATTTCACGACGTACATTTGGAAGTTTGGCTGTTAATGCTTGCCCATGATAAAGCGCTTGAGCACAGACTTCACCACTATGGTTAACGCGCATTAAGCCTGCAACATGACGTGCTTCACTGACAGCCAGCTTAGTTTCTACTGCATTGGACGGATTGCTTCTTTGTGCCGAAGTTGCACCAGGTACTAAACTTCTTAAAGCTTGGTCAAATGAATTGATCAATTTATCGATGCCAGTATATTGACGCATATTAGTCCTCCAAAGAAACCTGAGTTGTCGCTATTAATGGTTTTAAACGAATTAATAACCAAGTACTAAAAATAGCACTCAGCACAGCTGTGATACAGAATAAGATTTTAATATCTATTTTCAAAATACTTAAGATGAGAATAGAAAAAATTGCCGATGAAACCATGAATATTGCATTAAAAATATTGTTTGCCGCAACCACACGTGCACGGTGAGATTTTGGGGCATAGGCTTGCATCATGGCATAAAGTGGAACGATATAAAAACCTCCACTTATGCCCAATAAGGTGACTGCAAGCATGACATGATAATAAATTGCCCCTGAATTAAACATATCAGAAATCGCAATCAGATCACCGGTACGTTCTGGAACAAAAGCCAAACTAGCTGCTAAATAGAGTGCAAATAGCGTTAAGCCAATCGCACCAAGCGGTACCATTTTGATATTCACTTCTGCACCGCCAATTTTACGGCACAGTAACGAACCTACGCCAATGCCGACAGAAAAAAATGTAAGCAATAAACTAACAACATTTTCATTGGCATGTAGGTTTTGCTGTGTTAACTGCGGGATTTGTGTGAGATAAGTTGCACCATAAAACCAGTACCAAGAATTGCCTAAAAGTACGATAAAAATTAACGGTAAACTTTTAGCATAGCGGATGGTTTGGAAACTGGTACGAAAGAAATTCCAATCGATCTCTAAGTCTTCATTTGAAGTAGATTGTTTAAGGACAAAACGACTGGATAAATAACCTACTACTGCAATAGATACGATGGTTAAGCAAATCCAGATCATATTGCCTTGTGACAGCGAAATGACTGCGCCGCCTAAAATCATCCCAATTAGAATCGCAATGGATGTGCCTGACTGAAACAGGGCGTTACCAGACATCAGTTCATTGGGTTTTAAAATTTCAGGCAAAATCGCATATTTGATTGGCCCAAAAAAAGTACTATGCGTGCCCATTAAAAATAAGGCGAAGAGTAAAATCCAAAGATTACCCAATAAAAAACCCGCTGAGGCGATCAGCATGATGATGATTTCTAAAATTTTAATACTTCGGACTAAAAATGAGCGTTCGTATTTATCTGCAATTTGACCTGCGGTCGCAGAGAAGATGAAATAGGGTAGAATAAACAGTAACGCAGCGAGATTGTTGAGTGTACTGATATTGGCAGACTGATGATGAATCCAACCATAGGTAATGACGAGTAATAATGATTGTTTATAAACATTATCATTCAGGGCGCCAAAAAACTGGGTAAGGAACATCGGTAAAAAACGTCTTGTCCCTAAAATATGCTCATTTTTTTCCATTGTAGACGACTTCATTTAGTTATATATAAGAAATGTGTTGAAATGGTAACTATCTCTCAAAATCATGTATCATGTTTTTAACTTAAATCATGTGTAAAACCAATTGGTTTGGGTATTTGAAAGATTTTTAATAATTGATCTTTCTACAAATAAATTTAGGTCATTCGAGCTTGGTATGCCAGCAAAAATTAATTTTAAAAAATCTGTGCTTTCACATAGTGTACATTTACACTTTGACCGTTATCATATCAATAAACTGATATGTTCAAGTGTTTTTTTAAGTGTTTTTGCGATCCCTGTCAGTTATGCCGATCAAATACAAAGCAATCAGAACTTGCCATCAAGCTCTGAAACCATCAGTACAAGTTCTGAAAAAATCAGCAATACTCAAGAACAATTAGAATCAGCAGCCATTCAACAAGGCGTACCCAACGAAAAGATCGACCAGTTAGATCAGAAAATTCAACAAGCTCAACAAACTGATCAAGTCGATAGCGTTAAAATGCTTGAACAACAAGAAAAAAATATGGGGGTGCAAGATGATTTTAAGCCGATCCAATTTGAAGATCTTGAAGAGTTACCCGCTGTTGCTGTGGATCAGTCTTTAGCAAATGAAATTTATAAAGTTGCAGAAGATGCAAAAACGGATGCACAGAATTTTCGTAATGGGGTGACCAAAGCACCTCAAGTTGAAGTGACTAATGCGACCCAGCAAGAATTGAATGAAATTACGCAAGCGCCAGTCAATGTCGATCAGCTTATACAAACTATTCGTGCGGACAATAAAATTTCTGTAGAGGAAAATCAATCGGGTAAAACCTTGGTTGATAATACACAGAGTAATAGCGATGAAGAAAAGGCTAAACCTGGTTTCTTTAAAAGTTTAGTCAATAAAATCCGTGGGCCGCAAGACAACGGTGTACCAATTCCAAAAATCGGTGTTTCCGTAACGGGTGCGCCTACAGTTCTTGCAACTAACTTAAAAGCAAAATTAGGAACCTTTACCCAAGAAGCATATTCTGATTTTAATGGCTCGGTGCCACAGTTAAGAACATTGGCGGTACAGGCTGCCCAAGCAGTAGGTTATTACAATGCAGAATTCAAGTTTACTAAAATTGATGATACTCATTTAGGGGTTAAAGTCACTCCACATGATCCAGTCAAAGTGGCTGAACAAAATATTGAGTTTACAGGGGCTGGCTCTAAACTGGCACAGTTCCAAGTTATTGGCGTACTTCCTGATTTAGAAGAAGGTGATATTCTCAATCACGGTGCTTATGAATCTACCAAAAACCGAATTGTGGATGCAGCATCGAATAATGGATTTTTTGATGGTTATTGGCGTTTACATGATGTCAAAGTTGAACAACCACAAAACAAAGCCAAAATTGATTTAAAATACGAAACGGGCGATCGTTATAAACTCGAAGATGTAGAGTTCAGAATGAGTGATCCTTCTAAGCCGCTCCCAATCGATTTAAAAATCTTAAAAACTTTAGCGCCGTGGGAAGATGGTGCGGATTACACTGCATGGCGTGTTAATGGTTTGGCCAATAACTTAACCAACTCACGTTATTTTAACTATACCTTGGTTGATGCGATTAAACCGGATGCAATTGTAAAACCACTTGAGCTTCCTGCTGATCTGCAAGCCTTAGTAGATCAGCAAAAAATCACTGAAACAACATTGTCTGCGCAAACCAATGCCGATAAAACACATTTGTCAGATAAAGAAGTGACCCAAAATGTGGTCAATGAAAATCAGTTTGCGGGAACGCAAGGTGAAGAAGTCAATCCGAACTTAAAGCAGCTTCAAGCGCAGCAGAAAGAAAAAGAATCTGATGATGATCTATTAAAAGATCAGGCACGTGAGAATAAAAAGATTCCTGTGATTGTGACTTTAAATGCAGATCGCTTAAACAGTTTAGAGACAGGTATTGGTTATGGGACCGATACAGGGGTACGTTTACGTAGCCAATATAGACGTGCGATTGTTAACCATTTAGGGCATTCTTTTGATGCCAATATGGAATTGTCACAAATTCGTCAAGCGATTGATGCTCGCTATAACATTCCTTATAAGCATCCATTAAATGATTATTTCAGTTTGGTTGCGGGTTATGAACGAGAAACCCGTGATGGTATTGGTAATGACATGGATTTGGTTATTGAGTCTGCGGTAGCCGGGGTAGACCGTATTATTAAAGGTTCAAGAAAAGAGTGGCAGCATATTCTTGGTGTGCGTTACCGCTTAGACCGTGTTACTCAAAATGGTCCTGTAGATATTGCCAATATTCCTGATGCTTTTTTAATTCCTGGTTCAAATCAAGAACAGCAGTCATTGTTGTTGGGTTATGAAGCAACCAAAACAACCAGTGATAATCGGATCAATCCAACACGCGGATATAAGCAAAGTTATAAAATTCAGCTTGGCAGTAAATCTTTACTTTCAGATACGGATATGGCGATCACCAGTGCAGATTGGAAAGGTTTATATTCTTTTGGTCAAAATGATAATCATCAGGTGGTTGGTGGTTTGAATGTCGGCTATATTTTTGCCAAAGATTTTGAACAAGTTCCTTATAATTTAAGATATTTTGCTGGTGGAGATCAGAGTTTGCGAGGCTTCGATTATAAGAGCTTATCTCCAACGGAATATGGTTATAAAGTCGGTGGTCAAGGTTTGGCTGTCGGCTCATTGGAATACAATTACCAATTTAAAGAGGGTTGGCGTGGCGCAATATTCAGTGACTTTGGTAATGCTTACGATAAATCATTTAGTAACGATACCCAATATAGCTTAGGCTTAGGAATCCGTTGGAAGTCACCAATTGGTCCGATTCGAATTGATGTTGCATCAGGTGTTTCAGATCCTGCTCGCCCAATTCGACTGCACTTCTTTATTGGTTCACAACTTTAATTAACTAAAAATATAAGAGAATTACTGGAAATATTATGGCTGATGAAGAACATCAAGATGTTCAAAATGAACAGCAAAATGATCAACTAAAGCAAGAGCAGACACCGAAGAAGCGCAATATATTGCGTAATATTCTGATGTCATTGCTTTTGGTCATTATTTTATTGATTGCTGCATTGGCTGTGATGTTTAGTACCGATAAAGGCAGTAAGTTTTTATTGGATCGGGTTGCTTCAAGCCAGAAAATTATTGATTACCAATATGAAAGCGGTAACTTGCTTCAAGGGATCATACTTAAAAATGTTTTGGTCACTCTCGCTGCGGTTGATGTCAAAATTGATCGTGCGGATGTTTCCTTGGGTTGGCGCGCAATATTAGATAAAGAAATTCATTTGAGCCATGCTGATGTTAACAATTTAAGAATTATCAGCAAAACACCACCAAGCGATGAACCCTTTAAGTTTAGCGAAATCAAGTTACCCTTTGTTTTACGTTTAGATGAAGCAAATGTAGATCATATGCAGTTTCAAACCGCATCTACAAAAATTGATTTTAACGATATTCATTTAGAAAATGCATTGTGGTCTGGTACAGAGTTGAAGTTTGAAAACTCTAAAATGGACATGGGCTATTTATCTGTAAAAGACGCGACAGGTAATATGAATTTTAAACAAGGCGATTATCCGCTGAATGCCAAGGCAATTTTGCGGATCCCAAGTTTAAAAAGTTTAAATGTTGAAGATATTTATGTACATGCGCGTGGCTCACTCGACACAATTAAAGCAGGTGTTGCGACTAAAACGCCCGATCTTTTAACGGGTTGGGCGGTGATCCATCCGATGCGTCATGATGTTCCAATGAATGGTGCTTTGGTTTTTAAAGATTATCATTGGCCGTTGTTGCAGGAACAAGAATTACTGTCTAAAAATGGCTTGGCGAAATTTCAAGGCGATGTTAAAGGCCTAAACTTAGATATTAATACAGACATTAGTGGTAAAAATATCCCACAAGGTCAATATACTGCTTTAGCACATACCGATTTAACCAATCAGTTGAATATTAATAATTTAAATGGCCAATTGATGGGTGGTGCTTTAAATCTTGCAGGTTTGGTCAGTTGGCAAGATCATGTGCATTGGGATGTGCAAGGCCGTTTAGATCGAATCAATCCAAAAGACAAAATTATCCCACAAGTGATTCAAGACTTTTTACCTGTTTCGCTTGATGCCAAAATTGGTTCAGTGGGCGAATTAAAACAAGGCATGCATTTAACCGCCAATGTTGATTTTGATAAATATGAAGCTTGGAACGTTAAATTAGATCAAGCTGAACAAAAGGGTAAAAAGCCTGAACCGATGTTATTGGGTGTTAACTGGAAAAATATTGACCGAGCAGTGCCTTATGTGGGCTGGTTGAGCAGTGAACAAGGTCAGGTTGAAGTTGCACTGGTTGACGATCAGCAAAATATTCATGTGGCAACCGTTGTACGTCAACATGAAAAAGGCAGTTTACCTGAGGGCAAATACACAGCTCAGTTAGACCTAAAAGGCAATGATCTACACGTACCAGCATTTGAATATGTGGCAACGAAAGGTAGTTTATCTGGAAATGCAATCGTTGAATTACCTACTGAAAAACGCCAGTTAAAATGGAATGCCTTGCTCAATGCAAAAGATTTTAATCCACAAAGTATTGTCGCAACAGCACCAGTAGATTTAATCAATGGGCAGATAAAAGCCAATGGTTTTGCAAAACCAAATCAACAATTGATTAATTTTGATGCGATTAATTTAACCGGCCGACTTGCAAATCAAGCCAACCCTGAAACAATCCAATTGACTGGTAAAAGTACAGCCGCAGTTATTTTTAACGATGCCAATGCAGGTGGTGCTTTTAAAGGCTTTGCAGTGAATTATGATGGCGCATTAAATGCGTCACAGCTGAAACAAGGCAGTGGCTTATTAAAGATTAGAGTTGCGGGTACACCAGAGCTAATTAAAATATCTGAGCTACAGCATGATGGTGTTGCAGGAAAAATCTTAGCCAATGGCTTGGTGCATATCAGCAATGGCATCGGTTGGGATATCAACGCATCTTTGGTGCGTTTTAAACCGCAATATTTTATTTCTTCTGTGCGTGGTGAAGTTTCTGGGAATGTGAAGACTCAGGGGAATTGGTCAGATCGTCTGAAGAGAATTAATATTCAACAATTGAATATTGCAGGCATGATCAATAACAAACCATTGAGAGGACGAGGTAACCTTGCAGTTGTTTTAAATTCTGATTTAAAAGGCTTGATGCCACAGCAATTTGAAGCCAATAACTTATTTTTGTCTTATGCCAATAACCAAGTTCAGGCGACAGGAAATGCACAGAATCTACGATTAAAAGTCAATGCACCTGCATTATATGAGCTTTATCCGGGATTACGTGGCACAGCATATGGTTATTTGAATCTACAAGCACAGCCACGTTTGAGTGCAACTGCAAACCTCACAGTCGATAATTTTAGTTTTAATGATAGTCTAAGCATTAAAAAATTAAGCTTAAAGGGTGAATTGCCAACCTCTGAAACTGTAGCGTCGAAAATGGTGGCGCAAATGAATACTTTACGCAGTGGAAACCGTGAAATTCAGCATGCAGGAATTACACTTTCTGGCACACGTAAAGCACATTTATTACAGCTTCAGGCATGGAACTATTATTCTAAGTTTTATGTACAGCTTGCAGGTGGATTTAATGCGCAAAATGATTGGTTAGGGCAGATTCAAAAAGGTGAGTTTGACTCAGTAAGAGCACACTTATTACAACAACAAAATGCTCCTGTTATTTTTAACGCGTCAAAATCGGAGTTATATGTTGGACAGCATTGTTGGTCAAGTCAGCAAAGCCAATTGTGTTTTGATCAACCGATCCGCGCAAGTCAGCAAAATGGTAATGTTTCCTTTGTTACTAAAAATTTAGATCTGAATGATTTTGCCGCGTTTATGCCAGAAGGTTTGGCACTGACAGGTAAGTTAAATGGTTATGCAAAAGCATCATGGGCGAAAGGTGCACAACCTAAGCTAGATGCTAAGCTGGTTACCCGGAATGGGCAAATTGGTATTGCTGCAGAAGATCCAAATGACCCTTCAACTTCGATGAACTATGACGAAGCCAGTGTAATTGCGAAAAGCATAAAAGATGGCTTGTTGTTGCGTGTTGATTTAAAAGCACCGAATGTCGGAACAGGCTATGCCAGCGTCATTGTCAACCCATATGTCGAGTCTAAGCCGATGCGTGGTGAGGTGGCATTTAATGAAGTTCAGTTGAAAATCTTAAAGCCATTTATTGCCGATGTACGTAAACTCGATGGGACTTTGTCGCTTGCAGGAAAAATTAACGGTACGCTGACACAACCATTGTTTGATGGTGAAATGCGCTTGAAAAATGGTGAAATTAGTATGATTTCACTGCCTGTGAATTTGAATAATGTTCAGATTTACACTTCAATTCGTCAAGATGTCGCAACAATTAACGGTGCATTTAACAGTGGTCGTGGTGTCGGTAAAATTAATGGCAGTATCGATTGGAAAAATGACCCACATATACAATTACGTCTCAATGGCGATAAATTGCTGATTCGTCAAGCACCGTTGATTACTGCGGTTGTCGATACCGATATTGAACTGGATGCTTTACCTTTAAGTAAGAAACTTACGGTTAAAGGTAAAGTTGATGTACCTAGTGCATTAATTTCAATGCCTGAATCCAGTGCAACCGTAGTCAATGTGTCACCTGATGTCCGTATTGTAAAAGAAGGTCAAAATCAGCTGGCCGTGCTTAAAGCAGCACAGCCGTGGTCTATACGTGCCGATGTTTCAGTAAACTTGGGCGATAAAGTTATTTTCCAAGGCTTTAACAGTCGTATTCCATTGGTGGGTCGTCTTTATCTTTCTCAACGTGGTTTGGAAACTGCAATGCGTGCCAATGGTGCGATTGGTGTCAGTCAAAAAGTAACCGTTGAGGCTTATGGTCAGCGCTTAGACTTAAATCGTGCCATTGCTCGTTTTAATGGCCCATTGTCTAATCCTACATTGGATGTCGATACCAATAAGAGTATTTCTGGCAGTACGGTAGGTCTACGTATTACAGGCACAGCTTCTAGTCCAAACATTCAAGTTTATAATGATGCTGGTTTGTCTGATCAGGAAGCGATGAATGCTTTAATTACAGGACGTATTAATGAAGGGTCCAGTGGTTTAAGTAATGCTGAAGGATTTAAATCGGATGTAAACAATACGATTGCAGCAGCAGGGATCAGTTTGGGGCTAGGTGGAACACGTGCATTTACCAACCAAATTGGACGTACATTTGGTTTAAGTGGTTTGTCATTTGATGCACAAGGTACAGGCGATGATACTCAGGTCAGTTTGACGGGTTATATTACGCCAGACTTGTATATTCGTTATGGTGTGGGGGTGTTTACACCAGTGAATAAACTGACTTTACGTTATCAAATGAATAAACGTTTATATCTGGAAGCCAGCCAGTCTTTAGAAAAAGCCATTGACGTGTTCTATCATTGGAGATTCTAGCTATGGATAAAACATTTTAGATGCAATTGGCATTGAAATGTAGTTGATCAATATTGAAAAACTCGGATTACGATCCGAGTTTTTTATATTTATATCAAATGAGATGAATCATGGAGCTAAACAAAGCACATCGTAAAATGCATGGAATATGAGTAGTGCAAAGATTTTGCACATGCTATTGCAAAGCCAATAGGTGAATATATTAAGGATCTTTATATGCATTTGTTTTGCTGATTTACACTGATTATTTAAGGCTGATCATGGGTTGAATATCTAATTTTTTAGAAATAGAAAAGCCCAATGAAATATTGGGCTTTTAAAACTGATTTGAAGATGGCGTTACACGCTAAAGCACTTCAATCGTGTTATTCAGTTAATAGCACATCACCATATTGTTCACGTAAATCACGCTTTAACATCTTACCCGTCCCTGTTAAAGGAATGGATTCAACAAAAATGACTTTGTCGGGGATTTGCCATTTTGCAATCTTATCAGCATAGTAATCCAGTAGACCTTGCTCAGTAATGTGAGTGCCTTGCTGTTTAATCGCAATCACCACTGGACGTTCATCCCATTTCGGGTGGTTTGCTGCAATGACGGCAGCCATCGCAATTTCAGGATGATTCATGGCAATATTTTCAAGCTCAACAGAAGAAATCCACTCACCACCTGATTTAATTAAATCTTTGGCACGATCGCTTAAAAGCAAATAGCCATCTTCATTAATCGTGGCGATATCACCAGTATCAAACCAACCATCAGCACTTAACGCTTTTTCAGATTTGCCATAATAAGACTCAATAATCCAATGACCTTTTACTTGCAGATTCCCCGTGCTATGTCCATCACGAGCAACTTCATGTGAGCCATTTTCTTCATCGGTAATACGTAAATCTACGCCGAAAGGTGGGCGACCTTGAGATAGGCGAACTTTAAATTGTTCTTCTTCACTTAAATTTAAGTGTTTGGCTTTGAGCTGATTACCTGTACCCAATGGGCTCATTTCAGTCATGCCCCATGCATGAATAGTTTCGCAATGATAGATGTCTCTAAATGCTTTCATCATTGCTGGTGGGCAGGCTGAACCGCCAACGACATTGCGTTTAAGACTTTCAAGAGTACTGCTAGATTGTTTTGCTGCTGCAAGCAGGCCTTGCCAAATCGTTGGTACACCAAGTGCAATACTGACTTTATATTCATCAATCATTTGTACTAAGCTGGCGCCATCTAAACCCGGCCCCGGGAGTATCAACGTACAACCAACCATTGCTGCGGCATAAGGTGTACCCCAAGCATTGACATGGAACATGGGAACCACAGGTAACATAATATCTTTTGCAGATAAATTTAGAGAGTCGGGTAGCGCGATCGCATAGGTATGTAAAATGGTTGAGCGATGACTATACAATGCGCCTTTTGGATTGCCTGTTGTCCCTGAGGTATAGCATAGAGAGCTTGCAGTATTTTCCTCAAAATTAGGCCACTCGTACTGTACAGAATGTTCTGCAATCAGCACATCATAGAACTTAACATCTGGGAGGGCATCGGCAATATCTTGGTCAAAAGCACCCAGATAAACGAAATGTTCTACATGAGGGGTAAGGGCTTTCACTGCTTTGATTAGCGGTAAAAATGTTTTATCAAATAACACCACTTTGTCTTGAGCATCATTGATAATAAAGATCAATTGTTCAGGAAAGAGTCTAGGGTTGATGGTGTGACAGACCAAGCCACTTCCGGAAATTGCATACCAAGATTCAAGATGACGATGATTATTCCATGCAATCGTTGCAACTCGGTCACCTAAGCCTAAACCCAGTCCAGCAAGTGCATTGGCAAAGCGTTTAGCGTTTTCGCTTACATGTGTCCAATCTGTCTTTGTAATCGTGCCATCGGTATTTTTTGAAATAATCGCAGTATCACCATGATAACGCGTAGCATGCTCAATGAGGCTACTGATTAATAATGGTTGCTGCATCATACGTCCTTGCATATAAAATTCCTTTATAATCTTGTTGATAGGCTTAAATTGTATTTTTCTCAGAAGCTTTCTAAGTGAAAAAAATTGTTAAATAGAAAAAGCTATCATTTCATCCTATATAAAAGTCAGATTAAATCAAGCTTAAAAACAATATATTTTTGCAACATTTTTATTCTTTTAACCAATAAAAAACAATAGCTTAGTTGGATTATCACAATTTGAAAATTTGATGATGAAATTTGGGATATCAGACTAAAGAACTAGGAGAAAGTATTATTCAGATATATGTATATGTGCTAAACATATTACATGTCTTGTTAAGGCATTGATGTTTTAGGATGAAACTATATTGACGTGAGATATTAAAAGGAGTTTTAGAATGTTTCAAAAGATCAGAAAATTATTGTGTATCCACAGTTTTGAATATGAAATTGGACATAATATTGTGGTTAAAGAGTGCCGTAAGTGTGGTGCTCATCATTAATTTTCTAGAAGCGATCGCAAAATATCACTGTATTATGATCATTCGATAAAATATGGTGATATTTAGAAAGCGCTATATCTCTAAATGAAAATAATAAAAATCTAGTTTTGCAAGCTGATTCATTCAATCTTATGGTGGTAGATGTCCTCGTTTGATTGCATATGGCTGTTTTATTGCTTAAGGCTGTCTTGGTTTTTTAAGTATTGCTAAATTTACGTTAGAATAATGCTACTCTTGTTTTATTGTCTTTGCATCATAATGTCTAAAGATTTTTTAGCTGAAAATTATATTGTCGATGAACATCTTGCTGATACTTTAAATTGGTTATGCCAACATCAAGATTGTTATGATGCTTTTCAATTTGATGTGTTGACTCAAGAACTCAAAGTTCATCATGCCAATGGTACAGATATCATTCGTCAGGGGATGTATCTTACGGCAAAGTACGGAATTTTAATCACATCTTTATAGTGAGTTGGTGCTCAATGATTGTCGCTAAAATCAGCACGTAACATATTCTTGCGCATAAATTTAATTTATCGTGTTTTTTTACTTTGATTAGTGCGACAAAAAAGTCAAAACACAGCTAAAATATAGCTTGAATAGTGTGTATTGAATCCATAATGAATATGAATGTATCGGAACATCAACGTAGCATTTTGGCTACGATGGGAATAGAGCTTTGGATCCCCAAGGTTGATGTTCAAACACGTCATTATGAAAATGCGCTATACCGTGATATTGCTCAAGTTGAACGGGATATTGCTGTTGTGCCTGAGTTGAACACGCATTCAACTCAATCTGATGCAAAATTAGAAAATCAAAATGTACAGCCGTCACAGATTGAAAAAACACATCAGCCTGAAGTTTCTTTATTAAAACGAAATCCAGAAACACAGCAAACTGAAGAAATTTCAGCGGCTGAACAAATTCAGCAACAGACAAACTTTATTGTCGAGCCTGCATTACAAATTGCGCCATTTGAAATCCAAGCCTATTGCATTGAAAGCTGTGTCATCTTTGTCGATTGTACTCAAATCAGCGCTGACCAATTAACACTATGGGGCAATATACAGCAGGCGCTTGTAGGGCAATTTTATGATTTAAAATGGCCTTTTCCAATGTTGCAGCTTCAAGATGGAAGAGGGGCTGCGATGTATATCCAAGGGTTTGTTGATGCTTTAAGGCAAGAGCGTAAAGTCATCAGTCTTGGTCAATTGCCTTATTTAAACAATACTGAAATGTTTGAATTGGCAAGTTTACAAGAGATGATTGAGCAACCTTTATTAAAACGCCGTCTATGGCAATTTATGCAAAATAAACTGAATTAGTTTTCAAGATCTGTACTGAGAGGTTTTCTGGGATATGAATAAAAAAGTGGTTGTATTTAGTCAAATCGACTCAGAAGTTCAAGCAAAATTAGCAGAAAAATATCAGTTGGTTGTATTGAATCCTAAGCAAGGCGATATCAATGCACAAATTCGTCAAGCGGTTGTTGATGCAGACGCAATGATTGGTGCGGGTCGTTTGATTAATGAAAGCAATATAGCCACTGCAGAAAAATTAAAAATTATCTCCTCTGTCAGTGTAGGCTATGATAATTACGATGTTGATTATTTAAATCAAAAGAAAATCTGGTTGTCGAATACACCACACGTATTGACCGAAACGACTGCGGATTTAGCGTTTACTTTGTTGATGAGTGCTGCACGTAAAGTACCGAGTCTAGATCACTGGACCAAACAAGGTGAGTGGCAACGTACAGTCAATGCGACACAATTTGGTCAAGAAATTTTTGGTAAAACTTTAGGAATAATCGGTTTAGGTCATATCGGTGCAGCAATTGCACGACGTGGATTTTATGGCTTTAATATGAATATTTTGTATCATAATCGCCGTGAAAAAATCGAAGTTGCACAACAGTTTAATGCACAATATAAAAGTCTTGAAGTACTGTTAAAACAAGCTGATTTTGTTGTGGTTGCAGTAGACTTAAATAGCCAATCTAAAGCATTAATCGGTGCTCAAGAGTTTGCCTTGATGCAAAAGCATGCTGTTTTTGTCAATATTGCGCGTGGTTCAGTAGTGGATGAACAGGCATTAACTGAGGCTTTACAGAACCGTCAAATTTTTGCTGCGGGTCTAGATGTATACCAAAAAGAACCATTGCAACAATCGCCATTGTTTGAGTTGGATAATGTCGTGACTTTACCGCATATCGGCTCAGCAACTGCCGAGACGCGCAAGAAAATGGCGGAACTGGCTTTTCAAAATTTAGTCGATGCTTTGGAACAACGCACACCAAGATATTTAGTCAATGAAAACTTCTAGTGGATGTTGAATGTTTGCTGACAATGCAAATTACATATGAAATGTTTACAGCCCCCTAACACTTCATTGCGAATTTGTACTAAATTCAATGTTATATTTAGAATATTAAAATAATTGGGACGATCAATTGAACAAGACCTTCCTCAGCCTTTGTCTCTGCTTAAGCACTTCAATTAGCTCAGCTGATGATTTTCTGCAAACTCAAAATAGTACTCAATTTGAAGTACCTGAAATTGGCAGTGGGGTGGGATTTATTGATCAACAAAAAGAAAAAACCATTGGTGAAAAAGTTTATCGTCAAGTTCAACAGCAAATGCCAGTTCTGCAAGATCCTTGGCTGGAAGATCAGTTTATGCTGGTTTTTTCAAAAATTCTCAGTCAGACCCAGCTTTCACAGCCAGTAGGCTTGGTGGTGATCAAAGATGCTCAGATCAATGCATTTGCAGTACCTGGGGGCATGTTTGCTTTAAATAGTGGGATGATTACAGCTTCAAGTAATATGGATGAAGTTGCTAGTGTAATGGGACATGAAATTGCCCATGTCACACAACGTCATTACAGCCGTTCGCAGGAAGCATTTAAAGGTCAAGGTTTATTGGCGCTTGCAGGAATTATCGTCGGTGCTGCATTGGCGTCCAAAGCGGATGGTGATATTGGTGGTGCGGTGATGATGGGTACACAAGCTGCATTGATGGACAAGCAACTCAGTTATAGCCGAAATCAAGAACGTGAAGCTGATCGGATCGGTATGCAGTTTATGTACGGGGCTGGATATGACCCAGAAAGTATGGCTGATTTCTTTGAAACCATGCATCGTTCTACCAGTCGTTTAAGTTTTTTACCTGATTTTTGGTTAACTCATCCCTTAACAACAGAGCGTATGAGTGAAGCAAGATTAAGGGCAAATCAGTTCCCAAAAGTTCCTTTTCGTGCCCAGCAATCTGATTTTGATATTATTAAATGGTATACCGCAGTAATTTCGGGACAAGCCACTGACCGTCAATTGCTGGCTTTAGCACAATCGAATAATTTAGCGGGTTTATTGGCTTTAAGCGAATATTATTTGCTGCAAGGTGATTATGACAATGCGCAGACGCAGCTGAATTTAGCCAAGAAGGTTAACGCAGAACATACTTTGGTTACCTTGATTCAAACTGATATTTATTTAGGGCGAAATAAATTAGATGATGCCTATCAAACCATCATCAGCAAGCAAATCATAACCCCAGAAAATCGCGCATTAAGTTATAAATTAGCCGAAGTTTATATTCGACAGCAGAAACCCAAAGAAGCCGAGCAATTGGTCAATCGTTTTGTGAATAAAAATAATAAGGACATTATTGGCTGGCAATTGTTACAACAAGCGGCAAATTTAGATAAAAAGAATCCAATGCGTACAGTCAATGTGCTGAGAAATAGGGCGGAAGTTCAATATTGGTCTGGTGATGAAGAAAATGCAATTAAATCACTTTTACATGCCAAGCGTTTAGCTAAAGAAAATAATGCGATGAGTGCCCGTATCGATACACGCTTAAAGGTGATGCAAGATGAACGAAAGTTAAAAATTTAAAAGCTTGATTTAAAGAACTTAAAACTTGAGTTAAAAAACTAAAAATAATGGGTGATTTTAAATGAGCCATTAAAGAAAATTTACTTTCTATTCTTGCGTGAACAGGTTAAGCTAAAATCACTTAAAGTTATAATAAAGTATTTGATTCACATGAAGAAAATTTTAATCGCATTCAGCATTTTTTTCTATGCTCACTCAACATTTGCAGCAGTACCAGAAAGCTATGTTCGAGAAGTTGAGCGTATTTCGGCGCAATACAGTGCAGATATGAAATTTTTTTTACGTAGTCTAGATCCGAAATTGAGCCAGTTTAACCCGCAACAAGAGTCACAATTCTGTGGCATTGTTAAAAAATATGTCGATGATATGTATAAAACGACAGATGAAAATCGTCAATACCTCCCACCATCAGCGCAATCTATGACCAAACAAAATGTGATTGATAAAGTGATGTTGTCACCTGAAATGCAGTTACTTAAAAAATATAATATTCAGTGTGATTTGAAATAGGTTTATCTTTAACATCTTACATCTGAGCCACATTATTTATGGATTTTAACCAATTTCAAATTGAGAATGATCAGATTGTTCTCAACATCATTCAAGTATCTGATGCTGAAGATTTATATAGTGCAATAAAAAATAGTTTAACAGAGCTTAGAAAGTTTCCTGCAAGTTTAGTATGGGCATTGGAAGAACCTAATTTACCAGCTTCAATGGCATTTTGCCAATCTCGTTTGGTGGCGTTATTAAATAAAGAGAACTTTGTATTTATTATCCGTTTAAAAGAAACTGATGATTTTTTAGGGGTTGTTGATATCCATGCAATTGATTGGTTGCAAAATACTGCATCTATTGGGTTTTGGGGAAACTCAAAATTTAAGCAAAAAGGCTACATGTCACAAGCGCTAATACTATTTGTAAGTAGTTTATTCTCGAAATGGAATTTTTTGGGTTTAAATGCTTATGTCGATGTAGAAAATATATTGGCACGAAATTTATGTGAAAAAGCAGGGTTTTTACTTAAAGATATTCAATATCAATCTGTACAAAATCCAGTCGATGGTGGTTTTAGAGATATTTGCCATTATCAGATAGAAAATAAATGAAGTGATATTGTAGATTGACGATTTTGGGCTATTTAACAAGAAACTATTTCATTGCAAAATAATTTTTATTAAAGTTGTTAAATAGACCAAATCAAACAGAAATTCAGATTTAAGAACGTTGGGTTTAGCCAAGTTTTGCTTTAATTTTTGCAGAAACTTGTGCTGGATCGGCACGTCCGGCTATGATCGGACGTAGAGAATTCATCACCTTACCCATATCTTTCATGCTAGTTGCACCTTGCGCAGTAATAGTTTGCGCAATGAGAGAATCAAGCTCGTCCTCTGACATAGCTTCAGGTAGAAACTGAGATAACACCTCAATTTCGGCTTGTTCTTTACTAGCTAAATCTTCACGGCCTGCACCTTCAAAGGCTTTGACCGATTCTTTACGTTGTTTGATTTGCTTTTCAATGACCGCAAGAACCTGAGTATCGTCAAGCTCTATGCGCTCATCGACTTCGATTTGCTTGATTGCTGCCTGTAGACCACGAATTACCGTTAACTTACCCATTTCTTTAGCACGCATTGTTGCTTTTAAAACATCAGTTATTTGGTTTTTTAAAGTAGTCATTTATCTGTCCAGGTGAGTCAATCAATCACAAATTAATCTTAGTAAAGGCGAGTAGTACGTACTGATTCACGCGCCAATTTCTTTTGGTAGCGTTTAACAGCAGCAGCTTTTTTACGTTTACGTTCTTGAGTAGGTTTCTCGTAGAATTCACGTTTACGAACATCAGCTAAAACACCAGCTTTTTCGCATGAACGTTTGAAACGACGGATAGCTACGTCTACTGGTTCGCCTTCTTTCAATTTAACTTGTGGCATGAAGAATCCTCATTAAGTTATGGATAAGATCAGGGTCGAATTACCCTAGATCACAAGTGAAGGTCAGTATTTTACTCATTTACATCTCATACCACAAGTCTATAATAGCTTTAGCAATATTTTGAAATGGGTAAAAGGCAATTTAATGATCGTTCTGGGCTTAGAAACTTCATGTGATGAAACAGGATTAGCGCTCTATGACAATGAAGTCGGCTTAAGAGGACAGGTGTTATATAGTCAAATTAAATTGCATGCAGAGTATGGTGGTGTCGTTCCTGAGTTGGCTTCTCGTGATCATGTTCGAAAGTTAATTCCTTTGATTAATCAACTTCTTGAGCAAAGCGGTGTGAAAAAATCAGAGATCGATGCAGTGGCGTATACGCGCGGCCCTGGCTTAATGGGTGCATTGATGACAGGGGCATTATTTGGTCGCACCTTGGCTTTTGCGCTGAATAAACCCGCGATTGGCGTGCATCATATGGAAGGTCATATGCTTGCTCCATTATTATCCGAAAATCCACCTGAATTTCCGTTTGTCGCATTATTAGTGTCAGGTGGACACACTCAATTGATGGCAGCACACGCAATTGGTGAGTACGAAATTCTAGGTGAGTCGATTGACGATGCCGCTGGTGAAGCTTTTGATAAAGTCGCAAAAATGTTGAAATTACCTTATCCGGGTGGTCCAAATATTTCAAAATTGGCGGAACAAGGTGACAAAAACGCGTTTGAATTTCCACGTCCAATGTTGCATCAAGGGCTAGATTTTTCATTTAGTGGTCTAAAAACTGCTGTTTCAGTGCAGTTAAAAAAATTAGGTGAAGAACAACGTGATGCAGACGTTGCGGCTTCATTCCAAGAAGCTTTGGTGGATACTTTGGTTAAAAAGTCGATTAAAGCCTTAAAACAGTCGGGTTTAAGACGTTTGGTGATTGCGGGCGGTGTCAGTGCCAATAAACGTTTAAGAGAGCGTTTAGAAGCAGATTTAGCTAAAATTAAAGCAACGGTTTATTATGCAGAACCTGCTTTATGTACAGATAATGGCGCAATGATAGCGTTTGCAGGTTATCAGCGTTTAAAAGCTGGACAAAAAGATGGTTTATCGGTGACGACAACACCACGTTGGCCAATGACTGAATTGACTAAACCTGAATTAGTTTAAGTCTGGTATTTAACGGATTGTTAAATTTAAAAAAGAGGCGAAAGCCTCTTTTTTTATGGATTTAAAATTTAACGCGAATAAGGCTTCCACGTTTTGCTTTTGTTATCATAGTTATATTGAACCTGATCATCGTAATTTGATTCAAATTTTGTATGGCCATATTGATGACTGATGCTAAAACAATTTTTGATATTGCTATAAGTTTCATGTGTGCCAGGATGATCACCATCGAATTGCGAACCCATTAAGCATAATTTGGCGTCATTCAATCCAAATGTATATGTGGGCTTCTTTTTGACATTGCCTTCATTATCTTCCCAACCCGTGAACTGATAATTGAGTGGATAGACAATCCCTGTTTGGGTATCTATAGCAACCATTTCTAAAGAATCTGAAGTTCCCGTATTGAGTAAAATATATTTTTTATCAAAATTAGGCTGCATTGATTTAAGCGCATTTTTGTATTTGGCAAGGTTGGCTTTAGAACAATAATCGCCATTAAAATAATCACTCTGACACTCAGAAACTTTTTTAAACGTCGTCCCAGCATATGCCAATTGTAGTGATGCAGAACAAACAATCAGCGATAGGGCAAAAAATCTTTTCATTTATACTGACTTTGAATGTGTATTTATACAGTTTATCGCATTTCTTTTACTGTGGTTTATCTGATTTCATGATAGAAAATAATCAGAATATTAAAAAATGAGATTGGCATATGGACTTATTGTCTTCTGAACAGCATATCAACCCAAACAATATTGACACAGATCTTCAGCTTTATAAAAAATTTAGCCAAGGCGTGCGTTTACCTTATGAGGTTTTAAACATTCGCAATATTCCTGATGGTGCAAAACCCGGCCATTTTATCGAGGTTCGTTGTGGTGGGTTTGGTTCAGAAATTTCAGCACACCCCACAGAAAAGTATCAATTCTATGCACTTACAGATCGTGGGCCGAACACCACGTATAACGTTAATCAAGATCATGGCAAAATCTTTTTAGATCCTGACTATACCCCTAAAATTGGATTATTTGAGTTAAAAAAAGATGGAACTATTCAGAAAATAAAAGAAATTTTATTAAAAGATCCAACGGGCAGAAATATTACAGGTTTGCCTAATCAGCATTTTGGCGCAAGTAAAGAAATCGCCTATGACCAAGATGGAAAGAAATTAGCCATAGGGACAGATGAATTTGGATTGGATGCTGAAGGTTTGGTTGCACTCAAAGATGGTACTTTTTGGGTCAGTGATGAATACGGTCCTCATATTGTGCATTTTAATGCAGATGGGCTAGAAATTGATCGTATCAATGCCTATGTTTTAGATGAGCGAAGAACATCGGGTTATTTATTGCCTCAAGAATATGCCAATAGACGCCAGAATCGAGGAATGGAAGGTTTAACCATTACACCCGATCAAAAAAAGCTGGTGGGCATTATGCAATCCACCATGAGCAATCCCGATGCTTCAGTAAGCAAATCAGATCTTGTGCGTATTGTGATGATTGATTTAGAAAGCAAAGTCGTTTCTCAGTATTTGTATCAACAAGAAGGGGGTGCAAAGACCTATTCAAATACAGCAATTACAGCCTTGAGTTCCACGCAATTTCTAGTCGCAGAACGTGATGATGATTTCTATAAAGATAATCCTCAAGCATTTAAACGGATTTATAAAATCAATCTGCAACATGCCACTGATTTGGAAAAGCTAAAGCCAAGTTCAACGATTCGGCAAGATGAACAATTCGGTCTGTTGATAGCGGAACAAACCCTAGAACAATATGTGTTAACAGCAGGCTGGAGTGGTCTGGCTCAACAGGGTATCTACCCAGTAGAAAAAACCTTAGTGGTGGATTTGGTTGCGCGTTTACACTATCCGCACGATAAAATTGAAGGTCTATGGGTGATTGATGAACAGCATTTAGGGCTTCTCAATGATGATGATTATGCTTTTTCTGAAACGGATGGAGTATTGGAACAAAAGTATTTGGATCACGATAAAAATATCATTGATGGCAATACACTTTATATCCTTGATCAATTGGATTTAACAGTAGATTAAGTATTTATTCATTCAAGATAAAATTAAACCGCCAAATTAATTTGGCGGTTTAATGAATGTATTTACGATTAACTTTGTGCTGGTTTTAAACTTGATTCAAGTATTAAGCTTGATTCAGATATTAAACTAGTATTCCCAGAACATCCGTTGAATTTCTTTTGCATCTTTGGTTTTGGTCAGTGCTAAAGCAGCTAAAAGTTTTGCTTTTTGCGGATTTAAATCGTGAGCAACCACCCAACCATATTTATCATCAGGCTGTTCAGCATTACGTAACACAAAACCTTGTGGAACGCGTGAAGAACGAATGATCTGTACACCTTGTTGCTGGAGTTGGTTTAATGTCGGAACAATATAGTTGGCAACGGAACCATTACCTGTACCCGCATGAATAATGGCTTTAGCACCCGCTTTCGCATAGGCCACATAGGCATCTGGAAGCATATTGCCTGAACCATAAACGATTTGAACGATTGGTAACGCATCACCCTGAATGTTTTCAATATTAAACTCAGAGCTATTGTTAAAACGTTTTGCAACGTTTCTAAACCAATAAGGTTTACCTTCAACCAGTGTACCTAAAGCACCCCATTGGCTGACAAAAGCATCGGTATGAATATTGATGGTCTTTGACACATCACGTGCTGCAAAAATATCATCATTCATTAACACAAAAACGCCTTTGCCTTTGGCACTGTCTGCGGCAGCAAGCGCAACAGCACTATAAAGGTTCAAAGGGCCGTCAGCTGAAAGCGCTGAAGGTGGACGCATAGAACCAACAACGACAATTGGTTTATCTGTATGAACTGTAAGACTTAGAAAATAAGCAGTTTCTTCTAAAGTATCTGTACCATGGGTAATCACCACGCCATTCACATCAGGCTTTTTAACCAATTCATTTACTTTACGTGCAATGGTTAAAAGCTCTTTGTCAGTGATGCTTTCTGAAGCAACCTGTAAAGCCTGTACGCCTGTAACATTGGCAAGATTTTGAATTTGCGGAACTGCATTCAACAAATCATCTACAGGAACTTTCGCAGCAGTATATGTTGCGCTATTTGTAGAACTTGCTCCAGCACCCGCGATCGTACCGCCAGTTGCGACGACAACGACATTATTTTTTGCATAACTCGTAAAGGGTAAAAGCATGCCAATTGCAAGTGTAAGTGCAGTAACCGTCTTTTTCATAAACTATCCTTTTCAATCATTGTTCTGGTCATAAGCATTTTTTGTACCAGTTTTTAAATCTATATAAATACTGAGCTGTTGCCCATACTTATTTAAAAATGTAATTTTTCAAATAATCACTCAAATTTATAGTTACATACTATTAAAACTGGATAAAGTGCTTGCCAGTGCGTTTTTTCAGCATTCAATGAAGATGTTGTGCAATATAACGTCAATGACTAAGTTTTTAGTTGTACAGATGAATTGAGCAATTAAAAAAGGCATTCAATTTTGAATGCCTTTTTGAGCTTATCTTTACTTTATAAAGATTAACGCATTTTTGCCAAGAAACGACTTAAGCGGTTCATTGCTTCACGTAATTCATTTTCTGCAGGAAGGAATACCACACGGAAATGATCAGGTGTAGGCCAGTTAAAACCTGTTCCTTGAACCAGTAAAACTTTTTCAGCTTTGAGGAAATCTAACATGAATTTTTCATCATCTTCAATTGGATAGATTTCAGGATCCAGCCTAGGGAAACAATACATTGCACCTTCTGGTTTTACGCACGACACGCCAGGAATATCGTTAAGCATTTCCCAAGCAATATTGCGTTGTTCATATAAACGACCACCTGGGCGGATCAAATCATTAATTGATTGATAGCCACCTAAAGCGGTTTGAATCGCATATTGGGCTTGGTGGTTGGCACATAAACGCATAGAGGCAAGCATGTCCAAGCCTTCAATGTAATCCATTGCACGTGACTTATCACCCGTAATCGCCATCCAACCAGAACGGTAACCTGCAATACGATAGGCTTTAGATAAACCATTAAAAGAAACACATAAATGGTTTCCTGCTAATGCTGCAACAGAGACATGTTCGATACCGTCATAAACAATTTTGTCGTAAATTTCATCTGCAAATAAAATTAGATCATGTTTTTTTGCCAATGCAACAATCTGTTCTAAAACATGGCGCGGATAGACTGAACCCGTTGGATTGTTTGGATTAATCACCACAATACCACGAGTATTTGGGGTGATTTTACTTTCCATATCCGCCATATCAGGATACCAGTAGTTTTGGTCATCACATTTATAGTGAATCGCTGTACCACCTGATAAATTTACGGCTGCCGTCCATAATGGGTAATCCGGCATTGGAACCAGCATTTCATCGCCATCATCCAATAAACCTTGCATCGCCATAACGATCAGTTCAGATACACCATTCCCGATATACACATCTTTAACATGTAAATCCAAGATACCTTTTTGCTGATAATACTGACAGATGGCTTTACGCGCAGGGAAGATCCCTTTTGAATCTGTATAACCGACAGCATTAGGCAAATTTAAAGCCACATCATTGATAATTTCTTGAGGGGCTTCAAAGCCGAACGGGGCGGGGTTACCGATATTTAATTTAATAATTTTATGACCGGCTTCTTCCATCTCATTGGCCGCTCGTAACACTGGTCCACGAATGTCGTAGCAAACATGCTCTAGCTTTGACGATTTCTTGATTTCACGTGGGGTTGTGTTACCTAAAACGGACATAATTTTATCCAATTATTTTGAGTTAAAAAAATAGATTACTGAAATATCACAATCTATGTTGAAATTTAGCTAGAAATTTTCCAAGCTCTAGCGTAAATATGGAAGTACTGAAGCATGACATTGAATGTCAAAGATTTAAAGGAGTTTAATGATGGGAAAACTCAATAAAACAGACCGAGAATGGCAAAGAGAGTTATCACCAGAGGAATTTAAAATCACTCGACAAAAGGGCACAGAAGCTGCCTTTACTGGAAAGTATTGGAATTCCAAGCAGCATGGAACCTATGTATGTCGATGTTGTGGGGAAGAATTATTCTCTTCAGAAACCAAATATGACAGTGGTTGTGGTTGGCCGAGCTTTTTTAAACCGATCAATAATACTGTTATAGAAGAACAAGATGATCATTCACATGGTATGGAACGTGTAGAAATTATATGCCATCATTGCGACGCTCATTTGGGGCATGTATTTGAAGATGGACCACAACCAACGGGCTTACGCTACTGCGTAAATTCCGCTTCTTTAGAATTAAAATCACAAGAAAAAGGCGACGAGGAAACGTATCCATGACCAACATTTATCAGTTTGAGGCTGAGCTGTTAGAGGGTGAAAATAAATCTTTTTCTGATTATGAAGGAAAAGTTTTATTGATTGTAAATACTGCAAGTAAATGTGGCTTTACTCCACAATTTGCAGGATTAGAAAAGGTTTACGAGAAATATAAAGACCAAGGTCTTGAAGTTTTAGGATTTCCTTGTAACCAGTTCGGTGGACAAGACCCCGGTACAAATGAGCAAATCGGCACTTATTGCCAACGCAATTATGGTGTTTCTTTTCCAATGTTCGCTAAAGTGAATGTAAAAGGACCTGAAGCGCATGTGATATTCCGTTATTTAACCAATAACAGTAAGGGCATACTCGGCAGTGGCATTAAGTGGAATTTCACCAAATTCTTAATAAATAAGAAAGGTGAAGTGATTAACCGCTATGCACCAACCACGAAGCCTGAGGATATAGAACAGGATATTGAAAAAGCTTTAGCAGAATAACCTGTTGTACAGACCAAAATAAGACTGAGGATATGATGCAATTAGACACTGCAGTTGAATTTTGGACTGATCCGCAAATGCCCTATGTCGAAACACGTAGGGCATGTCAAAGCCGTATTTGCTATAGATCACATAGCCATCCGACCTTTTCGATTGGTGCTGTGGATTGTGGAATAAGTCGCTTTAGTAGCTATTTTGCCAGTGAAGAGCAAATTCAAACAGGAAGCGTAGTAATCATTCCTGCTGAGGTGGAACACGCATGTAATCCACTGGAAAATCAAGCATGGAGTTATCAAATGATGCATCTAGATGCACATTGGGTTGCTCAACTTTTTTCAGAATTAGTCAAAGATATTGAGCAGCTTTATCCCCATCATATTCCGTTGCTAAAACCACAAATTTTAACAAACCCACATATATACCAAGCATTTACGCAGTTAAATCAGCTGTTATTTGATCCAACCATATCGATTTTATTCAAACAACAACAATTAATTGAAGTCCTGAGTGAAATATTATTGCCCAATTTTGAATTTACGTTATTAAAGCAGTCTGATTATTTTCAAAAGCATTTGGGTGCAATGATTGATGATATGAATCACAGTAAACAGATGCTTTCTTTAGAAGATCTCAGTCAAAGTCTAGGGATTAGTCGTTATGCCATTATTCGCTTGTTTAAAAATAATTTTGGCTTAACACCACATGCGTATCAATTAAATCAAAAAATAAATATAGCCAGAAAGCGTTTGAAGTCTGGAGAAGCAATTATTCAAGTTGCACATGATTTGGGATTTACAGACCAAAGTCATTTTCATCATGTGTTTAAATCGCATACTGGAATCACACCGAAGCAGTTTCAAGCTCAGTTTGTCATGCTCTAACTGCGCAATTATCTACAAGATAATAGGTTCTAAAAATATTTAAGCTTATCTAAATATTTTTTGGATCGAGTAATGCAACTGTTCATTATTGTGATTGTCACCCATTTCATTGCTTTGCTTTCACCGGGCCCTGATTTTTTTCTTATTTTAACTTCGTTGTTTCGAAATGGACCACATGCAGCGAGGGCTGTTTGCTTAGGGATCGTCTTGGGAAATGTTGCCGTGATTGGTCTTATTTTGAGCTCATTGTTTTTTCTTGGCAAACTCGATGATGAAATTTTAAAGCTGGTAAAATGGGGCTGTATTGCTTATTTAAGTTATTTGTCTTATCGGTGTTTCATATTTGCACAACAAGCTAAGCTAATAGGGGATTATCATCTAGAACACCAAAATAAACCAACCTTTGCATGGATAAAATATGTCTTACTGGGGGTACAGTCGAGTTTATTAAATCCTAAAAATATTCTATTTTATAGCAGTATTATTATGGCAATTTATCAACACTATAATTTTGTTCAACTGACTTTAATCTGTCTGTGGATGGTGAATGTAGTTTTGATCTGGAACTTGTTTCTGGTGCGATTGATGACTCAAAATAAAGCTATGCATTGGTTTAAAACCAAAATCAAATATATTTATTATCTTTCATCCTTATGCTTTGGCTTATTTGCTGCGGCTTTGTTGCTGAATTAATCAAATAAAATTAGCTCAAATAAAAAAATGCCTATCTAATAAAGATCTAGATAGGCATTTTCTTTTACATTATGTTGTCATCTGATTCAATTTTAAAAATCAAGAATGAGATACGCTTGCTTCGTTCGATTTATTGGTTTTATTGCGCTTAAATAACATGTTGTGAATATCATCAATAAAAGTATACACAACAGGAATAACCAATAATGATAAAAAGGTACTGGTAATCAGTCCACCAATTACAGAGATTGCCATCGGTGCTCTAAAACTTGGATCTGTACCAATCCCCAATGCGATTGGCAACATGCCTGCACCCATCGCTAAAGTGGTCATAATAATGGGCCGTGCACGCTTATGGCAGGCATCTAAGAGCGCATTCATACGTGAATACTGCCGTTCATTACGGGCGATAATTGCATAATCGACCAAAAGAATCGAGTTTTTACTGGCAATTCCCATCAACATGATTAAGCCAATCAAACTTGGCATCGAAAAACTACTTTTTGCTAAAAGCAGTAGCACAAACGCACCACCCAGTGCCAAAGGCAATGCCACTAAAATGGTGATCGGTTGTAAGAAGTCTTTAAACAGGAGCACCAAGACCACATAGATACACAATACGCCTGTTAGCATAGCTAAACCAAAGCTTGCAAAGAGCTGTTCCATCACATCGGCATCACCCAGATTGGTACGTTTTACTGTCGGAGGTAAGTTTTTGATGGTTGGAAGTTTATCTACAGCAGCCGCAACATCGCCTAAAGGCTGATCATTGAGCTCAATATTAAAGTTGATGTTACGTAAACGGTTAAAACGGTCAATTTGTGAAGGACCACTTTCAATATTGACTTGTGCAATGGTGCCTAACATCACTGGACCTTTACTACCAGTAATCATCAAGCGTTTAATCAGATCTTGGTCTTGACGTGCAGACAATGGCAGTTTGATGACAATCGGAATTTGTCGTTGCGAAAGGTTTAATTTTGCCAAGTTCTGATCAAAATCTCCCGCCGTGGCAATACGCACAGTTTCAGCGATATTTTGTGTGGTAATGCCTAAATCCGCAGCTTTTGCAAAGTCAGGGCGAATCACCAATTCAGGGCGAATCAATGCTGCGCTTGAGGTAATACTACCAATATTTGGAATAGTACGGATTTCTCGTTCTACTTGACGTGCTGTCGTGATTAATACATCAGGGTCATCACCTGACAGCGCAATTTGGTATTGGCTGTTATTGCCTGCAATACCGACTTGAATTCGTGCACCAGGCAGTGGAGCTAAACGTTGGCGTAAGTCATTTTCAATTTTTTGCAAACTCGCAGCGCGGTCTGAACGTGCTGTGACTTGAATGGTTAAGGTTGCTTTTCTTGGTTCACTTGATGCACCACCCGCAAAAGGATCTGTACCTGCTGAACCACCACCAATCGTGGTATAGACACTTTTAATTTCAGGATGATCTTTAATTAAACTACGGGCGTATTCTGCTGCTTTTAAGGTGTCTGGAAATTGTGAACCTGGTGGAAGCTCAACACGCACTTGGGTCTGCCCAGTGTCAGGTGGTGGAACAAAGCCCGTAGGGAGTAAAGGGATGAGCATGAGAGACGCAATAAAAAATATGATGGCACTGCTTAAGGTGATCCAACGATGATTTAAACACCACGTGACCATCCGCATATATGCGCGCATCACCCGACCATCTTTGGCACGATCATGTTGAAGTTCAAGATCACCATGATCTTTGATTGGTTGGCTTTGATCATCTAATACTTGATTGTCATGATGACTTTCAACTTTACCAACCCAAGGTTTAAGTATATAGGCTGACATCATAGGCGTCAGTAAGCGTGCCACCAAGAGTGAGGCAAAAATAGCCAAAGCCGCTGTCCAGCCAAATTGCACAAAGAATTTACCTGCAATACCACTCATAAAGGCAGTGGGTAAGAACACTGCAATCAAGGTGAAAGTGGTGGCAATCACGGCTAAACCAATTTCATCGGCTGCCTCCATGGCCGCTTCATAAGGTGTTTTCCCCATTCGAAGATGCCGGATGATATTTTCAATTTCTACAATGGCATCATCAACCAGTATTCCCACAACCAACGACATGGCTAACAGTGTGACAATATTTAAAGTAAAACCTAAGTAATACATGCCAATTAGGGCAGGTAGAATGGACAAAGGCAGGGCAGTAGCCGCAATGATCGTGGCACGCCAATCTCGTAAAAATAACCAAACCACCAAGATTGCAAGAAGTGCGCCTTCATACAGCAAGGACATTGAGCCTTTATAGTTATCAACCACAGGATTTACAAAGTTAAATGCTTCAGTGATTTTAATATCAGGATGCGCCGCTTTTAATGTTTCAAGTGCCTCTTTTACTCCGATTTCAACATCAACTTCACTTGCACCTTTACTGCGAGTAATTTCAAAGCCAATCACAGGGTGGCCATTTAACAGTGCAGCAGAACGTCGTTCAGCAATGCCGTCGCGAATGCTAGCAACTTGATCCAGCCGAATATGGCGACCATCACTCAAGGCAATATCCATTGCTGCAATTTCAGCAGCAGTTTTAACTGTGGCAATGGTACGAATAGACTGTTCACTGCCGCCTATTTTGGTTTGTCCGCCAGATGCATCTTGTTGAACAAGGCGTAATTGTCGGGTGATGTCTGTTGCTGTGGCATTTAATGCTAAGAGTTTTTCAGGATCTAATTCAACATCAACTTGACGCGTGACGCCGCCTACACGAGAAACCGCACCAACGCCTTTGACTTTTAACATTGCACGTGCAACATCGTAATCCACAAACCAAGACAACGCTTCCTCATCCATACGAGGGGACTGAATGGTATAGGTGAGAATTGGTGAACCTGAAAGGTTGATTTTACTGACAATTGGATCACGAAGATCTGCAGGTAAATCTGAGCGCACTTGTGAAACCGCGTTACGGACATCATCAACAGCTTCTTGCAGTGGTTTTTCCAGTTGAAACTCTGCAGTTACGGTGACTACACCATCTTGGATATTGGTATATTGATTTTTAAGTCCCTGTAAAGTTGCAATCGAGTTCTCAATTTTACGTGCAACTTCTGTTTCCAGTTGCGGCGGTGCTGCACCGGGTAAAGCCGCTGTGACCGTGACCATTGGTAATTCAATATCGGGAAATTGTTGTATTTTCATCCAATGGAAACACATCAAACCCGCTAAACCAAGCATGATAAAAAGCAAGATACCGGGAATCGGATTTTTAATCGACCAAGCGGAGAAATTCATGTTATTTCTCCTGCGTGCTAACAAGTTGTTTGGTCAATGGTGTATCTGGAATCGCTTGCCCACGTTTGATTAAATCACCATCTGACAAGAATCCTGTTCCAGATGCAACCAGTTGAGTGTTTGCTGCTAAATCAACAATTTCAACACGATCATTTAAACGTCGACCAAGTGTGACTTTCTGTTGAGTTACTCGATTATCTTTATTGACAATAAACACATAAGAGAAACCATCACGTAAAAGTACTGCGGTTTGAGGCACTGTTAGTGCTGGCTTTTCGCCTAGATCAAACTCACCTTTGACAAACATACCCATACGAACAGCATCAGTGGTAGGTATATCCACATAGACCAAGCCATAACGTGTTTGCGGGTCAATGACTGGTGCAATCATCCGAACGCTACCTGAAACGGCTGAACGGCTAGGATCAGGTGAGGTGATATGCGCTGTCATGCCTTTTTTAAGTTTATATAAGTCTGTCGAGGTTACTTCGGCACGCCATTCCAAACGGTTATCACGGATCAAGCGGAACAGTTCTTGTCCCGTTTGTGCCAATGAGCCAACTGTTGCTGTACGTGCTGAAATAACCCCATGATCGGGTGCAATCACTTGGGTTTGTGTTAAACGAAGCTGATTACTGTCAATTTGGGCTTTGGCAGCATCTAAACGGGCTTGTGCTGTACTTTGAGAAGTCAGGTATTTTGTCGCTTCTTGTTGTGAAATTGCACCAGTATTTTTGAGTTGTTGAATACGTTGATTATTGATACTGGCATCAGCTAGCACAGCTTTCGCTTCTGCATAATTGGCCTTTGCTGTCGCCAATTCAGCGCGAATACTTTCACTGTTAATTTCAGCTAAAACTTGCCCACGTTGTACGCTATCTCCAACGTTGACATTGACTTTGGTAATTCGTTGCCCTGAAAGTTCACTGCCAATCACCACTTCTTGCCATGCAGCAATATTGCCATTGGCTGTAAAGTTTTGCTTCCAGTTGTGTAGCTCGGGTTGTATCACCGTTACAGTCAGTGCTGGTTTTGCGCTAGAAGCGGATGTTGCTGCATTTTCTGGAGAAGGCTGCTTTTTATTTGAAGATTTCCATCCAATAAAAGCCACGATTAGCACAATAAAAATAATTGCAATAATGATCCCGAGTTTTGAGTTTATGCGTTTTTTTTTCATTGGGTCATGCGATTTCATTTTAGTTTTTTAAATGAGTAGAGATAAGTTGAGTATCTCTAAAGGCTCTATGTTTGGTCAAGTTGCAATACAGTGCTTAATGTGATTTTTTGAAAGTTAAGCGGTTAAATTTTGCTATAGAGAGGTCGTTGAACTTAGTAACATTTATTGTTTTAAAACCCTGATTATTAGATCACTTGAATCAATAAAATTATTTATATGTTTTTAATATAGAAACCATCAAGATCAGCATAATTTTGTATAAAAACTACAAGACTACGCTTAATTTATAATATTTTTTAATAAATAAATACCATGAGATATTGTTTTTTTATTTAAAAAAACATGCTTATAAAATGAGAAAGCAAGTTTAAGTAAGAGTGATTATCATTTAATATGGCGGCTTAATTTAGATGACTGTTTTAGAGCCTCCTATGCGAAAAATTAAACCCTTAATTGTGATGATGGCAGTGGCGACAAGTGCTGCAATTGCGCATGCTGAACAACAAGATGCTTCATTGTCTCAGTCGAGCAATGGTAATGCAAAACAACTGAGTACGATTACAGTAGTCGCAAGTGCAGATGCATCAGCAGAGGGTTTAATGCCAGCATTTGCTGGAGGGCAGGTGGCTTCTGGTGGTAAAGTTGGGATATTTGGCAATCAGAAAAATATAGATACACCGTTTAATCTAACCAGCTATACCAATCAATATATTCAAGAGCGACAAGCTGAGAGTGTGGGAGATGTACTTCAGGCAGATTCATCTGTGCGTACAGCAAAGGGCTTTGGGAATTTTCAGGAAGCATATTTTATTCGTGGTTTTGTGCTAGCTTCTGATGATACGGCTTATAACGGTTTATATGGAATACTTCCTCGTCAATATATTCCAACGGAGTTATTTGAACGTGTCGAAGTATTTAAAGGTGCCTCAGCGTTTTTAAATGGAGCGATTCCCGGAGGAACTGGGATTGGTGGTTCTATTAATTTGTTGCCTAAAAGAGCGGGAAATGAGCCATTAAATCGTATCAATTTAGGTACAGATTTTAATGGTGGCTATATTTCATCAGATGTATCGAGACGTTTTGGTGAAGATGAGAAATTTGGTGTGCGTGTAAATACGGCATATCATGGTGGCAATACAGAAATTGACAAAGAAGATAATTCACTAGGTGTAGCTTCAATTGCGATGGATTATAAAGGTGAACAATTACGCCTCTCTGGTGATTTGGGATATACCAACAACCGTTTAAGTGAAAATCGCCCAAGTTTGCGTTTAACCAATAGCGTAACTGCATTACCAAGTGCATCACAGTATGCGAATTATCATGGTCAGTCATGGACATATTCAAATGAAGAAGATATTTTTGGTAGCTTCCGTGCAGAATATGATTTAAATGATGCAACAACTGCATATGCTGCTTATGGATTCCGTAAAACAGAAGAAGATGGTGTCTATTCAAGTCAGCAATTAAGTAATACTCAAACAGGAGCTGCCAAATTATCGGCATCGACCATTCCACGAAAAGATACCAATAACAGTGCAGAAATTGGGGTAAAAACGAAATTTGATACAGGTACTTTAAAGCATAATGTAGTTTTTTCTGGGTCGATCTATCGAGCAGATAAACGATATAGTTATGGTTATGCAACAAGTTTAGACGATAATTTTTATAATCCTATTTATACAGATGGCTCAAATATTAATAAATGGCTAGGTGCCGCTGGTACATATCCCAAAGCAGGGGTGAATACTTTAAAAAGTGTAGCTTTAGGCGATAATATTTCTGCTCTAAATGATCGTTTGACTGTAATGCTTGGTGCGCGCTATCAAGAAATTGAACAAGATGTTTATTCATATGGTACCTATAAGTACGATATTAATAAAAACAAAGTTACCCCAGCATTAGGTGTAAGCTATAAATTAACCCCTGAAATGGCAATTTACGCTAATTATATAGAAGCTTTAGTACAAGGGGATGCGATACAGGATAGTGTCGGTAATAACTATATTGCTGATCCTTTTGTATCTAAGCAGAAAGAAGTTGGATTAAAGTTCGAAAATGATCACCTCGGTGGTGCATTGAGTTACTTCTATACAGACCGTCGAAAAGCTTCTGTGAATACTTCTGGAACTCCACAATTGAGTCAGGCAACCAATATCCATCAAGGTCTTGAATTTAATGCCTATGGTCAATTAACTGACTTCGTTAAGATTTTGGGTGGTGCGACGTGGATTGATACCAAACAGAAGGATACTTATCAAGGTTTATACAATAATAATGAAGTTATTGGCGTTCCAAAGTTTCAAGCGAATCTAGAAGCAGATTGGAAATTGCCAGTTGAACAGGATATTAGTGTAAATGGTCGTGTTGTGTATACGGGTTCAACATATGCCGATAATGCCAATACGTTGAAAATTAACGATTGGACGAGATTAGATGTTGGTGCAAATTATAAAACCAAAATTAATAAAGTTCCGACAACATTCAATTTCTCAGTTACTAATGTTTTAGACAAGGATTATTGGGCTTCAGCATCTGTAAATGACTATACCTATTTGTCTTTAGGTGATCCCCGTACCTTTAAATTAAGTGCAACCTTTGATTTTTAAACACCATAAAAAATGCCCCAAATTTGGGGCATTTTTTATAACAGTATATTTTTATAAAATGGTTTTTAGACGTTGAATCACTTGCTCACATTGAGCAATATCCGCGACCAATGCCATACGGACATGACCTTCACCAGGATTGCCTTGTTCAGTATCACGAGACAAATAACGCCCCGGTAAAACTTTAATGTTGGCTTTTTCCATTAACATTTTGGCAAAGTTTTCATCATGATCGACTTTTAACCAATAATAGAAACCTGCATCAGGCTTTTGTAATGGTAAAAGATGACCGAGTTCATTTTGGAACAACTCAAATTTGGCACGATACAGTCTGCGATTTTCTTCAACATGTGTTTCATCGTTCCAAGCAACAATTGAAGCCAATTGATGTTGGACTGGCATTGCAGCGCCGTGATAAGTACGGAATTTTAAATAAGGTTTAAGTAAGTTTGCATCCCCAGCAACAAAACCTGAGCGCATACCCGGTAGGTTTGAACGCTTAGACAGAGAATGGAATACGATACAATTTTTATAGTCGTCACGACCTAATTCAGCACAGACTTCCAATAAGCCGATCGGTGCTTCATCAAACCACAATTCTGAGTAACATTCATCAGACGCAATCACAAAGTCATATTGGTCAGAAAGTGCAATGAGCTTTTTAAATTGTGCTTTTGAAAGTACCGCACCAGTAGGATTTCCCGGCGTACAAACAAACAAAAGTGCAGTTTTTTCCCAAACTTCAGCAGGTACAGCATCAAAATCACCGAGGTAATTGTTGTCTTCGGTACAGTTGACAAAGTATGGCTTGGCACCAGCTAAAAGAGTCGCACCTTCATAAATCTGATAGAACGGATTAGGCATTACTACATAAGGTGCATCATCACGATTAATCAAGGCCTGTACAAAGGAGAAAATCCCTTCACGTGTACCTGTTACCGGAAGGACATGATCTTCGGCACTGATCGCATTCAGTTTAAAACGACGGGTTAGCCACTGAGCAATACTTTCACGAAGTTCTGGTAAACCTTTACTGTTTGGATAAGTTGAAAGGTGCTGAAAATTATCAATGATCGCTTGCTTCACAAACTCAGGAGCAGGATGCTTTGGTTCTCCAATTGAAAGTGGGATCAAAGGTAAATCTGCAGGTTTTACATCCTGAAAAAGCTGGCTTAACTTTTCAAATGGATAAGGATGTAATAAAGACAAACTAGAGTTCATGAAACAATTACCACGATAGAAAGTAAGATTAATGTTGCCCACAGATTTGATTTGATGCTTCATCTAATGCCGCTTTTAATTTTGCGGTAAAGACTTCAGCCTCAGCTTCAGTGAGGGGGGTGCCATCTTTTTTGGTGACAAAGAAAATATCTTCTGCTTTTTCACCCAGCGTGGCGATTCTAGCAGAATGTATGTCTAAACCTTGCATCATAAATAAACCACCAACGCGTGCAAGTAAGCCCGGTTGGTCGAGGGTAGAGATTTCTACCATATTTTGCTGCAAAGCTTCGTTAAGTGTTACATCCACGGTATTTTCAATATCGAAGTGGCGAAGTTGACGTGGAATACGACGTTGCATCAAACCCGGATATTTATCTGATTCGCTTAAGGCTTTAATTAACGCCTGTTTGACTGTTTCTTCACGTTCAGGATCGGTTAATAAGGTACCGAAACGATCCAAGACCACATAAGTATCTAAACTAAAGGCTTTGGTTGCAGTGATAATCCGTGCATCTTGGACATCCAGATTCATACGATCCAAAATTGCCACTGTAGTGGCAAACAGATTGGGTTGGTCTTGAGTATAAATAAAGATCTGTACAGCATCTTGTGCTGCTTTACGGTGCGCACGCATGAGCACCAATGGTGCAGGGTTGTCGCCGTGTTGCAAAATGGCGCGAGTATGCCATGCAATTTCATCTGCGGATTCTTTAAGGAAGTATTCGTCCCCAAGCTCTTGCCAAACCTTTTCAACTTGATCGAGTGGAAACTCATCCACCAAGACTTCGCTTGCAGAGAATTTGGTATCTTCAATCAGCATTTGATAATCAACAGGTCGACCCAAACCAGAACGAATTACATCACGCGCATGGGTATAGAGTTGACGCATCAAAGAAGAGCGCCATGTATTCCAAAGTTTTGGATTGGTGGCATTGATATCGGCAACTGTCAGCGTATAGAGATAATCTAAATGCTCCATATCACCAAGCTTTTCAGCAAACTCTTTCACCACATCTGGGTCAGAAATATCTTTTTTCTGTGCGGTCATCGACATCAGTAAATGATTTTGGATGAGCCAAGCAACCAGATTACATTCGCGCTCAGTAAACCCATGCGCAAGACAGAATTCAATTGCATCTTCAGCGCCAAGTTCACTGTGATCTCCACCACGGCCTTTGGCAATATCATGGAATAATGCAGCAAGGAATACGATGTCACGACGGACTAAGCGTTGAAATACAGAACTGACAACAGGATAGTCTTTGGCAAAGCCGGGTTCTTTAAAACGATTTAAGTTACGAATTAACAGTAAGGTATGTGCATCGACGGTATAAATATGGAACAAGTCATATTGCATCAGCCCCATGATTTGACCAAATGCAGGAATATAATTTCCTAATACACCATAACGCTTCATTGCCACCATGGTTTCATATAAACGATATGGAGAGCGGATGATCGCCATGAATAATGCTTGATGGGTCGGATTATCACGAAATGCTTGATCAATGCGTTTTGCCGCTAAAGTCAAAAGACGCAATGTACGTGCACGAATACCCTCGATTTCAGGGCGATTCGCTAAGATATAGAAAATTTCTAAAATAGCGCTTGGATTTTCGGAAAAGGTTTTATGTTGTTGAACGGCAAGCTTGCCATCAACCAATTTAAAATGTTCGTTAATATTTTCGATTTTACGTTCATAGTCGGGTAAGCGTGGGGTAATCACCGATTCATTAAAATAAGCCAATAACATTTCATTTAAGGTCGAAACCTGTTGCGCGGTACGATAATAACGCTTCATGAACTGTTCAATTGGATAATTTGGATGATGATCATCTTCTCGTGTATAGCCAAATTTAGCTGCAATATCACGTTGATAATCAAACAATAGGCGATTTTCATCACGTTTGGTTAAACGGTGTAAATGATGGCGGATTTCCCAAAGAAAGTTTTCAGCTTCTTCTAGGACGCCCAATTCAAATTCAGAAATAAAACCCAAATGAACCAAGTCGTAAATACGATTGACTCGGAAATGCCGTTTGGCAATCCAGCCAATTTGGTTAATGTCCCGAATACCACCGGGTGCATTTTTAATATCGGGTTCTAAATTACTTTCAGTATTGTTATGTTGCGCATAACGTTGCGCTTGTTCATCCATCTTGGCATCAAAGAAAGTCTTATCTGTCCAAGTTTGGGAAACGACACGACGAGGCCATCTTGCCAGATGTTGATTGCCAATAATTAATCGCGCTTCAATCAGCGAGGTTGCCACAGTGAGATCATTGGTGGCTTGTTCAAAACAACTTCGGATGGTACGTACACTGACACCCGGTTTAAAATTCCCCACATCCCAAAGTGTAGAAATAAATTGCGTCACCGTTTGTTCTTGTTCAGGGGAAAGATCTTCTTCTGAAAGAATCATGATGTCGACATCGGAATAGGGCAACATTTCGCGTCGCCCATAGCCACCAACAGCAAATAAACCGAGATCTGTTTGATCTAGCCCTGAATGCTTCCAGAGAAACATAAGGGCTTCATCTACCACATTTGAACGGGTACGGACAATTTCGCGTATTGTTGTACCATGATCATAGGCCTCATTTAACTGTTGCTCAACATCGCTACGCCATTGATTAATCGCTTTAATGTCATGTATATCAGTTACATATTCCAACAGAGGAGAGGTGTTGATCATGGATGTCTTGTCCGCAAATATATTGGCTAGTTGTTTAAATGAACAGTGACTTTTGCAGCCGTTTCTTGTGCAAGTTCACGTGCTTGGTCTGTTGTTTCAGCACGTGCTGTTGCCACGCCCATACGACGACGTTTAAATCCTTCAGGTTTACCGAACAGGCGTAAGTCTGTCGCAGGATTTTGCAAAGCAAGATTTAAGCCAGCGTATGAAAGATTCTTTGCATCTACACCTGCATAGATTACAGCACTTGCAGCAATACTATGTCGTTCAGTATTGACAGGTAAACCCAAAATTGCACGTGCATGTAATTCAAATTCGCTTTGGAATTGTGATGCAAGTGTGACTAAGCCTGTATCGTGTGGACGCGGTGATACTTCACTAAACCATACTTTATCACCTTTTACAAACAGTTCTACCCCAAAAATCCCACAGCCACCAAGTGCTACAGTGACTTTATTGGCAATGCGTTTGGCTTCATTTAAAGCTGCTTCTGTCATTGCTTGGGGCTGCCAACTTTCTACATAGTCGCCTGAATCTTGACGATGCCCAATTGGGTCACAATAAGCGGTTTCAATTTCACCTGTTTCTGGATTTTTCGAACGTACAGTGAGTAAGGTGATTTCAAAATCAAAGTCAATTTGTGACTCAACGATGACTGTACCTTGATTTACCCGACCGCCAGTTTGAGCATATTCCCAAGCCGCATCTACTTCTGCATATTCTTTGACACGAGATTGCCCCTTACCAGAGGAAGACATTACAGGTTTAACAAAGTTCGGATAACCAATGTCATCACATGCAGAACGGAAGCTTTCTAAGGTATTGGCAAAACGGTAAGCGGAAGTGGGTAAACCAAGTTCTTCCGCCGCTAAACGACGAATCCCTTCACGGTTCATGGTTAAATTCACTGCTTTTGCCGAAGGGATCACGGTTGCAATATTTTGTTGTTCGATTTCGACTAATACTTGAGTAGCAATCGCTTCAATTTCTGGAACAATAAGATTGGGTTTTACTTTTTCAATTAAAGCTTTTAATTCTGTTGCATCTGCCATGTTTAAGGCATAAGAGAAATGAGCAACTTGCATGGCAGGTGCGTTTTCGTAGCGGTCTGCTGCGTGAACTTCAACACCAAGTCGTTGTAATGAAATCACCACTTCTTTACCAAGCTCTCCTGAACCTAACAGTAAAACTTTAAATGCAGATGATTGAAGTGGGGTACCAATAGTAACGCTCATGCTATTCTTCCATGCTTGTCTTATGGACTGTTAGCATAGCAGAACTCAGGCGTGTGTTAAGGGCTGATTGACATAAAATAATGATATTGTCTAACAGATTTTTTTATAAAGTTTTTAGCTTATAGGCGGTTTGCCACTACAAATGAAGTGGCTTTGAATTTGCGCAAGAAAACTGATCAATAATTTTTGATCAATTCTTTTTACGAACCAACAGAATCAACGCAATGAGGCAGATCAGTAATTCTACAAAAAACGACCAATGCAGAATAAAGTTTAGCCACCACGGCTGATAACGTGAGCTGACTTCAAAAAACACATAGGGTTGATCAATAAACGGTGCAAAAAGCCAAACATCACCTACAAAAGTATCCAAGCCGATATGTAGCAGGGCAGCACCCGAAAAAAGACTGATCATCAGGGCAGGTTTAGCCGTGTATTTTGAATGGATGAAATAAAATAAAGCGATTAGAAAGATTGGAATCAAAAATGAAAACCAATGTAAAAAATACTTATGGTGATGTACCGATCTATGATCGAATAAATAGAAATAGAATAGATCAATATCAGGAAAAATTGCACCAAGCATAATCAGCGTAAAAAAAGCTTTATTGGTGATTTTTGTCTGTTTAAATTTCTTGAGTAAAAGTTTAGCCAGTATATAGCCAGAAGGTAAGTGTGCGATAAACATATCAAGTTGCGTATTTTAAATATTTTATTTGAAAGCAATCATACACAACTAATTAATTCACATGGTTTTTTATTGTAAATTAATTAGATGAAAGCATTTTAAATCCGAAAGACTTTAAATTTACACGCTGATCTGCTGATGCATTAAAATATGCTTTAATCAACAAAACTACAGATAGGTATAGACCAAGCCATAGGCCAATGCTGCTGTGAGTGTCGCCAAAACGATTCTTTTAAATTTAAAATACAATCCTGTGAGTACAAGAAAGCCCACCAACATCGCAAAACTTTTATTTGGAGTTTCGATCAATGCTGGAAGAGTGGCGACAATTAACATTGAACTGATTGCTGCAATTCCAATACTGCCTAATGCAATTTTTAACCATGTTGCGCCACGAGTTTGTGTGTGTTGTTGGCTTTTTTGCAGCAGATAGAATGGACCAAAGCGTGAAGCAAAATTTGCAATACCGACCAATATCCCCACCAAGATAATCTGTAAATCCATTTTAAATACTCACTTCATCAGTTTGCTTTAAAACATAATGTTTAAATAATCCCGCTAAAATCCCAGATGCAATCCCAATAAAAATTGCTGCCGACATGTTGATAAAATAACAGGCCAATGCGGAAACCACTAAAGATACGGCAACCACAAAAGTATGTTTTTTCTCAAAGGCTGCTAGTAAGAAGCTTAAGAACAATGCAGGTAACAAGAAGTCTAAAGCGGCTTGTAAAAATTGCGGCAAGTCGCTGACTTGATCTGCAAATAAACCACCTAAAAAGGAACCTAAGGCCCATGACATCCAGCTAAACAAGCTGAGTCCTAACATCCAAGACTCTGACCATTCCTGACGACGTTGGGAAAGTTTAATCATTCCAGCCGCAAAAACTTCATCGGTTAAACCCCATGCCCATACTGCGGTCTTTTTTAGGTTTAAACGGTCTTGAATCAGGTTTTGTAAGGCTGGCCCATAAAGTACATGGCGAATATCCAGTGCAATGACTGTAAGTGCTGTCATCCAAATAGATGTGCCACTGCCCAATAATGCAACCACAAGAAATTGGCTAGCACCAGCGTACATAGAGCAAGATAGAAATAAGGCTTCCCATGCACTAAAACCAAATTGGGTCGCGGATACACCAAAGGCAAAAGATACAGGCAGATAAGTAAAGATGATGGCTTGACTGTCTTTAGCGCCTTGCCAAAAGCCAGCAGTTTGGACTGAAGGATTGTGCTCTGACACAGGACACCTAAAACGAGAGTAAAACAAAAGGTAAAATCAAGATTGTGTATTCTACCCGAATTTACTAGCATAGTAGCGAAATGTTTATTTAGGCGTAACTTTATGTTCGCAAATCAGTCGAAATTATTATTGAGTATGACCTTGGTGTTAGGTGTTTTAGGTTTACAAGCATGTGGTAATTCATCTTCTGAACCTAAAGAAAAAGTTGAAATTAAAGCTGCGCCAAAACTAACCAATGATGCGACAACCTATGCCAACGAAGCATGGAAACTGATCAATCAGGTGGAACCCTTTGTCTACCGTAAGCAATTAAATTTGATTGAAGACAATGTACGTAAACCTTTACGGAAATTAAGTACCGACTGGCGTATCAATGTCAAAATGACCGATTCAGTGACAGAAGGTAAATACGCGTTGTGTCGTAAAGCCATGACCAGTTTAGATACTTGGGCAAGATCGACATTGGAAAAAGATGGTGAAATGCAAAAAAATCAAGCGCAATATGAACGTGATAAAGCCCAGTGCAAAGATGCAATTGAAAATCCAAGTTTAGGTAATACCAAAGCAAATAATAATATTTTTTAAAAGATTTTAGAAAAAATGGCGCAAATATGCGCCATTTTTTTATTGATACAGATCTATGTTCAGTACGTTCGGTGTTACTTAAGGTTTTAACGGATTGGTCGATGCTGTTTTCACTGCTTTGTCTTTAGCAGCAGTTGATTTTGCAGCAGCGTCATTTTTCACTGCTTTGGTTGTTGCTTCAGCTTTTGCTTTGCTTGCAGCAGTTTCAGTTTTTAGCTTTGTCGCTGCTTCTTTCGGTTTCGCTTCAACAGCTTTTGTTGCAGCTACACTTTTGTCTTTTGCTTGAGTTGCATCAGTTTTGGCTTTTGTGCTTGCAGCCGTCGCTTTTTGAGTCGCTTGAGCTGCAGGATTTGCAGCGACGCATTTGCCACCTTTATGGTTTGGGCCTGTACCACCAACCAATGTTGTACCTTTAGGGCAAGCAAAAGCAGAAGCGCTAAGTACAGTGAATAATCCCGCTGTGAGCAATGTTGTGATTTTTTTCATTTATTTCAACTTTTATTGAGATGGCATTAGCGCCTCGCTAAAATATAATTGTATTTTTCACAAAGTAGAATAGATTATTTGTATATTTTATTTATAAAATGATTATATATTCCAGCTGTTTAAGGTGAATTTAATATTTGTCTAAAAGTGGAAAAGTGATGAGTTAAATTAGAGTTGGCCGAGTGAGTGAGCAATAGAATGTAATTGATTGATATCTAATATTTCTATTTTTTTAAAGGCAATTTTTAAAACACCTTGTTGTTCGAGTAAATGTAATTCTTGATTAATGGTCTGACGTGAGCATTTGAGCAGCAATGCCAATTGTTCTTGAGATAAATGAATGATGTTATTTTCAATACAGATATGATTGCCATAGCCGTTTAAGATAAACATCAAACGCTGAGCTAATCGTTGTCGTATATGCTGGGTTTGAATTGAAATGAGTTCTAAAAAAGCAAAGCGAAGTTTTTGACTGGTCAATTGGGCGATATGGAACCAATATTGCGGATAGTCATTTAAAATTTTCTGAATCGCTTGGCTGGGGAGATGTAAAATTAAACATTTTCCAACAGCAATGGCATCATGAGAACGTGGTTGCTGATCCACCAAAGAAATTTCTCCAAACCACATAATCGGTTCTGCAATAGCAGCAACGGATTCATTTCCTTCAATATCAATATAGCCTAAGCGTACCCGACCATCTAAGACCGCATAGATGCCATTAAATAGATCGCCTGATCTGAAAATCGCTTGATCACGCTCAAATTTTTGATAATGGGCTTGTTGTTGAATCAATTGTTGAAAAGGAATAGGCAGTTGTGAATACCATAAATTCTTTGATAATAATTCAAGGTCCGTTGAATTCAGCACAATATGTCCTTTTATGTATCATTGTTAATCTTTGCTTTGATTTTCAAATATATCTAACAGCATAGTCAGTAGGATAGAAAGTTCCTTAGATAAAATCAGTAGCGATAAGCACTGAGTAGAACCATTTACAATCCTCCTTTAAGGGCAGCAATTTAGCGTGAATATGACAGAGTCACTGGCCATAATGTATCAATAAATTTATTGTGAAAGCTGTTGTTATTTACTTCTTTGCAAATTTAAATGAAAAATCAATTCAACTTGTCAGCTAGACGACAACTTTTATCTTAGCGCTTTTATATAGTGAAATGAAGAGATTAACAAGGACGCTGAAAATGAACAGATTAGAGCAACTTCTTAGCCAGTACGCAGCTTATCATTTAGACCATAAAAATGTATTTACGCATTTTATTGGTATTCCGATGATCGTATTTTCAATCATGTGTCTAACGGCTAGAGCAGGGGTGATGCTTTCAGGTTTTGAAATCACTTTGGCATTGATTCTAATGGTTTTAAGTGTGATTTATTATTTTAGTCTGGATAAATTATTCGGCTTTTTAATGTTGCTTATTTATGCAGTAGCCTATCCATTTGCCTATAAAATTGCTCAATTAGGCATGGGAACTTGGCTAAGTATCAGCATTGGTACTTTTGTTGTAGGATGGGTATTCCAATTTGTAGGGCATTTTTATGAAAAGAAAAAACCTGCATTTGTTGATGATTTAGTCGGTTTAGCGATTGGTCCATTATTTGTCTTAGCTGAGTTTGTATTCTTGCTGGGTTTTCGTAAAGATTTACAAGAAAAAATGCTAGCAGAAGCCAGAAAGCAACGTACTGCAATGGATGAAAAATCATTAGACGCTTTACACGCGAAATAATTTGAAAGATAAAGAATCTAGTTCATGATAAAACCCTTTAAGTCAGTAATTTAAACTGACTTAAAGGGTATCGACTTCTATATTTTTGTTTGTTTTAGAATAAGAATTCTTTGATAAATATCACTAAACCAAAGAAAAAAATGGCGCAACCAATATAAAATTTTATTTTTTTAATCAGTGAAGAATTGAACATTGGCATCGTCATATGGTCTGTATAGTATTTCATTGGATTGCTTCTAAATAACGGCGATTCACTTCTTCCCAATTCACAACATTATAAAATGCCGCAATATATTCGGGACGACGGTTTTGGTATTTTAAATAATAAGCATGTTCCCAGACATCTAAAGCCAGAATCGGGATATTGCCATTCATCAGTGGTGAATCTTGATTGGCACTGCTTTCTACGATGACTTTCTTTTCAGGGGTTACGCTTAACCATGCCCAGCCACTACCAAATCGTGTCAGTGCTGCTTTAGTAAAGGCTTCTTTAAAGTTTTCAAAACCTCCAATATCTCTGTCAATTGCTTCAGCGATTTGTTTAATTGGCTCTCCACCACCTTGAGGGCTCATTACTGTCCAGAATAAAGAGTGGTTAGCATGCCCACCACCATTATTAATTACGCTATTTTTAAGATCAGCAGGAACTTCATTCACTTTTGAAACCAGTTCTTCAATCGACAACTTTTCCCATGCTGTGCCTTCAACTGTGGCATTGATATTATTGATATAGGTTTGATGGTGCTTGGTATGGTGGATTTCCATTGTTTTTGTATCAATATTAGGTTCAAGTGCATCGTATGCATAAGGCAGTTGTGGAAGCGAGTAAGCCATGAATCAATCCTGTGATGTTAAGTATAGTGATAATGCTAATAATTATCATTATTATATATGAGCATCAAAAGTGCAACCTACTTAACTTTATTATTGTGTAGCTGATTTCAAAATAGAAATGATCAATTGAGGCAGGGGCTTAGCGATAGAGGCTTGGTGCGTTTTAAGATGTAAATAAATATCGCGTATATTTACTGGAATATTGTAATTTTAAATGTTGATATTTTTTTATAAAAACCTGAATACGTGTTTCATTAAAAAGCAGAGTTAAAATTAGATCGATAAGGAGAATGGTGAAAGTGATCCGCAAATCAATCAAAAGATCGTTGAATCTACATTTAGAAAACAAGTTTTAAATATTCGTCAGACATTTATAAACCAAACTAGAACCAGCGAAAGATTCTATGATGAAAAAAAACAGGTTGAAGAAGTCTTCAACCTGTCTCATCAAAGCATGAGATCTGCTTATACGTTAAAACGGAAGTGCAAGACATCACCATCTTGAACGATGTAAGTTTTACCTTCTAAACGCCATTTTCCTGCTTCCTTAGCGCCGTTTTCACCGTTGTATTGGATGAAATCGTCATAAGCGATACATTCTGCACGAATAAAGCCTTTCTCAAAGTCAGTGTGGATTACACCCGCAGCTTGAGGTGCAGTTGCACCCACTTTTACAGTCCAAGCACGCACTTCTTGAACACCTGCTGTAAAGTAAGTTTGTAAGCCAAGTAAGCTATAACCTGCACGAATCACCACATTTAGACCTGGTTCTTCCATGCCTAATGCTTCAAGGAATTCAGCACGATCTTCATCATCCAACAATGAAATTTCAGCTTCGATTTGGTTGCAAAGCGGAACAACGATTGCATTTTCCTCAGCAGCTAACTTTTTCACAGCTTCAAGGTGTGGGTTATTTTCAAAACCATCTTCTGCAACGTTTGCGATATACATGGTCGGTTTTAATGTCATTAAACCAAAACCACGCACAAGTTTACGTTCATCATCATCTAAATCAGCTGCACGAGCTGGCTTGCCTTCATCAAGTAAAGGTAGAATTTTTTCTAAAACTGCTTTTGTTGCAAGGGCTTCTTTATCACCGCTTTTTGCAGATTTTGCCAAACGTGTAACGGCTTTAGTTACAGTTTCCAAGTCAGCAAGTGCAAGTTCAGTATTAATCGTTGCAATATCATCTAATGGATCAATTTTACCATTTACATGAATTACGTTTTCATCTTCAAAACAACGTACAACGTGTGCAATTGCATCAGTTTCACGGATGTTTGCAAGGAATTGGTTACCCAAACCTTCGCCTTTAGATGCACCCGCAACTAAACCTGCAATATCTACAAATTCCATCGTAGTTGGAATAACACGTTGTGGTTTAACAATGGCTGTTAATTTGTCTAAACGTGGATCAGGTACAGGTACGATGCCTGTATTTGGTTCAATGGTACAGAATGGGAAGTTTTCCGCAGCAATAGCAGCTTTAGTCAATGCATTGAAAAGTGTAGATTTACCAACGTTCGGCAAGCCGACAATACCGCAATTAAAACCCATGAAATAACTCACAAAGTGTTATATAAAAATTGCGGATGATTTTACATGAAAGCCATGACAAAGTCAGGTCTGCGACCTATAAGTTTTAAAATCAGATCATCTCAAATATATCAAGTGCTACATATTTGCCTGAGATCAGCACTTTTATTGAACAAAATGAGCATTCTAGGGGAGTGACAATAGTTTTAGTATGATTTTTATAAGTGGGTCAAATTGAGCAAAGTTACTGTCCTGCATCCAACAACGACATCCATGTCGCCCTACAGATGGATAAGCCTTGTATAATTCAACAAGGCAAAAGCGGAATCTATTTTATTTATATTGATGCAAATGAAGTTAATTGGAAAAACTTAAATCTTCCGCTTATCCAACTGACTTGCCAAACTGTCACCAAATGCTTGAACGATCATGACCAAAGCCACCAAGACCACAATCACAGCAAACATCATTTGCATATCAAAGCGTTGATAACCATAACGGTAGGCAATATCACCTAAGCCACCAGCACCAATTGCACCCGCAATTGCAGAGGAGTTAATCATGGTGACAATTGTGACTGTAAAACCTGCCACAATGCCGGGTAACGCTTCAGGTAAAAGTACATGCCAAACGATTTGCTTACGGTTACAGCCCATCGCTTGTGCAGCTTCAATTAGACCTTGATCCACTTCACGTAAGCTAACTTCTGCAATACGGGCAAAGAAAGGTGTCGCGGCTAAAGTTAATGGAACAACAGCTGCCCAGACTCCGTAACTGGTTCCGACAATCCAACGGGTTAAAGGAATCAGCGCCACCATTAAAATCAAAAAGGGAACAGATCGGGTAATGTTGATCACCGTGCCTAATGCATGATTAATCTTTTTAGATGGATAAATCCCTTGTTCAGATGTATTGACCAAAATCACTGCCAAAGGTAAGCCAATCAAAAAGGCAACAATGGCAGATACGCCAACCATCAGTAAGGTATCTATGGTTCCGGTCAGCAATAAATCAATGAGTTGGTCTTGCATAGCCAAGCACCTCTATTTGCGCAATTTGATGTTTTAACCTTTCTTGTAAATTATGCAGGTCTAAATGGGTTTGTTCAGTACCGACAATCAGCGTTCCAATCAAATGGTTTTGGATATTGTCGATATGACTTTGATATAAATGTACGGATTCTTCAAAAACTTGAAAAAGTTCCACTAAATCAGGTGAATTTTTCGGATCGGTTTCATAACGTAGTTTTAAAATGCTATGGGTTGAATCTTGTTGCAGCTCTGTATGCACTGGGAAGGGCAAATCGAGTTGTTCTAGGTTTAACAATTCTTGTGTGATTTTCTGCTGAGGCTGTGAAAACACGGACCAGACTTGTCCTGACTCAACGATTTCACCATGTTCAATCACCACCACTTGATCGCAAATTTCACGAATCACTTGCATCTCATGGGTAATTAAAACAATGGTAATCCCCAATTCTCGATTGATTTTTTTCAGCAAAGATAACACCACTGAGGTACTTTCAGGATCAAGTGCAGACGTAGCTTCATCACATAATAAAATTTCAGGATGATGCACCAGCGCACGAGCAATACCAACACGTTGCTTTTGACCACCAGACAGCTGTGAAGGGTAGTTATGCGCTTTATTTCCCAATCCGACCAGTTCTAAAACATCGTTGACACGTGTTTCAATTTCAGCTTTATCGACATGGGCAATTTTTAAGGGCAAAGCCACATTGTCCCAAACTGTTTTGGCAGACATTAAATTAAAATGCTGAAAAATCATCCCGATTCTTTGACGTGTTTGAATCAACTCAGCATGACTGAGTTCAGCCAAATTTTGTTGATGAATATGAATACTGCCCTCAGAAATACCTTCTAAACCATTTAAGGTTCGGATCAAGGAAGATTTACCTGCGCCACTTTTACCGATGATGCCGAAAATCTTGCCTTGAGGAATATCTAAGTTGATATTTTTTAACGCATGGATCTGTTGATCTTGCCCATCATAGTATTTATTCAGATCACGAATTTTGATATGAGGGACTGAAAAATCAACATGCGAACCGAAACTCACCATTTCTATTCTCCTTATTTCCAGCCTGCAAACCACATATCTTTGCCGAAATCTTTATCTAAAATATCTCGAACTTGCTGTGAGTTTTGGAAAGCTTGAATAAATTTCTCTAACTTTTGATTTTTGTCTTGATAATCGGTACGTGTCACAAAAAGAATGGCGTACTTTTTATCAATGGGATCTAAAAACAGGGCACTATGCGGATCGGCTTTTTTTGCCATATTTAAGTAATGCGGAAAACCAAAAATCAGATCTGCATCATCATAAGCTAAAGCTGTTTGTGGACCTTCAACTTCTAAAAACTTCAACTGTTTTGGGTTTGAAACAATATCTTGAAGTGTGGAAAGTTCATTGTTGATGTCTTTGATTTGAATTAACCCCGCACGGTGTAACAAGATCAAAGCACGCGCAGAGTTGACGGGGTCACTCGGGATGACAACACGAGCATTTTGAGGTAAAGCCGCTAAGGATTTATATTGTTTTGAATATAAACCGACATGACTGCCGCTACCTGTACCAAAAGCATGCAAATCGTAATTGGTTTGTTTAATGGCATTCTTTAAAAAAACACTTTGTTGGAAAAAGTTAGCGTCAATGTCACGGTTTTGTACCGCAACATTGGGTGCTTGCCAATCTGAAAATTCGACCAGTTTGACATGGATACCATCTTTCTCTACCTCTTTGGCAACCGTTTGTAGTAATTCGGCATAAGGTGGGCTAATGCCAATCGTGAGTACATTATCCTTTTGTTGATTTTGTACATAACGATAGGCAAAAAGTCCTAATAATACGATGACAACAGCAAGACCAATCAGCAGGTTCTTGTTTTTGAGTTTGGAAACTTGGGACATGAGTTATTCCTTATTTCCAACCTGGGAACCATAAATTTTCACCAATATCATCATTTAAAGCCTGTTTGACCTTGTCTGAAGTTTGGTAAATTTTTACAAACTCTTTTAACTGTTTGGCTTTTTCTGGGTGCTTTTGCTCATAGTCATCTTTTACAACAAACAAGATGGCATAACGTGTATTGGTATTATCATCGAGTAATAATGCTTTGTTTGGATCAATGGTTTTTGCAAGACGTAAATAAAGTGGGTAGCTAAATACTAAATCAGCATCATCTACAGCACGCGCAGTTTGAGGTCCTTCAACTTCAATAAATTTAAAGTTTTTAGGATTTGAGCTAATGTCTTGTAAGTTTGATAAATGGTTATTCGGATCTTTCAAGGTGATGAGTTTAGCCTGTTGTAAAAGTAACAGTGCACGACCTTGGTTGACTGGGTCATTTGGAATTACTACACGTGCATTTTCAGGTACCGCCGCTAAAGAATCATATTTTTTAGAATATAAGCCCACATGAGTTGCAACACCTGTGGCAATCGGTTTCAGTTTAAAATCAGTTTCTTTTAACGCATTGCTTAAAAATGGTTGGTGTTGGAAATAGTTTGCATCAATATCACCATGATTTAGTGTGATATTCGGTGTGTTCCAATCTGAAAATTCCACCAGTTTAATATGAATCCCTTGTTTCTTGGCTTCCTCTGCTGCAACCTGTAAAGGCTTGGCAAAGGGTGGGCTAATACCAATGGTGATTTCTTCTGAACCGGCTTTTTTATGTTGGTTCCAATAAAAAAGTCCTGCAATCACTGCAATAATGATCACACCAAGCAAAATAAATTTATTCTTGGAGCCTGATTTTTTGGATGGATTACCATTTGCAGGTGAGTTTATTTGAGTCATGTGACACCCCTTAAAGTGAAATTATTCAATTCATCATGTTTGCTGATTAGGTTATTTAGGCAGTTTGCTTTTGCTGAACTGCCGTTTCGATGCTGTTGTTATGATTTGAGTTTTGACATCGAAAATCAGCAGCAGGGTGTTGTTGGGTTAAATGATCACCCTGTTTAAAGATTTTGTTGCGTAAAGAACCATTTTCATATTTGGTTTTAAATCTGCCACGTTGTTGCAGTTCAGGAATAACAAAACGAATAAAGTCATGATGTGATTCAGGCGCAACAGTACGAGTTAGGTTAAAGCCATCAATACCTGTTTCATCAATCAACTGAATTAATTTTTCAGCAATTGTTTCACCGCTTCCAACGATCAGAGGATAACGACCACCGAGTTGATGCTGTGCTTTAAGATCGTTAGGCGTGATCTGGTTTTCCTTAAATTTATTATTGACTGAAGCAATACTATTGGTTTGTTGATATGGGATGGCTTCATCATCAGCATATTTGGAGAGGTCTATACCGACTGAACTTGAGAAATGTGCTAAACCTGCTTCTGGACTTGCATAGCGGGCATATTCAGCTAATTTCTCTTGTGCTAATTCATCTGTTTCTGCTGTAACCACTGTGATTCCCACAAAGATTTTAATATCTTCTGGATTACGGCCTTGCTGCACAGCCAATTCTCGAATCTTATCCACTTGTTGTTTGATTTTTGCAGGTTGATCACCTCCAATAAAGACACATTCTGCATGGCGTGTGGAGAATGCTAAACCGCGTGGTGAAGCGCCTGCTTGAAAGAGCACAGGGGTACGCTGTGGTGAAGGTGAGACTTGGAAAACACCTTGGCTTTGATAAAAGCGCCCTTGATGGTTAATTTGATGAACTTTTTTAGGATCAGTAAAAATACGCTTTTGCTTATCTTTTTGTACTGCATCATTTTCCCAAGAACCTTCCCAAAACTTATAGCAAAGCTCTAAAAATTCTTCAGCTTGTTCATAACGTAAGTCATGATCTTTTAAACCTTTTTGCCCAATTAAGCGTTCAGCACTGTCCAAATACCCCGTCACAATATTCCAGCCAATCCGACCTTGTGTCAGATGATCTAAACTCGCGAAGCGCCGTGCGAATTGGTACGGTGTTTCATAACTTAAGTTTACGGTCACGCCAAAACCTAGATTTTTGGTTACCGCTGCCATTGCGGAAATCAGGGTAGATGGGTCATGACTCGGCAGTTGGATGGACTCTTTTAAGGTTAAATCTATACCATTCTGGTAGACATCATAAACACCGGTAATGTCTGCGATAAACAACCCATCAAATAAACCTTGCTCCAAAGTCTTGGCGAGATCAGTCCAGTAATTGAGCTCATTAAAACGATGAGATTCATCACGTGGATGGGTCCATAAACCGTGATTGATATGGCCGACACTGTTCATGTCAAAAGCATTGAGTAAGATTTGTTTTTTAGGTGCTGTATGTTGAGATGTAATTGTCATTACAATGTCCCTCTGCGTGGTGGAAGGATGTTGTTTAATACATAGTTTCCAATAAAATAATATTTCCAGCGTGATGCATCATGCAGTGTATGTACCCGTACATTGCGCCAATGTCGATCTAAACCATCGGCACGTTGACTACCACGACTTCCAGCCAACTCGATCAATTTTGAAGACGCTTTTAATGCTGTTTCTGTACTGTGTGCACGGACTTTAGCCACATCTAGTGAGGCTTTGGCAATATTTTCAACTGTAGGTTGTGGTTTTGCTGCATCAATAGATTGAGCAGCTTGTTTTAATAAAACCTCACTTGCTCTTACATCAGCAGCAACACGGCCTAATTCATAAATGGTCAGTGGATCTTGGTCTGCACGTTCTACATTGGCATCAATCCATGCGCGTGCTTTTTTAACCCGTTCTATTGTTTCTTCAAATGCTGCACGCGCAATGCCTGTTTCAATCGCAGCATGCATAATTTGTGCAAATGGGCCAACGAGGGTGGGTTTAGAAAATGCAGTGTCAAAACGAATGACATATTCAGATTCAACAAAAACTTGATTGAATTTAACGGTGCCACTGCCTGTGGTTTTTTGTCCAAAGCCTGACCAATCATTGATACGTTGTAAGCCTTGTGCATCTGCAGAAATAAAAGCCAAATATTCACGTTCTTCAGCATCACGGACTAATGTCGGAATACGATGGGCAAATAGACTGCCCGTGCAATAGAACTTTTCCCCATTGACCACATAACCATGTTCAGTTTGACTAATTTGGGTATGCTTTTGTGCAGCAGTCTTGGTCTTAAATTCAGCGAGCGCATTGCCAAAACGAGCGCCTTGAAGTACTTCACTATAGAGTTTTTCCTTTTGCTGCTCTGTACCCGTATTACGTAATACTTCCAGTGCATAAAAATGGTTTTGTGGAATCTGACCAATAGAACCATCTACACCGCTGAATAAAGCAATTATTTTAGCGACAGTATGACTAGATACCTCCGCACCACCATATTGCCGCGGTACTGTGATCGCCCATAACCCTGATTGACTAAAAGCTTCAACCTCATCAAAAGGTAAAATTCTTTCAGCATCACGGAGTACTGCATTTTGTTTAAATTGCTGACTCAATTGTTGCGCGATTTCTAAAGCCTCTTGATCATTTTGAATAATATGTGCTTGCGCAAAGGGATGATTGTTTACATCCAATGTTTTATTGATATCTTGATAAGTTGTCATATATATTTCCCTGTTAAGTAACAAAGTCGTTTAACTTTAAATCCACGCATGGCGCTGATTTTGCGTACCATTTAAGTAATAATTTCCAATGGCATGAAGTTTCCAACGCACAGGGTCATGTAAGGTATGTACACGAGCATTACGCCAGTGTTGATCGAGATTATGAGTTTCTAGGCTTGAACGACTTCCGCCTAATTCAAGTAGCTTTTCAGAGATAAGGAGTGCTGCATCGTTGGCATACACTTTTGCCTCAGCAACAATAATGGAGGCTTTACTGGCTTGTTCAGGGCTTACGGTGTCTTGTGAATCTAATTGATCTAAATATTCTGCAGCTTCATCGAGCAATAAAATAGATGCATCGAGTAAGATATTTAGCTTACCGACTTCTTGTAAGGTATACGCTTCAAAACTGGCTTTATCCACATTGGCATCAATGATTGGACGCGCTTTATGGATTGCAGATAAAGTATCTGCAAATGCAGCTTCTGCAATGCCAACATCAATCGCAACCTGAATCAGTTGTGAGTACGCCCCACGATATTTTGACGCATCGGCAAGTGGTTTTTCATCCATAATAAGATCTGGGTGAACCACAACATTTTTTAAACGTACTGTGCCACTTGCCGTTGTACGTTGTCCAAAGCCATCCCAATCATCAACAATTTCAACACCATCAGCTTTCGCATCAATAATTGTTAAAACAATATGACCATCTGGGTGAATTGCGCGTATCGCCAACCAATCGGCAAAATATGAACCCGTTGAATAAAACTTTTCACCATTTAAAAGGTATTGACCATTGATCTGTTCTAAACGTGTTTCAATGGTGCGGGTATCTTTGGTATTGCGTTCTGGGCCACCATTAGAAAGCCGTTTACCATTTAAAATTTCAGTATAAATAAACTGTTTTTGCTGTTGATTGGCAATATGCTCAATGGCATTTAACAAGCCAAATTGATTTTGAGGAATCTGTCCAACACTGGCATCTGCCTTGGATAAAATACGGAAAACATGCGCAAGGGTTTTATTTGAAACTTGAGCACCACCATATTTTTTGGCAATACGAATTCCACCTAATCCTTTGAGGCTTAATTCTTGTATGACATCAACAGGTAAAATTCGTTGTTGATCACGTATATTTCGTTCTACCAAAGCAAAATCAGCAACTTGGTAAGCTGCATTTATCGCTTGTTGATCGTTTTGGATCACAAAGGCTGAGGTAGAAGAATTCAAACTAGACATATTGGCACCTTTCAATAGATACCAAAACGCTAAGCAATATTGTGGTAAAAATTAAACGAACTATTGTGCTTAACTTATCTAAAATTATTGTTAGGATAAAAATCGCAAAGTTTTTTAATATTGAATATATGTTAAATAATTGAAATTTATAACTTGTTTTGAATTTCTCTGGTCGAACTCTTAGTCTGAAGCAGCTTTGTTATTCCTATCACGAATAAAGAATAAAGAAACTGATATAACCATAGAATAAGCATTGGGTCATATGACGAGCGATTGAAGTAAAAAGTACATTGTAATTCAGGTGATGAATGTCTAAAGTACACAAGATTACTCAGGATTAATCTTAACTTTTAGATTTATCTAAGCTTTTAATTAAAAAAATAATTTGGAGACTACATGCGTACGTTGTACCAATTCCCACTCTCGCATTACTGTGAAAAAGCCCGTTGGTTGCTTGATCATAAAGAATTGGATTTTGTTGCGCAGAATTTAATCCCAGGTGTCCATCGTGCATTTGCACAACTTAAAACAGGGCAAAACAAGCTGCCTATTTTAAAAGATGGAGAACGTTTTATTGCGGGGTCGACTCAAATCGCATTGTATCTAGATGACGTTTATCCTGAACATCGACTGCTTCGTACAGATCACACGCTTCGCGAAAAAACCTTAGAAATTGATTTGATTGCCAATGAGTTAGGTATTCATGTACGCCGTTGGGGATTGGCACATGCTTTAGCAGAAGGCGATGAACCATTAGAAATTATGATTGGTGAAAAAGGCTATTTACGTCAATTTGAAAAAATTTCAAAGCCTATTCTTAAAACCATGGTTTCAAAAAGTTATCAATTGGACAAAGAGAAAGTCGAAGAATCTAAATACAATTTAGAGCTGACGATAGACAGTTTAAATAAGATCTTGATTGATAACGGTTGTCGCTATTTTGTTGGTGATCGCCTTGGTTTGGCAGATATTTCAGTATGTTCAATTCTTGCACCGTTATTAGAATTACCTGCGACACCATGGGAAAAGGAATATGCAGAAAATATTTCTCAAGAATTTACCGAATTTAGCCAACATTTGTTAGAACTGCCTTTAGGGCAATACGTGAAAAGAATTTACGCCACTGAGCGCAATGCACGTGTGGATTGGCGAGGAATGTAAGATTTCAAAGCAAGAAACTCTCCAATTTACTGAAAAATTAAGTATCATAGTGTGGAATTGGAGATTTTTTAATGCAGAAGTTCGTAATTTTAGGTGCGATAAGCACTGTTTTATTGATGGCGGGTTGTACTGAGAAAAAGCCTGCAACTCCTGAAGAAATTTGGAAAGGTTACTGTACCAGTATTGGTAATGCTGCACGTTCTATTACTTTAGATCGTCAAAATGGGATTACCAAGAAAGAAGCAATTGAATATGCAAATAAAGTCACTGATCCAACAACTAAGGGCTTTGTACTTGAGTATTTAGAGAAAGTCTATGCATTATCAGATGCAGAGCTAAAAGCGGATAAAGATGCAGTTCAAGCAAAGTTTAAGAACGAAGCATTTGAACAATGTCTAAATACACCGCATGATCCGACAAAAATGCCAGATTATAAACCGTTCTAAGGAGCGGTTTTTTTATGGCTTAAAGCACAACAGCAGGCGATATGCTTGGTTAGCAGACAATGAAAGAATACGATTTGTGTACATTAGAAACGTGAAGTTTGAGTAATCAGTACATGCAGGCTTTTGAGTCCTGATTCTTTTAAACCATTTAAGTGTATTTTTGAATAAAGATTACGATGACGTGGTTTTTTTATGTTGAGTTATCGAGAATATATAAGTAATCGACAAGCCTCGTCACAAAAAATGATTAGCATAAAAATTGAAAAGCATATATACAATATAGAAATAGAAAACAAAAAGTAGCATAGGAGTGAGACAATGGAAGTAGTTGCTTATTTACATAATGCAGATTTGCTCTTAGAAGATGACAATGGTGTCGCTGTGATTAGCGGCAGTCATTATGTGCTGAGTTTAGGTGATCAAGTTTTTTTCCAAGAAGTCATTGATGAACGAGCAAAGTTATACCAAGTGAAAATTTCATTTGCGTGTACTGAACATTCAATGTTTCATGAAGATGAAGTGCAAATGAAATTTGAAGGTTGTCGTACAGAATTCCAAAAGTATGTAGACAGTACGACAGTCCACTAAGGTGGAATGTACTTTGTTCTAAAAAAAAGGCAACATATGTTGCTTTTTTTATGGCTGAAATAGTCTAAAGGCAAGGTAAACATAACTTCAATCTTATTAAAGTGAAGTTCATGTTTTACAAAGATTATATTTTTAGAGCTTTTTCAAATTAATTTGAGAAATAATTTACATAAACGTCTGATGAAAGCGTACTGTGTAGATCTGTAGTTAAATGAAGCGAAAAGTGATGAGTATTTATTTATAAAATAATGGTCATCACGAATTAATACGCTCATTGCATTAACTTTTGGCTTGATTTTTAGTAAAATTTGACAGTCCATATTGCCTGTGAAGCTTTAATAAGCAGGAATTCACAGGTAAATTTTTAAAAAGAGGAATTACACCGTGCTAGAAGCTTACCGCCAACACGTTGCAGAACGTGCCGCACTCGGAGTCCCACCGAAGCCACTTGACGATGCTCAAACTGCTGACTTGGTTGAATTACTAAAAAATCCACCAGCGGGTGAAGAAGCATTTTTAGTAGATTTGCTTGAAAACCGTGTTCCAGCAGGTGTTGACCAAGCTGCATATGTAAAAGCTGCTTTCTTGACTGCTGTTGCTAAAGGTGAAGCGACTTCTCCATTGGTTTCTAAAGAGCGTGCGGTTTACTTACTAGGTACTATGCTTGGTGGTTATAACGTAGCACCTTTGGTTGAATTGCTTGATGATGCTGCACTTTCAAGCTTAGCTGCTGAAGCATTGAAAAAAACGCTTCTTGTATTTGATGCGTTCCATGACGTTGCTGAAAAAGCCAAAGCGGGTAATGCAAATGCACAAGCCGTTATGCAATCTTGGGCTGATGCTGAATGGTTTACTAGCCGTAAAGACGTTCCAGAAGAAATCAAACTTACTGTTTTCAAAGTAACTGGCGAAACAAATACTGATGATTTGTCTCCTGCACAAGATGCTTGGAGCCGTCCAGATATCCCATTGCATGCAAACGCAATGCTTAAAAACGTACGTGATGGTATCAACCCAGAAGTTCCTGGTGAAGTTGGTCCATTAAACCAAATCAAAGAACTCATCGCAAAAGGCAACCAAGTTGCTTATGTTGGTGACGTTGTTGGTACGGGTTCTTCTCGTAAATCTGCGACTAACTCAGTGCTTTGGTTCTTTGGTGATGACATTGCTCACATCCCGAACAAAAAAGACGGTGGTTACTGCTTAGGTTCTAAAATCGCTCCAATTTTCTTCAACACAATGGAAGATGCTGGTGCATTACCTGTAGAGATTGATGTTGCTAACATGAACATGGGCGATGAAATCGTTCTTAAAATTGATCATGCTGCTGCAAAAGTAACTGCATTTAAAGCAGGCGAGCAAATCGCTGAATCTGAGTTGAAAACGCCTGTTCTTCTTGACGAAGTTCGTGCGGGTGGTCGTATCAACTTAATCGTTGGTCGTGGTTTGACAACTAAAGCGCGTGAAGCTTTAGGTCTTCCAGCATCTACTTTATTCCGTGTTCCAGTTCAACCTGAAAACACTGGTAAAGGCTTTACTCAAGCTCAGAAAATGGTTGGTCGTGCTTGTGGTCTTCCAGAAGGTCAAGGCGTTCGTCCAGGTACTTACTGTGAACCGAAAATGACGACTGTTGGTTCGCAAGATACGACTGGTCCGATGACTCGTGATGAATTGAAAGACTTAGCTTGCTTAGGTTTCTCTGCTGATCTTGTGATGCAATCTTTCTGTCACACAGCTGCATATCCAAAACCAGTTGACGTTCAAATGCAACATACGCTTCCTGATTTCATCATGAACCGTGGTGGTGTTTCATTACGTCCAGGTGACGGTATTATTCACTCTTGGTTAAACCGTATGCTTCTTCCAGATACAGTTGGTACTGGTGGTGACTCACATACACGTTTCCCAATTGGTATTTCATTCCCAGCGGGTTCTGGTCTAGTCGCGTTTGCTGCTGCAACTGGTGTTATGCCGTTGGATATGCCTGAGTCGGTACTTGTTAAGTTCAAAGGTAAAATGCAACCTGGTATCACGCTACGTGACCTTGTACATGCAATTCCTTACTACGCGATTCAAGCGGGTGACTTAACTGTAGAGAAAAAAGGTAAGAAAAACATTTTCTCTGGTCGTATCTTAGAAATCGACTTAACAGAAATGGAAACTGACCTAACTGTAGAGCAAGCATTCGAACTTTCTGATGCTTCTGCTGAACGTTCTGCTGCTGGTTGTTCAATCACACTTTCTGAAACGAAAGTTGCTGAATACTTGAACTCTAACATCACAATGTTGAAGTGGATGATTTCTCAAGGTTATGGCGATGCACGTACTATGGCACGCCGTGTTGAGAACATGGAAAAATGGTTAGCAAATCCATCACTTCTTCAAGCTGATGCTGATGCTGAATACACTAAAGTGTATGAAATTGATCTTGCTGACATTAAAGAACCAGTTCTTTGCTGCCCGAACGATCCAGATGACGCTAAACTTCTTTCTGACGTTCAAGGCGTTAAGATCGATGAAGTGTTCGTTGGTTCTTGTATGACGAATATTGGTCACTTCCGTGCTGCTGGTAAATTACTTGATAAAGTACCTGGTGGTTCATTGTCTACTCGTTTATGGTTGGCTCCACCAACACGTATGGACGAACATCAATTGATGGAAGAAGGTTTCTATAACATTTATGGTAAAGCTGGCGCGCGTACTGAAATGCCAGGTTGTTCATTATGTATGGGTAACCAAGCACGTGTAGCTCCGAACACAACTTGTGTATCGACTTCTACACGTAACTTCCCGAACCGTTTAGGTCAAGGCGCAAATGTTTACTTAGCTTCTGCTGAGCTTGCATCTGTTGCTGCGGTGCTTGGTAAATTACCTTCTCCAGAAGAGTATCAACAATATGCTGCTCAAATCGACAGCATGTCTGCTGACATCTATCAATACTTGAACTTCGACAAGATGGGCGAGTATACAGATGCTGCGAAAGACATTGATACGAAGAAAATTGCTGCTGCTCAATTAAGCTAATTTATTGAAAAATAAATTAAATTGAGTTAAAACTAAGGGCTGATTAATCAGCCCTTAGTTTTTGAGAATAATACTTTTTAGAGGTTCTATGAATTTACATGATATAAAAACTATTTTAAGTATTACTTTTTATGCTTATATAATTCCTATTCTGTTGATACTATTTTTACTCGGAGTGACTTACTTTGCTTCTATTATTCCTACAATAAGTATAAGTGAAAATGATCAGACAATTGTAAATTATGGATATTTGGGAAGTTTTATAAGTGGCACATTAGGAATTATTTTTACAGCAGGCTCATTAATTTTTTTGGCAAAAACACTTAATTTTGAAAGGAAAAAATCAGATCAAGACAATTTTGATAATAAGTTTTTTTTAATGCTTGAAACATTGGAGAAAATTAAAGATAAAATTGACGATGATTTAAAAAATAAAATTTTAGGGGAGATAGAACGAATTAATGAGTTTTCAATTATTAAGACACTAGAAGAAAGTAAAAAAATTATCCATATGTATAATACTGATATAGGACACTATTTTAGAATGCTGTATCAGATACTAAAAATGGTTGATCAGAATGAAGATAAAATTTTAAATTTTAGGAATGTAAAAACTACTTATTATACAAATATTTTAAGATCGACTTTGGATTTTAAACTCACACAAATTTTAGCTATTAATGTTTATTATTCAGATGATTTTGATAGTGAATATAAGGAATATTCAATCTATACCAAGAAATATAATTTTTTTGAACATATGCCATTTTGCATATCAAAAAATCACATTTCAGAATCTTTATTAGCAGTTTATTTGAATTGTGATCAAGGGTTTGGTGATAGTTCATTTGTAAAAAAAATGAATAAATATGTAATAAATTCAATAAAAACATCAATTTTATGCAAATATAACTATGACTTAAAATACTCTTTTTTAAAAAGGTTAGTAGGTGAATGGCAGATAAATAAATTTTTTTTAAAAATCTCTATAAAAGAAAGATTAGTTAAATGTAACATTGAAGGAAGGAATTGGGATGGTGAATTGATTAATACTTATCCTGATACTGCTAATTTAATTAAATGTGAAATTTATAGCCATGGACAAGGATATGATATTTCTTCATATTTTGATGAGGAGTTGAATTTTAATTTAATTTTTGATGAATCCGCTTATGAACAGTTCAGTAATTTAAATGATATTAGGAAAATTAAAATAAAATTATTTCTGAAGAATATGAATGTTTTATATATTATGTATATTGATGAATCAATTGTAGATGGTGATGATAATTATATTCAACCATTAACTAAAGCAATTAAATTGAACTGATAATCTAACGTGTTTTTGAGTCGGTTTTAATAAGATTAATAATTTTGCTTTAAATAATTGCGTTAGATTGTTATTAAATTCTGAACTTTAGAAATTAAGTGTAAATTAATAGCTAAGTAATCCTAATTTTTATTTGTTGCTAAACATCTCAAAAGATTAAATGAGAAGGGGTGGATGAGGTTTTGAAAGTTTATCTTAAAAATTAATAAAGTGATAATAACTAAAAATCATTTTCTTTAATAACCTTTGCTTAATCAGAAAGTTTTTTAGTAGGCATTAAAAAGCCCCATTTTCAGGGGCTAGTCGTATAGCTCGCGCTATACTCATATAAGGCTCATCTCATACTGATTGTATTAAAACACAAAATGAGATATTCAGCCATAAAAAAGATGAGCCGTAGCTCATCTTTTTTTACACAAGAAGATTAATGTGTATTTGCTACAGCAGGAGCAGCAGGGGCTGTCGCATCATTTGCAGCTTTACGGGTAGGTGTGTAATTTAAACCTAAAGTCGAGCTGGTATATGTACGCACTTGATCAAGCAGAGCAGGGTTGGTATTTAAATCTTGTTGATAAGACTTCACAATCTCATGCAATTTTGGATTCCATTTACCTTTAACTTGCTCAGGGAATGCTTTTTCCATCAAGCTCAGCATAATGTATGGAGAGGTTGATGCACCAGGAGAAGCACCAAGAAGGCCTGTGATTGAACCATCTTTAGAGGTGAAGATCTCAGTACCGAATTGAAGTGTTGCAGGTTTACCCGGTGCTTTTTTGATGATTTGAACACGTTGGCCAGCTTGGCTTAAAGTCCAGTCTTCAATTTTTGCATCTGGATAATACTTTTTCAATTCATTGAACTGATCTTGCTTAGACATCGCCACTTGGCTGACTAAATATTTCACCAAGTCCAGATTTTCCATTCCAATGGTTGCCATCGGAATCACATTGTTTTTGTTGGTCGCATCAATCAAATCAAACTGAGAACCATTTTTTAGGAACTTGTTTGAATAGGTTGCGAATGGACCAAACAATACATACTTTTTACCATCAACGTAACGAGTATCAATGTGTGGTACAGACATTGGAGGTGCACCTAATTCAGGCTTACCATAGACTTTTGCAGTATGTTGTGATGTAACAGCTGGATTGTCTGTCATCAAGAAAATACCACCGATCGGGAAGCCAGCATATTGCTTAGTTTCTTCCAGACCTGTCATTTGTAATAATCTAATCGCAGCACCACCCGCACCAATAAACACATGACGAGTTTTAACATGGCTGGTTGTGTTGGTTTTTAGATTTTTAAACGATACAGTCCAAGTTTTGTCTGCATTTTGACTAATACCTGTTACTTCAGATGAAGTTTCAAGTTTGAATTTAGGCTGTTTTTTCAAATGATCAATTAATTGAGTCGTAATTGAACCATAATTTACATCAGAACCTACGTCCATACGTGTTGCAGCAACTTTTTGGTTTGCATCACGGCCTTGCATAACTAAAGGCGCCCATTGCTTAATTTCAGCAGGATTTTCAGTATATTTTAATCCTTCGAACATTGGGCTTTGGCTCATCGCTTCATAACGTTTTTTCATGTAGTTCACGCTATCGCCCCAAACAAAGGCAATATGTGGTACAGGATTAATAAAGCTGTTTGGTTGACCCAGCACGCCATTTTTGACCTGATAAGCCCAGAATTGTTTACTTACTTCAAACTGTGAAGCAGTATCAATGGCTTTTTTAATATCAACTTTACCGTCTTTCTCAGGGGTATAGTTCATTTCCATAAAGCCAGAGTGTCCCGTTCCTGCGTTGTTGAATCCCGCAGAACTTTCTTGACCTACCTGATCCAAACGTTCATACATATTGATGGTCCAGTCTGGTTCAACTTCATTGAGGTAAGTCCCCAAAGTTGCACTCATAATACCGCCACCAACAAGTACCACATCTACAACTGGTTCATCTGTTGTTGTGTTGACTTTTTTAGAAGCAATTGGTCTGAATAAAAAGATCAATCCAATAACAAATATAACCCCGATGACAATCAGTAGGTATTTAAAAAATCTCTTCATATATTTCCTGTTTCATCAAGTTTTAATAATATTGTAATGTAGAAAAGTTACATAAATGTTAGTTTGTGTAATGATTTTTTTCGTAAATGATTTAAATATATGAAATAATTTGTTTTTAAATTTGTAAAGATGTGTACAAAAAACAACCAGATTAAAATTTGATTAGTATATTTGTGTAATAAATATTCAAAAAAGTCTTAGACTAAAGTACTATTTTTTGTAGGTGTTAAGCTTTTTGTAGCTTTAAGCTGGCTAAAAAATATGCTGAAAAGAAGAGTTTTTCAGCCTAAATATGAAAACTCTTCTCAAGATTTTTTGCTTATTCAATCATCATGAGGTCTGATTTATTTTCAAGCTTTAAAGGACGTAAAGCAAAAATAGAACGAGTATGGCGAATACCTTTCATTGAATATAAATTTTTACGTAAAAAGCGCTCATAATGTTCAGCATTTTTCACCGCAACTTTGACCAAATAATCATAATCACCTGTTACCAAATGCGCTTCTACAACCTCAGGCATTTGACTGAGTGCATCACTAAATTGCTCTAAAATTTCGTCATCATGACGTTCTAAGGTGATCTCAATAAAAAATAGTTCATTAATCCCGATGGCTTTGGCATTAATGGTGGCAGTATAGCCTTCAATGACATTTAAAGATTCTAGACGTTTAACACGTGTCCAACATGGCGAAGAGGAGAGTCCAACCAGTTCAGAGAGCTGAGCGACCGTTAAACGACCATCTTTTCGAAGTGCCGATAAAATTTTGCGATCAATCCTATCTAAAGTGTACTGACTTTCATTCATGAGCTTTACCACAGAAAATATTTTCGAGAATAATGGAATATGTGAAAAATCATTCCGAAAATACTGGAGATTTATATTAAATACGGGAAACATTCTATTCAGTAGAACGCTAGAATAAACTTATCAAATCAAAGACATTTGGGAGACTGGCTTTGATTGAGCGGATAGTATCTTTAGAGGAAAGGGTGCCTTTAACGATACTGTCCGCGACCTTATTCTACGCTTTAAAAAAATTATAAAAATAGTTTTAAAACGATAAAATTCAACCGCGCCTTCACAAATTGCATATGATTCAATAAGACATTGTAATCTTTTTTATTGTATAACAAAAAATTATGCAATGAATAAGATATATTTATACTTTGAGTTCGATGCTTTAACAGCCAAAATAATCAACAAAATTGTAAACTCAAGCAGCTGAAGATGTGCAATTAAATCGAGAAGTATTAAGATGATTTATCTTTAAAATAAAGAATAATGCATGCGATTCACAGCTTGGTACACACTCCGAAAATTTGTATATGACAATTTGCATAATGAAGATTATGAAACGTGGTTTAGTCGTGCGATCAATTTCTCTTTGATTTTTCTAATCATTGGTAATGTTGTCGCGGTACTTTTAGAGTCAATCAATGATGTTTATAAAGCCTATCAGCTTTACTTCGATGCATTTGAGGATTTTTCAATCATTGTCTTTACCGTTGAATATATTTTACGTTTTTGGAGTGTTGCAGAAAAAGAACCGTTTGATTCTGAGTGGAGAGTACGCTGGAAATATGTGACCAGTGGTGCTGCGATTATCGATTTACTGGCGATTTTACCAGCATATATCAACTTCTTTGTACATATTGATTTAAGATTTTTGCGGATTCTGCGCTTACTGCGTTTATTAAAACTTACCCGATATTTTATTTCATTACAGATTCTACTGCGCGTTATAGAACGTGAAAAGGGTTCATTTCAAGCCGTGATTTTTATTTTGGTGATTATGATCGTGATGGCGGCAGCAGGCATTTATGTTGTCGAAGGTCGTGCACAACCCGATGTCTTTAGCTCAATCCCTGCATCTATGTGGTGGGCGGTGGTGACATTAACCACTGTGGGTTATGGTGATGTAACGCCAATTACTCCACTTGGACGCTTCCTTGGTGCTTTGATTACCATACTCGGTGTCGGATTGGCCGCTTTACCTGCAGGTATTTTGGCAAATGGTTTAGCCAATGAATTGGAATTAAGAAAGCAACAACTGGAGTTAAAGTTTCGAGATTTGTTAGAAAGCTGTGAAATTGACATTATTCATGATGAAGACAAGATTGATGATATTCGTAGAGATGTTGGCTTATCTGCTGAGCAGACACGAGATATTGTTTTACAACTGATTCGTGAACGTAAAGAACAGGAATTGGAAAGAGAAAAAAACAAGTATTGTTTCTGTCCAAATTGTGGGTATAAGTTACCTGAGTGAGTATTTGGATGAATAAATTTAATCTTTCTGAACAACAGAAAGCTAAATTCGTGAGTATTTTTTCTGAAAGTTTTGGGCTAGATATTTTACAAAACCGATTGCAATCATTTTTTGAGGAAGTTTTTCAAAATTATTCATATTTAAAACTTCCTCAAATGAATATCGTGTCTACAGCATCTTTAAAATATCAAGTGTATTATCAAGAACCTGATGCCGATCCTGAAACATTAAGTATTGGTATAGGACATTGGAATATCTATATCTGGAGAACTTTGGATGGAAACTGGTGTCTAGATGATTTGTATGAAGAACCAATCGAAATCGTAGCAGAGATTTTAACTTTGTGTCCTTTGTTTTCAATGATTCCCAAAAATGTGAAAACTCTCAAAGAGCTATTAGAAATAGGAATGATTTTAGAACAGCATTTATTTCAATTACCGAAATTTTCGGAAATTCGACCTGATGATTGTCGCGAAGTATTGTCATGGGATGGGCGTTATTTGTTAACAGGTAATAAAGTCGAAAATTTGAAGTTGTACAGCTATCGTGAATGGAGTCAATTGATTCAGCGTGAAAATTTTTTTAATAATGAATTGACCCTAAAATGAAGATGAGTGACCGTCATTGATAAAAATATAAGTAGTGAATTATCTTGGATCCGTAGTCATCATCTGCATAGCACTATCCATTCTTAAATTGGCTGAGACGAATCAATCCTCGCTTTATTTGCGCTAAGTGCTTCACAATAACAACGATAAATTCAATCTGTATAATGATGAAAATTCTTCTAAATATTTTGACCAACGAATAGCCGAATAAGAGTTTTAAATTTATTTTTTACATATTTTTTAATGAATTATTGAGTAAATTTAAGTATTAATAACGCCATAAAAGTTTTGAATGGTTAACAATGAACATTAATGTTGATATTTTTGGCACGATTGCAATTGCTGTAGCCGTTCTTTTTATTGGTTATTTTCTTGTAAATAAGATCAGTATATTGAAGCAATATAATATTCCTGAACCTGTCGTGGGTGGGTTAATTGCTGCTGCTGTAACTTTTGTGCTTTTTAAGCAATTTAATTTAACCGTAAATTTTAATGCCAATATTCAACAAAGTTTTATGTTGATGTTTTTTACTTCTGTTGGATTGAGTGCAAGTCTGCTTAAGTTAAAAGAAGGGGGTAAGTCGCTGCTTCTTTTTATGGTCTGCGTAGTGATTTATGTGCTACTGCAAAATGCTGTTGGGATAAGTTTGGCAACCGCACTCGATTTAAACCCTTTGATTGGCTTGATTGCTGGATCCGTCACTTTAACTGGTGGGCATGGTACAGCTGGAGCATGGGGCAGTATTTTTGAAGAAAATTATGGTATCAAAGGTGCGATTGTCTTAGGAATGGCGAGTGCGACATTTGGTCTGGTCATTGGTGGAATGATGGGTGGTCCAGTTGCAAAGTTTCTGATTCGTCGTTATCAATTGGCTGAAGAAATAGCGCCATCAGCAGCGCGTATGCAAGCTCCTCCATCTGCTGAAACAGCGCCATTTGAATATCCAGAAAAAACCCGTTTAATCACCGCTGATGATGCGGTTAAAACCATAGGAATGTTTGCGCTGTGTATTGTCTTTGCTAACTTTATGACCGGTGTTGCCAAAGGACAATGGTTTGAGTTACCGACTTTTGTATGGGCATTGGGTTGTGGGGTATTTTTACGTAATACACTGGAATATGTATTTAAAATTGAATTGTTTGACCGTTGTATCGATGTATTTGGTAATGCCTCGCTGGCATTATTTTTAGCTATCGCCTTGATGTCCTTGCAATTGTGGTTACTTGCTGATTTAGCTGGTCCATTGGTAATTATTCTTATCGTTCAAACTGTTTTTCTTGCTTTATATCTATTTTTTGTCACTTTTCGAGTTATGGGTAAAAATTATGATGCTGCAGTATTGTGTGCAGGTCAGTGTGGGGTAAATTTAGGTGCAACACCGACTGCTATTGCCAATATTCAAGCGGTAACCAATACTTATGGGCCATCGCATAAAGCATTTTTAATTATTCCTCTAACCGGCGCATTTTTTGTTGATATTGTGAATGCCGTTGTTATTCAAACCATTACGAAGTTCTTTTAAATGTTCTGTTAGAAAAAGTGATGTGATGACTTAAGCATTTGGGAAACAGCCTCAAAAAGTGGCTGTTTTTTTGTATTTAGATGATACTCATTATTACTTTTTTGAATTTAAAACGATTTAATAAAATTTATATAGATACATTAAATCGTGATTTAGACTAAGGTTTTCTGTTAGTGACTTAAACGTTATAAAAAGTAAGTCACTTTAAAATAGTATGTGGCTTTAAAATAGTAAGCAGTTTTAGGATAGAAGTTATAGCTATAAAAGGACACTAGAATGGGCTAACAAGTTCAAGGCTTTAATCTTAAAGCCATGCATAATTTTGAAAAGTCGAATGAGAATATTTCTGTACGCGCTTCTTTAACACAATCTACTATTTATTTTAGTACTGGTTCGGGCCAAGAAGATATATTTGAGATCTGTATGATAGCTTATGAATTTACAGATAGCGGTGAGTTCGAGAAATATAACCGCAAGTGGCTGAATTGGAGGCCTATTTTTTGAAAAATTTACCAGATGAATTGATTAACTTTATAAAAAATCCAATTGTATTTGAGCAGATGGAATTACCTTGGAACTATCCAGCTATTGATCATTTTGAGGATTTTCAAGTTGGTTATCGCGTTTGTGAGGGTATAGATGAAAATATAACAGGACGAAATGATGGAGCTTGGCATCCTGAAGGTTATGTTATTTGTTCAAACTATTTTAATGATCCATTTGTTATTCATCTGGATGAGGATAAAAAAGGCTATCCAGTCTATTATGCTCAACATGGCGCTGGGTGTTGGGATTTTAAACAAGTAGCCAGCAGCTTAAAGAATTTCCAATTAGATTTGATTCAAATCCAACGTATTGAACACGATAAGCAGGCATTAATTGATTACGTGGTGAGTAATAAGAACTTCAAACTAGATTTTTGGAAGGAATTGCATTTGAGTCTAGTCGAATCGTTATCTGATGAAAATATAAACGCAAATGATGAAATAGAATCTCAACCATGGATTTATGGCAAATTAATACTTGTGGAATCAGGTAAAAATAAAATTAAAGTGGTGAGTTTTCTAAAACAGCATTTCAAAATAACAGGTATGGAAGCGTTGCAAATCATCAATCAGTTACCATTGGAAATTGAAAGCGGGGCTGAGCAGTTCTGTCAATACAATAAAGACTATTTGGAGAGTATTGGAGCACATGTCAAATTTATATCGGATTAAAAATAGCCACCTATCTGTATGAATTTAAATGTAGATATATGAAGGGTATAACGAAGTAATTTTTTTCAAAAATTTAATGAACACAGTAATATACTTTAAATATGAATCATCATAATATGTATGCCACAAACTCTGTATTTGATATATTTTACGTGTTCAAGCTTTGAAATTAAGTCAGCGCTAGGCACTTGCATTTATTTCATCAGTGTAGCGTTTGAGCTTATATACTTAAATTGGATCACACTCGTCTAGGATGATGTATGTCTAAAACGAAACAACCAACCTCAAAACAATTACTGTCAGTGATTCAGACGCAGACAGCAATTGCAAAATTGGGCTTGGATATCAATGCTGTCATGACTTTAGTGGCAGAGCAAGTTCAATTGATTACCCATGCAAAAGGTGCAATTGTAGAGCTCGCTGAAGAAGGTGATATGGTCTATCGTGCCGTTTCGAATGGTGCAAATCAATTTCTAGGCCTACGCTTAAAGATGGATTCTAGCCTTTCTGGGCTTTGTATCGCGCAGAATACGACTTTATATTGTAAAGACAGTGAAACTGATGAGCGTGTAGATCGTGAAGCATGTAGACGGGTTGGGCTGCGTTCTATGGCTGTTGTACCACTAATTCATTGTGATGAACCGATTGGTGTATTAAAAATTTATTCAGAACGGGTAAATGCCTTTAAAGAAAGTGATATCAATTTACTTACACTCATGTCTGAACTGATTGCTGCTGCGATGTATCATGCCAGTAAGTTTGGTGCTCAAGAACTCTATAAGCTTGCTACACAGGATCAGTTAACAGGACTTGCCAATCGTGCTTTGTTTCTTGATTGTTTAAGACAAGGTGTTGAACAGGCTAAACGTACACAAAAGCTACTTGGAATCTTGATTATTGATATGGATGGTTTGAAACCAATTAATGATCAATATGGACATCGTTTAGGTGATGAGGCGTTAAAAGAAATTGGTAAACGTATCGTCAATATTACCCGACATGATGATTTGGTTGCACGTTTAGGTGGTGATGAGTTTGCAGTGATATTAAGTAGTCTTGGCGATCAAGAGCTGGCAAAAAAAGTCATGAATCGTATTGTTGAGGCGTGTGGATTACCGTTTGTATTTGAAAATGTCAAATTAACCATGGGTGCAAGTGTAGGTCTGGCTTTATTTCCTGAAGATGGTATTGAACTCAATAAGTTGATTGAATTTGCAGACCTTAAAATGTATGAACATAAACGTTCTAGAAAAATGATTAATCTAAATACTTGAGATTTAAGATCTTTAATAAGAAATAAATTTTAGTGAAGTTTTGATCCCATTATGAATATTGAACACAAAGATTAGTATTTTTGACTTAGGAAAGAGGTTTAATTTCTTTGTTTTAGTTCTATTGAGCATGTTATTAGTATAAAGTAAGGAGTTTTAAAGTTTAATGATGACAGATAAAGTTTTAGATGTTGCGAGTTATGGAATAGTATTAACTTCTGAAAATGTTTTAAAAAAATATTTGAAAAATAATAAAATTAGAACTAAAAAAGTTCTGAAATTATTTAAAGAGAATCACTCTTTATATCTGGACTCAATATCAAAAGGTGTTTGGATTCCTTTTTTACAAATTAATTCAATTGAGTATGTTATAAAGTTGTCAAATAATGGCGAGAATTTTGATGAAAATTGGGAAAAGAAAATAGAAGAAGACGGGTTTAATCTAGCTGTAGAAGATGGTTTTTGGATATTAGGCGCAGGTGTGTTATATGATTTAGGTAAAGAAAATTTTGACAAGAAATATATGTCTTATCAAACCTTAGATGGGGAAACGTTATATAACGGTTTTAGATTTGATTTGTTAACTGGAAATTATTTAGTCAAAATTGAAGGTTACCGAAGAAAAATAGAAAAAGAATACCCCAATGCAAATTATGGTTTTTTGTTTACATTAACAAAAGTGGATGATTTTAAAGGATATAAAGATTCTAGGGAAAATGAAAAATACTATTTTAATGTGGCTCAGATATGAAATATAAAAAAACTTAAAACAGTTGAGTTTCAGTGCGCTGAAAATTATCGAAAGATATACAGTTGGTTTTGTTGTATTTAAAGCATGGTGTAATAATTGTTATTACGAATAATTGAGGAAGTCGGTGATTATTTATTGGAAGATGATTATCACGCTATGGAGAGATTATTGATAATTTTCTATATTTAAATATTTTTAATTGCTTTGAAGGAGTTGATAAAGCAAAATTTTTTTGAAGTAAATAGGTTCGGTATTTTAAAATTATTTTTTTACATCAGAATTTATGGGGAATAATTTAATTTCAAGGTTAAGGGAAAAACTATAATTATTTTAAGTGAGAAACTCAAAGAACTATGCTTATTAAATAAATTAAAAGGCATGAATTTTATTGGGGAATGATATTAAATTTAAAAATCGTTAACAGTCGTAAACGATTTTTAAATTTATTCTAAAGATGAAAGGAAAACTGTCTGAATCTATATGAGAATTTTAAAAAATTTATTTTTAGATATAAGCTCCGATAATAACTAATAACTAATAACTAATAATGATTCCTCACTATATCGTTATAAGCCTCTGGATGATGTAACCAAGGAATATGCCCTGAGTTTGAAAGTGTAAATAAATGTGCTGTTGGGTATCGATTGATCACAAAGTTTTTACTTGTTGTATAGATGTCCTGATCTCCATAGACAATGGTAATCTTAAAATCTGGTTCCTCTAATCCAGTCAACAGCGGATACTTGATGATTTCAGGTCTGGTTTTATTGATCGGCTCTGCTTTCAGTAAATCAAAATCATCAGTGAGATCTGAATGATCTGTTGCAATAAATCCTTCATTATAGTTTTTCATGACTTGTTTAAAGAGGCGTTTATAAGCTTCATTGCTTCCAAGCGCGCCTAAAAGGCTATTTAATCCCATTTTTGTCCATGCCCAAGCACTTGTTTTGGACTTATTAAGTTGCATGACTTCTTTTTCAGTTTGCTTCCATTGCGTATTGGTACCTGAACCTGGGCTACATAAAAAAAGACTGAGTAAATTATCGGGATGTTTTTCAGCATAGATTTGTGCATAAAGTCCACCCCAAGAGTGTCCCCATAAATGAAACTTATTGATTTTATAGAACTCTCGAACAGTTTCTATATCGCTTAAATAAGCCTGCATAGAATAGTCTTTATCACGACAAGGAGATTTTTGGGTTCCTCTTTGATGAAATGTGATCACTTGAAAATAATCTTTTAAAAGATCGGCAACGGCAGAGAGATCACTTGGAAAACCAGGTCCTCCATGCAATAAAATTAGTGTCTCTTTGTCGGGATTTGGATAAACAATACTAAATAAGGTATTTCCATTATGATCGACAATGTTGCTTTGCATTTGCGTCTTGTAATTAGCTGATTGTAGCGTAGAAGACTGTATTTCTATCGAATTTGCATTATTTTTCATATCCAATATGGTGCCTCATTTTATTTGAGCAAATCAAAAAATGGTAAGGTGAACGAATCTAAAAATGTTTCAGTATTGATTCTGATTTTTAAAAGTATTTTTATACAAGCTTATATAGTAGCTTATTTATACCAGATGATAAACCCGATAAATGGGCTAAGAAAAAAACAAGCGTAGCGATGACTTGTAATTGTTTGATTAAAATATCTTGAGTTTGTATTTTAAATACGATGATTTTTTTACTTATTTTATGATAACAAATTTTTATTTATCTGATGAATAAAGATCTTTTAAAAATCAAAAAAAGATCATGAAAAGTGAGTTGTCTGGGGATTGAACGTTCTTTTTTCCCTTTGGGAGAAGGCTAGGATGAGGGGGATTTTATGCTGAGCTTTGGTTTTAAAAAGGACTTATGCAAGAGTCCAAATATAATAAGTAAATTTTAAAAAATTAATCTTATTAAAGCAGTGGAAGAATGATAAATGATGTGCGAAAAATTCTAAATTTACCCTTTATCAATAGAATTACTGGCGAAAGTAAGTCCATTGATAAAGTTCAGCGAGCACATGATTTTTAGATACACAATTGGTGATTTTAAAATACCTTAAGTTTTTCCAATCAGTAAAGATAGGATTCCTGCAGCAATCAAGGGACCCACAGGAACACCTCTGAGTAATGCAACTCCAGCGACTGTTCCAATCAATAAGCCTGCAACGACATTGGGTTGGCTGGTCATTAAGGAAACTCCACGACCACCTAACCATGCAACCAATAAACCGATCGCAATGGCTGTTAATGATTTCCAATGCATAAATGATTTTAAAATGACATCACCGGGGATTTTGCCGCTGGCAATTGGAGTAAGCACGCCAATGGTTAAAATAATAATGCCGACTTCTAAACCGTGAGTTTGTAATAATGGGAAAAACTCACTTAAAGGTGTGATTCTAAAGACGATCAAAACCCCAGCTGCAATGGTGACCGCAGTATTGTGACTAAAGATACCGCAGGCCAGTAAAACAAGGAGCACAATTAAATTTAGGTCTAGACTAGAAAGACTCATCAATATTCAGCATTAAAAATTAATATATCCATCCATTATACTGAAAAGCGGTATGTGAATTTGCCTTGTCTGGCAATGATTCACATTTAAATTCAGTCGAGTGTGGATTTAGTGGACAATAAATTTTTGAGTTTCAGCACCCAATAAATTCCATTCATACTCAAAGTCTTGTGCCAGTTTAGACAGATTTGTTGATTTAAGCTGTTGTATTAAAATGTTTTGTGCTTCTTGCATAGCTTGGTTTAAAGCCTTATTCACCACCAATTCAACCAGACAGTTGGGTGTTTCTTGTTCATTGCCAATGGCAAAAATAGTAGGTTCTCCAACAGCCTGATAAATATCAAATAAAGATATTTGTTCTAAAGCTTGTACTAAGGTCCAGCCACCACCGGGGCCTTTGTCTGCATGGACAAAGCCTGCTTTTTTTAAACCAGACATGGTACGACGTACTACGACAGGATTGGTGTCTAACATGATTGAAATTTGTTCAGAGGTGAACGGTTTTTTTTCACGGGCCATATGTAATAGCACATGCAACATTCGAGAAAGCTTACTGTCTTTACGCATAGTTTTTTAGTCAACACTCTTTTGTCAATTGTAACATTAAAAGTTGCAATTATAAAAATAACTCAATATAGTAACTTTAAAAGTTACTTATTGGTGTTGAAAATGAACTATGACGTTGTAATTATTGGTGGGAGTTATGCAGGTTTGTCAGCAGCATTACCATTGCTTCGTGCTAGAAAAAAAGTGTTAATGATTGATGCAGGCATGCGTCGTAATCGTTTTGCTGAACATTCACATAATTTCTTAACCCAAGATGGTAATACGCCAGCAGCAATTATTCGTGATGCAAAATTACAGTTAGACAAATACCAAACTTTGACATGTATTAACGCATCAGTCACCGATGTGAGCGCTGTCGGGCAGCAATATGAGATTCAAATAGACCAAGCCGATGACACGGGTACAACCATTCAAGTCAAAAAAATAATTATTGCTACAGGCGTTAAAGATGATTTACCTAAAATCGATGGTTTAGCAGAACGGTGGGGGAAAAGCATTTTTCATTGTCCATACTGTGATGGCTATGAGTTAAATCTGGGGACACTTGGAATGTTATGTTCAGGTTTACATTCGATCCATATGGCACTGATGTTACCCGACTGGGGCAATACCACTTTATTTTTAAATGATGTAATTTCACAAGCTGAATTAGATCCCGTCACACTTGAACAGCTTAAACAAAGAAATGTGAAATTGGATATACGCAAGATTGTCAAAATACACAATCATTGTGATTTAGTCTTTGAAGATGGTGAGCAGGTTCAATTAGATGGATTATTCGTCTCCACTTTTATGCGCATCAATGTCCCTTGGGTTGAAAAACTGGGGATAGTGCTTGATGTAAATGAATATAGTAAAGTCATTCAAACCACAGCCATGAAAGAAACCAATCTTAAAGGGATATATGCTTGTGGTGATATCACCCGTTCAGGTGGTTCAGTTGCTTTCTCAGTTGCAGATGGAGCGCTGGCGGGTGTTGCTGTACATAAGTCATTTATCTTTAATACTTGATAAAAGCATATATTGATAATCAATAAGGCTAAAAAAGCCTGAATGTTGTTTGGGTTTCAATTCACGATACTTTAAAATGTATCGTGAATTTTTAAGGTATTGATTTATGTTCTTGGAAAAAATGTTGCAATCACAAGGCTTTGGTTCACGTAAGCATTGCCAACAACTCATTAAAAATGGTGCAATTCAAATCCAAAACGAGGTCGTTACAGACCCCAAATTTAAACTTGATACCCAAAATCTAGTATTTTCAGTCTATACCGAAACATTTCAATACCGTGAAAAAGTCTATATTGCCTTAAATAAACCGCAGGACTACGAATGTTCCCATCAATCAACACACCATTTTAGTGTTTTTGATTTATTTGATGATGTCCTTATGAACCGTGGTTTACAAACTGTTGGTCGTTTAGATCAGGACACGACGGGTCTATTGCTACTGACAGATGATGGGCAGTTTTTGCAAGCATTGACTCATCCTAAAAAGCATGTGGCTAAAGTTTATCAAATACAAACAGCAGATCCGATTACAGATGATCAGATTCAACAACTTGAACAGGGTGTAGAATTACGCAATGAAAAAGGTACATTTGCAGCAACAGATGTACAGCGCTTGGCTGAATATGCATTACAAATGACTGTACACCAAGGAGTTTATCATCAAGTCAAACGGATGTTGGCTGCTGTGGGGAATAAGGTTGAAAGCTTGCATCGTGCACAAGTCGGGCAATTAGCACTCAAAGAATTAGTTGAAGGTGAGTGGGTTTATTTGACAGAAGATCAGGTGAATGCTGCTAGAAATAGTCAAAATGAACAAATAGTGATTTGATCATGGCTTTAAAGCTCTATATTGCTGTTTTAGATGAAATGCCAGACTTTATGGTTCCAACCCTTGTTGCGCATGCAGTCTTGGCTGCGCACTTACAATTTGTTCAAGATGCTGATGCTGAAAGTTATAAAAATTGGTTAGAACATTCTTTTCGTAAAGTTGTGGTCAAGGTGAATCAAAAAGAATTTGATAAAATTGCTCAATTAAAGTGTTATTTAGGACATGAAAGTACAGTATTGGATGCTAAGAAATCCTGTGCTGTGGTTTTTCCTATTTCACAGGACATGATACCCAATGTACTTAAATTCGCAAAGATGTGGAAACCGACATTGAATTGATCAAAAAACGCATTGTAAAAATTACTTGAGGAAACAATGAAATGTCTGGAATTCATTGTCTTTAACAAACCCCATTTGTTCATACAGCTGATGTGAATGGTAATTGTTTTTCTGGGTTTCTAAACTGATCCGTTGCGCATCTTCATGGCGTGCAAACAGAATTGCAGTATCAATCAGTTGTTTGGCAGAACCTTGTCGACGAAAAACAGGTGTTACATATACATCATCTAAAATATAGTACTTTGAACAAGAAACTGATGAAAAGCCTTGGTATAACAACACAAAGCCTGTAAAAACATCATCTTTTACATGGATGAAGATAACACTTTCTTTATTTTCAAAACGTTGTTTTAAAAAATTAAAGGACTGTTGGATATTGGAAGATGCACCATAAAATTGGCGATATTCATCAAATAAAGTAGCAAGTTGATTTAAATCTTCTTTGGTCGCTCGTCTAACGATCATTTATTACTCCTTGCAATGATTTTTATCTTTGCAAAAGAGCATAACCAAAAAATAGAAAAGTAAACTTAATTATTTGTTTAAAAATGCGACAGTGTTATTTTTTGTCACTTTCACCCAAGATGGCATTTAACTCTGCAAATAGATCTTCATCGTCATCATTTAAATCAACAGAAGAATTCAGTTGTCCGTTTTGTTGGTCTTGCTTAAGTTTTCTCAGCTTGAATAACTGATCCATATTGATATTTTGATTTTCTATGGCGAAAGGGATGGATTTTGTGATGACAACTTGTTTAAAAAACAGTCGAACTGCTTGTGCAGGCGTAATCCCCAATTGTTTAAAAACAGCAAATGCTAGTTTTTTTTCTTGTGAATCAAGACGTACTTGATAGACTTCGGTTTTTCTCATGAATAGTGACCAAACAAAATTTGAGTTTGAATGCTTATTTTAATCAAAGCTTTCGGAATTTCAATGCTTAATCGTCAAAAAGTCATATATTTGTCATTACGTCAAAATTACAGTGTCAATTCATAGTCAGAACAAAAGCAATATTTGGCTTGTGTAATCGGATCAAGGAACTCAATTTTCTTGGCTAATAGCTGTAAAGGTTGTGAAAAATCAGCAGCATCTTTATGTAGAACTTGCGGATAAAAAGGATCGTTTTTTATTGGAATATTTAACCAATTTAAATGCACCCGTAATTGATGTTGTTTACCTGTAGTCGGCTTTAATAAGTATTTTGCCCAAATTTGATTGTGTTCAATCAGATCAATTTCGGTATATGAGTTTGATTTTCCCTCAACAACTTTCATGGTGTAAAAGGGTTCGCCCTTTTCCATTCTCAAGTCCACAGCACATGGAAATTCTAAATCAGCATTGAATTGAGCAATCGCTTGATAGGTCTTATTGACTTGCCGTTCAGCAAACATTTGTTGATATAAACCACGTGTTTGAGGCCGTTTAGAAAACAATACAATGCCAGCAGTTTCCCGATCTAAGCGATGGATTGGGGTGAGGTCTGGGTTGTTTGTGGTTTTTTTTAAACGAACTAATAAGGTTTCTTGTATATATTGCCCTGATGGGCTGATGGTTAAAAAGTGAGGCTTGTCTACGACAATTAAATCTTCATTTTCAAACAATATCTTTTCTTGAAATGGCACATGAATTTCATGGGTTAGAAATCGATAGTAGTAAAGATGGGTATTCTCTAGATAAGGCTGATCAACCGTTAATGCTTGACCTTGCATATCGATGATGAGTTGCTCTTGAAAACGTTGTTGCCATTCATTGGCTGAAATATGTGGAAAATGTTCACATAAATAACTGAATAAATTTTTAGGTAAAGCTGCTAGCTTGGGGAGATAAACTTTTGATGCAGTTACACCATCTCTCATTGGCGGTTGATATTCTGAAACAGGGGTGGCGGGTTTCATAAGCGTATTTTTTATGCAGATAAGTTTAAAGTGAGTGGTCTAAGCGTGTTGGAAAGTATCAAAACATGATTTCTAAACAATGCAACATAGGTTTTAAAGTCACGCAATGCTATCATATTGTCTGGTTTGAATCATGTCGTGAGCGTTATGCAATATTCATATAAATTAAGTCTGAGCAATGAACAAGACACCGAAATGTTGGCACAAAAGTTAGCTCAACATATTGCAAAAGGCGTGATTTATTTAATCGGTGACTTGGGGGCAGGTAAAACCACACTTACACGCTATTGGTTGCAAAGTTTAGGTCATCAAGGTGCGGTTAAAAGTCCAACATATACCTTGGTGGAACCTTATAATATCAATGCGAAAGAGGTGTTTCATTTTGACTTATACCGTTTAAATGATCCTTATGAGCTTGAATTGATGGGTATTCGTGATTATTTAGAGGTCGAGAATGCTTTATTCTTGTTTGAATGGCCTTCTAAGGGCGGTGATGAAATTCCACAGCCAGATCATGTCATTCGCATTTTAAAAACAGAAGATGAAGCTGCACGAGAAGTGGTCATTGAAAGTATTTCTGCTGAATTGATTGAAGCGTTGACTTGATCAATGTTTTCAGCATTTTAAGTCCATCATATATTTTAATTTATTTAAATTTTTAGGTTAATTGAATGCAACGCGAAGATATCAGTTTAAGACGTATCCAAAATCTAGATCCAGCACTGGCCAACCAAATTGCTGCAGGTGAGGTGATTGAACGACCATCATCGGTAGTGAAAGAGTTGCTTGAAAACTCGATTGATGCAGGTGCGACTGAGCTGATTATTCGTGTGGCAAATGGCGGCAGTACCCTGATTGAAATTATTGACAATGGTCGAGGTATTCACGCTGAGGATCTAGCACTTTCAGTCACCCGTCATGCAACCAGTAAAATTCAATCTGCTGAAGATTTACATGCAATTGTGAGTTTGGGCTTTCGTGGAGAGGCGCTTGCATCTATCGCAGCGGTTTCGCGTTTAACCTTAACCAGTAGTCAGGATGATTCAGGTGTCGGTTACCAACTGGAAGTCAATGGTACAGCATTTGATCATCAAGATATTCAAGCGGTAGCAACCCAACAAGGTACACATATCCGTATTCAGGATTTGTTTTTTAATGTGCCTGCGCGGCGTAAATTTTTAAAGAAACCAAGTACTGAATTTGGTCATATTGAAGAAATTGTACGTCGAATGGCACTTACGCATTTCGATATCCGCTTTGTTTTAGAACATAATGATAATATTCGCCTTAATTTGCCGATTGCAGATAGTGGTGAGCTAAGATTTCAACGGGTACAGCAATTATTAGGTCGCCAATTCACTGAAAATGCTTACTGGATAGATGCAGACAGTATTAGTATGCGTTTATCAGGTTGGTTAGGACATCCTTCAGATGCGCGTGCACAAGCCGATTTGCAATATGTCTATGTGAATGGTCGTATCGTCAAAGATAAGACCATTTCTCATGCTTTGCGTATGGCATACGATGGTATTTTGCATGGGCATCAACATGCAGCGTATTTGCTGTTTTTAGAAGTTGATCCTGAAAATATTGATGTGAATGTGCATCCAACTAAGCATGAAATTCGCTTCCTAAATCAGCGTGAAGTGCATGAGTTTGTACGACATTTTGCTAAAGACACTTTATCTCAATTCCAAACTGCAACTGCGGATTTGTCTTCTGCAATGAAGCAGGATGGCGCAACAGAAAATCAAGCATTGCCAGCGCAGCCACGTTATCAGGAACAATTTCCTTTACATCGCAATGTACCAACTGAGCAAGATGTAAGTGATCAAAATAAACGAAGCAATTCAGATGGGTCTATACAGCATAGTGGTCTAACAGATTTTAGTGATGCACATGCCCAAACAGTCAATTATTCCCACTATGAACCACAACAGCAGTATCGTGGCACTCAACAACTCAATAACGCCTTGAAAAGCTATTTAGCCCCTTTACGTGAGTCTGGGGATGCTGATCAAGAATTAACAGATCAAGCGTCCTATGAGCGATCTGTACAAGAAATCCAAAATAAACAGGTCCATCAGGTTGATGAATATCCGTTGGGAATTGCAATAGCGCAATTACATGGAATTTATATTCTTGCACAGAATACGGAAGGCCTGATTATTGTCGATATGCATGCAGCGCATGAACGTATTTTGCTACAACAAATGAAATCTGCATGGGATAAACCAGAATTTTGGACCTCACAGCAGTTGCTTATTCCTAAAGTCATTTCGATTACCCGTATGCAGGCAACCCGTGTTGATGATTTAAAACCACAGTTGGAACGCTTAGGTCTAGAAATTGATCAATATGGTGATGATCAAGTGATTGTACGTGGTGTGCCTGCGATTTTACATAAAGCAGATTTTGAATCCTTGGTACCTGAATTACTCAATGATTTAGATCCAAATGATGAAGCACAGGCGCTACAGCAAAAGCGTGATCAAATTTTAGCAGGCATGGCATGCCATGGTGCAGTGCGTGCCCATCGGATGCTGAGTCTTTCTGAAATGAATGCTTTGTTGCGTCAAATGGAACACACAGAATTTGCCAGTCAGTGTAATCATGGTCGACCAACATGGCGTGCATTTCCATTGCCCCAATTAGATAAATTATTTGCTCGAGGAGAGTAGTTGTACATGTCAAATCAATTGCCCGTCATCAATTTAATGGGACCAACCGCAAGCGGTAAAACTGCTTTGGCATGTGAACTGTATGATCATGGGAATTATGAGCTTATTTCTGTAGATTCTGCCTTGGTCTATAAAGATATGGATATTGGTACTGCAAAGCCAACCAAAGCGGAGCAGGAGCGTTATCCGCATCATTTGATTGATATTATTACCCCACTTGAGGTTTATTCCGCTGCTGAATTTGTGGAGGATGCTTGTCAACTGATTGATGATATCCATGCACGCGGTAAAACACCTATTTTAGTTGGCGGTACAATGCTATATTTTAAAGCGTTGCTTGAGGGGCTCTCTACAAATTTACCGAGTGCTGATTACGCGATTCGTGCTGCGATTGAGTTAAAAGGTGAAACGGAAGGCTGGCAATCGGTGTATGATGAATTAAAATCTGTTGATGTATTGGCAGGTGAAAAATTTAAAGTCAGTGATAAGCAAAGAATCATTCGCGCTTTAGAAGTGTATAAAATTACTGGTCGTCCGATTACTCAACTACAGGCAGAACAACCGAAGAATCAACCGTACCGATATGATTTTCATAATTATGCTTTATTGCCTGATCGCCTAGAGCTGCACAAGAGAATTGAACTTCGTTTGGAAAAAATGTGGGAAATCGGATTTTTAAATGAGGTTGAAAATCTTATGAAAAAATACGATCTCGAAGAAAATTTACCTTCTTCACGCTCTGTTGGATACCGACAAGCGATAGATTTTTTAAAAAACAGTGATTTGAGTCAAGAAAGTGAGCGTCAAATGAAGGATAAAGCACTATTTGCGACACGACAATTAGCAAAACGTCAATACACATGGTTACGATCTTTGCAAGAAACACACTCTTTTCAAACTTTTTTTACGATAAACCAAGCACAAGAAGACTTGCGAAACTTATACGGATAAAGCAAAATTTAACAACTACCTTTTTTATAAATTTTAATTGAAAAATAAAGGTAGTTTTTGCGCTGATTTTAATTTTTTTTGGAGTATAAAATGTCTAAAGGTCAAACTTTACAAGATCCGTTCTTAAATTCTCTCCGTAAAGAACGTATTCCTGTTTCTATTTTTCTTGTAAACGGTATTAAATTACAAGGTCATATTGAATCTTTTGACCAGTATGTTGTTTTGTTGAAAAACACAGTAAGCCAAATGGTTTATAAGCATGCTATTTCAACTGTAGTACCTGCACGTAATCCACGTCCAGCTGGTGCTCCTGCTGGTGCTCAAGGCGCTGCTGGTGGCTTCGGTGGTCAAGCTGGCGGCTTCGGCGGTCAAGCTGGTGGCTTCGGTGGTCAAGGTGGCTTCGGTGGTCAACAAGGCGGCTTTGGTGGTCAACAAGGCGGTTTCGGTGGTCAAGGTGGTTTCGGTAGCCAAGGTGGCTTCGGCGGTCAAGGTGGCTTCGGTGGTCAAGGCGGCTTCGGTGGTCAAGGTGGCTTCGGCGGTCAAGGTACTGACTTTGGCGGCGAAACAAAATTTGAAGATTCACAAGAAGATGAAAACAATCGTTAATTTCTTGATTTAACAAGAACGATTGTAAAAGAGACGCCAAATTGGCGTCTCTTTTTTATTGGTGTTGCTAAATTTAGAGAGAAAAAAACCAGTGCAAAAGCACTGGTTTTTAATTTAACGACTCAGCACAGACTTAACTTTCATTTTTCTTTGGATCTAAGCTTGGATCTTTGATTTCAATGTAAGTATTTGCACGTAACTCTCTTAACCAGCCGTCATATTCTGATTCGAATTGACGTTCACCTAAAATTTGGCGAGCCATACGCTTTTGGTACTCTGAGGTCATATCTTGTTGACGTGTGCCTGTAACTTGGAGAATATGCCAGCCAAATTGAGTTTGAAATGGTTTACTGATTTCATTGACTGGCGAACTTTGCATGAGTTTGTCAAATTCAGGAACCATCATGCCAGGGCTTACCCAGCCAAGACTTCCGCCATCACGAGCAGAACCAGGGTCATTTGAATAGGTTGAAGCAAGCGTAGCAAAATCATCGCCCGCTTTTAAGCGGTTATAAATACTGTCAATGGTTTGCTTTGCATTTTCAGGGCTAACAACTTCTGATGTTTTAATCAGGATATGACGTGTATTAAATTGTGGAACTAAAGCTTTTTGCTCATTCGATTTTTTTTCTAATAATTTTAAAACATGAACGCCGTCTTTTGCTGGAATTAAGTCAGTGGTTTGTCCTGGCTCAAGAGTCGTAACACGTGCAGCAAGATCTGTTGGAATATCTGAAAGCGGACGGAAGCCCATATCAGCACCATCGACTTTAACTTGGGCTGTGCTAAATTTCTTTTCTAAGCTTTTAACGTCATTGCTGTCTTTTAAGTCAGTACGAACTGCTTTTGCAATACTTTCTAACTCACTTGCAGGCGCTTCTCCTGAAATACGCATATGTAGTACATGGACTTGACTACCAACAGCAGCTTGACCTTCAGGTGATTTTAAGAAGTTTTCAACATCAAGGTCAGTGATCTTGATACGAGACATCACTTGTTGTTGACTCAATCGTTGAATGAGTAAATCTTCTGCAACACGGTTGCGCAGTAATTCATAGGTACCCGGTGCAACAGCATCTAATTTTTTTTGAAAAGCTTCTAAAGAATTTGCACCAGATTGTTGGGCAACTTTCAATACGGCTTCATTTAAGCTTTTTTCATCTGCTTTTAAGCCATACTTCTTCACTTGTTCAAGCTGTGCATCATGGGTGATGAGCTGACTCAGTACTTGCTGTTGCAGAATGTTTTGTGGTGGGATTTCTTTCTTTTGTGCCTGAAGTCGATGTGTCGCTTCAGCAACACCTTGGTCTAAATCACTTTTTAAAATTGCCGTAGAACCAACAATTGCAATGATTTGGTCCTGCGGGGCAGCATAAACTGATACCGAGGTGGAGATGAGTAAAGCTAAGGTTGATGCTTTAAATAATTTTTTAAATTTTTGCGTCTTCATTAATGTGTCCAAGATTGATTAGCTTTATCAAAACCTAAAATACGATTTTCAAGTAATGAACTTAACTTGTTGTTCAAACCACCAAGTCCTTTTAGTGTGATCTCAGCCATCACTGCGCGTTTTGGCTTTGTATCAGGAAGAGAAACGTCATCTAGATCATTAAAGTATGAACGACCATAGACGGAAATTCCCCAACAACAAGATTCATAATTCACACCCAATAGATATTCGCGTGCGACATGGTTGTCAAGGTCATATTGAACATGCCCCATAATACGCCAGTTGTCTTTTACAGGCTGTATAAATGATGCAACTGCTTGATCATATTCTCGTTGACGGTCAGGAAGGTTATTGCGATAAAAATAACCGACGTTATAAAGGTTTCCACGCTGGCCTGTATAATACAGTTGGAAGTCATGTTGTGCGCTATCACCATTTGACATCCACGCTGAGTTGGTACTCAATGTGAAGTTTTGTGAAAGTTGGCTAGAAAGACTCAGCACAGGGCCGGTATGTTTTTCTCTGTCTAAATCATCAGTATTGTTAAGCAGTGTAACTTTTCGATCATCAAAATAATAACTTTGACCAATACTGGCTCTTAAACGCTCTAAGCCTACCGTATCAAATAAACTATAACTTAAGCCTAAAGATAAAAAGTTATTGTCTTCTAAGCGATCGTGTCCATAAAAGCGGTACGGGCTAAACAATTGATCATAGCTGATAGAAGCTGTTGTTGAATCAAAGTTTGGATAACCTGTTTGATTTTTATATGGTGCGTAAGCGTAGAAAGCACGAGGTGTAATAGTCTGGAGGAATTTCCCATCCTTTTCAAAAGTTAAACCCGTATCCAAGGTAAATTGAGGAACAACAACGGATTTATTTTTGCTATCTTGGCTTTGGTTATTTAAGTTAAGTTGATCTACCGTGGTTTGATCATAGAAAGTATTTAAACTACGTACAGAAACTTCAGGGATCACAAAAGACCATGGATTGCGGAAATTATAACGTGTCGCAAATTGGTTATATAAACGTGTACCACTTGGTTGGTTGTTATAATCAGCGTCGTTGATGTCTTTTTGGAAATAAGCAGTATCGTTATTAAATTCGTATTCCAAACCTTGCGGATTGCCAGCGACATAGTTCAGTAAAAACTGTGGTAGGCGGGCATATGGCTTATCTACATCTTTGATGGTTTTATCAAGTGTTTGGAAGTCTTCAACTTTAAGCTGAGCTTTTAACCCAGGAATACCATGATTGTAGTTAAGTTCCCATACGCGGCGTTGGTTCAGCTCTGTGCGAGAATTTGGGTTGCTATCTAGATCTGAGAAGAAGTCTTTATCAGAAACATAGTTATATTCTAAATTAGTTGACCACTGTTTGGTGATATCCCACTTGTGTAGGAAATGGAGGTCTTTACGATCTTCATCATTATAGTCGCGGTCAGAGGGTAAGTAACTTCCCCAGACGCTACCAGCACCAAAGTTCTCAGTTAAGTAGCGAAATTCACCTTGAGCCATAAGACCACGGTCAGTAATCAGTCGTGGTGTAATGGTGGCATCATAATTAGGTGCCAAATTTAAATAAACAGGAACTGCGAGTTCAAAACCGCCATCATTGGTAAAGCCGAAACTCGGGCTTAAAATCCCGGTTGTACGGCGGTCATCGATCGGGAAGTTAAAGTATGGAACTGCGAGTACAGGCACATCCTTAACATAAAGTTTAGTCCCGCGCGTTACACCACGACCAGTATCTTGATCCAATTCAATTTTATTGGCCTGAATTTTCCAAGTGGGTTTTTCGTCAGGTGGGCAGGTGGTGTAGGTGGCATTTTCAAGGACGATATTGGTTGGAGAAGTTCTTTCTATTTTTTCTGCATGACCATGTGCATGGGTCAATTCTGCAATATAGAAACTATTATTTAACTGACCAGTTTCATCTTTCAGGTTGTAATCAATCTGATCACTTTGCGCGATGATACCACCTTGCGCCATTTGTACATTGCCTTTCGCTTTGGCGAAAGTTTGTGTTTTATCAATGGTCACTTCATCAGCACGAATCATACGTCCAGATTGGTCAATGACCACATCACCAGACAGGAAAGAGTCACCATTGGGATTGTAATACCCATTATCTGCGGTAATCACAGATGATGCTTCTTCTGGATTTGTCGATTTAGTTTGAGTACTAAAAGGCGTTACCCAGACTCCTTCACAATAACGGCTACTTGGATTTTTTAAATCACGTACCTGTGCTTCAGGCGAGTTTTTGTCCACATAATATTGTTCAAAGAAATTTTGCCCTGCAAAGCTTTCTTTGATGGCTGCATTCAGTTGCTTATTATTAACTTCAGAAACAGTGTCTGTTGATTCAGCATAGCTGGATACTGAACTTCCACAAAGAAGTGTCAAAATAGCAGTCGCTAAAGGATTAAATTTAAACTGATGCTTCATTTGTCTCATTAACCAAATATGCTAATCGCAATTAATTATTGTCGCATCATAGAGAAAAAGTCGATAAGTAGCTACACTTAGCACTTCAAAAATTCAGCCTGAATTAGATTAAATTGCAAATGAATACACAACGTGAACAATTGATACAAACATGGTTAACATCTGTACTCAGTTCAGATCAATTTGAAATCAATTTTTTAGCAGGCGATGCGAGTTTCCGTCGTTATGCACGAATTACCTTGAATAATAAAACATTTATGCTTATGGATGCACCTCCTGAGAAGGAAGATTGTCGTCCTTTTGTTGCGATTGATGAATTCTTTGACACAAATGGGGTGCGTGTACCTCATATTGTTGCCAAGGACTTAGCTCAAGGTTTGTTGTTACTTGAAGATTTTGGCGATGTATTGCTATCTACACAATTGAATGATCAAACGGTAGATGCACATTATGCGCAAAGTTTTAAGCAGTTGGTGCAGTTGCAGTCGATTGTCGCTGATTCATCACAATTGCCAGCATATGCCTATGAAAAGCTGATCTCAGAAATGGAATTGTTAACGGATTGGTTGTTACCATCATTAGCAATCCAAGTGACAGATGAAGAACATGCTTTAATTAAAAGAACTTTTGCTATCCTTGCCAATGCAGCTTTGGCACAACCTCAAGTAATCGTACATCGTGATTTCCATAGTCGTAACCTGATGATTCTTGAAGCTGAGAAAGACCAAGGTGTGATTGATTTTCAAGACGCAGTGATCGGTGCGGATACTTATGACTTGATTTCGATTACCCGTGATGCCTACGTACAGTGGGGTCCTGAGCGTGTGTATGAGTGGTTTAAAGTGTTTTATGACTTGTTGCCAGAATCTGCGAAGCAAGATCGTGATTTTGATCAATTCAAACAAGATGCTGACTTTATGGCAATTCAGCGTCATATCAAAATTTTAGGTATTTTCGTTCGTTTGTTTGAGCGTGATGGTAAGTCTGGTTATCTCAAGGACTTGCCTCGTGTCATGTGGTATTTACTGGAAGAGTCAAAACCTTACCCAGAATTACAATCGTTTATGCGTTTTATCCATGCACGGGTTTTGCCGAAATTTGAAGAAAAATATGGCGCATATGAGGTGGTTGCAGCATGAAAGCGATGATTTTAGCTGCTGGTCTAGGCAATAGAATGCGACCTTTGACCCTCTATAAGCCAAAGCCTTTGTTGGAAGTAGGCGGCAAAGCACTAATTGTATGGCATATTGAAAAATTAAAAAAAATTGGCGTGACTGAAATCGTGATTAACTCTGCATGGTTGGCAGATATTCTGATTGGCACCTTGGGTGATGGCTCACAATTTGGTGTGACTATACGCTGGACGCGTGAAGATGAGGGCTTGGAAACCGCAGGTGGGATTATCAATGCCTTAGCGCTTCTCGGTGATCAACCTTTTATACTGGTCAATGGTGATGTATGGACCACTTTTGATTTTGCATCATTATTAGATATCAATCTTGCCGATGATCTTGCACATTTGGTTTTTGTCAATAATCCTGAACAGCATCCTCATGGCGATTTTACCTTGGCAAATGGTCGTGCTTATACCTTTGAGCAAAATCAGCAAGGTGAAAATTTAACTTATAGTGGTATCGCTGTGATTAACCCAAAAATGTTTGATGGTCTGGAACAGGGTAAAAGACCACTTGCACCTTTGCTTAAACAAGGCATGCTAGACGGTAAAATCTCGGCTGAGAAAATGCAGGCAGCGTGGGTTGATGTGGGTACACCTGAGCGTTTAACAGCCTTGGATTTGCAAATAAGACAGGGTGAGTATAGTTAAGTGAGGATAAATACGCCTAAGTGCGTATTAACTCATCGTTAACTACTGTTCCACGGGCGAGAAATAGGTATACTTTCAGCTAACTTTTTAGAGATGTTATTTGATCATGCATCCATTTTTTCAAGAGTTAAAGCAAGGCAGTCTAAAGCTTGGCTTAAAACTTAGTGATGAAGCATTAGGATTATTGTTGCAATATCAAGATGCACTCGTCCTGTGGAACAAAGCTTATAACTTAACGGCGATTCGTGATCCAAAAGAAATGTTGGTTAAACATTTATTGGATAGCTTAAGTATTTTAAATGATTTACCCGCTGGTCGTTTACTCGATATTGGTACAGGCGGGGGTATGCCAGGGATGATCATTGCACTGTGCCAACCTGAACGCCAATGTGTTTTGTTGGATTCAAATGGTAAGAAAATTCGTTTTCTGAAACAGTTTATTGCAGATTTAAAACTAAAAAATGTTGTCGCAGTTCAGACACGTGTAGAAAATGAAGATAGTATCCATGATCTAGGGCAATTTGATGTGATCACCAGTCGTGCATTTGCTTCATTGACAGATTTTGTGACAGCTTCAAAACCTTATATGCATGAATGCAGTATCATTGCGTCAATGAAAGGTTTGATTCCCACTGAAGAAGTTGATGCTTTAAAAGACAAGTGGAGTTGTGACATTATTGAATTGCATGTACCTCGATTGGACGAACAACGTCATTTACTTTTATTAAAACAGATTTAAAACAGACTAAGGGTTGGGGTTACCATGGCTCAAATTATTGCTATCGCAAACCAGAAAGGTGGCGTAGGTAAAACCACGACAGCCGTGAATTTGGCTGCCTCTTTGGCAGTGTTGAAAAAGCGTGTTTTATTGGTGGATATGGACTCTCAGGGTAATGCTACCATGGGGTCGGGTATTCAAAAAAATGATTTGTTGTATTCAGTCACCGATGTACTTCTGGGTGAAGTACCGATTGAAACTGCAATTAGTAAAGCTGAAGTTGGCTATAAAGTGCTTGGCTCAAATCGTGATTTGGCAGGTGTTGAGCTGGCAATTGCAGAGCAAGATGGACGTGAGTTTATTTTGCGTAACGCTTTACAGCAGATTGAAAAAGACTTTGATTATATTATTGTTGATTGTGCACCAAGTTTAAGTTTAATTACGGTCAATGCTTTAGCCGCAGTCGATGCAGTGATTATTCCAATGCAATGTGAGTATTATGCATTAGAAGGATTGGCAGATCTGACCCAGACCATTGATAAAATTCAGCAGGCGTTAAACCCTGAATTGGAAATTATTGGGGTGCTTCGTACCATGTATGATGCGCGTAATGCACTCACTCGTGATGTTTCTGCCGAATTAGAACAGTATTTTGGTAAGAAACTTTATGATACAGTGATTCCGCGTAATGTGCGGTTGGCCGAAGCGCCAGCACATGGATTACCGATTATTTATTTTGAGAAAAGCTCTAAAGGTGCAATTGCATATTTAAATTTAGCAGCTGAAATGTTGAAAAAGAGTAAAGTGAAAAAAGGAAATAAAGCATGACCGTGAAAAAAAGAGGGTTGGCAAAGGGTCGTGGCTTAGATGCATTATTAGGTTCTATCCAAAAAGAAAAATTACAGCTTGAAGTTCAAGCATTGGATCATGGCCAATTAAAACAGATGGATGTAACCCAATTAAAACGCGGTGCATATCAACCCCGTCGTTTTATTGGTGAGCAGGATTTACAAGAACTTGCTGCATCGATTAAAAAACATGGTGTAATGCAGCCGATAGTGATTCGTCCAATTGAGAATGACGAAACTCCATATGAAATCATTGCAGGTGAACGTCGCTGGCGTGCTGCGCAATTGGCTGGTTTGACTGAAATTCCTGCAATTGTACGTGATTTGACCGATCAGGTTGCGATTGCCTTGGCATTGATCGAAAATATTCAACGTCAAGATTTAAACCCTGTTGATCAAGCACTAGCATTACAACGTTTCCATGAGGAATTCGGGCTTAGTCATCAAGAAATTGCAGATACTGTAGGTAAAGCACGCACTACCGTAAGTAATTTATTGCGCTTATTAAGTCTAGAAGATGAAATCAAAGATTTAATGCAACAAGGTTTATTAGACATGGGGCATGCCCGTGCGATATTGACCCTAAAAGCTAAAGATCAATTGCAAATTGCAAAAATTGTGATTGATAAGAGTTTATCTGTTCGTCAAACCGAGCAGTTGGTGCGTGATTGGAATACACCAAAGCAGGAAAAATCTAAAGATCCACTTGCACCAGATGTACAACAGCTGACTCAGAAATTGTCAGAACGTTTTAGTGCAAGTGTAAAATTAGACTATAACAAACAGGGTAAAGGCAAGCTGGTCATCAGTTATAACTCGCTTGATGAGTTAGATGGAATTTTAAATATCTGTTTACCAGAACAATAATGTTTAAGCGATTTAATTAATTTGGGGAACTAAAGATGTGGGAACTTGTTAAAGCCGGCGGTTGGTTAATGCTGCCATTGGTTTTATGTTCAATTTTTACTGTTGCGATTTCAATCGAGAGATTTATACGGCTGAAACGATCTTTAGTTCTACCTAAGTCGCTTATGATGCAAAAAGGTCGCAATGTTGACAATGTTTTAGATGAAATGGAACAAGATCAAGCGGTTTGCCAAACTGCATTGGGTTATATTTTTAAAGATGGTATCGATGCTTACGCTCAAGGAGAGGCATTTGCACGTGCTCAGATGGAAGCGACTGCTTCACGCGAAATTGGATATTTAGAAAAAAATATCAATTTTTTGGGAACATTGAGCGCTGTTGCACCGTTATTGGGCCTGTTGGGTACAGTGATTGGGATTATCGAATCCTTTTTGGTGATTGATTTAGGTACGAATGCCAATCCAACCATGATGATTCCAGGTATTTCTAAGGCATTAATTACCACAGCTGCAGGTATGGTGATTGCTATTCCAGCACTATTTGCCTACCGTTATTTTCAACGCCTAGTTCAGGAATATGTGGCTGAACTCGAGCAACAATCGACTTTATTTCATGCCGCATTATTTTTTCAGAAACACCTTGAAAATGAAAAAAAGAAAGCTGGTTAAATCCGTTTTAGGGGTGTTTCATGAAATTTAGACGCAGAACAGTTGAAGATATTCATATCAATCTTACGCCATTGATTGATTGCTTGTTATTTATATTGGTGATTTTATTACTGACCACCACCTTTAACCAGCAAAGTCGGATCAATCTTTCTTTACCGGATGCACAAGGTGTTCCGCCAAAAGAATACAAAAATAAAATTGAAGTCATGGTAGACTCGGCAGGACATTATGCAGTTAATGGGCAGGCACTTTCGAGTAAAGAGTCGGCTGATTTAAGTACTGCAATTAAGCAAGCAGCAAATGACAATCGTGATCTGATGTTTGTAATTGCTGCAGATGCCAAAGCGACGCATCAAGATGTTATACGAGTGATGGACGTCGCAGGACAGCTTGGTTTCGTTAACATCAATATCAGTACCAAAGTTCCATCTCGAGGTTATTAATTAGTGAATCAAGATTTTAAGGTCTATGTCCGTCTTTTGGCATATTTAAAGCCGTACTGGGGGGCAGCCTTACTCGTTATTATTGGATTTGGCGTAAATGCGGCAACTGAAGTTTCTGTAGCGAAATTACTTAAATATATTATTGATGCAATTCAAGATGGTAATCGTGGAGATCTTGATTGGTTCCCAGCACTGATTATTCTATTGATATTCTTCCGAGGCTTAGGTTTGTTTATGGGAGGCTACTTTACTGCAGTCATCTCAAGAAGTTTGGTATTTAGTATTCGCCAAGAAGTTTATGCCAAACTGTTAAAACTACCAGCACAGTATTACTTGGATAATTCATCTGGCCATATCACTGCAAAAATTATGTATAACGTGGAGCAGTTAACTGCGGCTTCCTCTGAATCGTTAAAAACATTAATTCGTGATGGTGCAATTGCTTTGGGTTTATTGGGTTATTTGCTGTATACCAATTGGCGTTTAACCTTGTGTATTTTTATCTTTATGCCGATTATTGGCTTATTGGTACGTAAAGCTTCAAAACGTATGCGTAAGCTCTCTATTCAAGTGCAAAATACCATGGGTGATGTCAACCATATTGTGCAAGAAACAGTCAGTGGTAATGCTGTTGTAAAGAGTTTTGCAGGTGAAGAAAGTGAACAACAACGTTTCTATAAGTCGTCAGAAGAAAACTTAAAACGTGGCTTGAAAATGGTGGTTGTACAAAACCTAAATAGTCCACTGGTACAATTGGTCATGGCTTTTGCTCTGGGTATCATTATTTGGTTGGCATTACGTCCACAAATTTTAGGCGATACTTCAGCAGGCGAGTTTGTTGCTTATATCACAGCAGCAGGGTTACTGGCGAAACCTATTAAAAACTTAACGGATATTAATGAAAAATTACAACGTGGTATTGCTGCTGCATATTCTGTATTCGAAGTTCTAGATTTGCCACATGAAGAAAATACTGGAACATTAACGCCAAAATTATTGGGTAATATCAAGTTTGATCATGTGTCTTTGATTTATAAAAACAATGTAAAAGGGATTGATGATTTCACATTAGACATAAAAGCAGGCCAAACCATTGCTTTGGTTGGGCGTTCAGGTGCTGGTAAGTCATCTTTGGTGAATATGTTGGTGCGCTTTCAGGAAATTAGCGCAGGGCAAATTTATCTAGATCAACTTCCTATTCAAGATATTGAACTCAGTTGTTTGCGTACACAAGTTGCAATGGTCAACCAACAAGTTGTTTTATTTGATCGAACAGTGCGTGAAAATATTGCATATGGTCAGTTAGAAAAAGCATCCGATGAAGCCATTATTGCCGCTGCTAAAGCAGCTTATGCACATGACTTTATTATGGAGTTACCAAATGGTTATGACACACCTTTGGGCGCGCAAGGCTTAAGTCTTTCTGGTGGTCAACGTCAACGTATTGCCATTGCACGTGCAATCCTTAAAAATGCACCAATTCTTATCCTTGATGAAGCCACCAGTGCTTTAGATAATGAGTCTGAACACTTTATTCAAAAAGCATTTGATGAAGCGATGCTTGATCAAAATCGAACCACGATTGTGATCGCTCACCGTCTATCCACAATTGAGAAAGCAGATAAGATTGTGGTTATGGATAAAGGGCGTATCATAGAGCAAGGTACTCATACGGAGTTATTAGCGAAGCATGGCGCTTACTATCAATTGTATGAACGTAACTTTGAGGAATAATCGAACATGTCTATTGCGCAAATCATTCAAGATGCTTGGAATAAACAGTCCAAGTGGTTGATTGCATTGCGGCCATTGTCATGGTTATATCAATTCGGTTTTACGGTAAATAAGCAACTGTATCAAAAAGGTATAAAAAAAACCTATAAAGCACCTGTCCCAGTGATGATTATTGGAAATATTACTGTGGGCGGGAGTGGGAAGACACCGTTATTGATCCAGTTGGTGAAATATTTGCAACATCACCGTGTTCGTGTTGGTGTGATTAGCCGTGGTTATGGGGGGCAAGGGCCTTTTCCTGCACTGGTTACTTTAGATTCTGTGCCTGATCAAGTGGGCGATGAACCCTGTTTAATTGTTCAGTCTACTGAGGTTCCCATGGTGGTGGGTGGCAATCGCCAAGCCAATATTGAGTTACTACTGCAACATTATGAACTTGATTTGATTATCAGTGATGATGGTTTACAGCATTGGGCTTTAGCGCGTCAAATCGAATGGATTGTGTTGGATAATAACCGGGGTTTGGGCAATCAAAAACTGCTTCCTGAAGGTTATTTACGCGAGCCTGTGAGCCGTTTAAAGCACAGCACCGTGATTGAGCATGCGCACCAGCCACATTCAGCTCTCAATATGCATTTAGAAGTGACAGAACCTTATCTATTAAATCCAAGTTTTGACCAATCTGAGCAGTTTGATCCTACACTCGATTATTATGCAGTTGTTGGAATTGGTTTTCCTCAACGCTTTTATAATACCTTGGAAAGTATAGGTGTAACTCAATTTCAATGTCATGAGTTTCCAGACCATTATGATTATGAAATTGATGATTTGCAGTTTGAAGATAACAATCCGATTATCACCACTGAAAAAGATGCAGTAAAGCTTTTACCATTATTGAAAAATCATTCTACATTTAGTCGTGAGATTTGGGTGGTTCCAGTAGGGGCAGTCTTGTCTGATGAATGCTATCTATTACTCAACCAACAACTTACTCAACTTGGTATTGATCTAATACAAGGTTAATTTGATGAAACATATTGTTATTCCTGCGCGTTTTGCGAGTTCACGTCTTCCGGGTAAACCGCTTTTAGAAATTCATGGACGAGCCATGATTTTACGTGTGGTTGATCAAGCAAAAAAAGTACAGGGGTTTGATGATCTTTGTGTGGCAACAGATGACCCACGTATTGCAGCGCTTTGCCGAGCAGAAGGTGTGGATGTTGTGATGACTGATCCGAGTCATCCTTCAGGCACAGATCGTTTAAGTGAAGTTGCTCGGATCAAAGGTTGGAATGCTGAGGATATTATTGTGAATGTACAGGGCGATGAGCCTTTGTTGCCTGCACAATTGGTGATTCAAGTTGCGGAGTTGCTAGCACAGAAAGCAGATTGTTCAATGTCGACCTTATGTGAGCCGATACATCAGCTTGACGAGTTTCAGCGTGACAGCATCGTGAAAGTGGTGATGTCAAAGTTCAATGAAGCGCTTTATTTCAGTCGTGCACAAATTCCTTATGATCGAGAGGGTGTTAAACAGGCTGAGCAAAAGCTACATCAGCATGCTTATCGTCATTTGGGCTTATATGCTTACCGTGTCAAGCTTTTACAAGAATATGTCACTTGGGATATGGGTGTTTTGGAACAGTTGGAAAGTTTAGAGCAATTACGCGTTTTAGAAAATGGACATCGTATTGCGATTGATATCGCACAAGTAAACTTACCACCGGGTGTCGATACTCAAACAGATTTGGATCGCTTAAACGCCTTAGATGTAGCGGTTTTTGAATAGTTTGTCTTTGCATTATTTATACTTACGTCACTTGTTTTTACCTCACTTGTATTTAGGTTTTTGATTCATGGATGCTTCTAATTCTCAGGTTTATCCTTGGCAGCAACAGACATGGGAAACCTTAACAGGTCGCTTTCCAAAATTAGGGCATGGTTTATTGTTCTATGGTAAAAAAGGTTGTGGTAAACATGCATTTACCCAACATTTTTTGTCATGGGTTTTGTGTTTAAATAAAACACCACAAGGTGCTTGTGGAGAGTGCGCAAGTTGCCAGTGGCTCAAATCGGATACCCACCCTAACTATGTTAATATCACGACCGATGAAGAGAATAAGAAGCAAAACGCGAAAATTAAGATCGAGAAGATCCGTGATTTACTACCATTTGTGCAGCAAACAGTAGATGGTTGGCGCGTTATTGTGATTGAACCTGCAGAAGCTTTAAATATTGCTTCTGCAAATGCATTATTAAAAACACTAGAAGAGCCAGGTGATCGGGTACAGATTATCTTACTTGCAGAACATTATCTAAAGTTGCCTGCAACGATTCGTAGTCGGTTACAGCACTTTGCCATGGATCGTATTAGCCCCACGCTTTCAGAACAATATTTGCAACAGCATTTACCAAGTGAAATGCATTCTAAAATTAACTTGTTGATGAATTTATCCAATAACATGCCATTGCAAGCATTGGCGCTTGCTGAGCTGGATTGGTTAAACCGACGTGGGGAATTTTTACAAGATTGGCAAAGACTGGTCAGTCAAAAAAGCATGCCTTTACAGTTCGCTTCAAAATGGAATAAAGAACTGAGCTTTTATGATTTTTTACAAATGTTTGAATACTTGTTGTCAGATATAATTTGTGTCAAGCTGAATCAAGTTGTAAAGAATTCAGATTTGCAGTTGGATGAGCTTGCAGCGCAGTATCAATTGCAAAGCTTGTTCTCTATTTATGAGGATTTACAACAATCTAAGCTAAAAGTTGATCAAAATGTACAAACAAATCTAATTATTGATCAATTGTCGATTCAGTTAATGAATGTGACATAAAATTTGAATATTCAGGGGGAATAATCATGCAACCACGTATGGGCGGTTTGATTCAAGTCAACATCAATGATCGTGCAACCTTACAAGCCAGTTATATGCCTTATATTTTAGGTGGTGGCTTATTTGTACCATCAAAGAATGCTGTAAAAATGGGCGATGAAGTGTTCGTATTGGCAGGTTTGCCAGATCAATCACAGAAAGTTCCTTTAACAGGGAAAGTGATTTGGATTTCGCAAAAGCAAAATGGAATTAAGCCACAAGGTTTTGCAATTCAACTCACTGGCGAAAAAGGCATCTATTACAAAATGGAAGCAGAAAAACTACTCGCAGGCAGTATGTCTTTAGACCGTCCTAGCTTTACAATGTAAGCCAATTTTCAATATTTAGGAATTTCTGTGTTTGTTGATACGCATTGCCATTTAACCATGTTAAATCTTGAACCTTATGCTGGGGATCTCGATGCCGCATTACAACAAGCAAGAGATGCTGGTGTGTCCAAATTTATGGGGATTTCTGTAGATTTGGATGACCATATCGCACTTGCAGAAATTGCCGCAAGACATTCAGATGTGGGCTATAGTGTTGGTGTGCACCCATGTGAAGATCCTGCAGTGATGCAACGTGCAAGTGTTGAAAAACTGGTTGAATTGGCGCAGGCTGAAAAAGTTTGGGCCTTGGGTGAAACAGGTTTGGATTATTTTCATAGTACTGAATTTATTGCTGAACAAAAAGCCTGTTTTGCACGACATATTCACGCATCGCAACAGCTTAAAAAACCTGTAGTTGTCCATACCCGTTCAGCAAAGCATGAAACTGTAGACATTATTCGGGCTGAAAAATCAACACATGGTATTTTGCATTGTTTTACAGAGGATTGGGAGACTGCAAAGGCGGTTTTAGATTGTGGCTACTATATTTCCTTCTCTGGGATTGTTTCATTTAAAAATGCGCAAGATTTAAGAGATGTTGCAAAGCAGGTACCTTTAGATCGCTTGTTGATTGAAACGGATAGTCCTTATTTGGCGCCGATGCCTTATCGAGGAAAACCGAATGAACCAAAATACGTTCCTTATGTAGCCAAAGCGCTGAGTGATGTATATGATAAAACGCTTGAAGAGATCGCTTTCATTACCACACAAAATTTTGAAAATCTGCTTCAACAAAAGTGATTGAAAAGCACTGATTTAAAAAGCAATCAATAGAAGTGCGTCAATTTATTAACGGATAGAATTAACAAGAGAGTTTATCGGGTGAAGATGGATCGACAGGCTCAGTTTAGAGCAAGAGAAGCATTGATTTTTCAGGTTGCTGAACAACTGCTTTTAGAAAATGGTGAAGCTGGGATGACATTGGATGCCCTTGCTGCAGAACTAGATCTAGCTAAGGGAACACTTTATAAGCATTTTCAGAGTAAAGATGAGTTGTATATACTACTCATCATTCGTAATGAACGTATGTTACTTGAAATGGTACGTGATACTGAAAAAGCATTTCCTGAGCATTTGGCTTTTTTTATGTTGCACCATTTACACCATCCTGAACGTGCAGTGTTATTCCATCAGATCGAAGAGCGATTATCCACTACTGGACAAGGCATCCATCATTTATTTAGTGAACTCTATCAAGTGCGTAAACAACGTTTACGTATCATTATTCGAATGACAGAATGCTATCTAGAATCCATTCAAAGTTTGATGTCTGTACGTGATTATTTGGCTTCGATTTGGTCAATTACGCATGGTGGAGCAGCGATATTGAATTCAAGCTTCTATCAACGTTATTTAGGTTGTCGAGATACCTTACGTGTCGCATTGATTGATCAGGCATTGGCTGTGCCAAAACATCCACAAGCCTCAGAACAGGTGGCTTAGCTGCAATGAAAAATCTACGATCATCTCAAAAAATGCGAGGTTTTACCTTAATTGAGGTGATGGTGGTGATCGTCATCATCAGTATTATTGCCTCATTGATCATTTTAAATATTGATGGCGTAGATCAGCGTAAAGCTATGCAAGCGCGCGAGATGTTATTGCTCGATTTAAAGCAGATTAATCGTGAAGCCAATGATCAAGCGCGTATTTATGCACTCGAATTACACAATGCTACGGATGTTGCAGATGCACAGTATGGTGTTATTGAATATATTCCAGTCAAAGAAGACGCTGAGCAACGTATTCGAGTGGTTGACAATAAACCATGGAAAGAAGTGACGGACTTTCCTAAAAGAGCGTTGCCAGAATACGTTTCATTTTCTATTGAAACGGAAGATCATCAATTCCAAAATGCAAATAACTCAGAACTCTTGGGGAATAATGCACCTAAATTGATTTGGTTTGGAAATGGTGAAGTCAAACCTGTCACAATTCAAATGTATTATCAGCAAAAGCCAGTGGGTGGGGTGATTCGAGTTGATTATTTGGGTAAAGTAGATGAAGAAAAATAAGGGCTTTACTTTAATTGAGGTGGTTGTGGCTTTGGCGATTTTTGCAGTCGCAGCAATGGCTTTGACTAAAGTCGCGATGCAATATACGCAGTCGACAGCCAACGCGATTTTACGAACCAAAGCTCAGTTTGTTGCACAGAATGAAATCTCAATGATGATGATTAATCGTGAATGGCTGTCAGGAACATCATCCAAACAAATCACCACACAAGGTGAAACTTGGCAGGTAGATAAAAAAGCAGAATCTACACTGAGCCCAAATGTACAAAAAATAGATGTGCAAGTGAGCCTTTTTAATCCTGATACGGGCAAAGTAGAAGCAGGGATTACCAATATGGTGTTCTTTAATTATCCGATCAAAGAAAAATAATGATGAATCTAATCAAACATAAAAAAAATCAAACTGTGTATTCACAGAAAAGTACGGGTTTTACCTTAATTGAACTTTTGGTGGCTATTGCAATCTTTGCTGTTTTGTCAGCATTGGGCTGGAAAATATTTGACTATCTGATTAAGGTTAAAGATCGTAATGTCATACATGAGGAAAATTTAGGTCAATTGCAAGGTGCCTATCAACAGATTCAGCGTGATACCTTACAGATTGTTCCTATTTCTGCGAGAAGTGGTGAGGAAATTGAACCTGCTTTACGCTTAGACAATCAAAAACTTTCTTTCAGTAAAACAGGTGTAACCGACCCGCTTAAACAGGGGCTGTCACCCTATGAACGAATTGAATATGTTTACAATGCACAAGAGAAAAAACTTTATCGGTTAAAATATTCAAATTTAAATCGAAATAATTCAGAACAACCCTTATCGAGTGTGTTATTGGCAGATGTTGATCAGTATCGTATTGATGTTTTAAATCCAACTGAATTAGATCGTTGGCCAAACGATATGATTAAAAATGATGGGCAATTGCCACGTGGGATTAAAATTAAAGTCACGATTCGTGATATAGAATATGAATGGATTTTTAGTTTGCTCAATTCTGACTATCTGATCAATAACGGCACAGGTAATTAAATCAGTATTATGTTAGATGTGGATCAATCAATTTAGGTAAATCATTCATGCAGTTGAAGCAGCAAAAGGGTATCGCATTAATTACGATTTTAGTGATGGTCGCTTTGGCAACCATTATTGCTGCGACGATTGCTAAACGTCAAAATTACACCAATGAAAGTACAGGGTTTTTAAAACGGCAAAGCCAAGCACTTTTTTATGCAAAGAGTGCGGAAGCATTTTATTCTGAGATATTGGTACAAGACAGCGAAAACAGCAAAGAGGCAGATTATTTACAGGAAACTTGGGCAAAACCAATGCCAGCATTTCCCGTTGAAGATGGATATGTTACAGGTGTGTTGGAAGATGAGTCAGGTAAATTCAATTTAAACAGTTTATTAACCAATGAAGGTAAGCCCAACGATGCAGCACAGAAATATTTTTCTAAACTGTTGGTTCGTGTCGGTTTACCTGCTGATGCTGTCCAAGCCGTGATTGATTGGCAAGATCCAGATAATGAAACCATAGGTTCATTCGGCGCCGAAACAAGTTATTACCAAGGTTTACCTAAACCATATTTGGCTGCAAATCGAAAATTTTCCAGTGTTGAAGAACTTAAACAAGTACGTGGTTTTGAAGAAAAAAAGTATGATTTAATCGCACCTTATATATCGGCACTGCCTGATATTGCCACACGAATTAATGTTAATACAGCACCTGCAATGGTTTTGGCAGCCATGGATGAAAAACTAGACGTAAATAGCATACAAACAGCTTTAAAAGCGAGACAAGAAAAACTTGAGCACTTTGCCAATGTAGGTGAGTTGATGAAAGTCGCACCATTTGACACATTGGAAGCTGCAAGTAAAACCGAGGCAGATAAGATTTTCGGTGTGACATCCAATTATTTTAAAGCCAACATCGAAGTATCTTTAAGCAATCGAAAGCGTCAATTTACTACGCGCTTTATGCGTAATGATAAATCGCAAGTTTATGTTTATTCGCGTAGCCTTGCGCCATTTTGAAAATTTTAGTGAATATTTATTTTAACTATATGATTTTAAATAACTATAAAAAATAGTTAAAAGGTAGTCAAAAGGTTGGTTGATTGAGTAAACATGATTCGATAAGCTAAATAGGCCTAAAAAAGCAGATCATCCTTTTTGCTAATTGCAATCAACGTGAAAATTAATGCTCAGGGTTCGAGTTTTGCTTTATAATCGAGATTCTTTACCGATTTGTTTATAAAATTTGGCTCATGTTAATTCGTAAGTTATTTAAGTTTGAAAATGCACATATTGTGCGCAATTGCACGTCAGATCGTTGCAAACGGTCTATACACGGGCACAGCTATAAAGTTGAATTACTACTTAAAGCTTCAAAACTTGATCATGGTCAAATGGTATATGACTTTGGATTGCTTAAAGGTGTAATTAAAGAAATTTTCGACAGTTTTGACCATGCGATCTGTTTTTGGCAAGAAGATAACCCTGAATATATTCAGGCGTGTAAAACCTTTAGTGCTCGTTGGGTGGCTTTGCCAGTTTCTCCATCGGCTGAACAGTTTTCACGGATATTCTTTTTTCTCGCGCAACAGATTTTAAAATCCACCATTACCCAAAATGGGGAAGGGGATGTTGAAGTCTATTCTGTGATTGTGCATGAAACCGATACAGGTTATGCGCAAAGTTTTCAAGAAGATATTGAAAATGCTCAGATGGGACTGTTGAATCTGGATAAAATTATTTTTTCTGAGCAGGTCATATCTGAATGGTCTGACCCAGAAATGTATGAAAAATTGAAACAAGGTATTCCGTTTCAAAACCCTGAAGTGGATTTACAGGTTAAAATTTAAATGATGATTCTTGAGTGAAATCCATCTTTAGGACAAATAAATTTTTAGGAAAATGAAATTTAGGATGAAAGTTGATGCAATTATCTGAACTCGAACAAACAAAATTAAATCAAGTTCGGTTAGATCAAAGTTGGAAAGAAGGTTTAGCTGAGTTTCTTTTGAGTCAGCAAATGGATGATTTGCGTTCTTTTTTAGTTGCTAAAAAAAATGCAAATAAAACCATTTATCCACCGAGCTCACTTATTTTCAATGCATTAGACACAACGCCATTGAATCATGTAAAAGTGGTCATTTTAGGACAGGATCCTTATCACGGCCCTGAACAAGCGCATGGCTTGAGTTTTTCCGTACAAAGAGGCGTTGCATTGCCTCCGTCTTTACGTAATATCTTTCATGAGTTAAATACAGATTTAGCTGTGCCTGTATCCCGACATGGTGATCTCACTAAATGGGCTCAACAGGGTGTATTGCTTTTAAATAGTGTGTTGACAGTGGAAGCTGGGCAACCGACATCACATCAAAAACGCGGTTGGGAAAATTTTACAGATCATGTGATTGATGTGTTGAATGAGCATAGAGAGCACATTGTATTTATACTTTGGGGTGCATATGCTCAGAAAAAAGGACAACGTATAGATCAAACGAAGCATCTGGTATTAAAAGCTGCACACCCATCTCCATTGGCAGCAAATCGTGGTGGCTTTTTTGGTTGTAAGGTTTTTTCAAAAACAAATAATTATCTGAAACAATATGGCATTGAGCCAATCGACTGGCAGCTGGACGCATGACAAACTCTCCCGAAATAAATAATTATCACCCAGATCTGATTATCGAAGAAGCGAAAAAGGGATGGCGAATTATTCGCTTAAATCGTCCTAAGTCGCTTCATGCACTTGATGAATCTATCGTTGCGGCATTATTGAAGCTGTTTGAGGATTTTCATCATGATGACTCAGTTAAGGCAATTTGGTTGGATTCAACCACGCCAAAAGCTTTTTGTGCAGGTGGTGATGTTCGTAAACTTCGCCAATTGGTGATCAACAATGAAGTTGAAACAGCCAATAAGTTTTTTGAAACGGAATATGCTTTAGATTTACTGTTGCATAATTATGCTAAACCTATAGTGGTTTGGGGTGAAGGTTATGTCATGGGTGGTGGCTTAGGCTTATTTATGGCTGCCCCATTTCGTTTAGTTACTCCGTATTCGCGTCTTGCTATGCCTGAAGTGAATATTGGTCTATATCCAGATGTGGGGGCTACACGTTTCTTGGCAGATCGTGGTCCGATAGGTTTATTCACAGGTTTAACTGGTTCGATCATGACTGCAGCGGGTGGTTATGGGATTGGCTGGGCAACTCATATTTGTGATGCCCAACGTGATGTGGTTTTACAGAAACTGATTGATATTGATTGGGATCATTATCCTGCTGGTGATTTCCGTGCTTTAGATGACACCTTAAATAGTTTACATCGTCCTGTTTCACCAGGACCGTTGCAAAACTCTTTGGATGTGATTCATAGTGTTTGTCGTGGTGTAAACTTTGAACATGATTATGAAGCGATTATTGGCCTAAGTGATGCGCGTAGTGATTGGTTGCGTCAAGCCAGTGAGAATCTACAAAAGGGCTCACCAAGTACTGCTGCGATTACCTGGTTGTTATGGCAGTGGGGACGTCAAGTTCATCCGTGGTCTGAGGTTTTTGAATTAGAAAAACAAATTTCTGATTGGAAAATTCGTCATCCTGATTTTGTTGAAGGGGTACGCGCACGTTTGGTGGATAAAGATTTATCACCAGAGTGGGAACAGGTTGAGTCTCGAACATTGCGTGGAATACTTGCTAAAAATCCACCTGTCACAACGATTGACAGTTGGAATGCGCTGCTAAGTCAGTACGGTATCATTTAAGGTCGTATGACTGAAAAAACTCAACAACACATAGATCAACAATGGATGCAGCTGGCTTTAGAGCAAGCTGCATTTGCTGCATCTATCGGTGAAATTCCTGTTGGTGCAGTGATTGTAAGTCAGGGGCAAGTCATTGGTGAAGGTTATAATCAACCGATTGCTCAGCATGATCCAACAGCCCATGCGGAAATTCAGGCACTGCGCAATGCGTGTCAAAAGATTGAAAATTATCGCCTGCCAGAAGACGCCACTTTATACGTCACACTTGAACCTTGTACCATGTGTGTTGGTGCATTAATCCATGCAAGAATCAAACGTGTGGTTTTTGGCGCGACTGAACCTAAAGCGGGTTCACTTATCAGTAGCCGCCAACTGTTAGAGATTGGCTATTACAATCATATATTTCAGTTTGAAGGCGGTTGTTTACAAACGCAGTGCTCAAGCCAACTGTCTGATTTTTTTAAAATGCGTCGTGAGCAAAAAAAACAATTAAAGTTACAACAAAAGACCTTAAATGACTCATTAAAATGATCTAGAATACACAAGATTTTAGTGACAATAAAAATTGTCAAAATAAGGGTTTAAAAATATAGTTAAAGTTTAAAAGGGTATAACAATGAATTCTATTCAAGTAAAACAAGAGTTTAATGCACCAATCGATCAGGTCTTTGACTTGTTATCAAAGCATTCAACCTATAATGTGGCTTTTGCTCCCATTCAAGTTGTACGGGTAAAAGATGCTGCTGATCCTGAACGCCCAGATGGATTGGGTTCTATCCGTCGTATGGGGTTTGGTCCGATCAAGCCGATTCAAGAGAAAATTACGCATCTGGATGTCAATAAACGTATTGAATATAAGTTAATTAACAATCCATTAATTAAACATCATATTGGAATTATTGAGTTTACAGCGCTTGATGCAAACAAAACCCGTGTTGACTATACGATCGAATTACAAGCACGTGCACCATTTGTGAGTAAATTAATACTTGCACAGCTTAAACTAGCGATTACACTTGGATTTAAGAAACTTGCTAAGTCTGTAGCTTAATTGGAAATTCAATGACAATTCAAATTATCACAATCGATGGGCCAAGTGGTTCTGGTAAAGGAACACTTGCAGCAAAACTTGCGAATCACTATCAATTCCATTTATTAGACTCTGGTGCGCTGTATCGTTTGCTTGGATTGTCATTGCATCAAAAAGAATTGTTGGACGCATTAGATACTGAATCTGTATTGCAACAAAGTGTGACGATTGCAACAAATTTAGATATCGTATTTAAGAGTGCTGACAACGGAATCATGATTTTGTTAGATGGTGAGGATGTCTCACAAACGATTCGTACTGAACGTGTTGGTGAATTTGCTTCAAAAGTCGCAGCAATTCCAGCGCTTAGAGCGGCATTGGTAGATCGACAACATGCTTTTGCTCAGTTGCCTGGCTTGGTTGCCGATGGGCGTGATATGGGCACTTCTATTTTTCCACAAGCACAAGCGAAGATTTATCTCACTGCTTCAGCCGAGTCCCGTGCAGAGCGTCGTGTAAAACAGTTGCAGGGAATGGGGCTGGATGTTAAAATAAGCGACATTTTAGCAAATATACAAGCTCGAGATAAAAGAGATATGGAACGCACAGTCGCTCCACTCAAGCCAGCAGAAGATGCTTATATCATTGATAGCTCAGAAATGAACATCGATGAAGTGTTTAAACTGATGACTGATTATGTCGAGTTACATTTAGCTAAATAAAGAATATTTAACCAAATATTAGCCAAAGCATAGCTTGATCAGTTTATACGGACTATGTGGATGGCTTAACTAAACCGGCCTTGTCTGATCCAAGACCGTTGACTTTACTAGGTATATCATGACCGAATCTTTTGCAGCCCTCTTTGAAGAAAGCGAATCAACTCTCAATATCGACAAAGGTGCCGTTATTAAAGGTATCGTTGTTAGCATCGACTCTGACTGGGTTACTGTTGACACTGGCCTTAAATCTGAAGGTGTTGTTGCACGTTCAGAATTCTTAAACGAACAACGCGAACTTGAAGTTCAAGTTGGCGATGAAGTTGATGTTGTTGTTGAAGCGCTTGACAACGGTATGGGTCAAACAGTTTTATCACGTGAAAAAGCGAAACGTGCTGAAACTTGGACTAAACTTGAAAAAATCTTTGAAGACGGCGAAATCGTTACTGGTGTTATTTCTGGTAAGGTTAAAGGCGGTTTCACTGTTGACATCGGTCCAGTTCGTGCATTCTTACCAGGTTCATTGGTAGATACTCGCCCTATTCGTGATACAACTCACCTTGAAGGCAAAGAGTTAGAATTCAAAGTAATCAAACTTGATGCTAAACGTAACAACGTTGTTGTATCTCGTCGTGCTGTAATGGAAGCTGAATCTTCAGCTGACCGTGAAGCGCTTCTTTCTCAATTGGAAGAAGGCCAAACAGTTACTGGTACGATCAAAAATCTTACTGATTACGGTGCATTCGTTGACCTTGGCGGTATTGATGGTCTTCTACATATCACAGATATGGCTTGGAAACGCATCAAACACCCTTCAGAAGTTGTTGAAGTGGGTCAAGAAGTTACTGTTAAAGTACTTAAGTTTGACAAAGAACGTAATCGTGTATCTTTAGGTCTTAAGCAATTAGGCGAAGATCCATGGTTAGCGATCATGAACCGTTATCCTAAAGGTTCTATCGTTAAAGCACGTGTTACAAACTTAACTGACTACGGTTGTTTCGCTGAAATCGCTGAAGGCGTTGAAGGCTTAGTACACGTTTCAGAAATGGATCACACAAACAAAAACATCCACCCATCTAAAGTTGTTCAGATTGGTGATGAAGTTGATGTTATGGTTCTTGAAGTTGATGAAGAACGTCGTCGTATTTCATTGGGTATCAAGCAAACTCGTGCGAACCCATGGGAAGAGTTCTCTAAGTCACACGACAAAGGTGAAAAAGTTTCTGGTACGATCAAGTCTATCACTGACTTCGGTATCTTCATCGGTTTACCTGGCGGTATCGATGGTCTAGTTCACTTGTCTGATATTTCTTGGAACGAACAAGGCGAAGACGCTATTCGTCGTTACAAGAAAGGTGATACAGTTGAAGCAGTTATCTTGTCTGTAGATGCTGAAGGTAACCGTATCAGTCTTGGTATCAAGCAAATGAACAGCGATCCGTTCAATGACTTCTTAGCTGCTAACGAACGCGGTGCGTTGGTTAAAGGTACAGTAACTGCTGTTGATGCTAAAGGCGCAACAATTAAGTTAGCTGACGAAGTTGAAGCTTCTTTGAAAGCGTCTGAAATCAACCGCGATCGCGTTGAAGATGCAACTAAATTCTTAGAAGTTGGTCAAGAAGTTGAAGCTAAAATCATCAATGTAGATCGTAAATCACGTTCTATCAACTTGTCGATTAAAGCGAAAGACGAAGCTGAAGAGAAAGAAGCTGTAGCAAACTTGAAAACAACTACAACTGCGCCTGCAGGTCAAGACAATGGTCCTAAGACTATTGGTGATTTGATCAAAGCACAGATGAACCACTAAGTGATTGTTAAGAAGTATTATTTAATGTAATTAATTAATATTTTTTATTCAAATAGTGTAAAAGGTAGCGTAGTATATGATTACTGCGCTACCTTTTTGTATTTAAAAAGGATATTATCTGGTGTATATCAATTAGCATTAAAATTAATGAGGTCTTAAATGACAACTGAAGCACTTAATAAGTCTGACTTAATAGAAAGAATTGCTCTTAAAAATCCGCATTTAGCAGAGCCATTAGTCGAAGAAGCAGTTAAGATTATGATCGATCAAATGATTGCATCGTTATCTTCAGATGACCGTATTGAAATTCGTGGGTTTGGTAGTTTCGCTTTACATCACCGTGAGCCACGTGTGGGTCGTAATCCTAAAACAGGTAAATCAGTAGAAGTTGCAGCAAAAGCTGTACCTCACTTTAAACCTGGTAAAGCACTCCGTGATGCAGTAAACGAATCTGCTAATTAATAAAATTCGAATGAGGTGAGTATGCGCTATTTCTTAGTTGCATTACTACTGGTAGTCTTTGGTTATGCTTTAGCATTAGTCTTGCAGAATCCAGCTGAACTACCTGTAGATTTATTGTTTACTCAAGTACCAGCAATGCGTTTAGGGTTATTGCTACTATTAACTTTGGTACTCGGGATTGTTCTTGGATTGTTGCTTGGTGTACAGGTTTTCCGTGTATTCCAAAATGCATGGGAAGTTAAGCGTCTTCGTAAAGATATCGATCATCTCCGAAAAGAACAAATACAGACAGCACAATTGGCTGCTGCTGAAGCTGCTGCAAGTGCTCGTCATGAAAAGACGGTATTAGATATTCAACCAGAAAATAAGAATATCAATCCGCTTTAATCATTATGATAAAAAAAGCGCTTTACCATCACTGTAAAGCGCTTTTTTATTTGTACTGATTGTTGATTGTGTCAATTATTCAATACCAGAAACTTTGTTCAATATTATCAAACAAATAAAAGAACATAAGTTCGCTTTTTTTAATCATATACAATATTTAAATAAGCTTGAGATCTGACCAGACCAGGTGTCACTGTATTTGTTGTTCTTACGTAATTGGCTTTAATTACATGTTGAATCAACTGAGAAGTGCCTAAATTGCCAAAGGTCCACTTGTTGGTACTCTTTGATTGGTTTGGATCTAGACTAATTATCGCATTGTTTTTATCACGTAAACGAATCCCTACGCCTGTCGCATAACCAGCACCAACTTGATTTTCTAATATATTTGTCGCATTGGATTGATTTAAGGCATCCGTGGTATAAGCCTTTATTTCGCGACCTGCACCATCATTTAAATTTGCACAATTAATACTGAGGGTTGCTGTATTACTTGAGCTTAATGCAGTTTCATTTCCGACTAAACCCAAGTTTCGTACACTGACGTCAGGTAACGCAATAGTGTAGCTACTTTGACTTAGTGAGCATGTGGATTCAGATATATTCACTGTTGCATTTAAATATACGGGAATTTGTCTATTTGCAGGGATGAGACCATTATCACTTACACGTCTTAAACTGATAGTTGCTATTTGTAGATTAGACACATTAATTGTTGCAGGATAGGAGGTCATTGTTGATGTTCTGGGCAAAACATATAATGTCACTCTCATTTTTACACCATGTGTATCACCACTATAACTATAAATGGCTAATTCAGTGGTATTTAGCGTTTTTAATGTGCCACTTGCAGGTGCATCGCCCATTTCAACTTTAATTCCTAAAGCTGGGTAAGCATTTAAACGCGAAATATTGGCATCATAAGGAATCACATTGGTGGCAAAAACATTCCCAAAAATGGTTCTATTTGTGCCAACAGTACATCCACTATAGACACGGAAAATATCAAAATTTGCTGAAGCAACTTCGCGTGAATAGACATTGGACTGTACCGATGTCCCTTCATATTTATTGATATTCATGGTACTGGCATTCATCGTCGGCATGCTATAACCGCCAGTGAAATTGCTGCCTACACTACAATCTGCAAATGCTGCAAAACTTGCGGGGAGTGTAGATAACATAAATAACAATTTATATTTCAGCATAAAATTACTCCGTGCTTATTTACAGTTTAGGCTAAAGCTTGCAAAAGGGATTTGATTTTTACTTTGTTGCAATATTTCTTTAGAAATATCGAATTGACAAGAATCAGTATTACTCCAATAGACGCTATAGCGTCCAGGATTTATATTTTGCATAAAAATTTGCTGACCTTGTCCTACTGTAGTAACAGCATTACCCAAAGTATCTTTCACTTGAGCACCCATTGGAATGAGCACCTCATTTGCGTTTTTAAGTTCGATTAAGGCTTTTGTGGTTTTTAATGCTTTAAAATCAACCAAAATACTTGCGTTTGATTTGGGTACAACTTGTAATTGGGTTGCATCAACATCGGTATTTAATGGAATTGTATTTGGGTTTAAGTTGATACTATTGTATTGGTAAGGATTTAGATAGGGAATAATCGCATTGCCCCAGCGATCAATTTTAATATTATTTCCATTTGAAAGGCTGGTTCCCTCTAAACCTTTGGCATGAATAATTGCAAAAGTATCATTTAAATCATTGGCTAAGGTGATACCATGCTGATGTGCAACGATAGCACCTTGTGCTTGTAAAGAGTATTGACGTTGTTGGTCAAAGTCAGTTGCATAAGTCGATGCTAAATAAACCGGATTGGTTCGATAACTTAAAGAACTGCTGAAGAGATCTTTATCTTTACTATTTGAATAATTGAAGTTATAGCCGAACTGCTGATTTTCACCTAAATTTCCAAATATGCCGACTTGATTGGTATTGAGTGCATTATTATCTGGATAGACTTCACTACTTAGACGTAAATTACTATTTTTCTTTTTAAACGATAGAGGAATATTCACATTCACGAAGTATTGAGTGTCTTTATCTAATTTGTATTGATCATTTTGAGTATGTTGCATACCGACATAGTAACTGATGCCTTTATAACTATTGCTATAGCTAATTTGATAAAACTTTTGTGTATTGATTTGATGCCAAAATTTATATTGCGAAAAATTGGCTGAAACAGCACCAAACTGATGACCTAAGTTTTGGCTTAGTTGAATATAGTTTGATGACTTGGGACGACCATTAAGCACCAGCGCAGAACTGTTGTTTTGGATATAACGATTCTGCATGGCTTCATCAAAGGAATAATATTGATCATTTCCATAAACAGTACTGTTTAAACTGATATTTGTTTTTGCACCGTTTAGTGCAAGGTTATAGCGCAGCGTAAGCAAAGAACTGTTTAAATTTTGGTTGGATTGGTTAATATCTGCTTTAACATAATTGCTTTCTAGGGCAATACCACCGAGCTTGGTATTTAACGCGGTTCCAAGAATATAAGATTGATAGTGATCACTGACCAGTGCTGAGCTGCTCACTGACATAAAATCATTTAATCCATAATCAAAAGATGCATTGATTAACTTCTCATCATAGGATTTGCTATTTTGACGAAAAGTACCTGCTGCAATTTGATAACGATACTGTTGCGCGCGGATAGACTGAATAAAATTATTATAAGGCAAATCAAAACTGCGGATTTCACCATTTGCTTCAATAATATCTACATTTAATGTGCCACCCGTCCCAGGTGTTTGGAGATCTGTAATGTTAAATGCACCGGCAGGAACAGTGCGTTCCATAATAATTTGTTGATTTTGGCGTACCCGTATTAAAGCATTACTTTTTGCATAACCTGAAATTGTAGGTGCATAACTTTGCAATGAAATCGGAAGCATTCTGTCATCGCTAGCAAGTTGTACCCCACGAATGGCGATACTCGAATTACTATTGATGGTTTTGGTATTGGTATAGAAATCACCAAGGCTAAGCTGAGTTTTTAAACTAGGCAGTACTCGCATAAGCTTGTTTTCATAGCTGGTATATTGGCCTGAATGATTGCTGTCTCCCATACTGGTACTACCAGAATGACGGAATTGCCAATCATCAATATTGATACCAGAATTAATATTCAGAAAACTAGAATCTTGTTTGTTGTCCTGACCATAATCTGAATTATAGTAATTGTAGTAATATTTGAGAAAAGCACTATTTCCACCAGTTTCCCAAAGTGATGGATCTATATAGCCAAATGGTCGCTCATTTAACATTGATTGAGGGCTTGAAACATCCACGCGTTGTTCCGCTATATTCAGCTTCCAGAACACGACATGATTCATTAAGCGTGTATCGATACAGTCACCAGTGACTTTATCTAAATCGATAAGTTTATGATTGAAATCAAGCTGCTTAACAGTACTGCGTGGAATACAATAGCGTTGCTTTTCAGGTGATTCAGGATCATCTGAAATATGCACAATAGAGCGGGTGATATAACGATCATTTAGGTAAATATCGAGGATGTAATCATTTGGCGCGACTTTATCGCTTGAAACAAATTTTTCAAGATCAATTGTTTTAGAATTTTTACCGTATAAAAAACTATTATCGAATTGTGGTGCTTGCGCTATAACATTTTGATTGCATAGATATAGACTTAGCGCCAAAACACTATACCTAAGTGTGAAATGTTTCAAGCACAATTCTCCCAATAATTTAGATTAAAACTGTTTCTCTATTGTCGATAAACTGCCGTAGTCATTGATTAAATAAAGCTGGACGGACTTGGCGTCTGATAAATTTTCGACCTCAATTTGTTGTTTTGAAAATGGTTCTATAAAGCTTAGATTTTTAATTTCGCTTGGCGCACCATTTTTTAAAACCAGATTCGATTTACCAAAATTTAAGTAATAAGGTGTCGGATTATTGATTTGTAGTTGGTTATTTACACGTTGTAATTCAACTTTTTGAAACGCTTGTTGCTGTTCCATTTTGATGCCAGTTGGTCGGTAAAACAGTTTTAAGCGGTTACGAATCGCAAATTGTAAGTAATTTGCTTCAGCTGTTGGCTTGGCTGGGATATCAAGTACGTTGAGCCAAAACAATGTTTCTCGATCAGTAGCAAGTTTTTGTTTTTGATTGAAAATGACACGTAAAGATTGACCTTTAGCAGCTTCAATCGTGGTTATTGGAGGGGTAACAATAAATGGGGCTTGGGTTGTGGTTGGATCTGCAATAATGTCTTTACTGTCCACCCATGATTGTACTAATGCAACTTGATCACCTACATTGGTTAATTGCACAGATACAAATTCTTTATCACTAGGGTAAATTACACGGGTACCTGTAATCACAATACCTGCTTGAGCGGATGTGATCAAAGTACTGAGCATTAACAAGCTAGAAATAAAAATGGTTTTTTTCATCGAAAGACCCTTGGGGAGAGGCAAGTCTGGTTAAGATGTAGAAATTAACGCAGACTTGTTTGAAAACTTACAGATCCAAATTTTTAATTATGGATATACAACATAGTAAGTAGCAGTTGTGCTTACATCACCAGCAGTTGTTGCACCAGTTGCATAGTAACGCGCATAAAAATCAAGATTTGCAGAACCGTTTGCAGTTGCAACATTTGAAGTCACAATGTTTTGGCCTGTACGATCTTTAGTAAGGTCAATTACTGCTTTTGCAGAGTTTAATAATTGAATATTTACATTTGTTGCACCGCCAGTCGTTACGGTATTGTTTAAACGGCCTGCAGTATTAATATTTGCATTGGTGTTGTCATAATAAACACCCACATTACCTACAGGGCATGCTGTTAAATTAATGGTAAATTTAGTGTCGCCATTTGTTGTCGCCGCTGTCGCTAAAGTTGATTTACCTACAGTTGGTAAAACAACAGTATAGTTACCAGCATTACCACCAACTGTACAAGTTTGATCAACGATTTTACCTGTAACTGTTACTGTACCATCTGCAGCTGCAAAAACTGTTGAAGATGCTAAACCTAAGCCAATGATCGCTAAACCCAATTGAATTTTTTTCATAGAATTTCTCTCAATACTGCGTTGATTTGCCCTTTACTGGTACTTTCCTAATAAAGGGGAAGTGTTTAGGAGCTAAACAATAAGGGCTACTATAAATTTTTTCTAAATAAAAACAACGAAAAAAAGAGACAAATATCACATTATTTTTATCTTATAAAAGCAATATAACATTATTTGTTTTAGATTTATTTTTTATTATTTAAATACAAGATTATATTTATAATTAACATGTTTATTTAATTTAAAGCGGATTTGTTTCTGTTTACTAAAAAGTGACAAAAAATGTCACTTTTTGTGAATAACGTCATATTATAGCAAACTATTTTGATCTGCTTATATTAAGTATAAGGTCTTATTTAAGTTTTTCTAAAATACTTTATTATCATGATTAATCAGATATTATTTTTATTTTAATAGACTGCACTGTAATTGAGCATTTTTATCAATAATTTTATAGTGTTGAATTTAAGGATTTTTTTAATATTCATTCAACTTCTTTATAAATTATTTTTAAAAGAATAGATCAAGTTAAAATCGCGCTCATCCTAGGCTGATTTTGAAAGCAGAAGACGTTTTAATGCGACTATACTTCACTTAGTATGACTAAATTTTGATTTAACAAAGAGATTTATTGTTTAGTTGTTATGTAATGTTTGTTTAGTCATAAAGAATATATTTAGAAACAAAGCAAATAGATTTATTAAAAAACGCGAGCTTAAACATGGGTGCATGCAATCAATAAATTAAATAAAAGTATAATTTTTATTTAATTTAATATTCATTTAAGCTTTTACTGGTTTTAATTACTTGAAAAAGAATTTATCTGCTGTAAGGATAAAGATAAATAGAAGGCAGTGTTTTGAAAATTTTTATTTGGTGGAGTAAGTGAAGTGCTTCAAAATGATCAATATAAAATGAATTTTAAGCGCTTTATGATTGATTAAGTATTCATAAAAATAAGCATAGAGATTAAAACATTATCTTCAATCAAAAATTAAGCACACGTAGTCACTTGCATTATGCTGTTAAAAAAGCGCTTTGATTGTTGTAAAACGCTTTTTTAAGCTTTAACAGTTCTATTGGGCTAACCAGAAAAATTCTGCCAAGCGGAATATTGTGGTGACCAGCATTGCGATCACAATCGTCGTGATAAGTGAGTGGTTTTTCCAAATCAGAAATAAGCCTACCAATACCCCCATGATTTTGCCTAAGTCTACCCAATCCGCACCTTCAAAAAAAGTGCTGAGAATCGCAATAGAAAACAGTAAAGTTGTTGCGGCATCATTAAAAAGTTGCTCGCGTTGTTGAGTGATCGTAAAATATTGGCCGAGTGAAAGTCCTGCATATCGGATCAGATAAGTCCCCATCGCCAGCAGCATGATCCCGATTAAAATGATAAATTGCTGATGCATGTTATTTTCTTCCTACAAGCAAGCCAAATAATGACATGAGTATTGGAATCCCTAAGGGGAGAAATGGAAAAGTAGCGAGGCTGATGACTGCACCAGTCATTGCCGATTTTCGAGCAGATTTTCTTTTTAATGCTTTAAAGGTAAGTGCAAACAATACGACAGGAAAAATCGTATCGATACCCAGTAATTTTGCATAAGCTAAATGACTTCCCAATATATAACCGCTTAAAACGCCTATCGGCCAAGCAAATAAAATTCCGACACCGCACAGCCAATAAGCACTCAGTTTTAGTTCATTTGAAGATTGGCTTAAACCAAATAAAACACTTTCATCATTCATAATATGTGTAGCAAAATATTTTAATTTATTTTTTTCTATAAAATGGGTAATCGCTAAACCAAAAGGCAGATGTCGTAAATTAATCAGTAATCCGACAATCGCAGCTGTAATCGGACTGCTTCCAGTAGCAATCATGCCAATGAAAGTAAACTCGGCAGCACCAGCCAAGACACAGATTGAAAGTAGTAAAGGTATCCAGATCGGCAGTTGATAATTGACTGCAAGCGTACCTAATGAAATCCCGATCAATGCGGTTGCGATGCAGAGAATCATGATTGATTTTATCAGGGGCTTGGGTAAATTTTTTATTTCTTTATACTTCATTGAGATGAGCCTTGCTTGGGGTAATAAGATCGTTCGATAAAATGAACGATCATTTGTTATAATAGTTTTATTGTTGTTGTTCGTCAAATCGAACGATCGTATTTTCTGGAAGGGTAATGTCTATACCAATTGAAATCATTGCAAATAATCTGCAAAAAGAAAGAAAAAGTGCTGCATTATCTTTGGGAGAAGTTGCTCGACGTGCAGGCATTGCGAAATCCACACTTTCACAACTTGAATCTGGGCAGGGCAATCCGAGTCTAGAAACTTTATGGGCACTTTGCGTGGCTTTAAATATTCCTTTTGCCAAACTTATGGAAGCACAAGCTCAAGCCACACAAGTAATTCGTTATGGCGAAGGTGCTTCAGTTGTTTCTGAAATATCAAATTATCAGGCTGTTTTGTTGGCGACATGCCCACCCAATGCACGACGAGACGTGTATATCCTTACAACTCAACCGGGTGAGCCGCGTTGCAGTAAACCGCATCCTATTGGCAGTGTGGAGCATATTATTATTATGCAGGGCTCTGCTAAAGTCGGTTTATTAGACAGTGCTGAGTTACTTCAAGCAGGAGACTATATTTCCTATCCAGCAGATCAAGCACATATTTTTGAAGCACTGGAGCAAGACACATGTGCAATTTTGATTTCAGAGCAGAGATAAATCATAAGCAAGATGTAAGAATAGTTGATTGTTTTGTGATGAAGTCGATTTTCTGGCTTTGTACATGGCGTGAATCACTTTATAATGAGCGCAAATTTATGTGATGGAACTGAGATTCGTGAGTATTATTGTTGCCTTAGATGCAAAAAGCCAATATGACGCCCTAGCAATTGCTGATCAGCTTGACCCATCACTATGTCGTTTAAAAGTCGGTAAAGAACTATTTACCCATGAAGGCCCTCTGGTTGTGAAAGCACTACATGATAAGGGCTTTGAAGTATTCCTCGATTTAAAATTTCATGATATTCCTAACACAACTGCGCAGGCAGTTTGTGCTGCGGCCGATTTGGGCGTATGGATGGTCAATGTCCATGCCTCAGGTGGGCGTAAAATGATGGAAACTTGTGTAGAACGCTTAAAAGCAGGTAACTATAAAACCCAATTGATTGCGGTTACTGTACTTACTTCAATGGAACGTGAAGACTTGCGTGAAATTGGTTTAGACATTGAGCCATTTGAACAAGTGAAACGTCTGGCTAACTTGACTCAACAGAGTGGTCTAGATGGCGTGGTATGCTCGGCTCAGGAAGCCAAGATGTTACGTCAGGAGTTAGGTGCTGAATTTGCTTTGGTAACACCAGGGATTCGTCCGGCTGGTGCAAATGCAGATGATCAAAAGCGTATTGTAACGCCTAAGCAGGCCATGCTTGATGGTTCTACTCATTTAGTAATTGGTCGTCCAATTACTCAATCAGAGCATCCAAGTAAAACCCTGCAAGATATTTTAGCTACCCTATAAAAATAAACCCTCTTTTTCAGTTGATCAAGAGGGTGATTTCTTTGATTTATATAATAAAAATTGATGTATATACACTGTAGTGTACCTGCGCTACTAGATCTTTTCTTCAATAGTTTAAATAATCTTTTATATTCCAATGATTCTATTGAACAGTATTACTATCTCGTCAGATAAAGCACGATATTCAGAACTTAATTTTAAAGTGCAGCCAGAACACTTACCGCAATTGGCGCCAATACCGACAGAACAAAACCACTGACCATAGCATGTGGAATATAATCATTGCCGCAAGCTTGTTTCACCATGGGTAAGGTGACGTCCATTGCGGTTGCACCAGCAGAAGAAATTGCTGAACGTGGATAACGCCATCCAATCATATACATAAATAAAATGGCAAAAATCTCCCTAAATAAATCGTTCATTAACGCAATACTTCCCAGATGGGCATTCTTTAATTCAGTCACCACAATCCCTGTCATCGAATAGAAGCCGTAACCTTGCGATAGCATGATTAAATCTTTCATACTGATATCTTGAATCAAAAAAAATGCCGCAACAGCACCCAATAGTGAGCCAATCACGCAGGCAATCGGTACCAGCATAATTTTCCAGTTTAACCAAGAACGATCCAGTGGCGAGTAAGCCAGATCCAAGCCGATCAGTAACATGTAAACTAAAAGTAAATTCCATGTGCTGACATGTAGAGGAACATGAAAAAGGTGGGCTAACTCTGTTAAGCCATAACCTACAGCCAGGGCAATAAATGCATAGCTGATGTTGAGTAATGAACCCATCAATAATTCAGCAGAAACTTTACCTTGTGATGGTTTATAGCCAATCGCTGTAAATACCAGATAACAACAGAAAAATGCACCCAATGATGTGGTGAATGCAATCGTGATTGAACTGGTGAGAATCTGTGCAGGGCTGGCAATGTTATGAATTGTTTGAGAAAACTCCATTGCAATCGCAATTAAAAGAATATAGGTAAAATAAGGCAGTATTTTAAAAGCTATTTTTTCAATGGATTGTGGAATTCTGCGGGCTAAAATAAACCCTAAACATAAACAAAATAAAAGTTGGAAAATAAGCCAAAGTGATTGCATGAAAAAATAGATAGGCAATGGATACCTATCTATTATAGTCGAAGCGCAGAAAAGCGGTTGAAAATTTATAGAAGAATATCAACCAAGTTTATGCAGCTTTTGATTTTTGTTTTGCGCTTTGCTCACGGCCTAATAAGCGGAAATCTGCTGGGTTTACTTTGCGAGTGCTGAGCCAAAATTTCCAGGTATAGGTTGGCCATAATGCAAAGTTTTTACCGCCATCTTGTTGGTACCAACTGACACAGCCAGATTGCCATACCGTACCTTCAAGCTGTTTTTGTACATTTTCATTAAATTGATCTTGTACTTCAGCTTTTACCGTCACTGCTTGCGTCTGTGTTTTTGCAACCATTTGAATCAATTGCAAAATATAATTCACTTGAGATTCAATCATGAAAATTACAGAGTTATGACCCAGTACGGTATTCGGACCAAGCAATTGAAATAGATTAGGAAAACCTTTAGTACTGATCCCATAAAAACTTTCTGCACCATCTTTCCATGCCGTTTTTAATTCAACACCGTGTTCACCATAGCAATCAAATGATTTTAAATAGATCCGTGGGTCTGTAATAAAACCAGTACCATAAATTAAACAATCTATTTGACGTTCTTTGCCATCCTTGGTGATGATGCTATTTTCTGTAATTTCCTGAATTCCATCGGTGATTAATTCAACATTTTTACGATTAAATGTTGGAAAGTATTTGTTGGAAATCAGGATACGCTTACAGCCCATAATATAGTCAGGGGTCAGTTTTTTGGCGATTTCTTTGTCTTTGACTTGGAATTTTATATAAGCTTCCGCAAGTTTCTGACCATATTTCATGATTTGTGGTTTTACAATGGGGACGACACGTGATTCATTTGACCAGTACAAACGAGCACGGTGTAATTTTCTAAACCATTCAAAGCGACTAAATAGATTTTTATCAAGCGCATTATAGGCACGTTCATCACGAGGAATCACCCAAGCAGGGGTTCTTTGAAATACATAAAGATTTTGAACTTTTGCAGCAATTTCAGGAATATATTGAATTGCACTACCCCCAGTACCAATGGATGCTACATTTTTTTGATTTAAATTATAGTCATGTTTCCAGTGAGAAGAATGGAAAACTTCACCTTTGAATTTTTCAATCCCTTTAATTTTAGGAATCTGTGCTACATGTAATGGCCCCGATGCAAAAATAACAAATTGAGCCTCAATTTTTTGTCCACTTTTTAGTGTTAAATGCCAATTGAAATTGTGCTCATCATAACGTGTAGAGACCACTTCTTGATTAAATTGGATGTATTTCTTTAAATTGAATTGCTGAATTAAATCTTGAATATAGTCAAAAATCTCAGGCGCTTCGGCATAACGTTTTGACCAATCTGTTTTTGGTGCAAATGAAAGCGAGTACATATGTGATTGAACATCACAAGCCGCACCTGGGTACTGGTTCTCACGCCATGTACCACCAACATCATCTGCTTTTTCTAAAATGATAAAATCATGAATATTGGCTTGCAATAGGCGGATTGCCATGGCTAAACCACCAAACCCAGATCCAATAATTGCAACTTGCGTTGATTGGGGTTTTGCTTCAGTCGTAGGGGCTGTACTCATTTTTGTTCGCTCTGACTTTTCCAGTTTTGCATAGAATATCGGAAATGCAGTGCTGGAAATATGATTGCACTGACACAAAAATTGATATATTCGGCAATTTGCAAAAAACCATCTTTGTAGTACAAAGTTTGGGTAGAAATCAAATGATGATCCAATGAAACGCTCGATTCTCGGTTTAATGTATTTAATTCATGGTATGCGTAATGCTGGAATCGATGTAGATTCACGACTTGCTAGTATTGGGATCAAAGCAGATGCACTTGATCCCAGTTCAATCATTCACCCCAGCTTAGAGTGGGATATACAAAAAGTGATTGGGCAGGGTGTACAGCCAGAAACAGGCTTGTTTATCGGTCAGCATTATTCTTTGGCGGGTTATGGTCCGCTGCTTATGCTCTTGGTGACATGCAGTAATGTTGGTGATGCGATTCAAAATGGTGTGCATTATCAGGGTTTAACCTATTTATACGGTGTCTTAGGGCTTGAGAAAGGCGATCATCAAGTCGCATTAACCTATAAGCCTGTAGATTTAGAAACAGAAATGGGTTTGTTGAGAGCGCAATGTGAAATCTCTGGAACTTATAAATTTCTGGATGATATTTATAAAATGATGGGACTTACAGCGCCCAGCGTGAGAATCGAGTTACCCTTTCAGCAGCCTCAGGATTTAAGTGTATTAAAGCAATATCATGATTATTATGGTTCAGATTTACATTTTAATTGTGAAAAAGCCGCTTTTTGGATCAATGAAGATGTGATGCAACTGCCGATTCCATCCGCAGATCCGATTACACATCGGGTTTACGAAGCCAAGTGTATTGCTGAAATTGAGCGATTAAATGCCGAAGAACAGAAAATTGCGCCGTTGATTCAACGGGTAAATGATTATTTGGAATTACAGCAAGGGATTATTCCGTCGATGGCTGAAGTTGCACAGGCGTTGAATGTGCCTGAAAGAACCTTACGCCATCAGTTGCAGCAATTAAATACCAGTTATAAACAAATTCGGGAACAGCTGATTAAGCACAAAGCTTTGCGATTGATTGAATATAAGGAATATTCAATTGAGGTGATTGCGGAATTACTCGGCTACTCAGAACCCGCTGCATTTAATCATGCTTTTAAACGTTGGTTTGGGCAAAGCCCGCGCCAATATGGTAAATAAACAGGTAGTGCTGATATGAGATATAGAGTTAGAATTATCCCAAAGTTTTATTTATCAAAAATGAATATTCGATATACTTCCTTTAGCCTTTAAAAGTAACAAAATGATATGTTAGATCAGAATACAACTTCAACAGCATTTACTCCCGTATCACCCGCTGAGCGTTATGCAAAAGCATTGTCATCTGGACAGTTTTTACCAGATGATGCTCAGGCTCAAGCAGTACATGAGTTGGAGCGGGTATGGCAAGAATTGATCAATCGTTATAAAGCATCGAAGAAAGCTTTTCGTCGTTTCCGTCGTCAAACTGCACCGAGAGGTGTATATATGTGGGGCGGTGTAGGGCGTGGAAAGACATGGCTCATGGATCAATTTTACGATTCGATTCCTTTTCGCCGTAAAACCCGTATGCATTTCCATCATTTTATGCAATTTGTGCATAAAGAGTTAAATAAGCTTTCTGGACAGCGTAATCCTTTAGATATTGTTGCAGATCAAATTTATAAAGAAGCTGTGGTGATTTGTTTTGATGAGTTCTTTGTATCGAATGTAACTGATGCAATGATTCTCAGTGATTTATTCCAAAAATTATTTACCCGTGGCATTACCTTGATTGCCACATCAAATATTGCCCCAGATGGTTTATATAAAAATGGAATCCATCGTGATCGTTTTATTCCAACGATTGAAATGGTAAAAAAACATTGTGTGGTATTGAATGTTGATGCGGGTGTTGACTATCGTTTACGGGTATTAAAACAAGCGCAATTGTTTAAATCGCCACTGACAGATGACAATAAAGTCTGGATGGCAAAGCGTTTTAATGCATTAACCACATCGCAAACAGTGTCAGAAGAACCAATTACGATTAATAACCGTGTTGTTGAAACTTTAGGCCATACAGAAGATGTATTGTGGTGTGAGTTTAGAGAACTCTGTATGAAACCGCGTAGCCCATCGGACTTTATTGAAATTGCCAATATCTATAATACTGTTTTGGTGAGCAATGTTCCGCACTTAACTGATTTGCTGTCAGAAGGTACACGTCGTTTTATTTATTTGGTAGATGAGTTCTATGACCGTGGAGTAAAACTGTTATTGACATCTCAAGACTCGATTATTGAGATTTATGACGGAGAGAAGCTGGCTTTCGAAATTGAACGTACACGTTCTCGTTTACTCGAAATGCAGTCAGATGAATATCTACAGTCAGAGCATCGTTTGATTAAAGGCAATAGTGAGTTAGAAGTAGAATAATCATCCTTAGAAAGATGTAAAAAAGCGATCTTATCATTGATAAGATCGCTTTTTTTATGAGGGGATACTGTCATCAGTATGCATTTTGCAAGGACTGTGTGAGCAAACTATTTAAGGGTGTTCATCCTATTCTAAATACACACGATAAGATTAAAATGATCCCACAAAGCTGCTTAAGTCGTATTCGTCTGATGACTAAAAACAATTAACCCACCTGAATTTCAGTATTAGGATGACGAACACGACTTTTATTCGGTGTAGCAATCAAATAAGCCAGTGTTAGTGGTCCTAAGCGTCCAGCAAACATTAGACAAATTAAAGCGATTTGGCTGCCAGCATGTAAATTTTCAGTGATTCCGCGTGATAAGCCGACAGTACAAGCCGCAGAAACGGCTTCAAATAATAGGTCTAAAAACTTTTTATCAGGCTCAAGGATCAGTAGGGTAAAAAAGCCAATCAGGATCAGCAGTGAAGTAATTGAAATGACCGCCATTGCCTTAAAGGTCGCCTGATGAGAAACAGAATGCCCAAAAATGGTAATCTCATCTGAACGTTTTAAGAAAGTAATGACACTTAAAATCATGATAATAAATGTGCCAACTTTAATTCCACCAGCGGTACTTAAAGAACCGCCACCAATAAACATCAATACCATGGTAATTAAGGTCGATGCATTGGTCATACTGCTGACTTCCAAGCTGTTAAAACCTGATGAACGAGGTACGGTAGCATGGAACCACGCGTTTAAAGCTTGGTCACCAACAGACATTGGAGCCAATGTTAAAGGATTGGATGCTTCGATTGCCCAAATAACAATAAAGGCAAAAAGGTTTAAGCCCGCAATTGTAGACAGAATTAACTTACTATTGGTGGAGAGTTTCTTCCAACGCTTGGCTCTTTTAATATCCATCAACACAACAAAACCAATCCCACCGATGATATACAGCATACTGATGGTAAATGTCACCATATACTGGTCAGAGAAGCTCATTAAGCTATTGGGAAATAAAGAAAATCCACCATTGTTAAAAGCAGAGATACTATAAAACAGCGCGTAGAAAAATGCATGTTCTAGGTCGTAGTGATGTGACCATGCCATGGTTAGAATCCCTGTACCAATCGCTTCAAAGAACAATGAGTAAAGAAAAACCCCTTTTACTGTAAAGGTCGCTTTGGCCAAGCTGGTTTGACCAATGGTTTCTTGTGCCATGACTTGCTGCCGAATACCAACTTTTGAGGAAAGACTCAAAGCAGCTAAGATCGCAAACGTCATAAAACCTAAGCCACCGCATTGGATCAGTATCATCACCACAACTTGACCGAAGGTGGTTAAGGAGTCTCCAATGTTAACGACAGACAGCCCAGTGATGGTTACAGCAGACGTGGCAGTAAACAGGGCCTCTAGCCATGTCAAATTGCCTTGATTAGCAAAGGGAAGTTTAAGTAACAATGTTCCGATGATAATAAAGCTTAAAAAACCTAAAGCAAGTAAGCTCGGTGGGCTGAGATTAATACTATTGTGTTTTTTGTTGATTAGTTCTTTTTTAGATAAACGCATAGTTATGACTATAAGAAACGAATCGAAAATTGTCTTAACATTTCTACAGGTCCTTCAAGGATTAAAATATCCTTTTCCTGTAAAATCGTCCCCGGTGCAATATCATACAGTACATGCGAACCGCGTTGTAATAACAAGGTTGTAAGTTCGGGGGTATTTTCCATGACCGTTTGAAATTGCGCGCCTTGTAAATTTGCACCTATTTCAATTTTGACGATATAGCGATCATTATTTAACGCCATATAACGTCTCACCATTGGATAACTGAGTGATTGTGCAACACGAATCCCCATGTCTTCTTCAGGGTGAATGATTTTTGTAATGCCTAAATGAGACAAAATCATATGATGTGATTTAGATTTGGCTTTTACAAAGATTTTTTCGATACCCAAATTTTTTAAATGCAGTACGCATAGAATACTGGCTTCAATATCTTCACCAATGGCAACCACCACGGCATCACAATTTTTGATATTCAGTTCATCTAACACATGTTCATCGGTAGCATCTGCAATAACTGCATGACTGATTTTATCTGCAATGTTTTCTACATTTTTCTTTAATGTATCAATACCTATTACATCGTGATTTAAGTTGGTGAGTTCTAGTGCAACTGCTTCACCAAAACTGCCTAAACCGATGACAGCGAATTGCGCCATTCTACAAAGTCCTTATCCCGACACTGATTTTGTGTTGGTATGATCATATTCAATTTTTATATATTTTATCTTTAAAGTATTGCAACGCCAATCTACAAACTGAGAATAAAAAGCGATAAATGTAAATAAAACCAGATTTATGTCATAAAAACTTAAAATTGATCCGATATCATTGCTTTGAAATTTCAAAATGCAAAGCCAAGATTGGGCTTTCGATCCAAGAATAAAAAATGGATGATAAAAAAATGGACGATAAGAAAATTTTTAAAATTCTCCAACATTGGTTCCCAGCGTTGGAGCAAAGAGATATTCCTAAAAAGAAACATCGTAAACGTTTTGTGGAGTTTCTCAATTGGATCGAAGCTGAAAAGTTTGGTGGGCGATTTCGTGGATATTTAATGAAAATTGATCGTATGCAATTTCATGAAAATGAGATTGAGAGTTGTGCGGTTTTTCATGAATATGCAGTAGATAGCTTGGGAATTCAAACTCAAATTCGTGAAAGAGCGAAGCCTTTATTTGATCATTATGAAGTACACAAAGATGTTATTGGACGCTATTACAATGTTCAAGATCAAGTTTATGATGTTGTATTCGAGGAGATATTAAAACAAGCCAGACAACATGATCATGAACTGTTGCTGATTTATGCTGAAGATTATTATTGGTTGATCGTACCAAATCATGAATATAAAATTGAAAAATTCTGCAAGTGTTTTAATAAACAATTTCACGATGAAGATGTCAGTATAGAACATTATGCATTATTTGATTGCTCAAGATCGACTTAGTTTTTTGCAATTAATTCAACATATTGATAATAAAATAGAGAGATATCCATGTCACAGAAAATATATTCATTGCTTCAACATTTAATTCCAGAGCTAAATGCACAAAAAATTCCTCAAGATACTAAATTTTATAGTTTTAGTGAATGGCTGAATCAACAGCATGATTTCCTGCATTATATTGAATTAAAAGAATATTATGACAATGGAGTTGAAGATGATTTCTACTTTAACCAGCACAATATTGATACTGAGCAATTGCAAAATGAGATTGAAGTTGCAATAGCTGAAATATTTGATCAATACGATGAAGAAGATGATGAGGTCTCATTTGATGATCAAATGGACGCAATGCAACAAACAGAAGAAATCATTTTCGATAAAATTAAACAGGTTGCAAATCAGTATCAGCTTTCTTTATTGGTTATATATCGTGAAAATCCGTATTGGATGCTTGTACCTACACAAGATGAGCAACAATTAAATCAAATTGTGGATGCTTTTAATGACGCATTTAATGATGATGGTGATTTAAATATGGCGGTTTATTAAGTTAACTTTTTCGAATTGTTCTGATTTTATAAAAAAATAGCCCATAAAAAATTTATAGGCTATTTCAATTTTGAAGCTATTTCTATTTTAAGAAACGTTGATAACCTAAGTTATTGGTAATTTCTTGATATGGGTAATTGATATTTTCCAAAGTCTCAATCAGTCCATCTGGATTCTGTACCGCATCTTCTGCATCTAAGCCAACCAAAACACGTCCTTCTGCTGCACCGTGATTACGATAATGGAATAGGCTAATGTTATGGGTTGGACCAAGGCGCTCCAAGAATGTTAATAAAGCGCCTGGGCGTTCTGGAAACTCAACACGGAACAAACGTTCATTGGCAATATCGGCATGACCCCCAATCAAATAACGGATATGCAATTTTGCAACTTCATCATCCGATAAATCATCGACATCATAATGTAATTTCATGGCTTCATAGATGTCATGACGTTCTTTTTCACCAGCCTTTAAGCTAATACCGACAAAGACTTGAGCTGCAGATGCGTCACTGGCACGGTAGTTAAACTCAGTGATATTACGGCCTTGCAAAGCACGACAGAAATTCAGGAAAGAACCTTTTTCTTCTGGAATGGTCACTGCAAAAATGGCTTCTTTACGTTCACCGAGTTCGGTACGTTCAGCAATATAACGTAAACGGTCAAAGTTCATGTTAGCACCGCAAACAATTGACACCATGTTTTTGCCTTCAAGACCATGTGCAGCGACGTACTTTTTGATACCTGCAAGTGCCATAGCACCTGATGGTTCAACAATACTACGACATTCATCATAAGTGTCTTTGATTGCCGTACAGATTTCATCTGTATTGACCAGTACCACATCACGTTCAACAATTGGACCTGAGTTATCAGATTTTTGTAGTTGAATCACTTCAAATGGCTTTTCACCGATTTGAGCAACAGCTGTACCATCTGCAAATAATCCTACAGAAGGGAGTATTACACGTTGATTGGCTTCAAATGCTGCTTTTAAACATGCAGATTCATCATATTCGACAGGAATAACTTTGACATGCGGGGCAACATCACCAAGATATGCCGCTACACCTGCAATTAAACCACCACCGCCCACAGCAACAAATACGTATTCAACATCACGCCATTGACGCAATATTTCATTGGCAATTGTACCTTGGCCGGCCATAACCAGTTCATCATCATAAGGCGGAATAAAGGTTAAACCTTCGTCATTTGCACGTTGAATGGCATATTTGTTAGCAACATCAAATGAGTCGCCGTGAAGCACAACATCACCACCCAAACGTTTTACTGCTTGAACTTTAATATCAGGGGTGGTTTTTGGCATCACAATAATGGCGCGAATACCTAACTTTTGACCAGATAAAGCCACGCCCTGAGCATGGTTACCTGCTGAAGCAGTAATAACGCCACGTTCCAACTGAGATTTCGGTAATTGACTAATACGGTTATACGCACCGCGTAGTTTGAAGGAAAAGACAGGTTGTAAATCTTCGCGTTTAAAGCGAATGTTATTGTTTAGTTTTTCACTAATTCGTGGCGCTGCTTCGAGTGGGGTTTCGATTGCAACGTCATACACCGTTGCCTGTAATATTTGTCGAACCAAACGAGACAGCATGTTAATTTTCCATCTAACAGTTTAAAATGAGCGCTCATTGTAACAAACCGTTGTACCTTTGCGTTTTAAAATTATGCAAAATGTGCAGGAAATTGAAATTTTATTGAGAGATGTCATGAGCCTTTATGCAACCCAGGACGAGAAAAAACAAGCTGCAGCCCAAGCCGCTTTAAAACACTTACCAAGAGGGGGCATTTTGGGAGTCGGTACTGGTAGTACAGTGAACTTCTTAATTGAATTATTACCTCAGTTACAACTTGAAGCAGCCGTAGCCAGTTCAGAAGCAACAGCTCAACGTCTTAAGAAATTAGGCATTGAAGTGGTTGATATGAACCATGTTGGTGGTTTAGATGCTTATGTAGATGGTGCTGATGAAATTGACCGTCATTTACATATGATTAAAGGCGGTGGTGCTGCACTCACACGTGAAAAAATCGTGGCATCTATTGCGAAAAAGTTTGTATGTATTGTTGATGACTCGAAATGGGTCGATCAATTAGGCCGTGAATTTCCATTGCCTATCGAAGTGATTCCTATGGCACGTTCAGCCGTTGCACGTAAAATCGTATCTTTAGGCGGTGACCCAGTTTATCGTGAAGGTGTGGTAACGGATAACGGTAATGTCATTCTAGATGTCTATAACTTAAATATTTTGAATGCATTAGAGGTCGAAAAAACTATTAACGATATTCCTGGTGTGGTGTGTAATGGTATTTTTGCGATCAATAAAGCTGATGTTGCTGTAGTTGCCACCAATCATGGTATTGAAGAGCGTACCGCAGGATAAGAAAAATTTCCCCTAACTTCTGCTTGAGTAAAGACAAGGCTTTTCCTTGCTTTGTAAAGAAAGGTTGGGGGAGATTCTAAAAATAAGCGTATTAAGATGGCAAATCTTCCTGAAATAAAAATCACACATCATGCACGGGCAACACGCTTACGTTTACGTGTTGAACCGACGCAGATTCGCTTAACTGTGCCTAAGTATTGTACCCAACGTCAAATTCAGCATTTTTTACACGAGTCTGAACAATGGATGATTGAGACATGGCATAAACAGCAGGAAAAAATACAGCAGGTTGATCAGATATTACCGACAAGCTTGCAACTGTTTAATTTAAAACTGCCCCTAGAAATTATTTATAAAACTCAAAAAAATAACTATATTTTAGATGAGCAAAAGCATCAGTTATTTGTCAGCGAGCGTCAGCCGGAAAGCTATTTAAAAGCTTTTGTGATTGCTTATGCAAAGCATTATTTACCAATCTATTTAAAGCAAGTCAGTGATGAAACCCGTTTAAAATTTGGGCAGTGTGCTGTTCGACACCCGAAAACGCGTTGGGGAAGTTGTACAGCCCGTCATGATATTATGCTCAATAGTGCCTTGGTTTTATGTGATCAACACATTACCCGTTATGTCTGTGTACATGAATTGGCACATACCAAACATTTTGATCATAGCGCTGCTTTTTGGTCTGAAGTTGAAAAGCATGATCAACACTATCAGCAGCATCGTAAAGTTTTAAAAAGTAGTGTAATGCCTTGGTGGTGGGCGTAATAAAATAAGTAAATTTCTAGATTGCATTAAAACAAAAAATGAGGAAAAGCGTATGACTGTAAAAAGAATCATAAGTAATATTAAAGCCTTAGATTTATCCAGTGCCCAAGCTTTTTACGGTGATTTTTTAGCGATGGATTTGGTGATGGATCATGGCTGGATCAAAACATTTGCCAGTCAAGAAATCATGCATCCACAAATCAGTATTGCTTCGGAAGGTGGAAATAATACAGATGTACCCGATTTTTCAATCGAAGTCGACAATGTGGATGAACTTTATGAAAAAGCCAAAAAATTAGATTTAGACATTCTCTATCCGTTAACCAATGAAGACTGGGGTGTTAGGCGATTCTATGTCAAAGATCCATTTGGAAAGGTTGTAAATGTTTTACAACATATTGAATATTAAAAATTAATGAATTAAGTAGGATTTTTAAATGCAGTGGAATAAATTGGTTCCAGAATTGATCGTCACCGATTTGAAGAGAAGTTATCAGTTTTGGGTGGAAATACTGGGTTTTTCTGTAATGTATCAACGAACTGAAGAAAAATTTATCTATGTGGAACTTGATGGTGTTCAATTTATGTTGGAGCAACAACAACAAGGGCAATGGTTAACAGGAGTATTGGCCTACCCATTGGGAAGAGGGATTAACTTTCAGTTCGAAGTAGACCAACTCGACAGTATTTTAAATCGTTTGGATGTCGCACAATGGCCGCTGTTTGCAGCGTTAGAAGAACGTTGGTACCGTGCAGAAACTATAGAGCATGGACAAAAGCAATTTTTGGTTCAAGATCCAGATGGTTATTTATTACGAATTGTTGAGGTGATTGGGGAAAGAGCAATAACACTAGATTAAATAAGGCTGGCTTAAATAAGCTAAGGTTATAGGGACTTTAATGGAGGTACAGCAATGCACATCAGATCTTTTCAAAATCATGACCGAGCACCATTGAGTGAACTTTTTTTAAATACCAGAGAATTAAGTTGGCCGTGGTTGGATTCTTCGAAATGGGAGCTGAGTGATTTTGAAAAATATACCGAAAATGAAATGATTTTAGTGGCTGAAAAAGACCAAGAATATTTGGGATTTGCATCTATTTACCTGCAAGAGAACTTTTTACATCATCTATTTATTGCCCCAAATGCTCAAAATCAGGGTGTAGGGACAGCATTGCTACACGCAGCAGAACAACTGTTTACGGGTACAGGCTATCTCAAATGTTTATCTGAAAATAAACAAGCTTTGTCTTTTTATTTAGATTATGGCTGGGAAGCAATCAGCACTGGAGAAAGTGAAGAAGGTGGATATATATTGATGTCAAAAGCAAAACTTATTCAGTAAAACTATTGACCCATTCTATAATTATTTCGACGACTTCATCAGGCTGTTTAATCCATGCACTATGTTGATTGCCTTTAGTTTTATGGGTCAAATCCAGCGTGTTTATTTGTGGGTTTTTAAAATAACCACTTAGGGCAAGCATTGAAGACATTGGTGCAAAATCATCGCCATTTAAATAGACAAATAAGGCAGCGTTATTCACCACGTTTTCTTGACCAATAATATGTGCATAATTTCCTGTAAAGATAACTTTAGACCAATCACGCATTAAGGATTTTGTCTCTTTATTCCCAAAAGCAATTTTATAGCCTGCAAAATAACCATCTTTTAAAATCATGGCATTGATTACCGTGACTGCTTTTAAAATATTGATTTTACCTTTTAAGTCCCAATTTTTTAAACCGATATTGCCTGTGGCAACACCAATGACTTTATTTGCATGATTTTGTGCATAAAGTGTTGCTAAATGTCCACCTAAACTATGTCCAAATAAGATTGGAACTTGTTGGTTCAGTTCTAAGGCCAGCTTTTCCAGTTGAGGAATAAAGTCATTGAGTAAATCAGCATAACCATAATCAATCTTTGCTGAAACAGGCGGAGTATTACGCCCACAATGAGGATAATCAGCCACAATAACATTCAAGCCACTTTGGCTTAAAGCGGTAATGAGCACCTCGTATTTATTGATTGCTATGCCAAGCGCAGCCAGCAAAATAACACTATGGCTGTTTTCAGGGTTGGAATAAATATCGACTACAATTGGATATTGCCCAAAATCAATATTCTTTTGGGTGAAAGATGTATTTTTCATGATTTAGTCCTTAAAAATATTCATTTGAATCATGCTTGAAAGTCCGAGTGTATGCATTAAAGCAGTTCGTGATTGAGGGTTTCTTTTTGCTTCAATTGAGATAAGTTTACGCATTTCTGAATTAAAATGTACCCGCGGATATTGGCTTAAAATTTTGTTTTTAAAACTGTTTGAAAATAAGCTGAGATCAGTCCCAATTACATCACATGAAGTGGCTTTTTGTAGTAATAGCACTTCTTTAGAAAGGTTGTGATCACTTTCATCTAAGCTGCCATTCATATGTAAACAAATCGCATTTGAAATATTATCCATTTTGTCTATGGGATAATAGTGTTTGCTACAGAGGGTTTCTGCTCTTAAGGCGCTTTCAAAGCTAAAACATTGACATGCATATTGATCCAAATGATTAACCAATCCTAAATCATGCATCAAACATGAAATAACAAGACTCTCTTGGTCAAATTGCCATTGTTTGGTGTGGGCGATAGCAACAGCCCAAAAATAGCTTCGCCAAGAATGATTGATGATCGCTTGAGAGGCTGTTTGTTCTAATTCGTTCATCGCTTCTTTGACAATTGCTGTGTCAGGAATCTGAAAACTATCCAATGTAAATGAAGTTGAATCATGATTCGCCTTTCGAAATGTTTTGCCATAGTTCAGTGTGGCAGGAATGAGAACTTGTTTTATAAGCTGAGTTTTTTCTTTAAAGCTAAGTTTTCCATTACTTGTATTCATCCACGTTCGTGATCCAATCATGACCAATACGTCCTTTTGTTAATTTTAGAGTAATTACTCTAAATTATTATGCATAGATCATTGAGCAAGACAAGACCGTTTTCTTTGAATTTGTTTGAATAGTCTTTTATGCCAAAACAAGATTTAAAATGAAAAGGTTTGTTTTTATCATTTTTTAGAGGTTTAATTTGATGATTTTATAGGCGATGTCATTAAATTACATGTTTATTTGTGTATTTATCATCATGAATTTTAAGTGATGGTATAATGCCTTAAAAGTATTTCTTAATAAAAGCAGTTAAATTACAAAATAGTCTGATTATTTTAAGCATAAGTTGGGAGTGAATTAAAAAATACTCTAAACTTGGCGACTTGCCAATATTTCCTATTTCTTATCATAAAGATATCAGACGTGAATTTTGCAGATACTCATTACTTTATTTTGATTGTACCGGTCTGCCTGATATTAATGGGCAGTTTACTTTTGATCTGCCATTACTTTTTTAAAGCACCTACTTATTTATTTTGGTTGGGTCTTGGATATATCGTGCCATCTTTTTCTTTAACTGCACAAAGTTTTATGTCTAACCTACAATTAACATTTTCTGCTCCACTTTTAGGTGGTTTATACCTATTTGGCGCGTGGGCCAGTGCATATACTATGGCATTGAGAAAGAATGCTAGTTCACACGCTTTAGTCGCTTTTTTCTTGATCTTTATCACAATATGCTTGTTGGTCTATTATGCTTTTGTTGATGAACAGCTATGGATCCGGATGCTGATTTTAAACCTGAGCATTGCCACAGTTGAATCCTTAGTTTTAGTATCTATTTTTAAAGATGATAAGCAAAGTGATTGGTTAAATAAGCTGGTCGATTATTCCTATCTTTTTATCGTTGTATATACTTTTGTCCGTGTCATTATTATTTTCTTTTTTTTGAAAAATATTGAAGCCAGTATGCTTGTGGATTCTGTATGGTGGTTAATGATGCTTGCTGCCAGTATTATCCTGAGCATGTGGTTTGCGATCGTACTTTTGGGAACATTAGTTCGAGATATTATTTTTAAATTAAATGATGAACGTTGCAGAGATCCATTAACACATTTACTCAATCGTCGTGGATTTTATGACGCAGCTAAAATAAATTTAATCGATTTACCAGAAAAGCAATATTTTTTGTTGATGTGTGATGTCGATCATTTTAAGAAAATTAATGACACCTATGGACATCTGGTGGGTGATCAGATTTTGCAGAGTGTAGGTCGTCTTGTCAGTCAGCATGTTAGTGAAAAGGGCTTAGTGGGGCGTTTTGGTGGTGAAGAGTTTATTGTTTTATTACAAGTTGAAGATCTCAGTGATGCCTATAAAATTGCTGAGCGTATGCGGACTGCTATTGAAACTGAGCAATTTTTAACTCAACCCATCTTATTGACAGCCAGCTTTGGTTTAACACAAGTGCGACATCGTAATTTAGCCAGCGGTATAGAAGCTGCTGACAAACTTTTGTATGTCGCCAAACGTAGAGGGCGCAACTGTATTGCGCAAGATGCATCAATTGAACTTATGCGAATTTAACTTTGTCATAATGCTAAAATATCATAAAAACCCAGTAAAATAGTTTAGAAAGCATCAACTTCCTGTCATACTACAGCACTACAAAATGGATACTTTTAAATCGAGGTAAAAAACGTGATTTCAGTGGGTATTGTCGGTGGAACAGGTTATACAGGCGTTGAATTGTTGCGTCTTTTACTACGACATCCAAATGTTCAAGTGAATGTACTGACATCACGTACCGAAGATGGTCACCGTGTAGATGATATGTTTCCAAGCTTACGTGGACACACCGAGCTTAAATATTCAGATTTAAACATTGATGAATTAAAAAAATGTGATGTTGTGTTTTTTGCGACCCCGCATGGTGTGGCAATGCAACATGCGCAACAACTCTTGGCAGCAAATACCAAAGTTATCGATTTAGCCGCTGATTTTCGCTTGCAGAATTTAGCACAGTTTGAAAAATGGTATGGGATGCAGCACGCTTGTCCAGAAGTACTGAAAGATTCTGTATATGGTTTATCTGAACTTAATCGTGAACAGATTAAAAATGCCAATGTTGTCGGTAATCCTGGCTGTTACCCAACCACTGTACAGTTGGGATTAGCGCCACTTTTTAAGCAAGCTGAAACATTGGTTAAACCAGAAAGTATTATCATTGATGCGAAATCTGGTGTATCAGGTGCGGGGCGTAAAGCTAGTCTAGGCATGATTTATTCAGAAAATGCTGATAATTTTAAAGCCTATGGCGTTGCTGGACATCGTCATCATCCTGAAATTGTAGAAGCATTAGAAAATATTTCAGGTCAAAAAAATGTATTTGATCAGATTCTTTTTGTACCGCATTTAGTTCCGATGATTCGTGGTATGTTCAGTACGATCTATGTTGATTTGACAGAGCAAGGCGCAGCAGCAGATTTACAAAGTATTTATGAAAAATTTTATGCAAATGAAATATTTGTAGATGTAATGCCTGCAAATAGTTCACCAGAAACACGTTCTGTACGTGGTGCAAACCAACTCAGAATTGCACTGTATAAACCGCATCCGAACAAGTTAATTGTTTTGTCTGTTCAAGACAATTTAGTCAAAGGTGCGGCAGGACAGGCTGTACAAAATATGAACTTAATGTTTGGTTTTGCTGAAGATGCTGGTTTACAAGGTATCGGATTATTACCATAAAAAACGCTTTATGGCTTCACACACATATAACTTTGCGGTTAAATGTGTGTTTTGATTCTATCAATAATACTTAGAGATGATGATGCAGAACACAGAAACAAATACCGCGTCACAACCAGCTCAAGCACCGAAAAAGCCTTTTTTAAAAGGGAATATGCCTTTGGTGATCGGTGGGGTTGTATTATGTGCTGGCAGTGTACTTTTAGGTTATACGGTTGGACATCGCCAAGGGCTAACGGTAGTTGGTTTTGATGCAGATGCAGAACAGTTGGTAGAAGTTGTGAAGCAACAAAAAACAACGCTGGCTAATTTAAATAAAAGCTTAAATGCTGCTGTACAGGAACGAGATGTGGCTGTTTCGAACTCTAACGATTTGTTAGAGTCATTGAACAAAGCCAATGCTGAAAAATCACAAGTTGATGTGATGAGTGCGATTTATCGTGAAGTGTTAAAACAACGTGGCGGTTTGAGTTTAACCATTCAAAACTTGGCCGTTAAGCCATTACCAGAAAACGCTTATGAATATCAGCTTGATCTTATTCAAGTTAGTCCAAGACGTGCGACGGGTTCTGTTGAAATTCGTTTGATTAGTGGTACTGAGGTGTTAACAGTGCCAATGGCAGATGCGAATTATAATTTTACTGATTATGAGCGCTTAACTGGACGTTGGACCATGCCTAAGGGCTTTAATCCACAATTTATCGAAATCCGCCTAAATGGTGCCACGCCAGTGGTTAAACGCTTTAGTTGGTCACGTGGGCAAGCTGTAGACAGTGCAGCTGCGTTTGCTGCAGAGGTTCCTCAAGCTGCGGCTAATTCTCAATAAATCATAAGTATTTTGAAAAATATGCGAACTAATAAACGTCAAATGAGTTTAAATGAAGTGAAATCATCATTCCGTGATTCAGGATTTATAGATTGGCACTTGAGTATTCGTATAAGTAATTCAGAAGATCCAAACCATCCAGACCATGATCAAGCAGATGTTGCAGTACAAACTGCGCCACCTGAAGTGAAGCGACCACCGATGTATTCTGTCGTTTTATTGAACGATGATTACACTCCGATGGACTTTGTTATTGAAATTTTACAACAATACTTTGCTTTGAATCTTGACCAAGCCACTCAAGTAATGTTAACAGTACATTATGAAGGAAAAGGTGAAGCTGGTGTTTATCCAAGAGACATTGCGGAGACTAAAGCCAACCAAGTTAATAACTACGCTCGATCTCAAGGTCATCCATTGCTTTGTCAGATTGAGCCAAAAGAATAAGGGGGTTTCATGCTCAGTCGTCAATTAGAAGTTTCACTCCGTTTGGCTGTTAGCATGGCTCGTCAAAAGAGACATGAGTTTCTTACGGTTGAACATTTATTATTGGCTTTACTTGATAACGATTCAGCGGTTAATGCCTTAAAAGCATGCGGCGCTGAAATTATCAGTTTGCGCAAAGAGTTAGAGGAGTATGTAGAACAACATACCCCTAAACTAGGAGAAAACAACGACCAAGCCCCTCATCCAACTGAAAGTTTTGACCGTATCTTACAACGTGCAATTTTCCACGTTCAGTCAAGTGGCGGTGATCGCACAGTAGAGGGTGCAGATGTACTGGTTGCGATGTACTCTGAGCGAGATTCTTTTGCCGTTTACTTGCTAAAACGACATCAAATCAATCGTTTGACTTTAACCCAATATTTGTCACACGGTGCGCGTAAAGAAGAAATTCAAGTTGAAGAAGAATCTGATGATTTAGAAGGTGAATCAAATGCTTCAGCAAATGCTGGACCACTTGAACTTTATACTTTGAATTTGAATATTGAAGCGCAAAAAGGCAAAACTGATCCTTTAATCGGGCGTGAAAAAGAAATTGAACGAACTGCTCAAATTCTTTGCCGTCGCCGTAAAAACAATCCATTGCTTGTGGGTGATCCTGGTGTGGGTAAAACATCGATTGCTGAAGGTCTGGCATGGTTGATTGTGAATGGTAAAGCGCCTAAGCCACTTGCGACTGCTGAAGTGTTTAGTTTAGACATCGGTGCATTGGTTGCGGGTACAAAATACCGTGGTGACTTTGAAAAACGATTGAAACAGCTTCTCAATGCTTTGAAAAAGAAACCAGAAGCAATTTTATTTATCGATGAAATTCATATGATCATTGGTGCTGGCTCAAGTATGGGCAGTACCATGGATGCATCGAATTTAATCAAACCTGCGTTGGCGAATGGTAGTTTACGTTGTATTGGTTCAACCACTTTCCAAGAATATCGCCAAGTATTTGAAAAAGATCATGCACTATCACGTCGTTTCCAAAAAATTGATGTGAATGAGCCTTCTATTTCAGAGACAATTGATATTTTGCGTGGTTTGAAAAGCAAGTTTGAAGATTTTCATCATGTTAAATATGAAGATACTGCGCTAGTTTCAGCGGTTGAGTTGTCTGCTAAGTTTATTAATGATCGTTTCTTGCCAGATAAGGCGATTGATGTGATTGATGAAGCTGGTGCACAACGTCGTTTAAAAGCTGAACAAGATGATACTTTGATTACAGTTGAAAATATCGAAGATATTATTTCGAAGATTGCACGTATCCCGCCAAAAACAGTATCTAAAGATGATAAATCGGTACTTGAATATCTAGAGCGTGATCTTAAACGTGTGGTATTTGGTCAAGATGAAGCGATTACAGCTTTGGCCTCGGCGATTAAACTGTCACGTGCAGGTTTGAAAGCGCCAGATAAACCAGTGGGTAGTTTTGTTTTTGCTGGTCCTACAGGTGTTGGTAAAACAGAGGTGACCAAGCAATTGGCAAAATTGCTTGGTGTGGAGCTTGTTCGCTTCGATATGTCTGAATATATGGAACGTCATGCGGTTTCTCGTTTGATTGGTGCGCCTCCAGGTTATGTTGGTTATGATCAAGGTGGTTTACTGACTGACGCGATTCATAAGAATCCGCACTGTGTCTTGTTATTAGATGAAATTGAAAAAGCACATCCAGATGTCTTTAACTTGTTATTGCAAGTCATGGATCATGGTGCTTTAACCGACAACAATGGACGTAAGTCTGATTTCCGTAATGTGATTATTGTATTGACCACCAATATCGGTGCTGAAAGTATTTCTCGTAACAGTATCGGTTTTACTGAGCAAGACAATAGTAATGACAATCAGGAAGCGATGAAACGTGCATTTGCACCAGAGTTCCGCAACCGTTTAGATGGTGTAATTCAGTTTAAAGCATTACCTACCACAGTGATTGAGTCTGTCGTTGATAAATTCTTAACCGAACTTCAAGCGCAGTTAGATGACAAAAAAGTGGTGCTGGAAGTTGATCAATCTGCTCGCGATTGGATGGCTGAGAATGGCTATGATCGTTTAATGGGTGCTCGCCCAATGCAACGTTTGATTCAGGAACATTTGAAGAAACCTCTTGCTGAGATGATTCTATTTGGTGAGCTTGCAGATCATGGTGGTAATGTTGCTGTTTCTGTGAAGAAAGAAAATGGTAAGGCGGTAGGGCTTACATTAGAAGTCTTTGAAGATCAGACTGCTGAACCAGCATAGTTGTGAATGAACTTTAAAATAACCCGCATTGATTGCGGGTTATTTTTTGAATTATAAGCTTATAAAATATCAATTTTCTTTAACCAAGCTAGGAATAATGTGGGCCATTGCATTGTTTCAGTATTGGCTTTGCCTAAGCCCCAACCATGCCCACCATTTTTGAAAAGATGTAATTCATAAGCGATCTTGTGTTGCTGCAAAGCGGTTTGCATATTGAGGCTATTCTGAACAGGTGAAATTGGATCATCTATGGCATGGGCTAAAAAGGTTGGAGGTGTATTCTGTTTGACTTGTAAATCAACAGAAAACAAGATTTGTTTGGCTAAATCATGTTTTAAGCCAAATAAGCTTTTATAAGCATGGGTATGATCAAGCGGCGCTTGCATACTAATGATTGGATAGAGTAGCGCCACAAAATTAGGCTGAGCAGAAATTTGATCAATCGGATCATTTAAATTCGAAAATTGTTGTTGCCATTGTGTCGTAATGATTCCAGCTAAATGTCCACCTGCGGAGAAACCCAGTACACCAATTTTGTCTGGATCAATGTTGAATTGATGTGCTTGATAACGAATGATACGCAGGGCTCTTTGGCCATCTTGAAAGGGTGCAAGCAGATTATTGCCATCCTGATTAGGTAAGCGGTAAATTAATTCAAATACAGTAAATCCCTGTTCTTGTAAAAACTGTGCAGTTGGCGTGCTTTCTTTGGCCAATTCCTCTCTGGCATAACCACCACCACTGATGACTAAAACAGCGATGTGATTGCTCTGTTTGGGGGGGTATACACGCAATTGAGGGGAAGTGATATGGCGAATAGCGCCGTGCTTAATTAGCGTATATTGTTCACTGGATGGTGCTAGTGTTGCGGTATTGGGCCACAATGGAAGACTTAGTGTTGCTGCATCTACATTTTGGCTAAGCCAGAGGAAAATGAAGGAATTAAACAAGAAATGATTTATTTTCATTCATAAAACCAAAGATTGTAGATGCTGATATTTTATTCTATTTTTAACATGACAAAATGATCAGCATATTTAAATATGTATGTTTTTGTGGATGAGGCAAACAACAACTACAATTTATAGATAAAAGCTTAGCCGTTTTAGTATGCTCAAAATTTTATTGCTTAGCTCGCGTGAAAATCACATATACTTTAGCTTGATGATTATTCTTTGAGTATCAATGGACATTGCATTTACTAAAATTTTAACCACGATTATATTATTTTTTGTCACAGCTGTTGCAGAAATCTTAGGTTGTTATTTTCCTTATTTAATTCTGAATCAAAATAAAAGCCATTGGTTATGGATACCTACCGTTTTAAGTTTGGCTGTATTTGTCTGGCTATTGACCTTGCATCCTGCTGCTTCAGGGCGTATTTATGCCGCATATGGTGGTATCTATATTTTTAGTGCACTGATGTGGCTGAAATTTGTTGATCAAGTCAGCTTAACTCGATGGGATTTGTTTGGCGGCTGTATTGTAATCATTGGGGCTTTGGTGATTATTCTGCAACCGCAAGGTTTGATTCGTTAAGTCTTCAACAGCATTATTCTAACGTATCTTGTGTTGTTTCAAGTTGATTGATCTTACATATTTTGGGAATTGCTTTACGGTATGCAGCATAATCCTGTTTATATTGTTTAAACCATTTCTGATATTCAGGATTTAGCCTTAAATTGGCAAGATTGGGTTCATTTTCAAAAGAGGATGGTTCTGTATTGTTCTCATCAGAAAATTCCAATTGTTTTAAGTAGGACAGCGCTCGATCCGTTTGACCAAGCAGGGCATAGAATTCAGCGAGGAATTCCTTTTCTCGCTGAGTTTGCTTCCGATTCTTATTCACCACAGCTTCAATTTTAGCCTGATTATCACGCAACCATTTTTCAGCAAGTTTCGGGTCTTCACGATTGAGATATTTAAAATATTGTTGCGCTAAAATAATAAAATTTCCTGCATCGAAAGCTTGATTGGGATCAGATAAATAGTGAAATAAAGGCTTTTTAAGTATATTGATGAGGCGTTTTTGCTCATTCTGATCACGATGATATTTCTGTAACAGCATCAGCTTGTCACTGAGTACAGCATAATAATTTTTCTCATACTCCTCATTGTCTGGTTGCAACTTCATTAAGGTCTCAAATAGTTGTTCAGCCTTTAGCAAATAGTTTAGACGTGGCGTTGGGTCTATGTTTTTCCGATAATACACCGACATTTGCGCGTAGAATAACCCTAAATTATTGATTGCGATTGTATCTTTAGGATCATGCTTTTTTAACGCAAAATACGCTTGTTCAGTAAGTTCTTGAAAAGGCTGAGAGAGCGTGGTGCAGTGTTGTTCAAGCAAATATTCAGCATATCCAGAAGCCAGAATCGCATAGTTGTGTAAATAGACAGAATCGTTATATTCAATGTCTTTGGCTTTTAATAGTTTTTGCACATTGGGTTGGGCTTTTTGGATTTGAGCCTTAATTTGTGGTTCAAGTTTGGCAAGATTTTTGGTTGCTAATACTTGATCAGTTAAATCTTCTATGGCTTGAATCTCATCATCGTTGATATCTGCATAGCTAATTGAAGCGTTGAGTGATAATAAAAAAATAACAATTTTAATTTTCATTGTTGATTCTGCGTTTATCTATTCTTTGAAATAATTGTATACAAGGCAAGGAGAAACATCAAAAGTTGTTCTATTGGAATTAAAAAAGCATCCAGTAAACTGAATGCTTTTTCTTTCTTAGCGGTCATCCATGACTATTGAATAGGTGGATGCTGTAATTGGTTTAACTCTTTTTTACTGAAACCTCTAGAGATAAGTACCTTTTTAATCCCAGTAATCACATCCTGATCTGTCGCTTTCATCAACGCTGATAAAAGTTGATCATTGGATTTACAAGAGCAATCATTTTCAACACATGCAATTTGATTTTTATGTTCATTTTGCAATGTATCTTCAGCCGTAAACAGCTTTTGCCAAAAACTCATAGAGCCTTCATACACAACCTAACATAGTTCGAAATATAGCCGTTTTTTAATAAAATACAAGATCTGAGCGAAATAGATGGTCGAGTTATAGGCTGATTTTTTCGATGATTTGATATGTTTTAAACGGTTTGTTAAAAGGCCATGTTTTAAATGATTTATAACTTAATGATATATCAATAAATAATTTAAAGAAGTAGCTGCCATGCTAATTTACATGGCAGTCTAATCTTGTAATAAATTGTTTAAATTTTTTCGAGAAGAACCCCAGATTCTACATGATGGGTGTAGGGGAATTGATCAAACATCGCAAATTTCACAATTTTATGGGTTTTAAGCAAGGTTTTTAAATTATCATGTAATGTGTCTGGATTGCATGAAATATAAAGAATACGTTGAAAACCTTGCAATAGCATTAACGTTTCGTCATCAATCCCTGCTCGTGGTGGGTCGACAAAAACTGTATCAAACTCATAGCCCTGAATGTCTATTTCTGCTTCTTGTAAACGACGGAATTCACGTTCGCCGTTATAGGCCTGAGTAAACTCTTCTGCTGAAAGGCGTGCAACTTGAATATTGTTGATCTGATTTTGTTGAATATTCCACTGTGCCGCATAGACCGAAGATTTCGCTAATTCAGTTGCCAAAACGCGGTTAAAACTCAAGGATAAGGGAAGGGTAAAGTTACCATTACCACAGTACAATTCGAGTAAGTCTTTATTTTTACCTGCAACGGACTGACACGCCCATTGCAACATTTTTTGGCAAACTTGCGCATTGGGCTGAGTAAAGCTACTTTCAATTTGTTTATATTGAAATTTACGCTCAAAAACTTGTAATTCTTCCACAACAAATTCATCGGTTAAGACAACTTTTTGCCCACGACTGCGGCCAATGATTTTAACATTCAGCTTTTCAGCCAATTGTTTTGCTAAAACTTCCCATTCTTCACTCAGTGGCGCACGGTAAATCAATGAAACCAGCATTTCGCCCTTGAGCGTTGCTAGAAAATGCACTTCAAAAAGCCGTTTTGACAAGACTGAATTGGCTTTTAGCTCAGCCAATAAAACTGGCATAAGCTGATTTATACTTTGATCTGCGATCGGAAATTCATCGATACGAGCAACAGTTTTTTGTTGATTTTCATCTCGTTCAAACATGGCATAGAACATATCATCTTCAGTATGCCAAATTCGGAATTCTGCACGCATACGGAAGTTTTGTTCAGGTGAAGCAAATACTTCTAACGAAGGTGGATTAAATTCTGCGAATTGAGTTTGGATTCGTTCAATTTTGGCATCAAGCTGTTGTTGATAAGATGAAGTCATATAAATCAGAAAAACATTGGAATTAAGCAGTAGCGATGGTATCAAAAATAGCACCAGATGGACACCAGATTGCAGTCCATCTTTGTCAATTTATTTAGATCGGCTTGTCTATTGAAATAATCCTAGGATTAGTGATGATGATGACGAGTTGTTCAACACTTACTTAAGTGCTTAACCAAATAGTCAATAAAGACTCTTACCGCAGGAAGTAAGCCTCGGCGAGATGGGTAAACAGCGTGAAAGATCCCATGCGGTGCTTTCCATTCGGGTAAGACACGAACCAATTCACCTGTGGCGACAAAATCATTGGCAATAGTATCTGGAAGTAAGGCAATACCGCAATTTTGACTGGCTAATTTAGCCAGCATCATTAAATCTGAACCCATAACTATCGGGTTAACTTTAATTTTTTTCTGTTGGTTTTCACTATCATGTAACACCATTTGTTGATCTAAATGCTCATCAACCATACTTAAAATTCGGTGTTCAGATAAATCTTCTGGTTTTTTGAGCATACCAAATTCATTTAAATAGGCTTGGCTTGCAAGAAGGTGCTGTTCAATATGCCCAAACTTTCTCAGCACTAGGCTCGGGTCATCATCCAGATTTGCGCGCACGCGCAAGGCAACATCAAAACCTTCATTGATGATATCTACTCGACGATTACTGACCAAAAGTTGTATTCTAATTTCAGGGTAAGTTTTTAAAAAGTCAGGAAGGATTTTGGACAATTCACTTTGCGCAACCGTCACAGGTACACTGACTTTAATCACACCACGTGGTTGTTCACTGAGATGATCGACCAGATCATGCGCTGATTGTGCTGCATTCATCATCACTTGGGCATGGCGGTAAATATTCATACCAATGTCTGTAACTGCGAAATGGCGAGAACTCCGTTGAATTAAACGAACCCCTAATTTTTCTTCTAAATTATATACGCGGCGACTGAGCTTGGATTTAGGAATATCCGTTGCACGTTCAGCCGCACTAAATCCCCCATGCTCTACAACCAAACCAAAGCAGTAAAAGTCATCCAAATCAGTGAGCATAAATACATTCCATAATTGCAACAATGACGCACTATTAAACTTAATTGTTGCATCAAGTCAACTTGTTAATTGTGAAAATTTTCTAAGATTAGGCATTGCCTGTCATGAGAATATTTTGAACTTGCTTATATTCTTCTAATCTTAAAAGGTCTTTAGTGGTCGGGTGCGGAATACGGGTGATATCCATGTTATCAGCAACATCTGCCAGTTTTACCACACGTGCAATTGGATTTTTTACTGCGCGGTAGGCGGCTTCGATTCTAGATTCACCTTCTTTTTTGGTTAAGGCAACAACGGCATCGACAATTTCTTGACTAAAGCCAAGTGAGATTAAATCGACCACAGTGGTATCGGTATCTTCCAAGATGTCGTGTAATACAGCAACAATCTGTTGATTGGGTGTTTTAACTTTGAACATCAACCTCAGAGGGTGAAAAATATAAGGCTGTTGTGCTTTATCTTTTTGGCCTGCGTGTTTACGAGCTGCTAAAGCAATCGCTTTTTCAATCGTTGACATAATATCCTTAGCTTTGTTTCGTGTATTTATAAAATATGAAAAGCAGTTTTAGATTTATCTAAAACGAGTGTTTAATTTCCCTAACTCGTTTAAAATACAATTTTATTCTGTTCCAAAGCGTATGCCATTTCAACTGATCACTTTAGAAAATTCTCAAGAAAATGTTACATGCCCACATTGCCAACATGCGGTCATTGATTGGAATGAAGAACAATATTTACAGCCGTGTATACATACCTTGTTTATTGCGATGGATTTGGGCTTTGAATATATTTCAGATGAATTTGAAGCGACCATGCATCGTAGCGTCGATGAAATCCATGCTCATGATGATCAGGGATTGAATATTTTCAATGAATTATCTGAGAGTAATTATCCTCATTATCTGATTTATAAAACAAGCTTAGGTGTTGTAGGGGATCAAGATTTTTATCGTTATATTGGATTTAGCGCTTAAATTTTAAGATCTGTAGCCATTCGGTTTAAACACTGCTCAATTGAATAATGTGTTTCTTTAAGCCTATTCTTATTAAAATGCTGAAGGGCATTAAAAATAGCGGAGTAGGCTTATATTTTCTGTTGTAGGCGCTGTTTCTTTCATCTCCTACAAGCTGAGTTTTATCATCACAATATAGAAATTAAGCTATATTCTATAAATCTTGAATAAGCTATTGTTTAACTCGAATTCGCGTTATTTTAAAAAAGTACTTTGTGAACGCTCAACTTCAGTCAATAACCATTCAACAAATTTAGCAATGAGGGGTGTTTGCTGTTGTTCTGCATAGACAAAATAATAGGCACGTGAACCTTTTAGCTTAATTTCTGAGGCGATAATTAAATCACCTGAGCGTAGTTCTTTCTCCAGTAGTTTTTGTGGAATAAGCGCAACCCCCATATGATGTATGGCTGCCACCGCAAGCATCGAAAATAACTCATGCCGTTGTCCTTCTAATGCAAAAGGATGCTCATAACCAGAAACTTCAAACCACTCTTTCCAAATATAGGGACGTGTGGTTTGTTGGAGTAAGGGCAGCGTGGCAATCTCTTCCGCCGTTAAGCTTCGACGTAAATCTCCGGAAGGCCCTCTTAGCTCTGGAAAATGCTTAAAAATTAACTCAGCAGAACACACAGGAACAACATCTTCATTCATTAAATAGTGGACTTTTGCACCTGGCCAATTTTCAATTTGCGCAGGTGTACCTGTATATATTGCTGCATCAAAAATATGCTCACTGAATAAAAAGGGTTTGGTACTGGTCTCTAAATGAATGGTGATTTCAGGGTATATTTCATTGAACTTATACAGTCGGGGTAAAAGCCAGCGTGTTGCAAATGTCGGTACAACCCCTAATTTTAGCGTACCGCCTAAACCTTTATGGCTCATTAAATCGAGTGTGCTTTGCTCAATACCCAATAAATGAGCTTTGATGTTTTTATAATAATGTTCACCAGCTTGTGTTAATTCAACGCCATGCCGTGTTCTGTTAAATAGATTGAGTCCTAAAAAATCTTCGAGTTGTTGTACTTGGCGAGATATCGCACTTTGAGTAAGATGTAGCTCTTGAGCTGCAAAGGTATAGCTTAGATGCTTGGCAGCCGCTTCAAAACATATCAATGATTGTAATGAGGGAATCATTCTACGCATATTCATTCCTTGAATATCAAAGTTTAATTAAGACTAAATTTAATCTATTCATATCTTGCAAAAAGAGCTTAAATCAAAGCAGATGTTTGCAATGAATCTTTCATCAAGTTACTTGGTTTAACCTCAAATAAAAATTTATAAGAGGACGTAAAGATGATAAAAATTTGTTAAAAAGCCTCGTTTAACACCAACATAATTGAACAGTAGTCATTGAGCGAGCCATGTTATAAAAACATAAGATATGCGCAAATGGAATATCTGAGTGAGAATTAATCGTTTGAAAGTATGAATTTTCACACCTAACATCACTACTAAGACAACAAGATATGTTCAGCAAAGGATGCTATGAATCAAATGGTTAATTCTACAAAAACGGCACGCGTTCAATTTAACTGGCAAGATCCATTTTTATTGGAACAGCAACTCAGTTCTGAAGAACGCATGATTCGTGATGCTGCTTATGCCTATTCACAAGACAAACTGATGCCAAGAGTTTTGGAACAATTCCGCCATGAAAAAACAGATGCTTCTATTTTTCGTGAAATGGGTGAGTTAGGTTTGCTGGGACCGACAATCCCTGAAGAATACGGTGGTGCAGGTCTAAACTATGTCAGTTACGGTCTTATTGCCCGTGAAATTGAACGCGTAGATTCGGGTTATCGTTCAATGGCAAGTGTACAAAGCTCATTGGTGATGGTACCTATCAATGAATTTGGTTCTGAAGAGCAAAAACAAAAGTACTTACCTAAATTAGCTACTGGCGAGTTTATTGGATGTTTCGGTTTAACAGAACCTGATCATGGTTCAGATCCAGGCAGTATGATCACCCGTGCCAAAAAGGTCGAAGGTGGTTATCGTCTGACTGGCGCAAAAATGTGGATTACCAATAGTCCAATCGCTGATGTATTTGTGGTCTGGGCCAAAGAAGTTTCTGCTGAAGGCAATGTCGGTGAAATTCGTGGCTTTGTCCTAGAAAAAGGTTGGGAAGGACTTTCTGCGCCTGCGATTCATGGCAAAGTCGGTTTGCGTGCCTCCATTACCGGTGAAATTGTGATGGACAATGTTTTTGTTCCTGAAGAAAATGCATTTCCCGAAATTCGTGGTTTGCGTGGACCATTTACTTGTTTAAATAGTGCACGTTACGGTATTGCATGGGGGGCGATGGGGGCGGCAGAGTTTTGCTGGCACACCGCACATCAATATACGATGGATCGTAAACAATTTGGACGCCCACTGGCTGCGAATCAATTGGTGCAAAAGAAACTTGCAGATATGCAAACTGAAATTGCTTTAGGACTGCAGATCGCATTACGTTTTGGTCGTATGAAAGATGAAGGTATTGCTTCTGTTGAAGGCACTTCACTGATTAAACGCAACAATTGTGGTAAAGCCTTAGATATTGCGCGTGTTGCTCGAGACATGATGGGTGGCAATGGTATCAGTGATGAATTCGGTGTCGCTCGCCATTTGGTCAATCTGGAAGTAGTCAACACCTATGAAGGTACCCATGATGTACATGCCTTAATTCTCGGGCGTGCACAAACTGGTATTGCTGCCTTTAGTAACTAAAAATCAACTGCTTTAAAACAGGGATGCTTAAATCTAGCATCCCTTGTAGGATTTTTTGCCTTAAATTTCATCAAAACTAAGGTAAAAATAAATCAATGATAAAAGGATTCATCGTGAAAAATATCTGATTATTCTTTTAACTCTCATACTTAACTCTAGATTGATGCAATAAAAATAACAAAGAAATAAGTAGAGAGAAAGATAAAAAGTGACCGATGACTCATTTGGGAAAATGAGGTAGAGGAAAAATGAACAATGATGTTCGATCAGTTACAACTTCAACAAAATTATCCATGCCATCCAATATTGGAACATTTGAAAAAATAGGCCCAAATACTTGGAAATGGGCACTTTTATTCGCCTATTTCGCTATGGTCGTCGATGGCGTAGATATCATGTTGTTGTCCTATAGCTTAACCAGTTTAAAGGGTGAGTTTGCATTATCTACATTTCAGGCTGGCGCCTTAGGCAGTGCCTCTCTGGCAGGTATGGGGATTGGTGGGATTCTAGGTGGATGGGCATGTGATAAGTTTGGCCGCGTACGTACCATTGCCAATTCTGTATCGTTTTTCTCAGTTGCAACATGTTTGTTAGGCTTTACCCAAAGTTTTGAACAATTTATGGCATTACGATTTATTGGTGCACTAGGGATTGGGGCGCTTTATATGGCATGCAATACCCTTATGGCTGAATATGTTCCTACAACGTATAGAACTACGGTATTGGGTACATTACAAACCGGGCAAACCGTTGGATATATTGTTGCTACATTATTAGCTGGTGCGATTATTCCTGATCATGGTTGGAGAGTCTTGTTTTTTATCACGGTTATTCCAGCATTTATCAATATTTTCTTGCAACGCTTTGTACCTGAACCAAAGTCTTGGCAGCTCAACAAAATCAATCAGCTTCAAGGCAAGAAACCAGTTGAAGCCACAGTTCCCGAGAAAGCAAAAAGTGGCAGTATTTATAAACAAATTTTTGCCAACTTTAAGCACCGTAAAATGTTTTTATTGTGGATGACTACAGCCTTCTTCTTACAATTTGGTTACTACGGAATCAACAATTGGATGCCAAGTTATCTAGAAACAGAAGTGCATATGAACTTTAAAAACATGACCAGTTATATGGTAGGTTCATATACAGCGATGATTTTAGGCAAGATCTTAGCGGGATATTTGGCAGATAAATTTAATCGTCGTGCAGTATTTGTGTTCGGTACCATAGCCAGCGCTGTCTTCTTACCTGTAATTATTATCTTTAATACACCAGACAATATTTTGTACTTATTGATCACTTTTGGTTTCTTATATGGCATCCCTTATGGTGTAAATGCGACCTATATGGCGGAATCATTTTCTACCGATGTCCGAGGTACAGCAATTGGTGGTGCATATAACATTGGGCGAGTAGGCGCTGCAATTGCCCCAGCAACCATTGGTTTCCTTGCTTCGGGAGGTACATTTATGACGGCATTTATCGTGATGGGCGCAGCTTATTTTGTTGCAGGAGTATTACCTGGCTTATTTATCAAAGATCGTCAATATGATCCCCAACAACAATAGTCAACGCTTGTTTAGACTGATTCAGTAAATCGTAAAATTGAGGAGTATTCGCTTACTCCTGACATAGAGGTAAACATATGGGTGCATTACAAGGAATTCGAGTTTTAGATCTGAGTCGAGTACTGGCAGGTCCGTGGTGTGGACAAGTTCTTGCAGATCTAGGCGCCGAAGTGATTAAGATTGAACGCCCTAAAGTTGGTGATGATACCCGTATGTGGGGCCCGCCGTGGATGCTTGATCAACAGGGTAAAGCGACGCGAGAATCTGGATATTACCAATCTGCGAATCGCAATAAATCCTCAGTGGCAATTGATATGGCAACGCAGGATGGGCAGCGATTATTACAACACATGGTGAAAACCGCAGATATTGTGATTGAAAACTTTAAAGCAGGTTCATTGAAAAAATATGGATTGGATTATGAAACACTCAAGCATATTAATCCAAAATTGATCTATTGTTCTATCACTGGTTTTGGTCAAGATGGGCCGCGTGCAGAAGAACCGGGTTATGACTTTATTATTCAAGGTATGTCTGGCTTGATGAGTATTACTGGTGAAAAAGAAGGTGAGTTAGGGGCAAGTTCACAAAAAGTTGGTGTGGCAGTGGTTGATATTCAGACTGGGCTATATGCAACAATTGCGATTCAGGCCGCACTGATTTCTCGTCAGCAAACAGGTGTTGGACAATATATTGATATGTCTTTGTTAGATGTACAGGTTGCTGGACTCGCCAACCAAGGTATGAACTATTTAAGTTCAGGTATCGCACCTCAACGAATGGGTAATCATCATCCCAATATTGTGCCTTATCAGACTTTTAAAGCGCAAGATAAGGAGTTTATTCTGGCCTGTGGCAATGATAAACAATTTAAAGATTTATGTATTGCGATTGGAAAACCTGAATTGTTAGATCAATCAAACTATCTCCGTAATCAAGATCGGGTGAAATATCGTCAAGAATTGGTTGCTTTGTTGTCTGAATATTTTTTATCAAATACCGCGAAGCATTGGGTCGATGCAATTCATGCAGTGAAAGTACCTGTTGGCGTGATTAATTCTGTTGCAGATGCTTTAGATGAACCCCAAATTCAATATCGTAAAATGGTGGTCAATATTCCACATACAGATAATCCTGATTTTAATGTGATTGGTTCACCGATTAAAATGACAGGAACACCTGTTGAATATCGTAATGCACCGCCACGCTTAGGAGAACATACCAAAGCGATTTTAGAAGAATTTTGTTCAGATGATGAATTGTTACAGTTAAAGCAACAAGGGGTTATTGAGGGTATTGGCTTATAGTTGGCTAATTTTAAAAATATTGAAATCAACGCATAGGATCAATCAAAGTTATGCCTTAATTGGGGTGTTTCAATGCCGCATTAATCATCCAAACCCTCCTTTCAAAAAAAAGGGGGGTGAGTCATTGAAAATAACAATATGAAAGAATTACGCTGTAGTGGGAATAATCCGTTGTTGCATCAACACCTGTTGGGCAATATAAGGTTTCTCATCATCTTTGGGTTGAACTGCATGCCATTGATCATTGGCATCGAGTTCCCAAGCACGAATATTGTCCTTTAAATAACTGAGCAGCCCATATTCAATAATCTGTTTTTTAAGCTTTTTATCTTCAATCGGAAAGCAGGTTTCGACCCGAGAAAATAAGTTTCGACCCATCCAGTCAGCACTTGCGCAGTATAAGTCCTCATTGGCATCATTATAAAAATAATAAACACGAGTATGTTCTAGGAAGCGCCCGACAATAGAACGAACTTTAATATTTTCAGAAAGCCCTTCAATTTGTGGTCTTAAACAACAGATTGAACGGATAATCAGCTCTATTTTAACCCCAGCTTGAGATGCTTTATACAAAGCTGTAATCAGCTTAGGTTCAGTCAATGCATTGACTTTAATGATGATACGGGCTTTTTTACCCGCTTTTGCATGTGCTGTTTCTTGCTCAATCAAATGTAACAGCTGGGAGTGTAAGGTGAAGGGGGCATGAAAGAGTTTTTTTAGCTTTAACAATTTACCCATACCTGTCAGCTCTTGGAAGATTTTATGTACATCTTCACAAATTTCATCATTTGTGGTGAGTAAACCATAGTCGGTATACATCCGTGCATTTCCAGCATGGTAGTTGCCTGTGCCAAGGTGTACATAACGTTTGAGTTTATCGACTTCACGTCGCACAACTAAAATCATTTTGGCATGCGTTTTATAACCGACAATACCATACACCACAACTGCGCCAGCTTCTTGTAGAAGATTTGCGACGATAATATTTGACTCTTCATCAAAGCGCGCACGTAATTCGATAATCGCTGTAACTTCTTTCCCATTGCGAGCAGCTTCTGCCAGCACTTGTACAATTTCTGAGTCTGGGCCACTACGATATAAGGTTTGTTTAATTGCTAAAACATTGGGGTCTTTTGCCGCTTCTTTGAGTAGATTGATAACGGGCTGGAAAGAATCAAATGGATGATGTAATAGCAAATCTTGCTTGCTTAATATTTCAAATATTTTATTTGAATTTCTTAAGGCTTTGGGAATAACGGCTTGATAAGGCTTAAACCTTAATTCTGGAATATCAAAATCAGTAATCAGACGTGTTAAATTGACAGGACCATTCACTTGATAAAGATGCTGTGGATCTAAATCAAATTGTTCTAATAAATAATTATTAATTGAATTTGGGCAATTATCTGCGATTTCTAAACGAACTGCACGACCAAAACGACGTGAAGATAATTCATCTTTCAATGCGACTGCCAAATCATCGACATCTTCTGCCAAAGTTAAGTCAGCATTACGGGTAACACGGAATTGATAGCATCCTGTTGCTGTCATGCCGGGGAATAAATCACTGATATGCTGTTGGATAATCGCTGACAATAAAATGTAATGTTCTGCGCCGTCTGTAAGCTCGTTCGGTAAGCGTACAACACGCGGTAAGGAACGAGGTGCGGGTACAATGGCCAATTCAATCTGACGACCAAAAGCATCTTTTCCTTCTAAGGTGACAATAAAGTTTAAACTTTTATTGACCAAGCGTGGGAAAGGATGAGCAGGATCTAAGCTAATTGGTGTTACAACAGGTTGTACTTGTTTAAAAAAGTAATTTTTAATCCATTCCGCGTGTTTTTCTAAAATGTCATTATATTGGATAAATTTGACGCCATAGTTTTCTAACTCAGGCAATAATACATGGTTTAAGGTGTCGTATTGCTCTTGAATCGCAAGATGTGCGTTATGTGAAATTTGCTCAAGAATAACTTCGTTTGGAATACCATCTGGCGCTGTGGTAATGGTTTTGAAGTCCAGTTGTTTCATTAATCCAGCGACACGAATTTCAAAAAACTCATCTAAATTACGTGAAAAAATAATGAGAAAATTCAATCGTTCAAGCAGAGGATGAGTTTCATCTTTTGCTTGGGCTAACACACGTTTATGAAATTCCAGTAAGGAAATTTCACGATTAATATAGCTGCTAGAGCTATGTTGAAATTCAGGCGTGGTTAAACTTTTTGAAGCGGGCATGATCTGCGTCATTTGAAACTGTCTTAACGACCTTGAAGGGCATAGTAAGTATTCTACATGACAAAATTGTTACAGATAGCTAAAATGTTAAAAATTGTCTTAATCTTAAACGATTAAAAAATATTAATTTTTTAATCGTTAGATCGACTTGAAAAAAACCGAATCTGCTTAGACAAAATGTGAACTGATACAATGCACCAAGACAATATTATTACAAATTAAAATTTGCATTGCTCATTTTTGAGTTTTAGCTCATATGCTTTCTGTTCAGACATCAGTTTTATTTTTACATAATAATGATTTTGACGTTGGAATTCATTTTCAAAAAGTAAATGACAATTTTCAAGCATACCTTCCATTAAAAGTTGCTGAGTTTTTTCTTTACCCATGCTATTTGAAAACTGATTAAAATCTTTAGATGTAATTAAACCTTGCAAATCAACATGATCATGATACATATGAATTTTCTCAATCACTGTGTTTTGGTCGACTTGTACAGGCAGCACGCGAGAGTCTTCTTCACTTAACGCAGTTAAAACATCATCTAAATTTTGTTGATCTATAATTTTATAATCCTGTCCAATCAAATTCTTTTGAATCAAATAATCATCTAATTCAGTTGCATAACTACTTTGAGAAATGAGCATGTACATTGACATTGCGAATAAAGGAATTATTTTAAATTTCATTTGAATTATACACATATTAAAAATATGGATTTTATTATACTGAAACAAAAAATAAGCACCAGTGTTGGTACTTATTTATCTTAAAACAAAACAAATTAGTCTTTGTTTAAATTTTCATTGATTAAAAATTCAACCAAGGCTTTTTGTGCATGTAGGCGGTTTTCTGCTTCATCCCAAACCACAGCGTTTTTGTGATCCAGCATATTTTCAGAAACTTCTTCACCGCGATGTGCAGGTAGACAATGCATAAATAGACAATCTGGATGCGCTAAATCCATTAATTTTTCATTCACTTGATACGCAGCAAACGCTTTTTCACGAATTTTTTGTTCTTCTTCTTGGCCCATACTTGCCCAAACATCCGTCACGATTAGATCTGCATTGACCGCTGCATCTTCTGCTGATTCAAAAAGTTCTACGCAATGAGCAAATTCTGAAAGAAATTCAGGTTTTGGTTCATAACCTTTCGGTGATGCGATTTTTAACTTAAAGCCCCACATATGCGCAGCTTCAATATATGAATTACACATATTGTTGCCATCGCCAATCCAAGCCACAGTTTTGCCATTGATCGAACCACGATGTTCAACAAATGTTTGTACATCCGCAAGTAGCTGGCAAGGGTGGTGGTCGTCAGTTAATGCATTGATAACCGGGACTGTTGAATATTCAGCAAAACGTTCAACAATATCATGACCAAATGTACGAATCATCACGATATCAAGCATGCTCGATATCACACGTGCAGAATCTTCAATTGGCTCACCACGACCCAATTGAGTGTCGCGTGATGAAAGGAAAATTGCACTGCCTCCAAATTGGCTCATACCAGCTTCGAAAGATACACGAGTACGGGTACTCGACTTTTCAAAAATCATCCCCATGACTTTTCCAACAAAGGGTTGAAATACTTCGTTGTTGTGTTGTTTTCGCTTTAACTCTTGAGCACGTTCAATGATACGGTTAAGTTCAGCAGTGGATAAATCACGTAAAGTAAGAAAATGTCGTAGAGCCATGGTTACTCCACAATAATTGTTTAGTCAAAACCAATAGGGAAATTGACCAACAATTCATTGTTGGTGGTTGATGAAAGTAAAAAGGAGAATCAGCTAATATACTATATGAATATGAAAACGCAAAAAAATTAGACCTTTTGATGGCCCTCTAAGAAGCGATCTACACAATAACTTACGCAATTGAATATTTCTTGATCAGATTCTTTGATTTCAATCCCCATTAAAATTCGCCATTCCAAATTTCTAAGAATTCCAAAATAAAATTGTGCTGAAAATAAAGGATTTGCACAGGTTAATATTTGATTTTCTACACAACGTTCCAAGGCACATGCAATAGAGTGTTGTACTTGCTTTGGTCCTTTTTCATGAATATAGACGGCCAATTGTGGGTCTTTTTGTGAACGTTCTAAGACCAAACGTATAAAAGCAATATTTTCAGGAATGATCATATGCTTATAAAAGTTAATCAAGGTATTGATCAAATATGCTCTGAGCTCATTCAACGCGGGGTTAAATGGAATGCAGATATCTTTAAAGAATAAATCACGACGATAGTCACAGATCGCTGTAAATAGACCTTCTTTACTACCAAAATATTTGTAAATCGAGGCTTTTGATCCGCCTGCATGATTCACGATGTCATCTAAAGATACCGCATCATAACCGTGCTCTAAAAAAAGATCGTTTGCACTAATCAGTAATGCCAAGCGACGTTCATGCCCACGTTTAGTTTGTGGAAAATCACATCCTGTAGCTTCAACTTGTGCTAAATCTTCGTTCATAAATTACTGAGGAAAAATGGGTTGTCACTATTATATCAAAGATGTCAATAAATTTCTTAGCAAACGTGCTATTGGAAAAAATGATTAAAAAAAGTGCATAAAAATGAAAAAATGAATCAAAATTCATTTTTCTTTGACTAAAGTTTTAGAGTAATATACCTAAATGGTCATATGCGAAATATAAATTATGGCTATACTCAAAACTCAATAAACAAGTGACCACTGTGGAAGGGAATATGACACAACAGACGTCTGCAGGCTTAAGATTTAGACAAGCTCTAGAAGTGGAAAAACCATTACAAATCATTGGTACAGTCAACGCTTATGCAGCGATGATGGCGAAACAGGTGGGTTATAAAGCCATCTATCTTTCAGGTGCTGGTGTGGCAAACTATTCTTATGGTTTACCTGATTTAGGGATGACCAGCTTAGACAACGTATTGGAAGATGTTCGTCGTATTACAGAACGTGTAGATACACCATTACTTGTTGATATCGATACAGGTTGGGGTGGTGCATTTAATATTGCACGTACAATTAAACAAATGATTAGTGCGGGTGCGGCAGCTGTCCATATTGAGGATCAAGTTGCACAAAAACGTTGTGGTCATCGTCCAAATAAAGAAATTGTTTCTCAACAAGAAATGGTTGATCGCATTAAAGCAGCAGTTGATGCAAAAACAGATTCGAACTTTGTTGTGATGGCACGTACAGATGCATTGCAAAAAGAAGGTTTGCAAGCCGTGATTGATCGTGCTTGTGCATGTGTCGAGGCAGGTGCAGATGCGATCTTTGCTGAAGCAATGACGGACATTACCATGTATAAAACAGTCTGTGATGCAGTAGGTGTTCCTGTTCTTGCAAATATTACAGAGTTTGGTGATACACCTTATTACACCACCCAAGAACTAGGTGAACAGGGTATCAGCATGGTGTTGTATCCATTGTCGGCAACACGTGCAATGCAAAAGGCTGCCCTCGAAGTTTTCCGTTCAATTCGTGAAAATGGTACACAAGTTAATGTACTGGATAGCATGCAACAACGAAAAGAACTTTACGAATTCCTTGATTATCACACTTTCGAAAACACTCTAGATAAACTGTTCACCCAGGAGAAATAATAAAATGGCTGAAGGAAAAGTACTTACAGGCGCAGGATTGCGTGGTCAAGTTGCAGGCAAAACAGCACTTTCTACAGTAGGTAAGAGTGGCGCAGGCTTAACTTATCGTGGTTATGATGTGCAAGACCTTGCAGAAAATTGCCAATTTGAAGAAGTTGCATACCTTATTTTCTTTGGTGAATTGCCTACAGCAGAACAGTTGGCGACATATAAAGCCAAATTAAAATCACTTCGCCAGTTACCGCAAGCTTTAAAAGAAGTGTTGGAACGTATTCCTGCTGATTCACATCCAATGGATGTGATGCGTACAGGGGTTTCAATGTTAGGAAATTTGGAAACTGAAAAATCATTTGATCAACAGCAAGATGTGGCAGATCGTATTCTTGCAACTTTGCCAGCGATCATTTGTTATTGGTACCGTTTTAGTCATGATGGTGTACGTATTGAAGAAAATACCGATGACGATTCAATTGGTGCACAATTCTTGCATTTACTGCGTGGTGAAAAGCCAAATGAATTACATGAACAAGTGATGAATGTTTCATTAATTCTTTATGCTGAGCATGAGTTTAACGCGTCAACATTTACTGCACGTGTATGTGCTTCAACATTGTCTGATATGCACTCGTGTATTACTGGTGCAATTGGTTCACTGCGTGGACCTTTGCATGGCGGCGCAAATGAAGCTGCGATGGAAATGATTGAAAACTGGACGTCACCAGAACAAGCTGAACGTGAAATGCTGGGTAAACTTGAACGTAAAGAAAAGATCATGGGCTTTGGTCATGCGATCTATAAAGACAATGACCCGCGTAATGGCATCATTAAAATTTGGGCTGAGCGTTTAGCAAAAGATGTTGGTGATACAGTGCTTTACCCAGTATCAGTACGTTGTGAAGAAGTGATGTGGCGTGAGAAGAAGTTGTTCTGTAATGCGGATTTCTTCCATGCATCTGCATATCATTTCATGGATATTGCAACAAAATTATTCACACCAATCTTTGTGATGTCTCGTGTTACTGGTTGGGCAGCGCATGTAATGGAACAACGTGCTGACAATCGTATTATTCGTCCAAGCGCGGATTATACTGGTCCAGAACTCCGCAAAGTTGTACCAATCACTGAGCGCTCTGCGGCGTAATGAATTGATCAAGATTGATAAAAGCAGTAAAAATAAAGCCTCTTAAGAGGCTTTATTTATTTAGGAAGCTGACCTGTAGGAAATAAAACAACAGCTTCTTCACGGCTATATCCTTCATCAAAAGGTAAGCTGAGTGATTCAAAAGTAATTAGCACCCCTTTGTTTTTTGGCAGTTCAAAAGCCTGTTTAAGTTTAATTTCTGGACTGTAACTGGTTAAATTCTGTTGAAGACTTTGATATTGCGGACTGGATATTGTAAATATCGAGCCATAAATTGTTTTAAATGAGTCAGAGCTTTCAGTATCAGATGGTCTTTGTTCGAGTAGATTAACGTTAAAGTCTTGAAGCACGATCTTTTTAAGCGGTTTAAGCTGAGTCTTTATGCTTGAAAGTTTTTGCTGAAAGGTTTGTTGATCTGTAATACCTGTAAAATTTTCATCGTATTTGAGCAGATCATAGCGTTTTTCACTCAGTGAATAGCGATAAACTCTTGGAATGTCATAGCTTGCTGAATTTTCAAGAATTAAAACCGCTTTTTTATCTGAATCATAGCCGAGGACTTCAAGTGAAATATTGCTATAACTTTTTGCAAAAGCGAGAGCGCTAAAACTGAATAAGAGCGTTGATGTGATTATTTTTAACACGATTTATCCTCATTATTGTATTGGTAAGAGCAAAACAGCATCTTCAACATCATAGCCTGTTTCTTCTGGAATGCCGAAATATTTAACCACAATCAGCAGCTTATTCTGATTTGGCACGACATAGTTCTGAGTGATTTTTATTGTTTTAGCATACTGTATAGCTTGTTGGTTTTTGCTTTTTAAAGAAGCTGTTGTAACTTTGTATATGGTTTTATATTGAGGAATCTTTTGGGATTGATCATGCCAAGCAGGGACGTAATGAGTTTGACTTTGCACCACTTGAATTTTTGCTGTATTGGCATTTCCTATAAGTAACGGTGTTAAACGCTTTTTAATTTTATTTAGGTCTTTTTCAAACTGGATAGCATCTTGATCATAGTCAATTTGATGCGTTTTGGGATTAATATATAACGATTGTACTTCAATCAACTTGTCAGGTGTTTTACTGTTGAGCTGATAATAGTATAACTGTGGCAAGCGCCCACGCTCATCTTCATAGTGTCGTAACAGATAAAGTTTTTGTTGTTTTGCTTCATAACCCAATACTTCTATTGTTTGTCCACCACCGACAGTTGCATAACAATGTAATGACGTTGTAAGGATAGTGGTGGTGGTTATGTGTTTTAGAAATTTCATCCGCAAATATTCTTGATGTGTTTTAAGCTATCTTGCTTAAATATTGTTTAGATTAAAATGGCGTTTGAGTAAAAATAAACTCCAATATAAATTTAAATAAAAAACAGAAGAATAAAAATTCACAAGATTAGGTTTCTTTATAAATGCTAGATATAAAAAAGGAGATCATATTGATCTCCTTAATGAAATTTCGCTTGCGAATAATTAAAAATGTTCAGCAGTTGCTAAGTTCCACATTCTAAAATAGAAGTTTTCTTCATCTTTATTTTCACAACTGAGCAATTCGCCGTCTTTCATCCAAAAGTGCAATTGAGCATAGTTTTTGATTTCACGGTCATTAATTCGTTGTGCCAAATGATGTGCTTTAATCTCAGCAGGATGTTGTAAACCAGCTGCGGCAATCATTTCCGCAAGCGCTTTTAAGGTGTTTTTTTGGAAACTAAACACACGGTCTGCTTTAGATGGTACATCAAGTGCTTTTTGACGTTCTTTGTTCTGCGTTGCAACGCCAACAGGACATTGGTTGGTATGACAACTTTGTGCTTGGATACAACCCACCGCAAACATAAAGCCACGTGCAGAATTGACCCAGTCGGCACCCATAGCCATAGTACTGGCGATATCAAATGCACTGATAATTTTACCACTTGCGCCAATCTTGATTTGAGAACGTAAACCTGCGCCAATTAAGGTATTGTTTACAAAAAGCAGGCCTTCACGTAAAGGTGTACCCATATGATCAATCAGTTCAATAGGGGCAGCACCTGTACCGCCCTCTGAACCATCAACTACAATAAAATCTGGAGTGATTTTGGTCAGCAGCATGGCTTTTACAATGCTCATAAATTGCCAAGGTTGCCCGATACACAATTTAAAACCAACCGGTTTACCGTTGGATAGCTCACGTAATTGCTGAATAAAATGCATCATTTCAATAGGGTTGCTAAAAGCAGAATGTGTTGCTGGAGAAATACAATCCACGTCCATAGAAACCCCGCGTATTTCGGCAATTTCTTTGGTGATTTTATCTTTAGGAAGAATACCGCCGTGCCCTGGTTTTGCCCCTTGGGATAGTTTGATTTCGATCATTTTGATCTGAGGCAAAGCCGCTTGTTGCTTAAATTTTTCAGGATCAAACTTACCATCTAAAGTACGGCAACCAAAATAGCCACTGGCAATTTCCCAAACAATATCACCACCCGGTTCAAGGTGATAAGGACTTAAGCTCCCTTCACCTGTGTCATGATAAAAGTTGCCTTTTTTTGCACCAGTATTTAAAGCAAGAATGGCATTTGCACTCAAACTACCAAAACTCATTGCTGAGATATTCATGATCGAAGCGCTATAAGGTTGTGAGCACTGATCATTACCAATACTAATTCTAAATGTATTAAAATCAGCAGGTGTTTTGGGTGTCATCGAATGGGTTAAAAAACGATAGTCATCTTGATAGACATCAATAATTGAACCAAAAGGCTTATCTGCATTTTCATTTTTAGCACGTTGGTAAACTAAGCTTCTTTGTGCACGTGAAAAAGGTAATGCATCATCATCAGATTCAATGAAATATTGACGAATTTCAGGACGGATATCTTCAAAGAAAAATCGGAAATGTCCCATTAAAGGATAATTTCTTAAAATAGAATGTTGTGTTTGGATGATATCGGCAAAGCCAATTGCGGCCAGTATGGATGAAATAATCCAAGCTAAATTCAGTACAGTATCTGAAAAAAAGTAATAAATATAATGACCTTCGTTAAAGAAAATAATCCAAGTCAAATATAAAGATACAAATATACAAAGGAACCAAACGGAATAACGGGAGAAAAAAGTATTGAGAAGTTGATGTCGAATTGCTTGAGCAGGACTTGCCATGAAGTAAATATCTCATTCTTTATATAGCGCTAAATTGCCCAAATTGATGAAAAAGCTCAAGTAATGATTTGTTAGACTTGAGAATGGTTCTAGATTAATAATTGAATGATTTATTTTCTAAACAATTTGAGTTAATTTAACTGAAATATTTATTCAATATGCGATGAAAACAAAAAGGAATCGAAAATGTTTGAAGAGTTTCTGACAAAATTGTTAAACCCAAGTATCAGTTTTTTAGCCATTTATGTTTCTGTAATCGTTGTTATTGCTTATATCGGGCTATTCTTCCAGTTTTTTAAAATTAAAAATCTAAAACAGGAAAATGAGACATTAAAGCATCAGTTAAGTTCTCAAGCTCACTCAAATATCAGTTTGAGCAAGGATGAAGGAATTATTTCTTAAAATTATGCTGAAAATAAATTGATAGAAATAAAGCCTGAATTTTCAGGCTTTATTTGATAAGTTTTAATTATTTAGCTTTGAAATTTTGACAGTAATTATATGATCAACCTTACTTCTGATGTAGAACAGGAATTATTAACAGCAATGGACAACTATAAAGCCATTGCTGAAGTGCTTATTGATAAATTAATTACAGAAACAGACCAACCTGAAAAAGAAAAAATTAATGCAGGACACTATTACGAAATACAAGATGCTGATTTTTTAAATGAACAAAAAACGCTATCGGAAGATTGGTCTTTTTTTGTGCATGGAGAGCATTGTATGTTTGAGAATTTAATAACAGGGCAAATTCTTGAAGTTTCGCTTGGAAACAAAGAAAGTATTGGTAATCTTGACCCATATTTCTTTTATAATTTTCTCAAGACAACAATTGAATTCAATCACTTAACAAAATACTTCGTTAATCCCTTTAGTAGTACTTTAGATTTTTTTGAAAAACTTGAACGACAAAAAATATTGACAATAGATTTCGGAGTTTATCGAAAACTATGAGAAAAAATAGTCTGATAAAAGGACAATAAAGTCACAGCAAAGTCTTTATCTCTAGTGGGATGAAGTGTTTAATTTTACTTTGGTTAAGTCCTCAAACTCACTCAAATATCAGCTTAAGCAAGGATGAGCGAGTTATTTCTTAAAGTTATGCTGAAAGTAAATTGATAGAAATAAAGCCTGAATTTTCAAGCTTTATTTAAGCGTTACATTGTTAGAGTTAGATTGCAAATTTTATTCGTCAGTTGGAACAAGCATCAAGATAGATTCATTCAACAATCCAGCAATGTCTTCTAATATTTCATCATCAGACAATTCATGATTGAGTTTGACACTTTGTCCATCTGCAATCTGCTTTAAATGGGGTGCAAATTGTTCAGAAATACAGATCGATTCACCATTTGCCCAGAATAATAATTCATGATTCTGTTGAAGATAAATTAATCGAGAGGCTGGCTCAATTTGTAGTAAATAGCCTTGGTCAAGAACTTCTTCTAAATCTCCAGTGCCAATCGCTTCAGCATCTGGAATATTTTCAGGGTACTTTGCTTCAGCCATTAGACTCATAATGGCATCTTCTAACACTTTAGAATTGTTTAATTTTGCCAATAATTCAGTTTTTAAATAATCGAGTTCAGCTTGTGTTACTTGCCCAATCGGGTTTTGTTTATTCCGTAAGATGTCGATAAGCGGATTACGTAGTTGTTGGTCTTCGACAAATTTATCGCTGACACGATCCATCATGTCTGCAATATTCGGCATACGGAAACCAAAAGAGTAGGTTAGGCAATCGTCTTCCGCTACACCATAATGTGACAATCCTGGTGGGACATAAAGTAAATCACCTGGCGCTAAAACTTCATCAAAATTGATCTCCATTTCTGGAAGTAGCTTTAACGGCTGCCCTTCAACAAATTCAGATTCAGCATCACACATTTGTCCAAGTTGCCAACGACGGTGTCCATAACCTTGTACAAGAAATACATCATAAAAGTCAAAATGCTGACCTACAGAACCACCTTTAGCAGCATAAGAGACCATAATGTCATCACGACGCCACTGTGGAATAAAAGGAAATTTCTTCCAAAGCTCTGCTAAATCAAATGAATAATGATCTACAGCTTGAATCAATAAGGTCCAAAGTTTTGGCATTTTTTGAAAATCACCTTTGATGAGCGGTGATGATTTTACTGACCATTGATTTGGATCTTTGTCTTTTTGCTTAATCAGGCGTGCTGTGATGTTTTCATCCAGAGCAAGCTCCATGACGTCATCTGGAACAAGGATATTGGCAATTTCAGGTAAAGCATTACGAACCAATAAAGGTTTTTTTTGCCAGTATTCTGAGAGGAATTGTTCAGCAGTAATTCCGCCAAGAACATCTAAAGGTAGGGACATGAAAATAGCCTAAGCAAATTTGAATCTATAATGTGGCTATTGTCTTATGAGATGACAGGTGGTGCAAGTATTTGTAAATTTATTCAAAATATATTTATATAAAAACAGCCATGCTTTTTGAAAATTAAAGGAGTTATAAAAGTCATGATTTTAAAAAAAATATCTCATAATATATTCGAGATTTGCCTAGATTTAAAAGAAAGCATTTTTAATTGGATTGAGGGATATGGATTTGTTCCTATTTCGTATTATTCTGACCCAAAAAAAGAAATTGCAAACAAAACACTTTCAGTATTGCGTTCGTATCGACAATTGATTATCAAAGGCAAAAATATGTCTATTCCAACTTGGGTGGTGAATGAAGCGCAAGTGAATGATTTTAGTGAGGCGCAATTAAATCAAATTTGGTTAGAGTATTTAAACAAGATGATTCTTGCTTTTGATTTGGTCTTGATGGGGGACTGCCAAACAGAATCTAAGGCTAAGATTAAAGAAGGGCTTATGTTATTTGCAACGCATTATCAGGATTTATGGGATTAACTCAAAAAGTCTTCATCCTTTTTTAATGCATGAGCAAATAACACAAAGTCCATGTAATTATGAAAATTTATAATAAGATCGAGCTTATTATACAATGTGGAAATTAAGGTAGCAGGATTCCCAACTTCCTTAAAATTCCACATAACTGAATCATTGGCATACCCATCAAAGTGGTTTGGTCTGGCCCAATCATTTGCTCAAATAAACTAATACCAAGACTTTCACACTTAAAGCTACCCGCACAATGCAGAGGTTGATCAATTTCGATATAACGCTCAATTTCAGCCAAAGTTAAGTCACGAAATTTCACATGATAATGCTCAACCAAGGTTTGTTCAAAACCAGAAGCCAAATGTTGCACACTTAAGGCAGTACTAAAAAAGACATTTTTGCCTGAATTGGCTTGTAGCTGTTGAATGGCTTTTTCTACAGATAGAGGTTTACCAATAAAATCTTGTGGTGCATGTTCACGCCAAGCCACCTGATCTGACCCAATCACAATTGCATTTGGATGTTCTTGAGCAATGATTCGGGCTTTTTCAAAAGCCAAGCGTTTAGCCAAATCATCGGCATGAGACTCACCCTGTGGTGATTCATCGATTTCAGGAGAGATACAATGATAGTCTAAACGCAAACGATTCATTAAATCTTTACGGGTTTGGCTCGATGAAGCCAAAATAATTTCAGGGTGATTCATCTTTGAATAATTCATGCCTAGTTATACTGCATATTCCATCAAGAGATCTAAGGGAACATACGCCAAAACAGCTTGATGACAGGCTTGTAGTTTTACACGAGGTGCCATGTCATTTTGATAGGCCTCAACCCAACGCGTCACACATAAACACCAAAAATCACCAGGTTGTAGTCCCGGAAAGCCGTGTTCTGGCAGCGGTGTAATTAGGTCATTTCCCACTTTTTGTGAAAAATTTAAAAATTCTGAAGTCATTTCAGCGCATACAGTGTGCTGACCGAGGTCGGTTGTTGCTGTATGGCAGAAACCATTACGAAAATAACCTGTGATTGGAGAAAAACAACAACTTGCTAAAGGTTCACCTAAGACATTTAAACCATTGATTTTAGGATCGGGATGAAAAGACATAAGCGTATAGAATTTAAAAGTTCGCCCTATAATAATCAAATCTCAACTTTTCTACAGCTTTTCTACAAAAGTATCTAACCTTTTTTTGTGTAATCATTTAGAATCTACGCGATTTTTAATATCTATAAGAGAGCTATACATGAATTTTCAGCGTATGACTGACCTCGATTTAGCAGGCAAGCGTGTACTTATTCGTGAAGACTTAAACGTACCTGTTAAAAATGGTGTGATTACAAGTGATGCACGTTTACGTGCTGCATTACCGACAATTAAATTGGCACTTGAGAAAGGTGCTGCGGTCATGGTGTATTCTCATCTTGGTCGTCCCGTTGAAGGTGAGCCAAAAGCGGAACAATCATTAGTTCCTGTAGCTGCTTATTTAACTGAGGCGCTTGGTCAAGACGTTAAATTATTTACAGATTATTTAGATGGTGTTGAAGTTGCAGCAGGGCAAGTGGTATTACTTGAAAACTGTCGTTTCAATGTGGGTGAAAAGAAAAATAATGCTGAACTTTCAGCAAAATATGCAGCGCTTTGTGATGTATTTGTGATGGATGCATTTGGTACAGCGCATCGTGCAGAAGCATCAACTGAAGGTGTAGCACGCTTAGCAAAAGTTGCAGCAGCTGGCCCTTTGCTTGCAGCTGAATTAGATGCTTTAGGTCGTGCGTTGCAAACACCTGAAAAACCAATGGTTGCAATTGTTGCTGGTTCTAAAGTTTCTACTAAACTTGATGTTTTAACTTCGCTTTCTGATATTTGTGATCAATTGATTGTTGGTGGTGGTATTGCCAATACATTCTTAGCCGCAGCTGGCTTCAATGTCGGTAAATCATTGTGTGAACATGATTTGATTGACACAGCGAAAGCGATTGCGGCAAAAGTATCTGTTCCACTTCCAACCGATGTTGTTGTGGCAGATGCATCTGCAATCGACTTTGCAGATTTCTTAGGTTCATTGGCAAATGCTAAAGCAACAGTAAAAAAAGTTGAAGATGTAGCAGACAATGACATGATTTTGGATGTCGGTCCTGAAACTGCGAAAGCTTTTGCTGAAATCTTAAAAACGTCTAAAACGATCCTTTGGAATGGTCCAGTTGGCGTGTTTGAAGTGGATCAATTTGGCGAAGGTACAAAAACACTTTCTTTGGCAATTGCAGAATCTGAAGGATTCTCTATTGCTGGTGGTGGTGATACTTTGGCAGCAATTGATAAATACCAAGTTGCAGACAAAATTGGTTATATTTCAACTGGTGGTGGTGCATTCCTTGAATTTGTTGAAGGCAAAACACTTCCAGCTGTAGCGGTATTGCTTGAACGTGCTTAATTGAAAAATTATTTTAATTATGACGTTTATATGAAAGGCTGACCTCGTGTCAGCCTTTTTTATCTGAGAGATTCATTGTAAAGTAATAAAAATGAAATATAACTGCAATAAACTAGATCAAATCCAATCACCAACACTGGGAAATGTGATGAAATTTAAATTTACACTTGCAGCACTTCTTATTGCTCCTTTGGCATTTACTGCATGTTCTAAACAAGAAAAAGCACCAGCCTCAGAACAAACATCTTCTTCTGAAGCTGCTTCAGCAGAATCAGCAAACACATCTGCAGAACAACAAGCTGTGATTGATGCGCTTGATCAGCCTGTTTTGGATGAAAAAAATACAGATGTTCCAGCTGAAAAAGCAAATGCTCCAGCGGATGCGGCTACACCAGCGACTGAAGAAGAAGCACCTAAAGCTCAATAATCTTTCTAAATGTTGTTATTTGTTAAAAGTCCTCGCAAACGCGGGGATTTTTTATGAAATAGTCAATATTGTTGCTGAATTGAAATAAAGCAACATGTAGAATATGGGGCATTACTTGGGAGGATATTATGGCTCTTATCTCATTGCGCCAACTCTTGGATCATGCCGGTGAACATAGTTACGGCGTTCCAGCGTTTAATGTGAACAACTTAGAACAAATGCGCGCAATTATGTTAGCCGCTGACGCAACAAATTCACCTGTAATTGTGCAAGCTTCTGCTGGTGCACGAAAATATGCAGGTGCTCCATTTTTACGTCATTTAATTTTAGCTGCAATTGAAGAATGGCCACATATTCCAGTGGTAATGCATCAAGATCATGGTACAAGCCCAGATGTTTGTCAACGTTCGATCCAGCTTGGATTTTCATCTGTAATGATGGATGGTTCTTTAGGTGCAGACGGTAAAACACCAACGTCTTATGAATATAACGTTGATGTAACACGTCGTACTGTTGAAATGGCACATGCATGTGGTGTTTCTGTAGAAGGCGAAATTGGCTGTTTGGGTAGCCTTGAAACAGGTTTGGCTGGTGAAGAAGATGGTGTTGGTGCAGAAGGTGTACTTGATCATTCTCAACTTCTCACTTCTGTTGAAGAAGCTCGTCAATTCGTTGCAGATACCAATGTTGATGCTTTAGCAATTGCAGTTGGTACTTCTCATGGTGCGTACAAGTTTACTCGTCCACCTACAGGCGATATCTTGGCAATTGACCGTATTAAAGAAATTCATGCGGCACTTCCAAATACTCATCTTGTTATGCATGGTTCAAGCTCGGTACCACAAGAATGGTTAGCGATTATTAACCAATATGGTGGTGACATCAAAGAAACTTATGGTGTTCCAGTTGAACAGTTGGTTGAAGCAATCAAGCATGGTGTACGTAAAATCAACATCGATACAGATTTACGTTTAGCATCTACAGGTGCAATGCGCCGTATGATGGCTGAAAAACCAAGTGAATTTGACCCACGTAAATTCTTCGGTGAAACTGTTGAAGCAATGAAACAAATCTGTGTCGATCGTTATACAGCATTTGGTACTGCGGGTAATGCAGATAAGATTCGCCCAATTTCTTTAGAAAAAATGGTTGATCGTTATAAATAATCTTTGATGGTTGTTGATTACCTAAAAGCCCACTCATGCTAGTGGGCTTTTTCTTGAATCATAGCGACTCGGTTCCGCATAAATTTTGCAATGATTGGTGAGATAAGAAGTAAATTATGGAACTCATATTTTCAGCAGCACTTTGTAGTGTGTTGGTTTCAATGCTTTTAAAATGGACCAAACAAAAAGGTTTTGATGCATTGCAAATGATTGCTTGGAATTATGCAATCGCCAGTGTATTGAGCTATATCTGGTTTAAGCCTGATTTGGCCCATATTTCAATTTCAAATACACCATGGTGGTTGATTTTTGGTTTAGGTGTTGTATTACCCAGTATTTTTTTATGTCTAGCTAAATCATTAAATAGTGCAGGAATTTTAAAAACTGAAATTGCACAACGATTATCTGTGGTTTTATCATTATTGGCTGCATATTTTTTATTCCAAGAACAATTTAACCAATTAAAAATGCTTGGTATCGGTTTGGGTATCGTGGCAGTTTTATGTATTGTACTTTCCCAGTCGAGTCCATCAAATTCATCCCTCAATCAGAAAGGGATCCTTTATTTACTCAGTGTTTGGGTAGGTTATGCTTTGGTTGATGTTTTATTGAAATATACAACCAGCCTGGGCTTACAGTTTCCAGTTACATTAACCTTGATGTTTATCTGTTCATTCCTATTATCTGTCGCTTATTTACTGATTCGAAAAACTCAGTGGAAGCCGCAGAACTGTGTTGCTGGTTTGGCCTTGGGGATTTTAAATTTTGCCAATATTACTTTATATGTCAAAGCGCATATTTTATTAAAAGATTCTCCAGCCATCGTTTTTGCAGGGATGAATATCCTTGTGGTGTTATTTGGGGTCATTGCAGGGCTGTTAATTTTTAAAGAAAAGCTTAAAGTGATTACCGCTCTAGGACTGGTTTTAGGTTTGGCTGGAGTGGTATGTTTAGCCTTGGCAATATAATGACTTAACAGCAAGAAAGCTTCGCTGTTAATACGATTGATGCTGATCACTTTACAATGAAATCAAACGGTAACTTTATAGATTAAACTGGTGGATATGAGATGGATGCATTTGAACAATTATTTATTCATTTAGATTTACAACTAAATAATATTCGCTTAGTACCACTGTCTTTTGAACACGAGCAAGGACTCGCTGAAGCGTGTCGTGATGGTGAATTGTGGAATCTACGAATTACCTCTACACCACATTACACAGAAGTTAAAAATTATATTGAAAAAGCATTAATACAAAAAGCACAAGGCAGCCGTTATCCCTTTGTTGTCATAGAGCAAAGCTCAGGGAAAGTCTTGGGAACGACCAGTTATCACGATATTTTATTAAACGTAAAACGTTTTGAAATCGGCTATACATGGTATGCACAATCGGCACAGCGAACCCATGTCAATACAAGCTGCAAACTATTGTTATTAGGATTTGCTTTTGAACAACTTCAAGCCAATATCGTGGCGTTGCGGACTGATCAATTTAATTTTAAAAGCCAAAAAGCCATTGAACGTTTAGGTGCTAAAAAAGATGGCATTATTCGGGGTGATCAAATGCGTAAAGATGGTACGATTCGAGATACGGTGTTGTACAGTATTTCGCAAGGTGAGTGGAACAATGTAAAAGCACATTTACAAGACATGTTGGCACATTATAAAAAATAACTATTTTGTTGAATTATATTCGATTCAAGGGCATGCAAATGCCTTTGAAATCATTTGAAAGATCGTCATGGTGATTTCATATTTTGATCATAAAACTTTCAAAAACATAGCGGACAATGGAGGAGCATTCTTTACATTGGTGTAATTGCTATGAATCAAGATATCTTTTCAACGCTTTATACATCATTACAAACCCATCAAGTGCAGCTTTTACCACTACAAATAGAACATGAGAATGCTTTAGTTGAGGTATGTAAAGATGGCCGCTTGTGGGAATTGGAATATACATCGGTTCCACATTATTCTCAGATCAAGGCTTATATTGCCAAGGCACTTGAACAAAAATCTTTGGGAATACGCGTACCTTTTGTTGTTTTAAATCAGCGGAATGGTCGTATTGTAGGAACCACCAGTTTTCGCGATTTTATTTGGGAGGTGCGCCGTGTTGAGATTGGCTATACATGGTATGCACAATCAGCACAACGCAGTCATATTAATACCAGTTGTAAGTTGTTGTTGCTTGAGTACGCATTTGAAAAACTACAAGCTAACTCGGTTGTATTAAGGACGGATATTCGCAATATTAAAAGTCAAAGTGCGATTGAGCGTCTAGGTGCGCATTATGATGGTGTGCTACGTCAAGATGCACTACGAAAAGATGGAACTGTTCGCGATACTGTTATATACAGCATAATCAAAGATGAATGGCAGGGCATTAAACAGCATTTAAGCCAGTTACTTAGCCAAAGCTATAAGGTTTAACTTATAAAGTTTGATTATGTATTTAACTACAATCTATATGTAAGCGATGTTGTTGGCAATGAATGCATTGAAACAGATAGCCTGTTAAATCACCGTCGATACTGAGGTGATCTTGGATAAGCTCTACTGGATAACCATTTTCTTCAATATCGGCTTTAACCTCATCCCAAATTGGTTTAAGCATTTCACTATCCGCATAAGCGATAAACTGACATGGTTCATTGCAATGCACCAGCCAAACTTCTTGTTGCCAACTATGATAACTTGGCGTTTTTAAGCAGATTTCATCTAAAAACTCAGGGTTGATTTTTTCGGATGGAACATTTGGGTTTGAAGAAATACCTTCAATGCCACAATAGTCATTGTATTCTCCATCGTATTTTTGCGCTGCTGCACCATTGGCAATACACCACGGACAGATATAATCGGGTTCATCTATGCTATAGAAAGAACATACGTACTTTAAGTCGCGTTGTTGATTGCAAATTGAACAAATACCATCTTCTTTTTCAAACAGATCAAGTTTGTATGCATTGGGATGATATTTAAACTGAGGGTAATTCATATTTTTGATTCTTCTAGGCAAAGATTTTAACTATTGAATGCTAACAATAAAATTCTACCCGAAAACTTTCAATCAGTTCAGGTGGAACGCGTGTTGTTTGTCCATTGGTGCGCATAAACAGTTCGCCTTTGTAATACAAAGGACGGTCCGATTTATTACATTTAAAGACCAATATGGTTTTTCCTTGAATCTGTATTTCTTCTAGTGTGGTATAAATATTTGAAATTTTGTTACTTTCGTGTGCCAGTTTATCAATCAAACTCCGCTTCATTAAGTCGAGTGAATTATTAAAGTGTTCCGCAAGTTCATTTTCAATCCCTACAATGGTTAAATCATCAGCAACGCCTATAAATACATAGCCATTGCGGGTATTCATAAATGCAAAGCACGCTTTGACCCATTTATCTGATTTGCGGTTGGTTAATAGGTCAGTGGTACGTTCTTTAAATTCAATCCGTTGATTTTCACCCAGTTGAATTAAATTAAAATAGTACTCTGAACAGGAATTTTGCCGATAATGATTGAGTGTGGTCTTAATTTTTTCTAATGATTTATATGCGGCAACAGTTTCTAAATTATGAATATCTTGCCATTGGTAAATTAATTTAATCTTTAACTCGTTGGCTAAGTTTGGATCAGCAAGGTATTCAAAGCTCAAATTGAGATATTGTAAAATTTCTGTGTAAATAGCATGACTGGCAATTGGAATTGAAATTTTATTAAAGGTATTTCTTATTTTTTCTAAGTTTTTGTGAAATTCAAAAGCTTCTTGGTAAAAGCTTAAATATTTAAACTCATTTAAAATATGTTCATAAGGGCGATGAAATGAGTTAGGAAACAGTTGCTTGGGCGGTATATGGATATATTTTTCAATCTGTTGAAAGTAATATCTTAAGGTTGGATACTTTAAGGCCTGATCAATATTGATTTCAAATTTCTCGGAAAGTGGCTTGGTGGTATAGGCTTGAAAAAACAGCAGTGTTTGGATTTCTTTGTATTTATTGGGGTAGTCATGCCAATGCGTTTCTAGAAACTCATTAAAATTCTTAAATTTATTGGTGAGATACATGTTCAAATCCATAGCAACACCTTTGATCCTCTATTGTTTGGTGTTCGGTATTTACAACAAATATGTCATCAGACTATTTATATATAGTTATTTATAAGTTAATTAAGTCAGGAAATAAAGCGTAAAACTTTAAATCGGATCGTGAAAGTTGTTAGAAAATATAACAAATATTTCAATTTGGTGAATAGCGCATTTGACTGCTTCATTTCGTCATTCATCGATAATTTGCGGAATCGCCGAACTTGGATCTTGGATAAATGATGCTAATCGTTCTTTTAATGAGATGGCTCGTTCAGGAACAGCATCAATTGCAATCTCAGCGAGCCTCTTGACCAATTGTAAATCACCAGCAGCACCAGCTACATAGCATAGGGTACACATGTGTGCGGGATGTAAGGGATTTATACAGGCCTGATGCGCTTTCTTGAGAAAATCTTCAGGCCAATGTGCCAATCGATTAAAGAAATTTTGGCTTTGACGATTCCACTCAGATACTAGAAATTGCACCATTTCGTTAGCATCTTGTTCATTTGAGGTATATGACCAATCGTTGTCATGATCATTGATTAAATAAGGTAGGATCGAACTACGCCATGCACAATCATAATCACGCATTTTTTCAATATCTAAAGCGTTACCTGTACATCGCATAACATATTCACCTAATGGGATGAGGTGAATACCGAGATTAACTTGAAAACAATGTCTTTTAATGGAGTGCTGTATATCGACGATTCGAATAACTTCTCCCTCAACCTGCCTAAATACATCGCCTTTTTTTATAAAGCCTTGTGCTTTTAAAATGGGATAAAACTGACGTTGTAATAGTTTGGAAATGACTTTTTTATCCATTAGATATATCCATGGTGAAGGCTAGCATTGCCATAGAAATTTAGCAGTTTTACCCTGAGGGCAATCAAATAGGTAGGCGGAACCTCCTCCACCAAAATTCATCTCAGTTCTATGATCAGGTCCGGTCTCTAGTTGAGCAACAAAGCGCATAGGCTTTTGGCAGCAATCACATTCAGGTGTTTCATCATTTTGCAGCCACTCAGCTGAGCCAGAAAGCTGACCTAAAATTTCTCTCTTGGGTCCTTGCCAAAGTTCACGCGATTGTGAATATTCTTCTTGCGAATCTTGGAAAATCTTGGCGCCATATTCCGTTTCACGTAAGGTATTTTCAGGTTCTAACGGTTGGAATTTTTCAAGAGCATGAATCTCTGTAATGACAATAACTTTATTACCACCACCATCTGCATCCCAGTCATCACACATCCCCGGATCTTGGCTACACATAAAGATCAATTCTAAACCGAGATCAGTTTTTACTTTGCCAAGGTATTGCATTGCACCATCACAATTTGTGCAGCAAGGCCATTCAACTTGTAAGCCAATCGTTTTAACAGGAAGACCGCCAAAAGAGGTTTGATCAAGGTGTTGTGAGATTTGGTCTAAAATTAACAGTTGAGTCATGTTTATACCTTATTTTATTTGTATTTTAGCTCTGGGGGCGTTAGATCTTAACTGTGTACAACATATCCAAAGATTCCAACCAAGCTGCTCTTCTGGGTTAAGCCCAATGCAAGTCGAGGCAAGACACAACCTGTAATGATTGTTCCTTTCGGGTAATTATCAGAATTGATTTGTTCTAAAAGTGCTGAGTCACCAATCCGAACAAATGCACAGTCGATAAAATCGTGTTGTGCTGCAAACCAATCCATCATCTTGTGCCAAGGCTGAAAATATTCTGCTGGAGATTCTTCACCATCTTGTTCTACTTCTTTCCACCACTGTGTATTGGTTGTAAGCGGTTCAGTCGTAATGTTTGCCAAAGGAAAAATAGTATTGGCAAAGTATTGTTGAATCAGCTGAGGCGTAATTTTTTGGCTAGCTGAGTTTTGTGAATGCATGATATAAAAATCTTGAAAATAATCACCCGAGTTTGAACCCATACCAACTTCAACATTTGTCATGATATTGGCGATTTCAGCGCTTAGTTTTTGACAAAGTTTTAATTCATCGGGATCAATTTCATGCTGCAATAGGATATTGTGCTTTGAAATAGACCCATCATTATAAACGCTGGTAAAGCGCGAAATGATATTGTTAGGCCATTCATCTGTATCAGCACCCACGTCATAATTCTGCATACATTCAGATAATATTTTTAATCTTTCTTCACTTAACGCTAGTTTTGTACTCATGGTTTTGCCAAATTTAATTATAAATCTTAATCATATAAACGGTAAATTCCAGTAAAGCGCTCACAGCCTTTTTGTGTTGTTGTCACAGACAAAATTGCTTTTTGGAAATTAAGCACATATTTACAGTCATGTTCATTGTCCAAAATTTGATTCTTTTTTTCAGGCGTGGTGTAAGCCAACAATGAGACAATTTGACTATCTTTACGGTTATTGGGATTTCGGTAGGCGATGCCTTCAACTTTAATCCGATCTTTAGTCAGTTGATGGATTTGTAAATGGGCGGGTTGCTTTGAAATTTTACCATGTTCATATTTGATGAAATGTTGGGTTAAACTTTGATTCATTGAAGTGTAAAAATTTAAGTCTTCTAGGCGAATATCGAACTGTTGTTTAAAACAATCGTTGCTTTTACATTGACTTAAACGGTTGAGCCACAAACGATGCGTATCATTGATTAAGCGTATTGGTGCATCTGTGACCAGATATGCAGTGAGATAGCTCTCATTTAATTGAGCGCGTAGTTCACTATACTGCGAACCACATAACTTCTTTAAAAGTGATGAATCTTGGTGCTTACAGTCAAGAGGCAGGGCGTAAACAGCTGATGTACTGATACAGCTCAAAATGAGACCAGACAAGAGTGTTTTAATTTGATTAAATTCTGTATTCAACAGCATGATCGCTTATACTTTCACAATGTTTGCATACGTACTATAGCGAAAGAGAAAGTACGAATACAAGATTTTTAAATTTTAAAAACTGCAAAAGGAGCTAAGAATGATCATACCGATTCGTATTGGGCAGGGAATGGATGTACATGCTTTTGAAGAAGGTGATTTTGTAACTTTGGCAGGCGTTCAAATTCCACATACGCATGGTTTAAAAGCACATTCTGATGGTGATGTCGTGTTACACGCATTATGTGATGCTTTATTGGGTGCATTGGCTTTAGGTGATATTGGACAGCATTTCCCAGACACAGATGCTGAATTTAAAGGTGCGGATAGCCGTAAGCTCTTAAAACATGTTTATCAATTAATTTTAGACCGTGGTTATAAATTAAATAATGCTGATATTACTGTGGCATGTGAACGGCCTAAATTAGCCAAACACAATTTGGAAATGCGTCAAAGTATTGCAGATGTGTTAGATGTTGATGTGACTCAAATTAGTGTTAAAGCAACAACCACAGAGAAATTGGGTTTTACTGGTCGTCAGGAAGGTATTTTATCCACTGCAACAGTCTTAATTTCACATTTAGCAAAGTAATTATTTTTATAGTTTAGAACTCTTACTTATCTATCTGCTGAGAAATAATGATGAAGTGGTAGATAAGTTTTGATGTTTTCTAATTTTAAAGCGTTATAGTCAAATTTTACATACAAAAAAAGCCCTTTAAAGGGCTCTTTTCACATGCAAAAATTAGTTAGCTAACGCTTTAACTTGTGCATTCAAGCGGCTCTTGTGACGAGCAGCTTTGTTTTTATGGATGATACCTTTATCCGCCATACGGTCAATAACTGGAACTGCAGCTTTATAAGCTTCAGTTGCAGCAGCATATTCACCAGTAGCGATAGCAGCGATTGTGCGTTTGATATAAGTACGTACCATTGAACGCAAGCTTGCGTTGTGTTTACGTGCTTTAACGTTTTGACGAGCACGTTTTTTTGCTTGAGCAGAGTTTGCCACTCGTGCACTCCTTGAATTAGATGGGTCTGGGCGGGCTGAAACCACATCTGAAAACCACATCAGAGGATTATCACCAGCCCGTAAACAAGTGCCATATTGTGATTAAAGAGGCCAGTAAAGTCAAGTGTTGACATGCTTTGACAACATTTTTGTTGAAGAAAAATTTGAAATAAAACGTTAGATTAGTAATAAATCTAGGAGATTGTTTAAAAAATGACTAATTCGATAAAAAATGCGATTGTGATTGGAGCAACAGGTTTAGTGGGGCAGCGTCTCATTGAACAGCTCAATTTATTGGCTGATTGTGAAAAAATCACAGTTGTTGTGCGACGAGAAAATCCTGACTTTTTAAAATTTAAAAAAGTTGAACAATTTGTATTGGATGACTTCCTTCTACTCAATGATCAAGATGTCAGCGGTTACACTCATGCATTCAGTTGTTTGGGAACGACTATTAAAAAGGCAGGTTCTAAAGAAGCTTTCTATAATATTGATTTTGAGATCAATGCACATTTTGCAGATTTATTTGAAATGACTGAAACCCATTTACTTTTAGTCAGTGCGATGGGAGCAAAAGCCAGCTCGCCAATTTTTTATAATCAAGTGAAAGGTGAACTTGAGGACTATATACAAAAGTTGAATTTATATCGTTTTTCAATTATTCGCCCATCGTTACTCCTTGGTGATCGAAATGAAAAGCGATTCTTGGAAGATGTAACGCAAAAGCTGTATGGTAAATTTTCGCATTTGGTACCCAATTCTTTTAAATATAAGCCAGTGACAGCACAACAAGTGGCTCATACTATGGTCGAGGCTGCTCAAACACAAACTCAAAAAATTGAAATTTATGATAATTTGCGTATACAAAATAGCAAATAATGGAGTGATAACGTGACTACAGTACCTTTTGTAACTTGTGATTTATTAGATGATCACCCAGACCAAGACATTCAAACCTTGATCCCATCTCTAGATGGTAAATTTTTTAGAAGTTATGGGGCGCGTAAAACCTTTGGCGGTCAAATCGTGACAGTCAAGTGTTTTGAAGATAACTCACGAGTGAAAGAGTTACTTGCTACAGATGGAACAGGCAAGGTTTTGGTTGTCGATGGTGGAGCATCCATGCGTTGTGCCCTGATGGGTGACATGATTGCAGAGTCAGCGGTTAAGCATCACTGGAATGGTGTAGTGATTTACGGCTGTGTACGTGATGTAGATGCGCTAGTTGAGCTTGATCTAGGTGTCCATGCATTGGCTTCAATTCCACAAAAAAGCAATCGTAAAGGCATAGGTGAGGTCGATATTCCTGTGTATTTTGGTAGTGTCACTTTCAATTCTGGTGAATATATCTATGCAGATAACAATGGAATTGTGGTTTCAAAAGAAAAATTAGTGGATTTATAAAAAGCTTTATTTAAGCGAAAGCAATCGTCTAGGGGGTATAAAATGGTGCATCATCAAATTAAAGTTGTACAAGCCTTGGCTTCATCACTGACTGAGGGAGGCCGTGGTGTAACAGGAACTCCGTTTCCAAACCAGCCAGAAAAGGCTTTAAAGTTATATGAGTTTGAGGGTTCACCATTTTGTCGCCGTGTACGAGAAGTGATGACCTTGCTCAATTTGGATTATGAAGTCTATCCATGCCCTAAAGGTGGGACTAAATATCGTCAGGTTGTAAAAGAAAAAGGGGGGAAATTACGTTTTCCGTATTTCATTGATGAAAACACGGGAACAGCAATGTACGAATCGCAAAAGATTGTTGATTACTTATTTAAGCATTATGGTAAAACGGGCAAAACACCAAAGAAATATTCTCATTATCCTAAATACCCAACGGTCGCTATGGTGGGAACCATTATTAATGGTGCACGCGGGGTTTGGGTTAATAAAAAAATTGTTGATCGTGCAAGTCCAGCGCAATTATTGGAATTATGGGGGTTTGAAGCAAGCCCCTATACACGTGTTGTGCGTGGTGTGTTAACTGAATTAGAAATTCCATTTATCTTTCATAATGTGGCGAAAGAGTGTTGGCAAGATCTAGGCCCAGCAGTTTTACGTTTAAAACCGGGTAAATATGTTCCTTTGGTGGGTGGCAAACGTGAAAAAATTATTCCAGTTATGGATCGCGCAAAGCAAGACATTCAAGTGCCTTATTTAGAAGATCCAAATACAGGTGAAAAACTCTTTGAGTCAGCAGCAATCGTATCTTATTTACAGAAACAATATGGTTAACTCTATGTGTTAAAAGCACCTAACATAGGTGCTTTTAATTGAAGGATAAATGTGGGTTTACAAGAAAATTATCTTGAATATCGAAATCATATAAATACTTTAAAGGCTGACCAAGGCTATATAAAGTATATTTTGAAAATTCAGCAGGTCGTGCATCAACGGCAGTTGGTATCTTGTATGAGTGATTCAAAATGGCTCAAACTTCTGCATGCAATGACAGACTTGGATTTTCCACCTGCATTTATTGTCAAATTGGTGACTGAAAATAGAGATCTACAAGCTGAAGATCAATTTGTGAAGAAAATTCCGTGGTATTTGGGTGATTGGCATCCTTTCTATCACGATGCTATGCCTGTATTTATTGCAATTGAATATTTAATTGTAAAGCCTATGCTGAGCAAACCGAGAGGAAGATTGATCAGTGATTTGATTTTAGATCAAACAGATCAATTTCGTACTTTGTTGCAGCGTTTGAATATTGTGTTTGATGAAAAAAACAGTTGTTTTAAAATTTATGCTTATTACTCAAAGTGATTTTAAAAATAATGACAATAGAGGTGTCTGAACAAAAAATTCAAAAATTATTGCTTTAATCATTTTTCGCAACATTTCTATTCATATAAATATTGTGAATTAGTGGATTGTTAACGATAAAAACTTAAGCTTTAAAACAGCCTATGTTAGATTGTAACCAATAGAATATTTTGAGATAAATTATGACTTCAACTCGAATTCAACCTGTAATGAATCGTCCAGGGGAAAATGCCTTATTTATTGTTTTAGGATTAAGGCTTGGGGCTGAAGTAATAGATACAGTAATCGATTTTGCAGCAAATTTTTCAGCATTAACACGTAGTTTAACCAACCGTTATCCAGATGCACAATTTAGTGCAGTCATGGGATTTGGGGCAAATGCGTGGGAGCGTTTATTTCCCGATCAGGCTAAACCACAAGAATTAGAACAGTTTAAAGAAATTAAAGGGCCAAAATATACGGCGGTTTCAACAGAAGGTGATTTGTTTTTCCATATTCGTGCTGATCGTCAAGCGTTGTGTTTTGAAATGGCAGATATGATCAATACGCAATTAAAAGCCGTAAGTTATCCAGTGGATGAAGTGAATGGTTTTCGATATTTTGACGGTAGGGCGATTATTGGCTTTGTTGATGGGACAGAAAACCCAGAGCCTGAAATTGCAGCTGAATATGCACTGGTGGGTGATGAAGATCCAGACTTTAAAGGTGGCAGTTATGCATTTATTCAAAAATATATGCATGATATGGACAAGTGGCGTGCGCTCAGTGATGAAGAACAAGAAAAAGTCATCGGACGTAAAAAGTTTAATGATGTTGAACTGAGTGATGATGTAAAGCCTAAAACAGCACACAATGTAGTGAGTAAGGCACACGATGCAGATGGTAATGAAATTAAAATCATGCGTGCAAATATGCCGTTCTCAAATCCATCTAAAAATGAATATGGCACCTTCTTTATTGGTTATGCACGCAAATTTAGTGTCACTCGACAAATGTTAGAGCATATGTTTCAAGGTGATGAAGAGGGTAATTTAGATCGTTTATTAGATTTTAGTACAGCAGTGACAGGAACCTTATTCTTTGTGCCTACTGTCGATTTCTTAGATGATTTAGGTGACGAATAACGCTGATGGTTTATGTTCAGGTAAATGGTCGTTTTAAAACGGCCTTTTACTGCGAACTTTAGTCATCTTTGTTATGATGAATCTTTGATTTAATTGAGTTTTAATGATGTTTGATAAAATTGCAGCATTATTTAAGGGCAATAAAAACGGTCCTGAACAAGTTTTTCTACAAGAAAATAATATGCAAATTGATGCTGAGCAGGGTTTTATTGTAGATGGTATTGTTTTAAATCGTGAGTTATCTGAACGGCTGGAATACTTTTCTAACCGAAAACTCAATAATTTTGATGATTTAAAGGCTTTGTTCTATAAAACAATTTTGATCAATGAAAAGATTGATTTAGAAATCGCGACAAACAACTATGTGCAAAGACTTGGCAATACAGAAGAAAATTTAAAACAATTCAAACAAATTATTCAAAAACTCAATGATTATTATAAAGCGTTTAAACGAGAAAAATAAATCAATTTAAGGTATGGATAACATTAAGTGGAATCAGAATATTTCAACAAAGAATAATGTGTGATGTTGCTTAGATTTTTCTCTGTTATACAAATGACTATTCTCAATTCATTTGCAAGAGCTTCCACAGGCCTACGGATCCTGTGAGTTTGTCTTGAGGCTGATGTGAATTCTATACTGATGAAGAAATGCTGCTGTTGAGTCACTGCGCAGATAAATAGAATAAACAAAATCACTCAACTGAATAAAGTCATCATGTTAAACTATTGCTCATGTCTTTTAGACCCTATGCGATTATGTTTAAACAAGAAATCTCTGACCTCAATTTAAAACAACTGAAAGCAGGCGAAAAACGTTGGATTGGCACAATGCTCGGTTCATCTGCAGCCTTATTGTTTAAGGAGATCGCAGAGAAATCGGATCAGCTCTTTGTATTGGTTGCAAAAAATAATCAGCACTTGGGACAGTTGGAAAGTGAATTAGAATTTTATGGGGTAAAACCAACAATATTTCCAGACTGGGAGATATTGCCATATGATCGTTTATCTCCACACCAAGATATTGTTTCTGAAAGACTATCAATACTTTCCAATATGCCACAAAAAGGTATTTTATTGGTATCAGCAACCACCTTGGCACAACGTGTTGCCCCTACATCATGGGTGTTGGGTGAGCATTTTGATATCCGCGTTGGTCAGAAATTTGCATTAGAACAACAAAAATTAAAATTAGTTCAGGCGGGTTATCATCTGGTTGATACCGTTTATGATCATGGGGAATTTGCTGTACGTGGTAGCATCATGGACATTTATGCCTCTGGGCAAAACGCGCCTATCCGTATTGATTTATTTGACGATGAAATAGACAGTTTAAAATTCTTTGACCCAGAAACCCAAAGAACAACAACAAAGTTAGAGCGTTTTACCGTACTTCCTGCAAAAGAATTTCCGTTAAAAGAAGCGCGTTCAACGTTTCGTGATCGTTATGCAGAAAGTTTTCCAACTGCAAATCCCAAGAAAAACCCAATTTATCAAGATGTGTTAGAAGGCATTGCTTCTCCAGGATTAGATTTCTACTTCCCATTATTCTTTTCACAGCAAGCCATGCAAACACAAAGTTGTTTGGTATCGTACTTACCAAGCAATGCGATTGTCATTACAGATAAACACATTGACGAAGGATTGTTGAGTTTTTGGACAGATGTGATGCGCCGTTATGAAGACCGACGCCATAATGCTGATCAACCGCTATTACCACCTGAAGAAATTTTTATACAACCGAATCAACTATTCGAATATTTAAATCAATTTTCAAGAATTATTGCCTCAACAGAAGCCATTGAATTAAAAGCAGGCTGTATCAATTTGTCGGTTGAATTGCCGCCACGATTGCCTGTAGACCCTAAACAAGACCAGCCATTTAAAGCAGTGAAGCAGTATGTAGATGAGGCCAATCATCCAGTGTTACTGGTGGCTGAAAGTGCTGGACGTCGTGAAACTTTAAAAGATGCTTTACGTGCAAGTTTAGGTGAAATTCCAGTTGTTGAAAGTTTTGCTGTATTTCAACAATCTAATTTCTCTGTCGCGATTACCAATGCGCCTTTGGATCGTGGATTGGTCATCAGCAATGATCTATCGGTTATTTCTGAAAACCAACTGTATGAACACCGTGTAGTACAGCGCCGTAGAAAACGTCAACAAGAGGTTTCAGAAGAGTTTCTTATTCGAAGTCTGACGGAACTCAATATTGGTGCGCCAGTGGTGCATATTGATCATGGTGTTGGGCGTTATGCAGGTTTAGTCACCTTAAATATTGATGAACAAGACTATGAGTTCCTGCAATTAAACTATGCAGATGATGCAAAAGTGTATGTTCCTGTCACTAATTTACATCTGATTAGCCGTTTTAGTGGCGGTGATCCTGATTTAGCACCTTTACATAAATTGGGTACAGATGCATGGAATAAAGCAAAACGTAAAGCGCTTGAACAGATTCATGATGTGGCAGCTGAATTACTACATATTCAAGCACGTCGTCAGTCTAAACCCGGGATTAGCTTTGAGCTGGATCAAAGTGCATATATGCAATTTTCCAGTGGTTTTGCTTATGAGGAAACACTGGATCAGGCCAATGCCATCGAAGCGACTCTATACGATATGAAACAAGCCAAACCAATGGATCGACTGGTTTGTGGTGATGTTGGCTTTGGTAAAACGGAAGTGGCAATGCGCGCGGCATTCGTTGCTGTTCAAAATAATAGGCAAGTGGCTGTCTTAGTGCCTACCACCTTATTGGCGCAACAACATTTTGAATCATTTAAAGATCGCTTTGCCGATTGGCCAATTCGTATAGAGGTACTTTCGCGTTTTGGAACCAATAAAAGTCACACCAAAACCATTGATGATTTAATCGATGGTAAAGTTGATATTGTCATCGGCACACATAAAATTCTTCAGGAAAATGTGCAGTTTAAAAACTTAGGTTTAATGATTGTTGATGAAGAGCATCGTTTTGGGGTACGTGATAAAGAGCGTATCAAAGCCATGCGTGCAGATGTTGATATGTTAACCTTAACTGCAACACCAATTCCTCGTACCTTGAATATGGCATTTGGCGGAATGCGCGATCTTTCAATTATTGCCACACCACCAGCACGTCGTTTAGCTGTCAAAACTTTTGTCAATGAACAAACCAATGAAACCATGAAAGAGGCAATTCTGCGAGAGTTGTTACGTGGTGGTCAGGTTTATATTTTACACAATGAAGTTGATACCATAGAACGCGCTGCGGAAAATATTCGTCAACTTGTACCTGAAGCGCGTGTCGCGGTTGCGCATGGTCAAATGCGTGAACGTGAACTTGAGCAAATCATGCAACAGTTCTATCACAAAGAATTTAACGTGCTGGTCTGTTCAACAATTATTGAAACGGGGATTGATGTTCCCAATGCCAATACGATTATTATTGAACGTGCAGACAAACTCGGCCTAGCACAATTACATCAATTACGTGGTCGTGTTGGACGTTCCCATCATCAAGCCTATGCATATTTGATGGTGCCATCGATTAAAGGCCTTAAAGGTGATGCAGAAAAACGTTTAGATGCCATTCAGAGAGCTTCAAATCTTGGCGCTGGTTTTATGCTGGCTACGGAAGACTTAGAGATCCGTGGGGCTGGTGAATTACTGGGTGAACAACAAAGCGGTTCAATGAATGCAATTGGTTATAGCCTATATATGGAAATGTTGGCCAAAGCGACCAAAGCAATTCAACAGGGCAAGACGCCTAATTTTGATACACCACTTTCACTTACCTCTGAAATTACCCTGCATATGCCCGCTTTGATTCCCGATGAATATTTGGGCGATGTACATCAGCGTCTTATGTTCTATAAACGTATTAGTAATACCGATACTCAGGATAAACTTGACAATATCCGTATGGAGCTGATTGATCGCTTTGGTGTACCGCCATTACCAGTAAAACAACTGTTTAGTGTTCATCAAATTCGGGTTAAGGCTGAAGCCTTAGAAATTACCAAAATTGATATTGGGGCCAATGGTGGGGTGATCGAATTTTCACCTGATACACCTGTGCAAGCGATCAGTATTATTCAACTCATGCAGAAGCATCCAACTTGGTTCCGTATGGAAGGTGGACAACGTTTAAAAGTGATGGTGATGCTTGAAGAAAATGACAAGCGAATTCAGTTTATTCAGGATTTATTAAACAATTTACTGACAGAATTAAAGCGTTAATTTATCAGGATTTTGAGCTTAAAAAATGCTCAATCTGAGATTAAAAGTGCTTATGAATTTTTTCAGGTAAATCACTTGAAAAAATTCTGTGATTCTTTAAAGTGTAATTGTGATCAGGTTCAAAACAAACTGTGTTTATTTGTACCAAAACACAAGATAACCAATATTCACACGAAAACCGATGTGTTAGTATTAGCCATCCTTTTAATTTTGCGTCATTTATAAAGATATGTTTAGTTTGCATCCACAACTTGCTCAAGATACTTTTTTTGTAGGCGATTTTCCGCTTTCAACATGTCGTTTAATGAATGATATGCAATTTCCGTGGTTGATTCTTATTCCACGTGTTCCTGGTATCACTGAGTTATATGAACTAAGTCAAGCTGACCAAGAGCAGTTTTTACGTGAATCAAGCTGGTTGTCTAGTCAGCTTTCTCGTGTTTTTCGTGCAGATAAAATGAATGTCGCTGCACTTGGAAATATGGTTCCGCAATTACATTTTCATCATGTAGTTCGTTATCAGAATGATGTAGCTTGGCCTAAACCTGTATTTGGCCTGCAAGCTGTTCCTTATAGCAATGAAGTATTAGCACACATGCGTCAAACACTGATGTTGGCGTTACGTGGTCAAGGTGAGATGCCATTCGATTGGCGTATGGATTAAGTGTAAACAGCACAAGGGAAGTGTTTAATAAAATGACATCCGAGGTAAAATATTTTGCCATTTGAACGTATGTTAGATAAAGAGCCAAAGCAATTTGAAATATTCCAGCGATTTATGGGGTATTTGATTATTGCTTTGGTGGTCATGGTTTATTATTTCACCTCCCCAATTGCAAATTATCAATTTTATGTTCCTTTTTTTATTGGCTTTATTTTTATTGTTAGCCCTAAATTATCGCGTTGGCTAGAATATTCATATGGCTCTAAGATTCGGAAGAATATTTATTTTTTAATTGATGTCATCGTTGTTTCTACCGCATTGGCTGCTGTACATTTAAGCCTCGTGGTAACTTTTGTATTGTTATTTGCACTGATCTATACAGCGATTAACAACAAAATTTCTTTTATGATGGGCTCTTTGGCAATTTTAGTTGCCTTTGTTGTGTTTTATACCAATATTATTTTTATCTTTGGTTTTTATGATTATTTTCAGCAAACCAGCCCTGAGCTATCAGTCCTGTCTTTTATTAGTATTATCTTGTTTGTAAACATCGGAAATTATTATCAAAATCGCCGTATCAAAAGTGTAGAAACCAAGAAAAACACCTATTTCAATGAAATGAATCGTTATATTGAGTTGTCAAATCAACTCAGTCGTTATGCGCCATTACAGCTTTGGCAGGCGATTATGCGTGGCGATACAGAAGCCAAGATTGAATATAAACGTAAAAAAATGACGGTTTTCTTTTCTGATATTCAAGGATTTACAGAATTATCAGAAACTTTGATTCCAGATGATTTGGCCTTTGTATTAAATGACTATTTAAGTCATATGACTGAAATTGCCAAACAATATGGTGCAACCATTGATAAATTTATGGGTGATGCAATCCTGATTTTCTTTGGTGATCCAGACTCACAAGGTGTGGAGCAGGATGCAAAAAACTGTATTGATATGTCGATTGCAATGCGCCAGCAGATGAAATTTCTCCGTGAACGTTGGGTGAAAATGGGCTATGCACCTTTACATATTCGTATGGGGGTAAGTACAGGTTATTGCCACGTTGGAAACTATGGTGCTGTACATCGTATGGCGTATACCATTGTGGGTCGTGATGCCAATTTAGCAGCGCGTTTGCAATATGCTGCAGATATCGATGAAATTTTGGTTTCAGATGAGACCTATAAGCTGATTAAAAACGATTATCTTTGTGCACCCAAAACCCCGATTGAACTGAAAGGGATTCAAGGTAAGGTGCGCACTTGGCAAGTGATGGAAAAATATTCAGCAACCAAGAATGAAAATCAACAATGGTTTGATTATGAGTATAAAGGCTTCCATTTGGTGCTGAATTTAGAAGAAGTGCAAAACTTTGAATATCCAGAGTTGGTGGAAGTATTAGAAAAAATGGTAGAACGGATTAAGGTTCAGCAAAAACTTACCAACTCTCAAGGCGTTGCAAAGCTTAATATTGAAGATGAAGTCAACTCAAATTATTTGTAAAATCATTAAATATTAAATTAAATACCTAAGCCATTAAAAATTGCCAAGACATTAAAAAACCACTCATAAAGAGTGGTTTTTGCCTATATGAAAAGCAACTTAGTGGTTTTCAGAAGCATGGTTAATTGTATACTTTGGAATTTCAACTTCCATATCTTCGTCTGTGATTTTGACTTGGCAAGACAGACGTGAATCGGGTTCTAAGCCCCAAGCGCGATCGAGTAAATCGGCTTCAATATCATCCATCTCTTCGAGCTCATCAAAGCCTTTACGTACAATCACATGGCATGTAGTACATGCTTTAGACATGTCACAGGCATGTTCGATTTTAATACCATTATCGAGTAAGCTTTGACACAGGTTCGCGTTTGGTTCAACTTCAAACTCAGCACCATTTGGACAAATTGTTGCATGAGGTAGTACTTTAATACGTGGCATAGTCGTTACCTTAAATTAGTTTGAGTTAGACCAATCATCAAGTTTGGTGCCTTTGAGTGCATGATCAATGTGTTGATTCATGCGTTCTGCTGCAAAGGCATCGCTATAAGTTTTTAACTGTTCAACAGCATGCTCAATCGATTTGATATCGTTTGTTTTAAGCTGGGCTTTTAAAGCTTCAGCGGCTTGGTTGAGCGCAGTCAGTTGTTCAGTACTGAGCAGGTTGGAGTCGACCTTTAACGCCTGTGTTAAGGCTTCAAGTTCACGCTGTGCTTCAACTTTAGTTTCATTGAGATGGCGAAGATTTTTATCTTCTTCAGCGAATTTATAACCTTCTAAAAGCAAGCGTTCAGTATCGGTCTCAGACAATCCATAAGAAGGTTTAATGTCGATTTGCGCATTGACCCCTGATGTGGTTTCTTTGGCTGAAACAGTAAGCAGGCCATCTGCATCGACCTGAAAAGTGACTTCAATACGTGCCTGACCCGCGGTCATTGGTGGGATACCATGTAATACAAAACGACCTAAGCTGCGGCAATGCTCAACTAAGTCACGTTCGCCTTGCAAGACATGGATCAACATGGCGGTTTGACCATCTTGATAGGTGGTGAACTCTTGACGGCGTGCAACAGGAATGGCTGTATTACGTGAAATTAAACGTTCAACCAAACCGCCCATGGTTTCTAGACCAAGTGACAGCGGGGTAACATCTAACAGTAATGAGCCATCTTTAGAATTTCCAATGAGTTGATTCGCAGTGATCGCAGCGCCAATCGCCACAACTTCATCAGGATTGATGGTACAAAGCGGCTCTTGCTTAAATACTTCACGCACCACTTTCTGTACAGCATAAGAGCGGGTTGAACCACCAACAAGAACTACATTTTGAATATCATTGAGTTCAAGTTTTGCATCACGCATGACACGTTTACATACATTGATCGTCTTATCTAATGCCACTTGAATGATTTCTTCAAATGTTGTGCGATCTAAGGTGAGATGATGTGTTAGAACTTTAATATCAACAGAGGTTGCATCACTGAGTGTTTCTTTGGCTTTACGCGCAGAAACGATAAAGTGTGCATATTCTGCATCATCTAAGGTTTCAATATTGAGTTGTTTTTTTGCCCATTTCACAATAAGGCGATCTAAGTCATCACCACCCAGTGCGGTATGACCACCTGTGGCTAAAACTTCAAACACACCTTGAGAAAAACGCAAAATAGATACATCAAATGTACCGCCACCTAAATCATAAATGACATAGTTGCGGTCTGTTGTTAGGTTGCTCTCTTGGTCCAAGCCATATGCAACAGCTGCAGCGGTAGGTTCATTGAGTAAGCGTAATATATTTAAACCTGCGAGTTCAGCTGCATCGCGTGTAGCTTGGCGTTGCGCTTCATCAAAGTAGGCTGGAACCGTAATCACAGCGCCATTCACCGGATTACTTAAGCTTTGTTCGGCACGATCTTTCAGTTGTTTTAAAATTTCTGCAGAGATTTCTACGGGTGTTTTACGACCTTGCGCTGTTTCAAATGCTGGCATTTCATTATCAGCACCCGCAAGCGTGTAAGGGTGTTGAAATTTAACATCTGCTTTAGAACGCCCCATAAAGCGCTTAACAGAAACAATGGTATTTTTAGGGTCAGCAGTAATAAACGGTTTTGCTGCATCGCCATATTCGGTCGAATTTTTAGAATAATGTACAATAGAAGGAAGTAACACGCGACCTTGCTCATCGTTCAGTACTTTGGCTTTGCCTGATAATACCGTAGCAACAAGAGAATGGGTTGTCCCTAAGTCGATACCAATCGCAATACGGTGTTCGTGTGGCGCACTTGATTGTCCTGGTTCAGCAATTTGCAAGAGTGCCATTTGTCACATCCTTAAAATAAAAACTAAAAACAAATTCGGGTAAAACATATAATGAAAGTTAAAATTTAGAAATCATCATCTAAACTAAAATCTTCATCATCTAAAAGCTGATCTTCCGCTTTATCAATATCATTCATGACTTTTTGAAAGAATCGTAACTTGCGCACCGTGTCACGTGCTTCAGCCCAATCTTCATCCTCAAAATCAATTTTGAATTCACGAACTAAGCCATCAATCCATTGTTGGACTTCTTTTTTTAAAGAATGCAATTGTTCGGTATTGGTTGCTTCATCAAGCTGCTCACGAATTTCTAAAGCAGATTGTAAGAACTCAAAATCACTAATTGATTGATCTAAGTGATGATCTTGCTTTTTGAGTGACAGTAGATAAGCAGCACGACTGTCTACATTGGATAAAGCTTTATATGCCTGATTAATTTCACTTGATTTAATCAAAGCTTTGTCTTTATCTTCAGCTTTATCAGGATGATACTGCTGTTGTAGTTTTAGGAAATTAGCTTTTAATGTCGCTAAATCAATATCGAGTGCTTCCGGGAGATCGAACAACTCAAAATGACTCATGGGAGATACTCATCCACGATGTTTTACAGGAAAACGGTGTAATTAAATGTGATTAAAACAGTGCAAGACACTGTTTTAACATGAGAAAAAGCAGGGCAGATTATACAGTGAAAGATTCACCGCAGCCACATTCACCTTTTTTATTTGGGTTATTGAACTCGAAGCCTTCATTGAGACCATTTTTAACATAGTCCATTTCCATACCATCGAGATAAACCAAACTTTTTGGATCTACAAAAACTTTTACACCAAACTGCTCGAACATTTGATCATGAGTGTCAATATCATCAACAAACTCAAGTACATAAGCTAAGCCAGAACAGCCTGAAGTTTTCACACCAAGACGAATACCTTCACCCTTACCGCGATTCTTTAAGTAATTGCTGATATGAGTTGCAGCATTTTCAGTTAGATTGATCATGAAAACTCCGTTAAAAAATCATCTGCTAAATTTGACGAACAGATATTAGGCTTTAGTTTTCTTGCTACGGTAATCTTCAACAGCAGCTTTAATTGCATCTTCTGCAAGTACAGAACAGTGTACTTTTACAGGAGGAAGTGCAAGTTCAGTTGCGATGTCGATATTCTTAATCGCCTGTGCTTCGTCAAGCGTTTTACCTTTTAACCATTCGGTTACGAGTGAGCTAGACGCAATTGCAGAGCCACAGCCATAAGTCTTAAAGCGAGCTTCTTCAATTACACCACTGTCATTCACTTGGATTTGTAAACGCATTACATCGCCACATGCAGGTGCACCCACCATACCTGTACCAACATTTTCTGCATTTTTATCCAACACACCAACATTACGAGGATTTTCGTAATGATCTATTACTTTTTCGCTATAAGCCATGTTGCTTCTCCAAACCTCGGGGTCAGCGTTGATAATATGTATTTCTACAATCTAATTTGGTGGCATTTTACTGATTTTCAATAAAATGCCGCGTTTTGATTTCAAGGAACTTAGTGTTCAGCCCATTCAACTGAATTTAAGTCGATCCCTTCTTTGTACATATCCCAAAGCGGAGAAAGCTCACGCAATTTCTCAACAGCAGCTTTAGTAATCTTAATTACATGATCAATGTCTTCTTCAGTCGTATAGTGACCAAAGCTAAAACGAATTGAACTATGTGCTAACTCGTCAGAAAGACCGAGGGCACGAAGTACGTAAGAAGGTTCAAGTGTTGCAGATGTACATGCTGAACCAGAAGATACAGCAGCATCTTTTAACGCCATCATCAATGATTCACCTTCAACAAAGTTGAAGCTAACATTTAAGTAGTTTGCAACATTGTATACAGGATGGCCATTTAAGAAGACTTGTTCTAAATCTTGTAAACCGTTCCAAAGTTTGTCACGGAGTACACGTAAACGTGTTTGTTCAGCTTGTAAAGATTTGCCAGCAAGTTCAAATGCTTCACCCATACCGACAATTTGATGGGTTGCAAGTGTACCTGAGCGCATACCACGTTCATGACCACCGCCATGAATTTGTGCTTTGATACGAACACGTGGGCTACGGCGTACAAATAAAGCACCAATGCCTTTAGGTCCATAAACCTTATGACCTGAGAAGCTCATCAAATCAACTTTCATGGTAGAAAGATCGATTTCAACTTTACCCGCAGCTTGTGCAGCATCAACATGGAAATAGGTTTTATTGGCACGTGTTAACTCACCAATTGCAGCAACATCTGTCACAGTACCAATTTCATTGTTCACCATCATCAATGAAACAAGTAGCGTATCTGGACGAAGTTCAGCTTGAACCATTTCTGGGGTAATTAAACCAGTTTTAGGTTCAGGTTCAAGATAGGTAATCTCAAAACCTTCTTCTTCTAATTCACGACAAGTATCTAAAATTGCTTTATGTTCAATTTTACTTGTGATGATGTGTTTGCGTTTAGAACCGTAAAACTGAGCAACACCTTTAAGGGCAAGGTTATCAGATTCAGTAGCACCAGAAGTCCAGACAATTTCGCGTGGATCAGCTTTTACTAAATTTGCGACTTGTTCACGTGCATATTCAACTTTTTCTTCAGCTTGCCATCCATAAGCATGTGAGCGAGAAGCAGCATTACCGAATGTACCATCAAAGGTTAAACACTCCATCATGCGTTCTGCTACTTGAGGATCAACAGGCGTAGTTGCTGCATAGTCAAGATAAATCGGACGTTTCATGTCAAATACCTGTAACCGATAAAAGGGCTGAATCAAGAGGTGCTGAATTTTGGCGAACTGCAACGGTTTGTACGTTGTCACGAGCTACTAAATCCGCAAGGGTGATTTTAGCTAAATAATCGGCAATATGGAGAGAGAGTTCTTGCCATAAATCGTGAGTTAAACACATTGCACCATTTTGGCAGTTGCCTTTGTGGTCACAACGAGTCGCATCAACAGTTTCATTTACAGCTTCAATAATTTCTAAGACAGTAATTTCTTCAGCATGGCGCGCTAAGTGATAACCGCCATTTGCTCCACGAACACTTGAAACTAAGCCATGACGTTTAAGTTTAGCGAACAATTGTTCAAGATAAGCGACAGATATCGTTTGGCGGGTTGCAATTTCTGCAAGCGTAATCGTTTGTTCAGGTGGCTGCAATGCTAAGTCAAGTAGTGCAGTCACTGCATAGCGACCGCGAGTAGTTAGGCGCATGATTCGATACACATGTTTTAGACTAGATGTATGAATTTTATGAATCCTGACTAAAATAGTCAAGTATTTTTAAGTTTAATTCTGACTAATTTAGTCAGAATTTATTATTTGAACAAAAATTACAGGAAAAATTCAATTTTTGTTCAAGTTTTATGAAAATATTTGCCAAAGATTATACACGACTAATGCCATAAATAGAAAGCCCAATACGCCTAAAGCCGTATATAAACGTTGTTGATTGAGCTGCAAGCGTTTAACACGATTTTGATATTGTTTCACTTCAACTTGGAGTGTGTTGATCTTAGAGCGTTGCTGATCAATCTTTTCAAGCAAAGGGGCAATGCGTTTTTTTGATGCTTTAGTCTGGCTGTCATCATCTGGATTGGTTAACCATTGCTTCCAGTCTGAAAGCAATTTAGGTGCAGTTAAGTGTACAACCAGATCACGAAACTGTTCCTTGAGCAGGTTATCGCCCTCCAGACGCATTTTTTTCATGCTACGACGATTAGCAAAGACAAAAATTTGGATGAAATCGATGAGTGTGCTACTCACAGAAAGGTCAATGGCTTTTTCTGGAGGTTGCAAATCAAAAAGAATACCACGATCTGTAAATTGAACATAAAAGTCAAAATAAGGAATATAACTATTCATTTTAATTGTAATCTGCTGTCCGACGAATTTTTTTGCCTGTAAGCGAACAACACGATCATGTTTTAATACGAAAGAATAAATGGTTTCCAATATAATCATGACAATGTTTAGCAACAAACGAGAATGACCTTGCTTTTGTTGCGATTCATTCATAAAAAATTCCTATAGCAAAACAGAGAGTCCGATCTCTAAATAAATTTGAAACAATCTCATCCATGACTGGAAACACAATATTTCCACAATGATATAAAAATTATCTTAATAACCATTGTCGAATTGCCAAGTGTTCCTTAACATTAAAACAATTACTTTGCTTTGTAGAACAGTTTAGCAAAAGGTTCAATAGTTTTATTTGATAATATAGCAATATTTTCTACATAATTTGGTCATATAGGTCATTACACGCTGGAGTTTGGGGTAAATGGAGCAAGATATGAAAAAGAGCAACAAAGAACAAACGGATCTTTATGAAGATCAAAATGAGTTTGATGAATCTCAAATAAAGCCTAGAAATCATAAAAAGTCAGGATTAGATTTCAGAAAATATACAAAACAAATCTGGTTGGCAGGGTTGGGAGCGTTCTCCAGAGCCGAAGAAGAAGGCAATAAACTCTTTGATTCTTTAGTCAAGGTGGGTGAGGAGCTTGAATCCAAGACAGTTGAAGTCACAGATCAGACAGTCAATAAAGTCACTGAAAAAACCAAAGAGTCAGTTGCAGAAACCAAAGACAAGGTTGAAAAACTTTTAGATCAGCGTGTAAATCATTCATTAAACAGAATTGGTTTAGTGACTGCTAAAGATCTTCAGCATTTGGAAAACTTGATCCTGCAACTCCACAATAAGGTCGATGCATTGGCTGAAGAGAACCAAAACTTACGCGACCAATTGCTAAAAAAAATGAAATAATTACCATTAATCCAAAAAAATCGTAAATTTTAGTCGTAATTTTTGTGAAAAGCGTGTTTGGAGTCTTGCGTTTCCCCCCAAAGCATTGCTATAAAGTCGTCATGGCCTTTGATCTACAGCCTTGGAACTTAAACAAACGATATAAGAGGACGTAATCTTCATGAATAAATCAGAATTAATCGATGCGATTGCAGAAAAAGGGGGATTGTCAAAGTCCGATGCTGGTAAAGCATTAGATGCGACTATTGCTTCAATTGGTGAAGCGCTTAAAAAAGGCGACACAGTGACTTTAGTCGGCTTTGGCACATTCAGTGTTAAAGACCGTGCTGCTCGTACTGGTCGTAACCCTAAAACTGGTGAAGAGCTTCAGATTAAAGCAAGCAAAGTACCTAGCTTTAAAGCTGGTAAAGGCTTAAAAGACTCAGTAGCTTAATCTGAGCTTGTTAAAAGCGCGCCTTTGTGGCGCGTTTTTTATGAAATATATTAAATTATCAGTGATTGCTCGTTCATTCATTTCACAATTTCAGTTAGAATCCTTACGAAATATAATATTGGAATACTCATGGAATCGTTTCGCACTCTCATAAGGGGCTGGTTTGGTAAAGTTCTCCTTGTGTTATTTTTAGCGCCATTTGCTGTGGTTGGTATTGAAGGCTATTTCAGCGGTGGGCAAAAAGCAGACGTAGCTAAAACTGTTAATGGTCAAGATATTTCTAAAAAAGAGTTAGAAACGGTTACAAAAGGCTATACAGATCAATTATTGGCAAATCCTGCTATACATGGGGATGAGTCTTTATTGAACAAAGAATTTATTGCAAATAAAGCACTTGATTACCTAATTAGCCAAAGTCTTTTAAGACAACAAGCTGATAAGTTAGGTGTGACTTTGAGCGATGCTCAAATTGAACAGAAAATTGCACAAATTCCTGCTTTTCAGGAAAATGGTAAATTTTCAAATACACTATATGCAAACTATTTACGTTCACAGGGTTTAACTAGCCAAGCCTTTATCCAAAATATTCGCCAAGATTTTGCCTTAAGCATTTTGAGCTCTACAATTTCGGATAATGCACTGATCAGTAAATTGGATATCCAGCAAATTGCCAACTTGCAATCTGAACAACGTGAATTATTCTTATCAAGCGTTAAACTTGATGACTATAAAGCCAATGTTAAAGTGACCAATCAGGAAATTGTGGATTATTACAACAAGCATCAAAATAAGTTTAAACAAGTTGCTTCAGTGGATGTGGACTATGTGGTGCTCAGCCCAGCGACATTGACACAGCCAAATGCGGCAGTGACTGATGCTGAATTACAACAAGCTTATACTCAGTTTGTAGAAAAATATAAGCAAAGTTTGAAGCGTGATGTTAAACATATTCTGATCACGACTGATTCTCGTACGCCTGAGCAAGCTGCTACACTTGCAAATGAAGTGTATGCAAAAATTCAGGCAGGTACGTCATTTGCTCAAGCTGCTGCGCAATATTCAGAAGACCCTGATTCTAAAGCGAAAGGTGGTGCACTTGCTGCCTATGCGCCAGGTGCCTTTGGTGATGATTTTGATAAAGCTGTGAACTCAACAAGCAATGGTCAAGTGTCTAAGCCTGTTAAAACTCAATTCGGTTATCATTTGATTGAAGTGAATACACCAGTAGATTCAGTGCCATCATTTGAGTCGAAAAAAGCTGAATTGACTGCTGAGGTTTTAAAGAATAAATCAGCCAACTATTTCTCAGACACTGTAAATAGTTTAAATGAGCAAGTGGTTAACAGTGATGCATTGGATGTGGTTTCACAAGCAGTGAAGACTGTTCAAGTTCAATCTGCAAATAATGTGAATTTAACGACAACCAATCCAGTTCTTGCTGATCCTGCTGTTAAATCTAAACTGTTTAATGAAGATGTGAAAAGCGGAAATACGACGGCTTCAAGTAATATCCAAACAGCCAATGGTGATGTTGTCTGGGTTAAAGTTCGTAAGTATCATCCAGCAGGTGTACAGCCTTTAGCGCAAGCAACTGCGCGTGTAAAAGCACAATTGATTGAACAAAAAGCGTTTGATGCTGCCCATGCAAAATTAAATGCCATGATTGCAGATTTTAAAAAATTGCCGGCTCAAGAGGTTACTGCGAAATATCAGTCTAATTTTGTCCATGCGGGAACATTCACACGTTCAAAAGGCCTTAAGCGTGAGATTGAGCGCGTTGCCTTTAGCCAGCCAGTACCTAAAGCAGGCATGTGGTCTGTCAGCACTGCCAAGCTGCCAAATGAGTTAGTTGTTGTGGCTGTAGCGAATGTGAAAAAAGTAGATACTGCTCAGATGGATCCTGCTGAAGTTCAGCAACTTACGCAAATGTATCAGAAGTTCCGTGGTGAACAATTATTAGATGATTATTCACGTTATTTAAAAGCACAAGCAAAAATTAAATAATTGATCTTCTCTGATTAAAAAAAGCGCCTCGGCGCTTTTTTTTATGTGAAATGAAATATAGTGTGAGTACAGGAGCTATATCACTAAGATATGATTAGCGGATGTCTCTAATCTTTTTTAGATCTGATTGCGATATTGGCTTGGGCTAAGTTCAAATTGTTTCTTAAATGCCTGGCTAAATGCGGTTTCAGATGAATATCCCACTTGGTGTGCAATCTGCTGAATAGGCAGTTGTCCTTGTTTGATCAGCTGGCTGGCAAGACGTAAGCGATGTTGTTGCAAGTAGGCTAAAGGTGTTTCCCCAATAATTTGATTAAATAAACTGGCAAATTTAGAACGCGACATACAACAGGTTTCTGCTAAGCTTTCTACGGTCCAGCTCTGTTCTGGACGGCTGTGAATGGCTGCAAGTGCATTTGAAAGTTCAGGGTGCACCAGGGCATTTAACCAGTTATTGTGATCTTGCATTTGCTCAATATAGTCACGTACACACTCAATCATCAAAATACTGACGACGTGGTCCATAATTTTATTTTTACCTGCCATGGTTCTACGGGTTTCAGCAGAAACAAAATATAATCCAATTTTAAGCCATTCAGGTGCCTCATCACTCAAGGCATTTTGAATATGTAAATATGGTGGGAGTGCATTGATCAATGGACGAGCCATGATTGCATTCATATGGCATCGTACAGAAAGGATAAGGGTCTTTTCTGAGCTTCCTTGACCAAATTCAATTGCGTCTTGTCTTAATCCATCAAACAGTGATTCTATATTGAGGCTTTCAACTAACTGCGTGTCTAAATGATTTTTTACAGTATGTGCTAATCCTGCTGGGATTAAAAACATATCGCCGGTTTGTAGTGCAACAGTCATTTTGGGTGAAAATTCTAAATAAGCATTTCCATACAGAACAATATGCGCGATCACGGCATCTTGTTTTGGGCTCTGAAATGACCAATCACCTTGAGCTTGAAGGTAAATATATTCTGAATGGTTGAGATGAATATCATCAAAAATTTTACTTAAAGCATCCATAGATTCAGTTCAAATTTCCTGTTCTCAAATAATAAAAATGTTTCATGCTATTAAAACATGTGCGCAAAGGACAAACTCTATGTTGAAGATGCCAAAGACTTTTTCATAGGTTTTATGGACGCTTACAACTGTCTTTAAGTTGAATTTTACATAAATATATAACTAAGTAGAAAGATAGGGAAGATATAGCCATGAATGCACCAGTTCAACTGACAGAGCAGCAATTGCAAGAATTAAAACCAAAGTCAGGTTTGGCACTTGATAAAAAGCGTTATCTTTGGATGATTAGCCCATCACTTCCAGTGATTGGGTTAGGAATTTTAGCGGGATATCATGTTGCACCTAAGCCACTAAAAAAAGTTTTTGCATTGGGTGGGCCACTGGTACTGCATGTGATTATTCCAGCCATTGATTCATTGATTGGTAAGGATAAAAACAATCCGACCAGTGAAGATGTAAAATTACTTGAGCAAGATCCGTATTATTCACGTTTGGTCAAATCCTTTATTCCGATTCAATATGTCGCCAATGTTTATGCTTGTTATTTGGTGGGACGTAAACAAACATCACTTTTAGATAAGATTTTGCTAGGTGTTTCAATGGGTGCAATTAATGGTATTGCCATTAACACAGCACATGAGTTAAGCCATAAGCATGACCGTATGGACCATATTTTATCGCATTTGGCATTGGTTCCATCAGGTTATAACCATTTCCGTATCGAACATCCTTATGGACACCATAAACGCGCTGCGACGCCTGAAGATCCTGCTTCGTCGCAAATGGGTGAAACGCTTTATGAGTTTTTACCACGTACCGTCATTGGCTCATTTAAATCAGCGATTGAGATTGAAACCAACCGTCTTAAACGTAAGGGCCTTGGATTCTGGTCTAAAGATAATGAGTTATTGCAAGGCTGGACAATGACCGCAGCATTCCATTCGTCTATGGTCGGGTTATTTGGTAAAGGTATTTTGCCTTATTTAGCAACTCAGTCAGCTTATAGTATTACGTTGTTTGAGATCATTAATTATATTGAGCATTATGGTTTATTGCGCCAAAAAGATGAAAATGGCAAATATGAACGCACAATGCCTGAGCATAGTTGGAACAATAACAACATCGTAACTAATTTATTCTTATATCAGTTACAACGTCATTCAGATCATCATGCATTTCCGACACGCCCATTCCAAGCGTTACGTCACTTTGATGAAGCACCTGAATTACCAAGCGGTTATGCAAGTATGCTGTTGCCAGCGATGATCCCATCGTGGTGGTTTAAAATTATGGATAAGCGTGTATTTGATCATTACAAGGGTGATTTGAATAAGGCCAGTATTTATCCTAAACGCCGAGCAAGTATTTTCAAAAAATTTGGTGTCGTGGACAAGTTATTGAATAAGTAAGATTTCTTTTAAGATAAAAGCCCAGAATTGGGCTTTTATTGTTTTTGAGCATTAAAAAAATCCCAGCATTTTTTAATGTTGACTAACGCTACTTTTAGTTGTGAGTCATCCTTTTGTAAAGCATAAGCACTTGTCGCTCAATTTAAATGAATGTAAAAAAAATCCCTGAAATACTATCTTTCTTTTTCTGTTTATTTCATAGTATTCAGCAATGGTATTTTAAATTTACAAATGTAATTTGGAACTTCGTATGAAATGGGAAGAAATAGGCAATCAACCGTGTTCAATTGCGCGTACATTATCTGTATTGGGTGATCGATGGACCATGCTTATTTTACGTAATGCTTTTATGGGTTTACGTCGTTTTGATGATTTTCAAGAAAATTTAGGTGTGACAAGACATGTATTGTCTGAACGGCTAAAACGTTTGGTCGAGCATGAAATATTGGTTAAAGTAGCTTATGTCGATCGACAAGAGCGTTATGAATATCGCTTAACTGAAAAGGGTTTAGATCTATATCCTATTTTATTAACCATGGTGGCATGGGCGGATAAATGGATGGATGAGGGGCTGGGTGCACCTATGGTGTATCAACATACCGTTTGTGGTCATGAGTTTACTCCGGTATTGGTATGTTCAGAATGTCAGCAGGCGGTGAATGCAAGACAGGTGAAGCCAATCGTTACCCCAGCTTTTTTTCAATACATAGCGCAGAAAAAATTAGCTTGATTGCTATTTCCTAGATGATTTTTCAATATTTTTCATGAATTAATTTTAGATTAAGTTGTTGGTAAATTTCATAAAAATCTAAAGGCAGGGGCACTCATTATCTTTAGTGTTTGTGAAAATGTTTAGATGAAGCGTTGCAAGTAATTTGAACTTTTAATTACTGATATTGTTTTTGATTTTTGTTAACAAGATATAAAATATGTGATTGTTCAATTTTAAAAAGATATAATTTAAATTAATAAGTAAAAGTATGAAAAACAGTAACTGTAATCTTAGTTTAGAAAATAAGGTTTATTGCTTGATAAAGAATTTAGAGTTTTTTTTAACAGATAACTTTGATCAAGTTATTAATTTTTATATACTTATTTAACTGATGCAAAAATTTAATAATTTATAAAATATTTAATATGGAGTCATCGAATGGGAATTGGTTCAAGCCCAACAGTCGGAAGTACTTGTGATACGTGCCTACAGAAGTTTACGATTCATTTTCGAAGATGTGAAGATAACATATATGATGGAAGTTATGGTTTTGATTGGTACAGACCTGAATACTTTAAAAAATTAACCAACTATAGACCGAATGCAGCAACAAAATTTGGAAACAAAGTTGCTTTAGTTAGTGGTTCGATACAATCATTAAAAGCGACATATACTCAAGACCAAATTACTAAAATTAGCCCATTTGGTACAGAATATATCCCTGCATGGTTAGCAATTTACCCAAGCTCACAGGAGGATAGCAATAGTTCTAATCCTGTCAATCAAGGGGTTAGGCTTAATTTAGAGTTGAGACTATTAGATTCAGAAAATAATTTTTCATTAAAAAATGATGGAACAAAGATTAAGTTTGAAGTTTCAAATCCGAATATTATTATTGAACCAGCAGAGTTCAGTGTCGAAGATTTTATTTACGCCAAAAAAATGACCCGAGATTTAGGCGAAGATATTAAAAGAGAAGAAGAGATTTATTATCTAGCTTCAGAAATAGTGAATATTAAGTGCACAGGTGCTTTGCAAAAACATGAAGAAATCATTGTAACAGCAATAAAAGGAGAGACCCAAGAGAAAGTTGGGAAGCTAATGCTTTATCATAATGCTGTGATTCCTACTATATCGGTTATCTTTGTAGACGTTATAACTGATGGAAAAAAACCAAGCCGTTCACATGATTATGAAAATTTTTTAAAGCATAACTCATTTAACCAAACTTTAATTAATGTAGAAATAAAAAATGCCCCAACATTTGATTTAAACAAATATCGTAGCAAAGACGATGATGTTAATATATCTTTGAATAAATTAAATATAAATGACACGGGTTATTTTTTAAGTGACTTAAGTAAGTTTTATAAAAAATATCAAGATAAAAACTTAGCGACTAAAAATTATGTTTTCGTCACAACTGTAGAGATAAAGAACGCAGTTGGTGCTGGTGGTGACAGCGTTACCTTATTTAACTGTCCTCAAAATATATTTAATCAAGTCGTGGTACATGAATTAGGGCATCGTTTTGGATTAGATCATTTGTTTGAATCACAGAAAATTACAGCCAAAGGATCGAGCTTTCAATTTATACAGGGTACTACAGCTAATTTTTTAGATTATGATCATTCGGATGGCGTAAATTTAAAAAATAAAACTGCAGTCAATCCAAATCAAACACTAAAATATTTTTTCAAATACCAATGGGATTTGCTCAGGAAGAAAGTGAAATAATTTATGCTATCGCCAGTTTAGATATTTACTCGCTATATTGATGGGTTTGATCTCATATTGAATTAAACGAATTAATATTTACGAACTGATCACAAACAATTTGCAGGTTTAGGGATACCTGCCAAACGGCTTAAATGGCGGGCAACCAGTCCTGTATTAAACTTGTCTTGTAGAACAGCATTATCAATTGCTGGGTTGATCGTTTTCATTAAAAATTTAATCAGTGGACGAGTTGCAGGTGAGTGGCCAAACTGGGTATAAAATTGACGTACTGCATGCAACACTTCAAAATGCCATGGGGTCAGTTGTAGATCTAAACTTTGTGCTAACTCTTGAGCAACCTGTTCATTCCAAATGGTGTAATCTACTAAATGACCATCTTGGTCTAACTCAAAGCTCATAAAACCACCTAAACAAAACAACTGAAACAATGTAACTTTTGATCAACAAAACATCAAAGATTGATTTTTAAAAAATCGAAGATAATTGACAAGCTAGCCCACTATTTTAAACTGATACAACGGCTAAAGTCTAAAACCAACTGAGCAAATTGTGGGTAAGAAATTGATTTAAAATTTTCAGGAATGGATTCAGATAAAATCTCAGCATCATTTTCAAGAAGATAAAGATTCTGTTTGTTTGTTAAACGCTGGTCTGCTACAAACAGTACCGCATCACCCATTAAAACAACGTGATCATGAGAACCATACAGTTGATCCAACTGATTCAATATATGGTCTGTATGTATAAAAGAAGATTGAATTAAATAAAGTGTTTTATCTGACATTTGGACTTTCCATCTACTGCTTACCAATACAACACATGATCAAAAGACTGAATAAATTCAGCATTCAGTTCTACAAATTCCAACTCTTGTTGTGATTGAGTAACAAAAGTCGAGGATTTATTCATATTTTCTACTAAAACTGGTGTTAAATCATAGAATTCAAAGCTATCGACCAGATTTGAAGCAAGCTTAAATACGTGATTTAATTGGCTAAAAGCCATTTCTGATTTAAGTAGGCTTAATCCAGCGTCTTTAAGTAACACTTTGACTTTACAGCCAAAAGTTGCAAGCACCATGGTTGCTGACAAGCTTTCATGTATCTGCAATGTATTTAAATTTGCTTGAGTTATCACAACGAGCACAGTATTCACACAAATTACCTTTTAAATGCAACACGCTAATGGGATGATCAACTTAGAATTGAATGATACGATCTGTAGATTGAACAGCATCTGCAAGTTCGCCTAAACCCACAAGCTCAAAGCCTTTTGCAAGATTATCGGCTGGAATTTGGTGACGTTTGGCATTCTCTTGATCTGTTATCCCCCGCGCTAATGCAGCACTCACACAGACAGGAAGTCGAATTGAGAGTTTTTGCCATTCTACAGATAAATTACGTTGATCGTCAGGAACCCATTGCAAGTTGTTCGCAACTTGTACACCATCTTGATAAAAGAAAACACGAAATTCTTGATCTTCAGCTTGCAGTGCCTGCGCTAAACCCAATGCATGCCATGCATGGATTGAAGTCGGTGCTGCGGTGATTAGTAATAAAGTACTCATTTGATGGCGATTCACTTGGAGAATGGACAGTTTGCAACATTCAAACTTGATAATGATAGGTAGTATACAATGATTTTAGTGACTGGTGGTTTAGGCTTTATAGGCTCGCATGTGGTTTTAAGTTTGCTAGCTCAAGGGCAAGCGGTCGTCATTGTGGATAATCTAGCCAATGCCAATCTGCAATGCTTAGAACGCTTAGAATTTATAACAGGAATGTACATTCCCTTTGTCAAAATTGATATTCGTAATACCCCCGCTTTAAATAAAGTATTTGAACAATATTCAATAGATACCGTTGTGCATTGTGCGGGATTTAAGTCCATTGAAGAGTCAAATCTAAAACCACTTGAATATTATAATGACAATCTCAGTTGTATTATGAGTTTATTACGCGCGATGCAGCGTACCGGTGTCAGAAATTTGGTACATCTTTCTAGCCTTATGGTTTATGCGCAATCAAGTTTAGAGCTGAATGAACAAACCGCATTTAATTATAGTTACCCTAATCCTTATATAAAATCTCAGCAAATGATTGAAGAAATCATTAAAGACACATTCAAAACTGATGAAGAATGGAAAATTGCCATTTTAAGGGTTTCAAATGTCGTCGGTGCATTTGAGCATGGTGTCTTGGGTGAGTTTGTTGCACCTCTACCTAAAAATGTTGTCCCTTTGGCTTTACAAGTTGCGGCTCAACAACGTGATCTAATTGAAGTACAACGTAATTCAGAGACTGAGGATAAAACGACTGAGCGTAGCTTTGTGCATGTACTTGATGTATGTGAAGCAATTAAATCAACTATTCTTTGGCTACATGAGCAGGGCAATGTTTATCAAAGTTTTGATATTGCAGGTCCTGTCAGTTCGATACAAAACCTGATCAACTTGATCGAAGAGGTTACAGCAAGTCAAATCCATCAAATTGATGCGGTGTATAAATTAGATGAACTGGATCAGGTTGCATCTACCAGCCAAAAAGCATTTGAGATTTTAAAATGGAAAGCACAGCGCTCGCTTAAACAAATGATTGAAGATGAATGGCGTTTTTATCAAAATACCTTAAACAACCGATAAAAATCCAGAATAGATGATTGTTGTAAATAATTATCATTTACATTTTTGATTGATTTGTTTAGCATAATCGCTTCGCTGAAGCTGGTGTTTTTACGCAGATGTTGTCAAAACAAGCTTTAACTTGAAAATAAGATATGGATGAAGAAGAGGTTGAAAATGCAAACACGTATTGAACATGACACAATGGGCGATGTTGAAGTCCCAAGCGAAGCAATGTGGGGCGCACAAACTCAGCGAAGCGTAGAAAATTTTAAAATTGGTACAGAACATATGCCACGCCCGATGATTCGAGCGATGGGGCTAGTCAAAAAAGCAGCGGCAATAACCAATGCCAGCTTAAACCAAATTCCGCATGATCTGTCACAGTATATTGTCGATGCTGCTGATGAAGTAATTTCAGGCAAATGGGATTCACAATTTCCTTTGGTGGTTTGGCAAACAGGTTCAGGTACGCAAAGTAATATGAACTGTAATGAAGTCATTGCCAATATCGCCAATCAAAAACTAGGCAATCCATTAGGTTCACAAAAGCCTGTGCATCCGAATGATCATGTCAATCGTGCGCAATCTACGAATGATTCATTTCCAACAGCGATTCATGTGGCTGCTGCGGTACAAATCAATGAGTTGCTTATTCCAGCAGTAAAACGTTTACGAGACACTTTACATCGCAAATCTGAAGCGTTTGACGATATTGTTAAGATTGGCCGTACTCATTTACAGGATGCAACACCACTTACATTAGGACAGGAATTCAGTGGCTATGTTTCACAGCTGGATCATGGACTAAAACGTTTACAACAGGCTTTGGTGTGGCTCTATGAGTTACCACTTGGTGGTACAGCTGTTGGTACAGGTTTAAATGCGCATCCTGAATATGCAGACAAAGCAGCGGAAGAATTAGCCAAACTGACGGGTTTGCCATTTATCAGTAATCCAAATAAGTTTGAAGCACTTGCTGGTCGTGATGCTGCTGTATTTGCTTCTGGTTCATTGAAAACCTTAGCTGCAAGTTTAAATAAAATTGCCAATGATATACGTTGGTTAGCAAGTGGACCACGTTGTGGTTTGGGTGAGTTGCGTATTCCAGAGAATGAACCAGGTTCAAGCATCATGCCAGGTAAAGTCAACCCAACCCAATGTGAAGCAATGACCATGGTGGTTGCGCAAGTGATGGGGAATGACACCACGATTAATTTTGCAGGTGCAGCGGGGAATTTTGAACTGAATGTTTATATGCCTGTGATTGCATATAATCTTGTTCAGTCGATTCAATTGCTTGGCGATGCATGTAACAGCTTCGATGAACACTGTGCTGTAGGGATTGAACCAAATCGTGAAAAAATTGATTACTTCTTACATAATTCATTGATGTTGGTAACAGCACTGAATCCTGTGATTGGTTATGAAAATGCCGCTAAAGTTGCCAAAACGGCTTATAAAGAAGATAAGACTTTAAAAGAAGTCGCGATAGAACTTGGCTTTGTCACGGCTGAACAGTTTGATGAAGTGGTACAACCTGAAAAAATGGTACGTCCAAACGCGAAATAATCAAAAGCTGTAAGTGACGGTACTGTTGATGATTTATTGAGCAAGCATCAGTCGTTTAAAAAAGCACCTTAAGGTGCTTTTTTATTTTGAATTTGGAGGAGTTATAGGACTCGCATTAACCATGTTTCTCGCGAGTTTCATGGCAGCTTTGAAATCCAGCCTCAATGAGTCGATTTCTGATTTCGTCAAGGCTGTGGGGTTTTTTGAAATGTCCGAGTTCGCCTTGTGTGAGATATTCGAGCGGGAATCCGAATTCATGTTGCCACCATTGTTCGAGTAAAGGATGCTTTCGTTTGATGAAATCTAAAGTCGTTTGTAATGGGACGAGATCAAGATTGTTGTATCCTGTCAGTGTCATAGCTAGTATAACCTTTCCGCCATTAGTTGTTTAACCTGATTGTGAAGACGTTTATTCTTTTAATCATCAGCACAATTAATGTCATTAAAACAAATAAGCCAACATTAATTAGATTCATAATAGCTATATTTTAAGAGATAAGGCTCGACATTCTCTAGATTTAGGATGTGCGAGTTTGGTAAATAAATATCTTGATAGAGTGCTAAGGTTAAAACAATCCTTTAATAGTTTGAACGTTGTTTAGGGGGAATAGGGTGTCATGGCTCTGAATGGTGTCGAAAACATTGCCATTATGGTATTATTTGAAAATGATACTCATTATTATTAATAATCTTTCGATATGAAAAAAACTTTATTTATAATCCTCTTGTCTTTGATTCCTATTGCCTCTAGAGCTCAATTTGATCCTGACTTTAGTAAACCTTTAGAGTTGTCTGGTGATTTTTTAAGTTTCAATTTAAACGCTAGAGAAGGCGTATATCAAGGAAACTTCATCGCTAAACAAGGGTCGATGAGTATTGAGGGAAATGAAATCGAGCTAAAACAAAAGAAGAACAAACAGCTTGATCGTATTATTGCTTTAGGTCATCCAGTAGAATTTAAAAAGAAAAATTATCAAACAGGTGAATTGATCAATGGTAGCGCTGAAAAGATTACATATGATGCAAATAGGCTTTTGGTTACATTAGAAGGTAATGCCGAGATTTCAAGTGATTCTGGAAAGAGTTTTAAGAGTGCTAAGATTACATATGGGCTGACCAGTGGAGAAATTAAGGCCGTTGGAAATGGCCAACGCAGAGTTCAAATCATCATCCCACCAAATAGTACAAAAGAAAGTATGCCACTCATAAAGTGATTACATGAGCCTTCTTTTATAGAAGGCTTTTTATAAACACAATTTATATTATGTCCTGACTCTAATTGAGCGCCGTTTTCTCAAAATACTGAACAGCAGGTGAACGTGACATATAAGCTAAAGCCTGTTCTGTATCACCCTCATGAATTGGGTTAAACTTTGGAGATGTCCAACGTAGAGTGGCTTTCCATAGGTATTTAATGGTCGGTAGGTGATCTGTTTTGGTTGCAGTTTTTTCAAACTCTCGAATAAAAGCAAAGAACCCACGGCGCATTAATTTCTGGATTTGTTGATGCTCAGTATCTTGTTGACCAAGACTACGAGCAAAATCAACAAGGAAGTAAATAAAAAGCGGAAAAATTCCCATCATAATGATTTGTCTGGAAACATAAAAACCTAGCTTTTGTTGTAATAAATGCTCAAACAAATCATAAGCGACACAACGATGTTCAACTTCTTCAGCGAGATGCCAGCGGAATAAATCAGCCATGGCTGGATCTGCTTTATCCCAAGATTTGCTATCAAGCGTCCATTGCCCAATTGTACCTGTGAAGTGCTCAATTGCTGCAATGACACCTACACGAAAGATTAACCAATATTCATCAAATTTTTTCCCTTTTAAAAAAGGAATTCCTAATGGTTTGTCACCTAATAAAATGTTGAAAACAAGATGGGCACGATTTAATGGTTCTTGTATGTCATAGCCATTTTCTCTTAAAAAGTCTTGTACTTTTTCATGTGCGCGTGCATGTGCAGCTTCTTGACGGACAAAGCCAATAACTTCTTGTTTTAATTTTTCATCTGTAATATGTGGGAGGGTTTTATTAAATACCCGACAAAACCAAAACTCACCCGCAGGCAAAAGCATATTGATACCATTGGCAATATGTGAACATAGTGGATCATCTGGCATCCAACATACAGAAGACTCAGAAAAATCGAAATGTACTTTTCTTGCTTTAATTTGATGACTTTCCGTGATCATTGTGGTTATCCAACATGAAACTGTTAAGCGATTAAAAGTTTTTACCATTTAGAATAATTAGCGACCATATCCTTTGAGGACACTTTTTTTGTGATTTTTACTCTTTTGAATAGAAAATATTGCTTTATAAACTTAACATTATTTATTTAAATTATTGATATTGTTATTTTTTAATTTACAAATCCAGAAAATAAAGATGTGAAAATCAATGTGGATGAAATGATATAGAAATAATTTTAATGGGTTGAATCAGCTATAGAAATATCAAATTTCTATAATGGAATATTAAGATTTAAGCTCAGCGATTATTCAACAAAAAGAAGGATAATTCACGAATTATTGATTGATTTATATTAATGATTTTACTAAGTTTTATTTTATGAGCTCTGCATTATTCTGGGGTTGTAATATTTATTTTTATTTATATATCATATATTTATAAGTTAATAGAACCTGGGGTTGCTGTTAGTTTTATCCATTTTATTAACAATTTTTAATTTTATTTTTCAATAAAAATTAATTTATAGTGTCAGCTCAACTTTATAATATTGACTCAGGTATAACATGAATAAAAGAAAAGTTATTACAGTCTTCATTACAAGTGGCATGGTCACTTTTGCCATAGCCGCAACCACACTATCACCAAACCAGAATAACCAGAGTGGAATCATCCCAACAGGCTATGATGATCTGATATTTAGTGTATCCAATGGCAATTGGGTGAAGAATATTTCCTTACCGAATGTAGCAAAAGAAGGTGCCCTAATTACAATTCAATCAACTGCGGGTTATGACAGTGATATTGATTTAAGTAATGTAAATATTGAAAAAAAAGGCGTTCTCACACTAAAGTCTGGAAACAGTTATCGTTTTAAATTTAGTAATGGAAAATGGGAGTTTTATGCGCCTGAAACTGCCAATTTTACGCCTGAAAAAAATGGCAATACCATTCCAGTATTTCAACAATCACAGGCCCAATATGTTTTAAGTGATGCTGCTTGGACTGAGACAATTCATTTACCGCAAACAGGTCAGAATGGCCAGATCCTTGTAATTAAGTCTAATGCGCTTAAATCCTCAAAAATTAATTCACAAAATGCTTTATTTCCAAGTACATTGGTTGTTAATAAAAATGATGCATATATCTTTCAATATAATCAAGAACTGAGTAAATGGGTTCCACTGTCTGTTCCGACACGTATTATCAACGTGATCAATGGTAATACTGCGGCATTAAATACGGCTTTGCAAAATTTAACTGCACCTAAAACAGAAATTCGTTTTGCTGATGGGGCGTGGGTGTCTTCATTAAAATTACCGCAAACAGCAAACGACCGAGATCGTATCATTGTTAGCTCAACAGCAAGCTGGCAATCAGTGATTGAAAATGAAAATACCAATACCACCGCAACCCTAAAACTCAACAAGGGCAATCGTTACGAGTTCATTTATATTGCAGATAAATCGTATTGGGTTTTGGCTTCTTCTCCTAAAACCGTATTTACTGCAAACACCGCTGCACAAGGTTTTACATTTAAAACCCCTGTTGTTGAAATAACCGCTGATAATGCACAATGGGCACCTGTTGTAAACTTGCCAGCGGCTCAGTCGGGTGACAAAGTCATCGTATCTAATTCTGCGGATACAGCGTTTACAGTTTCAGGTAGTAACATTAGTGCAAGTTTGAAAAAAGGCGATAAAATCCGTTTGGTATTTAACAACGGTGTTTGGAACACCGATAGCTATCAGATTGATCTATTGCTTGTGAATAGCCCGGTAGTCAATGACAAACTCGGTTCAACTGCTGCAAAAATTCAAGCCCGTGAAGCACTCAGATTAACCAATGAAGCGCTTGAAAACTCGCAAGCAAAAGCCTACTACAAAGAAGTCGGATACTTGGATTATCGAATCCCTGGAACGACACTCGGTGATGCGATTAATTTAGGACGTTCAGATGCCACTGTACAAGCGGAAAGAACCAGAACAGGGGCCGATGCGATATATACCATTACAGATCATTCGGGTTGCGGTCTCGCCTATGTAAATAGCACACCGAGCAAGTACAACATGATCGGATCACATAACTATGGTTGTGGTATCACTGCAATGCGACATGAGTTAGGGCATAACATGGGGCTAGGACATAGTTTTGATCGAACTACAGGTTATAACTGGGGATTCGGTCATCCTTTAGGCAGTACCATTATGGGTGGAAATCAAATTGGCTTATATTCAAGCCCAGATATCTATAGTCCTGAATATGGTGTGCGTTTAGGTGAAACTGACAAATTTGATGGCTTAAGAAAAATTAATGAGAATGTTGAAGCCATTTCAAAATTTTTAGTGGCGGTTAATCCATAATGAATAAACGGATATATCTCATTATTTCCGTTGTTTTAACTGTTTTGGTGGTTTCTTTGTTGGCTTGGTTCATCTCAGGTCAACAGGAGACAGCTGATATAGCTAAAGCGATTGCGTCTAAACAAAATGAACAAATCGATCAAGTGAATTCACCGAAACTAAATGCAAATCTTACTGAAACACAAGTATTGCAACGTATAAAAGACAGCCATGCTCGCCGTAATCTTGTAACGCTGGATGAGGACAAATTACGTGCAGGGATTTTCAATCAACAGATGTTCAATTTGAGTACTGTCGATACGGTGTCTATGCATAATCCCGTTCCTTTGACAGATGCACAAAAAAAAGATGGGCGAATATTTCTGAGGAATGATCTATATACCTTAGAGGCGAAGAATGTCGGCGATCAAATCGTGTTTAATGTGCCAGGCTATGGTTTAAACAGACAGGCTGTTATAGAACGTATAGAAGTAGATCCAGGTGAAGATATTGTTAGTTGGTCAGGCTCTCTAGAAGGAGGAGATCAAAATAATGAGAAGTTTCATATTACTCAAACCATTAAAGACAATTTTACTATGGGCACGATTACAGCAGATGGTAAAACCTATACCATTTTGATGAAAAATGGCTATGGTTGGGTCAATGACGTTGCCAATGAATCTGCCGCACTTGAGGTGGCGGAAAAGGAGACGGATCATGTACATTAATTTTTTTAATCTAAAGACATGATTTATTCTCTAAACTTGAAGTAGCAATAAAATGAAAATAGTAATTACTGCGTCATAACAAAGGTTTAGACACCTCGAAAGGTGTCTAAAATCATCATTTATTTAAAATTATTTACGTACTGAATCAAATACTTCTTTGTTTGTCACAACTTCTTGTGCTTTTGAGTAACTCTCTGATTGAACTGCAACTTAAGAGATTTAATTTGAAATGGTTATTTTATATGCATAAATTCGCTTTTTAATGTTGCATTAGTAAATACATTTAATTCATGCTTCATAGACTCCATGTATATTCTAATACATTTATTTATATCTAACTGATTTCTATATTTTTCTAGAATATTTCCCATTAAATAAGCACCTTGGCCACCTCCTGATAAATTTTCCTCAACCCAAAAACGATATATATTTGATAACTTAACCCTGTTATCAATACCTCTAGCTATACAAAACCATAGATATTCACAGGGGAGCATTGCGCACATGAGATATGGACTTTGCTCATTACTAGCAATTAATTTTTCATGTTCAACGTATGCATTTATAAAGTTGTTTGGAAAAATACTATTTCTATCCTTTATTCCCCAATAATTTGTAAAATATACATTATATCTTTTATAGCTTTGTGCTTTTGCATTATAAAAGTCAAATAAGATTTTATCACTTTGTGCTCTTTGCGATGCAAGCTCATAATCAAATTGACCATTAAAGCAGTAAAATGAATCTTGATTAATTAAACGACCATAATCTTGAGGGTCAAGATTACCTATAATCATATGTTGAAAATAATCGGTTGCTAAAACTTTTTCTGCAATGGGTAAGCATTCATCCCACATGATTTGGAACAAGGAGTTTTTTGGGGGTGGCTCAACACTTAATGTTGTACTGAATTGTAACTTTTCTATTTCCTCTTGAGTTATGTTGAAAGATCTCGGAAAAAAAGAAATATTTGTCATATTTATATTCCCATTTAATGATTAGGTTGTTATCTATTTAAATTATATTAATTGTAATTCTTGGAATTGATATACCTAGAATTGGGTATTTATTAACTAGAATTCTTGAAAAAAATGTTTTTTAACTAAATTTAATCTTGTTAATAATTTCACGTGAAAATTATAATAAGTAGTCATTATAAAATGTAACATTTTATTCATCTTATTAATTTTTATAAATAAATATAGTATTTTTAACGTGACATTATAAGAAACAAAAAGGAGAAAAAAATGGGAAAATTATTGTTTACTACTATAATTATCGGATTATTGACGGGTTGTAACACGCTACAAGGCTCTAAACAACCTGAATGGCCATGGATTGGAGTTGGTAGCCAAACTGGTGTGGCTAATTTATCTTGTAAATCAGATGCTTGTGATAAGAAAGATGCTGTGGAATCATTTCTAAGAGCTTCGAATTATTGTGTAGCAATATATGATCAATATCGAAGTGATATAAGTAATGTAAAAGGAATTAAAGGAGGGATCGGTATTTTAGGTGCAATTTTAGGTATTGCCGGAACTACAACATCAGGAACATCTGCAAAATTCTTATCGGGTTTTTCTGGGGCATCAAACGCATTTCAAGTGTCTACTACCGAAATGTTCTCTGCGACAGCTACATTTGCTTCCTTGACATCTATACAAGAGTTAGTTGGAAAATACAATGAGGCTGTCCTGAAAAATATAGAAGATAATAAATTTGATCATGCAGTTTTTAATTCAATAAAGCTGGCTGGTGAGTGTAAGTATGCTTCAAGCGTAATACAAACGAAAATGGTAAATTCAGTGGTAACACCATCTCAAGAGCAGCAGAGTAAAAATGAAGTAACGAATTTAGATGAGCAAATTAAGGAATTAAAAAATCAGATAAATAAGATTTCTTCAACAAAAGATAAAGAAAAGCTATTATTTGAAACAGATAAATTAATACAAAGCAGCCCTAAAATTAGTACTCCTAGTTTGCTAAACAATACTCAGTTGCCAATACAATAGTATTAAATTTATTTGTAATTTTGTGTACATAGGCTCATCTAACAAGGGTGAGCTTAATTATTCAAGAGCAATTCTTTTTAACAATTAACCTATTCGCCCACCAGAATCTTTGATCGACAACAGGTGAATACTGCAATTGGCATTGAATAAACTGTCATAATTGTTAGAATGCATTTCTTTCGCTGTTTTCATGTTATTTTTATTTTGTACTTAGGCTGCAAGATGACCAATAACGTTATATTAAACAGTATTTTAATTAAGGATTTTTTAATGTTATCAATTTATTTAACAGATGTTCAGGAAAATGTGCAGTTTAAAGATTACCCTGGTGAGCACCCTGTTAAATTTATTTTAAATTTCAAAAAGATTTTTCCAAGTGTAATGGAAATTTTACTCCCAGTACTTCCTGATGATGAAGACTTGGATAAAATGACTTGGGAATCCACAACTGAAGATTTTGAGATTTTTAAGAAACTCCTTACAGGTTGGGGCGTGATTGAGTTACGTTTACAAGCGATTAGCCAATATAAAAATAAAAATTTTGCAGATCAATTGCTTAAACAAGCTCAAGCCAAACGTAAAGAATTTGCAAAAAAGCAGCAACAATTGTCTACGGTTGAACTGGACTACTTATTTATGCATGAAACACATGCATTGATTGACGCTGAATTGGTTGAGTTAGGTGAAAAATTCTATTTACCTACTTTGCGAGATATTTGGAAAAATTCTGTACCTGCCAAAGTGCTGAATGCTAATTTCTAGTCAAAAATTAGCAATAGATTGAAATGCTCAAATTCAAGTATAAAAGGCAGTTTTAAACTGCCTTTTATTTTTTATTCATCTGTTTAAGTTTTTTAAATTGTAGGCCCAAGCGTATAAAACATAAAAAATAGAATAAATATTGAACTGATGATACTTAATATGTTTAAAACTTTCATTTTTTAACCAATTGCGATATCTAAATTTTGAGTGGAAACATTTTTAATGCTTAGATTTTATTCGACAGTTGTTTAAGCATGATGACAATGATTTAAATGAGGTCATTCATTTAGCAAGTCTTTATGATTTAATTTTAAATGTTGGCACTTCTTATTCAATCTTCTTTATTACGCGTTTGTACGATAAAACTTCTGATTGTGGCTAAAATTATCTCAGTCTTCGTTATGAAAGTCGAAAATAGATTCGCTATTATCCTTCATGCTTTACGATGTATACATCTCATGCTCAATTTTAAACTACAACGCAAGCCAGTTATGAAATGTCAACAGCCCCTTATATTTCTGCTAATTCACTTTTGCTTAGAAACATATGACAAAAGTAGATATTTCTAGCAAGTTTTTTTATGTTGTAATACTTTTGATTTTAATCAATTCATACTTGTTATGATTTTTTAAAATATCTTGATAATCTTTTTTAAAGTATCGGATTTCCCCGGGGATATATCCAAGGATATTCAGCAATGTCGAATAATTTTTTAGATTTAATTCATAAACGCCGTACAATTTATGCGATTGGACGTAATGTTAATCAATCTCCTGAGCATCTTACTGATTTGATTCAGCAAGCGATCAAGCAAAGTCCATCTTCTTTTAACTCGCAATCATCTCGGGCAGTGATCTTGTTTAATGCTGAACATGAGAAGTTCTGGAACTTTGTAAAAGTTCAACTGAAAGCTTATGCCAAAGATGAAGCAAGTGCCTTAAAAACAGAGACTAAAATGGACAGCTTTATCGCAGGCTTTGGTACCGTTCTTTTCTTTGAAGATTTAGAGGTGATCCAAAACTTACAGGAAAAATTTCCAGCATATGCAGAAAACTTTCCGATTTGGGCTGAACACTCTACAGCAATCGCACAATTTTCAACGTGGACAGCCTTAAATAGTGACGGTATTGGTGCATCCTTACAGCACTATAATCCAATTGTCGATGAACAAGTTCATGCGGAATGGGATATACCCAAAACTTGGAAACTTCGGGCACAGTTGGTATTTGGTTCAATTGAAGCGGAGGCTGCTGAAAAAGCCTATATCGATGATGCTGTGCGTTTTAAAGTGTTTAAATAATTTTTATTTTTTCTAGCTTCTTGGCTTGCTTAGCCAAGAAGCTTTGCTGTTGAAAATGCTAATCAATCCATTGATCTAATTATACAAAGTGTCGGTTATCTAGACCCAAGTTCATTTCGCAGATTGTTTAGAAAGAAAACTAGCTTAACACCCCTAGAATATCGTTGCAGATTTAGTCGTTGGATATCAGCTTTTCAATTGAATTTAGCTGGAAAATTGAGCTGGTGCTATTTACTCACTAAAAGCTGAGGCGACGATGGATGCTTTTTAAGTTTTATTGATGATTGCTATATAACAAACAAATCATTAAAAAAGAAAACGATTTCCAAAAAAGTGCTAAAGAGGCTTTGATTTAAAATTTAAATGTACTATAGTAAAGCTAGAAAAGTTGAGTAATATGCTTGGTTTTTATGCAGTTGATTCTTTATTTCAAGTTAAAGATCTACAGTTAAAAGCAAACTTATACTTTTTTCTATCTCTCTCAATATGAGCAATCAATTGTGTTAAGAAGCAGTGGTCTGTTGCTGGCATTTGCGACAGTATTTTTACAGCTTGCGGTTTTTTTACAGCCGTTATTACCTGAGCAGTATCAAATTGCTCCGGTCTGTGAAGACATCACTCAAGCTTTATTGCGACCAACACATGCACATCTTCATCATGAGCAAGAATCTAGTTTTATTCATCACTATTTGCATTTAGATCAAGCCCAGCAAGCAAGCAGCTCAGGTCATGATCATCATGACATTAACCATCAATGTCAGTATTGTGTGGTATATGGCAATTTAGTGATGCCACCAGAAATTGGCGTAAAAGAAATTTTAGTGCGTATCCAAGTACGTTTAATGGCCTATGTTGAAAACTTTCAGCATGTCTATTTTCAATTACAACGCCTGTTTCTGATTCCTCAAGGGCGAGCCCCACCTGTAGTCTTTGCATAACACATTCACCGATCCATAGGTTTAGCATTTTTAAATAAATGCTTTAAAGCCATGCGATCGTATTTCGAATTTATTGTGTAGAGAATGATCATGATTTTTCAAAATTTCCTCGATTTGCAGGAAAGCAGCCTTTGCATGCTATTTTTAGTATTGTTTAAAAATACAGCAAAAAGAAAACAACAGATTGTACTGAATGTTCAGGCGTATGCTGAGTTTGTACAACAAAAAATGTTTATCAATGTATTCAAAACTCAATCTTTACCAACTTTACCAATGAATAAGGTGATGTCATGGATCTAGGATTAACTGCTTTAGAATTGGCGCGTATTCAGTTTGCTTTTACTGTTTCTTTCCATATTATTTTTCCTTCAATTTCTATCGGGCTTGCAAGCTTTTTAGCTGTGCTTGAATGGCGCTGGCTAAAAACTCAAAATCCTGTTTACCAAGATTTATTTAAATTCTGGGTGAAAATTTTTGCTGTCGCTTTTGGGATGGGCGTGGTTTCTGGTGTGGTGATGAGTTATCAGTTTGGAACAAACTGGAGTGAATTTTCACGTGTTGCAGGCTCGGTAACTGGTCCATTACTGGCTTATGAAGTGCTGAGTGCATTTTTCTTAGAAGCTGGTTTCCTTGGCATTATGCTCTTTGGTTGGGGACGGGTAGGTCCTCGGGCGCATTTCTTTGCAACGGCTATGGTGGCCATTGGTACCTGTATTTCAATGTTTTGGATTTTATCTTCAAACAGTTGGATGCAAACACCACAAGGCTTTAGCATCGAAAATGGGATTATCGTGCCGCAAGATTGGTTTGCAATTGTGTTTAACCCCTCATTTCCTTACCGTTTAGCCCATATGGCTGCAGCAGCATTCCTTGTTTCAGCCTTGCTAGTGGCTGCAACTGCTGCTTGGCATTTATTAAAAGGACGCCGTGACGCATTAATCAAAAAATCGTTTTCTATGGCATTGTGGATGATTCTGGTCCTTGCACCATTACAGGTTCTGATTGGTGATAATCACGGTCTAAATACCTTAAAACATCAGCCTGCTAAACTTGCAGCGATTGAAGGGCATTGGGAAACCAACAAAGGTGAGGGCATGCCGCTATATCTGTTTGGTATTCCTGATATGCAGGCAGAAGAAACCAAATATGCTATCGGTATTCCAAATCTTGGCAGCTTAATCATGACCCATACGCTGGATGGTGAGGTAAAAGGCTTAAAAGAGTTTGCACCTGAAGATCGTCCTAATTCTACCGTGGTATTCTGGAGTTTTAGAATCATGGTTGGAATGGGCATGCTGATGATTCTACTTGCCGTGATGGCATTGTTTTTACGCAAAGGCGGCAAGCTTTATGAAAACAAATGGTTACACCGTTTTGCTTTTGCTATGGGACCTTCAGGATTTATTGCCTTGCTTGCAGGCTGGTTTACCACAGAAGTTGGTCGTCAACCGTGGGTGGTATATGGAGTGATGCGAACCAAAGATGCTTTATCTCCAGTTTCGGCGGAACAAGTCGGTCTCACTTTGATTATTTTCGTTGTGGTGTATTGCATCGTATTTGGCATCGGCATTTACTATATGTTGAAATTGATGCACAAAGGTCCACAATTTATCTACGCCACACCAGAAAGTGTAGCGCATAGTGAAGAAGCGGTTATTTTGGCCTCTAAACGTCCATTGACGAGTGTTGAAGATAGCGTTGATTCCAATGAACAGGAGCGTAAATAATGATTGATTTATCTCTGATTTGGATTGTTATTATCGCCATTGGTGTATTCATTTATGTGGTACTAGATGGTTTTGATTTAGGGATTGGGATTTTATTTCCCTTTGTTAAGGATCAACACGAACGTGATGTGATGATGAACACCGTTGCACCTGTTTGGGATGGTAATGAAACCTGGATGGTACTGGGCGGTGCAGCATTATATGCGGCGTTTCCAATGGTCTATGCCACTGTATTATCCGCGTTATATATGCCAGTTATCCTTATGGTGATTGCTTTAATTTTCCGAGGTGTGGCTTTTGAGTTTCGTTTTAAAGCCAATCGAACCAAGCATTTATGGGACAAAGCATTTATTGGTGGTTCAATTCTTGCCAGCTTTTTCCAAGGGATGATTCTTGGTGCATATATCCAAGGAATCAAAGTTGAAAATCATATGTATGCAGGTGGTGGTTTAGACTGGTTATCGCCGTTTACTGTGTTTACAGGTATTGGTGTTGTTGTGCTTTACGCAGCATTGGGTTGTGGGTGGTTAATTTTTAAAACTGAACTTGATTTACAAGATCGTATGTATCAGTTGATGCCTAAATTAATCGTTGCTTTGTTTGTCATCTTTGGCGCAGTCAGTATTTATACCCCGATGGCGCATCCTGAAATTGCAGCACGCTGGTTTAGCCAACCACAATTGATGTATTTTAGTCCCGTACCAATATTGGTGGTGCTGTTTACTTTCCTAGTACTTCGCGCATGTAAAAAGCGTTATGAACTAAGCCCATTCCTTTATACCTTGGCTTTGGTTTTCCTTGCTTATACTGGGTTTATCATCAGTTTGTGGCCTTATGTGATTCCGCCATCAGTGACTATCTGGGAAGCTGCTGCGCCACAGAGCAGTCAATTGTTTGCTTTAATTGGTGCATTGATTTTAATTCCAATTATTTTGATCTATACCGGGCTTTCATATTGGGTGTTCCGAGACAAAGTTCGAATTGGTGATGAAGGTTATCACTAAACTTAAAAGTAGCATGTTTAATCTTTTGGCTTGAGTAAAAAATAGCCTAAGTAAGATTAAACATGCAGTAGGGTAAAAAATTTAAAGGTTTAAATGAGGTAAGCAAGTATGAAACTATCTCAAACGCAATGGTTTGTCGTGTTATGGCTAGGTGGATTTCTAACATTGGCACTTATTGCTGGTTTTTTTAGAATGTTGATTCAGTTGGCCTACTAAGGTTTTGCTAAAGTAAAAATGAGGAACGCAGTTCCTCATTTTTTGTTTTTCATTAACTATTGAGATAATAGACTGAAATAAAAATATGAATCACAGTAATGGCAACAATGAAAATAATCTTAAAATAATAAAATAGCCTAAGCAAGATTATAGGAATGCAATTGGATTTTATCTTTTATAATGACATAAAAAGTACTTTATCTAATTTAAACTGGATTTTATGTCATGTTTGGATCATTTTCTTGCCAAGATGAATGGTTAAATACCGATTCATTATCCATAATATATAAATGGCTGGCATTGTTGAATTTTAGTTTTTGAGTATATCTAGAAAGAAATAGGGTTCTAATTGACGAATTTCTGTGGGTTTAAGACCCGCATCTAACAAGTATTTTTCTCTATTTTCGAGAACATCACGGACATCCTTAATACATGCTCTGGCTTGATCTAGGTTTAGTCCAAAGGCATTGCTACGACTGATAAGGTTGTCATAGCTTCCAAACCGTCCATCATTGCCTAAAACCAGAGCATGTTCATTTGGAAATGAGCTTGGCATACCATGAGGTAAAACATCAAAAAGCGGGCTTAGGGCATAATGTTGCTTTTTCATGTCATACATTAAAAAACCATGATTTTTTAAATGATCGTCAGTATTGCTAATCATGACATTCAGCACCATCCGCTTATAGAGTTCTTTTTGATTACTGATAGCATCAAAACAAATCTGACTACAGACTTTGGCAATACTCATATAGGACATTTTAGGATCATCTATACGAATTTTCTGAATATTGAGCAAACTATTGGCACTGATATAGTGTTTTTTACGTTCAGGGCAATTTCGATCAAAGCGTTCAACTAAGAGAATAGGGCGACCGGCACATTCTGTTAGTTCAGCATTACATGTATTGAGCCCCATGTCTCGTGCCATATTCAGCGAAGCATATTCAACTTTACAGGTATCAAACAAATCATCACTTTTATTAAATTTGGCAATCCATTCCTTATTCTTATACATCACAAGGGTTTTGGGTCTGGCTCCGCCCATTGAAGCCCCGTTATATAACAGCTTATTTAATTCGAGTTGCTCAAGTTTCATCTCAAACGGATCTCGTTTTTTTTCGATGAGTTCAGTAATTTGTATAAAAGTTTCTAATTCTTCATATTGAATGATATTTGAATTGTTTTTTATATGCGATTTAGACAAGCTTCCAACAATACAGCCTACTGAATTTCCTTGTGAAGCGAGTAACCATTCCAATTGATTTAATGGTGTTCTACGGTGTAAGGCATTGGTTAAGCGTTTACCCCAATTGTCTGGTGTTGCATCTGCAAGTACACCAAAACCATCTTTAGAAATAGTTTCATATGGTTTGTTATAAGACTGAAAGCTTAGATTAAGTGGATCTAAAGGGAAGGCATCTGCACGTTGTAAGTATGATTGACCATAAAGAAAGCGATAAATTGGCTTTTCATAAGAATAGTGTGCAGCAATTGTTGGCTGGGAGCCTGTATCTATGAAAACATAACATCCTTTAACTTCATCCATGTTCATTTACCTATCAGAAATCATCACTAATTACAGACTGTTTTTTTAATCTTGCACGTACTGAACTATTACGATTTTCGAGTGCTAAGCCAACTTCATCCAACTCAGGATTCGCGAGTGAGCCTAGGGTATGTTCAAGGCCAAAGATCACTAAAACTGAAATCACATTTTTTAGGCTGGTACTTGGATCACCTTTTTCCATACGTGAGATCGTTCGGTTATCTACATGAATGCGATTGGCCAAATCATGAATGGTCATATTACGTCGAAGTCGGGCTTTTTTGATATTTGTCCCAATTTGAGTCAACATGTCTTCCACACCATCAAGCATAAAATTATGCGCCGAAGTTCTCATAGCAATATCATCCAAAACATGACATAAAATGTATACTATCATGGTTAACATGGATTTTATGTCTTATTTTTATAATTTGAGTTCAATGTATTGATGCTGAATGGAATAGTTAAGTAGCTTAATTTCACCTACTAGAATGAAGAAAATCATCAAGAATAGGAATGATAGTAAATGAGCGGCTTAACCGCATGCTAAATCCAATCGTTTATAAAATAGCCTAAGCAAAAATTTTAGAAATTTCTTCTCTTAAATAAATATGCCTAGAATTTTCATTTAGCGCACCGTGCCAATAAATTCCCATATTTAATACAGGTAGATCAATAGGATGCTCAAAAATATTGATACTTTGATCAACTTGTAAATGTGCCAGTATCTGCTTTGGAATGGTTAACATCGCATCAGGATATTGTGCTAAAACTTGCAGGGCAGTTGAATAATGCTGACAACGCATAAAAATCTGACGACGAAATTGCGCTTGATTTAAATATATATCCTCTAAAAGCAAACCAGTACGGCGTGAAGAAACACCGATATGAGGTGATGCAAAATACAGTTCAGAATTGATATTTGTATGCTGAGAACAAATCACAAAATGATCTTGAACCAAATTTTGATAATTAATTTTATCACCATAATTTTGTTCTAGATCAATGACAAAATCGACTTGTTGAGCAGCTAAATCAGCAATTACATTTTTGCGGTCAAGCTTGGTACTTAGAAACTGAATGGTTAAATTCAATTTTTGAAAATGATGAATCAATTTAGGAAAAATAATCGGTTCAATTTCATCATGTATTGCAATGCGTAAGGTTTGTACTGAACTGGGATCAAACTGTTGTTTTTGTTTGGAGATATTTTGAAAAGCAAATAAAGCATTTTGTACAGATGGATAAATCTGTTCAGCAAAAGGGGTAGGCAGCATTTTACTCCCAGCGCGAACAAATAAATCATCTTGCAAATGCAGCCTAAGTCTTTGTAAAGCATGACTTGCAGCAGACTGAGTAATGCATAAAATCTTTGCCGCTTTTGAAATATTTCTTTGTTCATAAATGGTGATAAAAAGCGGGTATAAATTAATATCAATATGATTGAAAATCGACATATCAAGATTGGTTTTATTATGAATCATATTCATAGTGAGGTATTGAATTAAATCATTTGGTTCATAATAGGTTTTCAGCTAAGGTAAAGTAAAGAGTCACTATTCAAATATTTATCCATATATTTACAGGAAGATAAGGATGTTTGAACTTTCAGCACGTGCGCAAGAATTTGTAGAACGTACCCAAGCCTTTATTAAAAATGAAATTGAACCAGTAGAAGCTGATTTTTGGAATGAAGTCCATCATTTGAATCAAGGCGGTGATTGGACAAAATGGCAATGGCCAGCACAACTTGAACTCCTGAAAAATAAAGCAAAAGCTGCTGGACTTTGGAACATGTTTTTACCAGACCCAGTATTGGGTGCAGGTTTATCTGTACAGGAATATGCCCATATCGCAGAACTGTCAGGCCGTAGTTTAATCGCACCCACAGTATTTAATTGTAATGCTCCAGATAGTGGCAATATGGAAGTGCTATGGCGTTATGGTTCAGATCAACAAAAACAACAATGGCTTAAGCCGTTATTAGAAGGAAAAATCCGTTCAGTATTCTGTATGACTGAACCAGCAGTTGCTTCATCGGACGCAACCAACATGCAGGCAACTGCAGTGGTAGATGGTGATGAAATTGTATTGAATGGTCGTAAATGGTGGTCTTCAGGTTTGGGAGATCCAAATGCGAAAATTATTATCTTTATGGCGCATACGCCTGATGAAAGCAAAGATCGTCATCATCAACATTCCATGGTTTTAGTGCCTGTAGATACTCAAGGCGTGACCATTGAACGTATGTTACCCGTGTTTGGTGATTATGATGCGCCACATGGTCACGGCGAAATTAGTTTTAATCAAGTTCGTGTACCTGTAAGTAATTTTATTGGTGGTGCTGGACAAGGGTTTGAAATTGCACAAGGGCGTCTAGGTCCGGGTCGTATTCATCATTGTATGCGATGCATTGGTGCTGCTGAAAAAGCATTAGAATTAATGATTGATCGAGGAATGAGTCGAACTGCTTTTGGTAAAGAAGTGCTTAAATTAGGTGGAAATTTAGAACGTGTGGCAGATGCTCGTGTTGCGATTGATCAAGCACGACTGTTAACCCTGTATGCGGCGTATAAAATGGATACTCAAGGGACTATGGCTGCGCTTACCGAGATTTCAGCCATTAAAGTTGTTGCACCTTCAGTTCTTGAAAAAGTAGTTGATATGGCCATTCAAATTCATGGTGGCATGGGCGTATCACGAGATACACCTTTAACAGCATTCTTTGCTCAAGCCCGCAGTTTACGTTTAGCGGATGGCCCAGATGAAGTGCATAAAGGGATGATTGCAAAATTAGAATTAAAAAAACGAGGTTATGGCTCGCGTAAAAAATAACAATTTGCTGATAAAAAATAACTGCTTTATGTTAGAGGTGTTATATATAAAGTAGTGAGCAAGTGAAGTTTTTAGTTAAAAGTATCATTCTTTAGAGATGTATGGTTTAAAACATAAGATTCAGGGAAATAATATGTCAGTCATTGATATTGGTGGAAGTATACGTGAAGGCGAGGAGCTGGACATTCGTGCTGTCGGAAATTGGCTCATTGAAAATGGATCTGAAATTTCAGGCAATGTGGAAGTGACTCAATATTCTGGCGGAGCTTCAAACTGGACCTATCGTTTAAAATATGACAATGCTGATTTAATTTTACGTCGTCCACCCAAAGGGACAAAGGCGAAATCTGCACATGATATGGCGCGTGAATATCATGTACAAAAATGGCTTGCACCATACTACCCAGTTCTTCCTGAAATGGTCGCGCTGTGTCAGGATGAATCCGTAATTGGTTGTGACTTCTATGTGATGAGACGCATTGAAGGTATTATTCCGCGTGCCAAACTGCCCCCTGAGCTGAATTTTACTCAACAGCAAGTGCATGAATTATGTATTAATGTCTTAGACAAGCTGATTGAATTACATCAAGTTCCATATCAAGGCACCGAACTCGAAAAACTTGGAAAAGGTGATGGGTATTGCCGTCGTCAAGTTGAAGGTTGGGATGCACGTTATGAAAAGGCGCACACCATCAATGTGCCGAGTTTTAAATTTGTACGTAAATGGCTTAATGAAAATATTCCTGCTGACTCAAACACGTGTTTGATTCACAATGATTGGCGTTTTGATAATGTCATTCTTGACCCTAAAAAACCAACCCAAGTGATTGGTGTATTGGATTGGGAAATGGCAACCATTGGTGATCCTCTTATGGATTTAGGTTCTGCTTTGGCCTATTGGGTGGAAGATACAGACAACCAAATTTTTAAATCAACCCGTCGCCAGCCTACACATTTAAAAGGGATGCTTACCCGTAAAGAAGTGGTTGAATATTATTTAGAAAAAACCGGATTAAAACCTGATAATTGGGCATTCTACGAAGTATTTGGTATTTTCCGTTTAGCTGTAATCGCACAGCAAATTTATTATCGTTACTATCATAAACAAACAGATAATCCTGCTTTTAAAGATTTTTGGATTGTGATTCATGCCTTACATATTCGTGCATTAAAACTTATCGGTTTACAAAAAATTGAAGCCAATGAAGTTGCACAGAAATATCTTGAAAAATTTAAGGAAATTTTAGGAAAATGACCACAATCTACCTCGTTCGTCATGGACAAGCGTCATTTGGTGCAGAGAGTTATGACAAACTTTCACCCAATGGCGAGTTACAAGCCAAACTATTGGGGCAATATCTCGATAAAATTTTGAAAGAAGAGCCTTATGTGGTTGCAGGTTCAATGTTACGCCATCAGCAAACAGCAAGTTTTGCTTTGGCTGAAAGTTTTTCCGATGCTCAAATTGTGACTGACCATCATTGGAATGAATTTAACCACCAACAAGTTTTTGCTCAATATGATCCGCGTTTTAATCAACCGCATCTACTTCAACAAGATGTTGCCAAAGAAAAAAGTCCACGTGCCTACTTGGCAAAAATTTTTGAAGGGGCAATTGACCGTTGGACTGGTGGTGAATATCACCATGAGTATGACGAATCTTGGCCAGATTTTAAAAACCGTGTAGAAACGGCTTTACAGAATTTATGTGATGAGTTAGTGAAAACCAAACCTCGCTATGCAATCGTATTTACTTCTGGCGGAGTTATTTCAGTTGTTGCAGGAAAACTCTTGGAGTTAAGTGCCAATAAAACCTTTGCATTGAATTGGGCAATTGCCAATACCAGTTTAACGACATTAAGACTGGTGGGAAATGAACCGCAATTACTGAGTCTGAATGAACATCATTTTATTAAGGCTGAAGATCCGCAATTATTGACGTGGATTTAAAGTCGCACTTTTAGAAATATAAAAACAGTTTAAGGAATTTGTCATGGCAAAAACCATTTTAATCACAGGCGCAAGTTCTGGAATTGGTGCAGGAATGGCACGAGAATTTGCGCAAAAAGGTTATAACTTAGCCGTCTGTGCGCGTCGTTTAGAGCGTTTAGAAAGCTTAAAACAAGAGTTGGAGTCTAAATATGGTATCAAAGTAATTGCCAAAACTTTAGATGTGACCAACTATGAGCAAGTTTTTCAAGTCTTTCGAGCTTTTAAGCAGGACTTTGGTAAGCTCGATCGTATTATTGTCAATGCAGGTGTTGGTGATGGTCGTCGTATTGGCAATGGTAAATTTGAGATTAACCGTGCAACTGTAGAAACCAATTTCATTTCTGCATTGGCACAGTGTGAAGCCGCTGTTGAAATATTCCGTGAGCAAAAGTTTGGTCATCTGGTTGTGATTTCTTCTATGAGTGCACTTCGTGGTATGCCTAAACACTTGACCGCATATGGCGCAAGTAAAGCTGGTGTAGCTGCTTTAGCGGAAGGGATACGTGCTGAGTTAATTGACACGAAAATTAAAGTTTCTACGATTTTCCCTGGTTATATTCGTACTGAAATTAATGAAGGGGCAAAAAAACTACCGTTTGAGGTCGATGTTGAAACAGGTTCTCATTTATTGGTTAAAGCAATTGAAAAACAACCTGTTAAAGCTTATGTACCACAATGGCCTTGGTTACCGATAGGACTAGCCATGAAAATATTGCCATTAAAAATTGTGAATAAACTTGGTTAAGCTTTAAAAAGACCCAGCAAGGGTCTTTTTTATTGCATTGCATAGATAAAGCTTTAAAATCTAACTGGATAAAAAAATAATGAGAATTTTAACATGTTTATCGTATTGGGTTTTTTCCTGACCAGCTTTTTAGTTTTTCTTGCGCGTATCTTGTATCTCTTCTTTTTTGAAAAGCACTGTGAAATTCAACAATGCCTTATGCAAATCGATGGTATTCAAAAGTTAATGTATCTTGGTATCATTTTAATCGGGACCTATAATGCCTATTTGATGAGCAAAAGTAGAAAGTATGCGGTTTTAGTTTTTGAGTTTATTGGTACATTTATATTTGCTTTTGCCTTAAATTTTGTTGATTTAGCCCAATAGCAACTTGGCCATACAATTAAGTAAAATCGACATTGAACTTTATGATTTTAATATTGCGACAAACTATATCTGACTCTGACTGATTTTGAGATAGCTTTGTTGGATTGGTACCCAAATATGCTTTTAAAAATTTCTACCATTGCTCTCGTTCCAGCATTAATTCTTCAAGGTTATCGCGTCAAGAAAAATACACTTCGATTAGCTGAACCTCAAGGATTGCGAAAAGGTGTTATAGGACAAGGAAAAGCACTATCTATTTTAATTTTGGGTGACTCTGCTGCCGCAGGTGTGGGGGTTGAAGATCAACGTGAAGCCTTATTGGGGTGTTTACTCGATGAATTAGCCTCTAATTTTGAAGTCACTTATCAATTAGAAGCGAAAACGGGGGATAGCACCTTAGAAATTTTGCAAAGAACCAAACAATTAGACAATCAGCAGTTTGATGTTGTGATTACATCGGTTGGAGTAAACGATGTCACAAAACTTATTTCACCACAAAAATGGATTCAGCAACAAAAGGGGCTTTATACAGAAATTGAAGCTAAGTTTTTGCCAAAGATGATTTTAGTTACGGGTGTTCCCCCAATGAATCTGTTTCCAGCATTACCAAATCCACTGGGATGGCTGTTTGGACAGTATTCGAGTGCAATGAATCAGAAGTTAGCCCAATTCATCGAAAATAAAATCAATTATCAATTGATTCGTTTTGATTTAGCCCATTTTAAAACTTTAAATTTACAAATGGCACGTGATGGTTTTCACCCGAGTCAGGAAATTTATCAAATTTGGGCAAAACAAATTTCACAGTGTATTTTTAAAAAATTTAGCTAATACAACGTTCAAATATCTATCTTTGACTATAACAAAAGACTAAAAGTACGATTCAAAAAAGTATCAACGCCATTCATAAAATATTACTTTGTTGATTTCATTAGAAAAAACTAATTAACTAAAATCACTATCTTGTAACTTTACACTGAATATTTTCTTTTTCTTTGTAATAGTTTAAAGCAATATCTAAGTCTGAAAGTAATTTAGCTTCAGTATAGTTCTCTGGATTTAATTTAAGTAAATTTGGCATGTAATTCGATTTGTATTCTTTAGGATAATCTTGACATACGATTCTGGTCTTATCATCCAATGTTGTATTTGGATCATCAAGTTGATCAAGATTTTACTAATCATTTCATCTGATTGTTCAAATTGTGCAGTGAGGGTTGGTCGATCTGTTTGCGCAGTTACATGCTGCTCAGGCTCTTTATTGCAAGCAGACAGGGCAATGATCAAGAATAATGCTGTAAAAAGTTTAATGTTCATAACGAATTGATTTTTAATGTTAAGAAAAAGTTTTCGGTTGTATAAAGTCAGTTAATATTTAGATAAATCTTAAAGAACCTTAACTATCAAATATATTACCGAGATATGCAATGATTTTTATTACCATATCTTGAAATTGTTACAAATTCAAGATGTTTAATGATTTTATTTGAACTTTCCGATTAAAAACAGCACATAGCTAAGTTTTGTATTTTTTATACGGGTGGAATTGACGCAACGACTTTTATTAGAACTAAGAATATTGATTAAAGCTTTGTTCTATATGAAATTTCTAGTAATTTTTTAAAACCAGTAATCACAGCAGCAATAAAGAATTGACCCTTCATAAAGAGATTTGATGCAAAATAGTTTTGTCGGAATGTTGTTAAAATTTATTTAAAAATAATAGCTTAGTGGTCAAGTTGAAAAAATCAGCTAATGTGTTGTGTTAAATAAATTTTTTGTAAGGTTTATTTCTGATCTCAACCTGAGTATCTTATCCCCAAAATATTAAGAGGGTATTTCATGAAAAAATTATTCATTATTGCTTTAACAACCTTAGCATCAAGTTTCTCCTTTGCAGAGAACTTACAGTGTGAAAAAAGCTATGAAATTTTTAATAAGCAAGGGGACAAGGAAATAGAAATACTAAAAAATGGTTCACTTGATGATGTGATCAGTTATTATGATCAAATTGAATATGATCGTAAACTTAAACCTAAGCATCAAGGACAGACTTTTTCTTCAGGCGAATGGATTAGCGATGCTGAGTACAGAAAAGACATTAAATTACAGCAAGATTTAGCCAAAGATGGATCTTATAAAAATATAGATTCTACATTTTTAAAACCAAAATTAAATTATATCTCAAGTGTAGGTGAAGTTTGTGTTGTGCCTATGCAATCACAAGATGAAATATTCAAAAAGCGTATGCAGACTAAAGCTGACATAATTTTTATACGCGATATTCAAACTAATGAATGGAGAAGATTTATCTATTTTGGAATTGAAGATAAAAAAGACTTTAATGAGTTTTTCCCTGATTTTCCTAAAAATGTAAAGCTTGCTCAAATGTTAATTGATAACAAAAATTTTGCAGAGAGCACTTCAGAATTTGGTTTGTTAATGCTTGAAGAGATGGGTGTTGAGATCACAGCAGAGATGAAGGAAATGATGAAAAATCAAACAGAGCCTTTTAGAGTTAAGTTAAGCGCGAATGGCTACTGAGTTTTATTGTGTTTGTCGCATTTAAACCACCTGCGGGTGGTTTTATATTAAAGAAAGATAGATACATATGAGATTATTTTTACTGCTATTTGCACTACTGTTAAGTCTGAATATTTTTGCTGATGTTAATGGTTCAAAAACGCAACTTAAACCGATAGAAACCCTTGAAGCTTTATTATTGAATGCGGGTATTATCAACCAAGATTATAAAATTGTAGATAATCAGGCTTTTGATGATTATCTACATAAAGTATTTTTAAAACAAATAAACCAAGGTCTACCTTATGAGATCAATAAATTTGTTGAATTAAAGAAGATTCAAATAGAAGGGAGAAATTTGCTTATTTATAATGAAATTGATAATGCTTCAATAAAGTATATCCCTGACTTTCAGACTGATGAAATCCAATCAAGACTTAAATGGGAAATTTGTAACGATGATTTTGGTTCAAGTCGGGTTTTTAGACAGGCAGAAGGATTGAACGTAATTCACTTTTTTGGTAGTCAGCAGGATCCTGAATTGTTTAAATTTGGTATTTTTTTAAAGGAATGTGATGACGTATATCTTTAATATAATTTTAGCTTGAAGCATAAATAATATTGATTCATTTTATAGATCTGCATAGACAATTTAGAGGATTAAACAGCAAGCTTGTTTATCAATTGCACTCAGATAATGAACATCTTAAAAGACCTGTCAGTTTTCCTAAATTGGAAAAGTAATTTACAGGCTTAAGTAATTATTTTTAAAAGATAATACATAGTTACAAACGCTCATTTTCTGAATTGATTTTGAGTGTTTGAGGTTTGTATTTCCTGTTTATTCCAATGTACACAATATCAGTAGCGATGTCTTAAATGGTATGGAACTGTTTCTGATATATCATTGTGAGGATTAATGCCAGCATTGTACAAAGCATAATAATCATTGATAGATTCATAAGTGGATTAAAATTAAAGCTATGACTGATCGGCACCACAATTAAGCAAATTAAGAATTGAATAGCGCCTTGAAGTGCACTTGCAGTACCCGCACGTTGACCTTGTTGAGATAATGCCAATGCATTACTGTTTGCACTTACCAATCCAAGACCTGCGACAAGACCAAACAATCCGAGCATGGTTGAGGATAGACTGACCAAATCATATCGAGGCGAGATAAATAGCCAAACCGCACTCATCACTTGGATAAGAATACCGAGTAATAAAATTCTTATAAGGCTAAATCGACCAATCAGACGAAGATTGATTTGCGAGAAAATAATCAAGCCAGCGGCATTTATACTGAAATAATAACCGAAATTTTCAGGTTTTATCTGGAATTGATCAATGAAAATCGCTGGTGCAGCGGCAATATAAGAAAAGAATGCTGCATAAGACAAACTACCTATAAGTGTAGGGGTTAAAAAACTTTTGTCCCGACAAACATGGAAATAATTGATAAAAATATCGCCAACATGAAGAGATTTTCTTTTATGCTCATTCAGTGTTTCTTCAAAATAAAAATGCACAAGAACAATATTGATGACACCAAAACAGGCAAGGAAAATGAAAATACTTTGCCATCCCCAATTGACTAAAAGCCATCCACCTAATATCGGGGCAAGAATTGGTGCCAGCCCCATCATGAGCATCATGCTGGATAAAGCTCTTGCTGACTGTTTAGGTGTTAATCGATCACGAATCGCTGCACGAACCATTGCCATTCCAACGCAACCACCTAAAGCTTGCAATACTCTTGTCATTAACAATTGATTTATTTGTGTGGTAAAAATACACAAAACAGATGCAATCACAAATAAAGTTAATCCAAAATATAGCGGTGGTTTACGACCAAATCGATCACTAATCGGGCCATAAACAAGTTGACCGATGACTAAACCTAAAAAATATGCGGGCAATGATGATGACACGACACTGGTTGTCACACCAAACTCTATAGCAATTTCAGGAAATGCAGGTAAATACATATCTATTGACATAGGGCCGAGCAAGGTTAAAAAGCTTAAAATACTGATCCATGCTAGGGTATAAGGTTTTGTTTCAGAGGGGTTATCAGTTGATTTCTGTATATGGGGTGATCGAGGCATAATCTTACCTAAATGATGATCTTCCGCAGAATGGATGAAAAAAAATAGCGTCACTCAGATTTATGCATTGTGCTCATTGCTTAAAATAAGAAGCATTTCATCCATTTTGGGAATGTCTAGATATAATGTATTCGCTAATTTAAATTCAGCTGACGTGCATTTATTTCTGAGATTCATTACCGAAATGACAAGCAAAGGTTTGCACCACGATTTTATTGTTTTTCACAATCAACGTATCCGTGGCCATTTTTGCATTGGGCGCTGACCAGCGAATATAGGCGACGTCACCATAGACTGTTTTTTCTTCTATGCTAATTTCACGTGTACCTTCAGGGAAAAAATCCCGATATACGTTTATAAATGTTTCTCGAATCTGATCGGTACCACGTATTACCGTATCGGTTCCATTGATAATGATGGCATCAGGTGCATAATCTTGAACAGTTAAGTCTACATCACCTAAGCGGAAAGCATTTAGATGCCTTTCTAAAACAGCTAAAGTTTCAGTTATTTCTCGATTTTCAGTATTTTGTATATTCACAGTATTCATAAATAGATCTCCAACATTGCTCTAGATAGGGGGCCGTATCTAACGACTGATCAATACATTATTGTTGTATTGAAGCATCCCTTGTAGCTACAGAACAGTTGAAACACTTATTCTGATTTGTTGAAAATCTGCCAATGAAACTAATTTTTAATTGAAAGTGTTGTGTTTTTTCCCATATTCAAAGCGGATAGTTGTTGATTCAATTTTAGTTGTTCAAATTTAAGCGCAATAAAATCGATAAAACATCTAGTTTTTGCGGGCATGTGCTTTTTGCTAGAAAAATAAAGATTGGTATTTCCTAAATCTGCATACCAGTCAGGTAGGATTCTAATTAAAGTTCCATCTTCTATATATTTTCTTGCATGAGCAGTGGATATCGCAGCAACACCTAATCCTAAAGCGGCGCCTTGATGTAATGCACTTGGATCATCTGCGATAAGTTTTTCATTTAAATTTAAGTAAAACTCTTGTTCATTTGGACCTGTGAATTGATATTCATGTAACTTACCTGTTTGAGGGGATTTCATGACAATGCCATCCCATTCGGAGATTTGCGCTGGATGATTGGGCCGTGTTTTATGTTTTAAATAATCAGGTGAGGCAACAATAATCATGTGCAGCGGGGACAGTGGTCTGATAATGATGCCTTGACCTAATTTAATCCCACTTCCAATTGCCACATCAAAATTATCTGTTATTAAGTTGACCTGTCTGTTAGATAAGTGCCACTCAAGTTTGATATCTGGATAGTTGCTAATAAATTCAGGCATCAATGGCAGGATATATTCCACCCCAAATCCAGCACTTAAACTGACTTTTAAAATGCCTTTGGGCTTGCTCGAATCAACATTAAATTCTGAAATAGTTGTCTGAATACTATTTAAACTGTCTCGAATACTGATAAAAAAGTGTTCACCATCTTCCGTCAATTTAAGATTTCTGGTACTTCGATGAAAAAGTCGAGCACCTAAATTTTGCTCTAACTGCGCTACATTTCGAGACACTGCAGCAGGTGTTAGGCTTAAATGTCGTGCTGCGGCAGAAAAACTTCCATATTCTGCACTTTTTATAAATGATTCGAGATTAGACAGCGTTTCCATATTCTATTTTCAATTTTTACTTGAAAAAGATTATAGCAAAAGCACTCTACTTCACAATGAGTACTGATTTTATAGTCTGGAGACTTTAATGAAAGAGTAATGTGAAATGTTAAATAAATTATCGCTGGTTGGAAAAGTTGCGTTAGTTACCGGTGGGTCGCGAAGTATTGGTGCTGAAATTGTCAAAACGCTAGCCGCCCATGGCGCTATAGTTGCTTTTACGTATCATTCTTCGCAAATCAAAGCTGAGGAATTGATTAAAGAAATTGAGTTTCATGGTGGACAAGCCATAGCGATAAAGGCAGATTCAGGAAACCCTGAAATGTTAAGCAAAGCGATAGAAGACGTTGCTAAAAAATTTCATAAAATTGATATATTAATTAACAATACTGGAATAAGTCATTTAGGCAGTCTAGAGTCAGTATCAATCAGTGCTTTCGAGCGATTGGTGGCTGTCAATATTACGGGGGTATTTTTGGCCACACGTGAAAGTTTAAAACATATGGGGAAAGGTGGAAGAATAATAAATATAGGCAGCACGATGGTCAATTATTCTGGTTTTAGTGGAGCATCAATTTATATTCTTACAAAAGGTGCAATCACTGGATTTTCACGAGGATTAGTCAGGGAGCTTGGCGTTAAAGGTATTACAATTAATACCATTCACCCTGGTCCAACCAATACTGATATGAACCCTATAGATGGACCAATAGCAAGCCTACTACTGCCTAATATCCCCGTAGGTCGATATGGAGAGGGCATTGATATTGCGAATTCTGTTTTATTTTTAGCGAGTGAAGAAGCTAGCTATATTAGCGGTGCTGAATTAAGTGTCGATGGTGGTTTTATTGCTTAATTCCTTTGAATCAAAATAAAATTTATATGTCCAGTAGTTAGAAAATGAATTGAAATTTTCTATTCCATATCTATGGAAAAGCCCTCTATTTATAGAGGGCTAAAACAATTTATAAATCATCCTGTTTCAATAGATTATTTAGGATAAGAAGCAAGCCTTTAAATAAAATAGCATCTATCGGATAAACAGGTTGAATGTGCTGTATAAAAAAGAGTATTCCGAATTTTCAGTAAAAAAATTTGAAAGTACAAATTAGAGATACCAAAAGGCATAGGTAAAAAATTAAAATCCAGATAAAATCATTAAAATTTTCACTAAATTATAAACTTTGGTTCTTTTAATAAATGACTGATATCGAAATAGAAACCCACCCACTCAAACCATTTCTTCCTACAAATGCCAAGCTATTGATGCTTGGTAGCTTTCCACCGCCTCAAAGCAGATGGAAGATGGATTTTTATTATCCGAATTATCAAAATGATATGTGGCGAATTTTTGGGCTTATTTTCTTTGATAATAAAGATCACTTTTTAGATTTACCTAATAAAAATTTTAAGGAACAACATATTCGCGAATTCTTAATCGAAAAAGGTATCGCAATTTTTGATACGGCGTATCAAGTTATTCGCTTAAAAGGGAATGCCTCAGATAAATTCCTACAGATTAAAACCCCCACAGACCTATCACAGCTTTTAGCGCAAATTCCTGAATGTAACAGCATCATGACCACTGGAGATAAGGCAACAGATACCCTGATGTTATCTATGCCTGAAGAAACTGAAAAGCCACAGATAGGGCAATCCTCACAAGCTATATTTGCTGAACGAGAGATATGTTTATATCGGATGCCTTCTTCATCAAGAGCATATCCATTAGCACTGGATAAGAAGGCAGAGGCATATAAGAACTTATTTAAAGAAATAGGCTTACTTTAAGTAAGTTTAAAACTCATAATTTGGCATCATGGTTGGGTATTGAACCCATTTAAAACCAGTTACGTTAAAATCTCGAACATGGGTAAAACTAGACCAAATCAATTGGCTCCCTTTAGTCCATGAGAGTGGTTTGATACGCTGTTCAATCATTGCTAACTCTTCAGCATTGGCGATACGTAGTTCACCAATTTCGATATTTAAACGAACACCAGGGAAATCTGAAAATTTACCTAAAATCATCGATTTCAACCAGAAAAAACGCTTAATATTCACTGCTTGTAAACATGCTTTGCTATTGTTAGGAATGTTTTCTTTAAATGATTCACTATAAGTATCAAAGAAAAATCCAGTTTGATTATTTTTTAAGAATACGGTTCCTATAGGCGTTATATTGGGTTGCCCTAATTGATCGACAGTTGCAATCGAACAATGCATAGAGGCACGTTGAGCAGTTGAAATGGTTTTTATTATTTGTTGCCAATTTTGGGAATCAATCATGTTTTTTCTCCTTAAAGCGTCAACATGTTGAATAAAATTAGCAAAATAAACCATATCTGTAATTGACAGTTTTTGTTCTAGCTTAGGCATTTATCCCATTGTACTTGATTAAATCGATATACACATACAGTCAATAAATGCTTTAAGCCTTTCCATTTTCTATGCAAATCGTTTTGCCAGAGCAACACAGATCACAACTGCAAAACAAACAACAATCATCGCAAAACTTACATGCTCACCCAATAGAACCGCTGAAAGCATTAAACCAATAAACGGTTGTACCAATTGAATTTGTCCAACTTTGGCAATTCCGCCCAACGCTAAACCTTTGTACCAAAAAATAAAGCCAATCAACATACTAAACAGCGACACATAGATTAAACCAATTGTTTCAGGCCAATGAATATTTGCAAAGCTTGCAGGTAGGTAATATAGACTTGAGATAAGCATCAAGGGTAATGCAACCACTAAAGCCCAACAAATCACTTGCCATCCACCCAGTTCTCTTGAAAGCTTTCCACCTTCAGCATAACCCAGTCCACAGACAACAATTGATGCAAGCATATAGAGATCACCCACACTAAAACTTAAATTACGGTTTTCATAAAACATAAATCCAACCACAATGGCACTACCAATTAAGGCAAATAACCAAAATTGTGTAGCAGGCTTTTCACCCCCGCGTAAAACTGCAAAAATTGCAGTCGATAAAGGCAAGAGACCAACAAAGACAATAGCATGTGCAGAGGATACTGTTTGTAAAGCTAAGGCTGTAAATAATGGAAAACCAATCACCACACCTAAAGCCACAATAACCAATGATTTAAATTGGGCAAAAGTGGGTTTTGATTGCTGTAAAATAAACAGGCAGATTAAAGCAATACTTCCTGCAATCGCTGCCCGAGCTGTGGTTAAAAATTCTGGACTAAACCCCATGACGGCAATACGGGTTGCGGGCAAAGAGCCAGCAAAAATCGCGACACCAATAAAACCATTTAGCCAGCCAATATTTGTTTTATCCATCATCAATTACTCAGTCAATTTATGATGATTTAAGCGCTATTTACTGGAAATATATATGTACACTACAGTACAATTTTAAATAACTGTTATGCTATTTTTACCAGTACAATTCTACTCAATCTAACGAGTTTTCTCAGATTTCTTATCTTTAAAATATGTGGTTTTAAATGGCAAAAACTAAAATTGAACAAACAGTGCTGATGATTAAAAATCAAATTTCGAATAAAAGTTTGATTGCAGGTTCACGCTTACCTTCAGTCCGTCAGTTTGCTACACAAACAAACTGTTCTGTTTCAACGATCGTTGAAGCCTATGCCAGATTAGTTGCGGAAGGTGTTTTAGAATCTCGTCTTGGTTCTGGTTACTATGTATTAGGTAAAGCTGAACCGATGCAAATGATTGATACTGAAATACAGTATCAACGTGAAATAGATCCTTTATGGATTTCAAGGCAGTCATTAGAGGCGAAGAAGGATGTGCTAAAACCGGGTTGTGGCTGGTTACCCACTACTTGGATGCCTGAACAATCAATCCGTAAAGCGTTAAAACAAGCTGCTAAGTCTGAAATCATCATGCTCACCGATTATGCAACACCGCATGGGCATTTGGAGTTGCGTAAATTTATTGCCAGAAAAAAAGAACTGTATGATTTAAAATTCAAACTGAATCAAATTCTTATTACTGACTCAGCAACCCAGTCCATTGATTTAATTTTCAGACACCTGCTTAGCGCAGGTGATGTGATCTTGATTGATGATCCTTGCTATTTTAATTTCCGCGCTTTGATTAAGGCCCATCATTTAAAAGCCGTTCCAATTCCGTTTACAGAAACGGGACCAGATGTAGAGAAATTTGAACAAGCACTGAATTTAAAGCCAAAAATCTATTTAACCAATTCAGGGATTCATAACCCAACAGGAGCCACGATTTCGCTACAAACGGTTTATCAAATTTCCAAGCTGGTTGAGAAAACTGATTTATTGATTATTGAAGATGAAATTTTTGCTGATTTTGAATATACACCCGCACCACGTTATGCTTCATTAGCCGGTTTTAAACATGTCATTCAGATTGGCAGTTTTACCAAAACCCTTTCAGCAGCGATTCGTTGCGGTTATATCATTGCGGAGTCTGAGCTGATTGATCAATTAATAGATTTAAGAATTGCGACCAACTTTAGCAATAGTCATTTAAATGCAGAAATTATTTATCAGGCTTTAATGGACAGCAGTTATCCTAAACATCTAGATTGGTTAAAGAAACATTTGCTTAAAGTCAGCAATGAAATGATGCAAAAGTTGGGGCAACTCGGTATAAAGCCGTGGATTGTGCCAACAGCAGGGATTTTTTTATGGTGCAAATTGCCAGATGGTATACAGGCTGCGGAATTATCAAAATTATGTCTCAAACAGGGCGTAATTCTTGCACCGGGTAATTCTTTTAGCCAAGCTGAAAATGCAGGACAGTTCATGCGCTTTAATGTTGCACAATGCGTGGATAAAAAGGTCTTTGATATCTTAGCAATGTCAATTCAGCAGTTAAAAATAAATAACTTACAAAGTTAGCGAAAATCCTTTTCCTTATTGCTTTAAAATATGGGTAAATAGTAAGCAAATTTATATTGATTTCAGTGGAATAATTATAATGAGTGTTCATGATGTACCAAGTCCAATTGATTTAAAAAATCCGCAAGATGCTTTGCAATGGGCTAATGAAGCCAATGAAAAACGCCCATGGCGTTATGAGTTTTTTGACTATTATGTGAATTTAATTCAAAAAGCAGCCAAAGAGAAACACTATCAAACTGATCAAAACGCGCAGTTCAATATTTTAGAAATAGGTTCAGGTCCTGGTTTTCTTGCCAAACATTTACTTACCCAGTGTGCTGATATTGAATATACAGCGCTAGATTTCTCTGATGCAATGCATGATCTTTCTAAAAGTAAGCTACTTTCTTCTGAGTTAGGCAGAGTGCAATATCTGATTGCTGATTTTAAAAATGAAGATTGGCGCGATCAGCTTGGACAATATGATGCCATCATTATTCATCAAGCTTTACATGAGTTACGCCATAAAAACTATGCAAATCAATTTCATCAACAAGTAAAGACATTATTAAAACGTGATGCTCTGTATTTGGTCTGTGACCATATTTTTGCATCAGATGCGATGAGCAATAATGACTTGTATATGTCGAAACATGAACATTTTCAAAGCTTAAAATATGCAGGCTTTACTGACATAGAACTGGTTAAAGAGATCAAAGGACTCTGTCTGTTTGAGTGTTATTTATAGTCTTAAGATTGTAATGCATTTAGTATGCAGGTTGTCATTACATTAAACTTACATCATCCATTCAAGTGGCAAATATGACACACTATACATGACAAATCGTTGGAATCGCGTAGTTTCAGGATCAACTTTATATTCAATCACTTTGCCATCAGCACGATGATCTAGCCAGATCAGCTCACCTTGTGGATTAAGTTTTAACTCATAAGCAACCCTAAATAGGGTTTGATCCAATAGATTTGAAATTTGCTCTTGTAAAGGATCTGATTGAACAACCAGTCCAACTTCGGTATTGATATTGAATGATCTTGGATCTAGGTTAAATGAACCAATAAAGACCTTGTCATCAATATTGATAAATTTTGCATGCAAACTGGATTTATTTTTGCCTTTTTTCGGAATGATATTTCCTGTGAGGACCTCATACCAAGTACGGCGATTGCGTTCTATATAGGGTTTAAATTCATAAAGTTTTGCGCCTCCTTTAAGCAGGTCAACTCGATACTTTTGATAAAACGCATGGACAAGCGCAACATCATTTGCCATAAAGGAGTTGGTTAAAATTCTCACTTTGACATTTTGTTTAGGGAATTGGTTAATAAAATCCGTCCCATTTTTTGTAGGAACAAAATAAGCGGCAATCAAATCCATTTCTTGTTTGGGGTCACCCAAATGTTGGTGAATTTGGTGTGAAATTAATTCATTGCCGTGTGCTTGTCCTAAACTTTTCTTTGGAGAATCTGCCAGAAAATCGGCATAAGCCCAATTGATTTTATTTTGATTAAGCTCATTGGCGAGTTCTTTCTGCTCAAGATTTACTTTTTCATCTGTCGTCTGTTCAGCTTGTTCAAGTCGTTCAAAGCTTTTTCGCAAGGTTAATAAATCGTGTTCAGAACCTTTATAAATAAATTGATCAATCGGATAGCTTAATTGAAAATTCCAAAAATCGGTAAAAACTTCATTTGCACGATTGACTGCTTTACCAAAAAATAAAATATCCATATCGGTAAACTGGAAAGATTCACTGGCATCAAAATATTCACTGCTGATATTTCGTCCGCCTGTCACAGCAATTGCACCATCAGCAATAATTAATTTATTGTGCATTCGATGGTTGATTCTGTTCATTCTAAAAATATAATCCATTACACGAAAGTGTCGGAATTTATAAGGATTGTATAATTTGATTGAAATGTTTGGATGTCTTAGCAATGCACTTAATTGTCGATCTATTTTTGTTCCATTTTGATCATCGATTAATAAGCGTACTTTTACACCGCGGTCAGCAGCTTTAAGCAATTCGTGTAGCATTAAATTGCCAATAAAATCATCTGCCCAAATATAGTATTGTAAATCAAGTGTATATTTGGCTTTTCGAATCAGATGGATACGTGACGCTATACTTTGGAAAGCATCATTCATGGCTAAATATGCAGTGAGCCCTTGAGTAAGCATCTGTTTTGCTTCAGGCTCATTGATCCATTGCTCTGCATATACTTTAACTTGTTGTTCTTGTTCTGGTTGATTCATAGGTAAACTGCATCCAGTGATTGAAAAAGCCAAAATAACGAAGGCAAGTGAAGTCTTTGAATGATTCATTCTTTCAATGAGTACTTTAAATTTTACTAAATCATATCATCAAGTTAATGGTTGAATCTGTAAAGAGAAAAAGGTTACTGTAGTCCAACTGTTAAAACACAAACCTATTAGGATATTTAGCTATGAAATCACGTGCTGCTGTTGCATTTGGTCCAGGAAAACCTTTAGAAATTGTGGAAATTGATGTTGCTCCCCCACAAAAAGGCGAAGTCCTTGTTAAAATTACCCATACAGGGGTTTGTCATACAGATGCATTTACTTTATCAGGTGATGATCCAGAAGGCGTATTTCCAGCAGTTTTAGGTCATGAAGGGGCTGGTATTGTTGTCGAAGTTGGTGAAGGTGTAACTTCAGTAAAACCTGGGGATCATGTGATTCCTTTATATACTGCAGAATGTGGCGAATGCTTATTCTGTAAATCAGGCAAAACCAACCTGTGTACAGCCGTTCGTGCTACACAAGGTAAAGGGGTTATGCCTGATGGAACGACACGTTTTTCTTATAATGGTGAACCTATTTACCACTATATGGGGTGTTCAACTTTTAGTGAATATACCGTTGTTGCTGAAGTGTCATTGGCTAAAATTAACCCAGAAGCAAATCCTGAACATGTCTGTTTACTGGGGTGTGGTGTAACGACAGGTATTGGCGCAGTCCATAACACGGCAAAAGTACAAGAAGGTGATTCAGTTGCTGTATTTGGTCTAGGTGGTATTGGTTTGGCTGTTGTACAAGGTGCGCGTCAAGCGAAAGCAGGTCGGATCATTGTTGTTGATACCAATCCTGAAAAATTTAAGTTGGCCGAAGAGTTTGGTGCGACTGATTTCGTTAATCCCAAAGACTATGACAAACCTGTTCAAGAAGTGATTGTTGAAATGACAGGTTGGGGTGTAGACCATTCATTTGAATGTATCGGCAATGTCAATGTGATGCGTTCAGCACTTGAGTGTGCTCATCGAGGGTGGGGACAATCGGTCATCATTGGTGTAGCAGGTGCTGGTCAAGAAATTTCTACCCGTCCGTTCCAGCTTGTGACTGGTCGTACATGGAAAGGAACCGCATTTGGTGGGGTAAAAGGCCGTACACAATTGCCGGGTATGGTTGAAGATGCGATGAAAGGTGATATTCAACTTGCACCTTTTGTTACCCATACAATGGGCTTAGATAAAATTAATGAAGCATTTGATTTAATGCATGAAGGTAAATCAATCCGTACAGTGATTAACTTTTAAGCTTAAATACTGAGCACCACTAAGAGCCAGTGATACATCATCTATCACTGGTTTTTATTTGCATGATAAATGTATGAGTTTTATATATTAATTTTCTAAGCTTATCTTTTTTTGTTATGTTATGGCTTTAAAGCAAAAAATCAAAATAGGTCGTCTTATGAAAAATGTTGCAATTTTAGGTCTTGGTATCATGGCTTTAACCGTATCAGCATGTTCTTCGCTTCAAACCAATGCAACAACGCAAGATCAAACAGCACAAAACACTCAAACGACATGTATTGCAGAACGCGCGACTCAGTTGATTGGACAAAATGATATGTCTGAAGCGAAAATTAAGCAGCTTACACAGGCATCAATCGTACGTAAAGTTGCGCCAAATCAAGGAGTAACTATGGATTATCGTATTGAACGTGTGACGGTAACTGTAGATCCTGCGACCAAAAAAATTACCCAAGCGACTTGTGGGTAATGACACAAATTTAAGTCTTATATGATTGAATAAATATTGATTTGTTCAATCATGATTTTAAAGTTTAATTTAACAAACTCGCTTCATCTATTCGACACAGAACAATCATTATAAAAAACTAAAATAACAATGTTTCGCTACTCATTGACAGATAATACTTGCTTAAAGCAGTTTTTTTGTTATGTTTTAAGCTGTACTTTTGGATGTGTAGCGTTAGAGCACAAGACTTTAATTCATTAGCTATTATTAAAACCTTATGAAAAGACTATTTTTAATCCTATTTGCGATTTTGATATCAAACTCAATATTTGCTCAGAGTGAAAACTATAAAATTGCCATGGACAATTTTATAAACAATTATAATGCTGATCAGTATGAAAAAATTTATGATGAATTTTCTGCTGAAATGAAAAAGACATTGCCGCTTGAAAAGACAAAGCAATTTTTCTCAGGATTAAAATCTCAGGCAGGAAAAATTGAAAGTAAAGAATTTCTCAGCGATCAACAAGGAACTTATCAAAGTTATAAAACCAAGTTTGAGAAAATGGTGTTAACGGTCAATATTTCGCTTGATCAAGAAAATCATATCAAGGGACTTATTATGAAGCCTAATGAAGTCCAAAAAGAGATAAACAGTAGTAATACTGTGAATGCACTTAACGCTTATCCAAAAGAAATCTCAGACATCATTTTTTCGAATAGCCAAAATTTTCCAAATAATACGCAACTTTCTATTGCAGTCGTTCAAAATCAAAAAGTGAAATATTATGGGGTTATCAAAACTGATGGCAAGATCAAACCGATTGAAAACCAGAATAAGGTTTTTGAAATTGGTTCTATTACGAAAGTTTTTACATCGACCGTTTTAGCTTCGCTTGTTGATGAAGGAAAAATTAAATTAACGGATGAAATCAATCCATTTTATCCATCTTTAAAATTTAAAAATAACACTCAACTGAATTTTAAAGACTTGGCTAATCATACCTCTGGTTTACCACGCTTACCTGAGAATCTAGATTTATCGAATCAAAGCAATCCCTACAAAGATTATGGTAAAAGTCAGATTGAACAATACCTTAAAGATGATTTGAAAATTGAAAATGAGCCTGAAAAAAAATATGTTTATTCTAATTTAGGGGCGGGGTTATTAGGCTATACGCTTGGCGTATCACAAGGAAAAAGCTTTCAAACATTATTACAAAAGAGAATTTTTGATAAATACACAATGAAAAACTCATTTGTAAACTCGCAAAATCTAGATAATAAGTTAGTAAAGGGACAAAATCCTGATGGACAAATCGTATCAAATTGGGATTTTGACGTTTTGTTTGGTGCTGGCGGGCTATTATCAACCACAGAGGATTTAGCAAAATTTGCAATCGCACAATTCGATCCTAAAAATACCGAATTGACTTTAACGCGTACACCGACCTTTGAAATGAACAAAGATATGAAAATCGGTTTAGCTTGGCATTTGTTAAAATCACAAAATGGAAAAGATTTGGTTTGGCACAATGGCGGAACTGGTGGCTATTCATCTTCAATGGCAATAAATGTTGAGGATAAGACTGCCGTTATTGTGCTATCTAACCTCTCAGCTTTTCACCCAAAAACGAAAAACATAGATAAATTATGTTTTCAGCTCATAGATGAGAAGCAAAAATAATATTTGGATTTTGCATATGGGGAAGCTTAACACTGCAAATATTTTGAGTAGATTGGAAGTTTGCTTTTAGCTTGTGATAGCTGGATTGAAATAAAAAATACAAGTTTTGTCCCTCAATTGAAATTCATATTCTTGTCGTTATATGTCACTTTAGAGAGATACTAAAATGAAATACAGGGAAATTGAACCAAATGGATTTTTGAGTAATTTTGTGAAGTGTTTTTGGTATTACGAAACTATGGGAATAAATGTTCAGCATACCATTTTGCCAGATGGTTACTTTGACTTAATTATCGAGTTCGTAGATGGAAATTTAACAAAAGTAAAACTGACTGGAATATGGACAAGACCAAAAGACATACAAATTTCTAAAAACACCAAGTTCTTTGCGATCAGATTCAAGCTGTTAGCCCTTGAGTATATATTTAGAACACCGATAAAATCTATTTTAGATATGACGATAAATTTACCTGAGTCTTTTTGGAGAATTGACGAGTATCATTCAGACGAGTTTGATAAATTTGTTTCTGAAATAACGAACAATTTAGACGCTTCAATAAAATTCTTAAAGCCCAGTGATCGCAGAAAATTAAAACTATTTGAAATCGTGTATCAAAAAAAATCTACATCGGTGTCTGAAATTTCTAATAGCATTTTTTGGAGTAGCAGGCAAATAAATAGATATTTTCAATCCAATTTTGGCATTACATTCAAAGAATTTTTAAGTATTGTACGTTGTAATGCGACTTACCCAGAAATTTCAAATGGTAATCTAAATCCAAATTCTGACTATTTTGATCAAGCGCATTTTATCAAAGAAATTAAAAAATATACTGGGGTAACGCCCAAAGCGTTAAGTAAAAACAAAAACGACCGATTTTTACAATTATCAAAAATGGATGAAAGGCAATAATTCTATAACTTAATTTAAGGTGAATTAAAAATGAAAATTTGCAAAATTTCTCCAAACTTTGAAGTGACTGATATTAAAAAAACAACGGCTTTTTACACAGAAAACCTAGGCTTTAATCTGATCATGGCGGTTCCGGAATCACAAGATGGAATCGATCAAACTTTTCTAGAAAATAAAGAATATGTTTATGCTCTGGTACAGAGGGATAACGTGGAATTTATGTTTCAACGTTCTGATACCTTTAAAAATGATGTTGTTTTTTCAAAAGGGCTAGCTATTGGAGCAACAGTATCTTTTTATATGGAAATAGAGGGTATTAATGAATTTTATTTAGCACTAAAGCATAAAAATCTTCAGCTCACTGAACTAAAAACAACATGGTATGGTATGCAAGAATTCTATTTAAAAGATCTGAATGGCTATATTCTTGGCTTTGCTGAAAAAGTTGGATAAATGCCTTACAACATCAATTTAACATCTTGACCAATGAAATCCGCCATATGGGCAATAAACCATTGGCGGAAAGTTTTTCAAAATGATCAGAATGAAGTAATACTTTTAACTCAGTAAAAATGCTTCATTTACTCCAGATTGCTTAACAAAACAATCATCATGAGAGACCAGAATGACAGCACCTTTAAATTGCTCAATGGCTTGCGCAAGTAATTCTCGTGACTCGATGTCTAAGTGATTTTCAGGTTCATCCAATAACAATAAATCAATATTTTGATGATGCTGACTTATTCCAAGTAATGCAACTTTAAGTTTTTCACCACCACTGAGTTGCCCCAATTTTAAGAGTGCTTTTTCGCGGCGGATCCGCAGTTGACCTAATAAATTTCGCCATTCAACCTCCAGTATATCTGGATTAAATTTCGCTAAATTCTCGATCACAGAAAGATCATCATTGAGTAAACTAAAATTTTGATCCAAATATAAACTTTGTCCGGTAAAGAAAATTTCAGTACTTTGTGATTGATCAATCATTTTTAATAGGGTGGATTTACCCACGCCATTTGCACCTTTAAGCTGGATTTTTTCACCGGCTTGGAGTGACAACTTTATTTTCTGTGTGGTGGTATAAGGCAATTGTAAATCGTGAATTCTTAATATTTCACCTTGTTTAGATGATTGAAAATGAAAGTCAAATCGTTGTGGTTTAATTTTTTCTAATGTTGTTTGTTTCTCCTGTAAACTGCTCTGTGTTTCATCAGCTTGGCGAATTTGCTGTGCACGTAATTTCCCAAAACTTTGCCCAGCTTGCTCTTTTTTAAAATCCAGTAGAATCTTGGCTTGAGAGTTCGAGTCACGCAATTGAGCACCTTTACGTTGACGTTTTTGTGCTTTCATTAAACTATCATGCTGTTGTTGCTTTAACTGTTTAAATTCACGTTTTTCTTGTTGAATAGACTGAGTTAAGGTATGGATTTGTTGTTGGTGCTGTTGAACATAATCAGCATAATTGCCCGAAACATGCTGCAAACCTTGCGCGGTTAAAGCATAAATATGCTGCACTTGATTCAGCAATTGAAGATCATGACTAATAATACAAACTCCCGCCTTATGTGCTTGAATTGATTCAATTAACCATTTTCTTGCCATGGTATCTAAATGATTACTTGGCTCATCTAAAAGTAGATAATGATCTTGCTTTAGAAATAAGCGACACAAAGCCAGCTTGGTTTTTTGACCTTCACTTAAGTATTGTATGGGAAAATTTAAATCAAGCGGCAGTTGTGCATTGCTTAAAATTTGTTGCCATTTTTGAGGTAAATCCCAACAGTTTTCCACCAAATCATAATCTTCAAAACTGGCACTACTGTTTTCAATACGCTCAAAAGCATTGTGTAGATGAGCAATGTCTAAAGCTTCAGCTATGGTTTTCGCATTTAATCGTTGTAATTGTGCTAAATAATCATGTTGAATATGCCATGCAATTTGCCCTGAATAGGCTAAATCTGAATGCTGTTGTAGGTGTAATAGTTTAAAAAGTAATGATTTTCCCAAACCATTACGGCCAATCACAGCAGAAGTTTGCCCTGAAAAAAGCACAAAATTCAGTTGAGTAAACATTGTTTGGGTGGGGAATGCCAAACTCAAATTTGAAATAATACATGCTTGTTGCATTCAATGATCCTCATATAGAGGATGCACAAAATAGTATGTAATAAAAGCTTTAAATAACAGTAGATTATTTAATTTATCGTAAATAAGGTATCAGAACCAAAAGATAAGCGTAGCCTTGAGTAGAATCTATTTTGCACATCAAAAATTAAATAAATAATGATGAGAAAATGACTTACTTCATTGGCGTTACTCTTTTAAGAAAGGGGATAAGAATGCTTATTGTATAAAAATAAATCTGTATGTCAATCTTAAGCTTTTAAAATGCTCATTTAAAAAAGAATCATCTCAAAAAATTAACTCCCTTATGAAAAGGGAGTTAAGTGGCAGTTGATTGATTCAATCAACGCTTATCAATTTATTTAAGCAGTTGCTTTAATGACTTCTGCAACAGATGTTGCTACATAATCAATATTTTTTAAATTTAAGCCCGCTGCACACATACGGCCACTACGTAGCAAATAAATGGCATATTGATCTTTCAATATATCCACTTGTTCAGCCGTTAAACCTGTATAGCTAAACATGCCTTGTTGTTCTGTAAGGTAATCAAAATTACGACCAGGTAAAGCAGCAGTTAATTTTGCCTTTAATAGTTCGCGCATTTGGATGATACGCTCACGCATTTCTTTAAGTTCTGCATGCCATTTTTCAGTTAATGTTGCATCATTCAATACATTATCAACCACTAAGGCACCCGTTGTAGGTGGGCTTGAATAGATACGGCGTACAGTTGCTTTAAGCTGACCTAAAACCTTTTGTGCAGTTGCTTGGTCATCACAAATAAAGCTTAAGCCACCAACACGCTCACCATATAGTGAGAAAATTTTAGAGAATGAATTACTGACAATGAAATTCAATCCTGACTTGTCTAAAGCACGAATTGCATAAGCATCTTCTTCTAAGCCTTGACCAAAACCTTGGTAAGCAATATCTAGGAATGGAATTAAATCACGTGCTTTCAATACTTCAATCACACGATCCCATTCAGCAGGTGTTAAATCTGCGCCTGTTGGGTTATGGCAACAAGGGTGAAGGAGAACAATGCCTTTTGCAGGGATTTGCTGTAAATCCTCTAACATGCCTTCAATATTGACACCATTGGTTGCTGCATCAAAATAGCGGTAGAAATGTGAATTGATTCCCGCACCATTAAAAATCGCAATATGGTTTTCCCATGTCGGTTGGCTCACCCAAACATCAGATTCAGGAAAGTATTTTTTTAGAAAATCTGCACCAACTTTAAGTGCACCAGAACCGCCTAGGGTTTGAATGGTCACTGCTCGGCCATCTTTACGTGCTTGGCTATCTGCACCTAAAACCAATTTCTGGGTTGCTTCGTTATAAGACTTTGAACCATCCATCGGTAAATAAAGCTTTACCTTGTCATTGCTTGGTTCAATATTTTTCAAAGCCGCTTTTACAGCGTCTAACTGAGGAACAATTGTGTCCTCATTATAATAAAGACCAATACTTAAATTTACTTTGTGTGTCCGTTCATCCTTACCAAAGGCTTCCATTAGAGAAAGAATTGGATCACCTGCATAAGGATCTACATGTTGAAACATGGTCTAAAGTCCTAAATCAATCGAAAAAATCAAGTCTGATAATATAGGTAATTCAAACCCCGACTCAACAGTAGATTGAGGTTTATTTTTTATTATTTATTCAACTTTAGATTAGGGTCTGTAGACAATTCGTCTACGTTTGCGACTACGTGTGTTTTTTAGGCGATACTAGGCGCGAAATATGAAATTTAGTCATTCTAAATGAGTAGTTCGTAACGACGTAGCGGCAAAAAACACACAAGTCCCGAAGGGTTGTGGCTAAAATTATCTCAGCCTTCGTTATGAAACTCGAAAATAGTCTCGCTATTCTCTTCGTTTCCTGCCTTGCCTGCTCAATTTTAGTCTACAACGCAAGCCATTTATGAAATGTCAACAGACCCTAAGCTCATCGCTCATTTGTCTATATTTATAGCCAAATGTGTATTCTCTACAAAATAGAGGATAAATAAGATAAAACTTAAACAGTGTATCAAGTGCGGTATTGGAAGAGAGATAGTTAAGATATTGATTGTTTTTAAGTCGCAGTATTGTTAATGAATGATAAAACTATTGTTCTGCATTTCTCTTCTTGTCATCATAGTGCAAGCGCAATATTTAAATTCTGGATGGTTTTTAATGTTACTGAATTATCAATACGATCAAGCTCAAGATAGCAATGGGACTCAAAAAACCACACTGGTATTGATTCATGGATTATTTGGAAGTTTAAGTAATTTGGGCATTATTGCACGTGAATTTCAAGGTAAATTCAACTTATTGCAAATTGATGTTCGAAATCATGGCCATTCTGCACATTCAGATGAAATGAATTATCAATTGATGGCTCAGGATGTTTTGCAAACACTTGATCATTTAAATATTGAAAAGTTTATTGCGATTGGACATTCTATGGGTGGAAAAATTACAATGAAACTTGCAGGTTTAGCGCAAGATCGTATGCAAAAAATGATTGTCTTGGATATGACACCTTTTGCATATCAAGAAAATCACCATGATCAAATTTTTAAAGCCTTATTTGCGGTTGAAAATGCACAAATTGAATCTCGTAAAGAAGCTACAGAGATTATGCGTCAGTATTTAAAAGAAGAAATGGTGATTCAATTTTTATTAAAATCATTCAGTAAGGGAAAATGGCTGTTTAATGTCCAAGCTTTATTTAATCATTATGCTGATATTTTAAGCTGGGAAAATCAGCAGGTGAATCCTATTCCAGCATTGTTTATTAAAGGTGGAAACTCTCCCTATATCTCAAAAGCTGAACATTTTTCTGCAATCGAAACACAGTTTAGTCATAGCCAAGTTAAAGTCATTGAACAAGTCGGGCATTGGTTACATGCTGAAAAACCGGCTGTAGTTAATCAAATGATCTCTGGGTTTATAGAATGAAGTGTCAGAATCTGAATAAATTAAAACAGCATATTTAAAGGCAATATGCTGTTTATAAATGATTATTTTATAAACACTACCAGTTCTTTAGTCCAGTAGGGTCAAGAAAGTGTCTTGGTTTTGAATTTTCCATTGAGTACAAGATATGAAATTAGACCTAAAACCAAACCCCAAAATGCACCCCCAACACCAAACAAAGTGATGTTGGCTGTCGTTGCGAGAAAGGTAATAAGTGAGGCTTCTCGGCAATCAATATCACTCATCGCATTTGCAAGACTTCCAGCAATTGTACCTAATAATGCAAGTCCTGCTAGAGTACTTATAAAAGCGACTGGAAACGCTGCAAAGACAGCTGCTAACGTTACACCAAAAATTCCAACAAAAATATAAAACACACCTGCGGCAATCCCTGAAATCCAGCGTTTTGAAGGATCTTCGTGGGATTCCTTTCCAGTGCAAATTGCAGCAGTGATCGCAGCAAGATTAAACGCATGTGAACCAAATGGAGCCATGAGGAACGAACCTAAGCCTGTCACGATAAGAATCGGTTTAGCATTGGTGTGAAAACCATCATTTTTAAGAACCAGTAAACCTGGCATATATTGTCCTGTTAAGGTAATTAAAAATAAAGGTAATGCAGCACTCAGTATCGAGTTTATAGAAAAAGTTGGTGTGGTAAAAATAGGCGAGGCTAATTTTAGTTCAAATCCAGAGAAATCAATCCGTGATTGTAAAAGTAAGAAAATAAAGCCAAAAACCAAGACACTAATAATGGCAAATCTTGCAGAAAAACGCTTGGTGATTAGGTAAATCAAAAATAATGAAATCGCCAAAAAAGGATCAATTGTCATATTGATAAAGGCTGCAATCCCAAATTGCAATAAAATACCTGCCAAGAGACCAGATGCAATACCCGCAGGAATTAGACGAATCAATTTTTCAAAATAGCCCGTAATTCCCAAGATCACAAATCCCAGTGCAGAAAGTAAATATGCGCCAATTGCTTCGGAATATGGCACAGTTACAAGCGTCGTAATTAAAAATGCAGCGGCAGGCGTAGACCACGCAGTGATAATGGGTTCGCGGGTATACCAACTTAATAATATTCCAGTGATACCAACCCCAATAGAAATAGACCACACCCATGAGGCAGTGAGTTCAGGGCTAAGACCAGCCATCTGCGCAGCTTGGAAGATTAAAATAAAGGTACCACCATAATTGACGATGACCGAAATTAAACCTGCCATAATGGGGGGAAGAAAATCATTAGAATGATGTTGAAAAGACATAAACTCTACCCCTAAGATTTTAAAAAGAAGTAGTAGAGTGTATTTTTAATGTGGTATTGCCATAAGATACACTTTTAATATTTTTTAAGGTACCAGTTTGGTGATATGATTTTATCGACAGCTTTTTTTAACTCTGGTAAAGGTGAAGGAGTTAAGAATGGTTTTTATATTGCTAAATACAATGAGAGTAGTGCTTTGAATGCAGCGAAGAAAAATACCCTCAATTTAGGTTTCTTAATGATTTTTTGAATTTCATAGATCGTACAATATAAACAGTTATTACAATTAAAAAACTATTGAAACAAGAGTTCAATAATAAATATGAGTTTATCCTCTAAGATTGAATATTAAATAAATTTTTCGATAGGATAAAAGTATGAGCCATAGTAAACAACTCACCATATTTGATGTCTTAAAATTTAGTCATGAAAAGCAAAGAGAATTATCTGATAAGTTAATTGAAACTACTGGTAATTCAGAAGAAAGAAAGCATTATTTCTCATTACTGAAAAATGAATTATTTGCACATGCAGTGGCTGAAGACAGGTATTTTTACATACCTCTTATGATGACAGATGCAGGTTTGAATATTACAAGGCATGCTCTGTCTGAGCATCACGAAATTGATGAGCTACTTGAGCAACTTACTGAAAAAGAACTCAATAATCCGAGTTGGTTACGTATAGCAAATCAGCTACGAAAGCTTGTACATCATCATTTAGATGAAGAAGAGCATAAATTTTTCCAGCAATCTGGCAAAATTTTAAAAGATGATGAAAAAGTAAGCTTAGCTAAAAAGTATCAACGTGAATATGATAAATATATTGATAAAGACAAAACGAGTTTAATTAATTAATGATTTAAATTTTTTTTAAATTTAGTTAGATAGATAAGCCAGATTTGAAAACTGATGATTTGATGACAAGAATGCCAATCAAATTGATTGGCATTCCTTAAATAGCAAATTATTTTAGGTAAAAGCTATAATGTTTGCCACTCATTTCTTGCTTCTTCTGAATTTTTATTCAAAATTACGTTTCCATCTTTAATTTCACTCACCCAACTTAATGGAATCAGATGATGTTCATTATGTTCATCATCACTTCGAGTCAATTTAATTGAATCTTGTCCCTCAAGATGATCAACCTTGCCGATCTGTGTACCACATGAAGCAATTACTGAAGCATGTTCTTTAATATCGTTTGCATTAACGTTACTCATAATGTTTGCTCATCTATTGTTCAAGTTGAAATATCAGTCTAAGACATTTAAAAATTAGTGATGTAAGTATTTTTAAGCTTTAAGTTTTGTTGAGTTAATAATGTAAGGTTTATAGATTTATTTAATTTATAAATGTCATTTTTGAATAAATATATAAAATTAAAAATAATGTGATTCTGTTCTCAATTAATTAATTTTGTTATGCTTTATTTATTTGTTTTTTGTGATGTAATTATAATTTATAAGCTTTATTGAGGTTCTTTTGATTATTTTTTTTGTTTTTGGTCTTAATGGGGTTGTTTAAAAGCATTGCTATAAATTTATGTTTTGTAATGTTTTATTTTTAAATAATTAACGGTAAGGTTTTAATGTGTTGTATTGTAATTTGGCGTTATTTATTTAAAAATTTATAAAACGACAATACTCAATAGGGATGGTGTTTTTAGCTAATTTTATTTTAATTTGGTTAATTTAATTTTGTACAAACCTTTCTTGAAACTATAACAAATAGCAATATTAAATAAAAATATTTGATCTAGGATGATTATCGTTGATTGATTAATTGAATTAATAACTTTTATCAAAATAGAGGATTAAATATGTCAAATTCTAATATAGATAACGAAGTAGTTAAGAATCTCAGTAAAGAACAACGTGACCAATTGAATGCCGATCCAATTTCCGGTGAGCCAGGAGCACACCCAATCGGGACAGGTGTGGGAGCCGCAGGCGGTGCAGTAAGTGGTGCAGCTATTGGAGCTGTTGGCGGACCTGTAGGTGCTGCAGTCGGTGGGGTAGTAGGTGCAGTTGTTGGAGGATTAGCTGGAAAAAGCATTTCTGAAGCTGTAAATCCAACTGATGAAGATGTTTATTGGCGTGAAACTTACAACACTCGCCCTTATTATAAAGACACGATTAACTTATATGATAATGTAGATTACGATCGTGATTATCGTGATGCATATCAGCTAGGGTACACTTCTAGAAGCAATTACCCTTATGAAACAAAGTTTGAAGAAGTTGAAGCAGATCTTAAGCTTCAATGGGAAAAAACCAAAAGAGAGTCTCGTTTAAAATGGGAAGAAGCAAAGCATGCAGTAAAAGATGCTTGGGATCGAGTAACTCGTTAACAGATTCTAAAAAAAATAGCCCTTCAATGTAAGGGCTATTTTTTTGTCACTAGTAAACAAATGGCAGCAATCCACTACAACCATTAATTGTGGTAACATATTGAAAATACAAGTGAATGCAACGACATGCAATCTATGCCAATCCAATACAGACTGAGTGGATTTTACTTTTGGTATTATTCAATAGTTGGAACTTTTTTGCCGTATTGGAGCTTATATCTTCAAGATCAAGGATTTAATTATCAAGAAATCGGATTACTGTCCTCTATAGCCATTTTAACCCGTATATTTGCACCCTTTATTTGGGGATTTATCGCAGACAAAACGGGCAAACGAATGTTGTGGGTACGTGTGGCAACCTGGATGGAAGCTACAATCTGGTTTTTGATTTTTATTATTCCCAACAATATGCAATCAATTGCATTTCTGATGTTGATTTTTAGCTTTTTTCAAAATGCCATACTTGCGCAATTTGAAGGTGTAACGCTGTTTTGGCTGGGTAATCAACATACAGCATTGTATGGGGAAATTAGAAAATGGGGTTCTATTGGATTTATTATTGGCGTATTTAGTATCGGTGCGATTTTAGAAGTTATTGCAATTCAATATTTACCAATGATGTTGTTATGTATTGCATTTACAGCTTTTATTTGGTCCTTTTCGATTAAGGAACCCAGCACAGCACCGAGTGCACAAAAAATATTAGAACCATTGCTTCCCATTCTAAAAAGACCTGTGGTTTTTTCATTTTTTATCATTGAATTTATTATGCTTTTTGCACAAGCACCATTTTATAGTTTTTATAGTAATTATTTAAAACTTGCTGGTTACAGTACAACTCAGATTGGCTTTTTATGGTCAGTTGGGGTGATTGCTGAAATTATCATGTTTAACTATGCAAATTTCTTCCTAAATCGTTTTTCATGGCGAAGCTTAGTCGCACTTTGTTTAATCATGACCAGCATTCGATTTATTTTGGCAGGTTTATTTTCAGAAAGTTTCATTATTCAATTTATTTCTCAAACTTTTCATGCATTTAGTTTTGGTTTATTTCATATTATTGCAATGCGGGTCATTTTGCAGAACTTTGCAGCCAAACAACAGGGCAGAGGGCAAGCGCTATACAGTACCATGTGGGGACTTGGTGTTGCATCTGGCAGTATCTTAGCTGGGCAATATTGGGAAAAATTATCAGGAGAATATATTTTTATTATTGCTGGATTTTCAGCCTTGCTTGGCCTGCTATTGATTAATTTTTTACCTAAAACCTTACAAATGATTCAAAGATAAATGAATCTCTTTGCTGAAAAGAGATTCAGAACATTCAAAACGATACTGTACGGGTTAATTTAGTAAATAGACAATGAGGTGTATAATAAAAGGTCCAACCAATACCATAAAAATACCAGCTAAAACCATGGTTAAACTGGCAATAACACCTTCATCTTTATCACGCATATAAGCTTTACTTGTACCAAAACCATGTGCTGCATTACCCAAAGACGCACCTTGTGCAAAACTTGATTTCAGTCTTAATCCACCCAATACCAAATCACCAATTAACATACCAGTCACCCCAGTAATCATGGTGAATAAAATCACCAATTCAACAGAACCGCCGATATGGGTTGTTAGTTCCATTGCAAATGGTGTAGAGATTGAACGAGCCATTAGACTATAGGTTGTTGTTTGGTCAAAATGAAATAACTTAGCAAGGTAGAATGCACTGATCATTCCAGCAAGCATACCAATGACCACACCCATAGAAATTGAAATGAGATGTTCTTTAATGATTTGGCGATATTCAAAAATTGGGATTGCAAAGGCAACAGTTGCAGGCCCTAACATCCATATAATCCACTGACTATCAAGCATATAAGCATCATAAGAAACATGTGCTGACAGTAAAATGGTGATTAAAACAATCGGAACCAAAATTGCTGGAGATAAAATTAAGTATGGAAATTTACGATAAAGTTTTTTGACCAACACATACGCGACTAATGTGATCACTAGGCAAAATATTGAAATGGCAGACATTATTTATCTCCCTGTAATACATGTACGGTTTTATGATCATGACGTTGTTTCAACTTTCGCTCTAGTTTAAAACCTATATGCACACTATAAGCAGTAAATACCATCACACAAATTGTACCCAGTACAACCACAACAATCAGTTGCCAACCCTCAGTCATAAATAAGTTTTTATATTTCATTAACCCGATAAAACAAGGAATAAAAAATAGTACCAATTCACCTAGAATGAAATCTGAGCCTGATTTAATCCAATTTAATTTAAAAATACCCGTCATGAGTCCAATCAAAACCATAAATAAGCCAATCACAGCTGCCGAAATAGGTAAATTAAATTGTTTTTGTATGATTGAACCAATCCACCAAATCAAAATTAAAAGCCCAATTTGCAATATGACTTTATAAATTGATGAAATTTGGTGGCTTTGAGTACGCGTAGACATTTTATTGCAGATATTTTAAAAAGATGAGTTATTTTAGTTGCAAACATCACAGCATATTATGAATAATTAAACCATAATTATGCGATTTTGGAATAATTAATGGACATTAAAAATCTTAAAATTTTTGTAGAAATCGTCAATTGCGAAAGTTTTACTTTGGCTGCGGATCGTTTGTTTATGACACAGCCTACACTCAGTAAATCAATTAAACATTTAGAAGAAGAACTTGGCACAGCTTTGTTTAAAAAAGGTGAAGCTGGAAGAAAAAGGGAAGTTGTACTTACCTATATTGGTGAATTAATTTATCAACACGCTTTAAATATCTTAAATGAACAAAAGCAAATATTTGAAAATATTGATCAAGTACAACAGTTAAAAAAAGGTAAATTAACCATAGGCTTACCACCATTAGGTTCGGTATTACTTAGCCCTTTAATTGCTTTATTTCACCAAAATCATCCTGATATTCAATTGAAATTCTTAGAAGTTGGTGCTAATGGTATTGAGGAAGCAATTGCTGATAAAAGTATTGATGTTGGGATTTTACTCGGTAATTTAAGGCCAAGTTTTGCGGCAATTCCTGTGATAGATTCACCGATGTGTTTATTAGCAAAGAAAAATTCACATTGGAATCAACGAGATTCAATAAATTTGCATGAACTTAAAGAAGAATCTTTTTTACTTTATGCTGATTCTTTTACATTAAATAAGATGATTATACAGGCTGCAAATTCTGTAGGTTTTGAACCCAAAGTGGTGTGTAAAAGTAGCCAGTGGGACTTTATCACCAAAATGGTGGAGTTTAATATGGGGATTGCCATATTGCCCAAAATTTATTGTGATCAGTTAGATCCGGGGAAGTTTTGCTCAGCAATCCTTAATGAGCCTAAATTACATTGGACATTGAGTATGGCTTGGAATACGACTGTAGCAATGAGTCCAGCAACCAAAGCTTGGTTAACGATTGTAGAGATGCATCGAGATAAAATTCATTTCTAGATTTATTGATAGCTTTTAAATCTTAATAAATTGAGATTAGCGTGGCTCAGGTTTAAATTTTATAATTATTAAAACCATTTATATCAATTACTTAATTTATATTATTTCGCATAATGTATATTATGTTAAATAGAATATTATGTAAGTTGTCTACTCACATGTTGTTTGCAATGTCCTGCAATGGCTACCTAATTATTAGAATTTGACTAATTTATATTTAGAAAAAAGTTAACTAGAAAATAAGCCGTAATTTTCTATGTTAATTACACTTAAATTCCAACCCTCTCATTTTTCAACTAGCTCAGGTTATAATGGTGGTCTCCCAAAATATGGTTGATCTATTATGAACGCCTCCAATGACCCTCTACATGGCAAAAAACTTGCTGACATTTTGGATGAATTATTGGATTACTACGATGGCTTTGAAGGCTTAAGTCGTAAAATTGAAATTAGATGTTTTTGCATAGATCCAAGTGTTAAGTCATCATTGCGATTCTTACGTACTACCCCATGGGCACGTGAAAAAGTAGAAAGCTTATATTTGTATGTCTTACGCCAAAAAGCCAAACAGAAATCGTAGCTATCAAAACCCTAGCCTCAATAACATATGGAATATACTAATGTTGGGTTATCACTTTGAATTGAAAAAACCTAATAAATATTCACGTACAAAAGTAATATTAGGTTTCTGCACACCGTTCTGCCAAACCAAATACAGTTGATTAGTAGGTGCTTCAATTCTGCTATTCATTGCAATCAAAGTTCCATCTTTGAGTTCTTGCTCACAATGATAATCTGGAAGAACAGACCACCCCTGTCCATCAACCAATAACTGCTTGATTGTTCGTAAATCTGGAACAATAAATGAAGCAAGCATGTCTACTTTAGTTTCAAATAAATTAGCCCACACATTCCGAACTAAAGGTAGATCCTCATCAAATGCAATGAGAGGTATCTGAGACAACACTTCTTTATTTGGTTTTTTTCCTATTTTGTGACTTAAGCTTAGTGCATGAACTAAGATAAATCTTTCTGTTAATAATTCTGAAAACTCAAATTGTTGTTCGTCAGGTCTTGACGCAGTAATGACTAAATCAGTTGATTTATCTTGGAGCAATTCGTAGATTTTTTGACGATTCCCCGTTTGGCATAGGATACTAAAACCTTGTTCCATAAGAGAAAGCATAGGTTTCGTTAGACAATAATATAAAAAATCCGCAGGAGCTGCTAAATGTATAGTTCCGCCATGAATGTTACCGAGTTTAAAAGAAGATAATTTAAGCTCAAGTGCATCAATATTCGGAGTAATCGAGCGAGCCAATTCGTCCGCCGCTGTGGTTGGTTCAACTCCACGAGATTGTCTTATGAAAAGTTTGTTTCCAATAAATGTTTCTAAAGACTGAATATGTAAAGATGCTGCTGGTTGAGTAATAGCTAAACTTTCAGCCGCTTTAGAAAAAGACTTAGACCGATAGACTTCTAAAAATGTTCTTAAGTGACTTAGACGACTCATAAGTTTGATCATTTATTCTGGCTCTTCAACTTATTCTAAGGGATTGAATCCATAAAAAATAGAAAAGAAATCCGAGGATTTCTTTTCTATCAGTATCATTAGTTTTTAACAGCGTCTATTGCTATATTTTTCTGAATTTGAGCGATTAAAATCATCAAACCAATCGCAGACATGATTGCGCCAGTAACCCCAGTAAAACTTAAACCAACATGACTAATGGTTAAACCACCCAAAATTGAACCAAAGGCAATCGCGGAGTTGAAACCTGCAATATTTAATCCTGCTGCAACGTTATCTGCATTCAGTGCATATTTTTGAGCAACAGCCATTAAACGTGCTTGTAAGGCAGGTACTGCACCAAATGTGAATAAACCAAGTAAAGACACCAATACAGCCATCATGATCGGTGAACCAATAAAGATCCACATACCGAACGCAGTTACGATCATACCTAAAATAATAAAGATATTCGCTTTATTGACACCCATAGAGTCAGTTGCTTTACCACCCAAAACATTACCAATAGCAGCGAAAATACCATATAACAATGTATACATCGGTACTGCTGTTGGGCTGATTTTGGTCACTTCAGTTAACATAGATGCAATATAGGTATAAGCTGCAAATGAACCTGCATAGGCAAATACGGTCACTAAAGCACCCGAAAGTAACTTCGGATTAAAAATAGTTAAGATTTCCTGTTTTGAGCTAAATACAATTTTTTTATCTGCATGCAATGGGTCTTTCATACCTATGAGTAGTCCAACAAAACCGATGGCTCCAAACAATGCAATAAAACCAAGTACCAGACGCCAATCAATCACACCACCTAAGTAAGTACTTAATGGCACACCAATTGCCATTGCTATGGTAAATCCACCAAAGACAATAGCGACAGCACTACCTGCTCTTTCAGGACCCGCAAGCTTTGCTGCTGTGCTTGAAGCAACAGCTAGAAATAGACCATGCCCCATACCGGCAACAAAACGGGCAATAATCATGAGAGTCAAACTACTGGCAAAAGCCGTCACCAGACTACCTAAAGTAAAAATAATGGTCGTAACCAACATGGTTTTTTTACGTGACCAACCATTGGTGAGTGCAGTTAATACTGGTGCTGCAAATGTTGCACCTAAGGCATAGGCTGCAATAATCGAACCCGTTTGCTCCACATTCACGCCTAAGCCATTTGCCATTACATCTGTGATACCAATAGGAACAAATTCTGCTAAGCCTAAAGCAAAGGCGGTGATTGTGAAAATATAGATAATAATCGGCATTTCTAAACTCGCATTTTTATGATGAAATAAGTCTAGAACCAAGAAAGATATTAATAAAATAATAAGAATTATATTAGATATAAACATATTTATAGCTTAATTATTCTTCAAACGGTGAATAGCCACCGATTTTGTAGACACCTGTTAGTTAGTGGTGGACTGCCATCACTCTCCTAGACAAATTTAGTCTATTCTTAAGAACTTTTTAGTAGGAAACTATGTATTCATAGCTAGGTTCATAAACCAAATATTTTATAAATTGTTATTTTAGTGCTCTAAATAATTAAATTTAATTATGAAATAAATTCTATGTGAACATAAGTTAAATAGAATATCAGAGACTGTGGCTACACAATGCTGTTGTTGCTACAGTTCAGCAACTTGAATCAGTGAAATTATCTTCAAGTTGCTGAGTATCCCAAGTAACATAATATAAGTTATGCTGAAATCAGATCGCTACTCGATTTTGTATGGTTATGACTTCAATGTACTTTCGTATTTGCTTCAGTTAAATAAGCTTTCTTCGATGTCTTATTCCATAAACACAGTTCTTGCCCTGTTTTGTTTTTCATATGTGCTTGCGGATATTTTCCTTGAATCAAGAGTGCCGAATATCCAACACGATCATCAAACAGCATGACATTACTTACTGTCTTGGCATTTTTAAGTTGACTTGCTTTTATACAAGCCGCTTTTATTTCCTGATCATGCTTGTTCCATGCCTGCTCGGAACTTCCGAAAGCTACGCTAGTCGCAGCAGAACTTGCCACAAAACCTAAAATAGAAAGATATTTTAAAAATATACGATATCTCAATATCATGATGATTGTCCTGTAAATTCGAGTGTCTGGATCTATACTGAAACAATCTGATGAGATAATCTAGCAATTTACACATGCTGTAACAGCAGATATTCAGGATTACACATATCTCTGAAAAGTTGTCCGTGATTTAGATTTTAAAATATAGATCAAAGACTTAAAAATAGTTCTATTCTATAGAAGCATTACCTGACTCACGTAATTCCATACAGTGATCAATAATTTCTCGCGTCTTATCGCTTGCCGAAATTATAATTATGACTATTAATTAAAGCGCTAACTTTGCTGTGTGGCCCTGTCTATGTGATGCTATAGCTTGTGATCTTGAAAAGCCCATCCCTTTTTAAATATATCTTGCGCTTTATCTATTTTTATGTATGATTGAGTAATCACTCAATTAATATATTTATCTATGGCCCGTCCTCGTAGTGAAGATAAACGTAATGCAATTTTAAATGCTGCTATTGAAACATTGGCAGAACTTGGAGAGCGCGCATCTACTTCAAAAATAGCCAAAGTCGCTGGTGTAGCAGAAGGTACTTTATTTACTTATTTCAGTAATAAAGAGGAATTACTCAACCAATTATACCTTTCGCTAAAGGCCGAACTGCGTCAGGTCATAATGCTGAATTATCCGAACAACTCAGACCTACAAAGCCAAATGTTTTATATCTGGCAAAGCTATTTGGACTGGAGTTTAGATGCCCCACTCAAACGTAAAGTGATGGCACAGTTGTCGACTTCAGAACAAATTACAGAGCAGAGTAAACACATTGGTATGCAAACTTTTTGTGATTTTACTAAGACTATTCAAGAACATATTGATGACGGCAAATTAAGAGATTATCCACCCTTGTTTATCGGTTCGATTTTGGGTGCACTTGCCGAAGTCACACTCAACTTTATTGCCCAAGACACTTCTCAAGCTGATCTTTATCGGAAGTCAGGTTTTGAAGCGTTTTGGCATGCAGTTTCAATGTAGATAAAGACTCAAGTAAGGATGTGCAGCATTCTTATTTTTTAAATTAATTAATGAGTGATTAAATACTCATTTAAATAAATCAAAATAAGCACTTATCTCAAGTTCTTATTTACAGATATAGCTTGTTCCACTCAAGGAAAATAAAATGACTATTTCAAACGCAACAGACTTGCCTTCTCCCGTCATGTCATCACAGCAGCACAATGGAAAATATAGCAATACACGGCCGAATCTGTACACACATTCTTTCGGAAAAACGCTAGGCTTAATGTGGAAATTTCTATTTAACAAACCCAAAAATACGGTGCCAAACCGAGAAATTCCTGTGTTAAGTTTATCAAAAGAACAACTCATGAGTGCCCCAGACCGTTCTCTATTTCGTCTTGGGCATTCGACCATTTTATTAAAATTGCGTAATGAATTTTGGTTAACCGATCCTGTTTTTTCTGAGCGTGCCTCGCCTTTTCAATGGATTGGCCCAAAGCGTTTTCACCAACCACCGATTAGCATTGCGGACTTACCTCCCATTAAAGGCGTGATTTTGTCGCATAACCACTATGACCATCTCGACTACCATGCAGTAATCCAACTCAAAGACAAAGTTGAACACTTCTTAACACCACTTGGTGTTGGTGACACACTGATTAAATGGGGCGTGCCAGCAGAAAAGGTTCAGCAACTTGACTGGTGGGCAACAACCCATGTAGATGGTCTTGAGCTGATTGCTACCCCTGCCCATCATTTTTCAGGCCGTGGTATGGGTGATAGCAACGCAACGCTTTGGGCATCGTGGGTGATTATTGATAATGATCTACGGGTGTTTTTTAGTGGCGATACTGGTTATTTCGATGGGTTTAAAGAGATTGGACATCGTTATGGTCCTTTCGATCTTACCATGCTAGAAACTGGGGCCTATGATCCAGAATGGCCAGATGTTCACATGCAACCTGAGCAAACTTTACAAGCGCATATCGATTTAAAAGGACGTCATTTGTTGCCTGTCCATAATGGGACTTTTGACTTGGCGCTTCATGCTTGGGACGATCCATTTGAACGAATTGTGGCTTTGGCTCATCAAAACGACTTAGCGATTAGTACCCCTCAAATGGGTGAAGTATTGAACTTAAACCAGCCAAATGTCGAAAATTATTGGTGGCGTTCGTAATTTTTTCAATCATTTTAAATTATTTACGTTCCTCAATTATCATTTAAAGGTATTTAAATTCAGTGATATAGCCCTATTGTTTTCCTCTATATTTTCTTTTAATAAAACTGGGACTAACTTTGTCTTAGTTTTATTATTGACTTAAAACACAGACTGCATTAGTCTGTGTTTGTAATTGATCAATTATGAAATGAAATGGCTTATATCACTAGTAGCGTCGAGTATGCGATTCACTGTCTTCTTTTTCTTGTAAAGAATGAAGATAAACCATTGAGTAGTAAGGATTTAGCTGAATTGCAAGGCGTCTCTCCTAGCTTTATGGCCAAGATATTTCCTAAACTTGAAAAGGCAAAACTTGTTTTGGCGCAAGAAGGTGTTCGTGGCGGGTATTTACTGGCCCGATCTGCTCACGAAATCAGTTTTCTTGATATTGTGAATGCAATTGAAGGTGAAAAACCGCTTTTTGAATGCCAAGAAGTACGTGGAAAATGTGCGGTCTTTAACAATGCCCCACCCGATTGGGCAACCAGTGGTGTGTGTGCAGTGCATGCAGTTATGCTACAGGCTGAAAAAGCCATGCGAGATGCTTTAGGTGCTCATACACTTGGTGATATTGCAGACCGTTTTGGCCGTTATGCACCCGACGTTTTTTTTAGTGATGTAAATGGCTGGATCAATGAACGCATTGAAGGAAGAACAGCAAAAATGCGGAAAAGTAAAATATCACGGGATACGCCCGACTAATGAGCTTATAGGGCTTTCATCCCTAAGGTAAAACTTCTCTAAACGTTTTAAACGCCTTCTCAGATTTTTCGGACAGTCAGAGAAAGGATTCGCTCACCCAAAATTTTGGGATGAGCTGGAATTTACATGTCCGAAAAACCTATCAAAAGGATAATCAAATGAGTAAGCGTATTATTATTGCAGGTTCTGGCTTTGCTGGCTTATGGGCTGCACTTGCCGCACAACGAGCAATTCATTTGGCTGCGCAAGAACAAAATATTGAAGTGCTGATGGTTTCCCCGAGTCCGAATGTTGATATTCGTCCTCGTCTTTATGAAGCCGTACTTGAAAATATGTATCCTGATATTTTAGACATATTAAATGTCGTTGACGTTAAATATGTGGCTGGCTGGGTAAATGAAATTGATACTACTGGCCAAAATCTTGTGATTACAACGATCCACGGCGATCAACAAAGCTTAAGTTATGACCGTTTTATTCTGGCAACTGGAAGTACTACTTTTATGCCACCTATACCGGGGCTTATTGAACATGGATTTAGCGTAAGTACATTAGCAGATGCTGAAAAACTAGACCAGCATCTTAAAAACTTAGCCAATAAACCTACAAATGCAGCACGTAATACCGTAGTCGTTGCTGGTGGTGGACTTACAGGACTTGAAACAGTTGCCGAAATGCCTGAACGCCTGTGTAGCATTTTAGCTGAAACTGATGTTCGTGTGGTTTTAGTCGATTCATCAGCAGAAATTGGTGCAGCATTGGGTGACGAAGCTGCAGTGGTAATTCGAGAAGCTCTTAGCGAACTCGGCGTTGAAGGTAAAGCTGGGCTACGCGTTACTGCACTTGATGCTTCTGGAGTAACACTTTCTAACGGCGAAAGAATTGAAACAGAAACTGTCATTTGGACTGCGGGCATGCGAGCGAACTCGTTGACCTCACAAATTGTAGGTGAAAAAGATAATTTAGGTCGTATTTTAGGTGATGTTTATTTACATGCACCAGAGACAAAAAATATTTTTGTGACGGGTGATACTGTAAAAGTTCCAACCGACAATTTAGGTAATTTTAACGTGATGTCATGTCAGCATGCCATGAGCCTAGGTCGCGTAGCGGGTTACAATGCCGCGGCAGAATTGGTAGATTTGCCATTACATGCGTATAGCCAACCAAAGTATGTGACTTGTGTCGACTTAGGCCCATGGGGAGCACTTTACACTGAAGGATGGGATCGAAAAGTTCAATTTGTGCGCCACGAGGCGAAAAAAATTAAGCAAGAAATTAATACGGTATGGATTTATCCGCCAGTTGCAGACCGTGAAGCTGTTTTTGCTATAGCAAATCCTGATTTTGTAATTGTTCCTTAAAATTAGTTTTGCTAATGCAGATCATTTTATTTAAGTCTCCTAAAAGTAAAGCCATCACTGGTTTTGCTTTTAGGTTTTTTGAGTCATTAAGTTATGATTTTTCTAACTCTTCTATTATGGCTAAAGCCGTTTTTTTAGCAGAAAACGTGTTTTGTCCTATAATTAATGTGTGTTGTGATCATTGTCAATGAATCTAAAAAATATCATAAATCATATCTAATCAATGCTTAGTCTAACTACTACAATCCTTTCTGAATATCGGAAAATCATAATTTTGGTATGTAAAAACACTGATCTTGCGAAAATTTTTTCTCTATTCTAAATTAGAAGCCTTAGTTCATGAACTTAATTTACTATTTTTGAAAAAATATACTTATAATTATGAACTAGATTTTATATAAACATAAGTTAAATAAGATATCTAAGACTGTGGCCTAAACAACATTGCTGCGCAAGATGCTGTTGTTGCCACAGCTCAGCAACGTGAATTCTAAAAGTTAATTAACAATCATCACTCACTCTGTTTATGCAGCATATTAGTGAGAAGCATGTTTAAACCTAACTCAAAAATTTGATCCTGATCTTCTGTTGTCCAATATGACTTAGCGTCTTCCAATAACGGATATTTGTCTAATTTTAGGTTTTTACCTGCTAGCTGATATCCTTTAGCTTCATCAATTCCTACCCCTATTAAGTAATAATTTAAAATTCTCAAAAAATAACTCGCATCTTTTACAGCTAGATTGGCATTCTTGAAAACGAGCAAAATCCCATTCATAAAGTTATATCCAATATCTGTATTCAATGGATGAACAGCTAAGATAGGAAAAAATTTTGGATATTCCTGAGATAATTTTCTCCATTGTTTTGCTATATACATTAATTGTTCTTTGGGATTATTTACTTGATTTTTAAAATTAATTTTTGAAACCAAAAAATCTACGATTTGATCAAGAATTTGTTCTTTATTCTTCATGTGATAGTAAATACTCATAGCTTCACAATTGAGCTTGTGAGCAAGCTTACGCAGACTGAAGCCGTCTATACCGCTCTCTTCTATCATCCATAAAGCGGTTTGAATAATTAGATCCTTCGACAAATTGACTTTTGTTTTTTTGTGATTCTCTGTTTGATTTGACATAAAAGTATTTACCTTATAATCTACCTTACAGTGTAAGTTTAGCAAAAAAAGGAATAAAAATGAAGCACACATTACAAAGTTGGGAACATCAAGGAAATTACCTGCCTTTTAAGGATTATAAAATCTTCTATAAGTTTTCACCTAAACTGAATGCTCAAACAATTTTCTTAATTCATGGTTATCCCACGAGCTCATTTGACTGGGCAAAAATCTGGGATACATTAGCTGAGAACTATCAAGTGCTTGCTATCGATTTACTTGGATTAGGATTCTCTGATAAACCAAGTAAATATGTATATTCGGTTCAAGATCATGCCAATCAAGCTATTGCCTTGATTGAGTATTTAAAGCTAGAGGAAGTTCATTTAGTCGGTCATGATTTAGGGGTAGGAATCATTCAGGAATTGCTCGATCGACAGCAGAACTACCTTTTAGCATTTAAAGTTAAATCTTCTGTTTTTATGAATGGCAGTTTATTTCCTGAAGTATATCGCCCTCGCCTAATTCAAAAACTTATGGCATCTTTTGTTGGACATATAATTACGTCGTTCTTATCTTTTCGTGTTTTCTCAAAAAATATGAAAAATATGTTTGATCAAAAGAATCAGCCAAGTGATTTAGATTTGGAACAATGGTATCAACAATTAAATATAAATCATGGAAAAAAGAGTCTAGTTCAATTAAACCGTTCAATTTTCGAGAGGTTTAAGCACCGTGATAGACTTGTCAATGCTTTGGTCAATAGTCAGATTCCGCTATTACTGATCAATGGGAAAAGTGATCCTAACTCTGGTGAACATATGGCACAAAGATATAAAGAAATTATTCCTAATCACAAAGTGATTGAAATTGAAGATTGTGGACACTGGACTCCTTGGGAGCAGCCAACTATCGTAGGAAAAGAAATAAAAACTTTCTTATCTTCATTTTGAATATTGATTTAATAAGGTTAAAGCTGATGTATCAAATGATGAGCTGAAACTAATTATTCACTCACTGGACGGTTTTATAATTTTTTTAATCACATGCTCATGTGTAGGTACAAGTCCTGCTTTTAATCCGAGTGGTTTAAATACTTTATCTAACACAGATTGAGTAAGTTTGCCTTTGTCTTGTTCAATATCAGTGAGTGTCCGACGACTTATACCAACCAGAATAGCATATTGTTCTTGTGACATACCCAGTAGATTTTTTCGCAGATACGTCAACAATTCTCCCAGCGTAATTTCACTCAATAAATATTGTGTGTATAAATTAATAAGAACTTGCTGACGGTCTTGTGGCTGATTTTTTATGTTCATAAAAGTTCCCATCTTTTCAATTTAGCTTCAATGTAGTCAAATGAGAGTACAGGCATCTCTGTAATTTGCTTAGGCACGCCTTTATCTATTAATCGCTGTTTTAGTCCAACAAACTTGGTTGCTAATGATTTCAAAGTGTTTAAAGATAAATTGGGATCGCACCACGGCGCAAGTTTTTGTGTAATTTGAATCCAGCGGTATTCGCCACCTTCTTCATATGGGCTTCCTCAGGTTGTCGATCTAATGACCTGCTCTGGATCTGCTTTCATCGGTGCAAAATCATAAATCGGAGCAAGAAAAACATGTCCAGATTTTTTTAAAAACGACGTATTGCGCCCATGATTATCTGAATTACAGAAAATAATATTGAGTAAATCTCTTTGTAGCCATTCGCAAACGAAATGAGCTGAATCGAAATCAGCTTCAATAGTAGTAAGTAAACTACAAAGTCTTTCAATAACATCAAAGTGATTAAGATGACTACCAGCGGACTTATTCAATATAGAATAAACAGATTCTATTCCATGACGATGCCATCGTTGATTACACCATTCAGTATCAAATCTTGGCAGCCACAATGAAGGATATTTTTCACCTTCTATGAGCTTCATTTCGGTCGTTTCAATCGTACTAAAGCCTAGCTCATTTAGTTCATGATAATAATAATATTCGGCTCTGAGAATATTACAGTCAATTTCACTACGATTATTTCTAGGGAATTTAACTAAATAGTGTTGGTCAGGCTCATCAAAGTTTTGTTGATATGTATCAATCCAAACTTTTTGATCCGCTGAAAGACGAAGAAGTAGTTTTGGTGCTTCCCCACTTGCACCACCACTAATCGCACCCATTTGCTGTGCATACTCTAGAAAATCAGCATTTATTTTCTCAAAAATAGCATAAACAAGAAAAAATGTGAATATATTTGCTCAAAAGCACTTAATCTATATATTTAATGTGCAATTTTTTGCTCAGAACTTAAAAAATCTTGTAAAAATGTATGATTTAATGAAATATAAAACAGATATACTGAAAAATAAGATTAATCATTCATATAGATCAACATTTGGGTGTGTTTTATGTGAGATATCGCCATGTTTTTATGGAAAATATAAAACCTTAACCGAAGTATAATTATATACTTCGGTTAAGGACCGTACATCATTTATTAGAAGAAACTTTCAATCTTATAGATACCTTACGTACCAAAAAGAAAAATAATGGAACAAAGAAAATTGAAAGCAATGTGCCGGATATCATCCCTCCTGTCACAGCTATACCAATTTCTCTTCTACTCGCTGCACCAGCTCCTGTTGAAACTGCCAGTGGTAAAACACCAGCAACAAATGCCAATGAGGTCATGATAATGGGTCTTAATCTTTGACCTGCACCCTCAATAACAGCCTCTATCAATGACTGACCCTCTGCTAGTTTCGCTGCTGCGAACTCTACAATAAGAATCGCATTTTTAGCTGAAAGACCAATGGTTGTTAGCATCGCGACCTGAAAATAAATGTCATTAACATATCCTGCAATACTAGCTGCAATAACAGCACCAATTAATCCAAGAGGGATAACAAGCAAAACGGAGAATGGAATTGACCAACTCTCATATAATGCAGCTAAGCATAAAAAAATAAATATGATAGATGCCAAATATAACCAAATCGTCTGACCACTCGCTAACTTTTCTTGATAAGACAAGCCACTCCATTGAAGACTAAAGCCTTGTTGTTGATCAATTAACTTTTGCATTTTATTCATTGCAGCCCCTGAACTTTCACCAGTTGCGGCAGAACCTTGAAGCTGAATAGATGAAAGACCATTAAAACGTTGCAACATCTGCGGTCCCATTTGCCAATTAACAGATGAGAAACTAGCAAATGGTGTCATCTCTCCTGTCGTTCCTCTTACATACCACTGACCAATGTCTTGTGGTAATGACCTATATGCCGCATCACCTTGTAAATAAACGCGTTTGACACGACCTCTATCAATGAAGTCATTAATATATGAACCACCCCATGCAGTTGATAAAGTACTACTAATATCAGTCTGTGCTAAACCGAATGCACTTGCCTTACGTTGATCAATATTGACCTGTAATTGAGATTTATCTTCGAGTCCATTTAATCGAACCGCGGCAAGTCCAGAATCTGCACTTGCCTCTTTTAGAACCGTACTTTGCGCAGCTAACAAAGCATCTCGCCCTTTACCCTCCGCATCTTGCATCCATAATTCAAAACCACTGGATTGACCTAATCCACGTACCGCTGATGGGGAAAGTACTTGAACCCGCGCTTGTTTCATTGAGCGAAAATGTGCATTTGCACGAGAAATAATTGCCTCGGCAGTATTATCTTCTCCCTTACGATCATCCCAATGTTTTAGACTGGCAAATGCCATACCTACATTCTGACCACTACCAGCATTATTTCGTCCCATAACCATAAAAATAACGTTCAAGTTATCTTTCTCATTCGTCATGAAATACTCTGAAATTTGGTTACCTATTTCTTGGGTTTCAGCTAAGGTCGAGCCCACAGGCGTACTAAATTGGACCATGACAGAACCCTGATCTTCTTGTGGGAGGAAGCCCGTATTCATTCGTGTGTATTGCCACCCTAATAAAGCAGTGATCACAACAAATAAAACCATAAATATTTTAGGTTTACTGATGATCTTAACGAGTAAATTACGGTATTTGGACTGACTTAGCTCTACTTTTTGATTGAACCAAGTAAAGAAACGTCTCTTTTTATGCTGATGATTGTTAGGTCTAAGTAAAGTAGCACATAAGGCTGGAGATAAAGTTAGGGCAACCACAGCAGAAAGTACCATTGCTGAGACTAATGTCACAGAAAACTGCCGATAAATCATCCCTACGGAGCCACCAAAAAAAGCCATCGGTAGAAATACAGCAGACAAGACCATCGCGATACCAACTAACGCACCTGAAATTTCTTTCATAGAAATAAGCGTAGCTTCTCTTGGATCAAGACCTTGCTCATGCATTACACGCTCAACATTTTCTACAACGACAATGGCATCATCAACCAAGAGTCCAATCGCCAATACCATCGCGAACAATGTCAATGTGTTAATGGTATAACCCAATACACTCAGAATTCCAAAGGTACCTAACAAAACCACTGGAACAGCAATTGCAGGAATTAATGTGGCGCGCCAACTTTGTAAAAACACGAACATCACAATAATGACAAGGAAGATTGCCTCAGCTAGGGTCTTAATCACGCCTTGAACAGATGCTTCTACAAATGGAGTACTATCACGTGGATATGCCACCTTTAAACCTGCTGGCATGGATGCTGTTAATCTTGAAACCTCTGCTTTAACACGTTCAGCTGTTTCAAGGGCATTTGCACCTGACGCTAACTGAATTGACATACCTGAAGCATATTTACCATTCAATCTCGTGGTCGTCTGATAACTTTCTGCACCTCGTTCGACACGAGCAACATCTTTTAACAATACTACACTGCCATTTGGCTCAGTCCGCAAAATAATATTTTCAAATTGTCTTACCGTTTGTAAACGAGACAATGCAGTAACAGTTGCATTTAAAGCTTGGTTTTCTTTAGTCGGTAAAGCTCCAAGCTCACCTGCTGTGATTTGAGTATTTTGAGCTTCAATAGCAACTCTAACATCGGATGGCATCAAGCTATAACTATTTAGCTTATGCGGATCAAGCCATATTCGCATCGCATATTGCGCACCAAATACTGTGATCTCACCAACCCCATCTACCCGACTTAGGGGGTCTTGAAGTGTACTTACCATGTAATCAGATATATCAACATCTGATCTTGCACCACTTTCATCATAAAGAGCAAAAACTAACAGACTATCTCCTTGAGACTTTGTAACGGTTATGCCCTGTTGTTGAACTTCTTGTGGTAAACGACTCAATGCCTGATTTACTGCGTTCTGTACCTGAACTTGAGCTGTATCTGGATTCGTATTTTGATCAAAACTCAAACTAATACGAGTCTGACCTGCTGAACTACTTGTAGATGAAAAATAAAGTAAACCATCAATTCCCTTAATTTGTTGCTCTAATATTTGAGTAACACTATCTTCAACTGTACTGGCTGATGCACCAGGATAGTTTGCTGTTACATTTACACCAGGAGGTGCAATATCAGGATATTGCTCAACAGATAAAGTGAAAATGGAAATTGCACCCATCGCCATAATGCATATGGACAGTACCCAAGCGAATATCGGACGAGCGATAAAGAAACTAGACAGCATACGAAAATTCCTCAGCGAATGGGTGTAGGTTCAACGGCCATACCAGCACTTAATCCTTGCAGACCTTCGACAACAACTTTATCTCCAGAACGCAAACCAGATAATACTAACCATCGATTGTCTATGGCTTCGCCTAAAGTAATCGTTCTTTGTTCAATTTTATTCCCTTGTCCAATAACCCATACAAATGCCTCACTATCAGCATTTCTAATTTCAATCCCTTGGGGAATTAATAAACTTTTTGGACGTGGTCCTGTACCAAGTTGTGCCCGCACATACATTCCTGGCAATAAAGATTGATTCGGATTTGCAAATGAAGCTCTTAATGTGACACTCCCAGTTGCTTCATCTACTGTGATATCGCTAAACTTAAAAACTCCCTTTTCTTGATAGTTCGTTCCATTATTCAACTCCAAACTTACAGTTAACTCCTCAGGCTCTATTCCATCTTCTGTAAGTTGTTTCCGAAGCGCTATATATTCATCACTGGATTGAGTTAAATCTACATACATTGGATCTAAATTCTGAATAGTTACTAGAGCATCTACTTGACTAGATGTTACAAGGGCTCCACGTGTAATCGCAGATCGACCGATTCTCCCCGAAATTGGAGCTGTGATTTGAGTATAGTTAAGATTGGTTTGTGCAGTTTTTAACAATGCTTTATTAACGTTCACTGCAGCCTTTGCTTGCGCATAAGCTGCTCTCGCATCATCAAGCTCCTGACGACTAACACCATTGACACTAATTAATTGCTCATAACGTTCAGCTTGAAGGCGAGTTGAATTTACAGTTGCCTGAGCCAATTCAAAATTACCTAATGCCTCTGCAAGACTATCTTGATAAAGCGTTGAATCAATTTTATAAAGCGGCTGCCCCTTTTTAACATATGAACCCTCTTGGAAAAGCTGTGCAACAACTACACCATTTACTTGAGGTCTAACTTGTGAGACTTCAGATGCAACTGTCCGGCCAGCTAATAGCCGGTCAGTTTCTATAGTTTCAGGAGTTATGGTCATCACACTCACCTGCTGTGTTGCTTTTTTTACAGGTTGGTCTGAATCACACCCATTTATAAAAGGGAGTAAAACAATGGAAAAAAATATTTTATAACAAGTAAATCTCAAATCAGGCATATCTAGAACCATAGACTTATAGATAATTTATTTACTTTACTGTAAAGTAAATAATATTGATAGGTTGAAAATTGTAATTAACCAGAATCTTGCTTTTGATCAGATGAATCATATGTTGATAACAAGGTAGGCTTCTAAACAAATGGGACGAGTTAATACTGAGCACTGAGTTAGGAATCCTTAAGCATCTATGGTTTTGCTTTAAGAATTCCAATAAATTGCTTCAAATTCTAGAAAGAAATCATCAATTAGACAGAATAATTGGGTACTATCTAACATAAGGACTGGGTTGTGAGTTTTGTGTGGTAACTCAACTGATGGCTCTATCCTCTTTTTTTAGTCAATTTCTTATCCGCGATTCAGGTTAATTATGTTAAAGAAAAGTCGAGGACGTCCTTCTAAAGCTCGTCCAAATATTATTTTGGCAGCACGTGAGCAATTTCTTGAACATGGTTTAGATGTAAGTTTAGATAAAATTGCGGTAAAAGCAGGAACTACGAGACAGACACTTTATAATCACTTCCCAACAAAAACAGCTCTACTCATTGAAATTTTTGAAAACTTCAAAGCAGAAATGGAAACACCATTTGATGAGAAGAATAATTTAAATGAAATAATGATGTTAGAGCAGCTATTAATACAAATTGGCCAAACTGTTCAAAATCATTTCTACAATACCAACGTAATTCGTCTTCAAAGGTTAATCATTATAGCATTAGTAGAAATGCCAGAAATACTTGAGCAGGTTCAACAACGTACGTATGGAAGTATCAAAAAATCGATGATCAATATTCTCGAAACAGCTAACAATGCGGGAATTATCAAAATTTCAAATTCTGAAGCAGCAGCTAAAGCGTTCCTTGGCGCTGTTATGGGCTATGCGTATCCTGCAACGTTATTAGGTGGTGCAGTTCCCACTTCTGAAGAGTTACAACAGTTGAATGAAGAAGCCTGCCGTACTTTTCTAAGCGCGTGGCAATTTAAAATTGAAATGGATAGCTCGAAATAATTAGATTTTGATGAGCGTAAATATCTGAAATTAACACATCAGATATTGCCTCTAGACGGGTTGTAACAGATTTCGCTAAAGAAGAGATTGAACCTTCATTGCTAAAAAATTTGCCTTTAGGCGAACTTACGCCTGCACGTGATGTTGCCGAAATGGTTGCTTTTCTTGCAACAGGACGCTCCTGTCATAGTACTGGTGCAACAATTGACATTACCAGCGAAGATTACGCGTGTTAGACATTTAATATAGTAAGCAAACATAAATTCAATAAAATTAATCATGTATCTAATCATTAGATTATTCTATTCAGCCTTATCAACTCATTGATAAGGCTGAACTAAGGTCATCATCATGAATTAAACTGAACGAGTGATACCGCCATCTACACGAATATTTTGCCCTGTGATATAACCTGCGCCTTGTGAAGCAAGAAAACTGATAGTTGCAGCAATTTCTTCACTGGTACCATAGCGTTGCAACGGCACAGATTGGCGACGTTGTTCGGTTTCAGGCAAACTATCAATCCATCCTGGTAAGATATTATTCACACGAATATTTTTTGCCGCATATTGATCCGCTAAAATTTTAGTAAACGAAGCCAGTCCTGCACGAAAAATAGCTGAAGTCGGAAACAGGTCACTGGGTTCAAATGTCCACGCACTCGAAATATTGATAATCACCCCTGCATTCTGCTTTTCCATGATCGGAATGACTAAGCGAGTGGCGCGAATAATATTCATTAAATAAGTATCTAAACCTAAATGCCATTGTTCATCAGTGATTTCCAAAATAGGCGCACGTGGACCGTGTCCTGAACTATTGACTAAAACATCAATCCTCCCCCATTTTTGATATGTTTGCTCAATCAGCTTGTTGATATTAGCTGTAGATTGATTGGTACCTGTTACGCCAATGCCGTCGAGTTGTTTAGCAAGCTCTTCTCCTCTACCTGAAGAAGAAAGAATACCCACATGGTAGCCATCTTGATGTAATTTTCGTGCGGCGGCTGCCCCCATACCACTTCCACCAGCCATGATTAATGCTACTTTTTCTACAGTCATTTGTGCTATCCTCTAAATGTTTTATGATCGAATATATATAAATACTGCAACTAGAATAGCATTAAGCTCCGTTGATCTGGTTTGACCTTTTCTCTTAATTGAATGTAGAAAAACTATAGTATGACGTTACTCAATCGCTTACCACCTTTGAACGCATTAAAGGCCTTTGAGGCCGCCAGTCGGCATTTAAATTTTAAATTCGCTGCCGAAGAGTTACATGTCACTCAAAGTGCAATTGCGCAGCATGTCCGTCATTTAGAAGAAGAATTGGGAATAAAGTTATTTGAGAGACATTCGAAAGGCGTAAACTTAACAGCTAATGGTCGAAAATATGCCGCGAGCATTACTCAGGCTTTTAGTTTAATTTTTGAGGCAACTCAATCGTTTCACCATTCAAATCAGCAGATTACATTGAGTGTTACACCAACTTTTGCAGCGAAATGGTTAATTCCTCGATTAAATCAATTTAGACAATCTCATCCTGATATTGATTTGCAGATTTTGGCTACAGAACGAGTTTCCCATTTTCAAAATGATGCTGTTGATTTGGCAATTCGTTATGGTAAACCACCATTTGGTACAGGTTTAAATACTGAATTACTGTTGCAAGACACCTTTATTGCGGTGGCAAGTCCTGAGTTAATCAAGTCACTTAAGCTATCAAATCAGGAATCTTTAGAGATCAGCACCTTAGACCAGTTCACCTTATTACATGATGCACATAATCTTTGGCCGCATTTTATTGAGAAATTAAAATTCAATAATACGCAAAATCTATTTAAAAATATCCGCTTTAATCAGACTGCACTTGCGATTGATGCTGCTATTGCTGCTCAAGGAGTTACTTTAACCCATCCAATATTTGTACATTCAGAGTTAGCGTCTGGAATACTGGTTAAAGTTTTTCCACAGGAGTTAGCCATGGAAACAGGATTTTATGTCGTTTATCCACGTCATACCGTTGGTGCTGAAGCCTTATCGAAAGTTCATCATTGGCTATTTACTCAATTTGATCAGCCAAAAGCATCTGATTAAACTCGTGTTGAAGATGAGGCTTAGTATGTTGATATTAAAATATTTTTTAAGTTCATAGTTAATTTAAAAAGATATTCTGTTTTTCTTTATAAAAAATAAATTCGCAATTTTCACCCTATTCTATACAGCATAACAAAATTCAAAATCTTTTATAAAAACATGACTTGTTAACAAAATTAATTATATATTTTATATATAAATAATAAGAATAATGATTTATATAATTTAATGAGAATCATTATTGATAATTAATTATCCATATGTTACTTTTTGTAACGCTTTTCCGTCCGTAACAGGTTCAAAGCAATAGAAAGGCAGAAAACCGATAGCGCGCATTTTTTATTATGGAATTAATCTTATGTACAACTTCTTCCCTTTGAGACATGCATTTAAAATGCATCCTCTAGTACTTTCTATGGCTTTAACTATTCCATCTGTTGTTTATGCGGAAGAAAAAACAGAAACAGTGGCTTTACCAACAATCAAAATACAAGCAAAAAGTGAAAATTCAGCGATTACAGAAGGGACTCAAAGCTATACAGCCAAAAGTACAAATACTTCAACAAAATTAAACTTGTCCCTTCGTGAAACACCTCAATCTGTCAAAGTTTTAACACGTGAATATTTAGATGACCGAAACATTGATTCTTTTCAAGATTTAATGAATACCATTACAGGTGTTTCAACCTCGCGTACCGATGAACGTCAGTCTGTTTACGCTCGAGGCTTTCAGGTCGATTACTATTTAATAGATGGAATGCCGAGTACCACAAACTTAGGTGCAGGTGACCTTGATTTAGATATTTATGATCGTGTAGAAGTTGTTAAAGGTGCAAATGGACTTACCACAGGTGCTGGTAACCCTGCAATGGGGCTGAATATGGTCCGTAAACATGCCAATGCAAAAGAATTGACGGGTAATCTGAGCACTTCATTCGGTTCTTGGAATGCATGGAGTAGCTCTGCGGATATTTCTACTCCACTGAACGAAGATGGTTCACTTCGTGGACGTATGTTCGTCAAACATGCTGATGAAAAATCCTTTATGGATTTTTATGAAAAAGAACGCAATGTATTTTATGGTGCGATTGATTACGATTTGAGTGATAAAACTAGTATGTCACTAGGCGCAACTTATCAAGAGTTACAACGTGATGGTATTCGTTGGGGAGGCACTCCAGCATTTTATGATGATGGAAGTCGTACTAACTTTGATCGAAGCTTAACGGTAACTGCACCTTGGACTTTTTGGGATGTAAATACCACAGCAGTATTCGCCAATTTAAAACAGAATTTATTCAATGATGTTAATTTAAATGTTGCATATACCTTTCGTAAAGAAGATGTAAATACCCTTCTGCTTTACACTGGAGGGCAAGTAAACAAAGCAACCAATACCAGCCCACTGAAAAATAAACCTGATCCTAAGACAGGTAAAATCACAGATAATGTTTCAGTATATGGCTCTGAAGCAAGGAATGAAGAAAATAACATTGATCTTTTCATCAACGCGCCTTTTACACTATTTAACCGCCCACAAGAAATAATTATTGGTGGTTCATGGAATAGAAATGAGAAGACCAAGGATATTTTTGGGGGATCCAATACTAAAAATGAAGTCGAGAAGTATTTAGGCGGTCCGCTCGACTATAACAATATGGCACAACCACTACTTCAATCTGTCATTTTGAATGGTGTAAATGCTCTGAATCAAACGACTCAAACTTCAGCTTATATTTCTGGTAAATTTCAAATTCTCGATCCATTAAAAGTGATTGCAGGGACGCGATTATCTAATTGGAAATATGAGTCTGAAAATGGTGTAGGCAATCGTGAATTTAACAATGAAGTAACACCTTATATTGGTGCTATTTATGATTTTGCAAAAGATCATTCTGTTTATGTCAGCTATACAGACATTTTTAAACCACAAAGCCGTAAAGGTGTGAATGATCAATATCTAGATCCTGCGAATGGTAAAAACTACGAAGCTGGTTTAAAAAGTGAATGGTTTGGTGGACGTTTAAATACAGCTTTATCACTATTCCGCATTGAACAATCTAATTTTGCTGAAGCAATAACAGGACAATTTATTGTACGTAATGGTCAGCTTACAAATGAACAAGCTTATCGTGGTGTAGATGGAGTTGAAAGTAAAGGCTTTGAATTTGAAGCAGATGGGGAAATTAATGAACACTGGGGCGTTAATTTTGGTATTGCTAATTTTGAAGCAAAAGATGCAAAAGGTGTAAAGGTTAATACAACGAATTCACGTACAACATCTAATCTATTTGTGAAATATAAAGTAGATCTATGGAGTGCTGGACTAGGTTTAAATTACAAGAGTAAATACTATACGGGTACTGGAAATACACGTATAGATCAAGATGCTTTTGTACTTGCTAGTGCGATGTTAGGCTATCAAGTTGATAAAAATATTAAGCTTCAGCTGAACGTTGACAATATTTTTGACAAGAAATACTACGAAGGTATTGGTGCAAACTCTATGAATTGGGGTACACCAAGAAATGCCACATTAAGTGTCCGCTATAATTTTTAATCCATTTTAAATTAAACCCTCTATTTTATTAGAGGGTTTCTTCTATAGTCTTGCTATATTGGATATTTAAGGTCTCATTTTACGATAAAGTATAATGAAATTAAGCTATCGCACGCTGCGCAATAGCCAAAGCCTCATCCAAATCCGCTTTTAAATCGTCTATATGTTCAAGTCCTGCATGTAGGCGCACCAAATATCCACGACTAGGCAAATGACTTTGAGTTCGATAAGGTATACCAACTGGCAAAATCAGACTTTCAAATCCACCCCATGACAATCCGATGTGGAAAAGCTTTAAAGAATCAAAGAAAGCCTCTACAAAGCGCGGATTGTTTTGTTTTAGGTAAAAGGAGAATAAGCCTGTAGAACCAGAGAAGCTCTGTTGCCATAATTTGTGATATGGATTCATTACTAAAGCTGGATGGTTTACCAGATCGATTGCTGGATGTTCATTTAGATAATGAGCGAGTATTACGCCATTCTCTTCATGCTGTTTTAAGCGAACGGCTAAACTACGCAATCCACGCGATGCTAGATAAATATCATCTGGACTTGTTGTTTCACCAAAAAAATGTACAACTTTATTTAATTGCTCTATGGATGCTGCATTTGCTGTTGCAGTTCCCATGAGAATGTCAGAATGCCCACCAATATATTTTGTGACAGCCTGAATTGAGACATCTGCTCCATGTTTTAAAGGTTGAAAAAACAATGGGGTTGCCCAAGAGTTATCTACTAAAACCTTGGCATTCATTTGATGGCTTATTTCTGAGATTGCGGCAATATCGCTAATTTCAAAAGTAATTGAACCTGGTGACTCTACAAAGACCACACTGGTTTTTTGATTAATTTTGTTGTTTAACTCATCTAAATCACATGAGTTAAAGTATTCAACATGGATTCCCAGTTTGGGCAACATACTGTCTGCAAAACTTCGTGTTGGCCCGTAAATATTATCAGCAATCAGAACATGATCACCTGCTGCAACAAATGCCATTAATGCATGAGTACAAGCCGATAGTCCAGATGGGAAAACCATGCATCCTGCACCATCTTCTAATGCATTAATTGCACTTTCAAAAGACTTTGCTGTAGCAGCACCAAAACGGCCATAATGTTTATAAACACCACCATTTTGCTTATGATCTTCCCATTCTTTAAAACTATTGACGACGATAGTTGAACCTCGATAAACAGGTGTGTTCACCAAACCATCAAAACGCTGAGGGGTTCTTCCCAAATTTATGACTTGTGTACAAAAGTGATTCATAGCAGCACCTGCATGATTTCTAACAAATATTTCTACAACTAATGATAGATAAAATGCATAGAATTTTTATTTTAAATAAATCACTATTTTTCAAATAATATAGAATATAAATCCGTATTTGAATATTTAATGGGAATTTTATTCCCATAATGACATGATAAGGTAAATATTTATAATGTGGCTGATTGATATGCTTATTGCTTTATTAAATAATTTTTTAAGGGGCATTTGTTTAAAAATATGATTCGTAGATCTGATTTTTATTGGTAATTTACTTTTTCTACTATTTATTGCTCGCTACTCGCTAATAGTTAGACCATCCGTTAGCGTTTGGAAAATACTTAAAATCACAATTTCATCAAGCATATTGTGGTTTAAATTCATTTAAACAGAGATCGGTGGTATTTCAAACTTTTTTAAAATCTGGACGTCTTTTTTCTAAAAATGCAGCCATACCCTCCTTAACGGTGATATCAAAACTAACTGCTGCAATAGCTCGTGCTTCTAGCTCTAAATGAGTTTCCAAACTATTTTGATGGCTAGAAAGTAGTAATTGGCGAATATTATTGAGTGCAGGCAAAGGCTGATTTGCCAACAAAGTTACATTTTCTTTTACTTGTTGATCAAAGTCTGCATCTGAAAAAACCATTGTTAATAATCCATATTCAAGTGCCGTATTTGCACTCATTTTTTTATTTATCATTAAAATTTCCTGAGCTCGTCGCAAACCCACAATTTTGGGTAAATACCAAGTGAGCCCTGCATCAGGACTGAGTCCTATACCAGTATATGCTGGGCAAAATTGAGCTGAATCTTTTGCTATAACGATGTCACCAATGAGCGATAAACTCATACCAGCACCAGCTGCAGTGCCATTTACAGCAACTAAAAGTGGTTTATTCATTCTAATAAAACGGGAAATCGCGAGATGAAGAATTCCAGCAAGTTTACTTAAAAATTCTGAGATATTATCACCAGCAGCTTGAAACTCTTCTAAATCACCGCCTGTGCAAAAAAAGGGACCTTCTGCACTTAGAACCACACAGCGTATGAATTTATTTTGATCACAATAAATAGCTGCCTTTAATAATTCTTCAGCAAGATTTAGCGTGATGGCATTGCCGCTTTTAGGTCGATTTAACTTGATATACGCTATATCATTTTGTACTGTAACCAAAATTTCCTTGTACATACTTAAATCCTTATACTGATTAAAATAATTAACCTGCAGCTTAAAAATGGATTGCCTTAAAATTTTCAACGATGAGATTGTTCTATTTATCTATCGCTTATATAAAGTGTATTTACACAGAAATGAATAGAATTATGAAAGAAATTATTATTCGAAAATTTTTGGATAAATTGATAAAAACGCTGATTTTATATTTGAGAAAACTAAATAATATTAACCAGAAAATGCTCTACCAAACAAATTCCGTGCAATCACCCAACGTTGAATTTCATTGGCGCCTTCATAGATTTCTCAAATTTTGGCATCTCTATAGATAGATTCCAGTGGATAATATTCCCCTGTTTCTTTAAGCTGTTGGACAAAGCCATATGCACCACAAACTTGAATTGCATCTCGGGAGACCTCTACAGCTAATTGGCTGCCTGCAATTTTAGACATTGCTGCTTCAATTTCTGCGTTACCTTCAATATCATAACGATAAGCAGCTTTAATATATAAATTTCTGGCATTTTCAATATTGAGTGCGTGGTCAGAAAAAGTATATTGCCAATGTTGAAAACGGGCTAACTCTTGACCAAAAACTTTTCTGTTTTTGCTGTAATGAATAGCATAATCAAGCGCTGATTGAGCCATGCCTACGCCTATCGCACCAATACCCATTCTTCCAAGAGTCAAAGCAGCTAAAGCAACATTGAGTCCTTTTCCAACTTCACCAACAACATAGCTATCTAAAATAAAAACATCGTTAATGTGTACGTCTGCTGTAAGCTGTGCCTTATTGCCCATTTTTATATCTGGATCTCCAACATGAATATTTTTATTGTCCATATCAATGAAAAACATGGTCAAACCGTTATCTGTAGCGCATAACACCAAAATATATTCTGCAACAACTGAGTTGGTAATCCAGCGCTTATGTGCATTAACAATCCAGCCACCTTCTACTTTTTGGGCATAGCTCTGCATAGATTGAACACTTAAATCTGTACTAGTTAATGGCTCACTTGTTGCGAATGCTCCAACAAAGGTACCTTTTACCAATTTACTTAAATACTTTTCTCGCAAATATGAGCTTGCTTTATTTAACGTATTGCCGACCAATAGCGCTTGGCCATCAAATAAAGCAGAGGTGGTGCCAGCTGAATAATAAGCAAGCTCTTCCATAACCGTTAAAGTCGCTAAAGTTGGATATTTTAAACCACGTCCTCCAACATCTTTTGCAAAAGGAATTTGGTATAAACCATGTTCAGCCATGAGATCAAAAACTTCTCTTGGAAAACTGGATTTACTTTCTATAGTATTATTTAATAAAGGTGCTTTTGGTTTAATATACTTCTCAGCAAAATTTCGAGCTTCATTCCGAATTTCTTTGGTTTCTTCAGGCAAAAAAATATCATTAAACATTTTTTCAGAATTTCTGATTAGCATATCCATATGAATATTCCATATTATCATTAAGAAAAATTATATAAATAAAACAAAAAGTGCCGTATAGCACACCTCCAAAATGGATACTTTTGACATTCCATTTTATAGATTACTTGTACATGATAAAGGTATTAATTTAACTGTTTGCCTTTGATATGTATAAATGTTCTTTTTTAAAAGCGATAGCCAATACCCATGTAACTAATCAATGGATCAACATCAATTTTAACTTTTCCTGAAATCAGGTTTTGATTGTTATTTTGGTTATTTACATCAATTTTAGCGTCAACATCCATTTTCGAATAAGACAATGAAGCTACAGCAAACCAATTCGAGTTAAAGTCATAATTAAATCCGACACTAAATACTGGCGCAAAAGTATTTCTGGTGCTGATTTTAATAATCGGTTTAGCATCTGAACTTATGCCAGCGAGGCTATCCCCCGCTTTACCTGTGAGAATATTCTGCACCCGATGACCCGCAAGAATGAGATCATTTTCAATCCCTGAATTGATTTTTACATTTTCTAAATAGGCATATAGTATGCCAACACCAACATATGGACGAAATTTGTTAATACCGCTTATACCAAACTGATAATGGGCTTCAATTGCGGGCATCCAAACTTTAGTATCGATTGCATATTTGGACTGAGCAAGATCAGTTACATAGATTTGTTGTGAAATGGGGATGTTATTTGTACCAATAAGTGCCGTTGATGTTGGCGGCAGATCAACCTGACCAATAACAGGAGCATATATTTCACCAATTCCTTTTGCCTTAACCTTAGGTGGTATACCCGCTTTAAGTTCTAACGAAATATTATCATTTAAATAATAATTAAACATGATACCTAGGGTATTAATGTCTTCAACTTCCAGGCCAGTATTAGGACTCGTCCAATTAGAGGGTTGATTTAAAGTAACAGTACCACTTAAATCAGCTGAAAGACTTGATATACCAAGACCTTGTATAGTTGAAATTACCGTATGTACTTGTTGCCCTTGAATTGTTGATTGATCAATTGCACCCAGAATATTCTGGGTTGTGACATCACCTACTGTATAAGTACTACCTGCTGGGATCGTTGTCGTAATATCTATATTATTTGCATCACCTAAGGGTTTGGCATACAACCAGCCGATAGAAATCGAATAGCGTTTAAAATCTGTTTTATCACTCAATTTAAAATAGGGAGTGGCATAAACAGTTTGTGCAGATATAGCACATATACTTAAAGTATATATATAATTTTTTAATTTCATGGATCCATCCTGGATAATAGGTTTTAGTAGTTTGAATGAATATTTGACGACAAAATTGAATTCATTTGTATCGTCAAAAAGAACTAATTTATTAAAATTTTTTAATGATGACATAAAGCCATTTTTTTATTTTGCTAAAAAAAAGTAGTGTTCTTTAAATTAATGCATATTTTCTAGCAACAACCAATGCCCCAGTTCTATTTTTTACACCTAATTTTATATAAATATTATTAATATGCCATTTTACAGTTGAAAGTGAGATAAATAGCTCATCTGCTATTTGTTTGTATTTTAAACCTGATTCTAACATGGCCAATAATTCTAGCTCTCTTTTTGAAAAATTTTCTTTATTAAATTTAATCTGCTCATTTTCATCACCTAAAGGAAGATAGCTACTCAATTCATTGATCAAATTTTTATAATTTTCATCTAAAGTAGATGCTGAACTCTTAATTAATTGAAGTGAATCTATAGAAAATTTTTCAAAATCAATAAATACGCTAAAATATCCATTTTCAGTAGCCAAAAATAAAGCATGTTTAATCCGATCCAATGCTTCTTTCTTATTGTTTTCATATTTTAAGGCAATAAATGATTTTAAAATTAAAATTTTACTGAGCAAAAATTGATTGTTTTGCAATTGATTGTCATAAAGGAATTCATCAAGAAGATTACATGCCAACTTTAGGTTGTTTTTATTCAATTGTACTAATATATTGATATATTTATGATATATTTTAACTTCTAAGCACTGATCAGTACTGTCTTCCATGCTAATATCTATGCTATTTAAATAACTAACGCCTTTTTCAGTTTTATTTGAAAGTAAATACAATTCAACTTGCAGGTAATTGAGTAATATCTTTAGCCGTTGCGGATAAATTGAGATAATATCTTGAAGGTTCTCTCGTAAATTTTGTGTGTCAGTCCAATTTTTTTGCAGTTTATAAGAAGTCGAAATTCCAGCGAATGCTGTTTCAACTAAACCATGATTTTTAATATTTTTATATCCAATTTCAACATATTCTTGAGCTTTTGAAATTTGATTTAATTCATAGTAAATGGCTGATAATAGTTGTGAAATTGTAGGTAAAATAGAAGCATCTTCACCTATTTCTTCAATTGTTTTATAAAATTGCCTTTCTAAAATTTTTTGTGCACGATTATATAGACCACAATCAAAAATAAATAAGCCGTAAAGTAGATTAACCCAAATTTCGCCATATATACTGTCTGTATCTCTAATCACTTGTAGTGCGTATTCGATCGATTTTTGAGCTGAATCATAGTCAACATCCAATCTATAACTTAAGTAACTTGCACAAGATACAACTGCCTTATCAAAATTATCGGTGTTTTTATTTTTTTTAAACCAAGATTTTGATTTTTCTAAACTTATTTGTCGTTTATCCTGAAATGTTAATAAGACAATTTCAATCGAATCTAATTTAGCTGAATAAAACTGAAAATCCATTTCATTTAGATACTGATCATTTTGTAAAGCCACTCTGAGGTCATTTACTCTTTGTTTTGACTCCTCCCATTGATATGAAAATGCGAGTGACCATGCCAGCCAGTAAATTATTTTATTCCAATTAAAATATTTCTCATCTTTTAACTCCTTGACCCAATTAATTACTGTAGGTAATTCGCCTAAATTCTTAACTAAAATTTCACTGGTTTTATCAATAACTAGATTTTGAATATGTGGGTCTTGACTTAATTTTGCATAATAAGCAGATTTTTTATAATATTGATTTCTAATTGACCATATTGATGCTCGAACAAGTATTTTTTTTGACTTATTATCAACTTGTTGACTGAGTATGAATTCACGTAAGAGTGGATGAACTTTAAATTCTCTATTATTTCGATCTATATTTTCTATAAATGCTCCGCTATGATACAACTGTTTTAATCTGAATTTACTATCAGTGAACTTTAAAGCATAGTTGCAAAGTTCAGCATTCGCCATTTCAAGGGTAGAAAAACCTACCAGGAATTCTTGCATATCAGAATCCAAATTATCTAAAATTTGTTCTTTAAAAAGCTGTGAAAATGCATAATCCTCACCCGAAAGCTCAAATAGCTTTCGTACATTCTCTTTATTATTTAATAAATCCTTACAAATAGATATGGCATATGGCCATCCTTGTGTTTTATTAAAAATAAACTCAAGTTGACTATTTGAAATATTCGTATCTAAATATTCGGAAACTTCGAAGCTATTAAAGCTTAAATTTGATGAATTGAATATTTTAATTTTCTGATTCAACTCTAAATGTGATATTTTAAATTTTGGAAATATACGTGATGCACTGATGACATGCCAGTTAACTTTTTTGATATCTAATAAAGCATCAATCTCATTATTAAAGCTAGTGCACTCTATTTTTTCATAATCATCAATAAAAATATAACATTGACCTGAAGTATATCTTTGTAAAATTTTTTCAATCGTTGAATCTTGTTCTAATTGATGATTAAAAAAATGACTTAAAGCCGTCAACAGAGAAGAGCTTCCTTGCTTTAGGTCAAAATTTGTCTTATCTAGCCAAATGCAGCAAATATCATCACTTATTTTCTCGAAATATTCAAAGCAGTAGGTCAAAACTGATGTCTTACCATAACCATCTGGTGCAAATAAGAAATTGAGCTGGATATTCTCTATAGATTGTCGAACTTTATAAAAACAAGAATGAACATAAATATTTTCATTCCTATTGTGCCTTCCTTGATTTGTTGAAAGCATTATCTTTCTTCCATAAATAAGTTATCATTATTTAAAAATTCTCTATCGTTGTTTTAATAATGATAATTTCTTCCGATATCTTTATTGTAGGGTATATTTTTTTTGATTTACAATGAAATTATGATTATTTTTTAAGCACACATTGTTTTAAATTAGCCTCCGTTTGCACTAGTTTTAAATCTATAGCAGGTTTTTGTACAATCAGTTGCTTTGATGCAATAAAATCTTTGGCTGAGTTTACACAGACTGCCATTTTTAGCACATTACCTTCAAAGTATAATCTTGAAAATCCACCATTTGTGAAGTCCTGCCTAATAATGACTTGATCATAGTGATCTATTACACCAGCTATTTGTAAACGTTTATCATATTGTTCAGACCAAAACCATGGTAAAGCACTATGCGGGATTGAATTTCCACTGAGTGTAGCTGCTGCCGTTTTGGCTTGATCAGCTGCATTTGCTAAGCACTCCATTCGAACTGATCGTTGTAAATGGTCGCTAGGAAACAAAGTACAATCACCAGCAGCGACGATATCTACGTTGGAGGTACATGCAAATTTATCTACGACAATTCCATTTTCAACTTCTAGATCTGCAGTTAATGCTAATTCTACATTGGGTATCACACCTATGCCGATGATGACAGCATCTGTATCGAATTTAGAACCATCATCGCATATCACACTTTCTACATGGTGCTTCCCTTGAATTTCCCGAATATCAATATTCGTTTTTATTTCAACACCATGCTCAGCATGAAGTTGAATAAAGTAATTCGACATAACTTCATCAAGATTTCTTGACAAAATTCTTGAATTCACTTCGAGAACTGTCACTTTAATGCTTTGTTCTATTAATACTGCTGCAATTTCTAATCCGATAAATCCAGCACCAATAATGACGACTTTTTTAACATATTTAAGATGCTCTCGTAGTTTTTGAGCATCACGAATATCTCTCAGATAATGTATGCCTTTTAACGTAGAACCGCGAATATTTAGTTTTCGAACTCTCCCACCCGTACACAAAGCTAATTTGTCATAATTTATTTCTTCACCAGAATCCAATACAATGCTTTTGTTATGAATTTGAATAAAGTCTACCGATGTAGATAATCGAAATTGAATCTGATATTTCTCAAAATCTGATTCAGGATGAATCAAAGCTATATTAGATTGTTTTTTTAGGAATCCCTTTGAAAGTGGTGGGCGATGATAAGGCAATATATCCTCATTGCCAATCATCAATATTTCACCTTGCCACCCATACTGTCTTAATGATGTTGCAAGATGGATACCTGCATGACTCATCCCAATAATGATACATTTCTGACTCATCTAGCAGCCCCCCTTCACATCGTTTAATTATTTCAAATAATATTCATCACGTAATAAACGCTTCAACAACTTTCCGTTGGGTTCGCGAGGTAAATCCTGACGAAATTCATAACTGCGTGGGCATTTGATGGAAGAAATATGGCTTCGGCAAAAACTATCCAATTCTTTTATTAAGTCATCGCTTGCACGATGATGATTATACAATTGAACCACCGCATGCACAGATTCACCAAAATATGGATGTGGGATGCCAATCACGGCAATATCCATGACTTCACTATGTTGAATCAAGATGTTTTCAGTTTCTTGAGGATAAATATTAACTCCAGCAGAGATAATCATATTACTTTTACGATCAGTCAAATATAAGAATTTATCTTCGTCTAGATAACCGATATCTCCCACACATGCCCAACCTTTAATGTTATAAGCGTCTAGAGTTTTTGCAGGATCTTTATGATATGAAAATTTTGCAGAGTCAGAAAAATATACATTTCCAATTTTTCCTGTTGATAGTTCTTCACCTCCATCATCAAGAATATGGACAACTCCATAAATTGCCCGACCCACTGTACCAGGATGATCAATCCAATCCTGAGTATTTGACATGGTCATGCCAATTTGCTCAGTACTACCATAATACTCATAGATAATTGGTCCCCACCATTCAATCATTTTCTGCTTGGTTGGAATGGAACATGGTGCAGCTGCATGGATAACAACTTTCAAACTTGAATAGTCATACTGATTAAGAATACTGAGTGGCAAATCCAGAATGCGATGAAACATTGTTGGTACCCACTGACTATGGGTAATTTTATATTTTTCTATCGTTTCTAATGCTTTTTCAGCTTCAAATTTTTCCATTAGCACCACTGTACCACCCAGAGTTAATATCGCTCTGCACCATTTAACTGGTGCTGCATGATAATATGGCGCTGGTGACAAATAGATCGTCTGGTCCGTTACGGCAAAAGCTTTTTCAACCTGATTTGCAATAATTTCTGTTGTACCTACAGGCAATCTAGTCAATTCAGGTTTAATACCCTTCGGCTGACCAGTCGTTCCTGCCGAATATAACATTTCATTCCCTTCAAGTAGTGTTCGATTTACTTGTATAGATGCCATTTTTAAAAGAGAATCAAGTTTAATAATGCCAGAAACATTTGAATCATCTAAAACGAATATGATTGGTTTTTTTTCTAATTGTTGAATCGCATCTACCAATTCTTGGGTACAATATTGAGCACTCAAAATAATGATTTTTGCATCACAGTCTTCGACAATATAAAGCACTTCAGGGAGTTTTAAGCGAGTATTAATAAAGGTGTAATACAAACCTGCATAGTGAGCACCACATTGTAAAGCGGGACACTCAATTCGATTTTCTGTCAAAAAAGCAACATGATCACCATATAGCAAGCCGAATGAATCATAAATATTCACAAATTTTAATGCATATTCATGTAAATCCTTATAACTTAAAGATTGTTGAGTTTCAGCTATAATGATCGCTGCTTTATTGGGGGTTTTTGTAGCATATATTCCTGCATAGCGGATTGTATTCTCAACATTCATACTTTTATCCTTTTATTAATATCTAACTTACTGACTGATTAATAAGACAGGCTTGATACAATCCCCAAGATGATTAGCAGCAATGGCCTCGTTGATTTGCTCGAATGGGTAAGTTCTGATCAATTTATCAATGGGTAATTGCCCTTTTTCGTAATAGCGAATTAATTCAGGAATAGACCGATCTGGATCGCTATCACCTTCAATAATTCCCTTAAAGCAGATCCCAGCCGGTACCATTTGCATAACAGTGCCAGGTAATTTTTGTTCAATCTTTTGCGGTACACCTACAAATCCATAAATGGCTTTGGGCGCCAGAACATTAAAGACATGCTCCATAACGATGTTTACTCCTGAGGTATCTAATGCATAATTAACCCCATCTGGTAGTATCTTATGGACTTCACTTTCAATGTCTTGCTCGTGCGGATTAATCACTGCTGTTGCACCTAACTCAAGCGCTAAGCGACGTCTAGCTTCATAAGGTTCAATCAAAATAATATGTTTACATTTCTGAATTACAGCAGCCATTACTGCGGCTAAACCAACCGTACCCCCACCAATAATCAATACTGACGAGTCAAGTTCACATGCTAAAGAACGGGTAATTGCACCAAAACCAGTTTGTATACCACAACCTAATGGTCCAATTAACTCTAATGGGATATTTTTAGGTACTGAAACCACATTACGTTGGTGAGCTACGGCATGACTTGCAAAGGACGATTGTCCAAAAAAACTGCAACCGATAGGATTTTGTTTGGAATCATGCAAGATTGGGCCATCTTTTCGGATGCCTGCAAAATTTAAAGACGTAAAGAAATAACAATATGCTGGCTGATTTTTCTTACAACTATTACATTCACCGCATGAGGAAAAACTCATTGCGACATGATCACCAACTTTAACTTTAGATACTTTTTTACCAATTTTCTCTACAACTCCTGCCCCTTCATGACCAAGTACTGCTGGCGAAATAATAGGAAAAACACCTGCATGCGCAACAAGATCTGTATGACAAATTCCAGCAGCAACAATTTTAACCAATACTTCTTCATCATTTGGTCCAGTAAGATCCAGTTGTTGAATACTAAAAGGCTGACTTGGACCGTATGAAACAGCAGCAATAATTTTCATTATTAAATTCCTTTTCTATGATCTTTTTCATATAACCTTAAACAGGAAATCTAGAACCCATCGTGTTTTTTTGGTATATGGCGGGTAGAATATGTGAGTCAAAAGCATGTTCGTTTTTAAAATTGCACGTTCATGTGAAAAAGCTTTAATCCCCCACTCAGCATGGTAATTACCAATTCCAGAATTATTTACGCCCCCAAAAGGCAAATTATTTTGAAGAAAATGCACCATAGTATGGTTAATGCAGGTTCCTCCAGCACTCGTATTCTGAATCACATGCTCAATACGCACTTTATCTTTACTCCAGACGTACAATGCTAATGGCTTTGGAGTAGCATTAATTTGATCTAATACTTCTTGAATATTTTTAAACGCAATAATGGGTAATATTGGTCCAAAAATTTCTTCTTGCATGATTGCAGCATCAGCTGGAATATTTGTAAGTAATGTAGGGGAAATAAAACATTTTTCTAGTATAACAATCCCACCATAGAGCACTTCTGCACCTTTTTCTTTTGCATCATCGAGCAAATGTGCAATACGGGCTGTGTGACGTTCATTTACAATACGTGCCAACTGGGCATTTTTTACATTTTCACCTTCACCATATATATTTGAAATATGTTGATTGAACTTGGAAATAAATTTATCTTTAATATTTTCAGCAATATATAAATGATCTGGTGCTACACAGGTTTGACCACAATTCAAAAATTTACCCCAAGCAAGCGTTTTCACTGCCATATCCAAATCAGCAGTTTCATCGATAATGATGGGCGACTTACCGCCAAGCTCCAAAGTTACACTGGTTAAATTTTTAGCCGCTGCGGTCATCACCACTTTTCCAATAGCAGGTGATCCAGTAAAGAAAATATGATCGAAAGGTAAAGTTAATAAACTTGTAGCAACAGAAGCATCACCTTCAAAAATAGCAACTTCGTTTTCCTCAAATGTTTCACGAATTATTTTCACCATAATTTTAGATAAATTTGGTGTCAATTCAGACGTTTTAATAATGATAGTATTTCCAGATGCAATTGCTGGAATAAGCGGCCCTAAGGTCAATGTCAATGGATAGTTCCAAGGAGAAATAATGAGACAGCGACCTCTAGGCTCGTAACGTACTTGTGATGATGTGCCCAACATCATCATCGTTGTTTTAATTTTTTTGGGTTTTAGCCACGTTTTTAAATGTTTACAAGTATGCTCAAGCTCCATTAGGACTGATAAAATTTCAGTAATCTCTAACTCCATGGCTGGTTTATTAAAATCAGCAGCACCAGCAGCAATAATGTGGGCTTTATTATTTTCTATGCTTTTACGCAATTTTTTTAATTTAGCAATTCTTTGACCAACAGTTGAATTACGTAATCTTAAAGCAGTTGGCTGTTGTATCTTAAAGACACGTAATAATTCATCATTTGAAACATTTTTTTCAGACTCTGAAAAGTGCAAAGTTTCAGCATTCATTCTTGTATTCCTTTCAAATAAATTCGCCCGACATAAAACCTTAATGAAAGTGCTAATATTCCTTACTTTTTACTATGGATGATTAAAAAAGAATGTACATCGTCAAAAAGGACTAATCTAAAATCAAAATTTTTTAATTAATCATAAGTAATTGTTTTTTGATATTTAATTCGATGTGAGATCATCTTAATCCTTATAATTAGTCCATATGGTCGATGTATTTAAAAAAAATATTTATACAATTTTTCTATCTAGATCACTTTGGCAAGCAAGGAATTCAGATGGGACAAGCCTATATTATTGCTGCGACGCGTACAGTTAACGGCTTAAGTCATGGAATAATTTCGTCATTTAATCCAAGTGAATTATTATCTTTTGTTTTTAATTCATTGATTCTAAAAACTAAATGTGATCCTGAATTTATTGAACGTGTTTTAATCGGTTTCGTAAATCATCCAAATGCAAATATCAAAAAAATGACAAATGACGCTTTAGCACACTCGATACTATCCCCACAACAACTGGTAAATAGGCTTGAATATCAACATAATACTGCACAGCAAACCTTACACTATGCTGCGCAAATTGTAATGTCTGAAACACACGATATTGTTATTGCTTCAGGAGTCGAAAATCATCTCAGCCGTGATCAGCAGATGTGGATGCCCAATGATGCAAACAAATCTAGATTTTTTTTAAAGGATACTGCTTTAAATCAAAACGCTCATATGCTTTCAGTGAAGCAATTAAGCTATGCTATGGAATTATTGAAAAAATATCGATTAAATCGAGATTTGCTTGATTATTATAGTTTTAATAGCCACTTTAAGGCACTCAGTGCCTGGCAAGCAAATAAATTCGAAGCTGAAATCATTCCAATGCTACACAACTTTGAAAATTCCTCTGCATCCCCTATGCGTATCCAGGATGAATCTATAATTGAATATATTTCTTGGTCAATTTTTACTAAATCTCCGACTATTTTACCTGATCTCCCGATGACATCTAAACATATCAGTTCCAATACATATGGTGCATCTGGATTAATCATTGCTAATGATCGAGGTTTAAAATTATTGAAAACGCCACCAATCGCACGAATTTTGTATATGAATAGCTTGCAGTCCAACCACAAGGACATTGATGCAAATATATTTTTTGCCACACAAAATGCACTAGAAAAAACAGGATTGACCATTAATCAAATTGATCTCTATGAAATGAATGAGGTTTTTACACCCCTACCTCTCGCTTGGTTGAGTGTTCTAGGGGCTGACCCAGACAGATTAAATATTCATGGTGGAACATTAGCCCTTGGAGAGTCATGTGGATCTATAAGTACCCGTATGATGACGACGCTATGCCATGCATTAATAACCACTCAGGCGAGATATGGTATGCAAATTCAATATGATAAAAAAGATTGTATCCAGATTACGATTATCGAAAAAGTTTAATTCTAGGTATTGAACTAAATATGCAATACCGAGAATCAGTGCAAAAGAATTTTTATTTACAGGCTCTAATTAACCCTTAACCAAATTTGGCTTCTACCCAGTGCTGAAATTCCTAAATAACCTCGAAGCTTCAGTTTTTTTCCGTTTTCAACCAACTCACCTTCTAGACTATAAGTACGACCAGAATCTGGGTCTAAAATTTTTCCATCTTTAAATTTTCCATTTTCTACTAATTTTAAATTATTAATTACGGTCGTACCCTGTAGGCGTTTTCCCCTTAACCTACCGTTACAAGTTTTACAGGTCAATTTATTTTCTACATCAAATACATCTATGATACTGCCATTATAGGTATTATCTTTTACTTTTTTAATTTCTATAAGAAATTTGGGCTTGCCAGTTTTATCATCAATGGTCTTCCATTTTGTGCCTTGAATCGAATCATTTGCCCAGGAAGTTGAAGCTAGAAAAGCACTTGCTGCTAAAATTAAAATTTTATTCATAAAAGTATCCTTTTATTTATGGCCTTATTTTCAAGCCAGAAGCTAAACTCATATGAGTTTCAGAAAATTTATTATTTTTTAATACCTGAATTAAAAAACAACCAAAAATAAGCTATCAAAAGGTGGCTCTCATTTATTCATCACAAAGAACTAATTTAGAGTTTGATCAGGCATATATTTTAGCCATCAGCCAAGTAGAAATAACGAATCGAAAAACGCAAAGGCAAAAACCAACCTTTTTCTCAGGTTTATTTTTTCTATTTTTTTGTCATCTTGATAAAGATAGCAAATTACATCAGGGTGAAAACCAAGGAAATGACAATGAGAACGATCAATAAATCTACTCCATCCGATCACGCATTACGCGAGTTAACTAAAGCCCCTTTGATTGCTTTACCAACTTTATTCTTGTTTATCATCTGTCTAAGCATTCTGGCAATTGTCGATTACTGTGTAATCCTTGGGATGGTTCCACTATGGATTGGCATGATCATTAATGGATTTACAATCTATTTTTTATTTAGCCCAATACATGATGCATCTCATGGTGCATTTTCGCGAATAAAATGGATCAATGAAATTCCAGGCCATATAGGCATGATTTTCTTTGGTCCTATCGCGCCATTCAATCTAGCACGTTTTATCCATATGCAGCACCATCGCTGTACCAATGAAAAAGAAAATGATCCAGATTATTTTGGACATAAGATGGATATTTTCTTTCCATTACGTTGGAGCAATTTTGACTACTTTTATTCCAAGTATTTCTTTTTGCGCGCTAGTCAGGCAATGCGTAAACGTTTATTACCTCACTTAGTGGTTCATTTCGCTTCAATAATTGGCGTTTTAGCAGCTCTAATTTATTTTGGATATGGTCTTGAAGCGCTTATGTTATGGATTTTACCAACAAGGATTAGTTCATTCTTATTTGTGACTGCATTTGTATTCTTGCCACATGAGCCATTTCAAAGCACAGCGAAAGAAAATGAGTATCGAGCAACGAATGTACGCCCTGGTGCTGAATGGTTACTTACTCCATTACTTACCTACCAAAATTATCATTTAATGCATCATCTTTATCCTACTGCACCCTTCTACCGTATGCTGAAACTGTGGAAATTAAAACATGAGCATCATGTCGCCAATGATCCTTTGATTATAAAAACTTTTGGTCTTGCACCAATAAAAAGCGATCAGACAAAAATGAAAAATGATGTGAGTAGATAAGATGAAAAAATGGCAATGTCGATATTGTTCGTTTATTTATGATGAAAAAGTTGGAATTCCTGAAGATGGAATAGCACCGGGAACATCTTTGGATCAATTTTCAGATGATTGGATGTGTCCAGATTGTGGCGCAACTAAAGAAGATTTTGAGGAAATATTTTAAAACTTATTTCGAGGCAATCAATCTGTAATGACGTGATCTTTGCCTCACTTTAAAGTTTTCTAAAGATTTATTTTTTCAAGGAGTGAGAAAATGAACAATATTTTAACAACAAAGCTCAATCCACCAGTATCAATAAAACCGCAGATTGAACGTACTCTTATATTTAATCATTTAGACCAATATACGAAGGTTAAATTGATTTCTGTGATAGCTCCTGCTGGATTTGGTAAAACTACATTTTTAAATCAACTTTATCTTCAACAAAAGAAATATCGTAAAGTCATTTGGATGACGCTTGATAATGCAGACAATGACTTCAATCGTTTTATTCAACATTTATCATATATTTGGTTTAAAACGACGAATCAACCATTTAATAATAATTTTCTTGAAAATATTACTCAGTATTCAAATCCCTTTACAATATTCTTAGATCAAGTAGAACATATTTATGATGAATCAACGCTCAAGTTTTTACAGCAGATCATAGATTATTTACCTTCACATAGCCAAATTGTCATCGGTTCTCGACAGTTACTGCCATTAAAAATTGCCTCATTACGCATTCGTTGTCAAATTTTAGAAATTAATCAAGAAGCACTCAGTTTCAATGCAGATGAGATAAATAAGCTTGCTCTAAATGATTATGGCTTTCAGCTCAATCCAAATGAAATTAACCTGTTACTTAAAAAAACAGGAGGTTGGATTGTTGCGATTCAACAATTTGGTTTAACTTTAACTTCAAGACATTCTCTATGTACACAAATTCAAAAGTTTTCAATTAACCATACTGAACTTAATCATTTTTTAAGTGAAGAAATCTTAAATCAATTACCCAATAATCTTCAGGATTTTTTATTGAATTGTAGTGTCTACTCGCAATTTTCTGTTGCTGATTGTGATTGGTTGCTCAAAACAAATAATAGTGCCCATTTACTCAAACAGTTAGAACAAAAAAATCTTTTCCTTATCCCTATGGATCAGCAAGGTGAAAAATATCGTTTCCATAGTTTATTCTTAAGTTATTTACGTAATCAGTTTAAAAGTATATACCCAGAAAAATTTAGATCACAGCATTTACGTGCTGCAAAACGTCTACTTTATTTAAATCAACCTATTGAAGCCATTGAGCACTATTTGCTTGCAAAAGAGTTTGACAAGTGCGTCGAACTTTTGACTCTACATGGCCAAGCATTATTAGAAAAAGGTAGAGTGCGATTTTTATTACGCTGTTTGGATCAAATACCAGCGCATATTTTTGAAAATTTGCAACACTTACAAACAGCATATACATTAGCTTTAATTTTAAACCGCCGTTATGATGAAGCTAAATATGTCATCGAGAAAATGAAAAGGCAAAAATTGCTGTCTAATATTGAAACTAAAATATTAGATTGCTTATGGCTCTCAATGACAGATCGTATAGCAGAAAGTTTTGCTGCCTGTGAAGAACTTTATAATAGACAAAATGAATCTGATAACTTGTTGAATAACTTTTTTATTTCAATTTATTCCCATTACTTAATTGCATATAACAAAATTGATTATGCTCGAAAACTGATTCATAAAGTTATCAATAATTCTCGATATAATCGAAATACTTTTGTACAAACGCTTTATGAGTACAATGAAGGTTGTATAGAGTTACAACAAGGTCATTTAAATCAAGCTTATATTAGATGGTATACAAATTATAATTGTAGCTGGCGAGAACATCAGAATAGTGTATCTGGTGGTCATGCAATGATTGGAGTTCCTTTAGCTGAAATTTTATATGAAAGAAATCAGTTAGAGGAATCATTTAGTTTAATCAAAAATTGTCTCCCTTACGCACGTCAAAATGGACACATAGATTCATTAATATCTGCCTATAGTCTATTTGCTAAAATTGAATACAGGTTAAATCATGATAAAACTGCAGCATTATGCTGTCTTAAAGAACTTGAATATATTGGAGCAGATTTTAACTTTACCCGTGTTAAAGCTAATGCGCTCCTTGAACAAGCAAGAATACATTGGCTGAATAAAGATTATTATCTTGCTCATAAAATTTTAAATGAAATCATTGATTTGGATGTTTGGCGTACACTAGATCATTTTTATATGCCAGCTCAATATCTCGATACTCCCCAAATGCTTATATGGCGAATTGATATAAGTAATAATGATGGAAAAAAGCATGAGGAAAAAATTCAAGACCTAATTAAACATGCACAAACTTTACTTCATGAAAGACGTGCGATTAAATTAAAAATGATACTTTCTACTCTTTATTTTAGCGAAAATAATCAGAAACAAGCCTTTGATTGTTTTACAAGCATCCTGTTAGATATTGGTAATGAAAAGTACCTTAGAAGCTTTTTAGACGAAGGCCCTATTATGCATAAATTAATTTATGCTTTTTATGAAAATTATAGTGAATCATTTCACCTAGATTCAAATACTCGTAAAATTTTAGAACTGTTAATTTCGCTAGTTGATCATTCTAAAATCAAAGAAGTACACCCAAATATAAAGAATGTATCTTATGATGCTTTAAGTAAACGAGAATTAGAAATTTTAAGTCATGCCGCTGAAGGATTACGTAATCAAGAAATTGCAGATAAAATATTTTTAGCAGTAACAACGGTTAAGGCCCATCTTAGACGTATACACTCTAAACTGGATGCACATTCTCGTACAGAAGCTGTTGCCATAGCGAGGAAGAATGGATGGTTATAGTGATCAATAGGCTAAACTATTAACGGCGTATGAATGTGCCCACCAATATATTTTCTAATAGCCTAAATCAGAGACATTCGCTCTGATTTTTATGAAAAAAGCATCAATGATCAAAGAAAATTTAAAGGTAATTCCGTCGTATACTTAATTTGCTCCATCGCAAAACTGGAGCTCACATCAGTAAGACCAGAAATTTGAATTATTTTTTTATAGACTTTGTCATACTCAAGCACATCGGGTACAGCGACTTTTAACAAATAATCAGTCTCTCCAGCCATTCGATACACTTCTATAACTTCATCGATTGTATGGATATGATTGTGAAATTTTTCAATCCATTCTGCATTATGTTGTGCTGTTTTAATAAAAACCATAACAATCACATTGATATTTAGTTTTTTACGATCTAATAAAGCAACTTTAGCGCGAATGATGCCTTCTTCTTCCATTTTATGAATGCGTCGCCAACATGCGGTATTACTTAATCCAATACGATCTGCGATATCGCCAATCGCCCAAGTACAATCTTTTTGTAATAGTTCTAAAATGCCACGATCGTATTTATCTAGCTGTAATTTCATGCAGTTCACTTTATATAAGAAATTAAAAAAATGAGTCATTGATTTATCTATTATTGGAATAATATTCTATTTTTGACAAGATAAATAGATTTTTAATTCTTAATGCTGATTACTTGAAACTCTCATTCAAATAAAGATTAGTTCAGATAAGTTATGGCTCTATTCACTGTTTTTTAACGCATTACAAATAAGAATACGGCGTTATAGCGATTGGAAAAGTTCTTGTAGTGTTTGAATAAACCACGTTCGGGCCTCTATGTCATCTCGATGGTTATACCAATTGGCACTCACGTTAAACGGTTTAACTGAAAATGGTAATTCAAAAATATTGACATCCCCATTACGCGCATATACTTTTGCTGCCCGTGAAGGCAAAGTCACTAATAATTCAGAACTGGTCACAACATCTTGTAAAACACTAAAATGAGGAAGCTCAAGCATGATTTTTCTTTTTAAGTCCAATTCTTTCAGCCTTTGATCAATTTCAATGTGACCCGTTGAAGATTTAATAGCCGCATGATTTTCTTGAAAATATTGTTCTAAACTCAGTGTATCCCTGATACGTGGATGGTACTTATGCGCAATGCACATATAGCGTTCTTCAAATAAATTTCGTGATTCAATTTTAGGCATAACGGTATAACTACTATTGAATACAGCAACATCTAAAAAACCTTCAGTCAGCCATTCTTCTACTTTATGAGATTGAATTTCTTCGATTTCCACCTTAATAAATGGTGCTTCTTTAGAAAGATATTGAATTAACGAAGGTAACAGACATATTTCACCTAAATCAGATAAGCCTAAACGAAATATCCGAGTTGAGGTTTTTGGGTCAAAGTATTTAGACGCTGTAATTGCTATTTCAATATCGGTAATTGCTTGCCTAAAGCTTGGGTATAAACTTTGTGCCAACTTGGTCGGTTTGACTCCAAATTTGTCTCGTTCAAATAAAGGGTCATTTAAAAATTTACGTAGGCGATTTAGATTATAGGTGACAGAAGGTTGGCTTAAATTGAGGCGCTCAGCTGCATGACTAATATTTTTAGTTTCAAAAACGATAATAAAAACTTTAATAAGACTTAGATCAATCAATTGTAATATCTCTATTGAATGAGGGAGGTAGACCTCCCTGCTCTACTTTTAGATTTGTACCGCTTTCACCGCCAATTTTGTTTTTTTCAACTGTAAGTGAATCATTGAAACACTTATTACCGCAATAATACAAGGGATTGATAATGCGATAAAATTATAATTAATGGGCAGACTTAAGCTTAACAGCCAGCCACATAAGATTGGCCCTAAAATTGCGCCTAAGCGCCCCACACCTAAAGCCATTCCTAAGCCTGTTGCACGAATATTGGATGAATAAAATTGAGACATATACGCCAATAATAAGATTTGCCCACCAATTGATGCAGCACCTGCAACCCCAATACAAAAATAAAGAATGACCATTGGTAAATTATAACTTAGTAAAATTAATGCGATCGCACCACTTAAAAACAGTGAGCATAATACCTTTGCAAGATTAAAACGATCCGCTAAGTAGCCACCACAAATTGCGCCAAGCATTCCCCCAATATTTAAAGCCAATAGAAAAACCAAACTGGTCGATAAATCATAGCCTGCTTCTACCATTAATTTAGGTAACCAATTGCCTAAAGCATAGACCAGTACAAGCGCCATAAATACGCTGCCCCAGAATAAGAGTGTTACCATCCCACGATTTTCTGCAAATAAATCCTTGATCGGGGTTTTAGAGCTAGATTGATTGTCTTGATGAAGACCAATTTGAGTCTGAGACGTATAGGTAATATTGCCGTCAATTTGTTTAAGGATCTCAATGGCTTTGTCGGTTTTATCACGGCGCACCAAATAATCAATCGATTCTGGTAACAGCTTCCAGATTATGGGAATGAGTAAAAGTGGTGTGCCTCCTAGAATAAACATAATTTTCCAACCAAATTGCGGAACTAACCACATTCCTAATAAAGCTGAACACATCCCACCAACTGCATAACCACTAAACATTAAGGAAACCAAAGTTGAGCGTAGTTTTTTAGGTGCATATTCCGTCATCAAGGCGATTACATTTGGCATGACCCCGCCTAAACCCAAACCAGCCAAAAACCGAAAGATTGCAAAACTTTGTGGATTATTGGCATAACCACAAAGTAAAGTAAAACCACTGAATAAACAGATACATAAAATAATTAATTTTTTGCGGCTAAATCCATAGCTTTCTAATTTATCACTCAGGCTACCGAAAATAATCGCACCAAACATCATCCCAAATAAGGCGACACTGCCCAGAAATCCAGCCGTAATGCTGTCAATTTTCCATTCTGCCATCAACTTGGGTAAAGCAACACCATAAATCACTAGATCATAACCATCAAAGATAATAATCAATGCACTGAGTAGAATCACCCGCCAATGAATGGCTTTTAATTTAGCATGATCAATAATTTCATTTGCATTTATGAATTGCATAATAGACCTCCCTGGTCATATTGTCCTGTTTGTAATCTTTGTTGTTTAAGTCGTCATTTCAGTGTGCTGTAGTTGTTTTGCTAATGCTGCTTTAGCTGTCTGAATATCATCTTCAAGCGAATGCTGCCACAACCAGTCAAAACGCTGTGCCAAATGTTGGCCTATTGATTCAAAATCAGGATATTTCGATGAATATAGCTCATAGATTTCACCTGATTCACGTGAGGTATTTTGAACTTTTACGGCGCGTTCTAATCGAACCTGCTCATAGATTTCAGATACAGCTTTGATAGATTCAAATGTTAACTCAGGGTTTTCTAATAATTTAGCTAAAATCAAAGCATCCTCTAAACCTTGTCCAGCGCCAGCACCTTGATGCGGTAACATGGCATGAGCAGCATCACCAATCAAAATCACATTATTGCTTTTGTTTTTATAAGTTTCTAAAGGTTGAATTTCATGTAAAGCCCAAATTGTTGGTGAGTCGATCAGATCCAATAATGCCTTGCAACTCTCGCTCCAGTCTGCAAAATCAGCCAGCATCGTTTGTTTTGAAACAGGCGATGTCCATGGTGTATTCTCTGCTAATACGGTTTGAGTGCGATCTGACTTAAATGCGACAATGTTAATTTCTTCACCCTGACGGATTGGGAAAGTTAAGATATGTTTATCTTTCCCTAAAAGCATTTGCGGTACATCGGCAATTTCGGCATCATTTCCCAGTTTTGCAATGGCTTGCTTAAAATCTTGAAATTTAATAATTCCACGATATGCCCACGTCCCTGAAAACTGAGGTTCAACACGCGCTAATTGATTAGAGTCAAGCACATGATTTCGAACAACTGACCGAATTCCATCACAACCAATCACATAATCAAATGTAATATGATGACCATCTATAAAGTGAATTGTCGCTTGTTCTTCATCTGCCTCAATTTCTTGTACACGTTTATTAAAATGTACATTTGTTAAAGGCACCAACGGAATTAAACGATCGAGAAAATCTGCACGATGTACCGAAGACTGCCCGACTTGTGGCGCAATAGATGCAGATAGATACTCATCGGTATAACCATTACGCCATTGAAACCAAATATCGGTGTATGGTGTCTTTACCTGATCTGCAATAGATTCATACTCTTGGCTTAGACCTAATAATTGAATGGCTTTAACTGCATTGGCACCAAACGAAATCCCTGCACCAATTTCAGAAAACTGTGATGCAGACTCAAAGAGATGTACATCTAAATGTTTATTTTTGATCAATTGAGTGGTGAGTGCTAATCCTGCAATACCGCCACCAATCACAGCAACTCTAATTTTTTTGTCCATTTTTAGCATTCCTTACTAAATTGCTTAGAATTCTATGATTGGTTATTTTTTAGAATAAATCCAATTTATATTTTTAAGTTTATACTATCTATTTTTTTGATATTTATTTAAATAAATCTCTTTCATAAATGAAAAAGTGATCATGTAGCGTGAATCATATTTCGATTGAAAATCCCTTCTCCCTTTGGGAGAAGGCTAGGATGAGGGGAATTTTATGTTGATTTATAGTTTTAAAAAAGGACTTTTTGAAAAATTCTAAGGTGTTGATATAACTAAATTATTGTTCTATTTTTTGAAGAGTGTTTTAAATATCACGCTTAGTTTCATAAATTTATTTGAGACTTAAATAAAATATTTAAGAACCTTGTCTATACAACACTATTTTTCTTATTGAAATCACTTTTTAGGTTTTGGTTTTTAAAATACAATTTTTATCTTTTCTGAAATTGCGTAAATAACCATTTGTCTCAAAATCATTAAAGGGATCAAACATGTTGAGTTTCATCAAAATAACGGCCAAGCAAAATCAACATTTGTGAACCATCGATCACATTTGCTCGACGTAAAGCAATTACTAATTTTTCAGTTTCGTCTGGTTTAACATCATCATCAGCTAAACGTGTAATCGTTTGAGCCAATAGACTACTTCCAGTATTGATATAACTTATATGGTTTTGACGTGGGAGTTTCGCTATATATCTTTTCAACCCTTTATGTGGAATTTCATTCACATTCAGCATCACAAAGTTCCTTAATAAAACTGCCCCTCTATTATAACAACATGGGTAACTTCTACGCTAATAAAAAATGAGATGCTATTGACGGTTCGTTAATTAAATTATCTAACCGTCAAATATTAACTTAGTCTACATCTCAATTTAAATTACCAATAGGCTCAGCAAGTTACTTTAAAAACCCAAAGTCCACGAGAGTTGTGCAGTACGTGGTGCGCCAAGAAATAAATAGTCATCGCCTAAGAAACTCCCCGCATCTCGCCAGTATTTTTTATTAAACACGTTATCAACATTAAATCGAAGTGTATTGTCATAACCATAAGCACGGAAGTTATAAGCTGTACCTACATCAAACACGCTATAGCCTGATACTTTTACTGTACCCGTTTTATTGGCATATTTACTGCTACTGTATTGTATGCCAGCCAATAAACGTAAGCCATCTACTTGTGGTACTCGATAAGACAGATGACTGGCAAAACGGACACTCGGTACATTTTGAGTTTGATGACCTTGATAATCAGCCACTTGTATTTCTTTTAAACGTGAACGAGTTAAAGCTAAAGAAGAAGTCATATCTAGATTTTGCCCTAAGCGTCCCTGTAAACCCAATTCTAAGCCAAGGTTATGTTGCTTACCATCCGTGACAAAGTAATTGTCTGCGTTGGTGTATTGATTGTCTTGGGTTAAATCGAATAATGCCGCGGTAAACAGTAATGTTTGCCATTGCTGCTTAAGACCCAACTCATACTGAGTTGAATTTATCGGTGCTAAAGTTTTAAAAGCATTACCTTCAATACCTTGATCAGGAATACCAGTAGCAAACCAAGGGGCTTGTCCGCCATCACTTAAGCCTTTGGCATAAGAAGCATAGAGGTGGGTATGTTCCCAAGGTTGATACATCAACGCAAACTGCGGCAAGAAACGATTAAAATTGGTCTCTCGGATGTTGTTTGCATCCACATCATAGGCATTTTCATTTAAATGCATCAGTTTACCGCCCAACAAAACTGACCATTCAGTGTTGAAGTCAATCTGGTCCAGTAAGTTCAGTGCAGTTTGTTGACTGTCTAATGATTTATAATGTGTACCTAAAGTTTTATCAGTAGGCGCATACGTTATAGGATCATTATAAATATTTCCTGTACCGACCCATTCATTGATCGCGTTATATTGTGTATGCCGTTTGCCTGTATGTGACAGTTCTAAACTGAGCTTATGCTGCCAAGCCCCTGTGCTAAACTTACCGTTTAATCCTGCTTTAAATTGATTGGTTAAGAAGCTGTCGTCTGGATTACGGAAATCATAAATATCATAATTACCATTTTGATCAAAAGTATTACCTAAACCTGTCGTTTGGCAAGTACTGCTATAACAACCCCACGGAAATGCTGAATAATCATCAATCACGACACGGCTTTGTGCAGCAGACAGATTTGTTGTCCAGTTGTCATTGACTTGGTAAATATATTTTAAGCTGGCATTTAGGCTTTCATTGGTCACTGGTTTACTCCAGCTTTGATAGCCAAGTAAACGATCCCATTTAACCCCAGTCGGTACAGTTGTACCATCCAGTAATTGATAACCTGCGACTGAGCGCTGACGTTGACGCTGCGATTCAATATCAAATTCTAATTTTGAGCGATCTGAAATCTTCCAATCTAAAGCCAAAGCGCCAAACAAACGCTGCCCATCTGCATGCTCAACATAAGGATGAATTTCTTCTTTGGCCAGATTCAGTCGATAACCAAACTGCTGCTCTTCTCCCAACCAGCCACCCAAGTCAGTTGCAACACGATTGCCACCATGACTATCTACTTCAACGGTAATAGCACGAATGTCTTCTGGACGTTTAGTGACATAATTGATGACACCACCCGGTGTTGACATCCCACTTTGGATTGCACTTATACCCTTTAGAATTTCAACTTGTGCTTTGTTCTCAAGCGCCACATTTTGCTCGCCACGCAGCAAATGACCATTGAGCAAATAACTTGATCCTAAATTTAAGTTAAAGCCACGCATAATAAAGTTTGGATAATAACCAATGGGCGCATAACCATCACCGATTGCTGCATCATTTTTAACAACATCCGTCAGGGTTTTTGCATGTTGGTCAGCGATACGTTCCGCGGTGACTGTACTGATAGATGCAGGGATCTCAGCAAGATTTTGCTGAGTAAATCCTGATAAATTTACCTTGGGTTGATAATAAGCAGTTGGTGTTGTTTCTTCTGTTTGAACGCTTACTTTAATCGTTTTAAGTTGCTGTGTATCTTTTTCAGTATCAGCATGTGCCAATGCTGAACTTAGCCCTAGACATGAAAATGAACCAACCGCCAGTAGTGCTTTTTGTAAACGAGAAAATGGATACGTTTTCACAGTAATTGCCTAACCCCAAAAGATAATCTTACAGCCTCAATTTATGCGCATGAGTATTCACAATTTTTTCTCATTGAACAAGCATTTCTATAAGATATTTAAGCTTTAAAGAACACTTTGATATGACCTTGAAAATAAATAAGCATTTTTGAAGAGAAATTAAAACTTCGCCAAAGCATCAAGATGTTGCTGGAAATCACCTTCCGTCCCTGCAGCATTTACATGATCGAAGTAGTCATACCAACCACTTGCTTGAATACCTGTTAACAATGCATCCCGTGCCTGTTGATTTGGAAAGCGCCAAATCCCCATAAAGCGATGATGACTACTTTGATCAACGGCAGTATCAATCTCGGTGAGTGTTAAAAGCTCAACACCTAGACTAGACAAGCCTCCCATAGCTGCGCCAACATCAGCCAAATATTGTTGACGCTCTTGTATAGGTAAAGCTTGCCAAACTGCATTGGGTGTATAGAGTTCAATTAGATAGTGATTCATGATTTTTCCTTGATTTAATTCAACGTTTTATATCGATAATTTAAAAAGATTTTTATGTAGATATTTTATCAGCGTTTATCAACAAGATTTTTCGCTACTTTCTCAAGTAAACCTGTTAATTGCTCACGCTCAGCTTGGGTTAAACCAGCAAACAGGCTGGCAATCCAGCGACTATGCTGATCAAACACAGTTTTTGCGACTTGTTTGCCCTTTACCGTCAGTCGAATACATAACGCGCGACGATCTTCTGGATCTGCATGACGTTCTACCAATTGTTCACGTTCTAAGCCATCCAGTAGTCCAGTGACTGTGGCACGGGTAATTCCCGCTTGTTCAGCTAAAGTTTTAGGCGCTACAGCATCATTAGCTGCATCAAGGAGAAATAAAAGCACAAATCTCCCTTCAGATAAGCCATAAGGCGCAAGCTGTGCGGCACAGTCTCGATCAATAGTTGAAGCGAGTGAAAGCGTTTGAAAACAGAGGCGTAAATTTTCAATATCTACCATTTTACGGCGTTGCGCTTCATGCAAAAGCGCGGTGTATTTCTGTTCTAGATTCATTTAGTATTTAACCATATAGTATGGTGGCTAACTATATATTGAATATTTTAGCTGTGTCAAGATTGATTCTTTACCAAAAAAAACAGTGCTTAAATTGATCGATTTTAATTGGACTAAAACAGATTTTTTCAGATTAAATTTTTATGTTTACTTTATCTCGTGTTAAATCGATAAAATAATCCTTAACATTATTTTGAATAGGATAGAAGCTAGCTCATAAAGTTTCATAATTTATTGAAATATATCGTTAAAGTTTAATTTATTCGTAAATTAAAATCTATTCAATATTGCCCTTTCAACGTGATGAAACGCCCATTTATTTGCCGTAAAGCAATGTTTAAAACTCAACAAAATAAGTCGCAATCATACGATGTATCTTCCAAGTCCTATATTCATCACTTATACATTTTTATTGCTGATTTATTTCTAAGCATTTTAAGATGAAACCAGATATTGATCTAAATTTTTAAGGGAAAAATCAATGATTTGCAAAAGCATTTGTTCTGAATAACCATCTCTGGCTTGAACGGATAATCCATGTAGCACTAGTCCGTAATATTGCCCTAATATTTCAGGGTCAGCATGTTCTAATAATTGTCCCTCTACTTTCGCCTGTTTAAAGCGCTTAACCAGACTTTGACCACGTTCAATACGTTGTTGCTTCATCCAGTCTAAAAGACCTTGATTTTCCTGACTTAATACACTTGCAGATGATACAACCATACAGCCATATGAATGATTATTCTGGGTATAAAGTTTGATTGCATCTTGAAATAATTGGCTGATCGCATCCTTAATATTTGCTTGTTGTAAAGCGTGGATCGCAAAGCCGCCTTCATTTTCTTCGTAGTGTATAACAGCTTCTCGAAACAACGCTTCTTTAGAGCCAAAGGCTTTATAAATACGCGCGGAAGCAATACCTAAGACCTCGACTAAATCTGACATCGAAGTCCCTTCATAGCCATGTTGCCAGAAAAAATCACGCGCTTGAATCAATGCTTTTTCCCTATCAAATTCTCTTGGTCTACCAGCCATAACGACGCTTCAATCCGATTTAGTGTTTTTTATTATCATTCGAAAAAATAAATTTCGCAAATAAATCAATAGGATTTGTTGGAGAGGCTGCCCTTTTTTAGCTTCTTTTTTAAAAACTTGTTGTTTTTATTCAAAAGAAAGCCTATTGTTTGTCGATCGACAACTAATTGAGTTTAGCTATGCAAACCATCAAAGGTCCAAGTATTCATCTCGCACAATTCAGTGATGATATATTCCCATTTAATAATTTAGAGAGCATTGCTGCATGGGTTTCCGATAAAGGCTTTAAGGCTGTACAACTGCCAGCATGGGACAAGCGTTTATTTGATGTTAATTTAGCAGCCACAAGCCAAGATTATTGCGATGAAATACAAGGAATTTTACAAAATAATGGTTTAGAAATTAGTGAGTTGACAACGCATATTTTTGGCCAACTTATGGCTGTGCATCCAGCTTATGATGCTTTATGTGATGGTTTTGCACCTTCATATTTACATGGAAATTCAGTAGCTAGAACTCAATGGGCTGAACAACAAATGTTGGCTTCTGTTCAAGCATCTGCCCGCTTAGGTTTGCAAGATATGGGAACTTTTTCAGGTTCACTGGCATGGCCTTATATCTTTCCTTTTCCTCAACGCCCCGCTGGACTTATTGAAACCGCTTTTGATGAACTTGCACGTCGTTGGATGCCGATCCTCAATGCTTGTGATGAACATAATGTCAATCTGTGCTACGAGATTCATCCTGGCGAAGACTTACATGATGGCATTTCCTTTGAAATGTTCTTAGAACGGACACACCACCATCCACGTTGTCAGATTCTTTTTGACCCGAGTCATTTTATCTTGCAACAACTGAACTATTTGGAATACATCGATATCTATAAAGATTTTATTCGGATGTTCCATGTTAAAGATGCGGAGTTTAACCCGACAGGTCGCCAAGGGATGTATGGGGGCTATCAAAATTGGGGAGATCGTGCAGGTCGATTCCGCTCTACTGGAGATGGTCAGGTTGATTTCAAAGCAATTTTCTCAAAATTGGCACATAACGACTATCAGGGCTGGGCAACTTTGGAATGGGAATGTTGCTTAAAAAATAAAGAGGATGGTGCAAGTGAAGGTGCTGAGTTTATTCAACAGCATATTATCCATGTTACTGATAAAACCTTTGATGATTTTGCCGCAGCGCCTGTCAATCAATTGCAAATAAATCAACTTTTGGGTATCTAAGGCAGCGATTGGAATTCACTATGACAACCATTACAACACATGAAAATTTAGTTGATCAATTTCAGCATCATTACATCCATATAGACAGTAAAAAGCTTCATTATGTCTCTACAGGTCGTGGTCCTGTCGTATTACTTATCCCCGGTTGGCCACAAACATGGTACGCATGGCGAAATGTAATGAGCGTATTGGCAGCCAATGGTTATCAGGCAATTGCTGTGGATCCACCGGGAACAGGATATTCTGTTCCGCTGAATGGAAGTTATGATACGGGGCGAATTGCGACAATTTTATCCAGCTTAATGTCAAAACTTGGACATGATACTTATTCAGTGATTGGTCACGATATCGGGATGTGGGTTGCTTATGCACTTGCAGCTGATTTTCCCCAATCTGTTACTTCTCTGGCTGTGACTGAAGCCGTTATTCCCGGATTGGCAACGCCACCGCCTATTTTTGTTTCAGCTGATGAAAATATTTTTCTATGGCATTTCATGTTTAATCAAGTGATGGACTTACCTGAAGCTTTGGTCAGTGGACGTGAAGAAACTTATCTTAATTATATTTTTGATAAGTGGTCGTGGCACAGAGATAAAGTCGCCGCTGCAACTTATATTGAGGCTTATAAAGTATCGGGACGTTTAACGGCAGGCTTTAATTACTATCGTTCAATCCCCGAAACCATTCGTCAAAATAAAATCCGCGCAACTAAAAATCTAGAAATGCCTGTATTGGCGATTGGCGCAGAACAAGCAACCAATGATGCACCTTATGAAACCATGAAAAAAGTTGCACCGCATTTAACCAGTGCAATTGTCAAAGATTGTGGTCATTTTATTATGGAGGAACAACCCGAAGCGTTTTGTTCCCTGATTTTAGAATTTCTACAACAGGAGCAATAAGATGTCTTTAGACCATCAAATTGCAGACTGGCTTAACGCTAGACCTGTTGCAACAGCTGCAAATACACTTTGTGAATTAAGAGCGCAGGTAAATCAGGACATCATACAACAGCAAGGTATTGAGCAAGATTCCAGCTATCAAACCAGTTTTTGGATTACAACTTCTGATCAAGCTCAAATCCAAGTTCGGGTATATACGCCCTATGCTTTGGTACAGCTACAAAGCAACCCAGCTTTAGTATTTGCCCACGGTGGTGGATGGTGTTTGGGGAGTTTAGATGCGTGGGATCGTTCATGCCGCTTACTGGCAGAATCAACACAGCATGTTATCTTTTCAGTGGATTATCGCCTAGCGCCTGAATTCAAATTTCCAGTACCGTTGACAGATTTTTTTACAGCACTTCGTTATATTCAAGAATATGCTTTAAGTTTAGGGCTTGATCAAAATCGTATTGCTGTGGGTGGTGATAGTGCGGGAGCTAACCTTGCAGCAGCTGCATGCTTACTCGCTAAAGCGCATCCAGAAATCCAGATTAGTCAACAACTGCTGTTTTATCCAGCCTTAGATGCCACGATGCATGGTAAATCCTATGAAACTTATGCGGATGGTTATGGTTTAACCACTGCAACAATGGCGTATTGTTGGGATCAATATTTAAATAGTGATTCTGACAAAACCAATGAGTTGGTGAGTCCTCTACTGGCACAATCATTACAAGGCTTACCTGAGGCAACAATTTTTGTCTGTGAATATGATCCACTGCGTTATGATGGCGAACAATATGCTGAAAGATTGAGAGAGGCTGGAGTCTCGGTGAAATTTGATTTTCTAGCAGGAATGATTCATGGTGCAATCCATATGACTGCAATCACAGAGAAAGCCAACGCTATATACGATAAGATTGATTTATAGGTGATTTTGACCATCGTGAAAAAAGGAAATCGCATGATTTCCTTTTTTTGTTGCCTTTAAAAGTATCTGAATGTTTATAAAAACAGAACTGATATACGCATTAAAAAGACTAACCTAATTCAGCCAATATTTTATCTAAAACAATATTGCTTTTTTGCCACTTTGGCTGTTTATCTTTGTCGACAATTAAAGCACGAACACCTTCAAGAATATCGCCATGTTCAAACCAGATATCCTGTAAATTTCGTTCCAACTGCATACATTGTTGTAATGACAATCCCCGTCCCAAGTATTGCAGTCTTAAACTGGTTTTTTTCGCCACCCAAGAACGTTGTTGCAAAGTGCTTAAGACTTTGCTTGCCCATGCTTGATGCTGTTGATCTTTTTCATTTTCAAGACTTTTTTCAATATCTTGCAAATTTTCAAAGCCAAAATGCTTACGAATGTTCTCGACCGATGCACTGAGTTCACTTTCTACAGGGCGGGTAATAAATTTAGAAATTATCTGTTCAATATTGTCTTTGCTTAAATTGCTTGATTGGCTCAGCGCATCAAGTAAGGCATTAAATTGTTGGCTAGGAACATGATAATCAATCAAATCTAAATATAAGGCATCACTGCTACTGATTTGGTTACCTGTGGTTGCCAGATAGACCCCAATATCATCTAAACGTGACAAGAAGTGCGTTGCTGCAACATCAGGAAAGAAACCAATCGCCGTTTCAGGCATGGCAAAACGTGATTTTTCACTACTGACAATAATATGACAGGCCTGTGCCAGACCAAAACCGCCACCTAAGACATAGCCATCTAACAATACCACAACCGGTTTTTTAGACGCGCGAATGCTATTCAACATGTCATATTCAGCAATAAAATAGCCTTTATGTCCATCTGTACCATTTTGATAACAATCATAAAGATAACGAATATCACCACCTGCACAAAATGCTTTTGGGCTATTAGATTTGATCAGTATCGCTTGAATGCCAACATCATTTTGCCAAGTTTCAATTTGTATACGGATACCATTGATCATATCCAAAGTCAGTGCATTCAGGTTGGACACTCGATCTAAGGTAATCACACCCAGAGCTGCATTCTGTTCGATGATTAAATGATTTTGAGTATTCATCCGATCTTCATCCTATTATTGATTTTTAAAGTTGGCTTGGCGTTTATCAACAAAGGCTTGCATGCCTTCTTTTTGATCCAAAGTAGCAAAAATTGAATGAAAGGTTCGTCGTTCAAAACGTAAACCTTCCGCCAAACTCACTTCAAAGGCACGATTAATTGATTCTTTGATCATCATTGTCGCCACCAATGATTTTTCAGCAATTTTTTCAGCAGCACTTAAAGTCTGGGTTAAAAGCTCTTCGGGGCTAAACACACGGGCAACTAAACCACTCAGTTCTGCCTCAATTGCCCCCATTTGTCGAGCGGTTAAACACATTTCCATCGCTTTGGCTTTACCTATGGCAAGGGTTAAACGCTGCGTACCCCCAATGCCTGGAATCACGCCTAAAGTGACTTCAGGTAAGCCAAATTTGGCATTATCCGCACAGTAAATAAAATCACACATCAGTGCCAACTCACAACCACCACCCAAGGCATAACCACTGACAGCTGCGATTAAAGGTTTACGGCGTTGCGCAATTCGATCGGCAAGATTAAAAAAATCATCAAAATAAATATTGGGAAAGTTCAATCCCGCCATTTCTTTAATATCAGCACCAGCGGCAAAGGCTTTTTCTGAACCAGTCAGCACCATACAGCCAATATCCTGATCCTTTTCTAAGTCATCTAAAGCTAAATTTACTTCTTGGATTAATTTTGAATTTAATGCGTTTAAAGCCTTTGGGCGATTGAGTGTAATTAAACCTACACCTTTATGTTTTTCCAGTAAAATCGTTTCAAATTGCATATTCATTTCCTTATCTGTTTTATCCCATCATCTGATACACAGCGATTAACTCTATTTATAAACTTCGCGCAATCACTAAACGCTGGATGTCACTGGTGCCTTCATAGATTTGACAAATACGTGCATCACGATAAATCCGTTCAATTGGAAAATCTTTTAAATAACCATAACCACCAAAGATTTGTAGTGCAGCAGAACAGACACGCTCTGCCATCTCTGAGGAAAATAATTTTGCCATTGAGGCTTCATTGAGACAGGGCTTGCCTGCTTCTTTCAATCGTGCGGCATGATGGACCAATTGACGAGCTGCTTCGATTTCTGTTGCCATATTGGCCAAACGAAAAGCGATTGCCTGATGTTCAAAAATCGGTTTTCCAAAAGTAATCCGTTCTTTGGCATATTTGCTGGCTTCTTCTAAGGCAGCACGTGCCAAACCCACCGCTTGCGCAGCAATACCAATACGACCGCCTTCCAGATTAGACAGTGCTATTTTAAGCCCTTCACCTTCTTGACCTAACATTAAGCTTTTGTGTACACGCACATCAGTCAATGCAATTTGACAGGTATCTGAAGCATGCAATCCCAGTTTTTCTTCAGTCCGAATCACTTCATAGCCCGCAGTTTCCCGTGGCACAATAAAGGCACTGATACCTTTTTTACCAGCACTTGGATCGGTCACTGCAAATACAATAATTACACCAGCATTATTTCCTGAAGTAATAAATTGTTTTGCACCGTTAATAATCCAATCCTCACCATCTTTGACAGCTCGGGTTTTCAGTGCTGCTGCATCAGAGCCTGTATGCGGTTCGGTCAATGCGAAAGCACCTATCATTTCACCTTGTGCCAAAGGCATTAAATATTTTTGTTTTTGCTCTTCACTACCAAATTTAGCAATCGGAACACAACCAACTGAATTATGTACACTCATGATAGTGGAGGTTGCACCATCTGCTGCCGCAATTTCTTCAAGTGCAAGAACATAGGCTAAGTTGCCGGTATCTGAACCACCCCATTGCTCTGAAATCAGCATCCCCATAAATCCCAATTGCCCCATTTGTGACAAGGTCTCTTTGGGGAAAATGCTGTGTTTATCCCATTCCGCTGCATTTGGTTTAATTTGTTCTTGGGCGAAACTTTTCGCCATGTCCTGAATCAATAATTGTTCTTCAGTAAATTGCATTTCATATTCCTTAGCATCATTTAACATCCTACATTCGGCAAGTTTAGCTTGTGTAGGATGATCCTTACTGGCTTTATACACTTAATTGTTGTTTAGCAATTTCTTGATTTCGTAGTAAAAAGCGTTGAATCTTGCCACTTGGGGTCTTGGGTAGTTCAGTAACAAATTCAACTTGTCTTGGATAAGCATGGGCAGACAGACGTTTTTTGACAAATTGCCCAAGTTGTTCAGCCAATTCCTCAGATGGTGTTTTATTTTCTGCCAAAATCACAAAAGCTTTAACGATTTCGGTTCGCTCTGGATCAGGTACTCCAACAACAGCAGCTTCAATCACTGCCTCATGTTCAAGTAATGCACTTTCTACATCAAAAGGTCCAATACGATATCCAGAGGTGGTAATCACATCATCACTACGTCCAACAAAACTCATACTCCCATTTGCATGTAATTCAGCAGTATCACCGGTCAAATAATAATTTTTGATAAATGGTGATTTACGACTTTCTTTATAGCCACCAAACCACATCATCGGTGATTGACTGATATCTACCGCTAAAATTCCAGCGGTATCGGCAGGCAACTCATTGCCTTGATCATCCACCACAGCAACACGATAACCTGGGCTGGCAAAACCAGCAGCGCCTGCACGGACCTCGTGGCTTAAACCATGATGGTTGCACACCACCATGCCCACCTCTGTCTGTCCATAATGGTCAAAAATAGGCGCATCAAGCACTTGTTTAAACCAACGAAAAACTTCTGGATTTAAAGGTTCACCAGCACTGCTCACAACACGGAATTTACCTTTTAGTTGTGCCATTTGAGTGGGATCTGCGGCCATCATCATCCGATATGCTGTAGGTGCCCCTGCCAAATTGGTAATTTTATAATCATCAATAATTTGACATAAACTGTCTATGCTAAAACCACCTTCATAAAACAAAGTGGCATGGCCTAACAACAAGGGTCCTGTGATACCGTAATAAAGTCCATATGCCCAACCTGGATCAGCAATATTCCAGAATGCATCATCTGCGCGTAAGCCGATCGCATCTTTCATATAGTTGCCAAAAGCAATTAAGGCTTTGAGTGGAACTTCTAAAGGTTTTGCAGGTCCCGTGGTACCTGAGGTAAACATCAGTAAAAATGGATCTTGAATGCTTTGCATGACCAGATCGCATTGCTCAGCCTGTTGATTGAGTTCTTTCCAAAAGTCTAAATCACCTTGTTGTACAGCATGACCCTGTTGATCAGCGACAGTCATAATTTGTGGACACTGTGCAACTTCATCCAGTTTGCTACGATTGCCGATATCGGTCACAACCAATTTGCTTTTTGCCAGCTGAACTCGATGTTCAATCGCCTTTGGGCCAAATGCAGTAAATAGCGGTTGATAAACTGCACCAATTCGCCAAGCAGCGAGAATCACCACCAATAATTCGGGAGTTCTTGGTAATAAACCCGAAATACGATCACCTGCTTGAATACCCTGTGACTTTAAAAAATTGGCAAACTGACTCGACCATTTTTTCAGTTGAGCAAAGGTATATTGCTCTTTACGACCATCTTTAGCTTGCCAATATAGGGCAACTTTTTCGCAATCTGCTTCTGCATGTCGGTCACAGCATTCATAACAGGCATTCAGTTGATCGACTGAACCTGAGAGCATTTCTTGAACCGCACCATCTAAATTAAATGTTTTAGCAACATCCTGATAATTCAACATATTATATACTCCGGCCTGGATTTATTGTTATTCATGACACGAGTGAATCTATTGGTTTTTCACCACCCATTGGTGGTGAAATTGACTATGCTTCGATTGATAATTAAGTTTCTTTAGGCAAATATTGCTGAATGATGCTGGAAAAATCGAGTTGAGCATGACCTTGCATACACAGTTGCTGATAAAGCTGCTGTACCAAACCACCTAAAAGCAAAGGTTGTTTGACTTGGCCTGCGGCTTCAACAGCCAAACCCAAATCTTTAAGCATCAGTTGAGAGGCAAAGCCATCACTATAACCACGTCCAGCAGGTGCATTTGCAGAAATACCCGGCCATGGGTTACACACTTCCGAGCTCCAGCAACGACCACTTGAACTATTGATTACGCCTGCTAATGCTTGTGCATCGATACCGAGTTTTGCCCCTAGCGCCATGCCTTCAGCCACTGCGGCCATTGAAATGCCTAAAATGAGATTATTGCAAATTTTAGCAATTTGTCCTGCACCCACTTCACCACAGTGCACGATGTTCTTACCCATTGGTGCAAGCACAGATTTGACTTGTTCAAAGGCTTTATCATCAGTTCCTACCATAAAGGTTAGCGTACCTGCTTGGGCCCCGATCGTGCCACCTGAAACAGGTGCATCACAAATTTGAATTCCTTGCTCTGCACCAATTGCAGCAATGTCTTTAATGGTTTGTGGATCAATGGTACTGCTGTCGATACATAAGCTGCCTTGTTTAAGCACAGCAAGTACCCCATTTTCACCCAAATACACCTCTTTAACATGCTTTGCGGCTGGCAGCATGGTGATTACGACATCTGCATTTTCTGCTGCTTTCTGTGGACTATTACAGGCAATTCCGCCTGCTTCGGTGAAATGTGCGATTGCAACATCACTTAAATCAAAGCCATAAACCGTCAAGCCTGCTTTGAGTAAATTATGGGCCATTTTACCGCCCATATTGCCTAAACCAATAAATGCAATATTCATCCTTGAACTCCTATATTAACGCAAGCTGATGGTGGTATTCACTTCACCTTTTTCTTGTGTGTCTTCGAACCAACGACTGGTAATGGTTTTGGTTTGAGTATAGAACTGTACTGCTTGTTTACCATAAGGCCCTAAGTCCCCTAATTTTGAACCTCTTGACCCGGTAAAGCTAAAGAATGGAACCGGCACAGGAATTGGAATATTGATACCAACTTGGCCGATATCAATAGTGCTTTGGAAAGTACGCGCTGTTGCACCACTTTGAGTAAATAAACCCACACCATTCCCGAACGGATTGGCATTGACCAATTCAATGGCTTGTTCAAGCGTATCAACATGAATAATGGCTAAAACAGGACCAAAAATTTCTTCTGTATAGATGCGCATATCAGTGCTGACTTGATTGAATATGGTTGCACCAACAAAATTGCCATTTTCGTAGCCTTGGACTTGTACGCCTCGACCATCAAGTAAGAGTTGTGCACCTTGTTCAATACCGCTATTAATCAAATCTATAACGCGAGCTTTGGCACGGGGTGAGATCACGGGACCAATATCTGTTTGCGGTTCATGCCCAGCATTGACTTTCAGTGTTTTGGCTTTTTCAACCAATTCATCCACCCAGTTTTTAGTTTCACCGACCATGACAGCAACAGACAATGCCATACAACGTTGTCCAGCCGCACCAAATGCAGCACCAACTAAAGCATTTAAGGTTTGTTCTTTGTTGGCATCTGGCATGACCACGACATGGTTTTTTGCACCCATCATCGATTGCACACGTTTACCATGCTGACCCGCTAAGTTATAGACATGCGTCCCTACCGCAGTTGAACCTACAAATGAAATGGCTTTAATGTCTGGATGCGTACATAGACGATCTACCACTTGTTTGCCACCATGTACCACATTGAGTACACCAGCAGGTACACCCGCTTGTAATGCCAATTCAACCAGCATCATGGTCGATAATGGATCTTGCTCAGACGGTTTAAGTACAAAGGTATTGCCGCAAACAATCGCCATTGGAAACATCCATAGTGGAATCATGGCAGGAAAGTTAAACGGGGTAATTCCAGCACATACACCCAATGGTTGCTGCAAGGTATAAGTATCTACACCACGGGCTACACCTTCAGTATATTCACCCATTTGCAAGGTTCCAATTGAGCAAGCATGTTCAACCACCTCTAAGCCACGTTGAATATCACCTTCTGCATCAGCCAAGGTTTTACCTTGTTCTGCGGTCAAAACACGGGCAATATCTTTCATATTGTCACGAATCAAATCTTGCAGTTTCAGCATGATACGCATACGGGCTTGAATCGGTGTAAAACGCCAAGTTTTAAATGCTTCTTGTGCAGCAGCAATTGCAGCATCAACTTCGTCTAAAGTTGCCATTGGGACACGACCAAGTACCTCTTGGGTCGCTGGATTTAGAATGTCTTGCCACTCAGTAGTATTTGATTCGGTAAATTTTCCATTAATTAACAATTTAGCCGTCGTCGAATGAATATTTGACATTGTGTTCATAACCTCTCCATAGGCAATATTTTTTGTTGTTACATTTTTAGAAAATAGCCAAAAGCAGTATTTTCATCAGTGCTGTTTCAAATCAAACTAACAAAGAAAATATAGATGACCAATAGAAATTAACGCACAATGAATGTGCAAATATGCACAAGGATGTCATACACAATGAAAGTCGATTGGGATCACCTACAGTTTTTTTTAGTTTTAGCGCGTGCCAAGACGTTAACCAATGCAGCTCGTATTATTGGGGTCGAACACAGTACCGTGTCTAGACGGATACAGGCGCTAGAATTAGCTTTAGGAACGCCGTTGTTTAGACGCGAAGCCACAGGCTATGAACTGACTATGGAAGGCTTGGCACTGGTGCCCCGTGTTGAGCAAATGGAACAAGCATTCTTGCAAATTGAAAAGCCCAACTTACCGTTACAAGGACATGTGCGAATTGGCACACCTGAGGGTTTTGGAACAGCATTTTTAGCCCAGCTATTGGCAGAACTGTCTAAACAATACCCTTTACTCACGATTGATCTTATCCCGGTTCCAAAAATGATTAAGCTGTCGCATCGTGAAGCTGATATTGTGATTTCCATTGATCGTCCTAAGTCAGGACCTTATATCATTACCCGTTTAACCGATTATTGTCTTAAAATTTATGGCAGTAAAAGCTATTTAGAAAGTACCCAAGCGGTTAAAAAACTTGAAGATTTAAAAAACCATCAGTTTGTAAACTATATTGACGATTTAATTTATAGCCCTGAACTGTATTGTTTAGAACGTCTGCCCTTACAGCTCAATGCAAATTTTAGAAGTAGCAGTATTTTGGCCCAACAAGTTGCTGTGAGTGCAGGTGCTGGATTGGCAATTTTGCCGAAGTTTTTGGCAGAAAATAAACCAGAACTTAAACAGGTGTTACAAGACGAAGTTCGTTTTATTCATACCTTCTGGATGCTAACTTTAGTCGATTTACAGCATGAACCGCGTATTAAATTGGTTTGGGATTTTTTAAGAACACAAGCTGATAAATATCAAAATTTATTGATGGATTAGTCATTCACTTATTCATAAGAGATATTAGGGATAGCCCATTTCATCATCAGTATAAACTTAATCCTTTGATTGAGTGATTTTTTAAATCTTGTATTATTTTTAAAAATAAAAAACCCAAGACGAATCTTGGGTATTTCACTTATGTTCTAAAGAAAAATGCGTTTAACTTGCTAAGCCAACAGCTTTAGCACGTGCCTTATGTAACTTCTTATAGCTGTCTATAAGTCTTAAATGACGATCAAGCCCTTCAAGCTGCATACTGGTTTCAGTCAAACCATAAAAACGCATACTGCCGTCTAGAGAACCAATAACTGCATCCATTCGTTCATCACCAAACATACGACGGAAATTCGCTTCATAGTCATCTAAATCCATGTCGTCATCTAGTTCAACTTCAAGCATTACATTCATACACTGGTAGAACAAGCCGCGTTCTACAGTATTGGTATTGTATTGCAGGAATTGTTCAACTAAATCTTTGGCTTCTTCAAACTGTTGTAAAGCAAGATAAATCAACAGTTTTAACTCAAGGATGGTCAGTTGTCCCCACACAGTATTATCATCAAATTCAATCCCAATTAAAGTTACGATATCGGTGTAATCATCCACTTCAACTTCTTCTAGACGTTCAACTAAGGCTTCAAGTTGCTCATCATCCAAACGATGAAGATTTAAAATATCTTCACGGAATAACAATGCTTTGTTGGTATTGTCCCAAATTAAATCTTCAACCAAATAAATTTCAGAATAATCAGGCACAATGATACGGCAAGCTGTCGCGCCTAAGTGCTCATACACTGCCATATAGACTTCTTTGCCCATTTCCTCAAGAATGTTTAGCATGGTCTTTACTTCTTCAGCATTGGCATTTTCACCTGCACTGCTAAAATCCCACTCAACAAAGTCATGGTCTGATTTTGCACTAAAGAAACGCCAAGATACCACACCACTTGAATCGATAAAATGTTCAACAAAATTATTCGGTTCAGTCACCGCATTACTGCTAAAGGTTGGTTTAGGTAAATCATTTAAACCTTCAAAACTACGACCTTGTAATAACTCGGTTAAGCTACGCTCTAAAGCAACTTCAAGCTTAGGATGTGCGCCAAACGATGCAAATACGCCGCCTGTACGTGGGTTCATCAACGTGACACACATCACTGGAAATTCACCACCCAACGATGCATCTTTAACCAAGACTGGAAAGCCTTGTTCTTCTAGGCCTTTAATGCCCTCAACAATACGCGGGTATTTTGCTAAAACGTCTTCAGGTACATCTGGAAGTGCAATTTCTCCCTCTAAAATTTCACGTTTAACCGCACGTTCAAAAATTTCAGATAAACACTGTACTTGAGCTTCGGCTAAGGTATTTCCTGCACTCATACCATTGCTTAGATATAAGTTTTCAATCAAATTTGATGGGAAATATACAACTTCTTGATCTGATTGGCGTACAAACGGTAATGAACAAATCCCACGCTCAGTATTACCTGAGTTGGTGTCATATAAATGCGTACCTAACAATTCATTGTCTGGGTTATATACCTCTAATGTATATTCATCCAATATTTCTTTAGGTAGCGCTCCATTTGGTCCTGGTTTAAACCATTTTTCATCTGGATAATGTACAAACTCAGCATTGGCAATGTCTTGACCCCAAAACTGGTCGTTATAGAAGAAATTACAATTTAAACGCTCAATGAACTCGCCTAATGCCGAAGCCAAAGCACTTTCTTTGGTTGAACCTTTACCATTGGTGAAACACATTGGAGATTGCGCATCACGAATATGTAATGACCATACATTTGGAACAATATTTCGCCATGAGGCAATTTCAATTTTCATTCCCAAACCTGCCAGAATCTCTGACATATTGGCAATAGTTTGCTCTAAAGGTAGATCTTTACCTTCAATATAAGTTGAGCTTTCTTGTGCTAAGTTTGGCATGAGCAATGCTTGTGCATCTGCATCAATACTTTCAACTTCTTCAATAACAAATTCAGGACCTGTTTGGATGACTTTTTTAACGGTACAACGGTCGATCGAACGCAAAATACCTTGACGATCTTTATCCGAAATATCCGCAGGTAGTTCAACCTGAATTTTAAAAATTTGTTTATAGCGGTTTTCAGGATCGACAATATTGTTTTGAGATAAACGAATATTATCTGTCGGGATATCACGAGCTGCACAATATACTTTGACAAAGTAAGCAGCACACAAAGCAGATGATGCAAGAAAATAATCGAAAGGACCCGGCGCAGAGCCATCACCTTTATAGCGAATGGGTTGATCAGCAATTACTGTAAAGTCATCGAACTTGGCTTCTTGTCGAAGATTGTCGAGGTAATTGACTTTGATTTCCATGTGGGCACCTAAATATTCTTATGTGTTGGCATGGACACATAAAATTTAAATATTGAAAAATAAGCCGAATCACGGAGAAGAAATTGACTTAAAAATGAACCAACCTCAACTGAGGTCAGTAATAATGGACGCTATTATAGAATTATTTTACAGAATTGATAACTTTAGAATGGAAAGATTGAAAATACTTTAAACAAAAAGCCATTTCTAGAAATGGCTTTGTTGATTAAAAATTTTTACAGCTGCTCTTAAAGCACCGGAATGATCGAAGGAAGCATGTCATGAATGGTCTTACCATTACAGGTATCGCCAATCGCAGACATTTTCCATGCGCCATTGTGGCGATAAACTTTAGCGATAATCAAGGCAGTATAATTGCCTTTTGCTGAAAGGTTATATTTTGCAATTTCAGTATTGGTATTTGAGTCAACTAAACGACAAAAAGCATTTTCAACTTTTTCAAAAGTTTGACCGCGGAAACTACTAATTGTAAAAACCAGTGCTTTGACTTGCGGTGGAATTTTGGTTAGATCAACATGGATCACTTCATCATCGCCATCACCGGCACCTGTACGATTATCCCCTGAATGCCAAATACTGCCATCCTTACTTTTTAATTGACCGAACCATACTGCATCAAGCGGTTGGTTGTTTTCATCAAAAATAATGACTGAAGCATCAAGATCGATTGAATCACCACCACCGCCACCAAAAAGACCACCTAAAAATCCGCCACTCTTCGCCACATCCCAGCCTGCACCAAGATAAATTTTGGTCAAAGATGAACCATCACCTTTTTCTAAAGAGATTTTTTGACCTTTTACTAAACTAATACTCATGTGTTTCCCTCATAGATTTAATTGTTTCTATTTAAATTTAAAGCTGAAGATAACCAGGTGAGGTAGCTCTTGCGATTTCGGGAACAAATAATGACTTTGCCATTGCCCCTAAACTTAAGCACCATACCTTCACCACTGGTAAAACTGTTTAAAAGATTTCCAACAATTCCGCGGTTTTGTGAACTTGGCATACCAATGTTGTAACTTAAAGACGAATCCCATGCCACAACATGGCCATTATCAATGGTGGTTTCTCCGTTCTGGGTACTGACATCGACTTCCATCAAGGTACCACAGCCTGAAATACACAGTTGTCCTTGTCCAGATGATTCCATCACCACAAAACCACCTGTATCACCAAAGAATCCACCACCTAAATTTGCTTGAATCTTGGCTTTGACATTGACATGTTCTGTTGCTGCAACAAAAGCCCCATCAGATAAAGTGTATTGCTGAGGTCCTATGTTAAGAATTTGCATATCACCATCTATGTTTGGAGAAAGCAAACACTGTCCATGACCAAATGATGCTTTGATTTCTTGCTGAAACAGTGATTCACCTGTGGTAAATCTACGCATAAATGATTGAAATAATCCGCCGCGTAAATTTCCTGCCAATTCTAAATTTTGCTCAATCATGACCATTGCATCAGATTCACAAAATATTTTTTCTCCCTGTACCAAATCGACCAATAGAAATGGTTCTGGACTGCCTACAAGTTCAAATTTAGCCATCGATTGCCCTCACTTTATCGAATAATGTTTTTATTTTTCGCTTCTTTTAACCACAGTGGAAATTCCTGAAGCAGTGCATCATACAGTTGTGCTTCAGGCATACTTTGAATATTGCTCATTTCAAAAAAATTGCAATTATCTACTACTCGCCCATCCATCGTATCGAGTTGTTCCAACACACCATAGTTACGGCCGCCGATACCCACGAACTGCCAAAAAATAGGAAAACTGGATGCATTTTTAAGAATATTTTTAATCTTTTTACTTTCACTGACCCCGCCATCTGAAACAAATACCACGTATACCGGTAAATGAGATGGATTTTCTTGGGTAAAATATTGGATCACGGCTTCAAGTACAGCGGGTTCATTATTGTAACGTGCACCAGCTTTCCACTTTGGATGACCGCCTTGATCTGTATTGACAAAATTTTCTAAGTTGTTCAAGGTTACATCGCTTAATCGCAATGATTTTTCTGCAAATGCCCAGCACTCAAAACTGCCATCATCATCAAAATTGACTGCCAAGGGCATAATTCGGTCAAGTACTTTTTGCACATCACCTTTTATATACTGTTGGTGCATTGAACCTGAATAATCTAGCACTAAAGCGACACGAGCTTTTACATCGAGTAAATTGTTTTTTTCTAAACTGATTAAAGACTTTTTAGTAATATCTACCAAATGTGGAGCTGCATTTTGGATTTTATCCAGTACCACTTTCTTTTTCAGATCGATTGTTGATGGTGTATTGCTTGTCGATGGGTTTACTGTTGATGGAGCAGCTGCTGTACTTTCTTCAACTTCTCCCCCAAAGTGCTCAACCAAAGCCTTTAAGCCACCATTAAAACCTTGACCAATTGCAGCGATACGCCAAGCATCACTTTTAAAGTAAATCTCAGTCAGCATCACAGCTTTTTCTTGGCTAAAATTAGAACCATTTAAAAGATAACTCGCAAGCACCTGCCCTTGTTGATTACATAACTCGACCAGAATCGATTGTATATTGTGGATTTGAGACTGCTCATTGGATAAAGTGGCACAGATCACAAAACGTGATGTTCGCGCTGTATCTATCTTGTTTAAATCAAAGGCAAAACTATGCATGTTGCCTTGAAGCTGATATTGAACTTCGCCTTTCGGAGTCTGTGGCTGATTATAGAAAGTCATATAATCATCATGGAAAAGTTTATCGTTTGGCGCAATACCAAAACTAGAAATATCGATTTCAAAAGGTGCTTGAACCTGTACACGTAGTTTAAACTGTGTCTCTGTCTGCAACAATTGGTGAAGTGCCAGTTTTTGTCCAGTGATGAATTGCATTGTTGTTCTCTATTTAGTACTTGAAAATAATTTTTACTGTGTTCATAAATGAACCGATTTAAACCGAATCACTTTCAAGTACTAAAAGATAAATCTTTTAGTACAGATTTTAAAAATTAAACTGCAACACCATAACTTGCAGCCAAAGCACCTAAGCCGCCGTTAAAGCCTTGGCCGACTGCTTTAAATTTCCACTCACCGCTATGACGGTATAACTCACCAAAAATCATGGCAACTTCTGTACTACCGTCTTCAGATAAGTCAAAACGTGCAAGTTCTTCTGCATTGTTATCCTGATTGATTACACGGATATAAGCTTTGTCCACCATACCGAAGTTTTGACCATTTTGTTGGCCTTCATGAATGGTTACAGCAAAAACAATTTTTGCGACATCAGCAGGTACTTTAGCTAGATCAACTGAAATTGTTTCGTCATCACCATCACCGTCACCTGTACGGTTATCACCGTTATGATTAACAGAACCACAAGGAGAAGTTTTTTGGTTAAAGAAGATGAAGTCGCCATCTAAACGAACTTTGCCATTTTCACCAGTCAGAAAAGCAACCGCATCCAAGTCAAATGCTTTACCATCTGTCACACGAGGATTCCAGCCTAAACCTAAGTCTACTTTATTCATTGTAGGCGCTGTTTTAGACAGGTTGATGTTACCGCCTTTTGATAAATTAATAGCCATTTTTAATTTCCTTTTTCAGTTGTTTCAAGAGATTGTTTTTTACTATATGAAATTGATGAGATTACTGCCCAAACAATAAATGCGACACCAATCAAGCCTGTTACGACTTCAGGTATATGTAAGCCTGTTCCACTTGCAAGCATGATGAATGCAAGTGCACCAATCGCATAATGCGCGCCATGTTCTAAGTAAACATAAGCATCAAGCGTACCTTTTTCTACAAGGTAAACCGTCATAGAACGCACGAAGATTGCACCGATTGCCAAGCCCAGCATAATAATTACCACATCACTGGTAATTGCAAAAGCACCGATTACACCATCGAAACTAAAAGACGCATCAAGTACTTCAAGATACAAGAAGCCACCGATACCGCCTTTGATGATTGTACCTGTGACTGGTGCACCATTATTTGAAGTTGTTTGTTCAGTTGCTTCTTGTTCATCATCATGTGAACCGCCTTCAAGCAAGTGTCCGATCACCTGAACACCGACATAAACCACAATTCCCCAGATCCCAGCCATAGTTACAACAAGACGAGAAGTTTCAGGTACAAAATTAGCCATAACCAATAATGCACATAATGAAATAAATACTGAAATCGCTTGAATATTGCCTAGATCAGCGAGTTTTGACTCCAACCAATGGAACCAATGCTCATCTTTTTCATCATCAAATAAAAAGTTAAGAAAAACTAAGAGCAAGAACATACCACCGAACGCTGCAATTTCAGCATGGTGTGCCATGAGCTTTTCAGAGTAGGTTTTTGGATCGTTCAGCGCAAGTTTTGCAACCTCTATCATGCCCATGTCTGCAGTGACGCCAACAATGAGTAATGGAAAGATTAAACGCATACCAAATACAGCGATAACAATACCGACTGTTAAAAATAAGGTTCGCCAGAAATGATTCCAGTGTTTAAGTACCGAAGCATTTACTACAGCATTATCAAACGATAAAGAAACTTCCATCACTGCAAGAATTGCAGTAATTGCCAATGCCTTGAACATGGTCATTAGGCCGGCTTGGGGACCATGTGTAAAACCCCAATACGCAGAAATTGCTAGACAAATGATGGTAAAAAGAATCGAAAAGCGAAAATGTTTCATCCATTGAACTCTTATATTAGATGCTTATACCGAACTGTTGGCACATTGCGCTTAAACCGCCAGCATAACCTTGTCCTACAGCTCTAAACTTCCACTCACCATTGTGGCGATATAATTCACCAAAAATCATGGCAGTTTCTGTTGAATAATCTTCATTCAAATCGAAACGAACAATTTCAGTATTGCTTTGATCATTTACCACGCGAATAAACGCATTTTGAACTTGACCAAAATTTTGACCGCGACTTTCACCTTCATGAATGGTGACTGTAATTGCAATTTTTTGAACATCTGCAGGTACTTGTGCGAGATTAATGCGAACTGCTTCATCATCACCATCACCCGCACCTGTACGGTTATCACCTGTATGTTCAACAGAACCTTCAGGTGAACGTGTTTGGTTATAGAAAATGAAATCGTGTTCACCACGAACTTTACCATTTTCGCTCAATAAAAATGCCGAAGCATCTAAGTCAAAATCTGTTCCGTCGGTTGCACGCGCATCCCAACCTAAGCCGACCAAAACTTGGTTTAAACTTGGGTCAGTTTTGCTTAAAGATAAGTTGCCACCTTTGTTTAATGAAATTGCCATTTATATTTCCTCTACTTTATTGCAGTGTGCATTCATTGTTTAAATACATGCAGTCAATTAATTTTTAGAACCCTGTGTCCATCGGAACCCAAAACCATAATGTTCATCTAAATATTTTTGATCTTTAAAATAACGAACTTCTCGGTTGGCTTGTATAGTGCCATTGTTATTCTTTAATTCTACAATAGAACATGTTGTCAATTGATTACCATCCGTCAAATGAACTTCAATTTCAGGTTGGTCTGGGATCTTAATGGTGACCACACCATCTGTTGCAGCCCATTGCGCAGCACCCTGATAAATATAAGCATAAATCACAATGCGTTCAATTTGATCCCATTGATTACCATTGATATGTAGATTTTCACCTTGTACAGATGAACCTGTACGATCATCGCCATCAAGCTGAATAAAAGGTTTGACCTCAAAACGGCCAAAACGATTACCCAGCGGTTGTACTAAATCAATTTCACCATTTTTAAGTTGCACCATCGCGCCAAGGTCTAGATCTATTGCACTTGAACCCGATAGTTTCTGAAAAAATGATTGGGATTTGGGCTGGCTTTTATTCCAGTTTAAATTGACTGAAATTTTTCCAAAACCATTGCCTTTCTTGGTTAAATTGATGGTTGAATTGTTTTTATCCAGTCGAATTTTAGAAAGATTAATATTTGAATTTGTAGGTGTAGGTGTAGGTGTAGGTGTAGGTGTAGTATTTTTCACTTCATCGGCAATCACAACACCAAAGTTTTCTGCCAACGGCTTTAATCCACCATTAAATCCTTGACCAACAAAGCGAAATTTCCATTGGCTGTTATGTAAATAAATCTCTGCAAGGATTAAGGCTTTTTCAGTTCTATTCCGAGTATCCAAATGTGCAGTCGCAATACGCTGTTGCGCTGCATAAAGCTCAATATCAATCGGAACAATATTTCCAATGGTGTTTGGTTCATTGATCGTGACACAAATAGCGATTTTTTGAATTTGTGCATCTAAAAGTGCAGTATTGATTTTTAATTTGGTGAGATTTTGGTTCTTAGATGATGATTCTAGCAAAACCACACTTTGATTGGGGGTTTGACGTTGTCCATAAAAAATCATGTCCTGATCACCACGCACTTTAAGCGTGCCTTGGGCCAGTAAATATGCTGTAACATCTAATTCAATGTCAGATGAAAAACCTGTTTTTATACAAATTTCAATATCCTGAGCAGGTATTTGAATATTTCCACCAGCAACCAGCTGCATAAATCCTCCACTTTATAGGTATATTATCGCTTTTTGATAAAATGAATTTAAAATCATGCGTTATTCAAATGAAGTTTTTAAATTAACTTTCTTTATAAAAAACAAATAAAAATAGATATGCTATGTTTTACCATAAAAATTCCTAATCTCAAGTGTTTCAGTGTTTTTTTTCTTTATGTTTCATTACTTTTACAAAATATTAAAATTAAATATTGTATCACTATGGGGAATTGTTATATTTTCCAGCGCATCAGATAGTCGCTTTAAAAACTTCGTTATTCTTTATAAAAATTTGAGATTAAATTACCCGTGCTACAGCAATATAAAATTTGGATCGCCGAGTGTTATTCCTGTCAAAATGATATGATTCAATTACTGAAAAGTTCGAGTATATCAAAACAACTGACTATATTTTGTTCTCACAGCCGTAACCGTCCCGAACTTGCCTTAAGTGCTGATGTTTATCTTCAGCAACCTGCTATTTCAAAGAGCGCTGAATGGTTATTAGAACAATGTATTGAACATAATATTCAACTGCTCTTCTGTGGAAAACACAGCCAACATATTGAGCCGTTTAGAGCTCAATTTGAACAACATGCTATTCAGTTGATTACTGGTACACTCAGCTCAGAACAGCATGAGTTGATGAACAATAAATACCAATTTACCTTACATTGTGAAGCTCAAAATTTATCTGTCATTCCAGCGTTATTAGCCAATTCCACAGAAACGCTGAAGACATCCATTGAAACATTACAGCTACAACATAGTGAGATCTGCGCTAAGCCTGTTTATGGGGTTTATGGTGCCGGCTTTGTCCGCTTACAGAATCATGTGTCGTACTTTAAAAACTTTAGCTCACCGACCAAATGTAATACTCAGCAATTTATAGAGGCATATAGTCAGCAGGAAGAGCCTGTTGAATATCTGATTATGCCTTATTTGGCTGGGCAAGAATGTTCAGTTGATATTGCTTGTAGTCAAGGAAAGATCATTGCTCAAGTAACCAGAATTAAACATGTTTATTTTCAAGAGTGTTTTTTGCAACATCCTTGTCATCAAATTTGTATAGATTTAGTCGATTATTTTCAATGTGATGGACTAATTAATATCCAATTTAAACAAGATGAAAGCTTGCAATGGCATATTCTTGAGATCAATCCACGCCCTGCTGGTGGTTTTGCTTATACACAACATACTGGAGTCAATTTGATTGCTGAACTGATTGCTGAAAAATTAAATTTGAATTTAGTTCGAGCACCACTCCAATCGCCTGTAAAAGCTTTACCGATTGCCCATAGTATAAAATTGGATTTGTAAGATAGATGAAGCATATAGATTTAAGTCGTGGGCGAATCAGTGTTCAAGTTAACCAACAACATAGCCATTGGGCTTTAGATGATTTATTAGATTTTGCAGAAAGAATTAATCCTAAAAGAGCATTTTTATTTGTTTCCAAAGTATTGGGGAAACATATCCCTGTCGCACCCTCTGTCATGCAGCGCAGTTATAGCGATTTAGCCAGTTTAGTACCTACAGATTTGGCTGGGCCAATCTGTGTCATTGGTATGGCCGAAACAGCAGTCGGTTTAGGTGCTGGGGTTTATCGTGAATTAAAAAAACAACATGGCAAAAATGCGATTTTCTTAACCACAACACGACACCCTGTATCGACTTTACCCACGTTGGGGCTTTTTCTAGAAGAACATAGCCATGCTCAGGATCAGTTTATTCTAAGCAGCCATGATTTAGCCAAACATCAGCAAGTGATTAATTCAAAAACTTTGATTTTAGTTGATGATGAAATTTCGACTGGAAAAACCTTTAAAAACCTGATCAACAGCTTAACAAATTCTGGTTTGCAGCAAGTTGAACGCGTGATCTTGGTCACGTTGGTGAACTGGGCTGAGCACAGTCTTGCAACGGATGAACTTGATATCCCTGTGGAAGTGGTTTCATTATTGCAAGGGAATTGGCAGTGGCAAGCGAATCAGCACAATATTCAGATTAATATGCCCAATGTCAGCTCCACTGAGCAACAGGCACAGAAAATTATTGCACCAAATAATTGGGGACGTGAGCCAGGTTATTTAGAATGTACGCCATGGGAACATATTCACATCAATCATCCAGGCGAAAAAATACTTGTACTGGGTTCAGGTGAGTTTAGTTGGATCCCTTTTCTTATTGCAGAACAGTTGGAACAACAAGGTGCTGAAACTTATTTTAGTTCAACAACACGTTCACCGATCATGCAAGGACATGCGATAAAAAGTATTTGCCAGTTTCATGATAATTATGGGTTAAATATCCAAAACTTTGCTTATAACGTAAAACATCAAGAATTTGATCGGGTGCTTTTGGTGATTGAAACACACCAAGATAGTGTAGACCCAAGCTTGTTTGAACAAATTAAAAATTTGGAAGTGATCAGTTATGAACCCTAAACCTTTAGTTTTTGTCGACTTGGATGACACTTTATTTCAAACTTATCGAAAACAGCAACCAACACCACAACATCAGATGGTGACTACGGATGTTTCAGGACAACCGCTTTCATATATGAGTCCAAAACAGCAGTCTTTTTTGAATTGGTTGCTTGAATCTGCTGAGGTTGTGCCTGTAACTGCTCGCTCAGTTGAAGGCTTTAAACGTGTACAAATCCCTTTTAAATATGGTGCGATTTGTTCCCATGGTGGCACGATTCTGGATCAAAATTTAGCTGTGGATACTGACTGGTTTGATCTTCAAAAACAACATGAAATTCAACTCAATGGCATACTGACTGACTTGCCAGAAGCTTTGCATGACTATGCCAAAGATTTTGGTGCAGTAAGAACTTGGACTTTAGTTGAAAATGAACTGAGTATTTATTCTGTTGCAAAGCAAAAACAAGCTGGTGCGTTATTTTTAGATCGGCTTGTTGAGAAATTACCTAAACCTCTACTGGAACAGTGCTATATCCATATCAATGGCAATAATCTGGCGATTATTCCACATCATGTCAGCAAACAAAGCGCGGTTGAGTTTTATATTCAGAAACATGATCCGCAACGGGAACGTATTATTTTAGGTTGGGGCGATAGTCTATCAGATGCTGGATTCCTCAGCTGTTGCGACTGGTTTGGAATGCCGAAAAGCAGTCAGTTGGATAAGTTTCTCAATACGCATTTAAGCCATGATTTTGACACTAAAGGATATTTAGGTCATGTCTAATTCATTGATCACACCACTCAATCCAATATTGAACGAACTTGGCTTTCACGGTTCATATCGTCCCGAAGATGTTACTTTTTTGATGCAGATTGATGATATTCAACCCACTGCAGTTGAAGAAAAAGAATATCTGATCCAGTCAGGAAAAATGCACTATTCACAAATGATCAGTGCTGAACATCCGCCAACGGATGAACAAATGCAACATTATCAGCATGCCTTTGAACAAGGTGCACAGCGCCTTGCCGAAGAAGTTCAAAAAATTGGCAACAGTTTGATGCAACGTTTTCCCAAGCAAGAGATTGTTTTGGTGAGTTTGGTTCGCGCTGGTGTTCCTTTAGGTGTATTACTCAAGCATTACCTTGAAAAGCATCAGTCTTGTTATCACTATGGTATTAGTATCATTCGTGATCGAGGTGTTGACTTTGCTGCACTGCAAGCAATTATTGAACAACATGGTGCTGAGAATATCGTTTTTGTAGATGGCTGGACAGGTAAAGGCGCGATATGCAAAGAACTCACAAAAAATCTACAAGACATTCCTGAGCTCTTTGATGAAAATTGGCAGATCCCGCGTTTAGTTACCCTATCTGATTTGGGTGGTTATTCTTGGTTAAGTGCCAGCACAGATGATTGGTTGATTCCATTTGGGATATTGGGTTCTGTGATCTCTGGATTGACTTCTCGGACGATTCTAAAAGAAACGATTGAACAGCAAGATGCCCGTAAAAATTGCTATCAGACACAAAAATGGCACAGTTGTTTAATCTATGATCAGCTAAAACCTTATGACCTTTCTGTCAATTTTGTTGAGCAAATACGACTGTTGATTGAACAAAATCCAACTGATAAACAGGTGAGCTGGAACAATCAAATTCGTTTAGCACAACAGCAGCAATCTGCAGAAACGATTGAATGGATTGCAGCACAATATGCGATTCAAAATATTAACCATATAAAACCCAGTATTGCTGAAGCAACCCGTGCAGTTTTAAGACGCGTACCTGAACGAATCTTATTGAAAGATGAATCTAACCCTCATGTACAATTATTATTGCACTTTGCACGTGAGCGAAATATTCCAGTCGATATTCTGGGAACAAAATTAGGTCCTTATCACGCAGCAACATTGATAAAAAAAGTAGAGAAGAAAAAATGAAGCCACTTTTACACGCCATTGAACTTGGCGCGACCATGTATATTCCTGCAACACATGAACAATTGTGGGAAGTTACCCAAGGAATTAAATTTCCTCAGATTAAATCAATTGCGGTATGCCTTGAAGATGCTGTACTTGAATCAGATGTTCAAACGGCGATGGTGAATTTAAAACTTTTATTGCAAAGACGACTGGATGAACCCAGTTTAAAAGCCCCTGCCATTTTTATCCGTCCAAGAAATATGGAAATGGCGAAGCACATTGTAGACTGGGATCTAAATCAAACATTTAATGGTATGATTTTGCCTAAGTTTAATGTATTTAATCTAAAAAATTGGATGAATGTATTACCTGCCAATTTGCAATATATGCCGACACTTGAAACCAAAGAAATCTTTGATGTTGCGCACAATATTGAACTTTACCAAGCTCTTAAATATGACTTTCATAAAACATTATGTTTAAGAATTGGTGGCAATGACCTCTTGTCCTGTTTAAATCTGCGTAGACCCAAAAATACTACGATTTATCAAACACCTGTGGGTATTCTGATTTCACAATTGGCGGGATTATTTATTCCCAATGGCTTTCAGCTGAGTTCACCCGTGTGTGAACATTTTGAAAATACACAGCTATTGATGCAAGAGCTGGAACAAGACATGAATAATGGAATTTATACCAAAACAGCAATTCATCCTGCTCAAATTGGTCATATTCATCATGCCTTACAAGTTCAGCCTGAAGATTTCCATGAAGCTCAATTAATCTTAGCCCACGATGCTAAAAGTGTATTCAAAAGTCATGGTTCAATGATCGAACCTGCCACCCATAAAAATTGGGCTGAAATGATTTTACTCAGATATAAAACTTTTGGTTTGGTCAAATCCTCTTGTTCAACACACGACAAAATATTGGTGGTATAGGCCTTGTTTAGAGGTTGAAGCATCGCATTATGCTTCAACCATTTGTACCACAGCTAAACGACCGCCATCTTGTTTAGAAAATAAAATTTGAACACCATCTTTTAACTCAATTTTACCACCAATCGGGATCTGCGTTTTATTGGCAACATCAGTAAGATCAGGCATATCTTCATTGACCAACCACCACACATCATTATGTAAAACAAAATACCCTTTTCGCTTGGTCTGTTCTGCGGTTAAGCGTTCATTCGGTGCAATCATATTATTGGTATGCCATGCGTAAATAGATTGGCCTGTCCACACCATTAAACGATGATTATCGGGTCTAAAATTACCTTGCTGCCGTGCTGAGTATAAATTGAGAATAGGTAATTTACCTTTAAACGGCGTATGACAAAATGGACACTCAGGTTTAGTGGAATTATCAAAGACATACCACTTTTGACCACAACGGTGATTATGACAAGGCTGAATCAAATCCACTGTTTTAACCAAAGCTGTTTCCCAATCGTTAGCTGAGGGACGCTTGGCAGGATCATGTAACCCCTCGACAAAGCTTTTCATAAATAACTCAGACAAATACGGTCCAGTCACTGTAAAAGGTACTTTTGCAGGATCACCCCACGGTTGCTGACTGACTTTAAGTTGAGTCGGTTTCACCTGATTACTATGATCTGTTGGGTGTTCAATAAACAGCGCTTTTTCACCCATTCCCAGCGTTTCATCCTTTTGCGGATCATTCATATCATGAATTTTTCCACCACGTAACGGATGTCGATAGAGCAAATACATATAAATCAATACCGCCAAAGCATGTTTATCTGTCGCAATACTGGGTAAATAACGATCAGGATTGTCTTTGGATAAATGACTGGTGCGTACCACTTCTGGCGCAATAAAATCAGGAGTACCGACAACGTCCGGTGGGTATTTTCCAGGTACCACCAAACCATCAACGTCGATAACGCTGGCACTCCCAGAAACAGGATCGACCAAAATATTTTTATAAGATAAATCTGAATGGGCCAAACCTGCAGCATGCATACGGCGTACTGCGCGGGAAATTAGAATTCCTATTTTAAGGTAATTTAGCCAAGTACCTTTTTCTTTATCGTCGAGAAATCTGTTTTGGTTGTTTGCACTTGCAAACCATTTCCCTTCTTTTTCTTTGCCTTTGATTTGCAGAAAATCATTATTTTTTGAACCATATTCAAAGAAAAATTGTTTTCTATAGGTTGGGGCGGTAATCCCAAGCAAATTATTATATTCAACTAAACCATCAGGCCAGCAGAAAATATTTTTCCAATAGTCCCCACCAATACCATTAAAAATGCTTTGCCATTTATTGCCTACAATTTCTTTTAAACGATCTTTTTGCTGCTCAAAGGTGGCTTTAGATTCATAAAACTTATTCTTTTCTTTACTGAAAAAGCACACCACATAACTACGATCAGGTGAAAAATATACATCTTTCATTGCACCTGAACCGATAATTTCATCTACAAATTCTATTTCACGTCCATCAACGGTGGTACATTTAATAATTTTTGCTGACATACTTGCCACCTTACATTATATTCTTCAAATACTTAGATATTATTTATACACATATTGTTGAATGCTTATTCCATAATACGGCCATGGTACGATCATCATGATGCCCAGCTGTAAAGAAATGCATCCATTCCAACAATGCCGTATCGGCTGCTTCATTCTGTAGCAACGGATCCAGTTCACGGTATAAATTTTGCCATTTGTCAAAATTGGATAAGCCAGAATCTGTTTCAAATTTTGGATCTGAAATACCATCTGTCATCAACATAATCGCATGGGTATCTTTAAAGCAGCCTATTTTTAAACGGTTTGGAAATTCTGTTGCAATACTCAGATCTAGAAACTTGGTCTGTCCTGCATATTCACCACCATCTGGAACATTCATCAGGCGCACATTGTCCTCGCTATATACTGCGATTGCACCGTCTCCCACTGAGAATGCACTGATAAAGGTTTTATCAGCTAATTTACATACGACCGCAACCAGCAATGTGGTTGAAAAATCTTTAGTATTTACCCCAATCTGCTCTGCTTGTAATTTGATTTGGTTAATAATTGATTTATAAATTTCATAATATACATGATGAAACTGCTCATTTAACTTTTTGGCAACTGCAACAGTTTCAGCATCCTGACTGCCCACTTGCCACTTTTCTAAATCAGCAATCAGGCTTTCAACCGTGTGTGGATTTAAATAGTTTTTAAACTCATTTTCAACAATCTCTACCGCAATTCGAGAGCCTTCTCTTGAGTATTGCGCACTGCCTGCACCATCTGCCACAGTCAAGACCGACCAAGGTGTATTGTCGATTAAGGTAATGGAAAAATCGTCATCTCTAAATAAACCCGCGTGTTCATGTGAACGGCCCCGACGACTTGCAGCGATAATTTTATAGTCCGCGACATCAATCAAGGCTTGATCCGAATGTGGCTTGCTAAATTTTTGCCCAGACTCAGGTTCAATGACTTTCCATAAACTGCGTGGGTCTGCAATGACATTCAACCGACACTGGGCGGAGCGTGTTTCTCCATCAGCAATAAACTGAAAAGAAAATTCGATTGAATCTGCTAGTTGTGGTTCACCATGAATACGTTGTGTGGCTTCATCGAAATAAAAGCTGGTATCTGGAAATTTAAAGCTTTCAGATTTGAATGTTAATTGATTGACATCATGTTGAGAAATCACTGAAATTTGAGATTGATAGTGTTGTCCAACTCGGGCATTTTCAACCTGAAATTTAATGTCTTCATATTTACTTCGTCTAAACACAGATTCGATCTCTAATCTATTCTTCTCAGTTTCAGAAGATATTATTTCAGGGGTTGAGTTTATATTTTCAGAATCAATTGTCGGCTTGTTTTCTAAATTGGCTTCAGTTGCAAAGGCTGATGCTTGCTCGACTTGATCTGCAACAACTTGCTGTTCAACTTGTAGGATCGGTGCCAGTTGCAATGTTGTGTGAAGATCTAAAGTGACATTTTGCGTTTCGGAAATTGCTCCAACTGAGTTGGTGTTTTCAGATGATGTATGGAGTTGATCCACATTGACTAAAGGCTCAACACAATTTTGTTGAATATTTTCATCAAGCTTGACTTGTTCATCAACTCTAGCGTGTTGATTGGTTTCTGTTTGCTGATTAAGACCGACTGGCTCCTGAACATTCTTTTGTACAGTAGCTTGAGTTGTATTCGAGCTTATAGTTTCATGCTGAGACTGTGCAACAGATGCGTTATCCAATAAATCAGCTTCATGAATATTGCTCAAACGCGGTGCAGCTATCTTCACTTTTTCCAATTCATTGATGAGTTTTGAAAGTTGTTTGAGATTTTGCGGATCACTTAATAGAAATTGTGAAAATGTCTCACTGAAATCAGCGGAATTATGTTCCAAAATCTGCTTTAATTTGCATACATCACTGTCCATTTTACCCTCTACCCATTTTTCTGTTCTATTCGCTTGGTCACTCACCAATCACGATGCACTTAAGCGTTAAGCGATATAGATTTTTAATATTGTTCAATGCAGCAATGCTTTAATAATCTATCAACACATCAACCGATAAAGCCTAACCTTGCCCACGGGTTAAATCAAAATCTCCATCACCAGACGAGAAACTGATTTGTCGACGACACCACGGGCAAACCACAGATTCCCGATAGCCGTCATAACACATCAAATTACCGCATCCACATACTGCAAAAGCGGTCTCAGAAAAACAATGTGGACATTCAGGGAAACCATCGAGTTCAGCCGTATTGATCTGCTTATTTGATGCATTATGATCTGACCAAGTAAAATACTCCTCAGATATCGCACTACAGGTATCTAACTTAAAATTATAGATATTGATATTTAAATCAGCTGGACCTTTGTACTGTAAGTTACGTATATATTTGATGATATAAGGTTTATTCATCTTTTGGCAGCGACCCACAAATATCGCACAATGATCATCGGCTTTATTTTTTTGCAGGGATAATGCATCTTTTGCCAAGCGCATATAACGCTCATCAATCGGCAACAGGTCATCTTTTTGTTGATGGCTACCAATACTGATACTTTGTGAGACCACAGAGGCTGTGATCCACTTACACAAACCTTTGACATATTCTTGATTGATTTGATCAATTGAAATGGTATTTTCAGTGATCTTACTTAGCACAGAAAAATCAACATCTGCACCTAGACCGATGGCGACGACTGTTGCTTTATGCGCATATTTGGCATTCCAGCGTTGAATTGCCTGATCATATTCATCGGTTGGGCGTCCATCGGTAAATATATAGACCATTGGCTTCCAGTCGCCTTTGACTTCACTGGTGGTTTTCATCACATAACGATCAATTTCCTGCCCCAAATGATCTAAAGCTTTACCCAAATGTGTCCCACCACCCAAGGGCAAATTAAAATGATTAAAGGCAAATAACTCAGTTAAAGGCACCAATGTTCTGACAATCCCTGCATATGCAATCACTGAAACATATACAGTTTCAAGTGCATAAGGATCTTTTCTTAAACTGCTTAAAATAAATTCCACACCCTCTTGAACTGATTCAAGCGGTTGCCCGACCATTGATTCAGAACAATCAAGAACAAAAAATACCGGTAAACGGCGCATAACTTCACCTACATTATTTTTATCATATTATTCAAATACCTAAATCAAACAGACAAGTACTGATCTGTTTGATTTAACATTTTTATCGTCACGTAATATTCAGTTATAAAACCAGCTGAATTTCGGCGGGTGGTGGTGGTAAAGAAATTGAATCGGATACTCCTGCACTACTGCTACCAGCGACCACACTTGCAGAAACCCACTTAAAGAAGCTGGCAAAACTATTTGAGTCCATGGTGTCTAACACAACCACTTGATCCGTCAGTTGTAGCAAGGATTCAGTTTTCGCTTTTGGCCCCGCAGCACAAGCGACAATCGTGGCAAAGTTAAGCTGTTTAATTGTGGGAACGATTTGCTGATAAGCATAGACATCTGAGGGTGAACCATCTGTCATCAAGAACAATAACGGGCGCCAATCGCCTTTAACATCATTGCTACTTTTCTGTACATTCTGGTGTACTTCCTGTGCCAGTAATTCCAATGCTGCACCCATAAATGTTGCTCCCACATTGGGTACATCTAGATCTGGAATTTGAACTTGATCCAAAGGGGTAAGCGGTAAATAAACTTTTGCTTCAATATCAAAAGTGATCACACTTAAATACACGCTTTCAAGCGCATAAGGATCTTGCCTTAATGCACTGAGCATCGACTGCAAGCCAACATTCACCGAGTGAATTGGCTCACCACGCATAGAGCCAGATGTATCTAATAAAATATATACAGGTAAACGGCGCATTATATTCTCATTTTTTAACTATATTTTTTTAACCATTCCACGAAATTATCCGCGGGTGATGCATTACCGACCGCATTAAATTTCCAACCACTATTTTCTCTGACCAGTTCAGCAAATAATAATGAACGTTGTTGATCATATTGACCGATACCTGATAAATCAAAACGTACCATTTCTTTGCCAGTACCATCGACAGCACGAATAAAGGCATTTTTAACCTGACCAAAATGCTGATTATTTTTTGCACCATTATAAATTTGCACAATAAAAACAATCTTGTGATATTCAGCTGCCAAGCTATTTAATTTGACAATAATTTGCTCATCATCCCCGTCACCAGCACCCGTACGGTTATCTCCAGTCAGCCAGATTTGCCCTGAACGATGCTTTAAATTATTAAAAAAGATAACATCACTATTTTCGAGTGTGGCTTGACCTGCGGCATTCCAGCCCAGATCTTTTACTTTTCCACTGGCATCACATAAAAATGCCACCACATCTAGATCGTGTTCTTCGCTCTTTGCACCAGAAAATAATCCGCCTAAAAAGCCTTTCTTTTGCTCAGTGATATCCCAACCGAGTCCAATCGTCACTAACTCTAAATCATGTTTAGATTTTTCAAGGCTGAGTCCTTGACCTTTCGCCAATGTAATTGCCATGCTAGTTTCCTTTATTTTTATAGAACCACATTTACTTCAGGTGGTGGTGGTGGAAGATCATTTAAGCCTGTGACTTCTTTTTGACCTGCATCTACTTTTTGGCTACCAGTAGAAATACTTGCAGAAACCCATTTAAAGAAGGCTTTAATGGTATTTGAATCTGCGGTTGCAAGTTCTACCACAACCTCTGTAATTTGTTTGAGAATACTGCTATCTGCATTATGTCCCGCTGCACAAGCAATAATCATCCCCGTCTTGGCTTGTTTTAGTTTTGCAAAACCTTTGGTCCAATCATCTGTTGGTGCACCATCTGTCATAATAAAAACTAAGGGTTTCCAGTCACCACGGGTGTCTGGTGTGGTTTTTTGCACTTCCTGATCAATTTTATCTGCCAGTAATCCAAGTGCTTCGCCCAACTGTGTAGTCCCCGTTGCCTGTAATTGAGGGGGTTGAAACATCGCAATTTCAGTTAAGGGAATCAGTTGTTTGGCTTGAGTATCAAAAGTAATAATAGATAAATAGGCTGTTTCAAGCGCATAAGGATCTTGTCTGAGTGAAGAAACCAGTATTTCAACACCATTTTTAACGGCTTCAATCGGTTCACCATGCATCGAACCTGAGGTATCTAATAATAAATATACGGGTAATCTTCTCATTTGTTTATCTCTGTTGAATGTCTCGTTAATTTTTAATCTTTATGCATATGTTTATATAAAAAATTGAACTAAAAACAAAGCTTTTTTATCATTTTTAATACTTAATTTTTTCCTCAAATATTAAATTTTGCTTAAATCCTCCGTTTTTTAATTGAGCTCATCCTGACATATTATTTGTTTTATGCTGGGTGATATTTTAAAAATAATCGCAGAATTCTAAGCTATAATTGTTTCATTACTTACCTTAATCTGAATCCTCAGATTTTAAAGCTCAATATGTCAAAAAATCTCGCAACCCTGATTGGTTTAAGTGCCATTTTACAATGGTCTTCCATTGTCGGCTTATTGAAAAAAATTAGTTTTAGTTTGGGCGCTGAGTTGGCTGTGCTGCTGATGTATACACTGAGCACGTGTATTTTATTAATATTTTTTAAAATCCCAAATTTAAAATTAATTTCAAAAAAATATCTGATATTTTCTACCTTATTGTTTGTTATTTATGAATTATGTTTTTCTTATGCCATTGCACTAGCACAAACCGCCCAACAAGCCATAGAAGTTAGCCTGGTCAATTACCTCTGGCCGGGCTTAACTGTTGCGATGCTGATCCTCTTTAAAGAAATTAAATTTAATGTCTTTGTTATTGTCGGTTTAGCCATCAGCTTAAGTGGAATTATTTTGATTCAAACCGGACAAGGTGCTTTAACATGGTCTAATATTTTATCCAATATTCTCGAAAATCCAATCAGTTATATTTTGGCATTTGTTGGGGCAACGCTGTGGTCCTTATATTGTGTCATTACCAAAAAATATAGTGATGGGCATAATCCAATTTCTTTTTTCTTTGTGGCGATCAGTATAGTACTGTGGACTAAATACCTGTGGTCAAATGGATTGAGTTTAAATGCAATTCCAGAAGTTGAACTTACAACAATAGGATTATTAGGCATTGTTTCAGTGGTGATGGCCTTGGGCTATGCTGCTTGGAATATTGGCATTATCAAAGGCAATATTACGATTTTGGTGACTTTATCTTATTTTAGTCCAGTCATCTCAACTTTGATTTCAATGTTTATCTTACAAACCAATCTACCAACAGAGTTTTGGTATGGCGTGATCTTGGTGACTTCAGGCTCTTTGGTGTGTTGGATTTCGACAAATTGGCAACAATTAAAAGAAAAACTATTCAGTGCTTTAAATTAAACGCTTGCTGATCAGCAAGCATTTTAAATAAATACCATCCAAGCAATCATTCAACAGCTTAAGTTGCATTTAATCCATATTGAATGATCAACTTAGTAAATGGCCCCACTACTTTAGATTCAATTTAGGGGGGCCATGAATCGCTTAAATTGTTTGCTTAGATTTATCTGCAAGTTTAACCAGACAAATAACCTTCACGTTTAAGATCCGCTGTCGTACTCAGAATCGCTTTACGTAATGTTGTCACGATAAAGTCTACATGTTGTTTATTTAAAATTAAGGGCGGCGACATAATATTCATATGACCAACTGGACGAATGATTAACCCATCTTTCTGGCAATAATCTGCAATTCGAGAACCTACATTGACTGAACTCGGGAAAAGTTCCTTGGTTTTCTTATTGGCTAAGTTTTCAATACACATCATAAATTTCTTACCACGAACCTCCCCGACAATGTCTAAGTCAACCAATGTGTGTAATTGATCTTCAAAATATTGACCTACATCATTGACATGTTGCAGTAAATTTTCACGCTCGATAATTTCAATATTTTTTAGTGCCGCTGCACAAGAAACAGGATGACCTGAATAGGTAAATCCATGGGTAAATAACGCACCATCCGCCTGAGGCTTACCAATCACTTTTGCGATATCATCAGATATAATCGTTGCACCTAATGGTAAGTAACCTGAAGATAAGCCTTTGGCACAAGTAATAATATCTGGAACGATATCAAACTCTGATTCTGAAGCAAAAAAGTGCCCTAAGCGCCCAAACGCAGTCACAACTTCATCAGACACATATAAAACCCCATATTTATGACATACTTCAAGGGCTTTTTTATGATATCCCGGCGGAGGTACGATAACACCGCCAGCACCCATGATCGGTTCTGCAAAAAACGCAGCGACATTTTCTGGACCCAATTCCAAAATTTTATTTTCTAACTCTTGTACCTTTTCATTGCAGAACGCTTCTAAGCTTTGACCTTCCGCTCTACGGTATGGATTTGGGCATGAAATCTGGTGGACCAATTCACGATCAATATCAAAACCGATATGATCAAACTCAACCCCTGTTAATGACATACTGATATAGGTACTGCCATGATAACCATCTTTGCGCGAGATTAATTTTTTCTTGCTTGGTTGACCAAGTTGATTGAAATAAAAGTGAATGAGTCGTACCGCAGTATCATTGGCAACTGAACCTCCGCAACCAAACAGTACATGATTCAAATTTCCAGGCGCTAATTCAGCCAGTTTTGCAGATAATTTTGCAGCGGGGATCGAAGTATGGTGACCAAATGCAGAATAATAAGGAATTTGCATAATTTGTTCTGAAATAGCATCAGCAATTTCTTGCCGCCCATAACCGACATTGACGCACCATAAACCACCAATACCATCCAAATATTTATTGCCTTCAGCATCAAAAACATAACACCCTTCACCGTGTGCAAGAATCATGGCGCCTTCATCTTTAAAGGTTGCAAAGTCAGTCCATGGATGAATATGGTGATCTTTATCTTTTTTCCAAACTTCTGTAATTTCTGTTGTTGATAACTGCTTCATAAGATAACTCCTTGTTAAAATTCTACTTTTATTTGGTCAAACTTTCGATGGATTCTGGTTGAAAGAGGTGTCTTTTCATCACCAATTTGATCCAAAGAATACTGATGATTGTGGTAAAACCAATCACAACTCCGACCCAGGTAAATATTTTGACTCTCAAATCTGGGGTAGGCACAGCATAGAAAATCGTAAGTACCATCCCGATAATGCCAATGATTTGTAAGAATGGATAAAATGGTGCTTTATAAGGTCTTGTCATCTGTGGGTAGCGTTTACGCAACACAATCACGTTGATATGTGCAATCACATAAGCGATCAACCAAGAGATACAGGCTGCTGTTAACAGAACCTTTATCACTTCGGTTTCACTCTGTGAGAACAGCATTGGTATCATGATGATGACAGCAACAAATACAACGCCCACCCAAGGCACATTATTCTTCTGATTGACTCGGGCAAAAATTGATAACACTTGCTTATTACTCGCCATGCCCTGCAACATACGCGGTAAGGCAGCTAAAGTCGCATTTAAGGTACTTAAGGTGGCAAATAGAGCACCAATCGCAATAAAGAGTAAGCCTGTGGGGCCAAATACCGCCGTTGCATATTCAATATGTGGGGTCAAAGAATTAACCAAGTGCTCTTGGGGTAAGAAATACAGTGCACCCACGCCATATAAAGAAATGGTGATAAAAATCGTGGTTAAACCGATATACATCGATCTTGGAATATTTTTACTGGGATTTCTGGATTCTTCGATCATCGGAACAACAAACTCGACGCCAACAAATCCCCAAAAAGCCAACGCAACCAGAGCCACAGTATTTGTATCAAAAGTAATTGTATAATCAACTACTTGAGTATGCGGATAAACCCAACCGCTGATCGCAAATATACCGAGTAAAAGTAATAACACCACCATGACAAAAGCCACGGTATTTTGAACTTTGGAGAAGATATCAATTTTCAGCAGATTTAAACCGACTGAAATAAATAAAATCAGAAAACCTATACCAAAATAGGGAACATCCAGCTTAAATATTTTTTTGATCACATCATCGATTAAAATCAGTTCTGCTGAAACAGCAAACATTGCCACCAAAATATAACCACAAAATACCGAAAGCATCGCGGGTAAATGCCCTGTTGCGACTAGACTATAATCACTGATACTGCCACTTTTAGGGATTAATAATGCCAACTCTGCAAAAGAGGATGCATAGCTCAGCGCTAAAAAGAATCCGATAATCAGCGGAATAAAGAAACTTATTCCGCTTAAGCCAAATCCTTGCAAAATAATCACCATCACACCTTGTGATAGCACTAAACCTACTGCAATGGCGATCAAGTTAAACAAAGTTAACTTTTTTGCATTCACCTGTTTTGCCTGATCGATTAAACGACTTCCTTGCTTATTGTTTTTTCCTGTCATGTGCTCCTCCCTCCTAGAGTGGGCATTAAACCTTGAAATTTAAAACTTATTTCATGCAGTTTTTTCTTCTTTATTGATTAAATTTCTTTGAGTTTTATCTTGATACTTTAAATACTGACGTTGAATATCAATGTGGCCTGCCACGCGTTTTGCATCATGCCAAACGCCCCAAATAAAGCTTGAACCACGCCCAGATAAATAAGGTAGACCAATAAAATAAATACCGGGTTCTGTTGAGACACCAAGCTTATGGTTGGGCCGCCCATTTGCATCAAAAGCATTGACTTCTAACCAACTATGATCAAAACCAAAGCCAGAGGCCCAAATAATTGAAGTGATCCCTGCTTGGGCTAAATTAAGCTCTAAAATAGGCTGTCGAATGCATTCAGCATCATCTAAAATAATCCGAGCTTCTGGCTCCTCAGGTAAATCTATACCTGTACGCTGAACATAGGCATCCGCAGCATCTAAAAACTCAAAATACGCTTTATCACCGTCGGCCAATGACTGTTGCAAATCATTTTGAAAACGAACCCGCTCAGCTTCAAATTGCATCGTCATGCCCAGTAAAGTGATGCCTTGTTGTGCGAGACGTCTAAAATCAATGGAATGCCCACCATGTGCACCGCTCACAGCCAAACCTTTCAACGGTCCTGTATCGGTTTTAACACTATCCCATCCACCCAACACCCCGAGCCACCAAACATTATCGCGTTGACGATAAACACGTGGTGGACGTTCATGCGCTCCCACAGACAAATAGACTTTTTTACCAGCACGATTTAACTCATCTGCGATTTGAATTCCAGAAGAACCAGCACCCACTACTAAAACAGCACCCTCAGGGATTTGTTGTGGATTTTTATATTGGTCTGAATGGATTTGGTATAAACCCGTTTGCTGAGGCGCAATCGAAGGAATAATGGCTTTTTGAAAAGGCCCTGTTGCTACAACGACACGTTGTGCTATTAAAGTGCCTTTAGAGGTTTCAACAACAAAACCCGCAGCTTGCGCATTTGCTTGGACCTTTTTAACTTCAACATTGCTATAAATCGGTGCATTAAAGCGCTTGGCATATTTTTCAAAGTATTCAGCAACTTGGTCATGATGTACAAAACTATCTGGATCAAGATCAAATTCCATATTGGGAAAGCGATCGTGCCAACAAGGTCCATTCGCTACCAAAGAATCCCAACGGTGTGTACGCCAAGCTTCTGCAATACGGTTTTTTTCTAATACTACATGTGGAATTTTGAGTTCTGTCAGGTGCTCACTCATCGCAACTCCTGCTTGGCCAGCACCAACCACAACGGTATCTATTTCTAATTTATCTAGACTCATCTTTTTTTCCTTATCAGATCGAGTAACGTCCTTACAACAATTATTCACACTTGTTTGGCTGTATATGTTTGCTGCAGATTTCTTTTTCAAAAATGAAATATCAAAGCTGCGCAAAACACGATTTAAGAAAAATATAGGGAGCCGAGCAGCAAAGCGAAAATAGAATATCCAAAACAAGTGCATCAAAAAATCTGAAGCTATACACTAAGCACATGAAATAAATAAAAAATATATGCCACGCTATCATTCTTTTTTAAGTTTTTTTATTACTACGGAAAAAGTAAATTACTAGAAAGGAAAACACAAATTGTGAGCGCCCACGAAGTAAGCATACTAGAGGAACATCATAATTAACTGAGGATTGAGCTGTGAAACATACCCGCATTCGAACATTTAATACCAAGAAAACTTATCCAGAGCAGAATTTAGACAATGATCTATGCCAAGCTGTGGTTGCACGTGGGCGAACCGTTTTTCTTCGTGGTCAAATTGGACAAAATCTGGATACATCGCAAAGTGTTGCGATAGGTGATGTCAAGGGTCAGACCGAACAGGCGATGTATAACATTGACATGCTACTCAAAGAAGCTGGGGGAGAATTGGCAGATATATGTAAAATTACCATATATATCGTTGATCCACGCTTCCGTGAAGATGTCTATGGTGTTGTCGGTAAATGGCTTAAAGGGGTTTACCCGGTCTCAACGGGTATTGTTGTTTCCGCTTTGGCACGTCCAGAATGGCTTGTCGAAGTTGATGCAATTGCCGTTATTCCAGACTAAAAACCATCAAGATGTGAGGGAAATATGACATTTTCAATTATTGCGAGATGCAGTGAAACAGGACAATTCGGTGCAGCGATTAGTTCATCCTCTCCAGCCGTTGCATCAAGATGTATACGTGCCAAAGCTGGGATTGGTGTTGCAGCAAGCCAGAATATAACCGATCCTCAATTGGCCAGCATTTTACTTGAAATGACCAAATATAATATATCGCCTAAAAATGCGATTACAGAATTAACTAAAAATACCGATTTTATTGAATACCGCCAATTAACTTTACTTGACGCGGTGAATGAGCCTTTTGCCTTTAGTGGAGAAAATAGCTTAGGAATTTATACACAACATATAGGGAAACATGCCGTATGTGCGGGTAATTTACTTGCAAATGAGAATGTTACTCATGTTATGCTCAAACACTTCGAACAAAGTAAAGGCACATTAGCTGAGCGTTTACTTTATGCATTAGACGCAGGAAAACAGGCTGGTGGAGAAGCAGGAGCAGTACATTCTGCTGGTCTTTTGGTTGTTGACAAATTGGAATGGCCGATTGTTGACTTACGCGTGGACTGGTCAGATCACCCCATTTCCGACCTTATCGCACTATGGCAGATATATGAACCGCAAATTGATGATTATGTTTTAAGAGCTTTAAACCCAATCAATGCTCGCAGCTATGGTGTTCCAGGAAATGAATAAATTTTTCGAGGGTATACAATGGAGGTGTATCCAAAGTGTTAAATCGAATTTCTTTAAGACAAATGGAATACTTTGTTGCAACAGCTGAATGTGGCAGTATCATTATTGCTTCGGAGAAGATACATGTATCCTCTCCGTCTATTTCTGCCGCAATCGCACATATTGAATCAGAATTACAAACCCAATTATTTATTCGCCAACATGCGAAAGGCTTAATCCTCAACACTGTTGGTAAAAGTGTGATGTTGGAATGTAAGAAGATCTTAAACCAAGCTTCAAGTTTATATTCCCTTGCGGCAGAATTTTCTGGTTCCATACGTGGGCCGTTAAAAGTAGGCTGCTTCCCTGCTTTTACCCCGATGATCTATGCCGATATCATCAATGGATTTTCCAACTTATATAAGCAAGTTTCTTTAGACCTTTACGAAGATGATCAACAAGCACTTCTAAATGCGCTTATACGTAATGATATTGATCTAGCTTTAACTTACGATCTCAATATTGATGAAAATATTATTCATTTTGAAGCTTTAACGAAATTGCCGCCTCATGTATTGGTCAGTGAGGAGCACCCTTTAGCAATATTGCCTGTTGTAAGCTTAGAAGAACTTTCACAGTACCCGATGATTCTTTTAGACATGCCCTTTAGCAATGAATATTTCTTATCATTATTTAGAGCTCAAAATCTTACGCCCAATGTTGTGCGTTCTTCAAAAAATATCGATGTCGTTCGTTCAATGGTTGCCAATAATATTGGCTACACGATTTTGAATGTTCGCCCGAAAAACACCTATAGCCTTGATGGTAAACGTCTGGTCCGTATTCGTATTGCGCATGAACATCGCCCGATGTATATCGGCATTGCGACACCGAAAAATGTACCCAAAAATATTGTTGTAGAAGCGTTCATTAGTCGTTGTAAAAGCTTTATCTCCGATCATTTTATTTCGGGTATGAGTTCGCCGCATTTCTACGATCCCTATATAAAAGCCCAAACACAAAAGGATTCCTCAGATGTCTAATCTGTCGAGTATTCAACTACTTAAAAAACTTGTTGCATTTGATACAACGTCCTACAAAAGTAATTTAGAACTGATCATGTTCGTCAAAAACTTACTTGAACCTGCGGGAATCAGTATCACTTTAAATTTTAATCCAGAGCAGACCAAAGCCAACTTATTGGCAAGTATTGGTCCTAAAGACCAAGCTGGAATATTGCTGTCTGGACATACCGATGTGGTTCCAGTTGAAGGACAAGCGTGGAGTAGCGAACCTTTCCAAGCCCTAATCAAAGACGATAAAATTTTTGGTCGTGGTACTGCTGATATGAAAGGTTTTATCGCCTGCGCGATACATGCCATGTTAAAGGCAGCACAAATGCCTGAATTGGCTAAGCCTCTACACCTTTGCCTTTCCTATGATGAAGAAATTGGCTGTATTGGTGTACGCGGAATCCTTGGCCTACTCTCTGAATTAATTATTCAACCAGAGCTTTGTGTGATTGGTGAACCCACCAGTATGAATATTGCCACAGGCCATAAAGGCAAAGCAGTATTTAAAGCAATTTGTCGTGGACAAGAGGGTCACTCCGCTTTAGCCCCGTTATATGTCAATGCGATTTATTGTGCTCAAAATGTTGTTGAGGCCATTACCACAACACAAAAACAGATTGCGGAAGGTCCGATTGTCGATATGGGCTACGATGTGCCTTATACCACTGTACATGTCGGGAAAATACAGGGTGGTAAAGCTTTAAATATCGTTCCCAATGAATGTGTTCTAGATTATGAGATTCGTAATGTTGCAGAACAGAATACGGAGTCAGTTCAAGCGAAAATTTTTGAATATATCGAGCAAAGCCCTTATGCAAAATTTGTCAGTTTTCAAGAAATCAACCAATACCCTGGACTAAATACCTCAACCACTATTCAAGCGGTCAAATTTTTACAAAACCTCCTTAATCCAGCAACTGCATTACAGAAGATTTCATTTGGTACAGAAGGTGGATTATTTCATCAACAGTTAAATTCTGCGGTACTCGTTTGTGGTCCAGGTTCTATTCAAGTTGCGCATAAACCTGATGAATATATTGAAATCTCGCAGATGCAACAATGTGATGCATTTTTTGAACGTTTGCTCAATCATATTAAGCGTTAAGACGTGACTGTTGATTTTAAAAGTTAGTTTAAAAAAATAAGTAACGCTTTTAATTTGTTTTTTCTAAACCCAAGGCTTGTATAAAACAAATTCACAAAATTGGCGAAAAATAATACGGTTAAACCTACTCTATCGCTAAAATTTTAAGGAAGATGAATGAAACTAAAACAGGATTGGCTAGAACAACGCGCGCAGATAACACTGCCAAGTTGTGCCTTTATCGCCGGACAATTTGTCAACACCACGCAGACCTATAAAGTATCAAATCCAGCCACAGCTGAGTTTTTAGTCGATATGTCAGCATGTGATGCCAATGATGTTGAACAAGCAGTTCAACATGCGAGAAAGACCTTTAACAGCGGTGTCTGGTCTCGGTTAGCGCCGCGTGAACGTAAGCAAATACTTAAAAAGCTCGCTGAACTTATTCGTGAAAATGCTGAAGAGCTTGCCTTACTTGAAACCCTCAATGTGGGTAAACCGATTCAGGATTCACTGCATGTTGATATTCCCGGTGCAGCATCTTGTTTTGAATGGTATGCAGAAAGTATTGATAAAATTTATGATGAAATTGCCCCTACAAGTGTAGACCAACTGGCGATGGTCAGTCGTGAACCCATAGGCGTTGTCGCTGCTGTGGTTCCGTGGAACTTTCCGCTTGATTTGGCAAGTTGGAAACTTGCACCTGCCTTAGCGACAGGAAATTGTGTTGTATTAAAACCTGCAGAGCAATCGCCCTTTACTGCATTAAAACTTGCTGAATTCGCAAAACAAGCTGGGATTCCAGATGGTGTATTGCAAGTGGTTACTGGCTTAGGACATATCACTGGTCAAGCACTTGGACGCCATCCAGATGTCGATTGTTTAGTCTTTACTGGATCGACCGAAACTGCAAAAAAGTTTTTGGCTTATTCTGCTGAATCAAATATGAAACCTGTTTGGCCAGAAACAGGTGGGAAAAGTGCCAATATTATTTTTGCTGATGCTGATTTAGATAAAGCGGTCGATAAAGCGGGTTTTGGTGCTTTTTATAATCAAGGTGAAGTGTGTTCGGCAAATTCACGGATTTTATTAGAAAAAAGCATTTCACAACAATTTATAGAGAAATTTATCGCCAAAGCCAAAACACTTAAGATTGGAGATCCTCTAGATCCCAATACCACGATGGGCTGTTTAATTGATCGTCAACATGCGGATAATGTCAGAGCTGCTATTGATCAAGCCAAGGCTCAAGGTGCGCAGTCTCATATTATTCCGTTAAATTTAGATGCTGCTTTAGATCCAGCAACCTATGTAGCACCAACCATTCTAATCGGTGTCAATCCTGATTTTAAAATCTTCCATGACGAAGTTTTTGGTCCTGTAGTTTCAATCACAACTTTTGAAACCCAAGAAGAAGCGATTGAACTTGCAAATCACTCCATTTATGGATTAGCTGCCTCAATTTGGACCAAAGATATTCAGAAAGCAATTCTTCTGTCTAAACAGCTTTTAGTCGGCACAGTCTCTATCAATACAGTAGATGCTTTAGATGTGAGTACTCCATTTGGAGGATATAAACAGTCTGGTTATGGGCGTGATTTATCTTTACATGCGATTGATAAATTTACACAGTTAAAAACCACATGGATTCAATTGTAAATCCGAAGGCGCACTCAATCAGTCAAAAACAAAGATTGAATGCTTCTGATGCTATAAAGAAAATTTACACAATATAGCGTTTGCTTAACCCCCATTCTGCCAATATTCGACGGTAAGTTGTAGATGAACGATCTGCTTCAAAATGTGCTTCCATTGTAATATCTAATGGAAGCTCTTCTGGTTTTTGACTCTCTACCATGTTCTGATCCTCTGCAAAAATTTGTGCATTAAAATCGTAAACTGCCTGCAAATCGCCTGTTGTATCAAAATTACGGGTCAGTGGTACAAATAATCGAGTTTTGTTATGTGATACAGGACAACAGGCATTTAAAATTTTCAATATACCCTCGCGTGGAAATTCAACCTTTAACACCGCTGAAAATGGTGGGTAAACATCAAAAATTCGTTTCCATAAAAAACCCTCTGGTGCCAGATGCTGTAAGCCATGCGGGTAGTTGCTCACATTACTGACATATTCAGTATGTAAACCATAGTCTGTACGCTCGGTGGTGTATTTGGGTACGACAGGATTTTCAGCATCTGCAAAAGACTGCTGATGTACCCAAGCAAAATGTGCGACATCAATAAAGCCTTCCAATTGCCGCCCGCTTGAACCCGCAATGTCAACAAATGGCGGCAGTATGGGCTGATGCTCAGGATCATCCCAAGTGTCCAGTATTGGAAAGTTTGCATGGCTTGCATCACGACTAAATAAACTTGTCCAAACCAAACCATATTTTAGAACTACAGGAAATTTGGTGAGACTAAAGCGCTCTGAAATATTTGTCAGGTCTGGCTGCGCTGGAATTTTTGTACATTGACCTGCTGTGTTGTAATGCAAGCCATGGTAGGGACAAACGATCTCTTCACCTTGCACCCAACCTTTGCTGAGTGGTACACCACGGTGCGGACAAATATCACGCACCAACTGAATCGTACCGCTTGCAGTTTGATAAAGTGCCATTTTCACATCGAGGAGTTGTACTTGTTGTGGGGCTGTTGTGACATCTTGCACACGAGCAACAGGATACCAATGCTGAGCAAGTATTTCCCAGTCTTTAGACTCAAAACCACTACATTGTGGTTGACTAAATAAGTTCAGAACTGGAATTGCATTCATACGAAACTCACAGAATATATATTTAATGTCATGATCTTATGCTGTGATTTCAGCATGTTGCTCAGCTAAAATCATGGCTGAGTTTTAAATTACGAATTTTGTCTAATTCTGTCTATTAGAATGTTTTACTTATCTCGTTCTAAAAAATAGAACACCTATCTGAAAATTATTTTTAGAAAAACTCATCATTGGCATAAAAATCGCTTAGTGATCTGTGATTTTAGCGAGTTTTAAATTTCCTTAATTTTCATTGCTTAGGAATAAGTCCGTGAAATATAAATAATGGACAGCCCATATGCCTGTGAATACAACTTTTTCGCGATTTTCTGATTATTTTATTGCGGTTGCCAAGACAGGCAGCTTAAGAAAAGCAGCAGATCAACTCTATATTTCAGTATCAGCGGTACATCGTCAAATCGCACTTGCTGAGGAAGAGTTTGGTATTGATCTGTTTGAACGTTTACCCAGTGGTTTAAAACTGACGCTTGCTGGAGAGTTACTCTATGCGGATTTGATTAAGTGGCAAAAAGAATTTCAATTAACCCGTAATCGTTTTGATGAAATCCAAGGGCTTTCTCGGGGAACAATTGATTGCGGATTGATTTCTGCACTTAGTGATGGCTTCGTTTTAGATTCAATTCAATATATGTATGACAACTACCCTTGGATCAATTTTAATTTTCATATCCAAGACAGTGAAACTGTGTCAAATATGATCATGGACGCTGAAATTGACTTTGGAATTTTATTAAACCCGAAAGGCCATCATCAATTAGAGGTTTTATCTTTTGTCGAAATCCCAATCGGTTTTGTTTTACCTAAAGATCACCCTTTAACAAAAAATGAGAAAGTTTATTTGTCAGATAGTGTCAACGATAAACACTTGATTCCTGGTGCACCGTTAATTATTCATGATTATGTGCAGACCTTGTATAAGCACCATAAATTTAGCCCACAACAGCACTTAGATTGTAATGACATTCGAATGATTATGTCATTAATTCAAAAGAATTTAGGTATTGGTTTATTGTCATTTATTGATGCATATCCATATTTAGAACGTGACGAACTTGTTTTTAAGCCGATTCGAGAAAAGGGTTTATATCCATTAACACTGGCTTTATGTGTTGCGCCAAAACGACAACTTTCACGCGTATCGCAAATTATGATTAAGCATCTTATTGAACAAATCGAAGCATTTAAGCTCAAGCTGATCCCTTATCAATAATCAGCTTGAGCTATGTTGTAATACATGAACAACAGCCCCTTAAGCAACAAAGTAATCACGTGTAGCTGAGTGATGACTAGCAATAACTCCCTAAACATATAGATGAACCAAAAGCGTTAGATTTCCAATGCTGAATTTAGATTCAGTAATTTAAATTCAGCATCGACCTAGCAACATTTAATCTAATGGATTTCCGATAATATTACTGATAATGCCACGCATAATATGTGGGCCTTGTTCTTGACGTAAGTCTTGATACCACGCTTCGGTCACAGCTTCATCTTTCATATGGGTCACATCACAGCGTTTGCGGGCACGTAATACTAACTCATTGGCGCGCTCATTACGTTTATTTTGATAACGTTTTAAGGCATCCTCTAAGCCTAATGTATTGATTTGCAAAGCGCGTGCTAAGTAAATTGCATCTTCCATGGCTTGGCAACCGCCTTGACCAATATCAGGCGTAGTACTGTGAGCTGCATCCCCCATAATCACCACCCGCCCTTTATAAAACTGGGTAAAAGGTTCAATATCATGAATTTCTACTCGATTGGTTTTTTGCTCATCAATCGCTTCAATTAAGTTTTGAACGGGCTGGCACCAGTCCTTAAAATATTGTTTAAAAAGTGTTTTATATTGGGCTTTACTGTTTTCTAAACCTACAGGCAATGGCACATCAAAAAAGAAGTAAAACCGTTGCTCTGCCACTGGCATAAGCGAAACACGTTTTCCCTCTCCAACAAAGGTTGTCCATTGATCGGCTTGGGCAAACTTATCTGAAATTTCGACTAAGCCATTCCAATTGACATAACCTGCATAACGACGTTCAACCTGTTCACCCAGTACATATTGGCGGGTCAGTGAATGTGTTCCATCAGCACCAATTAACAATGCTGTGGTGACTTCACTGCCATCTGCAAACTGAACTTTTATGTGTTGATCTACTTGTTCTAGTGCAACCATTTTTTTCCCAAGATGAATATCGTCACGGCCAAATTCATCCATCAACATGTTTTGTAAATCTGCGCGGGAAACTGGATAAGGCCGTTGCCCAACCTCTTCAATCAAAGGCATTAAACTAAACTGGGTCATGTGCTCACCAGTTAAGCCATCGATATAGGCTAAATGATCCATTTGACCACCAAGTTTGGCAACTTGATCCGTTAAGCCTAAATAATTTAAACACTTAACACCATTTGACCATAAAGAAATAGCAGCACCTACAGCTAGAATTTGTTCAGTTTGTTCATAGATGGTGACCGAATGTCCGAATTTTTTTAGTGCAATACCTGCGGTTAATCCCCCCATACCTGCACCGATAATAGTAATCTCCATCTATTTCTCCTCTGTCTGTTTCTTTAACACTTATGACTAAAATGCTAAAAACGTGCCATTTATATAAAAATCACAACATTCCTTAAGCAAAGTTGGCATAGGCTATGCATGATGAGGACGGTAAGATATTGTTTTTATGAGTGCTTATTGAACTTTAAGTGCTGATATCAATCAATAAAATGATATAAATCGTAATATGAATGGTAAATAAATATGGCAACTTTACTTGCACCAAGTTTTGAGCTTCCTGCACATTTGCAACAATACAGCAATTTGGCAGACCCCCGAATTGGTACAAAAGTACTTGAATGTTCAGATGATTTTTTTGCAGAAGCACAACGAATGTTGCAATTTAATCCACCCATTTTTGTAGAAGATAAATTTGATGATCACGGCAAATGGATGGATGGATGGGAAACCCGCCGTAAACGCCATGCAGGCTATGACTGGGCAATTGTTAAATTAGGTGTTGCTGGAAAAATTACTGCATTTGATATTGATACCACTTTTTTTACTGGGAATTATCCTGCTTCCGCTTCAATTGAAGCCTGTTATGCACCAAATGGGGACTTAAGCAATGCACTATGGCAGCCCATTCTAGATAATTCCGTTCTTGGCCCCAGCCAACATCATATTTTTGACATTAAAAACTCAGCAGTCTTTACCCATGTACGCTTAAATATTTTTCCTGATGGTGGTATTGCACGTTTTCGCGTCTATGGTGAAGTGCAAATACAGATCCAAGATCGCCAACGTACATTAGATTTACTGGCACTAGAAAATGGTGGACGTGTGATTGCCTATAGTGATGCACACTTTGGCCATCCTCGTAATTTGATCAATCCGAATCGTGGGATCAATATGGGTGATGGTTGGGAAACCAAACGCCGCCGTGCACCTGGATTTGACTGGTGTATTTTGGCCCTAGGTCAAAGTGGTGTAATTGAAAAAATTGAAATTGATACTGCACATTTCAAAGGCAATTTCCCCGCTCAAGTATCGATTCAGGCGATATATATTGAAAATGCGACTGATCCACAATTGATTCCGCAAAGTATGTTTTGGCCATTTTTACTCAATGCTCAGGATATGCAAATGGATCATATTCATGATTATGTAGCAGACATTTTAAACCATGAAAAAATTTCACATATTCGTGTCAATATGATTCCAGACGGTGGCATTAGCCGTATCCGATTATGGGGTAAAATTGCAGAGTGATTTTATGAAATATATCCAAATTCAGCCATTAACTGCTGAAGCTTTTGCAGCATTTGGTGAGGTCATTGCCTGTGCTGGCAATGATTTTTTCCATATCAATGGCACGCATACGGAACGCTATCATGCTTTATCTTTGGCTCAAGCGGCTAATGCTGAAGTCGGGTTGAGTATTTTTCGTAATATTCAAAAAACCCAAGTGCCTTGCGAAATTCAAATGCTTGAACGCCATCCAATCGGTTCACAGGCATTTATCCCGATGCAAGGTCAATCCTTCTTGGTTGTTGTTGCAGCGGCTTTAGATCAGGATCAACCTGATCTTGATCATATTTATGCCTTTATAAGCAATGGCCAACAGGCTGTAAACTATCGTGCAGGCACTTGGCATCATCCGTTATTAACGCTTGAAGCACCCAGCGACTTTGCTGTAATCGATCGGATTGGTGAGGGTCACAATTGTGATGTTTTTCAATTTAATGAAAATATTGTCCTGACCTTATAATCACCATTTCATAACAGCAAATAAAAAATGCATGGATCAAAACATTCACACTAAAAGTGCTGAGAAGTACTGAGATAAGATTTTACCCTATGTTGTTAAAAAACCAGTGCAGCATTATTAAGTGTTGCGCTGGTTTGGAAAAATGATCTTAAGCTTATCTCAATCCTATACATGCATTTAAAAACATAATCAGATAAAGATCATTTTAAAAATGATATTTAATTAAGGCACTGACATTATTTTCATCTTTACCAGAAATTCCATATTTATTATTCCAAACGGAATATTCAACACCTAAATACAATTTCGTATCTGGTGAAATATGTTTACCCGCATTCCATTTCCATTGGGTGGTCCAGTTTAACTCACTGGCATGATCATCTTCAGCGGTTGACCAATCCAGAAAACCATCAACAAGAAAATCTTCTGATGCAATTTTAAAAGGCACACCAAAAACAAAAGTCAGCTGATAATCATCATTTGTGTTCTTGTAATTGTCTGCTTTATAAAAGTTTAATTGTGCATATTGGAAATATGGAATCGCCAAATCTACCCCGATCCCATACAGATAATTGTTAAACCCTTCACCGCCTTCCCATGTTGTGGCAATGAGAACGTCTTTAATTGGCCCTGCTTCCAACTTATGCCCCGAAATGGCGCCTAAGCTCAATCGTGGTGAAACTTCAAAATAGGTCTCATTGCCTGAAACATCATTATTGGTACGATCCGCAAATGCAAAGAAGTCCCCATATTTTAATTTGGCTGCATATTCAAAAGTAATGGTCGATTGATCATCTTCCCGAGCAATTAATTCATAATTTTTTCCATATAATCCAGTAATGCTAAAGTCTTGCCAAATAGGCGCAGCATGGGTGCTAAAAGCGGTGCAAACCAAAGTTGAAAGCGCAGCAAATTGTGTTAATTTCATTGTATAAATTCCCCATCAGAAATAGCGGTAAACACCTGCGTGAATAAGCAAAAACAAAGCCAATTTTTTACACTTGGTCAAAATTTCATAAAAAAAGCCCAAATCAATGGGCTTTAAAATCATGATGATAAAATCTATTTCTATAAAAGCTAGCTTCCACGATATGTGGAATAAGCAAAAGGGCTGATTAATAGAGGAATATGATAATGTTGTGCCCTATCAAGGACTGAAAAATGAATCACAACTTTTGGGAAAAACGTTGCTAAGGCTAAACGGTCAAAATATTCAGCAGTATAAAAAACCAAACTATAATCCCCTGTTTTAATTCCACTTAAATTAAAATCTGCAACCCGTCCATCTTCATTGGTCCTTGATTCTGCAACAATATTGTCTTGGCTATCCAATAATTTTATCAGAACATTTACGGCAGGCTTGCCAAGATGCGTGTCTAAGATATGGGTACTGATCATGTTATTTCCTTTCTAAACATTATTTTAATGCAATCAATCATTTAAGCTTTCATTTTCACTCAGTTCATGATTGAGTCTTAACATTGCAATTTCACCAAGTTGTTGTTTAACAATACGCTGTTCTGTTTCAGGAGCATTTAATAAACGATATTTCAGTGCTTGTAGAATTTCAGTCTGATCTAAGCCCATAGCACGAATTAAAAAAATATGACCAAATTTCATTTCATAAGCAATATTGCCTTGCAATAAAGCATGTTGTGTTTCAGTGCTCTGTTTTATTGCTGATTGCTCTTGATGAGAAAATGCTTGCTCTTTTTCACTCAGCACTGCCTGAGCCTTTTTTTCACCGATACGTGGGTGTGTCGCTAATGCATTTGCAATTTCTAACCATGTCCAAGTTGAGGCTTGTGCTTTTGCAAAATCCATTAACGCTTGAGTGTTGACAAATGGACGTTGTGACAAAATTTCATCTGACCAACGTTGAATGTGCACACAATGCTTAAGCAAGGTTGTAAGCTCTTCTGATGATGCTTGATTAAATTCTTCTATTTTCACGAATAATACCTATGCTTGAGTTCGCTAAAATTTTCAAACACTTTTATATAAACTTTGCTGCGCGCTTTACTGCATTCAATTAAAAATAAAGTGCTTACCTTAAAAGCCACATCCTCATAGCGACAATTATGCGGCTGGATGGTGTTTAAACCAATGTTCAGCGATATCACCGCGACGACAGATCCAGACTTTTTCATGTGCCTGTATATAATCTAAAAAACGCTGTAATGCTTTAAAACGACCGGGACGTCCCAGAATACGACAATGCATTCCAATCGATAGCATTTTCGGCTCATTTTCACCTTCTGCATAAAGCACATCAAAGGCATCTTTTAAATATTGGTAAAATTGCTCGCCACTGTTAAAACCAGCAGGCGCGCAGAACTTCATATCATTACTTTCTAAAGTATATGGAATGATCAGGTGCGGGCGGCTTTGGCCTTGTAAATTGGTTAAGCTTGTCCAAAATGGCAAATCATCACCATAGTAATCGCAGTCATATTTGATCTGTGGAAATTCAGCCAATAATTTACGAGTATTTGGGCTATCTCGCCCTGTATACCAACCCATTGGTGTAGTGCCAAATAGGGTTTCTAGAATACTGATTGCTTGATCAATATGCTGACGTTCCGTTTCAATATCTATATTTTGGTAATTTAGCCAACGCTGTCCATGTGAAACCACATCGTAATGAGCTTGTTGAATGGCTTCCACAATATATGGATTACGTGCCAGCGCCATACCCACTCCAAATATGGTCATGGGTAAGTTACGCTTTTTAAACTCATGATGAATACGCCAGAATCCTGCACGAGCGCCATATTCATACATCGAATCCATCGACATATGCTTGTCAGGAAAACTTGCTGCTCCCACGATATCAGATAAAAACTGCTCAGAACCGGCATCACCATGTTCGATATGGTTTTCAGCACCTTCTTCATAGTTAAGAACAAACTGTACCGCTATTTGGGCTTGATTTGGCCATGCTACTTTGGGTACTTCACCGTGATAGCCAATGAGATCTCGTGAATAGGGAGTATTTTGGATTTGGTCTATTAAGTCTTGCCCACGTAAATAAGTTTTATTCACTCAAACCGCCTTTAAACTTTTCAATCACCATTTTTTAGTGTGAATGATCAAGCAGTTTTTATGCCAATCTCACTCATGCTTTAGTCAACGGGTTGGAAAGTTAACTGCACGTGATGACTTGTTCCCTTGAAAATATAGTGGTGTTTTCCAATTTGAAAACTTAGATTAGGTTGAAGAGCACTTTCCTGCTGAGTACGTACAATCATCGTATTATTTTCATTCGATTCTTTTAACAAGAATTGATAAATTTTATCCGTCATCTCTGCATCTAATAATTTATGCTGGATTCTATTTTGTAGATATTGATCTAAACGTTTTGTATAAAGTTCTATAAGTTTTTTATCACCAGAACTAAAAATGCGATCAAAATTATTTAAAGAAGCCACCTCTTTATTTACTGAGCTTAATCCTGTGGTTTTAATTGCACTCACTTCAAATTGATCAGTACGTTCAAAAACCAGATTCAGACTTTCGAGATTGTCTGAAAAATTTGCATCTTGTTGTGAATATTGTTCATAGATATCACGAAAAAGTTTTTGATATTCATAGGATATAGACGCGTAATCATACAGATTAAAGTATTGCACCTTACTTACATCAGCTAAGTATTCAGCACATTTTTTCCCACATTGTTGTTTTTGTTGTTGACTGATTGCATTGGTCACTAAGTACTGTGTATAAAATTGATGCGCATCATCTAGATATTGAATCTTATGCGTCCATTTATATTTCACCAAACTTGCATCACCTGCTGCAAGGTAAGTTTCATATCTCAGGATTTTTCTCTCTTTTGGTAAATCTTTCTCCCATAAGTCACGATATTGATTTAAAATTTTAACGCCCGATATGGTGAAATCAGAAGCCGCTAAAGCACAATTTTTATCGTCTAAATAACCCAAAAAATCTGAAACAAAAATAACATCCATCGAATACACATCTATTTTTTCAGAATTTGAACGATTTAAAAATTTATGCAACATGTTAAGAGGCATATAGCTTTCAAGCCCCTTACATTGTGTTTCAAGAGGTTGCGCAAATTGAGTTAAATCTGACTTTAAAGCCACAATATCTGCATATGTAGATACAGGTATAAACATAAAAACCGTCAATAGAGCAATTTTTCTTATTATAAAATTCATGCTGTTAATCTCATTTTATTTAAAAATAAAAAACTCTGTATTGTCTAATTGATGATTTAACAATGCATAACGAAAATCACGCATTAATTGTGATGATAATTCTCGCTTTTGCTCTACCAGCATTTTCAATAACTGTAAAAACTGACCATGACTAAATACCAGTAAATGATCATGTTGATAATGTGCTTTTAATGAATCCAAGTGCGAAATAAAGTCCGTAACGCGTTGATAAAAAATGGCAAAAGATTCAGCGCCTTCACTTGTCACTAGGTTCACATCTGCTTGATTCCAATAATCATCTGCCCAAGGTTTTCGTTCCTCTAAAGTGGTATTTTTACATCGCGTATCGGATAAGTAAGAAAACTCCTGAATATCCAAAACTTGAGGTGTAATCTGATCTCGTAATAAAATTGGTTCAGCTGTTAGACGTGTACGGAGGAATGGAGAGATAAAAATCTGCTTTGCTGGTGGTAGAACATCAACAAGTTTTTGCGCCTGTTTATGTCCATATTCGGTTAAGGGAATACTTGCATGTGACTCAGTTTTACCGTTTACATTACCTAAACTTTGCGCATGACGAATTAAATAAATACTCATAAAATTCTCTTACCTCACCTTTATTTTGAAAATAATCAATAATTTTTAGTCAATCAATTTACAACTCATATTTCAATCATCATTTTTGAAGATTAATCATCCAGAATTTTGGTTAGAAAAATTTATCGGCTCCATAATTAGTTTTAACTTATTGTCTGAAACTATAAAACTATAAATGTGCTGACCTAATTGATAACTTGTTACATTTTTGCTTTTAGTCTCATGTGTACCTAGATATTCAACCTTTGTGTACAAGTATCTGCTTTCTTTGCTTAAAATCTCATATATATTTTCTATCATGCGATCATCAAGAAGATTGTTTTCAATACGATATTTTATATAAGCATCTAGTTTTGCATAGAAAATATTTTTAATGTTTCGGTCATCAATTTTAAAAATGAATTTAAAGTTTTCAATTGATGCAACTTCGAAGGGGAAAGAATTTAAACCTGTTTTTTTTATATATTTGATTTCAAAATCATTAGTTAAATCAAATATTTCTTGAAGTTGTGTGATCTGCTGTTCTGTTTTTTTAAAATTTTTATAATGATGTTGAAATAGATCATGATATGCCATTAAAATACCCACATAATGAAGAGGAAGATAAAATCCATGATCTTCTTTTAGATATACATAATCTTTACATAACTCCCCACATCGGCTTTTCTCATTTTTTGAAATAATATTTCTATTTAAATAAATATTAAAATTTTCTTGAGCTTGTTGTAATTTTTGGTTATCCATCGTCCAAGAATACTCAATTAAATTAGCATAACCTGCTTGCCTATAAACTTCATTATCCAACATTCTCTCTATATCATATTTATCTTTAAAATATTTTTCTTTAATTGAAATACCATTAGCTGAAAATTTACTTGCTGCCAAAGCACAATTTTTATCTTTTATAAAAAGTAAAAAATCTGAATTAAATATAAACATAAGATCATATACATGAATATCACTTCCTTTTGAGTCATTTAAGAAGTTATTCAAATTTTTTATTGGTCTATAATCATCTTCATTTTTACATGCTATTAATAAATCTTGGCTTATTAAATTTAATTCAGACCGCACATCAGCATACGCAAATTTATTCATCCCTATAAAAGCAATAAAAATTGCTATTTTTAATACTCTAATCATCAAATTGGCCCTTATATTTTTCTCTTTTTTGATATTTTAAAAATCATCTTCATTTTCAAAAGGCTTCTTTCATCAGCTCTTTTTTAAATCATAAATTAACATAAAAGCCCCCTCATCCTAGCCTTCTCCCCCAAGGGAGAAGGAACCTTCTATAGCTATATGATTCACTCCAGATGAGCATTTTTTAATTTAGCAAAGAGCTTTAAAATTATGAGTTAAATAAGAGTTTCTCTACTGCTCTTCGGTTTACTAAACCTTGTACTGTTTTGCCACCTGCTTTGATCCAAACATCAAATTGATCACTGGCAGCGTGATAATCAGAGGCGTTCAATAATTTTAATAAAGTTGAATTTTTAAAAGCACCAATACCAATGTTATAGCTCAATGAAACCAACGCATCAAACTGATTTTGATTTAACGGCACATTTACAGCAGCAGTTACTGCTTGCTCAAAACGTCTAAGGTCATATTGCATATAGTTTTTTGCTTGTTCAATGGTACAAGTATCACCATACTGGACAGCTTTTCCATGCGGGTAAATCGTTGTTCCATAACCGATGGTACACACACCAACACCATCATCATAGGCTTTAAGCTCTAATCCCTCAAAACCACAAATCAAATCCACGCCTTGAGGACTTACCTGAGTAATTTGATCTTGTGCAAAGCCAATGACATTCGTATCAGAATCAATAGCGACACCGATATTTGAGTTGGAATAATCAGTCCTATGTTTATTCGATTCGCGCTGCTGTTGATTCAATGGTTTTGAAAAAAACGTAGAAAATAACTTGGAAAAAAATTTAGACCAAAATTGCGTCATCAATAAAACTCAAAAAAAGAAAAGGGTTATATCGCAGTACCTATACCACCCAATATTAAACATAGCTTTTTGAATAAATAAAGTTGTCTTTGGTTGCATTGGGTATAGATCTATTGATTTTAAATAGAAAAACTCCTCTCTTATCATAAGAAAGGAGTTTTATCTTCTTGTTGCTGTTGATATACATAGAATTAAAACAAGAAATAACGCTGTGCCATTGGTAATACTTCAGCAGCTTCACAAGTTAGATGTACACCATCGGCACGAACTTCATAGGTTTCAGGATGCACATCCATAACAGGACAATAGCTATTATGCTTCATGTCTTGTTTAGTGATGTTTCTGGTATTTTTACAAGGTGAAATTAACTTCTTTAATTGTAATTTTTCAGCAACACCAAGTTCAATTGCGGCCTGTGACAAGAAAGTAATACAGGTATTATGCACGCCTCTTGGATACGCCCCAAACATTGGACGGTAATGTACCGGCTGTGGTGTTGGAATTGAGGCATTAATATCCCCCATTGGCGCTGCCGCAATCATTCCACCTTTAATGATCATCGATGGTTTTACCCCAAAAAACGCAGGTTTCCACAACACCAAATCAGCAAGTTTCCCTTCTTCTATAGAACCAATTTCATGGCTTAAACCATGAGTAATGGCGGGATTTATTGTATATTTTGCAATATAACGCTTCACCCGATTATTATCATGATACTGATTATCGCCTTCTAATGGTCCACGTTGCACTTTCATTTTATGCGCCGTTTGCCAAGTGCGTAAAATCACCTCACCCACACGCCCCATGGCTTGAGAGTCAGAAGACATCATTGAAATTGCGCCGAGATCTTGCAAAATATCTTCTGCGGCAATCGTTTCACGACGAATACGGCTCTCAGCAAATGCGACATCTTCAGCTATCGCTGGATCTAAATGGTGGCAGACCATGAGCATGTCTAAGTGTTCATCAATGGTATTGATGGTATATGGACGGGTTGGATTGGTTGAAGATGGCAAAACATTTGTCTGACCAATGGCTTTTAAAATATCAGGTGCATGACCACCACCCGCACCCTCAGTATGATAAGTGTGAATAGTACGATTTTTAAATGCCCCCAGTGTTTCTTCAAGAAAACCACTTTCATTTAAAGTATCGGTATGAATCGCCACTTGTACATCATATTCATCTGCCACAGTTAGACAATTATCAATTGCAGCAGGGGTAGAACCCCAATCTTCATGCAATTTCAACCCCACCACACCCGCTTTAATCTGCTCCGCAATCGGTTCAGGTTGACTCAAATTACCTTTGCCCAATAAGCCAATATTCATAGGTAAATCATCAATGGCTTGCAGCATGGTTGAAATATGCCATGGCCCCGGTGTTACCGTTGTTGCCGATGTTCCTGCAGCAGGACCAGTACCACCACCAATCATGGTCGTTGTCCCCGACATTAACGCTGTTTCAACTTGTTGGGGGCAAATCCAGTGAATATGAGTATCAATACCACCTGCTGTAAGTATTTGCCCTTCACCTGCAATCACCTCAGTTGCCGCACCCAGTGGAATGGTAATATCGGGTTGAATATCTGGATTGCCGGCTTTACCTATTTTCCAAATTCGCCCATTTTTTAATCCCACATCGGCTTTAATAATTCCCCACCAATCGACGATCAATGCGTTGGTAATCACCGTATCGGCAACATCTGCTGCAAGTAATTGAGATTGTCCCATCCCATCGCGAATAACTTTGCCACCACCAAATTTAACTTCTTCACCATAGGTCGTGAGGTCTTGTTCAACTTCTATAAAAAGTTCGGTATCTGCTAAACGTACTCGATCCCCAACGGTAGGACCAAACATTTCAGCATAAGCTCGACGTGACATTTTCATTTTGATTATCCTTTTAGTCCAACTTACCCATCACACGCCCTGCGAAACCATAGACTTCACGTTTTCCGACCAGTGCAACGATTTCTACATCACGTCGCTGCCCCGGTTCAAACCGAACCGCTGTACCAGCCGCAATATTTAAACGAAAACCTTTGGCACGTTCACGATCAAATTGCAAAGCATCGTTGGCTTCATAAAAATGAAAATGTGAACCCACTTGAATCGGTCGATCACCTATATTTGACACTGAAATTTTCAGTACGTCACGACCGACATTCATTTCAATATCACAATCAGGTGTAATAATTTCACCAGGGATCATATGCTTATCCTAATTTTGAAGAAGTGTTCTATACAATCGGTTGATGGACTGTGACGAGCTTCGAGCCATCTGGAAAAGTAGCCTCTACTTGCACTTCGGCAATCATCTCAGGCACACCCTCCATCACATCATCACGACTGAGTAAGGTGGTGCCAAAATGCATCAACTCACTGACAGTCATTCCATCTCGCGCACCTTCAAGCAGTGCTGCGGAAATAAATGCAATAGATTCAGGATAATTGAGTTTTAATCCACGTGCTTTGCGACGTTCTGCAACCAAACCCGCTGTAAAAATCAGCAGTTTATCTTTTTCAGTAGGATTGAGTTCCATATGTATTTCCTAAAGTTCTCACATTTTTTATGCAAAATATGTGCTCAGTTTTAAATTAAACACGCAGATTTTATTTCTAAAAGGTGATCTTTTAATGAATCAAGTTCGCCAAATGCGTGGAAATGCTTCATCCAAATCAAACCAATATTGCCTTAATCTGGCGCGAATTGCTGCAAAGGCGTCATGGCAATGTCGAACATCATCGCCTAAAAAACGTGCACTGATAACATCACCCAATAAGGTTAACCTTACAGGCATATCCATTCGCATCATCAACTCACGAATTAAATCGATATGTGCCTCTAAATAAATGTTTGCTCGAAATTTTTCGGGAGGAACTGCCCATAAACTCCCCATAACGGCATGATTATTCATGCCTAGACAAGAACTTAGCCAACGATCATTGCCTTTAAAACTCAGTGTGTCTGCCACCAGTAATTGCTGATTTCGCCATAATTTAAAATGACTGTGATAAGCACCAGATTGAAATTTTTCATCTCGAGCTTGACGACCAATTACCAACATATCCCAACCGATAAAGCTTGCTGTCTGATCAAGCTGAATCAATGTTTCTGAGTGAGCATTGGCACCATCAAATAACATGGTTTCTTGAGGAAGCCATTCAAATACAGCATTGTGTTTAACTGAGATATGGATATGTTGATAAGCTTGTTTGCCATTGGTTCGATACCATTTACCAGCACCTGGGGTTGTGACTAAGGCATGGGCAGCATCATCTACACTGATCTCAAATGTTAAATGATCGCCACCTGCAATACCCGCAGGCGGATGGACAATAATCGCATGACAAATTCCAGTTTTTTCTGGCCACAGCATCTTTTGCACACGTACAGGTCCAAAATGTCTACGATGCGCCAATATCGTTCGCTCAGTTTGAGCCTGAAAACCCAATTCGAGTTTGGCATACCAAAGGCGCTGATCAGGAAGATATTCCACTAAACTTATCATGGCCGCCTTTATAAATTGATATCCGCAATTAAGCGCTTAAACATTAAGCCAGACCAATAACCGCAACGATTGCAGCCAAAGTACCAATAATTTTCTTGCCATATGGAACGTACTTTTTGATAAAAGCACCAATGCCTAATCCACCCGCATAGATCAATGTCATTGCTGTCACCATACCTAAAATCAGTAAGCTGGCATGACCTGATTGGCCTAATTCAGCGCCATGTGCAACACCGTGAAAACTTGCCAATAGAACTGCTGCAATAGGTAAAACTTGATTTGATTTTGTCCAAAGCGCTATAGCCAATAAAACCAATGACGCAATAATGCCGTACTCAGCAACTGCTGCTGGAATAAATCCTTGGCTACCGATCATAAAGCCAATCACCATCGCTACAGCTAATCCAATCAAGCCGAAAAGCTTCCAGCGTTGATTTGCCGTCCACATCAATACACCAAATGCGATTGCCATCATCAAATGATCTAAACCTGTAAATGGATGAATAAAGCCTGCCCAAAAACCGGTATGGTGATCATGTCCAGGGTGAGCTAAAGCCAATACAGGTAAATATGCAGCACATGCCATCAGACTGTGTTTTAAAAAACGCATTCAAATTCTCCTTTGATTATTTTTTCAATTCAAATAATTACAATTATTTTTAATATCGCGACTAGGCTTTAATCTCTGAGCTAAGCTTTAAATAAACCTTTTTTCTCAATAAACTCAATGATTTGCTTTAAACCATCTTGAGTTTTCATATTTGAAAATAGAAAAGGTTTGTCACCACGCATGCGTTTTGCATCTTGATCCATCACATCGAGATTTGCACCGACCATTGGAGCTAAATCTGTTTTGTTAATAATCAATAAATCCGACTTGGTAATGCCGGGACCACCTTTACGCGGGATCTTTTCACCACCTGCAACATCAATCACATAAAGGGTTAAATCAGATAATTCGGGACTAAAGGTAGCGGCTAGATTATCTCCACCACTTTCGATAATAATCAGCTCTAAACCATCAAATTTTTCACAAAGATCATCGATTGCAGCCAAGTTAATTGAAGCATCTTCACGAATTGCAGTATGTGGACAACCACCTGTCTCAACACCAACAATACGTTCTGGTGACATCGCTTCATGACGAGTTAAAAAATTAGAATCTTCTTTGGTATAGATATCGTTGGTCACAACCGCCATATTATATTTGTTGCGTAAAGCAAGGCATAAATTCAGGGTTAATGCTGTTTTACCTGAACCAACAGGACCACCTATTCCAACACGTAAAGGGCTACGTTCTGTCATCATTTTTTCCTTTTCTATGCTTCATTCTCAATAAAAATAGCGAATGAAACGTGTCATTTATGATCTGAATAATCGTGAATATAAAGTTTCATGCGACATACTTAACATCGCATAATTGGGCAAAGCACTACTTAACTCATCATCTTCTAAGGCCAAGGCACGCACTATGGCTTGAGGAATTAAGCCATGTAAATGCCACAAAATTCTTTGACCACTCATTTGCCCTAAAGGGACAGTTTTAACCGCACCTAGCACTTGGTTTTCTAAAACAGTAAAGCTATATGCTGTCAGCACATCCACCAGATTAAGTTTTAATGTTCCGCATAAATGTGCATAAACAGGGACAAAACCAAACTGCTTTTTAATCTCAGGTTGCTGTTTTAAAACATCACGAATCCAAGCATTCAAAGAAAATGCCAACTGCTGAGATTCAGCCCGTAATTCTTTCGACTCACGGCTCGCTTTATAAAAGTTAGCCCAATTTAAAAATTCAGCTTCGTCTAAATAATGTTGCATCAGACGTTTTAAAACGGGGAGTTCAAACCTAACCAGCAACATTTCCAGTACTTCTTCAAAATAAGCAATACTGCTTGCTTCATCATGAATCAAGCCTTGATCAATCGCACTTTCCACCCCTTGCGAATAACAATATGCACCTATCGGTAAAGCTGTCGATGACAGGGTCAATAGACTTAATAGTTGCGATGCGTTAGTGATGGACATGATGTAAAGCCTTAATCGGGCTTAAACGATGATCATGCTGATGTTGTGCATATGCCCCACTTTCAGGTTCAAATGGATGTTCAACTTCATCTACTGTCAGCCCTAAACCTTGGATCATTTCTGCAAGGACATGATCAGGTTCAAAATAAAGTGCAGTTGGGGTAAGCATTAACGGAACATGGCGATTTCCCAGATGATATGCAGCTTTAAGTAAGTCAAAACTATGCAGCGCCGAAACTTGCATTAATTTTTCAGCTTTGGCATCTACACGTAACACTTCACCTTGTTCAGTTGCAATATAAGAACCACTACGCAAAATGCCTGTACGTGGTAAATCCGCACCAATATCGCGCCCATTATTTAAAGTTGCACGAAAACGGCTCTTTTGCCGAGTATCAAAAGTCAATTCAATACTTTCAGCCTCAATGTTTGACTCTATATGGTCTAGACGTTGCGTATAAATTTTCATACTGATCCACTTATCTATGGCACTTGATTTAAAATGTTCCAAATTGATGCCAAAATTTTATTCATAAATATCGGTTTGCATTAAATTAAAGCATTTATCATGCCAGTTTTTAGAATCGTAAGAATTCAAAATGCACCATATTTAGAACGCTAACCTAAAACCGGAGTTCAAATTTACATGAGCGAGATTTCAATAAAAAATCAGGACAATTAAACGTTACAAAATAAAACCATAATAAAATTATGTGTATTTCACAAAAGCTTGAAATAACACACTTTTGATCAACTAAAATTCTCATCGACAATTTGCGACTAACAGCGCAATGTGTTATCAATGAATAAATAATCAGACAAAAAAGGGAGAAACTTATAATGGCTTATCAACACATCCTTCTTGCTGTAGATGACTCTCCTATTTCTTATGCTGCACTTGAACATGCAGAAAAACTTGCACTTGCTTTTAACTGTAAAATTACTGTGATGAGTGTGATCGCAGTTGATCCTTTTAAAGGCGTCGATTTTTATAAAATAGCGCCTGCTGTAACTCAATATTTATTTGAAGCTGAAAAAAATGCTTTAGCACGTTTAAAAGATATTCAAGAAACTTTAGTTCACCATGGTGTAACGACAGTAGATACCAAAGTGGTGCGTGAAGTTCCTCCTGCTACTGGAATTTTAGATGTTGCAGATGAACTCAATGTGGACCTTATTGTGATGGGTTCCCATGGACGTACTGGTCTGAAGAAATTCTTCTTAGGGAGTGTTGCACAAGAAGTGTTGTCTATTTCTCCACTGCCTGTGTTGATTATTAAATCTACCCAAGAAGAAGCTTAATTTTTATTTGAAATGTTAATTAAAAAGGTGTGATTATGACTTATCAAAATATTCTTGTCCCAGTTGACGGTTCTGACATTTCTTTTTCTGCATTAAAACATGCTGCTGCGATTGCAAAAGCCTTTGGAAGTAAAGTCACTGCGATCAGTGTCGTTGCTGAAGACCCTTTTGCTGCTGCTGATTTTTACTATTCGCCAGATATGTTAAAAGATTACATTCAAGAAGCAATTAAAAATGCGGAAGAAGGTTTGAGCAAAGCCAAACAATTGGCTGAACAGCAAGGTGTTCAAATTGATACACAAGTCGTGAGAGACTCGGTTGCAGCTGAAACCATCATTAAAACTGCTGAATCATTACATACAGATTTAATTATCATGGGATCACATGGGCGTAAAGGCTTCCAAAAGTTTTTCTTAGGCAGCTTTGCGCAAGATGTACTGGGTCAAACCAAACTCCCTGTATTGATTGTCAAACAGTGATTGATTAAATTACCAAATAAATAAAACCCAGTTTAGCTGGGTTTTATTTATGCAATGTCCATATCAGAGATAACTTGGGAAACTATTAAACCGCGATAACTTTGACTAAAATGGTTTGAGATTCTTCAAAATCATCAAAAATTTGCTTACGGCTAAGTTCTTTGGACTTTACTTTAAAATTATGATTTTGATAGTGAATGATCTCAGGTATTTGATCAAAATAATTTCCTTCGGCTTCAATACTTTCTTCAAATAAGGCTGTGCCAAGCTGATATTCTCTACTTTTTAAGACAACATACTTAACAGTCGTTTTCATCATTCGCACTCCATTATCATATGCACTTTATTTTTATTTATATCACTTTTTGACGCATTTGAAATATAAAAATTCATCATATTGCATAGTAATTCTACAATTGGCCTAAAAAAGGAAAACCCACCTGTTGAGAAGTGGGTTGACTGCATATTTACAGACTTTACGCTGATTATTCTTTTAACTTTCTGTGGTTGTTATTTGATGCTTATTCTTGGTTTTTGTTGTTTGTGCCGTCATTATGGCAAATCAATATGACAAACTTATTTCAACTCAGCGTTCTTTTAATTAATTTTGTCTCTGATAAACCATGTAGAGCTAACATCATGATTTATATTTAAAAATACTAAAAAAATAATTAAATTCACGACTCGATATGCTTATTTTTTTATTTGGTTTTCTTGCAAATTTTCTCAATTCACTTATAGTTAAATTATTGAATATAAATAATTAATTTAGAGTCATACCAATGCTTTTAAAACAATGTTGTGATCTGCTTGAAAGAAAGAATTTAACAGTCGCATTTATTGAAAGTGCAAGTTCTGGTTATTTATCCAGCCAATTTTCGATCTATAAAAATAGTGGTGCAGATATTTTATTAGGTGGCTTAGTCAGTTACGACCCTTCTATTAAAATTTCAATTTTACAGATAGATCCATCCCTCATCGAAAAATATAGCGCTGAATCAGTTGAAGTCACTAAAGTGATGGCAATTCAAGGGAAAAAGCTCTTTACCGCTGCAGATATCGTTGTCAGTTGTACAGGCTTACTTAAACCTGGTGGTAGTGCTAGTATTGAAAAACCAGAAGGTACTTTTTTTATCTCAATCCATTATCAAAACACATTGTCGAATTTTAAATATTTTATTGAAGGTGAGCCGTTGACTCGTTTAAATCAATTAACTGAAAATGTAGCAAAGGAAATATTAAAAATCTTAAATTTTGTTTAAGATTTATGCTATGCCTTAACTGAAATACAAATTACTGAAATATTTAATTCACTTTTTAACTAAAAAGCGGTAAATTTTACATAGATTATCAACATATCAATAACACAAATGAACTTATTAGGAAGCGGTATGAAACTTCAATTTGCGGTAATTTCTTCTTTAGCATGTTTAACTTTGGCGGGTTGTGCTGGCTCTTATCCAGAAAGAGTTGTTACAAAAGGCCCTTTAATCTGTGAAGCAAATGAAGTTTGCCCTGAACTTTCTATGCGTTGGAAAGATGAAGTCCGTGATGGCTTTAAAATCACAGCAGAAATTAACAATCCAACAAAATATGATATTACCCAATTTGTCTTTTTAGTGGATGGTCAGCCATATACATATTCAACCATTAACACGACACAATATGCGGGTACAGTTTCATCAAACTCGATTAATGTTCCTGTCAGCTTTCTTAATTCATTCCGTAATGGTAAAGAAATTTCACTTAAATTGGTAACCAATCAGGGTGATGTTGAACGTTCAATCTTAAAGGCAGATGGTCAACAGTCTTCTGCGTACCTAACTTTCTTAAAGGGTTATACAGGTCAAATCGTTACTCAATAAGACTGAGCAGCATAGATATAAAAAGACCAGACAAAATGTCTGGTTCTTTTTTAACTCAAAATCTTTAACTTAAAATAATGAACCGAGCCCATTAAGCTAAATTTGTTGAGCAACAAATATTAAGTAAAAAACAAATCATTTGAAATTCACTCTAATAATTAAGGGTATTTCAAAACTAAAATACCCTCTCTTATCTCAAATATATTTGCTATTTAGGTTCAATTGGGGCAAATGGTGCAACCACATCAGCATTTTGTGCACGGTGACGCATAAAATGATCCATCAATACAATGGCAAGCATGGCTTCAGCAATAGGTGTCGCACGCACGCCTACACAAGGATCATGACGACCTTTGGTCAGTACATCTGTATCTTCACGATCAAGATTGATGGTTTTTCCTGGTGTAGTAATACTTGCGGTTGGTTTTAACGCAATCGCTACACGGATGGTTTGGCCTGAAGAAATACCACCGAGAATACCACCTGCATGATTGGCTAAAAACCCATCTGTGCTAAGTTCATCGCGCGTTTCATGACCAAATTGTTCTGCAACTGCAAAACCATCACCAATTTCAACACCTTTCACCGCATTGATTGACATCATGGCATGGGCAATATCAGCATCTAAACGATCAAATACTGGTTCACCCCAACCTACAGGTACTTTTTCGGCAAGGATCTCAAGCTTTGCACCACAACTAGTCCCCTGTTCACGTAATGATGTCACCAGCGCTTCAAAACGTGGAACCGCATTGACATCACCACAGAAGAACGGATTATTCGGAACTTCATTCCAATCTAAAGCTTGTGCTTTTTCTGTACCAATTTGTGTCACATGTCCACGAATCACAATCGCAAATTTCTCAAAAAGAAATTTCTTTGCAATCGCACCCGCTGCCACACGCATCGCCGTTTCACGTGCACTTGAACGACCACCACCACGATAATCACGGAAACCATACTTTTGCGTATAGGTATAATCCGCATGGCCTGGGCGGAAAGTTTGCGCAATATTGCCATAATCTTTAGATTTTTGATCTGTATTACGGATCAATAAACCAATTGAAGTTCCTGTCGTTTTACCTTCAAAAACACCAGAAATGATCTCAACCTCATCTGGCTCTTTACGTTGAGTGGCAAACTTAGACGTTCCCGGTTTACGACGATCTAAATCAATTTGTAAATCTTCAGCAGATAATTCAAGCCCCGGTGGCACACCATCAACAATTGCCATCAAGCCTACGCCGTGAGATTCACCACAAGTCGTTACACGGAAGAGTTGCCCAATACTGTTACCTGCCATGCTTACGACTCCTTAAGCTTGAATAGATTGAATAAATAAATCACGGAATGTACGACATTGTTCAGCAGTCAAAGCAAAAATACCTGTACCGCCTTTTTGGAACTGTAACCAGTAAAAATCAATCGTATTAAAATTCTGTTTCATTGCCCATTCTGAGTTACCCACTTCAATTACGATTAAACCGTCTTCAGTTAAATAATCAGCAGCTTGAGCCAACATTTTTCGAACTAAATCCAAACCATCTTGGCCTGCTGCTAAAGCAAGTTCAGGTTCATGATGGAATTCATCTGGAAGATCAGCCATATCTTCGGCATCCACATACGGTGGATTTGAAACGATCAAATCATATTGATTTTCAGCTGGAATTTTGGCAAACAAATCAGACTCAAGCAAAGCCACCTGATATTGCTTATTGTGATGCTCCGCATTAATAGAAGCCACTTCTAATGCTTCTTTAGAAATATCAGTTGCATCTACTTCTGAATCAGGGAATGCATATGCCAACGCGATCGCAATACAACCTGAACCCGTACACATATCTAAGATACGTTGCGGTGTTTTAGGATTAGGGTTTTCAGGTAAATTATTCACGCCTGCACGAGTTTGCCCATTTTCATCTAAACAATAAGGTGCAAAACGGTTTTCGATCAATTCAGCAATCGGTGAACGAGGAATTAACACACGCTCATCAACATAGAATGGCTTACCAAAGAAATAAGAGAGGTTAAGTAAATAAGAGGTTGGAATTCTTTCATTTACACGACGTTCGAGTAAATTTAAAAACTCAGCTTTTTCACTTGGCAATAATTTTGAATCTAAAATTTCAGCATCCGCCTTCCATTCCAAAGAAAGCGTTTGTAAAACCAAGGCAGAACTTTCTGCGAAATAATCTTCTGTACCTTGACCCAAATGTGCATCGTATTGACGTAAAGCTGTAACCCCAAAACGAATAAAATCACGAATTGTTGATAGGTTTTCAGCAGCTTCCTGTAAATGTTCAGGGCTAATAGTCGGTCGATCCACTTAAGGTTTCTCCAAGGTCATATTTTTAAACGCCTTATGATACCTTGTTTTGCATGACATTTATAATGCTTTACGACAATTTACTTAGCAATTATTTTATAGCGCAATAAAGCACTATAAACGATAGCTTTGTTTCTCTAACATATTGGCTCTATTGACTGTTTGTTTGAGGGCACAATTGTAATACTTCATTTTATAATCATCAGAAACTGATTTATTCGACTCACCACACTGCTGATCTCGAAGTTTAAACCATTGTTTCTGATATTTCTTTTGAGCTTTCTGTTGCTTGTCTGTATACAGATCCAGCGTCTGTTTAAATAATGATTTCAAACGATCATCTTGCTTACTCAACTCAGTTTTCATACAGCTGGCAAGTGTTGCCGAGCTTGAACCTGCCGAATTCATACAGTTTAAGTAGTCTGAACTATAACCGATCGCCTGAGTGTGCATCGGCAATAATACAACTAAACTGATACCCCAATACTTTAAATACATCCAATTCCCCTATCCTAAAATCATTATTTTAATCCAAAGAACTAAGGCACTGATTGTCAACAATCCCCTATGCAAAAGAGTGTAAAAGATTTGAAACTAAATACAATCATTGCAGATAAATTATTGTTAAAACTTGATTTAAAGCAATCACCACTGTGAAAAATCTCGCCGGCTATTGACTGATTGATGTGACTACACCATTTTTTAATGAAATTAAGCCTAGTTCTGGATAATACCAAAGCTCGTCTTTACCTCTATTTGAGCTAAACGAGCGTTTCTTTTCAGGAGCTCCCCAACGGGTCGTTTTAATCACTTGATCTCCAGACATTCCGACTTTCGGCTCACGTGTGGATTTCCATTGTTCATATTTTTGACGATCAGTTAACGATTTTTGAGAGTAATTGATATTATTTTTAGCCACTGTACCAGCACAAGGTTTACCTTGATAAACGGTATTTCCTTTATATACACAGGTATAAACTTCAGCTAAAGTCGTAGGGATATAAAATAACAGCCAAAGTCCTAAAATTTGTTTCACAATGCACCTAATTTTTTAGATTTATTTTCAAGCCTATTATTGTATATTTTTAAAACAAATCAATGTGCTTGGTTATAAAATATAAACTTATTTGTGGCAAAATTGCTGAGATTGAGCGCTTAACTTGAAATTGGGTCATTTCACCTTTATATACAACAAGTTTTTAAATATTTATGAATTTAGTCAATTTATGAGCTACAAACATAATAACCTCATGGCAATGCGTCAGTCATGGTGGGATGATGAATCCACTCCAAACGTTAAAATTGAAAAGCAATTTTTTCAACAAACACTCACTGAACAAGGTGTTTACGAAGCGCCTTCTCTAGACGATGTAAAATATTTTTTCTTTAGCTTGCCCAGCATTATCATTGTTAAGGGCTATGCACTTGGTTTTACTAATCAAAGCGTTAAAGATCTGATCATCAATTACATTGCTTCAAATAAGCAAGGTTTAATACTCCGGAAAGAGCTTAAAATCCAATTTAGAATGTAAATTTTAATATTGCTTAGGCTATTTTGATGGAATTAATTTAATTCCCCCCATTCAGCGAATTGAACTGTTTAAATACAGTCATTCCATGTAATATTCCTTACAATTAGTCATCTTTTTATCTTTTCGAATCTCTTATAAAGGATTTTATCTTCATGTCAGATCAGAACGAAAAGCTCAAACAGTTAAAAACCTCATCAATGGATCGTCGCTTATCAATTGCAAAAGCATCATTATTGGCAGGTACACGCTGGGCAGCTTCAAGTGCGAGTTCAATCTTTTCAAGTGAAGAAGAAAAAGAAAAAAAACGTAAACAAGCTATGAAAGAACAAGCCAATTACCTTGTTCAAGAAATTGGCAAGCTAAAAGGCTCAATTGTTAAAATCGGTCAAATGATGGCGCTTTATGGCGAGCATTTTTTACCTGAAGAAATTACTCAAGCATTAAACACCCTCAATAATCAAACAGTTGCCCTTGCATGGCCTGCGATTAAAGAGCAATTGGTCAGCCAATTGGGTTCAAAACTCAACGATCTCACCATTGATCATGAACCGATTGGTACGGCTTCGCTGGCTCAGGTTCACCGCGCAACACGTAAGTCAGATGGATTAGAGCTGGTTCTTAAAATCCAATATCCAGGTGTAGCTGATGCCATAGACTCAGATATGAGCCTATTTCGAAATATGCTTAAATTGACACGTATGGTGCCACAAACCCGTGAGTTCGATCAGTGGTTTGATGAAGTGCGTGAAATGATGCATCGTGAAGTTGATTATAAAGTTGAAGCGGCAACAACCCGTCGTTTTGGCCAGCGACTTAAAGAAGATCCACGTTATGGTGTGCCACAAATTATTGATGACTATTGTACCAATCAAGTCCTTTGTATGACCTTTGAACGTGGTGTACCCATCAACAGCCCTGTCATGCTGTCTTTACCACAAGAGCGACGTAATCTTTTAGGTGAAGCATCACTTGAAATCGCAGTTCGTGAATTGTTTGAGTGGGGCGAAATGCAAACCGACCCGAACTTTGGCAATTACCTTGTTCGCTTGGGCAATGGTGAAGAGATAAAAGATAAAATTATTTTGTTAGATTTTGGCGCTATACGTCAGTTCGATGACCAATTACTTCGCGTAGCTTGTAATTTAATCAAAGCGGGTTATAACCACGATGCTGAAGCAATGGTCAATGCGATGTCGGGCTATGAGTTCTTTGATGCAATGCCTTTAAGCATTAAACCCGATATGGCAAAAGTATTTTTATTAGCAACAGAAGCATTTAGTACACCTTTAAATAATCCAGATTTACCTGCTGGGGTGATGGATCAACATAACCGCTATGACTGGAAAAAAAGCCAGCTACATAGCCGTGTGATGCAACGTGCTTCAAAATCAATGGCTTCACGTTATTTCAGTATTCCACCAAAAGAATTTATGTTTATCAGTCGTAAATTTATTGGTGCTTATACATTTATGACGGTGATTGAAGCAAAGACCAATGTTCGTAAAATGATTGTACCTTTTGTTTAATCTTTTTAGTTTTCATACAGGCTAAACGAGATTGTAAAAGTTTTAAAAATGTCACTTTTACCAATACCCAACAAATGTTGGGTTTTTTTATTTAAAAATAAACAATAAAAATCAGAATATTAATAACAAATATATCATCTACTCAACCATTCATCTAAGGTCAATCACTTTGTCAGCTTTGACATAGTTTTTTATTTTTATGCATGTCAGGATTATTGTATACCGACACTAAAATACAGGGACTTCGGCATGACCAATATGGTAAATAAAGCTCAAGGTTTGGGTTTAAATCTAATTACTAAAATTGCAGGTAGTGACTTACTTGATCAGTTTAAGTTGCGTAAATTTATTGAAAGATCTCTTTATCAAGGTTCTAAAGCAGGTTTTAAAACCTTAAGCGCAACTCAAAAAGCATTTAAATCAGATTCAAATGTAACTAAACAACGTCTACCCAATCAGCAAAAGTCCCTATTTGATCTGAGTTTGACTGAAGAGCAGCAAATGACGGTGGATGCCATGGATCAATTTGCTTCCGAAGTACTTTATCAATTGGCTCATCAAGCGGATCACGAGGAAAAGTTTCCAGCTGAGCTTTGGCAACACAGTACCGATTTAGGTCTAAATTACTATGCACTGCCTGAAGCTTTAGGTGGTGTCGCATCTGAAAAAAATATTGTGAGTAATATTTTAATTGCTGAACGCTTGGCTAAAGGTGATTTCTCACTTGCTGCAGGTCTGCTCTCTACTTTTAGTGTTATCAATGCAATCACGCAATGGGGTTCTGAAAAAGTTCAATCTGTTTATTTAGCAAATTTTGCCAATGATACTGATATTCAAGCCACTTTTGCAGTACAAGAAGCAACCCCTGCATTTAATCCATTACGTTTAAAAACTAAAGCAACTGCCAACAATGGACAATTCAGCATTACTGGAGAAAAAACTTTAGTGCTATTGGGTGCAACAGCGGATTTATTCCTTGTTAGTGCTGACTTTAAGGGTCAAGCGGACGTTTTCGTTGTAAAGCGAGATCCAAGTATTACAGTGAAAAAATCACCGGCAATGGGTTTAAAAGCAACTGAAACGGTAACTTTGAAGTTTGACAATACCCCTGCCCAACGTCTAGGTGACGACGATTTTAATTACGCTGCATTTTTAGATTTAGGCAATCTAATGTGGTGTGCAATGGCTGTTGGTAGCTGTGAAGCGGTTAAAGATTACAGTATCAAATATGCCAATGAACGTACTGCATTTGGTGAACCTATCTCACACCGTCAAAGTGTGGCATTTATGATCGCAGATATGGCGATTGAAATTGATGCAATGCGTATGCTGATTTTAAATGCTGCCAGTCTTGCAGAAGCAGGACAACCCTTCCATAGAGAAGCGTATTTAGCCCGTCTACTTTGTGCAGAAAAATCTATGAAAATTGGTACAGATGGTGTGCAAATTTTAGGTGGACATGGTTTTACTAAGGAACATCCGGCTGAGCGTTGGTACCGCGACTTACGTGCAACTGCCGTTCTACATTCTGGCTTACACGCTTAACTTAGAAGATAAAGGATAAAAATCATGAATTTACAAAATCCAAAAAAATTCCAAATGCTTTTAGATCAAGCACACGAAACTGCATTGAATGTTTTACGCCCAATTTCTCGTAAATACGACAAAGCGGAACATGCCTATCCTAAAGAACTCGATATGCTGGCTTCTTTACTGGATGGTATGAACGACGGTGGTGATGGGCTTAATGCTGGCGCTGCAATTAATAAACGTGGCGATATCGACAGTAATAATAAAAATGGCACCAATATGTCGACTGCCTTGGGTGTAATCGAAATGTGTTATGGCGATACAGGCCTATTGCTGACCATGCCCCGTCAAGGGCTGGGCAATTCTGCGATTGCGGCAGTCGCCAATGATGAACAGCTTGAGCGTTTTAAGGGGACATGGGCTGCAATGGCCATTACTGAACCTGGTTGTGGTTCTGACTCTGCTGCGATTCGCACAACCGCAACCAAAGATGGTGATGATTACATTCTGAACGGTGAAAAAATATTTGTCACCTCTGGGGAACGTGCTGACTCAGTCGTGGTTTGGGCAACTTTAGATAAGAAATTGGGCCGTGCTGCAATTAAATCTTTTGTTGTGCCTAAAGGTACACCTGGAATGAAAGTTGAACGCCTTGAACATAAACTTGGCATTAAGGCATCCGATACAGCGGCAATTAGTTTTATTGACTGCCGTGTCCCTGGAGCAAATTTACTTGGTAATGCAGAAATTGATGTAGCCAAAGGTTTTGCGGGCGTGATGGAAACCTTTGATAATACCCGTCCACTTGTTGCTGCCATGGCTGTGGGCTGTGCCAAAGCATCGTTAGAACGTATTAAAGACATCTTTAAAGATGAACTAGATCCCGACTATGCAACTCCATATTTACAAACATCCAATTTGGCTGCACAAATCTATCGGATGGAAGCAGAATGGGAAGCTGCACGCTTACTCACTATAAAAGCCACATGGATGGCAGATAACAAAAAACCAAACTCTCGTGAGGCCTCTATCGCCAAAGCTAAAGCTGGACGTATTTGTAATGAAATCACTTTAAAATGCGTAGAGTTGGCTGCCAGTGTGGGTTATAACGAAGATGAATTGTTAGAAAAATGGGCGCGTGATTCAAAAATTCTAGATATTTTTGAGGGAACGCAACAGATTCAACAGCTGATTATTGCCCGTCGAGAATTGGGTAAATCTTCAAGCGAATTAAAATAGTGTTGCAGTAAAACTTGTAAAATTACTTATTTATCACTATTCAATTGCTAAAGTTTTGATCAGTTGAATTTTTAACTGATCACAAAAGGTAGAAATTTTGTTATAAAAATTCTACCTTTTTTATTTTCATTTACTTATGTACCAAATTAGAACGATACAAATACAAGACAATCCGTCGATCGCACAAGTCATTCGTGAGGTATCTAAAGAATTTGGCTTAGCACCTGAATCAGGCTTTGCTGTAGCCGACCCGATCCTGGATGATTTATATCAGGTATATGCTCAACCCAATGCTCAATATTGGGTCATTGAGGATGCAAATGGGCGAGTTGTTGGTGGCGGAGGTCTTTCACCATTACAAGGTGATGCAACTGTTTTAGAGATTCAAAAGATGTATTTTTTGCCTGAACTTCGTGGTTTAGGATTTGCTAAGAAAATTTTGGAAAAGTGTTTTGAATTTGCGCAACAACAAGGCTTTCAGTCTTGTTATTTAGAAACCACTCAAGATTTATGGCAAGCCATTAAACTCTATGAAAAGTTAGGCTTTAAACATTTATCACAGCCTAAAGGTAATACTGGTCATAGTCATGTTTGTGAAGTTTGGATGCTTAAAACATTGCTTTAACGCGTCATAAGCTTGCTCAATTCACTTTGGTCGTATTTTCATTACTTTCAGGACATTACACAATGTTATTATGATCTAAATCACTCGATATTTTGAGTGATATTTCAATACCACTTAAAAAAATGGATGATTGGCAAAACAGTCATTGAAATTGCTTAATGGTGATTTACAATGAAAAAGTTTAAATAATTTAATTTTTATGCGTAGAACATCATCATTTATGAGTATTGTGTGAAATTAAGGGAATGTATAAACAATGTTGTATTTGGAAGATTTAAATATTGGTGATCATTTTAAAAGTCGTGAGTACGAAATGACTTTGGATGAGGTTTTAGAGTTTGCACATAAGTATGATCCTCAAGTTTTCCATACTGATGCTGAAAAAGCCAAAGATCACCCGATTTTTAAAGGACTTGCTGCAAGTGGATGGCATACGTCTGCCGTCACCATGCGTCTTTGGACAGAATGCTTCCCTGTTGCTTATGGCTTAATTGGTTCAGAATCAAGTTTAAGATGGCCAAAACCCACGCGTGTGGGCGATAAAATACATGTTGATGTCGAAATTGTATCTATCCAGCCCTCTAAAACCAAAAATGATCGCGCAATTGTGACCTATGTAACACAAGCAAAAAATCAAGATGATGATGTATTGCTGATTTCAACCACTAAAATTGTGGTATTTAAACGCAATTTTGATGCACATTAATCCTAAATTTGTCTTACAATATTTAAGGGTTTTTCCATATCATGACAATATGATTAAACAAGTAAAAACAATGTTCAGAGCAATGGAAAGCACATGAAAACAGTCTCAGCTCGCCAAGATCAGGGAATTCCTGGTGTTTATGGACTATTATTATTAGATATTGTTTCTCGTTGGGGATATAGCGCAGAAACACTGTTCGCACCCTTTAATTTTACCAGCGAACAGTTAGCAGATCCTGAGTGTCGGATTCCGACACCACTTGCCAATGAATTGATTAAACACGCATTAAAACTTACAGGTGAAAGCACCTTAGGCTTTCATCTTGGTACACAAATGCGTATTTCAATCCATGGCTTTATTGGTTATGCCATCATGACAGCACACGATATTACCGATGCGCTTGTCTTAGCCAACCGCTTTATCCAGTTGCGTATGCCCTTTCTACAATTGTATTTTTCTACTTTTGGTGAAAAAGCCACACTTCAATTGCAATGTGATATCGAAATCGAACCTTTGCGCACAGAAATTGTGATGGGGCTAACCTTTGGTATTATGACAATGGCAAAAGCCTTAACTGGTATTGATTATTTGCATGGCGATATCGATTTTGATTTTCCCAAGCCTGATGGCTTTGACAAATACATCGAGAAACTGGCAAAGCAATACAATATGCGTTTTGAACAGCCACACCTCATTGCAAGTTTTGACAAATCCTACTTGGGCTTAAAAATGGTCAATGCTGACCCGATTGCCAGTCAAATTGCGATTAATCAATGTGAAGCAGAACTTTCAGCTTTGGGTGAAAGACGTCGTTTGGCGATGCGCGTACGTGATATCTTGACTCATTCGGAACAGCATTATTTAAGTATTGAAAATGTCGCAGATCGTCTACATATGTCAGACCGTACATTAAAGCGTCAGTTGGCTGCCGAAGGTACTTCTTTCTCTACACTGGTAGATGAAGTACGTTATCGCCATGCCACATCGTTACTTTCCCGTACTGACTATACACTGGAACAAATTGCAGATGAACTCGGTTATAGTGATGTTGCAAACTTTAGTCGTGCATTTAAACGCTGGAGCGGTCGTAGCCCAAGTAGTTGGCGCAAAGACCCATACTTATAATGTGATTTATCATGATTATTTGTTTCGATGAATAAGTTTATCAGTATCTCTGCTTTCTGTTTTGATTAAAAAACCTGTATAACTCGTGCCAAAAATAAATTGATTAATGGAGTCATTATGAATCATCCTTCAGATTTGAAATATGCAGCTACACATGAATGGGTAAAAATTGAAGGTGATCTTGTGATTACTGGTATTTCTGACCATGCTCAAGATGCTTTAGGCGACTTAGTCTACGTTGAAGCGCCTGAAGTAGGTAGCCATGTGGTTGCTGGCGCTCAGGCTGGTGTAGTTGAATCCGTTAAAACAGCATCTGATATTCATGCGCCTGTTTCTGGTGAAGTTGTAGAAGTGAATACTGCACTCGAAGATGATCCAGATTTTGTTAATGATGACCCCTATGGCAAAGGCTGGATTTATAAAATTAAACCAGACAATATTGCAGATGTTGAAAAGTTACTCAGCAATAGCGAATATGAAGCTGGGCTTTAATTTTTAAATCTATATGCTGGAAAACAAAAAGATCAGATGAGTCTGATCTTTTTTTGTTTTTAAAATTTGATTAAAATTATTTTTTTAAATCAAGACGAGTAAGAATAGGTCTTCTTTCTCCTATAGTATGGCAACCATTAATCCAACCTTGAATTACAGTTTGGCTATGAAAAGCAGATAAAAGTGCAGCATACACTTCTTTGAATAATGGATGAGTTTTTCTTAATACTACTTGATTTGTTATTTGACATCCCTCACCTGTCGCTACATTAGCTTTCAATTCAATAATTATATCTGTTCCGTTATCATGTACGACTAATCCACTTATTTTTGTGGGTGAGAATGGACTATTTGCAAATACAGAATTGCAAAATAGTAGATTAAAGCATAATGCTATAAGTATATTTTTCATGTGTTGACCAATTTTTATATTTTAAATTATTATAACAAGAATGATCCAATTATCAATTTATACTATAAAATATAATCATATTTTTATCTGAGTTAAAAAATGAATAAATATGATGAAAAAGTTATTCGGGCTTTTCAAACAGAATCTGCCATTAGAGTATATCAAGCTTTTTCTAATAAATTAGCCTCATTAGCAATTAGAAATAAATCACTTAAGGATAATCCTCATTTCAAAATGACTAGAATGACATGGATAAAGCCTTCATTTCTTTGGATGATGTATCGCGCTGGTTGGGGACATCAAGATAATAAGCAACAAAAAATTTTAGCAATAGATATATCAAAAGATGGCTTCGACTGGGCATTAAGTCATAGTTGTTCAAGCCATAAGCCTATAGCAATTAAAGAAGATGAATGGAATATAGTTAAATCCAAAACTCCTGTAAGAATACAATGGGATCCTGAACGAAATTTATTATTAGAATCTTTAAAATACAGAGCTATTCAGATCGGTCTAAGTGGAATTGCAGTTGAACATTACATCAATAAATGGGTAACTGATATCATTGATATAACAGAAGAAGCAAAAGAAATCTCTAATTTAGTAGTAGAGCATAAATTTAAGGAAGCAAGCTTATTACTTCCTAATGAAAGTATTTATATTCCAGATCAAACTATTGATGTGGCTAAACTTTAATTCCTAAGATCTTAAATTGTTCATCGGCAAATCCTCTTAGTGTTGGGTCTGGATCATTAAGAAATTGATTCAGATATTCCAAAGCTTTGGGACAAGAAATATTTCTTCCGAATCCAAAGAAAGCCCTTCTTGCAATTGATCTCTCCTCAAAACCTACTAAATATTGGGGTACAAATATTATAGGTTCATATAAAAAATCAATATATTCACAACTCTCTTGCCTAGAAAAGGTACAAATAATATTTTCATGCTCATGATGCCATTCTCTTAAACTAAAATATATATTTCTAATTATTAAAAAAATATCTAAATCTATATCAGATATCATTAATTAGATAAATTTTTAAGTATTTCTTTTGCTTTACTTAATTGCATAATAATTTGATCTTCATCCAATAAAAAATCTCCTCCACCTGGTACATATAACGCTATCATTAAAATTAAATCATCAATTACTTCATTATCAATACTTAATTTACTCAATAAAAAATCAATTTCTTGAGCATTTTTTATTGAAATATCTTTTTTATCAATAAAGTTTTGAATTCTATCATTAAGTATAGTTAGTTTCATATTATTTAGCTCTTGGATTTATTACAGTGATAATTCTATTACCTGTTTGGGCATCAACTATAACTTGAGGACTTCCTAACATATTTTTATTTTGAATAGTTAAAGTATCTCCATATATGTTGTAAGTCATCTTTCTAATATTAGTAGCTCCGTCAAGTACGGCATCTATCTCTTTTGGAGACATGGGTATTCTTCCTTTTGGTGGAAAAACCATTCTTTCAGCAGCATGAAAATTAATAGAGCGACCAGCGGGCGTTGTAGTTGTACCTAAAATTTGTCTAGTTGCATAAGCGCCATCCCATAAAATAGGGCTCGTTCCTTGTAATGCTGATGGAGTCAACCAAACTACAGGTGAAATTGATGCACCGTTTTGAACTATATTATAATAGCTTAATTCCGCAGTAGACATTGAAGCTAATCTTGCTGAGAATAGTAAGGAAGCTCCTCCATAACCAGCTATAGCAGCATCACCAATACCGCTAGGTGGTAAATTGTTTGCATTAGGTGTATCAGACCTAAGATTGTCAGCAATCCATAATACTAGTGGAACAAAAGCAAGTTGAGCAGCCTGACCACTAGGATCGTTAAAGCTATAACTATCATTCCATCCATATTGATAACGGTTGGTCTGTCCATGACCTTTCATAATAAAAGTCACTGGATCAGGCTGATAAAATCTTCCTAATACAGGGTTATAGTGACGTTGCTTTAAATAAACCAAATCATCAGCATCTTGAACCCCACCAACAAAAGCATTGGGATTCTTTAAATTGCTTGGTTTCTTATATTGCAATTGTTGACCAAAAGGTGCGTATTGATAAGACTGACTGACCACACCCTGTTCATTGATCACCTTTAAAGTTGAACCATCAAAGTTCTGAACATGATATTGAATCCGATCCTTAGCCAGCGTGAGCTGACTAAGAACTAGGAAGAGACTTAATACAATCAATTGAACTGTTATCAACCAGATCTTATTTGACTGCATATTGTTATTTTTCATTAAGTTTTTCATTTTTGTTTTCATGATTTATCCCCTTAGTCATCTTCTAAGATCATATCTAAGATTGCAGGCAACCATGCTGCCATATCTTCATCAGGATCTGGTTCACTTGGTTGAATCAGCGGGTCTAAAACACCTTTCGCACCCAATAATTTGTATTCATAACCATCTTTATGACCATCACCATCTGAGTCAGGATTATTTGGATCAGAACCAATAAAGCGTTCGATATAATCAGGTAAACCATCATCATCACTATCCACATAACTCTCTAACAAGCTCTTAATACCAAACTCAGCCCCTTCGAAATCATTCATCAAATCAAAGCCTTTACTGTTAGCATCTGGATAACGTTCTAAAGTTGCAACTAATTTTCCAGCAACATAAACATAGGCTTTGCTATAACCTGATTGATGGTTAATGTCATAGACCAGATTACCTGCTGAATCATAAACATAGTCAGTAATACCATCATCACGAACTGCGCGAACACGCAAACCATCTGTATTATAGATATAGCTTTCATTACCATTTTTACTGATACGATAGTAAGCATCATAATCTAAGGCACGGACGCCATCATTAGTGACATTACCCATCGCATCATAGCTAAAGTTATATGCTGAACCACTAACATTCGCTAAACGTGATGTGCCATTCACATAGTTATAAGTGTAGGAAGCAGGTGCAACGATTTGACTCTTAGAGGTAATATTGACTGAACTAATATCATCATTGTTATATAAATACTGATAACGTGCCTGATCAAGCTCAACCTGTTTCATTAAGCCTGTACCGAAACGGTCAATTGTGGCGTTATAGGTCGCACCACAATGATCACTCATTCTATTGATACGATTTAATGCATCATAACCATATCCAATATTCAGTAGGCATTTATTCAAACTGATAGAACTTACGCCAGTAGGCAAGCCATTGTTTGAGTACGAATACGTCCAAGCTACATCAGCATTTGCTTGTACAGATGTAAGTTGACTCAATATATTGTAGTTAAGCCCTTGAATTACACTAGGTATTGAATAGACTTCACCCAAAGCATTTTGATCTGACAAATTAACAGATTTGCCATTTGGATAAATAATTGAAACCACTTGGTTCAAGTTGTTATAACCAAATGTAGTGGTATAACCATAATTAGCATTATTGGAATTTATATTTTGTGTCAGTGTTACAACACGACCAAAACCATCACGACCATAGCCTTGTGAAGTACTGGCATTATTGGTTGAATTTAAACGTCCTGCTAAGCTATAACCATAATTGGTGGTTATACCGCGCCAAGCGCGAGAACGAATCAAATCATTGATTGGATAATATTCAATTGTTTCGACTGAACCATCTTGATGGCTAATGGTTTTAATTCGCCCAGTCGCATCATAACCATAACCCTTTTGCCCATTGATACTATTGTCTTTTTCGGTCGCCAATGTGCCATTACTGTTATAGGTATAACTTTGTGTTGAAGCACCTGAAGTTGCAATTGTTGGTTTTAATAAACCTAAATTATATTCAGTTGAGGTTGTAAATACAGAACCATCACCGCCTTTACGACTGACCAGTGTTTTTAGATTTGCACTAAAATCGCCAGCAGCCAAATAATCAGTTTCAGTGACACCATAAGCATCTGTTGTTAATGCAATAGCACCGTTACGCCCACCACATGATTGATAGCAGTAGTTTACGGTTACGCCATTATCAATTACAGTTTTTGGTCGGTCAAAGACATCATAACTTGTAGAAATCCCCTCACTTGTACTTCCAGTAGATGGATTTGAACTAAAGATTACATTTCCAAAAGCATCATATTCACTTGAATTTACTACCGCCTTATTTGGTGTATTTGCAGTAGAATAGATCAGTAAACCATCACCATTATATTTTTCAGTTTTGTTATAACTTGCGCCATTTTGCATGGTTCTTACAATGTCTAAGCCATTGTAATCAATAGTTGTATAGCTTAAACCAATAACTGGTTTTTCAACTTTTAAACGACCTGCATCGTCATATTGGTTTTGTGAACGAACACCATCTGCATCTGTATGGAAAATAATATTACCAAAGTCATCGATCACATTGGTTTCTAGGCCACCATTGGCTAAACGAATATTGGCAGGTACACCTTTTTTATAGGCAGAGTATTGAGTAATTTGTTGACCATTACCCACATCAACTTCCATTGGTAAGCCTGTATGTTTATCTCCTGCAACATAGCTTGAAAAACAACTAGCAAATTTTGACCAAGCAAAATCAGTAAGGTTACCTAGACATGAACTAAATGAAACGGTTTCATATTTAAACTTGGTGATACGTCCTTCTTTACTTTCTGTTTTGATCGCACCTTGAACATCATATTCAATAGATTGTGTTGTATACCCAGCTGATGTCTTTTGGCGAGGTAAACCTGTAATCCAAGGCAAGCTACTATCATTGACTGAAGCATTTGCAGGGTCAGCATTAAAATAAGCAATACTAACACTTGGTAATGAAGTTGAACTTGCACCTTTTAGACCTGTAGATTCAATCGTTTGAGCATTACCATATTGGTCAAAATCTCGATAAGTTGTGCCATAAGCACCATGATGATTAACTGTTTTTTTAGACATTCGAACCAATAAAACATCTTCATTATCAGTGTAATTATCATTGGTTGTTTTTGGTTTTTGACCAATAAGATTTAATGTCACCCATTCATAAACTTCTGTACGAGCATCAATCGTTACTTTTTTAAGTAATCCATGTAAGAAGCTTTCTGCAATCCCACCTTCGAAAGCATTCATCACATAAGCATATGCCTTTGTCAGACCTGTAGTTACATCCTTGGTTGTTACTGTTGTAGTTTGTTCTTTAGCTTCTTTATTACGGCTATATGCATAGGTAATTTGCAATGGATTGACATCAGCACCAGTATAATAAGAACTTGTCACTTTATAGGATTTAGTTTCAGCAAATCCTGGGCGGGATTCATTGATGAGTGAATATGTCCAATAAACAGATTTAGTATTGACTAAGCCATTTGAAGAACTCTTATAGTAATGAATATTTGTTAAATCACTGTAGAACCAGAGAAAGTCTTGCGCAGTCATACTCGTCGATGCTGGTGTGGCATTACCAACAATTCGATAAGGACCACCATAACCATAATTTATAGCATCACCTGTAATATAACCTGCTGCTTGTAAATAAATAAACGCAGAATTGTTGTCTTGAAAAGCTCCTATCGTCCCACCTGTTGGTATTGTGTCTGTCAATTTATAATTTGAAAGATTTTTTTGGCTCGTGTAATTATAAGAAGTCCATTCTTTATATGAACCATTGATATATCTAAGAATTTTCTTAAGGGTTATATCCCCCGAAATATTATCAAATTGGCTTTCATCAGTATTCTCAATTCCACTTTGGCTCTTTACATAATTGAGTACAAGTTCAGGCGTATTTTCATTAACAATTTTTCCATCCAGCAGATGTTGTACTGACTTTAGAAAAAATTTATTTGTATAATTAAACCCATTATAAATCAGGGTATTGGTTTTTTTATTAAAATAATTAAGCTGATAAGCTTCATTAAATTGATTTTCTATTTTTGAAGCATAGATTGATACACGCCCAGGAATATATTCGCTTCCAAAGAATGAAGTAAAACCTGTCTGGTTTTCTCGATTTTCACCAGGAAAATAATAAGTAACACCATTATTTGATCTTACTACAAAATCTTTTCCTGAATTTGTACAACTAATATACCAATTGTCTTGAGATATATATTTTGCAGATTGAGGGTATCCCGCAACACCTGTTTTAATAGGATAAAAAGTTATGTTTTTTTGATTAGGAAGATATAAGCTTATTGGTCTTTGTCTTGGATCAACATTGGATGAGGTATTAAGAGTTGAAGTTTGAGTAATTCCATTTAGCAACATTGGAGATTTAATCTTTTCAATATTATGATAGTAAAGATAACCTATGATTACTTGTCTAATAGCGGCATCCATTAGTACATTATTTGTTTGAACAGTAAATGAGGAATTTACTGCCAAACTATCTAAAACTATGGTTAAGTTTCCATTAGTTAGCCTAGTGCCATTAACAGAAATTGTTACCTGTCCTGTCTGCAATACATTTGTTATACTTTGTCTATATTTCGCTTTTTCAGTGGTTGCTTGGCTTGAAGTAACGGATATAGCATTCACGTTATTTTTAAAAGCACTAAATAACTGGAATTGTAAATTAGATGTAGCATTTTGTGCTTGTTGTTTATTGTATTGCGCATTTGCATCACCCGTTAAGCTTCCAAAATATTGTACTAAATTTATAATTGTATTTAATGTTTGGTTAGCTAATGTTGCATTCGCTTGATTTACATATGTTTGCTCAATTTTACTTCTGAAACTTGAATTGGTAAGCGAAGCTGTAAAAGCAGGCCTTCCTGAACTATTATTAGTTGCATCACCATTTGCTTCACATATGCCAGCACCACTATCACCTTGGAGTTTAGTTGACGGTCCCGTCATCATCACTAATCTTGGTGACTCTAACTCCCAGTTCCCCATAGAGCGAAAACCATTATTTACCTTTCCATATGAACGAGACAAGGTGAAATTTAGTCCCCGCTCTCCTTTTAATGTGACTTCGGGTACATCATAAACAAGGTTACCACTCATTAAATCGACATAACCATTGGGTGTTTTTTCTTGTCCTGTATCGCCTACACTTTGATCTGATGGAAAAGATGTCATTGCAACAGACCAGTCTATAGGACCTGCATAAAGCATTGAACTCAATAGACTTAAAACAAAACTTAGTATTATTCTCATAAGTTGTTCCTATTAAAATATTATCTACTTTTTATGTTTATTTTTCTAAATTGAAACTGTGCTGATATCTTCTCCATCTCCCCAGCGATTACACGTACCAGCCCCATCAATAACTACTGTTTTATTAGTAGCCTTAGCCATCATTAGCATTGCCAACTGTCTTTTCCCTGCTGGGCTATTTTCATTTTTAATGATCATATATCCAAATGTTGCACATGTAGGTCTATTACCAGTTCTTTCTCCTACGATATAAACCCATATAAGCCCATCTTCATCTCTAACATTAATTGCAGAGACTTTTCCAGTATATGTACTGGCTAAAACATTTCCAGCAAACACTAGTTGAGACATCAACAAAACAAAGAACACTACTTTTTTCATTTTTAACCCTATTTACTTTTTTTAATAAGTTGTATATAAAAAATACATATTTTTAAGAAAAAATACATATTTTTAAGAAAAAATACAAGTTCAACACAAAATATTCACAATTCATCATGAGAGTGGAGAAAAATGTTAAGAAAAATCACAATTGTTCTTATTTTAATGACAGCAAATACTTCTTTATATGCTGCTGAGAATATTACATGTCGAAAAATTACCAGTATTGGTTGCCATCATGTAGACGGAACATGTTATGCAAGTTTGTCAGGGGAACCTTTTGGTAACACTTTGTCTTGTCCATATAAAAATGTAAATCAATTCCGTTTTGACGCTAGCACAACAAATGGAAAAAGGACATATGCCTCACTTTACGCAGCTTATTTAAGTAAGAAACTTGTAGATGTTTATTTAGATGGATGTTCATCAGATGGTAGACCATCTATCGTTTGGTTTCATATTTATTAATTTAGCAAGGTATTTTTATGAAAATTATAATTATTTTTATTAGTGCATTTTTCTGTAATCAGTGTTTTGCTCAGGTAGATTGTGGACCATATAAAGTAATGCAAATTCAAACACAAGAAACTGATTTATTAGCATTGCTTAAATCTTCAAATGGTCGAGAATCTTGGAAACAGATTGGTTCATGGTCAAAACCATCAACAAAGCCATACTTAGGTATCTTAATGCAAGCTTATGCAATGAAAAAGAATATAACTTTGCGTTATATACAGGACAATTATAATTGTGATGAAACTGATTATGTAACCGTACCATGGATGGTAAGAATGTGGTAATTCAAGAATTTTTTATACTTTGACATCATATACCACCGCACCAAAGATCTCTTCTTAAAAGGTGATGCTAATGAAAAAAATTATTTTTTTACTACTTATTTTAATTAATCAATCCGTTTTTTCGGCTGATATTATGTGCACAGGAAAAGTGAGTGGTGTGTCAATAAATCCACGTTCAGGTGGATTATTTGCTAACAGTGTTGGTGGTTTAAGCAGTCCCTTATTATGTAGTACATCAGCAACTTGGAATGAAATCTCTCCAGCGAATTGCAGTAAATTATTTGCTGTATTACTTACTGCTCAAATTACAAAGAAATCTGTAACTTTATATTTTTCCGGTACACAAAGTTGTTCAGATTTCCAACCATGGACTTTAGCTCAAGGGTTTTATCATTATATTTTAAATGATTAATTGACTATCGATAGGTTGCTAAATTCAAAAGTTAATTTTTAAAATAAGGTACTAAAACATGAAAAAAATTCTATTGCTCTCTGTGCTATTAACTCAACAAATTTTTGCAGCTGAGACATATGTATATGGAAATATGACATCTATCACAAGTGTTTCGGAAGGATTACTCATTCGGCTTGAATCAGGAAACCTTCCAACTGTTTGTAATGGCACTCCTTATGGTTGGTTGCTTATTCCTCAAACAAGTAAGGTCATTCTTGCTGTGACTTTGGCGCAGTGGTATCAAAAAAAGAGAGCTGTAGAAGTGTATGTTGAACCATATTCTGGCAATGGCTACTGTAAAGTGATTCAAGTACAACCAAAATAATAAACTTTAACCTTTATCCCATCATATAAAAATATGATGGGATTTTTTATAAAGCGCTATTTTAAAATGATATAAACACAATCTGATGCTGCATTTTATGCTGTCTGCAACAAATCCTGTTTCGAAAGCTGCTCTGCAACATCCAACAACAATTGCTCAGTCTTATTCCAACCCAAACAACCGTCTGTAACAGATTGACCATAAGTCATATCACAAGAGATTTTTTGATTACCATCCACCAAATGGCTTTCTAGCATTACACCACGTACATGGGTTACATGTCTTTCTTCAATAATTTGCTGTAAAACCAACGGTTGCTTTAAAGGATCTTTACTGCTGTTACCGTGACTACAATCAATCACCAATGCGGGTAATTTCCCTTGATGCTGCTGGCGGATCTGTTGGATCGATTCTGCATCATAATTTGTGCCCTTATTTGAACCACGTAAAATGATGTGTGCTAAAGGATTACCATGACTATGTACAATACAAGGCAATCCCTTTTGTCCCATGGCAAGAAATTGATGAGAATGACTTGCTGATTGAATTGCATCTAAAGCGATTTGAATCGAGCCATCTGTACCATTTTTAAAGCCAATACTAAAAGGCATATGACTTGAAATTTCACGATGAATTTGTGATTCACTGGTACGTGCACCAATTGCACCCCAAGCCAATAAATCATCAAAATATGCAGTTGCCATAGGGCTTAAAATTTCACTGGCGATTGGCAAGCCTTTTTCAATAATTTGTAAATACAATTGGCGTGATTTTTCTAAACCCAATTGCATATTGGCAGATCCATCTAAATTTGGATCGTATAAAAACCCTTTCCAGCCCACTGTTGTACGTGGCTTTTCGATATATGCACGCATCACTAGAAAGATCTGATCTGACACTTTTTCTTGTAATTGTATTAAGCGATCTGCGTATTCAAATGCGGATTTTTCATCATGAATAGAACATGGGCCAGTAATCACCAATAAACGTTCATCTGTACCATCGAGAATATTTTCAATTGTTTGGCGTTGCTCAGCGATTTGTAAAGCGAGCTTATGTTTTAATGCAAACTTTTCTTTTAACTCATAAGGCAAACTGAGTTGAGTTTCTATGGTTTGATTTTGTTGTAAAGCAATATTTAGTGCATTCATGATGTATTCCTTTGGACTCTACAAAGTCCGAACTTTTATTTGAGCGTATGGGATCTATTCAAATGGGCGATCAGGTTTTTCACTTGACCAAAGTAAGTCCAATAAAAGTTGCTAAAGTATACGTAGTTAAATTTCATCATGACATTCTCCAAAATCTTTACACTTAATTGATTCAAAATATTTTTAACATTCAGATATAAAAAAACCTGATCGGTGTTGCCGATCAGGTATTAACTTTGATGGGCAACCAATTCATTGCCCGAACGACTTCAGGCAATTATCTAAAGAATTGCCAGAAATAATAAGAAGTAGCAATTACAGGTTGCTTTTTCATCTTTATGTCGTTCATAAAAATCTATATTGAATTTACAATACCTGTAGTCTGTAGACTTTTCAAGCCCTTTTTTAAAGTTTTTCTATATTTTATGTATGGAATACAAATGATTGAGTTAAGGCACAATTTAACCCAATCATTGTTGTTAATCCAAAGCCCCTTACTGCAACATTTCTTGCACTTGTTCAGCACAAATCGCTTGGCTAAATAAGAAACCTTGGCCAAATTTACAGCCCACTGCTCTTAAATTTTCAAGCTGCTGAATCGTTTCAATCCCTTCTGCAATAATATCTAAAGAAAGAATTGGACCTAATTTTGCAATCCCTTCCACTATTGCTTTAATTGACTTTTCTTCATGCATACGATTTACAAAGTTATAGTCAATTTTTAAACTATCTACAGGGTAATCACGAATATGCGTCATCGATGAATGCCCTGTTCCAAAGTCATCTAAGGCAATCCGCACGCCTTCTTGTTTAAGTTTTTTTAACGCGCGAATGACATATTCATAGCCACGATCAGCCAAGACATGTTCAGTAATCTCGACTTCAACAAGATGATGTGGAATGGCATATTGGGTTAAGCGCTTTAATAAAATTTCGGCATAATTATCCCGCATAAACTCTACAGGTGAGGCATTGATTGAAATCGGTACAACGTTAAAGCCTTGCTTGATCCAATGGGAAATATCTGTAAATATTTTATCGTGCATGGTTTCGCTGATTTTGGTCGCTAACTCAAAATCATTAAATGCTTCAGCAACAGTCGCAGGTAAATAAACATTGCCCTCTACATCTCGCCATCTGAGTAATGCTTCAAAACCAATAATTGAGCAATCATCCAGTTTAACTTTAGGTTGGTAAAATGGTTCAATTTGATTGTTACGGATAATTTGGCGCGCTGTATTTAATTGCTTGGCTTTACTTTGGGCAATTTCAAACATGTCTACACCAAACATACGAATACCACCACGACCCCGTTCTTTAAGGTCATTTAAAGCAGCATCTGCACATTTCAACAATCCTGAACCATCTTTGGCATCATGCGGATAAATTGAACCGCCGATACTCATACCACCATTCAGCAATTTACCGCTATATGTAATAGGCGCATCTAGTTGTTGTAATAATTTTTTGGAAACTGCCTCGATCTGTGCATGACTTTCCACATGGTCAATCACCACCGCAAACTCATCACCCCCGAGTCTTGAGATATAGGCATTCTCATCTAAACAATGCGCGAGACGTTTAGACAAGACCTTAAGCAAATGATCACCAGCAGAATGACCTAATGTGTCATTGATATGCTTAAAATGATCTAAGTCAATCAGTAATAATCCAATTTTGCTTCGGTTCTCTCTGGCTTTAGAGATTGATGCCTTTAATCTTCTTTTAAATGCACGTCGATTCATCAAACTCGTCATTTCATCAAATTCACAGATCACTCTGAGTTTTTCTTCTGCAATGCGTTGTTTGGTTATATCTCGTGAAACACATAAAATACTGGTGGTTTGACCATTTTCATTGACAACAGGGGTTAAGATATTGTCCCAATACATGGTTAGATTACCAAAGACACTTTTACCTGCAAATCTAGCATTTTTCCCTTTTGCCGCTTCTTTAATGGCTTTTTTACCCTGCTCACGAACTTCTGGTGGCAATAGTCCGAGCCATTCCATACCAAAAGTTTTTACTTTTTCTTGTCCAAGCAGTGCAATACAGCCAGATTTATTCATATGTGACACATAACCATCTGGTGTAATAATTTTGATACAGTCGACACTGACATCAAGCATGTCTGTATTGGCTTTTAACGACTCGCTGGTTTCGCGTAATAACGTTGCACGATCATGGATATTGGTACAGGTTATGGTCCAATCAAAAAATTGTTGTTTATAAACCGTACTTTGAGCAATCAGTAAAAACCATTGATAGTCACCGTTCACATGACGGATACGACATTCTTTTTCAAAACGTTGACCGGTTTTCTGCGCGGTTATCCAAATATTATAGATATGTTCTGCATCATCAGGATGTAAGCATTTAATCCAATCGGAATCGCAAATATTATGTGTATCTACACCAATAAATTCTTTTAATGGGGTATTACAATAGCCAATCCCCAATTTTGTCACCCAAATAAGGTGTGGTATTAGATCTAAAGCTTCTTTGACTTCATTCAAAATTTGTGCAGATCGAGAAGTTATAGGCTTTGGAAATGAACCCACCTGATTCAAACTCGAATGCAAAGGTAAATAAATGCCTGCCATAAATTAATCCTATCTATCAACACAAAAATTAAGAAAAACCATCGTTCAAACTTATATGTATTTTAAATAACCACAGATTCTTGTTTAACCCAAGTGTCGAGTCGTTATTTTTTTAAAAAAACCATGTGATATAAGTCACACTTTAACCAATAAGTTTAAATTGTATACAATAACGTTTATAAAATCTATTCTTTTAAGTTCACAAGTATGTTTCAAATTTATGACAAACCCATGTTTGTTTAAATTATCCTTAAATATCAACTTGATAAATAAATTTTATCTTTTGTAATATCAGCAACCCTGCTCCCTCTTTTGGTTTTTTTAGAGAAACTCAATTCCCTCATCGAGTTCTGCACTTATTTATAATAATCTTAACAATATTCATAAAAAAATCAATCATTGCGTAATTTTCAAGCATATTAAAGAAAATTATTTTAAAAAACTAAATAAACAATCATGATTATTAAATCTAAAAATTATTGAATAAAAATTCAAATCATTATCATTTAATAAATATATTTTAATTTAAACAATTTACCTAAAATAATTTAAAGGTAATTTTAAATAACGAACACCATTCGTTTCAGGCTCAGGAAATTTACCAGCATTCATATTGATTTGAATGGCTGGAAGGATTAGTTTTGGCATAGACAATGTAGCATCACGTTGTTCTCGCAGAGCAATAAAGGCTTGTTTAGTCACTCCTGTATGGATGTGGATGTTTTCTTTACGTTGGGTATTGATGTCTGTTTGACAATGAAAATCTTGGCGTGATTCTGACAGGTAATCATGGCATAAATACAGCCGAGTATGCTCTGCTAAGTTAAAAATTTTCATTACAGAATCATAAAGTTGTGCCGCACTACCCTTTGGAAAATCACAACGCGCTGTGCCATAATCAGGCATAAACAAAGTATCACCAACAAAGGCTGCATCACCAATCACATAGGTCAAACAAGCGGGAGTATGACCAGGTGTAGGGAGATTATATGCCTCTAACTCGCCAATTTTAAAAATTTCATGATCTTTAAATAAATAATCAAATGAATGCTGTGCTTTTAAAGCCTCATAATCAAGATGATAAATTTGACTAAAAATATCTTGAACAGTCACAATTTTTTCACTCATGGCGATTTGACCGCCTAACTGTGCTTTTAAATATTGCGAAGCTGTTAAATGATCTGCATGTACATGTGTTTCAAGAATCCACTGCACTGTAAGATGATGTATTTGAATATACTGAATAATATGGTCTGCTTGTGTTGTCGATATTGTTGCAGATGCCGCATCATAATCCAATACACTGTCAATAATGGCACAATATTGAGTAGCAGGATCAACCACCACATAACTAAAGGTATTACTGGCTTCATCAAAAAAATCTTGTACAAATGGATTCATAAACAATTATGCTCCTGTCACTTTGCGATGAATCAATATGCCAAACAGCATGGCAACAATAAAATATAAGGCTTGATAATGACCTAAACCAATCAATGTAAATGCTGGTGCTGGACAAATTCCAGCAATTCCCCAACCTATACCAAAAATGAAAGCGCCTGCAACTAACTTTGTATCGAGTTGGGTATTTTTTGGTAATTCGATCACTTCATTAAACACAGTCACAGGATTACGTATCGCTTTTTGAAAAGGAATAAATGCAACGACTATTGCACCAATCATCACAAAAGCTAGACTTGGATCCCACTGGCCGAATATATCTAAGAAACCGATGACTTTTGCTGGATTCGACATACCTGAAAGCATTAAACCTACAGAAAATAGCCCGCCAAAGATAAATGCAAAGATATTTTTCATGGTTAAGCTCCAATCACATGGCGCATCACATACACAGTGATAAATCCAGCCAGCATAAAGGTACAGGTTGCGACAATTGAGCGTTTAGACAAACGACTTATCCCACAAATTCCATGACCACTGGTGCAGCCTGATCCTAATCGTGTGCCAAAGCCTACCAATAGACCTGCGCTGACAAGTAAAATTGGGCTTGTCGTTAGCATCACAATTTCAGGATTAAAAATCTGTTCATAGATAAATGGTGTGCTGAATAACCCCAATAAAAACCACAAAGCAGGTGTTTTAAAAATTCTGTGTGGATTGAGGACTTGTGCAATTAGACCACTTATCCCAGCAACACGACCATTTACAAATAAGTAGCCAACTACAGCCAGACCAAGTAGAACTCCACCCAAAAAGGCCAATATAAAATCATGCATTGCTTTAAATCCATACAATATATGTTTTTATAATATATACTTATTTAAATTAATCAACCTCATCTTCAGATAATGATATATAGAAATATGCAAATCAAAGGCATAACTGCAAATATAATCCCTATATGCTTTGCTAGAGAATTGCACAGCTTATTTTTTAGTTTTGATTTAAATCACTGAATGGCTTTAATCATATTTGTTAATAATAATTAACAACTTATAATTTATTTTAATTTTTAATATTTTGCCAATAGACTTCTTTCATCAGTCCTTTTTAAAACTATTAATCAAGATAAAATCCCCTTCATGCTAGCCTTATTCCAAAGTAAGAAGGAACTTTCAATACCAATATGTTTCACTCAACATGATCTTTTTTTGCTTTATAAAACAGATCTAATCATCAGATTAATTAAATTCATTCAATACTTTGTCTACAAACCATTTAGGGAAATACTCTACAACAGGATTTAGTTTTAGCACTTCAGCCTTTTCGATCTCTGCAATAAAAGCTGCTTTTTCACCGTGACTTGAATTATCAAAAATATATGCACGATCTGAAGCTTCAATTGCCAGCATCAATAAATCTAAACTGCGATAATAGCGCTCACAGATTTTCTGCACAGGTACAGCATGGCCACCTGTAGCGACCCGATATTGCACACGTCCAATATTAATTTTTGGGTCAACAGTTGCCACATAGTACAGATACGTTTTAAAGCCTTGTTTCTGTGCTTCACGTAGAAACTCAACTTTGCTGATATGCGACATAACAGTTTCAAAAGTGAAACTTATTTTTAATCTTAAAAATTCCATCCGAATAAAATCGATAATGCGTGCGCAAAGATAGGAGTCGATTTCATCTCGGTCAAATACAATGAGTCCATCAACAATTTGTGGTTTTAACGATAATAGCGGAACAACTTGGTCATTCTTTTTACGCTTTTTTTGTTTTAAAAATTTGAGTAGCGCTACGTTTGATAAATCATGATGATAATCATCTAAGCACAAACTTTGAGTCGCAGATAATTGTTTCTCAAGCTCATCTGCATTTAAATATGCCCCAATCTGATGGGGCGCTAAATAGTCTTTAATTGTGCTTTTACCTGATCCATTTGGACCAGCAAACATTCTTATTCTCGGCTGTCGCATATAGAGTTATGCCATCACCTGTTGTTTCTTTTTACGTTTTAACACACTGTGTTTAAGCTTTGGAACCACATAGGCAGAAGATAAATCTTCAACAACTTTGATTACACCATTGCTTTGTTGTACCAGCTGTTGATCTTTTACATAAGTGATTGTAGCGTTTGACTGACTTGCATGATTAAATGCCGCACTAAATGCATCTATAGCAAGCACTGGAATTGTTGCTTCCTCACGTAATGTCGTCTTCATTGCTGTAAATGTCGTCATGTCAAATATCCTCAGCTCGATTTTTAGCTGTAGTTACATCTTAACATATCACTTATTTTTGTCTATTTATTCAACTGTAAGCAGAGGAAATCTATTTCTGTAGAAAGTTAAAACAGAATGTGAAGATATATTCACAAAATTGATTTAGAAATTCATCAAAAAACATATGCTAAAAGCCATACGACAAGCTCTGACACAGTTATAATGTGTTAAATAATGGATGGAACCTACCGATGTCTAGTGATCTTGAAATTGATGTAATGCGTGAATCAGCTGCATCAGTCGTGACTATTTTAAAATCTTTAGCCAATACAGATCGCTTACTAATTTTATGCCATCTTGCTCAAGAAGAGTTAAATGTTTCACAAATAGAAGAAAAAACTCAGATTAATCAACCGACGCTTTCTCAACAATTGATGATGTTACGTAAAAGTGATGTTGTTTCAACACGTCGTGATGGGAAGCAAATTTATTATTCCATTAAAGATCAAAAACTGATGGTGGTATTAACAACCTTATATGATTTGTATTGCCCACAGGTTTAATACACATCTTAGCATCTAGATAAATTTAAAATAAAAACAAACAATTCATTATATAAGTTAGCTGTCGCTATTTTTCTTAGCATTTTTTCTGCATAATATATATTAAAATATGCTAATGAAGTTCCAATGGCTGCCCCAAAAGTTCAACTCAGTAAAATACTCCCTGCATGGCAATGGCTGCAAGACTATAATGTCCCTAAATTTAGGGCTGATCTACTTGCTGCTTTAATTGTCATTGCAATGCTTGTACCTCAAGGTATGGCTTATGCCATGGTTGCTGGGTTGCCTCCTGTGACTGGCTTATATGCCAGTATTTTACCCATGATCATCTATGCCATTGTTGGTGGCAGTCCAACGCTTTCTATTGGTCCTGTTGCGCTGATTTCCATGATGACCTTTGCGACGCTTGAACCGCTCTATGAGGTGGGTTCACCTGTATATATTCAAGCCGCATGTTTATTGGCACTTCTCGTCGGCATACTTTCAAGTTTACTGGGAATTTTTAGATTCGGCTTTTTAATCCGTTTAATCAGCCATCCTGTGATTAAGAGTTTTATCATCGCATCCGCAGTATTGATTGCACTCAGCCAAGTTAAGTTTATGCTCGATGTACCCTTAAAATCTGGTAATGTTATCGAGTTTATTCAAAGCCTATGGCTATACATTAGCTTTACCAATATTGAGACTTTGATTTTTGGTGTTTGTGCCATTCTGTTTTTGATTTACATCCCGGTTTTTTTTAAATCTAAGTTATGCCAATCTTTTGCACATTCTCTTCAATTCTGGGTGAAAGCACTGCCCTTGGTTCTGGTGTTTATTTCGATTGGGTTAATACATTTCCTGCATATAGACCAATTTGGTATCAAAACCGTAGGTGAGATTCCTTCGGGATTTCCACCAATTGCCATGCCTTACTGGCGTTGGGATTTAGTGATCCAGCTTTTACCCGGTGCAGCCATGATTACCATGGTGAGTTTTGTCGAATCTATTTCTATTGCACAGACCACAGCATTTCAACAACGTAGTGAGCTCAATAGTAATCAAGAGCTGATTGCACTGGGTTTAGCCAACTTTAGTGCAGGTGTCACGTCAGCATTTCCTGTGACTGGCAGTTTATCACGTACAGTGGTCAATGCAGATGCAGGCGCAAAAACGCCTATGGCTGGTGTTTTATCTTCAATTTTTATCGTGATTGTGAGTTTATATTTTACTGGTTTATTTAAACAACTTCCTTTAGCGATTCTCGCTGTCACCATTATGGTATCCATTTGGAAATTGGTTGATTTTAAACCCTTCATCGAAACATGGCGTTATTCCAAAGCCGATGGGATTGCGATGTGGGTTACATTCTTTGGGGTGTTGTGTATCGATATTTCAACAGGTTTGATTATTGGTATTGTTTCTACATTTTTATTGTTGTTATGGCGTATTAGCCGCCCCCATATTGCCGTCATTGGATTAGTTGAAGGCACGCAACATTTCCGCAATATTTCAAGACATGATGTTTTGACCAGTACCAATATTGTGTCTATTCGTATAGATGAAAATCTAAGTTTTTTAAATGCCAATACCTTAAAAGAATTTATCATTTTAGAAGTCAGTAAACACCCAGAACTACATCATGTAGTGATCAATTGCTCAAGTATTAGTAATATAGATGCAAGTGCTTTAGAAACTTTGGAAGAAATCAACAGCGATTTAAATAAATTAAAAATTCAAATGCATCTCACGGAAGTCAAAGGTCCAGTCATGGATCGTTTAAAACAGTCCAATTTAATTAAACAGCTCAGTGGAAATATTTATTTAACGCATTACCAAGCCATGCATCAATTGGATGCCCAAACTTTTAGTTAAATAATCGTTTAAATTATCAACATTTTTTATTATGATTGCTGAAAAAGCTATATATTTTTTAATATCTTAATTTTTATGGCGAAATTGTATTATTTAAGTTTTCGCTTTTAGGTATAGAATACGCGGCTTGTTCATCGATTTTAGACCAGTTTAGGCATAAAGGTTCAACATGTTTGCTGTCCTAGCACGTTTAAGTTTAGTTACTCGTATTCTTATTGCCATTATTCTTGGTTTTATAGTTGCGTATCTATTCCCCAATTCAGCCCAATATTTCATTATTTTCGGCGAGCTTTTTATTAAAGCATTAAAATCCATTGCACCAATTCTTGTATTTGTCTTGGTTCTCTCATCTATTGCTAACTTTAAAGTTGGTGAAGGCGCGAGCAACTTAAAACCAATTCTTGGATTATATGCAATTGGAATGTTACTGGCTGCGATTAGTGCCATTACGATAAGCACAATGTTTCCAAGTACTTTGGTTTTTGCACATGCAAGCGAAGTGACTTTACAGCCACCGGGTAGCGTAGCAGAAGTATTAAAAAACCTACTCCTCAGCTTTATTAGCAATCCAATAACAGCTTTGCATGAAGCAAATTTCATTGGCATTTTAGCTTGGGCTGTAGGCTTAGGTGCAGCACTTCGTCACGGTTCAGAAACCACTCAACAAGTGATTACAGATGTTGCGGATGCAATTAATGCCATCATTCGTGTAGTGATTGCATTTGCTCCTGTAGGAATCTTTGGCTTAGTTGTTGCTACATTTGCACAAGCAGGTTTAGAAACCTTAAAAAACTACGCCCAGTTAATTGCTGTACTTATTGGTACTATGCTTTTTGTAGCCCTCGTCATCAATCCATTGATTGTTGGTTTTGTGATGCGTAAAAACCCATATCCTTTGGTTTTAAAATGCTTAAGAGAAAGTGGAATCACTGCATTCTTTACCCGTAGTTCTGCGGCAAATATTCCAGTAAACCTTGACTTGGCAAAACGCTTAGGGGTAAATGACACCACTGCTAACGTTGCAATCCCATTAGGTGCAACAATTAATATGGCAGGTGCAGCGGTAACAATTACCGTGCTCACCCTTGCTGCTGTGCATACACTTGGTATTCAAGTTGATATCGTCACTATGGTGATCTTATCTGTGGTTTCTGTGGTAACAGCTTGTGGTGCGTCTGGTGTTGCTGGTGGTTCTTTGTTGTTAATTCCTGTGGCTTGTGGTTTATTTGGTATTCCTTCAGAAATCTCAATGCAAGTGATTGCAATTGGTATGGTGATTAGTGTGCTTCAAGACTCAACAGAAACAGCATTGAATTCCTCGACTGATGTCTTATTTACAGCAGCAGTTGATCTTTCTAAAAAGTAATATACAAGGTATATGAATAAAAAGAAGGAATTATGCCTCTACAGTATTTGCCCGTTTGGATTCAACTAGGTGCGTTTATGCTTGCAGTCAATGCAGGCATAATTAATGTGCTTGGTTTGATTACCGTCCTTCATCAATCCATCTCTCATATGACGGGCAATGCCAGTTTATTTGCGCAAGCATTGATTCATCAACAATATGATCATGTACTTTACCTTTTCTTGGTCATGCTCAGTTATGTGATTGGATCAAGTTATAGTGGCTTTATTTTAGGCAATAGCAATTTTAAACTGGGTCGTAGATATGGTGTTCCGCTCAGTCTTGTCAGTGTGTTTATCTTGCTTTGCTGGTTATTTATTCCTTATTATCCAAAATATGCTTTACTTTGGGCAAGTACCGCAATGGGAATGCAAAATGCCATGGTCAGCCACTATAAAGGCACAATTATCCGCACTACACATCTTTCAGGGGTTTTAACCGATCTTGGTTTGGCTTTAGGCTATCTTTTTCGGGGACTCGGTATTGAAAAGCGCCGTGTCACATTGCATTTTTTGATTCTTTGCGGATTTATTCTGGGTGGGCTGATTGCCAGTATCGTGTATCCTTATTTACAATTAAATTCATTCCTTATCCCTGCTGGATTAAGTTTAATACTCAGCTTAACGTATTGGTTTATTTATTTTCGGCATGGTTCGAAACACATTTAATGGTTGGTTATTGTTATGGTCAAAAACGCATTGCAAGCACAGTTACTCAAAGCTGGCTTAGTGGATAATAAAAAAGCAAAGAAATTGTCAAAGCAGGCACAGCATGAGCAACGTACAGGTCAGAGTAATGAAGCTGAGCTTAAAGCTAAAATTGAACAAGACAAACAAGAGAAAATCAGTAAAGACCAAGCGCTGAATCAAGAGAAACAACGCATTTTAGATGAAAAAGCCTTAAAAGCTTCAATTATCCAAATGATTGGTCAACATAAAATCACAGATACAGATGGCGATGCGGTCTATCAGTTTATCGATGGTTCGGTTAAGAAAATCTATATCAATCAGCAAGTTTATAATGCCCTAGTTTCAGGCAGTTTGGTGATCGCACATGACAATAATGATGCTTACGCAATTTTACCCAAAGCTTTGGGTGAACGTATCAATGAAAAAATGACTGGATTTATTATTGTCAATAATTCTGAGAAGAATGAACAAGTGACAGATGAGGAAGATCCTTATGCTGCTTATGTTATTCCAGATGACTTGATGTGGTAATCCTCTGTTCTATTTTTCAGTTTATATTTTTAGAAATTTCATCAGCCTAATGCTTCACTCATTAGGCTTTTTTTTGATTTAAATAAAATAAATTCAGCATTAAATTTTTTTTATCCATGCCCTTTTCCTCAAAATTTCTACATAATTGTGCGCTAATCTTACGCGAAATTACATAAATGGAACGATGCAACATGCACCGTACAAAACTTTACTGGGGTACATTGAGTACTTTAAGCCTTGCTATATTCGCCATCACCTCTGCAAGCCTTGCAAATGATGAAACGACAGCTACAAATAAAACTACTGAAGCGACTCAACTTAAACAAAATGAATCACCAAAACAATTAAAAACCTTGGTTTTTGCAGCGGAACAAACGCCTGCTAAAGATCCTGATATCAGTGCGGTCGCTAAAACCATTGTGACACGTGAAGAAATGCTGCAATTCGGCGATCAATCGATCAATGATGCTTTAAGACGTGCAGCAGGTTTTCAAATGCCAACACCAGGACAAGGACCACGTGGATCAAGCGGTTCTGGCAGCATGCGTTTTCGTGGTGGTGGCGCACCAGTATTTTTGATTAATGGTGAAGCTGTGCAAGGCGGACCACGCGGTGGTATGTCTATTGTTGACTCGATTACACCTGAAATGATTGAACGAATTGAAATCACCAAACAACCTAGTGTAGCTCAAGCCTCAGTTGCATCTTCTGCAGTGATCAATATCATTTTAAAAGAACCCTTAGACGATGCTCGAATCAGTGGCAATGTTAAATTAGGATATGGCATCACCCAATCGGATCAAAAAGAAGAACAACGTAAAAATATCAGTGTACAAGCTGATGGGCGTGATGGTGCATGGATTTATAGTGTTTCAGCCAATCAAATGTGGAATGACAGTAAATCAAGCACAGAAATTGAAAATATAAATGGTACACGCCAACAAATACGCAGTACCAATCGTACAAATACCATGTTTGCACCACGTATTGAATATCAAATTGATGATCAACAAAAACTGGTTTCAGAAATTTTTTATCGTAAGAATGAAAGTGATGGCTCTAGCAGTAATCAAGTTCAAAATGATCAGAATGACAGTATTCGTTTAAACACCCGATATGAGCGTAAAGATAAAGGTGACTCAGACAAAGTCCGCTTGTCTATTGAAAAACAAAATGAAACTGAATCCACTCGTTCCAATCAATACAGTTCTTATATTGATGAAACTGTGAATGAATACGGCTTAGCGTATGATGGGGTACGCAAGTTTGATGAAAGCAAACAAGTAAAATTTGGACTTGATGCGCGTGCCAATGAATTAGCAAGCAATATTGCTGATACATTAGATGAGCAACGTTATGCACTTTATTTAGAAAGCAGTTGGAAGTTTACAAAACACCAAACCCTTACCTTGGGTGCACGTCAGGAATGGTTAGAGCGTTCAGGTTTGGTTGAATATAGTGATCAAAACCTAAGCCCTGTACTTGCACATCGTTTTGACTTTAATGATCAATGGTCTTTGCAAACCAATATTAGCCGAGCTTTTAAAAGTCCAAATAGTAACAATCTCATGCCGACTGTTTCCATTTCAACAGATGCTGATGCAGGCTCTATCAATAACCCAGACCGTGGTGGTAATCCCAATCTTCGACCTGAAAAGATCACCGCACTGGAAACGACTTTGGGCTATAACACTACTGCAGGTGGCGTAAATATTACGGCTTTTCATCGAGATATTGATGACTATATCGAAAAAGTGATTCGTCAAGAAGGCACACGCTTTGTTGAACGTCCGTATAACCAAGATCAAGCAACAACCTATGGTGTCGAAGTTTCTGGTCGCTATGCCTTAAAACAAACTGATAATGGTCATTCATTTATGCTGAATGGACAATTATCGACAGTACGCGCCAAAATCGAAGACTCAGACCACAATACACGTTTAGCCAGCGATGTTGCCCCTTATACAGCAAGTACAGGCGTTTCATACAATTACCAGCCTTGGCAATTGGCAAGCAGTATTAATCTAAGCTACACGCCAGAATTTACCCGCGCTTTAGACAATCTTCCCTATGATCGTACAAGCAACAAACGTGTAAATGTTGATATTAGTGCGACAAAACGCTTCCCTAAAGGCTGGGCAACGACACTGAGTGCTCGTAATATTTTGAGTACAGATTATAAAGAGCGCTTAAATAATCAAAGTGATGGTGCTTTATATGAAGCTCGGGTCAATGATGCTATTCCAAGTTTCTTGTTCAGTGTAGAGAAAAAATTCTAATCTTGATTAGTATAGATGTATATAAATCTAAATCTTATCAATTATTTACTGATAAGTAATGAGTAGATAAACGTAAATAAGTGATCAATTTAAAAACCGAAATTTAAAAACTTCGGTTTTTTCTTAATCTGATTAAATATAAAAACCACAAATGATAAAACAGAGTAAACAGACGGTTTCTGCGATTTCTATACTGGCACCAATGGTGTCACCCGTAATGCCATCGATTCGTTGAATAAACTTATAGCGAAGATAAATCAAGGTCAAAATAAAAATCGTCGCGGTCACTAAACCCACCCAGACAAAATAACCCGCACCCAATAAACTGATACCAAAAATGATCATTGCCCAAGTTTTAGGGATATATTGAGCAATAGACCAGCCTAAGCCCTTTTCACGGACATATTCAGTGGTCAGAAATAAAAATAATGGTGTTAAACGCCCTAAAATAGGAAATAGAATCAAAGCAGTATAGTGTTGTTCCTGTAATAACACATACAGTGCAGACCATTTAATCAAACAGATAACAATTAAACTCAGCACACCAAACGGTCCACATGCTGGGTCTTTCATAATTCTTAAGGTATTTTCTTTATCACCAAAGCCACCGACCCAAGCATCCGCAGTATCCGCTAAACCATCTAAATGTAAGCCACCCGTGAGCAAAATCCAGATGACCAGAATAATGGTACTGAGTAAAACTACAGGCAAAACATGTAGAAAACTGGCAACAGCAAACAGAACCAAACCAATCAAAAGCCCAATCACTGGATAAAATAACAGTGACTGACCATTTTGTTTGGGCGAAGGCATATTTTTTAAATAAACAGGGAAAATCGTTAAAAATTGCAATGCAATAAAAAATGGAGTCATCTATTGTCCTCCAATAACTCTAACTGCATGGTTTCACTGTCCAACATAAAGCGGTTTAATTGCCCAAGTTCTGCTGACATTTTTAAAATATCATCAAGAGATTGTTGTAGCGCCATACATTTTAAAAGTTTGATCACACCGCCATGCGTCACAATCAAAGCTGTTTGGCTTTGTGTAACCAGCATCTGCTCTTTGATCGCTTGTAATGCTTGCTTAATTCGATACTGAAAATCTAAATATCTTTCAGCATTTGGCGGGGTAAAGTGTGTCGGAGATTGCCAAAAATTTTCTAATAACTCAGGCGTTTTTGCATAGATCTGCTGTGTTGAAATACCTTCCCAATCACCAAAATGAATTTCTTGTAATCGATGATCTTGCATCAGTGGTATTTGAACTTGTTCAGAAAGTTTCTGTGCAAATGAGAAACAGCGCTTTAAAGGCGAGCTAAACATAAAATCCCATTGCGTTTGCACAGAGGATTGATCATAGGAAATGGTCTGGTGCATTTGTTGCCAGCCCAATTCTGTCAATTCATCATCAGTCGAACCACGCAAAGTATGATTCAGCGTAGTTTCCCCATGACGTAATAGATCAATCCTCAGTTTCATGCATATGCTCTTTTTAAATTATGAATAAGTTTAAACTTTCTCGCCAATTACCGCAGCTTCTGCAAAAGTGGCCATGTTGTTATGTAAACTGCATGCCAACTTGATCACACCCAAGGCAGCACCCGCACCACTGCCTTCCCCCAAACGTAAATTAAGCTTTAATAATGGATCAGCATTCAATTCTTGTAATAGGCGTTGATGCCCATATTCAGCAGACTGATGACCGAACAACATCCATTGTCGAACTTCAGGATTGAGTCGTACCGCGACTAATGCCGCCACAGAACTAATAAAACCATCGACAATTACAGGCATCCCAAGTTGAGCACAGCGAATATAAGCTCCTGTCATTGCAGCAATTTCTAAGCCACCTACAGCACACAAAGCTTTAAACGCATCATTTTCAACATAATTTTTATGTAACTCAAGTGAATGCTGAATGATATTTTTTTTATGAATCAACTGATCAGCACGAATCCCCGTGCCTACACCTGTCAGTTGCTCAGCAGGTTCATTTAATAAGAAACATGCAATCGCTGAAGCTGAACAGGTATTTCCAATTCCCATTTCCCCAGCAATGTAAATTGAAGCACCCTGTGCAATGGCTTTTTCTACACTCTCACGCCCTAGCGCCATGGCTTGCTGACATTGTTGTTCAGTCATTGCCTCTTGTTGAGCAAAATTGGCAGTCCCTTGAGCGATACTACGACGTTCAACGCCTTGATATTGGTAAACCTCACCCACTGTGCCGCAATCAATGACTTGTAAAGTCGCAGCATATTCTTTAGCAATCACACTGATACAAGCCCCACCCGTTGCAAAGTTTTGCAACATTTGGCGCGTTACAGCTTGCGGATATGCTGAAATATTTTCAGCCATTACCCCATGATCACCTGCAAAAATCGTGATCCAAGGTTTATCTACATTCGGTTTTGAATTACTTTGCAAAGCTGCCAATTGTACGGCGACATTTTCCAAAACAGACAGCGAGCCTGTTGGCTTAGTCAATTGTAATTGACGTTCTTCAGCCTGTTGTTTTGTTTCTGCGTTTGGCACTTTACATGCTTCTAACCACCAATTCATTGTTGCTCTCCATCTCGTATTTTAAAAATTCATTGTTAATCGTTAAAATGCTCAAGTTTATATGATAAAAATCACAATATTTATCCTTTTAATAACATCGGAAAACCAGCGACGCAAAATACTACTTTATCAGCAATTTGACCTAATAGTTGATGTAAACGTCCTGATTCATCAACAAATTTTCGGGTTATTTCACCCATTGGTATAACACCTAGTCCTGTTTCATTGCTGACTAAAACAATTTTAGACTTTAATGTAGGTAGAATTTTCAGCAATTTTTCACATTCGATACACTGCAGATTTGAATTCTCATGCATCAATAAATTACTCATCCATAGGGTTAGACAATCCACCAAAATCACTTGTTCTTGTTGATCTATTTGTTTTAAACAATCTGCTAGGTAAAGTGGTTCTTCAATGAGCCGCCATTCATCTGGTCTTTGTGTCTGATGGTGTGAAATACGTTGTCGCATTTCATCATCCCACGCTTGCGCGGTAGCAACATAAACAACTTGTAGATTTGAGTCTTTTGCGATCTGTTCAGCTAATTTACTTTTGCCTGAACGCGCGCCACCTAGGATTAATTGCAACATAAATTTGACTCCCAAGATCCATCTTTTTTTTTCGGATTGAGTATAAGCTGATGTAACGTAGCTAAAGGCCCCTGTAAGACTTGTGCTTGATATATACCAAAATTAAGCTGCTCAACACTAATTTCAAAACTTTTTTGATCAATCTTTTCAATAGCTTTAAATATTTGTTGGGCTTTGAATTCTGCTGAATACAAACCTAAGGTGATATGCGGGCAATAATCTAAAGCAGCAATTTCTTGGCTTGGATAGGATAATAATTGTCGAATATTGCTTAGGCTATTTTCATAATCATGAATTTCTATAAATAAAGCACTGCTAAAACTATTTATTTTTCCTGTTGTTAATTTAAAACTATTTAACTGGTTTTGGATCAAAATTTTAAGCTGTTGTTGAAATTTACTTTGGATAAAATCATCATCAAATTGCTTTTTATCTTCTGTTAGAAAGCCACAAATATACAATGTGATATGAAATTGGCGTGTATTGGGGCGCAATAAATAGTTTGAGAATTTTTCTGCTAAATCGCTTAAATAAGCCAATAATTCAGGATGATGAATTTCGATATACCATAAGGCGTAGTGTTTTCTCCCTTTGTGCCACTCGGGATAATCATGTGTCTCAGTTGGAGTTGTTAAACTTTGAGAACCTAAAAACACATCAAATTCACATTAATTTTAATGCTTCTATTAAAGCATGTAATCATCATGTTTAAATCTTGAATTGACTGAGTGTTGTTCAATTGAAAATGAATTTTATTCAGTCAGATTTTATGATTGCCTGATAAAAATCCAACATAGATTCAAAGTAGTAATCTGCTCTCGCGAGCATGGTCTGATTTGGCGCTTTAATATCTTGAATCAAAATCGTTACACCTTCAGCCAAATGTGCTGAAGTAATTCCATTTTCAGAATCTTCAATCATCAAACAGTGTTGCGGATTTAGATTTAATAAGGTGCAGGCTTTGTTAAAAATTTCTGGGTGTGGTTTGCCTTGTATCACCTCATCACCACAGACCAACAAGGTAAAATAATGATCAATTTCTGCAAGTTTTAAATATTTTTCAGCAATTTTTCGGGTGCTAGATGTAGCGACAGCCAATAGGATATTTTCAGATTGCAAATAAGCTAATATTTCTAAAATTCCAGCTTTTACTGGTACGCCTTGCGACAAAATCCTCTCAAGTTCAATTTGTTCAGCACGCTGCCGAATTTGTTGGTAAGGGATATCTTGACCATAGAATTTTTGTGCTAAGTGTTCTGAGTTTAACGCATTGAGCCCTAAACATTGCATCAAATAATCTAAACTGAATTCAACACCGATGATTTCCAAAGACGCTTGTTTTAACACATCAAACCTAAGCCGTTCAGTGTCCAGCATCGTACCGTCCATATCAAAAATAGCAGCTTGAATCGTATGTTGCTGGAATTTCACAGTGTTCCTTTTATAAGCCGATTAAAAGGGAGAAACCAGTTCTCCCTCAAATTTTATAGCAATCTATTGAATACTATAACATTGTTTCAACTTTAAATAATCATAATAATAGCTATTTGCTTTATAGCGGGCATAATCACAATCTTTTTTAAAAGCAATCTCTTTTTCGTTATAGAGCATTTTTAACAAAGTTTGCCCTTGCGAATTTTGATAAATATCCCACTGTAAGTTTGCCGCCATCGGTGAGATATCTTCGCCACGCCATGCACTATTTGAATAATTAAATGTCTGCGTCAAAGGCACAGATTGCATCATCCCCTTTAACTCTAAGCTGGTGGCTAAAGGGATAATGATTTCAGCATGAGCAAACCTTAATACAGCAGCATTCTTTTGTGTGTTGCTCATAACATCATCAACTTGTTTAAATAAATCCTGCTTGAGTGACTTGGCAATATCTGTTGTCACAGCTTTGCCTGTATCAAAGCTTGGACCCTTACTATAGAAATCATTGGCATCGTTATATTGCGCATAGAACTTAGCCGCTTCAGTTGGCATATATTTTTTAAAGTTTGTCGTACCAAGCTCGTCTTGCATTCCGCCAGTGATTGAATACAGCTCGTACAGATAAGCAGCAGCATCTACTGCGCTGGCAATGGTATTTTTCCCCTTTCCTCTTTCAGTAATCTGTTCACCTTTAGGACTTGTTACAGTGAATGATCCTGAATTACTAAAGCTATAGCCTGTTTGACCAATTTTTTGAATAAACGCTATTTTAAAAATTGGGCTTAATACTTCTGTTGCGATTTTTTGCGCACTAGAATCTGCACTCAACGTTTTTATTTTTTGTTTTAAGTCTGGATCATTCTCTTCAAAGTCTTGATATTTTAAGCTAGCCGCATAGACTGTTTTATCTAAATCCGTTTTAACATTGGTCAAATCGTCTTGCGCATTTAAACTATGAAAATACAGATGAAAGCGATTTATCCCACCATCGACAATACTTGGTACGGCGTTACTATTTAAACTTTGATAGCTTGCTGGTGTAATTGCAGTCTTTAAACTTGGTTGCTGTTTCAATAATTCATTGGTAAAAAATTTAGCACTGTCCACCGCTCGATCCACACCCGAGCTAACGATCTGTACAGATTTACCTTGTTGACTGGCTTGATTAAACAATTGTGGTAAACGTTGTAATAAGCGATCTGCAATACCCTGATGCTCTTTAATACCTACAGAAGTTTCGTTGCCATAGCCATATTGGCGTATACCTTCCACCCCATAACCCAATAAAATATTGGCTTTCATCATGGCTTCTAAATCAGCACCCAATTGTTCACCCAATGGTGTTAAAGCATTTTCCTGTTTTGCTTTTAACCACATATTGTATAAAGCTAAATCATATTTAATACTTGATAAACCTCGCGAACCATGTCGCGCGACTAACTCTGTAAAAACTGGGCGATAACCTGTAGGCATTGCTTCATAGCTGCTTAATTTCTGTTGCGGTTGATACGGTTGTTTGGTCTGTAAATATAGCGATGCATCAGCTTTAGGTGGCGCTACAACAGCTGAATTATCATCGTGATCATTATTGCAGGCTGTTAAAAATAGTCCTGAAGCAAAACAAATGATTAGCGAATGTTTAATTTTAAATGGTTTCATCATTGAAATGTCATATTTGGTTTAATGCAGGCAAACTAATCAAAGAACATGACACTGGTATGACCATCCTCTATTGATTCCATTTAAAAACAACAAAATAAAAAGACAGCATTAAGAAAATACTAAGCAGTAAATAATATGGGAAGATAATGTTAAGTTGGTACAGCCCTGTGCTCATTAATGGCGCAACAATCAAACTGAGCGCTTGTGCCATGGTACATAAAGCAGCAATTTTAGTTTGCAAATTTATCGAAACTGATTGTGATGCACCTGTTGTAAATGCAGGCATTAAACATGCCACAGCGATACCATAAAAAACATAAGCCAACTGAAAAATCACGATCTGCTGCGTATAGATTGACAAGATCAGCCCAACCAGCATTGTGCTTAATCCAACCATTAAAAGCTGTGTTAAAGACCATTTTAGCCATTTAGAAATCGCAATTTGCATCAAAACCGATACAATCCCCACAATCAACAAGCATTGGGAAAAATACAGGGCGCTTTGCTGAATGTTGAATTGAAATTTATCTTGAATATAAAAACCTGCAGTTAAATTCAGGGTAATAATCGCAATATATAAACTAAATCCAAGGATCAACCAAATCATTGATTTTTTTAGATCATCCTCACTCAGACATACCAATTTCGAATGATTAGAATCTTGCTGTGAAATCACTTTTTGTAAAAGTGCGTCTTGAACATGCTCTTCTACAGCTAACTGATGGATTAAATCCCTATGATTTGGATCATGACTTGTTGTTTGTTGCTGCTGAGCATTTTCCACTTTGTGTTGATATAAACCTACAATCAGCATACTCATGACAGCCAAAAGCAATACGGCGAGCCACAAAGGAATCAATATTCCCCAAATAATGAGTAATGTGGTTAAAAATGGCCCTAAAATTAATCCTCCACTGTTTAAGGCACCAAAGCTTGCCATCTTCTGACTACGTGTTGTTTCATCTAAATATCGCGTCATCACATAACTTTGTAATGCGATTTGCGGCATTGCCATAAAAAAGCCAATACTGCTTCGTGTAAGCAATAATAAAGCGAAAAGTAGCCCAATTGGCATGCTATACATTAGCCCATAACTTATTACCCCTGAAAATAGTCCCCAAGTTATGCTCATTCCAATAAAACCGATACTCAATAAATAATAATGATTTTGAAATTTGGTTTTTTTAGAAATCCATATTGCAGTCAGACTCATTAGCAATGCGCTGGCAGAGACCATCAAACCAGCTTGAAGCTCTGAGACTTTTAATAGACGAATAAGAGGTGCAAGTAAAGGTAAAATCATGGATAAGCTGATCCCATTGAGCAGCGTTGCCATCATCCAAATATAATTATTTTTATCCATTTTAATCTCTTAGAATATCAGTCGTGGCCTGATTAGGAAAATTTATTGAATCTTATTAAGCGCTACTCCTTATACCTAAACTCGATATTGCTCATTAAAAAGCCTCTTTCAAATTTTAAAGAGGCTTTATCTTGATTAATACTTCAGTGTATAACTTAAACCATAGGTACGACCTTGTGCAGCCAAACTTGAAATAGCACCATAGGTTGGTGCAACTGCTTGGCTAAATACTGATTTATAATCTGTATTCCATACATTATAAACGCCAAAGCCTAATCTGCCTGGGCCTGCTTTTGCACTGGTGATCACATCCATAATCGCAAACCCCTTAATCTCTGCGGGTTTTCGGCTACTGCGGTCATTTAATGGATTGACATAGTCTTTAGCGGCTTTATCTGTACCTCCAATCGCTAAAGTTTGTACACGCAAGTTGATATCATCTGCAAATTGCCATTCTGAAAATAGCGTGCCTTTCAGTGGTGCAACCCGTACAGCATCAAGCTCTTGCCAATCACCGAGTATATTTTTAAATTGACCTCGTGTATAAGCAATGGTTCCTCCCATATTCCACATATCTGAAATTGCATATTTTACATTGGCTTCCAAACCATATATGCGTTCATCGGTATCAATCACTTCTATATTAAAATTTGGAGCAGCGTTAAACCTCACAGATTTATCAGAATCATTATAAAAAGCAGTCAGCCCTAGATTGAGTCCATTTTGCTCTTGTAAACGCCAGCCGAATTCATAATTATTCACTTTAACTGGATCAATATTATTACTGGTCACAACAAAACTTGCTGGAACATCACGCAACATCCGTTGCACATCTGGAATACTAAAACCTTGAGAAAAATTAGCAAAAATTTGTTGCGTATCGCTTAAGTGATAAACCCCACCCAAATTAAATAAAGTCGCATTATGTTTAACTTCTCCACCTTTTAAACTTTTCGCCGTATAGCTAGGATCGAAGTCAGCGACAATACTTTCAGGGTACGGGGTAGAATCACTGACATCACTATTAATTCGTTCGTGACGCACGCCTGCCTGTATATTTATACGATCCGTAACTGCATAATTCGCTTGAACAAATGCACCAAGTTTTGCCACTTGAACATCTGGTCCCATTGCATAGATTTTTGTCGCTTTATGATTTAAACCATTACTCGCAATAAAGCTATTGGTATCATACATTTGCCCTTCTTGACCATTTTTCTCATTTTCAAAATCTAAACCGTAACTTAGTCCTAAAGCCCGATCTGCAATTTTAAAATCTTTCTGTAAGGCTAAACGTGATCCCCAAATATTAATATCGGTATTGGACTGCATTACAACAGGAATGCGTCCGCCAGGTAATTCCGGATGTAGTAAATTTACTGCGGTTGGAAACCATCTTGCCTGCTCTTTACGGTAATAAGCTTCCAAGGTTAAACTTTGCCCCAATACATCATTATGGTTATATTGAGCATGTGTTGACCAGCGTTTTGTTCTAGGTTGGTCTTCAAGTTGTAAGCCTTTTAATGCTTTTAAACTGGGTGTAGTCCCTCTAAATAAAACAGCTAAACCCTGACCATAATCAGGTCCATAATCACTGTCTTGTTCATCATTATAATATTGTGCGCCAACAGTTAAGTGCTGTTGATCTGAAATGTCCCAAGTGAGTTGTCCATTGACATCAAGGGTTTGGGTATCTTGACGATCTGTTTGCGCAACTTCAGGTCCAATACGATCGCCACGACTGTCTTGAATTTCACCACGTTTGGCATAACCAACACCCAAATTACCTTTGATGCGATCTTGGTTAAACGAAACATTTTGTGAAGCTTCATAAGCCAACGCATCGCCTTTAAAATTATTACCTGAAGTCAGCCCCAGTTTAGTTTCAAAACTTAAAGCTTCGTCACCGCCTTTTTTAGTAATGATATTGATAATACCGCCAGTTGCACCTGAGCCATAAATACTCGTTACCCCAGACACAACTTCTATTCTGTCAATCATTGAAGGTAGAATGCTATTGAGCTGACGCGATCCATCCCGTGAACCTGTTTGTGGTATCCCATCAATCATATATTGCACCACACGGCCGCGCATGCTCATACCATAGTTAGAGGTTGTACCGGTATTTGGCGTGAGTGAAGGAACCAATAGCCCTAAAATATCTGCTATGTTTTTACCCGCATTGGCTTGTTTTTCAATTTCGCTACGCTCAATGCGATAGACGGTCCCTGCGATGTCTGAAATACTTTTTGCAGAACGTGTTGCCGTGACCACGATAGGCGCTAGGCTTTTTACCTCTGCCCCAGTATTTTCAACTTTTTGAGTCGTAGGCTCTTGTGCATAGATCTGTGTCGCAATAGCCAAACTTAAACACGTCAGTTGTATTTGAATTGATGTTCTTTTCATGATTTATCCCTTACAACATCTCTGATCTTAGAGTTTTTTGTGATTTGGAAATAATGAGTTGTGAGAGAATCAAACTCACTACAGATGCAATAGCTAAAACAATATAAAAATTTCCATAACCTAATAATTTGGCCAGAAAACCTGAGCCAGCCCCGCCAATAAAATAGATCAGCAATTCAAAACACACCAAAATTGTAAAGTCTGTCCCTGCTTGCGCTTTTGAGCTACTCTGCATGAAATATGCATATAAAGAAGTCATTGCGATATAACGAATTGCAAGGAATGCAATAACAAAAACCCCCAGCAAAAGCTGCCACTGATTTAGCCATCCGAACAGAATAGCGATTCCTAAGAGTCCATATATTAGTGTTCTCACCCAGCCAGCCCATAGCAGTAATTGGGTCGCCTTTCGCTTTTTGAGCAGCAATGCAGCAGAAACGGCTGCAAGCAATCCAACACCAGCCCCTACCACAGTCATCAGCACACCAATTTGTGAAAGTGACCATTTTTGATCAATCAGCATTGGATTGAGCATTGCCATTGCGGGGGCTTCTACAAAGCGATAACAAACAATTAAAAGTAATGCCCAACGAATTTCAGGTCGTTTAAATGCTCGAATTAAACTCGGAGGTTGTTTAATCATGTGTTCTGTGGTTTTTTCTTGTATTTGAAAAACCGCAAACATCGTCAAAGCGGTTAAGCTTGCTAAACAGATAAGTGCTGTTTGCCATCCATAATATTGATACAGCCAAAGTGTTACCGCGCCACCGAGCATACTGCCAAGTGCAACACCAATGCTTTGCGCCATGCTACCAAAGCGATAATCTTGTTGTGAAAATGCTTCAACGGTATATCCATCAATGGCAATATCTTGGGTTGCTGCAAAACTGGATATCCATAAACCAATGATGACAAAGACCAGCAGCCCATAAGAAAACTGAGTCAAAGCAAGTGCAATAATCCCTAAAACCAAAGCAATTTGAGTGAACAGTAGCCACGTTTTACGTTTACCTAATCTTTTAATATAAAAACGGTCAATAAGCGGTGCCCAAAAGAATTTGAATGCCCATGGAATATAAAGCAGTGACAATAGCCCAATCCAGCGTAGATCTACCCCTTGGTGCCTTAAAATCGCAGGCAATGCCACATTATAAAAATACAAAGGCAAGGCATGGGCCAAATATAAAACAACCACAACACCTAAGCTAAGTACGGAAATCTGTTGAGTGACAGATTGTTTGGTTAAATTACTTATGCGTTGCATAATAGCCACCTCTGTACAGCCCATTGCAATGCATCAGCGCGATCTAATGTCACATAATAAGGAACTTGCCATGCAACATGTAGCGCAGGTGTATTGAGTCGTTCTTGATCGGCTTGATCTAACGCGATCCGTACTAAACCTACACAGTACTTAAAAAAATTGGCTTTATTTTTTTTATACCAATTGGCTTGAATTTGACGGTATTCTTGTGGAAATGTCGTACCTGCTACACTTCTCACCACCAAAACAAAATTTTGTTGCTGACATAGAAATGTTTCAACTTCAGCCAACCAGAACTGAAACTCAACGATTGAGACATCTTTGGAAAAGATCATCTCTTTGATCTGAATATGTATAGATTGATAACTCATAGGACAAATTCAACTTACTGGGTTTTGTATTTGTTTTTTTGTGCTAAATATTGCTGAGATTGGACTAAATATTCACCAAATTTTTGGTAAAAAGTATCTCTAAAACAATAATATAACACCGCATTTTTCTCAGGCATTGTAAGCGTGCCCTGAGCTTCATAGCACATTTCATCGACAACCGCGGCATATGGTTTAACTGTTGAATCAGGTTCGCCTACGATTTTCAAAGAGGCTGCATGTTCAAAAATATAAAAAATGACTAAACGCGCGACTGCCCGAAGATAACCTTTTCCAAGTACCGATTTTTCACCAAATAGAAAATGCCAACCTAAATCTAGTTCATGCGCAGAATAATAACGACTTAACCGATCTCGCTTACCTTCATAGATTTCTGTATACCCCACATCGTTTCCATCCATACCCACAATGAATAAACGATGATGATCATCAGCCAACTGTTTTTCAAAATAGACCTTAAGTTCGAGCTCAGATTTATTCAGTTGCCATTGTGGAATCACATGCGGTTCATGCATCCATTTATGTAATAACGCCATATCATCAGGGTATTCCACTTGACGTAAATAAAACTGATTGCCATTCTCATAATATTCATAAAAATCTGGTAATTGCTGTGATAAAGTTTTCATCACTTTCACCTTTATTGTATTTGTTAGATTATTGAGCTTTTGACTCGTGTTAAATCTAGGTGCTACGCAGATAGATACACACTCTGCTCGGGCACGATTTATCATGCAGGAGCAGGTGAAAATTGTGCTGTCCAATTTTTTAAAGTCTCTGGGCTTACAGGGTTTGCAATCAAATCTAGAACTACAGGTACTGGGCGTTCTGCTTCATCGTTATAACTGGTGGTAAATAGACGAACACGATTTAAGCAAACCTTATTGTATTGATTTCTAAATATCGCAAACTTTTCAATTCTTGCTGAAAACTCTGGATGTTGCTGATGAAACTCAGCAATCACATTCGATACGGTTTGCCAAAATTCAATCTCATGATATTGTGGAAAATCCTGTAGAAATACATTACAGATATAGCGGTAATGCACCATAAATAAGCCAGTAAAAATAAAATGACTGAGGTCTTGTGCTGAATGCCTCAATAAAATTTTGGCTTCATCAGGAAGATCCGCCAGCTCAGGAAAATCTTCATCGACAAGATTCATATCATCGACAAAGTCTTTGAGCACCATGGCCTTAGGCACCCCATTTTCATGAATTAACATGGTATTTTCACCATGTGGTGAAAATGCAAGTCCGTATTTATAAAGGCAAATCAAGAGCGGCTGAATACTGACGGTGATGAATTGCTTGAGCCAATCTAATGGTGCTAGGCCTGAAGCTTGAATAAGCACAGTTAAAATGGAAAGCCCCTGAATATCACGGTGTAATAAAGCAGCTTGCGATAAAACCTGCTGATGATATTCAACAAATGGATCTACACTTTCACGCCACAGACAGCCGAATAACTCTTTGAATTGATAAGGTGCACCTTCAATGTGATCATAACAAGGTTGCTGAATGGTCAAAGTTGCAATCTCGCCTAAAAACACCACACCCGTTTTTTGTAAATCCATATCTTGTTTTAAAATATTTTTTAACCACGCTGTAACAGCGGGCGCAGCTAAATTCCTTTGAGCAGGCAATCCTCGATAAACAGCGGTATTTAAAATACTCACTGGTAGTTTAATGTAATGACGTTGTGCATCTGATGTGTTACATAAAGTGCGAATTGACTGCATTGGTACATAATTATCCTGTCCAATTTTAAGTTCGACAATTTTTTGATCTACAATTTCATTGGCATAAGTTGGCACAATCCATTGGTGCCATTGCCAAGCATGTACAGGAACTAAATAATAATCCTCTGAATTTAAAGCAAGGTTTTGCATTTTTTCGCGAAATTCTAGCAATTCCTGCTCGCCAAACTCATGGCAATATAATTGCCCTGCATACCATTCAGTGGTAGAACGAAACTCTGCCAAATCTCGATGCACAGCCAGCCATAACACTTTGACTCTAGGTAAAATCTCAGGCGCTGAGTTCAAATAATCATCATAACCAAAACCGATTCGCCCCTTACTCATAATTAACCAAGGATGACCGCGCAACATCGCTTCGATTTGATAATGCGGTGCAGTCAATGCTGCTGCACTTGTTAGTCGATTTTCATCCAGTACATGAGCTTCGGCCAACCATGTATTGTTCATCTCTTTAATCAAATAGGCTTTGGTAAAGGGTTTAACCCCAACCTGATTGGAAAAAGCGGCAATAAATTGATGTAAATTCCAAGCGGGTCTTATGGTATCGACAGTTAAATCACGTACTGAACCTTCTTGAATCTGCCAATGCCCCAATAAGTATTGTTGTGCATTAAACTGATAAATTCGGTCATCCAATCTCAATTGAAATACATCATTATCCAAGCTTTCAGCCTGAATAATTTCTTCATATAAAAACTCAGCGATTGCCATTTCAATCAAGCGTTGGCCTGCACTTCGCCATTGGTTCTGATTAATTTGTAACTGTGCAAAACTCATAAGCTGTTCTCAGTATTCGAATATTGTTGATGGTTTTGTTGATGCTGAGAATGTTGTGTATTGAGGCTTTGGGCTTGAAAATTCACATTTTTAACCAAATCTTCAACATGCTGAGCATGCACATGATGTTGTGTTGCGATGTTTTTCTGGATCACTTGGACTTGCGGATTTTGCCAGGGATCAAAATGTTGGAAACATTGTGGGGCTGTTGCTAAGTCATACAGTGCATAACCTATGAGTTGATTTGCAATTGTTGCCGCACGATAAGCGCCTAAACCCAAATCAGGGGTGCCAACACCATGACTATACATATCCATGTTCTGAACAAAAATTTCACCAATGCCAGCATATTCGACAGCATAATTTGCTGAAATATTCCAATGTCCTTGTGGATTGGTTTTAATCCAGGGCTTCAGTTGCTTTAGAAATTTAAATTCAGGACAGCGATAGCCTGTAGCACAGATCACATAATCACTGTCTAGACTGAACTGATTTAATGTCACCCGATCTTGGAAAATCAGTCTAATTTTCCCCTGTTCCGTTAAAACAGCATCAATTAGGTTGGACTGACTGTGTAAATGCGTCGCCAAATCATTTCCAGCAAGATGTCGATGGTAAAGTTTCTTATATATTTCACGAATAGTTTGCGCACTGATTCCTTTATATAAAAGTGACTGTTTACTCAACTGCAAATCTTTATTAAGATCATCAAAGCAATGAAAATGTTGACTATAGTCTGGACTAAAATGTTCTAAAGCTAATGGTGTATATTCCATAGGGAAAAACCCATTGGCTCGGGTCAGCCAATTGAGATTGAATTTCGGTTGAGACACCTGATCAAATTGATACTGACGATCGAATAAATCTAAAAAGATTTCTGCCGCAGACTGCCCTGATCCCAGTACCACAACATTGCCTTGTAATTTTTTTGGCTGATGTTCTAGATAATGTGCTGAATGTTTACATCGCTCAGGATAGCTTTGAATCAATGTCTGCATGCATTGTGGGATATAAGGCACATTTCCTGCACCCAATACAATGTTTCGACAACTATAGCGTTGATGAATTCCTCCCTGTATAACTAAAACTTCAAAGCCATAGTATTTAGGCACAATTTCTGTGACTACTGACAAATATTGAATATTTTCAATTTGATCTGCAACCCATTGACAATAATGATTATATTCCTTACGAGGGATATGTGGCTGTTCTAAAAAATAGAACTTATAGAGTCGCTGTTGCGCTTTTAAATAATTGAGAAAACTAAATGGGCTGGTCGGATCTACCATAGAGACCAAATCAGCCATAAAAGGCACTTGCAACATACTATTTGGAAGCTGCATTCCTGCATGCCAATCAAACTGGGCTTGTTTTTCAAAAAACAGATATTTTAGCTTTGATTTTTGTTGTAACAAACTTGCTAAACTTAAGTTAAACGGTCCTAAACCCACAGCAATAAAATCAAGCATAAATTGCATCCTTCTGTTTTAGACATAAAGGATTTGGCAACTGAATATAAATTGATTGCTGTTCTACTGGCGCAATCAGTTCATCCAGCTCATATAAACGCGTGAGTAAATTCCCTTTATATGGCAAGGTTGGTTGATACAATAAGCCTTGTAATAAACTACTGTCAGAATAGTGTTGATATAATTCCATCAATTTATCTTGCAATAGATCAATGAGTTGCTGTTCTGAAACACTCCCTGTTGCACCGATTGCGTTGATCATGCCAAATAAAGTATTAGCAAAAAAATAATAACTAAACCGTTCATCAACCAAAGATTTTTGACCAACCGCCTGCGCTTTCCCATCAAGCTCAGGGAATTCCTTTAATATTTCAGTGGCATATTCTTCGATGTAATAAAAACCCTGATTGTCCCTGAGCCATAAATTTTTAGGATACGCATTTTCCAACTCAACCAATACATTCTGCTGATGTGACTCAAATGCCATCCCATAGTGATGATACAAATACATCAAGGGAACTAAGCTGATCTCTAAAAATCGCTCAAACCAATTTAAAGCAATTTTTTCAATACTTAGTTGCGGTTCTGCCTGTGCAATTTGTTCAAATAAATGATCAAAGCGATTTAAATTTTTTGCTGGATGATCTTGGCATAAGGAGGCAATACATGACACTTGCTTATGTCGATCAAATGGCTGATCTCTGAAAATGCAAATCGTTTCGTTAACAATTGTTCCATCGATGATTAACGCAGTCCATGCGGGGTCATTTATTGCTTTCAATGTAGGACAAGATTTTAAAATCGACTGACCTATTCGCCCCTGCCAAAGTTGACGCGTGATTTCTCCACGATGACATTCTTTAGCTAAATTGACTCGGATGGAATTGGTAATCATCACGGATAGTGACGGTTTCACCATCCAAGGTGCTGAATAGCTGACCAATGTTCTGACGGATGTTGTTGCGGAAAAATGCCAAGCCTTTTCACCAAAATCAATCAGTTTTTTCTTAGCTTTTAATTCTTTATACCAGTCTTTAGTCTGTAAATAACGTGCTTGCCATGGATGCAATGTCAATAATTTATAGCTTGAATGTGTATGAATTAAATCTAATTCAGCTTCGCTCAAATACCATTGCATATGTTTTATGAGTTGGCTAGTAATTGGCTGATCTGATGTCGCACTTTCTGCCAGATATTCTGGTGCAACTAACCAGTAATACAGTTGTGTTTGACCCTTATGTTCTGGTGAGAACTTTAACCAATCTTCATGAACGAAACCTGTGCGGCTCTTAGGCGCTGGATGCATACTATGCCCAAGAATCAGTGCTTGCTCTGTCTGAATGAAATCTTGTTTGGCTTGAATTAATTGGTCAAAATCATATTCACGCTGCTTTAAAAACTCAGCTAAAGCATCTCGGCTTTGTATCCATTTTTCAACCAATGATGCTGAATCTAAGGATTCAACAGCGTTTCTTACCAGCTCTTCTAGAAGTAAGCACACCATTGCAATTGGACTAAACCTTTGCACTTGCCCTTTATTAAAAATCTGTGGCAGTTTTTCTATTCGATGCCGCCCTACAAGACTTCTATATGAAAGCGGTGCATATAATTGGGATTGAATGGATTCCAATGGAATTATTAACAAGGTCAAGCCTTGGCTAAACGCAAGTTGCGTAGAGTTTTGCTGATATTTCTCCAGTAAAATTCTGCTTCCTGTTTCTTGTGAGTATGCATTGATTAGGTGCTGCATCGCCAATCGGCTGGCAAGCTCTTTCATCTGACCATATCCTCTGTACAAGACTTTTTACTGCACTAAAAAGATCTAGAAATTTAATTTATGTTTTCTTGGATCGTGAAGCTCTGCTTAACACAAAATAATGATAATCATTCTCATTTGAGAAAGCAATGTTACACCCTGCTTGTCTATACAGGTTTAACTCTATGATTTTTTAAATATTTATGATGAATTGGTCTTTTTCTTATGATTTATCTCTTTAAAATTTTCAATTGTAATAAATGATAATATTCTCATTTAGAATTGAGAAATTTCATCGGAATTTTTATTTTAGGGGATTATTTAGCAAGTTTAATTAATCTACAACTTCACTAGCAGATTTTAATCTATAGCTTATTTATTGATTTATTGTGATATTTTTATTGAAAAATAAAAAGTAGATTTAACGATATCTGTGAATTGTGTCGCTTCTTTAAAAAATATTTCATCTACATCTTTTCGAAGCAAATCTGATCCAATCAATCGGGGCTGTACAATTTACCAAAAGCTAATTGTAATAACGCTTGTTTGTTTTAGTTAACGCCAAAGTAAATGAGGAATAAAATTACAAGTTTGATCTAACCAACATAGTTTTTCTTTACGATCCAACCGATCATGAGCACCCATGAGGTGTAATACATAACGGTCTAGGTCACTGGCATCAATGGGTTGTTCACTTCTTATCCCTTTAGACGGCATATGATCATACCAAATAATAACTGGAATACGATATCCAGCCTCTGTATTTGCACTATGTCCAGCATAGTTTTTAGCATGCCCTACTTCATTACCATGATCAGATAAAAAAGTAAAAGATCTAAAATCAGATTGAGTGGAAATCAAAAGATCGAATAACTTTGCAACAATCCAGTCTTGGTAAAGTATGCTGTTATCATATTCATTGCGTTTTAACTGAATTAAATGATTAACCTCATTTCGTTCAAGTTTTTTTTCAACCTCATCATTGCTAGAATCATTAAACTTAGAAAATTGTTCTGGGTATCGTAACTTATAATTTGGGTGTGAACCAATGAGATGCAGAATAATCAATTTACGAGGATCTGGATCATCCAATGCAATTTTATAAGCAGGCAGAATATTTTCATCTAATGACGTGCTACTACGACCTGACTTTTTATTGATAAAAACAGCTTCATCTGCATATGATGCAAAAAGTGAAGAGATATAAACATCATCTTGGTTACTAATCCAATAAACTTTAAACCCTGCTGCCTTAGCATATGCCATAATATTCTCAGGTGCGTGATCATCCATTACATTGCGCGTACCGTCATTAAATAAATAACGTAAAGATTGAATAGTAGAAGATGCTGGTGAATATCCACGACAGAATACTTTGAACTGGTCACTACGTTTACTTAACTCAGGTGTTGTATTTCTTGGATAACCGCATAATCCAAAATTAAAACTGGTAATGCTATCCGTCAAAACTATGGTATGTGTCTGGCTTTTATTAAATTTACCGCTAAAATCCAAGCGTTTTTCTGCATTCAATGTCCATTCTTTATGTATCTGATCATGTTTTAGAATACGTTGTTTGAAGTCCTGAATTTTGCCATAATATCCATACCAAAATGGCAATGGATGTAAAGCAATTGAAGGCTTAATTGCATAGCTGGCAGTACACAGTAGAAATAACAAACCTATAGCATAACGCCCTAATCGATGTACTTTCTGATCACGGAACTCACGCGTATTAAAATATTTAAATAAAATATAAAAATATAAAATCAAAGCGTTTAAAATCAAGCCAACAAATAGAATAAAAAAACCAAAATGTAGTTGAAAAAACTCTAAACTTTCATTCAATGTTGTATTCGCAATAGATTCAATAATTGAATATGCTTCAGCATCACTATTGAACAACAGCCAACTTACTGAGAGTAAACTGGTATGAAATATAAAAATAAACCACCAAACAATTGAAAATAATTTCCAAAATAAATTTGGCTTTTTTGTGGCTTGAAAACACAACCAACACCCTGGTAGTGATAAAAATGCCAAACGGACACTATCCGACCAACTCCCAGCTAAACCTAATAACAGTAAAGTGATCAGTGGTAGTGCAAGTAGATACGGTATAAAAAACATACGTTGCCAGCTTACTGGTATTCGATGAAATCGCTTCATTGTCATTAGAAAAGGTAATGTTGAATAAGTGCAGCAACACCAATAATTAAAAAGACAAGTGCGCCGATTTTATGAATGAGTGAAATTGGAAGCTTTTCTGCAAGCTTATTACCAATAAATACGGCTGGAGCATTCACTAACATTATTCCCAACGTCGTACCTACAGTAACCCAACCGACACTGTCAAAACGAGCAGCTAATGCCACAGTCGCTATTTGAGTCTTATCACCAATTTCTGCCAAAAAGAAAAGCACAAAGGTTGCGCCAAAGACACCATATTTTTGCCACTTATCGATACTTTCAGATTCATCATCTAGCTTGTCTGGGATTAACATCCATACGGCCATCCCAATAAATCCAAGAGAAACAATCCACAATAATACAGTTGGGCTAAGAACAGTCGTAATCCACTGCCCGAGTACCGCTGAAACACCATGATTTACCAGTGTTGCAAGAAAGATAGCGATAAGAATAGGAATAGGTTTTCGGAATCGTGCAGAAAGCAGTAGTGCCAGTAATTGGGTCTTATCTCCCATTTCGGATAAAGCAACTACAGCAAGAGATATTAGGAAAGCGGATAGCATAATAATTTCTCTGGCTAGCAATAATTACCATTGATTTATAACTCTTGCTAGCCATAGCAGAGTAATAAATCAAAGGTCTTGCCAACAAAAAGAAATCTATGATCAGAAGATCTTTTGGTTCTTTGCTATGATGACCATGCTTGTTTAAGCAATTATGTTGACCATCACCTTTTTACCCAAGGTAAAAAGCGGCTACTCCCCAATGAAGTTTTTTTATTCTAGTAGAATCAAGAGTAGTTTTCAATGATACTTTTTAGATAAATTAAAAGAACTCATTCCTGTTTGATTACGCCGTCTACTCAACTCATATTCCTGTAAATATATTTTAAATATTGATCAGTAACAAAATTGCAAAATTATAAATATATTTAGCTAGGGGAAATAATATTAAAAACAATCCATACTCATAAAAAACATTTGAATTCAATAAATTAAAGTTCCTCCATAAATCAAAAAATGACCATATTGAGTGAATCAGATTGGTATTGAAAGTCCCTTCTCCCTTTGGGAGAAGGCTAGGATGAGGGGGATTTTAGATGATCTATGGCTTTAAAAAGGACTTATGAAAGAAGTCTATTAGATGATATTTATTTTTAATAATAGGAGCCTTTAATCGCACTCATTGGTCGCATAAGCATGCTTTTAATTTCATCATATTTTGCGCTTTCATCGAAAACAAAAAATCTCATATTAAAAGATTATTATTCAACAATCTCAGCCATTCTAAAGAGCCTGTAATCAATGTGATAAAATATAATTTATTGATTTTTTAAAATAAAAATCAAATAATTTTATCTGAGAAGTATAAGGTGTATTATCTTAATTTTAGGATATTGAACAGAGCTATAGATTTTTATGTTAGAACATAGCGATATTAATTTACCGATTATTATTATTGGCGCTGGAATAGCAGGAATCGCATGCGCTAAAAAATTACAAGAAAATGGTAAAAAAGTTACCATACTCGAAGCGAGGTCTCGCATAGGTGGGCGCATAGATTCATTGCAATCTGATGCTGATGTTTTTGATTTAGGTGCATCATGGATTCATGGCGTTGAGGGTAATCCTATCTGGGAAATTACCCAAAAGAATCATATAGCAACAACTGTATTTAACTATGACAAATCGCAATATTTTCATGAAAATGGGTTGTTATTTTCTGACAAAGAAGTCCAAGAGTTTGAATCTTATGTAGAGGAAATAGAAAAGCAACTTTCTCAAACACAAACGCAATCTGCCCTCAAGGCAACTGAAGAAATAATTTCTTCTTTACATTATTCAGGTAATACATTTTCAGAAGATTATCTTAAACAATTATTATTTAACTTTTTCAATCGAATAGCAAATGACCCATTTGCGACAAATCTTGAGCTACTTTCATCGAATTATAAAAATTACGAAGGTTATTTTGAAGGTGATGAAGTTATTTTTCCCAATGGTTATGCTCAAGTTATAGACGTGCTTTCAAAAAAAATAGACATTCAATTCAATATAGATGTAAAAAAAATCATCTGTGAAAATGATTATGTAAAAATCATTGATTCCAATGATAATTTTTACATAGCTTCCCGCGTAGTGGTTACTGTCCCACTCGGAATCTTAAAGAAAAACCATATAGCATTTTATCCAGCATTACCTCATCACTATGCGCAATCTATTCAAGATATTGGATTTGGATCCTTCAATAAGGTATTTTTCGAATTAGAACAACCACTCTCTTTTAGATCAAAAATGCCGATAGACAAGATAAGTGATTTCTATTGGAATGAGCTTGGCTGTTTTAATATCCTTGACTTATCTGGAATTTATAAAAAACCAATTTATTTAATGCTGTTTGGAGGAAAGCAATCTGAGTTTATCGATAATTCAGCGGATCATGAAATATCAAACTTTATTTTTAGTAGCTTGCAAAAACAATTCAACAATATTCCCCATACACCTAAAAAACTCATCGTTACACGTTGGGGCTCCGACCCTTATAGTTATGGTTCTTTTAGTTTTCCCTCACTAAAGCACTCTGAAGATATTGTTAAGGTATTGCATCAACCAATTCAAGAAAAAATCTTCTTCGCTGGCGAACATTGTAGCTTGAAATATGCGGGTACTGTTCATGGCGCATACTTAAATGGCGATGCAACAGCTCAAAAAATATTAGCTGAAGTACCACTTATTTAAGCCTAATCTCAGCCATGAAAAAACCTCCCTAGGGAGGTTTTTATAATGTTGTCTAGTGTTAGGCGCATTGATAATAGACTTCTTTCATAAGTCCTTTTTAAAACCATTAATCAACATAAAAGTACCCTCATCCTAGCCTTCTCCCAAAGGGAGAAGGAACTTTCAATACCAATATGATTCACTCTACATGATCATTTTTTGATTTATGAAAGATCTTTAATGTTATTGGCTATTTTTTTGCTCAAAACATTTATAAATTAAAGCGCCAATCACAGCACCAACAATTGGTGCAACCCAGAAAAGCCATAATTGACTCAGTGCAGCTGTTTCAGCAAACAAAGCCACTGCTGTACTACGTGCAGGATTGACCGAAGTATTGGTGACAGGAATACTGATTAAATGGATCAAAGTTAATGCCAAACCAATAGCAATAGGCGCAAAACCTGCTGGTGCACGTTTATCTGTAGAACCGAGAATTACAATTAAGAAAATAGCAGTTAAGACAATCTCAATTAATAATGCAGAAACCAAAGAATATTTTCCAGGCGATAAATCACCAAAACCATTTGTTGCAAATCCGCCCGTACCAGTGAATCCTGCTTGACCTTGTACAATCAAATACAATATAAATGCCGCGAAAATACCACCTACGACTTGAGCGATAATGTATGGTGCTAAGTCTTTTGCATTAAAACGACCACCAACCCATAAACCTATACTTACTGCAGGATTGAAATGTCCACCTGAAATATGACCTAATGCGTAAGCACCAGTCAGTACAGTGAGACCAAACGCGAGTGCAACACCAACAAAACCGATACCCAATTCTGGAAAAGCAGCAGCAAGTACTGCACTACCACACCCTCCAAAGACCAGCCAAAATGTTCCAATAAATTCTGCAAAATATTTATTCATATTCATTACTTTTCTGTTCAATAAATCCAAGCGGAATTTAGCAAAACAAGTCACATTTTAAAACAAAAATATGAATTAATTTACAAAAAACATAAGTAATTGATGAAATGACTAAATTTATAATTTTTATAGAACAAACCCTTCGATTGAAGGGCTTGTTAGACAAATTAAAATTCCAATTCAGAGGGGGAAGAAGGAATGATTTAATAAATCTATTCATAATTATTAACATGTATATGGATTTATACAATCTTATTTAATAGAACACAGCATTCTAAAAATTTGAAGATAAATCAAAAAGCCCATCTGCGGGTGAACTCTTTAGCCGATTTATGGCAAAGAACTACTTATGATTAAAAAGCTGATCTGTTATCTTTTGATCAACTTTACTTCGATGTCCATTGTCAAAATATCGATCTACATGGCATTGTTTTGTATTTGTATCGCAGAATACTCCATTTGAGAAAGTAAATGCAGAAAGATCAAAATCACCTTGTGAGAAAACTTTATTCGCTTTTTGGGTTCCTAAATATTGAGCCGTAAGTGATTTTGATACATCTTTGTTATTTACACAAATACATTGATCACAAATCACACATTTTTGAGGTGAAACTAAACTTGTGCTGGTTTTAGCAATCGTTGGAAAACTGATGATTAAACAAGCGTAGCTGATGATATTCAATAATCCTTTAGAAATTTTCACTTTTAAACCTGCAAAACAATACAAAAAAAATAAAGGAAAATTATAAGATCAATTAGATTTAAGATATACAAAAATTATGTTTAAACCTATATAAGAAAACACGTTAGGCTTCTTTTATAAGACATTTTTAAAATGATAAATCAACATAAAAGCCCCTCATCCTCGCCTTCTTTCAAAGTGAGAAGTCGATTTCAATAGTAATATGAATCACTCATTATAAACATTCATTCAGTTTAGAAATAATCTAGAGATATTATGATTAACAGCAGAATTATCGATAAAACCAAATAAGTATTGATATTATTAAAGCTCTTAAGATAATTTAACATGCGTCATTTTCCATAAGAATTTAATAAAATACTATATGGCTGACGGATAGATAAAAGACTAGGAAAAGAAAAGCAGACAAAAAAATACCATCGATAATAAAATTGGTTAAAAATGTTGCACGATGAAATTTAAATAAACTTGTAAAGCTAATAAATTAACAATTTTATATTCAAAAAAACTTAAATCACAAGTTAAGCTAATAAACAGCTTTAGCTATTTTAAATAAGTTTATTTTAAAAACCAAAACTTGGATTCATTGGTGATATAAAACTTTAAATCAGTAGCTCCACTAACTTCTTTCACTTATTTATTTAAAACTTAGCGACTTAAAAAGATAACTAAGTATTTTTAGATATTGCTTGGAATCAATTCAATTCATCAAGTTTTAAAAAATAATTCCTTTTGTCAGGCATATCGTTTTTTAAATGCTTTAAAAATATTTTAGCAGTTTCCTCAGATACATCCTCTCTTAGGCAACGTTCAACAAAAGATATATCTACAAATTCATCTGCTAATCCAGCACGACCAAGATCTAAAAAGTAAATTTCACCAGATTTATCTATAAAAATATTACTATCCGTGATATCGCCATGAGAAAAAACCAATCTTTCTTCAACACGAGTCTCATTTAACTCATTCCAAAGACTTATGTAAGTTTTATGGTCTCCCCATAATTCAGCCTCAAAATCATCTTGATCCATCTCGTCAAGGAGTTGGTTATCAATAAAAAATTTTGACTCTTTTAACCGATGATCAATGCTTGAAATAAATGGGCAATCAATAATAGCAACTGCATTTAACTGATTGAGTGTTTCCTTATAGATAGCAAGCAATTCTTGCTCTGTTAAAAAAAGCGCTGAAATTGATTTTGCATTGATCGCTTTAGTGATCATGAATTCAAACTGCTCATCCTGAAAAGTCATGATGAGTTCAGGCACCTTTAATTTATCAGAGAGCCAACTCAACATTTTCGCTTCACGAGAGACACTGTATGTGGTCTCTGTATATAAAGTGCTAGATCGCTTAAGAAAAAAAGTTTCATTATTTCGATTAAAAGAATAAACATCCGATGGCGACTGACCAATTTTATTTGGCTCTAAAACGCTGTTTCCAATAAATTGTTGAATAATATTGGGCAATTCCATCAAGTTTTCCTTTTATTCAGCATTAAAAACCTCGCAAATGCGAGGCCTAGTAAATAGATGATCTTAATTAGGTTCACTGTAGCAAAAATATGGCTTATTCTCTATAGAGGGTCAATGCTTCAAACTTTTGTCATTACCTCTCAATTGCATAAATAGCGCTAGGCTTAAGAAAAATGGGTTGCTGTATTTCTCTGTCTCAAATCTCAAGAATAAGCTAGAGCAGAATATTAGACAGCAGCAAGACCTCAGGATGCAGACAAATCGCGGAGTAGTTGCTCCAAATCCTGTTCGCCTACTTTTGTTTGAGCACCTGCCTGCAAGCCGCCACGAATGAGTTTTTCAGCAGCCGGACGCGCAAACAGACCAGCCCATGCCTTGTGCTCTCGAAGGAAGTCTTCACTTAAATCCGCTGGTGGGATTGCTTTCTTTGCAGCGGCGATGACCCCTTCAGGTAAAGCTGCAATATTTGTGGCGATGCGATGAACAAAAGCGTCTAACTCATTTGCCGGAAGCGCACGATTTACCCAACCATATCGTTCGGCTAGCAAAGCATCAATAAGGTCAGCACCAAGAATTACCTCTAATGCACGCCCCCGTGTCATACGCTGTGAAAGATATTGAGTACCACCACCGCCAGGAATAATCCCCATCAATGCCTCACATTGGGCGAGACCAGCGAGCCCAATAGCAGCAAATGCCATGTCCACTGCTGCCACAAATTCAGCACCGCCACCACGCGCCAAGCCTTCGAGCTTAACAATTGTCACTTGCGGCTGTGCCTGAATCATCTCTCCCAAAGCCTGAAATGGATTCAATCCATTAGGTACATCTTTTGCGAACTGGTCAAAAGCGTTTGGCTCATCAATTAAGGTCATGTCTACATGAGCGATGAAAAACTCAGGATCGGCGCTTTGGAACACGATTACACGTGTTTGTGGGTCATCACGTACCTGAGTGAGAAAAGCTCGAATATCACTCATCAAGGCAACATCCAATACATTAACTGGTGGATTGTTAATACTGACAGTCGCCACGCCTCGATCATACTCAATGTGAAGTGTAGAATAAGTTGGAATGGTCATCATATACCCTTGATTTTAGCTGTGTGCAATCATGGTATCTTATGTATACTTAGTGTCAATTACGCACCTTAAGCATCCTAAGTATCTTGGAGCATACCTATGAACCCTGATCACGATCCAATCTACCGTGCCGACTGCCCAAGCCGTGCCATTCTCGATCAAATCGCAGACAAATGGTCAATGCTGGTTTTGATGGTGTTACATGAACCACGTCGCTTCAACGCCATCAAACGGCGCCTTGATGGTATTACCCAACGTGTATTGACACAGACACTTCGCAAGTTAGAACGCAATGGTATGGTGACACGCACCGTTATAGATGGGAAAACGCTGGGCGTAGAATATGCCTTGACGCCACTTGGTCAATCACTCAAATTGCCTTTTAACGTGCTCTACGACTGGACCGTCGAGAATATGGACACCATTCAGGTTTGCCAATCTCGCTATGATCAATCTGATGATGCTATTCGCACAGATACCACTCAGGAATCAGGCATAACGTTGAAATAACGTGTGTAGTCGCTAGCTAGAAATGTGAGAGTTTGGCTTGTTCGTCCAAAATCTTATGAATATGGAAAAGATTATTTAGGTTTTAAAACTACCCACCTGTTTTGCTTACTTAATTTTGCTTACTTAATTTAGTTCCACTTTCATCTATACAATAAAAAACCACCGCAAAGGTGGTTCATATCTTGAATGAATGACTGTAATCTTTGTCTTTAATTTTCAGTTCTATTGCCTTAGTGGAATCAATATTTTTGTGACTAATATAGAATAACAGCTTTTTTAAATTTAACTCTAAAAACACATCTCATTCATCAACAATATCAACAAAATTTGCACCTAACACCTTGGCTAAGTCTTGAGGTTTCACTCCGATGTCTAAACCACGTTTACCACCACTGACATACATCATTGCTAATGCTGTTGCGCTAGCATCAATCACAGTTTTTAAACGCTTTTTTTGACCTACAGGACTGATTCCACCGACTAAGTATCCAGTTAAACGCTCTGCATCTTTAGGATCAGCCATATGTAGTTTTTTACAAGCAAAAGCACTCGCCACTTTCTTTAAATTTAATTGATGGTTCACTGGAAGGATGGCAACAAAATAGTTTTTATCATCTGTCACCATCAAAGTTTTAAACACTTCTTCAACATTTAAACCTAATTTTTCAGCAGCCTCTAAGCCAAAACTTTTTGCATTTACATCATGTTCATATTCATGAATTGAAAATTCAATTTTATTTGATTTTAAAACTTTGCAAGCAGGTGTCATAGAATAAACAAGATCAAAATTAAGAAGACTTTTGAATTATAGGACTATTTATATAAATTTTAAAATAACAATACAAATTTAAATGGTGAAAATTAATACTTGTAAAATCATGGAAAACTTGATTAAAATCCTGTCATATACCTTATATTACTAGAACAATGCCATCAATCTATCAATTAAAACCAGCATTTCAAAACTTACTGCGCCCTTTTGTTCAAAAGCTTTTTAATATCGGAATCACGGCAAATCAAGTCACCTTATTAGCGATGTTTGTATCGCTCGGTTTAAGCTTTTTTCTATACCAGTATTATCTGAATCATGCTGTAAATGGGTGGTTATTGCTCTTTCCCTTGTGGATGTTGCTACGAATGGCTTTCAACGCCATCGATGGAATGCTTGCTCGTGAATTTAAACAACAATCCAACTTAGGCGCGTTTTACAATGAGTTGTGTGATGTTATTTCGGACACAGCACTCTATCTATGCTTGATTGCTTTTGGCTTTATCAGTGCAAAATTACTGTTATTGATTGCTTTCCTTGCAATTCTAAGTGAATACACTGGTGTAATGGCGCCACTGATTGGGCAAGAACGTCGTTATGATGGCCCAATGGGGAAAAGTGACCGTGCATTTTGGTTTAGTTTAATCACAGTCGTGATTGTCACCGTGTCATTATTCACTACAAATTTACAACTTCTCGGCTTAATCTGTAATGGCATACTCATTTTAATTGGTCTACTGCTTAGTTTAACCATCTATAACCGAATTAAAAATAGCTTAAAAACAGCTTTATAAAACAGTTTCATATTTAGGGTAAATTCGTATGTATAACAACAGTCATCACACCTTTAAGAGTCATGATGGAACAGAATTGTTTTATCAACATTGGGCAACCAACTCACCAAGCGAAACAAAAAAAGCCATTCTTCTGTTTCATCGTGGACATGAACATTCAGGACGTATGGCGCATTTGGTCAAGGAACTCAATTTAAGTGATTTTGATTTCTTTGCATGGGATGCCCGCGGTCACGGCGATTCCCCTGGTGAACGTGGTGATGCACCTAGCTTCTCAGCATGTGTAAAAGATATTCAATATTTTGTCCAACATATTGAAGAAAACTATGGTATCGACGTCAAGAATATTGCTGTGGTTGCACAAAGTGTGGGTGCGGTATTAGCCGCAACATGGGTACATGATTATGCGCCTAAAATTCGCGCCTTGTGCCTCGCTTCCCCTGCTTTTGATATTAAGCTTTATGTGCCATTTGCCGAACCTAGTTTAAGAGTCATGGAAAAAATTCGCGGTAATTTTTTCATCCAAAGTTATGTTAAAGCCAAAATGCTGACCCATGATGAAGAACGTGCCCAAAGCTATGATACCGATCCTAAAATTGCTAAAGCCATTTCGGTGAGAATGTTGCTTGGGCTCTATGATGCCTCTAAGCGAATTGTTGCAGATTCACAAAACATCTTTGTACCGACTCAAGTGTTATGCTCAGGTTCAGATTTTGTGGTTTTTCAAAAACCGCAACGTGAGTTTTACCAAAAGCTTCCGCATCCTAAAAAAGAATTACACATTTTAGATGGCTTCTTTCACGATACTTTAGGTGAAAAAGATCGCCATATAGCAACAGAGAAAATACGCCGATTTATCCAGCAATGTTTTGCGGTTGAATATCAAGCTCCAGACGTTTTAAATGCGGACAAAATTGGTCCAAGTTGCGCTATAGCAGAAGATCTCAGTTCGCCATTACCCGCTAAATCAATTAAAAATGCATTTTGGGAAATCACCAAAAAGAATCTAAAAATTGGTAGCCATTTATCTAAAGGCTTAAAAATTGGTGAAGACACAGGCTATGACTCTGGAAGTACTTTAGATTTTGTCTATCGTAACCAATCTGAAAGTAGCAATCCTATTGGCAAAATCATTGACCGCCAGTATTTAAATGCGATTGGTTGGCGTGGGATCCGTGTTCGTAAACAAAACATTGAACATTTGGTTCAGAAATATGCAGATATTCTGATAAAAAAACGCAAACCATTGAGAATCATGGATATTGCATCTGGTCATGGACGTTATATTTTAGATGCTGTGGTTCAACTACCAAAACGACCAGATTCGATTTTATTGCGTGATTATAGCGATATCAATGTACAAGCTGGTCAGCAAATGATTGCAGCACGTGGACTGAATGACATTGCTGAATTTGTTCAAGCGGATGCATTTGATACACAGTCTTTGGCCTCTGTTAAACCAAAACCATCACTTGCTGTGGTTTCGGGTTTATATGAGTTATTTGCAGACAATGATTTGCTACGTCAATCACTTGAAGGCTTAAGTAAAGCAATCCTTAAAGATGGTTATTTGATTTATACTGGTCAAATTTGGCACCCACAGCAAGAATTTATTGCGCGTGCACTAACCTCACATCGTGAAGGTGATGCTTGGGTAATGCGTTTACGCTCACAAGCGGAAATGGACGCACTTGTTGAAGCTGCTGGCTTTAAAAAGGTCGACCAATGTATTGATGAGTTTGGAATATTTACCGTCTCAGTCGCACAAAAGCTATAAAATTTCTGCTATCACAGTTGGTGACTTGATATAAATCAATCAAAGTCACCAATTTTTTAATTTAAATAGAATAATAATCTACGGATGTTTTATGCAAACACTCATCAAAGAAACTGGGACATGGAAATGGGGCGTACTTTGCTTAGTTTTTCTTGCGCCTTTCTTTTTCCTCACTTATGGCTTTGCAAATCAATATGCATCAGGTCTTAGTGATGTTCCAAGTATTGTCTTTGCTTGGGAAAAGCATATTCCACTTTGGGCTTGGACAATTGTACCGTATTGGTCAATTGACCTGTTTTATGGTCTCTCCTTATTACTTTGTTGGAACAAATTTGAGCTTAAACAACAAGCGCTTAGGCTATTTTTAGCGCAAGTCATTTCGATTAGTTGCTTCTTACTGTTTCCTTTAAAGTTTAGTTTTGAACGCCCACCTTTAGATGGTTTTTTCGGTCTATGGTTTGATGTCCTGATGGGCTTCGATAAGCCCTTTAATCAAGCGCCCTCATTACATATTGTTTTGCTGATTATCCTTTGGGATTTCTATCGTCGCCATGTATTTGGGGCATGGAAATATGTGGTCGATTTTTGGTGTGTGCTGATTGGAATCTCTGTACTCACGACATGGCAACATCATTTTATTGATCTTCCTACAGGAATACTTGTTGGCGCTTTATGCTTATGGTTATTTCCAATTTCAGTAAAATCCCCATTTAGAAAAGATGGACTGCAACTGTTAACAGCAAAACATTTAAAGCTTGGTAGTTATTACCTTTGTGGCTCAGTGATTTTCTTTATCTTAGCCTACGAGTTTAGACCTTGGGGATTGTGGCTAATTTACCCTGCTGTGAGCCTATTTATCGTTGCACATAGCTATAGTTTTGTGCGTCCACATTTTTTTCAAAAACAAGAAAATGGTAAAATGACTGTTGCTGCGCAAATACTGCTTGCGCCTTATTTAATCTTTGCTTGGCTTAATAGTCGTATTTGGACCAAAAAGCATCCCGAAGATTCTTTTATCATTCAACATGAGCTTAAAAAAATCTATATTGGAAGAATTCCAGTACAACAAGATCACCACCAATACAATGCAATATTTGATTGTGTTGCTGAGTTACCCCTAAACCATGCAACGGCATATCAGCAATATCTCAGTCTAGATTTGATTCCATTACAAGCCAATCAGCTTGAGTTAGCCGTAGCACGGTTAAATGATTTGATGTCGAAGCTTGAACACAGCTCTACCCAAAATATTCTTATCTTTTGTGCCTTAGGATATTCAAGAAGTAGCGCTGTACTCACTGCTTGGCTGATTCAACAAAACCAAGATGCCAATATTGATGAAATGGTAAGCATTATTCGTAAAGCTCGCCCTTGGGTGGTATTAAAACAAGCCCAACTGGAAGAATTAGAAATTTACCATCTAAAACTGAAAGGTTTAGCGCCATGAAAATGAATTTTTATGTGGTTGCGCAACTGTTATCAGCAACCACAGCTATATTGCTTTCAGGTTATTTGGCTTTTGCCTTATCTATTTTTGCCATCCTGTTCAAAGGCTGGCAATCTTTTGATTTTTGGACGTTCATTGTCATTACATTCTTATTATCTGGACTTCATCATTATCTCTCATTTAGAGTTAAGTTTGATGCTCAACTCATTAAAATGATTGCACGAGAATCCCAAACTGAATCTATTGAAAACTTAACCCTGCAATTTGATCAAACCCTAGTGAGTATGAAATTGATGCCCGCATCCAAAGCAGGACGTGATTGGTCACAGCGTTTTGCAGGATGCTTTAAACTTTTAAAACTTCAAATTGCTTTATTATTGATACAATATCTGGTTTTAATGATTTTGATTTCTAGAATTATTTAAAGCGATTTTAACCTCAACTGATACAGTTTTAGCTGATATATCAATTGTTATCGTATGATGGTTTGAATCGTCTTAAATCAATAAAATTCTCAGCTTCTCAGCAGTGAAGATCTTGAAATGCTATAAAATTCTTCTATGATTCAAAAAACAGAAATGATAAATTTGTAAATGGAGACCAAGCTTTTTACTTTTTATTCAAAACTAAGGTTGGTTATATTTTTATTCTAGTCACTTAAAAAGTAGAATTTTGTACTTTAATCACCCTATTATACAGCTTGCCCCACAATAAAATGCTTCAATATCAATCGGCTTAGAGAATGAATCAACTACCTGAACAACGTTCCGAACAAGATAAAGAGTCATACAATAAACAGTCTTTAGAACAAAAGACTCAACACTTAGATTCATCTAATGGAAATTTAGCATCACACTCTATTGCTCGCTTTATCGCATTTTTGACACGCCGTGGCGCACGACTCTTAACTGGTGCTCGTAGCTTATGGGTTGGTTGTCAGCCTGAGATGAAACAACGTATTTACTATGCCAATCACAATAGTCATATCGACTTTATCTTATTATGGTCTTCACTTCCAAAACTGATGCGTCGTAAAACTAAACCTGTTGCTGCTTCAGATTATTGGCTGAAAGATGGCTTTAGACAATTTTTAATTAAAGACACCTTTAATGGTGTTACGATTCAACGTAATCGCGAAGATAATGCAGACCCTTTACAACCTGTGAAAGACGCTCTTGCTCAGGGTTATTCCATTATTTTTTTTCCTGAAGGTACTCGAAATCTTGATGATGATCTTGAGCTGTTACCTTTTAAAAGTGGCCTCTATAACTTACATAAACAATTTCCTGAGATTGAGATTGTCCCTGTTTGGATTTCAAATCTAAGACGTGTCATGCCAAAAGGTTCTTTTGTTCCTTTGCCTTTACTGTCTACCGTATGCTTTGGCTTTCCTTTAGAACAACATTTAGAAATGGATAAAGCCACATTTATAGATTATGCACAGAAGCAGCTATTACAATTAAAAGAGGTTGAGAATCAATGATTTTAGATAATCTAAATAAAACCTATCTTTTATTTGGTATTTTTGCGGGAATTTTAGTTTTTGCATCTAGCGTGGGCTTTATTCTCAAGCAAAAAGCTGGGCAAAAACCCTCATCAGTGATTGATAATTTAAACGCACGGATCAATGCTTGGTGGGTGATGTTGATCGTCATTGGCGCAGCCATCCTATTGGGTCAAACTGCATTTATTATCTTATTTGGGATTATTTCCCTGTTTGCTCTACGAGAATTTACCAGTCTATTACCGACACGGCGGGGTGATTATTTCCCTTTACTTATCGCCTTTTATTTTGTTATTCCCTATCAATATTATTTGATCTATATCGACTGGTACGGCTTATATTCAATTTTTATTCCACTTTATGTATTTTTACTGATTCCGATTGCCAGTCTAAAACAAGAAGATACCAAACACTTCCTTGAACGTAGTTCTAAAATTCAATGGGGACTCATGGTCTGTGTTTTCTGTATTTCCCATGTTCCTGCATTACTCAATTTAAAACTAAATGGTTTTAAAGGTGAACCGATTTGGTTAGCAATCTGGCTGATTATGGTTGTTCAAGCATCCGATGTTTTGCAATATGTCTGTGGTAAGCTTTTTGGAAAGCACAAGGTTGCACCTGTCTTGTCACCATCAAAAACAGTTGAAGGCTTAGTGGGTGGTATTGTTTTAGCCACAGCTTTAGGTGTTGCTATGGCATGGCTTACTCCATTTAGCTATCTACAAGCTGCATTGATAGGACTGGTTGTGTGTATCTTTGGCTTTTTCGGTGGTTTGGTAATGTCTGCCATCAAACGTGACCGTGGTGTCAAAGATTGGGGACAGTTGATTCATGGTCATGGTGGAATGTTAGATCGGATTGATTCTATCTGCTTTTCTGCACCCATCTTCTTTCATATTTTAAGATATTGGTGGAGTTAGTGAATAAACATGATTGTGAGAGATATAGATGAATTACAAAATAATATTTACAATGCTCTGTGTAGGTTTTGGTCTGCAAGGGTGCAGTTTATTTAATCAGTCTGAATGTAATAATCAACAAGTGACTGATCGTGTAAAAAAACTCTACTCAAGTCAGGTAAATATCAATTTTGGATCAAAATTAAATCAACTTACTCAACAATTTAATCCAAATGCAAACACAACAACAAAAACCATACCTTCTATAGAAGGAATCACTTTAACTAAAATAAAGCGATTAAATCTGGAAAAATTACAGGCTGATAAAGACAATCAGGATTCACAAAATCTAATCGATTTGATTACTGATCGCTTTGAAGGTGCGCAATATATTTGCCAAGGTGTAATTCAACAAGAGATTAGCACCAATGTACTTGCTGATATGACCAAAGAACTTTCAGGTGAAAACTCAAATTTGATTGACGGAAATAAATTAAATATTCCAGTAATTTATGCTCTGTACCAGCACAATGGAAATCAACAATTTGAAGTCCAATATACTGCTCAGAATCCATTGCATTTAATGTTGGCAATAATGTTACAGAAAAAACAAGCAAAAATGACGAAATAACGCCTAAATAGCAAGCAACCAACAGCTTAAGATACAAATCACGAATAAATCTACCAATTTTCATAGATTGACAGGTTTAAATCAGCTACTTAACATCAGGGCAATCTTGGATACATAACATTGGTTTTATTTTGAATTTTCAGTATCAGTTAAAAATAATTTCTACAGTGGGTTTAACACTTGCGATCACAGCATGTTCGTCTTTGGGTGGCGGCTCTATGCAAAAACGTGCTGCTAAACTTTCGACTGGAATCCAAAAAGCCTATTCTGTCTCTCCCGATGTTGCCAATCGTGTATCCCCAATGATTGTACAAAGCGCAGATCAATATGATGTAGATCCTTTACTGATCGCAGCAACCATCCGTCAAGAATCGAGCTATCGGAGTTATGTCACCTCTCCATCTGGTGCTGTTGGGCTTACCCAAATCATGCCGCGTTATTGGCAACAAGCTTGCCCTGGTGATTTGTTTGATGAATATACCAATGTACGCTGTGGCACCATGATCTTGGCAAAATATAATCAAAGTGCAGGAAGCTGGAAAAAGGCCTTAGCCTACTATAATGTTGGACCCACAAATTACCAAACAAATCGTAAAATGAAACGCCAAGGTAAACGATACGCGAAACAAGTCAAACAACATGAAAAGCAGTTAAAGTCTTCATTATAAAATTTAAGAATAGAAATTGAATATCAATAAAATAAACCCACTCTTGCTGATACTTGAGCGGGTTCATTTTTTAGTCTATGACAACAATACATAACATAGACATAAGCGATTTAATTCGAGTTTAATCTGCTGAAATATCTTCAAACAAAACGGAAGACAAATAACGTTCACCCGCATCAGGAAGAATCACCACAATGGTTTTACCTGCATTTTCAGGACGAGCAGCTAATTGTGCAGCAGCAGCTAAAGCCGCACCGCTAGAAATACCGACAAAAATACCTTCTTGAGTGGCACTTTGACGGGCAAAATCAATCGCTTCTTGGTTGTCGATAGCAATAACTTCATCAACTAAGTCTAAATCCAAGTTTTTAGGAATAAAGTTTGCACCAATCCCTTGGATCTTATGTGGCCCAGGCGTTAAAGTTTCACCACGTTTGGTTTGTCCAATAATTGGTGAATCTGCGGGTTCTACAGCAACGGAGTAAATCGCTTGCTGCTTGACCTTTTCAAAATAACTTGAAATACCTGAAATAGTACCGCCAGTTCCGACACCAGCAACAAGAATATCGACTTTACCGCCTGTTGCAGCCCAAATTTCAGGACCAGTTGTTGTCTCATGTATTTTAGGATTGGCTGGGTTTTCAAATTGTTGCGGTAAAAAATATGTTTCAGGTTGTTCTGTTGCTAAACGTACTGCCTCATCAACTGCGCCTTTCATACCTTTTGCGGGCTCAGTTAAAATTAAATTTGCACCCAACGCTTTTAATACTTTACGGCGCTCTATACTCATACTTGCTGGCATAGTTAAAGTGATCGCATAACCTTTTGCCGCTGCTACAAATGCCAATGCAATACCAGTATTTCCGCTGGTTGGTTCTACAATATGCATGCCTTTTTTCAAAAGCCCCTTCGCTTCTGCATCTGCAATAAGTGCAGCGCCAATTCGATCTTTAACAGAAAACGCAGGATTACGACTTTCAATTTTTGCTAAGACCGTTGCGCCACCTGTAATAAGACGATTGATACGAATAAGTGGTGTATTTCCAATTGCCTCAGCATTATTAGAATAAACAGCAATACCTAAGTTTTCAGTTGCTGGAAAATTTGGATCTGTAGACATGACCTTTCCTTGAATTTATATCAATCTATCATAATGCTTTTCTATGAAACTTTGATATTGAGTAACTGAATTTAATTATACCGATATTGAAATAGTTTATTGATAAAAATCATAAGTTTAGTTTTTAAGCAAAGTGTTTGACCGATTTGTCGTCAAATCAAACTATATATTTGTATATTATTTCAAGCATAATAACGATATGACTCATATTTAGAGAATATTATGGCAAGCAATGCTTATCAAAAATTTTATCGTCAATTTACAAAAAAAATCTTAGATAAAATCGTCAGCCCACAAGTTTTAGGCGATACAAAAACTCTTGAAAATACAGTTAATGATCCAAACACAGCCAATTTTCCGATTTGCTATGTCATTCAAGATGACTCAACTTCAAATAAAGTCTTGATTGACAATGAAACAGAAAAAAGAAAACTCAGCCCTGCTTTTGCGCCCCTTAACCTAGGGTCAGATTATCAGGAAGATGATCGTTTTATCACTTTAGAACCAACCAAAAGCAATGCTTCTGCATACTACCCAGATAAAATTATTCGCTTAGTCGAATATTTATTGAAACATCCTGAGCAAGATGTGCTTTTAGTGCCAACAACGATTTTATGGGGACGTGCGCCAGAGAATGAAGATAGCTGGTATAAAGCATTAATGACTGATGCTTGGGCAAAGCCAACGGGCATTAAGCAAGCACTCAACATTACCCTTTATGGTCGTAACAATTATATAGAATTCCATCAAGCAGTTTCTTTACGGCAGTTAATCGATTCAGCCATTGAACTCACACCCAATTTTTCACCAGCGCATTATGTGGTGACTGAGCTCAATAAACAATTTAATGGCTATAAAGAAGCAATTCTTGGTCCTGATATTTCAGATCGTCGCAATGTAATTAACAAACTCATGCTGAGTGATGCGGTGAAAGAAGCCATTCTCAATGAAAGCATTCATAAAAAAATCAGCATCAATGAAGCCGAAGCACTCGCGCATAAATACCTCGATGAAATCGTTTCTGATTTTTCTTATTCGACCTTACGCTTTGCTGAAATTGCTTTAACTAAATTATGGACCCAGCTCTATGACGGTATCGAAGTACATAATTTCGATACGGTTCGTGAACTTGCCAAAGATTATGAAATTGTCTATACCCCTTGTCATCGTAGCCACATTGACTATTTGTTATTGTCTTATGTGATTTATAACCGTGGCTTGATGGTTCCCCATATTGCAGCAGGCATTAATTTAAATATGCCTGTGGTTGGACAATTGATGCGTGGTGCAGGTGCATATTTTATTCGACGTAGCTTTAATGGTAATGCGCTCTATACCGCTGTCTTTAAAGAATATATCTACAGTATGCTCAATCGAAATACACCGATGGAATACTTTATTGAAGGTGGTCGTTCTCGTACTGGACTTTTATTGCCGCCAAAAAAAGGGATGCTCGCAATGACCATCCAAAGTTATTTGCGTGGGAATAGTAAACCGATTGCCTTTATTCCGACTTACTTTGGATATGAAAAACTGATCGAAGGCAGTTCATACATAAAAGAGCTGGGTGGACAGAAAAAACAAGCTGAATCACTATTTGGACTACTTAAATCTATTCAAAAGATTGAAAAAGTCTTTGGTGTTGTCCACGTCAATTTAGGTGAACCAGTTTTCCTGGAAGAGATCTTAAAAAAGAACAATGCACCTCAACGTGTTGCTTTGCATGAAGAGATGCCTGAGTCTGTTAAAGCCACGGTCAATGATGTTGCATGTGATATTTTGGAAAATATCAATAAAGCCGTAGTGATTAATCCTATCAGTTTGATTTCTCTGGTCTTATTAAATGCACCAACGCATGCTTTGGCAGAGCGTGAAGTATTGGTACGTTTAGAACAATTCCGTAATCTACTCAAACAGCATCGTTATGATGAGCGTATGCAAATCACTGAGCTTTCCAACACAGAAATCATTCAATATGCCATGAAGCTTAAACAAGTTGAATTGATTGAGCATGATAATGAACGTTGGGTGAAAGTCAGTGATATACAGGTGGGCTTGCTTAAGTATTTCAGTAATAACATTCTGCACACGTTTATCCTGCCAGCACTGATTGCCAAAGTATTGCGTGTTGAAACAGAGCAGCAGCAATTTGAGATTTCAAAATCTGATTTATATACCCAAGTCATCGAACAATACCCACTTATTCAAAAAGCCTTCTTTTTAAAATGGGATGAGTCTGAAATTGAGAGTGAAATCACACAAATTGTCGATTATTTTGTTGCTGAAAAATTAATCACACTTGAAGCGGATCAAAGCATTAAAATTTCAAATGCAGATCCTAAAATTCGTTTACTTTCCGCCTTTGCTCATCTATATGATGTCAATGTGGTGAAAGAACCTGAAAAAGAAAGCAAAGAGAAATAATCCTTTATGTTTTGGTTTTGATCTGCAATAAAAAAGTTCCTTCAACCATTTGGATAAGGAACTTTTTTATAAGCGTATATAGCTCATAGAAATATGACTGATTGATTTACTTTAAAGCAAAAAATGATTTTTAGTTATTACTTAGACGTTTTTCTTAATCCGTTTTAAATGCAATAAAACCATGATAATTCAATACTTGAGCAAAGTTTTCCACACGCTTAAAACCTGCTTGTAAATACAAAGCACTCATTTCATCAACAGAAATTAAAGCAAAATCTTGTTCAATACGTTCTGCCATAAGTTGCGCCTGTTTTTCTGTTAATCCTGTTGCTAAACTCAGATTTTTTAAAGCTTGTAATTGTTTGGCATTCGAAATTTCCATCAATTCATAACTTAAACATAGACCAGTACTGCTTAGGTGATTTGCAATATCTTTTAAGAATTGTGCTTTTGCATCAACTGGAACAAAATGTGAAACCAAGATAGCCAAAGCCACATCAAAATTCTCATCGACTTGTTTAAGAACAGATGTATCACCTTGCACAAACTGAATTCGAGAACAAAGCCCTAAATCTGCTATATGTTGTTTGGCTTTATCAATCATATTTGCTGCAGGATCGATTGCTGTAAAATTCCAATGAGGAAATTGCTCAGCCAAATATTGCAGTTCATAACCTGTACCACATCCCACGACTAAAATCTTCGCTTGAGTCGATACATAGCTCTTTAATACAGCATGGACTTGTAAATGTATCAGTTCATAACCGGGAATTAATTTACGAATATGTGCATCATATCCTTCAACTACAACTGGATTATTAAAGTCCTTTGCCATTTCTTTAAGCCTTGCAATGATGATTAATATTATTCCTGAGGATGTTTAACTTTCACTGCCTGCAAACAAAAATCAGCGATTTGTTTTACAAAATACTCTTTATAGCTTTTATCAAAACGCTTGGTCTTGGCGATACTTAAAGGTTCAATCACAACAAAAGTCATTGCACCCACGATGCACAATGCCGTGGTGTTTAAATCCTCAAAAATAAACTCACCTGAATGACGTCCTTCGGTCAAAATTTTAATAATACTTTCTTTAATCAATTGCTTGCTTTGAAAACGTTCTAACTCAAATTGAGGATCGACAGGTTCAAACAATAAAGAATAAGACAGTCGAGGGCTGTTCATTGCCCTTTTTACAAAGGTTGTGACGGCCCGATCTAGTTTTTCTAGTGCGCTGAGTTGGGTATGTGCAATATCATTGAGAATATTGACTTCGATATGAATCGCCGCATTTAAAACTTCAATCAGTACCTGATTTTTATTTTCAAAATAACGGTAGACCAGTCCACTTGAAACGCCTGCCCGATCTGCAATCGCTTGAATTTGTGCATCTTTAAATCCTCCTTGTGCAACCAGCTCTCGTGCAGACAATAAAATCATCTCGCGGTTCTGTTGCATTTTCTCTTCCATGACAGAGGATCTTTTATAGTTCATAGCGATACGTAAATTCCTTTCCAAATAAACTGGGAATGAATAGTTTGTCCTTGCTGATACCACAAGGTAATTCAGATTAAATACTAATAAATTTTGCAGCAATAAGCTATCCACCCTGATCGCTTCATTCAATATTTAATAAATCATTGATGAGCTTACAGATCTTGTTGAGGCTATTTTGTACCATTGCTGATCTATCAATTCCTGATCAATCAACGCAGTCATTTTAAATTAATTCTTTTTGGAAAATAATCTTTTTAAATCAGCGATTTATCCTTCAATATTCTTCAATGATCTAAGGCAACTTCTTAAGACAATGCACATATGAATTGTCCGATAATCCCCCCTTAAATTGGTCATTACACCCCTTTATTAAATCCAGTAAAAATGATTCACTAAAATCATAAAGCTTTCAGATAAAACTTAAATAAACTAATAGCTTAACTTCTATTGTTCACTATAGTTTTGTCTGAATTTTATATGCGAAATAAAAAAAACATTCAAGGAAAGAAAAGCATGAAAACTCAATCACTCATTCTCAGTATCCTCAGCATTTTACCCACTGCTTATACTCATGCAGCTGCGATGGATCAATCTGGTCAATCGATACTGGCGTTTCTTGAAGACAAGAATTATTTCGAAGCCAGTATTGCCGCAGTTGACCCGAAAGTATCAGGTAAAGTTCGAAATCGACCTGATTTAGTCAATGCAGGCAGCAATGATTTGAGTACAGGTGATATGGCACAATCATATCAATACTATAATGCAGCATTAAAACTGCAAATTGCGCCAAAAGTTTCCTTTGGGCTCATCTATGATCAACCTTATGGTGCTGCAATCGAATATCCTTTACGTAGCAATAATACCTTCTCTGATACTGAAATCAGTATGAAAGGTACCCTTGCGGATGTTGATACTCAAAATATTGCGATGCTATTTGGTTTTCAGCCAGATGCTCATTTTAACCTCTACGGCGGTGGCGTATACCAGACAGTCAAAGGTAAAGTGTCTTTGCGTGGTAATTCGATGAGTGTGTTTAATGGCTATGATGCCAACTTTAAACAAGATAGTGCTGTTGGATGGCTTGCTGGTGCTGCTTTTCAGATTCCTGAAATTGCATTAAAGGCAGCCGTGACTTATCGTTCTAAAATCAAGCACAAAATAGATGCTCAAGAAACCATTTTTGGACAACCTTTAGCATTCACTCCTGATAAAGATACAGAAATCAACACGCCACAATCGGTAAATTTAGATTTTCAAACAGGTGTTTATAAAGATACGCTGGCATATTTAAATGCGCGTTGGGTAAATTGGAAAGATTTTAGAATCCGTCCAACACAGTTTGGCGCACTCACTGAACTGGCAACAGCTGAGTTAAGCCAAGGCCTATATGCTGGTGGATTTAATCTGGATGACTATCAGAAAGACCAATACAGCATCACTGTTGGTTTAGGACATCAATTTACACAAAAATGGGCTGCGTCGGCTGATGTTTCATGGGATTCTGGTACTGGAAATCCTGCTTCTGTATTAAATCCTACCAAAGGCGGTTGGGGCTTAGGGTTGGGTGTTCAATACAATCCTACTGACAATTACTTTATCGCAGGAGGCATCAAATATATTTGGATTGGGGACGCCACGGCACAAGATGGTACCTATTACATTCCGGTACCCGGTGCTTCAGAAATTGCCCAACAAGGTGATTATCGTGACAACAATGCCATAGGCTATGGTTTAAAAATAGGTTACCGTTTCTAATGCTCGATGCGTGATCTTGTTAAAATTATTTTTTAGCGTAGACTTCATTCTAGTGTATATACTTGAGAATGAAGTCTTTTTCTTTTTATTCAAAGACAAATTCATTTTTCCGTCATTTGTATACGCTATAAATTTTAATGATCAATATGAATAAACCTCAGTAAAAAACCAACTTAAATTAAAGGATCAGAATATGAAATTATTACGTTTAATTCCAATTCTCGCTTTAGGCACTATCTTAACCGCATGTGGTGGTATGCCAAAGGAATGTGAAGAATCTTGGAAGCATATGGAAGACTTGGCAAAACAAAGTGGCATTCCTGAAGATTCACTAAAAGAACAGAAAAAAGCCTTTGAAGAAGAAATTAAAAAGTTATCTAAAGAAGATGCTATTCAAGCCTGTAAAGCGCAGTCTTCAATCATTGGCATGGTTAAGTAATTTATCCTTGATCTACAAAAAATGGATGCTTCTATTTGCAGGCGTCCATTTTGATTTAACCTATAAATCATAAGCAAAACTTTAATTTTTACATTTTAATCGTCACAATTTTTTGCTTCACTATAAATAAACATCGGGCCTAAATCATAAGTCTGATCATTCCTTTTCACTTGTGGAATAAATGCACTTGAAATTGAACCATCTAAATATAAAGCTTGATCTGTTTTAAGCTGCGACTTAAAAATATCAGCAAAATTATAAAAATTAATTTTTCCACGACTTATCACGAAATACAGTTGATTATTTTTAATTCCCACCCCATTGCGAACTTTTAACGAATCTGAGTTTTTAACGAAAATTGAATTGATCTCACCATTGATCAATAACATTGGACCAGATTGTGTAGCATAGTGAGCTTTAAAATTAGATTTAAGATATTGTTCTGTGGTTTTAATCACAGCTTGTTTATTGTTCCAAGCAACCACACCATTGGGTTGCATAAAAAAATTACCGAATTTGTTTTTTTGTTGGTTTAATTCTGTTTGTTGTTTACCTTGTTCAATGTACAAGCCTACTGGTGCAAAATTAGGGTGATACATTCCTGCATTCATGGCAAAACTGATCTGGCATTTTTTTAGCTCTTTTTGCACAGCTGCGAATTTTTTATAGGTTTGCCCTTGTTGGTTTTTTAAAAATAGTTGTAACTGATCCAGATCATCGATACGTACTGCATCTGCGATCACCTTCTTGTCTTTGATTATTTTGATATAGTCAGTATTGGCATTGACGTGAAAGGAAAGTGCACTCAATCCCATCATGCTTATCAGCGCATATACCCCAGTTTTCAAATTCATAACATCCCCATGCAAAGCGTTATATTTTATCGTGTGATCTATTGAATAATGAAGGCTAATTAGCACTTTTAATGCATTTTTTTACTTAATTATCACTTTAAGGGCTATCAAATTCATTTTGCATGGTTATAATCAAACTATCCTTTCAATTAAATACATGTGTACACTTTATTTGAACTGAGTGGAATATGCAGACAAAACAAATAGCTAAATACCCGTTAGGTGCGCATTTAATCGTCAAACATTTTGGCTATAGCCATCATGGAATCTATGCTGGAAAAGGTCGTGTTATACATTATTCAGGGCTGGCACATTTTGTAAAAAAACGCCCAATCGAAATCACTTCACTTGAAAAATTTTCACATGGTAAAGTGATCCGTGTCCGTTACTATGATCAACCTAAGTTTTCTGGTCGTCATGTGGTGCGACGTATGCGTACACGTATGAACGAAAACAGCTATCATTTGATTATCAATAATTGTGAACATCTGTGTAGTTGGGCAATTACAGGAGTTGAAAGTAGTCCTCAAGTAGTAAAAATGATGAACCGTTTAACCACAATTGGCTATATCAGTTCAATCATGACCTATATGAATGGCTTATTTTTAACAGTTGCAACCACCTGTTTTGCTTTGGTTTTATATATAAAAATGAAACTCAGGGCTCAGTCAAAATTAAAACTTCCAACCTATTTATCACTTAAAGAACAACAGTCTAAAAAGTAAAATACTCAGCTAGGTTCATCATATGACGTTAGGCAAAGCCCTGATTTTAAATCACCACTAAAATGGTGGAAATTTGTCTTCAACCAATTTGAGTTCTATTCCATGTTCCAAATAAGCTTTTAAACCATCCAGCACTGTGGTGAATCCCCCAGTTGCATCTATAATAAATTGAATCAGTTCAGAGCCTTGTAGCGAAATATCATAATTTCTAATTTTTAAATAGGTGTGCTCGGGGCTGATTTCTTCAAATATAAAATCTACCGATGTTTTGGGTTCACCCCAAGTAATTTGAATCAATTTACTTTCAATAATGTTAAATACCATAACCTTTGAACTGACTTGATACTTATCCCAACTCCATTGCACAATTTTGCCTTCTTTTAGGGGTCCTGTAGAACGACTAAACCAGAATTTTGAAGTAATTTCAGGATCAATAAATGCATTAAAAACCGCAGAGACAGGTTTACGAATTAACATTTGAGTTTCAATGGTTGGATTCATTCTTATTACTCTTCTAAGCTTATATAACTATATATGGATAACAAAGTGATACTGATAACATAAGTGCTATGTAATCAGTATCATGTTTTTGTTAACAAATTTAACGAATTAGTTTTGAATAAGTGATGATTCAACAATGCGCTGATAGCGCTCTGAAAATTGACCATTCCAATACGGGTAATATGGATATGCTGGATAAACCGCACTGACTTGATTTAAACGCTGTAATTGTGAATCCGTAAGCACTAGATCTGTTGCAATGAGATTATCTTGCAGTTGTTGTTGATTTCGAGCACCAATCAGTACAGTAGACACTGTAGGACGTGTGAGCAACCATTTTAAAGCAATTTGTGGGACTGAATATCCTGTGTCTAATGCAATCTGTTTTAAGGCATCGATTACCCTATAAAGATATTCTTCGTTTACAGGTGGTGCAAATTGAGCTGTTTCGTGTAAGCGACTATTTTCAGGCAAAGGATTGTGACGATCAAACTTACCTGTCAAACGTCCCCATCCCAAAGGACTCCACACAACAGCACCAATATGCTGATCATGATTTAAAGGCATCAACTCCCATTCATAATCCCGACCTATCAATGAATAATACACCTGATGTGCCACCATTTTTTCATAACCATAACGATCTGCAATCGACTGCACTTTCATCAATTGCCAGCCTGAAAAATTAGATGCCCCGATATAACGAACTTTTCCGCTTCGGACCAATTCATCTAAAGTTTTCATAAGCTGATCTAGCGAAGTAAAGCTATCAAACTGATGTAACTGTAAAACATCGATATAGTCTGTATTTAAGCGTTTTAACGATTGTTCTACTGCATGAATTAAATAATGACGACTCAATCCGACCTGATTCACTTGCTGATTGGTACGAAGCGCAACTTTAGTTGAAATAATCGCATTGTGCCGATAAGGTGCTAATGCAATTCCAAGCATTTTTTCAGATTCACCGTCTGAATACACATCGGCCGTATCAAAGAAATTAATTCCTGCATCTCTACATGTAGTAATCATTTGATTGGCTTCTTTCTGCCCTGCTTGTCCCCAGGCAGAAAATAGAGGACCTTTTCCTCCAAGGGTTCCAGCACCAAATCCCAACTCAGATACTTTTAAACCAGAATTGCCTAAAAAATTATATTTCATGATCATTCACCTTGATTGAATAATGTGTCTCATCACAAAATAACAACTTGGTATTATTTTAAAAATCAGGATAATGAGGAATTACTTTTTTGATTTTATGGAAAATGAATACACAAGACTTCCAATTCTTCTTACGTGTCGCAGATTTAGGTTCAATCAGCCAAGCGGCAAAAGAAGCTAATATTGCAGTTTCAGTTGCAAGTCAAAGGATTCAACGGCTTGAGAATCAGCTCAGTCTTAAACTCTTTTATCGTACGACACGGAAACTAAGTCTGACCGAAGAAGCCAAAATATTGATTGAACAAGGACGACCACTTCTCGATAGTTTCCAGACATTAACCGAAAATTTAAAGCTTCAAGATCAAAAACTTTCAGGAAGCATCAATATCACCGCTTCCGCAACCTTTGGAACACAGATACTGGTTCAGGTTATTGCTGAGTTTTTAAAACAACACCCTGAATTATTAATCAATTTAGATTTAAATGACCAAAATGTAGATCTTATTACCAAAGGTATGGATCTTGCGATTCGCATTGGCAAACTACAAGATTCTTCTTTCATCGCAAAACCATTATCTATCAATAAACGCTTACTTTGTGCTGCACCTGAATATCTCGCTAAATTTGGTATCCCCAAACGTTTAGAAGATTTACAACAACATCGTTGTATCGTGCAGCGTCATCAACAAGGCATCAGCAATACATGGAACTTTCTGGATCACAGTAACCCAAATAGAAGATTAGATATCCAGGTAAATGGCTATTTTATTACCAACTCAGGCGAAGGGATTCGTCAGGCATCTTTGGCAGGGCTCGGCATATCCAATCACTCGCTTTGGCATGTCAAAAACGATTTAGATTCAGGAGAACTGGTTCATGTGCTTCCTGATTTTAGGGTAGAACCCACTGCTATTTATGCTGTTATTCCAGATAAAAAATTAATCTCTGATAAAGTAAAAGTTTTTATTGAGTATTTACAGGATTACTTTAAAGAATTCTAATGATGATTTGGCTAACGTTATCCGTTATTCCAGATGACAAACATAATCTACAACTTCGCTGGATTGCAGACTAAAACGGCTATTTGCAGGAACAGTAAAAGACTCTCCAGAACTGTAAACTTCCATTTCTTCTTGATCTGCTATCCGAACCAAGCATTTTCCAGAGACAATCTCAATGCGCTCAGTCACATGAGTTTCAAAAGTTAAAGGTTTCTCTGTGGGTAAAATTACCCCCAATGTTTTCTTCGAACCATCTTTGCATTCGATAAGATAACTGATTGATCGCCCTTTATAATGAATATTAGGTTTAATATGGACCGTAACAAAATCAAATTGGGAAGACATATATTTGTCCTGATTATTATTTGTGCATTTACTATATCGCTTTTCTATAGTATTCCTCAATCAATTTTAAACAGTATAAAAAAACCTAGCCGAAGCTAGGTCTAAAATCATGATTTTATTCAGGGTTGAATAAAATTATTTACCCGGTTTAAAGCTATCTTTCAAATCTAAGACACGGTTAAACACAGGTTTATCTGCTGTATGATCATATTGATCCGCAACAAAATAACCCTCACGCTCAAACTGGAAACGATCTTCTGGTTGCGCTTGAGCCAAAGCAGGCTCGATCACCGCTTGAAGTACCGTTAAAGACTCTGGATTTAAATTTGCCAAGAAATCATCATCTGCATCTGGTGCAGCTTCGGTGAATAAACGATCGTAAACACGAACCTCAGCAGGAATCCCTTTCGACGCAGAAACCCAATGTACAACGCCTTTCACTTTACGACCTTCTGGGTTTTTACCTAAAGTTTCAGGATCAATTGAACATTTCAACTCGATCACTTCGCCATTGGCATCTTTAATCACTTCATCACACTTGATCACATAAGCATGGCGTAAACGTACTTCACCCTCAGGAACTAAACGTTTAAAACCTTTTGGTGGAACTTCTTCAAAGTCTTTACGATCAATAAAGATTTCAGAGGTTAAAGGAATAATACGATCGCCCATATCTACATTTGGATGACGTGCATGGCTTAAATCCAAATCTGCTGGCAAGTTGGTCAAAGTCACTTTCAATGGATTTAAAACAGCCATACCACGTGCTGCTGTATTTTCAAGAGATTGACGAATACAGAACTCAAGCATAGCCACATCAACGATACCATCTGTTTTAGACACGCCTACACGCTTACAGAACTCACGTAACCCTTCAGGGGTAAAACCACGACGACGCATGCCCACCACAGTTGGCATCCGTGGATCATCCCAGCCATGAACATAGTTACCTTCTACCAATTTACGTAATTTACGTTTAGAGGTAATCGTATAATCTATATTTAAACGGCTAGATTCATACTGACGTGGAACTGATTGTGAATGTACTTTCTCAACCACCCAATCATAAAATGGGCGATGGTCTTGAAACTCTAAGGTACATAATGAATGGGTAATCCCTTCAATCGCATCTGACAATGGATGAGCATAGTCATACATTGGGTACATTTTCCATTTATCACCAGTTTGGTGATGTTCTGAATGAAGTACACGATATAGAATTGGATCACGCATATGTACATTTGGTGAGGTCATATCAATTTTGGCACGTAATACTGCTTCACCCTCAGCCAATTCACCATTGTTCATTTTTTCAAAACGAGCAAGATTTTCTTCAATAGATGCATCACGATAAGGTGAGTTTTTACCTGGCTCGACAAAATTACCACGGTTAATTCTAATTTCTTCTGGGCTTTGTAGATCTACATAAGCATCGCCTTGTTTGATCAACTGAACTGCCCAAGTATGTAATTGGTCAAAATAGCTTGATGCATAGCGAGGTTCGCCATTCCACTCAAAACCTAACCATTTTACGTCATTGGCAATACCATCAACATATTCTTGTTCTTCAGCATCTGGGTTGGTGTCATCAAAACGCAAGTTACACAAACCATCGTATTCTTGAGCGATGCCAAAATTTAAGCAGATAGCCTTTACATGACCAATATGTAGATAACCATTTGGCTCAGGTGGAAAACGTGTAACAACTTTTTGTGTACGGCCCGCTGCCAAATCCTCTGTAATGACTTGGCGTACAAAATCTAAGCCCGCTTGTTGTTCTTGCTGCGCATTATCGACAGGGCTTGGACTATTTGTCGGGGTTTTCGGCAGTTCTGAAACAACATCATTTGGCTTCATAGTTGATAAATCACTTCTAAAAGTTAAAATTGAATATAGAAAATGTGATTTTATCCTTTTTTAACAAAAGAATTTCACATTTTTACTTGCTATGTAGTTTACAGTTTGCTTATGCTTCTCTCAACCAAAAACCCATGACATTTTTAGTCATGATTAGGAGATTATAGAATGAGTTTTCCTCAAGTCGAATTAAACACCAACAAAGGACGCATTGTTCTTGAACTTAACTCTGAAAAAGCACCAAAAACTGTTGCTAACTTTTTAGAATATGTTCGTGATGGTTTTTATGATGGCGTAATCTTCCATCGTGTTATTGATGGTTTCATGATCCAAGGCGGTGGCATGGATGAAAACTTCAAAGAAAAAACCACACGTGATTCAATTGAAAATGAAGCGGACAATGGTTTAAGCAATGACGAAGGTACGATTGCAATGGCACGTACTCAAGCACCTCACTCTGCTTCTGCACAATTCTTTATCAACGTAAAAAACAACTCTTTCCTTAACCATACAGGTAAAACTGCTCAAGGTTGGGGTTATGCAGTATTTGGTAAAGTGACTGAAGGCTTAGACATCGTTGAAGCAATCAAAGGTGTTCGCACGGGTAACCGTGGTTATCATGCTGATGTTCCTTTAGAAAACATTGTGATTGAATCTGCAAAAATTATCTCTGAATAATTTATAAATCCTCCCGAAGCTGACTTTTAAATAAAGGAATACTGCTCCCTTTACAAAGCAAGCTTGGGAGGAGTTATTAAATAGGAAAATAAGTGACCTATCTGTTTATCGCTGATTTACATTTGTCACCAGAACACCCTCGACTGGTTCGAGGGTTTTTTGATTTATTAGAACACTATAAATATCAAAACACGCAACTGTTTATTCTCGGTGACTGGTTTAATGCTTGGATTGGCGATGATTATACTGCGCCTTGGTTAGATGAAATTATTGAGCATCTAAAACAATTTTCATTGCAAGCTGGTAATCAAATTTATTTTCAAGTGGGTAATCGTGATTTTGCTTTAGGGCAGACATTTTTAAATCAGTTTAATGGTAAATTACTTCCTGAATTTTATACATTTAACATTGGTGATAAAAAATTTCGTCTTGAACATGGCGATGCTTTATGTACCGATGATATCTCTTATCAACGATTTAAAAAAATTATTCGCAATCCAATTGTATTGGGACTTTTAAAAAGTACCCCACTTGGTTTTAGACAAAAACTTGCCAATGGTTTTCGTAAAAAAAGCCGTGAGTCTCAACAAAATAAATCCTATGAAATTATGGACGTTAACCAACAAGCTGTTGAAAAAGCATTTAATAATGTCGATCTGTTGGTTCATGGTCATACCCATCGCCCTGAAATTCATGATGTAAATGGTAAAGCTAGAATTGTTTTAGGAGATTGGCGTGAAAAAACATCTGAAGCAATGATTTTAGAAGTGGATGAAAATGCGGATTGGAAATTTATTAGATGGACAATTTCAGATAAAAATCACTTTACCGATTGATTAAAAATCATGATTCTTCACCTTTATTTACGTTTTGAAGATTCACATTTCGCGATTTTAGCATACAATATATCGAAAATTTACGATATATGAGATCGCCTTATGGATGTATTAAATGTAGCAAAAACACGTTACACCACAAAAGCTTATGATTCTTCTAAAAAGATTCCTCAAGCACAATTTGCACGTTTACTTGAAATCCTGCGTTTAACCCCATCGTCAATCAATATCCAGCCTTGGCATTTTTTTATTGCTGACAATGATGCAGCTAAACAACGTATTGCTAAAGCCTTAGTCGGAAAATATAGCTACAACGCACCAAAGGTTTTAGATTCATCACATACGATTTTATTCTGTACCAAAGCAGATATTACAGAACAGCACCTGAGTAATTTACTTCAGCAGGATGATCTCAGTGGCCGCTTTAAAGATGACAAGGCTAAGCAAGGTCAAAAAGACAGTCGTACAGGCTATGTCTCTTATTATCGCAATGAAAAAGGTGATATTCAGCGCTGGGCGGAAAATCAAACCTTTATCGCACTGGGTCAAATGCTATTAGCTGCAGGTATTGAAGGTATCGATGCAACGCCAATCGGTGGTTTTGACGAAGATATTCTGACTGAAGAATTAGGCTTAATTGAAAAGAATTTGGTCCCGTCTGTGATTATGACACTCGGTTATCGTAGTGATACTGACTTTAATGCAAAATTGCCCAAGTCTCGTTTGACCCAAGAAGAAGTCTTTACTCGTCTATAACGTTTAAAGTGCTTGCTTCCACTCAATAAGTGCTGTGGGGCACATCACGTCCCTCAGCATTGAATCATAAGCATATTTTGTTAAGAGAAATCACTTTCACAGGCATCCATAAATTCATTGATTAATGCACTTGGATTGGCTCTTTTGGTCCACGAAATGGGTTCTTCATAATATTCAAGCTCATGAATAATGACTGGAAGATTTTTCCCAAATGTATCTTGAAGAATATTTTCAGAAAATAATTGCTGAACCATTTTGATTATTTGTGTAATAAACAATTGAGCAAACTGCTCGCCTTTTTCTAAAAGTTCATTAAATAGTGCATCATCTTCTTGTTCAGCATATTCCATCTGTTTTTGAGAATGATAAAATGGTGTTTGCTCAAACCATTGTGCCAAAAGCTGATCATTCTCTCCACCAATATCCCAAGACGGTTCTTGTAACCAATAGGCATAATTCCATTTCGCTTCAGCTTGACTCGAAGCTTCAGAAATTTGCGACTCAAACTATTCAATGGTATTAAAGTTCAGCTCAACTTTGGGAAAACAAGGTTCATCATCATCACAATAATAGTACAAGGCCAAGGCGTACACATCATGATAATTTTGTGCAATATATTGAATCGATTCAACTAACTTTACATAGCTCGTTTCATGCCAGTGCTTTTGCGTTGTTGATTCTATATTCATAACACACCTAATTATTTTTACCAGCACTCTGGTGAATATGGACATTCACCAGAGTGCAAATACCAAAGTATTGCCTATATGATTAAATAGGATGCGAGCTTGCAATTTCCTGACTAATCATCACAGCTGTTGCAGCAGACAACGTCCAGCCTAAATGTCCATGCCCTGTATTATAAAATACCCGTTCACGTTTTCCACGTTTTACCACAGGCATCATATTCGGCATCATCGGACGTAATCCCGCCCACGGGATACAATGCTCGGTTGAAATATCGAAATTCTTATTAACCCAATCTGTTAAAGGTTGGATACGATCTGAGCGGATATCTCGATTATAGCCATTAAATTCAGCAGTTCCAGCAATACGTAAACGATTAGCACCTAATCGTGACGTGACGATTTTTGCACTTTCATCGAGCAAGCTGACCCAAGGTGCGCCATTGATACTTTTTTCATCATCCAATTGTACGGTGATTGAATAGCCTTTTACAGGATAAACATTCACACGATCGCCCAGTTGATTGGCCAATTGGTAACTGCCAACACCGCCACAAATCACCACGGCATCTGCACTGAGTTGTTCGATTGCTACTGAGCTGCCTTCCATGTTTTCAACACTTGAGTGGTATTTAATATTCACCCCGTTGGCTGTGTGCTCTACATCAACAACTTCCATACCAAATAAATATTTTACCCCATATTTTTCAGTGGCTTTGGCAAGTCCAGTAGTAAATTTATGGATATCACCAGTTGCATCACCTGGGCAATAAAAACCACCATAGTATTCACCCATTAAACTCGGTTCGATGGATTTAATTTCTTCATTGGTCACTGCATGGCGTTCTAGACCACCTTTACATAGCAATTCATTTACACTAGTTGCAACTTTATAATCATATTCCGAATGATAGAAATGCAAGATACCTCGTTTTTCTAAGTCAAAATCAATGCCTTCTTGTTCAGCAATATTAAATAGCCTTTGACGTGCTAAAAGTGCCATTTTCACTGTATTTTGAGTATTTTCTTCATAGTGTTTGATGTTGCCAAGAAATTCGACCAGCCATGCATACTTGTGCAAATCAAAAGACGGATTGAGCAATAATGGTGCATTTTTTTTTGCCATCCATTTGATGCCTTTTAACACGGTGGATTTTTGATTCCACACTTCAGCATTACACGCAGACAATTGTCCACCATTGGCAAATGATGTTTCCATAGCAGGAAATAAATGTTTATCAATAACAGTAACTTGATAACCTAATTGAGCAAGTTCATAGGCAGAGGTAACACCTGTAATACCAGAACCTATAATGACGACATGACACATACGCACACTCCGTTGAAATGCAATATTTTTTTATTACATTGTCAATGTATGCCCCATCTGTCATGTGTACCTGAGAGCTTCGATAAAAACCTAAACTATTTAGGCCTTACCATCCCCTTCGGTGAGTCATTTCTTTTTTGTTTTCAATAGAATGACTTCTCTCCAGAGGTTTTACAATGATTACAGTCCTTTTGCCTGAGAGTTTCCGGGGTCGTTGCTCCTTCGGCGAGTCCGCAAGAGACTTCTCTCCTGCAATCATCTTTCCTTGTATTAGCAATTAATATGCCATGAATTTGTTCGAATACAAGTAAAATTGTTTAATTATTCTCTAATTTTTAAATCAAGTTCTTCAAATAGGTTTGGAAATAACTTGATCACCGATTCTCGCGTTGTTGTTGCTTGATTCAAATCAGCGCCATACTTTATCAATATTTGAAAAAGCTGTCGGACATCTTCCAAAGTTGCAACTGACAATTGATGCTGATCAAACCGTCTATTTTCAACATCTAAACAAGCTCTATGCAGCACTGTATTACCTTTACTGTCTTGAGAATTTACATCAGCACCTTTTTCAATCATTATTTCTAATAACATAAGTACAGCATCAAAATTTTCTTTCTTCCCACGAATTTCCATTTGACTTTTTTTAATTTTATCCCACGGATCAATTGGATACTCAAAGCGAGCCAATGCCACAATTGCCATCACAGCATCATGTAATACAGGCATATTCCAAGTATTAACTTCCGATTGATCCATATAATTAACATCTGCGCCATGTTCAATAAAAAATCTCACAGCCCATATGTTGAAGGTTTTAAATGCAACTTGTAATGGAGATAAACCATCATCTTTCTTCGGAGGTGCTTTAGCAACACAATTGACCAATTCAGGCTTTTTCTCAATCAGTCGTTGAATATTTTCAATTTCCCTATTTCTAATGGCTGTAAACAACGCTTTCATTGTTATTTTCCTATTTAATCATGCTTTAAAATAAGATTAATGGTTTTTATATGTTCCAAATCATCAGGATATAACTCAACATTGCGCATACTATGATTTTGTCGATTAGATATCCCGATTTGTTCATCCTGATAAAATTCTTGATTCATCCTTAACCCATTCACGATACAATTTGCAATGTAATCTTGTTGTCCTTGAAATGACGGAATGTTATTTAATCTTTTTGATATTTGAATTCTAACGTCTAAAGTCTGTTGAGGTTCAACACCCAGCATTGCTAACAATAGTAAGAAATGCTGATCATTCAATTGAAAACTCAAAAGCTCTTCTAGCGTAAAAAACCATGCTTCAAAGTGCCCACCCAGATTGCCTATATATAGATCATTGAGATAATAATTGATCTGCTCTTGAGCAAACTGGATATCTACCCGAATATCCGCACTAATTGAAAATTGATAATTTCGAATGCTATTATTTTCACTGGGTAGAAATGATTGATACCACGTGGCTAATTCTTTGTTATATGGGTCTAAGCCAACAGCTTCCTGAATCGCCTCATCTAAATTCAGCTCTTTTTCTTCATCAAAACCACGAAATAAAAGCAGAAACCAATGCCAAAAATGCACATTGGAAAATGAAATTTCCTGTTCTGCGACTTGTTGGTGATTTTGATTCATATCGCCTTAACAATCGTCTTAGTGATTCACTGAGTCATATCGGAACACATTCAAATCATCATATTCAATTTGTGGTGTGGTTCCAGAAATAATATCGGATAATAATTTTGCTGAACCACATGACATAGTCCAACCTAAAGTTCCATGCCCTGTATTGGTATATAGATTTTGATACCTTGTTTTACCAACAATCGGTGTGCCATCTGGCGTGGCTGGTCTTAGACCCGTCCAGAAATGTGCATCTGATATGTCACTTGCGTTTGGAAATAGTTGTTGTAAAACCATAAGCAAAGTGTCTTCACGGCTAGATTTTAAAGAGCGATCAAAACCATTAATTTCAGCCATACCCCCTACACGAATTCGATCATCAAAACGGGTTAAGGCAATTTTATAAGACTCATCTAAGATTGTAGAAACAGGTGATAGTGCAGGATCAACAATTTTGGTGGTAATTGAATATCCTTTTAATGGGTATACAGGTGCATCTATCTCCAATTGTTTGAGCATCTCATGACTATAACTGCCCAACGCCATGACATAAGCATCTCCCTTGATTTTGCTACCATCTTTCAAGTGAATCGCGGTAATCCGTTCAGGATCTTTTTCTATTGATTCAATTACCGTATTAAATAAAAAATTGACCCCTTGTTTGGCTGCAAGTTCTGCCAACTCTGTTGTGAATTTTTGGCAATCACCTGTCTGGTCATTGGGTAAACGCAAACCACCAACAAAATCGACTGTAGCATGGGCTAAAGCAGGTTCAGCCTTGATAACCCCAGCTTTATCCAGCAACTCAAAGGGTACACCTTCATGTTTTAAAACTTCGGTATCTTTGCCTGCCACATCCAATTGATGTTGTTTACGAAAAAGTTGTAATGTACCTAGTTGACGTTCATCAAAATGAATCTTGGTCTCTGCACGTAACTCATCCAGACAGTCACGGCTATATTCAGAAATCCGCACCATTCGCTCTTTATTGATTTGATAGCGATTGATATTACATTCAGCCAACATGCGGACCATCCACTGATACTGATGCATATCGCCTGTTAGCTTAATCGCCAGTGGTGAATGTGGTTGAAACATCCATTTAAACGCTTTTAGTGGAATACCTGGTGCAGCCCAAGGTGATGCATAACCTGGAGAAATCTGCCCTGCATTGGCAAAACTGGTTTCTAAAGCCACATTGGGTTGTCGATCAATCACAGTGACTTCATGACCTGCTTGTTTTAGATAGTAGGCGGATGTTGTACCAATAACACCTGCCCCCATGATGATGATATGCATACTGAACCGAACCTTATACGAATTAATCGTCTTATAATAAAAATGATGTAGTTAGAGAAATAATTTATATGACTATTTTAATTTAGCACTTAGAACAGATTTAGCAATACCGATTTGATGTTGAAATGTCAGCTTTAATTCAACTTTAAATAGATAAATAATTCACAATATCACATGATTTTTAAACCATCAGAAAGCTATATAAGCGATTTAATTTTAAGAAAAATATTTTTTATTTATGTTTGATACTATCCTTCTCTTAAAAAAGAGAAGGAGTAGCTTTAGTTTAAAAAATTTTAAATTGCGAAGATTTTATTTATGCGTATGGATAGACATGACGATACCAAAACTCGCCAATAACGCAATCACGGCTGATCCACCATAACTCATCAGCGGTAATGGATCACCAGTCACAGGTAAAATCCCACTAACCATACCAGAGTTTACAAATACATAGAAAAACAAGGATAAACCAATCGTACCTGCCAATAAACGACCATAGTTATGGAAGCTGCTTAAGCTAATCATCATACATCTAAAAATCATTGCAGTATAAAGTGCAAATAAGAAGAACACCCCAATAAAACCAAATTCTTCTGCATAAGTCGACATAATAAAATCAGTATGATGTTCAGGTAAATAGCCCAACTGAGACTGTGTTCCTTCTAAGAATCCACGCCCTGTCATTCCGCCTGAACCAATCGCAATTTTAGATTGGATAATGTTCCATCCTGCCCCAAGTGCATCTGACTCAGGATCAAATAAGGTCATAATCCTTTTCTTTTGATAAGCTTGTAATACAAAAGTCCAAATTAAAGGGAAAGCCAATGCCAATGCTGCTAAAGTCCCAAGAATTAAAGTCCACGACATACCACTTAAAAACAGAGCAAACACACCACCAATCACGATACCAATCGCCAAGTCTGGCTGTAATAATGCCAGTACGAAAGGCACAATCATGATGATCAATGCAATTACAATGTGTTTAAACTTAGGCGGCAACGGGTTACGTGCAAAATACCATGCCATCATCAATGGCATGGCAAACTTCATAAATTCACTGGGTTGCATACTGCCAATCCCTGGAATGGTCAGCCAGCGCTTTGCCCCTAATCGAACATCACCGACCAATAAAACCAGAATCAACAACAAAATTGCGAACAAATAAAACCAAGGGCTAATCGCTTGATATACTTTTGGTGGGATTTGTGCACAAATAAAAAGCAAAACAAAACCAACACCGAAACTCACGGCTTGTCGAATGACCATAGACATATCTTCAGAAGATGCGCTATAGACCATCAATAAACCCAAAATCGCATTGATAATTAAAAAGCCCAATAACCAAGGATCAAGGTGTAGTTTGTCCCACCTTGAAACTTTTTGATTAATACTTAAACCATCTCTGACTGATTGACGTAAAAACTTATACTGTGGCGATGGTGTCATGAATACAAATCTTAAACCTAGTTTAATCTGGTCAAATTATAGAGATAAATAGCGGTTGAGAAAATCAATCAATGCATAATTATTTTTTATTTTCATTGTTTTTACTGCTGTGATTGCAAAATTAACTTGGCTAACTCCAAATCGTCTGGATAGGTAATTTTAATATTATCAGAACGCCCCATGACCACTTTGACAGGTTCATTGATATATTCCAATGCACTCGCCTCGTCTGTAATGACAATATTATTCGCTAAAGCTGCTTCGATTGCAGTTTTAAGCTTTGAAAAGGTAGAAATTTGTGGTGTCTGTGCTTGCCACAATTGATCACGACTGACTGTTTTATTGATATCCTGCTGATTTTCAACGCACTTCAAAGTATCTCTTACAGGAATTGCAAGAATTGCACTGCTGTTCAGGTTTATTGCGGTATCGACTAAGTTTTCAAGACATTGCTGTGTCACACAAGGACGCGCAGCATCATGTACAAAAACCAAATCATCGGCTTGCGCAAATTGTTCTAAATAACGCAACGCATTTAAAACCGAATCAACACGTTCTGCACCCCCCAAACAAAAATGGCTCAAATGTTTATTTTTTAATGGCAATGTTTGCGCATAGTGGTCTTGCTCACCAACAGCGAGTACATAACCCGCAAGCGGTAAATCGTTTAGACGCGCTATGGTATGCGCTAACACTGTTTGATTTTGGATGACTTGGTATTGTTTAAGTTCGGTTTTTGAAAAACGACGACCTGAGCCAGCCGCAGGAACAATTGCCCAAATTTTACGGTTGTTCTGGCGCAGGTTCGTTGTCATCTTCATTGGTTCTTAAATCTACACTTGGATCGGTATAAATAGGTTTGTAATGGGTACTAATGGTACTCATCTGTACAAAAGTTTCATGTGGCTTAACTAGACCGAGGTCTAAACGTGCATGTTCTTCTATGGCTTCAGCACCATTTTTTAGATCATACACTTCGGCAGCAAGAATTCGGTTGCGTTCTTTTAACTCAGCATTGACTTCAGCTTGCTGTTCAATTTGCTGTAGTAAAGCTTGATGAGGGAAATGACCACCCTCACCGAACCAAAAGCGATATTGTAATACCACAACGATTAAAATCGCGAGTACTGCAATCACTTTACTTGAAGTTGTTTTAAAGACTTCTAACATGGATTTGCGTCTTGAGTAACAGCATTAAATTAAGATGCTAATATACATCAAATATTTTGTATGAAGAACACTAAACTATGCGAAAACTGCAAAACTAGAACAAAATAACTTTTCTTTCTTTATAAAAAATAAGTGGGTGATCAATAATCAACTTTGTAATTAAAAAACTAAAAATTATCTTTATGCTAAAAACTCACATATCGCGATATTATTTATTATAAATTTTCTTTTTCAATAAACTAAGTTAATTAAATTCTTACCTTAAATTTTATTATCAATCAATTACATGATATTAAATTTCAATTAAAACAGACTATTCATGATTATTTTTTAGCGTATAAAAAAGCCATTCCCTATATCAAATAAAAGAATGGCTTTTTTTAATTTAAATCAATAAAAGATATTAATTTAAACCTTTAAACTCAGCTTTACCGCGATAAGCAGCATGAGTCAATTCTTCAATACGAAGCAATTGGTTATATTTTGCAACACGGTCAGAACGGCAAAGTGAACCAGTCTTGATTTGACCTGCTGCTGTACCCACTGCAAGATCCGCAATTGTAGAATCTTCAGTTTCACCTGAACGGTGTGAAATCACAGTGCTATAACCATTCGCTTTAGCAAGATAGATTGCATCTAAAGTTTCAGACAAAGTACCGATTTGGTTGTATTTGATTAAGATAGAGTTACCTACTTTCTCATCAATACCACGTTGTAAAATCTTAGGGTTTGTAACGAACAAATCGTCACCGACCAATTGGATTTTATCACCAAGGATAGAAGTCAAGTAGCTCCAACCTTCCCAGTCAGACTCATCCAAACCATCTTCAATTGAGATAATTGGATATTGTTTAGCAAGACCAGCAAGATAGTCAGCAAATTGATTGCTTGTGAATGCTTTGTTGCCTTCACCCGCAAGAATATATTGACCATTTTTGTAGAATTCTGAAGATGCACAATCAAGCGCAAGCATAATATCAGAACCTGCTTTATAACCAGTTGTTTCAATTGCAGAAAGAATAACAGTAATTGCTTCTTCATTTGAACGTAAGTTAGGTGCAAAACCACCTTCATCACCAACTGCAGTATTTAAACCTTGTTTTTTCAATACAGATTTTAAAGCATGGAAAATTTCAGCACCAGCACGTAAAGATTCAGCAAAAGATGTGAAACCTACAGGCTCAATCATGAATTCTTGAATATCAACAGTGTTATCCGCATGTGCGCCACCGTTCAAGATGTTCATCATTGGAACAGGCATAGACAAAGTTGTTTGACCACGAAGATCTGCAATGTATTGGAACAATTCAGTTTTCTTCTCAACAGCAGCCGCGCGTGCAGCCGCTAAAGATACAGCCAATGTTGCGTTTGCACCTAATTTTTCTTTGTTTTCAGTGCCATCAAGCGCAATCATTTTGTCATCAAGCGCTTTTTGTTCAAATACGTTTTGACCTTTTAATAAGTCTTTAATTTGACCATTTACGTTTTGAACTGCAGTGCGAACACCTTTACCCAAGTAACGTGATTGATCACCGTCACGAAGTTCTAAAGCTTCACGAGAACCAGTTGAAGCACCAGATGGTGCACATGCACGGCCAACAACGCCAGAGTCTAGGATTACGTCTGCTTCGATGGTTGGGTTACCACGAGAGTCCAAAATTTCACGTGCACGAATGTCAACGATTTGGCTCATGAATAATTCCTCAGTTGATTAAAAATAAGATGCTTTCTAAGCGCATCAATGTGTATCTAACTTTTTGAAACCTTTAACTAAGGTATCCAATTCTTTTAACTGCGCTAAAAACGGCTCAAGCTGTGACATACGTAATGCACAAGGACCATCACATTTTGCATTTTCAGGGTCTGGATGACTTTCTAAAAATAAACCTGCAAGCCCTGTTGCCATACCCGCACGTGCTAAGGTCGTGATTTGCGCACGACGACCACCTGCTGAATCAGCACGACCGCCCGGTGTTTGCAATGCATGTGTGACATCAAAAAATACCGGCACATTCATTTCTTTCATGATGTCGAAACCCAGCATATCAACAACTAAGTTGTTATAGCCAAATGACGTACCACGTTCACACAAAATGAGCTTGTTATTACCCGCTTCTAAACATTTGTTTAGAATATGGCTCATTTCACGAGGAGAAAGGAATTGTGCTTTTTTGATGTTGATAATGGCTTGAGTTTTCGCCATTGCTTCAACCAAATCAGTCTGACGACTGAGAAATGCAGGAAGCTGGATAATGTCAGCAACTTCAGCGACAGCTGCAGCTTGGTGAGGTTCATGTACATCGGTAATAATCGGAACATTAAAATGCTTTTTAATGTCGCCTAACCATTCGATGCCTTTTTCCAAACCAGGGCCACGGAACGAATGTAAGCTTGAACGATTGGCTTTATCGAAACTGGCTTTAAAGACATACGGTATCTCTAAACGAGTACAGATATCGACATACGTTTCTGCAATTTCAAAAGCCAAGTCTTTCGACTCAAGTACGTTCATGCCGCCGAATAATACAAATGGCAAGTGATTTGCCATTTGTATATCGCCTAAACGTACAATTTCTTGTGGTTTTAATTGTGACATTTAAACTTCCTAGTTTAAGTTCTTACATACTTACTTGCTGTTTTGGTGCTGCTTTTTAGCGGCATCGATAAAACTCGCAAATAATGGATGTCCATCACGTGGTGAACTTGTAAATTCCGGGTGGAATTGTACAGCAATAAACCAAGGATGTTCAGGAATTTCTACAGTTTCAACAAGATGTTGCGCTGTAGAATAACCCGAAATTTTCATACCTGCCTGTTCAATTGCAGGAATAAAACGATCATTCATTTCATAACGGTGACGATGACGTTCAGTAATTTCAGCTTTGCCGTAAACTTCACGTGTTTTAGTGCCTTCAACCAATTCTGATTTTTGTGCACCTAAACGCATTGTGCCACCAAGGTTTGACTCAGTACTACGATGCTGGATTTCACCACGTTCATCTAACCATTCAGTAATTAAACCAATCAATGGGAATTTTGTTGAACGATTAAACTCTGTAGAAGTCGCTTCTGGCATAGCAGCAACATGACGAGCAAATTCAATCACGGCCAATTGCATACCTAAACAAATACCCAAGAAAGGTACTTTGTTTTCACGGGCATATTGAATTGCCTGCATTTTGCCTTCAGTACCACGTTCACCAAAACCGCCAGGAACCAAGATTGCATCGATACCTTTTAATACTTCTGCAGGATTTTGGCTTTCAAGCTCTTCAGCATTGATATAGTCAATTTGAACTTTGACACGATTTTGAATACCCGCATGTAAAAGTGCTTCATTGACAGACTTATATGCATCTGGCAATTCAACATATTTACCGACCATCGCCACACGAACTGTGTACTCTGGATTCAATAATGCTTCAACCACATGATCCCAATCCGAAAGATCGGCTTCAGGTAAGCTGTCATAACCAAAACGTTCACAGATTAAATCATCAACGTTTTGTTCATAGAATGTACGTGGGATTTGATAAATTGAACGTGCATCTTTACACACCACAACAGCACGCGCTTCAACGTTTGTAAAGAGTGCAATTTTACGGGTGGTATCTGCGTCAACATCATGTTCAGTACGACAAATCAGAATGTCTGGTTGAATACCAATCGACAATAATTCTTTAACAGAATGTTGAGTTGGTTTGGTTTTAAGTTCAGCAGCAGACTTGATATAAGGTAATAAAGTCAAATGCATTAACATGGTACGTTTATGACCAAGCTCAACCATCAACTGACGTACAGATTCCATGAATGGGAGAGATTCAATGTCACCTACTGTGCCACCGATTTCCACAATGGCAACGTCATAACCTTCGCCTGCGCGAAGAACACGTTCTTTAATATTATCCGTAATATGTGGAATAACTTGTACTGTACCGCCGAGATAATCACCACGACGTTCTTTATTTAAAACGTCTTGATAAACACGACCTGATGTAAAGTTATTTAATTTGGTCATTTTGGCACGACGTAAGAAACGCTCGTAATAACCCAAATCTAAGTCAGTTTCAGCACCATCTTCTGTGACAAATACTTCACCGTGCTGGAATGGGCTCATAGTCCCAGGATCGACATTAATGTATGGATCCATTTTGACCATGGTTACTTTTAAACCACGGGCTTCTAAAAGTGCAGCAACTGAAGCAGCTGAAATACCTTTACCTAGTGATGATACAACACCACCAGTTACGAATATAAAATGGGTCATTAAGTTTCTCGTACAATGGAGCCTAAATTGGCCTACAATGTTGTGCGATTTTACTTTACCTTGTACCAAGAAAGCAAAGTCAATTCACATCAATTCATAGAACAATAAACAATTGGCTATTCTATCAGCATTTCCAATAAAAAATTAGCACTTGATAAGGTGATTTTTAAATATCATTTTGCTGTTATACTAAGTAACATCTCTTTAATACGTTTTGTTTTGAGTCATTATGAATAAGAAATTTTTAATTTGTGGTGCAATTGCGACAGCGCTTTTGGTATCTGCTTGTGTAAAAAAAGAAGAGCCTAAAGAAGCTGAGCCAGAGAAAGTTGAAACTGCTCAACCTGCGACTTCTGAACCGACACAGTTTGAAAGCTTACCAAGTGTTGAGCAGAATAATGCACAACAAGTCGAAATTCCGGCACATGTAGAAGTTGAACGCACAGAAACAGCAAATACAACCACTGAAATTCGCCGTGAACCAACGCATGAAGCCCATGCAACTATGCCAAGTGCACAAGCGGAAAATAAACCTGCTGCGACTGAGGCGAAGCCTGCAAAAGCAGAGTCAGTAAAAACTGAAACTGCACAAACCAAAACACCAGCACCAAAAGCAAGCTCTGGTTCAGCACAATCTGAAGATGATGCTGTTGCCGCTGCTATCGCTGCTGCTACACCAGCTTTGAAAAACTAAGATTTTGCATCGCTAAAAAAAGGGAAATTAAAATTTCCCTTTTTTTATAACTCCGTATAAGTATTCAGTTGCATATGCCATATGAAACTTAATTTCTTATGACAAGTCATGAATGAGTTTAATTGTACCTGTAGCTTTTAAAAACTAAGCCGCATGCTGCTTTGGCTGAACCATATTATGAACAGCAAGTACATCTGCTAAAATTTCATCTGAAAGTAATCCCTCAGCTTTGATCAAAGCCAAAACACTCTGCCCAGATTCATTTGCCATCTTTGCAATTCGTGTGGTGGTTTCATAGCCTAAATATGGGTTTAGCACGGTAATGATACCAATTGAGTTGTCCACTAAATGCTGACAATGCGCTGCATTGGCACGGATATTTTGAATGCATTTTTCATTCAGCATTTGCATCGCTTTGCCTAATAACTCAATAGATTCAAATAGTTTAAGCGCAATTAATGGTTCAAACGCATTTAATTGTAGTTGACCACCTTCTGCAGCCAAAGTAATTGCTAAATCATTTGCAATAATTTGATAGCACGCCAAATTCATCGCTTCAGGAATTACTGGATTTACTTTTCCTGGCATGATTGAACTACCAGGCTGACGTGGTTCCAATTGTATCTCACCTATACCAGTACGCGGCCCACTCGATAACAAACGTAAATCATTAGAGATTTTAGACAACTTTGTTGCAGTACGTTTGAGTAAACTTGATAAAAGTACAAAGTCACCCATATCTGTAGTAGCTTCAATCAAATCAGGCGAGCTTGAAATGTTTTTACCGGTGATTTCTGATAAAGCTTGAATCGCATTTAAGCGATACTCAACCTCGGTATTAATCCCCGTACCGATTGCAGTCCCACCTAAATTAATCACACTAAGTGAATCGGGCATAATATGATTTAACTTTTGCAAATCATTTTGTAAGGTATGCGCAAAAGCACTAAATTCTTGCCCTAATGTCATCGGTACCGCATCTTGTAACTGAGTACGTCCCATTTTCAAGATATCAGAGAACTCTTCAGCTTTGCGACCTAGGCTTTCAATTAGTTTTTGAAACGGAACATTGAGATGATCCAATGCAAATAATAGACCTATTTTTATTGCACTTGGATATACATCATTGGTCGATTGAGACATATTTACATCATTATTAGGATGTAGATATTGATATTCGCCTTTTGCATGACCAAGAAACTCTAATCCAATGTTTGCAATAACTTCATTTGCATTCATATTTGTAGAAGTTCCTGCCCCCCCCTGAATCATATCAATAGGGAATTGATTATGGTATGAACCATTTATTAATTGCTGACATGAATGCTGAATCGCTTTATATTTATTTTCTTCAATTTTATTTAATTTAAAATTAGCCTCTACACAAGCAGACTTCACCATAGCAAGCGCTTGAATAAAAATAGGAAAATGACTTAATTTATGCGCACTTAGGTTAAAGTTCTCAACCGCTCTTAATGTTTGTACACCGTAATAGCAATGAAATGGGACTTCTTTCATTCCCAATAAATCTTTCTCAGTTCTCGTTTTAATTTCAATGTTCATTTGCAATGTAACTCTACGAAGATAATCAATTCATCTTAGGTGAAACAATCTAAACTTGACCAATGTAAAAAAATATATCTGTATGCATTTTTTGCATATCACTTGTTATACTTTGCTTGAGTTAAATATTTATTGGTGATTGAACATGACGCTTGAAATTCGGTGGATAGAGGATCTTCTTGCATTAGACCAAGAGAAATCCATTTCTAAAGCTGCAGCTATACGTCATGTCACTCAATCGGCCTTTACACGTAGAATACAAAATATTGAAGAGTCGTTGGGGTTTCAAATTTTAAAGCGTTATAGTAAAAATATTGATTTTACAGATGCTGGTCAAGTCTTGCTCTCAACAGCAAAAAACATTCAGAACCAAATGGATACAACAATAAAGTATTTAGAAAAAAATATTAAGGATAATGAACTCTCAATTAAATTTGCAGTATCACACTCTCTCATCACGCAGTTTTTCCCCAAATTTATTCAAAAACTATACTCAGACTATAATGATCTAAAGTTGGAAATTATTGCTGCAAATCTGCAACAAGGCATACATTTATTAAAAGAAGGTTCTTGTGATTTTCTCATTTGTTATTGTGATCAACTCACTTTACAACAATTGGATCTCACACTTTTTACTTATCATAAAATTGTAAATATGCAAATTGTGCCAGTTACAGCAAGCAAAAATGGATTACCTAAATACCAACTTAATCAAACCTTCCCCCTTTTGGCCTATAGTAAACAAGCCTATCTGAGAAAATGTGTAGATAAAATTATAGAAAGTAAACTCAATTACCGAACGTTATATGAAACAGATAATGCCAGTGACTTAAAAGCCTTGGCTTTACAGGGTTTAGGTGTAGCCTGGCTACCTCGCTTACTGATTGAAGAAGAAATAAATGAAAATAAATTAAAAATACTTGATGGTTATAGTTTTTTTCAAGATATTTATATCGTTCGTAGCAATATTATTTACTCACAAAAGATAAATTTTGTTTGGAATTATTTAGCGCTTAAATAGGTCTTTATTTTAAAAATTTATTTTTAATATTTACCTTGACCTAACAACTGAGAATCAATCCCCCTAGTTGAGCAATTAAAACTGACAGATCTAATGATAATAGTTTGATCTGTCAGTTTTTTTAACTTAAATAAATATTTATTGATACTGCGTATCATCATGAATACTGTCTTAAAAAATCAGCCATTAAACGCGAAGCCCAAGATTTGGTATTGAGTCCTTCATAAAAACCACAATGACTGCCCTTTTTGGTTGTCACCACCACAACATTATCCATATTTTGAATGGTTTCTTTAAACGGTTCTAAATTCTTGATTGAACATACAGGATCATCTTCTGAGTTTAGAATCATTAATGGAATTTTAACATTTTCAAATACATAAATTGGATTGGTGGCTTTTGAATAGCTTTCATAATCTGAAAATCCAGCCATTTCAAAATATTCAGTCTGAAACTCTTGTAGGGTTTTCGTCTGTAAAACATTTTGTACAGAATGTAATGGTGTCCAGATTTGTTCATAAGGCTTAATAAATGCCTTAAACAATTTTTTGGTCATGACTTTGGTGTAGAAAGGATGGACATTTTGAAATCCAAGCTCAGTATCATAACCAGGGCACATGGCAAAAGCCGCTTTAAAAGGTGTATCTAGGCCTTGTTCGCCAAGATAACGCACAAGTAGGCCTGTACCTGCAGAAGAGCCAACTGCATAAAGATCAGATTGTGGAAATAGGTTTTGAATCGAAGCCAATTGCTCTTTTAAGTCAGAGGTTGAACCAAAAATCGACATTAGTGGAACAGGCATAGGTAAGCCCGCATGCCCACGGCGTAGACATAATGCAATACGCCATCCTGTATATTCATGTAGATCTTTGACCAATTCACGCATACTGTCAGGTGTACCTGTAATCGTATGCATAATCACGATGGTTGGGGTTTCTTGTGGTAAATCGTAGCCATACCAAGCAATTGCCGTGACCCCACCATCTTGCATGGTCAGCTGATCAATTCGATCATAATCAAGCTTAATGGATTTTTTCTTAATTAAATCAAAATATAACAGATGGGCATGGGTATTACTGAGCCATGGTGTAGGACGGTATTTATCCTGTAGTTGAGGCAGTTTCTTGATGATCTCAGACATTTTTCCTTGCTGATTAAAATACAGCTTTGGTAATTCAGCACCTGTCACTTGATCCAATAAATCTTGGCTAATCTCAGTAAACTTATGTAATACAGACATTTTCCACCTCAACTCTTTTATCACTCATCATCATTTTAAAAATTAAGAAATTTTTCACGCTTAATTTTATTTATTGCAGTATATACGTAATTAGGCTTTAGGTATAAAGCTGGCCATACGTTGCCCCATTTGAGCTGCCAATGCTTCCAAACCACTTTTTGGTCGAATCATCACTTCAAAATCAACAATTTGACCTTGTTCATTAAAACGAATCATATCAATCCCTTTTAATTTTTTTTCACCAACATTGGCAGAAAATTCTAAAACTACACTTTGCTCATCTTCTGTAAAAAATTCTCGATGATATGTAAAGTTTTCAAAAATTTGAATCACATTACTTAAAATGAAAAAGACCACTTGCTTACCTTCATAGGGGTTATAAGCCACAGGTGAACGAAAGACCACATCGTCTGCCAGTAATTCATTTAAAAGACTCATGTCTCGACTTTCCAGCATGTTGTGCCATTTTTGAATTGCAGGTTTGGTATTTGTATAGCTCATTTTTATATCCCTTTGATTTGAAATACTTTGAATTTATGTCCATCATTTTTAAAGATCATTCATAAAATCCCTTCTCTCGCAGCATGCTTCGCACTACACATGGCTTAAAGAGAAGGAGTTCAAACAGCGTTAATCCTTTTAAATCACAGCTGCTAATTCAGCACCTTGGCGAATTGCACGCTTCGCATCTAACTCACCCGCTTCTTTCGCACCACCAATCAAATGTACCGATTTTCCATCAGCTTGGAGTTGATCAAACATTGCTGTATAGGGTTCTTGGCCCGCACAAATCACCACATTATCGACATCTAAAATCATGGTTTTTTCGCCAACTGTAATATGTAAGCCCTGATCATCAATCTTGTCGTAACTTGCACCAGGAATCATATTGACATGGCGATGTTTTAAACCAGTACGATGAATCCAACCTGTTGTTTTACCTAAACCAGCGCCAACAGATTTGGCTTTACGTTGCAGTAAATAGATTTCACGAGGAGATTGTTCGATCTCAGGTTGTTTCAAACCACCCACATGTTCATACGATGTATCAATTCCCCATTCATCATAGAATTTTTGTGGATTTAAGCTGCCACTCTCGCCTTCATGGGAAAGATATTCAGCAGTATCAAAACCAATACCGCCTGCACCAATAATTGCTACTTTTTTACCGACAGGTTTACGCTCACGTAAAACCTCGATATATGACAAAACTTTTGGATGATCAATACCTTCAATATTTAAATGACGAGGCGTTACACCTGTAGCAACCACAACATCATCAAAGTCACCTGTCGCTAATTCTTCATAGCTTGCAGTGTGGTTAAGTACCAGTTTGATATTCGGTTGTAATTCAATTTTACGTTTAAAATAACGTAAAGTTTCATAGAACTCTTCTTTGCCAGGAATGGTTTTTGCAATATTAAACTGACCACCAATCTGATTAGATGCTTCAAAGATTGTGACTTTGTGTCCACGATCAGCTGCATATGTTGCAAAACTAAGTCCTGCTGGACCTGCCCCAATCACAGCAATATTTTTAGCTACTGGCGATTCTTTAAAAATAAGTTCAGTTTCATAACATGCACGTGGATTGACCAAACACGTTGCAATTTTCATTGAAAAAATATGATCTAAGCAAGCTTGGTTACAACCGATACAGGTATTGATCTCATCAGCACGACCTTGTTCAGCTTTCAATACAAAATGCGAATCTGCAAGCATTGGGCGCGCCATCGAAATAATATCAGCATCGCCTTGAGCCAAGACATGCTCAGCCATTTCAGGCGTATTGATACGGTTCGAGGTAATTAAAGGAACTTTGACGGAACCTTTTAATTTTTTAGTCACCCAAGTAAATGCGGCACGCGGTACTTTGGTGGCAATGGTTGGAATACGTGCTTCATGCCAGCCAATTCCAGTATTGATAATGGTTGCACCGGCTTTTTCAATTTCTTTCGCAAGTTGAATCACTTCCTCAAGTGTAGAGCCGCCTTCAACCAAATCCAGCATAGATAAACGATAGATAATGATGAAGTTTTCGCCGACTTCCTGACGTGTTCTTCTGACAATTTCAATCGGGAAACGGATACGATTTTCATAGCTCCCACCCCATTCATCATCACGGTGATTGGTACGTGCAGCAATAAACTCATTAATCAGATAACCTTCTGATCCCATGATTTCCACACCATCATAACCTGCGATTTGTGACAATTTTGCACAGTTGGCAAAGTCTGCAATGGTTTGATGAACTTCTGCTGAAGTTAAAGCATGCGGTTTAGTTGGATTGATTGGCGCTTGTATCGCGGATGGTGCAACATTTTCAGGCTGATAAGAGTAACGACCTGTATGTAAAATTTGCAGTGCAATTTTACCGCCAGCATCATGCACAGCTTTGGTAATGACCTTATGTTTTTCTGCTTCTTCTAAATGATCCAGTTTTGAACCACCAAAGAATGTTACCCCATGATCATTGGGCGAGATACCACCCGTCACAATTAAGCCAACGCCACCTGCTGCACGTTCTGCATAAAATGCAGCCATACGTTCATATCCACCTTGAACTTCTTCTAGTCCAACATGCATTGAACCCATCAATACACGGTTTTTTAATGTGGTAAAGCCTAAATCTAAAGGCGCAAGTAAATGCGGATAATTAGACATGTGAACTCCCTTGGCGTGCTCTCGCTAGCTATCAATCTGTTAAATGACACTTCATATCTGTTTAATGCAACAAGTTGCATAGTGTGAGTATTTATAATCGAGATTTGATTTTTATGCAACATGTTGCATAATGACTTTATATTCATTTTGTTGATGTGATATTACACAATGTCATTAGCCCATGTTTTATTGACCAGTCTGATAGAGAAGCCAAGTACAGGTTTTGAATTGGCGCGACGCTTTGACCGATCTATGGGATTCTTCTGGAATGCAACGCATCAACAAATCTACCGTGAACTTAACGGTATGCAAAAGAAAGGCTGGATTTCCACCCTTGAAGATCAGTCTGATCATGGCCGAAAAAAAACCTATCAAGTTGAGCAACTTGGACGGGTCGAACTGGCTGACTGGATGGTCAAACAAGGCCAACCTGCCCAGCTTCGTGAAGAAATTATGGTTCGCTTACGAGCAGAAGCACAATTTGGTGGAAATACTGTTTTACCTGAACTTGAGCGTCATTTAGAATTACATCGTGAAAATTTAAAACTATACCGCCAGATTTTTTCCAAAGATTTTGAACAAATCGAGCAACTGGATCGAACTTTATATATTCACAAAATGATTTTACAATTGGGTATAGACTTAGAAATGGGCTGGATCAATTGGCTCGACCAAGTCATTCCACAGCTTAAAGCGTTTGAGAATAAAGAGAATTCATAGGAAACTGCATGCCACACTATACAATGCCAGATGGTGAAAAATTATTTGTTCGTGAAATTGGTCAGGGTGAACCTGTACTAGTCCTGTCTGGTTTAGGTATGCATAGTTGGCAATGGCTTCCCTTTTTACTGCCTAATATTAAACATTATAAATTTTATATCCCAGATTGGCGCGGATTTGGTGGCTCTAGAACCTGTAAGATCCCTCAAGAAATCGATGCGATTAGCAACCATTGGCGTGATCTTGAAAGCTTAATTGACCAGTTAAATTTAGATCATTTTATTCTTATGGGTTATTCCATGGGAGCAACCACTGCCATGCATGGGATGCAATATGGCAATTTGGCTGAAAAACTCAAAGCTTATCTACACATTGATCAAACCCCTAAAATTCCAACGGATGAAACATGGGAATTTGGTTTATTTGGGAAAAAGTATTTTAAAATTAAAAGATTGCTAAAAGACTTCTCTGATTTTTTACATCAATATTCAAACTATCGTTTTGTTGATGAATTACCGATTGAACCACGAACTGAACTGATTCAAATTTGGTTAAATTTTATTAAAATTCAAGGCAGTAATAAATTAAGCCCATTTATGTTTAATTTGGCGCTTAAACATCCTCAATTACAAAAACATTTATTACCTATCCGTCGAATGGATTATTTAACTTGGTATATCGATAATTATCTCAACCATGATGAAGATTATCGTCAGGCAATTTCACAATTGGAATGTCCGACTACATTCTTTATTGGGGAAAAGTCATCACTCTATCCTGCTGAAGGTCAAATGCAAATTTCTGACAGTTTAGCCAATGCGAAAAATATTATTTTTAAACGTTCAGGGCATACGCCGCTTATTACAGAACCCGTGAAATTTAGCCAAGCAATCCGTTTATTTTTAAAAGAATCCGCTTAATTGAATTCCAGAAGCCCTATTTAACGCATATTAAACAGGGCTTCTTTGGTGATCATACTGCAACGGATAACTTAGAAATTATAGATCGCAACCGCATTAAAACGATTGTCCTCACCTGTATCCTGTCCATTAGACGCTGCAACAAAGGCTTTACGCTCACCATAAACATATTCCAGACCAAAACTTAACGGCTTTTTCGGGCTATAAAATACATTGGCCCAAGCTTGCCAAAGTGTTTTATTGGCTTTGGTCTGATCACTCAAATATCGAATATAATCCTGATTTTCATCTGCTTTCATATAGCCATATCCCAATGTTCCTCGCCATTGTGAGTTAAACTGTTGCGTCACCCCCACAGTGATTGAGTCAAATTGATTCAGCGCCATGATATTTTTATTGGCATCTATAGCAAAGCCTTGGTTCGTCCATGACACTAAACTGGAATCACCTTTAACATGATAATAATCTGCTTTAAGTGTGGTTTTTGCAGAAATATCGTATTTTGCTCCAAGTCCAATACCCCAAGCGAGTTCATTATCAGCAACAGTCCTCTTTTCACTAACCATGCCTCGCAAACTCAATACACCCGCCCGATCAGCAAATGATTGATTTAGTCGAGTTGATAAAACCGGGATCCGCATATTCGATAAGGCATCTTTGGAATCTTCCAAAGCCGTTACCAGCTGTGTTTCTGCATTAAATTTATGGGTATAACGAATTTGTGCATCTCGTTTAACAGCGCCCCCCACATAACCCAAAGCATCAATTGTTTCTGGCATATAATCGGGAACTGCAAAGTTAGACCATGTTTGACCAATCAACCATTGACCATAATTAAAATAGGCATGGCGAATTCTAAGTCCATCATTCGCACCCAAGAAATCAACTTCTATTTTTCCTGAAATATCTTTGTCAGCAGTTTTAAAATCTAAACCTAAACGAGTCGCGGCAAGTGTTGATTTTAATTGATCACTACTTTCATTATGGCCTTTAAGCGGTACGCTATTGATCTGATTATAAAGTCGATCGGCACTTCCACCTTCAGACTGATACAATAGATCCGCACGGATATTCCCATATAGTGTTACTTCTGCACCAGCTTTTGTTCGTGCAAAGGTTTGATCTTTTGCCTGCGATACAACCTGTGCCGCTTTAACATTATTTTCCAATGCCACAATTTGCTTATTTTGCACGTGTTGCTGTTGTTCAATCATTTCACGTAATTGTTTAACTTCATTACGTAACTGTTCAACTTCTGTCATCGAATCTGCATGCGCCATATTTAGGCTAAGTAATCCCATTGACACCAAAATGATGTTGTAGTTAAATTTTTTCATTGTAGAAAGCATCCTATTCTCTACGATTGATTATTTTGAACCAGCCTTAATCCTCATGATTCAGGCTGAAATACCAAGTCAGTTTGTGCGTGAGTTTGGTTTACGAACTTAGTTAATTGTATTTCCAACAATATTTTTCTGAGCTGTTGGCGCTTCGGCCGTTTGAGTTTTTTCCACTGAAGCATTTAAATTCACAAAGAATATCGCTAGTGCTGCAATAAATCCTGGGACAGCGATAACAAGAAAATTCATTTGGTGAGGTAACTCTAGGGTCAACAATGCACCTGTTAAGACTGGTCCAACAATGGCACCAATTCGTCCAATGCCTGATGCCCACCCCATACCTGTAGAACGTACTGTTGCTGGATAAAATTGTGCAACAAAGGTATAGAGTAAAATTTGTGAACCAATGGTTGCTGCACCAGCAATTGCAATCAAGGTATAGAGAATGAATTGTGGGCTTTTAAAACCAAGGAAAATGAGCGCAATCGCACCAACCGTAAACATTATGGTCAATACGGGTTTAATATGAAATTTATCCGCCAAAGCACCACCACCAATTGCACCAACCATGCCACCAATATTTAATGCAAATAAGAAGATCATACTTGCACCCAGTGAATAGCCTGCTTGGATCATTAATTTAGGCAACCAACTTCCGAGTGCATAAACCATCAATAAACACATAAAGAAAGCAATCCAGAACATTACTGTGCTTGATCGACGGCCTTGCTGAAACAATGCACGTAACGGTGCTTCATCACCAGCGGTGACTTCATTTAATTCAAATTGAGTCGAGGAATGGATCTGTTGCTGCGGTGCAATTTTCTGTACCACTTCTCGCACTTGATCGGTCTTGCCTTGGTGAGTTAGAAACATCAATGATTCAGGTAAAAACTTCCAAATAAGGGGTAAAGCTAAGAATGGGATAATCGCGATATAAAACATGATTTTCCAACCATAATCGACCACCAGCCAAGCACCCAGCAAGGCAGATGTCATACCACCAATGGCATAGCCACTAAACATAACAGCGACCAGTGTGCTACGTATACGTTTAGGCGCATACTCAGTCATTAAAGCCACCACGTTCGGCATCACACCACCAATACCAAGTCCTGCTAAAAATCTGAGAATTCCAAATTCAACGGGTGTTGATGCAAATGCACCGAGAAAAGTAAATCCACTAAAAATAGCCACACAAATCATGATGGTTTTTTTACGGCCCAACTTATCAGACAGTGTTCCAAAACTCATTGCACCAAACATCATGCCAAAAAGTGCTGTACTGGCCAGCAAGCCTGCTTGTACAGCAGTTAAGCCCCACTCTTGCATCAATAAAGGTAAAGCTACGCCATAAATAACCAGATCATATCCATCAAAAATAATAATTAATAAACACCACAATAGAACCCCCCAATGAAAAGGGGTGAATTTTGCTTCATCCACGATGCGATTAATATTTAGTTTGCTCGTTTGCACTTTTGCCTCCTGCGGTGAAACGCTACGAAATTTTTTCAAACAATGAGGCAGCTGTTATTTTTTGTCCAAAACCGATTGCATATATATCCATACCTTAAAAGTCGGTTTAATATTTTTTGATGAATAAACAAGGGATTAAAAAGAATTATTAAAGAAATCGAGCTTTATATTTTTAATGATTTATTTTTTATTTTAATGATTATCTCGATATTTTTAGAGTTTTAGAATAAATCAATCGACTTGTTCTGATTTTTCAATATGTTACTTTTCACACAAAAGAACATCTATAAATAACTTTTCATTCAATGCTTGAACTGAATGGATTTTTCATAAATCGAAAAAATGATCATATGGCGTGAATAAAATTGGTATTGAAAGTCCCTTCTCCCTTGAGGGAGAAGGCTAGGATGAGGGGGATTTTATGCTGATTTATGATTATAAAAAAAACTTAGGAAATAAGCCTAATATATCGTCGTAAAGCTCGCACGATCATATTGAAAGCCTTCTAAATCATAAACCTGATAAATACAATCAAATAAAGACCGAATATTTTCACTTTCATCCATACAACGTATTGCCATAAAGATTGGGCTTTTTGCAGAGCTATCTAACAATGGGATATAGATTAAATTCGGCAATTGAATGGTTTTTGCACTCTCGGGCACAATACATACCCCTTCACCTGCAGCAACCAATCCCAAAGCCAGTTGAATTTCTCGAACTTCTTTTAGATTCTTAGGATCTAGACCATGCTCGGAAAACAGATGACGTACTTGAGTGGAAAAATTGGGCTTAGGGTGACTTGGGTAAAGGAATAAGTTCTCATCTTCAATATCGGCAAAATAAGTGCCTTTAGAATCTGTAGCGAGATGATGACTGATATGGACAGCCAACATTAATGGCTCCTCTCGTAACAAAACTCGCCTAATGGCAGGATCAGAAATTCTTAAACGTCCAAATCCAACATCAATACGCCCCTCTTTAAGCGCCTGAATTTGGTCTTTGGTACTCATTTCAATCAGCTCAATTTTTAAATGCGGCTGTTGTTGACGGAACATATAAACGATTTTGGGTAATAAACCATACAATAAAGAACCCACAAACCCCATTGTTACGGTTTTTTCGATCAAGCCAATTCGCTTGGTCATGGACTTTACTTCTTCGGCATTAGACAAAAGTTTAACAGCGTGTTGATAAAAAAATTGCCCCGCTTCTGTGGTTTTTAACGGACGGCTTCCACGTTCAAAAAGCGAGATACCCAATTCACCTTCAAGATTTTGAATCTGTCTGCTCAGTGGAGGCTGAGCAATATAAAGCTTTTCTGCTGCTTTGGTAAAACTTTGTTCTTCTACAACAGCAACAAAATAGCGCAAATGCCTGAGTTCCATCTCAAACTCCATACCTTTAAGATATAAAAAAATGCAAATTTGATCTTAGACAGCGATCATCCATTCTTTTAAGGTATATCAAAAGCAAGATGTAAAGCAAGACTGTAAAACTTTTGATATTCACAGCCAGCCAAAGAATCTCATTCTGTTAGCCCAATGAATCACTTTAATCAGTTCAAGCTTTAAATCTCGCACATGAAGAACATGGAAAGTGGGCAGCAAAGTTTCAAACGATTTTTTTCGTATGCAATGCCAAACCACGCATACTGCAGGAGATCTAGTATGAACCGTCAAGAAATCGATACTTTGGTCAAACAAATGAATGTAGACACTGCAACAGGTGCAGTCGATACACGTGTACAACAAGTAGTGGTACGTTTATTAGCTGACTTGTTGCAAGCCATTGAAGATTTAGACATTTCACAAAGTGAATTATGGAAAGGCCTAGAATATTTTACTGATGCAGGTCAAGCCAATGAACTTGGTCTTTTAGCAGCGGGTTTAGGTTTGGAACATTATTTGGATTTACGTGCTGATGAAGCAGATGCAAAAGCAGGTATCACAGGTGGCACACCACGCACCATTGAAGGCCCATTATATGTCGCTGGAGCGCCTGAGTCCGTCGGCTTTTCTCGCATGGACGATGGTTCAGAGAGCGATAAAATCGACACCCTATTTATTGAAGGTACAGTAACTGACACAGATGGCAATCTTATCCCAAATGCTAAAGTTGAAATTTGGCATGCCAACAGTTTAGGTAATTACTCTTTCTTTGATAAATCACAGTCAGATTTTAATCTACGCCGTAGCATATTGACTGATAGCAATGGTCAGTACGTTGCACAAACAACTATGCCCGTTGGCTATGGCTGTCCACCACAAGGGACGACTCAGTTTGTACTGAACAAATTAGGCCGCCATGGTAACCGCCCATCTCATGTGCATTATTTCGTATCTGCACCCGGCTATCGCAAATTAACCACACAATTCAACATCGAAGGTGATCAATACCTTTGGGATGATTTTGCTTTCGCAACACGTGATGGCTTAGTGGCAACAGCTATTGATATCAGTGATGAAGCTGAAATTGCCCGTCGTGGTCTCAACAAACCATTTAAACGTATTTCATTCAATGTAGCACTGGTAAAAGAACAACCTAAAGCACCATCTACAGAAGTAGATCGTCGTCGCGCAAGCGCTTAAACCCACACGCACGGAACCGAAATGTTTGCACTATTGCAGCACTTCGGGGACTTCCTCTCATTGGAAAGTCGGAGAACCCATATGCCACGTATTCCTGTTATAAATACCAGCCATCTTGATCGAATTGACGAACTTTTAGTCGATAATTTTGAAACGGGTGAATTTAAACTTCATCGTTCTGTTTTCACAGATCAAGCCCTTTTTGACCTAGAAATGAAATACATCTTTGAAGGCAACTGGGTTTACTTGGCACATGAAAGCCAAATTCCAAATAACAACGATTATTACACCACCACTATGGGGCGTCAGCCCATTATGATTGCGCGTAATCGCAATGGTGAATTAAATGCCATGATCAATGCGTGTTCACACCGTGGCGCACAGCTTTGCCGCCATAAGCGTGGTAATAAAGCGACTTATACATGCCCATTCCATGGATGGACATTTAATAACTCTGGGAAACTACTCAAAGTTAAAGATCCAAGCGATGCTGGTTATTCAGACTGCTTCAATAAAGAAGGTTCACACGATCTGAAAAAAGTAGCTCGTTTTGAAAGCTATAAAGGTTTCTTATTTGGCAGTTTAAATCCAGATGTACCAAGTTTAGAAGAATTTTTAGGTGAAACAACCAAAATCATTGACATGATTGTTGATCAATCTGAGCAAGGCTTAGAAGTTTTACGTGGTGCTTCAACCTATACCTATGAAGGTAACTGGAAACTGACTGCTGAAAATGGTGCAGATGGTTATCACGTTTCAGCTGTACATTGGAACTATGCAGCGACCACACAGCAACGTAAAGAAAAACAGCAAGAAAATGACAATGTCCGTGCAATGAGTGCAGGTGCTTGGGGCAAACAAGGTGGCGGCTCATACGGTTTTGAGCATGGACATATGCTGTTATGGACTCAATGGGCAAACCCTGAAGATCGTCCTAATTATCCAAAAGCTGATGAGTACACTGAAAAATTCGGTGCCCCAATGTCGAAATGGATGATCGAACGTTCACGTAACTTATGCCTTTATCCAAATGTCTATTTCATGGATCAATTTGGTTCACAAATTCGTGTATTGCGTCCAATTTCAGTCAATAAAACTGAAGTGACGATTTACTGTATTGCACCTGTAGGTGAAAGTCCTGAAGCGCGTACACGACGTATTCGCCAATACGAAGATTTCTTTAATGCTTCGGGCATGGCAACCCCTGATGACCTTGAAGAATTCCGTGCCTGTCAAGCGGGTTATGCTGGTATTGAGCTTGAATGGAATGACATGTGCCGTGGGTCTAAACACTGGATTCAAGGACCTGATGATGCGGCCAATGAAATTGGCTTAAAACCTAAACTGAGTGGTATTAAAACAGAAGATGAAGGCTTATATCTTGCCCAACATCAATACTGGTTAGAAATGATGAAACATGCCATTCAATCTGAAAAAAATCTTGCTCAACAAGAAACATCTCAGCAAGGAGCAACAGCATGAATGCAACTGCAAACATCGATCAAGTTTCTTTAGAAAATATTGCGCAATTTCTCTACCGCGAAGCACGTTTTTTAGATGATGAACAATGGGATCAATGGCTCGCCTGCTACTCACCCTCGGCATGTTTTTGGATGCCTGCTTGGGATGATGATGATCGTTTGACCGAAGATCCTCAGTCTGAAATTTCTTTGATTTATTACCCTGACCGTCAAGGTTTGGAAGACCGTGTTTTTCGGATTAAAACTGAACGTTCTTCGGCAACCATGCCTGATACACGCACTTGCCACAATATTAGCAATATTGAAATTATCGAAAGAGATGGTGACAAAGTCACAGTCCGCTTTAACTGGAATACACTGAGCTTTCGTTACAAAAACAGTTATAGCTACTTTGGTATGTCTCGTTATGTCATCGACTTTTCTGCTGCACAACCACAAATTCTGAATAAATATGTGGTGCTAAAAAATGACTACATCAACCAAGTTATCGATATTTACCACCTCTAATTTTTTATCTCGAATTGTGTAAACAAAAATATGAGGTGTTTGCTTTAGCCAAATGGAAAGTTGGCTAAAGCACTCAAAAGTTTTAAAGATTTTTATAGGATTTTCAGCCATGTCAAACCACAATGTTGCTCTTCAATTTGAAGATGGCGTAACGCGTTTTATCTCAGTTACACAAGGTGAAACTTTATCTGATGCAGCATATCGCCAGAAAATCAATATTCCTTTAGATTGCCGTGATGGTGCCTGCGGTACATGTCGTGCTTTTTGTGAATCTGGTTCGTTTGACATGCCTGAAGAAAGTTATATTGAGGATGCTTTAACACCAGAAGAAGCTGAACAAGGCTATATCTTGGCCTGCCAATGTAGACCTACTTCTGATGCCGTATTTCAGATTCAAGCTTCATCTGAAGTATGCAAAACCGAAATTCATGCATTTCAAGGTACATTATCTCGTGTTGAAAAGCTCTCTGATTCCACCATCACTTTTGATATTCAATTAGATGAAGGCCAACCCGATATTCATTTTCTTGCAGGTCAGTATGTCAATGTGGCAATTCCACAAACCACTGAAACGCGTTCTTATTCATTCAGTTCAAAACCCGGAAATCGCTTAACAGGCTTTGTGGTACGTAATGTTCCAAATGGAAAGATGAGTGACTTTTTAAGTGCAAATGCCAAAGCGGGCGACAAAATGACCTTTACTGGTCCATTTGGAAGTTTTTACCTTCGTAATGTAGTTCGCCCTGTCGTTATGTTGGCAGGCGGTACAGGTATTGCACCATTTATGTCGATGTTACAAGTGCTTGAAGACAAAGGCTCACAACACCCTGTGCGCTTAGTATTTGGAGTAACCAATGATTTTGACCTTGTAGCACTTGAAAAGCTCAATGAACTGCAAAATAAACTGCCATGGTTTGAATACCGTACAGTCGTTGCACATGCTGAATCAACACATGAACGCAAAGGTTATGTGACAGGTCATATTGACAATGACTGGCTAAATGGCGGTGACGTCGATGTTTATTTATGTGGTCCTGTTCCTATGGTTGAAGCTGTTCGAGGCTGGTTGGATACTGAAGGGATTAAACCTGCAAACTTCTTATTTGAGAAATTCTCTGCAAACTAAAATCGTACTGTTCAGGAGCTGAGAAGAATGTCAGATCGCCAAAGATTTAAAAACAAAGTTGTCATTGTTACTGGTGCCGCACAAGGTATTGGTCGTGGTGTCGCCCTACAAGTGGCAGCGGAAGGTGCGCATGTGGTTATGGCTGACCGTTCAGAATATGTCGAAGACGTGCTTGTTGAAATTAACAAAAATGGCGGTGATGCAATCACCGTCAATGCAGATCTGGAAACTTTAGCGGGTGCTCAAGCTGTCGTTGCTAAAGCTATTGAACGCTATAAGCGTGTTGATATTTTGATTAACAATGTCGGCGGTGCAATTTGGATGAAACCGTTTCAAACGTTTTCTGAAGAAGAAATCATCAAAGAAGTGCATCGCTCACTATTTCCAAGCTTATGGTGTTGTCGAGCAGTCCTGCCCGAAATGATCAAAAATCAGAAAGGTACCATTGTTAATGTATCTTCTATTGCAACATGTGGGATTCATCGAGTGCCCTATTCAGCCTCCAAAGGTGGTGTAAATGGTCTAACCACAGCACTTGCATTTGAACATGCCAAAGATGGTATTCGGGTTAATGCTGTTGCGACTGGCGGTACAGAAGCACCTCCACGTAAAGTCCCTCGTAATACTATGGCATTGACCGAAAATGAAAAACAATGGATGCAAGATGTGGTAGATCAAACCATTGATCGCACTTTTATGGGCCGTTATGGTTCGATTCAGGAACAAGTCAATGCAATATTATTTCTTGCGTCTGATGAATCCTCTTATATGACAGGTACTATTGTTCCTGTAGGTGGTGGTGATCAGGGTTAAAACTGGTCTCCTTTTTATGTAGCAGGATCATTGAAATTCAATGCATGGAGGCTTTGCCCAATGGCATCCCTGTTCAAAACGTTAAAACAAGATTTGTCTTTGTCAGCGACAGTTGCAGGATTTTTAGCTGTACTGATTTCTTATGCAGGGCCAATGATCATTTTTTTTCAGGCCGCTCAACAAGCCAATGTTTCCTCAACCATGATGGCATCATGGATCTGGGGGAGCTCTATTGGCGCGGCAATCACTGGAATCATTTTATCCATTAAGTTTAAAACGCCGATTATTACCGCATGGTCAGCACCGGGAACGGCGCTCTTGGTGGCTTTATTTCCGCATATTTCTCTGAATGAAGTTGTTGCAGCCTATATAACTTCTGCAATCATTATTTTTATCATTGGGATTACTGGTTCTTTTGACAAACTTTTAAAATGGATACCACAAGGGCTGGCAGCAGGAATGATGGCTGGAATTCTGTTCCAGTTTGGTTTAGGTCTGTTTAAAGCTACTGACACAATGCCCTATGTCGTTTTTGGTATGCTGATCTGCTTTTTACTAGCAAAACGCTTTTCACCTCGCTATGCCATAATTTGGGTATTATTTTCAGGTATTGCACTCAGTTTTATCTTTGGAAAAATCAATACAGTAGCAATGGATTTTTCATTGGCAGTTCCTGTTCTGATCAGTCCAGAATGGACCTGGTCTTCTACACTAAACCTTGCAATTCCACTTACAATTGTCAGTTTAACGGGTCAGTTCTTGCCGGGTATGGCAATTCTCAAACTGAATCATTACGACACACCTGCTAAACCGATTTTAAGCATAGCCAGTATCACCTCTATTGCTGTGGCTTTTACTGGTGGAATCACGATTGTGTTAGCAGCGATTACTGCTGCACTTTGCACGGGTAAAGATTCGCATGAATTGAAAGAAAAACGCTATATCGCAGGTATTGCCAATGGCATCTTCTATATTTTAGGAGGATTATTTGCAGGCAGTTTGGTGATGCTATTTAGCATACTTCCCAAAGAACTAATTGCAGCACTTGCTGGATTGGCCTTACTCGGAGCAATTACCACCAATCTTGGTATTGCAATGAAAGATGAAACACAACGAGATGCTGCCATCATTACCTTTCTTGCCACTGTATCGGGTATGCATTTTTTAGGATTTAGTTCGGTTTTCTGGGGAATTTGTATTGGCATGATCGCACACTTGATTTTAACTCGACAACAATCAAAGGCTGTCATTCCAACCCCAGTACAGGACTCACCGCAAAGTCAATAAACCAGCATATTCACTTAACAATCAGCATATTCACTTAACAATCAGCATAAAATCCCATGCAGTTCGATGGGATTTTTCTATCATGACATATTGTGGGATATAACCAAGTTTCGCTTTATGAAAGCGCCATTTCTTACAGTTAAATCTTAAAGTATTTTACTGTTGCTTATTGGTGATTTCTAAATACCAAATCGTTTCACCCCAATCACTATTTTCAATTTTTGGAAAAATTTCTCCTTGTTCAAAATAACGAGATTGAGATTTGTTTGCTGGCCTTCCCAAGCGTATAATTTTTTACCTTTTGGAACAGTGTATTCCAAATATTCACCATTACTATTCCAACTTGCCCATACAGCAAATCTATCTAAAACCCAGTTTGATAATTAATTATTTTTTTCATTTTTACAATATGCAATTAACCAATAAATTCTCATATTACGCAAATTAAAACAAGAACATTCGTGCATTAATTTATAGATATAGCTGTATTAAGCTGTGTATTTTTTGTACCAATACCGTATTTGTATAATCGTTTAATCTTAAAATCAAAATGCAAAATCCAAACAGTTTGAAATGCAAAAAATTTGATTTTTCACATTTTAAAGACATAAAAACCGTAGCAGCATAATAAGGATATTCTATGACTGAAACACATATATATCAGCCACATGAAAAACGTAATCGTGTCATGGCTATCGTTGGGGCTGCTTCTGGTAACTTGGTGGAATGGTTTGATTTCTATATTTATGCAGCATTCGCAACCTATTTCACCCACGCATTAACTGCTCCAGATATGGATGACTCCACAAAAGCAATTTATGTGTGGGGCGTCTTTGCTGCTAGTTTTTTCATGCGCCCCATAGGCAGTTGGCTCTTTGGCTGGATTGGCGATACCTATGGACGTAAAAAATCCATGATCATTTCTATTACCTTAATGGCAATCAGTTCATTTTTATTTGCAGCACTCCCAACTTATGATCAAGTCGGTATGGCAGCACCATTTCTATTATTGGCTGTACGTCTGTTACAAGGACTTTCAGTGGGTGGTGAGTATGGTACAGTTGCAACCTATATGAGTGAAGTTGCTTTAAAAGGTCAACGTGGTTTTTATTCCTCTTTTCAGTACGTGACACTGTCGGGTGGACAACTTTTAGCAAGCCTTTTAGGCGTGATTATGTTGGCCCTTATGTCTAAAGAACAATTAATGGACGGTGGCTGGCGTATTCCATTTGTTATTGGTGGTGTCGTTGCCATTCTTTCATTCTTTGCGCGTCGACATTTAAAAGAAACCTTATCTGAAGATGATAGTGCAAAAGAAGGTTCAGGCAGTTTAAAAGAATTACTCAGCAAGAACTGGAATACTTTCCTACTGGTCGTTGGTTATACCTCTGCGGGTTCATTGTGTTTTTATATCATCACAGTATATTCAAAAACCTATATCACCAGCCTTGGTTTTGCCGACAAAACGGTCGGCTATATGATGACCATTGCCCTATTTGTGTTTATGTGTGCACAACCTTTGTTCGGGATGCTGGCAGATCGAATCGGTCGTCGTGCTTCAATGATGCTCTTTAGTAGCAGCTGTGCCATTTTTATCTATCCTGTCATGGTCATTGCGATGCCGTATTTTAGCGGTTCAGCTTTTATTGTGACATTATTACTGATCTTCTTAATGATGTTACTCAGTTTCTATACTTCAATTAGTGGTTTAGTTAAAGCAGAAATGTTCCCGCCACATATTCGAGCCTTGGGAGTCGGTTTTGCCTATGCAGTCGGTAATGCAATCTTTGGTGGTTCTGCTCCTGCCGTTGCATTAAAGCTAAAAGATATTGGTCATGAGAATAGCTTCTTTGTTTACGTGATTGTCATGCTGATTATTTGTCTTTTCTGTAGCATGCAACTCCCTAAACAGCCGAAATATTTACACCATGATCATTAAGCTCAACATTTTAAGGTCTGTTTTTACAGACCTTTTCTTTTAATACATGCCTTTTGTTGTAAAATATCCGCGTATATACAATAAAGTCTTATTAAATTTTGAGGAAAAGATGAAAAAAATATTGTTTGTTCTTAGCTGTATTTCAATCAGTCATTTTGCCAATGCTAAAACACAAAACTATATACTGACCAATGGCGGTGGTGTTGATGACAATGGTTTGCTGTTAAAAAATACCCAAGGTAAAACCATTTACGCATATTGCAATCAAAAGTGCGGGCAATGGTTTGACCATGATGAAGAAACAGGCGGTCAAATTTTAAAAAAGGAATATATTGAAAAAAAGGTCCAAGCAGATATTCAATTTGAAAAAAATGCAGATCGAGTTGCTGGTCCTAGTGCAGATGAATCTTTTTACTTCATTAAACAAATCAAATTTATTGAATAATTTAAAAATAAATCATGACATTAGAATCCGCTCACCCTTCTAAATGTCATGCGCTTTATGCCCTTATTTTGATACTCTAAATTTAGAGGGATCAAATCCTTAGACTTTATGTGTTAATAATAAATCAATAGAAATCAACTAAATTAAAACATCTTGGCGTCCAGGTATGTCTGAAGCAGTAATATTGGTAATTGTTTGGTTATACTTTTTGATACTGCGCTTGGTATTTCCCATGATTTCATATAAAATCTCTTTGACAAGGTCATGCTCTGGATCTTGTAGATAAGCCGCCTGACACCACTTAACTGCTTCAGCATAGTCATAATAATGAGGTCGATTTTTAAGATCAAAATGTAGTCTTGCTATCGCACACATTGCAGCAATATGGCGTTTATGTGCTTTTGTTTTTAAAACTGCAATCATTTGCTCTGCAATTTCAGGATAATAGCTAAAATTAAATAAGCGCGTGACATAAATATCAATCAGATCATTCAGCAAATCAGAATTAATATAACGATGATCTTGTTGCGACTTCTCTAAGCCTAATCGGCTCTGTTCAAAATACCCTAAGCTCTTTTTTAAATATTCTTTAGGTTGAGATTGGTTTTCATCCATACTTAAATTTAGATAGTGTATGCCCATATTATACATGGCAATATAATGACCTTGGTCTGCTGCTTTTTTTGCATAATATAGTTCTTGATTCACATCATATAAGGCATGTTCAGCCAAAGAATGAATATAACCTGCACTAAAACAACAATATACAAAGCCTAAATCTGCACCTTGATGTAATAAATCAATGATAAAAATATAGCCGTGATCATCATCAAAATTGTTTGCGACACGGAAAAAACAACAGTAGCGCCCTTCAGGATAAGCTTTTGGTGCTTCTAATAATTTTGCCTGTTCGTACCAAGATTGAGCAACCAATGGATTTTTTTCAACACTAGACCAACCATGTTGGCATAGAAAACCATAAAGAACCGCAGCACTGGCAAGACGCTTCCGATTGGACAATGCAATTCGGCCTAGAAAATCTGAATCTTGAGCATTATGTCGCCAAAAATAAATTGCGCGATCAAGCTCATACTCATCGAATACGGGATAATCTGCAGCATGTTGATAACAAGATAAAATTCTTGGATCATTTTCATCTAACAGATAATAGAAATATGCCAATTTTAAATAGATGACTGCTCGATTACGTTCCGTTAAAGGTCGTTTTAAGATTGCTTGGGCTTTTTGGATATATTTTTTTATTTCAAGTGTCTGATCTTTATCAAAACTTGTATCAAGCGTATCAAACCACACGATATAATTTAATTCACTTTTTTCGATTTCGCTAAAATGTTGACACCAATCCGACTGAGCAAAATCAATAATGGCCTGATGATCATGTCCCCATCGTGGCAAGAGATACCAGCAATAATCTCTTACTGCAAGCAAGCCAAAACCTGATTCTTCTATAAATATTTTTAACCAAAAAGCGGCATCTGCTTGAGGTAAATCAATTTCTTCTTTCAAATTTAGATATTTTTGTAAAAGTTGAGGCACATCTTGGGGTAAATCAATTTTTAAATCTTGATTTAAGCCACTTTTTTGCGCCATTGCTTGGGCTGAAGGTTTTATTTTATGGACTAAATTTGAAGGATATCGACGCTTAAGCATCCACTCTGCAAACCATTCAGGTTCATCCAAGTGAACTGCCGAATTTAATAAATGCAGTGCAATTGTCCATGTCTCCGCACTAAATGCAAAAGCTTGCATTGCAGAAGCATACAACTGCTTTTGCGCCTCTCTTGCACAATCCCACATTTCATCTGTAACATTGCTTGACCATTCTTGCCCACGATATTCAGCTGCCCAAAAAGCCCAATAACGCACACGAACAATATAAGGGAAAAAGCTTTCTGGAAAAGCCAAATGCCATTCATTGATATGTTTTAATGCTGTTATGCCGTGATTTAAGAATATGTCCTTAAACATTTGTTTGGGCTGATCAAACCATTCATTTTCCCAAAGCTGCAGCGATTTATAACTTCGACTTTGCCATAACACATTGAAAAAATTTTCCAATTCTGCATAGTTTTTATTTTCCAATAAACCTTGCGGACAATGGATATCTTTACGAAATACTTCATGGGTATATTCAGATTTAATCATCATTCAGCTACTTTGTTTTTATTATGGGTTGAGAATAAATCAATATTCCATGAATAAAGTGACCAATTATTTGGATATATGGATTGATATAAGTGTAAGTCTTGCTTTGCAGAGCGATCATAATTTTCAAAATCTGAATGTTTAAACATCAAATACAGCTCACGCCCTGCGACATATTTCTCGCCCATATCCTGCCAGCTAGAACAACAGTCTTGAATAATCTTCGATGAAGCAACAATATATTGCCATGCATCATATTCCTGTAATTCATAGAACTGCACCAATAACCGTATAGTAAATATTTTTTGAATATGGCTAAACACCAAAATATCTCTTAAATAACTTGCAGTACCAAATTCACTACTTGAATAAAGATTTTCTAATTGAGCGATTTGAAAATATTGATTTAAAAAATAACGAATCTGTTTCTCTTTAGAGCCTGCTTTTTTCTGTTTGATATTTAACAATTGATTTAAATGTTTTTTATATATTTCTGGATGCTGTTCAAAATGCGCTAAAGTTAAGTTATCCACCTGATACCATTGAATATGATTACGGAAATAAATCAGATCACCAGTTGCAAGCATCCATTGCTTACGATTGTCCTGCTTTAAATTTAACAGCATCCAAGGCAAAGCAATGATAAAGACGATAATTTTAATCATCCAACCAAGCAATGGAATCTTGCTTAAACCATATAAAGTCTGAATCAACCAGAAATAAGGCTTAAAGATCACGCTCCACAGCGATTTGTTTGACTTTGCTTGACTTAACTCAACCTTTAAATCAAATTTTTTCTCAGCTTGCTGTTGATTTGTATAAGCAACGATCTCTTCTATATATTTTTCTGATGGGTGCCTGATATGTTCTGGACGATTTAGTCCCAGCAAAAGATGCTGAATCACATGGGTTTGATGATCATATTGTTCCAATAAATGTTGATTTTTCATCAATAACGTTTCAATTTTACAAGGATCATCCAATTCATGAAAATAGAAATACAAGGCTTGATTGACATGATCCGTTGAACCCTCATTTATCTCAGGTTCATAGACGATCCCCATGCTTAAACAATCTGGGTTATGATTATTATTTGGTAGAATATGATTTAAAAATAATAAGACATCATCTGTATATTTTTTAACTGGTGCTTGATTCTGCTTACCTTTAATCTGCTCAATACACCACACTTCACCATCCCATTCTAAACTGATGGTAACATGTGGCTTATTGCTTGAATCCCTTAAGCTAAAATAACGAAATATTCCCTGCTCTTTTTGCGTTACATAGTATTCACCATAGCCATCTTTCAATTCAATCAGGTTGCTAAACTGCCCTAAACAGTGCTGCATATAACGTGATTCAAAAGCCATTTCCTTACGCAACAACATTCCTATTGCCGTAATTTCAATAAACTTGCCTGTATTTACAGTTAAAACTTCATCAATTGCCTGCTCACTGCTGTCCCATTGCCCTTTTTCTAAACGCTTTTTCATTGCTTCATGATCTTTATGCCAAGCGTCTAACACTTGCTCATAGGTCATTTTCATGAATTTACCTTTTAAATTGCTTTTTAAACGCGAATTAAAAAACTCTAAAATGGGCTTTTCCAGCTCCAAAATCTGTTCATGTAAAGGATCAACATACAACATCTGATGTTCTGGCTGTTGTTCAAGCTTGTTCAAAAACCATGTAGGAATAGGCTGCGGAAGTTGACAAATTTTCCAAGCAGAAACCGAATTTACATAAAAAACTGGATTGAATTGTTTAATCACATATTCAAAGAATTTTTTTTCAAACCACTGAGTAATTTCTGGATCATCTTTACGGCGTTGACTACGCTCTACAATTGTTTTTTTAACTTCAGGGGCATTGACAATATCACGTGTTTCCATGCTGTTCCAATTTAACTTATTTCTAGTACATTTGATTTTTATAAAAAATATTCGAAATGATCGAAGTATAACGGTTCTCTCTTATCAACTTCCAACAAATTTCTACGTTTCCGAACAAACAGGCCCATAAGTAACAAAATTCTCCTGTAAATTTATGAACTTAAAAATTGTACCTATTTTTTCTAAAGCATAATGAGTTAGTATTCATTCAAATTAAATTTTATGCCATACATAAGCTACTTAAAATTAAGTTTGACTTTACTAATGATAACAATAATTTCATAAAATTTATTACAAAAATTATTTCACCTGAAGTAAGAATTTCAAACGAAGAAATAATTGAATATTGTAACTCTATTGAAGATTTAACTAAAAAAGATAATTTTATTTTTCAGGTATGGGATTACAAACCAACCACAAAATTACCCATTTATAGATTAGTTCAAAACAGTGAATGCAGCGATTATATAAGAAACATTCCAAAAAACAAAATACTATTTCATCTAGACAACACTACTATTAATTATCAAATAATAGGTTACCCTTGTTTTATTCTAAGCAATATAAATTTTAATGATTTTGGGAACTATTCAAATTTTTTCTTAGATTACTTTCCAGAAAATGATAATAAAGTACATATTGGTCGCCTAAAAATTATCAAAAAAAATGATTTCAATACAATACAAGTAATTCCAAATACATTTACTGAGTTAGATGATTACTGTTCAATTGGTGAGGATATATCTTATTATGAAAACCTGAAAAAAATATTTGGTGACTTATTTTACTCAAAATTAAGAGCTTTAAAAGATTGTTCTTTTTTTCATGATACTTTAGAGTTTTTTGAAAATGATGATAATTTTAAAAAATCAATTATAAGAGATAACGAACAAGAGCGACTTATACGTCGTGCAAAATTAGAAATAAATAAATATGACCTAGAAAATTTATATAAATTTACTTTTAAATTTAAACCCAAATATGATGAAAAATTTACAGATATAGAATTTGACTTTGATGAGGATTCTTGGATATCTAATCGAATAATAACACTTATTGGTAAAAATGGATGTGGAAAAACTCAGCTACTTTCTAAACTTCCCCTTGAATTATCACAAAAAAATCAAGAATTTTTTTATCCCAAACTACCTCAATTTGGGAAAATTATCGCTGTATCTTATAGTATTTTTGATAATTTTACTCTACCTAAACCCGACTTTGACTTTAACTATATAAGTTGTAGCTTGAGAGATGATAGTGGGAAATTGCTAACAAAAGAAGATTTGACTACTCGGTTAATTCAATCATGTAGAAAAGTTCAAGAAGCTAATCGCACAAAAAAATGGTTAAAAACCATTTCTACATTTTTAGATGAAGACATTGTTCGAAACTTAATATCAGAAAATGATTCTCAGATTAGAAATATTAATTTAACGAAAATTAGTGATACATTAAAAATTCTTAGCTCAGGACAGAATATTTTACTTAACATTATTACCGAAATTATAAAAAATATCAGATACGATAGTTTGATTATATATGATGAACCTGAAACTCATTTACATCCTAATGCTATTTCACAACTAACAAATACACTTTATACACTCACACAGGAATTTGAATCATTTTGTCTAATTGCCACTCACTCTCCATTAGTAGTACAAGAGATGTTAGCTAAAAATGTTTATATATTGGAAAAGGAGCAAAATAATCTATATGTTAGAAAACCAAATTCGGAAACTTTTGGTGAAAATTTAACAGTAATCACGAATGAGATTTTTGGTAATAGAGATGTTCCAGATTATTTTAAAATTCAACTCAAAAAATTAGTTTCTTCAGGGTTATCTTACGATAGAATCTTACAAGAAATTCAATCACCAAATACTGAAGTTAGTTTAAATGTCAATTTATATTTAAAAAGCCTTTTCGATGAAAAACTTAAAAAATAATCTCTCTTTAAGCTCTATTGATTTTATGCGTCTAGTTGTATCTTCCAAAAGAAACACAACAGATGACTCAGATCGAAAAAATAGGCTTCTAAATTTGATCACCAAAGTTGATCCTACATATTCTAACTACGATAGCAAACTTAGTACTAATACATTATCATCACTTACTAAGCTATTTTTATCTAGTATAGAAGAAGCTGATCTTTTAAGTTTATATTCCTATAAAAATAGTGTACTGACAAAATTTAGGCGCCAGATCTCAACTGATATATCTTCAACTTATCAAGCTACTTGCCAATATTGTACTGTTAATAGCTTAGATCACTTTATCCCTAAAGATTTATTTCCTGAATTTTCAGCGCATCCCAGCAACTTGATCCCTTCTTGTACTGAGTGTAATTCAAAAAAACTTGTTCGATGGATTAACAATAACCAACATATTTTTCTTAATCTGTATATTGATTTACTTCCTAATAATCAATATTTATTTGTCGAACTTAATGTTATTTCTTTAAATAATATTGACATAAATTTCAAAGTTGATAATGTTAATAACATTCCGATTCCACTTTATACAATTATAAATTCACACTATACAGAATTAGATTTATTTCAAAGATTTAAAGATAAATCTAGTGATGTTGTTATAGAGTTAACCAACTCTATCCAAGCCTCATTAAATAATGGAATATCATTACCAACTATTTAGCAAACTATTTTAGAAACTTGTAGTTCAGACAAGCAACATAAAGGTCATAATTACTATCAGATAATCTTAAAAGAGGCTCTGATTCAATCTAATAATTACATATCATTGTTTCAAATATCCTAGTCTATTCTAGTTATAGAGTTGGATAATTCAAATAAATATAGTTTTCTTCACAAAACTGCAAAATACTGGATAAACCGACCAACTATCCTTGTTCGTTGTGTACCAGCCATTCCTATTCCTAACGTACCACGCAAGTTAAAAAACTCTAGATTAGCAGAAACGTACAGAAAATAATTTACAGGCTCTAGATGAATAATACTTCTCAAAAAAACGTTCAATTTTTATTGAAATATAATTGCATGTAAATTAATTGCGTATTCCACTCAATAGTTATGCCACTTATACGTATATGTCTATCACAAATCTTATTTACTTTGTTTAACAGTCTGTAATGATCAAGTAAAAACAGACTTTTGTAGATAATTTTTTGTTAACACTATTGCTTTGAAGGAGGACTTCCCCATAGTATAAAGGAGGACTTTCCCCATAGTATAATTATTTGTAGGAATCATAAAAGATGAAAAATGGAATTATATTTAAAGTTTTTTTTATCCTTACACCAATTTTTATTAGTGGATGCCAAACCATTTTTGAACATATGTATCGCGTTTGATAGCTTTCATTTGGGATATTCAGTATTATTCGACACTATAGGTAATTTCCGCACAGCATATCTAGTTTACTCTGAGTAAAAAATATATTTGAGGAATTTTTATAGAGTCCAATTTGACTTATCGGGCTCTATGTCATTCCATTAATACTAGCGTTCAATTTAGTCTAATCACAAAAAAAGCAACTTGATTAAGAAGTACATACTTTGAACTACTATAGGCAAGATGCTTACTTGATTTAGTCTATAAATTCATGAAAGTTCTAAATATTTACGTTGCCACTAACAGGACTTCTTGATTATATCAACAATATTTGCAATGCAATATATTGTATTTAATTGAACATCCGCATTATCATAGCTAGCAGAATGTTCATACCCATTAATAACAAATGTCTCTTTTAGAGTTCTAGTACTTGCTCGAACATCCTGTCCAGATTGATAACATACAGTACCATCACCACGTGAGGTTGGTTTTAAATCTAAATAGAATGTTGCTTTATTAGTTTTAGATATTCTTGATTTTTCATCTAATAAAATTTCTCTTACACCATCCTCCTTATAAGCATTATCTTGTAAATTGTGCATTTTCGTCCCTTTAATGGTTAAATCTGCATCATTTTCGGGAATGCTATTTATATCACCTTCTTTGATGTCACTTCGATCTTTTATATCTGGAAACTCAATTAATTTTTTCTTGCCATACAAGCTTATGAGTTCAATCAATTCATTTTCTGAGCGAATGTTTAACACTTCCTTACAACGCCAGACCACTTGACCAAAAGATTGATGGTCTTCATCTGCTCCGTAATGTGCATAGGTATTAGTATGATAAGTGTCAATAATATGATCATGTAATTTTTTTACTTTATTAACAGTTAGTTTATAAACATCAAAAATACTTTCTAATTTTTTCTCTTGGGCCTCTATAGCAAGTAATCCAGCAGGATCAATAAACTCAGGATTCATTAATGCCCACCAACTATCTTTTCTTTTGTAAATTTCAGTATAAGGATCAATGGTTTGTGGTAGTGAAGCTGTAATTTCACCTGTAGGTGTTTTTGCTTTGATTAACATCCACGCTTTAGGGTTTTTTGGGAAATCTACAGCATTTGAATAATTAGCAAATGGCAATAATTCCAAGCCACCAGGTGCACTTGCCAATGTAGCAGTAAGTCGTTCAGAGGTATCCCCAAACATAAATTTAGTCGCCCAAGCTTTTATACTATTCAATAATCCTGTCGAGGCCTTCCAACCATCCCAGCCTACGGTTAAACGTTGATAAACTGCTGGCGCACCGCTGGCTGGCATCACCCCATGTACTACCCCAGCAATTTTATCTTTAACCTTTTCATTTTGAATCAATGCACGTGTTACCAGTCCACCCATCGAATGGGTTACAATAATGAATTTTTTAAATTTAGCAGTAGGAAATTCTTTTTTAATTTGCGCCATAACTTCATTATTGAGGCGATCTGCAACTTTATCAGCAGAGCTTAAATTAGTATCTAGCCAATTGTAACCACAGGCAAATACAGGAAATGCATAATCCGCAAGTTCTTCATGTTGTTCTAAACTTAATAACTCTATTGTTTTGCTACTCGACCAATTTTTGAATACTTTTTTTGTTTCCTTATTTCCAGGCTGTACAATTTTCGCCCATTCATCCGTGCCGTTAAATTTATCTTCCTTTTGCTCTTTTACACTTTTAAATGGGTTATTTAATTGGCTTTCCAAATAGATTAACACTTTGGAATAGCCTATTGTTATTACTGAACCCCAGCCTCGCGCTCTAGCAATTTCTTCAGTCATATGAGGAGCTTTCTTTTTATTTATTTTAATATCACCATCATAACCTACTTCGGTCGTTTTCGGGTTTAGGTCAATTTGTCGTTCTTTCGCATCTCTTTTACTATATTCAATTAGGGTAGAAACACCTGGGTACCAAACTTTCTTTTTATTGGTATCTTTGATATTTGACCCCATAATCCCTGGGATAAAAATAATCGGTACCACATATTTGACAGGAGCAGGGATTTCACACTCAGTATTAACACTATTTGGTGTTGTCTGTGAAACATAGGAAGTCTTTCCTGATTGATGAATTGTTTCATATGCTTCATGACGATGTACATTATTTGACATTATTCTTCTCAAAATTTACGAATTGTTTTTATAATCGATTCATACAGCTTTAAAGCATCAGCTTGCTCTAAGCTACTAGTCTTATTCCCGAAAGATGAATATGATGTATCCACCTCTAAACCAATTAAAGGATCTTTATTATTACGTGCAGTTCCTGTATGTTCCCATAATGCGCTAATTCCGTTCTTACCCTTCATTTTCTCAACAGAAATCCACTCTTGAGCATTTAGCTGTGCTGTGTTCTTTTCACCTTTTCGTATATTATCTTTATTCATTTGCCGTTGACTTTGTCCAACTTGGCTTAACTTACTTTCGATCCTAGGAATAAGTTGTGCAATTTCCTTTGAATTTGTTTCACTATCAAAACGTAACACCACACTTGGATAGTTTTTAAAGTCAAAGCCCATTTTTTGTTTACTGTGTCTAAATTTTTGATCATTATCTTTAATAAATCCTTTATAAATACATTGGCCAATTTCTTTAGGAATTTCATGTTCAGGGCGATAACGTAAATTATTAATTAAATGCTTCATAGCTTCATTACTATCTTCAGTCCATTTAGGCATATCACTATGATTCCCCTCAATTAAAAACAAGGTCTTTTTATCAAGTACAAAACCGAAGACCGAAATGGGGTCACCTTTATCTTTTGATGTTTTCCCTTTAAGCGTTTTAGTGACCCGACCTTCTATTTTATGTTCTTGAGGATCTTCAATTATAGACCAATCGCCTTCAGAATATTCCTTTCTCACTTTATGAATGGCCGCATCAAAATCTTGGCGTGTAGCATTATCAGATACTTTAATAATAAAAGAGTCATATTGATCATATCTATTTAATGGATTAGCTTCTGTAGGAATATCTACAGCATAACGCCCTATACAATAAGTTTTAGTTTTTTCTAAGTTTATCATGTTATATCCAGTATTTTTTATTCCTGATTGTGCAGATGCATAGTCCGTATTGAATACACATGCAGTTAATAATAAAGAAGCATATATTTTATTCATCTACATATCCTAATAATGAAATAACAGCTTTTGTCATAGTGAGTGAAGTAATCTTCTCTGTTCTCCCTTGAGAATCGGTTATCCCTTCAATCATTTTGCCATCTTCTGTTTTTATTTTATATTTCATATTGGACATTGCTTTACCAGCTTTATTACGCAATACAAAAAGCTCGTCATATTCCATTTGCAATTTTGGCATCGCAGCTAGATCAGATCCTATCGTAGCACCTGGCATCGTCTTGATTTGTCCAGCTTTTAAAGACATTGTCCCAGGGCAAACAATATCTATATTGCCACCTTCAATTTTGATATAACCACCACCAGAAGCGAGTAAAATTCCTTTACCACTTTCAACTTTAACGAAATCATTAATTGCATAAACATGCAGCAGTTCTTGTGATGCAATTTTCATTGAATCAGCCTGTGCTTCTATTTCTATTGGTCCTTGTCCAGCTTTAATTTTAATACCAGCGGCTTTTGCAAAAAGTGAAATTTTGTCCAAAACACTGGCAAAGAAACCTCGACCTGAAAAAATTTGAACATTACGTTCTGAACTAATATCAATGTTTGCTTTAGCTTGAGCGACAATCCCTTTATCAGCATCAAGGATGATGGAATCTTTTGCATCAATTGCAACGTATGGTGTCGTGTCTGATTCATTCCAGTTAGGCAGTTCACTTTTTAGAGATTCTTGAAGTTCTAATTCAGGTTCGGTTGTTTGGTGTCCTTTTGCTGCATCCTTTATTGCTGAATTTGTACCTAAAAATTTCTCAATATTCTGTTGTAAATTAGAACGATCAAGTTGATTTCCATTGGCGTTAATATCTTTTTCCGTTGTGATCAGAATCCCTTTAGGCGCACGTATACTACCCCACTGATCCGTCCTTAACTCAAACCCTTCACCACGGCCATCACTTTCTGCCATTTCTTTAGGATGACTTAAATTCCCCAAATTTAACTGACTAGCACCATGGCTCGATTGTAGCTGTGTACTGAGTTGTCCAGTTGTATCATCAAATCTAAGCTGCCCAAAGCCTTCCCCTGAAACTTCTTTTGATCGAATACCACTCAGTTTTTTAGTATCAGGTAATTTTCCTTTAATATCGAACTTAGTCGGATTCCGTTGTGCTTCATGGATACGCCCTGTCACAAATGGACGGTCAATATTGCCATCAAAGAAGTCGATTACCACAATTTCGTCTTTTCGTGGTAAAAAACGAGCACCATAACCTTCCCCCGCCCAAGGGGTAAGCACATCTACCCACGCTGAATCTGTATCATTATCATTGGAACCTGCACCACCATCATGGCTATGATCATCTGAGCGGGTAAATAAGAATCGGACTTTAATACGCCCCCATTCATCGACATGGATTTCTTCACCATCTGTAGTGACTTTGGCACGTTGCACATGAGCGGTGGGCCGATGTTGTAGTAGATCATATTCAGGAATAACTACAATACTTCGACGTACAACCATTAAATCATTGGCTTGACGTTCTTGCTCGCTGTCTTTACTGATTTCCCAATGACTGAGTGTAAGCAATTTTTCCAATTGGTCCTTCATATCTTTAGGAAGGTTATTTTGATTGTAATAGTGCTTATTCAGTATCAAAAACTCACGATCATTCGAACTATGATTTTTCTCAAGTTCTGGATGATCAACAAGTTGAAACCAATACCCAACTTGGGTATCTCGTACACTACTTTGTGCTGTGAAGTATTTGGCTTGTAAGGCTTGATATTGGTTAAGCTGTTTGTTGAGCTTTTCTAATTGGCTATTGCCTGATTTTGTTGCTTGATCTTCATCTTTGAGATCACTGATCCATGCGGGCGATACACTCCATGCTTGTTCAAGGCTCAAGCTTTCATTGTCTCGATTTGAACTGTGTTTATGTGTACTTAGCACTGAACCACTAGCATCCTCTTGACTTAAGCTATCAGGTTGCCAGCGTTGCACATGGATAGCTGTTGGCTGTAGACTACGTTCTGCGATAAAGCTGGTGATGCTGTCATATCTTTCTGTCGCATTTGAACGATGGTAGCGTATAGTTCTGCGTTCAATCGCTTTAAATTGATTATTATCATCAATTAATCTAAGCTTTTGCGGTTCAATGCTTTCATTGCTACTTGAAACAATATATTTAGACTCATCAATCAGCCAATTTATTGATTCTTCACGCATTAATCGGGTTAAATATACATAATCGCTTTCGTTCGACTGCATTGAAAATGGGCGAATATCGTAAGCCTTAGTTAAGCCACTGGTGTCTAATTTCAGGCTTGAAGTAAATAAGGCACTTTTCGATTGCCATTCTTTGAAAATTACTTCAATAATTTCAATAACATTCTTATTCATAAACACACGACTATTACGTCGTTTATGCCATAAACTTGTTGGGTCTTGCATGGTTAAACGATAAAGACTCAAAGCACCATCGGATTGTCCCTGTGAAGCACCAGTAATAATGCCAGTCGTTCTAAATAACTTTCCTGAATCAGTTACCTGATCAATAGCGACTTGGCAACCTATGAATTGTTTTAACTCTATGAATGGATTCGTTGATAGGCAGATCAGTTCTGCTGACAATCCCTCATTGATGCCATGAAAGCCATCAATGCGTTGCAACATGATTTGAGAATTGAGTTGTGAATTTGAAAATTGTGCATTGATGGCACGTTTTTGTGTTCCTGAGCCTAACTTATCTAAAATACCAAAAATGTTATCTAACATTGTTATTTATAACCTTATTATTAATAGGGAAATATTAACAGAACAGATATTTATGCTCAAATACTATTCGTTTTCATTTTGTTTCAATTCGATTAAAAGCTTTTTGTAGAATTTTACTACATGTGGACCAATATTATATCTCTCTTGGAGCTTCTCAATACTGAGGGTTTCTAAATCATGCCGATGATCAAGTACCCATTCATTTTTTTGGTCTTGCTTAGTGATACCTAAAAATTTTCTTAAAATCATTCTATTTTTAATGATGTAATTTTCTTTTCGATCAAGTATTTGAGCAATTTCAGCTATAGTTAAATGGAGGTCAAGTAAAATATTTTGATTCTCCAAACGCCACGCTTTAACCAAATCATTATGATGAGGTAGTTTCAACAACTTCTTTAACTGTCCCTTTTTTCTAAAGACTTGTTTAGGTTCAATACCCAATTTTTGTGCTAACTCTTCTTTTATCAGCGTAGAGTCTTGTAAAAGCTCTTTATTTTCAAGTAACCAAGCTTGGTTTTGGTCTTTCACTTTTGGCGTTTTTAAAATTTCTCGTAATTTGGCTCTGGCTCTTCGGATTTTCCCTTCTGTTTTTTGAAAGTGTAAAGCCAATTCCGCAATAGATTTACTGTGATTTAATAATTGATCTTGGTGATCAAGTAGCCATTGATGTTGAGTCCTTTTATTCTCTTTGAATTGCTCAGAGAAACTCAACTCACCTAATTCACTTCGTATACGGTTATAAAATTTCTTGGCAAGAAAAGTGCTTATATCAAAAGTTGCTGCAATTTCATTTATAGTCATATCAACCATTTTTGATTTATTTTCAATAAACCACTGTTCTTGTAAAATTTCAGATTCTTTTTTTCTTGTTTTCTTTCGTATAGGAATACTGATGAGATCTGCCAACCATTTTTTATGTTGGTACACCTGACTGCGTTTTAAGCCATATTTTGCTTTTAGTGTTTGTAGGCTATCATTCAAAAGCTCATCTTGATGCTCTAAAAGCCATTGATCATTGCGATAGATAACTTTGTTTTGAATGTTAAGCCTCCGTCTGAATTTAGCAACAATACCATTACTTAAACCAAGTTGCTGTTCAGACTCAGTAATCGAATGTATCTTAAGAAATTCTGCAATTTCGGACGTTAAGATAAATGAAAACGTACCACCTATGCCATCTCTTGGAGTTAAGGCATAGGGCCATCCCTGATAAATCATAATTCCTGCTGAAGATTTTTGTTCTTCATAAACATCCCAGTCTTCACCGTCCTCGTCTTTAATCGTTTTTATTTTAAAATATTTGTATTTTCCCATTTGTTACTTTGATTTATCCTCATTATCGTTGAACTTACTTGTTTGAGCCTTATTTGTATAACAGATTGTTAGTAATTTCAACCAAGCAATTAATTTCATCAGATGAAAACTTTTTGAAAACCAAGCGCACTTTATCTTAGCCTATCCCATTGAAGCCCAATATTATTTAAAAAGATTGCTAATAGTCGTAGTGGTATGTTAGGAACAGAAATAGGCGGTACATTAAACAAGGATGTGCACAAAACTATATTCTAGCTTCCTTGAAAAAACGAAATTGAATAGCCACTAATTTTGTAGATACCTTTTAGTTAGATAAAATGATAAAAAGAAGAAATTTTAATAGTTAATTAAATATATGAATTATAGATATACATATGGGGAGCTACTACAAATTATAAGCTAAGAACATACTTTCAGCATATATTCACTTGAATGTAACTAGAACTTAGGACTTTTCATACTGTTTGGATGATTCATCATCTGTTTCATTGTCTCTTCAATATCAAATTCACCATTTATAAACTTATTTGCGATTGAATTCATGGTGAGTGTTAGTTCATAATTTTCTCAATCAATTGAGATATTTTTTAGTACAAGATTTGTCCATATTTTTATTTATTATCTTTTTTGTTTTTTTTGTAAAAGCAATCTGTAGATATTCAAGAGGTGGCTACACCTGAAGCTTGGCAGCGCAACCCTGCCTTGGTGCAACGTTTTTATAATGAACGACGTCAACATATTCTCAATGCTCAGCCCAATCAAGCACACGATATCATTGCTCAACTCGAACAACATTTTGATGTCATTGTAATTACTCAAAATATTGATGATCTGCATGAACGTGCAGGAAGCCAACAGGTTATTCATTTACATGGCAATATCCGCCTTGCTAAAAGTTCTAAACCCAATGCGCAGTACACAAATGAGTTTTATCCTATAGATGGTTGGCAATTGGACCTAGAACAACATAAATGTCCTGAAGGGTTTCCACTTCGACCTCATGTAGTTTGGTTTGGTGAAGCGGTTCCTGCGTATGAAGAAGCAGTACAGATGATCCGTGATGCTGATATTTTTATTGTTATTGGCTCCACATTGACCGTCTACCCTGTGGCAGGTTTGATTCACGAGATTCCAGAATACAGTGATGCGTATTATATTGATCCACAAGCCAGTTATGAGCGTGTTCCCCAACAATACCAATGTTTAAAAATGAGTGCGACTGAAGGGATGCAACAGCTTTTTGAAAAACTGACAACACATTAAAAAACCAGTGCAATTGCACTGGTTTAAAAATTACAGCATAGCGCTAAGTAAAATCATGCATTGTCATCTGTAGAATTCATCTGATCTTTTTTCACATCTTTAGAGGATTTAGTCAATGATGAATCATTGAAAAATTTATTCATTAAAGGCTTAATCACTCGATAAATAATCAAGCCAATAAATACCAGTAAATAAAGTGGCCAAATGGTAACTAAAATAACCAATAAATCCAAAATAAATTGCCAGCCATATTGAACACCTTCCCAAGCACGCTTCCAAAAACTATCGCCGTTTAAGCGTGCCACAGCAGCAACATCAACATCCAGACTTTCTCTCACCATCGTGGGTTGTTTAATGGCAATACTAATCGTGCTAAAACGCACCCGATCTTGAACTTCAAGTTGGGTTAAACGGGAAATTTCATTCAGCTGTGATTGTTTGGTATCACTTGGAACGCTTTGAGTTTGTCCAATTTTTTCTTCTAAAAGCTTTAACTCAAAACGCTTAGCAGAATATTGTTGTTGATTTAAAAAGTACATCAATGGCAATAACTGATTGACATATACCGCAGCTTTATCACTCGGTACTCTGACAATGATCTCCGCATGCGGATCAACTTTTTCAAAAACTCGGATTTTACCATCCGCAATTTTTTGTGTTTTTACATCGAGTACATCAAAACTGATATTTTTCTGCTCTATAAAGCCACCCGCTTGAAAAGTGAGCTTATCAATTTCTAAAGCAGTTTTAACAACATCTTTGGCGGTAAAATTAACCTGAGCTTCACGCACCATACGACGTGCTTTTTCTGCTTGACTGACATCGGTACTTAAAATAGTTTCAGGTTTTTGTTCAGTCACAGGTGTGGTATCAACAGAATTTTCAGCAGCTTGCTCAGTACTTTTTTCTGCGGCATCAGCCGCTTGTGCAGCATCCTGAGCAACGACTTGTGTATCTGGAGCAGACGCAGAACTTTCAGCTGCCTCTTCCGATTTTTTCGCGCATCCAGAAAGAAGTACCAAGCTTAAGGCGAGAATTAAATGTTTATTATTCATAGATTATTGACTTTTGTTGGTGATTTTAAATTTTGTTGAATTATAAAGAAACTTTACTTTTTTTACCATGCATAAAAATACAGCATCTAAATGCTGTATTTATCAAAGTTTTTATATATAGATCAACAGGTGCAGTTTAAACACTTAGCCCGCTTTACCAATTTCTTCATAGGGCTGTACTGCAATTTCTGAAATCATATTTTCAAAAGAGAAAATTTCATCTAGACGTTCTTGGCTCAATAAACCTTGTTCAAGTACAACCTCTTGAATGGTTTTATTTTCAGCAATACATTGCTTCCCAATTTCATCACACTTCGCATGACCTAAAATTGGATCAAGTAAGGTAATTATTCCGACACTACGCATCACAGCATCAAAACAGGTTTTTTCATTGGCAACCACACCTTGAATACACTTCTCATCCAAGGTTTGAATCGCATTGATCAGTAACTCAATTGATTCATTCATGGTAAGTGCAATCACAGGCTCCATCACATTTAACTGTAATTGGCCCGCTTCTGCTGCAAAGGTAATGGTTAAATCATTACCAATCACTTTAAATGCAACTTGATTGACGACTTCTGGGATCACAGGATTGACTTTCGCTGGCATAATCGATGAACCAGCTTGTAATTCAGGTAGGCGAATTTCCCATAAACCTGTTCTTGGGCCAGAACTTAATAGACGTAAGTCATTACAGATTTTAGAGAGTTTTACAGCCAAACGTTTTAAGGTGCTTGAAAGGATAATAAATACACCGCAGTCACTGGTCGCTTCAACATAATCTTCTGCACCAATTAAGTTTAAACCTGTTAAGGCTTTTAAATTTTCATTGACCTGAGCAGCATAACCATGTGGCGTATTTACGCCTGTACCAATCGCAGTAGCGCCTAAATTAATTTCTAATAAAAGTTCACGGGTTTTTTTAATTAAACGCACATCTTCTTTGAGTAATGTTGCAAAGGCATGAAACTCTTGTCCTAATGTCATTGGGACAGCATCTTGTAACTGGGTACGTCCCATTTTTAACACATACTGAAACTCAGCAGATTTTAATGTCAGTGAACTAATCAAATTATTGATTTTTTCAAATAACAAATCCAGTGAATAGTAAGTTGCTAAACGTAATGCAGTGGGATAGACATCATTGGTCGATTGAGATTTATTGACATGGTCATTTGGATGAATGATGTCATAACGTCCTTTCGCATAACCTAAAGACTCTAATGCGATATTGGCAATGACTTCATTGGTGTTCATATTAATCGATGTACCTGCACCACCTTGGTATACATCTGATGGAAATGCATCTTTCCAATTTTGCGGATTTTCAATCAGTTGATCACTTGCTTTTTGAATCGCTACACTGATTTCTTCAGAGATCTTATTAAATTGTAAATTGGTTTGTGCCGAGGCCTTTTTGACCTGAGCCAAAGCGCGGATAAAAAAGCTTTGTTCACCGACGGTATGTTTAGAAATATTAAAATTTTCTAAAGCTCGAATTGTATGAATACCATAATAACTGTTTATAGGAACTTCTTTACTTCCCAATAAATCTTTTTCTATTCTTGTAACTTCAGGTTGAACCGTTTCCATGTGATCTGCTCATTATATATTTATGCACTATAGTTGTGCAGTTACAATAATATTCCTTCTTATCTGCTTTTGTACTAGCAAAATATGTCATTTCGATAAACAATTTTATGGAATTATCAATTAAACGTTAACAATGTAACTTTGCGTAAAGTATAATCCCACAGTCTCTAAACACTCCCAGTAGAATTTTTTTGGATATAAATTGCTGATTTTTTGCATTTGTATCTAAAGTTACAATCGGATACATAAATCTTGCACAATCACCTTATAAAAATCACAGCGATATTTTTTAGTTGTGTGAAAGAATTCGCTCGTGAAACTTATGCGATAAAAAATAAAACTTGGAGATTTACTCCACAAGGACTGAATTAAATATGGACTCACTCAACCCCACAGTTGTCACGTTTATCTTTTATATCATTGCAATGGTTTGTATTGGCTTATATGCCTATAGAAAAACCACCGATTTCTCAGATTATATTTTGGGAGGTCGAAGTTTAGGGAGTTTTGTCACTGCACTTTCAGCAGGTGCATCGGATATGAGTGGCTGGCTACTCATGGGACTCCCAGGTGCAATTTACCTGACTGGATTATCTGAATCATGGATCGCAATTGGGCTCATTATTGGTGCTTGGCTCAACTGGTATTTGGTCGCAGGCCGTTTACGTGTCCATACTGAAATACAAAATAATGCATTAACATTACCAGATTATTTCACCAGCCGTTTTGGTGATAAAAAGAAAGTGATCCGTATCATTTCTGCGCTGGTCATTTTAATCTTCTTTGGTATTTACTGTGCTTCAGGCATGGTGGCAGGTGCACGTTTATTTGAAAGTATTTTTGCGATGAACTACACCACTGCTCTTTGGGTCAGTGCGATTGCAACCATCAGTTATGTGTGTATTGGTGGCTTTCTTGCGATCAGTTGGACAGATACATTTCAAGCGGGCTTGATGATTTTTGCATTACTGTTGGCACCGATTATGACTTTCTTGGCAGTTGGTGATTTACAACATGTCAATCAATTGATTGAAACTGCACGTCCACATGCAGCAAATATGTTCCAAGGGGTCAGTTTTATTGCCATCATTTCATCAATGGCATGGGGCTTAGGCTATTTTGGACAACCGCATATTCTAGTCCGTTTTATGGCAGCAGATTCAGTGAAAACTATTCCTAATGCTCGTCGTATTGGTATGGCGTGGATGATTCTATGTTTAGCGGGCGCTGTTGCTGTTGGTTATGTTGGTATTGCTTATTTCCAAGCACATCCAGATATTCCGTCAGCTGCAATTGTGGCAAAAAATCCAGAAACAGTGTTTATGGAATTAACCAAAATCTTATTTAATCCATGGGTTGCTGGTGTTGTTTTAGCCGCTATTTTAGCCGCTGTTATGAGTACCTTAAGCTGTCAGCTTTTGGTATGCTCAAGTACCTTAACTGAAGATTTATATAAATCTTTTCTTCGTAAAAAAGCCTCACAAAATGAGTTGGTTTGGGTCGGTCGTTTAATGGTTTTAGCCATTTCAGTGCTCGCGATCATCTTGGCATTTAACCCAGAAAGTAAGGTACTTGGTCTAGTGGCTTATGCATGGGCTGGTTTTGGTGCAGCATTTGGTCCGCTTATTTTATTGTCTGTGTTCTGGAAGCGTATGACTTTAAATGGCGCATTGATCGGTATCATTGTCGGTGCTGTAACAGTAATTGTTTGGAAAAACACCATGGCGCATACGGGTTTATATGAAATCGTGCCGGGCTTTGTGCTTTCTTTCATCAGCATCATTGTGGTCAGTTTAATGGACAAAGCGCCTGAAAAAGATGTAGTTGATCGTTTTGAAAATGCTGAACAAATTTATAACCGTGAAATGAAAAATATGTAAGTTCATTTATTTGAATGATGCATTAGCGTTGGGGGCATTCATGCCCCTTTTCTATTTCTTTACTTTCGCTTTAAAATTTAAATGTAATTGTGAACTGTCTTTAATCACTTCCATCACGGGATAACTACGCGTTTCCTTTACCCCAGGCAATTGCCAGAGTACCTGACCTGAAATACGACGAAACTCCTCCATATCAGCACATCGAATCTTCACCAAAAAATCAAAACCACCACTGATCATATGACATGCCATAATTTCTGGATATTGTACGATTGCATCTGAAAAAGCATCTAAAGCATTGGGTGTGGTTTTGTCTAAAAGAATCTCAACAAATACCACAAAATTAGCGCCTAACATTTTCGGATTTAGTTTTGCTTCATAGCCCAAAATAAATCCTTCACCTGTCAATTTCTGCACTCGAGCAAGCGCAGCTGTTGGGGATAAATTAACTTTTTCAGCCAACTTAATATTGGAAATTTTTCCATCTTTTTGCAAAATATCCAAAATCCGAATATCTATACGATCCAAGCTTAAATAAGCACTTTCCATAGAATAATTCTCTAAATATTATTCAAATTATAGTGAGTTATTCACTAAATATTCTGTAATCATAAATTATATAAACCTATCTGCTCAACAAAAATATTTGCTAGTCACAGGATGTTGACAATGAATATGGATTCACCTCAAGTTTTAAATGCAAACCTACTTCCAAGTTTGGATTACATTACCGAATTTAAAGACAAAACTGATTTTGAAGAAGAAATCAATCATGCGTGGCGTCGTACTGAATCGGAATGCGTTGAAAACTTACTTGAGCACAGTCAAATTTCTGAAGAAATGAATCAGAAAATTTATGACATTGCATTTAACTTAGCGCATAGCTTACGTGACCGTAAAAGTTCGTCAGGCAAAGCAGGTATCGTACAAGGTCTGCTGCAAGAGTTTTCATTGTCTTCACAAGAAGGCATCGCATTAATGTGCTTGGCTGAAGCCTTGTTACGTATCCCTGATAGTGCGACCCGAGACTTATTGATTCGCGATAAAATTAATCAAGGTAACTGGAAAGATCATTTAGGCCAAAGTAATCTCATGTTTGTCAATGCTGCTGCATGGGGACTCATGCTGACTGGCAAACTGATGGAAACACCTAAACAAACCAGCCTTTCAGGGATCCTCACTTCGCTCTTAGCACGTACAGGTAAAGGCATCATCCGCAAAGCAGTTGATGCAGCAATGCGTATGATGGGTGAACAGTTTGTTACTGGTGAAACCATTGAAGAGGCTTTGGACAATGCCAAAACCCTTGAAGACAAAGGTTTCCGTTATTCTTATGATATGCTTGGTGAAGCAGCACTGACTGAACACGATGCAGATCGCTATTTCGAAGACTATACACAAGCGATTCATGCCATAGGTAAAGCGTCTGAAGGTAAAGATGTTTATACCGGCGCTGGAATTTCAATTAAACTTTCGGCTTTACATCCACGTTATCAACGTTCTCAAACCGAACGTGTGCATCATGAACTTTATCCTCGTATTTTAAATTTAGCACTTTTAGCTAAGACCTATGATATTGGTCTCAATATTGATGCAGAAGAAGCGGATCGTTTAGAGCTGTCTTTAGAATTACTTGAGCGTTTATGCTTTGAGCCACAACTGGCAAACTGGAAAGGTATAGGCTTTGTCATTCAAGCCTATCAAAAGCGTTGTTTCTATGTGGTGGATTATATTATTGATCTGGCAAAACGTAGTCAAAAACGTTTAATGATTCGTCTGGTCAAAGGTGCTTACTGGGACAGTGAAATCAAAAAAGCACAAATTGACGGTATGTCTGACTATCCAGTCTTTACCCGTAAAGTACATACAGATTTGTCTTATATTGCTTGTGCAAAAAAACTATTGGCTGCGCCTGATCAGGTGTATCCGCAATTTGCAACACATAATGCGCAAACACTTGCCACTATTTATGAGTTAGCAGATCCACAAAAATATTATCTTGGTCAATATGAATTCCAATGCTTACATGGCATGGGTGAACCGCTTTATGAACAAGTGGTAGGCAAGGTTTCAGATCAGAAATTAGGGATTCCATGTCGTATTTATGCGCCTGTCGGTAATCACGAAACCTTATTGGCCTATCTGGTTCGACGTTTATTGGAAAATGGTGCGAATACCTCATTTGTTAACCGTATTGCAGATAAAAATATTAAAATTGAAGACTTGATTGAAAACCCAGTTCAAGAGATTTTACATACTGCAGAAAAAGAGCACGCCGTCGGATTAAAACACCCTGCTATTCCGCTTCCTCATGATTTATATCAAGGCATCCGCCAAAACTCTCAAGGTTTAGACTTAGCTGATGACAGTAAATTACAAGATTTAAATCAAACTGTTCAACACTATTTAAAACACCAATGGAACAGTTATAGCCTTGTCGATCAGCTTGATTTACAAGACTTAGCTGAAATAAATTCGCAAGAAATCCGTAATCCAGCTGATCATTCAGATCTAGTTGGTTATGTGATCGAAGCAGAAACAGCACAAGTCGATTTGGCCTTAGATAACGCTTATCAAGCTTTTGAAAATTGGAAAAATGCATCTCAAGATTTTCGTGCAGAGTTATTGCTCAAAGCTGCTGCGATTATGGAATCGCGTATTCAGGAACTGATGGTTTTACTGTGCCGTGAAAGTGGTAAAACTTATAGTAATGGTATTGCTGAAGTACGTGAAGCTGTTGATTTCCTTAGATACTATGCAGCACAAATGCAAAGCATTGAGGATAATGGCACACTCAGCCCACTGGGTACAATTTTATGTATCAGCCCTTGGAACTTCCCGCTTGCAATTTTTACTGGACAAATTTCAGCAGCACTTGTTGCAGGAAATACCGTAATTGCTAAACCTGCTGAACAAACCCCATTAATTGCAGCACAAGCAATTCAAATCTTATGGGAAGCAGGAGTTCCAAAATCAGTAGTACAATTACTTCCTGGTCGTGGTGAAACAGTTGGGGCAAAACTCAGCCAAGATGAGCGTATTCAAGGCATTATGTTCACAGGTTCCACTGAAGTTGCTAAGATTTTACAAAAAACCGTAGCACAACGCCTGAGTCCAACAGGTCAACCGATTCCTTTGATTGCTGAAACGGGTGGCCAAAATGCGATGATCGTAGATTCTTCTGCGCTGACAGAACAAGTCGTAATTGATGCAGTAAATTCAGCATTTGATAGCGCTGGTCAACGTTGCTCTGCCCTCCGAGTATTGTGCGTTCAAGAAGACAATGCAGCAACCTTGATTAAGATGCTTAAAGGTGCCATGCAACAGCTCAACATTGGACAACCTATTTTGCTTAAAACAGATATAGGTCCAGTGATTGATGGTGAAGCGCAACAGAATATTGAAAAACATATCGAAATGATGCGGAGCAAAGGCTATGCAATACATCAACTTGCTTATGAAACACCAACATCTGATCTAAATGCAGGCACATTTATTGTCCCGACAGTGATTGAGCTTCCAAATCTGAATGATTTAAAACGTGAAGTTTTTGGACCTGTATTGCATGTTATTACCTATAAATATGGTGAATTAAAGCAATTGTTAGAACATATCAATGCAAAAGGATATGGTCTAACTATGGGTTTACATACGCGTATCGATGAAACCATTCAAACCACCATTGAACATGCGGAAGTGGGTAACTTATATATTAACCGTAATATTGTAGGTGCCGTTGTAGGCGTACAACCTTTTGGTGGTGAAGGTTTATCAGGAACAGGACCTAAAGCTGGTGGTCCGATTTATTTATATAAATTGATGCAGCATACAGCGCTACCTAATCGCCCTTTTGGTACTGTAAAAAATATCTCTGAACAGCTCAATTTAAAGCCATCTGAGATTCAAACAGAGTTTCACACTTGGGCAAAACAGCACTATGCGCAATGGGCTATGCATCAGTATCAATCACCGATTGCTTTATATGAACTTCCGGGTCCAACAGGTGAATTGAATCAATACCATGTTGTATCACGTCATCGGATATTGGCAATCGCAGCGCAAGAACAGGCTTTACTGAATCAGTTTAATGCAATTTTGTCTCTCAATGCACAAGTGTGTATTTTAAGTGATGATACGATTGCTTTAAAAATGATTCAAAGTATGCCAAAAGCGTTGCAACAAAAATTTTCGATGATCAATGATGTGGCTGTTGGAGAGTTTGATGCTGTTTTACATCAAGGTGCTGATCTAAAAGAATTACAAACTCTGATTGCGCAACGTGAAGGTGCAATTGTTGGCATAACTCATTTAGCGGATGCCAATACAATTATTCCACTTGCACCATTACTTATTGAACGTGCAATCAGTATCAATACTGCGGCTGCAGGCGGAAATGCAAGTTTAATGACTTTAGGCAGTGAATAAATCATAAAGCAATGATTTAACCTAGTTTAAAGAAAGTTTTCCATTCCAAGCCAATATCATTTGGCTTGGTTTTTTTATTTTGGTCTGTAGCTATTGGTTTTGCTTATAAAGCAGAGCAAATGAATCACTATTCAGGATAAGTTCTTAACAATAATTCCTGTTTAATTTCCTCATAATCATCTTGCATTTTTGGGGAGAGGCTTTCAACAAACCATGCCCCATCCGCTGCATAACGTAATATTTTTAATGTGGCAGAATCATCCGTTTCAGCATGTTGAGACAATCGCCGTGTCAGCCATTGGTCCCACTTCTCACTATAAGATTTATCTGTCATTAATATCATGCTTAAAGCACTCCATACCGTGTTGACCCCAAATGAAGAACTTAAGGTGACATCAATATATGCGCGAGTAAAACAGCCATAAGTAACTGGATCTTTTTCAATTGCTAGGCTGACTTGCTGGTCCAGTTGTTGGATCAACTCTTCCAACATAGCCTCAATCAAAACTTGTTTATTTGCAAAATGATGAAATACACCACCTTTAGTTACACCTGAACGCGTTGCAATACTTTGAATCGATACGCCATTTACACCATGTTCAGCAACTAAACTCATCGTGTTAGCTAAAATTAATTTTTTAACACCTTCAGGATCTTTTTTACGTTGATAAGCATTTTCTACAATTTTATCCATACTCAAATCTTACCTGCTTTGTGCTTTTATCAATGTCCTGCTGATGTTGAAAATAAGTTAATCACCAATACACCTGAAATAATTAATCCAATACCTGCAATTGCAGCAAAGTCTAAGCTTTGTTTGAAAATGAAGTAACCTACCAAAGCAGTGAGGATAATACCAACACCAGCCCAAATTGCATAAGCAATACCCAATGGAATTGTTTTAATCACTTGAGACAGTAAATAGAAAGAAATCACATAAAAAAATACCACCAGTAAACTCGGGACTAACTTTGTGAAGCCTTGCGATTTCACTAAGAATGTTGAACCTGTTACTTCAGCGATGATAGCGACCGCCAACAAACTATAGGCAAAAACAATAGAATTCATAAATCCATCAAAAGATACCATTTGGTTGGTATGTTATATAAATTCAATTTTTAATACAATCTATAACTATACGAAATCTCACGCATTAAATTTGATGAATAAAAAGCAACATCACTTTGATAAAAACTATTTTTATAAAAAAAGACGAGTTATCAATATGATACTCGCCTCTTTTCTTCAATTTTCTACTTAATCAGGTTGGGTGAATAAAGTAGAAAAATGAAATTATAAACAACAAGGCAATTATCGCCAAAATTAAATACGTGTTTACCGTGTTGAAACTCTTTATAAAGTTTAAAATTTCCATTATTTTTCGTCACAAAATAAACCAGCATTTATTCTAATATATTTTGTCACAATTTGTAAGATCATTAAGCCTGATTAAATTAAAAAACACTTAAAAAATGAGTCTAAACGTCTACTTTTACAGCATGAATAGATATTAAAAAGATTCATTATAAATGATAAATATTCTCATATAGTTGTTTTTATTCAGTTATTCTGTAGATTTTGATAACAATATCACAATAATCAGACCACCACCCTATTGATTAGAAAGCATTAAAACTCATTAGATTATCTTAACAAAATATGTTTTTAATGTTTTAAACACATGATAAAAAAATCAAAAAAATGAAACATTTAGATACACCATCCAAAAAATGTGAATAAAAAACAAAGGATTTATTGGGATTTGTTACAAGTTGTGTTTAACAATAAGAGCATATATTAATGTTTTATATGTACTAAATTTTGATTTTAACAGGCAAAAGTGATCACTATAGGATCAAGTAAGTGTTTAAAAGATATATTACTTTTTCTCATGCAATATGATAAAAAAATTTACACTCATTTCTTGAGTTGTAAATTTTAAAAATTGTTATTCTATTTATTAAAAGGCTTATTTCACCTCAAAATGGTGTTTTTCTGTGACCAATTTAATTTTTATATCTTTGTAGTAGCGAACCATTGTGTTGTTTGGATCTTTCTTGAGTGCGTCTGCAAATTTATCTTCATTCATTAACTTAGCATAAGTTTTATAGCCAATTTCTAAAGTTGATGCTTTCTTACTTGACTCTTGAAATTCATCTATACGCTTGTTGATTTGCTTTACACTGATTTCCATCTTTCATTTCTCACTACAATTTTATTTTTTATAACATGCTTTTATGACAATTCAGTTTAAATCATTATTTTTTGAGTTTATTTTGAATCAACATTTTTCTTCAAAAACAAAATAGTTTGATCAAATGTTTGCTGACTCGCCTTTTTGCCCAAGAAAAATTGATATTCATGGACCAACCATTCTTTTGATTCAGGGTAGAAAACAGCTTGAACAGGGATTTGCTTTTCTTGCAAAGCTTTTACAAAAGGAATGGACTGCGTATCTGTGAGAAAATCTTTATTCCCCCCACTGATAAATACAGGCGGATAATCCTTGGTAAGATGTTGTATAGGTGATAAACGTTTTAAATATTCAGGATTGTCTTTTTGATTACCTGTATAAGCTTGAACAAGGTTATTTACCCCCCATTCAATCAGTTTGATTTCATCTGGTGCTGTATTGATAAAGGCATTCATATCATAAATTCCGCAATGTAGAATTAAACCCTTAAGTTGTGAAGTTTGAATCGAGGCTGTAAATCCAGATTCTATGGCGAAATTTGGATTAGTGAGAAGCGCTGCATAATGACTGGCTAAATTGGCCCCAGCCGAATCCCCTGCTAAAAATAATTGATCAGCATCTATATGGTATTGTTTTGCATTTTGCTGGATAAATCGCAGTGCGTTATTGATTTGATACAACTGCGTTGGATAAATTGCTTGCGGTGCAAATTGGTATTGCACAGAAACAACATTATAACCTTGTGCTGCAAGCAACTTAAAATATCCTCTTGCATTATCTTTAGCACCTGAAATCCAACCACCGCCATGAATCCAGATCACTGTTGGGCGTTTTCCAACGTGTTGAATATCTTTTGCTTGATAGAGATCTAAACTTAGTTTTGGCTGTTCTTGGTATGCAATGTTATTGCTAACAATGACATTCTCTGGTGCATATTTATCCATCAGATAGCGTTGAAAATGTGTTGAAGTATCAAATGCCTTGGCAATAATTTTGTTATTTTTTTGCACATTTTGGCAAGCAGATAATGTGAATAGCGAAAGTGTACAAATAAGAATTTTCAGTTTATGCATTTTGACCTCAAAATGTTCAATCATTGTGATTTTCACATTATCGATACATTCAATTGTGGGCCTAATATAGCTTAAAAAATGAATTCCTTTTCTTTTAATTTCAATGCAAAAAATAACTAAAAAATTTTAATTTATATTTGTGCAATTTGTTGATGTAGGCTTTGCAAAAATAAATCCGCTTCAGCTTTGGTTTGGCACTTTTTATGATATAGGCCATTGGCATTTTGATTGTGCGGTGTATATTCTATACTTATAGAAAAATTTTGCGTAATCATATTTTTAGAAACATGTATCGCGATAATATGCAGTGAATTTAGGTAAAAACCATCTTCTATTTTAACCAGCATTTTAAGCCTCAAACTTTATAACACAGAGAGAGTAATACAAAAAAGCCCATCTTTTGATGAGCTTATTGTTTAAATATTTTAAACTTAATCATACTTCAATTTAGCCAATATTTAAAATTTTTGGTTATTTATTATGTAACAAAAGGAATATCCACTAAGAATTTTCTTGAACAATACAATAAAAAAATCTAACACATCATCAAAATTCAGCTTTAGATTGTCCGACATTTTTTCAATTGATCAAAATACTTTGATGTTAGATTGACTAAATCGTGATACTTATCACATTTCATAATAAAAGTTATTTTGTCTAAATCTCTTTTATGGAGGTTGTTAATATGAATTATTTGATTATTTTAAATTCCTCACAAGTACATCATTTAGATGAAGTCCATAAGCTCATCTGTGACTATGATGCTTCAATTCGGGTGAACCCCTCCACTTGGCTGATCAACACAAGCTATGAAGCCAACATCATTCGCCAACATTTAGCGAGTATTATTAGCATTCATGACTCTCTGTTAGTCTTTAAGATTGATGGTGAACATTCATTTACCAACGATTTGGATTTAAATGACTGGATGGAGGATATAAATAGTAAAAGTATGATTCGTGTCTAAAGCTCACTCTGCTAAATTGCCATAATCAAGTCTTAAATAAACATGATTCTTCATGTTTTAAGAGTTTTAGCATTGATGTCGGATATCGAAAGCCACGATAACAAACGGTTCAGTATCGTTTGAAAACATAAATGAATAAATTGCAGGAAAACAATCCACACTGATAAAGACGAATAAATTATAGTTTTTTATTATTTCAAAGATAATGATGAATCCTTGAAAGCAGATTACACAACCTTACTTTCAAGGATATTTAATTAGGGTCTGTTGACAATTCGTCTACGTTTGCGACTACGTGTGTTTTTTAGGCGATACTAGGCGCGAAATACGAAATTTAGTCATTCTAAATAAGTAGTTCGTAACGACGTAGCGGCAAAAAACACGCTAGTCCCGAAGGGTTGTGGTTAAAATTATCTCAGCCTTCGTTATGAAACTCGAAAATAGTCTCGCTATTCTCTTCGTTTCATGCCTTGCCTGCTCAATTTTAACCTACAACGCAAGCCATTTATGAAATGTCAACAGACCCTAAGCAGCTCTAGTTTTACTTAGCGTCTTCAACAAACTCTTTAAAGTCAGCTTTACGTATTTTGGCATGGATCCCCTTGGTCTTATCGACCACTTGCGATACTTCAAAATCAGTAGCGGCGCTTAGATAAGCATAAGCAATCGCTTCATCAATACCATATTCTTGATTTAAAAAACGAATCGCTTCACGTGTAGATTTTTTCATTGCTTCATCTAAATCTTCATCTAATCCTGGTGTAATCCAAAATTCAGTATTTTCTGCTAATGGCTGTACGATTTCTTTACCCGGGATTTTATCTTTGCCTGTTTTTAATAAAGTGAATTTGAGTGTTGCTCTTGCTGAAGCTTCTAATGCAGTTAGAGCAACTTCGCCATCACCTTGGGCAAAATGACTATCACCTGTATAGAACAATGCACCCGGCACCTGTACTGGGTAATATGCAGTTGATCCAGCACCTAACTCATTAATATCAATATTACCGCCATACATCGCTGGTGGTACTGAATGAACTGGCTGTGATGTATTCGGTGCGACCCCCATAATGCCCATAAACGGGCTTAGCGGGAAACGAATTGATTTACCTGATTGTGTTTTTAGTACCCCTTCATACTCACCTTTCGCATTTTTTTCTATTGGGGTAAAGACCGAAATATTCCCATATCGCTCAGGATGTTCAGCCGAAGCATTTTCTTGTTGAGGTCTTTTAGGAAATTCGCCCACTAAAGCACCTTTACCATGACGATTTGAAATGACGCCATAGGGAACACGAGGCTCTACTTTAATGACTTCTACTTTTAAAATATCACCAGCTTGTGCACCTTGAATCTCAATTGGGCCAGTCACAATATGAGGTCCATCTTTATGAAAATCATGTTTTAGAGAAGATTTTGTAATATTTTTTGCTTCATCTAAAATGTATTCATCTTTCACCCCTTTTGATTTAAAGAATTTTTCCGCATCCCGCCCTTGATCTTCAAGTAAACCTTCATGTGAAACTGTATCGAAAGTCACAACACTTCCCGATGGAACAGAAATCACTGGCTTAGCATCTTTATTCGGTAAGTACCCCCAAGTAATGGTGTTTAAAGTCGAGGGTACGTAATAATTGCCTTTGTATTCACCGTCTTTTAGTTGAACTGGCTTATTGGATAATTGCTTAAGAACATTAAAACTTTCAGCATGAACGACTGAAGTACTGATAGCACTGAAAATAAACAGTGAAAGAACCGTGTGCTTAAACATAAAAATACCTTTAATAATTGAAAAATAAAAATATTGCAAAGGTGTTTTCAGCAAATTTCATGCCACGGTAAAATTACTTTAATCTGTTCATTTCAATAGCTATTGCGCCAATTTTTTACAATTAGTCGGTCTATTCAAGTGCATAAATAATGAAATGCCCGTAAATATCTTATTTTTGAGTGGGTTTTAAAGTGCTTAATTTTAATCTGTACAGTTTTCTCTCAACCAATTAGGCATCTTTCATAAGTCTTTTTTAGAATATATGCCAACATAAATACCCCCTCATCCTCGCCTTCGCTCAAAGGGAGTAAAAACTTTTAACACCAATATAATTCACTCAATACGATCATTTTTTGATTGATGAACTACGAATAAAAAACCCCACCAAATGGTGGGGCTATTTACATCATAATTCTATTTAACTTCTTTTACTGTAAAAGATTTATCTTTAGCAAGTTCAATGGTTCCTTCATCGCCTTTAGAATGAATTGAAACACCATTGTCACCTTCTAAACGCATACCGCTTCCAGCAGGTACTTCTTTCAATGAATAGTTATTTCCATCGCTATCCGTTAATGTCGCTGTAACAAAATTATCACTGGTCTTAAGTGTAAATTGTTTCTTATCAGCAGTTTCATACTTCACCGTTTTTTCAGCCGACTCATTTGTATCAACAGCAACGGCACTACTACTTACCTCATTATCAGGAGATGTCGCTTTATCTTTGTCTTTTGCACTACACCCAGCAACAAAAACAACAGCTAAAAAAGATGAAATTAATAATAATTTTTTCATGTTTAATCTCGAATAAATATGGAAGTTAAGTTCTAACATAGCGCTTTAGAGCAATCCAACCACTTATTGCGAATAACTACTTGTTGTCTACATAAATTATAACAATCACTTAGAACCTTATACATTTTAAGCTTGAATTTTGTTTTAATTTAAATATTTAGTTTTATTCTTTGATCAATGAATAGGATGTATTAAGCCTAGATGAGTACAGTCATTGCAGATTAGAACGAGACGGCTTTATATCATTAAAGAAAATTACTACGCTATCTTAGCTTATGCGTACAGTATGATTTCTCATATAGAAAGCCTAAAAATTACTTGAATTGGATGTAAAAATCTAAATAAAACTTTGCTTTAAAATTAATAATTCTCCCACTTTTCTATAGCGTAAAACCTCCATTAAGAGGCTAGTTTATTCATTATTTTGTTAAAATGTTAATTCAGCAATAATTTCGGAGCACTTCGTTTCATATAAAAGTAAACCCCTAATTGTAATACAGCAAAATATCCCAAATTTCTCAAAATAACTTCAGTAATGCTTGAACTACCAAAAGCTAAATCGGTTACAAAAAGAAAAGCCACTAAAATTAAATGTAAATAAAAGGGTTGTTTGATTTTACTGCCTATTGCAGTAACAGCATTAAGATAACCAACGATCATCAATCCAAGAATCATGATCATTACTACAAGAACAGTTAGCGCTTGCTCATATAAATCACTGCTGTATAGAAAGATAACTTTAACTATTCCAGCCAACGCACATAGCCCAATAAATGAGGCTAATAAATTTTTTATAAAGTATTTTAGATTCATAATAGCTCTATAGCTTTCTTAAGTCTAAAAATTATACAGCATTGTTTTGAAAAAAATCTAGGAATCTCATGCTATATCAATAGCCTTCACACTCATATCAATCAGCCCACTGTATCAGTGGGCGTTGGGTTAACTGTCCTTATCGACTGAATGTGGCGTTGTTGTTTGATCTTGCTTTTGTGTATCTGTATCTCTTTTTTGACACGCTGTTAAGCCGATCAACATAGCTAAACTTAAAATTGAAAATATTTTCATACTTTGCTCAGTTTTGCTTAAAAAAAATACCATATCAAAGTATGAACTTCTTGATGTGTATTTTGTGAAACTTACGTAACATTTCGAACAACCTTAGCAACATTTTAAATTTGTATAAATGACAAATTATATACACTCACCAACAATGCTTACATTTAAAAAGTCTGCTCAGATTATTAAGATAATTTCTAATTTTCAGAATCATAGACACATGCTTGGTTTTCTCTTTAAAAATCCATTTAATTCGCCAAAATTTAGTCACTTCGCCTTAATATTAGCCAGAATTTCGATCGGTTTATTTTTCTTTACAACGGGTTATAACAAATTATTTGTAGAGAAAAATCAACAAATCATGTTGGAAACGATTGTTTCGGCAGGTATACCTTTTCCAGAAGTGACAGCTATCATTGTTTCTTTATTTGAATTTGTATTCGGGCTATTGCTAACCATAGGATTATTTACTCAGTTAACCAGCCTTATATTGATCTTTATTTGCTTTGTTGCACTCGTAACCGTTGGTATTTATACAATTCCACCAGGCCTTAATTTGATCACTTGGATAAGCTGGTTTTTCTATATCCATGATTTGCTTTATATTTTCATTTTACTTTTTATTTTTACAAACAAGCCAGATTCTTTCACTCTAGATAAACATTTTTTCAAAAAATACTTTTAGAAAATAGCCACTTTTTGGGGAATGTGGGGATACAAATTATCAAACTATATGAATCAAGATCATTTGCTTCATCGTAACAAAAAAGATGCTATTTCCCTTTATATAAGATCAATATATCTTCACCGTCTTGAGTCACCATGTTATATACTATTTTAGATAAATTTACCGTAATTACCTTTGTATGTCTGACTTACAGCTTTCCTTAAGCGAATACCTTGCAACTGTTCAAGAAGTTATACGTGTAACTTTTGATGAAGCAATATGGGTAAAAGCTGAGATTAGAAATCTAAGCATCAAGGGCGGCCACTACTACTTAGAACTTGCAGAAAAGGAAGAAGATTCAGATAAAGTCATTGCCAGTTGTAAGGCAACAATCTGGAAATTCTCTGCTGCCAAAATGGTATTAAAGTTTGAACGAGAAAGTGGTGTTGAACTCTCTCGTGATCTCAATGTACTGATTAAAGTGAAAGCTGTATTTAGTCCCCAATACGGTTTTTCAGTCAATATTGAAGCAATAGATTCAAGTTATACCCTAGGTGATATCGCACGGCGTTATCAACAAATTTTAGAAAGACTGACTAGCGAAGGTCTACTCAATAAAAATAAATTACTGCCTGCCCCATTTGATATTCAAAATGTGCTCGTCATTGCTCCTGAAAATGCTGCTGGCTTGGGTGACTTTAAGAAAGATGCTGATGCTCTCGATCAAGCTGGGGTTTGTCATTTTGTCTATCATTCAGCAACGTTTCAGGGGAACACTGCAGCGACAAGTATTTCTGAAGCTTTAGCAAATGCATTACGACAATGGGCTAAAGACCTCAATACACCACCAGATCTTATTGTGATTATTCGTGGTGGAGGTGCAGTCAATGATCTGGCCTATCTCAATGACTACAATCTCGCTGCACTACTTTGCAAACGCTCTGTTCCGATCTGGGTAGGTATAGGCCATGAAAAAGATAGAACCATTTTAGATGAAGTGGCAAACCGTTCTTTTGATACACCAAGTAAAGTGATTGGAGGTATTCGAAATCTAATCGTAGAGCGCACCCAAGACGTGCTAGATTCTCTACATAAGATTAAACTGTTATCTCAGCATCAAATTACTGCTTATCAAAGCCAGAATGATCAGTACATCAAAGTCATTAAAACGCTTTCTCAAGGGCAGATCAATGAGGCAAATAAAAGCTTAGATTTGATGAAAGGTACTGTTCAGTATTTGGCACAGCAACTGATTAAATTGGCATCCAATCAAGTTGAATCACTCATGCGTGAAACGCTTTTGCAAAATCCACGTCATGTGATGGCCAAAGGTTATGCTATTGTCCGTAGTGATGGTAAAGCCATTCGTTCTATTCAACAAATTTCAACTGATCACATCCAAGTAGAGTTATTGGATGGTACGATTAACGCAAATGTGACACAGGTATTAAGCAATGGCTAAACAAGATTTAACATTTAAAGAAGGTTATGACGTTCTAAAGAAAAATGCTGAACTATTAGAATCTCAAGAAGAACCTGATATTGATAATTTGATGAAGATTGTGGAAGAGTCCATGTCTGCATATAAAGCCTGTAAGTCACGTGTAGATGCGGTGCAACAGGCTCTAAATGAAACTTTTAAAGAATAGATAGATAATCAATCTAAATGTTCAATAACTTTATAACTTCTAAACATGCTATTTCTCCTATAAAAATAAGAGAAATAGCATTACAAATATAATTAAATAAAAAATTATTATTAATTAAACACTTAACATACTATTTAAGGTTTCACTAACATTTTTTGATTTCACTTGAGATTTTAATCCTTCAAGTGCGGCTTTTACTTCACTTCGTTGTGGTTCAGCTAATGTATACCAGCGTGTAAGGACTTGAAGTAAACGAGAGCCAACAATTGGATTCTTTTCATCCAAATATTTCGCCAAATCAACAAAATGCTGAACACCAAAACTCCATGCATTGACAGGATTGGCATTTAAACCACCGCTTACCGAACGAATACGATTAGGTGTACCTAAATCATAATCAGCATGTGAAGTTAAATACTGAATCGTTTCAGCCGTTGCTTTCGGATGCGCTGCTTGAATCATAAACCATTGATCTAATGACAATGCTTCATCCTTAAAGCGCTTATAGAAGTCCGCTAAGGCTGCTTTTGCTTGTGGAGCATCATTCCATACCAATACTTTAAGTGCCCCGAGTCGCTCAGACATATTCACAGAATTTTCATACTGTGCATAAGCCAAATCAAATACTGCGGTATCCCCCTGACGCGCCATAAAACTCAACATGATATTTTTTAGAGCACGAACACCCATTGCTTGTGAAAATTCATTTTGTGAATCTGGATCAAGTGATAAATATGTTTCTTTAACAAAGTCACCCAAGACTTTAGCCAATTGATTCAACAAGGCTTCACGTGCTTCATTTACAATCAAAGGATTATAATCTTGATCAATGCGACTACCCAAATAACCTTCACTTGGTACATCAAATAAGCGTGACGCCAATAGCGGGTCTTTTTCAATTACATTTGGTAAGGTCTGTTTAATTGCATCTACATAAATTTGAGCATCATGACCATTAAGCAAAATACGCTCAAGCAAAGTCTGTGTTGCTTGCCACTGGTTAAAACCATTGGTTTCATATTGCAATAAGAATGCAAGTTCTTCATCTGAATAGTTAAATTCAAGATTTACCGGTGCTGAGAAATTACGTAATAAAGATGCTACAGGCTTTTCGGTCACACCTGTAAATTCAATGCTTGCTTCTGTTTGATCAAACAAATACACCCCATCTTTTACCCCATTTTCAAATAAAGCCTCAGAATGCAGGGTGTACTGCTCACCTGTTTCTGCATTAAACAATGCTAAAGCCACAGGAATAGGTACAGCTTTTAAGTTTGGATATTTAGGATGGGATTTTAAACTTTGTTTAAAGCTTAGACGATAAGTTTGAGTACTCGCATCATATTCACCTTTAGCTTCAAGCTTTGGCGTTCCTGGTTGGTTATACCAGATTAAAAATGCAGATAAATCGACACCTGAACCCGCAGTTAAGGCAGCAACCCAATCTTCAACAGTGACCGCTTGACCATCATGACGTTGAAAATATTCATCGGTACCCTTACGGAATTTTTCCTTACCCAATAAAGTTGACATCATGCGGTTAATTTCCGCACCTTTCTCATACACTGTCGCAGTATAGAAGTTATTGATTTCCACAAAATGATCTGGGCGTGGCGGATGCGATAATGGGCCTGCATCTTCTGGGAATTGATGCGCTTTAAGCACTGCAACATCGTCGATACGTTGTACTGCTGCTGATTGTAAATCTTCTGAAAAAGACTGATCACGGAAAACCGTTAACCCTTCTTTTAAACACAATTGGAACCAATCACGGCAAGTAATACGGTTACCTGTCCAGTTATGGAAATATTCATGTGCAATCACAGACTGTACACGCATGATTGCGGCATCAGTAGTATATTCTTCATCAGCAAGCACACATGACGTATTAAAAATATTTAAACCTTTATTTTCCATTGCGCCCATATTGAACTGACTGGTTGCCACAATCATATAATTGTCCAGATCGTATGCACGTCCATAATGTTCTTCATCCCAACGCATGGAATGCTTTAATGCTTCCATCGCAATATGACATTTTGGGATATCTTTTTCTTCTGCATAGATTTCTAATGCCACATCACGACCTTCTGAAGTGGTATAACGGTCTTTTAAAACCGCTAAATCACCAATCACACAGGCAAATAAATAAGCTGGCTTTTTGGTTGGATCTTCCCAAATGGTATAATGGCGCTCATCACCAGTTTTACCCGCTTCAATCAAGTTACCATTTGCCAAAAGTACAGGATATTTGTTATCGGCTTCTACACGAGTGGTAAACACAGATAAGACATCTGGACGGTCAGGATAGAACGTAATTTTACGGAAACCTTCTGGCTCATTTTGAGTGACAAATAAATCACTCCCCGCAAGATATAATCCTTCGAGTTGTGTATTGGTTTCAGGATGAATGACCACAGATGTTTCAACGATGGCTTCATCTGGCGCATTGGCAATTACCAGTTGCTCAGAATCAAGCTTATACTCACTTTCAGTAAGCTGCTTACCATTAATAGAAATTGATTTAAGCTCAAGATCGCGTCCAAGCAATACCATATCTCCTGCTGCTTGGCGTTTCATGACTAATTTGCTGTTTACATTGGTATGGTCATCATAAACTTGAATATCGAGATTGATTGAATCTACAACATATGAAGGTTTTTGATAATCTTTTAAATATATAGTTTGATCTGCTTCAACTACTGGGTTTGCCGCGATATTCATATGATGTCCTAATCCTATTGTTGAGCTTCGACTTGTTATCGTGAGCTTGATCATCAATCAAATTTCACAAAGTGTCTGTTCTGTACTGTTGACTAATTTCTATATGGGTCTAGTTGAAATTAATTTCAATTGTTGGAATGCAAAAAACGTGCGAGATGGCCTATATTTATACAACAATTTATCCTGTAAATTAGAAATGATGCTTATGAAAATTAATGCAATAAAAACCAAACAAGATTTTTTAACATTTTTAGATAATCTCAAACAAGATCATCTTGAAAATATTCAACAATGGGAAAATAAAGATTTGCAAAGTTTTATAACAGCAATGCACAATTGGGTGGTAGATATGGAGGGTTTTTATGCAAATACTCAGCAGCCACAACCAGAGCACATCCCATGGAAAATTTTTGCAGATATTTTAATGGCTGGAAAAATCTATGAATAATAACAAGAAAAACTTTGAGGAAAATATATGAAATCGCTTAGGCTATTTATAACGGTAATGTGTCTTCTCCCTTTGCCTGTTTATGCAAAGCAAACTACCCCATATTTTTGCTTTAAGGAAAGTCAAAACAATAATCTTCTGCTTATTTCTGAGGAAGAATTTCCAAAAGTTAAAACAGTTCAATATTATCCTTATATGAAAAAAATCTCGTTAAAGTTTACCCACTATGATGCTGTTGATACAGCACAAGGTAGACCAAGTGAATTTCACGATTTCTATAAAGAAATAATCAATCAGAAAGAAACAGGAACTTATGAAATCGTTTATCAAGGTGCTGTGCTTTACAATGTCAATTACACCAGCAAAAAAACCAAGAAAATGACCCAATTCGACAGACTCTATCCTGATGATGGACAAATTTTTCAAAAACTTAAGCAAAATGGGGTTAAATGCTTTTAACGGTATTTTTACAAAGAAAAACTTAGAATAATGCCTTCTTTATCTGAAATTATGGATAATGGCTGTAAATGAAACAAAGATATGGAATTATGAAGTTGCGAACCTTGCTCAGTGTATGTGGTTTTACTTTGTTGAGTCTAAGTACCATCAGCCACGCAAATCCTGAGTTTCTCCCCCCAGATCAAGCTTTTCAATTCTCTGCTGAATCAATTTCAGAAAATAAAGCACAATTGAAATGGACAGTTGCACCTCACTATTACCTTTATCATGATCAATTTAAAGTAACAGTCAACAATAAAGCTGTACCTTTAAGCCTCCCAAAAGGTCATATCAAAGATGATCCAACCTTTGGGAAAACAGAAGTTCATTATGAAAATGTGACTACACAGATTCAGGTCAAACCAAATTCACAATATTTAGTGATGTATCAGGGTTGTTCTGCGGATGGTTTATGTTATCCATTACAAAGAAAAACTATTGCAACTGATGCAGATGGCTTATTACCACAAAGCAATACATCGTCTAAGCACCTATTCAATAATAATTCAAATAGCTCATTACTCAACCAGTCTGATAATGTTCCAACTCAAGATAAAAAACTCAAAGAAAGCACTGAAACTAAAGTCAATTCAACTGTTGAAAAACCAGTTCCAAACAAAGCATTGGATGATCAAACCACTCAGCTTGGACAAAAAACTGCCAATGAAGCAGACAACACTGCAAATCCAATTGATCTCAACGCTTCTGCTGCAAGCAGCAATGCAATTACAGATACGGAAAATTCTGCTGATTTAAATAGCAATACGGACACTAAAGACAATACATCGTCATTACAATGGAATGATGATCAATCATTCTTTAAACTATTGTCTAAAGATTCTCTGTTTCTAAATTTATTGGTGTTTTTCGGTTTAGGTATTTTACTGGCGTTTTTACCTTGCTCGCTGCCACTTATTCCAATTCTCTCTGGCATCATCATTCAGCGCGCGAAAGGTTATAAAGCTGTTGTGATTGCCTTGTGCTTTGTGGTGAGTATGGCTGTGGTTTACGCCATTATGGGGATTGTAGTTGCTGAAATTGGTTATAGCTTTCAACGTTGGTTCCAAAGCCCTTGGATCGTTTCATTATTTGCAGTTTTATTTGTTGTGTTAGCTTTAAATTTATTTGGTTTATATCAATTAAACTTACCGCAATTCATCACCAATAAATTAAGTCATCTGCAAAATAATCAAAAAGCTGGGACAGTGCTCGGTGCTGTGGTTATGGGTGCATTATCAGCACTCATTGTTGGCCCTTGTATGAGTGCCCCACTTGCTGGTGCATTATTATTTGTTTCACAAACTCAAAGTGCTGTGTTAGGTGGCTTGTACTTATTTATTCTCGGTCTAGGTATCGGTTTACCTTTATTTATCGCCAGTGTATTTGGTTCTAAATTATTACCAAAACCAGGTAAATGGATGGATCGGATTAAAGTCAGTTTTGGCTTTATTATGCTGATGGTTGCATTGTACTTTATTCGCCCTATGCTGCCTTCGACTGTGTATGCTGCAATTTTTGCCTTGCTGTGTATCGCATTGGCAATCTATCTCTTTATTGCTCTACGCGACAGTGAAAAAACAGTCAATAAAGTTATTCTTGCCATTATCGCTATTACCAGTTTAGTGGCTGGTTTTTGGAATATTCAACAAAGTTATTCTGCTTATCAAATTCAACATAGCCAAACAGAACATTTAGTTTGGAACAAAGTGACCACAGCTGAACAATTAGAACAGGCTTTGGTCAATGCCAAACAGCAAGGCAAACCAATCATTATTGATGTCTATGCGGACTGGTGTGTGGCGTGTCAACCGATTGAAAAAGAGGTATTCCCACGTACCGATGTACAAGAGGCATTGAAAAACTTCACGCTTATCCAATTAGACTTAACCGAATACAACGCCTCACAAGACATCATTTTAAAACAACGTGAAATTTTAGGTCCGCCAACCATGCTGTTTTTAAATAGCAATGCACAAGAAATCCGTGAATTGCGCTTTACAGGTACCTTCTCAGCACCACAACTTATTCAACAAACTGAAAAAATACACACAGGACGTTAAGAACTCTCCATGATCACTGCACAAGCAATTCATTTAGGACCGATTATGTTGCCATGGGGATTAACCATCCTCATGCTTGCGATACTGATGAGTGTGGTAATTGGAAAGTTTAGCTTTCAATATTTTGCTGTTTCAAATTTACAATGGTCTGCGTTTAAAGACTCGATTTGGTCTGCATTCTTGGTTGGCTTGTTATCTGCACGACTTGGCTTTGTCTTACTCAATTTAGATGTTTATTTAGAGCATCCAATTGAAATTTTGAAGATTCAAGATAAAGGTTTTCATCTTTATGTGGGAATTGCATGTGCTGGGCTATGGATAGTTTGGAAAAATCGATCTCTAAAGAAAAGCTTTATTGCACTATTCTTTGCAGCTTTTGCCCTGTTTTTCATTTCAGGTCAATATTTCTATCAACAGATACAACTGCAATACCAACAATTTCCTCAAGTCAATTTAGTGAATCTTCAGCAAGAGCATGTTGAGTTGACCCAATTCCTCGGCAAACCCACAGTAATTAATCTTTGGGCCAGTTGGTGTCCACCATGCAGACGTGAAATGCCTGTGTTAAATGATGCTCAACAAAGATATCCCAATGTGCAATTTGTCTTTATTAATCAGAATGAAGATGCCAAAACGGTGCAAACGTATTTGCAACAACACAAACTTAATTTGCATTGGGTTCTACTGGACTTTGACGATGTAACGGCACAAAAAATGGGAATGTTTGGCTTACCCAGCACCTTATTTTTTAATGCACAAGGCAAATTAATCGATACACATATGGGCGAACTTACCCATGCAGCACTTCACCAAAAAGTTCAAAGGATAGTTTCGGAATAATTTATTTCATTGGCATTGCTTAAAGAATTATTGCTTTTAACCTAAGGAGTCATATTGATGATTGATTTAAAAACACTCGGTATTTATTCGCTTGGTTTAGTATTAAGTGGCTCTTTGTTTGCTGCTGATGCAAATTTCCTTAAAAATAAATTGGAAAAAGAAGGTTATAACTTTGTTAAGCAAATAGATGCACCCGAGGGTTTAGAAGGTTGGACGGGCTATAAAGATGAATATCCATCGACAATCTTTATTTCAAAAGATCAAAAGCACTATATCGTTGGTGACCTATTTAATGCTTCAGGAAAAAATTTAACCGAAGAAGCGATTAACACCCATGTTAAAGGTGCAGTATTAGATGAAATTTGGAAAAGCCTAGAAAAATCAAGTTGGATTCAAGACGGCGATAGCAATGCGCCAAAAGTCGTTTATGTATTTAATGACCCAAACTGCCCCTACTGTTATACCTTTTGGCAAAAAGCACGTCCCTATGTAGATTCAGGAAAAGTTCAATTACGTCATATTATGGTTGGAGTCATTCGCCCAAGCAGTAAAGGACAAGCCGCAACGATTTTAAACAATGCCAATCCTGCAGAAATTTTCAAACAATACAATTTAAGCAACGGTAAGAATAAATTGGTGGAAATGAAGAGTATTCCTAAGGCGTTATCTGAAAAGTTAGATGAAAATACCAAACTCATGGATAAATACGGTTTTTATGCTACTCCTGCAATGGTATGGAAAGATGCAAAAGGTGAAATTCAAAGCCAGCAAGGCGCACCGAAAGACATTAAAAAGTTATTTGATTAAACAATGATAAAAATGAGTGATTAAAACCCACTCATTTTTGATTAGGGTGTTTTGTATATTTAAAATGAATTGAGTGACATGCAGTTTTACTTTAATCCCTAAACCATTGTTTCACTTGAAATCTGATAATTTAAAATTTATCGTGGTTTTATTTTTGAGAGATCGTTTAACAATTCCATAAGCTGCTGGACTTTCTCTGCACCATATTGTGTTTGAATATCTGTATAGCTTTCTTCCATTTTCACCGCTTGTGTCTCAAAGTATCTTTTACCTTCATCGCTCAGCTGAATCAAACTCACCCGTTGATCATGTAGGTCTTTTCGTTTCTTAATCAGATTTTGATCAAGCATACGATTTAAAATCCCCGTTAAACTGGGTCTTAAAATACATGCCAAATCAGCCAAGTGGTTATTTTCAAGTTCATCATATTGATAAAGTACAGAAATCACACGCCATTGCTGCTCAGTCAAACCCATTTCATTTAAAATCGGTCTAAAATGCATCATTGTAGCTTCTCGCGCTTGTAACAAAGCTAAAGTCAGAGATGGCGATACACGAATCGGTTTCATAAAAACCCTTTAAATAAAAATTTATAGAGAGATTAGGGTCTGTTGACATTTCATAAATGGCTTGCGTTGTAGGTTAAAATTGAGCAGGCAAGGCAGGAAACGAGGAGAATAGCAAGACTATTTTCGAGTTTCATAACGAAGGCTGAGATAATTTTAGCCACAACCCTGAGCAAGAACAAAGCACTGCTTTGTTTGCAGCGCAAGGCGCAGCGGGGACTAGCGTGTTTTTTGCCGCTACGTCGTTACGAACTACTTATTTAGAATGACTAAATTTCGTATTTCGTGCCTAGTATCGCCTAAAAAACACACGTAGTCGCAAACATAGACGAATTGTCAGCAGACCCTAAAAATTGATTAATTAAAGAATTTATTCAATACATATATTGCAATAGCCTCACGATTTGACTGATGAGTGAATTCATACAAATCCATATTCTCTTGACTACTAAATGATAATAAAAAATTTATACTGCTCATGCGAACAATCTTACACTAACAACATCTGCGCAAAATAAAAATATTGTGGTAATGCTTTTTGCATATCATAAAAAATCATTAATAAAATGAATGACTCACTTTATTTATATGATTGTAGTATATAGCAAAATTTTCAGCTTTTGTTCAAGTGCTTCGGCCTGTTTGGCTTTATGCACGATCATGACTTGTCTTTCTATTCTTTTTAAACATTCTGCTCAAAAGTAAACTATTGTTAATTTGTCAGTGTCTCTTTGAATGGTTATTTTTCTTTTTAATCGTCTTGCTATCTTTTTCCGATATTCAGGCAAATAAAATCCATAAAAAATGCATTAAAAAACTCGCAATTAAGCGAGTTTAGGGTGCGTCAATCATACGATTGACGCTTAAAGCCACACAAAATACAGACCAGGGAAAATCAAATCTTGTACTGCTTTAATGCGTCTATTATTGATCATTTTTTTAAAAACAACTTATCATTTTCAGCCAATTAAATATCATTTTCTGACTAAAATAAGGCTTAAATGACATTTTGTTTATTTCTTAATCGAACAAAATCGCTCAAGCGTCATTCCTGACTGCTCAATACTTTGCTTTTGTCGATCTAAAAAATTATTGGCGATCATCAACATCATGTTGGCCGTATTCAGTTCTAAATTTTCTATCGAAATCCTAGCAATCGCTTGATAAGCATCTAAACGTGAACAAAATGCTTTATGCTGTTCAATCGCAGTGATCGTGCTATGCGCTTCATCCAAGATATGTTTAGTTTCATTGACTTGATCAGTATAGGTTTGAATACGTTGGTCATACTGTTCTTGGGTGAGTTTTTGCGTGGATGGTTCAGCAAAACTTTGCGTGCTCAATCCACTACTCAGAACAATACTGCAGAGGGTCAAAGTAAATCTATAGATCATGCTTGAGCAAACCTTTTATTTATAAAATATCTGCTTTCCATACATCTTCGTATTCATCAGCATCTATCATAAATCTAAAGCCTTGTTCCAAAGCCAGATAAGGGATCGCATCAGGAAAAACCTCTTCAAGCTCTTTTACACTGATCACATCAAAAAAATCTTCACCCTCTTCCAACTCACCACCATAAATAAACCATGACACATTTTCAGCATCAGGCTGTTTACGTAAACCCACGATCGGTTCTTTACTTAAGGTTTGCTTAGCGATAGCCACGAGATCCGTTTCATTGACTTTGATATATCGAGAGTCAAATTCTTCACACACTAATTTCTGTTCTTCTACAAAATCTTGCAACATGTACATTTCCGAGCGATTGGATTTTGTCAAATTGTAAGCCGACAGTTTGACAATCACAATCAATTCACCAAAAGAATCTTGCATCACGCGTTTATTTTGTTAAACTTGATTATGTTACATTTTCAAGGTGAATCGTGATGCCGCCAAATTTGACTCCACCATCGAAGTTAAGTGATCGCTCTGTAAGGGAAAATTTTAAGACAATCAATTCTCTTCTTTCTATTATCGAGCCTATTTCAAAGCAAGATTTACGTACAATTGAATTTCGTAGCAACATCAGTATTCCCTATCCTTTGGAAACCGTTGCAGCAGGCTTTCCATCACCCGCTCAAGACTATACTGAAAAGAAAATTGATTTAAATGAACACTTAATTCATAACCCTATTGCAACCTTTATGTTAAAAGTTAACTCTTTATCAATGAAAAATGCAGGTATTGAAATTGGAGATGAAATTTTAATTGACCGTAGCCTAGAGGCTGAACACGGCGATGTTGTTTTGGCATTAATCAACAATGAATTTACAGTCAAACGCTTTATGCAAGTTAAAGTATCTACAGGAATTTATGATATTTGGCTCAAAGCAGAAAATCCTGATTTTCCAGATATTCACCCACACAGTGAAGAACAAATTATGATTTGGGGTGTCGTTACTTGTATTCTTAAAAAATTAAAATGATCATTGAACGTCATAGCCTTTGTTTGTGCTACTCATCTTCAAGCTTCATTTGCGATACCCACGTGGCAACCAAGAATCACTAAAAATAGGTTAAAAAATAATTGTTATGATTGAATCATTAAGACGTCTGGCACTCTCTCATCAAGGCCTAATTTCACCTGCTTCCTTTGGTACAGGATTATCTGGAACACGCCATGCGATTGAACATCTTGGCTATGTTCAGATTGATACAATTTCTGTAGTAGAACGTGCCCACCACCATATTTTATGGAGCCGCGTTCCAGATTATCAGCAAAGCCACTTAAATCAACTGGTCAAACAGCAGCATATTTTTGAATATTGGTTTCATGCAGCATCCTATTTACCAATGCAAGATTATCGCTATGCACTTCCTCATATGACATCGATTAGAAATGGTGAGCATCGTTATTTTAATCGCGGTGATCAAGCTTTTATGAATGAGATTCTGGCTCGGGCGAAAGCTGAAGGCAGTATTCGATTACGCAACATTGAACAAGGCAATAAGCAAAATTCAGGGGGCTGGTGGAACTCAAGTTTAGCGCGTCGTTCTATTGAGCAATTGTTTATGCAAGGCGATTTGATGATTTCTGAACGTAATGGTATGGAAAAAGTCTATCAACTGACCGAATATTGTATCCCAAGTCATCTTGATCTGAGTGTTCCTACACTAGAGGAATATGCCCGCTACTTGTTCAATACCACACTCCGTGCACATGGCGTGTTTGCATGGAAGCAATTGTTGCATTTAAAAGTTGGGCAAAAGATTCGTGAGGCAATGCGTGACATCGTCAATGAACAATTAGATGCAGGTGTGATCACCACTTTAGCTCAATTAGGCAGTAGTGACAAAGAGAGTCAAAATCTTTATATCCAAACCGATGCCTTAGAACAGATCCCGAATATTGAGTTAAAAGTAAAAATTCTTTCTCCTTTTGACAATCTGGTGATACATCGTGACCGTTTAAATACCCTGTTTAAATTTGATTATCGTTTGGAATGTTATGTGACGCCACCTAAACGTGTATTTGGATATTTTTGTTTACCTATTTTATATGGGGATCAAATTGTGGGACGTATCGATTGCAAAGCACATCGGGCAAAAAATCAATTTGAAGTCATCAGCCTACATCTTGAACCACAGCATCTCAATCATACTATTGCGGACCCAGCACATTTCTTTAGCGCACTAAACACTGAAATACACCATTTTGCCCAATTTAATCAATGTATAAATATAAATGAAGGTCTCCATAAAATCCTTGATGAAAGTAATAAACGATTCAAGTGATCGGCAACATAAGCTTAAAATCAAGACACTTAAAAATGAAGAAGCTTAAAATTCAAAATAGCTAAAATGACAAAACGCCTCAGTTGAGGCGTTTTGTCATTTAGAAGCTACGATTAAGATGAGTTCAAAGCCCTATTTTTGCTGAGGCTTGTGTTGGCTTTGCTGATTTTGTTGAGCCTGTTGGTTGGATTGTTGCTTTTGCTGGTTTTGTTGATTTGATTGTTGATCTTGCTGACTGTGTTGCTTCTGCTGCTGATTAGATTGGTTGGGTTGACCTTGTTGGTCATTCTGCTGATTCTGTTGCTGATTCTGTTCAGAGTTATGTTGTTGATTAGCCATTTTCATATCCATCCTTTTCAATATTGGGATATGCCGTACAAATCGACGACAACTGTTAATTTAGCCCTCTCAGTTTTCTATACAAGGATTGAGATGTTTCATTTTTCGACATTGTAAGCTGCAATTTAAGATATACCTTTTAAAAGAACCACTTCTCTATTCAGCATTTTTACTTAAATTACTTAAACCACTACGAAGCTCAACAGTGCTTAGTCAGTTTTGTCTCTCACTACATCGACTATTTAATCATCCAGCCTAAAGGATGAACAAATCCACACTAGATTTGATTTGAATTTATTTTAAACATCTTTTAATATTTCACTTGAATTTGCAACTTTTTCAAGACAACCCATGAGCGAACAAATTTTTGCTTTGATCGACATTAACAATTGTTATGTCAGTTGTGAACGCGTATTTAACCCCAGTTTAAATAATAAGCCAGTTGTCGTATTAAGTAATAATGATGGTTGTGTCGTTTCGCGAAGCAATGAAGCCAAGGCGTTAAACATAGATATGGCAATCCCTTGGCATGAAGTTGAACAACAAGCTAAAAAAGCTGGCGTGCTCGCCTTTTCAAGTAACTATGCTTTATATGGTGATTTCTCAGATCGTTTTTTTAAAATTTTAAAGATTTTTTTTAAAGATGAGGATTTGGAAGCCTACTCTATTGATGAATGTTTTATCAATCTCAGCTCTTACCAAGACTTATTCGATCTACAGGATTATTGTAGAAAACTCATCAAAACCATCCAAAAATGGCTTGGTCTGCCCTGTTGCATTGGTATTGGCTATAGTAAAACCCAAGCCAAGCTTGCCAACAATTTTGCCAAGAAACGTGGAGGCTTTGATAGCGTCTGTGACCTGACTGGTTTAGATTTATGCAGTTTTGAAGGCCTACTGCTTGAAACCAGTGTTGCAGAAGTCTGGTGCGTTGGACGTAAAACCAGCAAACGCTTACAAGCTTATAATATTTATAATTGCTATGACTTAACTTTTGCCAATGAACATTACCTTGCACGCGAGTTTTCAGTGGTCATTGGACGCACCATTCGTGAGCTAAAAGGTCAATCCTGCATTGCTTTGGACGATGCAGACATTCCCTCCAAACGCATCCTTTCCTCACGCAGTTTTGCATCTGCTCTAAACAATGTTGAGATTATTAAACAAGCCATTATTTTCCATGTCAATCGTGCACATCAACGGCTGAGCAAGCAACGACAACTGTGTGCAGTTGTGCATGTTTCCTTATATGAAAAAGTTGCACAGGCGCCCTATAAAAAGGCACAAAGCAGTGTCATTGGCTTGATGTATGCAACAGATGATTTGATGATTTTAACTAAGTCAGCATTACAGCAAATTGATGTTTTATTTAAAGAAAATTTAAGGTATGTAAAAGTTGCTGTGATGTTCTCAGCACTGCATAGCAAAAGCCAGCACATCAATGACTTATGGCATCCTGTAGACTTTATTCAGCAACGTGATCAGCTTATGGATACGCTCTCAAGCATGAAACAACGCTTTGGCTCAGACTGTATACAAGTGGGTTATCATTCCAACCAAGAAACATGGAAAATGCGTCAGCAAAATCGGTCTCCAAGCTATACAACACGTTGTAGTGAGATCTTATCTATTGACGATAGCCATATGGCTGTTACACAAATCAAATGAATAGTTTTGGTCACTCAGTTTAAAATGAACTCTCTGTAAAACATCTGCTAAAAATGTCATATTTTAACATTGCCATTTACAGACAAAATTAACATTATATAGCCCATACAAGGCACTGCGTTTCCGCGACGATTCAAAGAAAATATAAAGTATTTGTGGAAAAATATGCCATAATATGCAAACTTTGCAGACATCTTGCAAATTTTTTTGCGACTTTTGAATTGGAGCACTCTCAATGAGTTCGACCATTTTGGTCATTCACGGACCAAACTTAAACTTGCTAGGAAAGCGCGAACCTGAGGTCTATGGTCACCTCACATTGGATGACATTAACCAACAATTGAGTCTCCAAGCACGTCAAGCCAATATAAGTTTAGATACTTTTCAAAGCAACTGGGAAGGTGCTGTGGTCGATCGTATTCACCAAGCACAACAAGACGGCATAAAATTTATCATTATTAATCCTGCCGCGTTGACCCATACCTCAGTCGCTATACGTGATGCCCTACTTGGCGTTGCGATTCCATTTATTGAAGTACATCTTTCTAATGTTCATGCACGTGAAGCATTTAGACATCATTCTTATTTATCAGATAAAGCCGTTGGCGTCATTTGTGGTTTAGGTGCCAAAGGCTATTCTTTTGCACTTGATTTCGCCATCGAAAAACTTAAATCTTCAACCCAATCATAATTTAGGAATACGAACCCATGGATATTCGCAAAATTAAAAAGCTCATCGATTTGATGATCGAATCTGATCTTCAAGCAATTGAAGTGAAAGAAGGCGATCAATCGATTGCTTTAACTCGCCGTAATCCTGTGGTTGCTGCTGGTGTAGCACCTATTGCCCTCCCAACCGCTGAAGCGCCTGTAGTTAAAGCTGCCTCTCGTGGTGCAGTAGAAACGTCTCCAATGGTTGGTGTGTTCTATTCAGCACCAAGTCCTGGTGAAGCGCCCTTTGTAAATGTAGGTCAAACTGTTTCTGCAGGTGAAACCCTCGGGATCATCGAAGCAATGAAAATTATGAACCCAATTGAAGCAACTCAAAGTGGTGTAGTTGAAGAAATTTTAGTAAAAAATGGTGATGTAATCCAGTTCGGTCAACCTTTATTCCGCTACCGCGCGTAATACCTCGGGGGTTGATATGTTGCAAAAAGTTTTAATTGCAAACCGAGGTGAGATTGCGTTACGCATCACTCGAGCTTGCAAAACTTTAGGAATCAAAACTGTCGGCATCTATTCAGACGCTGATAAAGATTTGATGCATTTACGTTTTTGTGATGAAGCAGTGTGTATAGGTCCAGGTGCGAGTAGCGAAAGCTATTTAAACATTCCTGCCATTATTACCGCAGCAGAAATTACCGGCGCAGATGCCATCCATCCCGGTTATGGTTTCTTATCTGAAAATGCTGAATTTGCAGAAATTGTAGAAAACTCAGGCTTTATTTTCATTGGACCGCGTCCTGAACATATTCGTCTAATGGGAAATAAAGTTTCTGCAATTACGGCGATGCGTAAAGCAGGTGTACCAACAGTTCCTGGTTCAGCCCATGCAGTGACACCCAACAATGCGTTGGCTGAAGCCAAAGAAATTGGTTTCCCGCTGATTGTAAAAGCTGCTTCAGGCGGTGGTGGTCGCGGAATGCGTATTGTTGAACGTGTCGATACATTACTTGAATCGGTTCAAGCTGCACAACGTGATGCTGAAATGTGGTTCGGTGATGATACGGTTTATATGGAACGTTTCCTGCAAAAACCACGTCATGTTGAAGTACAAGTTTTAGCAGATGGTAATGGTCAAGCGATTCATTTATATGACCGTGACTGTTCTTTACAACGTCGCCATCAAAAAGTGCTTGAAGAAGCACCTGCACCAGGTTTACCAGAAGAAGCGCGTGCGCATATTCTTGAAGCCTGTGTCAATGCATGTAAGTTGATGCAATACCGTGGTGCTGGTACTTTTGAGTTCTTATTTGAAGATGGTGAATTCTTCTTTATCGAGATGAATACCCGTGTTCAAGTTGAGCATCCTGTGACTGAACAAGTGACTGGTGTAGATATTATTGAACAGCAATTACGTATCGCTGCGGGTCTAGGTTTAAATCTTCAACAAGAAGATATTAAAATCGAAGGTCATGCGATTGAATGCCGTATCAATGCAGAAGATCCGTCGACCTTCTTACCATCACCAGGTAAAATTGAATCATTCTATGCGCCAGGCGGTGCAGGTATCCGTTTAGATTCTCATATCTATCAAGGATATAGCATTCCTCCGTATTATGACTCAATGATCGCAAAGTTGATTTCTTATGGTAAAGATCGTGAAACTGCGATTGCCCGTATGAAACAAGCCTTAGATGAGATGATCTTAACTGGAATTAAAACCAATATTCCTTTACATAAAGATCTGATCCTTGAAGACAAAAACTTCTGTTCACAAGCAATGGATATTCACTACCTTGAAAAACACTTGTTAAAACAAGTTCAAGGACATGAAAAAGATGCTTAATATGCATCCTCTAATCCAGTAAAAAAACCAATAAAAAACCTCTGTAAAATCAGAGGTTTTTTATTTTAAAGCAAATTCTTGATTATTTAGACAAGCATCGATGCTTTAAATCAACTTAAGGCAAGACTCTGCGTAAAGTAGCAAAGCACTGATCGCCTTTGTCAGAAATACAAAAATTCAAGGTGTTCTTATTAATCCACTTTACAAAATATTGGGTAACTTCACCAGACTGATCTTCTTTACGCCCCGAACAATCTGTTTCATTATTTTCATAGCGAATTTGCATGATTAATGCGGGTGGCTTTTCCAGTGTATTATCGGGTGAAGGCTGATAATCAAACAGACCGATTGACCACTCTTTGGCACTATTCACCACCACTTCATTGGAACCGCGGAAATTATAATATTCTGTACATTTCTTATTTTCTGGAATTTCCATGCCCCATAAGCCTAAAATTTCAGGGCGAGTATTTATACGAATTGTACTTGTGGTATTGGTTGCAGCCACAGTCGCAGGATTGGTTGCTTGAGGTTGAACTGTTTCAGCGCTAACGTAAGGTGAAAGGCTAAGCAATAAAGAAATTATAAGTGCTGTTTTTTTCATACCAAGTCTGTATGTAATATTTCATCAGACATAAATTAGCATAGATTTAGAATAAAACATGTAAAATTAACCATATATGAACAATCTTTATTGTTTATTCTAAGCAAAAATATTTTTGTGACAGGCTCGAATTAAGGTAACTAAAACTATTGATTTATCGATATAAATAGATATGATTACTTATTAATACCTTAGCAGAGCCAGATAAAATATTGGCTTAGAGATTAATCCCTCTTTAGAATAGGTTCGCAAATTGCCTCGAGCTATCGCATATTTAAGTCAAGCACTTAAAGACAACATCTCTGCATTTTTTATTATTGCAATGATTATTTTTGTCTGCGCATTGGCTGGAATATTTGGTAGACCCTTATCCTTTCTTGCCATTTTTTGGCCCGCAAATGCTGTTTTACTTGGACTTTTTTTAAGGTTTCATCGCTTAAAAAATATAGGTGGGTGGATTGGCGCATTTACTGCCTTTATGCTTGCAGATCTGATTACGGGAAACTCTTTTTTAATCACCTTCTTTCTGACTTTAGCCAATCTATCTCATGCCTTGGTCACATTAGGACTGATTCGATTTTTTAAACTGGATTATAAACAATATAATAAAGGCTTAACATTTTTATACTTATTTGCAATCAGTGCCTTTGGCGGTTGTTTAGCTTCACCAATCGTCGCAAGTTTAACGGTCCCTTATTTACCAAACACCTTTATGGTTATGGATAGAATCTGGATTGATTTTGGTATGTGGTGGACGGGAGAAATCCTCAATGTCATTGCCTTTTTACCGATTATATTGGCAATCCCTGATAAAAAAACCATTCAAAGCCATATCCAACAATTTAAACAACAGCCTTTTCAGTACGAAAAATTTCTTCCACTGTTGGGAGTCGTTTTATCCGTCATTCTGACCCATTTTTTTCTGGGTCCAGGTGCGATTATGTTCCCCATTGCAGCATTGGTTTGGGCTGCACTAAGCTATAACCTATTCTTTGTCTCTATCATTAACTGTATTGTGTGTATGCTGCTCTATAATGCATTGACTGCATATTATATTGCTCAGTCACCAGATGCCTATTTGGGCACCACACTGTCTGTACGCATCGGTTTAATGATGCTAGCTTTAGGACCTTTAACCCTTGCAATTATCAGTTTAAATCGCCAAAAGCTTTATCACCAAATCTTATACTTAGCCAATCATGATGGTCTCACTACCACACTCAATCGTCGTTATTTCTATGAAGAAAGTGAACGTACCATTGCAGAGGATGTTGAAAAGCAACAAGCACACAGTGTCACGATTTTGGTTTTAGATTTAGATCATTTTAAAAAAATTAATGATCAATATGGCCATGTGATTGGCGATTATGTTTTGCAAGAGTTTACCCATCAAGTCAAAGCACAAATTCGTGCTAATGATCTATTTGGTCGCTTAGGTGGAGAAGAGTTTGCTATATTATTAAAAGATCTATCTTTAGAACAAAGTGTTGCCATTGCACAAAGAATTTGTAATAGCGTTTTCAATACCCCGATTCATTTAGATGCTCAGCGTAGCTTAAATATCAGCGTCAGTATTGGCTTAAGTTATCAGACTTTACCCTATTGCATACCTTTTCAACAGCTGATTAAACGGGCTGATGATGCTTTGTATTTAGCCAAGGAAAAAGGTAGAAATCAACTTTGTTTAGAAACCACGATCGAACAAAACCAAAAGATATTTGCCCAATAACTCAAAACAGCAAGGGAAAGCTATGAAATTTTCAGAATATATTCAATATGATGGTATCGGTTTAGCACAACTTGTACAAAACAAAGAAGTACAAGCACATGAATTATTAGAAATCGCAATTCAACGTGCTGAGCAGGTAAATCCTAAAATTAATGCGATCGTTATTCCGATCTATGAACACGCATTAAAAAATACCCAAAATTATGCGAATGGCCCCTTTTCAGGTGTACCATTTTTACTCAAAGATCTACATCAAGAATATGCGGGTGTCGCAACCTCATCTGGTTCTAAAGCATTTAAAAATGCTAAATATATTGCCAAAGAAAACTCAGAAATCGTCAATCGCTGGGTAAAATCGGGCGTGGTTACTTTTGGTTTAACCAATTCGCCAGAGTTTGGCATTAAAGGTATCACTGAACCTGAAGCTTGGGGCAGTTGCAAAAATCCGTGGAATTTAAAACACAATAGTGGCGGCTCTTCTGGAGGTTCTGCTTCTGGCGTTGCAGCGGGTATCGTACCAATTGCAGGTGCAAGTGATGGAGGCGGTTCTATTCGGATTCCTGCCTCGTATTGTGGCTTATTTGGCTTAAAGCCAAGTCGCGGACGTACACCTTGGGGACCTGAAATCAGTGAAGCAATGCATGGGGCTGCGATGCAACATGTATTGTGCAAATCAGTCCGTGACAGTGCAGCTATGTTAGATGCTACTCAAGGCTCAGATCGTACTGCTCTTTTCAATATCCAAAGCCCGACTGAACGCTACTTAGACATCATTGAAAAAGCCCCAAAACGTTTGCGAATTGGTTTTTCCACTGTTTCACCGATTGGAACCAAAGTTTCAAAAGATGCAGTACAAGCCATTCAAAAAACGGCCAAACTTTTAGAATCTTTAGGACATATTGTTGAAGAAGCAACGCCTCAAATTGACGGTATGGCGCTTGCCAAAGACTTTATTACCACATGGTTTAGCCAATGCGCTTATACAGTGAATCAAGTCAAACAGCGATTTGGTGCAACAGATCAAGATTTTGAATTAGATACACTGGCAATTGCCGCATTTGGTGCCAAAGCTTCTGCTGTGGACTATATCAACAATCTCAATAATTGGGGTGTTTATGTTGCAAGAATGAATCATTTCTTTGAGCGTTATGATTTATTTCTAATTCCGTCTACAGCTTCAATTGCACCGAAAAATGGCGAGGTAAAAACACCATCTTGGCAAGTTCCGATTTTAAAAGCCTTGCTCAAAGTTGATCAAGCCCACTTACTGGCAAAAGGTAAGCTGGTTGAGCAAATGATTAAAAATAATTTGCAATGGGTTCCATTTACCCAATTGGCCAATATCACGGGCTTACCTGCCATGTCAGTACCCTTATATTGGAATAAAGATAATATGCCCTTAGGTTCACAATTTATTGCACCTTTTGGACGTGAGGATGTATTACTACAACTGGCGGCACAATTAGAACAAGCGCAACCTTGGGCAGCTAAATATAAAGGTATTGCGATATAAATTTTATCTGCATGAATATTCACATTAGACATCTGGTACTGGTGTGAATATTTTTTGAGAATAGCGTGGCATTGCAAGCTTTTCAATCATACATATTCATTTCTATAGAAGAGTATAATTTCCATAAGTTATAAAGTTTGCTTTCGTAAGACTATTCTTAATTCGCTACTTTAATCATCTATATAGAAATGAGAAACATCACGCAATTAATATACATCCCGTAAGTAACGTTTTTGTTCAATCAACTGCTCAAACTGATCTTCACCTAAAATATCGATTAATACTGTTTCAACCCCTTGTGCCATCCCTTTTAAACTACCACAAATGTAAATTGATGCACCTTGCTCAATCCATTGTTTAAGTTGCGCTGATTTCTCCAATACACAATCTTGTACATATTTCTGATTATCTGTATCACGTGAAAAAGCATAATCAATTTGCGGCAGTACAGACTGTTGTTGCCATAGATTCAATTGATCTGCAAAGCCAAGGTCAATTTGGTACTGACGTTCGCCATAAATTAACCAGTTTTGCTGAAAAGACCATTCTGCGCGTTGTCGAATATGTGACATCAAGCCTGCAATCCCAGAACCATTTCCAATCAAAATAATAGGTTGATCATTTTGAACCAGATAAAATGCAGGATTTGAACGAACTCGACAAGAAATTTGCTCACCTAAAGCCAGTGCATGGGTAAGATAGCCCGAACCCAGCCCTAAACCTGTTTGATGAACTTCTCGTCTGACCACCAACTCAATCTGGCTTTGTGATGTAATACTGGCAATCGAATACTCACGAATCGGTAAGTCTTCTGCCTGTGCCAACCATTGCTCAAATGCCGTTGAATGCTGCATGGCATCAAATGAACGTAAATTCTTAAACCGCAATAATTCTATTGGATGATTAGCCTGAAACACATTTGAGTTTTGAAGATTAAAATGATCTAAAAACACCTTGATTTGTGAATCTGTATTGGCACATTGAATTTCAAGAATATCACCAGATTTCCAACATAATGCTTCAACTTGGGTAAACACAAGATGATACATTGGATGCCCTAAACTACCTTGATTTAACAAATGGCGTTCAGATAAAACCACAGAATGAAAAGGATGTTGTATCAATTGAACAGGTTGAGCTGAAAATTGCGGCAAAACTAGGTCAAGTTGAGTTTGCCACTCAGTCAAACCCATCGTAGGGTTAAGTTGATCAACACAAACCAACGAGAATAAAGCTTGTGCATGATTTTCTGTTAACCATAAATCCAATTGTTTACCAAAATTACAGAAATTTGCATAATGCGAATCACCAAAAGCCAACACCGCATACTCAATGTCATTTAAATCAAATGACTTTGTCATTACGTTTTTAACAAACTGACGTGCTGAATCTGGTGCATCCCCCTCACCATAAGTACTAACGATCCATAGAATCTTTAAGCTACGTTTAAATAAAGCGGCATTCACCTGTTCAATACTCAAGCACTGGACCAAATAGCCTGAAGCAGACAATTGCTGGGCTGTTTGTAAAGCAAAATTTTCTGTCTGCCCTGACTGACTTGCATATACAATCAAATATTCATCTGCATTTTGAGCTAAATTGCGCTTTGATTGAGGTCTAAATAAAAGTAACAGAAAAATGCCATGAAATATAAACAAGATTGCTAAAAATATAAGTACAGTCAGTACAGCATGTGTCATTGTTCTAACCTTTTATACTACTGTCCAAACCAGAAGCATCAATAGCGCTAAGCTGAATACCGTCAAGAAAAGATGTGTTTTTAAGCGAGTCTTAATACTTAAAAATAGGATATAGCCTGCCAATGATAAGATCGTAATGATGATTGCACTGATATCAATCAGCCAAGTCCATGCTTTACCCGCATTTTTCCCACGGTGCAAATCACTAATCAATGAAACGGTAGATGCGGGTTTAAGCGTAATTTCAGCTTGACCATTGTCTAAAGTGACCCAAATATCTGTTGAACCTGCTGGACTTGCCAAATGAATCATGACTTCATTGTCCATGACTTCACCACTCTTATAACGACCAATGACTGCATGATGTTGTCGTAGATAATCTACGATTTGAGTGCTTGGATTCTCTTGGCCTTTAATTTGAGTCAGGACATTTTCAGGCAAGCTAATCGTTTCAGTATTTTCATCTGTTGCAGGGGTAAACCATTCAGGGTGGTTTAAAATTAATCCCGTAACAGCAAAAAAAATTAAGACAATAAAAGCAAAAGCTGATAACCAACCATGCACATAACGTGCATGGCGGTAAAAATCTCGACGTTGATACACAATTAAATTCTCATCAAAATTTTCATCAAAACACTTATCCGAACAGGCATAGTCAGCAAATTAATTCACTTTCTGGAAATTCAGTTTGACGACACCGATTTCTTTTTGTGCAGGTAAATTTTGAGAAGAAGCTTTTGCTTTTACATCCAAGTTAAAGGTTTGATAAGAATGATCACCATGCTCACGTGAAGCTTCAACATGTATTTGATACTGCCCTGCATCTACAGTTTTACCATTGTCATCTTTACCATCCCAAGCCAGTTTATAATTACCCGGTTGGCGTGACGGTTTAGCAACTGCATCCAAGTTCGTTATTTGACGACCATAACGGCGCCACCATACATAGTTTGAATTAATCCATTTCGGGTCTTTGCCCCAAGCTGCAAGTGTCCGCACTAATTTTTTATCACTGTCGGTCACCCAGATCGAAATATAAGGTGCGCGATAATTTTCCACAACCAATTTGGGAATAACCAAATCGATCACCGCTTGATAACCTGCGGGCCATTTTGCTGAAGCATTTGCTGCAACATTGTGAAAATCTGCTTGCTGTGGCAGTTGAACCAACGCATTCCAACCTGTGCTTTGGTACGTTTCACCCGTTGAAAGTGTCAGTTGAGCTTCATAACCGAGCAAAGATTCGATCAGTTGCATGCCTTCTGCTGGCTTCATCACAGTCAAGGCTGTTGCTAAAGCATCTGCATCCGCAGCACATTTTCCAACGACTACACATTGTTCAACATGTTGGATTGGCAAACCTGAATATGGATCTAAAAGATGAGATTGACCAGCCAAACTACGATAACCTTGACCACTGAATGCGACTGCTTGGTCTTTTAAATTTAAAACTTGGCTTGGGGCTAGATTGTCATAGTGATGAAAAGCATCTTGTACACCAACATTCCAACCCGCTTGATTGGGTGAAGTCCCCCAAACGCGCATGTCACCACCGATATCCAGTAAAATACCTTTTAAATTAGGGACCGCTTGACGTGCTGCAATTAAAGCTCGATCAATAATATAGCCTTTTGCATAGCCATCTAGTGCAAAAGTAACTGAGCTATCCATTTTCACACTTTTTGTTTTTTCATCCAAACGAACACTGTTGTCTTGCAACTGCGAAAGCAATTGATCACGTGTACTTTGATCAATTTCAAGCACCCCATTGGCCTGTTGCCACATTGCGATCAAATTGCCTAAACGTGCATCAAATGCGCCACAGGTTTTACCACGCCAAGCTTCACATGCAGCGATGACTTGATACAAATCCGAAGATGCTGTGAGCTGTTTTTGTTGGTTAAGTTGTGAAATTTCACTGTCATCTTGCCAAGTAGATAACACTCGATTCAAATCAGAAATTTCTTTTTCGATTGCAGCTGTTGCACGCGCAGCATCTTGTTGCGAAGTTCCAGTAATCACCACATCTAAAGATGTACCTAAAACATGATCACGATGGAAGTGATGACTTTCCAATTCAATATTATTATTGCTTGCAGCAGAAACCTGCATTGTTTCTGCATAACTATGTAGTGGAGATATCAGTGCTAATGCCATGACCAGAGGCGAAAGACGAAATACAGCACGAGTTGAGGGTGAACGTCTGCTTGATGAGGACATACGGATAGTCTCTGAATTTTGTTAAAATAATATTGATAATGATACTTGTTATCAAGTACATTATGTAAAATATTTTAACTTAAGTTTACAGGACGCTTAAAATGAATCAATGGCTCAAAATTGCCTTGCTATCTGCATTACCCGCTGTTGGTTCTGCGCATACCATCAGCCCTTTTATTCTCCCTGAAGTTTTTGATACCAGCGCATCACAAAATATAAGCTTCCAGAGTTCACTAACCTTAGAAAAGTTTTTTGTTCCCAGCATTAACTTTAAAACCAGCTATCTCCTTACAAATCCTAAAGGTCAGCAAATAAAAATAAATCCTGCTGCCGAATTAAAACGCTTTAATGTTGCTGAGTTTGATCTTCCAAGTGAAGGGACTTACCGTATCCGTACAGATAATGCTTTAGGGAATAGTAGTAAATACGCCCTTATAGATGGTCGTTGGTTACGTATCCGCCCTGTACGTCCGCAAAATGCAAATGCTCAAGCGCCCAAATCTGAACAACAAAAAGCCGATGCTGAAAAAAAACCAGTAACACCACCACAACCGCCACGTTCAGTTTCAGCAGACCAAGTCCCTGCAAATGCACAAACCTTAGAGGTTAAAAACAATATTATTGCTGAAAGCTTTGTCACCAAAGGCAAACCAAGCCCTGTTCCAGCAGTCAGCAATAAAGGATTTGAAGTTAAGTTTTTAACCCATCCAAATGAATTGTTTGCTGGTGAATCATTAAAAGCACAGATTTTACTCAATGGCAAAGCTGTACCAAACCTTGAAGTTGATGTGTTTAAAGGCGCCAGTAGTTATGAAACCAGTGCACAACGTGAACAACCACATGTAAAAACCAATGCAAAAGGTGAAGTGGAAGTTAAATTTGAAAAACCTGGAATTTATTTGATTACGACTTCTTATCCAGAGGCTAATCCTGACAATAGCAAAAAGCCAGAAAGTGAAATTTTTACTTATGGTCTAACGGTTGAAGTTGCTGAGTAAATCCTATTAACATATGAATTTTTATTTAATAGATCTCTTGTGAAAGTAAACTTTACAACTTATGGAACTTATACTCTTCCATAGAAATGAATATGTATGTTTGAAAAGCTCGCAATGCCACACCTTATATTCAAAGTTTAAATAGCTTTGCGTAGGCGATGCCTCACTTTTCAGAGATGAAAAGATGACAAAAATCTTCCGTTAGGCGAGGGGTACGTCCTGTACCCCCGCCCAACGGCGACATCCATGTCGCCTCACGATAGAAAGACCAGCTACGTTTCATCAATATTTAAAAGTATGCAAGTATTGAATGCTCGTTTTTTGACTAACGCAGGAAGTCTAATACCAATATTAGTAATTCAACACGATCACTTTTTGATTCATCAAAAAGACCCAATCAAAATTTAGAATAATAATCAATTAGATAGATATAAAAACCTGCATTACGCTAAAGTTAAAAGACTTTAGCATTTTTTTGCATAAGCAAATCAACAATCAAGACAACCACTTATACAAAAAAGTCATAAGATATGCCTGTTTTTTGATATCTGGCAATATAAGTCATGTTTGGTCCTGTTGAGTTTATTCTAGCTGGCGTTTTAGTCGGCTTCTGTGTAGGTATTACTGGTGTAGGCGGTGGTTCACTTATGACCCCCATCCTGATTAGTTTATTTCGAATAGAACCCCACATCGCAATCGGAACAGACCTACTCTATGCGGCTATTTCTAAGTTTTGTGGCTCGATGGTTCATGCTAAAAAACTGAATATCGTTTGGCCGATTGTTCTCTGGTTAGCTTTGGGCAGTGTCCCTGCTTCATTTATCACCCATTGGGTTTTAGATAATTACCTCAGCAGTTCAACTCACTACAAAGCTATTTTAACCATGGTGTTAGGCTTTATGCTGACCATAACAGGCTTGTCTATCGTGTTCCGTTCTAGAATTGAAAAATTCTTTGCCAAATTTCGTGCAGAAAAACAAGATTTTCATGAGGCCAATAATTTCAACATTGAAGGCAAACGCACTTATGTTGTGATTATGGGGATTGTACTAGGCGTATTCGTGACCCTTTCTTCTGTAGGTGCTGGCGCATTTGGTATCATGGCACTGATCCTCATGTTTCCCAATTTACCGATGATTCGTATCATCGGTTCCGATGTGGTACATGCTGTTTTGTTAACCTCTGTTGCTGGTTTTGCACATATGACATCTGGCAATGTAGATTTTCATCTGCTTGGATGGTTGCTGGTGGGCTCAATTCCTGCAATTGTGGTGGGAACCTTGATCAGTTCTAAAATGCCAGAAAAAATGATTCGCAAGGTTTTGGGGATCACCCTATTTGCCTTGGGTATTAACTTTATCTTAAACCCAGTTAAATCCAAACCTGTAGAAAAACCACAGGCTGCAATGGTGATGCCATCCGTCCAACAACCGCAGGTTTAAAATTAAGCTTTTATTGATAACTAATAATTATGAATTGACCGTAAAGTTTTAATGATTTATTTATGACAAAACTTCGGCCAATTCGTGTTATATTCTGACCACTAAAAATACTTTCTGTATGTTTCTAATACCCAGTGACGGCAATGAATACATTAAATTCAAATCCAATTACTCAATCAGATATTGATGACGTGAATGTCCAAAGCATTCAAACGCTGGTAACCCCAGCGGAACTTAAAGCTGAATTACCATTAAATGAAAATGCCTACCAAACTGTACTTCATGGTCGGGAAACTGTTCGTAATATTTTAGATGGTAAAGATAAACGTCTATTTGTTGTGATTGGCCCTTGTTCTATTCATGACCCTGTTGCAGCACATGATTATGCAAATCGTTTAAAAGTATTAAGTGAAAAAGTAAAAGATACTTTATATATCATCATGCGTGTTTATTTTGAAAAACCTCGTACAACCGTTGGTTGGAAAGGTTTGATCAATGATCCAGATATGAATGATTCTTTTAATATTGAAAAAGGTCTACGTTTAGGTCGCAAACTATTGCTTGAGTTAAACGATAAAGGCTTACCTTGTGCGACTGAAGCGCTTGACCCGAACTCACCACAATATTACCAAGATCTTATTTCATGGTCTGCAATTGGTGCACGTACAACGGAAAGCCAAACGCATCGTGAAATGTCTTCTGGTCTTTCTTCACCTGTAGGCTTTAAAAACGGTACAGATGGTGGTTTAACCGTTGCAACCAATGCCATGCAGTCTGTTAAACATGGTCATAGTTTCTTGGGTTTAAATAACGAAGGCCAAGTTTCAGTGATTCGTACCAGCGGTAACCCTTATGCACACGTTGTATTACGTGGTGGTAATGGTAAGCCGAACTATGATGCGGGCTCTGTTGCTGAAGCGGAAAATGCGTTAGCAAAAGCCAAAGTAAGCAATAAAATCATGATTGATACCAGTCATGCTAACTCAAATAAAGATCCGTATTTACAACCGCTTGTGTTGAAAAATATCACCGAACAGATTTTAGATGGCAATAAATCTATTGTCGGCATTATGGTTGAAAGCCATATTAAAGGTGGACGCCAAGATATTCCTGAAAATCTGGCTGATTTAGAATATGGTAAATCGGTGACTGATGGTTGTATCGATTGGGAAACCACTGAAAAAGCGCTTCTGGAAATGGATGCAGCTTTAAAAGAAATTTTACCAAATCGTTAATTAATATAAAAACGCCATCTACATAGATGGCGTTTTTGTTTATGATGTTATTAAACATTTTCTGTAAGAATGCTATGAACGAACTTGAACAAGAACTCTGTCAAATCGCAAACTTCCAGTTTGTCCATGAACACTTACTGACTTCAGGTCAGCCGAGTGCTGAACAACTGAAACAGATTAAAGAATACGGCGTAGATACAATCATCAATCTGGCATTTACAGATGCCAGCTTACACCTTGAACATGAAGATAAAATCTGTGCTGAGTTTGGGCTCAACTACATTCAAATTCCAATCCATTGGGATACACCAGCAGATGATCAATGCTTATTTGTGTTAGATTTGATCGCGCATTTGGTACAGGAAAAAATTGTTTGGGTACATTGTGCAAAAAATATGCGGGTGAGTTGTTTGATGTATTTATATCGCCAATATTATATGGATATCGATATGCCAACCGCACAAGAGTTGATGCATCAAATTTGGGAACCCAATGAGACTTGGACCGGTTTAATACATGCTGTTGCCTTACAACTGCAAGGGCGTAAAGCCACTGAAGATTTACAACACTCTTTGATGAATGCGGATCAGTTTTCTTAAACCAGCATAACAACAGTTCAATCATTGATGCATTTAAGTAAAATCATCAACATGAACAGAAATAAGCGCCTTATGGCGCTTATTTTATGGTGATAAATTAATTTTTGATTTGCTTACTTGATCAATAGTTGCTTGATCAAAGCTAAATTTTCAGCACGGGTTGCAGCCAAAATCAAACTGTTATTGGCAGTAAGATTTGTCCATTTTTGATTTCCACCAGTACCGCAATTATAACTAATCAAACGTGCTCGGTTATTGCTTAAATAGCCATATTCCAAATCAAAACATTTTGAACCTTGCTCGATACGTTGCAGTGTGGCATTCATCGCCCACACTTGGCTTGCTGCATCATGGTTACATGAGCTTAGATTAATCACTCCACCCTGATTGGCTAAACACTGATCCATATATTTTTTGCTGTGGATTTTACCCATTGCATCATAAATCCACTGTTCAGTGTCATCACCCGTACAGCCGCTCTTACCACTGATATAAGCATTCAATTTGCCATTAGACAGTGTTTCAACTTTTAGACAATTTGTCCCGTTTTTAATGCTGGAAACATGGTTTAAATTGAAATCAGTACTTAGTTCCAACTTTGCCACAAACTGATTAAATGCCTCAATTGCTTCAACATTGCCACTTTCAAGATCAGTTCGATATGCATTTATCCAACGATTTAAACGGTAAAGTTTAATTTGCTGTTGGGTATAACGGACCATTTCTGTTTGCGCGTCCGCTGACAATTCAGTTTTAAATTGACGGTAAGAGTCAAATAATAAGCGTGAATCCGCATCAAGACTGACCACCTCTTTACCTTTATTATTCAGCAAAGCTTGTTCAAGTTGTGGCATTTCAAGTGTTCTTAATGCCGAATACTCTGCTTCTTTGCCAATAGAAACAAAAGGTGCCATTGCTTGTGTAGTGACTGGAATATTGATATTCGACAATTTCACTGCTTGCTGGCCTGCTTTTTGGCAGTAAAGATCAACATTTTGAGGCGTATCACTTTGCGCAAGGTTGATATGGAATTTGTTGGCATTGCTACCTGAGTTTACTCGTTGTGGTGCAAGTGCAATATTTTCTACTTTGTTGGCATACTGCACATTTAACCAACAACTTGCAGCTGTGCCAGCCGTGTTGGCTTGAGGTAGATTAAAGACATTACCCCAATTGCCTCGTGCCGCAGGATAAATAATCCCGACCTGATTAACTGGATCATAGCCACCTAAAATCGTATAAACAGGCACACTAAACAAACGCGGTTTTAAAAAGTTACCATCGGCACTGTTATACCAAACATTGCCTGAGTTTGGCGTTTTGGGTTGTGCATCAACCATTTCACGTGTTGCTGCATTCCATTTTTTATAGCCTGTTGTAGAGTTTGGATCCCACACGTATTTATCAAAAGCAGGTTGAATTTTTAACCACATACTATAACCAGTATAGTGGGTATATTTGGAAATCGAGCTAGCGCTAGATCCACCACTCATGGCATCCCAACCATAGGCATAGAGATTTTGGAAGTTTGGTACACCATTACTGCCATCACCTAAATTGGTATTGCCCCAATTTAAATTGCCACGCATTTTATTTCGAAATGCAATGTATCCCCAACCGCTGTCCGCATGGTGTGCAGACCAGAAATAATTTGTAGGACTTCCACTTGTTTCGACTGAGCCAGGATAATGCCCTAAACCATAGTGATGCCCGATTTCATGGCTAAATTCATTCCCCACAGAATCGATCAATGTCAAAATACCATTTCCACCACTTAAGCCATGATTGGACTCGCCATTGGCATATTTACCTCTGGCATGATGAATCACCACACTTTGAGTCACTTGTGGTTGCTCTTGGCTTTGCATCGATGAACTGGTGACACCCCAGTTCGCTAAGTTAATTCCAACACTAAATGTCGATTTAGCGGTGTTTTCACGCATATCTCCATCATAGACGCCACCATTGGTTGCACTGACAGAATCGTAAATGACACCACTTGCAACCATAACCCGATTAAGCTTCATTTCATCATATTTGCTGACAATCATTTTTGCAGCAGGGATAGTTTGGAAATAATCGGTTCCTGCTTTTTCAGGTTCCAACAGCATATAGTGACCATTGGATTTAGGCGCATCGGTCAATAAACCTAAACGAATACTTTGCACCACCAACTCGCCTGGTGCTGCAAAATCAATATCTGTCGCAGCTAAAGAACCACTACGATTGTTTACAGGATCGATAATACGGATGGATAATCCTGAACGTACCTCATCCCACTTTAACGCTACTGACCACGCCTGTTTAGAGTACATCACCCGCGCTCGATCATCCTGATTAGATTGATCTGAAGCAGCAAGACGTGAAGGCTCTTTTAGATTTACGGTACGTATCAGTTGGTTACCTTGATAGATTTCCGCTTGTAATTTATCAACATCTCCCATCGAAACCAAAGGTGTAACCAATAACAATGCATCTTTCTGCGTTGTTAAGCGTGGCATTTTATCCTGTTCATTATTCTTCGGGTTTACCACATGACTTTGGGCAAACTGTAGCATTGCAGCAAAGTTACCATTTAAATCATTGCGCAATAAGCGATTTCCACCCTGTGCATTAAAATCATAAAAGCCTAATACACTGCTTGAGATTTTATTTTTAACTGGTTCTGGATATTTTTCTACTACAGGTGGTGTTGTGCCTGTACCACCATTTGAGCCACCCGAACCGCCCTCAGGAGGCTGAGTCGTACCACCGTTTGAACCGCCCGAACCATTCTCTGGAGGTAAAGTCGTACCGCCATTTGAACCCCCTGAACCGTTGTCTGGGGTTTCTGGTGTACCATCTCCTGGTAACTCATTTGTACCATCGCCAGGGTTTTGCGGTATATTCGATGGCTGATCATTTGTAGAATGGCTATCACTACCGCCCCCACATGCAATAAGCATTGCTGAAAGCGTACAAATTGTTAAATATTTAAACCGTAATTGCATCACATATCTTCCCCATATTTATAACGACTTATCTCTATCCTTAGTTTCTGAGATTAAATTAAAATAATTATATATTTCAATTATTTAAATATATCACATTGTTTATAATCATGTGATTTTTATTTAAAAATATAAAAAGGACATATTGCTCTAAATTTTACTTTTATGGATTTATTGAGTTTTAGGTTGTTATTTATCTGCACCGTGGTGCTATCGCGTGGCGACAGGGATATCGCCAATTGTGTGTGGGTATGCGGGGATACAGATTTAGTAGCGCAAGATGGGGCATCGCCTACACAAAGGGAGAAAGAGCTTTCAATATCAATATGATTCGCTCAACATAATTATTTTTTAATTTAAAAAGCAACTATTGCTGAAACTCTCGTATCGACAATTCACCACGTTCGCCTCGCCAAATCCATTTTAAATGACTATCTGCAAAACGCTCGCCTTCAAACCAAACAAATAGGCCTTCCATCATCTCTGGCCAGTCACTTTGACTGATTTCAGTACGTTTTGAAATCACCGCAATAATCGCAGCAAGAATCGTATCGTGGCTCACAGCCAAACTAATACCGTTGTTTAGCGTAGGATGTGTTTCATAGATTAATTCAAGCACATCCACCACACCCGTAATCGGATGTTTCATACCAGGTAAGGCATTATTTACAAAACTATTGATAAAACCTAAAGCACCTTGTGCTCTAAAATAAGGAGCAGCCTGTTTAATATCCAGCACAAAGCTTCCCGGCTCAACCAATAAGCCCTTTTCTACAATTTCGATGTGATGGGTATTCGGATAAGGAGAAATTCCGTCAGCGCCTTGAATCATCAAAGCCGCGGTATCGACACAACGCTGAATGGGGCTTGAAATACAATGTTGGATCACACGATCCGTATTTTCAATCAAATAACAACCCCAAGCTTGCGCTAGATCACGACCTTGGGAAGTTAATTGCAGATCATAACCTGCCAGCCCCTGCCCATTCACAACCTCACGAATTGAATGACGCGTGAATAAGGTTACAGGTGTTTTCGCATCGGGCAATAAATCTATTGCTTTTAGCATACTGTTCGGCAATAAATCTAAGGCCATATCAACTTAAAACTCATTTTTATACAAGCTTACTATAACATATGCAGCCAAGCGCTCAATCTAGGGTCTGTTAACATTTCATAAATGGCTTGCGTTGTAGGTTAAAATTGAGCAGGCAAGGCATGAAACGAAGAGAATAGCGAGACTATTTTCGAGTTTCATAACGGAGGCTGAGATAATTTTAGCCACAACCCTTCGGGACTAGCGTGTTTTTTGCCGCTACGTCGTTACGAACTACTCATTTAGAATGACTAAATTTCGTATTTCGTTCCTAGTATCGCCTAAAAAACACACGTAGTCGCAAACATAGACGAATTGTCAACAGACCCTAATATCAAAGTGTTAAATTATCTATAAAATGCATATGTATATCAGATTAAAAGCTCACATTGCTTAATGCTTCTAAAGCAATTTCTTTATTTTCGACATTCCGAAATGCGATAAATCCATCATTTAACACGGTATCACGTTGATTATAGGTAAATGGTACCGCAGCTAAACTCAGTAATCCTCCACCAATACTTTCCAATAATCCTTGTCCTGCACTGGTATCCCACTCAGAGGTAGGATGGAATCTTGGATAAATATCAATTTCGCCTTCAAGCATCATACAAAACTTATAGGCACTGCCCGCCTCGCGTCTAATGACAGGTGACTCTTGTTCAATATAATCAATATATTGCTGATACTTTGGATTTTTACTGCTATGGCTTAGTCCAATTTGAATTGCATCTTCTTCTACAGCTTTAAACTTGCAATAACGTTCCCAAGTACGATGAATAAAGCAATATTTATAAGGCAATTCTGTTAAATATCCCAAATACATCACTTGCTCTGTCGGTACAGCAATGATTGAAAATATGGTTTGGTGGTTGTGAATTAGACTTAAATTAATCGTAAATTCATCACGTTCATGAATAAATTCTTTAGTTCCATCCAAAGGATCCAGCATCCAACAGATATTCCATGTATGTCGTTGAGAATAATCGCTCTCTTCTGATAGCACTGGAATTTCAGGGGTGATTTTCGCCAGTTGTTCTATTAAATAGGCATTCACTTTTAAGTCAGCTTGGGTAACAGGTGACTGATCATCCTTTTTATCAATATTAAACGCATTTCCAGCACAATAATTTTGGTATTCCTCGAGCAAGATCTGACTTGCAGATGCCAAAACTGGAACTAATTTTAAAATTTGTTCATCTTGTGGTGCTTGAGTGGTAATAAACATTGATCCGACCTGTAGGATGTCTGATTTTTGTCCACAAGCCTACCATTTTTTTATGTTGAGTGCATGAAAACAATAGCTTTTAACTAATAAATATCCTGAGATTAGATATGCTTTTTGAACACGATATAGACTTCTAAATTTTCATTTGATTTAGATTAAGTCCAAATCTATTCAACCTATTTAAAATTTTATCCAATGAAATCCATTTTAATATGGATGAATTAACCAATAACATATTGTTTTCATTAATTGTATTTATAGAATTAATCACAACTTTAAAATTCAGACTTCAGATGCTTTGAATTTTAATCGTTGTTTTGTTTATGAATATTTTTTAAATCAGGTCTATGTTCATGTATATTTTTTTGCAGTTCAAAAATATGACTGAGCGCTTTGCCGATAAGCAAAATATTTTGCCGATTTTCTAATTCTGGTGCTTCTTGGATTTTTACTGAAATATTATCTAATAGCATCGCTGCTTGATGTAATTCAGAATTCATCGTATCTAATACGTTCATTTAAGCCTCATTCATATCGTTTGGATCTAAGTGTTATAGCATTTAGATTTAATGCTTTAAATTATAATATATGTAGTTGGATCAAATTTTGAGAGCAAAGCTAAGCGATTAGTGATGAATAAAAGAAATCCGTAAATGGCAAGTTTTCCAGCCCATCATCTCACATTTATTTTATTAAAATTTACACACTCATAGAGTCTTTGTTAAACTTTAAAAAACTTTGGAGTTCCTTGAATGCAAAAACCGATCATCTTTTTTGACATGGACGGTACACTCCTTGATTTAGCTTTTGATGATCTGATCTGGAACACAAAACTCCCTGAACGGCATGCAGAAACCCATCAATGTAGTTTAGAGCACAGTCAAAACATTCTAAATGCATTTTATCAACAACATAATCATACCCTCTGCTGGTATTCTTCAAAATATTGGTCTGAAAAAGTTGGGGTTGATGTCCTACAATTACAATATGATTTTAAAGATAAAATCACCCCAAGAACGGGCTGTTTTGAATTATTAAAACAATTAAAAGTACAAGGTTATCGTTGTTGGTTACTGACCAATGCAGATTGTGCTGGCTTAAAACTTAAACTTGAAAATGTTGATCTCAGCCCTTATTTTGAAGTAATGATCAGTAGTGAAGAAATTGGCTATTCCAAAGAGTTTATTGAGTTTTGGCAAATCCTGCAGCAAAAGCATCCATTTGACCCACAAAATGCATGTTTTGTGGATGACACCATCCCAGTATTAAAAGGTGCTGAAAAGTTTGGTATAGCACACTTAATCACGATTACTCAACCTTCCAGTGGTCGTGCTGCGCGTCATCAATTAGAATTGGAATACCCTGCAATCAATCATTTAACTGAGCTTTTACCTTTACTGAAAAACGTAGCGTTAGCAAATTTACAGTCAACAGATTTAGAACATAAGGATGTCGATGTCAAAACAGCCTGAGAAACAACAACTTGAAACAATGCGTGTAGACAAATGGCTTTGGGCTGCACGTTTTTTTAAAACACGCTCTATTGCCAAAGATGCAATCGAGGGTGGTAAAGTTCATCATAATAATGAACGTGTTAAAGTCTCAAAAGAGATTCGTGTTGGAATGGAGCTCACCATACAACAAGGTTTTGATCGTAAAACGGTAGTGATTAAAGCACTCTCCGTTGTTCGTGGCGGCGCACCGATTGCCCAACAACTTTATGAAGAAACTGAGGTGAGTGTGGCACGTAGAGAGTTGATTTCATCCCAAAGAAAATTGCATAATCTAGCGCGCCCTGATCATCGACCAAGTAAAAAAGATCGACGACAAATTAGCAAATTTAAACAAGAAAATGATCAACAATTTGACCAATCTTGGTCCTATGATGATGACTGAATTCGTTTAGGTTGGGTACGACATCTTATGTCGTACTAATGTTTTTTAATATAGAACCATTTTTTATTTTCTGTCACTATTACTGCCGTGGACGAAAGATCAAATTTAATGACATCCACTTAAGATATTAGTGATATTACATCGTTTGAGGTTTACGAGATGGATGATAACAAAAGCAAGGCACTGAATGCGGCACTGAGCCAAATTGAGAAACAATTTGGTAAAAACACAGTGATGCGCTTAGGTGATAACACTGTTCAAGCGGTTGAAGCGGTCTCTACAGGCTCTTTAACACTTGATATTGCATTGGGTATTGGGGGCTTACCAAAAGGTCGTATCGTTGAAATTTACGGTCCTGAATCTTCTGGTAAAACGACAATGACGCTACAAGCCATTGCACAATGCCAAAAAGCAGGTGGAACATGTGCCTTTATTGATGCGGAACATGCTTTAGATCCACAATATGCACGTAAACTTGGGGTAGATATAGACAACCTTTTAGTTTCACAGCCAGATAATGGTGAGCAAGCACTTGAAATCGCAGATATGTTGGTTCGTTCAGGTGCAGTCGATATGATCGTTGTCGATTCGGTAGCAGCGTTAACCCCTAAAGCCGAAATTGAAGGCGAAATGGGTGACTCTCACATGGGTCTACAAGCACGTTTGATGAGCCAAGCTTTACGTAAAATCACAGGTAATGCCAAGCGCTCAAACTGTATGGTTATCTTCATTAACCAGATTCGTATGAAAATTGGGGTGATGTTTGGTAGCCCTGAAACCACAACTGGTGGTAACGCATTGAAGTTCTATGCTTCTGTACGTTTAGATATTCGTCGTATTGGACAAGTTAAAGAAGGCGATGAAATTGTAGGTTCTGAAACCAAAGTCAAAGTTGTGAAAAACAAAATGGCGCCTCCTTTCCGTGAAGCACTTTTCCAAATTATGTATGGTAAAGGTGTAAATCACTTAGGTGAATTGGTTGATCTTGCAGTTGGACAAGAACTTGTACAAAAAGCAGGTGCTTGGTACTCATATCAAGGCGACAAAATCGGTCAAGGTAAAAACAATGTCATTCGACATTTAGAGGAAAACCCTCAATTGGCTCAAGAACTTGATCGTATGATTCGTGAAAAGCTTTTGACTACTGCTAATGCCGCACCAGCAGAAGAGAAAGAAGAAGAGCCTGACTTTTTAGATGTTTAAATTCAAACTTTATTTTTAAGTATATCAAGCACCTTTCGAGGTGCTTTTTTATGCTTAAAACCAAATTAAACAACAGTCGTTTTGATTTAATATAAATTTCAGTTATAACTAAGCTAAAGCCGTATGAATCAGATTCTTTCATTATTATGTATAAAAAAATCAGAACAATCACTGAATTTTTATTTTTTCGAGCTCCACGAATTCAAAAAAATAAACTCAAACAACACTTTCAAAATAAAACCATTTTAATTACAGGGGCAAGTTTTGGGATTGGTGAAGCATGTGCAAGGCTGTTATCTAATACACAATGCACGCTTGTGCTGATTGCACGTAGCACAGATAAGCTTATACAACTCAAAAGTGAATTAGAATCTTATTCATGCCATATTGAAATCATCTGCGCAGATTTATATCAATCCGATGCCGCAGAAGATATTTTTCAAAGCCTAAAAGCACGCAATATTCAGATTGATGTATTGGTCCATAATGCAGGAAAATCAATTCAGCGCTCTGTTTGGGATAGCTTGGATCGCCCACAGGATATCAATCGAACCATTGCGATTAACTATATCAACCCTGCCCAACTCACCCGTTTATTGTTAGCTGATTTAAAACACAATCAAGGACAAATTATTGTGGTTTCAACCATCAATGCCAAACTATTTGCCCCGCCATTTTGGTCAACCTATCAAGCTTCGAAAACCGCAATGCAACAGTGGATTCTTGCCATTCAACCAGAATTGGCGGTTCATGAAGTACACGCAGGCTTAGTCTACTTGCCCTTAGTTCGTACACGAATGATTTTACCCACCAAACAATATCAGCAAATGCCAGCGATGCAAGCAAAAGACGCTGCTCAAGCGATTCTTACATGCCTAATTTATCGTAAACGACAATGGCAACCTTGGTGGTTAGGGCTTGCACAGATTGGTTCAATATTGTTGATCACACCGATTTATTATTTCTATAAACATTTACTCAAGCGAAAGTTATAAGATGAAATGGATCTTTTGGTTAAGATGGTGCATAAGTTTATGCTATAGCACTATTCAACATGGTATTCATTTATATAGTATTTTAGATTCACAGACACGTATTCAAAAAGATAAAACAGCATTTATTATTGATGATCGTCAAATTAGCTTTTTAGAATTAAAATGTAGAACTGACCAACTTATTTGTGAATGGCAAAAAACACATAAGCAAAAGCAACTTCCGCAACAGATTGGTTTAATGATGCAACAAGACCTAGATAGCTTGGCGGCCTTGTTTGCACTGAGCCGTTTAGGTAAAGATATCATTATCGTTAACCCCAGCCTCGTACAGCATAAACTTCAAGCTTTAATTGACCAGAAACAACTGCATCTTATTGGCGGTTTAGATACATTCACTCAACTCAATATCCAAAATTTTACGCTTATTCCTCCACCAAGTAGTCAGCAGAAATTTCGTATAAAACCGACTTATTTTAATAAAATAAGTGTCTGTTCTTCTGGTTCAACAGGAATTCCTAAAGTTGCGACAAGGCAATCTAAACCACTACAAAGTTTACCTTTGTTAGACCTCATGCTCAGGAAACTAAAATTTTTTAAAATTAAGCAAATTTTTGTGATGACACCACTCTGCCATGCGGCAGGTTTAACTGCGAGTTTGATGGCGCTGAGCTTTCATAAAACTGTGATTTTGCAAAAACGTTTTGATCCGCAATCAGCCAAGCAACTGATTAAACACCATCAAATTGATTGTTTAAACTTAGTGCCCACTATTTTATACCGTTTAATTGAACTGAACGCTCCTCTGTGCTCAGTTCAATACATCATTACAGGTAGCGCGCCTTTAAGTGCGAATTTAGTCAAACACGCCCTACAGCACTATCCTCAGATACAACTGTTCAATCTCTATGGCAGCTCTGAAAGTGGAATTAACCTCTTGGCAACAACAGCTGATTTAAAACGAAATCCTGAAAGTATTGGAAAAGCTATTCAAGGTGTACAAATTAAAATTGTCGATTCTACGGGTCAGCCTTTAGAAAATGGCAATATCGGTATCTTATGGAGCAAATGTGCTTGGTCAATTACACCGAATCAATGGCTACAGTGCGGTGATTTAGCCGTACAAGATGCTGAAGGTTATTATTATTTAAAAGGTCGCTCTGATGATATGTTAATTTGCGGTGGAGTAAATGTTTACCCGATTGATTTGGAAAATATTTTATATACCCATAGCGCAATCAAATTTGCACGCGCTTATGCTATAGATGATGCTGATCTTGGACAATGCTTGGCAGTAGACATTATTCTCAATCAGGTACTCAATATTAAAGAATTACAATTATGGATTAGCGGCCAAACTCCACGCTACCTTCGTCCTAAATCAATTCGAATCATTGATCGAATAGAAACGGACAGTATCGGTAAACCAGTTTAGACGTTATTAAGCTCCGACATGAAGTGTTTTAAATCAAAATTTAAATCCTGATATCTGCTTATCTTCCCCTTTATACTCCCTTATATCCTCTGATATTTAGGAGAAAGAAAATTCATCCGTATAGCATTTGCACTGTTAAAAAAGTGAATTAAAGCTAAACTAGCGTTTATCTCTGAAATAAATAGATTGTTATCAATAGCTATGAGCCAAGCAAAATTTCCCAAATTGTTAGATTACCAAAAACTCAAACAGCAATTTGGTGAACAAGAAACAACAGCGTATCAGCATTCTACATCTCAACCTACAGAACCTGAGTCTGGCATTGCAAATGATGAACACGCCTTTAATGCGGAAAATGATCTTGCACCCAAACCACAGGGCTTAACCGGTACACGTTTGCGTTCTTATGCTTTTGCGGTGTTGACTCGAAAAGAATATTCCAAAGCTGATCTGATTGAAAAGCTGATGGCCTATGCGCAAAGCCGTGAGGAAGTTTTAACTTTAGTTGATGAGTTGTCAGCGAATAACTATCAAAGTGACCAACGTGTGGCAGAAATGACTGTGCGTAGCCAAGTCCGTAGAGGTAAGGGCCCGAATCGAATCAAACTGGCTTTACGTGCCAAACAACTGGATAAAGCCTTAGTACAAGAGGATATTGCAGAAATTGATTGGTATGAACAAGCCTATCAATTGAAAGTTAAAAAATATGGTACAGAGGTCAGTAAAGATCCAAAAATTAAAGCCAAACAAATTCGCTTTTTACAATATCGTGGTTTTGAAATGGATGCGATTATGAAAGCAATTTCAAAAAAACCAAGTGATGATTGATGATGGCTAGTCGATACAATTCAAGATCAACTTTTCATTAATAGGTAGGGTTAGAATCTTAGGTTGAAAATCTATTGATAGAATTCCCTCCTCACTTTTGATTTCTTATAAATTCTAAGCAGATCCAATATCTTTTAGCGCTGTACAAGCTATCATTTCATTCATCGATAAAACTATAAGCGTGTTTTCAATATAAGCTCAATAAGAGTGATAGATCTTTAGTCACGACTAAAAAATGATGGTTGAATTAAATCAGATGGTCTAAAGATTGAGAATATAAAATTTTCAGAAATTAAATAGCAAAGATGTTTTTAAAATGCAGGATATAAATCGAATGGATATATTGAGTTATTATTATTCGTAGATTTAGAAATCTGGTGGCAGCCCTACTAGCAAAATCTCGGCACATCGTATTTCTGATACCGTTGCTACCTTCCGGTCCTGGCGGGGTTTTCAGAGTACAATTGCGAAACCACCAGCAGGGCTACCATTGCAAGAACAGAGTATAGAGATTTTTAATTTTCTTTCAAGCCTAACATTGTGATTTTCTCAAGTTATTCATTCGTTTGCTTATTTCATCATCAATATGGTTAATTTTTAACAGAAATTCTAACTTTTCCTTTGAATACTTCATTGAACTTATCAAGCATCAGAAAATATGCGACTGAAATTTATATCAGCTCCACTTCATCTATTAAAGGCATCATTTCATAGATTGCAGGCGTTAAAATACAAAAAAGCTTCATATTGCATTAGAATTAGCTGAAGATTGTAAAAGCATCTTGCAATTCCGTCCCTAGCCGTTTTTAATGATAACAATTATTGATTTTCAAATAGCCCATATCAGTGTATTTGAAAAATTTTGACTTTGATGGATTTTAAATTATGCTAAAAAAGCATGCCCTGTTTTCTATTGCTTTACTCAGTTCAGCATCTTTATATGCAATCCCTATAGAATCTCGTGGATTAAGTGATATTGCATCATCTCGAAATGATGTAGCAAATTCACCAGCACCCATTGCTGGAAATATGAATTGGGATTTAATACAAAAGAATCAACAATTAGAAAATCAAATTCGTGAATTACGTGGCAAGATTGAAGAACAAGATCATGCCATTGATCAACTAAACAAAGAACTCACCAACCGCTATACCGATTTAGATCAGCGTCTTGAACTGCTCAATCAGAAACTTGAACCTGAAAGCAATCAACCAGAACAAGCACCTGCTGAAAATGCACCTGTCGATAGTTCAACCGCAACCGATCAAACAACCACTGCAAGCAAAGCTACAACGAATAGCACGGCACCAACAACGGCTCAAAATCCAGCAACACCAGCCAACAGTAGCAACAATACCAGTGATCCTGTTGCACTGGAAAAAGCAGCTTATACCATTGCTTTAGATGCTTATAAAAAAGGCGGTGCAAAACAAGCCATCGCCCCAATGCAAAACTTTATTAAAAACTATCCAAACAGCATTTATACTGGAAATGCTTATTTTTGGTTAGCTGAATTTCAATTGGCAATTGATCCACCAAATTACAATGAAGCTAAGAAAAACTATGAAATCGTGGCAGCTAAATTTCCAAACTCCTCTAAAGCACCGCGTGCTTTATACCAACTTTATAGTATTGCCAAAGATGTCAACAAGAACACACAAACAGCAAATGTCTATAAAAGCAAACTGTTAAGCACCTATCCTAAATCAGAAGAAGCAGGTTTTTTCAAAAAAGGTTAATCCGCTTATTCACAATTTAAACAATAAAAAAATGCCTCAATAGAGGCATTTTTTTATTGAAATCTTTAACAATTAACGCACGATACCGCGCTTAGATTCTAATACTGAATCAATCAATAACTGGACTTCTTCAACTTCTGGAAGGATCTCTTGACGAATTTTTTCAATGGCTTGTTCAGTGGTTAAATTCTCTTTATAGATCAATTTAAACGACTCTCTTAAGCCTTGAATCACATTCTTAGACCAGCCTTTACGACGCATCCCTTCAACATTCATACCATAAGCATGCGCAGGATTACCTGAAACCATGACATAAGCAGGAACATCTTTAAGAATCAGTGATGCGCCACCAATCATACTATAAGAATCAATCTTACAGAATTGATGGATACCTGAATTCCCGCCCACAATGACGAAATCGCCAATGTGAACATGGCCAGCGATGCCGACATTATTTGCAAAAATATTGTTATTTCCAATCAAACAATCATGTGCAATATGCGTATTCACCATCAATAGGTTATTGCTTCCTATTTTGGTTAGGCCTCGATCTTGAACAGTGCCACGGTGTAAGCTGCAATGTTCACGGATTTTATTGTTGTCGCCAATTTCTAACCAAGTTTCTTCACCTTGGTATTTTAAATCTTGACAAATTTCACCTACACTTGCGAATTGGAAAATATCGTTATTTTCACCAATACGTGTATAGCCTCCAATCACAACATGTGAGTGAAGTTTGGTACCAGCACCAATCGTCACTTGCGGACCAATAATACAATATGGTCCAATTTGGACATCTGGTGCTATCACTGCAGAAGAGTCAATAATAGCGGTTGGGTGGATTAAGTCGTTATTGCTCATGCCTGCTCTAATTTCTGATGAGAAATGATAATTTCAGCGGTTGCTGCTACCACGCCGTCAACACTGGCAGTACATAAATACTTGTAAATGCCACGTTTTTGCATGAGTAATTCAGATTTTAGCACGAGTTGGTCGCCTGGTACGACTTGTTTTTTAAATCGTATTTTTTCAGCACCTGCAAATAAGAACAAAGAACCTGGTCTTGGTTTTTCATTATTCATGATAAAACCGAGCACACCAGAAACTTGTGCCATCGCCTCAACGATCAAAACACCTGGCATAATTGGATAGCCAGGGAAATGACCCTGCATAAATTCTTCATTAATTGAAACGTTTTTGTATCCTACAATCCCATTCTCTGTAACTTCAGTTACACGATCGACAAGCAAAAATGGATAACGATGTGGCAAATACTCGCGAATCGTTTGGGTTTGCATTGGTAATTCAGGAACCGTAAAAGGTAGAGATTTAGACTCAGTCATAATTATTTACGCGACTTTAAAGTTGATTCAATGGACTCAATTTGAGCCTGCATATGATCTATTTGTTTCACCAGTTTGGTCAATGGCACATCTGCTAATTGTCTTAAGCGCACAACCGTCCTTTTCCAATGATTTGTTTCAAATTGTCCAGTACCTGAAGAATAAGAACCCGCTTCAGAAATACTTTTTGTGACTATTGACATTCCAGTAATTGTGACATTATCCGTGATTTTTATATGCCCTACGATACCAACAGCACCTGCAAGAACACAGTTTTTGCCAATAATCGTACTGCCTGCAATACCACACTTGGCTGCGATGGCAGTATTCTCGCCAATCTGCACGTTATGGGCGATTTGCACAAGATTATCAATAATGACACCATCATGAATGATTGTATCGTCCAAAGCACCACGATCAATACTACAATTTGAGCCTATACGCACATCATTTCCGATACATACAGAACCCAATTGAGCTATACGATTCCACTTTCCTTGATAAGGTGCAAAACCGAAGCCCTCTCCACCAATTGCAGTATTGGAATGAATCCGAACACGATCTGCGATTTTTGTTTGGCCTGTAATGGTCACATGAGAATCGACAAAACCATCTTTCCCAATTTCAACGCCATCATCAATTTTGCTGTGCGATTGGATAATTGTATTTGCACCGACCACACAATCATCACCAATCACAACATAATGACCAATATAAGCATCATCTGCAATAATTGCTGAAGGAGAGATTTGCGCAGTACTTTCAATACCCCGTTTGCTTACTTTAACTTCAAATTGATGGGTTAAAATTGCAAAGGCAAGATAGGGATTGCGGACAACAATAAAATTTTGGCAATTTGTAAGCTGTTCTTTTAACTCTGCCGTGACGATCAAAGCACCGGCTTTAGAGTTTTGAGCTTCATTCAAGTATTTGTCGTTATTTACAAAAGAAATATGATTGGATTGCGCATGTTCTAAACTTGCAAGCCCATCTAAAACAAAATTGGGTTGACCAATTAGCTCACCTTGTACAAGCTGAGCTAATTCATCGAGATGAAAACGATTTGATTTCATTGATTATTTAATTGCATTAACCTTTTGGATCATTTTAGCAGTTAAATCACTCTTTGCGTCATAAGCAAGTGCTGAATTTTTATTCAAAACAAAGTCTAATCCACCTTCTTGGCGCAATTGTTCAGCAACTTGCTTTACACGAGCCTCAAAAGTTGCATTAGTGTTTTGAATTGTACTTTGTACTTTCGCCTGAACACCTTGCTGAATCGTTTGGAATTCATTCACTTTTGCTTGGTATTGCGCATTAATTTGTTGAACATTTGCACCTTGAGCCTGTGCTTTTTGTTTCAATGCTTCAATATCTTTGGTGATTTGTTCAAGCTTCGTGGTTTGCGGCTTAACCGATTGTTCTAAACTTGCATTCTGTTGCTTTAAGTAGGTGCTACTTTCTACAACTTTTTCTAGATCAACTACACCAAAACCTGCCGCTTGAACCAATCCAGCAAAACCCAAACCTAGGCCCATAATGGCCATTTTCATTGTTTTCATCATTGTTCCTTATATTAAGTTAAATCTCGTAAAAAGATCGTACTTAGAAAGTACGACCAATCTCGAATTGAATATTTTTAGTTTCATCGCCTGGTTTGTCATTCAATGGGAATGCATAACTCAACGAAAGTGGACCAATCATGGTAATCCATGTAAAGCCTACACCCACACTATAGCGCATGTTACCAAAGTCAAAATCGTAGTTATCTCTACAGTACTTTTTAGCATTAACACCTTGATCAGCGTCCCCACCCTCTAAATACAATGTGCCAGTAGCAGTACTACAATTTGTATCAAAGACTTGAGCACCTTCAGCAAAGATCACAGGACGGATTTGACGTGCCCAATCACCTTTAAATGGAACAGGTAAAGCCAATTCGGTACCGAATTGTATTAAAGCATTACCACCAACTTCTTCAGGATCATAATCCTTTGTATGACTTTCATTGTAAGTCACACCAGGATATTTTGGACCCAATGTACTGTTATCATAACCACGAACTGAACCAAAGCCACCTGCATAGAAGTTTTTATAGAATGGTAAATCATTACCATAACCCAACTTACCATAGCCACGTAATACGAAATCACGCCCCAATGGGAAATAAGTCTGTGTATCATAGGTGACTTTTTGATATTCGACATCACTACCTGGCAATGCGATTTCAGCATTAACACGATGTGATGTACCCTTTGTTGGGAATATCGGACGGTTTAGTGTGTTATATGACCAACCTAAATTTAAATTATAAGTTAAGTACTTACCTTCAAACTCGTTATCAAAGGGCACCCATTGATCATCATTTGGTCCACAAGTTGAAACATTTTCATTATCATCAGGTTTATAATCTTTCAACAATGCGGTTGGGCAATAACGTCCTTGACCACCTTTCGCTTTACCACCATTTGCTAATAAATAATCACGTACATAGGTTGAAACATAAGCACCTGTTGTTACTTTAGTTTGATCAACATTTAGACCTGCACTAATATTTTGGTTTTCATCAATTGGATAACCAAACGTAACACCACCACCAATACTGTCCGTTACATAGTTGTTAACGTTATAATCATCATTTAACTTAGTTTTACGATAATACATGTTATAACCGCGGCTGACTCCATCAATAGTAAAGTATGGGTCAGTGACACTTAAGTTATAATAATCTTGGGTTTCTGAGCGAGATAAATCGATAGCAACACGATTACCTGTGCCCATAAAGTTGGTTTGACTTAAACCCGCCTGGAATGTGATACCACCATTCTGAGAATAACCCACTGCCAATGTACTGGTACCAGAGTGCTGTTCTTCAACGTCAATATTCAAGTCCATTTGATCTGGCAAGTTCGGTACACGAACAGGTTTAACATCAACTTTACTAAAGAAACCAGTACGCTCTAAACGAACTTTAGACAAGTCAATTTTTTCATTACTCGCTAAAGCGCCTTCCATTTGGCGCATTTCACGACGTAACACTTCATCTGCAGTTTTGGTATTACCGGTAAAGTTAATACGACGCACAGTCACTTGTTGACCAGGATTAATATAGTAATTTAAGTCAACAATATGGGTTTCATTATTGATTTCAGGGACTACATTTACTTCTGCATAGTAGTAACCTGCATTACCATATTTACGGAGTAGTAACTGCTTTACAGCATTGACTTTTTCTTGAGAATACGTTGTGCCATCTTTATAGATTTGCAACGCTTGTAGATCTTCAGTCTTATAAAGAGCATCACCTAAAAATTTAGTTTCACCAAATTTAAATTGCTCACCTTCATTCACTGAAACTTCAATAAAGATATGTTTTTTATCTTCACTGAGATTTAGATTTGAACTGTTAATATCAAAATTGATATAACCTTTATTGAGATATAGCGCACGTAATGATTCTAAACTTGCTGACATTTTTTCACGTGCATAACGGTCATTTCGAGAAATAACCGATAACCAGCCACTCTCTTTTACCGCAAACGCTTGTTTAATGTCGTCTTCTTTAAATACCGTATTACCGATAATATTGATATCAAAGACTTTTGCAGGTTTACCTTCATTAAAATTGATATTCAATTCAACACGGTTATTTGGTTGAGCAACTTGGTCAACTTTAATATCTGCATCATAACGACCTTGTTGAGCATATTGCTGCTCTAACTCAGTTTCTAAAGTTTGTAAGGCAGATTTTTTAAGCACCTCGCCTTCGGCCAAGCCCATTTTCTTTAAACCATCCGCCAAAGCTTCTTTGGGAATCAGTTTATTGCCTTTAAAATTAATTTTTGAAATTACTGGACGCTCAATCACTTTAAACACCAAGACACCGTCTTGGTTCGATGCTTGTATATCATCAAAAAGATTTGAAGCATACAAAGCACGAATTGAATCCGCAATTGCAGGATCATTGACACGGTCACCACTATTTATTGGTAAAAGTGCAAGAACATTTTGTTGCGTTAAACGAACCAAGCCATCCACACGGATATCACGTGCAATGAACTCATCTGCCGCTTGTACTTGCTGTACAGCTGCCATCGCACTAACGAGCGCTAATGGCATAAATAAATGTGAGTGCTGCATGCCTATTATTTTCCAGTAAGTTAATCCACAATTGCGTTATAAACGCATAAAATCATTAAATATTGCAAGAAGCATCATGCTACCAAGCAGTACCATACCAATTTTTAACCCAACCAATTGTATTTGTTCAGAAACAGGCTTACCACGAATTGCTTCAATAATGTAATAAACCAAATGACCGCCATCTAACATCGGAATAGGCAATAAATTTAAAATCCCCAAACTCACACTCATCAAAGCCATAAATGAAATGAATGTCTGCCACCCCATTTCAGCACTTTGACCGGCGACTTTTGCAATAGTAATTGGACCCGACAAATTATCTAAGCCAATTAAACCACGCACCATCTTCACCATCGAATTCAAAATCATTGCTGAAAGTTGCCCAGTCTTTTCAACAGCAACAACAAAAGCTTCAGCAGGATTATATTGAATTGTTTGTTTATATTCAGTAGGAATTGTTAGTTTATCAGTCTGTGCTTGCACACCTAACATACCTGTTACATTTCCCATATTGTCACGTTTACCTTGCGGCATTACTTGTAAATGTACAATCTGCCCTTGGCGTAACACATCAACTTTAAGTAACTTTTCAGGTGATTTTTGTACCACATCTACCACATCAAACCAATCTTTCATTTTCACTTGATTGATTGAAATGATATGATCACCTTCTTTCATCCCTTGACGAATAGCAGCGCCATCACTACTTAACTTATAAACAGTTGCAGGAATCTGTGGACGATATGGGGTAAAACCCAATACATCAAATGGTGACTGACTTTGGTCTTTTAAGAAATTCTTGATCGGTAAAGCAAAACCCTGCGGCTGACCATTACGCTCAACTTGAACATCGATATGACCTGTTTCACCAACACGGTCAACGATGGCATAGTTGAGTTTCTCCCAAGTGCTGACATCGGTTCCATCTACAGCAACAATTTTATCGCCAATCTGCATTTGAGCTGTTGCAGCAGGAGTATTGGGTAGAATTGCACCAACACGAGTATTTAATTGCTCTTGTGCAGGAAGAAATAGAATCCAGAACAGGACTATTGCAAAAATCAAATTGATCAATGGACCTGCAGCAACAATCGCAATACGCTTCCATGGTGGCTGACGGTTAAATGCTAACGGCAAATCTTCCGCACTGACATTCCCCTCACGCTCATCCAACATTTTGACATAACCACCCAGTGGTAATGCTGAAAGTTGATATTGGATGCCTGATTTTTTCGATGTCCACTTCAACAAAGTTGGACCAAAACCAATCGAATAGACCAGTACTTTTACACCGAGTTTACGTGCAACCCAATAATGTCCAAATTCATGAATCGCAATCAGCGGACCAAGTAAGAATATGGCAGCAACAATGATAAATAGAACACTCATGATCAGCTTCCCAATTGTGTAATGCGTTGTGAAGCAACTTGGCGCGCAAGTTGATCTGTCTGCAAAATCGTGTCAATCGAATCTGCCAAACCATTTTGAACGTGATTTAAGGTATGTTCAACCACTTGTGAAATTTCTAAAAATGCAATTTTTTGCTGTAAAAAAGCACTCACAGCAATTTCATTAGCAGCATTGAGAATAGACGGTGCCAATCCACCCGCCTGCATAGCATTTCGAGCCAGTTTAAGCGATGGAAAACGCGTAATATCTGGCGCTTGAAAATCGAGTTGTGAATGGACAAATAAATCCAGAGGCGGGACATGAGTTTGAATCCGCTCAGGCCATGCAAGTGCATGCGCAATCGGCGTACACATATCAGGATTACCCATTTGAGCCAAAGTTGAACCATCCACATATTGAACCATTGAATGAATGATACTTTGTGGATGAACAACAACTGTAACAAATTGTTCTTTAATTGAAAATAAATGACATGCTTCGATCAATTCTAAACCTTTATTCATCAGGGTTGCAGAATCTACCGAGATTTTTTGTCCCATCGACCAATTTGGATGTTTACAGGCTTGTGCAGGTGTTACAGTTTTTAATTGTTCTAAGCTAAAATTTAAAAATGGGCCGCCTGAAGCAGTCAACAAAACTTGCTTGACCCCCAATTGAGGATCACCATTGGATTGAATCTGTAAATAATTTTGAGGAAGACATTGAAAAATAGCATTATGTTCAGAGTCGACAGGCAGTAACAAAGCATGATGATCTTTAGCTGCTTGAAGCATAATATCGCCAGACATCACCAAGGCTTCTTTGTTGGCAAGCAAAACGCGCTTACCTGCTTTCACTGCGGCTAAAGTAGGCAACAATCCTGCTGCACCAACAATTGCTGCCATCACTACATCTACATCAGGATGTTCCGATACGGTGATAAGCCCTGCTTCATCTGTGAGGATTTCGATATCAAAAATATGATGTATAGCAAGTAGCTGTTGTAACTCATCTACTTTATCCGATGGTACAACAACACATTTCGGTCGATATTGTTTGCATATTTCACTGAGTTCTTTGATTCGACTAAATCCAGTCACTGCAAAAACTGAATACTGGTCCGAATGCTGTTGTAAAATTTTTAAAGTACTGCGTCCAATAGAACCTGTAACACCTAATATACAAACAGATTGTGACATCTATAAATCTACACCAATAAGTTTTAAAACATACATGCCAGCTGCAAAAAACGGAGCCGCAGCAAGCAATGAATCTATACGATCAAGCACCCCACCATGTCCTGGAAGGATACGACCTGAGTCTTTAATTCCTGCACGACGTTTAATCATAGATTCAAACAAGTCGCCAAGCACAGAGCTAAACACAGTCACAATAGACAAAACTAGGAAAAGAATATGTTGTGGAAGCGTTAAATGTAGATAAATCGATTGAACCACAATGATCACAATCGCAACAGTGACAATCCCACCAATTAAGCCTTCGATTGATTTGTTTGGACTCACATCTGGCGCAAGTTTACGCTTACCAAATTTACGCCCAACAAAATATGCACCACTGTCCGCGCCCCAAACCAACAGGAACAGATACATCAACCACCAAGGTGAGCTTTTCCAAACTTCAAAAATAGCGGTAACTGCGGCACTGATTAGAACCAAGCCAACAATATTTAAAGTGATATTGTACCAGCCATCGTATTCAGGATAATGTTTTACCCAATACAGACTACACAACCAAGTGAGAATAGAGGCACTCCAAAGAATAAGCGCCAAATCATTAAAATATAATGCTAACCCTGAAAAAAAAGCGGTCAATACACCGAATCCAGCAGCTTTAATTTTCTTCACATGGTCAGATTCATGTGGCATGAGTTTAAACCACTCATAACCTGCTGCCCCAGCTGCGATAATCATTAACACTAACATTGGATATTGAGATTTTGTTGCAAACATACAACTCAGTACAACTGCCACCAATACCAATGCGGTTATAATCCGCTCTAACATTATAAATTCTCTATATGTTCTTGTTGAATTTGTTCAGAGGTTTTTCCGAAACGTCTTTCACGCCCTGAAAAAATATTGAACGCATGATCCAACTCTTGCACTGTAAATTCTGGCCATAATGTCTCAGTAAAATATAACTCAGCGTATGCAGCCTGCCACAGTAAGAAATTAGACAGTCGGTAATCACCGCCTGTACGAATCAATAAATCCACGGGTGGCAAATCCCCCAAACTTATTTGTTGTGCAAATAACTCAGTATTGATTTGATTCACATCAATTTGTTGATCTTTAACCTGTTGCGCAAGTTTACGTGCAGTATCTGCGATATCCCACATACCACCATAACTAATTGCAATTGTTAAAGTCATGTTACTGAACTTAGCAGTCCTTTGTTCAGCATGCAACATTAATTCACGTAGCTCTGGAGAAAGCCGACTACGATCACCAATAAATCTCAACGAAATTTCGAATTTTTCCATCCGTGGAATTTGCTCATGAATTGTGTCTTCCAACAATTTCATTAACAAATCAACTTCATACTGTGGTCGATTCCAGTTTTCACTTGAAAAAGCAAACACAGTAAGCGCCTGAACGCCAACTTTACGACAATGCTCTACAATCGGATCTAGGACATTTTTACCTTCACGGTGTCCATCACCTTTTTGCAGTTGTTTCTTTTTTGCAAAACGATTGTTGCCATCCATGATGATGGCAACATGTTTTGGAAGATGGTTGTCTTCAGATGTGGTCATTTAAATCTTAGACCTTCATCAATTCAGCTTCTTTCGCAGCAAGACGTTTGTCCACTTCAGCAACAAATTTATCGGTAATTTTTTGGATATCATCACCTGCACGACGCTCATCATCTTCAGAAATTTCCTTATCTTTTAATAATGATTTGATATCGCCTAAAACATCACGACGAATATTACGAATCGCAACTTTGGCATTTTCTGCTTCGTTACGTGCAACTTTCTGCATATCTTTACGTGTTTCTTCTGTTAAAGCTGCCATTGGCACACGAATCGCATCAGCAGTTACTGGGTTTAAGCCCAAATCTGATTCACGGATTGCTTTATCAATTGCAGAAACCATTGAACGTTCAAATGGTTGCACCAACAAAGTACGTGAATCTTCAATACCCACGTTAGCCACTTGGTTTAACGGCACGTCAGAACCATAGTAAGGAACCATAACTCCATTTAGGATCGATGGATGCGCACGACCTGTACGAACCTTTGCAAAACCATGTTCCAAAGACTCCAATGACTTATTCATACGGTCTTCTGCGTCTTTTTTAAGATCGTTAATCATATGATCTTCCTTACTTATTTATCTAAATGTGTATGGGGTCTAATGACATTTCATAAACAGGCGAAGTGTCAATACACCCTAATCTAAAATTGCAGTAGTATAAAGAGCTTTACTACCCACGTACATTAGTTTGTAACGTGAGTGCCCTCTTTTTCGCCCATTACCACAGAAAGCAAAGCACCAGACTTGTTCATATCAAATACTTGAAGTGGCACATTGTGATCGCGGCATAAGCAAATTGCAGTTAAATCCATGACACCAAGTTTCTCATCTAAAACTTCATCAAAACTTAAATGGTCATATTTAACAGCATCATCATATTTGCTTGGGTCTTTATTGTAGACACCATCAACTTTAGTGGCTTTTAAAATAAGATTTGCTTCAATTTCAATACCACGTAAGCACGCTGCAGTATCCGTTGTAAAGAATGGATTACCTGTTCCTGCAACAAATACACACACCTCACCTTGAGTTAAGTGGCGAATTGCATCACGGCTTGAATAGGCTTCAACTACTGCACCAATCGGCAATGCTGACATTAAACGGGTTTTGATGTTACGGCGAACCAAAGCATCACGTAATGCCAAACCATTCATTACTGTGGCAAGCATACCCATTTGGTCACCCGTTACACGACCAACCAAACCATCTTTTTGCAATTGACTACCACGGTATAAGTTACCACCACCCACCACGATACCCACTTGCACACCCAAACCAACCAAGTGAGCAATAGATAAAGACATTTGATCTAAGACTTGGGCATCAATCCCCATGTCTTTATTACCCGCAAGCGCTTCACCCGAAAGTTTCAGCAAAATTCGCTCATAGCGCGGCTTTTTAGAATCTAACATCACAAAACTCCAATACTTATATCTACAATTTTATTCGTATTTAATCAAATCAAAATCGGCAACACTTAAGCTGATTTAACGCGAATCAACTTGGCAAATAAATCGTATTCATCTGCATCTGTAATTTCGACTTCAAGTAAATCACCAGCTTTTATCACTGACTTATCAATATCTTCAACAAAAACATTACCATCAATCTCAGGTGCATCTGCATAAGAACGTGCAACTGCGACTGGGAATTCTTCTTCAAGATCATCCACTAAAACCGTCATGGTTTGGCCAATACGACTTTGCAGTTTTTCAGCAGAAATCGCTTGTTGAACTTCCATAAAACGTTCATAGCGTTGTTGCTTAATTTCTTCAGGCACATGATCAGGCAAATCGTTGGCTGTTGCACCTTCTACAGGTGAGTAGGTAAAGCAACCTACACGATCAAGTTTCGCCTCTTGTAACCAGTCCAATAACATTTGAAAATCTTCTTCAGTTTCACCTGGAAAACCCACGACAAATGTTGAACGAATAACCAATTCAGGACATTTTTCACGCCATAATTTTAGACGTTCCAAGGTGTTTTCACTATGAGCTGGTCGCTTCATCAATTTTAAGATGCGCGGACTGGCGTGTTGAAAAGGAATGTCTAGATACGGAAGAATTTTACCCTGTGCCATTAAGTCAATAACCGCATCCACATGTGGATATGGATAAACATAATGTAATCGCACCCAAATCCCTAACTGACCAAGCGCTTCGCACATGTCATAGAATTTGGTTTTAACAGGCTGACCATTCCAGAAATCAAGCTTATATTTGGTATCTACACCATAAGCGGAGGTGTCTTGAGAAATCACCAAGACTTCTTTTACACCCGCTTTTTTTAACGCCTGTGCTTCATTTAATACAGAGCCAACAGGACGTGACACAAGATCACCACGCATGCTTGGAATAATGCAGAATGTGCAACGATGGTTACAGCCTTCTGATATTTTTAAATAAGCATAATGTTTAGGTGTTAAACGAATACCTTGTTCAGGTACAAGATCTACAAAAGGATTGTGTTTCGGTGGTTCTGGAACATACTGATGGACAGCTTCCATCACATCTTGATACGCCGCCGCACCTGTCACTTTTAAGACATTTGGATGCATCTGGCGAATTTTATCTTCATCTTTACCCAAACAGCCTGTGACAATCACACGACCATTGGCGCTCATGGCTTCACCAATTGCGTCTAAAGACTCTTGTACTGCAGATTCAATAAAACCACAGGTGTTCACAACAACTAAATCAGCACCTTCATAATCTGATGCAACATCATAACCTTCAGTCTTTAACTGCGTTAAAATGCGTTCAGAATCTACCAATGCCTTAGGACAACCTAAAGATACAAAACCGACTTTGGGGGACTTCATGAATCTGCGCTCCACTATAATCCGCGTATTGTATGACTTTTCAAGAGATAAAAACAGGTGGAAACTGCACTCTTTGTATAATGCACCAAAATACATCCAATCAAATAATTAAATTACTACAATGCACCATTTTGGAACAATATAATGATAGCGTAATATGAATGCAGGTTTTTACACTTGAATAAAGCGCAGTAAATGCGCAATTTTTATCATTCATGTAAGAAAACTGCGCAGTATTTAAAAGTTGGCGTGCATCTTGCTTTATATCAGGACGATTTAACCGATTCAATCACCCATGTTCGGGAAAATAGAAAACGAGGTGCAGATGCCATTGCGCTATTTAAAGACAGGAAAGCTCTGCTAATGGATCAATACCCAACAATTGATTATAGATTGCTTGTGGATAATTTAACCACTGCAATTCTTTTGGTCGATTGTAATTTAAATATTTTTTATCTTAATTCATCATGCGAAGCATTGTTTGATATTAGCTTGCTTCGTGCGGCAGGTCAGCCAGTGATTAATATTTTACATGCACCAAATGATAGCTTTAATACCTTGGAAGCATTAAACAACTCAATAAAAACAGGTCAAGCCTATACACGCCGTGAAGCGATTATCAATGTTAACTTTAAAGACATGCATGTTGATTATTCCGTGTCGCAGTTAAATACAGGAAGACCCTATCACCCATTACTATTAATTGAATTAAATCCGATTGATCGGATGCTTAAAATTTCTAAAGAAGAAAACCTGATTCAACAACACCAAGTTGCACGTCAACTGATTCGAGGTGTTGCACATGAAATCAAAAACCCATTAGGTGGAATTCGTGGTGCAACTCAACTGCTTGCTCGTAGTTTAAATGATCCACAATATGCGGAGTTCACCGATATTATTATCAGTGAAGTCGATCGTTTAAGAAACCTTGCTGATACTATGCTGGGTTCACGTCAGCTCCCGAGCTACGAACTGGTCAACGTGCATGAACCGCTTGAACGTGTTCGCTCTTTAATTGTAAATCAAACCAAGAAAAAAATTAAAATCACACGAGACTATGACCTTTCATTGCCTGATGTCAAAGCAGATCGCGATCAACTGATTCAAGTGATGCTCAATATTAGTGTCAATGCGGTACAGGCGATGACTGAGAATCGTGAGTTTTTTATTGATCATCAACCTGAACTGATGTTGCGTACACGCATTCAACGTTTGGTGACGATTAATGGCGTACTGAATAAATCAGCCATTCGTATTGATATTGAAGACAATGGCCCTGGTGTTCCTGAAGAAATTTTAGAATCCGTGTTTTATCCGCTTGTGACTGGCCGTGCCAAAGGAACAGGTCTTGGCTTAAGCATCGCACAAAATATCATGCATCAACACAACGGAATGATTGAATGCCAATCCGTTCCTGGAAAAACAGTATTTAGCTTATATCTACCTTGGGAGTCTAACCATGTCGCATAATAAAATTTGGGTGATCGATGACGACCGTGCTATGCGTTGGGTCTTGGAAAAAACATTTAAAGAAGAAGGCTTCGATGTCACCAGTTTTGAAGAAGCACAATCTGCTTTAGATCAGCTTCCAAGCAATGCGCCAGATGTCATTCTCACTGATATTCGTATGCCCGGCATTGATGGTTTAACCTTCCTAGGAAAAGTCAAAGGAAGTTATCCTGATCTGCCTGTGATTATTATGACAGCACACTCAGATTTAGAATCTGCAGTATCGAGCTATCAAACAGGTGCTTTTGAATATCTACCAAAACCTTTTGATATTGATGAAGCACTTGCGTTGGTGAATCGTGCCATTTTGCACATCAACAAGCTGCAACAACAAGAATCTGCCAAAGTCACCCCAATTCAATCTACTGAGATTATTGGTGAATCCCCTGCAATGCAGGAAGTTTTCCGCGCCATTGGACGTCTATCTCAATCGCATATTACCGTATTGATCAACGGGGAGTCTGGAACAGGTAAAGAGTTAGTTGCGCATGCTTTACATCGCCACTCACCAAGAAGCAGTAAACCATTTATTGCTTTAAACATGGCCGCTATTCCAAAAGATTTGATTGAAACTGAATTATTTGGTCATGAAAAAGGCGCATTTACTGGTGCCAATACTCAACGCCAAGGTCGTTTTGAACAAGCCAATGGTGGAACCTTATTCTTAGATGAAATTGGTGATATGCCATTTGAAACACAAACACGTCTACTCCGTGTTTTGGCAGATGGTGAATTTTATCGTGTTGGTGGTCATATTCCAGTTCGTGTTGATGTTCGTATCGTGGCAGCAACACATCAAGATTTAGAGAAATTGGTCAATGATGGCCGTTTCCGTGAAGACTTATATCATCGCTTAAATGTCATTCGTATTCATATTCCTAAACTTGCTCATCGTTCTGAAGATATTCCGATGTTGGCGCAACACTTCTTGGCACGCGCGGGTAAAGAACTCGGGGTTAGTCCAAAAATTTTACGCCCAGAAACGCAAGAGTATATTCAAAAACTGCCTTGGCCAGGCAACGTACGTCAACTAGAGAATACCTGCCGCTGGTTAACTGTGATGATCACAGGCCGTGAAGTTTATCCAGAAGACTTACCGTCAGAATTAAAACAAATTCCAATCAATAAATCTGATGATCAAGGTCAAGCGCAAGCTGGTATCGACCGTGTTGCATTACATCATTGGGATGAGTTACTGGCGCAATGGGCGATTCAAAAGCTTAAAAATGGTGAAATGAAAATTTTAGACATTGCCACCCCAATGTTTGAACGTACTTTGATCATCGCAGCACTTCAACAAACCCGTGGTCGTAAACGTCATGCTGCTGAACTCTTAGGTTGGGGGCGTAACACTTTAACCCGCAAACTCAAAGAATTAGGCATGGATTCTGCTGAAGATGATGAAGAGGAAGACAAAACTGTTTTAGCCGAATAATAAGCCATTCATAAATATAAAGTTTACTCCAACCATATTTCGTAAGAATATGGTTGTTTTTTATTGGCTCATGGTGAAAAATAGCCTCGTGAAATTTAAACTTTATCGTCTAGGATAAAAATGAACAAAACTGTTGTTTTACTTAGCTTACTTTCTATTTTTAGTGTTGCTTGTTCTAAAAACAAACCGCATGACAGTTCTGAACATCAAGCAGAAGCACCAGTGGTTAAAAAAGTACATAAAGCAGCCAATTCAGATAATTGCTTTAAGTTAGAACCCAACAAACAGTTTACTCTAAACAACAATGAAGAGACAGAAATCCAGATTGTTCCCACAACCTTTAACAATCAGAATGCGATAGCAATCGTTAGACAAGGCGCAGGTGTGCGCACAGATTATATCTACGATTTAACTGGCCGTACCATGCTTGCAAACTTAGACTATGGTATTGCTGCGCTCGGATCAAATCCTAATGATGTGCTGGTAAAAACCACCTATCAAGCCCCGCTTCCAACATTCCCATCCAATCTCAAACCACAGCAAAAGTTCCAAATGACGTATAACGCAGTCATTGAGTCGCAAATGGATAACAATGATAAGTCTGAAAACAATAAGACGATTGACTTAGTATTTGTAGGGTTTGAGGATCTGACTTTAATTGACAATGATGACAATACCTTAAAGTTCGATAATGCATGTCATTTCATTTCTCAAATCGGAGATGAAACATTGGATGAATGGTATGCTGAAGGATATGGGCAAATTAAATATGTTAAAAAGAAACAGGATGGCGACGTAAAAAGTAGCGAAGCAATTGGGAATGACCCACAGCCTTAATTTAAATCAGCCAGTCAACATCTATTGACTGGCTTTGATCATTTTTATGTTCGATTTTACTTTAAAAAGCCTGATACCAAATTCATCACATTTTGAATATCACCATTGGCTTCAGTGTGATCTGTTGCATCACCTTGTGGTGTGAGTGAATCAATAATTTGCGGTAATACTGTAGAGATTGCACCATACACTTCATTGGTCGGAACATTGGCTTGTTGAGCAACTTGCTCGACTTGCTGACCACCAAATAAACTCTGGATTTGCTCTACATTTACAGCACCATTACCTTGTGACGGATCGACCCAACTTTGAACCTGCCCACCTAAGCCTGCACCTTGCAATTTAGCCAAAGCACCCTGTAGGCCACCATTTTGTTGAATCCAACCCAAGACTAATGGCACAACTGCAATCAATAAAGAAGAAGCATTAAAACCACCCGCTTGTGGTGCTTGTTGTTGTTGTCCACCTGTCAAACCACCTAAAACTGAACCGAGTACGCCACCCAATCCACCTTGTGATTGTTGTTGCTGCCCACCCAAGCCACCGAGTACTGAACCAAGTACCCCGCCCAATCCACCACCAAGCCCGCCTTGTGATTGTTGTTGTCCGCCAAGTGCTTGTTTTGCCAGAATTTCCACAATATTGGTTAAATCTGTCATGAGTTTTCCTTTTTTAAGTTTTATGAGACAAGTACAGCATACTTGGCTTTATCCTATTCACCAAAATTGGAATTGTTAAATTTTGCAATAGCTTAAGGCTGATTTTTATAATCAAAATAAAACCATTACCAACGAAATTTATTCCAGTTTTCTGGGTTGGCCCAGAACTTAGAATTAAACCAATCTGGTACATGTTTATAGGTCAAAATATTAAACTGCCAAAGTGCAAAATCATTTTGATGTAATGTTTTATCAATAAGTTGAGTAAAACCAAGCGATCTGAGCAACTGTTCATCTTTTAACTGACATGCCACGACGATTCGTTTTGCCAGTAAATCACGCAACTTGACCAATAACTGAGATTTCTGCAAATCGGTCACCCCAGACATTTCATCTGTATCTAAAAGTACAAATCCTAAATCATATCGTTGCGTAAAAGGCAGACTTAAAAACTCAGATACGTTAAAATAGGACCATTGAATTGAATAATTTGTAGGGTATTGCGCCAAATTTTGCCCAATACACAATGCAGTTTGAATTGGCTGTTCTTGCGATAAATCGTCTAGCATTGAAGTGATGACATTTTGCTCAGCCATAACTGCACCTTTTTTGAAGCGAGTAATTAAACATGGAACTACAAGGCATTTGTCATAAAATGCATGCAGGTCTTAAAGACCTTAGTGTAACTGATCAACAAACACATAAGGCAAATGTTGAATATAAATTTATATTAGATCGCTCAGAAACCGAGCTACCATTTAGTTTAGGCCAGGAAATTGAGATTGAAGCGACAGGAAATATTTATTGTGTTTCTTGTGGAGCAAAAACACCAAAGTCTTATTCGCAAGGCCACTGCTTTAAATGCATGAAAACCAAGGCGTCTTGCGACATGTGTATCATGAAGCCTGAAACTTGCCATTATCATTTAGGTACTTGCCGTGAAGATGATTTTGCTCATGAAGTTTGCTTTCAACCGCATATAGTATATCTAGCAAATTCAAGTGCTTTAAAAGTGGGGATTACCCGTCTAGGTCAAATGCCAACACGCTGGTTAGACCAAGGTGCAACCCAAGCACTGCCTATTTTAAAAGTCGGTTCGCGCCGTCTTTCAGGTCAACTTGAAGTCATGTTTGGAACACAGGTTGCAGATAAAACGGATTGGCGAAAGCTACTTAAAGGTGAAGCTGAACCGATTGATCTGATTGAAATTCGTAATGAATTGGTTAAAGAATTTTCCCCAAAGATTCAAAGTATTCGCGATGAATTTGCGCAAAACCTTGAGTTTAATGAAACGGTTGAATTGTTAGAAAATGAATTACCTCGTGAATTCATCTACCCTGTCGATATTTACCCTGAAAAAGTTAAATCGCACAATTTAGATAAAACCCCAATCATTCGGGGCAAGCTACAAGGAATCAAAGGTCAATACTTGATTATGGATACGGGTGTCATCAATATTCGTAAATATACAGGTTATGAACTTAAAGTTCGGGCGGAATAGTTTTACCCCCAAACCCAAAAATTGATTTATACATACTCCTCTTTATCTTAGATTTAGAGGAGTTTTTATTGGTTAAAGGTTTTCTAAACTGATTACAAGGTTTTCCAGCAGCTCGATAAGCAAACGGATATTTGCTTAATCGATTGTTAGCGTTAAAAATCAAGGTGTTAAAATTGCTAAAATCGCCTGAACCGGATCTTCACTATTTCCAGCCAAAAGTTGCTTGTGCATGGTGATCAATTGCATCACCTGAATTTGTGCAGTTTCAATATTCATTAATTTTTCAATTTGATTGGCCAAATTTTCTGCTGTGGCATCTTGTTGAATAAGCTCTTGAATCACTTTTTTACCCGCAATAATATTCGGCAATGAATAATACGGAATTTTCACTAAAAATTTAGCAATCACATAAGTTAACCAATTCAACTTATAAAAAGTCACCATTGGGCGATGTAACAATAATGCTTCAAGTGTCGCTGTCCCAGATGCCAAAGCCACAATATTGGCAGCATTCATGACCTGACGACCAATTTTTGATTCTTTATCAGTATTTTCCAGTAAATGAATTTTTGCGACCAAGTCACTTGGATAATGCTTTAATAATTCCTGAATTTGCTGTTTGCGTAAATCATTAATAGCAGGAATCAGGAACTGATAATCTGGATATTTTTGATAAAGAATTTTTGCTGCATCCAAAACCAACGGCCCAAGTCGTTCAATCTCACCACGTCGACTCCCCGGTAACAAGGCAATATGCTTTTGACTGATATCTAAACCAAGCTCTTGCTTGGCATCCAAAATTGGATTTTGTAATGGCAATTGACTTGCCAGTGGATGCCCAACAAAGGCTGCTGGTACGTCATACCGTTGATAAAAGCCTTTTTCAAAAGGAAATAGACAAAGCACTAAATCAACACTGGCTTTGATGCCATGCACCCGTCCTTGTCGCCAAGCCCATACAGATGGACTGACATATTGCACCGTTTTAATAGGCAAGTTTTTCTGTTTTATACTTTTTGAAAGGCGTAAGTTAAAGTCTGGCGCATCAATACCGATAAAAACATCTACGGGATTGGCAGACCATCTCTCGACCAAACCATCACGTACAGCAAATAATTTTTTTAAATCTTTAAGCACTTCAACAATTCCCATCACAGATAAAATATCCATTGAATAAAAACTGTTAAATCCTTCTGCAATCATTTGAGGACCACCAATCCCCTCAAATTCAGCATCAATACCCTGTTCACGAAAACGACGAATAAGTTTTGCGCCTAAAGTATCCCCCGATACCTCACCTACGACAATTCCAATTTTAAGCTTTCGATTTTGCAAGATATTCTTCCTGATCAGCACTATAAGTGCATGATAGCATATTCATAGGATTTAATTGTGAATAGTCAAAACAGGATACTGGTATGGCAAATGCGTGAATTTATATAACAATTCATCTAATTTTCTATCGTTATTTTATTTTCTATTTATATTTTCAATTGCACGACTATTGTAAGCTCATGCTACTAACAATAAACTAAGCGATAATTATTATCATTTAAGATAAGCAATGCTGAATTCTCTCCCACACAGTTTTAAGTTCTCTATTCTTAGTTTAGCGGTACTCAGTGCTCAGCAAAGTTTTGCTGAAGATATTGAAAATCTACCCACGATTTCAGTTCAAGCCACAGCTGATCAAACTGAATTAAGCTCTGAACAATCAAAATCTTATATCGTTAAAAAATCTGCAAGCGCTGCCAAGCTGAATATTCCTGTTAAAGAAACACCACAGACAGTGAATGTGGTGACACGTCAGCAATTAAATGATTTTGCACTCAATAGTGCACGTGAGGCTCTAAGTAATACACCTGGTATTACTGTCAGCAGTCAAGAAACCGAACGTTCAACCTACACTGCTCGTGGTTTTGAAATCTCAAATATTTTAACTGATGGCGTCGGCTTCCCTTCTAGCAGTTCCAATTATAATAATACCAACCCTGATACATTTTTTTATGATCGTATTGATGTGATTAAAGGTGCAGATGCCTTAACCAATGCTTTTGGTGATCCAAGCGCAACAATCGATTATATCCGTAAGCGTCCTACCCAAGAATTTCAAGCCAATGCTGGGCTAAGTTATGGCTCTTGGAATACCCAACGCTATGAAGCAGATGTTTCAGGTGCACTCAACAAAGAAGGCAGCATCCGCGGACGTTTAATGGGTTACGAACAAACTGGAGATTCTTATTTAGATCGATATTCATCCGAGAAAAATGGATTTTCTGGCATCATTGACGCGGATTTAAGTGATAGCACATTATTGACAGTCGGTTATAGCCAACAACAAAACAAACCTAATGCAAATAATTGGGGGGCTTTACCACTTCTCGGTGCGGATGGGAAACAACTTTCTTATAACCGTAATTATAATCCCAATCCAGATTGGGCATATTGGGACAATAAGTCACAAAATGCTTTTGCTGAGCTAAAGCAAAAAATTAATGATAAGTGGACAGCAAAGCTGAGCTATAACTACACCCAAACCGACCACAACAGTAACTTACTCTATTATTTCGGTTATCCTGATCAAAATGGAGCGGATGTAGCCCTTACAGCTTGGGGCGGAAAAGAAAGTCTAAAAAGTCATTTTGCCGACTTAAACCTACAAGGCACATATTCATTATTTGGCCGTGAACACGAAGCGACACTGGGTTATAGTTATTTACAAAGTAAACAGTATGACCAAGAGTCTACAGGCACAATTAATGACAGCAATATCAATAATAATCAAACCACGGACTGGGCAAGCTGGACACCCCAATCAGTGACTTGGTCTGCTTTTAGTGATGCTGCAAACTATACTCAAAAACTTAATTCGGTATATGCAGCAACGCGTTTGCACTTAAACGATGATTTAAAACTCTTGCTCGGTTTAAATTATGTTCAAGCGAAAAGTGAGGGTTATAATTACAACAAACCAGCCACTTATGATGAAAACAAAGTATCCCCTTATGCTGGCATTACCTATAACTTCACCCCTGAATATACAGGTTATCTAAGCTATACCTCTATTTTCCGCCCTCAAACTGGAGCGGGGGAAGACAAAAAACCGCTCAAACCAGTAGATGGTGAAAGCTATGAAGCGGGTATTAAAAGTTCATGGTTAGATGACAAACTTACTGGAACCTTGGCAGTGTTTCGTACAGAACAAAGTAATTATCCTTTGCGTAATTCAGATGGAAATATTCTCAATCGTACAGTTGAAACCAGTGATTTACGCTCTCAAGGGGTAGAAGTTGGACTGGCTGGACAATTAACAGATCATTTGAATCTAGCATTTGGCTATAGTCAATTTAGCTTAAAAGATTTAAAAAATGGTGGAGAGGCACGTACTTACAACCCTAACCAAACTATTAATCTTTTAACCACCTATACCATTCCAGCAATACCTAAACTGAAAATTGGCGCAGCCTTACAATGGCAAGATGCAACCAAGCTGTATGACTCTACTGTAAAGAGTACAATTACCCAAGATGCTTATGCTTTAGTAAATTTGATGACCAGCTATGACTTGAATAAGCATATTTCGCTACAGGCAAATGCAAACAATGTGACAGACAAAAAATATTTATATAGCTTCCCAGATGGTCAGGCTTTTTATGGCCCATCTGCAAACTATAATGTTGCTGTAAAATTTAAATACTAATCTGAATTCGCCTTAATCTTTTAGGATTAAGGCGTTTTCAATTGCAAGAAAGTGATCGTTATGCAGATTGTGCTCTACCCTTTATCAGTGCTCTATCGTTTTATACTGGCTTTTGGTATGGGCTATGTGTGCAGTTATTTAGTATCCTTAACTTTAATTGACGTGTTTTATCCTTATTTTGCCAAGGCTGAATCTATTTATTTGGCAGCATTTAGCGCACTTATTTTTTACATTATTTTTGTGATTCTAAGCTTTTGTATTCATTCTTTAAAGAAACTTACGCTGATCAGCCTAGCTCTGGTCGCTACTTTTTTCCTATTTTTCAAGTTTATAGGTTAACTCATGCATAAATCTGTTCGTCAATCTATGGCATGGTTACACTCTTGGATCGGGCTTACTTTCGGCTGGCTGTTATTTGCAATTTTTTTGACAGGTTCTGCAACATATTATCGCCATGAAATTAGTATGTGGATGCAACCACAATTCGCGAGTATGCAAATCAAACAGGAATCCGCTATACAGTCTGCGTTTGCTTATTTGCAAAAAAATGCCCCAGATGCAAAAAGTTGGTATATCGGTGTTGCAAACCAGAATACCCCTGCAAATAAAATTTATTGGCAAAAAGCCGATGGTGGTTATGAAAGTAAAACTTTAGATGCCAATACAGGTAAAGAATTGAGTCTTTCTGCCACACAAGGCGGTGATTTCTTCTATGGGTTTCATTATCAGCTTTATGGAATGCCTTATTCTATTGGGCGTTTGATTGTGACTTTTGCAGCTTTAATCATGTTTATAGCCTTGATTTCAGGCATTATTACCAATAAAAAGATATTTACCGATTTCTTTACCTTAAGAGCATTTAAAGGTCAGCGTTCATATTTAGATTTTCATAATGTAAGTTCGGTAATCGCATTGCCCTTTTTCTTAACCATTACATTTACTGGCTTGGCGATCTTTTTCTATCTGCTTTTCCCTGCAGGGATGAAAAAAGCCTATCCAGATAATCAATATCAGTATTTTGATGAAATTCGTCATGTTTCAACAGCTAACAAGGCTCAACAAACACAGCCAAAGAATATGTTATCTATTCAACATTTCCTGCAACAAACCCAACAGCAATGGGGAAAAACGAATATTGATAACATTACCGTAGATCAACCCAATACACAGCTTGCCAAGCTCACGATTACTGCCTTAGAAGATCATTCGATTACACGTAATCAAGCACAACTTAGCTTTAATGGCGCTACTGGTGCTTTAATTGGGAATACTCGTAATAACAGTGCAATTGCAACATTAAATGCCAGTATGTATGGGCTGCATATGGCGAATTTCGCCCAACCTTTATTACGTTTAGGCTTGTTTTTCTCTGGTCTTCTGGGCTGTGCAATGATTGCTTCGGGCTTATTGCTCTGGAGTTTAAAACGACAATTACAAAAGAAAAATGATCATTTTCACTTTGGGCATTATCTGGTAAATCGACTCAATACCACGATGATTATTGGTTTACCCATTGCGATGTTGGGTTATTTATATGCCAATCGTTTTGTGCAACTTCAAGCAGATACACCGAATTATGAAGTCTATACATTTTTCACTTTATGGTTATTCAGTTTTATAATTGCACTCTGCACAAAACAACAATATCTCTGGAAAACTCAGCTCAAGTTGCTGATTGCCATGACATTAGCCTTGCCTATTTTAAATGTCTATTATCTGATTTCTAATCAATATATTCATTCATTACAGGACTATTGGTTATTTTTACGTGTGGACTTAATGATCTGGTTATTTGCCATTTTAGCAATTTTTTTACATCAAAGAATCACACCGATTCAAAACAAAGCTGTGGCGAAGATCAAGAAAAAACTGGAACAAAAATCAGCGCAGGAGTCTGTGTCATGATATTGGTATTTGCATTTCTCCAGATACTGATTGCCAGTTATAGCTTGTATTTGATCAGCTCAAAGCAGATCACCAAGACTCAGAAAAGTAAATTGTCTGTTTTAGCGCAACATGTAAAATTGGTAAAAGTTATCTCGTTTGCGTTGATCATCTTGGCTTTATTTTTATTCAGTTTAAATTATGGCAATAGCATCTCTTTTGTGGCCTTGTGCATACTGAGTAGTCCAATACTGTTTGGATTGATACTCTTTGTCAATGATTTAAAACCTAAAATAAAAAAGTAGACATCTAGCGTTTTAACACTGTGCTAAGTAAATTTGATCAGTTTTTTAGGATGCTCAATGGCTAATCTATATTCATTGGGCAATCCTGATTGAATCGATAAGTTTTTTTAACAAGCTTTAGGCACAGTATAAATCGTTTTTATTCGATATAAATAACTGGTGTAATTTCCGCGAAAACTATACAATCTACATTACCCCACTATTCTCCCAATTTCTGCTGAATTTGCCTTAAAATAATTTAAGCTGTTCAGGTTGTAACTTCATTTCAATATTTTACAATTTAATCAATCTATAAAATTTCCACGAGGATTTTATGTTGCTGCAATGGTTTGAAAAGTTAGTAGATCCATATCCGTCGAAAGGTTTAAACGAACCATTACCCACCAAGTTCTTTCCATTTGTTTGGCAAGCTGCGACTGGTGTTAAGCGTTATTTATTGATTTTAATATTATTCACTGCTGCAACAGCAAGTTTTGAAGCTTTGTTTTTTTCACAAATCGGACATTTAGTCGATTGGTTAACACAGTCTAAACCTCAAGACTTTTTAGTAAATCATCGTGAAAATTTGATCTTTTTAAGCTGTATTTTATTGGCAAATATCTTTTTTGCCAGTATGCAATCCATTATCAGACATCAGATTTTATACAGTAGTTTTCCAATGCGTTTGCGTTGGAGATTTCATAATCTAATGCTACGCCAAGGCTTAGACTTCTTCCATAATGACTTTGCTGGACGTTTATCTGCCAAAGTCATGCAGACGGCACTAGCGGTACGTGAGTTTTGGGTGATTTTGGGCGACATGGTGACTTATGTTGTCATCTATTTCATCACCATCAGCATTGTATTGGGATCAATTTCTCCTATTCTATTGATTCCACTTTTATTATGGTTGGCGTTGTTTATTAGTGCAGCCTTATATTACATTCCAAGATTAGGACGAATTTCCAAAGAACAAGCCGATGCGCGTGCGGTGATGACTGGGCGTGTAACCGATGCCTATACCAATATTCAGACAGTAAAACTTTTTGCACATGCAGGCCGCGAAAGCCAGTATGCAAAAGAGTCAATGAAAGAGTTTATGCGTACAGTGTTCAAACAAATGCGTTTAGGCACTGCATACGAACTTTGCATCAATTTGCTAACAGCCGTTTTATTCTTTGGTGTTTTAGGTACTGCCGTTTGGTTATGGTTACAGGGTCAAGCAGCGATCGGTGTGATTGCAGCAACAACAGCCATGATTCTTAAACTTAACAGTATGGCTGAGTTTATGATGTGGCAAACTTCTGCCCTATTTGAAAATGTCGGCACAATTCAAGATGGCATGCAAACTTTAGGTCGTCAGATTAATATCCAAGACAAAGAAGATGCCAAACCACTTGTTGTGACTCAAGGCAATATTAAATTTAGTGATGTCACATTTGCTTATAACAGCAAAAAAGTCATTGATCACTTTAATTTAAACATTCAACCAGGTGAAAAAATTGGTATTGTTGGACGTTCAGGCGCTGGAAAATCTACATTAATTCAATTACTTTTACATTTTTACACCATCAATAATGGAAAAATTACCATTGATGGTCAAAATATTGAAGAAGTCACTCAAGACAGTTTAAGAAAAAATATTGCGCTTGTGACCCAAGATACTTCTTTATTACATCGTACAGTTGCGGAAAATATCAAATATGGCCGTCCTGATGCGACTGATGAAGAAATGTATGAAGCCGTAAGAAAAGCCAAAGCGGATGAGTTTATTCCGCAACTTTCAGACTTAAGAGGTCGTACTGGCTATGATGCTTATGTTGGTGAGCGAGGGGTAAAACTTTCTGGTGGTCAACGTCAACGTATTGCCATTGCACGTGTATTTTTAAAAGATGCGCCTGTTTTAATCTTGGATGAAGCAACCAGTGCTTTAGACTCCGAAGTTGAAGCTGCAATTCAATCGAGCTTAGATGAGTTAATGCAAAATAAAACTGTGATCGCGATTGCTCACCGTCTTTCAACCATTGCTCAAATGGATCGTTTGATTGTGTTAGATCAAGGTCAAATTGCAGAACAAGGTACTCACGAGGAACTGATCGCACAAAATGGTATTTATGCACACTTATGGCATAGACAGACAGGTGGTTTTTTAGTTGAACCTGAACAAAAAGCCTCAGAGGATGAAGATTCAACAGTCAGTACTTCGTAAATAAAGCCTTTAAATAGCCAAATTATAAAAAACCACGTTAAAAATAGCGTGGTTTTTTATTATATAGTCAACCTATCAAAAAAAGCAGACTCAAGAATATAATTTTTCTCAATTAAATCAATTGTATGGAAAAATAAATTATTTGATTATAAAAAGCTTGCAATGCCACACTTTACATTCAAAGTTTAAATACCTTTGCGTTGGCGAGGCCTCCCTTTTTAGAGATAAAAAGGGACAAAAATCTTTTGTTAGGCGAGGGGTACGTCCTATACCCCCGCCCAACAGCGACATCCATGTCGCTCCGAGATAGAATAACCATCTAGGATTCAAAAGTATAAAATCGGCTTCATGAGGCAATAGAAGTGGTTGTTTCGCTACAATTAAGTGCCCTCCATCATTCGTACTTAGATTGTTGCCATACTTAATCTAGTATAAAAATAGTGCTATAGGATCTCCCTTTATTTACCCAAATAAAACTATAGCTATTCCCTATAACTCAATAATCAGAAGCAAAAAAGCTGCCTTATATAAAGACAGCTTCTTATTTAAATCTAGCCAATCAACGCTATTTTAAATGATTAATACCAATTCATTAACGAAACACCTAGACCGACATAAGTCGCGCGGTGATTATAATCAATTAAGCTTTCGCCATAACCATCAAACAATTGAAAATGTCCACGTAACTTGCCCTTAATTGGAAATGCCCAATCAAATTGCATTGCACCATGCGAGTCATCCCCACCTTTTAAAGAGTGACGTAGCATCAAAGAAAAATCATTGTCATTCCAGCGATAGAATGCGGTCAAATCACCACGACCGATATAATTTTTAATATCAGGGTTATTGTCATCCTGAAAATCTTCTTCAATTCGATACCACGGACGTACCATTAAGGCAAAATTATCTTTTTCAAAACCAAGATTTAAAATGACCCTATTCCAACTACGTGATAGCGGATCAGAACGTCCGTTTGACTGATGATTCAAAGTCAGACCCAGTAAGCGGCCATTTAAGCCTAATAAATTATAATTGGTTCTAAAAATCAAACTTGCTTCAGGTTCGTAATTTGTTTCACGAAATGGACGAGACTCTTCACTGTTATAAACTTGCCAGCGAGAAGATTGGGTATAACCGACCCAAACATCACCATTGTTCCCAAACAGATTTTCGGCAGCTTTGGTTTTTAAAGAAATCTGGAATTTCGCTTCCATCGACTTTAAATTTTGATCTTCATCCACGGTGTTTTGAGGATTTGGACTTTGTGGAAATTCATTTTTCTTGCTGGTCCAAAATGCAGGAAGTAAATATACAGGTTGGTTCGCTCTAATATTCCACGTACCTAATTTACTGTCTTGAGAAAGCTCCCAACGTCTATCAAGTAATGAGGTATTCGGATCAATTTTATCACCATGAATCGCAAATAAATTTTCTGCTTTCTGGGTGATTTTATCTTTGAGGGTTTCAGGTTCAACATCGGCTTTTTGAATATCTAAGGCAGCACGTTGCTCTGACACCAAAACTTGCGGAGCAACTGTAGGTATTTTAAATATTTTATCGTAACAAGCCAAACGGTCAGCATTAGATTCGAGTGCAACACAGGCTTGCGTACTTGCAGGATTCACTTGTGCAGTATCATCTGCATGTGCAATGGTCACCAAACCAAAACTGAGCATCATTAAGATGCTCAGATTCAATGGTGTACGTTCAAAATTTTTGAACGACATAGAATTCTCCAGAAAGAATTTATAGGGTTAATTTACTTTCTTAATTTCAAAACCTAATTGTTCCAACACTTCTTTTTTGGCAACTGGAGCGACTACAGCTCTTACAGACTTTTGCTCAAGTAAATAAGTTTGTGTGACACGCTTAAGGTCATCAATAGTAACGTTTAATAAGCGCTCGCGTAATTGCTTTCTAAACGCAGGTGTACGTCCATGAAGCAATGCATAACATGCAGTAATGGCTTCACCTGCTGGTGAACCTGGTTTATCCATACTAGAGACCAGACCAAGAATGGCTTCTTCAAGCTGATAATCATGCTGCTCTTTGTTTAACAACCAATCTAAACTTGCTTCAAAGTCTTGGAAAGTTTCTGCAAGGCGTGGATCACGATAACTATAGAATCGGAACGAGCAAGCATTGCCATCATAACTTGCGCCCCCACCATATGCACCACCCTTTTCACGAATAGCACTATGTAGGAAACCATTGCGTAAATAGCCTGCAAGCACCATCAACGGTGCTGCATCTGGATGGGCAACATCTACAGCTTGGTAAGCAGAAGCACAGAATTGAACATTGGCTTGAATTAACCACGCTTGATCTGCATTGCTCTCATCCATAGCCACTTGCGTTAAATAGACAGGAGATTGATCAACTGCAAGTTTATCCCAAACCGTTTGCACTTCTTCAACTAAACGCTCTGAATGATGCTCTTCACACACCAATAAAAATTGTTTTGGTGCAAGCATTAAGCCCTTATGAATTGATTTTAACTCATCTATAAACGCATCATATGCCGCATCATCTTTTTCAATTTTTGCGATCAAATCACCTAGCCAATTCAATGCGCCCAGGCCTGTATTGTCATAATCGCGTTTTGCCAACGCACTCATATGACGTGAGGCAATTTGCATGGCATAACTATGTCCAGAACCCGATAAACGAGAAGCCCAACGTGTTTTACGTTGTTGTAAAAGTTCGATAATACGATCTTTTTCATCAAAACGTAGTTGCTCAAAAGCCAATTTAAGCAACTGAATTGCATCAAACTTATCCGTTAAAGATTTGGTTGTTAAGGTCAACCATGCACTAATTTGACCTTTGTCATCGGTTTTAGAACGAAGTGAAGCGCCCATTCCCAAACCGCCACTGACTGCCGTCTGTAACTGTTGAAGTTCAAGATAATCATATTCGCCCGCACCGACTTCTCCCATGAGAACAGACAGTAAGTTAAAATAAGGCGATTTTACAATTTGATCTGGTATTTGAATCAATACTTGTTGGTAGTAAATTCCATTTGTACCTGCATGGTACAGATTTAATGGTGTATCTACCCCATTGCAAATCACTTCACGCAATTGACCTTGAACAATGGCCAATTCAGCTGGAATGTCTTCCAAACCGACTTTAGGCAATAAGCTCAAATCATCTGGAGTTTCTTGACGAATTTTTAAAGCTTCAGTTTGTGCGATAATTTCAGCTTTATCTGCTTCTGACAAAGCCTCACTAATTTTCGCCAATCGTGCTTTTTCATCTTCTGCTTCTTGAGCAGATTTATTTGCATCTGGAACTAAAGTCATTTGTACACGATGCGGGTTATCCAATAAATGAACTTGAATCAAGTTAGATAACCACATCGGATCTTTGAGTTCTTCTTTTACTTCTGCAATGGCAGTATCTACATCCCAAGCATGGATTGGATCATTATGATGAATTGCATTGCCCAAACCATTGAGGATCAGTGTTAAACCATACGGCGTACCATCACCACTGATTTCACGTTGATGTAATTCAATTTGATGCAAAATTGCATCAACCATGTCTTTATCGATAGGCTTAGACGCAACATCTTGAAGAATATTAAGCACGCCATTTTTAAATTCTTCAGTATGCTCAGGATTTGAACCTTGAACTCCACAATAGAACGTCATTTCATAGTTAGAATCATCTACACCCATGATTGGACCTGTAGACTGTGCATAACCACATGTTTCTAAATAATGGCGCAACGGCGAAGCAGAGTTTTCTAAAAGAATCCCTTCAACCAAACGCATACCCAGGCGAAGTTTAACATCACTGGTTTTTGGCAATAACCAAGACAAAATATGATAGGTCTTGTCTGTTAAATCTTCTGCATCAACAGCATAGGTTTCTTGTACTTCAATCGGAGCTGTTAGTCTTTGCTCTTCTTTAGAGTAAATCGTTTCACCTTTGCTGAATTTAGACAGCGCCAACTTTTCAAATTGTTCTTGCAGTTTATAAGCAGGCTCATCACCAAAAGTCATAAATACTGCATTACTCGGATGATAATGTGATTTGTAAAACGCCACTAACTCATCATAAGTTAGGTCAGGAATATCCTTCGGATCACCACCAGAATTATAATGATAGGTTGTTTTCGGGAACAAATGATGCGCAAGCTGATGATAAAGCTGATCTGACGGTGAACTCATTGCCCCTTTCATTTCATTAAATACCACGCCTTTATAAACAGGCTCACCATTTTCCAGCTCAATACGAATACCTTCTTGAGCAAAATCCAATGGATTTAAATTGGCCGCAAAAGCCGCGTCCAAATAGACTTCCAAAAGGTTTTGGAAATCCTTTTTATTTTGGGTTGCAAATGGATAAGCGGTCCAATCAGCTGCTGTAAACGCATTCATAAAAGTATTTAATGAACGACGAATCATCAAAAAGAATGGATCACGTACTGGGAATTTCTCTGAACCACACAATGCTGTATGTTCAAGAATATGTGCCTCACCTTTGGAATCCATTGGTTGAGTACGGAAAGCAACAAGGAACACATTTTCGTCGTGATCAGTTGCTAAATGGTAGTGCATTGCACCAGTCACTTTATGTTTATATTCAGACACTAAAATGTCTAAAGCTTCTACATGGTGTTGACGTACCAGCTGAAACGCAGGATGAACAGTTTGAGATAAGGTTTCAGTGACATCTACAGTCATGCGATCTCCAATATTAAATGTTTATCTATACGTTTAAGTATAACCGAAACTTTAATAAATGCGATTCATTCCTAACACTAATTCTTAGTAAATCAATCAGGATTCATCGCGACTTGCTGTTCAAATATCAAGAATCAGCAATGAGATAAATAAAAAAGTGATGATCAAAAGATTCTATCATCACTGTAAAACTTAACTTTTTTAACTCAATATTTTAATTAGTGATGCTTCGAGCCTTTTTAGGCTAATGTTTTCTATGTATTCCGATAATGAGTAAAGGTTGTGAACCAATCTAAATAGGCTTTCCCTGAAAATGATTAAACAAGTGTTATCTGTATTAAGAGCTTTTTATAGAAAAGAATTGCTTAGGCTATTTTTAGTATATTTACCAAGAAAAATTTTTGGAGATCAACATGGATACATCCCCAAAAATAAAAAGTATCTTAAAGCCTATAGCTATAAACCAGCAGCCCCTTGATCGAATTACGCTGCTACTCAAAGTTAAGCGCTATAGGCCAAGGGATTTCCAAATTCACTAAATTAAATATTTAAAGTAATTATAATTTGGGTGATTTGAGACAAAAACATAATTTTGCTTTTGATAAAATGGCGCTGCATCTTTTTCACTACTTAAGCACAAGGCAGAAAAATTAGATTTTGCTCTTTTTTCAAGTTCGAGCAATAAACTTTTACCCAATCCAGTTTTTCGGTATTCAGGCAATACATAGAAACGACGTACCCGACCAATTTTATGCTGAGTTTCAGGGTTCTGCTTTGTATCACCATCTTCACTGATTTGAATATTTAAACCACCGCATGCAACCAGTTTATCTCCATCAAACGCAACCAATAAAAATTCACCATGTCGATTAAATTTATTGCTGCCTTGCTGAAACTCATCAACCAAACGTTGAATAAAATGAAACCCTTCTTTTTCAGCAACTACGGCTAAATCTTGAATTTGCGCAGGCAATTGATCTACCTGTTGAATTAAAATATTCACTCAACCTCCAATATATTTAGGGTCTGTAGACAGTTTTAACTTTATGCCTATGTTTATTTCTAAACAAAACCTACCCCAGCGATCTCAATCAATCACCGTGAAACAATCTAATTTAATGACTCACACTGATCAACACAATGGCTTAAATTACGCAATAATCATCTCAAAAACAGGTTTTGTTCAGCACACCATCAAGTTATAAAATTCCAACAAACCATATTTGACAAATGTAATTGAAATTTTTTCAACAAACTACTGTAAAGCTGAGCATTCGTGTAAACTTTATGTTTTTAACATTGATGTGATGAAGAACATGGCTATAGTTGACCTTTTTGCAATTGGTAACGCGCTCATTGACCAAGAATTTAAAGTATCAGATCTCTTTTTAGCTGAACAAAATTTGCAAAAAGGCACCATGCAACTCGCAGATGGTGAGTCCCAAACTCAGCTATACAATAATTTAAAAGCCAGCCAAAATTATAAAGGTCAAGCATCTGGCGGTTCAGCCGCCAATACCACAGTGGCATTCAGTGCATTAGGTTCTTCAGCATTTTATGCATGCCGTGTTGGAAATGATGATCTAGGCACAATTTATCTCGACGGCTTAAATGAAGCAGGCATCAAAACTTCGAAAAAATCGATCAGTGAAGGTGTTACGGGTACATGTATGGTTCTGGTCAGTGAAGATTCAGAACGTACGATGCAAACTTATCTCGGCATTACTGCAGAACTTTCAGATCTACAAATGGATTTTGAACCTTTAAAAACAGCGCAATGGTTATATATCGAAGGTTACTTGTCTACAAGTGATTCAGCACGCGCAGCCGTAAAACAAGCACGTCAAATTGCCCGTGATCACAAGGTTAAAATCGCATTGACCCTATCTGACCCGGCAATGGTGCAATATGCACGCCAAGGTCTAAATGAACTAATCGATGATGGTGTGGATCTAATTTTCTGTAATGAACAAGAAGCCATGATGTATACAGAAACTGACTCTGTTGAAGCTGCGCTGAATAAATTAAAAACACTAAGTACTGATGTGGTGATTACACTAAGTGAAAAAGGTGCATTAGTCGCAGATCAAAAACAGCATTTTTATGTTCAAGGTCGTAAAGTAAATGCAGTAGATGCAAATGGTGCTGGTGATGCATTCTCAGGTGCTTTCTTATATGCTTTAAATAATGGTGAAAATTTACAAACTGCGGCACAACTTGCTATTCTTATTTCAAGTGAAGTTGTGTCTAAGTTTGGACCACGCCTAGACGTTGCAGAATACGCAAATCTACTCGAAACGTTCAAAAAGGAATGTGCATAAATGTCTGAAAAAATTGCAATGACCGATGAAATTGAAGAGCGTAAGGCACGTGCGTTTGACACAATGACTGGCGACACCATTTTTATCACTCAACGTGATGGTGCATTTTATGCCTACCAAAATGTCTGCCCTCACCTACAAACTGAACTAGAATTTCTTGAAAATCAGTTTTTAGACCAAGACGGCGAATATATTCAATGCTCTACGCATGGTGCTTTGTTTGAAGTTGAAACAGGTGAATGTATTTCAGGGCCATGTCTGGGTGATAAACTTGAAAAAGTAAATATTTCAGTCCATTCAGATGGTGGTATTTACATCGAGGACGAATAAGGTTGGAAACTGCCATGCTTGGATTCTTATTTGAACATGAATTAATGCCCTTTCACCTCAGTGTCTTGGCTTTAATTCTGCTGAGTATGGCAGAAACTTTTGGCTACTATATTGGCTTACGGCCAAGTACCTTTCTGAAAAAAATTTCACCAGATTGGCTCATTGAGTCGCCCCTGTTACAAGTCAAATTTTCCAAAGTACTTATTTTCGTTTTTTTATTATTAAATTTTAGTTTTGCAGGCTATTTTTTACAGCTCTCTATCTTTGCAAGCAAACAAGTATTTGCCGCTTGGTATTATGTGGTTTTACCCGCATTGGTGATTGCAATCTTCTTTACCGTGTTTATGATTCATTGTTTGGATCAGGTGATAAAACCTAAAGTTGCATTGAATCAAGTTGACTTGCTTGGACGACTGGCCACAGTCTCTAGTGGTAATGCACGACCAGGGTTTTCAGCTCAAGCACGGGTCCGTGATGAAAATGGACAACTGCACTATATCCAAGTCGAACCAGAATTTGGTGAATTAGAATTTCAATCGCAAATCATCTTAATACGTTTTAGAAAATCACATTATATTGCCAAGAAAATTTCGACCTCAAATCACCTCTTTAGTTCAGATCAGTATTAAAAGTCTAACTCGGTGTTAGCACATCCAATACCTTTATTACGTCTCCAACTGAATCTAATCATAACTTGCCCTCATTTTGGCCAAGTTGCAATTTTAGCTTCAATCCGTGCACAAAATGACGCAATTTGAACTTGAGTAAGCGATTCAGCTTTATACAGTGACAACATTTGAAAATGGCATTTTGGTGCGCAGGTACTCAATAATGCGATTTTCAATATGCGTTTTACTGGTTGCCAAAGTACCAAACGATCTACCCACCAAGCTGAACCCAATGAAGTAATCGCCAATGTGTATTTGAGGTTATCGAGTTTAGGTTGAATTGCACCCAAATCGTTTGCATGATCATAAGCAACTCCAGGAGCCCAAATACGATCAAACCAGCCTTTCAGTATTGCAGGAAAACCAAACCACCAAGTCGGAAAGACCAGTATTAAAGCTTCTGCGGAAAGTAAATCATCTATATTCTCTTTTACAGCTGTTTGATCAAATGTAGGACTATAATAACTTTGACGTTCCTCATCTGTCAGTGCGGGTGAAAAACCAGAAGCGTACAGATCTTCAATCACAACTTCATGACCATTGGCAATTAAAGTCGCTATTGCGGTCTTCGCCAAGCTTTGACAAAGACTATCAGTTACAGGGTGAGCAATAACAACTAAACATTTCATGGTGATTTCCTTTCAGCTCAACCAGTTATAATTTATTAGATAAAATGAACAGGAATTTAAATCATTGAACTTCAGCAAAAATCCAAATATAGATGAAGTTGTACATAATCAAATAAATACCCAACTATCAAAATAGAAACATCTTTCAACTTTTAATTATGACTAAAATTTAAGCATAAATCACGATTATTGTTCCCCCCATATTTGTTACTCAATTGGATTTTTTCTAAAATAATAAACTCAGCAAAAATTTAAACCAACCATTTTAATCGGAATAATTTCTCACCAAACTTAATTCAAACCAATTTAGTTGGTTTAATAAAATCTAAACAATACTATTTTACTAGGTTTTATTTTTATTAATTACAAGTGTTTTAATCAACTTTAAAATCAACATAAATTAGTATATTTTTTAACAACACAAATTTTTAAGCCATTGTTTAATTTAGATTTAATAATATATTTTTATTTTAACTGTTTTATCTATTTATTTCTTGTTGCGTTTTGTTTAATAATATAAGCATATTTAAATAATAGGCTTAACGCATGAGCTTAAAACCTAACGATTTAAACCGGCGGCTTGTCAGGGAAATTGCAATCATATTAATAATTAAGATTGCACTTTTAATGACGATCAAACATATCTGGTTTGATGCGCCGACTATTCCTAAAGATTTTGATAACCAAGTTGCTGAGCGTATTGCTGGCAGTCCTTCCCAAATCAAGGAGACACGTTGATGATTTCTGAAAGCGTGGTCGATCTTTCGCGGTTCCAATTTGCAATGACCGCGATGTATCACTTTATATTTGTACCACTTACTCTAGGTCTGGCTTTTATTCTTGCCATTATGGAAACCACTTATGTGATTTCTGGTAAAGAAATTTATAAAGACATGACCAAATTCTGGGGCAAACTTTTCGGTATTAACTTTGCTTTAGGTGTAACCACTGGTCTGACCATGGAATTCCAGTTCGGTACAAACTGGGCGTACTACTCTCACTATGTGGGTGATATTTTTGGTGCGCCACTTGCCATTGAAGGATTGATGGCATTCTTTCTAGAATCAACTTTTATTGGTTTATTCTTCTTTGGCTGGGATCGCCTTTCAAAAGTTCAACATTTAAGTGTGACGTGGTTAGTTGCGCTGGGTTCGAATTTATCCGCATTATGGATTTTAGTTGCCAATGGTTGGATGCAAAATCCTGTCGGTTCAGAATTTAATTTTGAAACCATGCGTATGGAACTTGTCGACTTTGGTGCTTTGATTTTTAACCCAGTTGCTCAAGTGAAATTTGTTCACACGGTGTCTGCAGGTTATGTCACTGGTGCAATCTTTGTTCTCGCCATTTCAAGTTATTACTTATTGAAAAAACGTGATTTACCATTTGCGCGTCGCTCTTTCGCCATCGCTGCAATCTTTGGTTTAGCGTCTACACTTTCAGTCATCTTATTGGGTGATGAATCTGGTTATGAGCTTGGTGATGTTCAAAAAACCAAGTTGGCTGCAATTGAGTCTGAGTGGGAAACACATCCTGCACCTGCGCCATTTACTTTATTTGGTATTCCAAATCAGGAAGAACAACGTACTGACTATGCCATAAAAATCCCGTATGCGATGGGTATTATTGCCACACGTTCACTCGATAAAGAAGTCACTGGGCTTAAAGATTTGATGGTTCAACATGAGGCCCGTATCCGTAATGGTATGGTGGCATATAGCGAACTTGAAAAACTTCGTGCTGGTGACCGCTCACCTGAACTTATGGCATCGTTCAAAGAAAACCAAAAAGATTTAGGTTATGGCTTACTTCTTAAAAAATATACTGAAAATGTAACAGATGCTTCTGAAGCACATATTCAAGCAGCAACAAAAGATACCATTCCAAATGTAACCGCATTGTTCTTCTCTTTCCGTGCAATGGTCGCTTCTGGTTTCTTAATGCTACTCCTGTTTATTCTTGCAACATTTGCTGTGGCAAAACGCAATGCAGAAAATAAACCATGGTTACTTAAATTTGCATTGTTTGCACTACCTTTACCTTGGATTGCAGCACAAACAGGTTGGTATGTAGCAGAAGGTGGTCGTCAACCGTGGACCATTGGTGAAGTGTTGCCTACACATCTCTCTGCCTCAAGTTTAAGCACTGGCGATGTATGGGGATCAATCATTGCATTAGCCGCGTTCTATACGGTGTTATTGATTATTGAAATGTATTTAATGATCAAATTCTCACGCTTAGGACCAAGCTCTTTACATACAGGTAAATATCACTTCGAGAAACTTGAAGCTCAGCAAGCTCAAACTGGGGAGAATCAATCATGATAGAATATGAACTTCTCAAAATTATCTGGTGGGTTTTAGTCGGTGTTCTACTGATTGGCTTTGCCCTCACAGATGGTTTCGATATGGGCTCAATGGCACTGATGCCATTTGTAGGTAAAACTGATGATGAACGCCGTGCAGCAATCAATACCATTGCACCGCATTGGGAAGGTAACCAAGTTTGGTTCGTGACTGCGGGTGGCGCACTATTTGCTGCTTGGCCTATGGTTTATGCAACGGCTTTTTCCGGTATGTATTGGGCGCTCTTGCTGGTCTTATTTGCACTCTTCCTTAGACCTGTTGGCTTTGACTATCGCTCTAAACTGCAAAATACCCAATGGCGTAATTCTTGGGATTGGGGCTTATGTATCGGTGGTGCTGTACCCGCGCTGGTTTTCGGTGTTGCATTTGGTAATATGTTCTTAGGTGTACCGTTTACTTTAGATGAGACTGTACGTTCGACTTATACAGGTAGCTTCTTTGCCCTGCTTAATCCATTTGCATTGGTTTGCGGTATAGTGAGCTTGTCGATGCTGTGTGCACATGGTGGCGCATGGTTAATGCTGCGTACAGATGGTGTATTACGTCAACGTTCTGCTAAAGCAACGCAATTGATGGGTATACTCTTCTTAGTTACCTTCTTGGGCGTGGGTGCTTGGTTATATTTTGGTGGCATCGAAGGATATACTTTGGTACAACCATTTAATACCAATGCTGTTGCCAATCCGCTTGCGAAAGAAGTATTAACAACAGGTAACCATGGTTGGATGAATAACTATTCAATTTACCCAATCACCATGCTTGCACCTATTTCTGCAATCCTTGGCGCAATCCTGATTATCTTTGGTGCTGGTAAAAACAAAGCTGGCGTGAGCTTTACAGGTTCTACCTTAGCGGTGACTGGATCAATTTTAACTGCTGGTTTTGCACTGTTCCCATTCCTAATGCCATCAAGTATCAACCCAACTGTAAGTTTAACCATGTGGGATGCGGTTTCAAGTAAGAATACATTGACAGTAATGACTGTGGTTGCTTCTATATTTGTGCCAATTATTTTAATCTATACCACATGGTGTTATTACAAAATGTGGGGCGTTATCACCAACAAACATGTTCAAGACAACTCACACAGCCTGTACTAAGGCTGTGTCTAAGCAAATAGGAGAATATTTATGTGGTATTTCGCTTGGATTCTTGGGATCTTGATGGCGTGTTTTGCAGGTGTTTTAAGTGCACTCTATATTGAACATCATCAAGATTTGGATGAGGAATAAACCATGACAGAGATCGCAATGACAACAAAAGAAAGAAAGCCGAATAAGTTTGCAATGGCCATTTCGTTTTTGATGGCATTGCCTCTTGCTGCGGTATTGTTGATTCACCCTGGGGCAATGCTTGATGCCAATGGTCACTATAACCATAGTGCGCTCATGATGGTAATGATTGGTATTTCAGGTGGCTTTATACATGGGGTAGGATTTCTGCCACAGTTTTGGTTATGGAAATGGTTATTTAGTCCCTATGTCGCATGGCCACTCATGCTATGGGGCTATTACACTTGGTTCTTCAGCTAAGTCCTAAATTTGAAAAAATAAGACCCTGATTTATTCAGGGTTTTATTTTAATTGGATGAAACTTTACTGGGCACCCTCTTTCTCATTTCAATTAAATGCAAATCTACAACAGGTATGCCTACATTTGCATTTAAAGGATAATCCGCCACTACACCCGTTTGTACATAGCCACGGCGTTGATAATAAGCAATCAATTCATGACGTACACTTAAAACCCACATAACGAAATGCGTGGAATGACAATGGTTAGATAGGACTTTTTCATGCAGATACTGTTCAGCAAAATCTAAAACATATTTGCCAATACCTTGATTTTGGAATTTAGCTGCAATACAAAATGTGCCGATTTCCACATCATGCTGGATAAAAGTCAGACCAATACATGCGACAATTTGCTCATCTAATTCAGCAACAAATAACTGAAAATTATTCTGAGCCAATGTTTGTTTTAATTGCTTGGCATTTATGCGATCACCTGTGACAATTTGTGACTCACTTGTCCAACTACGACCTTCTTGCTGTCGATAAGCAGAATTAATCAAATCAACTAAATTTGTAATGTCGGATATTCGTGCTGTTCTAAAATTAAGCTGCATACAGTTTGCTTTTTAAAAACTTGAAGATAAATAAGACCAATTCAAAAATGACCAGTGATAAAGCAACCTCCAAGAGAATCAGCAATTCTCCACTTCGACTACCCGAACAATGCATTTGGGCAGTGCCGGCAATACATTTAAAGATTAGCTTATAAAATGAGCTTGACCAGATATATAAAATACCTAAACTAGCAAAGAAAGCCAGAAAATGGAAAATATTAGATTTATTCTGAAAGAGTTGCGCTGTAATACAATAAGCTCGATATGGAATCCAGCTAAAAGCAAATAAGCCAATAGCGGTAAAAATGATCGCTACTGTATAAAGAAAATCATCTGACATCAAAAAACTTTCAAACATTTTTATTCTTTTTTTCAAAAATACACTTTGTTATAACACAAAAAAGACCATCGAAATGGTCTTTTACATGTACTTCAAATTATTGCTCAGCTAACCAAGTCATAAACTTCTGACGTTCCGCCTTGCTTGCATTTTGCCAGATTTGAATCAATTGGCGATCTGCCGAATTGGCATCACTCACGGTTTGAGTAGTCTTAGCAACTGAGGTTGTTGCTGGCGATTGGCTTGTCGTTGTTGCATATACAGCTGCTGGTTGATTTACTGGCGCTTTCTTACTTGAAGTTAAATCAATCACTTTGCCGAATAAACCAGAACCTAACCAAGGCTTCGCTTCAGTATTCACACCAGTCTGTTGCACCACGAGACGGTTTTTATTGTCATAAATCGCAATCGTTGGTTGTTCTGCATATTTTTTTGCATCTTCAAAACGCTGAGGTGGATTTACCAAAGCAATTTTATAAGTTTGACCATCTTTTAAATCTGGCGCTGTCACTGTGACCACACCCGATTTTAAAATGTCGTGTTCACCATTTAAATGTTCAAAATATTGTTGATAACGAACACTTACTGCAACTTGACCAGCATCGACTTTATATTCATTCTTTTTACGGATTAAACCTGAATTCACTTCTTGATCGTTCACCGCCAATACTACAATTTCTTCTGGCGCAGATAAGGTGACTGCTGCAAAAACTGATCCGCTTAGCATTAAAGCTAATGCAGCAACGCCGTATTTAAATGCCATATTGCTCTACTCTTATGTCAAATATATGTAAAATTTATTGCACTATGCAATGTCGTGATGACAGTTTTATGACAATGGCGATTTGTTCTGATTTTTATAATGAAACCATTTTCATTTTACTTGTCACATAATTTTGTCATTTACTGGAAAAACCATTCATCTGCTTGTCCTAAAAGCACATTTTAAATTTATTTTTTCTTATCTATAACTAGGGTCTGTTGACATTTCATAAATGGCTTGCGTTGTAGGTTAAAATTGAGCAGACAAGGCAGGAAATGAAGAGAATAGCGAGACTATTTTCGAGTTTCATAACGTAGGCTGAGATAATTTTAGCCACAACCCTTCGGGACTAGTGTGTTTTTTGCCGCTACGTCGTTACCTTGCGAAACGACGTTTCTCATTATTTAGAATGACTAAATTTCGTATTTCGCGCCTAGTATCACCTAAAAAACACACATAGTCGCAAACATAGACGAATTATCAGCAGACCCTATACCCTTTGAATAGCACACATTCAAAATAAGCATAATTCTAAAAAACAAATTAACAGGATGTTCCTCATGAATAAGAAAACCATATCCAGATTTAAAGCAATATTAACGAGATGTATCATCGGTATTACAGCTGTTTTGGTCGTACCTTATGCCACACAAACAATGGCAGCAACCAGCTATGCCACTCAAGCGAGCCCAGCACAACTCTCAAAACTTGCCTACAATATGAATGCCAATATGGCACAACGCAATCTGAATACGTCTGAAAAAAACCTGTACCAGCAACTTTACAACATAGCCAATAATCAAACCTCTCTATTCGACCCATCCATTACTACCACTATTCAACAGTACGAAAGTATCCGAAGCAAAATTCGCCAGCAATTTTCCACAGTTAGGCAGCTTGCTATAAATACTTATGGCAACCAGTCACAACAAAAAATATTACTTGCGACTAATGCTTTTATTTTAATGTATTACGATGCACTCAGTCGTAACAATCCAAAATTCTTCTGGCCAAATCTGGGTATTTTTGTTGCCAATGATGTCCGTTCTACGTATGCATTAACCTTCTCATTGTCCAATGCTTTAGATCCCCTAAATGTCACCAATGGTCAAAACATCATTATTGCGGGGATGAATGTACCCACATTACAGGCCACCATTGCCCAAGCCAATAATGAATTAATTAATGGACAAGCCAATGTTATGGCAGATATTGGTGGACTCAGTATCATGCATCAACACTATGATGCTTTAGTGTTAGCACAACAACTGACTAGTTATGGACCTACCCTGACTCAAGCGTTTCAATTACAGAAAATCGCGGATGAAGAAGCGCTTAGATCAGGCATTTATTCATCAAAATTTAAAAAGTTGGCTACAGATGCAGCTATCAGCTTTGGTATTCATGAACAGGAAAAAATTCTACAGCCGATGTGGGATAAGCCAATAATGCGTGATTTTGCTAAAATTAATAATTTTATGCTCTCGCTGAGTTTAGAGAATTTAGGCTTACGTGGTGATATCTTTGTGGGCATCAATAAATTTAAATTAATTTTCACCCCCTATCTGATTATACGCGCACCATTCACAGCAACCAATCTGGCCAATGTACAACATCGTATCGCAATTGCACGTAACGGTTTTAATGTGCTAAATGAATGGAAACAAAATATATTCTTCGCACCATGGATTCCAATCTATCAATCACATATTGGTAAGGGTAATGGATTGTACCAACCCGTTGGTGCGCGATAAATCATTAAACACCTCGATGCACAACATTACACTTTTTTCAAAGCGACTACATTTTGAGCACAGTTCTTGCTTGTTTAATGTTGTGTATATCGCACAATAAAAATACTCAACAAAAAATGAGGTGCAACATGATTTTTAAAGACCATATAGTCCGTGTTGAAAACATTAAAACGATGCAAATGCTGGATAAAGCGAAGTTAGATCATCAGGTTATTGCGATGTTTATGACTTGTGAAGGCATTCCTTTAAAAACCAGTGAAGTGACTGCGCTTTTAAAACAATATGAAATGCTAGGACAGCACAAAGTTCCAGCTAAAAAAGCCAAGGCATTGCTTCAGGCTAAAATGGAGCATTTTGAGGATTCTGAATTACCATGCCCTGCTGCTTATTGAGGCAGATAAGCGTTAGGATTATTGTTTAAATCACCTTTTATCGGTAAATAGAATCAATAGATACGTTCTATTTACCGCATTTAAACCATATAAACTGATAAACCATACAATCTTCATTTCCCCAAAGCTCCACATTGTTACTTTTGTAAAGGGATTACGAATATTTGCTTTTCAAAATGATAATGTAAACCAGACTGCGCTATTTTATCCTGCAATAATTCCGAATGGTCAATATGTTTTGACGCAACGAAGCGCCCCATATAACGGTTCTCAATCGGATCAATTTGAATATTTTTAAGTGCTTTGAGCAAGAAAATACCATAATGGCATTCTACGTACAGTCCAGATAAAAAGATTAAAAAATGATCCCATTCCGAAACATCTAAACTTGCACTCAAATGGATTCGCTCGTTGAGATTTAGTCTTTGAATATCATTGAATAATCATACAATGGGTTCAATCATCATTGAATTGTATATTTTATAAAACATTCATTTTAAGCAATCAGCTTTCATCTATATAGATGTGTATAATGAAAAGTCCTTAATAATTTATATATTTATCTCTATGCTTCAAATTCTGCAAAAACAGCTGGATGAAAGTACATTTTGCCCACTTTGTCAGGCAAGTATGTATTATGTTGAAGCTGAAGAATTTGAGAAAGAAGTGAGTTTTCACCAATGTAGCCATTGCAATCATCAAGTTTTTCAAAACAATCAACGCAACTGTCATTGTGAAACATGCCAAAGCAAACGGCGTAAACTGATTAAAGAAACTCGCTTGCAAGAAACTCGTAAGCTAAAGAAAAAAGATAATTTTGAATTAGGTTTAGACCAGCTCAGTTTTTTACATAAATTATTTTTACTGAGTATTTTAGACAATCAGGTGCATGAAAATACCAACCATCAAGAGTTTATTGATTGGGAAGTGATTAAATATCATCCCATTACCCCCAATTACTATTTTCAAAGTCAACTTCTCAATCAACTGATTAAAGACAATGTTTTTGTTGCCAAAGATTTTAGTGATGATGCACACCAATACTATATCAATGTCCGTTTGGATGGTTATTCCGAACCGAGTATGTTTAGTATCGCAACACAACTACGCCATTGGTTCTATGAAAATCTAAGCCAAGGTATCCCATTTAAAACATCCGAAGAAGTCAAAAATGCACTCTATGTTGTGCTGTACCAAGAAATTGTACAGTTTACCCAACATTATTGTCGCACGTGGGGTATCCAGATTTCGGGCAATAAAAACTTCCAAATCTTCTGTTATCACCTACTCGACACATTAGCCGTTGGGCAAATTTTCTATCTCATTCAAACTGCGCTTGAATATTTATATCAAAAAAAGGCGCTACAAGTTCGTAACGAAAACTTTATTAATACCAATATTCTCAAAAAAACAGTGCAACAATATCGAGAACGCGCAATTGCAGAAAAATGGGAAACCTCAACCCTGCCACGTCCACCGAATATTCCATTAAGTAGGATGAGTGAAATACTGTTTTATCGGTTTTTAGGCTACGATGAAGGTATCTTCTTTCAACCTGTGTGGAAATCTTGGAAAAAGATCGAACCACGCTTAAATTTCTATTCGCAAAAGCGCTGTATGTATTGTGGCTCAAACGAATTAACGGTTGAGTATGATGCACAAAATTATGTGACATTATTTTGTCGCAGTTGCAAACACCAAGACCACTACTTTACTCAGTAAGGAGCATTTATGAATCATCCTGAAAATATTACACATTCTCAAACGGATCAACTTCATACCCACACTGATGTCATTTTACAAAAAGTTGTGGATGCTTGGACTGAGTTACAAACTCAACAGCCCTTAGTCCAGTGTATCACCAACAGTGTTGCAGCAAATTATGCCGCCAATGTCTTATTGGCTGCTGGGGCTTCACCTGCAATGATTGATAACCCATTTGAGGCGGAAAGCTTTGCTTCTATTGCTGCGGCATTAAGTATCAATGTGGGAACACCAACCTCTGAACAAATGCAGGCCATGCAAATTTCAGCACAAACTGTAGCAAGTAAAAATACACCGTGGGTGCTCGACCCTGTTGGTTATGGTGCATTTCTCAAATGGCGCAGTGAAATGGTTGATCAATTGGTTTTGCTTAAACCGAATGTTATTCGTGGCAATGCTTCAGAGATCAGTGCACTTGCCGGAAATCAGGTTGAATCGAAAGGTGTAGACAGTACTGTGTCAAGCAATGAAGTGTATTTACAGGCTTTAGCACTTTTAACCCATACCGAATGTGTTGCAATTTCTGGTGAATCTGACTTTATTCTATCTAAAGAATTTAATAGTGTGATTCAGGTCAATGGCGGAAGCTTTTTACAGCCGAAAGTCACGGCAACAGGTTGCGCTTTAGGGGCATTAATTGCAGCTTATAGTGCAGTCACAACAGCCACGATCGCCGCAGTCTCTGCACATATCCATTTTGCGATTGCAGGAAAATTAGCTTTTGAAAAAGCCCAAGCTGTTGGAAGCTTTAATGTCGCATTTTTAGATGAAATATATCAAATGAGTGCAGATAAAATTTGGCAATATGCTGATATAGAAGTCTTAAGTCTCTAAACTAAACAGATAAACTTGCTTTTTAGCATTAAAATTAAGCTTAAACCTATTATGGAATCACTGATGTCATTACGAGAAGAAGAAAAATTATTTTGGGACGCAATAGACCAGTCGAACCACAACAAAAATGCTCACTGGTCTGATTATGATATTGACCAGCATTTACAAGATCTTGTGCAATATTTATCTCAGTTAGATAAACAACAACTGATTTTTTTTGAAAAAACACTTCAGCTCAAACTCTCACAACTCTATAGGGCTGAAATCGCAGAACTCTCGACAATTCTAGAATCTGATTTTACTGAAAAAGATGGTATTTTCAATTTCGATGCCTATTTATCAGATGATGGTTTTATTTATTTTAGATGTTGGTTAATCCTCAAAGGCAAGGAATTCTTTGATGACATACAAGAAGATATTCAAAACTTTTTTAGCGGGAAATATAGTTTTGATATAGGCGACACTTGGGCTGAGGGTCTACTCTATGTTGCTGATGAAGCATATAGCGTCCATCATGAAAATGAAGAAGAGTCTGAGATTCGTGATGCGGTATATTTACAACATCCAGAACATCACTATGATTTTGCGGCGGGCGAGATTGAAAGAGATTTACTCAATGGTGTTGAGTTACAAGCGCGATATCCAAAACTGGTTAAAGCAATATGCGAACTCAGAAATGAATAAGTAAAAGATTGGGGCCTATCTTTTAAGCCCCAAGCTGATTATTTTTGCACGAAAACTTTTTTATAAATTTCTCGTGGCATTTCAGCAAACTCTACACAGAGCTGAATTTCTAAACCCTGTGCAGAATAATCTTCAAATGACTGTAAAAATTGCGATAAATTTTCAGTCATTAAGTCTTTTTGTGGTTCAGTACGACCACTTAGACCTTGTAAACGTACGAAAATAAATGCTTGATTACTCTGCTCGCCACTTTCATCCCCAAAGCCAATCAAATAATCCGAAACTGATTGAATACGGGATTTAATATCATGTGCTTGCCCCACTAAACCTGTATCAAACAGTGCATGATTTAAGCCCAACATCAATTTCTTTTTATCTAAATTCTGAATATTGTCAGAATAATCAATAAACATTTGTGGCATGGTATTAACCGTTTGAAAGTACTGGATATTGATAAGAATTATAGCATTAACATATAAAAAACTGTAAAATTAACGCTAAATTAACATTTTAGCGCTTAGATTTATGAGAACGGTAAAAGAAAAAGCAAGTCGTAGAGGTGTTATTTTTTTTAGCTTACTTTTAGCTCTACAAATTTACTTCCAAATACTAAATTTTCTAAATGATAAGGAATTCGAGATAAATCAAATACTAATCTATATTTCGTTGATTTTAATCTGTAAATATTACTTTAAGTTTGAATCTTTTTTAAAAGCTAGACATTGGGCTTAAGTTAGCATCTTAATTATTTCAAACATTTTATTTTTTTACACTACATTGATTATATTTTTCAGCTGTATCAATATTCCACAAGCTAAAACCATTCTCTCTTGCTTATTTTAGTTTTAGCATTTGTGGCATATATCCCATAAATGAATCTTAGCTAATTCATATTACGAAGCACTTGCATAATTAAGATTATACCGATTTTAGAGACTCTACATAAATATAGAGTCTACTTAATTTAAATTCTGGCATGTGTGCCATACTTATCGATCATAATTGAACTCGCTTCATTTAAACCACGTACTGTGACGTTGATTCCATTCTTACGAAATTTGCTTACAACAGAGTCCAACATCGCAACAGATGTGACATCCCAAATATGGGAGTGAGTCAAATCAATAATGACATCTGAAATTTTCTCATTGAAGTCAAAACTTTGCATAAATTTTTCAGAAGAACTAAAGAAAATCTGACCGCTTAAATCATATAAACGTGCTGAACCTTCAAAAGTAGACTTCACCTGAATATCATCTTCTAATTTAATGGCAAGAAATAGCGCTGAAAGCAAAACGCCACTGAGTACACCTAATGCGAGGTTATGAGTAGCCACGACCACTATGACGGTCACGATCATCACAACATTACTACTTTTAGGATTTGCTTTAAAGCTAGTTAGAGAACGCCATTCAAAGGTACTAATAGAGACCATAATCATTACAGCAACCAATGCAGCCATTGGAATCACTTTGAGCCAGTCACTAATAAATACAACAAGAATAAGAAGAAAAATACCCGCTGAGAATGTTGATAAGCGAGTAGAACCGCCTGATTTCACATTAATCATAGATTGACCGATCATTGCGCAACCCGCCATTCCTCCCATAAAACCAGATGCAATATTCGCGATTCCTTGCCCTTTGCATTCCTGATATTTATCACTTTGTGTATCAGTCATTTCATCCACGATCGTCGCTGTCATCATAGATTCAAGTAAACCAACTGCCGCTAATGCGAATGAATACGGCAAGATAATCTTCAATGTTTCAACATTCAAAGGGATGTCTGGAAGTAAAAATATTGGAAGCGTATCAGGCAAAGCCCCCATATCCCCAACTGTTCGCACATCAAATCCAAGACTCATTGCCAATATCGTAATTGCAATAATACACACAAGCGGAGAAGGCAGTATTTTTCCTAATTTTGGAATGAGCGGAAATAAATAAATGATTACCAAACCTAATGTAACCAAAGCATAAACATGCCACGTCACATTCACAAATTCAGGCAACTGAGCCATCAAAATTAAGATAGCTAAAGCATTCACAAAGCCAATCACTACAGATTTAGAAACAAAACGCATTAACTTCGCTAACTTCAAATAGCCTGCAAATATTTGAATCACACCCGTTAAAATTGTTGCAGCAAGTAAATATTCAAGGCCATGCTCTTTTACTAAAGTGACCATAAGCAATGCCATAGCGCCTGTTGCTGCTGAAATCATTGCTGGACGTCCCCCAACAAACGAAATCACGACGGCAATACAAAATGATGCATATAAACCCACTTTTGGATCTACACCAGCAATAATTGAAAAAGCGATAGCTTCAGGGATGAGTGCAAGCCCCACAACAAGTCCAGCAAGCACATCCCCACGGATGTTAGAGAACCATTGTTCTCGGATATTAGATAACATAAATAGCGCCTATTTTTTTGATTTTTTGATAGGCTAGTGATGTGATATACGACACACAAACGACTACACCACATCACTAGACAGTGATGAGTTATTTACAGATTAGAAGAGGTAAATAAACTTAAGGTGGCGTAAGTGTCATAAAAAAGCGCTGGTTTTGAAGGAAGTTAAAGTGCGAGTATAGCATCCAAATTTACTACACAGCTATACGATGCTGAAATTCACTTTAATTTTAGAATATGAATAGCCATGAGATGAAACATTTCTGGACTAGGGCGCTTTATGGTTCTTTATCTCATTCAAAGCACGACATCTATTGTATTCTATTGATAGACCTTAACAAAATCATCAATAAGCATCTGTGTTAATGCATTCTTTTTCACTTAAAACGATTGAATCATAAGATCTGAGATGCAACAGTAGCATTGATCACCAATTCTAGATTTTCAAAATCATCAAATTGCTCAAACTCAAAATCGATCTTGATTTTCGCAATCACTTTTAGATAACCGTCACGACTTTCAATAAATGCCAATTGGTATAAATCGACAGGATTATGGATACTTTTAATGGTAAAACACCCATTAAATGCATCACATTCATTTTCATCAAAAACCAACGTCAACCCAAGCAAATCTTTTAAAAATGGATATGGTAGCTCCAACCCTTCAAAAGAAATATTTGAATCTATCAATTCATACGCATAATAAAATGGGCACAACTGAAAGCAGAGATTATAACTATTAGAATATTTGCATTTAGACAAAATAGCTAAACGTGGACTTAATAACTTTTTCTCAAATTTAGCCATTAATTCATCACTAAAAACATCTATCACTCAACAAATAACAATGCCAAACGTACCTGATCATAGCCCATTTTGGGACTGGTTAAATCAACGATTGGACGCAATTTAATCGCACCATCATCATTAAAATGACTTGGATCTTGGCGTTTCTTTAATTTTTTATAAATCACACGAATTTTTTCTACAACTTCTTCACCGGGATTTGCAATCGAGATATCTAAACCTTGCTCTCGATGTAAACGAGCCAAATGATTGATAATCGTCGCAGGAGTTAATCCACGTTCAACCGCAATATCCTGAATCTCATAACCACTTTCAAACAATTCACGTGTTTCATCAAGTGTTGCCGAGGCATAATTGGTTTTACCACTATTACGCGCCAGCTTCTTTTCATTACGTTCAATTTCAGTGGTATTTAACGTCCCGCCACAATGACGAATAAAGGCATTGTGCTGTGTGGTTAAGTCTGAATCTGCATAATGCACTTCGGCTTCATTGGATAACTCTTGAAAACGACGATCTGCTTTAATTGCAAGACTATCCAGTTCCAACGCCTGATCATTAAAACCTAACAATCTTAAACCCTGAATCGATTTAAGCCGGGATAAAGCCACATAACCCTGACCTTTTTCAAAGGTATGGCTTAAGTTGATTTCCGCGGCTTCCAAGGTCATCCCTTGTGATTTATGAATAGTAATCGCCCAAGCTAACCGTAATGGCACTTGTTGTAGACTGGCGATGGTTTTACCACCTTCATTGTCAACAGACCACGTTTCTGGCGCAACCAATAAGGTTGTACCATCGGTCATTTTGACTTTAGGCAACATTCCTAGTTCATCGTCTTCTTCAAAACCAATAACTTCACCTAAACTACCGTTGATATAGCCCATATCGAAGTTATTTTTAACGAACATAACTTTGGCATGCTTTTTAAGCGTCAACTCATCAGGTGCACGTACAGAAGATTTCAATGTTTCGATCAGCTTTTCATTACCATCTGTCACCGCTACAAATTGATGATCATCCCCTTCAATCGCATTGAGATGCTGAAAGTTGATGCTATCCACATCCATATTGTGGGTATATAAACGCGTGTAGGTATCGCCAATGTCTTGATTACGGGTATCTTGTAGCGCTTGAATATGCTGTGGCTGAATATTCTGGGCACGAATCGCATTGAGTACGTCATTCAATGCCGAATCATCTTGACGGTGCTGCTCTGTCAGGTAGCAAACACGAAACTTTGCTTCAACCCAAGCAGTTGACATAAAACAAAATTTATCTCGATTTAGTTCGCTATTTTTTCCTACAGGCGGCAGCTGAAAAAAGTCTCCGGCTGCAATCACTTGAATACCACCGAAAGCATCATCAGATTCTTTAAAATATTTTAAAACTTGATTAACCAAATTAAGCTGTTTGGCATGTAACATTGAAATTTCATCAATGATCAAGACTTGGGCATTTTCTAAATGCTCTTTTAAGTATTTACGCTCTTTCATACGCTTTAAATCATCATCAGTCAGCGTATCTTTGATCCCAATGCCTGCCCAAGTATGAATCGTCATGCCATTCATATGTGTTGCTGCAATCCCCGTAGATGCTGTAATTGCAACAGGGACTTTGCGTGCTTTTAAATAATTGATGTACTGATTAAGCGTATAGGTTTTTCCTGCACCAGCAGATCCAGTCAAAAAGACATTTTCACCCGCTTTCATAAGTTTGAGTGCAGTTTCTTGTTTCATAACAGCCTTGAATTACCTAAACAGGATGGGACGGCTATAGCCTAACGATTTTTGCATAAAAAGTTAAGCCAAATGCATCATGAAAAGTGAATTAAAGCCAAGTCGCTCACTCAAAAATGATCTGCGTCAAACTATAAATTCCCCAATTCTTCATTGGGTTGAATACTGCTTTTCCATTTTAAATGCTGATTTACATCATCAATAAAAGCTTGAGCTTTCAATATATAAAACTCATCAGGGATATGATTATTGGGTAAACGCAATTGATCAAAGACCAAACGTCCTAATTTATAATAACAACCCAAAGTCATTTCCTGAGTCGCATCATCAACTTTCGATACATGAAATGCTACATATTCACGATCTACAATCCGCGCACAATAGGACAATGCCAAACAGTGTTTAAACACCAACGACTCTTGAATAATTCGTTTTAGGCTATTCAGTTCTTCATAGCACCACTCTTCAAAATAAATCTTTTGCATTGGTGCAACGCGATCCCAATGCTCTACATCTATTTTTTCTTTAAGTGTTGATAAGGTATCAACAAAATAATGATGTTGATGCCAACGCTGTGCTTGTTGATATAGACCAGACCAAGTGACATTCCGCTCTATATCGTGATGATCATTAAATAAATGCATCACATAGTCCAAAACAAAGCTGTCGTAAATACTATGGTTAGATGCACGACCAATCTGCATGTGTTTCAGTTTTTTACGGAAATCATCGACTGTTATATTGTGCTTTTGCAACTGAATAAAAAATTCAGCATGTTGTTGTCGTTGCGGATCAATAAACTTAATCAGTTGCGTGGGCAAGCCCTGAGCAATGTGTTGTACAAACAGCATAAATGCTTGAATGATACGATTTATCTTAAGGTATATTTTTTTATACATCTGTGGTTGATCCGCCAACATCAACGCAGCGAAATCCAACCATTCTTCGATATATAAATAAGAATTAGAAATTATTTTCTTATTCGATTTATTTTCAATCTCTGTTTTTAAAAAACTATAACGATTGTTCTTTTGGTGATTTTGCCATTCATTTGTAATTGCAAAGGAATGGCATTCAATTAAAAATAGCCGCGCTGCAATATTTTTAAAATACTTTAAAACACTTATAGTGACTTCAGGATAAATCTTTGAAGTATCAATCAGACTTAATGCTGTGATCGTGATCCTGACATTGGAATCCTTTATATGTCGACTAATCCAATCATTGACCTGTTCATCTTGTTTAAATAGCCAATTTGCAGTGCGCTTAAGGCTACAAATTGGAAATTGTGGAACTTGATCCTGTTCCCAATATTCAGCATCTTTTTGTAAAAAGTGCTGCTTGCTCAATAAATCCTGATATTGCCAAAAGCCTCGTTTCATATATTTTGCATAAGCAAGCATTTGCGGTTGTTCTTGAGCATGTACAGCCAGTAATTGATAACTTGCAAAATACTGACTGAGTTCGTGTAAGCGTAATGATTCTGGGTGGAAAATCTTTAAAATACGCAAATAATGCGCTGGAATAAACTGATCTAAAGAAAAAATGGCCTGTTGAAATTTAGGTACCAATAACTGAATCGGCAAAAACTCTTGACCCAATACAGAATTAATCAGCACTAAATGCTTAATATTAATTTCAACACTTAAAGGGATCGCTTTACCATATTTAGCAAAATCAGAAACATAGGCATAATCAAAATATTCGTAGTGCAGCAAAATTTGATCAATACGTTCTGCATCTGCTTCACTAATATTATATAAATACTGCTCTACCCGATTTTCACCATCCACCCACTCAAAAACCTGTTCAATCAGTGTTTGGCGAATGATTTGGGCTTTGGTCTTTAAATCAGTCGGATGTATCTCATGATATTTTGTTGTATAAAAATAAATATTTTCAGATAAATATTGAACAAAACGATTAATATTGATTTTTTTTTCTAAACAACGCGGTAACTTTTCAAAATTTAAATCAAAAATTAAACCCTTTTCTTCATCAAAGTAGATATTGAGTAACTGATTTGCCAGACTAAATTTATGCTGTTGTGGATCAAACTGGAAAAAGTTGTGCGCAGTAATCTCGGACAAATAGTCAAATTGATCAAGATAAATCTTATTTAAATTTGCTGAAACCTGAAGTAATTCTTGAGCAGCAAGCTGGTGTCTATGTGGCAGCTGCTCCTGAACTGTCTGCACCATATTTGCCTCAATCCATCTCTTACATATATTGAATTTATTAGGGTCTGTTGACACTTCTTCTATGTTTGCGACAACGCAAGCCATTTATGAAATGTTAACAGTCACTATTGTAGGCGAACAATTTTACAAAACAAATTGAATTCAATTATCTTTTGCAAAAGTTTGTTTAAACTGAGCTGTGATCGTGTAACGGGTTTTTATTTTATTGATTATGTTTTACCTAGTTTTTATTCCTTATAGTCAAACCACCTAATTATTTATACAAGTGACTTCTATCAAGCAACTGATCATAAATGAAGCTTATGTTTTTATATGAACTTTGAGTAACAATTGGTTATCAATTCATTTTTGTACTTTTGAATCATAGATGGTGATCCTATCGTGGGGCGACAGGGATGTCGCCGTTGGGCGGGGGTAAAGGACGTACCCCTCGCCAAACAGAAGATTTTTGTCACTTTTCATCTCTGAAAAGTGAGGCATTGCCTACGCAAAGCTATTTAAACTTTGAATGTAAGGTGTGGCATTGCAGTTTTTTTATAATCAAACAATTTTTCCAGAAAATTAATTTAATTAAATTTTTATAAAAAAGATCCCCTTAGTTTTCAATAAAACTAAGGGGATCTCTATCGCAACACATTTGAAATTTTCACTAAAATTTAAAATAAATGCATTGCAGACTTAATTAAGAATGTACAGGCTTTGCCCCCACACGCTCTTCAATCAAGTCATAACACCATTGGAAAATAAAGGTATACACCAAAATACAGGTGGTCATTCCAAAATCCAATAAAATTGCTTGCCACAAAGACATATCCATTGCGTAAGCAACCATTGGAATCGTGGCTAACATCAACCCCCCCTCAAAACCAATGGCATGTAAAATACGTACACCAATGGTACGTTTAAGCTTTCTCTTACGTTCAAATTGCTCAAAGAAATGGTTAAACACCATATTCCAAACCACTGAAGTCACGGCCATTGCAACACCTAATACGCCGGTAACTTCCATTGGCACTTCAAAAATAAAACTTAATGCAATCGCTATGATCACCAACAGGATGACTTCATAGCTTAATGCATGAATAACCCTTCTTTTGGAAATCATCATTTAAAACTACTCTTTCTTGATTCGATGGTTGCATTATATTTTTATAATATTGATCAATCGAGTCAGGTTCTTTCAATTTTATTGAAAGGTTGCGTGAATTGGAGTAAATTTAATGACTGAAAAACTAAACATAATGGTGCCAAGCGCATGAATATCAACCAAGAACAACTCACCATCTTTAAAACGGTGATGGAAACAGGTTCATTTTCAGCAGCAGCACGACAGCTTGGCAAAGTTCCCTCCGCTGTCAGTATGTCTATCGCCAACTTGGAAATAGACTTAAATCTAAAACTCTTTAATCGTGTGGGACGTGAACCAATCCCTACACCTCAAGCTCAACGCTTATATGAAAAAACTGAACAACTACTGGTAGAAATGAATCAGTGGAAACAACAAGCGATTGCACTTAGCGAAGGCCTGGAATCCTCATTAAATATCGTGGTGGTTTCAGAATTACTGCATACAGACTGGGCTGAATACATTGCACTGTTGGGAGAGCATTTTCCAACTTTAGAAATTAATATCTTCTCCGCACCACAAGAAGATGCGCTGAAAATGCTGATGAATCAGACGGCACAACTGGCATTGATGTTTGAACGTGAAATACTTGAAAGCCGTGAGCAATTTGTCGAATTTAAAAAAGAAGCCTTGGTTCCTGTTTCAGCTATTCATCACCCATTATCAGCACATAAACAAGTTACTTTTGAACAAATCCTACAATCCAGACAAATTGTCGTGGCAAGTCGTGATCGAACCATTAAACCCGAATTACTCTATTCTAAAAACTATTGGCGTACTGACAATCACCACTCAGCATGTGCTTTAATTTTAAAAGAACTGGGTTGGGGGGTACTTCCCTTAGAAATGTTTAATGAAAATCCAGAGCTCAAACATAAGTTAAAAATCTTAGATTTGCTCGATTTCACACCAAAATTTGAATATTTTGTCGACTTAGTCTGGAGTCGTGAGAGCAACTTAGGCTCAGCTGCTCGTTTTTTGATTAATCACATTCGAAATCAAAGAATTCATACAAAATAATAGGCCTTTCAGTACATTTTCCTGTTTTGCTCAAATCGCATTGTGTTATAAATAAATCACAAATATTTTAACTAAGAAATAATCGGTAATGACACAATCTGCATTAGATCAATTAAAACGCTTAACCACTATCGTTGCTGATACAGGTGATTTAAACGCAATTCAACAATTTCGCCCTTTGGATGCAACGACTAACCCTTCACTCATTACAGCAGCAGCACAACAGCCTGAAAGTCGTGAGCTAATTGAAGATGCCTATGCTCAAGCAAAAAAAGAAGGTTATGAATTAGATGCACTCGTCGAACGCACCATCGATATTCTCACCGTCAAACTCGGTGTAGAAATTTTAAATATTGTAGAAGGTCGTGTTTCAACAGAAGTGGATGCAGCCCTTTCCTATAATACCGAAGAAACTATTGCCAAGGCCAAAGAGCTACTTGCATTGTATAAAGAATATGGGATCGATCAAGACCGTATTCTGATCAAAATTGCTTCTACATGGGAAGGTATTCAAGCTGCGAAAGTACTTGAATCTGAAGGTATTCATTGTAACTTAACCCTGCTTTTTGGTTTACACCAAGCCAAAGCCTGTGCAGATGCCAATGTTACTTTGATTTCTCCATTTGTCGGTCGTATTTTAGATTGGTTCAAAAAAGCTGAAAATGTAGAAAGCTATCCAATTGAGAAAGATCCAGGCGTATTGTCTGTTAAACAAATTTATCATTACTACAAACAGCATCAAATTAAAACTGAAGTGATGGGTGCTAGCTTCCGTAGCATTGACCAAGTTTTAGGTTTAGCTGGTTGTGATCTTTTAACCGTTGCACCAGGTCTGCTTGAAAAATTGAACAATGATCAACGTCATGTTGTTTCTCAACTCAGCTTAGACACTGAACTGACTGCTCAAGAACATCAAGAGATCTCTAAAGCAGAATTTAAACAACAATTGGAAGATGATTTAATGGCATTCCAATTATTGCAAAGCGGGATTGACGGTTTTATCAAAGCGCGTGAACAACTTGCATTATTATTGCGTCAATCTTTTGGCCTAGATGCTGATTTTATTGACTAATCTATGTATTTAGAATGATTTATATAAATCTAAATTGTAGATGCGCTTTTGGTTAAAATTGCACTAAAATCGCTCACACTCTAAAGCCGAGTTTGTTATCATAAACACTTGGCTTTTTTATTTCGCTTTTCTTATACAGTGAGAATGTTGTGTTTGGTATTACCGATATTGTGACATATATACTAGGGACTATTTTTATCGTCATTTTACCCGGCCCTAACTCATTGTATGTGATGTCAATTGCCTCTCGATTTGGAATTAAAACGGGCTATATCGGTGCTTTAGGCGTCTTTACAGGAGATTTAATCCTGATTCTCTGCACTGTTTTAGGTGCTGCCTCTTTACTACACGCCTTTCCTTGGTTATTTATCATTCTCAAAGTTGTAGGTGCAAGCTATCTGTCTTATCTCGGTATTCGTTTACTGATCGCAAGTATCAAAACTTGGCAAAGCAAACCACAAACGCTACAAAAAAATACATCGAATACTACATCTAACGAACAATTCCATCCATTTCGAACAGCGTTAACCATTAGCCTACTCAACCCAAAAGCAATTTTATTTTATCTCTCGTTCTTTGTTCAGTTTGTTGACCCTGATTACCCTTACCCTGCTTTAAGCTTTGCAGCACTTTCTGTGATTCTGCAAATCATCAGTATGGGTTATTTGACGATCTTAATCTTCTCAGGCGTTAAGCTCGCCACTTTTTTCAATACACGCTACAAAATTGCTGCAGGTTGTGTTGCTTGTGTAGGCTTACTGTTCTGTGCTTTTGGAATAAAGCTTGCCGTTTCAACGATGTAAGCTGATTTAGCTCAATAAATTTCCCGATTAAAAGCATTATTTTTTGGATCGTTCTTTTGGATAAACTGCGCTTTCTATTCAAGGTAATATCTAATCTTTATTAATGGGTAATCTATAGTCAAACCACCTCATTATTCATATAAGTGATTTGCATCAAATCATTGAGCATAAATGAAGTTTATGTTTTGTATGAACTTTTAGAAACTGTTGGTTATTAATTCATTTTTTTAGTTTTTAATTCTAGATGGTGATCCTATCGTGGGGCGACATGGATGTCGCCGTTGGGCGGGGGTACAGGACGTACCCCTCGCTCAATAGAAGATTTTTTGTCACTTTTCATCTCTGAAAAGTGAGGCATCGCCTACGCAAAGCTATTTAAACTTTGAATGTAAGGTGTGGCATTGCAAGCGTTTTATAATCAAATAATTTATTTTTCCATGTAATTGATTTGATTATAAATACTCATTAAGGGAAATTATATTCTTGTGTCAGCGTTTTTTGACAGCTTATCTATACATTGTTTTCAACTAAAACAGTTCTAGATTAAAAAAGCCAAATTCTCCCAAAATGAGAATTTATTCAATTTTATTTTTCCTTTTGCTATTTAATTCCAATTAACCCTATAAGCTTTAAAATGATCCATGTATGATGGTTGCATTTTCAACCATTCAATCAAATTTAAAAGCAAGGGATCATGCAAAAGTTACTCCAAGACTTCTCTATACCTGCTATATTTGCAGGTTTCATTACCTTCTTAATTGGTATCAGTGTTTCGGCTGTACTCGTCATACAAGCGGCTCAATTACTTGGCGCAAACCCTGAACAAATTACCTCTTGGTTTTGGGCACTCGGTTTAGGTATAGGTCTTTCAGGATTAATTCTTTCTTGGAAATTCAAATATCCTGTTGCTACCTCATGGTCAACCGCTGCACTTGCACTCATCATTGCCACTGCCAGCGGCTACTCACTCTATGAAGCCATTGGTGCTTTCTTGGTGAGTGGTTTACTGACCGCCACACTAGGCTTTTTAGGCATATTTGAAAAAATTATTTCGTATATTCCTCAGAGTTTGACCAGTGCCATGCTGGCAGGTGTATTACTCAAGTTTGGTATTGCTCTATTTGCCAGTATGCAAAACGACTGGGCATTTATTCTCAGCCTTTTGGCGGTTTATATCGTCACTAAACGGCTATGGGCTCGTTATTGTATTGTGATTACCGTGATCGCAGGAATTATCATTTGTCCATTTTTTATGGAGTTTCATGTTCCAACCTTACAGTGGGGATTGGCAAAACCAGTATGGATGACACCTGAGTTCACATGGTCTGCAATTCTCGGATTGGCACTGCCTTTATTTGTAATCAATATGGCATCTCAGTATTTACCAGGGATTGCGATGATTAAAAGTTATGGCTATAAACCCCATGTTAACCAACTTATTGGTTGGACAGGTACAGCGCAGACTTTGCTTGCACCATTTGGCTGTTATACCGTGAATATTGCTGCAATCAGTGCTGCAGTCAGTCTGGATGACCAAGTTCACCCAGACCCTGCGAAGCGCTATATTGCTGGCATGAGCTGTGGTTTCTTTTATATTTTGATGGGGCTATTTGCGGCAACATTGACAAGTCTATTGATGTCTTTTCCACATCTTTTTATTGTGGCATTAGCGGGGATCGCCTTGTTTGGTACGATTAGCCATAATATTGCGATTGCATTTCATGAAGTCAAATACCGTGAAGCCGCACTGCTCACCTTCTTATTCAGTGCATCAGGTGTTCAGTTTTTTGGGATTGGTTCCGCTTTTTGGGGACTACTATTTGGCTTCGCTGTTTCGTTTATTTTAAACTTTAAACTTAAAAAATAGCATTTTGATCAATAAGATGAATGGAGGCTCATTCATCTTATTTTAAATTTTCAATCGTCGAATCAAAGCAAATCGAGAAGCGATAGACAAAAAAAAGCTTACCCTAGGATGGGTAAGCTAGAAAGCTTGAAACAACAATAGAAACTACAGCGAGAATCTGGAAGCTATCTTAGCGATTGGTTAATATTTAAGCCAATACTTAAAAACACTTATTGGATATTTCTCAACCGAAAACATCCCCTAAAAGAACCACATTTCCAGCAAATAAAGTGAGAAAAATCTCATTTTCAAAGATAAAAAAACAATAAATCGCCGATCATAATTCATTCATTAGACCAAAGTCTAAAGATTAAATCTCAGGGTAGTTGCCAGTGCCTTCAGGCCAAGGTGTAAGCAATTCAAATCCTGTATCTGTGACAGCAACCATATGTTCCCATTGTGCTGACAATGACTTATCCGCAGTAACCACAGTCCAGCCATCTTTCAGCTCTTTGACACTGGATTTCCCCGCATTAATCATTGGTTCAATGGTAAAAACCATACCCTTTTTAAGCACTAAGCCCTGTCCGGGTTGACCATAATGTAATACGTTGGGTTGCTCATGATAAATCTTACCAATCCCATGACCACAATATTCACGAACGATCGTATAACCTTCACGTTGCCCAACTTGTTGGATCGCATGGCCAATATCCCCGAGTGTTGCACCAGGTTTGACCATATGAATCCCAGCCACCATTGCCTCATAAGTCGTTTCAACCAGTCTTTTCGCTTCAGGTTTAACTGTACCCACATAGTACATACGGCTGGTATCACCAAAATAACCATCTTTGATAATCGCAACATCGATATTGATGATATCGCCATCATTTAAAACCTTATGTTTTGATGGAATACCGTGACAGACCACTTCATTTGGAGAAATACAGGTGGTTTTGGTATAACCATAATATCCAATATTTGCAGGGATCACTTTCAGCGTATTGACAATAAAATCATTGCAAATATCGTCTAAATACTCAGTCGTCACCCCTGGCTCCACATATTCACCAATCATTGCTAAAACTTGAGCAGCTAAACGCCCCGACACTCTTAATTTTTCAAGGTCTTGTTCGGTTTTAATGGTGACTGTAGAAGCTTTCATTGGATCTGTCCGCAAAAGTGAAAAAATATTATATGCCTTTTCAATACATTTAGGGCAATTTACCGCCTATCTTATTCAATAAAAATGCAAAATCAAGCACATAAATTTTAGAATAAGTATAATCTTTCCATATGATGATTTTATCTATTCTATATTTTTTGAAAATTTTGATTTTTTCAATTTTTGAAAATTAACTGTGAATCATCCACATAAATATAATCAATATGACTAATTGGTTAAAATTTATAAAAAACGGGAATATTATCCATAAAATAAAATACAAAAAATAAGCTATTTCTACTAAAATCGCTGTTTTGCTTTTTCAACCACAGTTTATGACTAATCTCCGTACAAAGGATATTATTGCTTTAGGTTTTATGACCTTTGCCTTATTTATTGGGGCAGGCAATATTATTTTTCCACCCATTGTTGCTCAACAAGCCGGTGAACATGTATGGCTCGCAGCGCTAGGTTTTCTAGTCACAGCTGTAGGCTTACCTGTTATTACCATTATGGCACTTTCTAAAACTGAAGGTTCTATTGCGATTTTAAGCTCGCCTTTAGGTAAAGTTGCAAGTTTAATATTGACTGTAGTGTGTTATCTCTCGGTTGGGCCATTATTTGCTACACCTCGTACTGCAACTGTTTCTTATGAAATTGGTTTTTCCTCATACTTTGGAAATGGTGGTACAGCATTATTCATTTATAGCGTTATCTATTTTGCATTTGTGACTTTAGTTTCTCTTTATCCAAATAAATTATTGGATACAGTGGGTCATATTCTTGCGCCGCTAAAAATTATTGCACTGGCAATTTTAGGTATTGCAGCATTTCTGATCCCGACTGGTTCAATTTCTCCTGCGATCAACAATTACGCTACCAGCCCTGTTTCTGAAGGTTTTGTAAATGGTTATTTAACCATGGACACTTTAGGCGCTTTGGTTTTCGGTATTGTGATTATCCACGCTATCCACTCTCGTGGTGTCACAGATAAAAAGCTCGTAACCAAATATGCCATTATTGCAAGTTTGATTTCTGGTGTAGGTTTAACGCTGGTTTATCTCAGCTTATTTAAACTTGGTTTAGGCAGTCATGATGCTGCTCCAAATGCTGAAAATGGCGCAGTGATCCTGCATGCTTATGTTCAACATGCTTTTGGTGACTTAGGCTCTTTATTCCTGACAGCTTTGATTTTTATTGCATGTATGGTTACTGCGATTGGTTTAACCTGCGCATGTGCTGAATACTTCTCTGAACTGACAAAAATTCCATATAAAGTTTTAGTGGTTATTTTGGTGTTGTTTTCATTGGTGATTTCAAATCTAGGTTTAACCAAACTGATTGCTTTTTCAGTTCCCGTACTCAGTGCAATTTACCCACCAGCAATTGTGGTCATTCTATTGAGCTTCTTTTGGGGTAAATTCAATAACCCAACCACGGTTATCGCACCTGTTACTGGCGTTGCATTTTTATTTGGTCTTATTGAAGGAATTAAAGTCACAAGCTTTAAAGACAGCTTACCTTTGATGATTCAAAACTTACCGTTAAATGAACAGAATCTTGCATGGGTGATCCCATCATTGATCGTGTTAATCATCTGTGTCGTAATTGATAAAGTTAAAAAATAAAGCTTTTTAATTATCATCCTTAAAATTTGATTTTACCCAAATCTTATTTTAACAGTGATCAATAATTGTCATGTTTACCCCACAGGCCGTTATTGTTTGCGACACAATTTTTAAAGCGTTCTTTGATCCATCTTAGTGCTTCAAACATGTGATCAATGCACCTGAATAGATCGAATCAAGCTTTGCGCTATGTATAAAAAACTTTTGGCTAAAAAATACTAAAACTTAATTTTCATTGAACACAGATAAATTCAGTCGCGTTGTTGCTTTTTTTGAATGAGTGAACCGTTCTCCATGCCAATATCGAATTATTTTGAAAAAAATAGTGATTTTTTTCGATTTTTGCATAAATATTGCATAATTTTTTATCAACTTTAGTCGAAAATACTTCCAAGACCTATTCAGTTATTGTATTTTATTCTGATAACTGTCTCACACTAACTCCACAACAATTACATCATTTATATAAAAAATCACTCATATTTTCATTTTTTATAAAATAATCATCATTTGTAATAAATATGTCATAATTATTTTGAATAATAGAGGTATTTGCTCTTGAAATAATAATTAGATATGGTACAACTGAATAAACCAATCCAGACTAAAACAATGTGGTTTTTGTCGAGCAGACAGGAGGAATGGGGATGTTATCAATACATTTCAATAAGCAAGTCTTCATTAATTCTTTGAAGACAAATACAAAACTGGTCATCTATCTAAGTACAACACTTGCACTTTTAGTGACTCTGTTTATTCATGGACTCATTCAAGGCAATTTAAAACCTGAATTTTTTGCCTATGCATTAGTCGTTTCTGCTGCCTTCTATGTTTGGGATGTAGTCGACCATAAATCTCGTAAACTCGCGAAGATTACAGAATAAAAGATGGATGCCATGCATCCATCTTAAATAAGAAAATCATAAAAATTTAAGTATTAAAACAAAGTATTAAACATTCCTAGTAATAATCCTCCAGTCGCAACAATCTCCCCGAGTACCAATAACAGCATTGCTATACGTAACAATATTTTCGGTAAGTGCATTGTTCCTAATTGGGGCGGTTCTTTGAATTGATTTGTCGTATCTTTTAAAAAACCATGCAAAACATAACTGGCAATTGAAAAGCTAAAAAAGAATAAATTAATCAAGACAAATATTAAATTTGTGGTTTCTGTCCAGTTTGAATAATAGGCCATCACCGCTAAAATCAAAGTGGCTGGAGCATAAAGCAAGCTACTGCGATGTGCGATATCAACATAATAATGAGCTCGAGCCATTTCTGATCGACTAATTTGGTAATATTTCCAAACCCCTGTTAGCATACCCACCCATAGATAAATCCCACTAAATATTAAAGCTAACTTTACCGACAAACTTAAACTCACTAAATCCATTTAAAACATCCTAATTCCAACAGCTTAAAATATTTATATTACCTTTGACTCATAAGTCATACTTTCATCAAGTTTCTTTTTAGAACTTATGTAAAGTAATCATTAAAGCATACCCATTGAATTGTCATGAATACATTTGAAAATTTAACCATAACTTGTGCAGATAGCTATAGCTTAACTGCACGTTTTTATCCGGCAAAACAATCAACCCATCAATTGCCTATTTTGGTTTGTCCTGCAACAGGTATTACTAAAGGTTTTTATCATCATTTTATAGAATGGCTTGCCCAACAAGGTTCAGATGTACTAGTCTTCGATTTTCGTGGTATAGGTGAGTCCTTACATGGTCCTATTCGTCAGTCCATTGCAAGTATCCAAGACTGGGGACAACTGGATATTCCTGCTGCTATTGAAACATTGCTGAATAAAACAGGCAAAGAACAAGTCATACTCTTAGGTCATAGTGCTGGGGGACAATTACTAGGCATTGTTTCTAATTACAAGAAAGTGGCACAAGTGATTGCAATTTCAGGCTCTACAGGACATGTAAAAGGACTTAAAGGGCGAACCAAACGTATGGCGCCTGTCATGTTTAAAATGATCTTCCCTGTTTCGAGCTTAGTCAAAGGCTATGGAGCAACCAAGTTTTTAGGCATGGGAGAAAATTTACCCAAAAATGTTGCAAAACAATGGGCTGAATTTTGCAGTAAACCCGGTTATGTGATGAACGCTATAGGTAAAACGATTTTCGAGGACTATCACAACGAAATTCAATGCCCAATTACGGTGTATTGGTCATCGGATGATGAGATCGCTACAGAAGCCAATGTCAAAGACTTACTTCGCTTGTATCCAAAAGCCACCACAGAAATGATAGAGCTTAAACCGAAAGATACAGGCCATAAAGCCATTGGTCATATGTTAATGTTTAAGAAGTCACATCAAAATTTATGGCCAACAATGGCACAAAATATTTTAAATTAATTTTTAGTTTTAAGTACTTAGATAAGTAATCCTATCTAAGTGCTCTTTTTATTTAAAAAAAATGCCTCATTAATGAGGCATTTTTTCTTAGTTTTTTTATATCTGCTTGCGATTTAATCGTAAAACAGTTACGAAAATTGCTCTGGACGGGTAATTTTTACCGTCTTGATCCGATTTTCATCCATTTCGATGACTTCAAACCAAATGCCCTCTTGTTCAATCTGAGTGCCTACTTTTGCTTCGCCTTGAGTCTTGTCTAAAATCAAACCTGCTACGCTAAAGTAACCTGAGTCTTCTTGAACTAGATCCAACATGCCAAGTTCCAGCTCAAGCTGATACAAGTCAAGCATACCTGATGCTTTCCACGTTGTATCATTCAGTTTGATCAACTCTAACTGTTCATCTGCATCTGGAAATTCACCCGCAATTGCTTCAAACACATCCAACGGAGAAATCAAACCTTGGATATTACCAAATTCGTTACTCACCAAGACCAAAGAGCCCTTAGACGTTCTTAAAGTATGAATAGCATCAATCACTTTCATTTTTTCAAAAATAAAAATCGGACGACTACGTTTAAGCAAGGCTTGTAATTGCTCTGGTTCATCCAGTACATCAATTAACTCTTTAGCACGTACAACCGTAACCACTTTATCCAATTGTCCGCGACATACCGGGAATAAACTATGTGGTACAGCCAAGATTTGCTGACGAATACTTTCCGCATCATCTTCAAGATTGATCCACGAAATTTGATTTCTTGGCGTCATAATTGAGGCAACTGAACGTTCAGCAAGTGTCAATACACCACCAACCATATAGCGTTCTTCATCACCAAAGGCTTTTTGAGCAGCTAAAGCTTCAGGGCTTTGTAATAAATCTGCATCCAGCTTACTTCCCATCAATTTTAAGATTGAGTCTGCGGTACGATGACGCAACGGCGTTTTCGACTGATGCTTTTCAACATTACGGCTGGAAAATTGGTTAAAGGCTTCAATTAAAATTGCCACACCAATACCCGAGTAAATATAGCCTTTCGGAATATGGAAACCAAAACCTTCAGCGATTAAACTCACACCAATCAATAATAAGAAACTTAAACATAGAATCACGACTGTCGGATGCTTATTGACAAAAGCGGTTAACGGCTTAGACGCAATCAACATCACAACCACAGCAATCGTTACAGCGGCCATCATCACATAGATATTGTCGACCATACCAATCGCGGTAATCACCGAATCAAGAGAGAATACTGCGTCTAAAACGATGATTTGCGCCACAACTGCCCAGAAGCTTGCATAAACAACTGCACCTGAACTTTTAACCTCAGGTTTGCCTTCCATTTTTTCATGTAGTTCAGTGACGGCTTTATAGACGAGGAACAGTCCACCGAATAATAAAATTAAGTCTCGACCTGAGAAAGACAACCCGCCAAAAGCGATTAAAGGCTTGGTTAATGTAACCAGCCACGAAATAATAGACAGCAAGCCTAAACGCATAATTAAGGCTAAAGATAAGCCAATAATACGTGCTTTGTCTCGTTGTTCAGGAGGAAGTTTATCTGCAAGAATGGCGATAAAGACCAGGTTATCAATACCCAGTACAATTTCTAAAACAATTAGGGTTAAAAGACCAACCCAAATTCCAGGGTCTAATAAAAATTCCATTATTAGAGCTCCTGCTTATTATTATCAATATATAAGAAGAAAAATAAATTTGACCTACACGACGACGGATCCATGAATGAAACCTTTTCAACTAAATTAGATTAATTATGCACAATATCTTGCAGTTGTAATTAATTTTCACAAAAATTTTACATTTATTTAAGATTTTTCTTATGAATAACCTCGCGATACGGGTGAATTGTAAGTAATCCCTGCCTCGCATGATCAATTCGATGCTTTACAGATGCCGATTCATCTTATTCAAATTATTTTTCACTCAATCTAACAAAAATGTCATTAGCTTTTTTCAATATAAATTGTGTATAACTATAGTTATTAAATGCTATTTACCTTCTAACGGTATAAATCGCTTTAATTTAATTAATGATTTTCAATCGGATATATGGGCATTTAGGGAGGAAATACTTAGATTTATTCCCATTATGACGTAATCAAACCTAATTATTAACAGTAAAGCCAAGTTGATTTTTCTTATTTTTCAGTTAAAATAACATCAGATGTTAATTTTTTTAACTAATAAGCTTGCTTTTAACAACATCTTCTTGGTAATTTTCATACTTAAGCAAGCTGAAATATACGTAGGAGGAGCCACTATGACACAGGGACATTCAATGACTTTCAATAAAATCAACCTTTGCGGTTGTTTTGAAACTTTCGATTCCACACTAACAACTAGAGAATGAACTCTGTTCATTCTAAATTGCATGAAGAAGCGACTAAATTTACGCAAGGTATTACTACTTTTTATCTAATTTAAGACAGTTATACAATGCCTTTACTGAATACTTTAACTTAAGTTTGGTTCAAGCAAAATTTACATTTCGTCGATTTTACTTGTTTTTTTCATTAAGTGATCTATCACATATTGATTCAAGTATTCAAAGTAAAATATGATTACCGCTTAATATATGGCAATAATTACAAAAAACAGGGACCTCTAAATGACTAAAAAATATGCAAAATTTTTACCTGCAGCTGAAAATTTTAATATCGAAAATTTCCCATACTATTGGATCAGCCAAGTTCATTCTCAGTATGTTTTAAATTTAGATCACGTACTTAAAAAGTATGGGGTAGACAACTCTAGACGACGATTATTAGTTGCTTTAGAAGCGAAACCAGATGCAAGTGTTTCTGAGCTTTCGGAAATGATCGTTTCAAAAATGTCGACGACGACTAAAATTGTTTATCGCTTAAAAGAGGAAGGCTTTGTGGATACCTACTCTTGTGAACATGATGCACGTATTACACGAGTACATTTAACAGAAGCTGGTCAACAAATGACGCTAAAAATTAATGATTTAATGAGTGTTGTACTTGAACAGTCATTTGACGGCTTAACACCACTACAAATTGAAAAAACCATGGAAAATTTAAAAATCATCTTTAAGAATCTTGCACATTAATCCTTAAGATTCTTCATCAAAGATGTTCAACTGTGGCGAGTTTTTGTTATTTGATATTTTGGGGCAATAAAAACACTCAAACTCCGCCACAGGGAAACCCTCAATAAAACTCGAAATATTGGACTGTTGTAAGCCCAACCACTCATCAAGTCGATGATGTGGAATGACTACCACCGAACGCTTATCTGTTCGAGGTTCATGGAATTCACTCATCATCGGATGGGTGTGGGCGTCCATACTGATCATGGTAGCTGAACGAACAACTTCACCGGTTTTTAATCGGGTAATCTCATACAATGCCGCAATATAAAAAGCTTGGCCATCTTTACGCCTTACCCCCCAACGCTGTGGTCGGCCATTGATGTATTTGGATTCATAGAACTCTGTCACGGGGATCACGCCAAATTGGCACTTGCTAAAAGCCTCTACAAAACTGCGCTTTTCCATCAGCGTTTCATTTCTTGCATTATAAGTATGTTTTGCTGCTTCTTTATCCTCAGCCCATTTTGGCACTAAACCAAAGTTGACTAAACGCCATTCAATCCCTTGATTAGATTTAAATAACAACGGCGTTTGAAAGCTTGGAAATATTTCATCTTCATACGAGAAAGGTATCGCGGGTAAGCCAAGCTGCTGAACTTGTATTAAGCTGATCGGTTTAAAATTAGCACACATAATAATAAGATTTTAACTATTAGATTTCTTTGGTTAATCAAAAATGAGCATTCAATACTGACATACTTTTAAATATTAATGAAACATAGATGGTCTTTCTATCGTAAGCGACATGGATGTCGCTGTTGGACGGGGGTACAGGACGTACCCCTCGCCCAACATGAGCAAAAACAAAGCACTGATTTGTTTGCAGCGCAAGGTTTGGCATCTCCCTACGAAAAGTGAGGCATCGCCTACGCAAAGCAAATTAAACTTTAAATAGACCTCTTCCAAAAATCAAAAAATGATCAGGTGTCAATGTTGATTTTATTAAGTTTCATCAATTCTAAAGCTATCATTTATCCAATATTTCATTGCGGCAGGTAACAATTTCTGAAAGTTTTCAACAGTTAGACTTTTAGAGAATGTTTCCTCTCTTCCACAGTTGTGCACCCAAATTCCCGCATCACCGACAAAGTAAGTATGAGTGTCCTCAACCTGAATATTATAAACCGTCATGGTGAGATGGCCTTCACCTTCACTCCATTCTATAGTATCTGGGTCGCGCCAATGACCCTGTCTAAATCCATAAAATTCAACATCTTCTCGATACTCTTCTGGAGTCTGATCAATCAAACGTTGTTTCCATTCATGATCATTTATCCAAAGCTTATCAATTATTGGTCTATATTGACTGGAAATCCCTTCTTCTTGTTTAGTTTGTAAATCAACAAAATATCCAGGAATTTGTCCCGTATCATCTCCATAATTAACAACATAGCCAAGTTTTTCTCGATCCGTTTTTAATATGGGAACAATACCTTTGTATTTAGCGTCGAATCCTCCACCTCTTCGACTAACAAACTTTTGTCCCTCTCTAGTCATCATAGGGTCTTGAGTGGTTAATTGTTCTGCTTTTAACCAGCCATGATTTGTTGTCCAGAATGGATGATTGGCTGTAACAAACAATGGTTCTGGTTTCATTTGCTTTTTTAACGCGCGCCTTAAATTGATTCGGTCACTCATTGGAAGTGTTGGATTGACATAAGGCTCAAACTCCATTAGGAATATTGGAACATTATCTGTAGTCATTGTTTTACGAATTCTTTTATAAACCAGCTCACCACTACCATCAGCAGCTTTAGATAAAACTTTATCTCCAATCTTAAGTTGTTCAATAGCTATAAGCCCTTGCTCAGTATGTACCAAAGTGCCCGCAGCAAAACAGGTATGTGACATATTATTGTCTCCAACGTTACTATCCTTGAAAGCAGCAATCAAATTCATTCTTAACCCAAATCTTTTACGTCTATTGTGATACCGTTTAGATAAAATTTTAAATCTCTTTAATTGGCTATCGATATGCCCAATGACAACTCGATATCGGCTGATTTGATGATTAAACTGCTTTTCTTCAGTTAATAGCGCTAAACCTTTCTTTTTCTTTATCGGCGTCAACAGCAATCCATAATAACCCAAATCAGCCATTAATCGCTTGGGTCTTTAAGGTGTGTCTTTTCTTCTTCCCACTATAAAATCTTCTTTGTTTTTTTGTGGACGTTCAAACGGGCTTTCTGTCACATCAATGATCAGCCAGTTGAACTATTCATCTTCAACTCTAGTTTGCTTCTTGGGGAGAGTAAACTACCTAGAACGCATTAAGGCATTTTCAATCTTTTGAATGGTTAGGTTGACATTACTTTCAGCAATTGCATAAGTTGCAGATAATTCCAACTGCGTATTGTAGTTTCGTAAGTAATTGAGCATTAACAATAATTGATTTTCTATACTTAAAGTATGGGGACGACCTGATTTCTTCTTTTGAGTTTTTGAACCAATGAGCACACCCACCATCTCAGTAAATAATTCCCTTGGAACATTACTTTCACAAGAGGTCTAATGTAAAGCGTGGCATTGCATACTTGATTTTCATAGACTTAATTTCTATGTAATGCTAAAAGTTTCATGGTTGATAAAGCTTAACCACTTTTAAAAATCATCCTAAAGCTTATTTTGGCAAGCTCTATCGATTTATAATTATTGAATCTCTTTATCGCGCTATCCATTGATAAGAATATTAGACATTGATAAAAACTTGAGACAGCACGCGATTTCAATTGAGGATAAACCGAAGTTTACCCCCTTCACTTAACTTTTATCCAAAAATCTTTTTCACTTTGGCACTTAAACCATGGAAAAACTTATGTTTTGCATTGGCTTTTTCGCTGGTCAAAAAGTTAATTTGAATAGATTGGCGTTGCCCTTCATAAGGAATATAGCCATGCCAACCATTGTCAGTTACTTTAAATGCAACCAGTGAGCCCGGACCTGCATTAATTTCAGTGACATAGTTATTGATGTCTTTATCATCGTTGAGAATGCGTAAACGTCCATTCGGCGCATCCCAAGATTCATTTAAATAGATCAAAACCGTCAACAATTTGCTTTTTGAATCACTGTGAATCCGTCCATCTTTTTGACGAGAATAACCACGTAAAGTAATCATCATCGGATGTTCCATCACATTGACATCAAATTTATCTGTTAAAATTTGACGAAATTCTGGTGTATCCAATGATTTTAGAAAGCGATCAAAATTAGGCTTAATTTCTACATCTTCGATGTTAAAGCTTCCGCCCTGTTCAATTTTAGGAAAGTCTTGGATTACTGCCTGGACTTCACTGTCAGCCAAAGCATTTTCAACCACAAAATACGGATAAGGCGTACTTGCAACTTCAGCATTTTTCAGCGCATCTAATTTCAGAATTGATGTCATTTATAATTCAGCTTAATGATTAATTCCCTTAAATTGTATCAGAGATTTTATATTATTGGCTTAAAACTCAAAGTCGGGTCTACAAATTTTATATATGAAAGCAAAGCAACATTTAAAATAAACCATAAAAAGAATAAAGCCTCCGAAGAGGCTTTATTGATAAGCTAATAGGATAAATTAGACGATAAAATTAATCGCCTGTATAGCCTTTTAACTTTAAGCGATACGCATGCAATAATGGCTCAGTATAACCAGACGGCTGTTCACCACCTTTGAATACTAAATCATAAGCAGCTTTATATGCATAACCGTCAAAACCAGGCGCCATGTTGCTATATTCAGGATCGTTGGCATTTTGCTCATCAACAATCTTCGCCATACGCTGCATAACTTCTTCAACTTGCGCTTTAGTCACAATACCATGACGCAACCAGTTCGCAACGTGTTGAGAAGAAATACGTAACGTTGCACGGTCTTCCATTAAACCGACATTGTTAATGTCTGGCACTTTAGAACAACCCACACCTAAATCAACCCAACGAACAACATAACCCAAGATACCTTGAAGGTTATTTTCAAGCTCTTTGGTCTTCTCTTCTTCAGTCCAGTTTGTATCTGTCGCTAAAGGCGGTGTCAACAAGTCATCTAACGGAAGCGCTTCAGTTTTCAATAACTCTTGTTGGCGTGCTGAAACATTACATTGATGATAATGAATCGCGTGAATCACAGCACCTGATGGTGAAGGAACCCATGCACAGCTCGCACCCGCTTCAGGATGTTCAATTTTGGTTTTATACATGTCTAAAAGCATGTCAGGTTTAGGCCACATACCTTTACCAATCTGTGCTTTACCACGTAAACCTGCTTGTAGACCTACCATCACATTACGGTTTTCATAAGCTGGGAACCAAATTTGGCTTTTCACTTCGCCTTTACGAACGAAAGGACCTGCTTCCATAAAGGTATGAATTTCATCACCTGTACGGTCCATGAAACCAGTATTGATGAAAATAGTACGGTCTTTCGCTTGTGCAATACAGTTTTTCAAGTTTACAGATGTACGGCGTTCTTCATCCATAATCCCGATTTTCAAAGTTTTCGCTGGTAAGCCCAGTGCTTGTTCAGAACGTTCAAACAATTCAACAGCGAATGCAACTTCTTCTGGACCATGCATTTTTGGTTTAACGATATACATTGACCCTTTGCGCGAGTTTTTGTTTTCGTTTTGACCTTTGATGTCTGCGAAAGTCAATAATGGTGTAATTAAAGCATCCATAATACCTTCGTAGATTTCAGCACCATCTACAAGGATCGCAGGGTTCGTCATTAAATGACCAACGTTACGAAGAAGCATCAATGAACGACCATGAAGTGTTGTTTCACCACCGATCAAATTCTTATGTGTACGATCTTTATTCAATGTACGCGTCACGGTTTTACCGTTCTTCTCAATTGATTCTTCAAGCGTACCTTTCATTAGACCTAACCAGTTACGGTAGCCTTCTACTTTCTCTTCTGCATCTACAGCAGCAATCGAATCTTCTAAATCTTGAATCGTAGTAACAGCCGCTTCTAAAACAAGATCTTTAACACCAGCCGCATCAGTTTTACCCACTGGGCTATTTGCATCAATTTCAATAACAACATGTAAGCCGTTATTTAAAAGTACAATTTCAACGGGTGCAGATTCGTCGCCATTAAAACCGACAAATTGTGATTCTTTCGCCAAAGTCGAGGTTGAACCGTCTTTAAGGGTTACAACAAGTTTTTTGCCTTCAACAGCATATTTTGTTGCATCTGCATGTGAACCATTTGCCAATGGGAATGTTTCATTTAAGAAATTCTTAGCAAATGCGATAACTTTATCGCCACGAACTGGGTTATAGCCTTTACCTTTTTCCGCGCCACCTTCTTCAGAGATCACGTCAAAACCGTAAAGCGCATCGTATAAAGAACCCCAACGTGCATTTGCCGCATTTAAGCAATAACGTGCATTACGCACAGGTACCACCAATTGCGAACCAGCCAATAATGCGATTTCTTCATCTACATTTTCTGTACTGATTTGAAAATCTTCTACTTCTGGTAATAAGTAGCCAATTTCTTTAAGGAAAGCTTTATAAGCTTGAAGTTCAAATTTATTGTTGCGGTGCCATTCATCAATTTTAGCCTGAATCTCGTCACGCTTCGCTAAAAGCGCCTTATTCTTAGGGCTAAGATCGACAACAACTTGCTCAAAGTTTTTCCAGTATGTTTCACTATCTAAACCAGAACCTGGTAGTGCTTCATTTTCGATGAAATCGTAAAGTTCTTTAGCAATCGCTAACTTGCCTTTTTGAATACGTGCAGTCATTGTCTTTCCTGATATTGCTACTTTTTATAACAAGAGTTTCTAGTATACCGATTTAAACCATGCTGAATAGTATTATCACATTGCTAAATAGTGATCATTTTAATTAAAAAAAATAGCTATATTAACTTAAAAAATAACGATCAAAAATACAGCAACACCATCAACTAAATCATCAACTTAAATCGCTTTTTAACAGTGTATAAATTTTTTAAAATGTCTAAATTAGACCAAAGTGCTGAATCAACCCTAATTTCCCCATTTTTTTATACACTTTTATTCCTTGAGCAAAGATTAAGCCATGAATAGCGCTAAATGTCGATAAAACCAATCCATAATTCTGTGTAAAGAATTGTTCGATTCACTTATATTTTTTTCTGTTTGTTCAAATCTCATCTTATTGTTTCAATTTAGATGATTAGAATCTTTAGCAACAAGATGGAATCGCATAATTTTTTAAACCACTTAAGCTTTTTTAGATTATTTAATCATACGGCTTCTACCTATTGTCTGGCGACAAGCAGGGATAACGCACTGCACATAAAAAACCTGTTTAAAATTTACATTCTAAACAGGTTTCTGGAATAGCAAGGTCTAAGCTAAATAAGCAATAGACCTCAGCTTAAAACAAAATGTTTCACTTAGTTAAAAGTTTTAAAACGTGTTGCATCATCAATAAATGTTTTTTCGCCCGCTGGTGCTTCGATTGAACCAAATACTAATTGTGCGCGAAGTTTCCAGTCAGCAGGTACATCAAATGTTGCCGCCACTTCTTCATCTACGATTGGATTATAATGTTGTAAAGATGCACCAATACCCGCTTCAGCCAATGCAGTCCAAGTTGCAAATTGTGCAATACCTGTTGAATGCTCAGACCATACTGGGAAATTGTCTGCATATAATGGGAATTGTTCTTGTAAAGCTTTGATCACACTTAAATCTTCATAAAACAACACTGAACCAGCACCAGCGATAAAGCTGTTAATTTTACCCGAAGTTCCTTCAAATGCTTCAGCTGGAACGATTTTACGTAAAGTTTCTAAAACGATTGTCCAGAATTTAACATGTGAATCACCAAATAAAATCACAGCACGAGAAGACTGTGAGTTAAATGAGGATGGGCTATGCTTGATTGCATCTTTGATGATTTCTTCAATTTTCGCTTGGTCTAAGCTTAAATCTCTACCAATTGCATAAATTGTACGGCGTTGTTTGATTTGATTTAAAAATGACATGGTGTTAATCCTTCTATGACCAAATGGGTCGTGTTATTTAACATGGTTTGAGTGTATTGCATCATTCTTAGTTTCGTCATGCTTATATACATAACAATGTGTTCTATATTTAGAACAATATGTGAAATTGGGAATTTTTAAATGCTACCGTGTTTATGTGGTTCCCTTTTAAATTGCAATTAAAGTATTTATTAATCAAACAATTCAATTAAAATTTACCATTAAACTCAGCCTATTGCTTTGAGCTTTACAACGATAAGAATATGGCAAATATCCTATATACTTTTCATTGCTTGTTTTGTGGTAAAAATATTGCAAATCTGGACATACGATTCTAGACATCACATTAAAGTACAACTTGATGACATTCTTATGATGCCTTCTTTCAATAACGTACCAGCAACATATCCCAGAATTTCTATGCAATCGCTGCTCACCGCAAAATTCGTCGACCACCAGCAACGCATTCATTGAGTGGTAGAAACAACATGTTATGAATAAAGTCCTGCCTCTGACAGTTGCGGATGACGTTTCCGAGTATCATATTTCATCAAGAATTTTATATCGAACTTAAATTAATGCGTATTAATACGAAAAAGTCCGACAGGATGTCGGACTTTTTATTGTCTCTAATTTTAAATTAGGCTTGGATGCGTATCTAGAATACGGATTAAAGTCGCAGCTGGACCAGTCGGATAACGTCTACCTTGTTCCCAGTTTTGAAGCGTGCGAGGACTGATATGCAAGCGTGCAGCAAATTCATTTTGGCTTAAACCAGTTTTCTCACGTACTGCTTTAATATCAGGTAATTCAAGCTCAGTGACTCGACTTGCTTGAATCTCTTGACGTTTAATCTCTCCTGCTTCTTTAATCGAAGAAACAAGGTCATCAAATAAATTTTTATCCATGAAGTTGCTCCTTCACTAATTGGCGCAGAATTGCTGTTTCTTTATCCGTTAAATTATCTTTTACAGACTTAGGGTATGCGACTAAAAAGAAAATATGATCATCCTCTGAAACCCAATAATAGATCACGCGGATTCCACCACTTTTTCCTTTATCGCCTTGAGCACAGCGTACTTTACGGATACCACCGCCATTTTTAACAATATCACCCTTATCAGGTTGTACCAATAGATTTTGTTGAAGCTGACGATATTCATCATCAGTCACAAGTTCTTTGATTTGTTTAGTAAAAATACTAGTTTCAATGAATAACATACACGATATACGTCAATGGCGTATATACAATACTACCATAAAAAAGAATAATCAAAAGTTATAAATTGAGTGAATATAAAACTCAAATTTAGGGGCTGTTGGCATTTCATAAATGGCTGGCATTGCAGGTTAAAATTGAGCATGAGACGTATACGTCGTAAAGCATGAAACGAATAAAATAAAAAACTCCGCATAAAGCGGAGTCTCATTTAAGATAAATAGTTATCTAAATTACTTATCTGTTTCAAACAGTGCAGCGACAAATGATTTTGCAGAGAATGGACGTAAATCATCAATCTTCTCACCCACACCAATATATCGAATTGGTACATGAGTACGACTGGCAATATTAAACAACACACCACCCTTTGCCGTTCCATCTAATTTGGTAATGGTTAAACCTGTTAAGCCTACAGCTTCGTCAAACATTTCAACTTGGTTAATCGCGTTTTGACCAGTACCAGCATCCACCACCAACATCACTTCATGTGGCGCAGTTGCATCAATTTTTTGCATCACACGTTTTACTTTAGTCAACTCAGACATCAAGTTACTTTTATTATGCAAACGCCCTGCTGTATCGGCAATTAAAACGTCCACACCTTTGGCACGTGCACTTTCAAAAGCATCAAAAATGACTGAAGCGCTATCTGCACCGTGACCTTGAGCCACGACAGCAATATTGTTACGTTCACCCCAGATTTGAAGTTGTTCAGTTGCCGCTGCGCGGAAGGTATCTCCTGCTGCAAGCATGACTTTCTTGCCTTCACCTTGTAAACGTTTGGCTAATTTACCAATCGTGGTGGTTTTACCCACACCATTTACCCCCACCACCAAAATCACAAATGGATTTTTATTGGGATCGATATGCAATGGTTTTACCCGAGGTGCAAGTAAAGCAACCAGCTCTTCTTGTAGCGCTTTATACAATGAATGTGAGTAAATCAAATCACCACGTTCTGTACGCTCAGTCAAATTCGCAATAATGGTTTTAGTCGCCTCTACCCCGATATCAGCAACCAAAAGTTGCTCTTCTACTTCTTCGAGCAACTCATCATCAATTTCTTTACCACCAATCAGGATATTGACCATACCATCGGCAAGGCTTTTACGCGATTTGGTCAAACCTTCTTTCATGCGGCTAAAAAAGCCACCTTTAGATTTTTCATCTGCCGATTCAATCTGTGCGTCTTGGCTCTCAGTTTGAACAGGTTCCGTTTTAGGTGTTTCTACATTATTTTCAATAATAGGCACATTGACGGCTGGTAAACTAGGTAATGTGACATCGTCATCCCCGATATCCGCATCAATCAAGAATTTATTTTGCTGTTCTTGCATGCCGATTCCTTGAAAAGCATAGCGTTAAAAAAGAATGAGTTTAGCATAGATTGCATCATTTTTAGCGTTAAAGCAGCGATAAAACAAGCAAACCAAAATGCAACATTCCAGCCTTGCTTTAAATCATTAATTTTTTAAGAATAGTTCTAAATTTAAAATAAATTTTTGGGTTATCTGTGTATATTCTGAAATCTAAATTCTTAAATCTTCTTAGACAATCCAAAGTTATCCTTGCGCCACTCTTATTTTTATCTTTTAACACGGTAAATACGCAACTTCAGGCAGCACCTCAAAGCCAACTTTCTAGGACCACCTTTGAAACCACACTGAAAAATGGTTTAAAAGTGATTATCCGTGAAGATCATCGTTCACCAATTGTTATGACCCAAATCTGGTACGGCGTGGGAAGTAGTGATGAGTCAGGTAATGTACTAGGTATTTCGCATGTGCTTGAACATATGATGTTTAAAGGAACCAAAAAAGTTCCTGATGATGAGTTTGCCCGTTTGAGTCGAATTTATGGTGGCCGCACCAACGCTGCCACATATACAAATTACACCAACTATTATCAGCTTTACCCCAAGAAGTATTTTCCATTGGCTTTGGAACTTGAAGCAGACCGTATGACAAATCTGGTCCTCAAACAACAAGACTTTGATCCTGAAATCAAAGTGGTTATGGAGGAAAGACGACAACGGACAGATGATAATCCACGAAATCTAGCCTACGAACGTTTTAAATGGATCGCCTATCCAACCAGTCACCATCGTCAACCGGTGATTGGCTTTATGAAAAACCTACAGAATATTCGTCTGGATGATCTTAAACATTGGTATCAAACTTGGTACACCCCCAATAATGCAACCTTGGTCATCGTGGGAGATGTCAATGCAGAACAAGCACTTAAACAGGTTGAAAAATATTTTGCGGCAATTCCCAAAAAGGAACTTCCTGACCGTAATGATGTTTTAGAGTTTGATCGAATGGGTTATCGACACATGGAAGTGCAGTTGCCAGTACAAGTCCCCAACTTGTTTATGGCTTGGAATGTCAAATCCATTGCTACAGCAAAAAACCCACAAGATGCCTACGCCCTGACCATTATCCAGTCCTTACTGGATGGCGGAATCTCCGCTCGCTTACAAGACCGTCTGATTCGAGATAAAAAAGTGCTGACCGCAATCAGTGTCAGTTATGACCCCTATAATCGCGGCGACAGTTTATTTATGATCTCCGCGATCCCAAGTGATGATGTTTCTCTGGATGAGGCACAAAAAGCGATTGAAAAAGAGATGAATTTATTTAAAACAGAATTGGTCAATCAAGCTGAACTTGATCGTGTCAAAAACAACTTCGTTTCAAATTTAATCTATAGTCAGGATGATATTGGTGGACAAGCCAATATGATTGGGAATTTGGAAGTAAACGGCCTAAGTTTTCGTTTAATGGATGAATTACCCAAACATTATGACAAAGTGACACCACAAGATTTACAACGAATTGCCAATATTTATTTTGTCAAAGCCAATCTGAGTAGTTTGTATTTAATGCCTGAAAATACAAAAGAATAAAAAAGGATCTCTCATGAATTTTAATCCATTCTCGACCTATTCGATAAAAATACCCCTGTTTGTGTTCATCAGCTTACTCTACTCTCCTCTTAACCATGCGGAGGTTGAATTAGACAATCATGATGAAACCGATGCGGTTATAGATGATTCAGCACTTAAGGCAAATTTGACCTTACAAAGTTTAAAAAATTTAGATAAACATCAACAATACCAAGCGCCCTTTGTTCAAGACCTCTCCAACAACCAAAAAGTCAGAACACTGTTTGTTTCAGCCACCGACCTGCCTATTGTGGATATTCAACTCACCTTTAATGCAGGTTCGTCACAGGATGAAGCACTAGGAAAAGGTCTGTATGGTATGGCAAATATGGCAGCCAAGCTGATCACTGAAGGCACAGATCAATATACAGCAAAAGAGATCGCATCTACATTTGAAGGATTAGGCGCTCAATTTAGCGTTACCGCGTACCGTGATATGTTTGTCGTCCGACTCCGGGTCTTGTCAGATCCTGAAAAATTAAACCCTGCTATCAATACCATGTTGCATATGCTGAATCATGCACAATTTAATCCATCGGGTTTAAATCTTGTGCTAAATAATACCAAGGTTGGGCAAAAGCAAATCCAAGAAAATCCAAGTCGGATTATGAATATTCGCTTTTATCGTGCGTTATATGGACAACATCCTTATGCCGAACCGACTGTGGGGACCAATGGGAGCCTTAAAAAAATTACCCCAGAACTACTTAGGGCTTATCGACAGAAACTGCTTGTTGCCCAAAACATGAATATTGCCATTACTGGTAATTTAACTTCAGCCGATGCAACCCAACTGGCCAATTTAATCAGTCAAAATCTAACCCAAGGTGAAGCTGCTCAAGCACTTCCTGAACCACAAGATCAAAGTGATTTTAATATCCATTACATTCCGTTTAACTCAACGCAAGCCAATGTGATGATGGGACACTTAGCTATTCAGCGCAGCGATCCTGATCGTGTTGCATTAGAAGTTGCCAATCAAATGTTTGGCGGAAGCGGATTTAATTCCATTTTAATGAAAGAACTTCGGGTTAAACGGGGTTATACCTATGGAGCTTATAGTAATTTAACCTCCACATTGGCTCAGGGGTTTTTTAGTTTGAGTTATTCTACTGAACAAAATCAATTGATGGACAGTATCAAAGTTGCACATCAAGCCTTACGTGATTTTGTAAAAAATCCAATCCAAAGAAAACAGCTCGAAGAAACCAAAGAAGGCATGTTACGTTCTTTCCCAATGACCTTTAGTTCCAATGCCAATATCAATGCACAAATCGCATCGATTGGTTTTTATCAACTTCCTGCGGATTATTTGACCCAATATCAAAAGCAATTGAGCCAAGTCACCACCAAACAAGTTCAAAAAGCCATTCAAAAACATCTTCGTGCGGATCGTCTCACCTTGGTTGTTGTTGCACCAACACTGGATCAGAATGAATTAAAAGACATGTTAAGTGCTGATTTAGCCAACCCAGATCAATCCAGTACAAATCAAAACAAGCAAGTGAATACACAAGCCATGCCGGATGTCCCGACATTGATCATTCAAAAAACAATTCGCCCGCAAGCGAAACCAGCCAAATGAGTATTGTCAGTTATTGTGGATCTTTACTATCCACCGCAGGATATCGTTTTACCTGTTGGTTTTCAAAATGATAGGCACGTAGTAGGCGTAAATATTCAACCATATAAATACGATCTTGGCGGCGCAATTGATGGGCAATCTTTTGCGTCTTAGGATTGGCTGCCTGTTGTGAATATTGCACCACATATTTGTATTGATCTGGATTAATTGGGCGTGTTAAAGCCAATGTTGCAAGAAAAATCATCAGTGCGATGATCACAACAACAAAAGAATTCAAGATTTTTTCCACAGGAAAAGAACTATACAATTTTTGAAAATAATCTTTGAATTTACGCATGAACTACCTCTAATTATGGATAGTTTATCACTCTGATCATAAAAATATAGCGCTTTCTAAGCTACATTTTATCTGTATTCTCAAGTATACAGCCATCTTCAATCGTCATTGATATCTTGAGAAAATATGCCAAGCACACGATAACAACCAAACCGTAACCGACATACTCTGCAGCAACAAAAATAATTTATCGACAAAATGAAAGCTCTCCTCTAATAAAAGACGAGAGCTTTATGAATGTTTAGAGAACAATAGCGCTTAACGCATAAATTGCATGATTAAATAATTGCTCTCAAAAATGCAAAATACAAAATGATCGCAATAATTGCCAATGCAATACTGACAGCAAAGATACTCACTCCACCCTCTGCATGCGCAGGATGCAAATCATCATCATCTGCAAGGCGCCTTAATTCGCCATCATAGATCCGGTAAAAGCCTGCTTTTTGCACTGGATTTAAGTTTCGGGTATAATCGTACACGCGTTTACGCTGGGCTAAACAATAATCCCCAAGATGGATTTCTTGATGATAAATTGCCTCATCCAGTTGTTTACGGTGATACTGAGCTAATTCAACGATCTGAGTCTCAGCAGCGGGTACATCAAAAATAAAGCCATCTATAGTGTTTGTCATTTTGCTCTCCCTTTGTCTTAATTCTCATATTGATTTTAATAAATATTATTTCTGATTAATGTTTAATCATGTAATCTTATCTTCGTCAAGCATAGATTTCAAATCGCTTGACAAACAAGGCTAATTGTAATATTAGTTTAATAAAGTTAAGTTAGATTAGTTAAGTATAAGCTCCGTTGGGGAGCTATGTTAAAAGATCATAATTACAATAAGGAGTTATATATGATTCATCAAATCTCTCACCAAGACTTAGAACATGTTTATGCAGATGCTGTAAATACAATCCAGTGTGAAATGAATTTTGTAGAAGCGGTAAAAGCATTAGAAGATGCGGCGAAAGCTGGTCATGGTAAAGCAGCAATGTTTCTTGCAGAACTTTACTACCAAGGTTTCCGCGTTGAACGTGATTCTCTAAAAGCCCAATATTGGCAAAAGATGGCAACCATGCAAGCATAATAAAACGTCACCTAGGTGGCGTTTTTTTAACCCCTATCCTTTTTATTTTTTAATAAATCATTACGCTTTCAATACATTTTTTATTGTTTTAATAAATGCTTACGATTGAGCATAAAGCACCAACAGTTCTTATAAGAATTTCAACTACAATAGGCAATGTACTAAATAAGATTGTTAATTATGAAAAAGTATATTCATCTTCAGCCCATTTCGAATGAATTGTTTATTAAAATTTCTATTTTAAAATCACTCATGTATTGTGGTGTACTTTGGGGACTTTACCATGATGGCTGGGCAATGAAGTCTGGTTCAAATGAAGTTTATTTTCCTTTTTGGCTAAACGCTGTTCAAGCCCATCAGTATGCAAAGATTCATTGGCCTCACTACACCCCTCGCAGAATAACACCTAAAGATTTTAGAGAATCGCTGTTACCTACGTTGACACGGCTCAATATCATGCCTGCATTGTTTAATTCCTCATCTCGAAAATTTAAACTCTCAACCTCTCAAATGGAACATTTCTTTTTCCATAGTCATGTTCAATTTCAACCGGCTTAAAGGCGAAGATATATTTTTAGCGGTTTAAAATTGTTGTAAAAAATAAACTTTATATTTTTATGACTGCAAAGTATTTGCAAAGTTAAAAAATACAGTTAAGTTAAAGGTGTGCAGATTGGTAAGCACCCTAGAAAAGGAAGAATAATTATGACGACAGTAGCACAAGTAATCCAAGATAAGATTGGTCGTGAAATTTATACGATTTCACCCTCTGCCACAGTATTAGAAGCCATTACACTTATGGCAAACAAAGGTATTGGTGCTGTGGTTGTCACTCAAGATACAAAGGTCGTCGGAATCCTCTCAGAACGCGACTATACGCGTAAAATTGCCCTTATGCAGCGTACCTCTGACCATACAACGGTCGCTGAAATTATGACGTCTAGAGTGATTTCTGTGACACGTGGCCATACGGTTGAAGAATGTTTAAATTTAATGACTGACGGACACCTACGTCATTTGCCTGTGATTGAAGGTGAAACGCTGGTTGGGTTTGTTTCTATTGGCGATTTAGTCAAAGCTACGATGGAAGATCAAAGAAAATTGATTGAACAGTTAAGACAATATATTTCAGGTTAAGTGAAATTATAAAAATATAACCCTCCATCTGGAGGGTTTTTTATTGTGTATAGAAAGTTGGCAGCTCAGCTTGCATGTAAAACCTTTTTTAAATTTCTAGATAATAGAAATAATCACCAGCTTTAAGTTGCATGTCTTTATTTATCATGGGAATAAAACAATTACACTCACTAAAGAAACTCAGCATATCGGGACGTTCATTTTCTACTTTAATAATTTTAATTTCTGCAATCTTCATCGTACTCATTTCCCCATCTTTACCATAATGCACATCACTCGCATACCCCCAAAAAAATCTATGCTGACTGTCAGCAATTCCTTGATAGTCAAAATCATGATTTAAAACGCCAATTTTCCATTCAGGTTGAACCGGTTTGTTATATAGATGGCTGAGAATCGTTGGTTTTATAAAAATATGCATATTAATAATAATATCAAGAATATAGCCAGGTATATAACTTACGATAGCCCGATCCTCATAAGTTTTAGTTCTCGTGCAAAATGGAATTCCTTTTTCATTGAGATATTTAATCGTTTCTTTTTTTATTGGACTTCTTAAACCGCCGACCATCATCTTAAAAGAATTTCCAATCAAATAACTTTTTTGATGAACTAAACCTTGTTCAGTTAATACGTTTAACTCATTAATGGATCTAAATAGACCCAATTGGGCAAGATGCTGATCTACAGCCAGACCGCATGCAACGATATAATCAAAGTCTTCTGTAACTTTTTTAATATTCTGAATATATGTTTCAATATCAGTTGTGATTTCTAAATCTTCTATTGAACGATTATTTGACTCATATCTTGATGGCTTAACTTTTATCACTTCAAAATGGTATCCCCAACTTTTCATACAATCCTTAATGTATTCCAATTCAAAATTTTTATTGAAATGATCAAGCTCGTAATCTACACACAATATTGCAAATCGTGTATTTTTATAAACCTGTACATACTCAATACCAGCTTGTCTCAGCAAAGCCTTTTTTGTATTGGTAATGACATCGTCTTTTTTTAAAATGATATCTTGTTCTTTATAATCATCACCTACTTTAATCACTCCACTACCTTTGTTTATCTCAGTCAACGCATTATCTTTTTGAACGTTTAGAAAAGCTGCATCAAACCATGGCTGAAACTGTTCGGTTGTTATGACTGTATTCCCAATTGTTTCCATCCTTATGTATTGAGGAATACCTGTTTCATATTCATTTTTTATTTTTAACTTGTACGGATCTTTACCATTGCGTAATGCGCCATAGAAATAGACCGAATCAATCTTTTTAAATTGATCAATTGTGGTAATATCTTGATGAATATTTAACATTTTTCCACAAATTGCGGATAATTCTACCGATGGATAATTTTGATTCGCACATACATTTTCAGATAATCTCCTATCTAAACAATTTTCAAGTAAAACTGTTTCAGTTAAAGTAGGATTTGGTTTTATTTTACTTATCATTACCAATTTGCTAAAAATTTTTCCTACATAGTCACTATTTTTTATATTCATTGGCTACCTTACGTTCACGTCAAATTTATTTTAAATAAAGTTCAACAGTGTGTACTGCTGAACTTTTTAATGTTGCTTTTGGTTATTAAAAATCTAGAAAAAATCGATCAACTCGTGCCTAAAATCTTATTATTCGTGTTTTATATTTCAAGATAATAGAAATAATCACCTGCTTTGAGTTGCATGTCTTCATTTATCACGGGGATAAAACAATTACATTCACTAAAGAAACTCAGCATATCGGGACGTTCATTTTCTACTTTGATAATTTTAAGTTCTGGAATTTCTTTGGTTACAATTCTAAGCCTTTCATCATAAGTTGTATGTGATACATAAGCCCATAAAAATTTGTATTTATACTCTTCAATGATATCAAAACTATAATCATGGCTTAATACTCCTATTTTCCATTCAGGTAGAGTAGGCTTTCGATACATTCGTTGTAATATAGTTGGTTTCACCAATAAATGCATATTTACAATGATGTCAAGAATATAACCTGGTATATAACTCATTACAGCTTTATCTTCATAAGTCATTGTTCTTTGAACTACCAAATGTCCTTGATCATTATAGAGTTTTACATCTTCTCGATACACAGGGCTTCGTAAAGCCCCTGAAAATAATGTGAAATGATTCCCGATCAGTTGTACCTTCTGATTATATGCACCTTGCGAATATAGCTTCCTTAATTCATTAAGGGATCTTAATAAGCCTACTTGATTGAAATAATTATTATTTGCTAACCCACATGCAACAATATAGTCATAGTTTTGTGTTACTTGTTTGATATTTCTTGAATAGGTTTCGAAATTATTAGCAACGCTTTCATCCGTAGTTTCACTATTGGGAGGGACATTTTTGAATGGTTTAACTTTAATTACTTCAAAATCAAAACCCCAACTTTGCATGCAATCCTGAATATATTCTAATTCAAAATTTTTATTCAAATTTTCAAGCTCATAATCAACACAAAGTACAGCAAACCGAATCTTTTTATAAACTTCAATTTTATTTATACCTGCCTGCCTCAATAAGGCTTTTTTTGCATTTGTAATAATATGATCTTTTTTTAAAACTAAATCTTTTTCATGATAATCAGCTCCAATATCGACAACACCAGTTCCTTTTTTAATATCTATCAACATATCACCTTTTTCAGGAATGAGATAAGATGCTCTAAACCAAGGTGAATGTTGCTCTAAGGATATCACCGTATTCGCTATACTGCCTATTTTTATATATGGGGCAATACTTGAAATATAATCATTTTTTTCTTTTATTAAATAAGGGTTTTCACCATTCATTAAACTTTGAAGAAAATATACAGTTTTAATATCTTTATATTGTTTAAGTGTAATAATGTCTTCTTTAATGTTTAACATCATACCACTAATTTTTGATAGAGCTACACTAGGGTATGCACTAGTAGCATAAATATCCACTGCAGATTTTCTACCCAAACTTTCTTTTAATGGTATTTTTTCAGTTAATTTGGAAATAGGCATTACGTTAGCAATTTGCTCTTGCTGCCACAAATTATAATTTATGTACACTTTATTCTTAATTTCCATTAAAATCCCTACCTAAAATCGTATTAATAAACGATTTATTATTCAATAGATTGAAAATTAATTAATAATAAGTATTATTTAAATTTCCAAGCAATATATTTTAATCATGAATCAATTTTATAAAATTGATTCATGATATTTATGATAAATTACTCAACATTTACATAAAATTCTTCGCCATCTAAAACGCGCTGTTGATTAAAAAAAACTCCCAGTTTTCCACCTGCGCTAGCATTATCACTTGCTAAAATTTTTCTAGCCGATACTCCAGGAGATGGTGAATTATTACCACCTTCTTGAGTTGCTGCAAAAGGATATTCATCACATTGACAGCTCACTTCTGGATCATCTGAGTCACCATCAGGATCACAAGTTTCACTGTAAGTATTATCTTGGGCTCTACAAATACCTAATGAAAATTCACGATTTGCTTTACGTGCGGCAAAATCTCTTAATCTTTTTAATGGTTGAGAACCATATCCAGGCAAAATACTATCTTCTTGAGGGACATAGCGTCCTGGCAATCCTGAATTTTGAGCATCACGTATATGTTCTGCTGATTCTCTTACTTCAGGAGTAGTTGTTAAATTAATTGTTCTCATAACAGCAGGAGCATCAAAAAAAACACATCCTGAAGTATTTGATTTCGCTAATTTAACATCACAACGTACTACTGGTATATTATTATCTTCAAAATTTTTTGCAGTATCATCAACCAAAGACTGCCCAACAATATTATAGTTTCCTTCTATTGTCATCGGAATTTCTTTCTCTGACGTACTATACATATTCATATTGGTATTAACAGTAATTTCTGGAGATAAACCTGGATTCAGTACCACTGACGGATTTCCAACCGTACTGCAGTTTATACCCCCTTGTTCATCGGTACCACAACCTAAACGTGGCGCTATATGAATTATAGGACCAGTAGGATTTGTATATATAGATCTAAATTTAAATTTTACAGGCCATTTTAATTCATTTGTAGGGTTGTCTTCGGCATACGCATATCCTGTGATTTTTACTGTATTAACGTAAGCATTTTGAGCTTGCGAATCATATATATCAAATTCCTTTTCAAACTTTTGGCAGAATGATGTCCTACTATTTAAACTATCAATTGGTCCTGTGCCGACTTTCTCACAAGCTGGTGAAACATCAAGCGCACTTTCAGAATCACTCTCTAAAGTATGTGCTGTCACAACTATTGTATTTAAAGCACCAAGAAAAGTATCTGGCTTAAGCTCTGTTGACTCTCCATTTTGTAGCTTTTGCTCAAATGCATAAGCTGCATTATTTAACAAAAGATAAAAAGTTGATAAAATTAATATATTAATTTTATTCATGTTTATTCCTTATTTGTTTTTTATAAAAGACATAATTTAATTTGCTATTTTTAGCGCTGTTAATATATATCAACAAATGTTAATAATTATCATCAATAACAATTTATTGTCAAAAAGAAACAATTTAAAAACATTTAAACAATTTTCATGATTTTTTAACTATATTTTATATTTAAATTTTTACTGAAAATAAAAAACCTAGCCAAAGCTAGGTTTTTAGATCAAATCAATTTTTTATCAGTTTAGATTTAACTTTTCAGCAACATAGTCGGCATCTTTATCACCACGCCCAGAAAGGTTTACAACAATTTTGATTTCTTTCGCCAATTTAGGCGCTTCACGAATTGCCCACGCCACAGCATGAGAGCTTTCCAATGCAGGAACAATTCCTTCTACGCGTGAAAGGGTCATAAACGCATCTAAACACTCTTGATCAGTTACTGTAGAATATTCCACACGGCCTAAATCTTTTAAGAAACTATGTTGAGGGCCTACACCCGGATAATCCAAACCAGATGCAATCGAGTGCACAGGCAATGGTGCGCCCTGTTCATCTTCTAGTACATAACAAGCCATACCATGAATCTGACTTGGTTTACCTAAAGTCAATGTTGCTGAATGCTGTTGAGTATCTAAACCATGACCTGCAGGTTCCACACCAACCAGTTTAACCTCTACATCATTTAAAAATGCCGTGAATGCGCCAATTGCATTTGAGCCACCGCCTACACACGCAACCACATAATCAGGTTGTGCGCCAAAGCGATCTTGGGTTTGAACTTTAATTTCATTGCCGATAATAGATTGGAAATCACGGACCATTTTTGGGAAAGGATGTGGTCCAACCACAGAACCAATTGCATAAATAAAGTTTTTAGGGTCTTTTAAATACTCTTCAAATGCGCTATCTACAGCATCTTTGAGTGTTGCAGTACCTTGAGTGACTGAAACCAGTTTTGCACCCAAAATCTTCATTTTCACGACATTGGGATGTTCTTTCTCAATATCCACCTGCCCCATATGAATTTCACATGGAATACCAACCAAAGCACATGCGGTTGCAAGTGCAACGCCATGTTGGCCAGCACCTGTTTCTGCAATCACTTTGGTTTTTCCCATATATTTGGCAAGCAAAGCTTCGCCCAAACAATGGTTAATTTTATGTGCGCCTGTATGATTTAAGTCTTCACGCTTTAAATAGATTTGTGCGCCACCCAATTGATCAGAAAGGCGTCTTGCATGAAATAAAGGACTAGGGCGACCTACATAATTGGCAAATAAATCAGCCAATTCATTTTGAAATTCAGGCGTTTTACGAATTTCTTCATATGCAACATTGATTTCGTCCATTGCTTCTTTTAAATGAGGTGGAATAAATTGACCACCATATTCACCAAAAAAGCCTTGTTCATTTGGTAATGCAATACCATTTATTTGATGATCCATTTCTTTCCCTATTTAATAAATCAGCCGTTGAATTTATGAATAACAACTTTGCTTGAGAATAATCTATCGTGACAAATATTTCGTCATATCCTCAATACCTTTCAGGGTCATTGGAAACATATGATCGTCAAATAATTGTTTAATTAATGCGATGGTTTGTGTGTAATGCCAGTAACCTTGCTCTTCTGGATTTAACCATGCTGTTTTTTCAAAATGATTGCGTAAGCGACGTAACCATACGTCTCCTGCTTCATCATTCATATATTCGACAGAGCCACCGACCGATTTCAGCTCATAAGGTGCCATACTTGCATCACCCACCACAATTACACGATAGTCTTTACCATAGGTATTGAATAAATCCCATGTATTCATTCGGGTAGAAGAACGACGATGATTATCTTTCCACACATAGTCATATAGACAATTATGGAAATAAAAATATTCTAAGGTTTTAAATTCAGTTTTTGCCGCACTAAACAATTTTTCACATTGAGCAATGTGTGAATCCATCGATCCCCCCACATCAAACAACATCAAAACTTTAATTCGGTTACGCCGTTCAGGCACCATTTGTACATCTAAAATGCCCTGTTTGGCAGTTTCATAAATGGTGCTGTTAATGTCTAATTCTTCTGCAGCGCCTTGACGAGCAAACTTACGTAATCGACGTAAAGCCATTTGCATTTGTCGAGTACCTAAAATTTGTTCATCATCCAAATTTTGATATTTACGCTGTTCCCAAACTTTTACTGCTGAATTTTTACGGCTCGGGCCACCAATTCTCACGCCTTCAGGATGGTCACCAAAAGCACCAAACGGTGAAGTTCCACCTGTGCCAACCATACGGTTGCCACCTTGATGTTTTTTGTGTTGTTCTCGCAAGCGCTCTTCCAACATCTTCATCAGTTCTTCAAGCGAGCCTGCTTTCAGCAATTCAGCACGCTGTTCAGGTGTGAGATGTTTTTCAAGTAACTCTAAATCAAACCAGTCTTTGGGAAGTTTTTGAACTTTGCTGAGCAGATCATCGATATCAAAAGTATGGATACCTTCAAAATAATCTTTCATGGCACGGTCAAATTTGTCAAAGAAGCGTTCATCTTTGACCATGACAGTCTTTACTAATTGATAAAAATCATCTTGATCGGCAAAAACCAAGCCTTCACTAACTGCTTGGTTGAGATCAATGAGTTCTCGTGTTGAAACTGGAACACCATATTTTCTGAGGGTATAAAATAATCGCACAAACATGTTGCGATCTCCTCATTAACGACGTGACATAAAGGCTAAGCGTTCAAGCAACTGTACATCTTGCTCATTTTTAATCAATGCACCATATAAAGGTGGAATCGCTTTTGATTTATCATGATTACGCAAAATGTCTTCTGGCATATCATCTGCCATTAACAAGCTTAACCAGTCAATCAATTCAGATGTTGAAGGTGGTTTTTTTAAGCCAGGCACTTGGCGTAATTTAAAGAAGACTTGTAATGCTTCTGAAACCAGTGTTCCAGAGATATTCTGAAAATGAACTGCGATAATTTCACGCATCGTTGCTTCATCAGGAAATTCAATATAATGGAAAAAACAACGACGTAAAAATGCGTCTGGCAGTTCTTTTTCATTATTTGAAGTAATGATTACGATTGGACGTTGGGTTGCAGTAATGGTTTCGCCTGTTTCATAGACAAAAAATGACATTTTGTCTAATTCATGTAGCAAGTCATTTGGGAATTCAATATCTGCTTTGTCTATTTCATCAATCAACAATACACAGCGTTCTTCGCTGGTAAATGCATCCCACAACTTACCTGGTTTGATGTAGTTTTTAATATCGTAAACACGGTCATCACCCAACTGGCTATCACGTAAACGAGAAACTGCATCATATTCATACAAACCTTGCTGTGCTTTGGTTGTAGATTTAATGTGCCAAGTAATTAATTTAAGACCTAGACTCTCAGCAACTTGTTCAGCCAATAAGGTTTTACCTGTACCAGGTTCGCCTTTCACCAATAATGGCTTTTGCAATGCTCGAGCTGCTTTTACAGCCAGTTTTAAACTATCCGTTGCGATATACTGTTCAGTACCTGTGAATTGTTGAGAATCGACAGACATAACTTACCTTTATTTTTTATTTAAAGTGGTGAAATATTTTTTGCTACAGCGCTTGCTTGGGTATTTTTCGTGGTTTTGTATTTAGACCAAAAAAATCCAATGACTAAACCAATACCCATGACAAATGTAATTAAGGCAAGATTTGACCAAATCAATGGTGAATCCTTGGTAAGAATACCAAATAACAGTCCAAATATTGCTGGCGCAATCGCTGAGTTTGGTCCTTCAGAAATGGTCGGGGTTGCAAGAACGGCAAATACAATGATCCATGTAATACCGCCAAGTGGCGATGGCAATCGTTTTGAAATCGAATACCAGCACCATAAAATCAACAGCGTCCCAAGAATATAGACGGTTATTGCGATATTATCTTCTGGGATAGCATCAAATAGATCTAAAAAATTTGCCCATATTCCTGATAACTGATCAAGCACCACGTAATCCCTCTGGTTCAACCGCATTTGGGTTAATTAAACCTTCTGGCGGCATTTGAATAAAAAAGCCTTTTGTATTGAGTGAATCGATTACATGTAACACATTTACACGTGCCAAAGGTCGAGCTTCGCTCAGTTCAAGATGCATTACATGCGTTGCACGACCAAAGGCAACACGTAGTGGCTCAGAAAGAGCCGCTAAGGGATCTGCACTTTCGTCTGTATTTGGATGATTTGGGCGAGCCACATAAAGATACATTTCATCTTTTTTGCTCGATTTATAAATATCACAATGCATTTTAAACAACAGCTTCAGTAAAACTTAGTTGACAGCATACATGAAAAAAACGACGGATACATTATCGAAAGTTAACGCATCAGTCGTTATTTATGTCCAATTGCTAAATCTTTGATCAACAATAACACAGTAAGCTTTCTTGGCTATTGGTGATTATTCATCTAAACAACAGCAGCAACAGCCGCTATTCATTGACCTTCATCTGCATACTTAAAAACTTAATATCTTCTTGTAACAGATGGATAAGTGGCTGGGTAAGCAATTCATAGCGCCACCCCAACAAATAACCAGGTAAATCCTGTTCATTGCCATGAAATACCACATGATGATACAAGGCATTTAACCATTTTTTACGCATAAGTACTTCTTTAGGTACTTGCATTTCAAATGAAACCTGAGAAATTAACTCATCTACTTCAAGGGTGATTCCCTGAGAAGAATGCTTGATTGGTCGTGCAATACGCAGTGGCCACTCATCGGTTTCAGGCAGAAACTTCAATAAATCTAAAATTGTTTTTCCATGTTCACGCACAATATTTGGACGTATTCCCTTCACAGAGGACAATTGAAAATTATTTTTAGGATTGACTTCAACCAAATCAATCATCGTGGCATTTTTTAGAATAAAGCTACGTGGTTGATTGAGTGCTTTGACCATTTCTTCACGCCAAACACTTAATTGTTGCAATTGCATCAATTGTTTTCTGGAATGACGATAATTACCAATATCACAATATAATTTTTCTTTTGGTGTTTCTGAAGCAATTTCAAAGGTTAAATTTTGACAATCTTCAAGCACATGTGAGTATAAGCTTTTCTCGACCAATTCAGCTTTTACTTTTTCAGCCAGACGCATAATGTATAAAACATCATTAGCGGCATAATTCATTTGTTCATCTGTTAACGGTCGAGCCAGCCAATCTGAACGTGTTTGATCTTTATCAATATCAATCTCTAACACCAATTTCAATGCATTTTGATAACTGACTTGTAGACCATGTCCTAAAAAAGACAACCCCACTTGGGTATCGAAGACATTTTTCAGATTTTTCTGATCTGCATAATGATAAATGAGATCAATATCTTCTCCACAAGCATGAAAAATATTTTGCTGTGCTTGAAAAAGTTGAAACCAAAAGCGATCTAAATTTAAGGTTGTGCCGTCGAGCAAAAATACTTGACCATTGACATTAATTTGGAATACACCGAGTTTTGGCCAAAGTGTGTCGACTTTAATAAATTCAGTGTCTAGACCATAAGTCGAGGTATGTTGCATCAAATTCAACACATGTTCGAGATCGGTCTGTTGATTAATAAATTGAAACATGTCAGTTTAAGTCAAAATGTTACATTCAAATGAAATATGATTTTACCTTAATATATAAAATTTAAATATAATATTTTTAAACTAATTCTCCGTAAACACCTTATTTTTCAATAAAGTTTCTTGTGAATATTTATTTTATATATAGGTTTTACAACTTAATAAAAGTATATTTTAAAGTAATAAATAACATGGCTAATCATTGCTTTAGCTTGAGTTTACCTAAAAAATTTAGATTGAATGTAAATAATTTTTAAATGAGACAGAGTTTGTTGATCTTTTAATCGTTATCGCATTTGCGCTAAACATCCAAGCTCAACAAACTCTAAATGGTAGCAAGTCTAAGATCGCTATTTCATTCTCATGCGATTATGAACAGCCTGACTCAACGTATGACTATCCACATATTCCAATTCACCACCTTGTGGCACACCTTGTGCGATCCGTGTCATTTGCAAAGACAAATGTTTTGTCGCTTCTACAAGATAATGCGCAGTCGCTTGCCCTTCTACAGTTGCATTGGTGGCTAAAATTACTTCCGTAATTTTACCATCGGTTAAACGCTGCACTAGATATGGAATACCTATTTCTTCAGGACCAATACCATCTAAAGGCGACAAATGTCCACCCAATACATGATATTTGCCTCTAAAGCTACCAGACTGTTCTATTGCCATTACATCTGCAGGAGACTCAACCACACAAAGCAGCTGATCATCCCGATCATTTGAGCAACAAATATCACAGACTTCATTTTCAGTTAAAGAATGACAAACACTACACTCATGAATATAGGAAGTTGCTTCATTTAGCGCATGCGCCAAACCAATAGCACCTTCTTTATTTTTCATGATCAGATGGAGTGCCATACGTTGAGCCGATTTCGGCCCAACACTGGGTAAGATTCGTAAAGCTTGTACGAGTTGATCAAAACGGTCGCTAAACACCTATGATTCCTTAGAACAAACCTGAAAGACCTGGTGGTAAACCCATACCTGAATTGGCTTCTTTCATCTTCGCTTCTGTAATGACTTCAGCTTGGCGGGCCGCGTCATTCATTGCTGCTGCAATCAAGTCTTCAATCATATCTGGATCGTCTTGTAACAAATCTGGACTGATTTCAATACGCTTAACAACATTACGGCAAGTCATTGTTACTTTTACCAAACCGCCACCAGCTTCAGCATTCACTTCAGTTTGGGCAAGTTGTTCTTTTGCCTTTTTAACGTTGCTTTCCATATCTTTCTGCATACGTTGCGCTTGCTGCATAAGCATATTAATGTTCATAAAATACTCCGAACAAAAGTCCTAAATTAAATCTCTGTCTTGCACTTTCATGGCTAGTTTTTTAAAAGCCTAGAAGAAAATGAAAGAAACTCTTTTGCAAATTTTGCTTATCTTAAATTAAATCTAATCCATGAGAAAGGTCACGGATAATATCATCGACATCTTCTAAGCCAACAGACAAACGGATTAAACCTTCACGAATACCCGCTGCTGCTTTTGCTTCAGGAGAAAGCTTACCATGAGTCGTTGTTGCTGGATGGGTAATTGTTGACTTAGCATCACCTAAATTACCTGTAATCGAGATAAATTGTGTATGGTCAATAACTTTCCAAGCACCTTCTCGTTCACCTTTCACTTCAAAAGAAACGATTCCACCAAAACCAGTTTGTTGTTTGGCTGCTAACTCATGCCCAACATGATCTGCTAAGCCAGCAAAATAAACCTTTTCCACTTTTGGATGAGCAACCAACCACTCGGCAATTTTTTGTGCACTTTCAGAATGCGCTTTCATACGCAGTCTTAAGGTTTCTAAACCTTTCAAAAAGACCCATGCATTGAATGGACTCATAGATGGGCCAGTGGTACGAACATAACCAAATACTTCTTCAAGTAATTTGTGATTACCGACCACAGCACCACCCAGTGCACGACCTTGTCCATCTAGATATTTGGTGGCAGAGTAAATCACTAAATCTGCACCAAATTGTAATGGACGCTGCAAAATTGGTGTGCAAAAACTGTTATCAATCGCCAATAAAGCATCATTTGCATGTGCTAAATCTGATAATGCTTGAATATCTGCGACTTCAGCCAATGGATTTGAAGGTGACTCAACAAACAGTAATCGAGTTTCAGGACGTACCGCGTCTTGCCAAGCGGTTAAATCAGTTAAATCAACAAAAGTCACTGCGACATTAAATTTAGCAACATATTTTTCAAATAATGAAACTGTAGAACCAAAAACAGCACGTGAACAAATCACATGATCGCCTGCTTTTAAGAACGACATTGCAACGGCCATGATTGCAGCCATACCTGAACTTGTTGCCACAGCCCGTTCACCACCTTCTAGTGCAGCTAAACGCGTTTCAAACATTGCTACAGTTGGATTGGTAAAACGTGAATAAATATTACCTGGTTCAGCACCAGAGAATTTTGCTGCTGCTTCCGCTGCATTTTCATACACAAATGACGAAGTGAGGAAAATTGGCTCACTATGTTCACCTTCAAAACTGCGTGTATGACCTGTACGAATCGCTAAAGTATCAAGTTGGTATTCAATGTCGTCGTGCTGGCTCATTTCAACTACTCAGTCCAAAAACTGCCTTTGTAAAATATTGCCAACATTTTGAGCGCCCTATGTATTTAAGGTCAAGGTAAAATCGTAAATTATCACATACACTTCGCTTAAATCTGCATAAAAATGAGACAAACACCGCTTATGACACAAGTATCAGCTAAGTTCCAACAGCGCAAATCCAAATTGAAGAATCTAACCACACGTATCTTCAATGGTAAGTCATTGGTTTTATCTCAAAGTACCCCTTATGAAATTATTGCAGAGCATCATCAAACCAAAGTGCGTTACTACGCAGCTGCTGAAAAAAAATTTAAGGAACCTTTGGTTTTTACTGCGCCATTGTCGATCAATATGGCAATTTACGATCTCTACCCTTATCGTTCACTTATTAAATATTTTACCGAACAAGGCTATGATGTGTATTTATTGGACTGGGGAAAACTCAGTTATCAGGATCGCAATTTAAACTTTTTATATTTTATTGATGAAGCTATGCCGCTATGCATTAATAAAATCCGAGAACATGCTCAAAGTGAGCAAATTTCATTGCATGGCTGGAGCATGGCCGGCATTTTTGTATTACTTTACACGGCATTACGTCAACCCAATTATGTTAAAAACTTAATTATACTGGCCAGCCCAATTGACAGTTATGCATCGGGTGGCATCGGTAAACTTTATCAAAAAATAAATAATTTGATTATAAAGAATCAAAAACTGAAAGATACGTTATATAAAGGTGGTTTACCGAAAAAACTGATACATACCCCGGGCTTACTCAATGCCATTGGTTTTAAGATTTTAGATCCAAAGGGTTGGTATGAGGGTCATAAGCAATTGTTGCTAAATTTAGACGACAAAGAGCTTTTACATGAACACGCTACCCTTGGAAATTTTTTAAATCACATGGTGGATTACCCCGGTGGTGTCAATCAAGACATGTTATTTAATGTTTGGCTACAAAATCCACTGAAAAATGGAGCAATTCAGCTCAGTAACCATAAAATTGAACTTCGCAATATCGACTGTTCATTAATGATTGGGGCTGGAAAAAATGATCAAATGGTCACCGCAGATGCAGTTAAGCCATTAAGCGAATTGACAAAGAGTAGTGATGTCACGTTTACTCTTATTCCTGGGGGACATTTAGGGCTAATGTCTAGTCAAAAAAGTGCAGATGAATTTTGGCCTACACTGTCCAGATGGTTAGAACAAAGATCGACAAAAATTTAAGAGATAGATATGAAGACTACAGTTGCATTTATTGGTTTAGGCGCAATGGGCTATCGTATGGCAGCACATTTACCCAAACATTTTGATACCGTATATGTGTGGAATCGAAATTTTGCAAAGGCCAAGCAACATGCAACTGAGTTTGGTACTCAAGCTGTCGAACTCGATCAAGCGGTGCAAGCTGATATTATTTTTTCATGTTTACCAACCAGTCAAGATATTGATGATTTAATCCAAGATTTAAAGATCAAAAATGGCGCGATTTGGGTCGACTGTACCAGTGGTGTACCTGATGCTGCGCGTAAACAGTCTGAGTATCTTCTCAAAAATAATATTCACTTCTTAGATGCACCTGTAAGTGGTCAAACCATTGGTGCTGAGAATGCAACGCTGACCTTTATGGTCGGCGGTTCTGCAGAAGCGTTTCAAATTGCCTTGCCTGCAATGCAGGCGATGGGTAAATTAATTAAACGTGTTGGTGACTCAGGTGCAGGCTTTGCGGTAAAAGCTGTAAATAATATGATGATGGCGGTTCATTTATGTGCTGCCGCTGAAGGATTTACCACGCTGAAAGCACATGGGGTAGATTTAAATGAAGCGCTTGATTGTATCAATGCATCCAGTGGTAAAAGTGGTGTGACTGAAACTGCACTACCGCAACGTATCCTCAATCGTAGCTTTCCACTGACCTTTGCTTTACCCTTATTGGCAAAAGATACAGGTATTGCCATTGATTTAGTTCGTGATGCAAGATTATCAGCACCTATTCTTGGTTTAACACAAAGCTTAATTACCGCAGCCAATAGTCTTTCAGAGCCTGATAGCGATTTTTCTACCGCCGTAAAAATGTATGAATCATGGAGCAAAATTACATTAGATTAATTTTTCGTCATTGAATAATCACAACTAAACCTTATAATCACATTAAGTGACATGTAAATATGTCAATTTCGAGGCCGTATCATGAATAAATATGTAATTGCTACACTTTCTAGTTTATCTATTTTAGTCGCTAGTCACGCGTTTGCTGATAACACCCAAGAATGTAAAAAATTGCAAGATGATTACAATGTCATTTATGCATCAAAAGGGTTCTGTTTTAAAGATCCTGAAGCAAAAGCAAAATATAATAATGACAATTGTTATACAAGTAAGCCTAAATTTTCTGAAAAAGAGCAGCAAAAACTTGACTCTATCAAGGAACGTCAGAAAGAATTGAACTGTAAATAATCACATTCACACCTTCAAGGAAATAAACATGGCTTATGATGATCAGAATATATTTGCACGAATTTTACGTGGTGAACTTCCTGCAATTAAAGTTTATGAAGATGATCATGTGCTTGCATTTATGGATATCATGCCGCAAGCCGATGGGCATACCCTGATTATTCCGAAGACGCCAGCAGTGACATTGCTCGACTTAGATCCTGAAATTGCTGCTTATACAATCAAGATTGTGCAAAAAATAGCGCAAGCCATTGAAACAGCTTTAGATGCTCAAGGTATTGTATTGATGCAACTTTCTGGAGCTGCTGCTGGACAAACTGTACCTCATGTACACTTTCATTTGATTCCGAGCTCGGTGCATGAATTAGGTCGTCATGCTATTCAAATGGGCGATCAGGAAAAAATTAAAGGGTTTGCTGAAAAAATTAAGGCTGCACTGGCTTAATTAAAAACCTTTTTAGAATCAATGGGGCTAATCAAGCCTCATTTTTTTATTAAAATTACACAAATGTTAAATTCGCGTCATTAAATTGTCATTTTTTCTTCACTGATATGTAACAAAGTTTACAGATACTGCATGCAAGTTAGTAAGTAGTGCACAAACCCACACTTACTGAATAAAAAAAGTAACTGCAAACCCATTGAACATGTTTTGGAGAAATCTCAATGAAAAAAGTGCTACTCGCTGCAGCAATCGCCACCCTTAGCATAAGCGCAGCTCAAGCAGCGCCAACATTGTATGGTAAATTCAACGTAACTTTAGATCAAATTGATAAGAATGGCTTTAAAGACGAAAGCGTAACTAAAGTAAACTCTAACGCTTCTCGTATTGGTGTTAAAGGCGAAGAGAAATTAACAGATAAATTATCTGCTGTTTACTTGGCAGAATGGCAATTCAATGCTGATGGTGATGGTGAATCTTCTTTCACTAACCGTAACCGTTTCGTGGGGATTAAATCAGACGGTATCGCAACTTTAAAAGTTGGTCAGTTTGATTCATATTTCAAAAATGCTGCTGGTAACAACCAAGATATCTTCAACGATCACAACGAACTCGATATGACTGCGATTTTAGTTGGTGAAGATCGTTTAAAAAACGTGATTGGTTTTGAAACTGATAAAAAATTATTGGCTGGTTTAGCTTTCAACATCATGTTCCAGCAAGGTGAAGAATCATCTGCAGTGAACAACTCATCAAAAGGTCAAAAAGGTAGTCGTGATAGTTTTGGTGATGGTATCTCGACCTCACTTACCTATGACAACAAAGACTACGGCTTGGCAGCAGCTGTAGCAGGTAACTTTGGTGTAGCATCTAAATATAATGCATATGGTGCTGAAATCGGTAGCAGTAACACAATTTATTCTGATGCAATTCGTGTTACAGGTTCTATCGACTTAAAACCAGCGGGTATTGATGGCTTAGTATTTGGTGCATTATGGCAAACTGCTAAACCAACTGATGACACAGTTACAACAACATCTGGTACAACAGTTACATCTTTAAAAGGCTTAAAAGAAAATGCATATGGCATCACTGCTGCATATGTAATCCCATCTACACCGATTAAGCTAAAAGCTGAATATATTTCTGCAACGACAGAACTAGATGGCCGTGATGATCGTAAACAAGACCTTTACGGGATTGGCGCTGATTATAACATCAATAAGCAAGCTCGTTTCTACGGTGTTGTTGGTCAACAAAAGCGTGATTGGTCAACTACATCTACACCAGAGAAAAAGAAAACTGTTATTGGCTTAGGTATGGAATATAACTTCTAATCCGACCCTTTAATAAAAAACGGCAAGTGATCTTGCCGTTTTTTTTCGACTCAATAATTCAAAAGCTCATTTTATAAAATACATATTCATTAGCTGAGTAACCATCATATAAATTTAGCGCTCTTATAAATAGCGCACATATCATTTCATCATCTATGACAGATCTTTCGTTTAGCAACATGAATTTCATCGTTGGATAGGCATACAGTTTCTTAAACGAAAACTAAAAATAATTAACTTAAATATCAATATGTAGGATATGACAGCAGTTATATTTAAACACCAAAAATATAAGCAACCTCGACAGAATCTTAGGATTTCACGCTGTCAATTTTTAACAATTAAAGTTTGATATAGGTTCGAAACCCACGACTCGCATAATATGAGCCAGCACCATTATGATAGGTAAATGTACGCCCATAACGCTGGTCACAAAAGATCGCCCCACCTTGCTGACGTAATATCGTTGGAGTTTCGACCCAGCTAGATGTTTTTAAGTCAAAATTGAATATTTGCTGTAGAGCATAATACTGTTGTTCAGTCATTAGTGCTAAGGCATGCTTATTTACCCAATCGATCACCGTATCTTCAGGAGGATGATCCTTGCGACTGAGTAATGCCTCTCGGTCATAACACAGACTACGCCGCCCTTTTGGTGACTCAATTGCACAATCAAAAAAATACACACCTTCTGTATTCGCTAAAACAACCACATCAGGCTCACCGCCAGTCATTTCCATTTGTTGTAAAGCCCATAGCTTTTCAGGACAAAGTAAAAGTTGTTTCTGAACAAAATCCCAGCTCATTTGTGCATGTCGTTCTGTATGCTGCTGAAAACGCTGTGCTAAGGTTTTTAATAGGTTTTCAACTTGCAATGGACTCAATTTTTCTCGCTGTTTTATCATTTATTTTACTGCCTGATTTTAAGCCTTTACTAGCATAACATTATCCACCAAGTGCAACCAAATCCGCTTTTTAGGCATACAGCGGCTTTTAATCTAAGAGTAACTATTAATATTCAAGATTGTTCCATCATTTTTATTGTAAAGCAAATTACTGTCATTGCCATCAGTAAAAAATTCACAACCTATAACCTGTCCTATTTTTTCATTGTCAGAAATATTAATACTTTCTGGAAATAAATACACAGCATTCATCTCGATGTCTGTAAAACTTGAATTATTTGAAGAAATGTCATAAACAATTGAGCTAAGTTGATCATTTTTAATCCAACCCTCTATTACATTTTTAAACGCACCAAATTCATTGGTCAATTCAAAATTCAATTTGTTAATTGAAAACTCATAAAATGTTTGTAAATAATAATCTGCGTCGAACTCATCATCTGCTTTTAAGTTCAGATTTCGTTTTTGGTTTTCAATGTAATCATCCGTGCTTGTTTTTGTCTTTAAATAATGTTTTCCATTATGCTCGAAATCTTTTTCTAATCTATCAAAAATATTTTGAGCTTGTTCTGCACCTTTATAAAGTTCTTTACTGCCTTTAAATTTATATTTATTTTCTATAAGGTTAAATTGAGTGTAATGAAAAGTGTTATATTCCGTTTCAAAGCCTTCATTGATCCAGAGCCCGTTTGAAGAAACAAAATGGAATACATTTTCGGGATACTGATCCAATACTACGCTACATAATGGATAAAATATCCCTTTTAGAGTGTCATCGATAAAAACTTCGTTAAAATTTGGATATAGTTTAATTCTCATTCTCTTACATTACTCTTTAAAATTATTCCTCAATATTTTGGGATTTGTACGACTTTCAAAGTACTCATTTGACTTCTTACGTTAGTCAAAAAAATAAATTACTAAGTCTTCCATACCAACCTACCTCATACAAAGTGACATAAATACTATTTAAATATTTCTTTTTCTATCAATAGTTTTATATCATCTATACATGCTATTCCATTTTTTTCAAAAATTGATTTTCCGTAAAAACTTCTCAATACACTGATTAATTTTCCCTGTCGCTGCATGAGAAATAAAGTATATTCAATTGAATATTCCCCTCGAAACTCAGTTGAAACTTCAAGCAATACTTGCTGGCAAAATTGACTATTATTAATGAGTTGCTCAAGAGGAATTGGATTGAAAATAACCTTATATTTTATTTTCTCATTCTTAAAGATTGTAGAATTTATTTCTGGTAACTTTGAAAATGGATGTTCTGATTGAAGCGGTTGTTTAAATAAACTTTCTTCAGATTTTTCAAACCAGAACCCTCTTGCAATCACCTCTATAAACTGATCATGAAATGAGAAGAGATAATGCTTAAAGTCTATAAGCATTTCATTTACATTTTCACCAAACCCATATGACAGTCCATAATTTTCCTTTTCATAATTGAATCTTTCTTCCAACCATTTTGAGTTTTCTATTCTAAAAACCCAAGTTCCACTTTCATCTGTTCCCCACTCATATTTGTAGGGCATCATTTCACCACGACAAATTTTTATCGCATCAAACTTATCAAATGTAATTCTTCCAAATTGATCGTCATGTGTTGAAAAATAAATTCCTGTTATATCATTACCATAGTAAATATCAGGACTTAAAACTGAGTCTGCTATAACTGGTATTATAATTGCTTTTACTGATTCCATTATTTATTTAACCTAATTATGCTTGCTAAAAAATTATAGATTATTCACTGACTTATAAATAACTGATTTTAATTAATTTGATTACTAACACATACTTTTTAATATTTATACTATTTTTAAAAATGTGTGTCTATCATCCCACTTTATTATTTTATCTAACAACTCTCTCATACATCTTCAAACCTACAATAAAAAAACACCCCGCTCGCTAGAGATCGGGGTGTTTTAGATTTAAAAGCTGGCGATGACTTACTCTCACATGGGTAACCCCACACTACCATCAGCGCTAAGAGGTTTCACTTCTGAGTTCGGGAAGGGATCAGGTGGTTCACTCTTGCTATTGTCGCCAGCAAACTGTTATGGACTTGTTCGGGTCTTATTTAAATGCCTTACTTCGTACCAAATGAGTTTAACAGAACATTTGAGTTGGGTATTGTAACTAGCTTTACAACTAAATCAAGTATGTTTGATCTTTTATGAATCAAATGATGCTTCGTATACAACTGCTTGGGTGTTGTATAGTCAAGCCTCACGAGCAATTAGTATTGGTCAGCTTCATGCGTCACCGCACTTCCACATCCAACCTATCAACGTCGTAGTCTTCAACGGCTCTTTAGAGGACATAAAGTCCTAGGGAAATCTTATCTTGAGGTAGGCTTCCCGCTTAGATGCTTTCAGCGGTTATCCCTTCCGAACATAGCTACCCGGCGATGCGACTGGCGTCACAACCGGTACACCAGAGGTTCGTCCACTCTGGTCCTCTCGTACTAGGAGCAGATCCTCTCAAATTTCCAACGCCCACGGTAGATAGGGACCGAACTGTCTCACGACGTTCTAAACCCAGCTCGCGTACCTCTTTAAATGGCGAACAGCCATACCCTTGGGACCTGCTTCAGCCCCAGGATGAGATGAGCCGACATCGAGGTGCCAAACACCGCCGTCGATATGAACTCTTGGGCGGTATCAGCCTGTTATCCCCAGAGTACCTTTTATCCGTTGAGCGATGGCCCTTCCATACAGAACCACCGGATCACTAAGACCTACTTTCGTACCTGCTCGACTTGTGGGTCTCGCAGTTAAGCGCGCTTTTGCCTTTATACTCTACGCGTGATTTCCGACCACGCTGAGCGCACCTTCGTACTCCTCCGTTACTCTTTAGGAGGAGACCGCCCCAGTCAAACTACCCACCAGACATGGTCCTCGTCCCGGATAACGGGACAGAGTTAGAACCTCAATATTACCAGGGTGGTATTTCAAGGATGGCTCCATAGCAACTGGCGTCACTACTTCAAAGCCTCCCACCTATCCTACACAAGTAAGATCAAAGTTCAATGTCAAGCTGCAGTAAAGGTTCACGGGGTCTTTCCGTCTAGCCGCGGGTACACCGCATCTTCACGGCGATTTCGATTTCACTGAGCCTCTGCTGGAGACAGCGCCCCCATCATTATGCCATTCGTGCAGGTCGGAACTTACCCGACAAGGAATTTCGCTACCTTAGGACCGTTATAGTTACGGCCGCCGTTTACTGGGGCTTCGATCAAGAGCTTCGCTTACGCTAACCCCATCAATTAACCTTCCAGCACCGGGCAGGCATCACACCCTATACGTCCACTTTCGTGTTTGCAGAGTGCTATGTTTTTAATAAACAGTTGCAGGGGCCTGGTTTCTGTGGCTGCCAATAGCTCAAGGAGCAAGTCCTATCACCGTCAGCAGCGTACCTTCTCCCGAAGTTACGGTACCATTTTGCCTAGTTCCTTCAGCAGAGTTCTCTCAAGCGCTTTGGTCTACTCGACCTGACCACCTGTGTCGGTTTAGGGTACGATTCCTGTGTAACTGAAGCTTAGAGACTTTTCCTGGAAGCATAGTATCAGCCACTTCGCTAGTAAACTAGCTTGCTATCAGCTCTCAGCATAGAGCACCCCGGATTTGCCTAAGATGCATGCCTACTGCCTTTCACCTGGACAACCAACGCCAGGCTGACTTAACTTTCTCCGTCCTCTCATCGCATTACACAGAAGTATTGGAATATTAACCAATTTCCCATCGACTACGCCTCTCGGCCTCGCCTTAGGGGTCGACTCACCCAGCCCCGATTAACGTTGGACTGGAACCCTTGGTCTTTCAGCGAACGGGTTTTTCACCCGTTTTGTCGTTACTCACGTCAGCATTCGCACTTCTGATACCTCCAGCATACTTCTCAATACACCTTCATCGGCTTACAGAACGCTCCCCTACCACGTATACATAGTATACATCCGCAGCTTCGGCATATAGTTTTAGCCCCGTTACATCTTCCGCGCAGGCCGACTCGACTAGTGAGCTATTACGCTTTCTTTAAAGGGTGGCTGCTTCTAAGCCAACCTCCTAGCTGTCTATGCCTTCCCACATCGTTTCCCACTTAACTATAATTTGGGGGCCTTAGCTGGCGGTCTGGATTGTTTTCCTCTTGACTACGGACGTTAGCACCCGCAGTCTGTCTCCCGGATAGTACTCATAGGTATTCGGAGTTTGCATCGGTTTGGTAAGTCGGGATGACCCCCTAGCCGAAACAGTGCTCTACCCCCTATGGTATTCGTCCGAGGCGCTACCTAAATAGCTTTCGGGGAGAACCAGCTATCACCGAGTTTGATTAGCCTTTCACCCCTATCCACAAGTCATCCCCTGGCTTTTCAACGACAGTGGGTTCGGTCCTCCAGTTAGTGTTACCCAACCTTCAACCTGCTCATGGATAGATCACCCGGTTTCGGGTCTATACCCAGCAACTAAACGCCCTATTAAGACTCGATTTCTCTACGGCTCCCCTATACGGTTAACCTTGCTACTGAATATAAGTCGCTGACCCATTATACAAAAGGTACGCAGTCACCAAACAAGTTGGCTCCCACTGCTTGTATGCATGCGGTTTCAGGATCTATTTCACTCCCCTCACAGGGGTTCTTTTCGCCTTTCCCTCACGGTACTGGTTCACTATCGGTCAGTCAGGAGTATTTAGCCTTGGAGGATGGTCCCCCCATATTCAGACAAGGTTTCACGTGCCTCGCCCTACTCGTCATCATTATATGTGCCCTTTCGTGTACGGGACTATCACCCTCTACGGTAGCACTTCCCAGAGCTTTCCGCTAAAACACATATAACTTAATGGGCTGATCCCCGTTCGCTCGCCGCTACTGAGGGAATCTCAATTGATTTCTTTTCCTAAGGGTACTGAGATGTTTCACTTCCCCTCGTTCGCCTCGCATGACTATGTATTCATCATGCGATACCTACCTTATGGTAAGTGGGTTTCCCCATTCAGAAATCTCCGGATCACAGGATATTTGCCGCCTCCCCGAAGCTTATCGCAGGCTATTACGTCTTTCATCGCCTCTGACTGCCAAGGCATCCACCACATGCACTTAATTACTTGACTATACAACCCCAAACAGTCGTTAATCCCTACAAGGAGGATCAACAATGTGAACTTAATCACTTCTATTTGTTGCCTGTGAATTTAATCACTATACAGCTTCAATTTAATTCATATACCAAAACGCTTGATTCAGTTTTATCGCTAGTGCTCATTTCATTCAACATTAACAATTGCTTGCTAACATCAACTAAAACGAGTTTAAACAATTATTTCAACTCAAATATATTCTGTTAATGATTCACTACCGCCTCGTCAGCGAGTAGTTAACTGTGATAAATCACAGAGATTATCAACTGGTGCGTATACTACGCCATCCATTTGTTAATCTCTAGGATCTAATCAACTATATGCTTATTTCTTAACTTATCTTACGTCTATTTGAACATTTTAAGTTCAATGTAAGTGATGGTGGAGACTAACGGAGTCGAACCGTTGACCTCCTGCGTGCAAAGCAGGCGCTCTACCAACTAAGCTAAGTCCCCAGCTTAAGATCTTAATATATCTGCTCTTCTGTGTTCAGTAGACTTGGTGGGTCTGACAAGACTTGAACTTGTGACCCCACGCTTATCAAGCGTGTGCTCTAACCAACTGAGCTACAGACCCTCAGATACATCAATGAAGAACAACTTGTTGTGGATTCTTACCAATCGTCAATCTTTCGTTAAGGAGGTGATCCAGCCGCAGGTTCCCCTACGGCTACCTTGTTACGACTTCACCCCAGTCATCGGCCACACCGTGGTAAGCGTCCTCCTTACGGTTAGACTACCTACTTCTGGTGCAACAAACTCCCATGGTGTGACGGGCGGTGTGTACAAGGCCCGGGAACGTATTCACCGCGGCATTCTGATCCGCGATTACTAGCGATTCCGACTTCATGGAGTCGAGTTGCAGACTCCAATCCGGACTACGATCGGCTTTTTGAGATTAGCATCCTATCGCTAGGTAGCAACCCTTTGTACCGACCATTGTAGCACGTGTGTAGCCCTGGTCGTAAGGGCCATGATGACTTGACGTCGTCCCCGCCTTCCTCCAGTTTGTCACTGGCAGTATCCTTAAAGTTCCCACCCGAAGTGCTGGCAAATAAGGAAAAGGGTTGCGCTCGTTGCGGGACTTAACCCAACATCTCACGACACGAGCTGACGACAGCCATGCAGCACCTGTATGTAAGTTCCCGAAGGCACCAATCCATCTCTGGAAAGTTCTTACTATGTCAAGACCAGGTAAGGTTCTTCGCGTTGCATCGAATTAAACCACATGCTCCACCGCTTGTGCGGGCCCCCGTCAATTCATTTGAGTTTTAGTCTTGCGACCGTACTCCCCAGGCGGTCTACTTATCGCGTTAGCTGCGCCACTAAAGCCTCAAAGGCCCCAACGGCTAGTAGACATCGTTTACGGCATGGACTACCAGGGTATCTAATCCTGTTTGCTCCCCATGCTTTCGTACCTCAGCGTCAGTATTAGGCCAGATGGCTGCCTTCGCCATCGGTATTCCTCCAGATCTCTACGCATTTCACCGCTACACCTGGAATTCTACCATCCTCTCCCATACTCTAGCTTCCCAGTATCGAATGCAATTCCCAAGTTAAGCTCGGGGATTTCACATCCGACTTAAAAAGCCGCCTACGCACGCTTTACGCCCAGTAAATCCGATTAACGCTCGCACCCTCTGTATTACCGCGGCTGCTGGCACAGAGTTAGCCGGTGCTTATTCTGCGAGTAACGTCCACTCATCTTGGGTATTAACCAAGAGAGCCTCCTCCTCGCTTAAAGTGCTTTACAACCATAAGGCCTTCTTCACACACGCGGCATGGCTGGATCAGGGTTCCCCCCATTGTCCAATATTCCCCACTGCTGCCTCCCGTAGGAGTCTGGGCCGTGTCTCAGTCCCAGTGTGGCGGATCATCCTCTCAGACCCGCTACAGATCGTCGCCTTGGTAGGCCTTTACCCCACCAACTAGCTAATCCGACTTAGGCTCATCTATTAACGCAAGGTCACAAGTGATCCCCTGCTTTCCCCCGTAGGGCGTATGCGGTATTAGCATCCCTTTCGAGATGTTGTCCCCCATTAATAGGCAGATTCCTAAGTATTACTCACCCGTCCGCCGCTAGGTCAATTACCGAAGCAATCTCCCCCGCTCGACTTGCATGTGTTAAGCCTGCCGCCAGCGTTCAATCTGAGCCATGATCAAACTCTTCAGTTAAAAATCATTAGTGACTTAAGGTCACAATTCTGGCTCATCAATGTACTGACAAATTCTCTCAAATAAACTTCGAGTAATTTAAACCAATCAATCAATGATAATATTTCGATTAATCAATCAGTAAAAATCCACACAAGTTGTTCTTCATATTCTCTTAATGATTAATTTATCACTTCGTCAGTGATAAATAAGACGCAATAAACATTTAACAACTTAACCCTCTAAGCTAAGTTCGTTTGCTGTATCACGTCGGGATGCTGCGTATTCTATACAGATTTTAAACCAGCGCAAGCCCTATTTTCAACAAAATGCATCGTGTGATTATTTTTTAATCTAAATATTCAAAAAACCACATAATTCACCTATTTTTTAGGCATTTTTGAGAAATTCAGCTTAAAAGTAAGCTACATTTATTATTCAAAATAGTCACCAGAAGATTGTGCATGTAAAAAGGCAGGAATTAATCCAGTTAATGCTGCACGTATATCTGCCCGCTCATTAATCAATTGATGCGAGCCTTCTTCAAGAATCAATAAGGTCTGTAATCTAAATTGTCGACGTACAAAATCAATATTATATTTCCAGTCTACAGTTTGATCTTGTGCACCTTGCGCCAACCAAACCGGAATGCGGCACTTTGGATAGGCTTCCATTTCTAACATCCACTTCGACATTGCCAAAATCCAATCCATTCCCATCATTCGAGGTTGTAACGGGTCTTTAAGGCGTACAAATCTTAAAAACTCAGGATTGTGATTATTTCTTTTAAAGTGACGAGGAACTTCTCTTTTAATTCTGCGAATAATTCCTAAACCAATAGAATTATGCCACCACGCTGTTTTTGCAGGTCGTACCAATGGTGAAAGCAGTAACACCCGATCCACAATTGGATTTTCACGTTTTTGTGCATACTCAAGTAAATGATGCATCCAAATTGCACCACCTGTACTTTGCCCTACTCCCAACCACGGCTTAGGAAGCTGCTCTGCATTTTTTACATATTGATAGACCGCATGTAACACTTGTTGGTAATGGTCAAAGTTTTGAATATTTGCAGGCGAACCATTACTCAGTCCATGCCCAGGCAAATCATAAGTAATCACACTAAACCCTTGTTCAAGGATTTCTTTTACAATCGGTTGGTAAATACCACTATGTTCTAAATAGCCATGCAACAAACACACAGTGCCTTTTATTTTATCTATATTGGGTTTAAATACTTGCACATGAAGTTTAAACAACGGCATATCAATAAAACCTTGCCATTGCACACAGTCCAGTTGATCAAAACCATAAAGACGTTGATAAGATTTTATTTCTTTATTTGGAATATATTCACGATTTAAGTTTAAGGCTTCTAATAGTTGTGGTGTTGTATCTCGACTTGGTATAGGTAAGTCAAGTTGCTTTAGAATTGTTGGATTTAAAAATGGAATATCTGCCATTAAGGCACCTCTCTACAGCCACTCGAACCAAACAACATATCTCGGATTGTTGCTAAAGTTTCATAATTGGCTCTACGACTATGATCATAATTTTGTTTACTAGGCTGCCATGCTGTTAATTGAGTTGGCATTGGTGCATTGACAGGAATTGTTTCGATACCATTTAATGCAAATAAACGACGTGTTCTTGGCATATGGTAACGATCGGTAATTAATAAGACTGTGGGTGCACCACCTTTTTTCTGTAAAAGTAATGAGCTAAAGCGTGTATTTTCACAGGTGTTCATGCTCCTATTTTCTAATAATTTTGCTTGAACACCGCGCTCAGATAACCATTTTTGCATATAAGGTGCTTCTACACCACTCAGCACAATAGGAAGTTTAACCTTCTCTTCTAAAGCTAAGGTTGTTTCAAGTCTTAGTTTGGTATAGTCATTCACAATAATGTCTTTTTGATTTTTATCTAAAGTTAAACCACCGCCCAAGACTACAATTGCATAAGGTTGACTGATTGGCTTCGGTTGTTCACTGATTTTCGTAGGCAAACTTTCAAGATCTTCTTGTACTTGTGAACTGGACAATTCATTTGCCAATGTGTGTGAATTTTCTTGAAGTAATTTTTCATCAATTTTATATTTTTTTAAGAATGTTAAATATTCATCCATTAAAGCCTTATTGTCTTCACTATTTAAATCCAATAAGTTTTTAACAACATCGTTCGATTGGTTCTCAACAACCTCTGATGCAGCATGTTCAGACACCAATGGAATTACTGGCTTGTTTTGTTCTTCATCATCATTTTTTTGATCTTCAGCAATTTTTTCTTGCAAGGCTTTATATCGTAACTGGAGTAGCATTAAATCCTGAGCATTTTTACTCTTAATGGCTTCATCCATCAGCTTAAGATAGGCTTGTCGAGCAATCCATAAATCAGAACCAGGTTCTAAGTTTTCAGCCTCCGAAAGAGCAGCGTTTTGCTGGCTCTTTGCCGCCACCTGATTCACTTCAACTGGAACAATACTATTCAGTATTTTAACCATCATTGTCGAATAAAATGGCGTGTACCAAAAAACGACCAAACAGCCGAATAATACAAATAATATGGCAATTATTCGTAGAAATCTGACCATCCAATGCGGTTTGACCATATATTTACTCAATTTAATGGTTTTCGATTAACCCTAATTCATTATAAAGCACAGGTTCAGGTTCTAAGTACACACCAAACTTCTCAAAAACATCTTTTTGTACTGCCTGATACGTTGCGCGTACATCTGTCAATGTTGCATCGGCATAATTCACCAACACCAAAGCTTGTTTATGAAACATTCCCACCTGATTAAGCTGTTTACCTTTCCAACCTGATTGATCAATCAACCAACCCGCTGCAATTTTAACGTGATTCCCTGCTTGAGGATAATGTGGAATATTAGGGAATTTTGCAATTAATTGTGAAAACTCTTGTTGCTTAATAATCGGATTTTTAAAGAAACTTCCCACGTTTGGATATTCATTTGGGTCTGGGAGTTTACTTTGACGAATATGAATCACTTGCTTTTGTAAGTTTTCAGCACTCATATCATCCATCATTGCATCTTTTAAATCCCCATAATTTACTTTTAAATCAGCATGTTTAAGTAATTTAAAAATCACATGGGTAATCACATAACGATCTGGATCATCTTTAAAAATACTGTGTCGATAAGAAAAATGGCAATCTTGTGCTTGAATTGAAAGTGTCTGTGCTGATTGACGATCGTAGACTTCTACAGATTGAATAAATTCACCGACTTCAACACCATACGCGCCAATATTTTGCACAGGCGATGCGCCGACTAAGCCCGGAATCAAAGCCAAGTTCTGTAAACCATAAAGTTGTTGCGTTGTCGTCCACAATACAAAGTCATGCCAAACTTGCCCTGCACCCACTTTGATTGTTTTACTTTCGGCATCTTCACTTAAAAATTCAATACCTTGTATATCTATAGCAACTACAAGCGCATGAATATGCTCAGGCAGCATCATATTGCTGCCCCCTGAAAGCAGTAAAACGTTTAAATCGTGTGCTTTAGAAAACTGCAACGCTTGTTGAAGATCTACGATAGATTGTATTTTGACATAATGTGATGCAATCGAGTTCAAACTCAATGTATTAAAGGGTTTGAGCTGAACCTGTGATTCAATATTCATAACTTAAATTTATTTCCTAAAAATATTTCAATCACTTGCATTAAAACTGTTGTTGAAACACATGTACCCAAGCCAAACTACTCGATTCACACTGATCAAGTACACGTTCAAATCCATCAGCTTCACCGTAATAAGGATCTGGAAGCGCCTGTTGTGGATAAACGTGATCATGCTCACTCATTAAAGCAATTTTAGCTTTGATTTGAGCAAGACCAAATTGGCTACTGGCTTGGTTATACAAATGCTGTATATCCGCAAAATTCTGATGATCCATGGCAAGCATCAAATCAAACTCTAAAAAGTCTTGTATTTTTAATTGTCTAGCACGTAACCCAGAAAGATCATAGCCTCTTTTTATTGCATGTTTTTGACTGCGACTATCAGGTGATTTATTTGGATGATAATTGCTCGTTCCAGCTGAATCCACAACTACATTTAATCGTTTTTCATCACAATAGTGTCGTAAAACCACCTCTGCTGTGGGTGAGCGACAAATATTTCCTAAGCACACACATAAAACTTTGTATGGCATTTTGGATGACATAACAACCTCAAATGATCATTTCTTTTATAAAGTCTTATGTTAAGTTATTTAGCAGGCGAATCCTATAGAACCTTAAAACAATAATGTTTAATTTGTGATGATAGATTAAGGATAATACATATGAGTCATTTTCAATTCCAAACTGTAGCCAATATTATTTCAGGTTTAGGATCAATCCAAGAGCTCAGCACAGTATTAGGCAATCAATACCACAAAGCATTAATCGTGACAGATGCAGGCATGATTCAACATGCACTGCATTTGCCACTATTAAAAATTTTAGCGCAATGCAATTTAGACTATGAAATTTATGCCGATGTACAGGCAGATCCAGCAGAGCAAATTGTTTTATCGGCAGTTCAATTCGCCAAAGACAATCAAGTAGATGTAGTTATTGGCTTTGGTGGTGGTAGCTCTATGGATGTTGCCAAACTCATCGCGATATTGGCAAATCCAAAGCAATCACAAAGTATTCAGGAAATCTATGGGGTCAATAATGTCAAAGGCCCTCGCCTTCCTTTAATTCTCATTCCAACCACAGCGGGCACAGGCTCTGAAGTCACCCCTATTTCAATTGTCACTACAGGTGAAACCACCAAAACAGGTATCGTTTCCCCCATTTTATATGCCGATGTGGCAATTCTAGATGCAACATTTACCTCAGGCCTACCTGCACATATCACAGCAGCAACAGGTATAGATGCGATGGTGCATGCCATTGAAGCCTATACCTCTAAAATTAAAAAGAATTTTTATGCAGACATGCTTGCTAAACAAGCCCTTAAACTTTTAAATAAAAATTTAAAATTGGTCTTGGCGGATGGTACAAATTTAGCAGCTCGTCAAAATATGCTGGTTGGCTCTATGCTTGCAGGACAGGCTTTTGCCAACGCTCCTGTAGGTGCTGTACACGCTTTAGCATACCCCTTAGGTGGTCATTTTCATTTATCACATGGGCATACTAACGCTTTGGTTTTATTGGAAGTGTTAAAATTCAATGCGCCTAATGCAAAAGCACTTTATGCAGAGTTAATGCAATGGCTTGATCCTTATAGTAAAGGCAGTACAGAAGGCTTATGTGACTTATTTATAGATCATATGCAGAGACACTTGGATCACAGTGGTTTGACATTGAAATTACGCGATTTAAATGTACACGAGCAGCAACTGGATAGATTGGCATCCGATGCCATGCTACAAACACGTCTTTTACAAAATAATCCGAGGCCTCTACTCCACGCAGATGCATTAAAAATTTATCAGGCGATTTATTAAAATCTATCAACATTGATCATGCACTGATTTATTGAATGCGCTTTTAAATAGACTTCTTTCATAAGTCCTTTTTAAAAGCATAAATCAACATAAAAGCGCCCTCATCCTAGCCTTCTTCCAATGGGAGAAGGCACTTTCAATACCAATATGAATCACTCCACATGATCATTTTTTGATTTATGAAAAGATCTTTAATCAACATGAAGCACAATTGATACATACTCGCTGAGTGTTTTATTTTTAAGTATAAAAATACCCATCATATGGCCTATAATTTGTGTTTGAAATATGCGGCCTGCATCAGATCAAATTGGGCTAAATTTTAAAAAAAATTTATAATCTTGTAAAAATACAACATTAAAATTAAACTTGGTTATTCTCAAAATATGAAAAAAACCATCTTATTGCGTCGTTTTGTTATATTTTTTAATCAATCAAACTTAAAGTTTTTTAATAAAATTATTTAAAAATTATTAATTATCAAATCATTAACCTATTAAATGACTATTTTATGACTAGCTAGTAATTAGTTTTTATTTAATTTTTATTTAATTTTTAAAATAATTACTCTAAAATCGCGCCAGATCTTAATCGGAAAATTAAGACAACTAGTATTGGAAAATGATTCTATGAAAAAACTTACATTAGCAATTCTGCCATTAGCAGCATTTGGATTAAGCAACGTTTCTCACGCAGCAACTTCAGATGGTAAAACTTTTGGTGTTTCTGCTGGTTGGTTACATGTTATGCCTCAAAGTAAAGGACAAGGCGTAAATGGTAAAACTGGTAATAGTCCTTACTTAGGTCCTTTGGCGAATATACAAGCCAATAACCCGGATGCAGGTTTTGAAGTACAAAATGCGGATACAGCAGGCTTAATGCTTGATTATTTTGTCAATGACAATGTTTCACTTGAATTAACTTTAGGCGCTCCTCCTGAAATGGAACTTGCTGGTAAAGGTAGCATTAAAGTTAATGGTCATACTGTCGTTGATCTAAATAAATTTGATAAAGCTGCAACAACAGATGCTTATACGCCAACACTTTCTGCTCGTTATCACTTTGGTTCAATTAACAACAAGATCCGCCCTTATGTAGGTGCAGGCTTGATGTATGCTCATTTCTCAAATGTTGAGACTGATCCAGCAATCAATGATGCATTAAAAGCTTCACCTATCGGCCCGTTCAAGCCAGAACTAGGTAAAGTTAAAGTGGATGACGCGTTTGCACCTGTTGCAATCCTTGGCGCAGATTTCAATATCAACAAAAATTGGTATGCAACTGCTTCTGTTTCATATGCACACCTGTCAACAAAAGCAAAATTAAATGTAAATGGTACAACGCCAGCTGGACAAACCACTTTAATTTCAGGCCAAAGCAGCATTGAGATTAAACCAATCGTGACTTATTTAGGTCTTGGTTATCGTTTCTAATCAATTTGGACTGAATCAGTTCTAAATTGTAAAAGCTCATTAGGTTAGACTTAATGAGCTTTTTTATTTTTACACTTGAATATAGTTGCACTGTGCTAAAAACACTTGTAAACACATGCAAAATTCATCTATAAAGTTACTTGTTTATAAAGCTTTGCAAAGCCTTGGCTTGGTGGTTGATCAAAAAAGCACTATTAATTTTTTTATCTATTCGAATGAATAATCTAAATGAAACCAGAAATAAAATTACGCACTCAATACTCATTTATCTTACCCATCCAAACACGTTGGGCAGACAACGATATTTATGGTCATGTGAATAATGTGACTTATTATAGTTATTTTGATACTGCAGCGAATGCACTCTTGATCCAAAAAACCGACTTTGATATACATCACTCACCCATCATTGGTTTGGTGGTAAATTCTTCGTGTCATTTTCTCGAAGAACTCACCTATCCAGAAATTATTGAGGTTGGGGTCGCCATTGCAAAAATTGGTAATTCATCACTGAGCTATGATCTGGCTATTTTCAAACAGGGTAAAACTCAAGCTTCAGCACAAGGTCAATTTGTACATGTATTCGTAGAGCGTGAGACAAAGAAAAGCACCCCGATTCCACAAAAAATGCGAGATGCTTTGCAAGACTATACAACCTGAGTTCTATATAAGTTTTTGATGAAATATGTTACGCGGAAACGTCATCCGCAACTGTCTGAGGCAGGACTTCATTCATAAAGTATTGTTTCTGCGATTCATTGAATGCGTTTCTGGTCGTCGACGAGTTTTGCGGATGACAATGGTTTTGCCTACTTTTGCCGAAACAAAAGTAGGGCGAGCCGCAGGCTGATCCTGAAATTGAATGACAGTTCAGCAAGACTCCGTCAAGATCATTGCTTTTCAATAAGTTAAAGATATAGTTAAGTCGAACTCACGTTATATAGTTTAAGCCTAAAAAATTGACACTTAAGACTATTTAGCTCCGACACCCTAAAAATAAACATCATTTTAAGCCAAGGTATTTTGATCCCAAAAAGCCTGACTCACTTCAGGCATTTGATTTAACATTTCAATAATCGGCTGAATTTCTTTTTCCTCAACAGAATTCGCAATCAAAATCGCCCTAATCTCTACATCTTGCTCACCAAAAGGTTCTACATCAAAATCTTTAGCAGGAAAATGATAACGCTTTAAAGCTTTATTCAGCTCATCCATGACATATTTACTGTGCTCTTTTTGACAAACCACATAAATTTCATGTTGCATTTCCGAATCAACATTTAAAGGTTTACGGTCGATAATATGCCCAATAGGGCGTAATAAAGTATTGGCTGCCAAAATAAATATCGTCGCTAATATAGCTTCCACCAAACGGTCACAACCTGCCGCAGCACCGACAGCAGCAGAACACCACAAGGTTGCAGCAGTATTGAGTCCTTGAATATTCCCTTCTTGGCGCATGATTACCCCTGCGCCAAGAAATCCAATGCCAGAAACCACATAAGCAATTACACGTACGGAACCATCAGCACCTGTTAAGTTATTGGCAATATCAACAAATATAGCAGCGCCAAGTGCGACTAATACATTGGTTCTTAAGCCTGCTGTGCGCTGCCTATACTGTCGCTCAAACCCGATCAATCCCCCTAAAATAAAAGCGCCAAGTAAACTAATCAAGGTATCTAGCATATTCGCTAATTCTAGATGTTGCATGAATTGGAGTTGCATTGGAGTTCTCCATTACCACCCGTAACGACGGATGTAAATTTTTTTCATCAGTTGCACAACCAGCATGTAGCCAAGCAAGATGAAAGGTAAGAATAAGAAATAAGTTAATGGTAAAGCTTGTAATTTTAAGTACTCAGCAAAAGGCCCCATTGGTAAGAAAATACCAGCAGCCACGATGACCAAGGTCATGACTATCAAAGGCATTGCTGCACGACTTTGAATAAATGGTATTTTTTCTGTACGAATCATATGCACAATAATCGTTTGTGTTAATAATCCTACGACAAACCAACCTGACTGAAACAAGGTTTGCTGTTCTGGTGAATTTGCATGAAATACAAACCACATGAGAGCAAAGGTCAAAATGTCAAAGATCGAACTGAGTGGCCCAAAGAAAATCATAAAACGTCCAATTTCATTTGGTTTCCAGCTTTGCGGTTTTTCAATCAACTCATCATCAACATTGTCAAATGGAATGGCGATTTGTGATACATCATAAAGTAAGTTCTGTACCAGCAAATGAATCGGTAGCATCGGTAAAAACGGAATAAAAGCACTAGCTACTAATACCGAAAAAACATTACCAAAATTTGAACTTGCCGTCATTTTGATATATTTCAGCATATTGGCAAATGTACGTCGTCCCTCTAGCACGCCTTCTTCAAGTACCATTAAACTTTTTTCAAGTAAAATTAAATCTGCTGACTCTTTGGCAATATCCACTGCTGTATCAACCGAAATTCCAATATCAGCACTGCGTATCGCAGCCGCATCATTAATTCCATCGCCTAGGAATCCAACCACATGCCCATTTTCTTTCAGCTGCATCACAATACGTTCTTTGTGAACAGGACTTAATTTGGCAAATACTTGTGTATATTCAACGGCAAATTTTAGTTCTTCATCAGTCATGTTCTCAACATGCCCACCTAAAAGAACATGTTCACAGTCCAGACCAAGTTCTTTGCAGACCTTTTGAGTAACAAACTCATTATCACCTGTAAGCACTTTGACCTTGACGCCATGCGCTGCCAATTGAGCTAAAGCAGGTGCAGCGGATTTTTTAGGTGGATCCAAGAAAGTTAGATATCCAGTTAAAATCAAATTACTTTCATCTGCGACAGAAAAGTCATCTGATCTACCACTAAAATCTCGATACGCGAGGGCAATAACACGTAAACCTTCAAGATTAAATTGGCGTATTTTTTCTTGAATCGCCTCAAGATGGGCTGGCGTTAATAGCTCAATCTTGTCATTTATCTCTACATGCGAACAGACTTTCAGCATTTCCTCTGCCGCGCCTTTAGTGATAATACGTGCGTTACCCTGTAAGGTTCTGACTACTACTGACATACGTCGGCGCACAAAATCAAACGGTACTTCATCAAGCTTCTTAAATTTAAAATTTAGATCCTGTAAGTCTTGTGCAGCATGGTCCAAGATTGCAGCATCCAGTAAATTTTTCAGCCCTCTTTGGTAATAGCTATTTAAGTAAGCCTGTACCAATACACGTTGTGATGTCTTACCATTTACATCGACATGTTGTGATAAACAAATTTTATCCTCAGTCAAGGTACCTGTTTTATCTGTACATAAAACATCCATTGCGCCAAAATTTTGAATCGCATCTAAACGTTTAACGATAACTTTTTTACGAGATAAAAATACTGCACCTTTGGCCAATGTTGAGGTCACGATCATCGGTAACATTTCAGGTGTTAAACCCACAGCTACAGATAAAGCAAACAGCAATGCTTCACTCCAATCACCTTTGGTAAAGCCATTGATAAATAATACAACTGGCGCCATGATCAACATAAATCGAATCAATAACCAACTGACTTTATTTACCCCCATTTGAAATGAAGTCGTTGCACGATCTGCATGGGATACTCGGTGTGCCAATGCTCCAAAATAGGTTTGTGTCCCAGTATTCACCACCACCGCTTTTGCAGAACCAGACACAATATTGGTTCCCATAAAAACAATATTTTCCAGTTCCAATGCATTTTGCAGGGTGTGATCTTTTTGATCAGCAAACTTTTCTACAGGAATAGATTCACCTGTCATCGACGCTTGTGAAACAAACAGATCTTTTGCAAAGATAATTCGACAATCCGCAGGGATCATATCTCCAGCAGACAATAAAATGATGTCACCAGGGACCAAATCTTGGATCGCAAGTTCAACCTGTTGAGATCCTTGATTTAGGTCGCATTGCAGGGTTTCAAGGTCTGGGGCATCCCAATCTACTTGACGAATCACAGTAGCCGTATTACTTACCATTGCTTTTAATGCAGCGGCTGCTTTATTTGACTTAAACTCTTGCCAATAGCGCAACACCGTAGAAAGTACAACCATGGTTGTAATAATAATTGTGCCTTCTATATCGTCGGTAAAGAAAGCCACCAAAGCCAAAATGGTAAGTAAAATATTAAATGGATTGCGATAGGCATACCAAAGATGCTTCCACCACGGCAGTGGTTTTTCATGCGCAAGCTCATTTAATCCAAATTGTTCTTGTCGTTGTTCAACCTGCTTTGCTGACAAGCCTTGCTCTGTTGTATTTAAATGATTGAGCAATTGCTCTGAAGCTACATAGGAAGCATTGATCAAACTTTGTGAAAGCTTTTTACTAATTTCACTGGCATAACTGGCTTGATGTAATTCTTTAAATGAGCGATGACGTTCAAATAAGTGTTGAATATGATATTTTTTGATGAAATTAGAAAATAAACGTTGCCATAGATTATGAAGCATAATGTTCTCCTTTTTTGGCAATAAAGACTTCTTCCTATTGAACAGGAATTGAATTAGATGATTTTTTTATGAGCTTAAAATTGGTGAGAAACTCAGCTCCCAGCCCAAACCAGCGATCATGATGGTGGTCAAATCGATCTGCATAAGCCACTTGGACCCTGACAAAATCTTGAATCAACTCATAACCAAATGCGGTTTGAAAAAATACAGACTGATGATCTTGATTAAAGATTTCTGCACTGAGCGAAGTTTTAGCATTGATCCAATAATTGCTTGAAATTGCAGCTAAAACATACTGAGTATTGCCCTGATGTTCATAGGAGATGTTGCCATTTAAAAATAACCGATCATCCAGTAATAAATAAGTTACGGGGAGATTCACTTTCCAACTAGAGTGGTCATCACCATACATATTTCGGCTTATTGTTAAGGATGCGGCAGCGCCCCAACTATTCGAATCCACTGCTTTCAAATTACGTTTGAATTGACCTGATATCACATCATGACGATTCTTATTTTGAACATGATCATCCAGCTGAAAACTTAATTCCAAATTTTTGGCGATACCACATACTGGAGAAAAACTGGAATTAACCTCCTGATGTTTATAAAAGTTTATATTACTTTCAAAATGGCAAGTATACAGATCAGCAACAGTTGCATCATCTGTAATTAATACAGGATCTGCATAAGCTGATTTATGAATAATAAGTAATAAAAAGCAGCCTGTAATCAGTGCTGTTTCTATCATACAAAGTTGATTGATTACCATCCGTAATCCTCATTGCTGAGGCGGCATGAATCTAAGTGCGCACAAAAACAAGCCAAAATTGAACTGATTAAAGTCAAAATTGAGCTGTTTCACGTCAAAATGGGGATGTAGTTTAAAATCAGATTATAACTGTCTCATTGCAAGACAGCTTTCCTAAAGGCAGTGCTCTCTTGCTCAGATACGAATAATGGCTGTATATAAACTACAGCGCCTCGATGAACAATTTGCCACTTAGGGTCTCCGCTAATTAAAGTTGCCGCAATTATAACCATAAAAATATTTAAAACAAGTGATTTTCAGCATAACAACGCCCATAAATGCCAGATTTATCACCCTAATTTTAAATAAAATTCTTATATAAATTGAGAGCCTGATGAGATTTTAAAATGATTTACCTTGGCACAGGCCGAAAGGAATTGTGAATATTCCTTAAATTTCGGCAAATAAAAACAAGCCCAATTCCAGTGAAATTGAGCTTGTTTAAAATGATATTTAATCTAAATGTTTTTTAAAATTAGGCTTTGAGCTGAATATTTTCCAACTTTCCATCCAATGCTTCAATTAAGCTTTTAACCAAAGGCTCTTTTTGAAGCATTTCACTGGCACGATCATAAGCTCGAAGCTTACGCTCGTTTTGCATCATATACGGTGTGGTCGACTCAACTTCACCATATTGCACTGTAAATAGCGTATTCGGCCACTGCTGTTTTAATTTTGCCTCAAGGTCATGTTGTGCTTGGTTCAGTAATTTTTCATATTTTTGTGAAATTTGAAAAATAGATTGGCCATTCACATCCCCTGTCATTAATCCATGCTGTGCAAGTTCTTGAACAGCTGGAGAAAGTGAGCTATTTCTAAACCAATACTCCCATTTTTCAACCGTCCACTCACCTTCTAAGACCTGTAATTTTAAAGCAAGTATCTGTTGCGGCGTTTGTTCCTCAGAAGAGGATCCACGTTCTATTTCAGGGATAATATTAGAAACTTGAGCTGAAGTATCTGTTTGAGAATGAATAGGCTCAATCAATTCAATTTCAACATTTTGATCCTGATTTTCAGGTGCTAAAAAGAATACATCTTGATTTGGACTAGACGGAGACGTGGTATTTTTCGGTTGACTCAACTCAGCACCAAACAAGGTTAAACTTGGTTCTGCATTTTCTACGTCAATTTTCTCTTGAACAATTGGCGGCTGCGCTTCAACACCTTGACTATTATGAGCCGTTGCTTCAACCACAGCGCTTTGTTGTACCTCCTCAGCAAAGTCATCTAAATAGTCATCACTACTCGGTTCATGGTCAACACTTTGCTGTTGAGCTTGCTGATCTTCAACTTGGTCAAAAGCAGGGTCTAAATCACTCACTACATTCTGTGAATTGATCTCAACCTGCGCTTGCTGTACCTCCGCTAATGGCGCGTAACTTTCTGGTTGTGAACTCACATTTAAAGGAGCATTTTGTTGTTCACTGTTTTTTTCAACAGGCGCTTGCTGAGCCTGCTGTTGATGAGCTGGCTCTTGCTGAATTTGCTCTTGCTGAATCTGTGCTTGTTGCACAAGCCCCGTTTGAACAGATGCTTGATGCGGTTGCTGTGAAATAGCAACTTGATCGATATTCTGATTGTTTTGTGGTTGTTGAGCTTGAGATACTACAATTTCATTGATTTGCATCGGTCTAAATGCCAGTAAACGCAATACTGTCATTTCAAAGCCTTGCTCTTGTGTTACTGCAAGTTGTAGCTCCGCTCGACCTTTACTGGCAATTTGGTAATAAAGCTGTAAATCTTGTGCAGAAACAATTTTTGATAACTGCATAATTTTTTGATTAATTTCAGCACTGTATTTTAGACTTAAATCAGGCAAATATTGCAACATTGCCAACTCATGCAAAGTCGAAATAAACTGATCTAAAACCAATGAAACATCTAAAGCCTGTTGCCTAAATTGTAGTAATAATTGGCTGACACGTGCATTTTGGTTTTGATGAATTGCCAAGATCAAATCATAAATGATGGTTCTATCAATCAAACCCAGCATTTCTTTGACATCTTGATGATGAATTGCGCCTTGACCATAGGCAATTGCTTGGTCAGTTAAAGACAATGCATCACGTAATGAACCTTGGGCAGATTCAGCAATTTGCCAAATCGCATCTTGCTCTGATGAAATTTCTTCTTTATTTAAAATATCTGTAAGGTGATGGGTAATTTCATCTACAGCCAATGGACGTAATGTAAATTGCAAGCAACGTGAAATCACCGTAATTGGTAATTTTTGTGGATCTGTTGTCGCAAATAAAAATTTTACATGTTCAGGCGGTTCTTCTAATGTTTTCAATAACGCATTAAAGGAATGCGTCGACAGCATATGTACCTCATCGATCAAATATACCTTAAATCGCCCTTGGGTCGGTGCATAAGGTACATTGTCGAGCAACTCACGTGTGTCTTCAACTTTTGTCCGTGATGCCGCATCGATTTCAATAAGGTCAATAAAGCGCCCTTCATTTACCGCCTTACAAGTTGCACAAACTTCACAGGGTGTAGAGGTTACCCCTGTTTCACAATTTAAACATTTCGCTAAAATTCGAGCAATTGTGGTTTTCCCCACCCCACGTGTTCCAGTAAATAAATAGGCATGGTGTAAACGTCCACGATCTAAAGCACTGGTCAGTGCACGTGAAACGTGATTCTGTCCGACCAATTCATTAAAGTTACGTGGGCGATATTTACGTGCAAGTACCTGATACATGGAAGCTCCTAGTTACAGGTCTAAGGATACTGTTTTTTTGCTGATTAGTGAATGAAGAACTGTAGAGTTATTTTTTATTAGAGATAATTCGATCAATTTCTTCTAATTTAACACTGTGCTCTACAATATAAAGTTTATCTATCTCTTAAATAGATTTAAAAACAAACAGTAGCTATTTTACTTTAAAAAACACTGCCGTGGCAGTGTTGATTAAATCACAATTTGGGCTTGCTAAAGTTTTCAATCGGTTCATCAAACTTATATGTTCACACTTTAAAATCTAAATGTAAAAACAAGCGCATAATTTAAATTATGCGCAATATTCTAGACTGCTAGCTGTTTCTTTGCAGGTAAAGTGCGCCAAACAAATACAGATAAAACTAGGAACATCACACCCGAAATACCCAAGACTTTACTATGCGAATGAATAAACGCTTCAAAAGCAGCTTGTTTTACCTGTTGCATCAATGCAGGTTCTAATTGTTTGCTCAGCAATAATGCCTCACCAATAGAAGAACTTGCTTGAGCTGCGATATTCAGCGGAAAATGATCAGGCAAGATAATCGAATGCGCATAAAATATAGATAGCAATAGTCCAAAAATCGCAATCCCAAGACCTGCACCTAACTCATATGCCATGCCTTCGATTGCACCAGCAGCCGTTGCTTTTTGTGGAGGTACAGCAGACATAATAGCTGCTGTGGAAGATAATAACGCGATTTCAACACTGATCCCCATCAGCACCATCCACACCCAAGCTTGAATATAATCAACATCAAAATTGGTCATGGCCAAACCAAAGAAACATAAGGCACACATCAACATCCCAACAGTTGCTACAGGTCTTAAACCATAGTGATTCATTAAAATACTGGTAAAGGGTCCACCAATACTAATTGCTATCATAAAGGGTAAAATAAACAAACCTGCTTCCAATGGGCTATATCCATACACAAACTGTAATTCTTGTGAAAGCAGTAGCTCAAAACCAACTAATGCAATCATTGCCACCATTGCCATCACAATACTGGTTGAGATCACAGGATTCTTAAACAGACTAAAATCGATCATCGGTTGGGTTGTTTTTAATTGATGGCGGATAAATCCCACCAACAATCCCAATCCAAGCACAAAAATCAAAATCATCCCTAGGCTAAACGCATAGATAGAGGTCTTAATCGAATAAATCAGCATTAAGATTGCAGTGACCAAAATGAGCGCTTGTAATAGATTTAAAGGTTGTTTGGTTTGTACTGCTTGCTTTGGCACCAGCCATGTGGTCAATACCAAGACCAAAATAATAATTGGCACATTAATCAGAAACACGGTTCCCCATGAAAAATGTTCCAGAATAAAACCACCCAAAAGTGGACCAAAAGCGGCTCCACCACCACCGACAGTTCCCCAAATACCTAAAGCATAATTACGTTGTTTTTCATCTAAAAAGGTATTGCGAACACCTGCCAAGGTTGCAGGTAAAATCATGGCAGCGCCTACACCAAGAAATGCTCGGGCAGCAATCAACATATAGGCTGAACTCGCAAAAGCAGCCATGAGAGAAGCCACACCAAAAATACCAGCACCAATCAGCATCAGCTGTTTAAAACCAATACGATCCCCCAATGCCCCCATGGGTAAAATCAAACCTGCCATGATCAGTGAATAGATATCTATCACCCAGAGCATTTCATTACTGGATAGTGATAAGGCAGCACTCAATGTTGGGATGGCAACATGCAAAACCGTTGCATCAATTGAAACCGGTAAATAAATTAAAACGATGATTGCCAAAATCACCCAATTGCGGTACATAACACACCTAATTAAAGTTGGACACTTGTTCAAGTTGAGTTATTATAACCAGACTTGAACAAACGTCCAACTTTGTTTAATATTTGTTTTGTAAATTTTGTTGTATTAAAAGTGATGAACTATTTAAACCGAGAACAGCGTCGTACTATGATTTTGGATGCAGCAAAGCGTGTTGCATTACAAGATGGATTGAATGGATTAACTGTGCGCCGTATTGCCGCAGAAGCACAAGTTTCAACAGGACAAGTACATCATCACTTTGAATCAAGTTCGCATTTAAAGGCCGAAGTTTTTATTGAATTGATGGATCAACTCAATGAAGTAGAAGATCAAATTAAAACCGACAGTAGTTTTGAGCGTTTATCTCTCTTGCTAGGCTTTGAAAATATTGAACAAACTCAACCCTATTTACGACTCTGGAATGAAGCTGAGATTTTAATCGACCAAGATCCTGAAATTAAAAAAGCTTATAATATTACGATGGAACAATGGCATGTTGCCTTGGTTACTGCGATTGAACATGGCGTCAACCAACAAGAATTTAAAATTGCTACAGCCAGCAGCAGCCAAGACATTGCTTGGCGGCTGATTGCTTTTGTTTGTGGTTTAGAAGGAATCTATCAACTTGGCTTAAAAGGTCTAGACCAACACTCGTTTAAACATCATGTCGAAACCATCTTGAAAATGGAGTTATTTGCCTAAGAAAATATAGATGGATCTATATGCTGCTGTTTAAAGTCCTTATTTTTAATTCTTTTGCACTATAAGAGTCAGCCATCTAACCTTCTATGAAATTTCAATCGCTTTGATCTTAATATTTAGAACCAGCCTTTACTTCCCTTAAGTAAACCATCAGCGCAACGTAATGTTTCTTGGGTCAGTCCCCAAAGACGGTAATCTCCTGTGATTGAACCAATGGCAAAATTATGAGTATAGGCAAAACTAAGCCCTCGTTGCGGGTCACACCACGCCCCAGAACCGTTATATCCAATATGACCAAAGCCTTGCTTGGCACGTTTACCCATACTCATCACACGGTGGTAGCCTAAACGCCATTTCATAGGAATTGGCATCACGCGATCTCGTTTAATCGATTGGATTTGACTTAACTCTGCAAATATTTCAGGGCGAATTAAAACTTTTCCTTCCCAAACCCCTTTATTTGCCATCATGGCATAAACTTTTGCAAGACTATTGGCACTAAATACACCATTGGCCGCTGGAATAATCGCTTGAAGCCCTTGGTCACTAAAGAAACTAAAATCACGCATCCCTTTCGGTACCATAGCATCTAAAAAATCTTGCGGATTTTGTCCAGTTAATTCAACCAATTTATCGGAAAAAGACGTTTTATGATGCTTCTTGGCTTTGCTCTTACTGGATTTTGTTTCTGTTTTTTGTACAGGTGCTGCTTTTTGAATTAAACGCGCCACACGATTTAACTCAGATTCAGGCACACCAAAATAGGCACCATCAAGTTGTAGGGGTTCAACCAAATACTTCTGTATTAACTGTGTTAAAGATTGATGCGTTGCTTTCTCTAAAACACCACCCACCAACCAGCCAAATGTTAATGCCTGATATGCAATATCAGTTGCTACAGCAAAACGAGGTGTGGCCTGCTCCATGACCTTGAGCATATGCTGCCAATCGGCCATTTCAACTGCACTAGCAATGATATTTCGAATATCGTATAAGCCACTTTGATGGCTCAAAATATGACGTAAAGTCATATTCTCTTTACCATTTTGAGCAAATTCAGGCCAAAAATTAACAATAGGTGTATCGTAGTCTAAGAAACCTTCGCTCACCAAAATGTGCGCGAGTGTTGCCAGTACACCTTTCCCCGTGGAATAACAAACCGACAAGGTTTGCTCATTCCATTGCTCAGTTTTTGATTTTTTACCCGTATATATATCGACAACTTTTTCATTTTGAAAATAAACAGTTAAAGCAGCACCACCATTTTCGCTACGACCATCCTGCAAACGGCTAAATTGAACAGCGAGATCTTGAAAACGCTCATCCACATAGCCCTGATAATTTTTCGTATTCGCAAAAATAATGTCCGTTAAACTGCTCATCGCCCTATCCTATTTTTTTAATCATAACTTTTTTAATTAAAAAAGCCTGAATCATCTCGACTCAGGCTTTATATTTTATCTTATAAAGCGTTAACCACACCAGAAACATGAGGTTTTTGTGATTTTTGATTACGAATCAAAAAGTCAGTTGTTTTACCTTCTTGCGCAGTTAAAAGCTCTACTGTTGAAGGTAAATACATCGGCAATTTAAACAATACATCTGCTTCATAAGCTTCTGGTAAGTTGAGCCCAGCAAGAACACGTGCCTTACTCCACATCCCATGAGCAATCGCTTGTTTAAAGCCAAATGCTTTTGCCGTCAATGCATGGATATGAATCAAGTTAAAGTCGCCTGATGTCATAGCATAACGACGACCAGTATTTTCAGGAACTTCCCAAACCGCCTGAACTTGATAATTTGGTTCTTTTTTATCTTTTGGTTTTTCTGCAACTGAACCATCAGTCTTTTGACGCGCTAAATAAGTGGTTAATCCTTGCATGACCACTTCACCGCCAACTTTAGCAGTCGTGATGAAATCGAATTGAACCCCTTTGTCATGTGGTTTTAACTCACCAAATTGACAAGATAAAGTTAGCTGTTCATTGACCCCAATTTTACGTGTTTGCTTAATTTGATTACGAATATGCACCAAGCCTAAAATTGCAAAAGGAAATACTTCAGAGGTCATCATATGCATTTGTAAACTTTGCGATAAAACAGCTAAATAAATTGCGGGAATATACCCATTATTTTTAAAGCCACACACTTCGTTATATGCTTTTAAATGATTTGGATCAATTTTGAATGAATCAACCACATATTCAACTTGCGGTAGAACTTTTTCACCTTTTGGCTTTTTAAAAATTAAACCCTGAATCACTTTTGGATAAGCTAAATATGGCTTAGGAAGTTGACTAAAATGGCGAGTATTCATACTGGACCTTTGAAAAATTAATTCTTATTCAACATTTAAAAAATCCAACATTTCAGTTGGAAATTAACGGATGATACAGCTTAAACATCCTGATTTCATTCAAGAGAAAGCCAGCGAGAGTGTTATTTAAATACACAAATAATCTCTTCGCCATAATCCCCTAAACGAAACAGGACTTCACTTATGCGTGATTATGCACCCAATAAGCTTTGACCACAAACACGCACAACATTACCATTTAATCCTGTAGATGCTGAAGAAGCAAATAAAGCAATTGTTTCAGCAACATCAACAGGTAAACCACCTTGACTCATTGAGTTCATACGACGGCCCGCTTCACGGATTGCAAATGGAATTGCCGCTGTCATTTGAGTTTCAATGAAACCCGGCGCTACAGCATTAATGGTAATACCATTTTTTAACACAGGCGCAGTAAATTTCACCAAACCAATGACACCTGCTTTTGATGCAGCATAGTTGGTTTGACCTAAGTTACCAGCAATACCTGAAATTGAAGATACGCAAACGATACGACCATTTGCATTTAAACCATCATTTGACAATAAATAATCGTTAATACGTTCAGCAGCAGATAAGTTGATATTAATCACCAGATCCCACATCTCTGGCTTCATATTTGCCAAAGTTTTGTCACGTGTAATACCCGCATTATGTACGATGATATCTAAACCACCTTGTTGAGCTGCCGCAGCTTTGATTTTTTCACCAGCATCAGCAGCCGTGATATCAATTGCGAGCGTAGAACCACCGATTTCACTTGCAACACGGTCAAGGTCTGCTTGTTGTGGTGGAACATCTAAACAAATTACATGTGCGCCATCACGTGCCAATACATGTGCAATCGCTTCACCAATACCACGGCTTGCACCTGTAACAAGCGCAGTTTTGCCTGCAAGCGGTTTTGCCCAATCGATATCAATCACATCACCTTTAGATACGCGAATCACCTGACCCGATACATATGCTGAACGTGGAGAAATTGCAAAACGTAAACTTGATTCCAAGTTTTGTGCAGCATCTGCATCAACCAGAATAAGATCAGCAGCAATTCCTTTCTTAAACTCTTTACCAACCGATTTAACAAACCCTTCTAATGCACGTTGTGCAATCGCCTGCTTAATCGTTGGTGCAGTTTCAGGTGTTAAACCAATAATAATTACACGACCTGATGTTGCAATTTGACGAGCAACAGGATTAAAAAACTTGTGTAGTTCATGTAATTGTTCTGAATTTTGAATCCCTGATGCATCAAATATCACTGCTTTAAATTTTGATTCTTTATCGCCTTCATTAAAAGCACCAACATTCAAACCAGATTTTGCCGCAGCTTGTTGTAACTCTGCGTTATTCCCTGCATAAGTGTTGGCATGAATATTACTAAGAACCTGCGCAACTTCACCAGTAAAATGACTCTTTGGAGCCGCACCGAATAATACAGCACCTTTAACGACAGGAGTGGCTGACTCAAAGCGTTCTAGCTGGATTGGTGATGGTAAACCTAAATTTTTTATGACAAATTTACCAATTGGAGATTTAGCAAATGCTTGGTATTGGTCAGACATGTTTCTTATCTCTCATCAAATTAATTTTGTAGGGGCTTAAGCTATCTTTTAACTGCAGTATAATCTCAGATATTTAGCTGTGTTGCGCTTTCTTAAATGGCTTGCGTTGTTCTTCGCGCAAGGCTTAGAGGAATCGTCAACAACGCTATCATCTCTATGACCCATAAGTTTCAGTTAAATCATACTTGAGTTGCCAAAATGATGACTTGACCTGAAAGAATATGCAAATGTCATTATAGTCAATTCGAGTCATAGCCAATTATGTTAATGTAAGCACTAAGAATATTGCGAACATGCTTGGAAAAGCCTTATGAGCAAAACAACTCAAGAAAATTCAAACGCTGAAAGCACTGTACAAGAAACTGTGTCAAATACATCAAAAGCTCGTACTCGTACGAGTAAAAGTAGCAACACAAATTCTACAAATGCCAATGCAGCCAACACGACTAAAAAACCGACTCGTGCACCAGCAGCTGCTTCACGTAGCAAAGCAACGGCATCGACGGCAAAAAAAGTTACAACAGCTTCATCTTCTAAAACTCAAACTTCTGGTCAGCAGGATAAAATTATGAGTCAAAACACTGTACGTCGCGTAGCAATTATTGGCGGTAACCGTATTCCTTTTGCACGTTCAAATGGCCCTTATTTCCGAGCGTCAAACATTGACATGCTTACTGCGTCTTTGAACGGTTTAATTGAACGTTTTAACCTTCAAGGTCAACGTTTAGGTGAAGTTGTTGCTGGTGCAGTTCTAAAACATAGCCGCGATTTCAACATGACACGTGAATGTGTTTTAAATACTCAACTTGCCCCTGAAACCCCTGCTTATGATATTCAACAAGCATGTGGTACTGGCTTACAAGCAGCTTTCCTTGTTGCAAACAAAATTGCATTAGGCCAAATTGAAGTGGGTATTGCTGGTGGTGTAGATACTACCTCTGATGCACCGATCGCATTTGGTGACGGCTTACGTAAAGCATTGCTTGAATTAAACATTGCAAAAACAGGTAAAGACCGTTTAAAAGCCTTAGCTAAAATCAATGTTAAAGACTTGATGGATGCGCCAAAAAATGGTGAACCTCGTACAGGTTTATCTATGGGTGATCACCAAGCGATTACTGCTTTAGAATGGGGTATTCCTCGCGAAGCTCAAGATGAACTTGCTGCATCTTCACATCAAAAAATGGCCAAAGCATATGAAGAAGGTTTCTTCGATGATTTGATCACGCCATTTATGGGTCTAGACAAAGACAATAACTTACGTCCTGATTCTTCAGTTGAAAAATTGGCTAAGCTTAAACCTGCATTTGGTAAAGGTGATACCGCAACAATGACTGCAGGTAACTCTACTCCACTTACAGACGGCGCTTCAGTTGTACTTTTAGCCTCTGAAGAATGGGCGAAAGCAAATGGTCATGAAGTACTCGCGTACTTAACATTCACTGAAACTGCTGCTGTAGATTTTGTCAATAAGAAAGAAGGTTTATTGATGGCGCCTGCTTATGCTGTTCCGCGTATGTTGGCTCGTGCGGGTATTAAGCTTCAAGACTTCGACTACTATGAAATTCATGAAGCTTTTGCATCACAAGTTCTTTCGACCTTAAAAGCATGGGAAGATCCTAAGTTCTGTAAAGAACGCTTAGGTCTAGATGCACCATTGGGTTCAATTGACCGTAGCAAACTCAATATTAAAGGTTCTTCTTTAGCTGCTGGTCATCCATTTGCAGCAACAGGTGGTCGTATTTTGGCAACTGCTGCAAAATTGATTAACCAAAAAGGTTCAGGTCGTGTACTCATTTCGATTTGTGCTGCTGGTGGTCAAGGTGTAACTGCAATCGTAGAGAAATAAGTTCTCGGATTTTGCACGATACTTTCAAAAAAGCATCCTTCATGGATGCTTTTTTATTGCTCGTCAATCTACATGTCGCTAAAAAGATTTTACATAGACCTCTACTCAACACAAAAAATGGTTAGCCGAAGCTAACCATTTAAAATCTTCACTATTCTTAGGGAAAATAGTGTTGATTTTAGAAGCGATACCCCACACCAACATAAGTAATCAAAGGATCTATATCAACTTTTGTCGTTGAATTAATCAGTCGCTTACCAGTATTCGCATCAACGACATCTATCTTAGCCTGATTGTTGAGTTTGGCATAAGAAACGGAAGCCACACCAAACCAGTTTTCATTAATATCATAGGTTGCACCCAGACTTACAATAGGTGCAATTGCATCTGTCGTTTTAACTCTAACATAAGGATTTGCACTAGAAGGTTTACCATCCAACGCAGCCCCTGCTTTTCCATCTAAAACATTTTGGATCATATGTCCCGCTGCAACCAGATCACTTTTGATTTGTGAGTTCAACTTGATATCAGTGAAATGAGAGTACATCACTCCTACACCAATATATGGACGTAATTTGTTGACACCAGATTGACCAAATTGATATTGCGCTTCAAGCGCTGGTGTCCATGCACGCACTGATGCTGCTTTAGATTTGTTGCCTAAATTGGTGATTGGAATTGCTTGGTTTAAATCAATGCCATCTGGAAATAAAATTCCGACTAGGTCACTTGGCGAGGTGGCTAATCCTGTAAGGGGTGCCAAGATTTCCCCTTTACCTTTAATATCAACTTTTGGAGGAATCCCACCAATGAGCTGCAAAGAAACATTGTCGTTGATATAATAATTTAACATCAAGCCAAGCGTATCCACATCATCAACTTCAAGCCCTGTACCCTTAGCTTGCCAATTTTCCAAGCCATGAATATTTGCTGTTCCTGCGACCTCTGGCAAAATATTACCCTTACCATCAGTCAATAAGGTTTGCATAAAGGCATCATTAAGAAATTCAGTTAACACCTCTTTCTGATTAAATGGCACTCCGCCTAAGTCTTCTCCCATCGCGTTAGGATCAACTGAGTTTAAAAAACTGGTTGTAGAGATACTTCCAACTGTTGCATTAGTACCATTTTTAACACTGGTATTAATATTAAAGGGATTGGCTTTTCCTTGAGGCATGACATGTAACCAACCTGCCGATACTGAAAAGCGTTTATACTCCCCCGCAAAACTCATGCTAGTAATCGCGAACAATGAACTTGCTATGACAATATTTTTTAACGTTAATATTTTTTTCATTTTTTATCCTTAAAATATGAGATTACCGAACCGTGGCAACCTGTTTAAAAAACATACATAAAAAACAATATTTATGTATAAAATTCTGATCAACAGCATTTACACTCATCCGTAAAAAATATTGGTACTTTTATTTTTAAATTTTTTATACTACTTATTAATGATATATATCATTGTGTTATTTTTATCATTTAGCATAAATTAACAGTGCTGGTATATTTAAAAAGTCTATTTAAGCCCCTGCTGACCTATTATAGAAATATCAAATTTTTCACATAATTTTCACTTTTTAATTATTAACACACATTCTCATAAATTGATAATTCATTCTATTTTGATGGGTTTTAAAATTTATGCTCAAAATTTAACTCAATGCGTCACTTTTTAAAAATAAAATGATCTGTCAAAGCAAAAAATACCAAATAAAATATGTTTTTGTAGTTTTTAATCAAAACTCACGTTCAAGTATGCTTTTCACCTTAAAAATTATAAAGAAAAACTTCATCACTTTATTTTAAATAAAAATATCAAACACTTAATTTAAAGTTTTCATTATTAAAATTTGGTAGGTGTTTAGTAGGTATTCAATCCAGCCCTCAAAACTGATACTCAACCTCAAGGTGATCATCACCTTTCTGGAATGATGAAATAACAATGGTAGAAGGAATCGCACCATGGCTTTTAAAAATATAGCAGATCAAACAAACGGTTTTTACATCCCATGCGTCTCACTTTTTGGTCCAGGTTGTGCCAAAGAAGTCGGTGCTAAAGCACAAAATTTAGGGGCAAAAAAAGCCCTCATCGTCACTGATGCTGGATTATTCAAATTTGGTGTTGCAGACATTATTGTTGACTATCTCAAAGAAGCTGGTGTAGACAGTCATGTTTTTCCTGGTGCAGAACCAAACCCGACAGATATTAATGTACACAATGGCGTAAATGAATATAACAATAATGGCTGTGACTTTATTGTGTCTTTAGGCGGTGGATCTTCTCATGACTGTGCAAAAGGAATTGGCTTAGTCACCGCAGGTGGCGGTCATATTCGTGATTATGAAGGGATTGATCAAAGTAAAGTCCCAATGACACCGCTTGTCGCAATCAATACAACGGCGGGAACTGCTTCCGAAATGACTCGTTTCTGTATTATCACCAATACAGATACCCATGTAAAAATGGCGATTGTTGACTGGCGTTGTACACCGCTTGTTGCAATTGATGATCCTAAACTCATGATTGCAAAACCTGCTGCTTTAACTGCTGCAACGGGTATGGATGCTTTAACTCATGCTGTAGAAGCTTATGTTTCAACTGCTGCAAACCCAATTACCGATGCATGTGCAGAAAAAGCCATTTCGATGATTAGTGAATGGTTAAGCCCTGCGGTAGCCAATGGTGAAAATCTTGAAGCTCGTGATGCGATGGCATATGCACAATATTTAGCAGGTATGGCATTTAACAATGCATCTTTAGGTTATGTACATGCAATGGCTCATCAATTAGGTGGCTTCTATAACCTTCCACACGGCGTATGTAATGCAATTCTATTACCGCATGTGTGTGAGTTTAACTTAATTGCCTGCCCAGACCGTTATGCAAAAATTGCCCAATTAATGGGTGTCAATACTGAGGGTTTAACCGTTACTGAGGCTGCCTTTGCTGCGATTGATGCAATTCGTGAGTTATCATCATCTATTGGTATCCCTTCTGGCTTAGCTGAACTGGGTGTCAAAGCGGAAGATCATGCAGTGATGACATCAAATGCGCAAAAAGATGCCTGTATGTTGACCAATCCACGTAAAGCAACTGATGCTCAAGTCATTAAAATTTTTGAATCAGCAATGTAAAAACGATCCCCTTTCGTTCTACTCAGCCTGACAACTGTTTTAGGCCAAATACAATGAAGTGTGCTTGATACTCAGGAATATTACTTTGGTAATATTCCTTTTTTATACGCTTATCAAAAAATGACAATCATTATTGTCAGATATATTGATAAAGTCACAATCTATGACTATGATGCTTAAAACATCAGCGGATTATTTCAGCAATGACAACAACAAGTAAAACCATCATCATCACGGGTGCAAACACTGGAATCGGGCTTGCAACTGCAGAAACTTTTATTAAGGATGGTCACCATGTGATCATTGCTTGTCGTAATCCAGAGAAAGCAAAAACAGCACAACAGCACTTAGAATCATTCGGTACAGGTCAAGTAGACGTGATTCGCCTTGATTTAAATAGTCTTGAACAAATTAACCAAGCAGCCAATGAAATTATTGCCAAATATGAAAAAATTGATGTATTAGTCAACAATGCTGGCATGATGACACCTGATCTTGAGGCCACAGCTGATGGTTTTGAAAAACAGTTTGGGGTAAATTATCTTGGGCCTTTTCTTTGGACATTGAAACTTCTTCCATTGGTTCAAAAAGCCCAACAAGGTCGTGTAATTCATTTGGCTTCAATGATGCATCTTTTAGGTTGTATCCAACCTGAAAACTTTAACGCGGATCAAGTGAAAAAATACAACGGTGTTTTGAGCTATGGCAATAGTAAATTAGCCAATCTGCTGTTTAGTAATATCCTCGCCAAACAACTACATGGAAGTCATGTCACCAGCAATGCATTACATCCAGGTGGCGTAGATTCTGAGATTTATCGTGAATTACCCAAATGGCAATATGCAATAATTAAACTTGGCCTTATTCCACCATCTAAGCCTGCCGAATTAATTAAAAAAATTGCTTTTGATCCATCATGGGAAAAGCGCAATGGTGATTATGTGAGTTTGCAAACCCCTGCATTTAAATCAGGCAAAGCCAAAGATATACAGTTGGCACAAAAACTATATGATGAATCCTGTGCGCTGGTAAAAGACTATCTGTAATTTTTCGGATTTCATTTTTCAATAAATTCAGGAATATGCTATGACCACTCAATCTACTGAATATCAACCTGATATCCTTGGTACAGGTTATGAAAAACTAACCTTAAACTTAGCAGATGACTATGATGGTAAAGTCATTGCAACTTTGGTACGCAAACAAGCAGCTCAAGCGACCAAGAAAGCGGTGCTCTATATCCATGGTTTTATCGATTATTTCTTTCAAACAGAAATGGCTGAACAATTTAATCAACATGATTATGATTTTTATGCACTTGATTTAAGAAAATATGGTCGTTCTTACTTACCACATCAAAAATATTATTATGTTTTAAATTTGAATGAATATGATGAAGAAATCACGCAAGCATTAAAGATTATTGGTCAGGAAGGCCACACTGAGGTGTTACTGGCAGGACATTCTACAGGTGGATTGATCGCAACATTATATGCAGCACATTATCCACAACATCCCCTTATTCAAGCCTTATGGTGCAATAGTCCTTTTTATGACTTTAATATGCCTGCTTGGAAGAAAAAATTAGCCCTACCCAAACTCAGCGCACTGGGTAAACGCTTACCTAATTTAAAGTTTCCAAGTGAATTAAATAAATGGTATGTCACCAGTCTGCATAAAGATTTGCAAGGCGAATGGGATTTCAGCTTAGAGTGGAAAAAACCAACTTACCCCAAAGTATATTTAAGCTTTGTGCATGCAATTTTTGAAGCGCAAAAAGAAATTCATGCAGGCGTACAGATCAATGTACCAACCTTGGTGATGCATTCTCACAAAACGACCTATCCCAAGAAATTTAACCGAGATGCTCAAAGCACTGATGTTATTTTAGAGGTCAAAGACATCATCAGGGATGCAGGTAAAATACAGGGCGACGTTAATGTCATGACCATTCAAAATGGACTTCATGACTTGGTCTTATCGGCACCAGAAGTCAGAAAAGAAGTTTATCATCAACTTTTTTCTTGGTTAGCCCAAAAACAGCTTTAAAAGCGCCAATTCATTCTTCTTTACAAGCGAATGATCAGTTAAAAGTATCCTGCAAAATCAATGTTCATCTTTATATTTCATTAGAATTTGATGAGCAGGATGCCCGACTGGTGTAAGTTCAATCAGACGTTCAACGGCATCAATCGCTTCTGGAAAATGTGCAAGGTGTTTTAATAAAGCATCTGTTTCATTGGCTTTGAAAATCGCTTCACTCAGGCGTGATTCGAGGCAGTCTCGCCATGCAGATAAAAAAGGACTTTCGGTTTTAGCTAAAAATACACCTTTGCATAATTTTAAAGCGGATTCGGTATAGCCCGCATCTAAAGCATTCTCTGCTTGCAAGAAATCTGCTTCAACATGTGCCAATAAACGATAAGGCCGTGAACCCAGCATGCCGCCCAAAATATCACGCAACTGCGACATTTCAGCTTTTAATGTGCCGACACTCACTTTTCGTTCACCATACAGCGCTTGATGTAAATTTTCCAGATTCATCCCTTGTGGACACAACGCAAGAATAGTCAAAATTTCAATTTGTCGTGGTGTCAGTACCACGATCTTGCCATTGAACAACACTTGTGGCACAGCAAAAGCCCGGATAAATAAATGTTGTTGCTGAAACTCTAGCAATGCCGATTGAATAATTGAGGCACAGCGCTCAGCCGCCAATAATCCCAAACTATTGTGATGATTCCATGTGGTTGACAGATCAATTACTCCTAAAACTTGTTTGGAATATGGATCTATAATTGGAGAGGCATAACAAACCCAGTCATGCACCGAAGACATAAAATGTTCATTAGAAAACACACAACTGGATTGTTGGGTTTTTAATGACAGTGCCAAAGCATTGGTTCCCACCAAATCTTCTCGCCATTGCCCACCAGCAATAAAATGAACACGTTCTGCGGCATTGCGCATTTGCCCACTTGCGGCTGACCAGATAATGGTACTGCCAATATCCCCTACTGCAGCAACCATTGCCGACTGTTCTGCGATATGGGTTAATTCATCACGACAATGTTCGATTGCTTTTTCTAACAGTGTTTTTCTTTCTTGTTTTACATTCATCAAGGGTGCAGCATCACGATCTTTGGGAATCGCAGCTGAGTTGGAACGTTGCCATGAACTTGCAATACTCTGCCCGAGTTGATCAGCATGTTTTAAAGACAAACTACTGCTTTGGCGTAATTGCTCAATTAAACTCCGTTTATTTGATAACTCTTGTTGGCTTAACATACGCTACTTCCTCTGTAATTCGTTAAAAAATATCCTATCCTTTCTCTGTTGTTTTTATCCAGCGGACCTGCTTATAAATTACTCTAGCACATTAACACAGTGAGCTTAACCTGAGTCAACACAACTCATACCAAAGCGTTAGAATAAAACCAATTTTTTCCAATATTTAGCAATTTTTCAATAAACAAGAAAATATTGCCAAAGATTAAAGCATAGCGCAAATGTGTCTTGGATTTCATCCAACCTTTTCCCTACCTTTGACTCTCTATGCTCAAACCATCATGTAAACAATCATTGTTCATACATGCCATATTAAACACATCATGAATGATCATGAATATAAGTAAAGGGATACTCTTATGCGTTATGTAGATCCAAATCAGCCTGGTTCAAAAGTACAGTTCAAAGCCCAATATGAAAACTTTATTGATGGCAAATGGGTAGCACCTGTTAAAGGGCAATATTTTGATAATGTCTCTCCTGTAGATGGTAAAGCCTTTACCAAAATTCCACGTTCTTCTGCGGAAGATATCGAACTTGCATTAGATGCAGCACATAAAGCCAAAGCTTCATGGAACAAAGCATCTCCAACAACACGTTCAAATGTACTGCTGAAAATTGCAGATCGTTTAGAAGAAAATTTAGAATTACTGGCGGTTGCAGAAACATGGGAAAACGGTAAGCCAATTCGTGAAACATTGGCAGCCGATATTCCTTTAGCAATTGACCATTTCCGTTATTTTGCAGGTTGTTTACGTGCACAAGAAGGTGGTATTTCTGAAATTGATGAAGATACCATTGCTTACCACTTCCATGAGCCTTTAGGTGTAGTTGGTCAGATCATTCCATGGAATTTCCCTATTCTTATGGCAGCATGGAAACTTGCACCGGCACTTGCAGCGGGTAACTGTATTGTGCTTAAACCTGCTGAACAAACTCCATCAAGTATTTTAGTTGTTGCTGAACTCATTCAAGATATTTTACCGCCAGGCGTTTTAAATATTGTCAATGGTTACGGCGTTGAAGTGGGTCGCCCACTGGCAACCAATCCACGCATTGCTAAAATTGCATTTACAGGCTCCACTGCTGTTGGTCAAATGATCATGCAATATGCAACTGAAAATATTATTCCTGTGACACTTGAGCTTGGTGGTAAATCACCAAACATTTTCTTTGAAGATGTCATGGATAAAGATGATGATTATTTAGACAAAGCACTTGAGGGCTTTGCCATGTTTGCTTTAAACCAAGGTGAAGTATGTACTTGCCCATCACGTGCCTTGGTTCAAGAAAGTATTGCAGATAAATTCCTAGAAATGGCAGTTGAACGTGTAAAACGCATTAAAACGGGACATCCTCTAGACACTGACACCATGATTGGTGCTCAGGCATCTCAAGAGCAACAAGACAAAATCTTGGGTTGTATCGCAACAGGTCGTGCTGAAGGCGCTCAATTGCTTACAGGTGGCGGCGATCGTCAGGAAGTCGGTCAAGGTTTCTATATTGAACCTACCATTTTCAAAGGCGACAACAGTATGAAGATTTTCCAAGAAGAAATTTTTGGACCAGTGCTCTCTGTCGCAGCATTTAAAGATTATGACGATGCAATCCGAATTGCCAATGATACGATGTATGGCTTAGGCGCTGGTGTATGGTCGCGTTCTGCGCATACCTCTTATCGTGCGGGTCGTGCGATTGAAGCTGGTCGTGTATGGACCAACTGCTACCATATCTACCCTGCACATGCTGCATTCGGTGGTTATAAGAAATCAGGTATTGGCCGTGAAAACCACAAGATGATGCTTGATCATTATCAACAAACCAAGAACTTACTGGTAAGCTATTCAACCAAAGCAATGGGCTTCTTCTAAGTTCTATAATTGATTTACACTTTAAAAAAGCGAACTTCGGTTCGCTTTTTTGGTCGTGATGACGATACTTTTTAACTCCTATCACAATCAATTCATTATTTTATACAGATTGCGATGATTCGCTAAATTTAGTCGGTTGTTGGATTCAACCAAACATCTTCATAGCCATGCTTATCAATAATGACATGATAACCGTGCTCAAGCGCTAAATAAGGTAAAATTTCAGGTAAATATTGCTGTAAATGCGAGGCATGCAGCGGTTGATAAAAATCATCAGCTGAAGAATATTCTCCACAGTGAATAAACCAAGAAACATTGTCTTGTTTTTTAAGCGCAACTCGAACTGCATAAATCGGTTGTTGACCTAGACTCTGTAATGCAATTGCAACCCTATCCGACGGATTAAATTCGATATATTTTGACTCATATTTTTTGCAGATTTGCCGTTGTAATGTTTCTAAATCCATCAACACATTCCTTTATTGCCTGTTTAGTATTGTCTGTTTAGTTGAATAAACCAATACGTTCAAATCAGATATACTGAGATCAGCAGTAAAATTATTTCGGTCTTTTCCATAACATTTTAATATTTTCGAAACTATATCCAACCACGACTCTTAAATTCATCATCAATAACATTGTGAAAAATACAATCACAGACATCACCAAACTTCGTGGAAAAAATTTCTGATCTAAAACAGATTTGTAAGTGTTCAATGCTAAATATAAAATGATCAAAAGTGTGTAAAACAACAGTTGAAAGTAGATTTTGTATCTTGGCTTTTTCTCAACAATTTCCATCAAATATACAGACAAAGATAATGCAGAAAGTGCGGTAAAAACGAAGAAGCCGAGTACCCATAAAATACTAAAGCTTTTGATATGGCTGATTGCCCATAAGGATAGGTTAGCAATACAGCCACATAGTATAAATGCTGTTTTAGGACGTCCTATGAGTTTATAAATCAAATCATTCATGCTGTGCTTATACTCATCTTTTATTCTTCTGCGAAACGCTCACGATAAAATGCTAAACCATTTGTGCAATATCAATAAATGCCTGTGTAATTGGACTCATCTGTTTTTTATTCTTCACTGCCAGACTAATAGACCGCTTAATATTCGGTGATAAAGGTAATTTTTGAACATTGGGAAACAGTGTCATCAACTCTTTATTCAAGGCCATATCTGCGACAATTGAAACACCAGCACCATTGTTCACCATATTAATAATGGTCAAAATTTGAGAAAAATAACATTTAATTTTTGGACTCAAATTGGCTTTTCTAAACATCTCTGTCACATGGTTTTGACTGCCTGCTGAGGTCATTAAAAAAGGATGTTCTACCAATTCATCCAATCGAACTGCACTTTGTTGTGATCGTGTATAGGACTTAGGAATAAGTGCTACAAAGATATCCTCAATCACAGGAAAAGTATCAAAGCGTTCTTCAGGTAAAACCACAAATCCAACATCAATAGTACGATCATGAATCCATTGAGTAATATCTTTGTCCGTTCCTTCTTTAATAAACACTTCAATATTTGGATATTTTAAACTAAATTTTTCTAGAATTAAGGGAATCAGTACATTAGAAGATGAAGCACCAAAAGATCCAATTCTTAAAGTGCCAGAATGAAATCCTTGTATATCGGAGATTTCTTGCTTTAGGACATTGGAAATATTCAAAATTTCTTTCACATGCACTAAAAGCCGTATACCCGATTCAGTTAACTCAACTTCATTATGATTGCGATAAAACAATGTGACCGACCAATCTTGTTCTAAGCCTTTAATTGCATGAGAAATCGCAGATTGAGAAATTTGCAAACGCTGTGCTGTAATAGTAAAGCTTTTCTGTTCAGCCAACATGGCAAAAATAGTCAGTTGAGTAAATGTCATCACCACTCCATCCATGAGTAAAGACTCATTTTACCATGAATAGTCATAAGTCATATTCTTGGTTAAAGTTTACTTGGGTTTAGCTTACAGATGAAAAAATCAGTGGCTGGGACTTGGTCGAATTAGTTTCTGCATAGAGCGTTCAGCATGCTACAAATGATTACTATCCTTTTTCCATCCATCGCCCTGATTGGTTTAGGTTTTTATCTGTTCCAGTCACGTATACTTGATGAAAAATTCTGGAATGGCGCAGAAAAGCTCAATTACTATATTTTATTTCCAGCCTTATTGTTTAGCTCTCTTGCAAATGCAGATATGAATATGGGGCATCTCAACAGCATTCTTACAGTCATTTTTTTAATTATGGCCATGATCATTGCTGGCGTTTATCTGTTTGCAAAGTTAAACCGCACACCTATTGCCCAGATCGGTGTATATGTCCAAAGCTTGATTCGTTTTAATACCTATCTCGGACTCTCGATTGCCACGACACTCAATCATGCTGAAATCAAAAGTATCTTGGTAAATATCCTTGCTATAGCAATTCCCTTGGTTAATGTTGTTTCGATCCTTTCATTGACAGATAAAGATCAACTGAACATTAAAAATATATTCTGGTCTTTAATCAAAAATCCACTGATCAGCTCTTGTATATTGGGAATTACATTTAATGTTTTAAACATCCCTATTTGGTCTGGCTTTGCAAATCTGTTAAATGCTTTTTCAAGTAGTAGCCTGATGTTGGGCTTATTATGTGTAGGAACAGCAATTCAGTTTTCGACGCTCAGAGTTTATCTGAAAAAGTCTTTGCTCATTAGCCTACTCAGATTATTGCTGATCCCGCTTATTGCCTTTATCTGTTTGCAGTTTTTTGAGCTAAGTCATGCCGCGGTGATTGCTATCATGATTTTCTTTTCTATCCCAACCGCATCTTCCGCATATATCTTAACCAAACTGTTAAACGGCGATCATCAATTAATGGCAGCAAGCATCAGCATGCAAACACTTTTATCAGTATTTACTTTGGCACTGATCCTTGCGCTATTACAGCATTATTATGTTTAATCTATTATATTTTTGAATAGCGTTGATTTATCAAATATTTTACTGATTTGATATGGTTTGGCTTTTTTGTAGAATTGCTGTACTGCATGGCAAGCTGCAGCACAATACAACGCAATTCTCTCATGCTAGCAGTCTAAATAATGGAATCAGAATCTATAAGCTTATTTATCAAGATTTAGCCAATTCCATCTCAACAAAATGAAGATGATCAACGCCCCAAAACATTTCATCGCCAATAAACCATGTCGGTGCACCAAAAACACCACGCCCAATGGCTTCTTCTGTCATATTTTTTAGTTGGGCTTTAACCTGTTCATCTGAAAGCCAAGTTTGAACCTGCTCTGTACTAAAACCCAATGATTGAAGCAAGGTAATAAGTTCATTGATATCATTTAAATTACGCGGATGCCCAAACATTGCATCAAATAAAGCGTTTAACACTGTTAAGAATTTTTCAGCTTGATAAAGCTGAACCGCTGTAATCACGCGCATCAGATTTAAAGTATTAATAGGAAAATAGGGATTCATTTGTATTGGAATATTCCAGAGTTTTGACCAACGCCCCATATCGATCATCGAATAACTGGCTTTTGCTGGCACAGCCATTGGACTACTGTTCCCTGTGGCTTTAAAAATGCCGCCAAGCAAGATTGGTTTCCAGATCACTTGTGCTTGATTTTGTTTTGCAATTTTTTGAACCTGATAAAAGCCTAAATAACTATATGGACTACCCAAATCAAAATAAAATTCTACCTGTTTCATTTAGTGTTATTCCTTAACTGTACTGATCATATTTTTACTGTAAAAATGATTCTAGAAAAAACTTAAATCATCACTTCTTAATCTCGCTATATCGAGATAAGTCATCTAGCTATATTAACCTACTCATACAAACCAACTTACTAATATAAAGTGACTTACCATTTTTCCATCCAAGGTCGTAAATCTAGCTCATGCGTCCATGCATCACGTGGTTGCTGGGCAAGATGCCAATAATTTTCAGCAATATGTTCAGGATTTAAAATACCATCTTGGTCTTTTTTCTCATAAAGATCAGGAAAACTGTTTTTAATAAAATCTGTATCAATTGCACCATCAACTACCACATGAGCCACATGAATATTCTGTGGACCAAGTTCACGCGCCATACTCTGTGCCAAAGCTCTAAGTGCATGCTTTGCCCCTGCAAATGCTGAAAAATAAGCAGCACCACGTAGACCAGCAGTCGCGCCAGTAAAGATCAATGTCCCGCGTTGTCGGCTTACCATTCGTTTCGCCACTTCACGACCAGTTAAAAAAGCAGAAAAACACGCCATTTCCCATATTTTAAAATATTTACGCGCTGTTTCTTCAAGGATGCTACATGGAACATTAGCACCGATATTAAAAACCAGTACCTCTATTTCGCCAATGTTGCTTTCAATTTCTTCGATCAATTGTATAACTTGCTGTTCTTTTCGAGCATCAGATGCAAAACCATATGCTGTTCCACCTGCCTGTTCAATCTCATCAATCAGTGGTTGTAACTTGTCAGCATTGCGACGGGTCATACAACTAATATATCCCCCTTTGGCAAAACGTTTCGCAATTGCGCCACCTGTTGCATCACCTGCTCCAATAATCAATGCAACTTTCTGATTTGATGTTGTTATTTCATCTTGCATATCATGCTTCCCTTTTTGCATAACGATCGTTATTATAACGATTACTATGTTATAGTTTTACTAGAGCGTCAAGGAAAAATTTGATCGAGGAAAATATGCGATACAAATCTGGCTATAAACAAGAAAAAAGAAAAGAGCTATTAAAAATCAGTGGACAGCTTGCTAAAAAAGATGGTTTTGCTGCAACCGGTGTAGATGGCTTTATGAAAGCTGCTGGTGTGACCAGTGGTGCATTCTATTCACATTTTTCTTCCAAGCAGGATTTGTTTAAAGCATTGGTTGAAAACGAACTCAAAAATAGCATTCAGATGTGGCAAAACAACCCTCATGATCAGGCTGAGTTATGGATTGAATTTGAACTCAATCGTTACTTAACCCTCTCGCATGTTGAACATCCAGATTATGGTTGTGTATTGCCAACACTCGCTACAGAAGTCGCACGTTCTGATGAGGAGATTAAACAACGCTATCAACAAGAATTACAACGCGGTCATGCCCTATTTACTCAACGCCTCGGGAGTGAAGAAAAAGCTTGGGGCGTCTTATGTCAACTGGTGGGTGCTATACTGATAGCAAGAAGTGTTTCTGATGATTCGGTTAAATTGACCATTTTGGAATCAAGCAAACACTGTATTTATTCTATGTTGCAAATCACAGCATAAATTTAGTTTTCAACCCAATACAATCTAGTATAAATTAGCAATATTCTCGTTAAATCATTATAAAACCATGACTTCCTCCACACACGCTTTGCCGAAGACAATCTATGCCATTCAACACTTAGCATTTGAAGATTTAGGTATTCTTGAAGACACTTTTTATGATTTGGGCTATCGCATACGTTATTTTGAAGCGGGTATGGATGATTTAAAGCAAGCATTTGAATTTGAAGGTCTAGTTATCATTCTAGGTGGCCCAATTGGTGTTTATGAAACTGAAGATTATCCCTTTTTAAATGATGAAATTGCTTATCTTAAACAACGTTTAGCCAAGAATTTACCAACGATTGGCATTTGCTTAGGTGCACAATTGATTGCACATGCTTTAGGCGCAAAGGTTTATGCAGGCCATCAAAAAGAAATTGGCTGGAGTCAATTGAAGCTAAATCTGGCTCAAAATAATCCGTTATTGCCACTCGTTAATACCGAAGTTTTACATTGGCATGGTGATACCTTTGACTTGCCTGTACAGGCTGAATTACTTGCCAGTTCAGCAATTTATACAAATCAGGCGTTTAGAGTCGGGCAAAATATCTTGGCGTTACAATTCCATGTCGAAGTTGCGGCAGATGATATGGAAAAATGGCTGATTGGTCATACTTGTGAATTACGCAAAGCTGGCTTAAATATTCCTCATTTACGAGCTAAAAATGAAAAATATGCACCAAATCTTGAATTAAAATCACCACTGGTTTTAGAGCATTTTATCAAACACTTAAATGTATAATCTGTTTATCTATATCAGCATGAAATAGACTTTTCTGTTTCGTGCTTTTTATATCTTATTTACTCTTCCCCCATAAATACAGCGTTGCTCGAAATATAATATCAATACTGCATTGCCTATATTTAACTGACTATACCATTTACATTAAAAAGATTTTCTTTATTTACATGTAACATTACTTAATCACACTTAATATTTTATACTAAGCCGTACTCATCATTATTTTTGAGCTACAGGATTATACAGAGTAGATACATTAAAACTTGCTGATTTATTTATACTGCATACTTTAAAACCAAGACTTTGTTTGCAATGAATAAAATATATATTGGCGCATCTGTGCTCATGACAACACTTCTTTCTGCATGTTCTACCCCTGAAGTAAATACTCAAAATGCTAAACCGCTTGGCATGGCCAATCCTGCAAGTGTGTATTGTCAAAAAATGGGAGGCGAGTCTCAGATTAAAAAAGATGCATTAGGAAATGAAGCTGGATATTGTAAGCTTCCAAATGGAACAGTGGTTGATGAATGGAAGTTGTTTAGAAGTGCACAAGGCGATGAGCAAGCTGCTGCTAAATAATTTTGAATAATCGCTGCGGAATATAAACAATAGACAAGCCTTCTGGAATGACTGATTCTCTATTGGTATAAATTTTAGACTCATTACTGTATATTCACTACGGTAATGAGTTGCTCCACCCTTTTCATAGTTAAAATAAATTAGATCTAAACATGCACTAAATATAAACAGTATTGTATTTATTTTGGGAATATTGAATAGATGAAAACCTATCAATCTAAACAGGAACTGATTGTTGCAATCAATAATTCATTAAATCAATATTTAACAGAATTTGAAGAAATATCCGAAGACTTAAAAGATCATAAAGTTGCAGCTGTAGATAAAACCCCTGCCCAAAATTTATCCTATCAATTGGGATGGGTAAATTTATTATTAGAATGGGAAAGCAAAGAACTTGCAGGTTTCCCCGTTTCAATGCCGAAAGAAGGCTATAAATGGAATAACTTAGCAAGTCTATATCAAAATTTTTATCAAACCCATGCCCAGCATTCATTAAAAGAAAATACTCAGTTATTGTCTAAACGGGTCAAAGAAGTCACAGACTGGATTGAAAATCTAACAGATGAAGAACTATTTGAAATAAATCAACGTAAATGGGCAACCACACCTGCCAACTGGCCACTGTATAAATGGATTCATATCAACACTGTCGCCCCTTTTACCAATTTTAGAGTTCAAATCAGAAAATGGAAGAAATTCAACATAAATACTGAACAAACTAAATAGCCTTAACAGGTTATCTTTTTCAGATCTAAGTATTGAGTAATGGTGTTATTTAATTCGTCCAAATAATACTGTTTGGGTTTTTCTTGTCCCAAGGATTAGTCTAATTTCATTAAAGTAGGCAGGTATTCTGTTTTATAGACACGCTCATATTCACCACAGAATAATGCTCTATTTACCTCAGTACTGGTATTTTCATCATCCAGTTGCTCATGCATGACTTCAATGGATTTTTATTTTTTCATCAATACCAAACTATGCGGATTTGGAGTAATGCAACCTATAAGCATAAGCAACAATATCATTGTTATTTTTTTCATAAACTTGCTTCATTGTTCTTAGGTTAAGCTGACCATAAACTATTTATATCTTATATCACCCTCTCAATTTATCGATAACAATTAAAATTTGAGTTTTTCTAAAATACGTATTAAAATTTTGATTAAGTAACAAAATCAAGATTTGATATAAACAGATCAAATCTAATTAACTAAAAGTGCTGAGAGTGAAAATTCAATCACTCGCAATTTTATTGATTGTCAGCCATTTAAGGTGTAAAGAATTTAATCCATGCCCCCTAGAAATAAGCCAAACACAAAACAATTGTTATCCTCTGCTTGGTCAACAGATCAAGATTGCTTTCTCATTGAAAACAACCATTTAACTGTTGATCAATTGGTTGAAATACTGCCTTACCAGCATGATGAAATTATCGCAAGAAAAAGACAACTTGGACTGCTTAGAAGAGATTTTTACATGAAAAAACTACATGACTTGTAAGCAAAATTACAATACCCCCGCATCAGGCGCGACATAATGAATATATATATTAAATACTTAAATATAGGGCTATGTCATGAACAACAAGTTTAAAATATTAACGCTCGTCGGTGGAATAGCATTACTTAGTGTTGCGGCATTTGCTTATGCAGGAAATGAAAAGATTCAAACCGTTAACAATGTAGATTTAAAGAGATATCTGGGTACTTGGCATGAAATTGCGCGCAAACCAATGTATTTTCAAAAGAAATGCGATTATAACGTTACTGCTGATTATTCCTTAAATGAAAATGGCTCAATCAAAGTGGATAATCGTTGTTATGATAAAAATGGCAAGCTTCAACAATCGATTGGCGAAGCATCTGTACAAAACGCGCCTACGAACTCCAAATTAAAAGTGAGTTTTTTACCAAAAGTACTTCGTTGGCTGCCTGTAGGACGTGGTGATTATTGGATTTTAAAGCTGGATGAAAATTATCAAGTTGCATTGATCGGTACTCCTAATAAAAAATATTTATGGTTACTCAGTCGATCTCAACAGCTTGATCCAGCCACGACTGAAGAATATTTAAATTATGCTAAAAGCTTAGGCTATGATTTAAGTGATTTAATTGAAACCAAACAAAAATAAATGCAAACAAGCCCTTTTTAAGGGCTTGTTGAATCTAGCTTATTTTATACGATTGCACTACAAGCCCTTCTGATCAATATCGTCTACGAAATGAGACACAACTGATGAGCAAGCCCACAATCATCAATGCTCCAGCACACAAAAAGGTAAATTGCATCCCATCAATGATTGCTAAAGCCGTTGCCTGATTGAACTGAATTGTGCCGACACCGAATGAAAAAATAGCTCCCATCACAGAAGCCCCGATAATTAAGCCCATATTACGAGATAAGCTAAGAAGTCCTGATACCATCCCTTGTCGAGCTTTGGGAACATCCGCCAAAGTCATAGTATTGTTGGCCGCCTGAAACAGTTGATAACCTAAAGTCAAAATAATGATAGGGAAAATATAGCCACTTAGACCCATCAATTTCGGTACGATAGCGAGCATAAAGCTACCGATAATCAGAAAAATCAACCCTATAGCGACGATATAGCGACTGCCCCAACGATCGACAAGTCGACCCGATGGAATCCCACTTAAGATAGCAACCACTGGTCCAATTCCCATAATCAAACCCACTTGCATTTGATTCAAGCTTAGACCTAGGCTCAGATAAAAAGGTCCAATGACGAGCGTGGCCATCATAACAGCGGCAACCATCAAGTTAATCAGCAGGTTTGGCGTTATGTTCTGGTCTGGTTGCCATGAACTTAACGTAGGAATTTGTTTTCTAATGCAATCATTAGGCAACAACACCCAAGCCAGAATAATCGCGATACTCGCAAGTATAAACTGTAATCCAAAAATGCTTTGCCAACCGCTCAAGGTAATCAGAAGCCCACCCAACACAGGTCCAAGTGCTGTACCTAAAGCAGATATCGTTCCAAGCATTCCCATTGCTCTTCCTAACTGTGATTTACTGACGGTCTGACGTGTAAGTGCCATTGCAAGTGTCATTAAGAATGCTGCACCTATTCCTTGAAATGATCGTGCAGCAACCAATATCCATAAGCTAGGTGCAACACTACATAGCAATGAAGCCAAACTGAATATAACCAGTCCAACGATCAGCATAGACTTACATCCATATCGATCACCTAAGCGTCCAGCAATCACAACCGTGATCGTCAACGAGATAAGATATCCAATTACAACTGCCTGTACTTGAATAAATGGCAGTAGAAATACCTCAGCAAGTGTAGGTAATGCGATATTGACAATGCTTGTTCCCAACGATGCCAATAAGATGGATAACCCCAAAGTGATGGTGATTCCAGTTTGGGTCTTGTTTGTCAATGTTAATGATTCTGTCTGCTCTGTCATGTTGCGCTCTTGTCAGCAGTGGTGTTTAATCACATACTACTAATTCAAGTTGACTTGAGGTCAAGTATGAAATTTCTTGATATTGGTGAAGTTTCAGCAAAAAGTGGAATTAAACCTTCGGCACTACGCTATTACGAAGAAATCGGTTTGATTTTCTCAATTTCTCGTCATGGATTACGTAGACAATTCTCTTCGGAAGTTCTGTTACGACTCACTTTGATTTCAATGGGGAAGTCGGCGGGCTTTTCGCTTAAAGAGATCGCAGCAATGTTCGATAGTCATGGCGCACTTGATCTTTCCCCAAGTGTTATTCACCAAAAAGCTGATGAGATCGATCTTCAAATTCATAAATTGATCGCACTCCGTGACATACTTCGTCACGTAGGTGACTGCCCTGCACCATCGCATTTGCAATGTCCTAGTTTTAAGCGACTAGTTGAGAAGGCAGCTCAGAAATAAAAGAAATTTTTAAAAGATTTTTGATGAGTATTTGCTGAATAGCTAAATTAGATTGTAGAACAATAATTAAAATTAGCACGCAATGACATTGAACAGTCAAATGGCTTTCTCTAAGATGATAAAACAAGCTTAAATTTTCATGACTTTTATACGTTTGTAGCCTGATCTACGAATATAAATTGTATCTGTTGAAATCGGTATTTTTGATTTATGGATCAAAGCAAATCTAGTGATTCTGGTGTTTTCCTCTGGTTAACATATCACACGCTTAATAAAATGAATTTGGACGCAAATCGGATATTTTCACAAATAAGATTATCTGAACAACCACCTGACAAAACCATTCGGCGAGATAATTCGACCCAACAACGCTTTTGGGAAATAGCTGAAGAAATCAGTGCTGATCAGGATATCGGACTCCATGTAGGTGAACATTTCCCCATTTTTAGAGGCGAAATATTAGAATACATTTTTATGAGTAGCCCTACATTTGGGGACGGCTTACAAAGAGCCTTGCGTTATCAGAAAATTTTTACCGATGCTTTTGTGGCTCATTTACACATTGAAAATCAAAATGCAATGATCACGAATCTTCAGCACCCAGTTCGTCATTATCTAGAATGTGCCATAAGCGTTATGCTTAATTTTTTAAACTATATCAGTAACAATCATTTTCATCCCAAAGAAATATGGTTGCCTTACCAAGAAGGCGCTAGTTTAAATGAATATCAACGTATCTGGAAATGCCCGACTCGTTTAGGTATGCAGTACGGCTGTATAATTTTTGATGCGGAAATATTGAGTTTAGCTTCAGCATCGGCTGAACCAATGCTATTAAAAATACATGAGCATGTAGCTAAACAGCAGGTGAAAGTTGTCGATAAATATTATTTGATTAATGATATAGAAAACCTACTCAGCTCTGGTTTATTAGAATCAGGGCAATTAGATTTAAAATTAATTGCCCAACATTTAGGGCTGCAGCCACGAAAACTTCGTGCAGATCTTAAAGAAGTTAACACGACTTTTGAAAAAGTTTTGGCAACTTATCGTGAAAAAATGGCCAAAAAGCTGTTGATGAATCCCAATATGAGCATAGATCAAGTTGTATATTTACTTGGTTTTTCTGAGCCTTCCGCCTTTTCACGTGCCTTTAAACGTTGGACAAATGAAACGCCATCCCATTATCGCCAGCGCAAGCAAAAATAAGTTTTTAGCTATAACTTGATTCTAATGACATTTAACGAGTTAGCTTTTCGGTCAAAAAAAATGAGCTGTTCTTTTCTACACTGATGGTTATTTCTTAATTGAAAAGGATCAGAGATGTTAGGTTTTCCAATTGGCCTTTTAGTTGCGAATGGATTTGAATGGTATGCTCATAAGGTATGGTTGCATGAGTTTCCAAGTAAACACCGTAATAGCCCTTTCTTCACACATATAGCACATCATAAACGTGCCAGGACAGATGTGTTTCATGATGAAGGATATCGTGAATCTATGTTTAAAAATGCAGAAATTTATAATGAAAAAACCGCATTGTTAGGTTTAGCCGCGGTTTCAACTGTATTTTTACCCATTGCACCATTTTTTACTGCTGGCTTATATTATGGGATTTGGAATTATTGGCGAGTACATGCAAAATCTCATCTAGACCCTGAATATGCACGTAAACGAATCCCTTGGCACTATGATCATCATATGGCAAGTAATCAAAATGCCAATTGGTGTGTTACACGTCCGTGGTTTGATTATATTATGGGAACACGTGTTTTTACTGAGCTTTCGATTAAAGAAAGCAATCCCTTAGGAATAAAACTACCTAAAAATTTTGAAATAATCCTAAACAAGACATCACAGAAAATATTTGCAAAATCATATCTTAAAATTACCTCTAAGAGTGCATTGGATATAAAAAGTGCTCGTCAAGGCATCTCATTAGAACTGTAAATTTTAACAAATAAAGTATTAAGGATCATTTAGATGAAACGATTATTGCCCAAACACATTGCTGCACCAAAGTTTTTACATCATTTTATCGATCGTTCAGAGACAATCAACGGAAGACCTTTTGATGTGAATACGCCAACGCATACACCAAAAGGAAAGTATTCTTGCGTTCATTATGGGGTTATGATTCCGAATCTTGAAGCACCATTTAATTTTTTGAATCTATTAATTGTGGTTGGCCAACCTCGTGTAAAAATTTTTCGGAATCAACATTTGATCCAAACTACTGCGCTTGATACTGCAAATGTATTAATCGGTACTGCAGTAGGTACAAAAGAACATTTTAATGGCTATAGTGTAGAAAATGACTGTGTATTGGAAAGCAATGGTTCATCTTTAAGCTTTGGTCGTGACGTGTTACTCGAAGGCGAATATCCAAATTTTCATGCGCATCGTGAAGGTCATGATTTCAATTTTGATTTAAAGATTCGTGCGACTGATAAAATTGCCCATTTTGCGCAAATGTCATTGGGTTTATATGATCACTGGGCATTATTATGTACATATGAAGGATTTCTTGAATATCAAGGTAAAAAAACCAAGGTTCAGGGTCTTTGTACTTATGAATATGCTCGTGCAGTAGATGTAAACTTATATATCAATTATTTTACTTATCATATTTTAAATATCGATGAGAAAAATCAAGTCCTACTTGTAGAAGTTCTTGGTCCATTAAATCTAGTATTGCAACGTCGAGTATATATTCGTTCTACAGATGATCATGGCAGTATTCATTCAAATGGATTTAATTTTAATGTCCATGCATTTGAAGCTCAGCGCGTTATAACCCCGAATGGTTTATCAATGCGTTTACCTCGTACTTTCTCCTGGAGCGTGAATGATGATAATGGAAATCCGTTAATACATATTGATGGTCTAACAAATGCTGATTTTCAATATGGCATGGCGGGAGGCTATGCAGGGAGCTATCAGTACAAAGGTACATTCAAGGGTCGTGCGGTTGAAGGTACTGGTTATATTGAATATCTAGATACCCGTACCGATTAGATCGATTCAACTTTTAACTAGGTGATAAAAAGCCTAGTTAAAACAGATATAGACATCATCCACTTTACCATTGCTCGATATTCATCAATGTAGTTTTGAAATATATCAAGGCAACGATAATACGGTATTCAGGTTTTTCTACATTTACTTTGGAGGGAAGTAAAAGTAAATTAAAGAGAACTATTCCTTAATTACTAAGACAAAATGAATATCTTTAACCAATTTAAACTTTGTATTGAGCAGCGTAAAAGCTTAATTCCAGCATCCTTGCTACTGATATTTTCAACAAGCGCTATGAGTGTTTACGCAGAAACGGATGAGCAATTAAGCAAATCTGGGCAATGGCGTGACCCTGCAACAGGTCTAATCTGGATGCGTTGTTCAATTGGGCAATCATGGACAGGCTCAACTTGTAAGGGTGATCCTTTGGAATTTAAAAACTGGGAAGATGCACAAGATTATCTTGATCAAATGAATAAAAATGGTGGATTTGAAGGTAAAAATAACTGGCGTGTTCCCAAAATAAAAGAATTAATAACAATTCGTAAATGTAGTACTGGCTGGAGGAAAATAGGACAAATACAATTACCAGAACAAGAGCGGAGACAATATGGACAAGATCATGAACTTGAAATGAAAAAACTACCTTATGGGCAAAAAGCTCCGACTAACTGTGCTGATGATTCAACTAGCCCTACATTAGATACTCATATTTTCCCTAATACCCCATCTAATGGTAAATATTGGTCAAGTTCATTATCCCCATGGAAACCTATAGGCTACAAATATAAGGCATGGAAAGTCAACTTTAAGACTGGTTTTTTTGCACCGACCATTAACTACACAGACGACGGTAGTTTTTCTAGAGCAGTTCGAAATAGTCGCTAGTCTCCCAGCAGTATTGTCTAGCATTTTATATAAGCAGTATCATGATAATGTTAGAAAAAATTTAAAAATATGAAAGAATTGCAACGACTGAAAAATAGCTGATTTTGCTTATAGAGCAAATCATAGTGAGTAATGATTATTTAAATATCTTAAATTGGATAAGGAATAGACGATAAAAAAGGCCTATAAAGCAAGTTAAACTAACTTCATAGGCCTTTGATCTATTTCAATATTACTTCGCTACAGAAGCTTCTGTTGTAATATTTACAGTGATTTTATCACCTACATTCGGCACATATGCTCCAACACCAAATGCTGAACGATTAAATGATGTCGTTGCATTGAAACCAATTGACTGTGCTTTAGTCATTGGATGCTCACCTTGTTTGTTTAAAACAGCATCTAAAACAACAGGTTTAGTCACATCTTTCACAGTTAAGTTACCTGTGATTTTGTATTTGTTTTTACCTAAAGCTTGAACTTTCGTACTTTTAAAAGTGATGTTTGGATACTTTGCAGCATCAAAGAAATCTGCATTTTTTAAATGTTCATCTAATGCTGCAACATTGGTATTTAAACTAGACAATGGAATAGTTACATTGACAGATGAGTCTGCTGGTTTTGCATTATCAACAGAAATCGTACCTTGGATGTCACTGAAGTTTGCTGAAGGTGTTGAAAAACCGAAATGATTCCAAGTAAATACTGTTGCGGTATGTGTTGGATCAATTTTGTAATCTACAGGCTTTGCCATGCTGAAAGTTGCAACTGATGCTACGGCTAAACCCAATGTTAATGCTTTAAAGTTCATCTTTATATTCTCGCTATCGAATGGATATTAGTTTATACACTTCCCGTATAAATTCATTGTTATTGATAATACGATATGTTGCATATATGCAACGATTCTATAATGACCATTTTTAAAACTTGATCAAAACCTTAAAAATCAATATAAAGCATTGTTTTATAATTATTTAATTTTTTAGAATCTAATTAAGCAAAGCATAGACCATAGGTTAAATTCAAAGCTAAAATTTATAAAGCAATAAATTACACTAGACCATTTTAGGGAAATTTTATATTTATGGTACTGGTCTTTTTTATCTGATGAATGTTTTATGGCAAATATTGCTCAAGCACAAAGTACACAAACACCTTATCGTGTGACACTCACCAATCCCCAAGGACATACATGGTATGCCGATGAACCTAGCGATAAAGGTGGTCAAGATACCGCACCGAACCCGATTCAAATTTTATTATCTGCATTAGGTGCTTGTACTGTGGTCACCCTAGAAATGTATGCAAATCATAAAGGGCTTAAAATTGAACATGTACAATTAGATTTAGTTTTAAATCCTGAGGGTGATCCTGAAGCAGGTCAAAATAATATTTCAAGGAAAATTGTTCTTAAAGGTGATTTCACCGAGGAGCAACATAAACGACTGCTAAAAGTTGCAGAAAGCTGCCCTGTTCATAAATTATTGACTTCAAATATTCAAATTCAGACAGAGTTGGGTATTGAATAAGAATTTCCCCGTTTTATAACAAGAGGATCAGGTATGCTTCTTAATATGTATTAGTTCCGATCTGATCAGACATTGATCTTGAAAAAGAGAAAGTTACCCGTTTTGATAAAGGTGTCGAATCTTAATCAAACAAAGGTAACTTTCTTATGTTGCATACTAACAATCAAATCATCAAACACAAAGTAGGCTTACTCAATTTAGCTGAAGAACTTCAGAATGTATCCAGAGCTTGTAAAGTCATGGGTGTCTCTAGAGATACCTTTTACCGTTATCAGGAACTCGTTGAATCAGGTGATGTTGATTCACTCATCAATAAATCCCGAAGAGTACCGAATCTTAAGAATCGTGTAGACGATGCCACAGAACAAGCCGTTATTGATTTCGCAATCCAATATCCAGCTTATGGTCAACACCGCAGTAGTAATGAGTTACGTAAAAATGGTGTATTCATTTCAGGTAGCGGGGTTCGATCTATTTGGCTCCGCCACGATTTAGAGAATTTTAAAAAGCGATTGAAAGCCTTAGAAGCCAAAGTGGCACAAGATGGCTTTGAGTTAAATGATCATCAGATTGCTGCACTTGAGCGTAAACATGAAGATGATGTTGCTTGTGGCGAAATAGAAACACACCATCCAGGATATCTTGGAGCCCAAGATACATTTTACGTTGGCAATCTGAAAGGTGTCGGTCGAATCTATCAACAAACTTTCATCGACACCTACAGCAAAGTCGTTCATTGCAAGCTCTATACAACGAAAACACCGATTACAGCGGCAGATCTGTTAAATGATCGTGTACTACCATTTTATCAGTCGCAGGATCTACCAATGCTGCGTATCCTGACAGATAGAGGTACTGAATATTGCGGTAAGGTTGAACAACATGATTATGAGCTATATTTAGCCATCAATGATATTGATCACACCAAAACAAAAGCAGCATCCCCACAAACGAATGGAATATGCGAGCGTTTCCATAAGACGATCTTGCAGGAGTTTTATCAAATTACATTTAGGAAGAAGCTTTATAATACATTAGAGGAATTACAAGCTGATCTAGACGTTTGGCAAAAATTCTATAATACTGAACGAACTCATCAGGGAAAAATGTGCTGTGGTCGCACACCACTGGAAACATTACTTGATGGGAAGCGAATTTGGGCTGAGAAGAATTTAGCTCAAATTTAACCTGACAGGCACACTAAAAAATGGGTAACTGTCAGATCTGGTTTGAGCTAGTACACTTAATAAATACCCTGCTCAATGCCCTCTATCCATATTCTGACCCAGTTAGCATTTACTTGATCAAAAGTATAACCTTGATGTTTAAAAGCATTATAACAATCTATGAAATGCTGACGAATAGTCTGGTCATTGTTCCAGTGCAATAAGATTTTTCTAACACGTTCAGAAGTAAGACTTAATTCATCTGCTTGTTCATATTCATCATAACCGCTATTCACTTTTTGCGTTGCATAGTCAATTAGGCTATATGCTGAGGGATGATTTAAACAGAGATTTGACAATTTTTCTGTATCAAACAAATAAGACTGAAACATATCCAAAAAATTTTCTATATATTTAAATTCAGCATTCTCTTCTTGATATAAATGATAATGAATATAAGTTTCTGCAAATTGCTGTAAAAAGATTAATTCCCCAATAGTCCAGTCCCTTAAGCTATAAGCACTTATGCGCTGAAAGAAATAATTTTCTGATAAAAAATTATTGGTTCCTTGCACTAAAAAATCTAAAAACAATGGTAAAAAATATTTGAATTCGCATAGCGGTGTTTGATTTGAATATGCTGCATTTACATAATTGTTGAAAATACCAATCTCAATTCGTTGCAATGGTGTATTTTTCAAATAAATATGATCTTCCTCAAAAGAACAACCACCACACATACAGGCATCTAAAGCTTCCGTTTTATCAAGACTATATACAGAAAAAATTTTATAACCTTGTGCAATCAATTCTTTTAGTTTTATGGAATATTGTTCTTGTTCAGTATTCATTTGCTGATCTTTTATATTTTCAAGAATAGATTCTATAATTATAATTTTTTTCAGCTGTTAATTTAAATGAAGATTAATTCTTAAAATTACAAACGATAAAAATCAAAGCCCCTTTCGGGGCTTTTAAACTTATAACTTTTCAACCAAGACACGATCGACTTGCTTTAAACCAGATTGTTTTTCATGGTTTTTACGGCGGATCTTAATCAACTTATCTTCTTGAAAATCCTGTAACAGCAACTCAACTGCAACCATAGATTCAAGCGGCAAATCTTGCCCAATCCACTTTTGCTCACCTGCGTCCATCAAGGTAATTTCATCACTAATTTGTTCATAAAGGCTCATATTTTCCTCACTTCTAGGATATGTATCACTATGTTTCATGAATACCCAATGAATGGCACAACTATATACCTATTGCAAAAAACTGCCACTAAAATTTACTTAATTTACAAACAAATTTCATAAAATAAAAATGTGCTAAATAGGGAGTTTTTATACTTTATAATTCAGAAACTTATATTTAAATGTAGCACTTAATATCCCTACCTGCTTCTAGAGTTGAGCGAAGTTTTGTACCCTAATATATTCTGCTAAAATAAAACTGATTGCCAAGACTTACACTATTTTTAAATCTATAAACACTTTAGCTCCTTATTATTGGAGATATTTTTATACGATAAAAAAGCAAAAAACCCACTAAAAAGTGAACTTAATATCTAGTGGATTACCATAACGTTGTCCACTCTAAAAGAATATGCCTATGCCTTGATCAAGATGAAAAAGCTTTTACTTGGGCAACATCATATTGATCTTTAGCAAGCTTGCCTTGTTTAAAAAGCCAAGTTGCTACTTCTGGCCATGACCACAAAGGAGATTTAGTAGATACGCCATATATTGGTGTAGGAAACAAACCATCACCTCGTTTATTTAATGCATATAGTGATAGAGCTTGGCGACTTAATCCTGCACGCTCAGCCATTTCAGATAATGAGGCAACCCCATTCTCTTCCAAAACTAATTGGTTAAACCCTGCCGATTGAATGTTTTCAAATGCAGAATTAATCGCCTCAGCAGCACTGCTCGCTTCGCGATCAAATTCCAAATAAACAGTACTATTTGAACTACAGATCAAAGCATCATCACAACCAGCTTCAAATAATTTATCTTCTAAATTCTCTATATTTGGACGTGCATCACGAATCACAATTGTAAAGTGATAAGTATTCATTGTTCACTCTCCATTGCATTGATTAACATTACGAATAATTTGCTTTGCATGATTCTCTGGATTTCTAGGCGTACTCCATACACTCATTTGATGCTCCGTATGCCCTGCTATACAACGCAGTCTACAAAATGCATGTGATGATTTACCTGATTCCACAACATCCCACCCATTTTCAATTGCATATTCGATTGCTTCACGAATATGCTTATTAGGATGCTTATCCATGGTTACACCTATTCTAAATAAATTATACGACCATATGTTGACACATGTCAACAAGGCTAAAATGAATGACACACTGTTTCTAATTTTTGATTAATATCATTTATAAAAACATTCCTTTTTTTTAATTCATCACTCAATTGAAGAGTTAGTTTATCAAGCTCAAACTGACTTATCACGCTTTCCCTAAGATCACTTTCACTAAGGAGCTATATATCTTTTACTATTCGTGATGATCATCATAATTTAGTTTCAGCACACCACGTAAAAAAACCAGTAAGCAAAATAAACACCGCCTAACAGTTATCGATGATGGTGTTTTTAATCAATGCTCTTTCCATTCATCTAAAAAATGCTGATCTATTTTAGATGGCTTAAGGTAAACCTTCATATTTCTTAGAAGAAAAATAACTTTAAACACATGGTTTCTATTTTTTATTTTTAAAAAGTGAATGCAGAGCAATAAAAAAACGCCCCTAGCGGAGCGTTTCCATATTTAAAACGATGCAAGAATTAAGCAGTTAATTCTTTTACAGCGCCAACAACAGCTTCAGTAGTAATACCAAAGAATTGGAATAAATCTTTGGCTGGTGCAGACTCACCATAAGTCGACATACCAATAACTTTGCCGTCTAAACCTACAAATTTCCACCAGTAATCTACATGTCCAGCTTCAACTGCAACACGTGCACGGATATTTGATGGTAATACCGCTTCACGATATGCAGCATCTTGCTTCACAAATTCTTCCGCACATGGCATAGACACTACACGTACACCATCAAGTTGTGCATATGCTTCCATTGCCAATGAAACTTCTGAACCAGTCGCGATGATGATCGCTTTTAATTCGCCTTTTTCTTCAGCCAATACATAACCACCTTTCACAACATTCTCAATCTGAGCTTGAGTACGTGTTTGGAATGGTAAGTTTTGACGAGAGAAAATTAACGCTGTAGGACCTTCGTTACGTGTTAAAGCAGATTTCCAAGAAATAGACGCTTCAACTGTGTCACATGGACGCCATGTATTTAAATTTGGTGTACCGCGTAAAGAAGCAATTTGCTCAACAGGTTGATGCGTTGGACCATCTTCACCTAGACCAATTGAGTCATGAGTATAAACATGGATCACACGTTGTTTCATCAATGCAGACATACGAACTGCATTACGAGCATATTCCATAAACATAAGGAAGGTTGCTACATAAGGAATGAAACCACCATGCAATGCTACACCATTGGCAATTGCAGTCATACCAAACTCACGCACACCATAATGTACGTAGTTACCCGCAGGATCAGACTCAACCCCTTTCGCACCTTTCCAAAGTGTAAGGTTTGAACCAGCCAAGTCAGCAGAACCACCTAAAATTTCAGGTAGTAAAGGTGCAAATGCTTGAATCGCATTTTGGCTTGCTTTACGTGTTGCAATGGTTTCACCTTTGGCATTCACTTCAGCAATATAAGCATCCGCTTGTGCCAAAAATTCTGCAGGCAAGTCACCATTCACACGGCGTTTTAACTCAGCCGCTTCTGTTGGGTATTTTGCAGCATAGGTTGCAAAAATGTCATTCCAAGCAGCTTCAGAAGCTGAACCTTTTGCTTTTGCATCCCAAGCTGTATAAACATCAGCAGGAATAACAAACGGCTCTTCTTTCCAACCCAATGCTTCACGAGTTAATGTAATTTCATCATTACCTAGTGGCGCACCGTGGCAATCTTCTTTACCTTGTTTGTTTGGCGAACCTAAACCAATAATCGTTTTACAGATAATCAACGTTGGTTTCGAGCTTTCTGCACGCGCAGCAACTGTTGCAGCACGAATTGCATCTGCATCATGACCGTCTGCACGAAGTACTTGCCAACCATAAGCTTTAAAGCGTTCTTCTGTATCGTCAGAGAACCAGCCTTCTACTTCACCATCAATAGAAATACCGTTGTCATCATAATAAACAACGAGTTTTCCAAGACCTAATGTTCCAGCAAGTGAACATGCTTCATGGGAAATACCTTCCATTAAGCAACCATCACCCAAGAAACAGTAAGTGAAATGATCTACAACTTGAATATCTTCTTTATTGAATTGTGCCGCTAAAGTTTTCTCAGCAAGTGCAAAACCTACAGCATTGGCAACACCTTGACCAAGTGGACCTGTTGTCGTTTCAATCCCTGGTGCATAACCTAATTCTGGGTGACCAGGAGTTTTAGAATGTAATTGGCGGAATTGTTTAATATCTTCAATAGAAAGATCATAACCAGTTAAATGAAGCAAAGCATATTGCAACATTGAACCATGACCATTTGACAATACAAAACGGTCGCGGTTTGCCCATTGTGGGTTGGTTGGATTATGGTTTAAAAATTCACGCCATACGACATCAGCGATATCTGCCATCCCCATTGGAGCACCTGGATGTCCAGAATTAGCTTTTTGCACAGCATCCATAGCCAATACACGAATTGCGTTAGCTATACGACGTTCATTCAGCGGGGTTGTCATAAATCAGAGTCCAATAAATTAAAATATAGGAAGATGAATAGAAAATTCAAAAACTGGGATGTATTGTCTTAAAAAAAGCGATCAGGGTAAAGACTTAAGTCTATATTTATCCGCTTAGGTTGCAAATTAATTAAAAAATATACCGAATAGTCTTAAATCAACGTTAAAAACGGTCTTTTTTCTTATTCATATCGAACATCTCAACATCAGCAAAACAAATTTGATTATGTTTAAGCGATGCATTTACATTCGGATATTCTTTCACCACCCGATTCAGTCTAAATATTGAAAATTTCATGCTGATCAATATTCAATAGAACAAGATCTTGCTAAAGCGTTTCACACGATAAAAAGTCATGATAACTTGAATGCAAATCGCCCTGCTTTTGCAAATTTTCCAAGAAACAGGACTCAATCGTAATCTTTTATCAATTTTTCTAATGAGCATATCAATTAAAAACACATGAAAATGAATTTAATTCATGCATTTTAGTCAGGTAATGCTAGTCCTCAGGCTGAAGTCGATGTAACATATTGCGTCTTTATAAATTACTGTGATAGGACTTTCATGCGCGAGTATGCTGTTTTTACTTCGGAATCTGTGAGCGAAGGCCATCCAGATAAAATGGCTGACCAAATCAGTGACGCTATCTTGGATGCAATCTTAAAAGAAGACCCATACGCTAGGGTTGCATGCGAAACATTAGTAAAAACTGGTGCAGTCGTTCTTGCAGGTGAAATTACAACGACTGCAAATGTCGATTTTGAAACTATTGTCCGCAATACCGTAAATGGAATTGGCTATCACCATACCGATTTAGGTTTTGATGGTTCAACTTGTGCTGTGATTAACATGGTGGGTAAACAATCACCTGAAATTGCACAAGGTGTAGACCGTCAAAAACCAGAAGACCAAGGTGCAGGTGACCAAGGTTTAATGTTTGGTTATGCAAGCCGTGAAACTGATGTGTTGATGCCAGCACCGATTTCATATGCGCATCGCTTAATGGAAAAACAAGCTGAATTACGTCGTAACGGCGCACTACCGTGGTTACGCCCAGATGCAAAAAGCCAAGTAACATTTGCCTACGAAAATGGCAAACCTGTTCGCCTAGATGCAGTTGTTCTTTCAACTCAGCACGATCCTGAAATTTCACAAGCTAATCTTAAAGAAGCTGTGATTGAAGAAATCGTGAAAAAAATCATCCCTGCTGAAATGTTCCATGCGGGTACTAAATTTCACATCAACCCAACTGGGTTATTTGTGATTGGTGGTCCAGTGGGTGACTGTGGTTTAACCGGTCGTAAAATCATTGTAGATACTTACGGTGGTATGGCGCGTCATGGTGGCGGTGCTTTCTCGGGTAAAGACCCATCAAAAGTTGACCGTTCTGCTGCTTATGCAGGCCGTTATGTTGCAAAAAATATTGTTGCGGCAGGTTTGGCGGATAAATGTGAAATTCAAGTGTCTTATGCAATTGGTGTTGCTGAGCCGACTTCGATTTCGATCAACACATTTAATACAGGCAAAGTATCTGATGAATTGATTATTCAATTGGTTCGTGAGCATTTTGACTTACGTCCATACGGTATCACCCGTATGCTCGATCTAATTCAACCGATGTATAAGCAAACTGCTGCTTATGGTCATTTTGGTCGTGAAGGTTCAGATACTGCATTTACTTGGGAAAAAACAGATAAAGTTGAAGCGCTTAAAGCTTCTGCAAATTTGTAATTCTAGCCTAAGATCTAAATCTAAAAAAGCTCGCAAATGCGAGCTTTTTTATTGAATTAATGTTATCGGGATGAATACCTCAAAATTTTTCCTCCTCTACTCCACTTAATATCTATATCTTAAATATCTTATCGATATTTATAGCTTTAAAACACATCTAATGGTTTGTTTATTTTAATCATTAGCATGATCTAATTTTATTGTTCTTTAAAGCCCAATCAAACCTTTACACAATTCAACCAATCATTTACAGCACTTATTGACCACCTGATTTAGAATCTGGCTGTAACACACTCAATAAAGAAACTTGCGCTGGCGTTTCTGTATTGTGATTTTGCAAATAAATATGTCCCACTTTAAACGTTACTGCTGCAATCAAACAAGCAGCCAGACAAAACGTCCATAATCCATATGGGCTTTTAATATGTTGAGAGCCACATTTTGGACAAACTTTTTGTGTTGAACTGACCGCTTCATCACAACAAGCACAATGATATTGTAGAATCATATTCAGATCTCCTTTTATGGCGCTATTATTGTTTTTAATTATTACACTACAATTATATCCATATATGTAATGCAAAAAATCTGTTTCTTTTTTTAGTGTACATGATTCGTATCTTTTGACAAGATAAATTTGTTTCAATATATTCTCATATAAATTCAATAACTTAACTTTATATACTAAAAATAATTGATTATAAATCAACACCTATCAAATTATGGATCATTCATTCAATATTCTGTATTACATTGATTCAAGCTATAATCTGTAAAGTGAAAGATATTGTTTTGGAGATTATTTTGGTACAGCTGATTAAAAAAGGCGGATTAAGAGAACGTGCAAATCGCAGTCGTAAATACACGCAATCTGAAAATAATATTAAAACCTTAGATCCACATCGCTATACCACTCAAGATCAAAACCACAGTCGCAATGATCAACCGTTACAAGAGCAGCCTTTAAATCCTCAACAACATCCTGACCACTAAAACATCTTCAAGACATCGACCCAAAGAAAAATGGCGAATAATAAGAAAAAGCTTCCTGAAACAATATCGATATAACTTCCTGATTTTTGATAAATGCGCTTAATTTTAGGAATTGACATGATCATCATCAATAGACTAAAAACTAAAAATGTTTGAATGGGAATAATCACTGCCAATTGCGGTTTTAAATCTGCACCTGCTGTTGAACTCAATGCCAATGAAAAAACACTACTGAAATAAATCACAATCTTAGGATTAGCTAAATTGGTATAAAGCCCCAATAGAAAATAGTTTTTAGGGGGCTGCTCGATCACGCCATCTAAATTGGTATTTTGTTTAAGTGTTGCAATGCCGCCTCTCAACATTGCATAGCCCATTTTGGCAAGGAACAGGCCTCCGATCAGCATCAAGACTTGTTGAATCCACGGCCATTGTTCCAATAAAACCGTAAAACCAAGCAAAGTTAAAGCAACCCATACCACCACACCGGCAGAGATGCCTAGAATGATTTTTAAAGTATTGGCACGTGTTGTCGATGCTGAGCTTTTAGCGACAAGTAATACATCTGGACCAGGACTCAACTGTGCAACAAAGTGTAGTGCACAAATGGTCAATAACATCGACATAATAAAATCTTAGAAATTGTGACTCAGTGATTATATCGTTTGATCAAAAATATGTTTAAGAAATTAAGCTTGCTTTAGGGTTTGTTGACATTTCATAAATGGCTTGCGTTGTAGGTTAAAATTGAGCAGGCAAGGCAGGAAACGAAGAGAATAGCGAGACTATTTTCGAGTTTCATAACGAAGGCTGAGATAATTTTAGCCACAACCCTGAGCAAGAACAAAGCACTGCTTTGTTTGCAGCGCAAGGCGCAGCGGGGACTAGCGTGTTTTTTGCTGCTACGTCGTTACGAACTACTCATTTAGAATCACTAAATTTCGTATTTCGTGCCTAGTATCGCCTAAAAAACACTCGTAGTCGCAAACGTAGACGAATTGTCAACAGACCCTATGATTTCAGGCATAAAAAAGCCGAATCATTGATTCGGCGTTCTATTCAACATCCTAGACTGTATTTTACTTTTTATTTACATCTTTCAATTCAATTTGTTTATGCTGCGGTTCAACTTCATGCGCTTCACCATCAATAATGGTTGAATCACGATGTTGCCCACCAGATTGCTGGTTTTGCATATCCTGCATTTGACGCATCAAATCTGCAAATGGGTTTTGACCTTGAGCACCACCCATGTCCCCCATTCCACCCATCATATTGTTCATCATGGCTTGTTGCTTTTTCGCCATATATTTCATACCTGCATTTTTAATTGCATTCTGTACAGGTGGAAGAATAACCAGTAGCGCCAAGACATCGGTGATTAAACCTGGAATCATCAACAAAATACCCGCAAATGCTGTCGCCATTTTTTTGGCAATTGCAGGATCATTCCCCATCATTCCTGTCATTTGCATTTGTTGTAATTGCGGCATAATTGTTGCGGTACTTGAACGCAACAAGTTTAAACCAATTACAAAAGCAATGATAAACCAGAAAAATACGTACCAACCGCTAATGAACTGGGCTACACCAATCCATACAGCAATTTCAACAATCGTACCAATTAAAATAATAGGAAAAAGTTTCATCGAAACAAGGCATCTCAAAGATAAATTAAAAGTGAGCTTGAAAATTCACATATAAAAACAATGAATTTCGTTGCTTCTATCATTTATATGGGCAGTTAAAAATTTTTAAAGGGTAATTTTGTGTTCTGACAGCGATTTTATTTATTTGTGCGATTTATTGACTGAGGTTTTATAAATAATGAGCACCCTAGCGCTGTGCTTAAGGGAAATAATACTGTTGTGTACTTTGATTATACAACTAAGTTAAAATTTTACTTACAATTCATTTTTAGAATCATATAATTGAAGCAAGACTTACGATAAGCAGTATTATGCCTTTAATTATTGGAATTGACCCCGGTTCACGCTTAACAGGTTATGGCATCATTGAAAAAGATGGTCAAAAACTTACTTTTGTTGATGCTGGTACAATTCGCACTGAAACAACAGAAATGCCTGAGCGACTCAAACGAATTTTTGCTGGAGTTGAACGTATTGTTCAGTTTCATGGCCCTACAGAAGCTGCTGTAGAGCAAGTATTTATGGCACAAAACCCTGATTCTGCTTTAAAACTTGGACAAGCGCGTGGCGCGGCAATTGCAGCGTTGGTCAATTTAGACTTACAAGTTGCAGAATATACGGCTCGTCAAATTAAACAATCTGTTGTGGGCTATGGTGCTGCAGACAAAGAACAAGTTCAGATGATGGTGATGAAGTTACTTAACTTATCAATCCAACCCCAACAAGATGCTGCCGATGCACTCGCTGCAGCAATTTGCCATGCCCATGCTTCTGGCAGTATGAGCAAATTAGCTGTACTGAATGCTTTAGGCGGTATGGCTCGTGGGCGGAGTCGCAATAGTAGTCGTCGACGTTAATTTATATACACCACCAAAACGCCTCGCTCTACCCATGTCAAAGTCCAAGCTATTGCAATCATAAAAAAGCTATCGCAATTACCAAGGTGATCTGAAAGGTTTTTTATTTATTGAGATGGTAGAGCCCATCTCAAGTTAAATAAGGCAAAGTATCTTTTCGAATCTCACGAATACTGGGCTGCTTTGTATAGGTTGCAATTAACATTTTCCCAGAAGTTCTTAGATTTTTCTTCTGTTCTGAATCAACACGAATCAACACCAACTCTTCAGGGATACGTGGATTACTCCCTTCTCGACAAATTATGAAATTTTGATTCCGTTCAAGAATGGTATAGTTTGGAAATTCCTTTTGTAACTTTGCTTTGAATGACAAAGACTTATCTTCTATTTTCCCACTATCGAGTTGGGTATAAATAATCAATACCAAACACGCAGCAAATACAATTCCAACAACTAAATATTTATCAATCATGTAATTTCACTCGAATATACTTCTGCTGTTTTTCATTATACTGATAAACATGGGTTTCATTTATAGGCACAATTTTAGCAATATCACCAACATAAATTTGTTGCGTACCAGAATAGTGAATTTCAATATCATACAAACCATCATGCTCAGTGCTTAAAAAACGATAATCAGCTTGTGTATTGTAGATTTTATCACTTCCTGTCACTTCATTGTCATTCCCAATTTCTGCAACTTCCAATTTGACCATTACAGGGTTTTCATCAAATGGGACGATATAAAGCGTGCTAGTTGAATAGCCTTGTCGACTATACGCTTGTTCTTCGACATAGCCTTTTATTCGCGGACCAATTTTTCGAATATTTTTAACTATATTTTCAGTCGGATAAGGCAAATAATTAAAATCTGCATTCATCCAACTATTTTCATCCTGACTTTGGCTCACTAACTCAAATTGACCTAAAGCATTTTTCTTAAATAGGTAGATTTTAGTAAATGTTGCGCATACACCACAAAAGTTTAGTAATTCATTATTTTTATTTATCGAAACTTCTGTTGTACTTATAAGATAGCGCAACTCATTTTGAGCATTTTGATAAGCACTCGCAGGACTAAATACAATCACAGCATCATCACGATCAAAGACATGGGTATATTCGGCATTTTTAATCCCGACATACTGTATATTGCTCTGATCTAATTGAGGGATTTTGACATATTGGATCTGTTTTTGGTAAAAAGATTTCATCACAGTTTTAAAGTCCAAACCTTTTAAAGCGATCTTATTCTTATTCGTCACAGCGTCTACTGGTTGTGCGACAAGCTCAGTATGAATACCGCACATCAAAATACAGCTTAATAAAATTTTGTTGATCATCATCGGTAATATTGATTTATATCAGTATGTGGTTGCTATTCTAAATGATCTCTTTAACGGATCATCTTAAAATCAGTATAGTCTAAATCATGATTCAGGTTTTGTTGTTCAATACTAGTAACATCAGCACGTAAAGGCCCAACATAGCAATGACGAATCAAACTTAAAATCGCTTGTTCATCTCCGACCACAACCGCTTCAACCTCGCCTGTAGTTAGATTTTTCACATAGCCTTTTAAATTCAATTGTAAGGCTCCTTTTTCAAACCAACGACGATAGCCTACAGCTTGAACTTTACCACGAATTAACAATTTTACCGCTTTCATCACATACTCACTCCTGACCATGAATGATTGACCACATAATACACAGCATCACGCATTTGCTGGGCCTGTAAACCACGCATACCGTTTTTTGCGAGCCTATCACCTGCCAAAGCATGTAAGGTGACAATTTCATGTAAGTGAATATTTTCATCAAATTGTGCTTTTAAACTGGCAATCATTCCTGCAAGAACATCTCCCATCCCACCAGTGCCCATGCCTGCATTCCCCGCAGTACAGATCCATAGATGCTTTTCTAAAATCAAACTTCCAGAACCTTTAAGTACCCATTGTCCTGAATATTTTTGTTGAAGTTTTTGAATCGCAGCAATACGATCATTTTCAATCTCTGCCACTGAGCAATTTAATAATTTAGCAGCCTCACCTGGATGAGGCGTCAGGTAAGTTCGTTGATTGAATTGAACAGCTTGTTCAGCTAAAAACCACAAAGCATCAGCATCTAAAACCACTTGCAGCTGTGGGGTTAAATGAATGGGTGAAAACCATTTTGAAAATTGTTGTTTCGCCCAAGCATCACGCCCTAAACCCATTCCAAAACTGACAGCATCCACATGACTTAATAAATTTTGAATATCCACATCAGTTAAAGCGTTTATATCTCTCAGTATGATGTTAGGAGAGCGTGCCAGAATTGCAGTGTGATGTTTGGCATGACATACAATCGTGACTTTTCCAGCACCCGCACTAAATGCAGATTCAGCAGCTAACATGACTGCACCGCCCATCTCTGCATGCCCACCGACCACCAAAACATGCCCATAACTGCCTTTATGACCGAACGCTTGGCGTTGTGGTAATTGAATCTGGGTGGGTGACAACTGTGCGACCGCTTTTAATTGTGGGTCTATAGGAACAATTGAAATGAGCTCTATTTGACCCGCATATTCTCGACCTTGTCCTGTAAACAAGCCCGTTTTAAGACCTAAAACAGTCAATGTCTGATCTGCTTTTACCGCCAGAGGTAATGGTTGTCCTGTATTAGCATTTAAACCACTTGGAATATCAATGGCTACTTTTAAACCTGATTGAGCATTATAGTGTTGAATAATTGCTTGCAATGCATCATCCAAATCACGGTTTAAACCAATACCAAACAGTGCATCAATATGACAATCAAAGCGCTTTTCGATATTAAAATGTGGGTGGATTTTGATTTTATCTTTCTGTACTAACTCAATTGCCGCCTTTAACTGCTGAGAATGCCCTGCTTCAGTTGCAAATATTTCGACTTGATAACCGTATTGATGCAAATAATGGGCAACACAATATCCATCACCTGCGTTATTTCCTGCACCGCACCACAGCGCAACAGTGGTAATTTGGGGAGAAGCTTGTTGAAACAAAATATTTAAGCGTTGCGCAATCGACCAAGCCACCTGTTGCATTAAACCAAAAACGCTATTTTGCTGAGCAAACCAACGCGCTTCCCATGCTTGTATTTCACGGCTGTGATAAACTTGCTGATGCATCATTCTGTCCTTTTCTTCTCACTATTTTATAGCGCATTGATTCATTATGTCGGCAACTTTAACTTCGCAATCCATTCCCTTGCAACAGCTTGATCTTCAAGAACTAAAATCTTGGATCAAACAACAGGCTGTGCAACTGGGCTTTGCTGATTGTGTCATTGCTCGTCCTGATGCTCAAGCTGAATTACCACGATTTAAAGAATATTTAAAACGCGGATACCATGGCGATATGAAGTTTTTAGAAGAAAATTTAGATAAAAGAGCGGATCCTACACTACTGTTTCCAGGCACAAAAAGTATCATCTGTGTACGAATGAATTATTTGGTGGAAACACCAAAACCGCGTTATGTACCAGATGAGCCCAATGCAGCAATTATTGCCCGTTATGCACGTGGACGTGACTATCATAAAATCATGCGTGGTCGGCTAAAAACCTTGGCAACCCTCATTAAAGAAAAAGTTGGTCCGTTTGAATCCCGTCCCTTTGCGGACTCAGCGCCGGTATTTGAAAAATCACTGGCAGAAAGTGCGGGGATGGGATGGACCGGTAAACATACTTTATTGATTCATAAAAAATCGGGTTCTTTTTTTGTTTTAGGTGAATTATTTACTTCACTTGATTTGCCCTTTGATGAACCAGCAACACATCATTGTGGTTCATGTTCAGCCTGTATCGATATTTGCCCAACTCAGGCGATTGTTGAGCCGTATATGCTGGATGCGCGCAGATGTATCGCCTATTTAACCATCGAATATAAAGGAATCATTCCTGAAGAGTTAAGACGTGGTATTGGTAACCGTGTTTTTGGCTGTGATGACTGTCAACTGATTTGTCCTTGGAACAGTTTTGCCAAAAAAGCTTCGATTGAAGACTTTAACCCACGTCATAGCTTAGACCATATTAACTTATTGGATTTATGGCAATGGGATGAACAAACCTTCCTCAATTGTACTGAAGGTAGCCCCATCCGACGTACAGGCTTTCAAAGCTTTATGCGCAATATTGCAATTGGCTTAGGTAATGCACCGTATTCAGCTCAAATTATTGCAGCATTGACCCAAAATAGAGCCTTACATGATGAAGTTGTGCAAGTCCATATTGATTGGGCAATTACCGAGCAAAACGCTAAACAACACCAAATTTCAGCCCATTGATGCCCTTAAATTGTGCCGAGTGATAATTTTCAGATCGTTGCAAAGTTCGTAATTTTTGAATATTTTAATCACCAATACACTGAAGTTAATAAAAATTAAAGTTAAAATATTGTGAGTAAATCACACAGAATGTGGTTAACTTTGCAACTATATTTATAATTTTAGTTTTCTATACTCTTGATCTTTTTAATCGTAAGATACCATCGTATTTGGACTTTTTTGCCCTATGGAATTGGCATGAATTATGTATTATATACAGGGATAGATAATGATTATCATGGATTTAATTAATGACAGTACGTAATGACTGGGCTCGTGAAGAAATTCAAGCTTTATATGAACAGCCTTTTTTAGACTTAGTTTTCAAAGCACAGCAAACTCATCGTGAACACTTTGATGCCAATACCATCCAAGTCAGTACTTTACTTTCAATTAAAACTGGTAAGTGCCCTGAAGATTGCAAATATTGTTCGCAATCTGCACGCTATGATTCAAAATTAGAAGCTGAAAAACGTATTGCGGTCGATAAAGTGATCAGCGAAGCAAAAGAAGCCATTGAATCAGGTTCTTCACGTTTTTGTATGGGTGCAGCATGGCGAAACCCACATGAGCGTGATATGCCGTATGTCCTCGAAATGGTGCGCGAAGTTAAAGCATTAGGTTTAGAAACCTGTATGACACTGGGTATGCTCAATCAATCACAAGCTGAACGTTTACATGCAGCAGGCCTAGATTATTACAATCATAACTTAGATACATCGCGTGAATACTATTCACATATCATCAGCACCCGTACTTTTGATGATCGCTTAGACACTTTGGATCATGTCCGTAATGCGGGGATGAAAGTCTGTAGTGGCGGTATTGTTGGATTGGGTGAAAATCGTAATGATCGTATTGGTTTATTACATGAATTAGCAACCTTGCCTGTTCATCCTGAATCTGTACCTATCAATATGCTTGTTCCAATTGAAGGCACGCCTCTTGCAGATGTTGAAAAACTTGATGTCACAGAATGGATTCGTACGATTGCGGTTGCGCGTATTATTATGCCACACAGCTATATCCGTCTTTCTGCTGGACGTGAATCTCTCACAGACTCAGATCAAGCTTTAGCCTTTATGGCCGGTGCAAACTCGCTATTTAGTGGTGAAAAATTATTAACCACACCAAATGCTGGTGAAGGCAAAGACAAACAATTGTTTAATAAGCTAGGTCTAAAAGCAGAAAAAGCCAAGCCAACCGTGGCTGAGCTTTCTGTAGATGCGATGGCGAGTTAATTTAGCGTTTTTTCTAACACCACTTGAGATCAAGTGGTGTTAGCACTTCCCAGCTAATTCTTTTTATTATCATTGCTATGATTACTTTTTCTACGACTCACTTTACCCTTGTTAAATAATCATCACACTGTTCTTTTTCTGCATTTGATCTACGATATCATCTGTGGCAAAGCCAAGTCGCCAATACAGCAATTGCAGTACATCTAATTCATCTTGGGTAATAATTCGATCATTCCACAAACAAATTTCAGCCACACCCAAAATACTCAGGCGATCACGTAATAATAACCCTGCAATATCATTTAAGATTTCACCCAAATCAATAGGTTCATCTGAGATTTCTTCAAACAGTTCTAACTCATCCTTAGACAAAACCCGTTCTAAAATCTCATAACGGACATCAAGCTGATTGGCACTGTTAATTTGCTGTACATGCAGCAAGGCATCAATCAAGCGCACAATTTGCGGCTTCACCGTTTCCAAGGATGACGGTGTATGCATCGGCAACAAATGCAATTCAGCTTTTACACGCTCAATCAGCAATGCATCCAACAAACCAATCTCACCATCTTCTTGAATAATTTTCGCAAGCTTGGTGACAAATTGACGTGCACTGGTCGCAGGCATATTACCAAGGTTTTCACAGGCATCATGGAAAATTTGAATATGTACCCGACCATCTAAATTTAAAAGTGAGTCAATAATGGCACGACTTACCTCCGCATCAGACGGAATAAACTCGCGATACTGTCGAATCATTAAGATGGCGACCATTACCTCACGAGAACCCGTTGCCGTTTGCATAGCACGCTGAATCAAGTCTGAACGCTCAATTTGACGGCGTACTTCTGGATTTAAAGGTTTAATTGCATCGTTTAAGGCAAAACTAATTGGGGATAAGCGTAATAAAGGTAAAGGCTGTGGAGATACCCACGGGTTATAAACGTCCCCTGTTGATTCTTCCAAAGGGCGTAACAAACTAAATAAAGGCTGACTACGTAATTTTTTTAAATTTTCCAGCTGTAGATCCTGTAACAGTGTCGGATTTAACTCATAAATACGGTCTTCAATACTTGGATGGATATTTAACCAACTTTGCGGACTTAAGGAATTGGCAAAACACATATGAGCAATGGCTTCAGAAAACTCACTATGAATTTGAGAACCTGCATGATGGACATAGATACGCAATAAGGTTTGTACATTGGCATTATTGAGCAATAATTTTTTAGTTTTATAATCGTTATAAAAAGTACGCCCACCCAAAGTGAAATATTTAATCAAACGATTAATTAAAATCCCCATACTGCCGAGTAGCCAAATCACCCCACCCACTGCGACAAAACTGGTTTCAAATTTATGCTGATTTCCCTTGGCGTTATAACGATTAAAGCCCTGCTTTGCGATTTTGCTTCCCAACTGACTAAAGGTAATTAAACCACTATATAAAATTTTAAGTCGGGTATTTTCTCGTGCTTCACCGGATAGAATTTGATTAAACTCATGCCCTAATAAACCATAAAGTTCTAATTCATCCAGATTCTGTAATGCGCCCCAGGTCAAGATAATCACCGTATCTCTTGGATGAAACCCAGCAGTTAAAGCATTAACCCCAACTTCATCTGGCAATACATATAATGTAGGTGCATCAATCTCAAAAGTCTCTGCAAATTTATCTGCGAGTTTTAAGGCCACACTTTCTTCCGGAGTGCTTTCAATTTGACTTAAACGACGGGCTTTTAATTGCTTTGCAAGTGAGTGACCACCTGTACGGAACACATAAAATTCATATGCGATTGACCAACCAATGATGACAATGATCAAACCGACACAGTAAGGACTGAGGATATTCCACCAGATCTCTTGATCTGGATCCACATAGTGAACCAGCAATCCTAAAACAGTATTTAGAATAAAAATAGTCAAAATGACCGCAAGTAAGCAAATACTTGCAGACCACAACATATTCTTGTTTTTTATCAAATAATGACTGACATCTTTCAATGTAAAATTCCTCATTACATTGCAAAATACTATAAATGAAAAAAGCGGGAACTTCCCGCTTTTTCTCAATGTAAATCAAAGTTGCTTACATTTCTTCTTTGATACCGCTTAAATCCACAGATGCTGCATCTATATTGACATCAATATAACCATCTTTTTCTTTTTTCGCAGTATCACTACGACTTTGCTCAAGATCAGTTAAATATTGCTCATCAATATCGCCTGTAACATAAACACCGTCGAATACTGAACAATCAAAATCTTGAATGACAGGCACTTTACTGGTTCTTACTGCCGCTTTTAAATCAACCAAGTCTTGGAAGATTAAACGATCAGCACCAATAATCTCCTGAATTTCCTCAACACTACGATGTGAAGCAATCAACTCTGCTTTTGCTGGCATATCAATACCGTACACATTTGGATATTTCACCATTGGTGCAGCAGAAGCAAAATAGACTTTTTTCGCACCCGCATCACGTGCCATTTGAATGATTTCATTACAAGTGGTACCACGTACAATCGAATCATCAACCAACAAAACGTTCTTACCTTTAAACTCAAGCTCTACAGGGTTGAGTTTTTGACGAACAGATTTGGTACGTTGTTGCTGACCCGGCATAATAAAGGTACGACCGATATAACGGTTTTTCATGAAACCTTCACGGAATTTCACACCCAACATATTCGCCAGTTCTAAAGCAGAAGTACGACTTGTATCTGGAATCGGAATTACCACATCAATGTCATGCATATCACCCCATTCACGAAGAATTTTCTTCGCAAGGGTTTCACCCATTTTCAAGCGTGCTTTATATACCGAAATACCATCGATGGTTGCATCAGGACGCGCAAAATACACATATTCAAAAATACATGGGCGGTAACGCGAATTTGCCGCACACTGTTGTGAAAAGAACTCACCTTTTGAATTGATAAAGATCGCTTCACCAGGCTCAATATCACGTTCTACTTTAAAACCTAACGCGGTAATCGCAACAGATTCAGAAGCGATAATATATTCTGTTTCACCATTTTCAGTTAAACGTGAACCATAGATCAGTGGACGAATACCATTGGGATCACGAAAACCTACGATACCATGCCCTGTGATCATTGCAACGACACCATAAGCACCTTTACAACGCTCATGTACACGTTTAACTGTATGAAAAATATCTTCAGGCATTGGCGTTAATGATGCACATTTTTGCAATTCATGAGCAAAAACGTTTAGCAATACTTCTGAGTCTGAGTCCGTATTCATATGACGTAAGTCAGTTTTGAATAAGTCATCGTGAATATCAGCCGCATTGGTTAAGTTACCATTATGCGCCAATGTAATCCCATAAGGTGAGTTTACATAGAAAGGCTGCGCTTCTGCACTACTTGAAGAACCAGCAGTTGGATAACGCACGTGACCAATACCATAGTTACCGAGTAATGCGCGCATGTGGCGAGTATGAAATACATCACGTACCATACCATTATCTTTTCTTAGAAAAAGACGTCCATTATGACAAGTCACAATCCCAGCCGCATCTTGCCCACGATGTTGTAACATCGTCAACGCATCAAATAACATTTGGTTTACAGGTGCTTTACCTGCTATACCAACGACTCCACACATAACTACCTCGCAGACCAGCTAGGACTAATAAAACGGATTCTTTGTCGAATGTGCTGATTTTTCATCGCTTTGAGTATCCGATGATCGATCAGCCTTAGTTACAGAAGTATCATCGGAACGATCTTCTGAATGTATATGATGTAATGCTTCATTTGCAGCATCTTTAGAGATTTCAGATGCCAAAGGTGCAAATGGTAACAGCGTCTGAATGAATTTGGATTGTTTCCACGTTGGAGAACTTTCAACCCACGGTCCCAAACCTTGCATAGTAATGAGGACGATGAACAAACCTTTCAAGGTCCCTAAAGCACTTCCAGCTAAACGATTTAACGGCCCGAGTTTTAAAGTTTTTAAAATCTGATTGAGTAAGGCGGTGACAATCCATGTTAAGACAATAATGACCAAGACAATAAAAGCAAATGCAGCAATTTTCTGCACTACAGGATCCTGACTGAGTGCAGACATTGAAGGTGCGATGATATTGGCATATTTAGCACCGACAATCAGTGCAAAAATCCATCCTATCAAGTTCGCAAAGGCTTTCACGAATCCTTGTCGCAAACCGTTTAGCCCTCCAATGAGCAATAGAATCAGAATAATAATGTCTAAGGTATTCATATTTTAAATCATAGCGTCAACACAGTCTTTAATGAGTGTAGGACCTGTATAGATCATACCACTATAAATTTGGACTAAGCTTGCACCGGCTTGTTGTTTTGCAACAGCTTGTTCACCAGATAAAATGCCACCAACACCTATTAAAGGAATTTTACCTTGTAAAATTTTTGAAAAAGCCGCCAAACATGCCGTGCTCTTTTCAAATACGGGCGCACCTGACAAACCACCCGCTTCATCACCAAATGGCAAACCTTCAACACCCTCACGGGATAATGTTGTATTGGTCACAATCAATCCATCAATTTTAAACTGCAACAATTGTGATGCAATAAATTCGATATCTGAAGCTTCTAGATCTGGTGCAACTTTCAACACTAAAGGAACATAGTGCTGCAATTCTTCTGCCAACTCTAACTGACGTTTTTTGAGTGTTTCCAAAAGTTCAGTGAGCGCATGGCCACTTTGTAAAGAACGTAAATTCTTGGTGTTTGGAGATGAGATATTAACAGTAATATAAGATGCGTAGTTATAAACTTTTTCAAGACAAACTAAATAATCAGAAACTGCATCTTCAACTGGTGTGGTGGCATTTTTACCAATATTGATACCAAGAATGCCTTTAAATTTTGCGGCTTTAACATTCTCAACCAATTGATCCACACCATCATTATTAAACCCCATACGGTTAATAATTGCTTTGGCTTGAGGAATACGGAAAAGGCGTGGCTTGGGATTGCCCTCTTGTGGCTTAGGCGTAATGGTTCCAATTTCAATAAAACCAAATCCTAAACCCGCTAAGGCATCGATATAAGCGCCATTTTTATCCAGTCCCGCTGCTAAACCAACTGGATTTGGAAACTCAATTCCCATGCAAGTGACTGGTTTGGCAGCTACAGTTTGACGAATCGCCCCCATTTTATGGGCAGATTTAAGCATGGATAATGTGAGTTCATGTGCACGCTCTGGTGCTAAAGAAAACAACAAAGGGCGAGCAAGTGAATACATCATAGCTACAAAAGTCTACTGCTTTTTAAGTTGCCATATTATAGGCACAGTATGTTGAAAAGGCTATGCTTGAACTGTGTTTATTTTCACTACTACTGTACCGTCGCTGTTAATTTAATCTGCCCACCTTCTTTGGCTAACTCCATCTTTTCCAAACTCACACCCATTTGGGCAATTTGGGTTAAAAAGTTAGCTAAAACCGCATAGTTTTGATGTTGTGCAATAATCTGAAATTGCTCACCCACTTGCTGCGAGGCAACCGAAAGCCCTTGTTGTTGTGCCACACGCTGAATTTTATCTGCAGTGGTTAAGGCCAAATCATCTGCGGGCTTCATGGTCACTACATTACTCTGCATCCACACCACAAGATCTTTCATCTGATTTAAACGTGCTTGCTGTTTTTCGGCAGCTTTATGGGTGTACCACAACGCCGCACCCACAATTGCCACAATGACAAAAATCGTGGTGAAAATAACCATGACACGTTCACGTGGAGATATTTTTTCTAAATTCTCTGCGATTTTCTCAGACCATACATCCAGTCGATTTTGCACATTTTCCATTGTTTTCATTATTGTATCTTCACCAAACCAACGACAGATGCACCTTGCGTCTGAACATTGCCTAATTCTGCTTTAAAGCCTTGTTGATTCAGTTGCGTCACCAAGGTTTGTAAGCCTTCAGCATTTTTCGCCACCAGATCCATATTTAACACTGCTGTATCATAATTTACACGACTGGCAATGATCTGGTGCTGCATCAGAATTGGCCCAACACGACTGAGTAGTTGTAAAGCTTGGGTATTTGCACTCTGACTTAAAGCCAATTTATTTTTAAACTGACGTTCTACAGACTCTTCTGTAATCCGTTGCTCATTTGGAAACCATTTTTTGTACTGATCCACTGCAATCAAAGCAGTTTGATCCGCAACTTTCTTCAGCTTAATCCAACGCAAAGCATCGTAACTCAATTGCGCAATGATCAAAACAACCACCAAAACTGCACAGGCTTGCCAATAACGGGAAACACCTTGATTGGCTTGCTTGGCTTTTGGCAATACATTATAAGGATGTAGTTTCGGTTTTTTGATTTCACTAAATTGATAATCAAAAGGCTCACGCTGATCCGCTGTAGCAATCGCAAATAAGCTGACCGCTTGCTCATCTGTCAATCCGCTATATAAATAGCTTTTCTCTCGATCAGCGAAATCCAAATATACATTCAGATCATCAATCGAATTACCAAGGAACTCGCCTTCTCGAACCAATAACTGTCCGTTGACATTGGCCAAAATCGTCTGTCCGACTTCTGGTACAGGCAGCATCAAAAAGTCAGGTAATAAAGAGACGATTTTTAACGGAATCAATGACAAGGAATGCTGCATTGTGGTGGCAGCATATTGATGAATCCCCAATATTGAAACCTGATCGGGTTGTTGAAAGTGTGAAAACACTTTCATCTGATCAATCGGCAAAATCACATATTCTTCTAATAAATATTTGACACCATCTACACCCAATTGTTTATATTGAGTTTTACTGAATTTCTGTTGAAGAATTTGCACTTCACGACTTGGGAAGAAGACCACAGCTTCTTCACCTTGGTAAAGTTTAATATCTTGTATTAATTGTTCTAGGCTCGAAGATTTAGTCCAATCACTTCCTCGAGACCACTGCCAAACCCCATTGGCTTCAGGCATCCATAAGTACAACATTTATCGTTTTCTGCCGTTAAGTTCTTTTAACAATGCTTTTATACAGTTGGAATAAAGGCTTTATCTTGTGTAGATAGACCATTTGCAATCACAGTTTGCTCATAAATACGAGCCTCTGCCAAGGCAAAAGGATTAAAATGCTCATGTGTCAGTTGTTCTGCAATATGCGCCACAACATTCATATGACATACCACCACAATACGTTCAAATGGCAATTGTGACAACCATTCGATTGCTAATTTTGCATCATCATCTGGCTTTATTTTGTCACAGACCAATACAGATACATTCGGGAAGTGAGTCTGTATGTGCGCCAATGTTTCTTGTGCTCTCAATAAAGTGCTGACAACAAATACATCCGGCTGTACGATTTCTTTTAAAAAATTAGCCGTTTGTTGTGCTTGTAAATGCCCACGTTGTGTTAAAGGCCGTTTACTGTCCACCCCATTGACGGGTGGAGCTGCTTCACCATGACGCACCAAAGTCAGTTGCATAAGATTTCCTTTTTAATACTGCACTGATTATAACGAGGCTTTGTTACAAATCCATCTCTAAAGTTTTGAATATTGTGCCAACAACTCACGATTAAACTTCGTTATGCGGAAGCACAAACTCTACATCACTACGATGCCCATTCTTCATCAAAGAAACGGCAATATTCAGTGGCGGCGCACCTTCAAAAATAACTTCATACAATGCAGTGGTAATTGGCATATAGACATCCAACTCCTTTGCCCGTGCATTGACTTGTACAATAGTGTTGATCCCTTCAGCAGTTTGCCCCAATTCAGAGGTTGCTTGTTCCAGTGTCTTTCCAGAACCTAAGGCAAAACCAACTTGATAATTTCGGCTCAACGGGCTGTTACAGGTTGCGAAAAGATCACCCACACCAGACAAACCTAAGAATGTTAAAGGATTTGCCCCCAACTTAACTGCAAAGCGGCTCATTTCAGCCAAGGCACGGGTTAAAATCATACTCTTGGTATTTTCACCAACTTTATAAGCAGCAGCCATTCCCATTGCAACAGCATAAATATTTTTAAGTGCTCCACCCAGCTCAACACCATGTACATCGTCACTGCCAAACACTCGAAACAATGCACTATGTAGTGCTTGTTGTACGGCATAACGTACTAATTCACTATCACTGGCAATCACTGTACCTGCTGGTTGTCCTGCAACAATTTCTTTGGCTAAGTTAGGTCCTGAAAGAACACCATAAGGAACTTCAGGAAGCTCTTCACGAATGATGTCACTCATAAAGCTAAAGGTTTTTGCTTCGATGCCTTTGGTTAATGAAACAACAGCTTGTGCACTAATAAACGGTTTAATTTGACGTAAAACATCACGAAAAGAATGGCTTGGGATTGCCACCAGAATAATATCGCGATCACGCACTGCATCTTCTAAATTTGACTCAGCACGTAAACCCGTCTCCAATTGAAAATCAGGTAAATAGCGTTTATTGACATGAGTCGCATTAATTTCAGCTGCGATACTTTCATCGCGAATCCAAATCATGGTGTCACAACCATTACGTACTGCTGTATTTGCCATTGCTGTACCGAAACTACCACCACCCAGTACAGTCACACGCAACGCTGTTTTCTGACCCAATACAATAGGTTCAACTAAATCTTTAAATTGTAAATCCGACATTTATTGTTATCCTAAAATGCTTGTCCTAATAACCCAATGATTTTTCAATCTGAAAATATCAATAACTTTTTGACTCAAGCTTGCCAAAAATGAACATATTGTGTTGTTTCAATCTCTGCACGCGGGGCAATCGCTTTTGCCGCCGTGCCAACATAAATAATGCCTGAAATTAAATCTCGTTCAGCTAAACCCAGTGCTGATTTTAATAATTTAGATTCAACAACCGCCCCACTCCGCCACATGGTTGCGAAACCTTGTGCCTGCATCGACAATAAAAAGTTTTCAATTGCAGCCCCTGAACTCAGCGTTTGTTCAAAAAAAGGCACTTTAGGATGATCCTGAAATTTAGTCACGGCAAGTACCAAAATAGGCGCTCTAAAAGGATGAAGTTTTACCCGTTCAACTTGGGCTGGATCTAATTCACCCAAGTCAGCAATAGATTGTGCCAGTAATGCACCAAATGCTTCACGTTGCTCAACATCCACGACAATAAATTGTGTGGGTTTTAAACGATGATGATCGGGTGCTGTTAAAGCGGCTTTAAATGCAATATTCAGTTGTTGGTGTGAAGGTGCAGGTTCAACCAAATGACCAATCGATTGACGTTGATGAATATTGTCATGTACTGCTTTGAAGTTTAAATCTGACATTGACCTATCTATTATCTGGTTAATTTCACTTGTTTCAAGATTAGCATAATCTAAAATCATTAAGCTATCTCCGACAAAATTTACTTGGCATCTGTCAATATTGCATACAACTTATTGTTAGGTTATCAATGAGCATGATTGCTCACAAAAAATGCCTTGAATACCTTTTGGCTTCGAAAATAAAGCAAAATCATCAATAAACTTAAAAAAAACTGCAAAATTTATACATGTTTCTCAATATTTAGCCCACATTCTATGCTCAAATTATAACTAATTTAAAAGCAGTATCTTTTTAATTTTTAGTACAGGAATTTGAGAATCAATATGAATAAATTAACAACGATCACTTTACTTGCTAGTTCAGCGTTACTCTTCACAGCATGTGCATCAAATCCAACACAAACTTTAGCGATTCAAAAAGCAGATAACCAGTATGAAGTCACTGGCTTAGGTAAAGACCAAATTACCGCAAAAAATAATGCCATTACTGCAGCAAACAAGGCTTGCGGAAAAAAAGGTGCACCAGTCTTAGTGGATGAAAAAACTGAATATCATGGCAGTTTAAAAGGTGTGGTCGATGAACAGACTGGAAAAATGATCACTGCAGCAGCCGGTGTATTAGGTTCAGTAATGGGCAAAAACTACGGTATTGAAAAAGATACGGACTATCAAACAACACTGACCTTTAGCTGTAAAGCAAGTTAATCCGTTTAGCCTTCTAAACTAAAAATAGTCATTAAAAAACCCACTTTAAATAAGTGGGTTTTTTAAACACAATTTGATAAAGAAACAAAAAACTTAGCAATAACCATCTAATCGCGTTAAAGGCAATTTTTGCCCAATCGCTTTCTCAATAGTCGGTAAATTAAATGCATCATCTTCAGACAAGAAACTAATACTTACACCCTGTGTACCTGCACGACCTGTACGACCAATACGATGTACATAATCATCTGACTGTTCAGGTAAAGTGAAATTCACCACATGAGATACGCCATCAACATGAATACCACGACCCGCAACATCAGTTGCAATCATAATATTATGTTGACCATTTTTAAATTGATCTAACATTTTCAAACGTTTATCTTGCGCTATTTCACCTGATAGCATCACCACCTTATAACCATCTGCTTTTAAATGATCATAAAGTTTGCGTACTTGATCACGGCGATTGGCAAAGATCATTACTTTTTCAATGGGTTCATCTGCCAAAATTTCGCGCAATAAGCGATATTTATCTTTCTTTTCGACCACATATACACGCTGTTCAACATCAGCATTGGTTTTCTTTTCAGGTTCGATTTCGACTGTAACTGGCTCACATAACCATTGTTGGGCAAGATTGAGAACATCATAGCTAAATGTTGCCGAGAACATTAAGGTTTGACGCTGCTCTTTACGTGGCGAAAAACGCACAATCCGTTTAACTGATGGGATAAAGCCCATATCCAATAAACGGTCAGCTTCATCAATCACTAAAAATTCAATTTGATCTAACCAAACTTCTTTTTGTTCTGTGAAATCAATTAAACGACCAGGGGTTGCCACTAAAATATCAACAAAACCTTGATCCAGTTGTTTTCTTTGCTTATCAAAATCAACGCCGCCAACCAAAGTCACGACATTTAAATTGGTATATTTGACCAAGTCTTTTGCATCATTTTCAATTTGAATTGCAAGTTCACGTGTTGGCGCAAGAATCAATGCACGTGGTTCACCACGGAAACGTTGTTCTTTAATTGGGTTTGTGAGCAAATCATTAATAATACTGACTAAAAATGCCGCTGTTTTACCTGTGCCGGTTTGAGCACGACCAATTGCATCATGACCTGCTAAAGTATATTTCAATACTTTTTGCTGAATTGGGGTCATTTCTTTAAACCCTAAAGCATCAATCGCTTGTTTAAGTTGCGGATGTAAATTAAGGGTTTCGAAACCTGATGACATAAATACGAGCTCTAACTGTAGACACTTTTAATTGCGCCCATTATAAACAAAAAACGCCCCAATTTATAAGAAATTGGAGCGCCACTTAAATTTTAAAAATTTAAGATTAGTCTAAAGGCTGAACTTCTTCAGCTTGAAAACCTTTTTGACCTTGCACAACACTGAATTCAACGCGTTGACCGTCACGAAGTGAACGATGACCGTCACCTTGAATAGCACGGAAATGAACGAATACGTCATCACCGCCTGCGCGTTGGATAAAGCCGAAGCCTTTAGTGTCGTTGAACCATTTAACTACGCCTTGTTCACGAGCTGTCATAAGTTAATCCTCAGTTATTAAGAAAAAGGGACCACCCGGTGTTGCAAACAGCAGAGCAAACAAAGTTTTAAAATATTTTCTAATTTCAAAGCTTGTAATCATTCTGTAAAACTATTAACAAAATCCCGGTTACATCCATCTTGTAATAGGGTTTCAAAACAAGAATTGTTTCTGATAAATCCTAAATACGCAACGAGCTTAACATGGGTTTATGACAATTAATAGAATTTTTTTTGATAATTATTTTCGATATCAAGCGTGTTTTTTAAACAGCTTCACGATTATTTTTTATTTGTTGAAGAATCTTCCAATTTTTGTTGGGGTGTTTCAATAAACTTGGTAAAATATGCGTTCCATAACCCTGTTGTTACCTTGCCAAAAAATGAATGAACCTTTAGGTCAGACAGCGATTGAAATAAATTGTATGGGTAAACCCTGTCCAATGCCTCTATTAATGTTAAAGCGTGAATTAAAAAGAGCATTGCCTCATCAAATATTTCTTTTAATGTCCTCTGATCCGCACAGTGAAATTGATATTACGCGTTATTGCGAGATCAACAAGATTTCTTGCCAATTGACTAAACGATCAGAGCATGAATTTCATTACTTAATTGAATCTTAATTATTTTCAATTCAAATTATTTTTTGCAAATTTGCATATATTTTTACATTTCGATACCCAAATTTCCTTACTTATGTACAATATTCGAATTAAGATGAATGCATTAGCTATACAACGAAATTCCTATAAGGAGAACCCATGAGTGACAGCAGCAATCAGTTGATGCCCCTGTCCTTATCTGCACCAGGTGTTAACTTAGGTGCTTATATCAGCACCGTAAATCAGATTCCAATCTTGACAGCTGAACAAGAAAAAGAGTTAGCTGATCGCTATTTTTACGATCAAGATTTAGATGCTGCGAAAATGTTAGTGATGTCTCACTTACGTTTTGTGGTGCATATTGCGCGCAGTTATGCGGGCTATGGTTTGCCACAAGGTGATTTAATTCAAGAAGGTAATCTCGGTTTAATGAAAGCAGTTAAACGCTTTGACCCAAATATGGGCGTGCGTTTGGTGTCTTTTGCTGTGCACTGGATTAAGGCTGAGATTCATGAATATGTGATTCGCAATTGGCGTATTGTCAAAATTGCGACCACTAAAGCGCAACGTAAATTGTTTTTTAATTTACGTAGCCTAAAAAAATCAAGTAAAAAACTTACACTTGAAGAAGCACAATCAATTGCTAATGACTTAAATGTAACAGCAGAACAAGTCTTGGAAATGGAAGGTCGTTTAACCGCTTATGATGCTGCTTTTGAAGCTCAAGGTGATGACGATGACGAAGGTTCAACTCATGTTGCTCCAGCGCTTTATCTCGAAGATAACCGCTATGATCCTGCTCGTTTAGTCGAAGAAGAAGATTACGAAGAACAAAGTACTTCAGCTTTGCATAATGCTATGGAACAGTTAGATGATCGCTCACGCAACATCTTACAGCGCCGTTGGTTAGATGATGATAAATCGACCTTGCATGAACTGGCTGCAGAGTACAATGTCTCTGCTGAGCGTATTCGTCAGTTAGAAAAAAATGCCATGGACAAAATCAAAGTTGCCATGTCATCCAACTAAATCTTCAAAACTGTCTGCATACCAGACCAATATTTATATTTTCAATAAAAGGGCGACATGCCCTTTTATTTTGCCTGATATTTTTGTCAAATCTTTATTCTTAATAGATTTTGCCTTTAATCCCGTTTCGAAATTGTGTTAATGTTATGCGCAAATTTATGCAGATGACTGGCTTATGTGGATTGCAATTTCAGCACTGAATTTAGCGCTTGCAGTAATCTTAGGTGCATTTGGCGCACATGGTTTAAAAGCTCATGCAACTGAAGCACAGTTGGCATGGTGGCAAACAGCAACCGATTATTTTTTCTACCACGCACTGGGCCTGTTGGCGCTGTCAATTCTCAGTAAAGTCATCCCACAACTTCCAATCAAAGCCAGCTTCTTACTCATCCAAATTGGTATTTTATTTTTCTGTGGTTCGCTTTATGTCATGGCGCTGGGTTTACCACGAGGTTTAGGTGCAATTACACCCATTGGTGGAGCACTGATGATTGCAGGTTGGTTAGTCCTCGCATGGAATGCATTAAAATACGCTAAATAAAATTATTTTGAATTTAGATATCACAATTTGCGCAATCGAATGGAATGTATATGCAAATTTTCTTAAATGGTGAGCCTCAAGAGACCGCTTGCCAAAATCTTTTACAACTGGTTCAGGAACTTTCACTCGAAGGTAAACGCTTTGCCGTAGAAATGAATGAAATGATCATTTCTAAAAGTAAACTTGAACTTACCCCTATTGCTGAAAAAGACCGTATTGAAATCATTCACGCTGTCGGTGGCGGCTAATTTGGAGCTCTCCCATGCTAGATTTTCCTACTGAAAACTCCCCTCTTATTATCGGTTCTCGTACTTTTCAATCTCGTCTTCTCGTGGGTACGGGTAAATACAAAGACATGCAAGAAACTGATTTAGCAATTCAAGCCAGTGGTGCTGAAATTGTAACAGTGGCGATTCGCCGAGTAAATATTGGGCAAAATCCAGATCAACCCAACTTACTGTCAATCCTTCCACCTGAAAAATACACAATCTTACCGAACACAGCGGGTTGTTTTGACGCCAATAGTGCAGTACGTACCTGTATGCTTGCACGTGAACTTTTAGATGGGCATAACCTGGTCAAATTGGAAGTATTAGGTGATGAGAAAACCCTATATCCAAATGTAACGGCAACACTTGATGCAGCTCGCACATTGATTGAAGATGGTTTTGAAGTGATGGTGTATACATCAGATGACCCTATTGTGGCTCAAGAACTTGAAAGCATGGGTTGTGTTGCGATCATGCCTTTAGGTAGCTTAATTGGTTCTGGCCTAGGCATTTTAAATCCGCATACTATTTCAATTATTAAAGAAAATGCCAAAGTGCCAGTTTTGGTTGATGCTGGTGTAGGTACTGCAAGCGATGCCGCAATTGCAATGGAATTAGGTTGCGATGGCGTATTGATGAATACTGCGATTGCCGCTGCACATCATCCAATTTTAATGGCATCAGCAATGAAAAAAGCGGTTGAAGCTGGACGTGAAGCGTATTTGGCGGGCCGTATGCCACGTAAACGAATGGCAAATGCGAGTTCACCAGAAACAGGTTATTTCTTTAAATAAGCCATTTCAAATGCACCTACTTTAAGCTAAGTTTTCAATGCGATAAATGAAGACGATAAAATTTGCCTCGTGAAAATGTAATTGTTTATACAATAAAAAAACCCTTAGCATATTTATAAGCTAAGGGTTTAATTTTTAAATTTAATCTATTAATTTAATAACAATGTTATTTAAATATATTGATCTTACTGGAAAAGTTATCGCCTTTTCAAAATTTCTTGATTTATCAATTTATTCTAATCAAAATCTATATAAATGCCTTTGGATCGAAAACACAATAAGCAATTGCATTTTTGATTCGACTTTAATGAAGAAAGTAGAGTTTCTAAAGCGTACTTTTAGGGACTGTACCTTTTTGAATTTACATTTTATAAAAGGAGGTTTTAATGAATCATTATTTGATTCTTGCTCTTTCTTAAACGTAAAATTTGACACATCTGATCTATCTGATGTGAGATTCAAAAACTGTGTATTTGAACAAGTTGATCTGAATGGTTTGTTTCTTAATGAGCACAAAATAACCCTGCTATTTTCCAAACAAGGAACGATTACATCTATTGCAACAGGTAATAATAGATAAAATTCTATTTTTTATTCATTTTTACTTACCGAGCTATTCAATGCTAACAACACCATCACGATACTTAGTAACTGCAATTAGAAGAATTACAATGGCAATAACAGGCTGTTTTAAACAACCTGTTTTTAACTCAAAATGATGTCGATTATTCCTGAACAACTATACAAATTTACTGAAATTGATAACGCTGATAAACATCCACATCTTGTATTTTACGTAGTGCAGGATTCTGACTGTGCAATATTTGTTTAGCTTCAATGATAATATCATCTAAATCAAATCCATTAATTGCTCTTCCAAGTAAAAAAGATACAGTATAGTCTGTCCAGCTTTTTCCATGTTGCGTGGCTTGTTTTGCGGCTTGTTCCATAATACTCCAAGTCTCACTTTCAGATAAATAACCACACCAATAACACCATTTAGCTAAAGAAACTGTGCGTCCGACATCCCAGGCATAAGCTGATTTGGTTTGCTCCACAAGAGAAATATCAATCCCTAGGCCTTTTGCTATACTTTTTTGAATTTTCGCTAAGTCTGAAGAAGGAAGCTGCACAAAGGGTTCAAATTCACTACTCCGCTGTAATTCGAGTAAATCACCCAATACTTCTTTTGCTTCCTTAGCATTGGATATCTCCCATTGCTGTTTCAATCCATAAATGTATTGATTTAAATCATCTTCCGGATAAATACCTAAAATTTTTTCACCTCTGTGATAAAAAAGAATTGCACCAAAGGTTAGTAATCTCTCTTGTTGCCTAGTCAAAGGCGTCCCTGAATTATGATGATTAAAGCCATCCAATTGTTTCTGTTTTCTTTTTTTCATCATGGTGTGCAAGAAAAGCATATAAATGATAAATACACCAGCAACCACACCTATGATCAAATAAATCTTTATGTTCATCTGTTCTCCTTTTTTATCGTGACACTCTATTTTGAGCATTTAGTCCATAACTTTGCTTTAATTCATATCAGTTCGGTTTTCATGAACCAAGTATTCTTATATGTGATTTAATTATCAATATAATAGATTAAGAATAATTAATTCACAATTTACAATAAGATTTAATTGTTGTCACCAATTATTAAATGATTCATTTTAAAAGTTTTAACTTGCTTAAAAGATTCTTCAAAATCTCGTTATAGGTTAAAGTGATAAAAACTTGATCAGGATATATGATGATTAAAACAATATTTTCCACCCTTTTATTGGCAACATGTTCATCCATGTGTTTAGCACAACCAGCCACTACCTCATTACAAAAATTTGTCCCAAACAATTGGGAAATTCTTGCTCAAGCTGAAGGTGATTTGAATCAAGATGGTAAAAAAGATATTGCCCTCATCATCCAACCTAAAAATAAAAACCAACACAATCGAAAGCTTTTAGTACTTTTTCATAAAGGTCAGCAATTACAACTCGAGCTAATTCGACAAATTCCTAACTGGACCTATCGTTCAGAAGAACTCTGTATCGAAGATGCTCTAGATGACTCCACATTGACGATCGAAAATCAACGCTTAGATGTGTTATTCAATACCATGTCATCCTGTAGCAATACGTATGGATTGATGTATACCTATGGGTTTAAACTAAAAAACAATCAATTCCACCTGATTGGATTTGATGCTTATGATTTAGATAAAATTAGTGGCAAACAAAAAGAAACCAGCCTTAACTTTCTAAGCAACAAAGCCAAAGTGACCACTACTCCAAATATCTTTGCAGAAGTTGAAACGCCAGCCAAAATTGTTTGGAAAACACTGAGAACCTCGACAAGCTATACCTTGGAGAATATTCCTTGGGATAACGAACAATTTATTCATAACTTTAGCGTTAAATTTATTGGAGAAAAATAATGAAAAACAAAACTGAATTACTTTTATTTTGTGCATTAACAACATGCTCAGCTTTGGTTTGGGCAGACACCAACACCAAAGCTGACTATCAATCATTTATCCCTAAAAACTGGAAAGTGCTGAGTAAAGTACAAGGTGATTTAAATGGTGATAAGCAAACAGATCTTGCTTTGATTATTGAAAATACGGATCCAAAAAATATTGTGACAAATGAAAGCTTAGGTAATCCTCAGCTGAATTTAAACAATCGAAAGTTATTAATTTTATTTAAAACCCCTCAAGGCTATCGTCTTGTTGCAAGTAATTCCAAGCTTCCCACTGAAGGTGATCAAGAATCCCCTTGCCTTACCGATCCTCTAGGCGGAGGAGAACCACTCACTATCAAAAATGGATTAGTTAAAATTAATTTACATTATTGGCTCAGTTGCGGTTCATGGTCTGTCTATAACAACGCTTTTACTTTTCGTTATCAAAACCAGTCTTTTAAGCTGATTGGTTACGATACAGATTACTTCCATCGTGCATCTGGTGAAACCAGTGCGAAAAGTATCAATTTTCTAACAGGTAAAATTAAAAACACTACAGGTGGTAGTGCGTTTGAAAATCAGGATCAAGCTAAGCAAGTTTCTTGGTCAAGATTAAAGAACAGTTATTCCCTTAAACTTGAGCAGATCAATTTTAAAGACTATGGCGAGTTTGAATAGGACACTTTTCGGATTTAACTATAATTCATCTGCTAAAGAATAATGCTTCAAAGAGGCTACTCTGTACTTATCATAAAGAATCGAGTACAGCAAAGAGATCACACTATAAGCAAACCACCTAATTATTCATACAAATGATTTGCATCAAGTCATTGATCATAAATGAAGCTTATTTTTTTGTATAAACTTTTATAAAAGTTAGTTATCAATTCATTTTTTGTATTTTTGAAACCTAGACGGTTATTCTATCGTGGGGCGACATGGATATCGCTGTTGAGCGGGGCTACAGGACATACCCCTCGCCCACATGAGAAAAAACAAAGCACAGCTTTTGTTTGCAGCACAAGGTTTGGCATCCCCTACGAAAAGTGAGGCATCACCTACGCAAAGGTATTTAAACTTTGAATGTAAGGTGGAGGATTGCAAGCTTTTCAGCATCAAACAATTTATTTTCACACACAATTGATTTAATTAAAAATATTGATTAAAAGAAATTATATTCTTGTGTCTGAGCATTTTGACAGATTAACTATAGTGATAAATGGTGAATTAACTTTAAAATCCTTGTTCTAAAATACGGATTTTAACATCAGCAACATGCTCTTTTACTTCAAGTTGATACGCTTGCATATGCACAGTTTGCAAGTGTGCATTGAGATGCTCAATACTTTCCCATTTTTCAAGCATCACGATCAAATCAGAATCCTTGCTTTGATAACTTACATCAACACCAGCGTCGACCAATAGCTGATAACCATGACAGCCTTGCTCTTGTAATACTGTCGGGGTAATTTTCTTAAATGCTTGGATAATTTTATCTTTGTGTAATCCATTTGGATATGCACGGATTTCAGCCACAATAGTCAACATATTAGACTCCTTAAATTTTTTAAACGAGATATTCAAAATTCCAATTTGCTTAAGCAAAAAGCTGCTGTAAATGCTGGCGATATGCCTGTTCATATTGCGCAATTTGTGGTGCTTTAATCACATCATTGACAATAAACGTTTCTAAACTTTGCATTCCTAAGAATTGATTGGCTTTATGAAAAGGTAAATACACACCATCTACACCAACACCATGGAAAAATTGCTCAGGATCATCAAAAGCTTGCAAGGGTGCATTCCAAGTTAACGACAACATATACTTTTTCCCCTGAATCAAACCACCTGAGCCATATTTCTTGGCAGCATCAGAACGACTACGACCATCGTTGGCATATAAACTGCCATGACCAGTGGTAAAAACATCATCAATATATTTTTTCATGGTCCACGGTGCACCCATCCACCAACCTGGCATTTGATAGATCACAACATCCGCCCAGAGATATTTCTCTACTTCTTCTTGAGCATCGTAATCTGCATCGGTACGTGTCACTTTTACACTGTGTCCCAAATCGCTAAGCACGTCTTCACCCAAAGCAGTTAGGGTATCGTTTAATTCACCATTTGAATGTGCAAACTGTTTCGCACCATTTACGATTAAGATATTACTCATTGTTTACCTATGTTTTACCAATACGCTTGATTTATGGCGCAACTATAGAGCTTATTTTTATCGCAAAAAATGCAAAAATAAGCAAAACATTATTGACTAAAAATCAACAATAAATATCTTTGCCTCTTTCTGCCCATTTCACATTAATCAATTCAATAAAAAAGCACCCGTAGGTGCTTTTTTATATCGATTCAAGCATACTTAAGGAATTAAACCTTCATCACGCATTGCAATCTGTACAGATTGACGTTCAGCGACTTTATTGCGTAATGCCACAATATTGGTAAATGGGGTTAGATCATGATGAATTGAATTCGACCAATTTGTCAGTACAAACAAGTAGGCATCAGCAGGACCAAAGCGGTCATTGACCAAATAATCGTATTCAGACTCTGCAAGATAGTCATCTATATATTTCAACATTTTATCTATGGTTGCATAGCCACGTACTTTTTCATCTTCAGTGATCGCTGGGTCAAAGAAGACGGCGTATTCATCATGCAACTCTGAGTTTAAATAACCCAACCATTCTAAAACTTTAGCACGTCCCAAACCTGATGGTGGGATCAAATCCTGTTTAGGATCGTGTTGTGCAATAAAAGGCAGTACTGCAACATTTTCAGTTAAAAGTAAACCCGGATTGATTTCTAATGCGGGTACATAGCCTTTTGGATTGATTTCGTAATAATCTGCGCCCTTTTCTGTTTTATGCGTTTTTAAATCAACACGTTCTAGATCAAAATCAACATTAATTTCGTTGAGTAAAATATGGGCAGCTAAAGAACATGCACCTGGTGAATAATATAATTTCATATCTAATCCTTGTTATATGACTGTTTAAGTTGTAAATGGCTCAGATCACAATTTCAAGTCGTAAAACATAAAATTGCAAAAAGCATAAATTTATAAAATCAGCTATAACTTGAATATTCAACAAAATGAAGACTTTTTCAAGTCAAAGTTTACTGCTTTTTCACTAAGAGATGTTTTAACATACGCATCTTTAAAGAATGATGAAAGGTTTATAGTGATTAGTCTAAAAAAAGCAGAATGGTTTTCCAATATTCGTACAGATGTACTTGCTGGAATGGTCGTTGGCTTAGCACTTATTCCTGAATCAATCGCTTTTTCTGCAATTGCAGGCGTAGATCCACAAGTCGGCCTGTATGCATCATTTTGTATTGCAGTGAGCATTGCTTTCTTCGGTGGACGTACCGCGATGATTTCCGCAGCCACAGGCGCAATGGCGTTGCTGATGGTTACTCTCGTCAAAGATCATGGTTTACAGTATTTATTTGCCACCACAATTTTGACAGGAATTCTTCAGATTCTTGCTGGCTATTTTAAAGTTGCAAAACTGATGCGCTTTGTTTCACAGTCTGTCGTCTATGGTTTTGTTAATGCGTTGGCTATTCTCATCTTTGTGGCACAGATTCCTGAATTACAACGTATGGATTTGACGGCTTATCTATTTGTCGCCTTTGGCTTAGGGGTAGTTTATCTTTTCCCCTATATTCCCAAAATCGGTCAACTCATTCCCTCACCTTTGGTGTGCATTATTGTATTGAGTTTAGCTGCCTTATTTTGGGGTGCGGATATGCGTACAGTCAGTGATTTAGGAAAATTTCCAGACACTTTACCGCTGTTTTTAATTCCAGACATTCCACTTAACTTGGATACCTTAAAAATTATTTTTCCTTATGCCATCACTTTGGCAACCGTAGGTTTACTCGAAACCATGATGACCACCACGATTGTTAATGAAGTGACGCAAACAGAAGGCAATCGTCATAAAGAATGTCGTGGTCAAGGCATCGCCAATATGGTCAGTGGGTTTATGGGGGGTATGGCAGGTTGTGCCATGATTGGGCAATCGATTATCAATGTGTCTTCTGGTGCACGAACTCGCTTATCGACCTTGGTTGCTGGTGTTTTTTTACTGTGTTTAGTGGTCTTTTTAAAAGAATGGCTGTCTTATATTCCAATGGCTGCACTTGTGGCAATTATGATTATGGTGGCTTTTACTACATTCAACTGGGACTCAGTCAAAAACTTTTCAAAACATCCCAAACAAAGCAATAGCGTGATGCTTGCGGTGGTGGTCATTGTACTGATGACGCATAACTTAGCTTTAGGCGTATTGATTGGTGTACTTTTATCTGCACTTTTCTTGGTCAATAAATTAGAAAATGCAGTACGTGTCCAATCTCATCTTTTGAACAGCACGACCCGAAAATATGAAATTTATGGGCAAATTTTCTTTAGCAGTTCAGAAAAATTCTTTCAGTTTTTTGATTTTAATGAATCTGTTGATCATGTCATTATCGATTTAACCCATGCCCATATTTGGGATATTACCTCTGTCAGTATGCTCAATCAGGTACAAAACAAGTTTCTGCAAAATAACATTCAGGTTGAAATTATAGGGATGAATGAAGCAAGTCGTAGCTTAGTTGATCAATATAGTGCAGTAAAATAAACAGCATTATTTTTCTTAAGGCAGTGATGATCAGCGTTTAATACAGGTAAAGAGCAATAGCCAAAATGGTAATCGCAATACATTGTATCACTGCCAAATTTCTAAGGAATTTAATCATCGTAAGCTGCATCCATTATAAAAATAATCCATTATTCAGCGAATATAACCGATATTTTGCTGTTAAATTGTGATTTTTATCTACTAAAATTTGAATATTTACTTAACTTGTCTCAATAACCTTATCTTAAAAAGTTAACTTGGTCTCAATAAATTGACTTTAGGCATTATTTGATACTCAGTAAGTGCGTTAAAACTCGATTGTAATAAACTGAATATTCATTCCTAATCACTGAATTAAATACTAAAAATACCTATTATCAGGTATAGATTAAGCCATCAATATCTGAAAAACTAAGTCCAATAGACATGGGCGAGTTTTTTACATCATGAACAATGAGTTAAGTTTACCTGTTCCAGTCATCATCGTAGAAGATGAGCCGCTTATACAAAAAAGACTGACTGACATATTAATTAATCTAGGATACTCAATTGCAGATTTACGTTTTGCCCAAAGTTTAGCTCAAGCCAAAGAACAACTCAGTATACACTCAGCCTCTTTTGCATTGGTTGATTTAGGCTTGCCTGATGGAAATGGAATTGAGTTTATTGAAATTTTAAAAAACTATGATCCAACCATCATGATTTTAGTGATCTCTGCATGGAGCACTGAAGATGCGATCCTCAATGCATTAAGTGCAGGTGCAACAGGCTATGTGCTCAAAGAAAGAGATGACTTAGAAGTTTCTCTTTCGATCAAAAGTGTCTTGCGTGGTGGAGCGCCGATTGATCCATTTATTGCTCAAAAAATTTTAAAACAACTACACTTTAATGAAAAAAATAATTCAAATAAAACTGCACCCTGTCAGAAAGTCCCTGATCAGGACAGTGTATTATCCAAAAGAGAATTGGGAATTTTAGAACTGGTTTCTCAAGGCTTAAGCAATAAGGAAATTGCAGATCAACTCAATTTATCCCGTTATACCGTTGAATCTCATATTAAACATATTTATCGGAAACTTGCGGTATGCAACAGAGCCAAAGCCATCGATACAGCACGCAACTTAGGATTACTCGACTAATTCTAAAATTAATCGGGTTGTTCGGTCTTATGCTAAGTTTGACCCAGCATTTTGCTTTTGCTGGTGCAGCCTTAACAGGTCAGTCCAATACAACAGATGCAGCCTGCCACTTTCAAATCCAAAGCATACAAGTTGCTCAAGCGCTTGCAAATCTTGAACAGGTTCCCCAACAGGGATGGAAAACAGTCACCTTGCCAGATGACTGGGAAACGCGCTGGAAAAACTACACAGGCACTGCTTGGTATAAAATCAAATGGCAATATCAGTGTGATCAGGAAAATCAACCTGTCGCCTTACTGATTGAACGAATCAATATTGCAGGAGCTGTCTATAGCAATAATGAACTGTTATGGAAAGACAAATCCTTAGTAGAGCCATTGTCTAGAAGTTGGAATATGCCAAGGTATTGGGTGCTTCCGGCTACATCTATTCAAAACCAACAAAATGAAATTTTAGTCCGTGTTGTAGGGGTTGCATCACAACATTCAGGTCTAGGAAAAATTAAATTTGGTCAGGCCGAAGATATCGCCATTCAACAAGATCAGCTGGTTTTTGAACGGCGAACTTTATTTTTTATCAATATTATTATTACCTTTGTGGTGGGAACTACAGGTTTTACCATTTGGCTATTTCGACGCCAAGAAAAAGCCTTTGGTTGGTTTGGTTTAACTTCATTTTTATGGGCATTGTTTGCCTATAATATTATTTCGACTATCCCTATTCCTTTTACCGACAGTATCTTAACAGCACGTCTAAATCTCGTGTTTTTAGTTGGATATACCTATTGCCTCTGTTTATTTGCTTGGCGTTTTGCCAATCGCCATTATCCGTATTTAGAACGTTTACTTTTATTGACCTCTACAATCGCGATTGCGGCATTACTGTTGACACCGATCAATTATCTAGAACGTAGCTTATCCTCTGTCTTTTTCTATTCTGGCATGGTATTTATTTTTAATTGCTTGTTTTTTCAATGGATTGCTTTTAAACGTAGAAAGATAGACATTCTCCTGCTTGCGTTTATTTTCCTCATCTATTTACTTATTATTGTTCATGATTTTTATAGCATGATCCATCATCTGGATCAGACGCTCTATTGGACGCCATTGGCCGCACCAATTACCAGCTTAGCAATCTCGTTTATCTTGGCTTATCGTATTTCACAGAATGTCGGACGTATTGAAAAATTTAATCAGACACTTGAAGAAACTATTGAGAAAGTCACGTTTGACTTAGAGCAATCTTTAGATAAAAAGTACCAACTCGAAATTGATAATATGCGGTTGCAAGAGCGTCTAAACCTGTCTCATGAATTACATGATGGACTGGGTGGTTCAATTGTTCGATCGATGATTATACTGGATCACAGTGAGCATATTGAAAAACAGCAAGTGATCTCTATGTTTAAACTGTTAAGAAATGACTTACGCCAAGTGATTGACTCAGGAAGCAGTGCTGGGGCAAAAATACCAGAAAGCCCAGTGATGTGGGTTGCGCCATTGCGTCATCGTTTTATACAAATTTTCGAAGAAATGGAAATTGAATCAACTTGGATTTTTGCAGAAAAATGGAAACATAAACCCCTCGCATTGATTTGTTTAACCTTTTCTCGTGTCGCAGAAGAAGCCTTAACCAATATTGTAAAACATAGTCATGCAACTGATGTCGAAGTTTCGTTGGTTGAAGATGAACGACAACAACTCGTTTTAACCATTCAAGACAATGGCATTGGCTTTGAAGTAGATCAGGTTCAAGCTGGATTGCATGTGGGTTTGCAGAGTATGCAAGTGCGAGTAAAAAGAATTGGAGGTAGTTTTGAAATCCATTCTCAGCAGGGTTTTACCGTGATCCGAGCCATAGTACCGTTGAAAGATAAAACTGAATAATTGAGATGAATGAAATAGTATTTCGACCAATATCATTCGCTTCATTTATGAAGAGATTCAGTCTTAAATCAGTTGGTGCAAATTACTATATTATACAAACGGTTATGTTATACAAATTTAATTTTATGAAAGCATAAAAAAAAGAGAAACTAGATCACTAGTTTCTCTTTAAAAGGATATCAGCGTATTACGATTTCTTTCTAGAACGCGCTAATACTGAGGTCGCTGTAAGCAACATCAGTCCAAACAAAGACCACAGTCCTGTACTGCCCCCACTGCTCTTATGCCCGCCTGTAGTAGCACTTGATTCATTTAAATCTAGATCAACAATAACCGGATCGTGATCAGAAGAACGGAAAGCATCTGGCGCATAGAAAGAAGTAATTTGTTCTTCAGTCTTATATTCTTCATTGTAGTCTAATGCTGTTGGTTCATCAGCATTGATATGCCATGCAAAAGTACGTTTAACCATTGGGTATAAGTTAGCATCTGCAATTGCATGATCTAAATTACCCGCACCACCATTCCCGGTTGCATCACTGGCAACACCAAACACATAGCTATATGCAGATTTACCTTGCCCTACTTTTTCATCATTTAGCAATATTTTGTAGTTGGCTTTTTCAAATGCCAAGATTGGATCTTCTTTGGCATAACTGTTCATATCCCCGACCAATAAATAATTTGGCTTTTCAGCTTTGGTTGGGTTGGTTGCAATCCACTGAATCAATTTTTGTACTGCAGTGACACGAGTCGGATTCCAACAGCCTTGACCATCACCTTGGTTAGCTTCTGGTGAGGTTTTATCCTCAGGACAACTACCTTTAGACTTTAAGTGATTTGGTACAACAGTAAAGGTTTTTCCTCCAGTTACCGCTTGGAAGCTTTGTGCCATTGTGACCCGGTTTTTCTGTGTTAAATCATCATATACCACAGGATTACCAACAGCTTTTACACGTTTGCTATTATAAATAATCGCAACTGCAATCACATCAGTACCCAACTTATCCATATTCGGTGGGATGACATATTTCCAATCTGCACCCAAAGCTTTGGTTAAGTAATTCACAGCACTTTTTTCGCCATAACCATTGTTGGCAATTTCCATTAAGCCATAAACATCTGCATCAATGGTTTTAATCGCACTGACTATTTTGGCATGTTGACGATTAAATTCTGTCTCGGTGTTTGCACCACGATCTGGTTTAACACCAATCAGCGGCGAATTGTCATAATTTAGGACGTTAAATGCGGCAACACGAACCTGTTTACTCTCTTTTGCCAAGACGGTTGAATTCCGCAGATTGCTGTCTTTGACAACCTCAGGCAAAGCTTTGTTTTGAATCGGTTGAATACGCCAAGCATTAAAACGGTATTCCAAAATCCCTTCAACATTTTTAAGCTGATAGCCTGTACGTAAAGTGTTTGCCGCATTAAATGTTTGTGGCAACCATGGTGTTCTGTTTTGATTGTTATAACCATCATCCAAGATAATCTTAGACAATAGATTTTGTTTTGCTAAAGCAACCGCTTCATTGGATTTCGCAGGATATAAATTGGTTGGGATATATAAGCGTCCCAAACTTAAAGACAATTGACCATATCGACCATAATCATAATTCTCGCTAACCGTTAAGGTTTGAGGAATTTTCACCAACATACCTTGATAGCGCTTAGGTGCATTGCCTGTAGCATCGGTTAAACTTGAAAATGGTAGTTGAATCGGTGTAGAACTTACCAGACTTGCGGCTTGATTATTACAGGTCTGAATATTGCTGCTCAGTTGATCAATTTGCAATTGATTTTCATAATTGGTTAAACGCCCTTTCAGAATCACTTCTTCACCCACTTTACCGCCAGTAATTGTGCTTGCAGCAGGGAGATAGACAAAGATCGCATTGCTTAAATTTGCTTTCGCTTTACTGTCAGGGGTTTGAATATAGAAACCTGAAAATCCATTTTGATAGCGATAATCCGCTGTGATAACACCTCGAACCACATATTGCTGGTTTTGTGCCGCAGATTGTAAATCTGCAATTGCAGTATCAGCAGTACTGCAACTGATTGCAGTGATTGGCGGTGTCGTTGTACCAGTACCTAAATAGCTACTGAATGCATTACGATCTGACCATTTGCTCCACTCACTGTCCAAATCAAAAGCACTATTTGGATCTACAGCGCTGACATCATTTTTATTTTTTATTCTGCTTAGGCTATTTTGATAGCTGGTGATTATTGTTCCCCAGCCACCATTTGCTGGTTTGTCCCCAATCCGTCCAAAACGGTCTACAGGTGTGCCTTTATACACAAGGACCAAGGCATCATCGCCATTAAATGACAAACCAGCAACCTGATTCACTTTAGTGCCAAGTTCTGCCTGTAATTCGGTACGACCTATAATAAATTTTGCCTTACTGGCTAAATTTCCCTCTAAGGTGTAAGTTGCTGTTTTACTCGTTGCCCCATTGGTATATTGTTCAATTTGATAATCTGCAAGATTTACAGTGCTGCCATCTGGATTATAAATTTCTAATCCTTTTCTATTTACTGTGCCATCGATGTATTGGCTAAACATCAATTGTGCATAGCTTGGAAATGAACAGCCCAATAATGCAAGGCTTAAACAAAGTGTATGTGGTTTTAAATTTTGCATAATTTTTAACGTTTGTTGAAATTTAAAGCAGATTAATTTTTATTAATGACAATATCGTGAATTTGAATCATTCTATTTAATCCATTTATTGTTTAGACAAAATATATCACAGGCAAAGTGGACTAAAATTGTTATAAGGACCTTAGAAATACGAGATCTTATGCTGAGCATAAAAAAAGCACCCTTTCGGGTGCAAAGCATGGAACTTTAAAAGATATTAAAATATTAAGCCTGCAATTGCATTTGCTGTAATTTAGCCACTTCTTGTTGCTTCAATAAATTACGTTGAATTTTGCCACTAGATGTTTTGGGTAAGCTTTCAACAAACTCAATTTCACGTGGGTAAGAATGCTTAGATAATCGTGAACGTACATATTCTTGTAATTTAGCATTCAATTGGTGACAACCCGTGAACTGAGGCTTGAGCACAACAAAAGCTTTTACGATCTCTGTTCTTTCTGGATCAGGTTTACCAATAACGGCAGATTCTAAAACTTCAACACACTCCAAAAGTGTACTTTCTACATCAAATGGCCCAACACGATAACCCGAAGTTGTAATGACATCGTCTGCACGACCAATAAAATCAACCCCATCTAATTCATTCAAACGAACCGTATCCCCAGTTAAGTAATAATGACCAACAAAGGATTTACGATTATTTCCACCATAACCTTTAAACCATGTGAGTGGCGATTGAGAGAAGTCAATTGCTAGCGTTCCAATCTCACCTCGTTCAACTTCTTGGTTGTCTTGATTTAACACTGCAAAACGATGACCAGGATTAGCAAAGCCTGCTGAGCCGACTTTTATTGCATGTGCTAAAGCATGATGGTTACCAATCACCATACCTAATTCTGTTTGCCCATATTGGTCATAAATATTGACATTTAAGTCATGATTAAACCAGTGAATCACTTCAGGTGTTAAAGGTTCACCTGCACTGCTGACTGCACGTAAATGTGCTTTGATCGAAATATTAAATTTTTCTTTAAAGCCGAAGAACATACGAAATGCTGTGGGTGAACCGGTAAGATTACTGACCTGGTATTTTTGAATAATTTCCAAAGCATTGTCGACACTAAATGCACGTTCATCCATGATAATACTGTGTCCCAATCCCAATGGGCCAGCAATACCATAATATAGACCATATGCCCAACCTGGATCCGCAAGGTTCCAAAATGAATCTTCTTCACGTAAATCAACAGCGTGACGCATATATTCCTTAAAGGCCAAAATCGCTTTTAATGGCACTGGAACCGATTTTGCCAAACCTGTTGTTCCAGAGGTAAACATCATTAAAAAATCATCAGCAAAACTCAACATGATGGGTGTACATTCAGCTGATTGACCTGCTAGTTCTTGCCAAAAATCTGCATCTTTTGTTGCTGCAAAATCTTGTGGATGAACAGTCAGAATATGTGGAAGTTCAATCCCGTTTAGTTTGGGACGTTGTTCACTGTTGGTGATGATCAGTTGGGTATTGGCTGTTGCTACGCGATGCTCAATCGCTTTTGATTCAAAGGCGGTAAATAAGGGCTGATAAATTGCTCCGATACGCCAAGTTGCCAATATGGTGATCAATAGTTCTGGAGTCCGTGGTAATAAGCCAGCAATACAATCGCCTGTTTTTATGCCTAGCGATTGTAAATAATTGGCTAATTTTCCTGATGCTTGTGCCAGTTGTTCAAAGGTCCATTGTGAAGACTCACCGTTTTTGCCTTCCCAGATCAAAGCCACTTTATTTAAACCGACAAAACGCTCGCAGCACTCGATATAGGCATTGATTGACTGTGGGTTGCCAACCAGTTGCTCATTGATTAGTTTTTCATAATCGAATTCTTGATAGGCTTGTTCCAATGTTTTCATGGCAATATCCTTGTATTTTCAGCACAAATCATCTCGATGTGCAGTTCCATATTTTGCTTTCTAGCTTTTCTAAAAATGTTGAATCATTCAACATGTGTTCCTATGCTTATAGATAACCATGATTAGAAATCACGCACAATTTCCAAATACCTCAATTATATTGCGGTTTTTGAACATCTGCTTTTCCTGTCATGGTGTAAGGCTTTAAAATAAAAAAGACCAGTGCGAAGCTGGTCTTGAGATAGAGTTTTGATACGCTAATCTACAATTGAACTTACTGAATCACCGATCTTGCGATAACTAAACGTTGAATATCGGAAGCGCCTTCATAAATCTGGCTGACTCGAACATCTCGATAGATTCGCTCTACTGGAAAATCAGCAACATAGCCATAACCACCATGAATTTGTATCGCATCTGAACAGACTTTTTCAGCAATTTCAGATGCAAATAACTTCGCCATCGATGCTTCTTTTAAACAAGCTAAACCTGCATCTTTTAAACTTGCGGCATGGTAAATCAACTGCCGTGCTGCTTCGATTTGAGTGGCCATATCGGCTAAGCGAAATGCCACAGCCTGATGTTGTACCAACTCCACTCCGAAAGCTTTACGCTGATTGGCATATTCAACCGCAGCATCCAACGCTGCTCTTGCCATTCCCACACATTGAGCGGCGATACCAATGCGACCTGACTCTAAATTCGACAAGGCGATTTTATAGCCTTCACCCTCATTTCCTAATATGTTCTCAGCAGGAATCCGACAATTCTCAAAAACAATTGTTGCAGTATCTGAGCAATGTTGTCCCATTTTGTCTTCAATCCGAGAAACGATATAACCTTCTGTATTGGTTGGAACGATAAAACAAGAAATACCTTTCTTTGCTGCGGATTTATCCGTAACTGCAAACACAATCGCCACTTGTGCGTGCTGTCCAGAAGTAATGAATTGTTTGGTTCCATTAATCACCCACGAATCGCCATCACGTTCTGCTTTACATAGCAAAGCACCTGCGTCTGAACCCGCCTGTGGTTCCGTTAAACAGAAACAGCCAAGCCATTGACCTGTTGCCAATGGCATTAAGTAGTCTTGTTTTTGTCGGTCTGTCCCATATTTTTGGATAATTCCACAAGGCAAAGAATTTTGTACGCTGACAATGGTTGAAATTGCACCATCTCCTGCAGCAATTTCTTCAATTGCCGTCACCAAGGAGATATAGTCCAAACCTGCTCCACCCCATTGATCAGACACAGTAATGCCTAATGCACCCAGTTCACCCAACTCATTGAGTTCTTGCTGAGGAAATTTTGCAGTTTTATCACGTTCAGCAGCTGTGGGTTTAAGTTTATTCTGCGAATAATTTCGCATCATTTCCTGAACCATTTTTTGTTCATCATTGAGAATCATTTGAGCATCCCTCTCAGCACTTTTAAATTTTAAATCACTGCAATCATGATCAGCGACCAATCAAAATCTCGTTGTTTGTATAAATTTAGGCTAAAGTCTGCCTAACATGATGGTTTAGATCATGTCAGGCAGTATTCAATTTTTTAAAAATTTGCTATTGCTTGCGTTAAAACAGAGTTAGAAATAAGCAGATGGATTAGACCAGATTACTTTGGCTGCATACGGATTGCGCCGTCTAATCGAATTGTTTCACCATTTAAATAGCTATTTTCACAAATATGACCAACAAGCTGTGCAAACTCTTCAGGCTTCGCAAGGCGTTTAGGAAAAGGCACCATTTCACCCAGCGCATCTTGAACATTTTGTGGTAATGATTTCAACATTGGGGTTTCCATAATCCCTGGCGCAATGGTCATCACACGGATGGCATGTTGCGCAAGTTCTCGCGCCAAAGGTAATGTCATTGCAACAACAGCACCTTTAGATGCAGCATAAGCGGATTGACCAATTTGGCCATCAAACGCAGCCACTGAAGCAGTGTTAATAATCACACCACGATCTTCTTCACCTGCTGGTAACGCATAACGAGAAATGACATCTGCGGCTAAACGTAGCATGTTAAATGTTCCTGCGACATTAATATTCAATACTTTTTGAAATGCGTCTAAAGCATGGATGCCATTTTTACCTAGTACTTTGGCGGATGGGCCAATCCCTGCACAATTAATTAAGCCATTTAATTGAGCATAATCCTGCTCCACATTTTTAAAGAATTGTTCAACAGCAACTTCATCGGTCACATCAAGTTGAACAAATTTGGACTTTTCACCTAAGCGCTTCTGCATTTCTTCGCCAAGCTGGTGATTCATATCCACCATGATCACTTTCGCACCTTGACCAATCAAATGTGTGGCTGTCGCGGCACCTAATCCAGATGCACCACCAGTCACAACAAAAACTTTTCCTTCAATTTTCATTTTATTTTCCTAGTTCATTGTTTGAATTGAGTAGTTTAAATGATGAATTAAACCCACTTTGGACTTAAGATGCAGAGTAAACATAGTCAAGCTTGAGTACAATTTCCAAAAGTTGCATCCTGTATGATGTATTTGGACAATTTAAACATCTTTTTGGAAAACTTTAGTCACAAAACACGTATCACAAGATAATGGAATACACTGTGAACAATCAACAATTCAGTGAAAGCAAAGGCACAATTTCAATTGCGCTGGTACATGAAGCGCTGAGCCGTGCCCAAGATAAGGGCTATGATATACAGCAGATTTTGCATGATGCAGAAATACCACTGGAAATATTTCATGCAGCCAAATCACGTATTGCTGTTTCAGCTTATGCAAAACTGTGGACTAAAATAGCAGACCATATGAATGATGAGTTCTTTGGCATGGACTCGCATCAGATGCGACGCGGTTGTTATAAATTATTGTCTAAAATGGTCATGCAATCGGATACGCTACACACAGCAATTGAACAAATTTTGCAATATTTTAATTTTGTCTTGGATGACTTCTCCAGCAAGCTAATTATAGATGAAAATTATGCATACATTGTCATTACAGACAAATTACAAACCAAGCGTATGTTCTGCTATGCCACTTATATTATGTTGATTCACAGTTTGATCTGTTGGTTAGCAGATCAAAGAATTTTACTCAATCAATTACAATTAAAATGCACGCCCCCTGAAGATGACAGCGATTATCGCGTGCGATTCTGTGAAAATATTACTTACCAAACAGATGAAAATTATCTGCAATTCGATGCAAACTACTTAAACATTCAAATCAAACGCGATCAAAAGTCTTGGTATGGTTTTATTAAAAATACCCCTGAAAATCTACTATTAAGATTTAAAAATCCTTTGGCTTTAAGTTCAATGATTCGTAAGCAATTACTTTCTATTGCTCCTGCTGAATGGTTAGAACTCGGTGAACTATCAGCACAGCTCAATATTTCAGAAGCCACTATACAACGCCGTTTAAAAAATGAAGGCAGCAGTTACCAACAACTCAAAAATGATATACGGCGAGATATGGCGATTGAACTACTTGGCAAAACCTCACATACCTTACAAGACATCAGTGAGCTGTTGAACTTTCAGGATGCCAGTGCATTTCATCGCGCATTTAAAAAGTGGACTGGGGTAAGTCCAGGTGCTTATAGAGAACCCAAACAACCTTGATAACATCGTTAAACAAAATCTCAGTCTTTAGGGAAATTTATTTAAAATCAAAATTATAATAAAAAACATATCAATATAAATGCAAGCTCGATATTTACAGCTTATCTGAATAAGGTTGCAAATTAATCAATAATGGTATATTTATTACCCAATTTAAAGCAGGTTTTCTGCTTATTTCCTGTGGTACCCTCCTCCCCTTTAATCACTTTTAGGTCACTAACATGATTAAGATGATTGATGTACTAGAGCAAAATCTAGTTCAAAACTTTATCCATTCCCTTTCGGCTCAAACTGAACATTTAGATGAGCTTATCGAAGGTATTTTAAAAGCTTCAGATCATGACTTTGAACATGCCATGAATGATTTTTTCAAAACCAATGATGCTGCAGAAGTCGCACAAGCGCTTGATATTCACCAAGAGCGATTAGATGCAATTCAATCAGGCTTAGCAATGAAAAAAGAAAACATTGCTGATACTGCAAAAATTGTTGCGCTTTGTCTGGCACTTGAAACCAATGCATTAGACCAAGTTGAAATTGCAGACAGTCTGGAAGATTATCCAGTTTAATTTGCCCAATCCAAAAATGCCTCTGTATAGAGGCATTTTTTATGTCTAATGACTAAAATTTAATTAGAATATTTTTTTATAACTCATTTCAATAATCAGCTATTCAACAAGCAAATATGCATACTTTAAAAACATAAAATTATTCATATAGTTAAACCAATATTTTTTACATTTCATATTTTAAGAAGTGAATATCTGTTTTTCTTTTTTGTACTTTCACCCTAAAAAATATACATATCTAGCTCTGTGTTTCTCTTTGAATTTTATGGGGTATGTATGAAAGTTTTTAGCAAAAAAATGACGCGCTTAGTTTCCACCTTAGCCTTAAGCTTAACCGCAATGTCTTCTTTTGCAGCCATCCCAACAACATTGAAATTAGACTATGCCTATTACGCCCCAACAAGTTTAGTGGTTAAAGAACAAAAGCTGTTAGAAAAAGCATTACCCAAAACAGAGGTCAAATGGGTGTTTAGCCAAGGCAGTAACCGTTCACTTGAATATTTAAACAGTGGCAGTATCGATTTCGCCTCTACCGCAGGTTTAGCAGCAGTATTAAGTCGTGCCAATGGCAGTCCGATTAAAACGGTTTATATCCAAAGCCAGCCAGAATGGACTGCATTAGTCGTTGCAAAAAACTCAGCAATCAAATCCTTAAAAGATCTCAAAGGGAAAAAAATTGCTGCAACCAAAGGGACAGACCCATTCTTATTTACGCTTCAAGCACTTGAAACCGTTGGCTTAAATAAACGCGATGTACAATTGGTACATCTACAACATCCAGATGGAAAAACAGCTTTAGAACGTGGTCAGGTAGATGCTTGGGCTGGGCTTGACCCACTGATGGCATCTGCACAATTGCAATCAGGTGCAAAACTGCTCTATCGCAATATCGCTTTTAATAGTTACAGTGTGTTAAGTGTAAAAGATCAATTTAGCACTCAAAGTCCAGAAGCAGTTGAGGCTGTAATTAAAGCTTATGAACAAGCACGTAAATGGGCAAAAGCCAATCCAGATAAACTTGCAGAATTATTAGCACGTGAAGCAAAGTTACCACTTGAAGTGGCGAAGTTGCAATTGAGCCGAACCAATCTAGATCAAAACATTCCAACCGCGAAACATCTTAATGCGCTAAAGAAAGCAGGGACTATTTTGACTGAAGAAGAACTGGTTCGAAAAGGCACCAATGTAAATCAAGTTGTGGATCAACTATTTGACAGCAAATATGCGCAAAAGGTCATTGGCAAGGTTGCTGAGAAGTAATGACAAAGTCTACACATGCTCAATCGACGCAAAGCGAATCAAATGTACGTATAACGCAGGCGGGTTTTAACAAACCTGCCTTTAAGGCCAATGTTTTAAAATGGGTAAAAGGAATTACGATTCCGTTGTTGCTCATTTTATTATGTGAGTATTTAGTTCGTTTTGGATGGATTGAGTCTTATCTGCTCCCTGCCCCAAGTAGCTTAGTTGACTCATTCAAGGAGCTTGCCGCAGGTGATTTATTTACCCATATCTATACCAGTACTTGGCGTGTATTTTTAGGATTTTTTATTGGTAGCCTATTGGGACTCATTTTTGCAATTGCAGTGGGTTTAAACAAACACATTGAAGATTTTTTAGAACCCACATTTTCAGCGATCAAGTCTATTCCAAGCCTTGCTTGGATTCCGTTATTGCTTTTGTGGTTAGGCATTGATGAAGCCTCAAAAATTACCTTAATCGCGATTGGTGCATTCTTTCCCACCTATACCAATAGCGTATCTGCCATACATGGTGTTGATTCAAAGTTGTTAGAAGTGGCAAAAGTATACCGTCTGACCTATCTACAAAGTATCTTCCAAATTGTTCTGCCTGCTGCATCTCCTGGAATTCTCGTTGGACTCAGAAACAGTTTAAGCCTAGCGTGGATGTTTATGATTGCAGCAGAACTGATTGCAGCAACACAAGGTATCGGTTATCTACTCAGTGATGGTCGAGAAACCTCACGGCCCGATATTGTGATTATTGCGATTATCTTGCTGGCTGTCCTTGGTAAACTCACTGACAATCTGATGAAATTGATTGAAAACTGGTTTTTACGTTGGAGAACATAAACCGCTCAAAATACGGCTTTTGATCAGCCGTATTTTTTAAATTGCTTATTTGCAACTTGCATTTCTGCTTTTCTCTATGAAACACTGTCACAGTAATAGTAAGGTAGACAGTATGATCATTCGTGATAAAAGTAACAGCTTCGCACTTCTCTTTGCTTGGCACGGCACCATTCTTCCCAAAGTCTTACCCGCATTAACTTTTGTTGTGCTGATCTCGACAGTTCTGGTTTACCTATCATCACATCACTATTTTACAATTCCTGCTGTACCTGCAATTGGGTTTACCGTGTTCGGGATTATCCTTTCTATTTTCTTAAGCTTTAGAAATACTGCATGTTATGATCGTTGGTGGGAGGGTCGTAAACTCTGGGGTGCTTTGATTGCAACCTCACGCCATCTTTCTCGTGACACACATGTTTTGCAAGAAAACCAGCGTAAAGTTTTAATGTATCGTGTGATGCTATTTACCCGTTTATTAAGAAATCGTTTACGTAATCAAAATCAGTCCATTGAATTTTATAAAAATAAAGTTGATTTAGATGAATTAAGCTTTAGCCAACTGGCAAACCACCTGAATGCTGCACAATTTGTTTTAGAAGAAATCCAAAAATCTTTAGTGCAATCACTTAAATCAGGTGAAATTTCTGACATTATCTATCAAGGTTTAAATCATCATATTGTTGCAATGGGTAATATTCAGGCTGGCTGTGATCGCATTCTAACCACCCCATTGCCTTATTCTTATTCAGTCTTATTACATCGCACAGTATATTGCTTTTGTTTGATTTTGCCGTTTAGTTTAGAAGCAAGTTTAGGGATTTGGACACCCGTCATCGTCAGTTTAATTGCTTATTTATTTTTGGGACTAGATGCTTTGAGTGCTCAGCTTGAAGAACCATTTGGCCTACAAGAAAATGATTTACCTTTAGATTCAATTACTCGTTTAATTGAAAGAGAAATGCACAGCTCTCTGGGTGAAAAACTCTTAGAGCCGATTCAATTGGTGAAAAGTAATTTGACTTAGCTGGTTTTTCTAAAGGCTATATTTCAACCCAATCTTTAAAATTTTGAATCGGTCAAATTCTTTTAATACTATTTATTCGCCAATAAAAAAGACTTTGTTGGATAAGCGCAACCACCGCCATCGAACAAAGTCTTTTTAGATATAGCAATGCAAAACTAATTTGGCCACTGACCTAGTGTGACACGATCATTACCGCCATAGTCTTTAACAGTTCTGACCTGTTTAAAACCAGCACCTTTAAAAATGTTTTGTACCGCTTCAGCTTGATCATAACCATGCTCAAGTACGATCCAACCTTGAGTCGCCAACCATTTTTTACCTTGCTGAACAATATGTTCAATATCCGCCAAACCATGCTGCTCAGCAACCAAAGCTCGTTCAGGCTCAGAAGCAAGATGCGGCATATGCTCATCATCAGCATCAATATAAGGTGGATTAGAAACTATCACATCAAAAAATTGACGATTCAAAGCTTTAAACCAACTTCCTAGAAAAAACTTGACCTGCCCCAAGTCATGCTTTTCAGCATTATGTAAAGCAACTTCTAAAGTCGGTTCATAAATATCTGTGGCAATAATAGACCAATTTGGACGCTCACTTGCCAGCGATAATGCGATCGCACCTGTACCCGTACCTAAATCAACCATACGAGTATCTTCAGGCAAATCAAGATTTAAAACCGTTTCAACCAATACCTCAGTATCTGGACGAGGGACTAAAGTGTCTCTGGTAACGGTTAAATCCAAAGTCCAAAATGGTTGTGAGCCAGTTACATAAGCCAAGGGTTCACCCGCAGCAATCCGCGCTAGACCCTCAACATATTGCTGTTCTTGCTCAGCAGTTAATTCTTGCGTAGATTTAAGTGACAAATCAAAAGCATCAATTTTTAAAATATGCTCAAGTAACCAAGCATTTTCTTGACGCTCATAACTTTCAGCTTCTCCACGTAAGGCCAAAGCCTGTGCAATATTCATTAACCACCATTTTGTTGTGCAAGCATCGCCAACTGATCTGCTTGATATTCGCGATGTAAGCTGTCAAGTAGCTCAGTCAAATCACCTTCCATTACTGCATCTAACTTATATAAAGTTAAATTAATACGGTGATCTGTCATACGACCTTGTGGATAGTTATATGTGCGGATACGTTCCGAACGATCCCCTGAACCTACCAAATCACGGCGCATTTCAGATGTTGCTGCATCGGCTGCAGCACGTTTCGCATTCTCTAAACGTGAAGCCAGTAACGCCATCGCTTTTGCTTTGTTTTTATGCTGTGAACGTTCATCCTGACATTCCACAACAGTACCTGTTGGAAGATGGGTAATACGTACAGCAGAATCAGTTTTGTTAATGTGCTGACCACCCGCACCAGAAGCACGGTAAGTATCAATACGTAGATCCGCAGCATTAATCTCTACTGTGGTGTCTACATCAACTTCTGGAAGAATTGCCACAGTACATGCCGAAGTATGCACACGACCTTGTGACTCAGTGGCTGGAACACGTTGTACACGATGCGCCCCGCTTTCAAACTTCAAGCGACCGTAAACACCTTCACCATTCACTAGACAGATAATCTCTTTATATCCGCCATGCTCACCTTCATTTTCAGATAAGATCTCAATACGCCAGTTTTGAGTTTCAGCGTATTTACTATACATACGGAATAAGTCACCCGAGAAAATCGCCGCTTCATCACCACCTGTACCAGCGCGGATTTCCAAATATGCCGAGTTGGCATCATTTGGGTCTTTAGGAATCATGAGAATATTCAACTCAGCTTCAAGTTGTTCAATTAAAGCTTTGTTCTCTTTGATTTCCTCAACAGCCATATCCTTAAAATCTGGATCAGTTAACATTACTTCTGCTGTTTCAATATCTTCTTCAGCTTGCTTGTACTTTTTCCAAACATCGGTAATTTCTGATAAATCATTATGCTCACGGGACAAATTACGAAAACGCTTATTGTCTGAAATGACTTCGACATCTGCCAATAATGCTTCTAACTCTTCATGTCGATCACAAAGTTGGTCTAATCGTAAACGTAACGATTCTTTCATTTTAAATACATTCTCAAGCTAAGCCTTACCAAAAAACATCGAGCTTTATAACAGCCCATTTAAAATTGGTAAGAAAATTCTAAAATTGTGCCTAGTTTACCGATTCTGCCATTTAAATGACACATTTATATAAGCGCCATCAAGATAAGCTATAGAATTTATAGCAAGATGATCCGCATGATTTTTGATTAGATGCTTTTATTCTCCATTATTCATGCTAATTGTTGACTAATATGGGTGTTTTAAAATCACTTTTAATAGAAAACATACATTCAGATACCAAACGCTATCAATTTTCAGATCCCTCTCCACATTTTTTGGAAAAATTTTTGTTACATTTGCCACATCGAATAGAGATAGAACTGTCCAGATAAGGACATGGAGCAACACATGAAATTTAATACGATCATATTTAGTACTGTATTGGCAGTAACTTCAATATTTACAGTAAGTGCTCATGCTGATAACTCAACACGTATCGCAGCAACCTCTGCTTTAGGTAGTGTCGTTGGTACTGCTGTAGGTAAACAAATCGGTGGTAACACTGGCGCAATGATTGGTTCAGCAGTGGGCGGTGCAGGTGGTGCTGCTGCATCAACCAATAGAAAAGACCGTACTGCGGCTGCAATTGGTGGTGGTTTAGGTGGTGTTGGTGGCTATACCGTAGGTAAAAATATGGGTGGTACCACAGGTGGTTATATTGGTGCTGCTGCTGGTGCAGCGGGTGGTTCAGTTCTTGGTAAAAAAGTTTCTCAAGACCGCCATGCAGATCAACGTAAGTACAATAAAAAGTACTACAAAAAACACCGTCGTCATCACTAATTGATCCTTGAACGATATCAAGCACCTTCGGGTGCTTTTTTGTTTTTCACATTACTCTTCTCATTTTTCTTAAAAGATTTTTTCGAAAAAAATCACCTGCATATTAAAAAAATGAGAAGCATGCCTTTGTATAAATCCAAGTTTAAACAAAAGTTGATGTGCAGCAGCATTATTTAATTCAGAAAACGCGATGACCGATTGAAAACCTCTAGCTTGAATATCTTCACATAATTTGATTGCAGCTTCTTTTATATAGCCCTTTCGCCTTTCTTGTTTTAGCAAACGAAATCCTAATTCAACGGTTTGATTACCATTCAATACGCATTTTTCAAAACCACAATATCCAATAATTTGCTGAGTTGCTTTTAAGAAAATCGCCATTTTTGCATAGCCATATTCTTTATAATGTTTCTCAATCTCCCAAAATCGCCCTATGGCAGACTCAGTCGTTAAAACCCCATTGGGAGAAAAAGCCATAAAATCTTCATCCTGAAATAAAGCAGAGATTTCCAATAAATCTTTTTCCATAAATGGTTTTAAAATTAAGCGTTCAGTTTCTATCATTTGTCTTTAGCCCGAGCGATTCTTCATATTTATTCACATATCAATATCACGTTTCTTTATAGTCAAACCCCCTAATTATTTATACAAATGATTTTCATCCAGTCATTGATCATCAACGAAGCTAATGTTTTTTGTATGAAATCGAGAAGTTTTGGCTATGAATAAGTTTTTGTATTTGTGAATCCTAGATGGTTATCCTACCGTGGGGCGACATGGATGTCGCCATGTTGGGTGGGGGTATTTAAACTTTGAATGTAAGGTGTGGCATTGCAAGCTTTTTATCATCAAACAATTTATTTTTCCATACAATTGATTTAATTAAAAATGCTAATTAAGAGAAATTATATTCTTGTATATAAGTTTTTTAACAGGTTGACTATATGTTCTAGCTATACATTGGTAGAGCTGCATCTCAACAGATATTTTAATATTAAAATATCATCATGATTGTTACGACAACAATATTCCCCTCATAAGCTCAATACAAACTAATCATGAATAAATTAATCAGCCAAATATACAATCCACACACAAAACACAGAAATTGCTTACATTCAAATCCATAATTATTGCTAAATGTTTCGTTATTCTAGCCTCAAGTTAAAGAATTCGAAGAAGCTTCGATCAGGAGTTTAAAATGAAATTACAAGCAATCCTTGGTGCAACTGTAATTGCAGCAACAATGATGACGACTGCACATGCAGGCAACTCAACCAATACAGCATTAACATCTGCACTTGGTGGTGTGGTGGGTGCTGCGATTGGCCAACAAATGGGTGGTTCAACAGGCGCTATGATTGGTTCTGCAATCGGTGGTGGTGTTGGCGCAGGCGCTTCATCAAATAAACGTGACCGTAATGGTGCGATCATCGGTGGTGCTTTAGGTAGTGCTGGTGGTTATACCGTAGGTCGTAATGTGACGGGTACTTCAACTGGTGGCTATATTGGCGCAGGTCTTGGTGCTGCAGGTGGTTCGGCATTAGGTCAAAAAGTCAGTAACGACCGTCGTTATGATGACCGCTATGACAACCGTTATGGACGTTATAATGATCGATATGATCGTGGCGGTTACCGTAATGTTGATTATCGCTACAATGACCGTGGCTATCGTAAAGACAATGGCAATCATTATGGTCACTACAAAAACAAAAACCGTTGGAATAACTGGAAAAATTAATTTCATTGCAAAATTAATATCCAATCATTTAAATCAAGCACCTTCGGGTGCTTAATTTGTTTTTGGACAATAAAATCAACATCAAAACCACCAAATATCGACAATTTTCGATATACATTTGCACACTTATATCGTATTATTTCGATATATATTATTTTCGAGTTTAAAAATGTCGTCTTTAACAGATACCGCATTAAAGAATACGAAGTTCTCTATCCTAGAACTCGCACCTGTTCGAGAAGATCAAACAGTTGAGTTTTCTCTTAAGCATGCATTGCAACTTGCTCAGCATGCAGAACAGTTAGGCTTTGATCGCCTTTGGTTAGCTGAACATCATAATATGGACGGTATCGCCAGCTCCGCAACTGCTGTATTGCTGGGTTACATCTTAGCCAATACAAAAAATATTAAAGTGGGCTCGGGAGGGATTATGTTACCCAACCATGCACCTTTAGTGGTTGCTGAACAGTTTGGTACCTTGGCAACACTCTATCCAAATCGTATTGAACTCGGCTTAGGTCGTGCGCCCGGAACAGATCCAACCACCATGCGTGCATTAAGACGTGGCCGTCAAGAAACTGAAGAGCAATTTCCACAAGATGTTTTAGAAATTTTAAGCTATTTCGCCGATGCAGTGCCTCAGCAAAGAATTAAAGCAACACCAGGACAAGGTACGCATGTGCCTGTATGGCTTTTAGGATCGAGTCTTTTTAGCGCACAACTGGCGGCTAAATTGGGGCTTCCTTATTCATTTGCCTCACATTTTGCACCGAGAATGTTAGGACAAGCCATTCAGCTCTATCGTGACAATTTTGAACCATCCGCCTATTTAGATAAACCGTTTGTATCTATGGGAGTTCCTACTGTGGTCGCCCAAACCGATGAGGAAGCAGAGTATCTAGCCACAAGTGTGTATCAACGTATTCTTGCATTACTGACAGGACAAAGTTTAAAACTGAAACCGCCTGTAGCAACAATGGAAGGCCGATGGTCTGCATCAGAGAAAATGTCCGTACAAAACTTCTTAGGTATGGCGCAAATTGGCTCACCAGACACAGTGAAGAACGGTTTAAAGCAACTTTTAGAAAAATATCAGGTAGATGAATTTATTTTCACTTGCGATATTTATGATACACAGAAGCGCCTAGACAACTTTAGTTTATTGATGGATTTAAAAAAATAATACAAATCAATGATGTTTTCCTCTTTACCAAAATGAAATGATAAATTTCATTTTGGTTTTTTTTTGATTTAACTGTCCTGTAGCTGAAATATCCAATTGATTTAAAATACTATTTATTATTTCCCACACTTAAACTCTATTTGAATTAGCTCTCATAAATTGAAAAGATTTGCCATCTCATTTCAAATCAGCATAATAGAACATATAAAAATCAGTAAAATAGTAATAAGGAACAACAATGAACCAATATATCAATAAACCCACCCCTGCTTTTATTGCAGTCAGTTGGGTGGCTTTACTTGCTGGTGCGGCAGCCTACTGTGTCGGTTTATTCAATGCACAAATTCTATTGAATGAAAAAGGCTATTATTTAATCCTGATCCTTTATGGTCTATTTTCTGCTGTTTCACTACAAAAAGTTGTTCGGGATAAACTTGAAGGTCAGCCAGTCACAGCAATTTATTATGGACTATGCTGGGCTTCAGTGGTGATCTGTATCGTTCTGCTCGCATTGGGTTTATGGAATGCGACGATGGCACTCAGTGAGAAAGGTTTTTATATCATGGCTTTTTTACTTAGCCTCTTTGGTGCTGTTGCTGTACAAAAGAATATACGAGACTTGGAATATCTCAGAACGAATTCACAGCCTGAATTGCCTCAGCCCCACCCTGTTCAACAAGTTGAAGTTAAAGAACTTGAAACACCAGAAGATAAATTTTAATTGTTAAACAATCTATTGCTCCAAATGATAAGACTTGTCCTTTTATGACAAGTCTTTCTTTTTATCTCAATCACTTAGCTAAATTTTCACATTCAAAATCAAACCATTACTGGGTTGATATTTTTCATCATTCCACAATGAATATCTTTGCCAATTGATTCACAGAAATATTAAATAAAATGCAATGAAATCCTTATTTTTGATAGATTTGCTATGGCTTCAATTGACTTAGAAAAAATGTTAGATAAAGTCAAAAACACACAATGGACTTTATCCGATATTGATTGGGATGCACCAGGTCGAGAGCTGGTTACAGCCGAACAATGGCCAAAACTTAAAGACTTTATGGCAGATCTGATGTGGATTGAGCATGTAGGTGCCCGTGCATTTTCGGCAATGTCAAAAAAAGCGCCAACAGCAACTTTACGGGAGATGTACGCCATCTTCCATGCCGAAGAGCAACGCCATGCCAATGCAGAAATGGCGCTCATGAAACGTTGGGGAATGTTAGATGGTGATATCCCTAAACCAAATAAAAATTTACGTTTAATTATTGAATGGCTAGATACCTATGCCGATGAAATGCCTTTTTATATTTTAGGCGCAGTGATTCCCATGCTTGAAGTGGCTTTGGATGGCGCTTTATGTACCTTTTTATTGGATACTGTAGATGATCCTGTTTGCCACCAAGCCTTTGAACTGATTAATGGTGATGAAGCACGGCATTTAGGTGTGGGTTTCAGTGTAATGGAAGCACAAGGGATCAATAAAAGCGTCATTGAGCTTGCCCAAATGGCTGCACGAGTAGTCGACCCACGTTTGATGCTGGGTATTTTGGCTTACTTACCCTTGATCAATAAAATGCGTGACAATGTCATTAAGCTCGGACTTCCTGAAGAAAAATTATATGCAGCAATGAATAAATTTTCGAAAATTGGCGGAAGAACAGTGGAAGGACGCCGTAACCCGTGGTTTCAAATCATTCAATTTCATGGCAAAATGTAGTAGATCGCAATAAAAAATGGTTCCATATCCCGATTGATGCCATGGTTAGCGTGACTGACAAGATTCCTGAAAAGTCTTTACCTAAAGTCCCAAGTTGGATATATCAATTAACGTCAGAACCCACTGCGACCAATTAGTATAAAAAGGAAATAATATGCTCGATAGGAAAAAGAGTCAAAATGAAGGTTTTTTTCAAAATCAGCCTGAATTTTTTAAACATTATAAAGGTAAAATTATTGCATCTGCTGAGATTAAACTCACCGATTTTACTGGTTTAAACGTGGCAATTATTGGTGCAAACCAACTTACAGTCACCCATCTTGGCCACGTTTTAAACAGTGCTGAATTTGTAAAAGTGTTTCAAATTACACCCGCTTTTATTTTACCGCAAACTGAAAAAGGGGTTCAAAAGTTAATTTCGCACCCTTTGATTATCAAAAACCGTCGTTTGTTTAATCATCGTGTTAAATCGATGTTAGCGATTCGTTATCTAGAGTCGCAAGTTCAGGAACAATGGTTAAAACGTCAGTTGATGCCGAACTCTGCGTTAAAGAGTAAAGTGTTTTTAAAATCCGACACCTACTATACAGCGCTACAACGTAAAAACTGTAAATTGATCACTTGGCCAGTCGTTAAAATTACTGAAAATGCCGTACAAAGTATGGAAGGAATTGAGCATTTAGTGGATGTGATTATTACCACTTACGAATAATAGATTGAGAAGATTCGAGTTTAAGAGGCTTCTAGGCCTCTTAAACTTGTTAAATTCACTATTCTTTGAATTATTTGACCACACCGCTGTAACGATAACCCTGTGGAGTCTTTTGATAACGTAAATAGTTATTGGTCAGTTTTCCTGAAGCATTCACCACTAATATATCGATATTTTTTAAGTCTTTTGAGATACGGATAAAATCTTCTGCAGAACGTTCCCATTCCTGACAATCATTTTCAACACCAATTGAATCAAGTTTTTGAGTTTTGGTTTCAAAAATGGGTTGCGCGACAAATTTGCCGTTATTCAACACAAAGGAGTGAATGCGATAGCCCCTTGAACAAGTACTATTAACAAATAGACTGGTGACTAAATAAACGTCCTGATTTTTAATTTTGACTTGCGCAATTTTATCGATAAATCCCACTTGAGCTAACTCTTGGGACGCCAAACCATTGCTTGGCTTCACTTGAATTAAACTATATGGTTCTCTCATCGTTCCCCCAGCAGAAACGTCCATCGTATAAAATTTGATTTTTCGATCAGGACTGTAATGGATATCCAGCATATTTTTTTCAGTGAGTTTTGCAAACGAATATGCAAAACTCGATGAATCATTTTTTTTTATTTTCAATTTCACTGGAAATTTTTTCATTGTACTGATCACATTCACCACGCCCTGAACAGGTTTTTTGATAGTATTTTTCAACCAAACCATTTTCAAAGTTGCTCAATGATTCAGCATTGGTTTGTTGTGCAAATATACCTTGTACACTTACAAGCATGAAAAATGAACTTACTTTTAATATCTTATTCATATAACAAATCACACTATAAAAAATAATAAACATAAAAGAAAAAGAGCCAAATCTTGATTCAGCTCAATACTGTTCTTACACTACATCACACATCAAAAATTATAAGGATGGATTATCCAATACGACGTTTAAGCCCTGTCATTTGTAAAACACGTGTTGAAATTTCTTCAATCGACATCTCTGAAACATTTAAATATTTAATCCCTTCAGAAATATAGATCCCTTCAACAGCACGTAGCTCCATCTGACACTGCGAAAAGCTCGCATAACGACTATTGGCTTTACGTTCAGAACGAATGGCAACGAGACGTTCAGCATCAATCATCAAACCAAATAGTTTATTTTTATGTTCTTTCAGTACTGCAGGTAAACGATTATCGTCTAAATCTTCTTCGGTTAATGGGTAGTTTGCAACTCGAATACCAAACTGCAAAGATAAATAAATTGAAGTTGGGGTTTTACCAGAACGCGATACGCCGATCAGGATTAAATCTGCTTTGTCATAATGGCGGGTACGTGCTCCATCATCGTTATCCAAAGCAAAATGAACAGCATCAATACGTGCTTTATACGACTCAGAATCCGTCACAGCATGGGTTTGTCCGACTAAAGTTGTAGGCGGTGTACCTAAAACGTCCGACAACTTACTAATAAGCCCTTCAAAAACATCAAGATTTACTGCATTTGCAGTATTAATAATGTCACGAACATAAGGGTCAACCAAAGTATCGAATACCAAGGGTTGTTGACCATCTTTATCCGCCCTTTTATTGATTTCTTCGACCACATTCATTGCAGCTTCTTCAGAGGTAATATAGGGAATAATATGGATATCAAACTTTACATGAGGAAATTGCGCTAATAATGAATGCCCAAGGGTTTCAGCCGTAATCGCTGTACCATCAGAAATAAAAAATACGCTCCGCTTTATTTGGTTACTTTCTGACATTAAAAATCTCCTCAAACATTTGTCTTAGCGATGTATAATCTTTATAGTAAGCCCATCTTACATGACTATCACTTAGTTGAATCAAAATGCTAAGTTTTTTGTTATAATTTCATGCCAAGATAGTGATTAATACTGCATAAGTGGAGTAACAACTTTGGAAGCACGCGTAATCGGTCTGGAAAAACTAGGTAAACACGACGTTGAGATCGTGGGTGGTAAAAACTCTTCACTTGGGGAAATGATCAGTCATTTAGCAAATGCTGGTGTATCAGTTCCAGGTGGATTTGCAACGACTGCTGATGCATATCGCGAATTCCTAGAGCAAAGTGGCCTAAATGCTAAAATCAATGCAGAACTTGCAGCATTAAATGTTGATGATGTAATCGCACTGGCAGAAACTGGTGCAAAAATCCGTCAATGGATTGTAGAAACTCCACTTACTACAGGTCTAGAGACTGAAGTTCGCGAAGCATTTGCTGCCCTCTCTAACGGTAATCCTGACATCGCTGTTGCGGTACGTTCTTCTGCAACTGCTGAAGACTTACCAGATGCTTCATTTGCGGGTCAACAAGAAACTTTCTTAAACATTCGTGGGATCGACAACGTTCTTATCGCAATTAAAGAAGTTTTTGCTTCACTTTATAATGACCGTGCCATTGCTTACCGTGTACACCAAAATTTTGCACATGATATTGTTGCGCTTTCTGCTGGTATTCAGCGTATGGTTCGCTCTGAAACGGGTGCTGCAGGTGTAATGTTTACACTTGATACAGAATCTGGTTTCCGTGAAGCAGTATTTATTACTGCTTCTTACGGTTTGGGGGAAATGGTTGTACAAGGTGCAGTAAACCCAGATGAATTCTATGTTTCTAAGCCACTTCTAAGAAATGGCAAACATGCCGTTATTCGCCGTAATCTTGGTTCTAAACACCAAAAAATGATTTATGGTGAAGAAGGTGCTGCGGGTAAATCTGTTGTGGTTGTTGATGTTGAAAAAACAGATCGTCAGCAATTTGCTTTAAATGATTTAGAGCTTCAAGAACTTGCTAAACAAGCCTTGATCATTGAAGAACATTATCAAGCGCCGATGGATATCGAATGGGCAAAAGACGGTGATGATGGTCAAATCTATATCGTTCAAGCACGCCCTGAAACTGTAAAAAGCCGTGAGAATGTCGGCACAATGGAACGTTACCTCCTTAAACAAAAAGGTACAGTTCTTTGTGAAGGTCGTTCAATTGGTCAACGTATTGGTTCTGGTAAAGTTCGTATCGTTACTTCGATTAAAGAAATGGACAAAGTACAAGAAGGTGATGTTCTTGTATCAGACATGACTGACCCAGATTGGGAACCAGTGATGAAACGTGCGGCTGCAATTGTAACTAACCGTGGTGGTCGTACTTGTCATGCGGCAATTATTGCCCGTGAACTTGGTGTTCCTGCCATCGTAGGTTGTGGTAATGCAACAGAAGTGCTTGTTGATGGTCAAGAAGTCACTGTTTCTTGTGCTGAAGGTGATACAGGCTTTATTTATGAAGGTGCGTTAGATTTCGAAATTCAACGTAACTCGATCGAATCTATGCCAAAACTTCCGTTCAAAATTATGATGAACGTAGGTAACCCTGACCGTGCATTTGACTTTGCTCAAATTCCAAACGAAGGGATCGGTCTTGCACGTTTAGAATTCATCATCAACCGTATGATTGGTGTGCATCCAAAAGCTTTGTTAAACATAGACAGCCTACCACGCGAAACACGTGCGGCAGTTCTGGCACGTACTGCAGGTTATGCATCACCGATTGAGTTCTATGTTGAAAAATTGGTTGAAGGTATTTCTACCCTTGCAGCTGCATTTGCTGACAAACCAGTGATTGTTCGTATGTCTGACTTTAAGTCAAATGAATATGCGAACTTGATTGGTGGTAAGCTTTACGAGCCTGAAGAAGAAAACCCAATGCTTGGTTTCCGTGGTGCGAGCCGTTATGTATCTGATAACTTCCGTGACTGCTTCGAACTCGAATGCCGTGCATTGAAAAAAGCACGTGATGAAATGGGTTTAACCAACATTCAAATCATGATTCCATTTGTACGTACAGTATCTGAAGCGAAACGTGTTATTGAGTTATTGGCTCAGAATGGTCTTAGACGTGGTGAAAACGGTCTTAAAGTGATCATGATGTGTGAGTTACCAACAAACGCATTACTTGCTGAACAATTCCTTGAACACTTCGATGGTTTCTCTATCGGTTCAAATGACTTAACTCAGCTAACACTTGGTTTAGACCGTGACTCTGGTATCGTTTCTCACTTGTTTGACGAACGTGATCCAGCAGTAAAAGCATTACTTTCTATGGCAATTCATGCTTGCCGTAAAGCGGGTAAATATGTAGGTATCTGTGGTCAAGGTCCTTCTGATCACCCTGATCTTGCAAAATGGTTAATGGAACAAGGTATTGAATCTGTTTCATTAAACCCAGACTCAGTTTTAGATACTTGGTTCTTCCTTGCAGAAGAAAAGATTAAACAATCTTAATCAAAGCTGTTTAAAAAGACCCTCTAGCAGGGTCTTTTTTATGTATATTTTTTAAAACTTTGATTTTAATATTCTATTAAATATCAGATTTAAGATTGCTAGTTTTTAACGTAGATACAAACATTTTATATAGTTTCTGTATTAAGTTTTCACATCTGTGTTTGAATGTTAAACCAAGTTTCACAGTCACCGGTCTGCTGCTAAATAGGTTAATTTTTCTTGATATTTTAAGATTTCGTGTAAATTTAATGTTAATACATTCAAAAATCTAGTATACATAGTGGTTTAAAAAAGTAGGTGAACAAAGTTGCGGTTATGTTCATTTTCATCTACCAATTTTGTACTTTTAGATTTATTTTGAGAATTGAGTTTTATGCAAATTTACTTGGCGAGAAATAACCAACAAGCTGGTCCGTATTCAATTGAACAACTGAATCAAATGCTTGCAAGCCAGCAAGTGCTTTTAACAGATTTAGCTTGGCATCAAGGATTAACGGAATGGAAAGCGCTTGGTGAACTTACACAAGGTAAACTTGTTTATGAGCCTATTGGTTATGTCACACCAATGTCATCAAACAACGAACAAATTGATCGTCAAGAAAATCCTACTATCACCAATATAAAAATTGAAAAAAGTACAAAAAAAATCATTAAAGCGGCACCTGTAGGTAAACGAATTTCAGCTAAACTTATCGACTTCGCCCTTTTGTTTTTACCCCAATTCATCGCTATTGCTTATTTTATGCCTGAAGATGCAATCAAAGTTGCTTCAGATGGTTTCTCAGTAGATAACCAAGTTAAAATTGCGGAAATGATCAGTCAAAGTATGCCGGCCTACCTGAATATTGCTCTGATGATCTTTGTACTTATTCTCTTGATCACTCAATGCTTTATGATTACCAAATTTGGACAATCTATTGGTAAAAAAATATTCAAACTGCAAATTGTTGATGTCAATACCAATCAATTGCCAGGGTCGCTAAGAGGATTTTTCGTTCGTTCATTCTTATTTCTTATCCTGTCTCAAGTTATGAGTGTATTACCTCTGATTGCCATCATTTTCATTGTTGATTTGTTCATGTTTTTCTCTAAAGAGAATTATGCATTACATGATCGTATTTCTAAAACCAAAGTTATTGATCTTTCTGAATAATTCAAATGGCGGTTATACCGCCATTTTTTATCGCTCGCCAAGCACAAAATAATAATTTATGTTTTTGTTTTCTTTATAATTCCGACTAAAAATATCAGGTATTTTTACATCAATATATTCAACCTCTATGTATAGCTAAGTTTGACGATATGAGGCATAATGCCCTACAACGTAGCGGTGTCAGATCATTGAGAATGTTTTCTATTTAGAAATAATAGTCATTTTCAATCATGCGGCACTTTAATCGCTATCCCATATTTATATAGGGAATGGGACTCTTCACCGAGGTTGTAAAATGAGACAAACGACTTTAGCTGTATTGTCTTTATCTGCGATCGCCGCACTCTTAACTGGGTGTGGTGGTGATATAGTACTTCTAAACTCTAAAGGTCCAGTCGCTGAAGGTCAAAGTAGCCTGATGATGACTGCGATCTACTTAATGCTATTGGTCGTAATTCCTTCGATCTTGATGGCATTGTGGTTTGGTTGGAAATATCGCGCGTCAAATAAAGATGCAGACTATAAACCTACATGGGCACACTCTACTGCGATTGAAATTGTAGTATGGGGTATCCCGTGTATTATTATTGCTATTCTTGCGTATTTAACATGGTGGGGTTCACACAAATATGACCCTTACAGACCATTAACGAATACTCAAGGTCAGATGGAAGAACATTTAAAAATTCAAGCAGTCGCTGAACAATTTAAATGGGTATTTATCTATCCTGAACAACAAATAGCTACAATTAACGAAGTTCGTTTCCCAGTCAATAAACCAATTGAATTTCAAATCACTTCTAACTTTACAATGAACTCGTTCTTCATTCCTAAGTTAGCAGGTCAGGTTTATGCAATGGCAGGTATGCAAACTAAGTTACATATGCTTGCAGAACATCCAAGTCCAGTAGATGGCTACCGTGGATTCTCAGCAAATTATAGCGGCTATGGCTTTACGCAAATGCGTTTCAGAGCTCATGCTGTTTCAGATGCTGACTTCAACACTTGGGTAGACGCTATTAAAGCAGGTAAAGGTACTTCAATTAATCCTGAAGCGATCCAAAAAACCACGCTTGATGCGACTGAATTTGCTACGCTCAAAGATGGTGATCGTTCTAAACACCAAATTGAAGCAATGCTGAACAATGCGCATACTCCAGAAGAACTTAAAGCTGCACACGAAGCTGAACGTAAAGGTCCATTCCCTACTAAGCCTCATCCTGTGACTTATTATTCTTCAGTTACGCCTGACTTGTTCAAAAGCATTATCAACACTTACATGAGCAACTACCATGGTGCAGACCATGCAGGCGCTGAACATGCAGGTGCTGAACATGCAACTGCTTCTGTAGGGGAATAAGACATGTCTTTGTTATTAGGTAAACTCAATTGGGATGCAATCCCTAAAGAGCCGATTGTACTTGTAACAATGGTCATTATGGCTCTTGGTGCAATTGCAGTTTTCGGCGGTATCACCTATTTCAAAAAATGGGGTTACCTCTGGAATGTATGGTTTAAATCTGTAGACCATAAAAAAATTGGTATTATGTATATCCTTGTGTCTGTTGTGATGCTACTTCGTGGCTTCGCAGATGCAATCATGATGCGTCTTCAACTGTTCCTTGCAAAAGGTGGCGGTGAAGGTTACTTACATCCAGACCATTACGATCAGATCTTCACCGCACATGGTGTAATCATGATCTTCTTCGTAGCAATGGGTCTTGTTGTTGGTATGATGAACATCACTGTACCTCTTCAAATTGGTGCGCGTGACGTTGCATTCCCATTATTAAACTCTGTGAGCTTCTGGTTATTTGCTGGTGCTGCTGGTTTGATGATGGTTTCATTAGTATTAGGTGAGTTTGCTGCAACAGGTTGGATGGCTTATCCACCTCTTTCTGGCATTCAATATTCTCCTGGTGTTGGTGTTGACTACTATATCTGGGCACTCCAGGTTTCTGGTCTAGGTACGCTTTTAACGGGTGTTAACTTCTTTGTTACCATCATCAAAATGCGTGCGCCTGGTATGAAACTTATGGACATGCCGATCTTTACTTGGACTGCACTTTGTACAGCAGTATTGATCATTGCATCTTTCCCAGTATTGACTGCAACAATTGCAATGTTAACGCTAGACCGTTACTTCGGTTTCCACTTCTTCACCAATGAGCTTGGCGGTAGCCCAATGCTTTATGTGAACTTGATTTGGACATGGGGTCACCCAGAAGTATATATCTTAGTATTACCTGCTTTTGGTCTTTACTCTGAAATCGTTTCAACGTTCTCTCGTAAAACGTTGTTCGGTTACAAGTCTATGGTGTATGCAACGATTGCGATTACAGTACTTGCTTTCGTGGTATGGTTACACCACTTCTTTACCATGGGTGCTGGTGCCAACGTTAACGCTTTCTTCGGTATCATGACCATGATTATTGCGATTCCTACTGGTGTGAAAATCTTCTCATGGTTATTCACTATGTATAAGGGTCGTATTACCTTTACATCACCAATGTACTGGACACTTGGCTTCCTTGTGACTTTCGGTATCGGTGGTTTAACGGGTGTATTGATGGCTGTTCCACCAGCTGACTTCTTGGTACACAACTCTTTATTCTTGATCGCTCACTTCCATAACGTAATTATTGGTGGTGTTGTATTCGGTATGTTCGCAGGTATCACTTTCTACTGGCCAAAAATGTTTGGTTGGAAATTAAATGAAACTTGGGGTAAAGCATCGTTCTGGTTCTGGTTCTTTGGTTTCTATTTTGCATTCATGCCACTTTATATCCTTGGTTTCATGGGTATGACACGTCGTTTGAATACATATGACAACCCTGAATGGGACCCATACTTAGCAATTGCTTTGTTTGGTGCTGTGCTTGTAGCAATCGGTATTGCTTGTTTCTTAATGCAAGTTATTGTTGGTTTCTTACAACGTCACGACAACATGGACAACACAGGCGATCCATGGGATGGTCGTGTACTTGAATGGTCTACTTCATCCCCTGCTCCGTTCTATAACTTTGCTGAAATTCCAAAAATCAATGGTATTGATACTTTCTGGAATGACAAAGAGAATGGTGTAGCGTATGCACGTCCTGAGAAATATGAAGATATTCATATGCCAACTGACCGTGCTGCTGGTTTTGTTATTGCCTTGTTCATTACAGCAATGGGCTTCGCTTTAATCTGGCATATCTGGTGGTTAGTCGTTGCAACTTTCCTTGGTGCTGTTATCAGCTTCATCGTAAGTTCATTCACTAAAAAAGTGGACTACTACGTACCAGCTGCTGAAGTAGAACGTATCGAAAACGAGCGTTATGCTTTACTTGAAAAACACTTGAAGAAGGACTAAGGATATGGCTGAAGTACTTCATCACGACAACCACGGACACGATGAACATCATCATCACGATGATACAGACATCACCGTCTTTGGTTTCTGGACATACTTGATGAGTGACTTGATTTTATTCGGTACACTCTTCATCGCGTTCGCTGTATTAAGCAGTCATATTCCGCCTGGTACTCCAAGTCCAAAAGAGTTATTTGGTGAGTCTTTAGGTTTCGTACTTGTTGAAACCTTTGCTCTCTTGATTTCTTCTGTGACTTTCGGTTTTGCGGTACTTGCTTCTTACAAGAAAAATGTCAACCAAGTGCTTATGTGGTTAATTATCACTTGGCTCTTTGGTGCAACATTCATCGGTATGGAACTTTATGAATTTAATCATTTAGTTCACGCTGGTCATGGTCCTACCCACAGTGCGTTTTTATCTGCGTTCTTTACCCTTGTAGGTACGCATGGTATCCACGTAACATCTGGTTTGGTCTGGATGATCGTGTTAATGGTTCAAATCAAGAAAAATGGTTTGACTGTTCCAAATACACGTCGTCTTGCTTGCCTAAGTTTGTTCTGGCACTTCCTTGACATCGTTTGGATCTGTGTATTCAGCGTAGTTTATTTACTGGGAGCTTTATAATGAGTCATGATCATAATGCTGCTGGTGCTTCGCACGGAAACATCAAACAATACTCTATCGGCTTCATTCTTTCTGTCGTATTGACCATCATCCCTTTCGGGATGGTGATGAAAGGAATGACTGGTGGTGCAGTTGTTGCAACGATTGCGATCACTGCGATTGCTCAGGTTCTTGTACAATTAGTTTTCTTCTTGCACATGAATTCATCTTCTGAACAACGCTGGAATGTGATTGCATTCATCTATACGATTCTGACGATTGCAGTTCTATTAATTGGTTCTGTATGGATCATGAACTACTTACATTCAAACATGATGCTCTAGGGTGTCATGTTGAAAAAATATCTATTCCTGACTAAGCCAGGAATTCTCTTTGGTAACTTCGTTACCACTTTGGGCGGCTTTTTCTTAGCCGCTCAAGGTTCTGTAGATTTCCTTTTACTTCTCATCACATTACTCGGCACTACGCTTGTCGTTGCCTCTGGCTGTGTGGTGAATAATGTCATTGACCAAGACATTGACCAAAAAATGCAACGTACAATGAATCGTGCGCTCGTCAAAAAAACTATTAGCCCAACAGTTGCTTTAATTTTTTCTGCTGTGCTCGGTTTAATTGGCTTTGCTTTGTTGTGGTTTTTTGTCAACGCCTACGCATTTGGCTTTGCTGTACTTGGCTTTGTTGTGTATGTGATTTTTTATAGTCTTTGGAGTAAACGTACTACCATTCACCAAACTGTGATTGGAAGTATTTCTGGCGCAAGCCCTCCTGTAATTGGATATACTGCTGTTTCCAACGGATTTGATGTTGCCGCTTTGCTGATTTTTTTAGCTTATGCACTCTGGCAAATGCCACATTCTTGGGGAATTGCAATCTATCGATTTGATGATTATAAAAATGCAAATATTCCAATTTTACCTGTAGCCCGTTCAATTTTTCGCACGAAAGTTGAAAGTTTAATTTACGTTATTCTGTTTGCTGCAGTTTTAAACGGATTGTATTGTTTTGGCTATACCAACATTTTCTTCCTTATTACCTTTAATGCTTTATGTGCCTATTGGGTATATTTATCGATTATTGGATTTAAAGCTGAAAATGATCAGGTCTGGGCAAAAAAATATTTTTTGTATTCCGTCATTCTAATTACAGCGCTCAGTGTGAGCTTTAGTTTTAGTTATGTCTCCCCTGCACCTCATTTGCCACTGTTTTAAAAAAAGATAGAGTTCTCTCTATCTTTTTTTTATCTGCATAAATAAAATTAAAATATTAAAATTTTTATTATAACGATAGGCACTTTATGCTTTTTAAAAATAAAACACTGCAATATGTCTTTCTTGTCGGTTTACCTTTGGTAGTTCACCCTACTTCTAGCTTTGCTGGCGCTGCAGAAGAAATCGCATCACCAACTTTTGACCTAAACAACAATCAATATCGTATATTAAACCTCCCCATACTCTATCCAGCCAATGACAATAGAACCAACATGATGCTACTGCTAAGTGACAAAGGTTTAGCAAGTATCAAAGCATTTGAAGTTGATAAAATGAGTTTATGGGATACGTCTAGTGGCTTAGTCCCTTTTTACCCAACCGAACTAACTCAAGCATCTGAAAATAAGATTCCAAACAAACGTGCTTTTTATGATGCAAATGATCACGTCTATGATGAGCGCTGTATAACGCTCAAATCTGGTGCTGAAGTTTTTCTTCAACAAGTTTCAAATCACAAGAAAATATCTCAAAACGAAAAAAGCAGCTTGTTAGAACAACGAAATCAGATCAAAAATTGTCAACAAACTATTCCATTGATTCAGGTCAATGCACAATGGACACAATCCGCTCAACAGTATGCTTCTTATTTAAATGGGATCATTTTATTTTACAAAGCTAACTATTCCTCAGCAACTAAAATATTTACAGCACTAAGCCAAGTTGATGACCCTTGGTTAAAAGAAACCGCTCAATACATGCTCATCCGCACATCATTAAATGAGCTGTATAGCCAGTCATTAGGAACTTACGGTGATTTAGATACTCAGAAAGTTGATCAAGCACTTCTTAAAACTTTTTTTAATCGCATTACTGATTATTTTAAGCTTTACCCTAAAGGTCAATACGTAGCCAGTGCTAGAGGCTTTTTACGCCGAGGCTACTGGATTGCCAATCAACAAGATGCGCTAGTCAAAGAGATGATTTGGCAGATGGATCACCCCAGATCAGATTATTACAATCTCGATATGTCCACATTGGCGGCCGAAATAGATCGCAAGGTATTTGGTTTAGAAAACTTCAACGCAAAAACACTCAACGATCCTTTCTTTTTAGCCATCTATGATCTGATGTATATGCGTCAGAGTGATTCTACGCAGTACCGGCCAATTAGCTGGTCCGAGTTAAATGCACAAAAACCTGTATTTAAGGAGCAACCTGAGTTGTTCCGTTATTTACAAGCCGTTCATTTATATTTTATTCAGAAAAAACCACAAGATGCGTTAAATTATTTACCGAAACAAAAACCCAATTCCATTCAAAATTATTTAGAACTCAGCCAATATACGCTTAAAGGGGTCATTCTTGAAAAAAGTAGCGATAAAAATCTGGTTGAACAATATTGGGACCATTTACTCGCAATTTCTGCTAATCCTTATCAAAAAGCTTTGGCAGAAGTCGCCCTAGCGATTCACTATAAAAACACCAATAACCAAAATGCCTTTTTAGGAAATCATTCAAAAATCAAACAAGCCACCTTACAGAAAGCATTCATTACTCAAATTGCCGATGTCAAAGCTTTAGAAAGTATCATCACTGCCAAAGACAGTTCAGCTGATAAAAAGAATCTGGCTTTATATACATTATTAGATAAAAGCTTTATGAATCAAAACTATGCGGTATTCAATAAAGCCTATACCACATGGTTACCTCAAGATGCCTCAGAATACAAAGCATACAACAGCAAAATTAAAGCTTATAAGTCAGAACCCCACTTCGAAGTTTTTGTTTGGAATGGTCATGAAATTACACCAACGCTCAAATGCCCTAAATTAAGCACCTTAACAGCTGGCTTAGAAAAAAATCCAAAAAATTTAACTTATCGTTTATGCCTAGGCGAATATATGCGTAATCAAGGCACTGCTTTAGAAAATTTTTATGGTGACTATTACTATGGTCCAAGTTTTAGCCAGCCGAAAAATGCCTTTACAGGTGAAACTTTTAGTCGTGGTGAGGTCTATAAAGAAATTATTAAATCGAATTCTAAAAGTGAATTACAAGCTTATGCGCTTTATCGCGCTGTTATGTGTTATTCGCCGAGTAGTATAAATGTCTGTGGTGGAAAAGAGGCCACAAAATCCACACGCAAACAATGGTACGCACAAATTAAACGTGACTATCCAAATACCACATGGGCAAAATCTTTAAAATATTATTGGTAGTTGATTCATGCTTAAACAGATTTTCTCGGTTCTACTGACAATCCAATGTTGTTTAGGATTAATGGCATGTCAACCGAGTCAATCCGCAACAGCCTCAGATCAGGTCAATGCAAATGACTATGATGCCTTTTGGATTTGGGGAAATATCAAGTCTGCGCCTTATTTAAGTAAAGCTAAGGAAATCTATATTTTACAAGGTGAAGTTAGGCTGGATAAAAATTCCAACCAATCTATCTTGATCCAACAAGGCATTTCTGTGGTTAAAATTCCACATCAAAAAGTATGGTTAGTTTTTCGAAATCATCATTTAAATTGGCAAGGCGCTGAAATAGAAAAAATTTTACAACGCGTCCGACAGTGGGAAAGCGCAGGCAATCACATTCAAGGTATTCAAATCGACTTTGATGCACCAACTAAAAATTTAAAAGCGTATGGCTTATTTCTACAACAGCTTAGAAAGCAGTTACCACAGCATTATCAACTCAGCATCACCAGTTTGATGGATTGGGCCAATCTGCGTGATCCAGTTACACTTAGGCTATTTAGAGAAAATATTGATGAAATGGTGATTCAAACCTATCAAGGCACTACGACTATTCCAAATTATCAGACTTATTTAACCAAGGCTTCAACATTGAAACTGCCTTATAAAATTGGCTTGGTACAACATGGTAAATGGGATCAGCAACTTAAATTTGATACTGATCCAAACTTTAAGGGTTTTGTGGTGTTTTTATTACCACAAAATAAATCATGAATTAATCTAATCAATAAATTCACGTTTTTATTCAATTTAACATCTAATTGAGTGACCCAATTAACTTCCAAAAAAAACTGAATCATGCTCAAACCGAGCAAATAACGCATCCATTTTTCCTGCATATTTCATACCCAGTTGATGCCATAATTTTTTCGGAAGTGGAATAAATTCTAATGTGTCGGAACCATCAGAAGCTTTACAGAAACGGATTTCATACTCAGGTTGTAAAATTTCATTGAGTGCCCGTAGTGTGGTATCACGATCAGCGCCTTCTCCTTGATAAGGAATCAACAATGATTTTTCACCATAATGAATTGTGATGCTAAAACCTTGTTGATTATCAGCATCTTCAAGTTCAGCAGACAATCGTCCAGTTTCTAAAATATTTTCACAATAGCCAATAATTACATCATCCTCCTCTCTCCAATCCACCACCATGACAATGTCATAACGACCATCAAAAACATCAAAGTAGAAGTCTTGTGTAGGGTTTTCGATATAAGATTCAATGGTTTCCAGTTTTTCAGCGCTGTAGTTTGTCATTTTAGCGATCCATATTTTTATTCATTTTCAATCTAAATAGGTACAAGATGAAATTCAATCTCGGGTCTGTAAAATTTTAGTGGTTATTCCAATAAATATTTGAATATTAAATTGTGTTTGCGCACAAACTTTCCTATAATAGGCGCTCGCAATTTTTGCGGCACAATCTATTGACTTTTAAACTGTTGTTTAAAGTTTATGCTGATTGTGACTCCTTGCTTCAATCTTTTTAAGGTTGGGGCTGTATAAACCGTAAGGAGCTGACAATGCGTCACTACGAAATCGTAATTCTGGTACACCCAGACCAAAGCGATCAAGTTGTGGGAATGGTAGAACGCTACATTTCTCACATCAAAGATGCTGAAGGTCAAATTCACCGTCTTGAAGATTGGGGCCGTCGCCAATTGGCTTACCCAATTAACAAAATCCATAAAGCGCATTACATTTTAATGAACATTGAATGTAACCAAACTACGCTTAATGAATTAGAAGAATTGTTCCGTTATAACGATGCAATCCTTCGTAACGTGATTATCCGTCGTGAAAACGCAATCACTGAAGAATCTTTACTCGCTAAGAGTGCTGAAGAAAAACGTGCGCGTAAAGCTCAACGTGAAGAAGCACAACAAGCTCAAGATTCTGTTGAAGCATAAGGAGAACATCAATGGCACGTTTTTACCGTCGTCGCAAGTTCTGCCGCTTTACAGCTGAGAACGTTACGTACATCGACTACAAAGATATCGACACTTTAAAACAGTACATCACTGAAAACGGCAAGATTGTTCCTAGCCGTATTACAGGTACTAAAGCTCGTTACCAACGTCAATTAGCGCTTGCTATCAAACAAGCTCGCTACTTAGCGTTGATTCCTTACACTGACAATCATAAGTGAGGTTGAGCCGTGGATATTATTTTATTACAACGCATTAAAAACCTTGGTAAATTAGGCGATAAAGTTTCAGTTAAAGCTGGTTACGGCCGTAACTACCTTATCCCTCAAGGTAAAGCAGTTGCAGCGACTGAAGCGAATACTGCTGCATTTGAAGCTCGTCGTGCAGAACTTGAGAAAGGTGAAGCTGAAGTTTTAGCTGCTGCTCAAGCACGTGCTGACCAATTGAACGAAGTAAACATCGTTATCACTGCGAAAGCTGGTGATGAAGGTAAATTATTCGGTTCAATCGGTACTCGTGATATCGCTGACGCGTTAACAAATGCTGGTCTTGTTGTTGACCGTGCTGAAGTTCGTTTACCGAACGGTGCACTTCGTCACACTGGCGAATTTAACATCGCAATCCAATTGCATCATGATGTTACTGCTGAAGTTCTCGTTACTATCGTATCTGAGTAATTTCTTGCAGAAAAAAAGAGCATACTTTTGTATGCTCTTTTTTTATCTTTAAATTTTACCTCGGATCAGCTGAAATTGTTTCTAGTTGATTCATTCCCCTACTTATTGGTATTACTGTTAGATACTTTTAGTATTTTGCATTAAGATAAGTGAGTACTTCAGTACACACGTACATTACGTAAATAATGTTTTTGCACGATTTAAAAATCAAGGTTTTATATGTCTCAGGCAACTGCCACAGCTCAACAGAATCCCTTCAGCACTGATGCAAAAAACAAAGACAATGCTCAGTTAAAAGAGTTTCGTACGCCTCCTCATAACTTGGCAATTGAACAAGCTGTACTGGCTGCATTGATGACGGTTGCTGAGTCTTTTGAACAAGTCAGTGATACTTTGAATGAAACTGATTTTTATGCAACACGTCACAAATATATCTTCCGTGCAATCGAAAAACTGGCACAAGAAAACTCTCCATATGATGCAGTTTTAGTCAACGATTGGCTGATTAAGCAAAACTTGCTTGATGCAATTGGTGGTGAAGAATATTTAATGCAATTGATGTCAGATTCACCTTCAAGTTTCTATAACCTAGAAACCTATGCGGGCAAAATCAAAGAATTTTCAACGTTAAGAAGCATGATTAAAGTAGGCAATGAAATCCTGCAAAATGCTTATGACACCAAAGGTCGTGAAGTGAGTGAAATTCTAGATCTTGCTGAAACCAATATTTTCTCTATTGCAGAACAACATAATAATAATGCCAAAGCACAAGGGCCAAAAGCCATTACCTCAGTTGTTGCAGATGTTTTTGACAAGTTAAATGAACTTTCTCAAATGGAAGGCAATATCACTGGTTTAACCACAGGTTTTATGGAGTTAGACAATAAAACCTCTGGTATGCAAGCTGGTGATATGATCATTGTTGCTGCACGTCCGTCGATGGGTAAAACAACCTTTGCCATGAACCTTGTAGAAAGTGTGTTATTTAACTGTGATCTTCCAGCACTGGTTTTCTCTATGGAGATGCCAGCAGATTCTATCGCCATGCGTCTCATTTCAGCATACGGTAAAGTCCATCAAGGGCATTTACGTTCAGGTAAGCTTGACGGCGATGAATGGTCTAAAGTCACAGGAACCATTTTACAGCTACAAGAAAAACATCTTTATATTGATGATTCATCTGCACTGCCACCAACGGAACTTCGGGCACGTGCACGACGTATTGCCAAACAACATGGTGGCAAGCTGGGTTGTATCATGATCGATTATCTACAATTGATGAAAGTGCCAGGCATGGGTGATAACCGTGTCGGTGAGATTGGTGAAATTTCACGAAGCTTAAAAGCCCTTGCCAAGGAAATGATGTGCCCTGTTATTGCACTATCACAGCTTAACCGTTCTCTGGAAAACCGCCCAAATAAACGTCCGGTAATGTCCGACTTACGTGAATCAGGTGCAATCGAGCAGGATGCCGATTTAATTATGTTTATTTACCGTGATGAGGTTTATAACAAAGAGTCAAAAGAAGCAGGTACAGCTGAAATTATCATTGGTAAACAACGTAATGGCCCGATCGGGACTGTGCGTTTAGCCTTTGAAGGTCAATACACGCGCTTTAGTAATCTATCGCCTGAGTATTATGCGCAATATCAAGATGAAGAATAATGCTGATCAATAGATTTAGCATCATTTAACACTGCTGTTGAGATGAGATTTTAATCTTCAAATCTTGGAACTTAAAGTCTCTCTCAACGTTTCAATATTCTTAGTCCATTCATCATAATCATCTGAATCTTGCCAAAGCTCATCCAATTCAGAGTTTTCACTGGTCAATAGTAATAATGCAGTCAAGGCTTTTGGAATAAGCGCATAATTGACATTGTTTTTATTCTGTTCAAGCCATTTTTCTACAGGTTCAGGATAATATTCATTTTCTTCAATCCCTTCACCAAATGATTTAGCTAAAACATCTGCTGCAGCATGCGCAATACAACCAATATCGGCATCGATAAACTCTTCGGTTGCCATATCAATCATTTCATCAAAAGCTTGTTCAATGACAACATGCCCATCTTGCTCTTCAAACTCATAGGCCCAATCACTTGCAGTATCATTTCCAAATGGTTCATGTGACCATGTTCCCATATACCCTCCGAAATAAATCCTTAAATTTAAATATAAAATGTACGATTTTATTTAAAAAATAAAGTGCAATATCTTTACAAATTATGTGCAAAGCGCTTAGCAAAAATTTTATCGATACAAAATCAATAAACCATTCAAAACACAAATGTTTATGTTTATTTAAAGCTGATAGGACTACAATATTTAGCGTTTTAAAGCTGCACTTTTTTTAAAGTTAGGCTTTTATCTCTATTTATGCGATTTAGCATTATTCAATCTTTGCCATTCCTCAGGAGTAACTAGGGTGCGTCAAGCAACAGTTTATATTGACAGTGAAGCACTGCAATATAATTTAAACCGAGTCAAACAACTTGCACCAAGCGCTAAAATTGTCAGTATGGTTAAAGCCAATGCATATGGACATGGCGTCAAGGACTGTTTAGCCGCCTTAAATGCGACTGATGCCTTTGGTGTCGCCTGCCTTGCTGAAGCCTTAGAGATTCGAGCATTAGGCTATCAACAACCGATTACTCTCATCGAAGGTATTTTCAGCGCTGATGAAATGATTAGTGTTCTTGAAAACAACCTTGAAATCGTTGTACATCATCAACCACAATTGGCTTGGTTACGTGCACATAAAAAACAATATATCGACAAAGGTTTAAAAGTCTGGGTAAAACTCAATAGCGGTATGAACCGATTGGGTTTTAAGGTGGCTGAAATTATTGAAGTGATTCAATCACTCAAAGCAGAAGGCTTTACCTGTGTGCTGACCATGCATTTTGCCAATGCGGATGCGGATCATCACCCGTTAAATGAACAACAGAAAGATCAATTCTTACAGGTAAAAGCTGCTTGTGAACCGATCTTAGCTTCATGCTGCAATTCTGCTGCTATTTTTAAATGGCCTGAACTGAATTTTGATTTTGTACGTCCAGGTATTATGCTTTACGGCGCGTCTCCCTTTGCAGATCGAAGCGTTGCTGAACTAGACATCAAACCTGTCATGAGCTTTACCGCTGAAATCATTGCACTCAATCATATTCAAGCAGGTGAATCTGTAGGCTATGGCTCTACATTTTTCTCCAAAAATGAAATGGATATCGCCATTGTTTCAATAGGCTATGGGGATGGTTATCCGCGTGCTTTTCCTCAACAAAACTATGTCAGCATCAATGGTCAAATGACAGCGATCATTGGTCGTGTCGCAATGGATATGATCGCAATTGATATCACTGGTTTAGATGCACCGCTAGGTACAGTCGTTGAACTGTGGGGCAAAGATCGTTTGGTTGATGATGTGGCTGCTGCCAATGGTACGATCGGTTATGAGTTACTCTGTCGTATGAGTGCTCGCCCTATCCGTAAAAAACTTTAAACACGCGTTCTCGATTCAAGATGAAAATCCAAGCCATCGCTTGGATTTTTTAAGAGTTTTCAGATTTCAGACAAATTCTTCTGGCTGTTCAATCTCATAGAGTAGTTTAAGTAATGTCGGGATATCCTGTTCATCTAAACTTAATGGGCGAAAATGGTTATAGCCCTTACTCTCGAAGTATTGTTGAATTTTGCCATTTCGTCTCACGTATTTCATAGACCACTGTGAAAAATGCCCTTGCTCAACATGGCCTGCTCTAAACAGCTTGATCTGATGATGTCTTGGATCTTTATGTAGTTTTTCCAATACATGTAAGATAATCACTTCCTCACCTTCTAGGCATTGAAAAAAATGCTCATCTGCAAAATACAGAACGCCTTGAACTTGATGAAGTATATTAAAATCTCTCGCTTCACCTAAAATATCTCTTAAATCATTGAGTATTTGGTGATGGGGTGAAGTTGTTTTACTTGCGTAGCATAATTGAAAAGTCATGTAATTCTTCTATTTTTAACTTTCATTATTTATAAACAATTATTTGCGATCATACAAGTCTTAACATTTTATTATTTAATTGTTTATCATTTTTTTATTCGGATTGCTTTACAGTACATACATAGCAACCGTGCTCTTTAATTTTTTTAATTTAAAACAGTGATTTAATATATATTTATCATTAAAAACACAAAGTAAATCATGATCCACCTAGTCAATTGTCTCGATATAAATTTTAGAATAAAAGAAACATAGAATTGAATTTATGCGACCTCTTTATAATTTTTAATATAAAAAAAGCGAGATTAAACTCGCTTTAAAAGCACATAGAGTACTATTCAAAATAATCATTGGTCGGTTTAGGTAAATCTTGCAAACCTTTCTTTAAAGTTTCAGACCATTGTTTGCTGATGTGTTGAAAATAAGGATCACTGTCGTTAATTCGCTTGCCTTTTGGCACCTCTAGGCTGTCTTTAAGATAAATCATCGCATCTAATGGCATACCAACAGATACATTTGAACGTAAAGTCGAATCAAATGAAATTAAACTACAACGTAACGCTTCATCTAAAGGCATATCATAACTTAAGGCACGATCTAAAATTGGTTTACCATATTTACTTTCACCAATCTGGAAATAAGGCGTATCACTGGTTGCAGAAATAAAATTACCTTGCGGATAAATATTATAAAGCTGCATTTCCTCCCCACTGATCTGGCCACCAACCAATAAACTACAATAATAATTACTTTGCTCTTGAGTATCTTCAGTGACATCTGCAATGACTTTGCGTAGGGTTTGCCCAACCAATCCTGCAACCTCGAACATCGTATTCACACTATACAAATTGGGTTCTTGCTTAAGTGCCAAATGATTTTCTAAATGCCCAATCACCGCTTGTGTCGTTGCAAGGTTGCCAGAAGTTTGAATACAAATAAAGCGTTCGCCTTTTACCCCAAACGTATAAAGTTTTCGATATACAGAAATGTGATCGACTCCAGCATTGGTTCGAGTATCACTAATAAATACTAAACCTTGTTTGAGTCTTAAAGCACAGCAATACGTCATGAAACTACCTATACAACTAAATTTGAGATTAATCACATTCTGCAATTATTCACACTATTTACCATTGCCACCATTAACATGCAAGCACTTGAACAATAGAATACATGGTTTCAGTGCCACCTTGCTCTCTTACTCCACGAACGGGTGCAACATCCCAATAGTCGCGTCCAATCGCCACATAGACATGTGATTCTGGGCGGAATAATTGATTACTGACATCAATAACATGCCATTTACCGTCTAAAAATATCTCTGTCCAAGCATGACTTGCCAAATGCGATTGATTATTTACATATAAGTAACCAGAAACGTAGCGAGCTGGTACCCCCAATGCTTTCGCCATCGCAATCAAGACATGACTATGATCTTGACATACCCCTTGCCGTGCTGAAAAAGACTCCATTGCGGTATGTGTTACTGTGGTACTTGCGCTGATATAAGGCATATGTTGCAACAAAGCTTCTGCTAATTTTTGGAAATTCGCCCAACGCTTATGCGTTATATACTGTTCAGCAAAAGCAATCATTTCTGTATTGCACAAGGTTGCAGTGGTTGGCTGTAAAAAAACTACAGGCGATACCTGATCTTCGATACCAAATTGATTGTCTACATTAATATCGACAATCCCCTGCGCCATAATGGACATTTGTTGATAAGGCTCAATTTGCGAACTGGTCAACCAAACATTATCAAAAGCATCTTTTTTAATGTGTTTTTCACCGGGAACACTGACATGCCAACCCGTCACCTGTTGATGCAAATTAGACTGTGGTGTCATCTTGATATACTGAATACTATTTTTTGCCCATTCAGAATATTGGTAATGCGTTTGGTGATTAATCATCAGTTTCATAAGCGATCCAATTCAAATAATGAGTCAATATGGTCACTAAAATGATAATAATTCATACGGTCTGGTTGGTTTTTTAGTTCTTCCCAAACTTCAGGCAAACTACACATACCATGTTGATCTAAACGATCAATCAAATGATTCAATTGTGTCAAAGTCACTGATTTATCTTGATTCAGACGCAATTGACGATCAAATTGTTCCATTTTTTGCCCTAAGCTAAAAAATAGAAACAACAATTCATCATCTTCTGCTTCTAATACATCATTACATTCTTCACAAACATCACAAATAAAACCAGCATTTTGCTCTGCCTGTTGTAATAACTGATTTAATTCGGCAAAGGACTGTGCTGAAATCACCCCACGTAAATCATGAATATTATTTTTGGCACATAAAAAATGCTGATGAAATGATGCAGGTTGCTCATTATCTAAAATCAATTCATTTAAAGAACTTGCATCAAATGCGGGTAAACAAAAAGCATGTGCATAGTCTAAAGCCAATTCATTGGTTTTAAATGGAAATTGGCTACATAAATATTGAATACGGGTTAAATAGCGTCCTAACCAAAATATATTCTGTGCATTGGTACTGAGTAAAATCATGTTTGCTCTCCTTTGGCTGGGATTATTTGAAGGTGGGGCTAAATTGAATATTCATCAATTACCCATGTATCCTTAATTCCACCACCTTGTGATGAGTTGACCACCAATGAACCTTGTTGCATCGCAACACGAGTCAAGCCACCTGGAACAATTTCTATGCGTTCTGGTGAGCTGAGAATAAATGGTCGTAAATCAATATGACGTTCAGCAATTCCTTGGGAAGTTAGTGTTGGTGCAACAGATAAATTTAAGGTGGGTTGAGCGATATACGCAGAGGGTGAAGCCATTAACTTCATTTTAAATAGGTCAATTTCTTGTTCAGTTGCTTTAGGACCGATGAGCATCCCATAACCACCTGAACCTTGAGCCTCTTTTACCACCAATTGATCCAGATTTGCCAAAACATAATCCAAAGCTTCAGCTTCACGGCATTGATACGTCGGTACATTGGACAAAATTGGTTTTTCATTTAAATAATAAGCAATCATTTGATCCACATAGGGATAAATCGACTTATCATCTGCAACGCCTGTACCAGGTGCATTGGCAATCACCACATTTCCACTTAAATAAGCAGATATTAGCCCTGCAACACCTAAAGTGCTATCAGGTCTAAAGCTTAATGGGTCTAAAAAACCATCATCCAAACGCCTATAAATTACATCAACCTGTTGACGTCCACGGATAGTTTTCACATAAACCTTGTCGTTTTCAACAAAAAGATCACGTGATGTCACCAAAGGCACACCCATTTCCCTTGCTAAAAATGAATGTTCATAATAAGCACTGTTATAACGTCCTGGTGTTAAAACCACGATTGTGGGGCAATCCACTTTTGAATTTTCAGCCAAAACATCACGCAACAATTGTGGATACAACTCAATATTGGCAACGTGTTGATTACATAACTCAGGCATGAGTTTTTGACTCATCTTACGGCTTTCAAGCATATAGGACACACCTGAAGGCGTACGTAGATTATCTTCTAAGACAAAAAATTCACCTTTGCAGTCCCGTACAATGTCAATTCCACTAATTTGACTGTAAATATTTCCATTTAAGCGATGATTCATCATCACCGGTTGATAAGCTTCATGCGATAGCACTTGTACTGCTGGGATTAAACCTTCTTTTAAAATATTTTGTTGATTATAGATATCAGCTAAAAATAAATTTAACGCTTGAATACGCTGTGTACAGCCTGCTGCAATCTTGTTCCACTGTTGCTTGGCAATCACACGCGGAATTAAATCAAACGGTATGGTTCGATCAATTCCCGATGTTTCACCATAAACCGCAAAAGTAATTCCTTGATATAAAAAATGTGCTTTGGCTGTTTCATTCAGTTTTTCAAGTTGGTAAATGCTGTGTTGAGATAACCAATCTTCAATTTTTTCAGCAGTTTCGGGCGAAAGAACGTGATCATCCGTCATTTCATTAAAAAAAACCGAATTCATCTGTTTAAGTAAATGATGTGAGGCTTGTTGTGCATCGATATTTAGATTAATGGCCTGTTGAATATTTCCTATCTGTTGTTGATTCGTCGTTTCAGTTTTTTCTTCTGCCTCAGCAATTGGCAAAGCAAAGCGATCTGCATAATTCTCATTGCTTGAATTTGTATCTATGGTTTCTTTTAGCATACAAACCTCTTTTTATCTTCTCTAATGGCTTCTTTAATAATGCAATATCAATGCCAAAATATTATTAAATCGCCATATCCTGTATTCTTCACCTGTACAATTAAATCTTTCTGGCTCAGTTTTATTAATTCATTGTTTACTATTGCACTCAATGTGAGTTTTGATCGAACTTGTTTCAAAATTTTTTAGCTAATATTTTCAACACCTAAGCAACTACTCACAGGATATAACTTGCAGAATCAGTTTTAATTTTCTATTGTGTAGCTGATTTATTTCCCTTAAACATTCACGATTCCATTGATACCAAACCATGTCTGCACAAGAAAAAGAAACTTCCAATAGCCTCTATCGCCAATGGCAAATCCTGTCCCGACTCTCTACTGGGAAGTGGATGGGCACACGTGAATTACAAGAAGTTTTAGAACGTGAAGGGATCGAAATCAGCTTACGCACGATTCAACGTGATCTAAATCAGATTGCTCAACGCTTTCCTATCGAGAGTAACAAAACCGTACCGCAAGGCTGGCGTTGGCGTTCAGATGCCCCGATTCAAAGTCTGCCGCATATGACCAGCTCGCAAGCAGTCACGTTTATGATGGTTGAAGAACATTTAAAACACCTGCTTCCACCGAGTTTAATTGATGAAATGAACCCTTGGTTCGATTTGGCACGGCGTAGCCTTTCTACGCAGAACAATGTTCGCCAATGGATTAACCGTGTTCGAATTGTGCCTGCAAGCCAACCAGTAATCCCTCCTCTGGTGGAAAGACATGCACAGCAAGCCATTTATGAAGGACTACTACAAGATAAACAAATTGAATGTGTCTATCGTGCACGTGGTTATCAGGGTGAAGAGAAAACCTATACTCTAAATCCTTTAGGTTTGGTTCAAAAAGGTGCAATTATCTATTTGATTTGTACGCGTCATGACAAGACAGAAGTTCAAACCTTTGCATTACACCGTTTTAAATCTGCAACTGTTTTAGATTTACGTGCTTTACACCCAGTCAAATTCGATATTGATGAATATATCGATTCTGGTGCGCTGGGCTTTAGAGTCGACTTTTCTCGACCGACCGAAAATGTTGAATTAAAATTAGTTATGCACGAAGATGATGCACAATACTTTACGGAGAGCCAACTCAGTAAAGAGCAAAAAGTTGAACAACTGAATGAAGAACTGTATCAAGTCAGTGCTGTGGTTCCATTTACCTCACAACTGGTATGGTGGTTAAGAAGTTTTGGTAAAAAGATTGTCCGAATTGAGCCTGTTGAAGTATTTAATGCGGTACATGAAATTGAATAATCTATCGACTTCATCCAAGCGAAAACAATCAAAATAAAAAGAGCCTTTCGGCTCTTTGATTTATTGTTTTGATTGTTGTTTTTAAATTTTATTGTTTTTGCGCTGATATAAAACCCATGTCACATTTTTACATGTCCACAAGACATGGGATTTATTGGAGTATGTTAAACATCACATGTTACAGCACGCAAGTTCAGCACTATTGTAGCGGATTGATTTCATTGTCATGGTGTTCACCTCTCTTTTGAATGTAAATTGACTATAGCGATGATTTTGCAAACTGAAAAATAATTAAAACTGCTTTGTTTTTCATCAATTCTGTTTAGGAGTTATTTTTATAAAGTTAGATTGGATCTGTGTATTTAAAATTTGCTTTTAATAATAAATCGTAAATTTAGCCTTAACAAAGATAAGCAAGAAAAGACAAGCTAGAGACAATAAAAAACCCGCATATAGCGGGTTTCTTACAATTCAACATCTTAAGCTGATTTTCTCGCTTGGTTATTTTTACGAATTGTAATCATCACCAATTGAACAGCAGCAGGTGTTACACCCGGAATACGGCTGGCTTGTGCCAATGTTTCAGGTAATACATTTTTCAGTTTCATGGTGATTTCACGAGAAAGTCCTGAAACGATATCATAATCAAAATCAGCAGGAATTTTGGTATCTTCCAAACGCTTCATTTGCGCAACATCTTCTTGCTGACGATTGATATAACCTTCGTATTTCACAGAAATTTCAATCTGCTCACCAACAAATGCAGATACTTCAGAACCAGTTAATTCAGCAATTTGTGAAAAGTTGATGTTTGGGCGTTTAAGTAAATCGATTGCAGAACATTCTTTAGAGAGATCAGCACCGGTCAATTCAACGAATTTTTTACCCATTGGATTGTTCGGTGCAGCCCAAAGGTGTTGTAAACGACCTGTTTCTTTTTCAACTGCTTCCATTTTTTCACAATAAGAAGCCCAACGCTCATCATCAACCAAGCCCATTTCACGGCCAATTGCAGTTAAACGTTGATCAGCATTATCTTCACGAAGCATCAAACGATATTCCGCACGAGAGGTAAACATACGGTACGGTTCTTTGGTACCTAAGGTAATCAAATCATCAACCAAAACACCCATATACGCTTCATCACGTTTAGGCGTCCATTGCTCTTGATCCCATGCACGGCGTGCAGCATTTAAGCCCGCCAATAAACCTTGTGCACCAGCTTCTTCATAACCTGTTGTACCGTTAATTTGACCTGCAAAATACAAGTTATTAATCGATTTGGTTTCAAGTGAGAATTTCAAAGACTGCGGGTTGAAATAATCATATTCAATTGCATAGCCTGGGCGAAGAATGTGCGCATTCTCCATACCACGGATTGAGCGTACCAACTCAAACTGCACATCAAATGGTAAAGATGTTGAAATACCGTTTGGATAAAGCTCGTGTGTATCCAAGCCTTCTGGCTCAAGGAATACCTGATGCGAATCTTTATCGGCAAATTTATGAATTTTATCTTCAATCGATGGGCAATAACGTGGGCCTACACCTTCAATCACCCCGGTATACATCGGCGAACGGTCTAAACCACCACGAATAATCTCATGAGTCCGCGCATTGGTATGCGTGATATAGCAATTTACTTGCTCAGGATGCATCGAAGCATCACCCATAAATGACATGGTTGGTGATGGGAAATCACCCGGTTGCGGAATCATCACAGAAAAATCGACAGAACGCGCATCAATACGTGGTGGTGTCCCAGTTTTTAAACGACCTACTGGTAGATTTAATTCACGTAAACGAGCTGCTAACGAAATTGATGGTGGATCGCCTGCTCGTCCACCTGACGAATTATTTAGACCAACGTGAATCACGCCACCTAAGAATGTACCTGTGGTTAACACCACAGTTTTCGCATCAAAGCGAATACCCATTTGGGTCACTACACCTTTAACAGTATCGCCTTCAACAATTAAGTCATCTGCAGATTGTTGAAAAATATCTAAATTGGCTTGATTTTCAAGTGTATGACGAATCGCGGCTTTATAACGGATACGGTCAGCTTGTGCACGAGTTGCACGTACAGCTGCGCCTTTACGCGAGTTCAAAATACGAAATTGAATACCGCCCTTATCCGCAGCCAATGCCATTGCACCACCTAAGGCATCAATTTCGCGAACAAGGTGAGATTTACCAATACCACCAATGGCTGGGTTACAGCTCATCTGCCCTAAAGTCTCAATGTTATGAGTCAAAAGCAGAGTCTGTCGACCCATACGCGCCGCAGCGAGTGCCGCTTCCGTACCTGCGTGACCGCCACCGATAACAATGACATCGTAAACTTTAGGATAATGCATAGTGATAAATGAGAGATAAAAGAATGACAGGAAATTATAGCAAAATTTTACTTCTAGTTTTAGGCAGTTTTACAAATATTATTTCCATCAATCATGCGTATGAACGATTAAACATCTCTTATACATAGGCAACATAAATTGACACTTCGTTTCATGACTGCCCTACAAATAGAATTTAACTTATCAAAAACTCACGATACGATAGACAATACACGGACAAATTATTTTTTTCGAGACTTTATATAAAAGGAATATCATGATGAAAAATACCATGTCTAAAGTAATTACAGCATCTTTACTCAGTTGTGCTGCATTTAGTTTTGCCCATGCTGCTGATGAAAACACCAGCAAAGCCGAAGTGAAAAAGCAAATTCAGGTATGTGCCAAGAAAAAACAAGGTGACTGGGTCACCTACGCCAATAAAGGTGTAACTTTTAATGGTACATGTGAACCAAATGAAAATGGTAAATTACAATTTAGCTTCCCAGCACCGGCAGGTGGCAACCCAACCGCCGCTGCTGCAGCGCCTGAACCAGCCATTGAAAACCGCCCAGCTGTAGAACAATCTGCTCCAGCGAGTGCAGATGCACCAGCAACAAATGATGCATCACAAGCAGAACAACCTGCCATGGAGCAACCGAGTCAAGCCGCTCCAAGCGAAGATCCGATCCAAGCGCAATAATCTGCGTTAAGCATAGGCATATGCTTTTATAAATTCCTGCTTTTATAAATAGCATGTCTGAGCAAAAAGGTGTTCCATTGAAAAATGGAGCACCTTTTTTATTTCAAGTCTGTGTAGACTTGATTAATATCAGTATCCATATAGTTTTACATCTACGATGAATCAATTGTTATTCGGCCTAATGCTATATATTTAAAACACATATTTCCAAGAAGATTTCTGAGTCATAGATTTCATTTTTCAATTCGATACCTTTCGATTACACTCAAATCGAGTACGGAATATTCACATATTGAATTGATGTCAAAACAACAAAAAGGATGAAACTATGGATTCAGGGATAATTACCATAATGCTTCCCCTCGCCCTCGCCATTATTATGATTGGACTAGGTTTAGAACTTACTCCAAAAGATTTTGCGCGAGTTTCTAAACACCCTAAAGCCGTATTGATTGCGTTATTCTGTCAGTTGGTACTTTTGGTCGGTATCGCTTTTATCATTTGTAAAGTGCTTGCACTCCCACCTTTGCTTGCCGTTGGTTTAATGTTACTTGCAGCCTCACCTGGAGGAAGTACCGCCAATCTATTTAGTTATTTATTTAAAGGGGATATTGCACTTAATATTACCTTAACTGCAATTAACTCGGTCATTGCTGCCTTTACCTTGCCTTTAATCGTAAACTTTTCGATTCAATACTTTATGAATGATGGGCAACAAATCACCATGCAGTTCAGTAAGATACTGCAAGTCTTTGCAATTATTTTAATTCCTGTGTGTATCGGCATGCTCATTCGACATTATGCACCACACTTTACTGAAAAATTAAGTAAACCTTTACGAATTTTCTCAGTGGTATTTTTGATTCTCATTATTATTGGGGCAATCACCAAAGAACGTGCACATATCATGGAGTACCTGACTCAAGTTGGCCTAGCCACGGTGATTTTCTGTATTTGCAGTCTGGTTATTGGCTACTTCGTTCCAAGATTACTCGGTATTAATAGTGCTCAAGCACGTGCATGTGCATTTGAGATCGGCATTCATAATAGTACCTTAGCCATGACAATTGCTTTAACTGTCATCGCAAATTCTACAGTCGCGATGCCTGCAGCGGTTTACTCAATCTTTATGTATATTTTCGCTGCTATTTTTGGTGCCTTAATTTCAAGACATGCTACAACTGAAACTGAACCTGCGATATAAAGCCATCATGTGCCTCAACTAAAATGGATGCTTAAGCATCCATTTTTTATTTTCCCACTGAATATAAGCGTAACTTCCCAGTTTCGGCTACAATACTGCCTTTAAGAAAACGATTTAGGTCTTTGCCGTGAAGTGGTTACAAATTCATATTACTGTAGAACAAGCTCAAGTTGAATTTACTGAAACATTGTTAAGTTCTTTAGGCGCAGTCAGCGTGACATTAGATGATGCTGAAAACCAAGACTTGCTTGAACCACTCCCAGGTGAAACTCCGCTGTGGAATAAAGTGATTGTTACAGGAATTTATGCGCAAGAAGAAGGCGAAGACATTGATGTAACAGCACTAGAAACATTTATTCGCACCCAACTCCCAACTGAACCGATGCGCAGTGAATTTCTTGAAGACCAAGTATGGGAACGTTCTTGGATGGATTACTATGAACCAATTCAAATTGGTGAAAAGTATTGGATCGTACCTGAATGGATAGAGCCACCAGAAGCGGATGCAGTCAATATCAAACTTGATCCAGGCTTAGCATTTGGTACGGGTAACCATGCATCTACTTTCCTTTGTCTACAATGGTTAGGCAAAACTGATGTTAAAGATAAAGTGGTGATTGATTATGGTTGTGGTTCAGGCATCCTCGGTGTTGCAGCACTGCTTTTAGGTGCAAAGAAAGTCTATGCAACAGATATTGACCCTCAAGCCGTCTTAGCAACCAAACAAAATGCTGAGCTGAATGGCGTTCTTGAAAATCTTTATGTTGGATTACCTGAAGAGTTCAATGCAGAATTTAAAAACCAACAGGCTGATATTTTAGTTGCAAATATTCTTGCAGGTCCACTTATGTCACTTGCTAAAGAATTCTCAACTTTGATTAAATCTGAGGGAGAGTTCGCACTTGCTGGCGTAATTGAAGAGCAAGTTACTGATGTTTCTAGTATTTATTCTGAATTTTTTGATATAGTAGAAGTCGAGAAACGTGAAGAAACCTGGTGCAGAATTTCTGGGTCGCGTAAGGCTGTTTAATCTATGAAAATATAAATATTTATGACCGAAAAACAAACCCGATGCCCAAATTGTGCTTCAGTTTATAAAGTATCAGTTACGCAACTCACTGTTGCGCAGGGTATGGTTTGTTGTCCGAAATGTTCACATAATTTTAATGCATTAATCCATCTACAAAACAGTCAACCTGCTCAACCCAAGATCGATCCTGATACTGTTGTGCAAAATCAGGCACAAAACCTCATTACGACGAAACGACAAATCGAAACCAATGTCTTAGATATTTTTAATCGTAAAATTGAAAACTCCAATATTGATTTAAGAACATACTTAAACAATTTGAATTATTTCAACAATGAACCGGTCAATAACATTCCAAGCTTAAACCTATCACAAGGTTTAAATAACCACGGGCAACATTTAATAAAACCCAAAAGTACGTTTTATTATCTGGCGTGGAGCTTGATCAACCTTGCCCTACTCAGCATTTTATTATTTCAAATCCTTTGGTTTAATCCAAACCTAACTGATCGTTATCCATTTTTAAATACTGTTTTTACCCAAACCTGTGCCGTCTTACAGTGCGATACTGTTGATCAACGCTATAAACAAATTGTGATTAGTCATCTTAAAGTTAAAGCACTTGGTAGAGACGAGACGCAATTTTCAGGTCAACTCAATAACCAATATTCTAAAAGCTTAGAATTACCCCTAATAAGAGTCACCTTAAAAGCTCAAAATAAGGTCATTGCTACACATGTGATTACACCTGAGCAATATCTGATTGAAAGTTTAGTTGGAATTAAGCGTATTCCTAAAAATAGCCCATATCCTTTTAAATTTGTTGTTACAGAGCCAAGAAAAAGTTTTGATCAGTACCAATTAGACATTATTCACCCTTAAAATTAAAAAAAATTATAAAAAAATGAAAAAAAATGTAGTTTTCTTGCTCATTTTTTCTTAGACAATGGTATCATACGCGCCACGAAAGCTTTGTCCTGCAAACTCCTCGCATTTTTTCAAAAAAAATACTGTTTTGTTATGTGCTTTATATCCAATATCGCGCAAGTAGAACATTTTTTTGTTTAAAAGAGTGTTGTAACAAATATTAATCTATTGTTACGCTTATTTTTCACTCAACTCGACGATTTGTGGCAAGCTAATTGTTCTTGTTTTAGAGCCAACCGTTTTAGGATCTAAAACGGAGCTCAGATTTTTTTAGACCACATTTATATATTACTTTACCCAAGTAATATTTTGATTTTCGGATTAACTCGCATGAATAGCAAATCTCCTATTTTTACTGCACAATCTGACGTCGCTCTTCGTATTCACGTAGATCGCGCAGTTCGTCACTATTTTGCACAATTGCAAGGTGAGCAACCATCACAAGTGTACGACATGGTGCTAGCAGAAATGGAGAAACCTCTTTTATCTGTTGTCTTAGAATACACACGCGGGAATCAGACTCGCGCTGCTGAGATTCTCGGACTGAACCGTGGCACTTTACGCAAAAAGTTAAAAGCTCACGGTTTAATGAGTGAATAAATGATAAAATGCTCACGGCTTGCGTGGGCATTTTTTTTACCTATATTTTGCCTACCTGTTCAATCTCTAGACTTAAAAACTGTTGACGAAGATCATGACTATTAAACGCGCTTTAATCTCTGTTTCTGATAAAACCGGGATCGTTGAATTTGCCCAGAACCTTGTTGCTCTTGGGGTGGAAATTTTATCTACTGGCGGTACATATAAGTTGCTTAAAGACAACAATGTGGCTGTAGTTGAAGTTTCAGAGCACACAGGCTTCCCAGAAATGATGGATGGTCGTGTAAAAACACTGCATCCTAAAATTCATGGAGGCATTTTGGCTCGTCGTGGTCTAGACGAAGCTGTCATGGCTGAACACAACATCGATGCAATCGATCTTGTTGTCGTAAACCTTTATCCTTTTGCTGCTACTGTTGCTAAACCAGACTGCTCGCTTGCAGATGCAATTGAAAATATTGACATTGGTGGCCCAACAATGGTTCGTGCAGCTGCGAAAAACCATGCTTCTGTGGGGATCATCGTAAACGCGACTGATTATGCAACTGTAATTGCAGAACTTAAAGCGGATGGTGCTTTATCTTATGCGACTCGTTTCGATTTAGCGGTTAAAGCATTTGAACATACTGCCCAGTATGACGGCATGATTGCTTCTTACCTCGGTGCACGTGTTGGTAAAGAAGAAGGTCAAGCTGACAAATTTGCCCGTACTTTCAATACCCAGTTAAATAAAGTACAAGATCTTCGTTATGGTGAAAATCCACATCAATCCGCTGCTTTCTATGTAGAATCGACTGCAACTGAAGCATCGGTTTCAACTGCTAAGCAGTTACAAGGTAAAGAACTTTCTTATAACAATATCGCGGATACAGATGCAGCACTTGAATGTGTCAAATCATTTGCAAAACCAGCGTGTGTCATCGTTAAACATGCAAATCCATGTGGTGTTGCAGTATCGTTAGATGGTCTTAAGGCTGCATACGATCTTGCTTATGCAACTGACCCAGAATCAGCATTTGGTGGCATCATTGCATTTAACCGTGAGTTAGATGTTGCTACAGCTCAAGCAATTGTTGACCGTCAATTTGTTGAAGTGATTATTGCACCAAGTATTGCCGATGGTGTACTTGAAGTGACTGGCGCAAAGAAAAACGTTCGTGTTCTGGTATGTGGCGAACTTCCTAAAATTGATGAACGTGCTTCACAATACGATTATAAACGTGTCAATGGCGGTTTATTGGTTCAAGACCAAGACCTCGGCATGATCACCAAAGATGATCTTAAAGTAGTGACTAAGCGTGCCCCTACTGAAGCAGAAATTGATGATTTAATCTTTGCTTGGAAAGTTGCCAAATACGTTAAATCCAATGCTATTGTTTATGCTAAAGGCCGTCAAACCATTGGTGTCGGTGCTGGTCAAATGAGCCGTGTAAACTCTGCACGTATCGCAGCGATCAAAGCTGAACATGCAGGTTTAGTGGTTGAAGGTGCTGTTATGGCATCTGATGCATTCTTCCCATTCCGTGATGGTATTGATAACGCTGCAAAAGCTGGTATCAAATGTATTATTCAACCGGGTGGTTCAATGCGTGATGAAGAAACAATTGCAGCAGCGGATGAAGCTGGTATTGCAATGGTCTTCACGGGTATGCGTCATTTCCGTCACTAATTCACAATAAATCATTATTTAAAAATCCCCCTAAGTCCCTCTTTTCATAAGAGGGACTTGTCACGAACTACAGGACTCTTTAAATTCGTGATACCCCTTCCTGTATAAAGGGAGGTTGGGAGGGATTAAAAAAGGATCCATAAGATGAACATATTAGTTTTGGGTAGTGGTGGTCGTGAACATGCATTAGCATGGAAAATTGCGCAAGACGATCAAGTCACTAAAGTTTTTGTTGCACCAGGAAACGCGGGTACAGCAACTGAACATAAATGTGAAAATGTTGCTTTAGATATTCTCAACAACCCTGCCATTATCGACTTTGCAAAAAATAATGCCGTTGACCTCATTATTGTTGGTCCTGAAGCACCGCTTGTAAATGGTGTGGTGGATGCAGGACGAGCAGCTGGCCTTAAAATTTGGGGACCAACCCAATTTGCTGCACAACTTGAAGGCTCTAAAGCTTTTGCCAAACACTTTTTAAAACGTCATAACATTCCTACAGCATTCTATGATGTATTCACTGAAGTGGATGCAGCCAAAGTATTTGTAGAAAAAAATGGCGCACCAATCGTAATTAAGGCAGATGGCCTTGCTGCGGGTAAAGGCGTCATTGTTGCGATGACCAATCAAGAAGCATTTGATGCAATTGATGACATGCTTGCAGGCAATAAATTTGGTGATGCAGGTTCGCGTGTTGTTATTGAAGAATTCCTTGATGGTGAGGAAGCATCGTTCATTTGTATGATTGATGGTGACAACATCCTACCTATGGCAACTTCACAAGACCATAAACGTATTTTTGAAGCTGACCAAGGTCCAAATACGGGTGGTATGGGTGCATATTCCCCTGCCCCAGTTGTGACTGCAGATGTTTTTGACAGAGTCATGAAAGAAGTCATGCGTCCAACCGTAGATGGTATGAAAGCTGATGGTCATACTTATACAGGTTTCTTGTATGCTGGCTTGATGATTGATGAGCAAGGGCAACCTCGTGTCATTGAATTTAACTGCCGTTTTGGTGACCCTGAAACTCAACCGATCATGATGCGCTTAAAATCTTCTTTGGTTGATTTAGTAGAAGCTGGTATTGCTGGTAACTTACCTACTGAAGCTGAATGGGATGAGCGTAAAACTGTTGGTATTGTGCTTGCATCTAAAGGCTATCCTGAAACTTCGAGCAAAGATGATGTCATTTATGGTTTAGATACCCAAATGACAGATGCTAAAGTTTTCCATGCAGGTACAGCAAATAATGCCAATGGTGATGTAGTGACTGCTGGCGGTCGTGTACTTTGCGTTACAGCGTTAGGCAACACAATTGGTGAAGCGCAAGCAAAAGCCTTGGAACTTTGCCAAAAAGTGACTTTTGATGGTGTCCAATACCGCAAAGATATTGGTTACCGTGCGATTGCTCGTGAAAATGCTTAAACTCGATTGAGTTGTAAAACCCGCCTAGGCGGGTTTTTTATTTGGTAAATTTTTAGTGAGTAATGCTCTTCCAGAATAATAAATATAAGATTAATTACCTTGATTGATTTTGCGCTGAATCATTTGAATCACCTACTTCCTCAACACCACCAATGACCATTTGAAGCCAATCTAATAATTGAGGAAATTCCCGATATCCATCACTCGCTAAAAAATGTCCAGCATTGGGAATAATTTCATAAGGAAACTCTAATTTTTCTGCCAGCGAGATACTTAAATCAGCTGGAACATATTGATCATTACTCGATATAAACATTCTTCGATTTAATATTTTATTTTTAAAAGAAAAATCCTTATTCGTCTCAGCGATATATGAATCCAGTTGAGGTAATACTGCCAATTTATTCAAAAATCCAGATACACAGACAACACCACCTATCTGTTGAAAATCCAATTCAGACAGGAAATCAAGCAGCGTAATACATCCTAAACTGTGCGCAACAAAAAATGTATGCTGATCAATTTGAGCAATATTATTTTTTAAGGTTTGCTTCCACTGTAAAAGATTTGGATTGCTTGAATTCGGTAACGCGATCTTTACAACTTTAGTATTTTTATCTTGTAAATTTTCCTCAATATAATCAAACCAATGATCAGCCACCTTTGCACCATAGCCATGAATGATATAAACATTATTTTGAGCATATGCAGTATTTAGCAATAACAAACTGCTTAAAAGAAAGATGATTAATTTCATTTATTGATCTCTTTGATGTATATAAGATCTTCATGCTAAAGTATGACAGTAGTGTCAATGTCAATCACTGTTTGAATAAAATCACCCTATTTCGCCTAACAATTTGAAATAACGCTTATCAGAGCACTGCTATAGATGCAGATCTAAGTTTATTTTACTTATTTAAAAAAAAGATAATAAATCCTAAAAAATTTATATATTATGAATAAGTATAAAATTTAATCATTTATCGTTTAGCATTCAACAAAAGCATTTGTTTTCTTTATTAAATTAATAAAAACATTGATATTCATGCAACGACATCGCTACCCAATATCAACACGTAGCCACTATGTATAATTTTCATTTATTGATATGATAAACAAATCTTTAGAGTCTGTTTTAAACAATTAAAATTCTTTTAAAACATACTGCTAATCCTCAAATGTAAAGAATATAGATAGCGCAATCAGACAAGTACGTCACCGCATTATTTATTTTCAAAATGTTAAAAATTCGATTTAAATGATCGAGAATGCAAAGGACAAAATTCTACTGCATTTGCTACTTAGGATTTATTCATGAAAAAGCTGTTTGGCGTTTTACTTAGCGCGTCTGTGCTTACTCTTTCTGCTTGTGGAAAACAAGAAGCTCCAAAAAATGATGCTGCTCAAGCAGATGCAGGTAAAGAAAAAGTCGTTACCATGGCTTCTACAGGTTCAGATGCAGATATTTGGCGCTATATCGCAACATTACCAGAAACAAAGCAAGCTGGAATTAAATTAGAAGTTAAAAACTTCACTGACTATGTTGCAATGAATACTGCTGTGGCAAACAAAGAAGTCGATATCAATGCATTTCAATCTTATGCATATCTTGTTGCTTTCAATCAATCAAACAAAGAAAAAATTGCACCAATCTCTACAACATATTTAGAGCCAATGGGTATTTATTCTAGTAAAGTTAAAAAAGTTGAAGAATTTGCCAATGGTGCAACCATTGCTATTCCAAATGATGGCGCAAATGAATCACGTGCATTGTTACTTTTACAATCTGCTGGTCTCATCAAATTGAAAGATGGCTTTGATTTAGTTAAAGGCACGCCTGCTGATATTACTGAAAATGCAAAGAAAATTGTTATCAAACCTATTCAAATGGCGACTGCGGTACGTGCTAAAGATGAAGTTGATGCAATTGTTTTAGGTAATACTTTGGCAATGGAAGGCGGTTTAAACGTGCTTAAAGATTCGGTTTATTATGAGCCAGTTGACCAAACAACCAAAATGAATGTCAACGTACTTGCTGTTGCAGATGCACGTAAAGACGATGCCCTTTTGAAAAAAGTGGGTGAGTTATATCATGTTCCGGCTGTAGGTAAATATGTTCAAGAACACTTCGGTGGAACTAAAGTTGATGTGAATAAACCTGTAAGCTATCTTACAGAATCAAAATAGTTTTATAATGGATCAGGTCTATTGACCATTCTTTTATGAAAGGTCTACAGGCCCTCATAAAACAGGCAAAGTGAATTTGCCTGTTTTTTCTTTTTGCTATAGTTTTTGACGATATGATTGAATTTAAAAACATTTCAAAACACTATGAGTTGAAAGGTCAAACCATACGTGCACTGGATCAGATTAATCTTGAGATTCCAGCGGGCAGTATTTTTGGCATTATCGGCTATAGTGGTGCAGGTAAAAGTACCTTAATCCGTTTGATTAACTTGCTTGAGCGTCCCAACCAAGGACAAGTCATCATTAATCAAAAAGACTTTACGGCACTTGATGCACGTGCATTACGTCAAGAACGTGCAAATATAGGCATGATTTTTCAGCATTTCAATTTGCTACAAACCAAAACTGTAGCTGACAATATTGAAATGCCGTTAAAGTTGCTGGGTGTCAGTAAAGACCAACGTGAAAAACGTTTAAATGAGTTACTTGAGTTTATTGATCTAAAGCACAAAAAAGATGCTTTTCCAGATGAACTCTCGGGAGGACAAAAGCAACGTGTCGGTATTGCACGCGCCTTGGCCAACCACCCCAAAATTTTACTTTGTGATGAGGCAACCTCTGCACTTGATCCACAAACCACGAAATCTGTTCTCGCTTTGCTTAAAAAGATTAATCAAGAGCAAGGGATTACCATTGTCATGGTTACGCATGAAATGGATGTGATTGAATCTGTTTGTGATTATGTTGCGGTCATGGAACAAGGCAAAGTGATTGAAACTGGCTCTACCTTAGAAATTTTTAGTCAACCGCAACACCCGACGACGAAAAATTTTATTCAAACTGTTTTACAGCAACAGCTCCCTGTTAATATCTTAAACAATCTCGAAAATCAAAATCATAAAAGTATTTATAGCCTGCAATTTTTGGGTACTTCAGCGCAAGAGACTGTGGTACAAGCAGCAATTAAGCAATTTGATGTCAGCTTAAATATTTTATTTGCCAATATGACTGAAATTAATGGCTCAGTCATCGGTCAAATGTTTATACAACTTTTGGGAGATGCTGAAAGCATTCGCCAAACCATAGATTTCTTTGAAAAAAATGGGGTCAAGGTGGAACAGTCAGGAGTTAGACTATGAGAGAACTCATTGTACAATGGCTCACTACGCTTACTGCACCATTTTGGAAAAGCTCTTTAAGCATTGACCAATTTGTTACAGCGATGCAAGAAACCATTCAAATGGTCATTTTTGCAATGCTGTTTGGTACCATTTGGGGCTTTATTCAAGCAATTACCTTGCTGGTCACTCGCCCTACTGGCATTTTACCCAATCGTGCTGTCTATCAGATTTTAAATCCTATCGTCAATGCACTACGCTCGCTCCCCTTTATTATTCTATTGATTGCGGTTTTTCCACTGACCAAAGCGATCGTGGGTACAACAATCGGTACTTGGGCAGCGATTGTACCGTTGACCATTTATGTTGGTCCTTATATTGGTCGTCTTGTAGAAACATCATTGCTTGAAGTGAATGAAGGGATCATTGAGTCTGCACAAGCAATGGGTGCATCGCCTTGGCAGATTATTTTTAAGTTTATTATCCCTGAATCCCGTAGCTCACTCATTTTGAGCCTTACCACAGCAACCATTAGCTTGATTGGTGCAACAGCAATGGCGGGTGCTGTAGGCGCTGGCGGTATTGGTGATTTAGCAATTTCTTATGGTTATCAACGTTTCGATCAAAGTGTGGTTTATCTCACCGTGATTGTCTTATTGATCCTTGTACAAATTGTACAGAGTCTTGGAAATTGGTTATCAAAGCTTCGATAATCCTTGCTTGCCATTTCCAGCTGTTCTTTTTTCTAAAATCATACCCTCCTTGTTGAGGGTATTTTTTATTTCTTTAGTTAGCTACAGATATAAATACTTATAAAATTTATAGATCCGTACTTGATTCTATACTTGCTTAGTCCTATCCACTTTAATTCCACTCATTTGATCATCTGCTCTTGATCAATCAGTCAGAACTAATTATGTTATAGAAAACTTAAGAAATATTTGAAATGAATAATTTTACTCAAACAATCGCCTCACTACTCCTTATGCTACCTATTTGTAGTTTTGCGCAAGCTTCAGACAATTACACCACCACAGTAAAAGTCAATGGTGTAGAGCTCAACCAAGCGCTAAGTGCAACGCAAATTGAAAAGTTGCTCGGAAACACCTCTCAAAAAACTACAAAAGCATTTTCAGAATGTAGTGGTAACTATGAATACTCAACCTCTACTGCATCAGGGAAAAAACTGATGTTTGAAATTTATAGTGAAGACAATCCACAGATTAAGTCTGAGACTTTCTATAAAGGCAAAAATAATTTTCAACAACTTGGCACAACCAAAGGACGAGTTTGGCTTTCTTGGTCAAATGCGCCAGCGATCACGGATACAATCCTGATTAACAATAAACCCATCACTAATCTGTATAGCATGAATCAATTTAAAAAAGACTTCCCAAACAGCGCCAAAACAGGCACCAGTGTTTTAATTTTAACGGCATCGGAAGCCAAAGAGTTTTTAAAAAATCCTGCTGAATTTGAAACAGGCTATCGCAGTTATGTCGATTTTAGTTTTAAAAATGGCAAACTGAGCAAATTAGAAATCAACCAAGGAATGGCCTGTTAAGTTTTATTGAGAATAGCATATTGGTCTATATGCTATTCTCTAAAAGAATAACCTACCATATGTCTTGTTTGTTCAAGCAAAAAACATGCCGCACTATCGAATTACATATGTTTTCACATAAAAAAGACTGTAATCTGCTTTCTAACTTGTCTATAGCTGATTTTGCGATTAAATTTGTGTCAGCATATTCATGGAATTCAACGATGCAATTTAAAATTCACGTCATAGATGTAAAAAATCAATTACAAAACTATATTTGGCTGATCGAAGACAGTCAAAGCCATGATGTCGTTGCAATTGACCCCACTGAAGCATCACTCGTTGAAGATTATTGCCTTGAACATCAGCTGAATTTAAAACAAATTTGGCTCACACACTGGCATAAAGACCATATTGGTGGTGTTCCAGAATTAATCGCAGATCATAATATTCCTGTTTATGGGCCACGCGCTGAACTGAGTCACATTCCTTTTATTACCTACCCGCTGCAACACGATGATCAATTTGAATTTCATGGATTAAACATCGACATTATCGCTGTGCCAGGTCACACCCTAGGGCATGTCGTTTATTTTATTGATGCATTAGACAGTGTTTTCTGTGGTGATACCCTTTTTGCTATGGGGTGTGGACGTATGTTTGAAGGAACTGCAGAGCAGTTTTATCACTCTCTCAATCGTCTCGCTGCTTTACCACCAAGAACCAAAGTTTACTGCACCCATGAATATACGCTTTCTAATGCACAATTTGCTTTGCATATCGAGCCAGAGAACCGAGCAATACAACAACGTGCCGAAGAAATCAAACAGCTCCGTGAACATGGGAAAATCACCTTGCCCAGCACCATTGAACTTGAGCTTGAAACCAATCCTTTTTTACGTGTCGAAAGTGCTGAAGAATTTGCGCGTATTCGTGCATTGAAAGATCATTTTTAAGCAATCACGATTATTGTCCCCACAATGTTAAAACTGCGCCAGCCTAAGCCTCTGTTTTTAAAAGCCTCTCAGCGGGCGGTACTGTTATTACATGCCTATACCAGCACCGTTCAAGATATGAAGGCCTTAGCAAAATTTCTGCATAAACATGGTTACACTTGCTATGCACCTAGCTACGCCGGGCATGGTTTAACGATTGATGAGTTTCTCAATTACACTACAGATGATTGGTGGCAAGATACATATAATGCTTATCAACTCTTAGAAAATCAGGGTTATAAGCATATTGCTGTCATTGGGGTTTCTTTAGGTGCAATTTTATCGTTAAAACTCACTGAGCACTTTCCAATTGATGCATGTATTAGCATGTCTGCGCCACAGGATCGAAGTGTAAATGATCTTTTTAAGCGACTAAAGCACTATGCTGAATATCTCCATCAATTTCAGAATAGCAATGTAGAGCTAGACTTAAGAAACTTAGAAAATAAAGCAGCAATACAACTACATGCATTTCATCAGTTTGTTGCCGCAACCATAAGCAATGTTTCTTTAATTCGCGCACCTATTTTTTTATTGTATGGCGAGTTAGATGATGCACATTATCAATCCAGTGCACAAACCATTTATAATCATGTGAATTCTACAAAAAAACAGATTAAAAGTTATCGCAATACAGGGCATCTCATGACTTTAGGCAAAGATCAGACACAACTGTTTGGCGATATTTTAGATTTCTTAGATCAACATCATCCCATACAGGCATAATAACCTATACTTCTGTTAAATTTACTTACATTTAGCCAAAGTAAAAATGAGAAAAATTCTGCTTTTTTAAAACGATATCTTTGCATCAAAATATTACAAGCACAGTTTTCATATTTAATTAATTGGTTGTTTTATTTCAAAATTTTTAAGTAAATTCACATTTCATCCATATTGATAGCAAAAAAATACGCATTGATACAAAAGCGTCATTTCTCAAATTGCTCAAATATTGATATAAAAAATAAGTTTCATCAAATTTCCCCTTTAAAAATTTAATGATCACCCCTATTAAATTTATAGGCAGGAATTAAGGAGATCTTCTGTGAAAAAGGTTGTAAAGGCAAAGAATTTAATCGCTTTTCGTATTTGGTTAGAAAAATTAGGCTATTCAGTAAAAAATTTAGCTGATGGAAAAGGATTTACTTTCAGCTTTAAAAAAGAATATGGTTTAGTCACTTGTGATTTATCTGGTAATAACTTAGCAATGCAGCTCGGTGAAGAGTTTGAGGATCACTTAAAGGCTTAGTAAGTGTCTAAATGAAGTTTCTCTTTGAAAAGACCTAAACGATTACGTTTAGGTCTTTTTATTGATCTGGATAAAATTCTAATTCTAAAAAACCTTTAATCAAGATACAGCATAGTTAGAATAAAAATTTAAGCATAAAAAAAGCATGATTTTCATCATGCTTTTTTAAATTTGGTGGGGACGGAGAGACTCGAACTCTCACACCTTGCGGCGCTGGAACCTAAATCCAGTGCGTCTACCAATTTCGCCACGTCCCCGAATAAAAACTAACGCTGTAGTCTTTTTAAATAACTTGGCAGAGGATCAAGGATTCGAACCTTGACGAACGGTTTTGGAGACCGTCATGCTACCATTACACCAATCCTCTATAACCCTTCATTTTGTTTTAGTACCACAAAATGAATTGCTTGGTGGGGACGGAGAGACTCGAACTCTCACACCTTGCGGCGCTGGAACCTAAATCCAGTGCGTCTACCAATTTCGCCACGTCCCCAATGGCTGTGTATATTATAGAGATCGTTTTATTATGACAAGCCCTTTTTTCGAAAAAGACACTCGTTTGTTTAAATAAAAAACAAATGTTGCAAATACTGCTTTTTGTTTAAACAATTTGGCTTAATACTTGTTTTATTTGATAAATATTTGAGCAACGTTGCCCTATTTTTTTCATTAACATCTCTGTTAAAACCATTTCAAAAATTTTAAATTGCTGTGGTAACACCACATTTAACTGCTGACAATGCAAAAATGCCCAATCTTGATAGCTTTTCGCCGATAAGCGCTGTTGTGTCAACCACTCCAACCAAACGATTCCCAACGCATAAATATCGGATTGAAATGATTTTGGTTGACCATGAAACAATTCTGGTGCCATATACCGAGGTGTTGCGGTATGTGTTGCGATATTTGTTAAATTTGCCTCTTGAGCGATGTTTACAGCCTGTTCAAAGTCAATCAAATAACTTTTCTCATCCTTAACTCGAAAGTGCTCAACTTTGATATCGCCATGCAGATAACCATAGTCATGCAAATGTTCAAGCACATCTAAGCTGAGTACTAATCGCTTACCAATTTCAGCCAAGCTAAGTCGATCAGGCAGATCCTGAAAAAGCTTTGGGGCATCTTCCACCCATAAAGTCTGATCAATGACCTCTTCTTCAATTTTAAATTGCTGAAATGGATCAAATATTGAAAAATTTAACAATACAGGTTGAGCTTCAGTCTCCAATGCATTCAACTCGCTATAACAGTTCAGTTCATTGAAAAAGTGCTGTTGATAACAGCGATTTGAATTTTTGAGCTGTAATTTCAACCAAAACCATTGCTGTCCCTGTTGAATTTGATAAACACGGCGACCAAATTTTTGACTTTGGATTGAATTATATGCAACTGGAAGAATTCTGCTTTGGCTCATACTTCGGTCAATTGTTCTGCGGGTATATCTTTCGTCATTGGATGATTCAAAACTTCTAGACAATGTTGGATTGTTTTACCAATACGCGCATGTGTTTCTATGCTTGAAATTTTTGGCCAAGTTGCACGCTCACCTTCTCGTTGCAACAGCTTGAATAGATATGGGCGTGGGTTCTGTAACATATAGCTATAATGGCGCAGACTATACTCCCCAATAATATTGACATCACCATAGTAGCGCTGGTCAATAATACCGTAACCGTGATCGAGTAAACGACGCATAGAAGGAACTCGTCCCATACGACCTCTGGCAAAATCCATGATCCCCATTGCAGCCATGCGTCCTTGACTACGCACAATACGTTCAGGCCAACTCAGTAAATCTCTACGATAACGTTCTTCATCATTCTGCATAAACGGTACAATATGTGGATTAACCTGACTGGCAATGGTGTAATTCAAATTATAAAGACGTGACATGCGCTCTTGGGGGAAATCATTGCGGACACTGCCATCCACCCAACGCGTATTTGCCAAATAAGGGGTATGTACACCATCGTAACGTTTACTGATCAAACGCACAGGTGGAAATAAAACCGGTACAGCACATGATGCCAATACTGCACTCCAGACCAATAAATCTGGTGAGGTATATTTATTCATGATTCGTACATCTTCTTGGGAAACATCATAAGGCGCGACGGTGACATTGATATCCAAGCCTGATTTTTCAAACGCCTCCTGAAACGTTACATCACCTAAATTTTCGACCAAAAACTTTTTAAGATATCGGACATCTGCAAAACCACCATTGCCTTTGATTAATTCTTTTAAGCTACGAAAGTGAAAGGCTTCACTATAAAATTGGTCACCACTCAGCAAGTTTGGAATCTCACCTGGTTCATTTACCCCCAGCATCGCCGTCATGATTGCCCCAGCACTTGAACCAGAAAGTACTTTTGGCATTAAGTCTTGTTCCATTAATGCCTTACAAACACCGCTATGGAATAAACCTAAGGTTGCCCCACCTGAAAACATCAGTGCGGGCTGACCATAGGCCTTTTCACAGTTTTCGAAAAACTTCCTTTTGCTTTCATGACACAAGGCTTGGCAACTTTCTGAAGCGATGAATGCCAAACTATTACTGACTTCATCGATATAATCTTCAATTATTTTTTTAGTTCCAACATAGGTATGTGCAAATAGCATCGGATGCCCGATGTTGGCAACATCGTGACTAAATCCTTCTCTTAGGATATACATCAAATCTTGGGTGCGATTTTGCAGACGATAACGACGCAATAAATTTAACCGATGGGAAATAATTTCAGCATCAAAATATGGAGAGGTATTATCCAGCTTCCACTCCTGTGCCCCCGTTTCTTCATCCAGTTTTAACGCTATAGATTTCCACTCTTCATAGTTTTCCGCATGTTTCAGTTTTCTTTTTAGTTTTTTAATACGATAAGCCTGATGCGGATTTAAATCTTGAGTAAGTTCTAATAACATTTCTAATATTCCTTTGATTTTTAATCCGACACTTTTAGATACCTGTCGATAAACTATGCTGAAAAATAACCAGATAATCAATTACCATAAGTCATTTAATTCTTGCTTTAGATTCCAATTATCGCCTATTGAGATTAGCTCAATAAAATTACTGTGCTAATATCAACCACACATTGTAATTTCTGAAAATAGCGAACGGATATGGCAACTTTCGACTTACCTGACAATATCATCCAAAAATTATCCACTGTTCTTGATCAGTTACATCAAGTCCTTCCTGAAACAAAAAAGGATACCGACTTTGAAGCAGTGGCTTTTAGGTGGCACGATAAACAACTCAAAGCGATTTATAACCCGAAAGCAATGCATTTGGATGATCTTAAAGGGATTGAACGTCAGAAAGCTAAAATTTTACAAAATACTGAACAATTTCTACACGGCTTACCTGCCAACGATATTTTACTGACTGGCTCACGCGGTACAGGAAAATCATCCATTGTCCGTTCTTTACTTACCCAGTATGCAGAACAAGGCTTACGTTTAATTGAAATTGAACGAGATGATTTGTCAGACTTGCCAGAAATTCAAAAAATTATTAAAGATCGTCCAGAAAAGTTCATCGTTTATTGTGATGACTTGGCATTTAATGCTGAAGATGAAAATTATCGTAGTTTAAAAAGTGTCTTAGATGGCTCGCTACAATCTGGCTCAAGTAATTTTGTGATTTACGCGACCAGTAACCGTCGTCATTTATTACCTGAATTTATGCATGAAAACACGCCTGTAACCAAAGTCGATGTGCCGCAATATAAAGAGTTGCACCCACAAGAAGCCATCGAAGAAAAGATTTCTTTATCAGATCGTTTCGGTATGTGGTTGTCGTTTTATCCGATGGATCAAAATCTTTATTTAGAAATTGTGGAGCACTATTTAACAAAAGCAGACATGCCCTTTGTTGATGATGTACGTGCTGAAGCATTAAGATGGTGTCAAGCTCGTGGTCAACGCTCAGGGCGTGCAGCATATCAATTTTCTAAACATTGGATTGGTTCAGAACGTTTAAAGGCTTTATAAGTCCGACTTTTTTAGATATACAAAGCCCTAACTGAATAATAGTCAGGGCTTTTATTATTTATCAGTTAGATCATATGCGATAAGAATAAGTAAGCTAAGCAAATAGCGATATCAAAACGTCCAATAAGCTCATTCATGCTAAACCCATTTATCACCCGATAAAATCTCACTGTATCTTTGTCTCATTTGATAACAATAGCTTGAATGGATTACCCTGTTTCTTTCAACCCATATCATTCAAATAAAGCTTAAATTATTCGTTTCTATGTAAAAAAGACCATCAACACACAACTCAAGCTGACTGCTGGTTAATCATGCAACTAAAAGCCAAAATTAAAAAATTCAGTATATTTAAATATATTTCAAATACTTAAACACAAAGCAATAATTCATCCAGAACATTTTATTTCAGCACATCACAGTTTAAGCGTGATAAAATAGCCGACAGTTTCATATAGGATAGGTCTATGCAGTTTGTTCATCTTGGTATTCATACCGAATTCTCGATTACAGAATCGATCGTACGTATACCTGATCTGATTAAAGCTGCCGCATCTGATGAAATGCCTGCTTTAGCCATTACAGACCTATCCAACCTGCATGCAGCTGTTAAGTTTTATAACAAATCGCTGGGGAAAGGGATTAAACCTATTTTCGGCAGTGTAATTCGATTAAACGATGCAAACCATAAAGCAACCTTACTGGCAATGACCAATAAAGGCTGGCGTGGTCTGACTGAAATTGTCTCTCGCGGCTTTATTGAAGGGCAACAACTGTCGATTCCATGTGTACAAAAAGAATGGGTGCTTGAACAGTCTCAAGACCTTATTGTACTTTTGGGTCTACATAGTGATGTCGGAGAAATGCTCTGTGCCGCTTATCCTGAAAAAGCCGAACCGCTGTTAGAACAATGGATCGAAAAATTTGGCAATCGTGTTTATTTAGCGCTGACGCGTACAGGTCGCCCATTAGAAGAAAGCTTCAATGAAGAAGCGGTTAAACTCGCTGCAAAATATAATATTGGTGTTGTGGCACATAATGATGTGCATTTTGTTAGACCAGAAGATTATGAAGCACATGAAGCACGCGTTTGTATCGCAGATGGTTATGTTCTAGGCGATAGTAAACGTCCTAAGCATTACAGCCCTGAGCAATATTTTAAAACCTCTGCTGAAATGATTCAGCTGTTTGCAGATATTCCAAGTGCCATAGAAAATACCTTACAAATTGCAAAGCGTTGTACAGTTTCACTCCGTTTAGGATTCCATGACCTACCAGACTATCCAATTCCGGAAGGTCATACCATCCATTCTTACTTTGAGCATCTCTCTGAAATTGGTTTAGAAGAACGCTTAGACTTCCTTTACCCTGTTGAAACACGTGACGAAGATTGGGCTGAAATTCGCAAGCCTTATGATGAACGTCTGGCCTATGAGCTTGGCATTATCAATAAAATGGATTTCCCCGGTTACTTCCTCATCGTCATGGACTTTATTCAATGGTCTAAAAACAATGGGGTTCCTGTAGGTCCTGGCCGTGGTTCAGGTGCAGGCTCACTCGTCGCTTATAGTTTAAAAATTACCGACTTAGATCCGCTGCGTTATGACCTACTCTTCGAACGTTTCTTAAACCCAGAACGTGTATCCATGCCCGACTTTGATATCGATTTCTGTATCGCTGGGCGTGATAAGGTCATCGATTATGTGGCACGCCATTATGGTCGTGATGCAGTTTCTCAGATTGCAACGTTTGGTACGATGGCTGCTAAAGGTGCGATTCGAGATGTAGCACGGGTTTTAGGTAAATCTTACGGTTTGGCAGATCGTATTTCTAAAATGATTCCGACTAAACCTTTAGGTCTCACCTTAGAAGAATCTATTGAGGCTGAACCACAACTTAAAGATATTGTGACCAATCCATCCAACCCAGATTATGATGATGCTGCTGAAATCTGGGAAATGGCGCTCAAGCTTGAAGGCATTACCCGTAATACAGGTAAACACGCAGGTGGTGTAGTCATCGCACCAACCAAAATCACCGATTATTCGGCAATTTTGTGTGAAGCTGATGGCACAGGACGGGTTGCCCAATTCGATAAAGATGATGTAGAAGCTGCGGGCTTAGTAAAATTCGACTTCTTGGGCTTACGTAACCTTACTGTAATTGAAGATGCGATTCAAAATATTAATAAGCGTATTCAATCTGATAAGCCGTTAAATATTTCAAACATTCCTTTGGACGATCCTAAATCCTATGCAGTATTTGCTGACGCAAATACTACCGCGGTATTCCAGTTTGAATCCGTGGGCATGAAAAAAATGCTTAAAGAAGCACGCCCAAGTAAATTTGAAGAAATTATTGCCTTCGTATCCTTATATCGACCGGGTCCAATGGACCTTATCCCCGACTTTATCCATCGTATGCATGGTGGTGAGTTTGAATACTTACATCCGCTGTTAGAAAGTGTACTCGAACCCACTTATGGGATCATGGTATATCAGGAACAGGTGATGCAAGCCGCACAGTTCTGTGCAGGCTATACACTGGGTGGTGCAGATTTACTTCGTCGTGCGATGGGTAAAAAGAAAGTCGAGGAAATGGTCAAGCAACGTGCCACCTTTATTGAAGGTGCTGCGAAAAAAGATATTGATGAAGGTACAGCCAACCATATCTTTGACTATATGGAAAAATTCGCAGGCTATGGTTTTAACAAATCACATGCCGCCGCTTATGCTTTAGTTGCCTATCAAACGGCTTGGTTAAAAGCACATTACCCTTCTGAATTTATGGCTGCGGTCATGTCTTCGGAAATGCAAAATACAGATAACATTGTATTTTTAATTGATGACTGCCGAATCAACAACTTAGTGGTATTGCCTCCATCGGTAAATATGTCGTTCTACCAATTCTATGCCAGTGATGTAAACACCATTATTTATGGTTTAGGTGCAATTAAAGGTGTCGGCGAACAGGCCATGCAATCCGTGATTGATTCACGTGAGCAAGATGGTCCTTTTAAAGATTTATTTGATTTCTGCCACCGTGTAGATTTGAAAAAAATCAATAAAAGAACATTGGAAGCATTGATTCGCGCTGGTGCACTGGACTGTTTGGGAATTGAACGCTCAAGTTTAATGGCTCAACTTCCAGAAGCTGTCCAAGCCGCTGAACAGGCACGTTCTAATCGTGAAACGGGCATTATGGACTTATTTGGTGAAGTTGAAGAGGTTCAACGTAAGCCGGCTAAGCCTGTAAAACCGTGGTCTGATGAAGTGCGTCTAAAAGGCGAAAAAGATACATTGGGTTTATATCTGACAGGTCATCCAATTGATGTCTATCGTGCAGAATTAAAATCCTTTATTCCAAATAAAATTAATGAATTAACCCCTACTCGTCGTGGTGTGACTACTGTTTTCGCAGGTTTAGTGGTCGATATTGCCAATTTCCCGAATCGGATGATGATTACCCTTGATGACGGTACAGCACGTATCGAAGTCTCTGCGAATCATGAACGCTTCCAACGCTTTAAAGACATCATTCAAAATGAAAAAGTGGTGGTGATTGAAGGTGAAATTTATGAACGTGAAGGTTTTGACCGTCCTATGGGCCGTTTGACCAAAGCATTCACCCTCAATGAAATTCGACAAAAGCGTGCCAATAGCATTGCCATAACACTGAATACAGAAGTGATGACGAAAACTTTAGCCTCGGATATTCAAAAGATCTTACTGCCTTTCTGTAATGTCGATATGTGTCAACACATTCCAATGCAGATTCAGTTAGATTACGACTATGCCACGGCTGAGTTACATTTAGGGCAACAATGGAAAGTTGCCCCATTGGATGAGTTACTTTCTAAATTACGTGATTACTTTGGTAAAGAATCTATTCATATTGAATACCAAGTCAAATCTAAAGCGGCAAAAGCCGTGGATCATCGTGGACTTGCCCAACCGACTCAAGTTGCACCACCGCCAGAAAATATGAGTATGGATGATGCAATGGATGACTATATGGCAGATGCAGGCCAATTCTCCTAACCTCCCTATTTGAATTTAAAGCTTAATATTTTGGAATATTCATGGATATTTTCGACAATGCTGTGATTTCACAGCATTTAAGTCATGTACGTATTGTCATGGTCAATACGACGCTTCCTGCCAATATCGGAAGTGCTCTACGTGCTATGAAAACAATGGGCTTAACCAAACTTGTGCTCGTTGCGCCTAAAACCTACCCTCACCCTGATATAGATGCGTTAGCGGCTGGCGCAGCAGATCTGATCGAGCAAATTGAAATTGTCGACAGCTTAGAAAATGCCATTAAAGATTGTCATATCGTATTTGGAACCAGTGCACGTAGTCGCACCATTCCGTGGCCTTTGCTTGATGCACGCCCTGCGGCGCAAAAATCAATGCAGGCTGTTATCCAACACCAACAAGAAATCGCTATTGTCTTCGGTCGTGAAGATCGTGGTTTAACCAATGAAGAACTTGCGCTGGCAAACTTTCATGTCACAGTCCCAGTAAATAGTGATTATGGTGTGTTAAATGTTGCTCAAGCAATTCAGGTACTGTGCTATGAAATGCGTATGGCAACATTGGAATTAGCTGACAAGAAACTGGATACTGAAGCGGTGATGCGGGTAACAGATTCAGAAGATATGCATTGGGATGAACCTTTGGTCACACATGAGCAAATGGAACAATTTTATCCGCATATTGAAAAAATGTTGGCTGATATCGAATTTTTAGACCCTAAAAACCCGCGTTTACTGCCTTTACGCTTGCGTCGATTATTTGGGCGTATACAATTAGATAAGATGGAATATCATTTATTAAGAGGCATTTTTAGCCGAGTTCAAGCCTTGAATAATGGTACATGGAAAAAGTCAAAAGATGAGGATCAAAACTAATGCTAAAACAGCTTAAAGAAGATATCCAAGCTGTATTTGCGCGAGATCCTGCTGCGCGTAATACATTTGAAGTTTTAACCACATATCCTGGGATACATGCATTAATGATGCATCGTGTTGCCCATGAATTATGGGAAAAAGATTGTAAAACTTCAGCGCGCATTTTGTCTTCTTTTAGTCGTTTTGCAACAGGTATTGAGATTCACCCTGGCGCTAAAATAGGTAAACGCTTTTTTATCGATCATGGCATGGGTGTGGTGATTGGTGAGACAGCAGAAATTGGTGATGATGTCACGTTGTATCATGGGGTGACTTTAGGCGGCACGACATGGAATAAAGGTAAACGTCATCCGACTTTAGCAGATGGTGTTGTAGTAGGTGCTGGTGCAAAAATCCTAGGTCCTTTTGTGGTCGGTAAAAATGCCAAAGTAGGCTCAAATGCTGTTGTAACTAAAGCTGTACCTGATGGCGTCACTGCGGTAGGCAACCCTGCTCGCTTTATTAGCAAAGATAAAGAAATCGTCACTACACCAGAACCAAGTTGTCCAGAAGAAATGAGCAGTGGCATTGAAAACACAGAATTTCAAGCCTATGCAGCCGTACCAGAACAATCCGACCCTATGCTGGACGGCATGCGTGTTCTGTTAGATCGTTTGGAACAAAATGAAAAACGCATCAATAGTTTGTGCCAGCGTTTATCACTTTTAGACCCAACGTTCAATTTACAGCACAATATTGAACAGCCTTTGAGTGATGATGAAATCAAAATTATAGAAGAAGTTAGACGTGAATGTGCAGCACAAAACCACTCATCGAAAGCATAAGGTTGCTTAATACTTCACAAAATGAAGTGTCAATAGACTGTAATGTATAATTTTTAATAATACGAACCAAATCAAGTTGCATGTTCAGACGTCTTTTCATAGACTGATGCGCATGCACGTTTTTTAATATAAATTAATGGAAGAAACACATGACGATTAAGCCTTTGGCATATGCATTGCTCGCAACATCATTACTTACTGCGTGTTCAACAACACCCACCAAGCAACAAAATAAAATAGATGCAAACGAGCCGTTTATTTACACTGAGCCTGAATTGTCTCCTCCGTTCTATGCATTAAACCCTTTCGATTACTCGCAACCGCCTGTTTTTGAATTAGAGTTAAAAAAAGCATCGGCTCAACCTGTAAACAAACTCGAAGTTACTGATCCTGCAAATCCAAGCCAAAAAATCATTTTAGATACCAATAAATTGATTGTACCTACTGTAAATAGCTCACAACGTGCTATGAAATATGCAGTACTTGCTGGAAACAATGAAATTGACATCACTGCAATTGATGATTTCTTACAAATGGTTGAAGGCAAAGCACGTCATTACCCACCACAATTTAGTGATCGTAAAGAACGTAAAGGCTTTGAAGGTAAGTTGAAAGAAGTCTCTACTCAGCTTGACCAATTAGCTGCAGCACCAAATGCTTCTTTTGATATTTTGATTCGTGCATTTAAAGCCAGTGTTTTGGGACGTAACCTTGACCTAGGTTCTTCTTATACCACCAAGTCATTAGAGTATGCTCAACGTATTCTCAAAATCAACAAAGATGATGCTGAAGCAAACTTGTGGTTTGGTTTCTCTTTATCTGAGGGTGGTGGTCAAAAAGAAGCGATTCCATATTTAGATAAAGCTATCAAACAAGGTGTTCAAGAAGCCTATTTATCTTCTGCAAACAACTTTATTGGTATGGAGCAAAAGAAAAATGCGATCCAAACCTTGAAAAACTATAAAGTGAAATACCCAGAAGAAGCTGAAGTTGCAGATCGCTTAATTCAAGAAATTGAAAAGCAAGGTCGTTACAACGTTTGGCAGGTTTTGAAAAACCCAGCTCTAGCAAAATAAATTTATAAATTTTTGAAAAAATAGGCTGAACATTCAGTCTATTTTTTTGTTTATAAATTGAATAAAACTAACGTATGATTCAAACAAAGATTGATCTAGTTAATGATTATGCAATACTCAAAAAACAATATTTTGCTTTGTGCTTTAGCAATGAGCCCATTGATTTTATCTGGATGCCAAGTTGTCAGTGTAAAAAATCAAAAGGTGAATGTAACCATTACCAATGAACGTGACAGCATTTTGACCCGTTCAAAAATGAGTGAAGCCAGCTTAAATGTCTTGTCGATGACTGGACGAGAAGCCAAATCTTGTACAGATGAACCCGAAAAATGTGTGGCAGATTTAGCTGAAATCCCACAGATTCAAGATGAACAACTGCTTTCGACCGCAAGTGAAATTTACTTAACCAAAGCAATCAATCTTGGCGACTCATCAGATTGTAAAGTCAGTCTTTTTTCTAAACATCAATCCACTGACAAACAACAAGCCTCGCAGAAAAACTATGAGCAATGTTTAGATCAGCAAATGGTGATGTTAGATAACAGCATCCGCTATAGTTATGCCTATTTATTTAAAACTGAACGCCAACCTCAAGACCGTATTTTTAATAACCGACAAGTTCAGATACGTGACTTTTATAATCAAGCCTTAGCTAAACTGATTTCGACATATGCCGTAAGAAATAAAAACCAAAAAGTAGCAAAACAAATTAAAGTTGGCAAAAGCACTTATCGCATTAACTTTAATGGTTACCCTGCACTGGCTCAGATTGAACTTGAGGATCTTGTTTCAAGCTATAATTTAAACTTTTCAGGTTTACGTTCGATCAACCGTAGAGACGGTTTCGGTGCAGAATTTGTCGCAATTTTACCCAACACGACAGCACCTGAAGAAAACAAATATATTGTGAATCCATTTGATTATAAATACAAAAATGGCATGAATCCCAATATTCATCAACCACGTTATTTATCGGTTAGTATTGCAGCACAACCTGAAAATGCAAATGAATCACTACAAAACATCTTACACAACCCAAACTTTCAACTGAATGTTTATGATCCTTATAGCATTGAAAATTTAAAAATTGGTGGCAAACAATACCCGCTTGCTGCAAACTTTTCAGCTCCCTATGGTCTATGGCTGGCTCAAAATAACTTAGGTATTGCGGCTTATCTTAGCTTAATCGATCGTGATCAAAGCCTGACCATGCCTCATTTATATATGCTTGAACCGTACAACCCGAATAAAAAAGTGATTGTTTTGGTACACGGTTTAGCCAGTAGCCCTGAAGCTTGGATTCGTTTAACCAATGATATTATGGGCGACAATGTATTGCGTGAGCACTATCAAGTTTGGCAGGTTTTTTATTCAACCAATATGCCAATATTAGAAAGCCGTTTTCAGATCAATGCTATCATTAATCAAGGTTTTGCTTCAATTAATCAAAATTCGGCTTCTGCTAAAGATGCCGTGTTGATTGGGCATAGTATGGGCGGGATTATTGCGCGCTTATTAGTCAGTGATGCCAATCTAACACAACCAGCCTTAAAGATGTTGAACAATCGTAAATTTGATAAATTTAAAGATGATCCAATGTTCAAATCTCGTTTGACCATTCAATCTGTGCCTAATTTTGATCGTGCTATTTTTATTTCAGCACCACATCGCGGTACTGCATTTGCTGATCGCTGGTTCACTTTGGCTGCTCGTCGAATTATTAAGCTGCCAGGCGCCTTCTTGGGAGCTTTAGCTGACTCTATAGATGATCGTGATTTAAATGCAAAAAACTTTTTAAAAGATGTTGGGCATGGACTGATTCAAAATGGTCCAAGTGACTTAAGCCATAGCTCAAACTTCACCAAATTGACTGAAAACGTTATGCCAAAGAAAGACATGATCTATCATTCAATTATGGGGAATATCACCAATAGCACTGATCCTAACGTGATGACGGATGGAATCGTTCCATATACCAGCTCACATTTAGACGGCGCAGTATCTGAGAAAATTATCAAAGGTGGCCATTCAATCCAAGAGACACCTGAAGCAGTATTGGAACTTAGACGGATTTTAAGATTACATTTGACTGAGCTTGGGCTTTATAAACCTTAAACTCAGCGTCCAAGCACGTAAAAATGCCAGTCAATTTTAAATTGGCTGGCATGGAATTATTGGTTTTATAAAAACCTAAGGTCTTATCAGAATCAGTGAATAACTTATTTATAAATCAGTGGTTCCTGCAAAAAGCGCGATTACATCTGCTTCGGTTAGTTTTTTTGTGTCATTGTTAAAAGCATAAAACTCAGGTTTATTGTCTATAAAAATTTCCATATCGAATTTTATATCTTGAGGCTGTTGATCCAATGCAAATGCATTGATATTGCAATAACTCTGGTCTTTAGTCCGCCAAAATAAATTTGTGCCACAGCAGTTACAAAAGCCTCGCTCGCCCCAATCAGAAGAATTATAAATACTTAAGTGCTCATCTTGAGTAAACTGTAAACTGCCCTGTTCGACATCAATCGTCATAATTACACCGCTCGTTTGTCTTCTGCAAATTGAACAATGACACGCATGAACATCATGATTTTTTAATTCAACCGTAAAAGTTGTTGCCCCACAAACACATTGCCCTTTCATAATGATTTCCTTGTTTTATAAATTTTCCATAAAGATACTACAATGATGTAGTGAAATTATAGTGGAACAGATATTTTTTATCATACCCATGTTTTTTAATTGAAAAGCGAAATGATTCACTCTAAATTAGTCAATACAACAATTTAAATATAATATTTGGAAAAGTATGCGTTATAAAATTATAGATGTTTATCAGCTCCAAAATATTCAACGGTATATTGCAAAGTGTCTAAAGACACAATCACCTCAATTCATTGTGATTGAAAGTGATCAAACCTTATGTAAAGAGCTCGATATTATTGATGTCGACTTACAAGCATCGATTGCCACGTGGGCAACGGGTGAAAGAATTGATTTAAAAATCATTCATCAATCCAACCATATTGAAAAATTCTACGATTTTGAACATTAAAAACTTCATATGCACTAAGTGTTTGAATTTATAATTTTCTTCTTCTAGTTTTTTTATAATCTAAACCGTATGTTATATTATGAATATTAAATAAATAGTGTGAGGTGCAATATGGTTAAGCGACTTAAAGATTTTAAAATTGAAAATCGAAAAGCTCGCCCAACTATAGCAGGTCAAGTTTTATCTATGCAATTCAGTAACGATGAAGCGACTAAGCGTATTGTGATGCATAGCGTTAAACGCGTAATTCATCAACATAAAGATGAACTTAACGAGCTTGCTTACAAATGAGTCTAATCACATCTACTTTTGTTATTGCTGTTCATGATGAAATCTTGAAGGAAACAGGAGTAGGCCGTGCAGGTTGTGACTACGCTAAACTTGAAGGTGTACTCAGCCGTATAGATCAACAAATGTATTACAATGATGTTAAAGATTTATTTGAGATTGCAGCTTGGTATGGAATTGCTATCGCTAAAGGACATGCCTTTGTCGATGGCAATAAACGTACTGGACTTGCAACAATGTTAACGTTTTTAGAAATCCAAGGCGTTTCAATCAAAGATCACACAGGACTTGATGATCTCATGGTTGATATTGTTGAATCACAGGATCATCATGAAATATTGGCATTAAGTGTTTCTGATTTCTTGTATGAAATTTCTGAAATTTAGTCATCTATAAAAAACTCATTGTTTATTTCAAATACCCCAAAATAAAACTCAATCGTTCAAATTCAATAAACAGTTTGACAGTAAATCCCTCAACATCATATTTTATTTTAAGTTCTATTTTAGAACCCCATATAAAGGATAAATATATAAAACACCCAAAAGAAATGACAGGGCTTGAATTTCTACAAGCAATGGTTGATGGACAAATTCCTAGAGCATCGATTAGTGAAACCATCCCGATGGATTTACATGAAATTTCGCATGGTCATGCAAGTTTTAAAGTCAAAGCGGATCAGCGTCATTTAAATCCTTTAGGTGGCGTACATGGCGGTTTTGCAGCAACAGTTTTAGATTCAGCAACTGGCTGTGCTGTACATACCACCCTAGAAGCAGGCGTAGGTTATGGCACCATCGATTTAAATGTAAAAATGTGCCGCCCTGTACCTCAGAATAAGCAATTATTTGCTATTGGACAGTTGATTAATTTAAGTAAAAGCCTTGCCATTTCTGAAGGGAAACTGGTTGATGAAGATGGCAAATTATATGCACATGCAACAGCGACCTGTATGATTATTCGTGCATAACTGACTGCTTAGAGTGCTATTTATATGAATAGCACTTATTCAGCATTAGCCTTCGGTTCATCAACATACATCTTACCCATCTTCAGCTGTTTTAGGCTCTCATCCCATTCCAGATTACGCTTACAATTGATTGCTTCTGCACGGCTAATTTCTGCCATGTTTTGCCCACAATATCCCCCACCAACTTCGACTTGAACGATAGCTTTGGCTTGATTATTGATAATCTGATAAGCAAATACTGCACTGTTAAAAATTTCTTGTATGGTTTTATGATCTTTAGATTGGTAGATCACCAACTGATCTCCACCATGTCCTCTAAATACACCATCTTCAACACACCGAATTGAGTCAGGTTCATAAATATATTCTGGCTGATCATCCCCAATTAAATCCACAACCGTAACAACATCTTTCATATCAACCGCTACAGCTTGCTTACAATGTTTCTGTGCATCTTTTACCTGCTGTATAAGCTCATCAGGATAATTTAACGCTTTAGATTTATGCTCTATTTTTGCTTCAGTAACAGTCGTAGGAATTTCGACTTCAACTTCACTGCTTGACTTTCCTGAATCAGCTTTTGCACGATCAACTTTGTCATTATTATCTGCTGCAATCGCTGCTTTTTTCGTAGACTCCGCTGGAGCTGCATTCTGAGAATTTTGTTGAGAACAAGCGCTTAAGAAAACAAGCCCTGATAAACTCAAAATATTGACAATGTTCAAAATATTTTCCTAAATATAAATAGGGTTTGATGTAAAATTTTATGTAAGGTTTAATAATGTAGTAAATACTTAATGATATGAGATTTAACTATAAAAATGAAATCAGCAAATCCCTAAAAGACCGAATAATAACGATTTCTATGCTGATCTAGATTCACCTTTAAAATTCTGACAAATTTACTTTTGCATTTTGCTCAAAATGTTTTCTAAAATATTCAGTTTGATATAAAGGTTGCATTTGATAAAAATGCTGTAAAACTTCTGCTCTTTTGACTTTATAGATTTCAGCATCAACCCACGCGTATTCTTGTTGAATTTGCTGTTCATATTCTGCAAAACGTTCAGAGGGGCTAGCCAAAATTGCTAAATCGATATCAAGTAAATAATTTAAATCATGCTGTTTAGACGGTTGATGCTCTTGTGTTGCAATGATCCATTGAGAAACTTTGTCTAAGACCGATTGCGTTAAAATACCCACACAATGCTTGTGCATTAATTGAGCACTTTGTTGTTCATTATCTTTTGCTTGTGGATTATAAACGGCATCATGAAACCAAATTGCCAACTCAACAGCAACAGGATCATTCAATTGCGCTTTTACTTGGTGAAATAACTCAAGGCATTCGACAATATGTTGAACCGTATGATAATGACGTTGTGGCTCAGTATAAGCAGCAACAAGCAACTGCTGTAAAAAAATATACTGCTCTGTTTCGATTTCTATCTGATTCGCAAATTCACCCCAATACTGATTGAATGGTTTGAGGTAATCTTCTGTTTTAGCTATGATCATATTTATAGAACATCTAAGACTTTATATATTAATACAACATTTTTGGTTGTTATCCCATGATCAATAAATCAAAATTTTTAGCCCCTTCTCATTTAGACAAATTTGCTTGTTATAAACACGCTGGCTATTTTCAAGATCTCATTGATATTGAATGGCGAGGTCAAATACAGTCCTCCACACAAAATAAAAGATTTAAAATCAAATATTATGGAGAGATTTTTGAAGAATATCAGCTCATTTGTGGGACAGACTTTGCACCAGAACTCATCTACGCGGTAGATGTAGAAAGCAATGAAGAAATTTTACTTTTTGATGGTACGCAACATGGCTATGATCCCATGTTCTGTGATGAGTTTACACATGAACAAATCACCGAAAGACCGTTAATCCATTTTTATAAAGATCAGGACAATCAGGATGAATTCGAGATCATTTTTAGTGTCTATCACAATATAGATTATGATGAAGAACTAGATGATTTTCTCAATCAAGACGGTGAAATTGAGCTAATTTCAGGGGAAATAATTTCTGCTGAGAGATTAAAGCTAGATGGGTTTGATTTTGTTCAAATCAAAGCGGTAAATTCGCTTGGTCATGAATTCATTATTTTTGAAAAAGAGCTGGCTTAAGCAAGCCAACTCTCTTTCAATACATTAAACGCTTGAAATACTTAAGCAACTTGCTCATCACGCTTAAATACCAGTTCACCTTTCAATGAACTCTCGGCATCAAAATAATAACCATCGGTATTAAAGGATTTAAGATCATCCATTTTTTCCAATTGATTTTGAATGATGTATCGAGCCATTAAGCCACGCGCTTTTTTAGCATAGAAGCTAATCACTTTATATTTACCATTCTTCTGATCTAAGAATACTGGTTTAATAATATCAGCCTGAATTTTTGCTTCCTTGACCGATTTATAGTATTCATCAGAAGCAATATTGACCAATAACGTTGAGCCGCTTTGTTGTAAATCCTGATTGATCAAATCGGTAATTCGATCCCCCCAAAATTCATAAAGATTATGACCACGGGTATTGGCAAGTTTTATTCCCATTTCCAATCGATACGGCATCATTAAATCAAGAGGACGTAATAAGCCATATAGACCAGATAAGCTGCGTAAATGATCTTGCGCAAAATTGAGATCGTCTTGCGACAAACTATAAGCATCCAGACCTGTATAAACATCGCCTTTAAATGCAAAAATTGCTTGTCGCGCGTTGGCAAAACTAAAGTCAGCATTCCAGTCACGAAAACGCTCCGCATTGAGATTGGCAATTTTTTCACTGACACTCATCAAACTGGCAATATCTGAAGCGGAGAGTTTACGACTTAGGTCTATAAGCTGTTGAGATTGATCCAGCAGTCTTGGTAGAGTGTGTGTATCGGTCGGGAGTGCTGACTGGTAATCGAGCGTCTTAGCAGGGGAAATTAAGGCGAGCATGGTCTTCCTGATCAAAAAATAACTAATCAAACTATAACAGTCGGGATATTTTAATTCCAATTCATGTTTTCTGTGAACAGAATCGGTAAACTATCGCACTTCCCTGCTTATGATCGTTTAAATTATGTCCGAACAACTGTTCATTCAAGGTTCGGTTGGCAAAATTGAAGTTTTTGTTGACTATCCTGTGGGCGAAGTAAAAGGTTTTGCTGTCGTTTGTCATCCTCACCCACTGCAAGGTGGTACACCTCAACATAAAGTTCCTGCTTTACTTGCACAAATCCTCTCTGAACAGGGTTGTGTGGTCTATCGCCCAAGTTTTCGTGGTTCTGGACAAAGCGATGGAATCCATGATGAAGGCTTTGCTGAAACTGAAGATATTCTAGAGGTCATTAGACACGTTAGACAATTACACAAAAGTCTACCTTTCTATGTTGGCGGTTTTAGTTTTGGTGCACATGTAATGGCAAAAGCATATCATGCGCTCCCTGATGAAATTAAACCGCAACAAGTGATCTTATGTGGTTTACCAACATCCACTGTAGATGGTCTACGTCATTATGTTACCCCAGCAATTAAAGGCGATATCCTGTTTGTACACGGTGAAGCAGATCCGACGACTAAACTCTCTGATTTGCTTGAATGGGCGAAACCACAACGTCATTTGATCACCGTATTGCCAGGTGCAAACCATTTCTTTACAGGTTATTTAAAGCAGTTAAGAATCGCAATTTCGCGTTTTCTTCTTGTGCCATAAATCTGAATTTAAAAAATTTAGGATAAATAAGGTGAGTGATTCACTTTATTTATCCGTTCACATCATCCCAACTCAAACCAAATTTCGCCAAATACTTTTTCACGCGATCGCTGTCGTTGGTGGTTTGTCTTTGCTCGCGAGATACAGAAAATAAACGCCGTCCAGCATCGGCCATGGATTTCGATTTTTGGCAAACATCAATCACCCCCTGCAATTGAATACGATCAAATTCATCAATCTGCGCCACTTGTTCAGCACTTAAAATTTTCATCAGTGACGATTGGGTTAAAGCCTCTTTATTTTCAGCAATATTCCAAATTTGTTGTAGTCGGCCAATCTCAGCATTTACTTCATGTAAACCAATACGCTCACCATTGGCTAAAGTCGCCATACGTGTCACGCTTGCAGTTAAATCACGAAAATTCCCTTGCCAACTGGCGTCTAAAGATTGCGCAAATTTTAAATATTTTTCTAAGGCATCGGTATGAAAACGTAACTGCCGTTGATGCGCAACAGCAAAACGCTGTAACTCAAAGGTGATGTTCGGTTCAATATCTTCCACACGATCTTTTAAGCTCGGTAAAAAGAAGGTCCATGTATTTAAGCGAGCCCATAGATCTTCACGGAACCGCCCTGCACGGACTTCCTCACGTAAATCTCGATTGGTTCCAGCAATCAACTGAAAGTCAGCCTGAACCTCTTTATCACTTCCTACAGGAAAGAATGACTTATCCTCCAAGGCCTTGAGCAACATGGCTTGCTCATCCAACCCTAGCTCGCCGATTTCATCGAGAAATAAAATGCCATTATCCGCACTTTTTAAATAACCAGTACGTGCTGCAATAGCACCTGTAAATGCACCTTTACTATGACCAAATAATGTCGACATCGCACTATCACCAACCAGCGTTGCGCAGTTCACATCAATAAAGCGCCCAGAAAGATGAAATTTTTCCTTTTTCAATTGATAAATTTGCTTAGCTAAATGCGACTTACCGACCCCTGTTGCACCCATAATCAAAATTGGCGCACTTGAGCGTGTTGCAACCAGTTCTACTTCTTGAATCATTTGATTAAAGTTTTGGTTCTTCGTGGCAATATTGGCTTTTAACTGCTGCCAATTTTCAGATTGTTCATGTTCAAACCGCTGGGTTAATGCTGCATATCGAGATAAATCTAAATCTATAATACGATATTCACCCTCAGGTTGTTGTTTACCTGTAGGTGCACTTTGAATGAGTTTGGCTGGTAAATAATGCGCATCAATTAATAAATACCAACATATTTGCGCAACATGCGTACCTGTGGTGATATGTAATAGATAATGATTGTTCTCAGTATCAAAAGAATATGATTTTACAAAGTCATATAATGCACCATACATATCCGAAAAATCCCAGGGATCACGGATATTCATCTTATGGCCAGTAATTTGGGTTTGCGGTGAAATTTCTAAAGCATCTTGTCGCAAATGATCAATTAAGCTGACATTTCGGCGATCATGTAATAAAACCAGCTCATCAACCACTAAATCTTCATGCATCAACAAACTCATGGTGGGACGCCAGCGTTGCCAGCGATCAAGTTTTTTCCCTTGATCTAAAGTTGAACCCACAAAACCAATCACGACTGTTTTTTTAAATTTTTGCATATTTCTATAAATCTATAAAATTTTATATATCTTGCTTAAAGCATAGTTTTATTTTGTCAAAAATCAAATACTGTTTATACCGTCATTTTTTAATATTTTAAAAATCTCAGTTTCTCTTTTGAATATAATGCGACTATACTATTGATGTACAAAGCTTTTACTCACTTCTCCCATCAACGTCTGATTCGACACTTTTTTGATGGAATCCACCCTGCTTTGTTGTAAAAACAATCATAGAAAACATTTTAAATATTCAATAGGTTTTAATTCCTCATGTTACAGTTTACATTCTTAGGGACATCCTCTGGTGTGCCCACATTAACACGCAATGTGTCAGGTTTAGCGATTCATTATTGCAAAAGCAAAGACTGGATATTGGTTGATGCAGGCGAAGGTACACAGCATCGTATTCAACAAGCAAAACTCTCTTTACAACATTTAAAAGCCATTTGCATTACGCATGTACACGGCGATCATTGTTATGGCTTGATGGGTTTACTGGCAAGTGCTGGTATGAATGCACGCAAAGATCCGATCACGCTGATTGCACCCAAAGAAATTCAGCAATGGTTTGAAGTAACCTGTCAATTCACTGAACTTTTCCTGCCTTATCCAATACATTTTATCGATGTAAATACTTTGACGAATCCCTTTCAATTGGATGAGCATATTTCCATTGACGTTCATCACTTACACCACCGTGTGACAAGTTATGCTTATGGTTTTAAAGCGACACAAACTCAGCGCAAACTCAATGTTGACGTTTTAAATCAACTCAAAATTCCAAAAGGTAAACTATGGGGTGATCTACAACAAGGTCAAAATATTGAGTGGAATGGGCAGTCCGTCTTAAGTCAAGATGTTCTCATTCAAAACACTCAAAGTGTTTATGCCATTGTCGGTGGAGATAACGATCAGCCAGAATTACTATCGAACGCTTGTCAGGATGCAGCACTGCTGATTCATGAAACAACCTATACTCAATCGATATTAGACAAAGTAGGCGCAGGCCCAATGCACAGTTCTGCGAAAATGGTCGCTGAGTTTGCCGAATCGATTCAACTACCTAATTTAATTGCAACGCATCTCAGTGCCCGTTACCACGATGCACAAGGTGTGCAAACCATTAGTGATGAAATTGCCCAGTACTATCATGGCAATTTTTATATTGCTAATGATTTTGATCAGTATGAATTAAATATGCACGGCGGATTAACACAGCTTCGTACTGGGAAACCTTGGGAAAAGTAATTGTCCCAACTTCAATTTAACGCTATGCAATATTGTTGAATCATAGATGATCGTTTTATCGTGTGGCGACATGGATATCGCCCATTGTGTGTAGGAATGTGGGGGTACAGGATCTATCCCTCGCCCAACATGAGCAAAACAAAGCTCAGCTTTGTTTGCAGCGCAAGGTTTGGCCTCATCTTCAAAAGGTGTGGCAGTGTAAGCTTTTTATATTCAAATAGTTTATTCCGCCATGCAATTAATTTAATTAAAAATATGAATTAAAAAAAACATCTTTTTGTGTCTGAGTTTTTTAATAGGTTGACTGTACCCCAACTAACTTTGCTTTTAGCTGGATTTAGTGTCCTTTTTTATTTGCACACCATTAGGCTCATTGATTTTTTATTTTAAAAATAGAAATAAAGATAAAAATCTATAAATAAAGATATTTTATTTCATACCTTTTAAATTTAAAAACACATAACCACTGAGCTTTTAAAATTTTTAAACTCATAAAATCAGCCACTTAAAAATAAAATTTCATTCCAAAACAAAACTTGGCACACTCTCTGCAATATCTATCTCAAGAAATTAAAAAATCACTTGAGGATGCTGTCATGGCGAACAAGACAATTTTTGCCTCTAAACAACAGGCAAAACCAAAAACCATTGAATACAACGAAGCTGGTGGTCGCGCATATAAATTAAAATCTCGTGCCGCATTAGCGCAGCTTGCTGCAACAGGTACACTGAATCAGACCTTTTATCAAAATGCACAAGTGCAACTTGATAATATTCTAAACCTAGCGCTTGAAGTAGAGCCTGAATTTGTGGCTAAAACTGCAATTTATGCACGCCAAAAGGCACATATGAAAGATACACCTGTAGTGTTATTGGCTTTACTTTCTGAACTTGATGCAGAATTATTTAAGCAAGTTTTTCCTTTGATTATTGATAATGGAAAACAGTTGAGAAATTTTGTTCAAATCATGCGCTCTGGAATGATTGGTCGTAAGTCATTAGGTTCATTACCGAAACGTATGGTCAATGAATGGATTCTTTCAGCATCCGATCAACAATTGATTGCGGCCAATATTGGAAACAGCCCTTCACTTGCCGATGTGTTAAAAATGACTCATCCAAAACCAAAGACAGTTCAACACGATGCTTTTTTTGCCTATGTCCTAGGAAAAGAATACCAACTTATCCAACTACCGACTCAAGTGCAAGCATTGGAAGAGTTTCGATTGGGAACAGCAACACAAGTACCTAAAGTGCCGATGCAGCTTCTAACCAATTTAAATTTGAATGCGAAACAATGGGCCGAAATTGCAAAAAATGGTTCTTGGCAAATGCTACGTATGAACTTAAATACCTTCTTACGCCATGATGTTTTTAAAATCAAAGGAATGACAAAAATCATTGCCGATAAATTGATGGATGAGCAAGCCATAGCCAAAAGTCGAGTATTTCCATATCAATTGATGATGGCTTGGTCAGCACTTGCAGAGGATATGCCACATGAAATTGCCAATGCGCTAAAGTTTGCTATGCAGCGTGCCATCGCCAATGTACCGAAACTTGAAGGAAATGTGGTGATTGCGATTGATGTTTCCGGTTCGATGTCAAGTTCTGTGACAGGTTATCGTCAGGGTGCAACCTCTCTGTTACGTTGCGTAGATGCTGCTGCATTATTTGCTAGTGCATTTAAATATGTAAATCCAAATATTCGTTTGATGCCGTTTGATACTGAAGTTCGTCAATTATCCAATTTCAGCAAAGTACAGGAATATTTAAAACGAAAAAATTTTGGAAAACAGCAAAATTCAGAAATTGATATTTTTGCTTTGGCTAAAAAATTTGCCAGCATGTGTGGTGGTGGAACTGATTGCTCTAAGCCTTTGGAACTGTTAGTGAAAGAAAATGCCAAAGTCGATATGGTAATTTACTTCTCTGATAATGAATCATGGGCAGATCAAGTTCCAAGATCACACCGAAAAACTGGGATGATGCATTATTGGAAACAGCTAAAACAGCATAACCCTGATGCAAAACTGGTGTGTGTTGATCTGCAACCCTATACCACTACGCAAATGCCTGAACATAGCGATGTGATGAATGTCGGTGGATTTTCCGATACGGTATTTCAACTGATTGAAAGTTTTGCCAAAAATGAAATGCATGCAGATCATTGGGTAAACGAAATTGAAAAAATAGATATTACACAAACTCAGCTTTATGCAAGCTGAATGTATAAACAAATTTGATCGAGTCTCTTCAAGTGTTTACATTTAACAATGTCCACACTTGATAAGACTGGGTTAGATAAAAAGCACAAATGCCATAGGAACTACATTTCAAGATTATGCTGTTTCTATATTTAATTGTTGTGCTAAGTAAGAAATTGCCAAATGCAGATAGAACTACATTACTTTGAATAATTGATGTTTTATCGACACCTTTGTTGGCAAAATACATCGCATAAAATGCGTTAAGGACTACATCTTTAATGCGTAGGTCGGTGGTTCAAATCCACCCTTTTCACGCTTTTCCAAGTTTGAAAAGTAGCTCAGTTGGATAGAGCAACGAAACGTCTTTAACATTTTGTTTATGCGAAGCAGTAAAAGAATCAAATGCTTCAAGGACTACATCTTAAAATTGACGTCATCGGTGGTTCGAATCCACCCCATCATTTCGATGATGGTCGCCAAGTGGTAAGGCACGAACGTCTTTGAAAAACTTGTTGATTCACTTGTAGGGCAGTATATGAAAATATATTGGGGCATCAGTCCATCAAATACGCATAGGACTACATTAGAATTCACAGATCAGAGGTTAGATTCCTCTGCTGTATATACATACAGTCGCTTAAAGCAAAAGCGGTGAATTGTTTGTCTTATAATCAAATTTGTTGATGGGTTTGTGACCTATGTTTAAACGATCAAATGCCTGTTGGATTACATCGCGATCTCACGCACAGTATTTAGGGTACTGCACATATCCAACACCAACTTTTTTGATTTTGTATAAGCAATAATGAAAATAGATCAAATGCTTTGAGGACTACATTACGCGTTTGTCGGTGCTTCGATACCACCCTGTATGACAAAATACAGTAGCTCAGTTGGTAGAGCCACGACTGTCTTCAGCCTTTTGTTGATGTACTCTCATTATAATAAATAGATTTACACGATAAGCAGTCACGAATATAGATTGGATTTCATGGTAACGCCTTAGTGCAGGGGTTAGGCCCTTCTAACGTGTTACTCACAAAATCTGATCTTAATGTTTGTGAATGCTTTTCTTTTTAAACTCATCATGTTTAAAAGCGATGCTTGTGAATCAACAAAAAATTTGCTAGCTTGGAGTCTCAACTTAAAACCAAAGACAGGTGTCAGTCTGTAAAACGCAAATCATGTCTATACAAGTTATTGTTGACGATAACAATCTTGATCTTGCTTTAGAGAAACTAAGAGTCAAAAAGTACTATTTAGAAACTAACCACTGGTATAAGAAGTGCCAGAACTATCATGAAAAACCGCCAAGTAAAAGTCGTAAAAAAAGTGAACTGAAACTTTTACATGGGCATAGTCAAATCCTAGAAGATGATCCTCTCGCACTGAGGTTAAAAATCCATATCGAAGAAAATTATCAACCAACTGATGATAATACGGTATGGGATATGAACAAAAATTAAGATTCACAAATTTCATCAAACTCAGCTTGGGAAAAGAAATTCTCCCAAGCTAGATTTCATACTATAATCTGTAACATGATAAATATCCTGAATAATAACAATGCGTACTTGGTTTGCTTTCCTCTTATTTCCTTTAGTAATTTTTGTATTCTTATTTTTCTTCTACGTCATTTTTTTGCTTTCACTCACTTTGGGTTGCGGTTTCCAGCAAGAAAATATCCCAACCTGCTCAAAAATTTATTATTTTTCAATTATATCAATTTTTCCAATAGCTATTTGGCTCGGCTATTTTACAACTAAATTTGCACCACATTGTGGAAGATATTTCCTTAGTAGTATTTATAGCCTAATATTTTCAATCACTCTATTTGCATATTTACAAGGCTCTAAAATAAGCCTCATCTTTTCAATTGGTTTTAGCCTCCTTTTCTTATTATGTTTAGGCATTGGTTGTTTTATATTTTATTTAAAATATAAAAATAGATAAATTACTATCTAAAATAATATTTAAATTTGAATATTTTTTTAAAACGTACATTTAAAATAAAATGTAAATCTATCTATTTATTAAAAATCAATATCTTATAAAATAAAAATCAATTAAAAGACAAAGTTGGCACACTCTCTGCAATATACAAAGCATACATCATGAGATGTATATAAATATCACCTGCCTGCAACCGCTTGGCAGGCAGGTTTTGAAAAGGATCAAAGCAATGACGATGTTAGTCACAGAACAAATCGAAAAACAAACTTCCTTAGCACAGGAACGTACTTATAACGTAATTCAGGATGCTAAAGGTGTTCCTATAAAAATGTGGACCAAAGGTGTCCCTGTTGATGAGAAATCGAAAGACCAATTATTAAAAACAGCACAAATGCCTTTTATTTATAAATGGATGGCAGTAATGCCAGATGTACATGTAGGAATCGGAGCAACAATTGGAAGTGTAATTCCAACCAAAGGTGCAATCATCCCTGCTGCGGTCGGTGTAGATATTGGCTGTGGAATGATGGCTGCACGTACTTCGCTAAGCGCATCAGATTTACCAGATAACTTATACGCTCTGCGTACCGAACTTGAACGTTTAATTCCGCATGGTATGACCAAAGGTCGTGGTCGTCGTGACCAAGGTTCATGGGATACACCTACTGCACGTGTTGATCAGGCTTGGGCTGAGTTGGTGACTGATTTTGAATATATCTGTGCCAAGCATCCCCGTTTGAAAAATACCAACAACCATAAACAGTTGGGTACTTTGGGAACAGGAAACCATTTTGTTGAAGTCTGTTTAGATGAGCATCAACAAGTATGGATTATGTTGCACTCAGGTTCTCGTGGTGTTGGAAATGCGATTGGTAACCACTTTATTGAGCTTGCACGTAAAGATATGCAAAAGCACTTTATTAATCTGCCTGATAAAGATTTAGCTTATTTAGTGGAAGGGACTGAACACTTTGATGATTATTTGTTTGCAGTGGGTTGGGCACAACGATTTGCCATGAAAAACCGTGAGTTAATGATGGAAGCTGCGGTTCAGGCTTTACGAATCATCATCAACAAACCATTTAATGCCAAAGTTGAAGCCGTTAATTGCCACCATAATTATGTGGATAAAGAAGAACACTTTGGTCAAGAAGTGCTGGTAACACGTAAAGGTGCTGTACGTGCCCGTTTGGGTGAGTATGGAATTATTCCAGGTTCAATGGGTGCCAAGTCATTTATTGTCAAAGGTAGGGGAAATCAGGAGTCTTTCTGTTCATGTTCGCATGGGGCTGGTCGTGTACATAGCCGTACTGCTGCAAAAAAGTTGTTTACTGTGGAAGATCAGATTGAACAAACCAAAGGTGTTGAATGCCGTAAGGATGCCGCTGTAATTGATGAAATCCCTTCTGCCTATAAGCCTATTGAAGATGTGATGAAAGCACAAAGCGATTTGGTGGAAGTGGTTTATACCTTAAGTCAGGTTGTTTGTGTAAAGGGTTAGTTGATGCATAAATTAGGGAGATTAAATCACTCATTTATTTCTATTGAATTAAAAATGTTTGATCATGGCTGGGCTGCTTTAATTTTCAAATATGATCAACTAGAAATCTCAATAGATTTATCAGATGTTTATGATCCGTTTCAAGATTTGGTGAATTGGGGGTGGAATATTCAACAAAATATTCTGCCAGCCTCTATTGAGATAGATGAAGAAGGTCATGTTGTTAAAATTGTTGCAGAAAACTCGATTATAGAGGATCAATTAATTATTCGATTTATTGCAAAGTCTTTTGTGCATACTCTTAAATTGAATAAGTATTTTTTTCTGAACACTTTGAAACAAGAAATACAACGTTTTTTTGAAAATGATTTTAATCAACATGAATGGCATGAAATTTACCCAGTACGTAATCTACCATTTTTCTGTATTAACGACTGGGTACTTAATCACACTTGGATTAATCAAAATGAGTAATACCAATGTATCGCTCTAAACAAGTCAAGATCAGTCATTACGATCTTTTGGCTAATCAAGCAATCCATCTTGAATTACCACAAGAGCCATACATTGTTGTGCTAGCAATACACAACAACAATGTAACCAATGATTGGCGCAATCAATGCAGTGATTGGATTGTAAAATCTAAACAATGCTATTGGGCTTTAGCTTGGGGCCATGAATGTTCAATTTGGGATGATGCATTGGATTATTCTTATTTAGAATTTTGTAATTATGATCTACCTGAAGACGATGATTATAATTTCATGACCACTTGGCATGAAAATCAAACTTTAGAAGACGTTATAGAATTTGCCGAATCAATCCCAGTTGATACACTACCCCAGCAAACTTTATATGAAATCGTTGTGTTAAATATTTATTGACTATTAAAAGCGATAAGGAAAATAAAATGAAACTTGCAGAAGCACTCTTATTACGAAGCGATCAACAAAAGAAACTCGCTTCATTAAAACAACGTATCAATGCGAACGTATTAGTACAAGACGGTGATGAGCCATCCGAGGATCCAAATGAGTTATTAAAGCAAGTATTTGCATTAACTCAAGAATCTCAAAAACTTGTTTATGCCATTCATCAAACCAATGCTTTGGCAAAATTAACGGATGGTCGTTCATTATTGGCTTTACTTACTCAACGTGATGAGCTTGTAGAGCGCCATAAAATTTTAACCTCAGCCATCAGCAACACACAACGTGAGCCTGACCGCTATAGTACACGTGAAATCAAATGGCATAAGGTCATTCCAGTATCATCCTTGCAAAAACAATCCGATGATATCAGTGCCAAATTACGCGACTTGAATGTATTGATACAAGCCACCAATTGGCAAGTTGATTTACTTGACGTTTAAAGCCATCATTTAAAAGCTTTGATAGGGCTTACCCTATCAGATCTCGAAATATATTGGGCGAGTACAAGATCTAAGGCTGTATAGATTGAAATAAAAGTCAGCATCATTTTTGGGTAATGACAGCGAAGCGGATTTAGAGCGGAAACGCATCAATCAAATCCATCACCTTTCATCACTTAAACCTTTGTGAATCAGAGTGACTATTTACACAGCATTACCACGTACTGACAATATATTTTACCTTTTCTCAAGTGATTCGTCATTTGAGAAAACCCGAACATACTGGGCGAGTGCAAGATCCCCCACCTCCACAACACAGGATTGAAAATAAGGTGTAGTGGCTTGATGAGCGAGCGGGTTAGCTTAAAACTTTAAGCACAAATCAACCCATCACTACGTACAAGGCAAACCTTTGTGAAAGCAAAGTTACAATGCACTGAGCATCACCATGCACTGACAGTATGTTCACCCCTTTTAGGAATTTTTAATGAATTACCCTTGTTCTTGTTGTCATCATTACACGAGAGATCAACCTTCGGGTAATTTTGACTTTGAGATTTGTCCAGTTTGTTTTTGGGAAGATGATCCTGTACAAAATATTCATCCAAATTCAAAAAGTGGTGCAAATGCAATCTCATTAGCAGAGGCACAAGATAATTATCAACAATATGGTGTAAGTGAATTACGGTTTTTAAAACATGTTCGAAAACCGAATGATTTAGAAAGAAATGATGAAGAACAAAATGAACACATTAGTAAAAAATAAAGCTATCCAAATTGATGGCTCACTAGGCGAAGGTGGAGGGCAAATTTTAAGAACTGCCCTTTCACTGTCTATGTTAACGGGTATTCCATTTGAGCTTGTGAATATCCGTGCAGGCCGTAAAAAGCCGGGCTTAATGCGACAGCATTTAGTCTGTGTACAAGCATCTCAACGCATTAGCAATGCCATTGTGGAAGGTGCTGAACTACATTCACAAAAATTATATTTCCAGCCCCAACAAGTTCAGGCGGGTAAATATGATTTTCATATTGGTTCAGCCGGTAGCACAGTATTGGTTTTACAAACACTACTGCCTGCACTGATGATGCAAAATGAAATCAGTCAAATCAGTATCCACGGCGGAACACATAATCCAATGGCACCGACTGCAGATTTCATAGAGTCTTGCTTTCTACCTGCTATTCATAAACTTGGAATAAAAGTCGACTTTGAATGCGAACGTGCTGGTTTCTTTCCAATTGGTGCGGGTCAAATCAATATTACAACTTATCCTTGGATAGATAAGCTTGAATATTCAGTATTAAATAAAGGCAAATTACTGGAAATACATGGCTATGCAGCTGCCTTAAATATTCAACAGAATATTGCTGATCGTGAACTGGAAGTATTACATAACAAATTGAGCTTAAGCCAACGTAACAGACTAAACTTTCAAGGGATTAGCCAAGGGAATACAGCTTTTGTGGTGTTAAATTACGAACACCATCAACAAGTATTTTCTGTGTTAGGTGAAATGAAGAAAAGTGCAGAAAAAGTAGCGCATGATTTAGCCAAAGAAGTTAAATCCTTTTTAGCTTGCGATGCTGTGGCTGACGAATATCTAGCAGACCAACTTTTATTACCTTTAGCTTTAGGTAAAGGTGGTGAGTTTACTGCTCAAGTTGTCAGTGAACACACCACAACACAAGCTGAAATGATTCAAAAATTCTTAGATTGTGAAATTCACTTTGAAGCAATCAATGATATTTTTAAGGTGAGTGTCATCACATAAGCTTCAGCTATGCTAAATCCAGTTTACAAGCTCATCAATTGCTTATCTTTATGTGCCAATTCATTTTAAATTTCATACTTATTGGCACATTATGTAAATAAATGACCCAACTATTCATTATATAATCAACGCCTTAAATAAGTATGATTTTTAAAGTAGAAAATACCCACTTAAGGAATAAGGGAAATGATGAGAGTTTTATTGGGGACAGCATGTATCGCATTTTTAACATCGACAGCTTTTGCGGAAGATATCGTGGGAACCTGGCGTTATATCGATGACAAAACTGGTGAAGCAAAGGGACTGGTTAAAATTGAAAAACAAAGTAACGGTACCTATGCGGGTACAGCATTAAAAGCAACACCACGCCCAGGCTACACCCCAAAAGAATTTTGCACCAATTGCCCTGCACCTTATACCAACAAGCCAATTATTGGCTTACAGGTAATCTCTGGGCTAAAGACAGATGATCATGTGAGTTATACTGATGGGAAAATTATTGACCCAGTTTCAGGTAAAATCTATCGATTAAAAGGTAAAGTCAGCCCAAATGGCAAGAAACTATTTCTCCGTGGATATTTAGGTATTTCAGCGGTAGGTCGTAGCCAAACATGGTTACGTGTCGAGTAATAGCATAATTTAATTCATAATAGACATGACAGTTTTATCTCAATCAAACTGTCATTTCTAAACATCTATTTTGAATGATTTTTAAATCAGTTATTCACAGCAAGTTGATATAAAAAATCTAAATGTGTGGCTGCATCACCTTTATCTAAATTGAGATCACTGGCACGCCCACCCAATCTCAGTGCAGGAAGATAACAATACATTTGATTATCAGATAATTTATCATATTGAGTTTGTGCCTTTGCTAAGGCTGATTTTTCTAAAAATTGCTCAATGATCTCATCACCACAAATCCAGTCATTAAAAAAATCTGTTAATGACCAAGCTGTTACCCCAATATCCGAGTTGTGCGGGTCGATAAAGGATACATCCTCATCGCCATCTTCGCTTAATAAACGATAATAAAACACCAAACCAAATGCTGAAATAGCAATGGGTAACCGAGTCATATCAGGTTGATCTTTCATTAACCATGACCAAAGCACATCTTGATAAAGCTCAGGGTTAATGATCTGTAACAAACCGTTACCATAGAAGCCAAAACCATGATTTTGCCAAAGCTCTAAGAGCGCTTCAGGTAAATACGCTTGATATTTTTTTACAGTTTCAGGGCTTACTGTGTTTCCCGCCTGATCTACTGAAAATTTATTAATAAATGTTTGTAATTGCATAGCTATCCCCTAGGCCCTGCTTATACTTTCCATTCAAATCCACTAAACGCATCATCTTCTTTTAATGTATTTTCTACAGCATTTGCCAATTGCTTAATCATGCTCTGGGTTGCAATCTTCTTAAACCACGCTTGTTCTTCATCAGCATGGGCTGAAATTTCACAAGTTAATAAGCCCTGATCATTTAAATGACAATTAACTCCCAAACCAATTGGATGATTTTCTACGCTGACAGCAAGGTCTTCATCGGAGTGTGTTGTTTCCGCTTTAAAGCCATATTGAGACAGTTGTTTTAACAACAAAGTCGTCACGTATTCCTGAGTGACATAACATACATTTTCACCATGATTGTGACTGTTACTATGATTCTCACAGTTTGCTGTAAATTGTAATGTTCTCATTGCTTCATCCAAAAGGCTTTATAGTTGTATGGTTTTAGAATAAGCAATATAAACAAAACAGCCAAGCATTTGCTTGGCTGTTTTTAATTAATTATACAAATATTAGACAAGGACTGATTTATTCGCTGACTTGAATCTGAAACCCCGCCTGATTAGTGAGTTCAGTAAATGTTGGGAAACTTGTTGCTACAGTTTCAGTACCGATAATCTTAATCTCGCCAGAGTTACGTAAACCCGCCATCGAAAAACTCATTGCAATACGATGGTCATGGTGCGATTCAATTTCACCGCCAGAAAAAATAGCAGACCAGTCGCCCGATTTACCTTTTCCTTCAATGATGATGCCATCATCAGTTGGCGTACAATCAATCCCCATGGTTTTTAAACCATCTGCCATCACTTGAATACGATCAGACTCTTTAACCCGTAATTCAGCAGCTCCTGTCAACACCGTTTGCCCTTCAGCACATGCAGCAGCAATAAACAAAGATGGAAACTCATCAATTGCCAACGGTACTTGATCTTCTGGCATATGAATGCCTTTCAATGTACGGGTACCACGGATACGGATATCAGCAATCGGCTCACCGCCTGCAATTCGTTCATTTTCAACAGTTAAGTCTGCACCCATTTGCTTAAGGATTTCGATTACACCTGTACGAGTTGGATTAATCCCAACAGCTTCAAGGGTAATATCTGAACCTTCAGTAATGGCAGCACCCACCATAAAGAATGCAGCAGAAGAAATATCAGAAGGTACTTGAATCTCTGTCCCAACCAACTTACCACCACCGTGTAGTGAAATACGATTACCTTCCGTTTCCACAGCATAACCAAAAGCACGTAACATACGCTCAGTATGGTCACGGGTTGGTTCAGGTTCAGTCACAGAGGTTTCACCCTCTGCCCATAAACCTGCCAATAAAATCCCAGATTTGACTTGCGCAGATGCCATTGGCAAATCGTAGTGAATGCCTTTCAATGCTTGAGCGCCAGTGATTGAAACAGGCGGAGTACCACGTTCACCCGTGGTTTGAATTTGCGCACCCATTTCACGTAAAGGTTTTGCAATACGCTCCATTGGACGCTTAGACAAAGACGCATCACCCGTCATCACAGAGTCAAACTGTTGTGCTGAAAGCATGCCTGAAAGCAAACGCATCGACGTACCAGAGTTACCCATGTACAGTGCCGTTTTTGGCGCTTTTAAACCATGAATACCCACACCATGAATGGTCACTTCACCATTTTTAGGGCCTTCAATACTGACCCCCATATCGCGAAATGCTTGAAGTGTTGCTAAGGCATCTTCACCTTCAAGGAAACCTGTAACGTGGGTTGTACCTTCAGCGATTGCACCAAACATGATGGAACGATGTGACACTGACTTGTCACCCGGCACGGTAAATTTACCTTTAAATGTCTTCTCACCCGGCAAAATGGTAAATTGTTGTGTCACCTTATTTTTCTCCATCAAAGGTTTATTGGCGAGCATATGATTGAAATGCTGTCGTGCCGCTTGTGCATGTCCTAGCAATCCCATCAGGGCTTGTGAATTCTCATCTTCAATCAGTTGACGTAATGTCGCAAGTTGCGTTTCAAAACCATCAACTGCTTTCAATATGGCTGTTTTATTGGCAAAAAATATATCATGCCACATCTGCGGATCACTGGCAGCAATACGTGAGAAGTCACGAAAACCTCCAGCGGCATAACGAAAAATATCTAAGTTATCTTCACGATTTGCAAGCTGTTCGACCAGATTAAATGCCATCAGATGCGGTAAATGACTGGTATGTGCCAACACTTCATCATGTTTATCCACATCCATACAAATGACTTCTGCTTTTGCAGCCTGCCAAAGCTGAATCAGTTTTTCAACTGCCCAATCAGCACTGCTCGGCAACGGCGTTAGAATCACTTTATGATTCACAAACAAGTCAACTTTACCAGCATGGACACCTGTATGTTCTGCACCAGCAATTGGATGACCAGGCACAAAACCTACAGGAAGATTTTCACCATAGACAGCATGTGCTGCTGCCACCACATTCCCTTTGGTACTTCCGACATCGGTAATAATGGCGTTTTCAGAAACATAAGCTTGAATCGTTTCAAGCACTTTCTGTGTCGCGCGAACGGGCAAAGCCAGAACGATTAAATCTGCATCTTTTACAGCTTCGACAGGATCACTAAAACCCGCAGAAATAATTCCTAAAGCTTTGGCATCTTCCAGCGTTTTTTTTGAGCGTGTTGACGCAACAACATTTTCAGCAAGATGTTCGGCTGCAATCACACGGGCTAGACTTGAACCAATCAGTCCAAGTCCAATAAAAGCAACTTTTTTAAATAAAGGTTGTGACATAACGATTTTGAACTACCTATTTCACAACGACATCAAAGCACAGCAATCGGATATGAACCCAGTACACGTACTTCTTTAACCAGTGGGCGAATATCTTCAATCGCCGCTTTAACATTGTCCTGTTCCACATGACCTTCAAGATCAATGAAGAATACATACGCCCATTTTTCAGGTAATGCAGGACGCGTTTCAATACTGGTCAAACTAATATTGTGTTTTGCAAATGGTGCAAGAATTTCCAATAAAGCCCCTGCACGGTCATGTGCTGAAATCAGTAATGAGGTTTTATCATTACCACTTTGTGGTACCTTTTCACGACCAATGACCAAGAATCGTGTCGTATTTTCAGGATTATCTTCAATATTGCCGTGGAGAACTTCTAAGTCGTAAATACTTGCAGCCACATCAGATGCAATTGCTGCTGAATGCCATTCATTGCGAATACGGCGAGCAGCCTCTGCATTTGAGCTTAAAGCTACACGTTCTACACCCGGATAATGTGCATCCAACCACTTACGACATTGCGCAAGTGTTTGTTGATGTGCATAAATTTGTTTAATACTGTCTTTACGAGTATTTGAAGAAATCAGGAATTGGTGATGAATACGCAATTCAACTTCACCAATCACATTTAAATGCGATGCTTTAAAACAATCTAAAGTATGGTTGACCACACCTTCAGATGAGTTCTCGACTGGAACTAAACCATAATGTGCACTACCCGCTTCAACCTCACGGAACACTTCATCGATCGTTGGTAATGGGCGAACCACAGCATCCTGACCAAAATGTTTTAATACAGCAGAATGAGTATAAGTGCCGACTGGACCTAAAAATGCAATACTTTGTGGTGCTTCAAGTGCCAAACATGCAGACATAATTTCACGGAATAAACGTGCCATGGTTTGATCTGACAATGGCCCCTCATTGCGCTCCATAACTTGACGTAAAACCTGTGCTTCACGTTCAGGACGATAAAATAACGGATTCTCTTCTGCTGCAAATTTTGCTTTAGCAACTGATTCCGCCAGTTTTGCCCGGCGATTGATAAGTTGTTGGATTTGCTGATCTACAGAGTCAATATCTTCACGGATTTGAGCAAGATCTAGAGAAGTCGTTTTTTGATCATCGTTGATCATTGTTATGTCGCCCTTTAAAGTCGAGAATTACGAGAAGTCTATGTTTTAGACCACTGACAGTATAACAATAGTTCAGTTTAATTTGTTGGGCAATAGTGCATTTTTCAATGTTTCACTTTCAACTTATATATTGAATAAAATGTCATCACTTTATAACTTTTCTGACCACAAAATGAATTACAAAGCAGCTATAGAATTTTAAGCATTGCGCTCTATGATAAAAAGCATAAGCGCATTTCGAGACATAGAATATGAATAAAAAAATCGCTGTTCTCATTACCCATGATTTCGAAGATGCGGAATATCATCATCCCGTTGAAGCTTTTCGAGCTGCAAGCCATTCTGTGCGCAATATTGAAAAGTCTGCGGGGAATATTGTTTATAGTAAACAAAGAAAATCCTCGGTCAGTATAGATTTAGGCATTGATGAAATCTCTGTTCGGGATTTTGATGCGCTAATGATTCCTGGTGGATATTCCCCTTATCATCTTAAAGAAGATGAACGATTTATTGATTTTTTACGTAATTTTGCCAACGCACAAAAACCTATTTTTTTATGTTGTTACAGTAGCCATTTGCTTATCGATGCACAAATTGCAATTGGACGGCGCTTAACTTCGATTGAAGATATCCTCAAAGAACTTAAAGACGCTGGCGCTGTGGTTTTTGATCGCGAAGTGGTAAACGACAACAATTTATATATTTCTTCACGCTCGACTTTTGAACTGCCTATCTTTATTAATGAATGTTTAAATGTATTAAGTGCTTAATCCCTGAACCTTGATAATAAAAAACCTTCTTTAAATAAAGAAGGTTTTTTATTTGAATACTTTATCGTTGCTATTTATTTATGCATTATCGACCAATGATGCCACGTGCCACGATCTCTTTCATGATTTCATTTGTTCCACCATAAATACGTTGAATACGTGCATCTACAAAGAAACGAGAAATTGGATATTCCGTCATATAGCCATAACCACCAAACAGTTGTAGCAAGCTGTCGATGATTTTCATCTGCATATCCGTACTAAAACTTTTTAAAGCTGCTGCTGTTTCAACATCCAATTTACTTTGTTTATACAAAGCTAGATTTTGGTTATAGAATGCTGCTGTTGCCAACTCATCAATTTTTGCTTGAGCCAAAACAAAACGAGTATTTTGGAAGCTGCCAATTTTCTGACCAAACGCTTGACGTTCCTGTACATACTGAGTAGTGATATCGATTGCACCACGAATTGCACCAAGTGCCGTTGCTGCAATTGCAGTACGTTCACGAGGTAACTCTTGCATCAAATAGGCAAAACCTTGCCCTGCACTACCTAACAATTGATTTGCTGGAACTTTAACATTATCAAAGAACAGTTCTGAGGTATCTTGAGAATGCAAACCAATTTTATCGAGGTTGGTGCCCTTTTTAAATCCATCTAGATGTGTATCAACCAATAAAAGTGACACACCTTTTGCACGCGCTTGTGGGTCAGTTTTTGCTGCCAATACCACTAAATCTGCATGTTGACCATTTGAAATAAATGTTTTAGAACCATTCAAAACATAATGATCACCATTTAAAATCGCACTACTACGCATGCCCTGTAGGTCTGAACCTGCACCCGGTTCCGTCATCCCAATTGCGCCCACCACTTCACCTGACACCATTTTAGGTAACCAGTATTGTTTTTGTTCTTCGTTGGCAATATGCAAAATATAAGGCGCTGCAATTTCTGAATGGCATGAAATCGCGGTAGACAATGCACCATAGCCTGCACGTGCAGACTCTTCAACCAACATCAATGAATATTCAGTTGGAACGCCGTAACCACCATACACTTCAGGTACATCAACACAAAGATAGCCATTTTCACCCAATAATGACCATACTGAACGTGGCATTAAACCTTCTTTTTCCCATTGCTCATAAAATGGAGCAACGTGTTCACTCATAAAACGTTTAAAGTTATCACGAAAAAGTTCTAAATCTGCATCATATGCCAACATGTCTTGTATTCCTTTCAATCTGAGTTTTTGATTTTATGATCCCTAGCATGCTAATCATTTTTTGCAGACTTGTCATGACCACATGAGGTCATTTTTTCTGAGCATTTTTGCGAATAAAGAAAAGACTTTTCTATAAAAAAAGAGTAATCAGCTTTCACCAATTACTCTTTAGGTTGTAAATGTTCAATTAAAACTTAGAATTTATCATCTTTAAACATCGGTAAAGAGGAATTTAGCTTCGTGATCTCACTCATCAATTTATTCACAACGGATGGAATTAAGGCATCTGCCATTTGTGCAGCTTGTAAACCTAACTTCTCGCCAAGTGTTGGCTTACGACGTGTTTGAATCACATATACGTCATGTTGTGGCAATAAGCTCAGCAAATATTCATCTGAAGTTTGCAATTTATCCACTAAATTTAAATTGCGCGCATCTTCACCATACCAGTGTTCACCTGTTGCAACTTTTTCGACATTGAGTTGCGGGCGATATTTTTCAACAAAATGCTTAAATAGTTGATGCGTTTGTTGTAACTCTTCTTCAAATTTTGCTTTACCTTCTGGGGTGTTTTCACCAAACATCGTCACAGTACGCTTAAACTGACCTGCGGTATATAGCTCAAAATCAACATGATGTTCTTTTAACAGTCGATTAAAATTAGGGACTTGGGCAACAACACCAATCGAACCGACCACAGCAAATGGTGCAGAGACGATTTCACTTGCGATACATGCCATCATATAACCGCCACTCGCAGCCACTTTATCCACACAAATCGTCAGATTAAAGCCTGCATCACGTAAACGAACCAATTGTGCAGCTGCAAGACCATAACCATGCACCATACCACCAGGGCTTTCTAAACGAACAATGACACGATCACGGCCTGCTTTTGCTGTCGCAAGAATTAATGTAATTTCTTCTCTTAAGTTTTCTACAGCTGAAGCCTGTACATCTCCTTTAAAATCTAAGACATAGATTTTTTGATTATTTTTTTTACGTACACGAGCTTCTTTTACAAACTGTTGAGTCAGTTGAAACAATTCCAATTTCGATGCAGTAGATTGAGCAATTCTTTTTCTTTGCTCATTTATTCGGGCATTTAAATGACTGATACGAATTTCTGCGGGTACTTTGGGTAAATGAAATAACATAGAATTTATAATCTCTAATATCTAAGGAAATGCTTTTCTAATAAGATGCGGACGGATCAGCTAAATTTCAATACACTTTTTGAAAAATTCGACAAAGCTCAGTCCACTTAGTCTTTATGCATGATAAAAAGCTTTGTCTACACACTTTTAACAAACAACAATAATTAAATTTTAGTTATACAATACATAGCTTTTTTTTATAGTTAAAAACGAATGAAAATTCGAGTAAAGATACGCGTTTTGAATAAATTAAGATTTTATTAATAGTTTTTACATCTAAGTTAAGCCTTGCTGATTTCAGCATATTCAGTGACTTTACCTCGAAAATAACGCAAATGCCACTTAGTAGAACTTTTGCTGGCTTTTCTTATGACAAATTCACATAAAAAAACATAGACATGTTTATATCAAACAGATAATACAAATAAACATATATCACACATTTTTAAAATTTATAATAGGTTATTTACCAACTCTTTTTATCTAAATAACATATTTGTTATTTTGATTAAACTATTTAAAATCAACACGTTAAAAAGAATAATTACATTTTGTAAATTTATGAACATTTATGTGTCATTTTTTTAAAAAATGTTTAATTTTATCAACATCAAGGATAAGGATTGAGTATGGATATCTCCTCACACGATGAACACCTACCCCCTAAAAAACAAAAGTTTTATCAAATCCTCTATGTTCAGGTTATTTTTGCCATTGTACTTGGTATCCTTCTTGGACACTTTTGGCCAGATATTGGTGCAAGTTTAAAACCATTAGGTGATGCATTTATTAAACTGGTCAAAATGATTATTGCGCCTGTTATTTTCTTGACGGTTGTCACTGGAATATCAGGCATGAAACATATGGGAACTGTAGGACGAGTAACGGGTAAAGCAATGCTTTATTTCCTCACCTTCTCTACACTCGCATTAATCGTCGGGATGATTGTTGCCAATATTATTAAACCAGGACAAGGTTTAAATATTGACCCTACATCATTGAAATCAGAGAAAGTTGTTGAGTATGCTGAGAAAGCACATGACGCTTCTATTGTCGACTTCTTACTGAATATTCTTCCAACAACCATCGTTAGTCCATTAACAAGTGGCGACATTCTACAAGTTCTATTTGTTGCCGTATTATTTGGTTTATCCTTGGCTGCGGTAGGCGAAAAAGGTCAACCGATTGTAGACTTCTTAAACAATCTTACAGCACCCGTATTTCATTTAGTTGGAATGCTGATGAAATTTGCTCCGATTGGTGCTTTTGGTGCAATGGCATTTACAATTGGTAAGTATGGTATTGAAAGTATTGGAAATCTTTTACTTTTAATTATGACATTCTATATCACTGCTTTACTCTTTATTCTGGTTATTTTGGGTGCAGTGGCGCGCTATAATGGATTTAGAATTACAGATCTGATTCGCTATATCAAAGATGAATTATGGTTAGTTTTAGGGACCAGTTCATCTGAAGCCGCACTTCCATCATTGATGCGTAAAATGGAAAAAGCAGGCTGCGAAAAATCTGTAGTTGGCTTGGTTATTCCTACTGGTTATTCATTTAACCTCGATGGTACCAACATCTATATGACGATGGCGGCGCTCTTTATTGCACAAGCATGTAATATCGATTTGAGTATTCAAGACCAAATCTTATTATTGCTCGTTGCAATGCTGAGCTCTAAAGGTGCTGCTGGTGTTACAGGTGCTGGATTTATTACCTTAGCTGCAACATTATCTGTTGTTCCAGCAGTTCCTGTTGCAGGTATGGCTTTAATTCTAGGTATTGACCGCTTTATGTCTGAGTGTCGTGCACTGACCAATTTAGTCGGTAATGCGTGTGCGACGATTGTTGTGGCACGTTGGGACAATGCTTTAGACAAAGACAAACTGGCTACTGCATTCGCTCATCCGAGTAAAGCGCACTATGATGCTAAAGCAGTTGAACAACATCGTGAAGATCCAATGGATTAAAACATCCTATAAGCAATATTTGTAATAAGAAGGAGCTTTTGAGCTCCTTTTTTATATAAAGCAACTATGAATAGATCAGAAAATTAGAAATAACAATCAACAGCTATTTACATATAAAATGAAGAACTAACTGAAAAATATGTTTAATACACAAAGCTTAAAATGGTGTGTTTCTTAAAAAGCATTTGTCTAATGTTCCGCGATTATAAGTTCAAACAATTAAGCATTTATTTCGTATCACGTATATAAAAGCATGAACACATAGCTCATCTATTCCAGCCTCTTAAATCATTTAGCCTCACCCATTCATATTAGGTGGGTTTTACTAGAACAAAATAAACTTAGTCAACAATACCTCACTTACAAGACTTCATTAAAACTGCATTACATCCCTATTTCAAGACTTATCAAAGAATAGACTTAGACAATCAATTCATTATTTTGAAGCTTAAATTTTTAATTGTTTTTTGATCTACCATTCTTGTCAATTTGATTCATTGCCACAGAGGTTTATATACTTTATCTATAAAAAAAGAGCCTTTCGGCCCTTTAATTTCACATCTAAACTTATCTTGATCAATATTCTACTTAACCGAAACGGCCGGTAATATAAGCTTCAGTCAATTGGTGATCTGGTTGAGTAAAGACTTTCTCTGTAGAGTTAACTTCGATTAAGTCACCTAAATGAAAGTATGCTGTACGATCAGAGACACGCGCTGCTTGTTGCATGGAGTGAGTTACAATTGCGATTGTATATTGCGTAGAAAGCTCAGAGATTAACTCCTCAACTTTTGCTGTTGCAATTGGATCGAGCGCAGAACATGGTTCATCCATTAAAATCACTTCAGGGCTTACCGCAATCGTACGTGCAATACACAAACGTTGTTGCTGACCACCTGAAAGTCCTGTACCTGGCTGACTTAAACGATCTTTTACTTCATCCCACAAACCTGCTTTACGCAAACTATTTTCAACAATCTCTTCTAAATCATACTTATCTTTGGCTAAACCATGCAGTTTAGGACCATAAGCAACATTATCAAAAATTGATTTAGGGAACGGGTTTGGTTTTTGAAATACCATTCCAACTTGAGCACGGAGCAACACAACATCTAGATTTGGATCATAAATGTCTTGGTTGTCTAAACGCACTTTACCTGTTACACGGCAAGTATCAATCGTATCGTTCATACGGTTCAAGGTACGTAGAAATGTTGATTTACCACAACCTGATGGTCCAATAAATGCAATCACTTCATTTTCATAAACTTGAAGATCAATACCTTTAATCGCTTCTGCGTCACCATAGTAAACATGCACATCTTCAGCACTAAGTTTCACAGTTGTATTTTTTTCTTTCTTCGGTGTCGAAGACTCAAACTGGGAGACAAAAGAAGTGCTTGCTTGCTTTTGCTTACTATCAGTCGATGTAAATTGAGATTGTTCAGAATTCACGGTTGTATCCTGTCTTAAGGAATTTTTAGTTTCTACAGTATTCATCTCTATTCTGCCCTCTTTTACCAGCGAACTTCAAATTTCTTACGTAACCAAATTGCAAAGCTGTTTAGACCGACCATAAGTGCCAATAACACAATGATGGCTGCAGCCGTACGCCCTTCGAAGAAGTTACGTAATTCATTACCTTGCCATAAGTAAACTTGAACAGGTAAAGCCGTAGATTGATCTAATGGAGATACTGGAATATTTGCAACGAAAGCGCTCATACCAATTAATAGTAATGGTGCAGTTTCACCCAATGCATGAGCAATACCAATAATCGCACCTGTCATAATCCCCGGTAGAGCCAAAGGCAATACATGGTGGAATACTGTTTGTAAACGAGAAGCACCAATACCTAACGCCGCTTGGCGAATTGATGGTGGTACTGCTTTCAATGAAGCACGTGTGGTAATAATCACTGTAGGCAAAGTCATTAAACTTAAGACCAAACCACCAACCAAAGGTGCGGATATAGGTAAATGCATCCAACCAATAAAGATGGCAGCACCTAACAGACCAAATACAATCGATGGAACTGCTGCAAGGTTATTGATATTGACTTCAATGATGTCAGTAATAAAGTTTTTCGGTGCAAACTCTTCTAGATAAATCGCACTTGCTACACCCAATGGAATAGAAATCGCGATCACAATTAGCATCATGAACAATGAACCCATAAATGCACCAGCCAAACCTGCTGTTGCTGGTGAGCTGCGTGAATCTGGGTTGGTGAACATTTGCGTGTTAAAAGTACGGTTAATAATCCCTTTCGCAGCTAAGTCATCAGAAAGTTGACGTACTTCTGGACTAAGTTGTTGTTGCTCATCAGGCAATGAACGATCAATATGACCAGCTAACCACACATCAATGTTGGCATCAGCAAGGAAATTGAGCTCTACTGTTTTACCAATCAATGCTGGATCTTTAAAGACCATATCACGGATACGATATGCCTCTGAACTGGTATAGATGCCAGAAAGATCATCACGACGACTTTCAAGTGCTGGGTCTTTTGAAATGATTGCATTTACAATCAATGCATCCCAATCAACCATACCCATTTTAGTTTGCCAGTCGACATAACGTTCTTGAAATACAGCAGGAGATTCACCTACTTTTTGTGTTGGTTTTGGTCCTGCATCAATCATACTTGGATCAAAATACACAGGTACAGTCATACTTGCTTGCCAAAATGCTGGCAACCCTTTGTATAAGATACTTCCAAATAAAATTGCAACAAATGCCAAACCAATAATCACTGCTGAAAAGCCAGCAAAACGGAAGGTCTTTTCTTTACGATGACGTTTTGACAATGAGCTGGCGATTCTAGCTTTACGTTTCTCTCGCAACTCAGCGGCAGCTTGAGGATCAAATACATTTTGATCCACAGGAGATGTATTTGATGTACTCATTCGTATTGCTCACGATATTTACGCACAATATAAAGTGCGACAATGTTTAAACACAATGTAATGGTAAATAAAGTTAAACCCAGTGCAAAGGCAACCAATGCCTGCGGACTTGCAAAGTCTGTATCGCCTGTTAATTGTTTTACAATCGTTACAGTGACTGTTGAGACAGCTTCTAGTGGATTGATATGTAACAGTGGACTATTACCAGCAGCGAGTACCACAATCATGGTTTCACCGACTGCGCGAGATACTGCAAGTAAGAATGCACCCGTAATACCTGGTAAGGCCGCTGGAAGAACCACTTGACGAATAGTTTCAGATTTGGTCGCACCTAAACCTAAAGAACCATCACGTAAGGCACGTGGCACTTGAGTGATAATGTCATCTGACAAAGAAGATACAAATGGGATAATCATAATACCCATTGCAAAACCTGCTGTTAAAGCACTGGTCGCATTAACCTCAACGCCAATAGAGTCGCCAATAGATTTGAAGATTGGACCAATCACCATCATGGCAAAAACACCATAAACAATGGTTGGAATACCCGCCAAAACTTCAATTGTTGGCTTTGCCCATGAACGGAATCGAGGTGATGCATATTCAGCAAGATAAATTGCAATCATTAAACCCAGTGGAACAGCAACCAGTAGTGCAATACCACTGACCATGAGTGTTCCCCACAGTAATGGTAATAAACCATAACTTCCTTCAGCATTACCTGAAGTACTAAAGCCAGGATTCCACTCTGTACCAAAGAAGAAGTCGATTGGACTGACAAACTGGAAAAAGTGCATCGCTTCACTGAACATCGACATCACAATACCCACAGTCGTGAGAATCGCAACACCTGAACACAGGATCAAAACAACGTTAATGGTTTTTTCAACTTCGTTACGTGCACGAAATTGTTGACTAATTCTTTTTCTTGCCCAAATCAATCCAAGGATCGCAGCACACGTTACTACAGCAAACTTTGCAAACGAGCCAATTCTTTCAAATTTTGAGAGTTGTTCTGCAGCTGCAACCTCATAAGCTGCTGGCGTATCTGTCACACCAAAGCCAGAGGCAATTGCTTTAATACGATCCACCAGTACATCTACCCCAGCTGTATCTAGCGTTGAAGCAATATTTGCTGGAACATTTTTTAAAATTAGATGTTGTAAAACACTTGGTTCTACCAAGTTCCAAACTATCAAAATTAAAAAAGCTGGAATTCCACACCACAACGCCACCAAAGAGCCATAATAGCCAGGACGTGAATGTAAAATTGCAGTGTTATTTCCCTTACCTGCTAGGCTTCGGCTTTTTCGTAGCCCGATTTGATATGCGATAGCGATTAAAGCCAATAACACGCCAATGAGTAGCAGATTCATGTATTCTCCACCGTTTTTTCAATTTCAATAATTTGAAAAAACTCTACTTAGCAAGGAAAGCCGATGGTAGTCACCCACCATCAGCTCCATTATTGCGGTTTTATTATTTACCAGCTTTAAAACCAGCCAATACTTTTGCACGTTCAGCGTCTGACAATGAAATCAAACCAGCTTTATCTAACTTAGAACCTTTACCAGATACCTTCTTGTTAAGGAAGTATTCAGTATATTCTTTTAAGCCTTTGATTGACTGTAAGTGTTCACCTTTTACATAGAAGTATAAAGGACGAGATACAGGGTAAGTACCATTTAAAACAGTTTGCTCAGAAGGAACAACATTGTTCACTGTAGCAACACGTAATTTATCTTTATTTTGATCATAGAAACCTAAGCCAAATACACCTACCGCACTTGGAGATGTTTTTAAACGCGCTAGAGTTTCAGTATAATCACCTGCAATTTCAATTACTTTACCGTCTTTACGGAAGCTAGAACATGCTTTTTTCTGAGCATCTTTGTCTAACTTTTTAAAGTAATCATAACTTTCACAACCCGCTTCAACCATTTTTTCTTGGAACACTTCACGTGTACCGTGGTTAGAAGCAGGAACAACTAAAGTAATTGGCTCATTTGGAAGAGACTTGTCAATTTGGTTCCAACGTGTATATGGGTTTGGTACCAATTTACCATTTGATGGTAATTCAGCTGCTAGGGCTGCAAATACGTGTTGTGGACGTAATTTATAAGCTGCTTTGCTTGCATTTGAAGCAAAAACGATACCGTCATAACCGATTTTTATTTCTTGGACTTTATTTACGCCAGCTTTTTTACACGCTGCGATTTCAGTATCTTTAATTTTACGTGAAGCATTTGCGATATCAATTGTGTTATCGCCCACACCTGAACAGAACTGTTTAAGACCAGCAGAACTACCGCCTGAGCCAACTACAGGTGCTTTAAATTGAGGGAAAGTATTACCAAATTCTTCAGCAACAATACTCGCATAAGGAAGTACAGTAGAAGAACCAGCGATTTGGATGGTATCACGAGCGTTTGCTGCTACTGCTGCCCCTGAAACTGCTAATGCAAGTGCGATGTGATTAATGCGCATTCTTTTCTCTCTTAAATAAACTGCAATTTTGAAGTACACCACTTCTTGTTGTGTCGTACTTTTCGGATAACTGCATTTTGATTTTAAAATATGACAAATAAGTTACAGCTTTATGACGCTTTTATGATATTTGATAATTCACATTTGATTTTATTAAAAATCTTTTAAATTCAATATGTAATCAACTGTGTTCTATTTTTTAAATTTGAGGATATTACAATTCAAATTGTAATATTTCATGTGTATGTCACAAAAGTTGTATTAAGGTTTACCCATTTCAAACGACACGTTACGTCGTGATAGCCTTATTTTTCCATCTAAAAACCCTTAAAATAAATAAAAAAGAGCAATTTAAATGATCAGATTAAATCGTAAAGAATGGCATGAAACTTTTCTAAAGATGGTGGCCTCGGCCAGCATGATTACGTTCATTATCTATATGAGTTGTTGGATCATTTACTTTTTATTGGCACAAACTAGTCAATACAATCTGATCCAAAATATTGTCATTAGTTTTAGCTTCATCAGTTTATTTATATTAACCATGCAAACCTTACGTTCAATGTATCAAGTCTACTATTTACCTTTAATGAATAGTTGCAGGTTAAATTATCAAAAAATAATTTTCTTTTGCAGCAGTTTCTCCATCGCACTTATTGTAGTCAGCTCATTTTTATTAAATTTTGGAAAAATGTTAAAAGATTATTACAGCTAAGCCAATACAAAAGATCCACCGCTTAACATGCTCACTATTCAATCAAGTGTTCTATTTTTCTTAATCATTCAACACAATAATTGAAATTTCAAAGAACACGGCATTGTTTTATATTCAAATGAGCACTCCATAAAAGATTTGAATATGAATAGCAAAACGTCTAGCAGCTTCAATCCTGACCTTCCCGTTCATATGACCTTCTCAGAACATGACTGGCAGCTCTTAGCCCAATATTGGTATCCAATTGCATTAGCAAGAGACATTACTGAGCAGCCTCTAGGAACCATGTTGCTGGATATGCCATTGGTCATTTATAAAATAAATTCTGAAATTATTGTTGCCAAAGATGCCTGTCCACATCGCGGTGTTCCTTTAAGTATCGGAACAAATGATGGCCAAGGTATCGTTTGCCGTTATCATGGTTTACGCTTTGGTGAAAATGGAAAATGTAATCGTATCCCTGCGCATCCCAATCATAAAATTTCGGACCGCTTCCACCTAAAAACCTATGCTGCAGTTGAACGTTATGGGTTAATCTGGTGTTCACTTTTAGCAAAAAAGCAAGATATACCCAATATCCCAAACATGCCGCATTGGGATGAGACCACGTACCAACAACTGATTTGCCCTCAAGTTGATTTAAAATGCTTTGCTGGTCGACAATTGGAAGGCTTTATCGATGTTGCTCATTTTGCATGGGTACATCCAGAAACTTTTGGTGACCCAGAAAATACTGAAGTGCCTGATTACACCACGCAAGAAACAGACTATGGTTTTAGTGCTGATTATATCAGTAGCGTAGGTCGTTACCCGATTGGTCTAGATCAATTAGGACAAGCGGATTTTCAATGGTTACGCCATTTTGAAATTCATTTGCCTTTTACCGCAACATTAACCATTCATTTCCCCAATCAAGCGAAACAGGTCATTATGAATGCTGCCTCGCCCATAACAGCACGTAGTACTCGATTATTTGCCCCAATTTGTCGTAACTATGATCAAGATTTACCAATAGAAGATGCTTATGAATACAACCTTAAAATCTTTGAAGAAGACCGTTTGATCGTTGAGACTCAAAAACCAGAATATCTACCTTTAGATTTATCCATTGAGGCGCACTTCCCTGCTGACCGCAGTTCAAGTATGTATCGCCGTTTATTAAGAAAAATAGGATTTAGCCCATTATTCGCCGCATAAATCAGTTTCATCACCATGTTTTATAGAAGTTGATCAGGCTTCTTTAAAACAATAAAACCTGAACGTATCGCTCTATATATTTATAATTTTTTCCAGTTGATTAAATTTAACTCAAAAGTTTCTATTAAAATTGCACTCTTCGATTAAAAGATTAAAATGCACATTACATAAATGAAGTGACTCCAATTAGGTGGTATAACATGCAACAAATGTGGTCAGACATCGATGCCTATATCGAATCACATTTAATTCCTGAAGATCCAATCCTCATACAAACATTAAAAAACACTGAGGATAAAGGATTTCCAGACCACCTTGCTGTTGCCGCAAATCAGGGCATGTTATTGCAAATGTTGATTCAAATGAACAAATGCAAACGTGTTTTAGAATTAGGTACTTTTGCAGCTTATAGCACTATGTGGTTAGCCCGTGCCTTACCTGATGATGGCTATATTTTAACGATTGAAGGTCGTGATACGCATGCTGCTTTAGGTCAAGAAAATATAGATCAGGCCAAGCTCAAACAAACCGTTGAATTAAAGTGTGGTCGTGCAGCCGATATTTTAAAAGCGTTGCCTGAAGCTACAGAACCTTTTGACTTTATTTTTGTCGATGCTGATAAACAAAGCTATCCTGAATATTTAGAATTAAGCTTAAGTCTGTCACATTCAGGTACAGTGATTGTTTTGGACAACGTGATTCGTGCTGGTGACATTCTTGACCCAGACAATGTCAAACCAAGTATTGAAGGGATCCGTGACATGTATAAAGCCATGCAAAACCATCCTAAAATTCTGTCATGTACGGCTTTGCAAACTGTAGGTAGCAAAGGGCATGATGGTTTTGCCATTGCGATTGTAAAATAAAGCATGCTGATTTAATTTTTAAAGCTGCTATTTAGATAGCAGTTTTTTATAGCTAAAATTTTAACAACTCCAGCTTAGCTTCAATCATTCTCCTTAGAGTTATCCCCTGAACTTGTTTGTAGAATTGTGGATAACTCAATAATGCGTTAATAAACCCATGAAAATAAAATACTTTTAATTGTCGATTAATTTTCAACCAGTTAAATTCATGGTTCATGAAAAAGCGCTTGCATTTCAAAATGCAATATTTTTATCAAATTTTTTAATCAAAAAAAATGCCACAAATCATATTATTTGTGGCATTTAATCTCTTCTGTTTGATCGGTCATTTGACTCAATCTCGATTGCTCAGACGCGTTGTCTTTTAACTTCAAATCAAAGTTATTTTGCGACCAACAATGGAACTGCAGCATTTCTAAAAATAGTGGTCGTTACACTACCCAAAAAGAACTGATGAATTTTACTATGGCTAAATGCACCTAAAACAATCAATTGAATTTGATGCTGATCTTGATAATCCAAAATATTTTCAGCAACATCACCATAACGGTACTCTACCACCACATCCAAACCCGCATCTTTTAAACGTTGCGCAGGCTCATTGAGAATCTCAGGATGATCACCGACATAGAGTAAATGGCATTGCAAAAGTTTAAGCAAATCACTTTTTTCAACACGTTTTAGCATTTTTTGACATGTTTCTGAAAGCTCATAAGCAAAAATAAACCGTGTAGGTGGTTTAAATGTTTGCCCAACGGTTAATACGGTACTTTTCGTTCCACGAATAAAGTTTTCAACATTACTGCCCAGTATTTTATTCTTCTCAGCTGAACGCTCACCCACTCGACCGATGACAGCGATATCATCTTCAGTCAATTCATTGAAGCTTTGTTCGAGAAAATCACCTTTGGCTTGAATTTGAATCGGTGTGATATTGTATTTTTCTTGAATCATTTCAGAAATATGCTTGAGTAAATTATTACTGTAATCCAGTGCTAACTCACTTTGCTTTTGTTCAAGTTCAGCCAGCTCTTTAAGTAACATCGCATTACTTTCAAAGCCAATTACCCCACTAATTTCCCCTAAATGATAACTTGCAGGGTAATAATCCAATACTTGCAATAAAACCAGTTCACGACCAGTTTTTTGAGCAATCCATGCGGCTGCTTCTGCCAATGCATTGATGCACGGAGAAGAGTCAATACAAGCCACTACTCTGTTCATTTTAACCTCGCTTTAGCTTTACAGCTTTGGGTCTATATTATTGTTTTAAATTAGCATAAGTTTTTATAAGTTTGGACAACTTTATGTAATTAATCCCATAATTTAATTATGTATTTGTACAAACTGTGCGTTCATTCACGATAACGAATAAAACGCGCTGGGTTCCCTGCCACAATTTCTCGTTCAGCTACATTTTTAGTAACCATACTATTCATTCCAATCACCGCATGTGAAGCAATTTTTACACCATCTTTCACACCAACATGCGCGCCCAACCAAACATCCTGACCAATTTCAATGCCTTTGGAAGTCACAGCTTGTTGATAAACAGGAATACTCAAATCCATCCCATGATCAAAAGCATAAAGATGACAATAGGCGGCTATACGAACTTGATCATGCAATTTAATACCGACTTTACCCCCATCCAAAATACAATGATGGTTGATCGCGACTTCATTACCAATCTCTAACGGTCCATGCAAGGTACAATCCGCCGCAATAAAAGTATTATCCCCAATGACAATTTTCCGACCAGGCTCAGCAAAAATATGAGCTAATGGTGAAATAAAACAATTTTGACCTATTTCAACAGTTTCCATTGCCATCAAATATGCTTGATACTGCTGCTGCCACTGCTCCGCCCAAACTCGATTTTTCGGTTTAAGCGAATAATACAGCCACGGCATATAATTTAAGCGATGCTTATGTTGTTCACGATATTTCAATAATGGGTCTTGTTCAATCATCAGCGTCTTCCAACAATTTAAGTTGCTCACGCCCACGCGTTACATCTTGAATTTTTAACTTAAGTGGATCAATTTGATGTATTTGTAATAATGCCTCAACTCCAACCCCATTAGCAGTATATTGTTCTGTATATTCAATACCTTGGGTATTTAATTCATACTGAAAAATTGACCATTCGCTAAATTGGCATTGAAAATAAATTTTCTTCTTTTCAATTAGTTCTATTTTTTCAGCCAAAAGCAGACATTGCCCTGCACAGCCACCATAGGCACGAACTAAACCACCTGTACCCAACTTGATGCCACCATACCAGCGATTAACCAATACAATTGCATTGGTTAAATCATTGCCCTCAATGGTCGCAAGGATCGGGCGACCAGCTGTACCTGAAGGTTCACCATCGTCATTAAAACGAACATTATGACCTATTTTCCATGCCCAGCATTGATGTGTTGTTGTTAGATCTAAATTTTTTTCCAGAAACATTTTAACTTGCTGTTCATTTTCAACAGGCGCTGAAATGGCTTGAAATCGACTCTTTTTAATATCTTCCTCAAAAATCGTTTCGGATACAAGTGTATAAACCATAATGAAAATAAAACATTCAAACTCAATATATTGCCATTATAACGTGCTTTTAAAATACATTGGACAATAAAAAACCCTAAGCGAACTTAGGGTTTTCAATTCACTGACTAAATTATAGGACAAGCTGATGATTTTGAAGCAAGAGTTTCAAGATATCATCTTCAGTTTTGCCGTTAAATGCAGCACCTGATTGCGCCAAATTATCTAATTGGAGTAAATCAGTTTTGCCGGTGTACGTAGTTCCTGCACCATCACGATCTAAGGTAAGTGTGACATTATTACCATCAACTCTTACACCAAGATAATTTTTCAAATAGTTTGCCGATGCTGTTAAATCAGCTGTGATATTTGCACTGTTAAAACCAATCAGTAAATCAGAAATATCAATTATGTCTGCATTCGTATCAGTGTTCACATTTCCAGAATGGAAGTCTGACCAATGATCGACGCCATTTCCACCACTAGCACTTGCACTTTCTAATACATGATATACAAGCACATCTGAACCACCATTACCAGTAAAGGTATCATTCAGTTCACCACTAATCAGTGTATTGCGTAGAGCATCACCAGTGGTTATTGCATCAACAGTTACTGTAAGAGATGCTGTATGATCTTGACCAAAAACAGAGAGTTTATAATCAAATACTTCTTGACGACCAATTACGTCAGCACTCGGTGTATAAACATAGCTTCCATCACTTTTCACGAACAGACTGCCATGCTCACCTTGCACCGTCACACCATTATAACCCACCTCTACAAACTGCCCATTACCGGTATCAATACTGAATTTAGCATAAGATGAATTATAGATATCATCTGTCAACATATTGCCAGTAATTGCAGCAGCAGTTACTGGGGCAATTTCATTATAATGGGTAATGTCTTGTGTTAAGGTCACTGCAGCATCATATCCAAAACCAGTATTACCCGTTGCAGATGCCGTAATTGTGTAAGTTCCTGGTCCTAAATTAGGCATGTCTACAGTTACTGAACCGATTGCAAGAAGTGGTTTTTCTGTTTTTGTACCAACCGTAATACCATTTTGATCTTTGATTGTAAGTACAATCGTTGGAGCTACAGAAAGTGAAAGTAGAGGTAAATTCACTTTAACTACAACATGTGCAGAATCCGTATTTGCTATACTAAATGTTGTTGGAGTGTAAGTACCATTCCCTCCTCCGATTAGACCTGCTGCAATTTTAAGATCCCCTTGATTCGAAGTACTGGATTGATGAACATTCGTTACAGCACCAATAGCGACATGCTCAGCATTGTCTAAAATAATTGGAGCTGGAAGAGATACATCATTTTGAGGATTTATATTATCCCAAACTACACCAGAGTTATCACCATCGATACGAATATTCAAATTCGCTGTTGCTTCACTACCATTAAAATCCCTGATTGTGTAGGTAAATGTATCTACCTTACCAATATCTGCAGCATTACCATTACTCACATATTTATAATGTCCGTTTGGAGAAATATAAAGTGTTCCGTAAGCACCAACCACAACCGTGTTTGCACCTGATAATGTGACTGTAGGATCACCCACCTCATTGGCTACTTTAGTAACAAATGTTGTTGTATTTACCTCATCCGCTCCATCAACACTTGAAATTACATTTCCTTCTATGGTACTTGAACCCAAATATTTATTGGTTTGGTCTTGCATGGTTAATTCAACACCACCAAATAACTGAGCAGATAGGGTTGAATCCAACAGATTTAATATCTGCTGCAATAAACCGCTATTGGTTGGATTCTCTTGCAGTGCGATGGTATAAACACCTGATGGTAAATTATCTAGATTAATTTGGCCAGAATAAGTAAATACAGCCCCTAATAGACCTGTTGCAGTCAATTTGACAGCATCTTGAACGATGAAATATTCTTTTTGCGCTACACCATTTTCATCTAGGTATTGGCGTTCTAGGACTGCATTAAAGGACTTACCTGATGTCCCTAATAAAGTACCAACAATCCCTCCAAGCGCAGCATTAACAAAACTGCCGCCCACACTAACATTAACACTTGAAGTACTATTTTCTTCAACTTCAAAATTAAATGGTACTGTATTACCTAAAGAGATATTTAGTCCGAGTAAATTTACGCCCAGTAATTGTGAAGCTCGACCTTGTACTCCAATATCATCACCCACGGATTCATGATAATTTTTAACAGTTGCAAGGTCATCACGGGCAACAACTTGATCAACATAATCTGGCGGTGTTAATTCACCTGGATCTGCTGGTGTTCCTGCAATATTAATAATGATTTGAGCCGTATCAGATGTTGCTCCATTAGACAGTTTATAATCAAATATTTCAGTTTTTCCAAGAGCCGATTCTCCAGTTGTCACAGTATAAGTAAAGACTCCAGTTAGTGTGTTAATTTCAAGGCTTCCATACTCTCCTTGAATCGTAACACTACCTTGTGCAACAGACGCACCATCTATTTCAGTGATCGAACCACCACCAATTACATCTTGACCATTTCCATTATCAGCAAAAACATTACCTGTCACTGCAAAGTTCGCAAAAACCTCTTCAGTTCCAGTTACACTAATATTTGTTTTTTCGTAAATCGTTAATAAGTTTGATAATAAAGGTGCAACAGCCGCATCAACAATGTAATCAATTACGCTAATTGGCAATACATTTAATAGTTGGTTAACGACACTCGAAAGCGGTAAACCGAGTGTATTTACAGGAATTAAAATTGTATTGACTAAAGCGAGAACTGGAGCACCTAATGGGCCAAGTACTGTATTAATTGCTGCCCCGATAGCTGCCGCATTTGAAGCACCCAGAATTTCTCCTTCGCCACCAAGGTCAGTAATAGCAACGTCTTTGAGTAAAGTTGTTAGAGCACTATCATCAGCCTGAACTGCAACCGTATAATTACCTTCAGGTAAATTAGTGAAATCAAGCTTAATTGAGTCGTTACTATTCACGACACCAATGATTCCAATACCACCCACAGTGACAATACCACCTTGACTCGTACCACGTGCAACCTCCACCGGTCCATTGGTAGTTTGCTGATAAATAACAATCTGAACAGCCTCACCAACCGAAATCAGATCTTGTTGCGAAACTGTGACAGAAATATTACCTGTCGCCCCCTTACCAGCATTGCCTGTCGTTTGTGGAATTGAAAAATTTAAACCAGTAGCATTATTCCCCAAGATATCAACAACTGCGATATCTGAACCTACAACTTCTGTACGATCTAGACGAGTTTCCTGACCTAGATCTAATGCAAATTCATCATTTACAGCATTAAGTGGTGGAAGAACAATCGAACCATTGTCCACCACTGTTGCCGGAAGGGTTGCTGCATCATTGCCTGCTGTATCTTGGATCGCATTGGCATCGTTATCAGCAGTTGGATCGGTATAACCCACTTCAACCGCTTGACCCGCTGCCACTGCTGTGCCCAAGGTTAACACGATGTTAGAACCATTGACCGTAACACCGGTCACTGGAATCACCTGACCATCTGCGGTCACAACGAAACTGTTCAATGGTGGTAAGTTGGTGCCGTCTAGCGCTTCGCTATAGGTCAACGTCAACGATGTGCCTGCTGTATCTAGCGCTGCACTGACAAATGTAGGCGCTGTAGTATCGCCACCAGGTACAGTCGAACCATTGTCCACCACTGTTGCCGGAAGGGTTGCTGCATCATTGCCTGCTGTATCTTGGATCGCATTGGCATCGTTATCAGCAGTTGGATCGGTATAACCCACTTCAACCGCTTGACCCGCTGCCACTGCTGTGCCCAAGGTTAACACGATGTTAGAACCATTGACCGTAACACCGGTCACTGGAACCACCTGACCATCTGCGGTCACAACGAAACTGTTCAATGGTGGTAAGTTGGTGCCGTCTAGCGCTTCGCTATAGGTCAACGTCAACGATGTGCCTGCTGTATCTAGTGCTGCACTGACAAATGTAGGCGCTGTAGTATCGCCACCAGGTACAGTCGAACCATTGTCCACCACTGTTGCCGGAAGGGTTGCTGCATCATTGCCTGCTGTATCTTGGATCGCATTGGCATCGTTATCAGTAGTTGGATCGGTATAACCCACTTCAACCGCTTGACCCGCTGCCACTGCTGTGCCCAAGGTTAACACGATGTTAGAACCATTGACCGTAACACCGGTCACTGGAACCACCTGACCATCTGCGGTCACAACGAAACTGTTCAATGGTGGTAAGTTGGTGCCGTCTAGCGCTTCGCTATAGGTCAACGTCAACGATGTGCCTGCTGTATCTAGTGCTGCACTGACAAATGTAGGCGCTGTAGTATCGCCACCAGGTACAGTCGAACCATTGTCCACCACTGTTGCCGGAAGGGTTGCTGCATCATTGCCTGCTGTATCTTGGATCGCATTGGCATCGTTATCAGTAGTTGGATCGGTATAACCCACTTCAACCGCTTGACCCGCTGCCACTGCTGTGCCCAAGGTTAACACGATGTTAGAACCATTGACCGTAACACCGGTCACTGGAACCACCTGACCATCTGCGGTCACAACGAAACTGTTCAATGGTGGTAAGTTGGTGCCGTCTAGCGCTTCGCTATAGGTCAACGTCAACGATGTGCCTGCTGTATCTAGCGCTGCACTGACAAATGTAGGCGCTGTAGTATCGCCACCAGGTACAGTCGAACCATTGTCCACCACTGTTGCCGGAAGGGTTGCTGCATCATTGCCTGCTGTATCTTGGATCGCATTGGCATCGTTATCAGCAGTTGGATCGGTATAACCCACTTCAACCGCTTGACCCGCTGCCACTGCTGTGCCCAAGGTTAACACGATGTTAGAACCATTGACCGTAACACCGGTCACTGGAATCACCTGACCATCTGCGGTCACAACGAAACTGTTCAATGGTGGTAAGTTGGTGCCGTCTAGCGCTTCGCTATAGGTCAACGTCAACGATGTGCCTGCTGTATCTAGCGCTGCACTGACAAATGTAGGCGCTGTAGTATCGCCACCAGGTACAGTCGAACCATTGTCCACCACTGTTGCCGGAAGGGTTGCTGCATCATTGCCTGCTGTATCTTGGATCGCATTGGCATCGTTATCAGCAGTTGGATCGGTATAACCCACTTCAACCGCTTGACCTGTTGTTACTGGTGTACCCAAGGTTAACACGATGTTAGAACCATTGACCGTAACACCGGTCACTGGAACCACCTGACCATCTGCGGTCACAACGAAACTGTTCAATGGTGGTAAGTTGGTGCCGTCTAGCGCTTCGCTATAGGTCAACGTCAACGATGTGCCTGCTGTATCTAGTGCTGCACTGACAAATGTAGGCGCTGTAGTATCGCCACCAGGTACAGTCGAACCATTGTCCACCACTGTTGCCGGAAGGGTTGCTGCATCATTGCCTGCTGTATCTTGGATCGCATTGGCATCGTTATCAGCAGTTGGATCGGTATAACCCACTTCAACCGCTTGACCCGCTGCCACTGCTGTGCCCAAGGTTAACACGATGTTAGAACCATTGACCGTAACACCTGTCACTGGAATCACCTGACCATCTGCGGTCACAACGAAACTGTTCAATGGTGGTAAGTTGGTGCCGTCTAGCGCTTCGCTATAGGTCAACGTCAACGATGTGCCTGCTGTATCTAGCGCTGCACTGACAAATGTAGGCGCTGTAGTATCGCCACCAGGTACAGTCGAACCATTGTCCACCACTGTTGCCGGAAGGGTTGCTGCATCATTGCCTGCTGTATCTTGGATCGCATTGGCATCGTTATCAGCAGTTGGATCGGTATAACCCACTTCAACCGCTTGACCCGCTGCCACTGCTGTGCCCAAGGTTAACACGATGTTAGAACCATTGACCGTAACACCTGTCACTGGAACCACCTGACCATCTGCGGTCACAACGAAACTGTTCAATGGTGGTAAGTTGGTGCCGTCTAGCGCTTCGCTATAGGTCAACGTCAACGATGTGCCTGCTGTATCTAGCGCTGCACTGACAAATGTAGGCGCTGTAGTATCGCCACCAGGTACAGTCGAACCATTGTCCACCACTGTTGCCGGAAGGGTTGCTGCATCATTGCCTGCTGTATCTTGGATCGCATTGGCATCGTTATCAGCAGTTGGATCGGTATAACCCACTTCAACCGCTTGACCCGCTGCCACTGCTGTGCCCAAGGTTAACACGATGTTAGAACCATTGACCGTAACACCGGTCACTGGAACCACCTGACCATCTGCGGTCACCACGAAACTGTTCAATGGTGGTAAGTTGGTGCCGTCTAGCGCTTCGCTATAGGTCAACGTCAACGATGTGCCTGCTGTATCTAGCGCTGCACTGACAAATGTAGGCGCTGTAGTATCGCCACCAGGTACAGTCGAACCATTGTCCACCACTGTTGCCGGAAGGGTTGCTGCATCATTGCCTGCTGTATCTTGGATCGCATTGGCATCGTTATCAGCAGTTGGATCGGTATAACCCACTTCAACCGCTTGACCCGCTGCCACTGCTGTGCCCAAGGTTAACACGATGTTAGAACCATTGACCGTAACACCGGTCACTGGAATCACCTGACCATCTGCGGTCACAACGAAACTGTTCAATGGTGGTAAGTTGGTGCCGTCTAGCGCTTCGCTATAGGTCAACGTCAACGATGTGCCTGCTGTATCTAGCGCTGCACTGACAAATGTAGGCGCTGTAGTATCGCCACCAGGTACAGTCGAACCATTGTCCACCACTGTTGCCGGAAGGGTTGCTGCATCATTGCCTGCTGTATCTTGGATCGCATTGGCATCGTTATCAGCAGTTGGATCGGTATAACCCACTTCAACCGCTTGACCCGCTGCCACTGCTGTGCCCAAGGTTAACACGATGTTAGAACCATTGACCGTAACACCGGTCACTGGAACCACCTGACCATCTGCGGTCACAACGAAACTGTTCAATGGTGGTAAGTTGGTGCCGTCTAGCGCTTCGCTATAGGTCAACGTCAACGATGTGCCTGCTGTATCTAGCGCTGCACTGACAAATGTAGGCGCTGTAGTATCGCCACCAGGTACAGTCGAACCATTGTCCACCACTGTTGCCGGAAGGGTTGCTGCATCATTGCCTGCTGTATCTTGGATCGCATTGGCATCGTTATCAGCAGTTGGATCGGTATAACCCACTTCAACCGCTTGACCCGCTGCCACTGCTGTGCCCAAGGTTAACACGATGTTAGAACCATTGACCGTAACACCGGTCACTGGAATCACCTGACCATCTGCGGTCACAACGAAACTGTTCAATGGTGGTAAGTTGGTGCCGTCTAGCGCTTCGCTATAGGTCAACGTCAACGATGTGCCTGCTGTATCTAGCGCTGCACTGACAAATGTAGGCGCTGTAGTATCGCCACCAGGTACAGTCGAACCATTGTCCACCACTGTTGCCGGAAGGGTTGCTGCATCATTGCCTGCTGTATCTTGGATCGCATTGGCATCGTTATCAGCAGTTGGATCGGTATAACCCACTTCAACCGCTTGACCTGTTGTTACTGGTGTACCCAAGGTTAACACGATGTTAGAACCATTGACCGTAACACCGGTCACTGGAACCACCTGACCATCTGCGGTCACAACGAAACTGTTCAATGGTGGTAAGTTGGTGCCGTCTAGCGCTTCGCTATAGGTCAACGTCAACGATGTGCCTGCTGTATCTAGTGCTGCACTGACAAATGTAGGCGCTGTAGTATCGCCACCAGGTACAGTCGAACCATTGTCCACCACTGTTGCCGGAAGGGTTGCTGCATCATTGCCTGCTGTATCTTGGATCGCATTGGCATCGTTATCAGCAGTTGGATCGGTATAACCCACTTCAACCGCTTGACCCGCTGCCACTGCTGTGCCCAAGGTTAACACGATGTTAGAACCATTGACCGTAACACCGGTCACTGGAACCACCTGACCATCTGCGGTCACAACGAAACTGTTCAATGGTGGTAAGTTGGTGCCGTCTAGCGCTTCGCTATAGGTCAACGTCAACGATGTGCCTGCTGTATCTAGCGCTGCACTGACAAATGTAGGCGCTGTAGTATCGCCACCAGGTACAGTCGAACCATTGTCTACCACTGTTGCCGGAAGGGTTGCTGCATCATTGCCTGCTGTATCTTGGATCGCATTGGCATCGTTATCAGCAGTTGGATCGGTATAACCCACTTCAACCGCTTGACCCGCTGCCACTGCTGTGCCCAAGGTTAACACGATGTTAGAACCATTGACCGTAACACCTGTCACTGGAATCACCTGACCATCTGCGGTCACAACGAAACTGTTCAATGGTGGTAAGTTGGTGCCGTCTAGCGCTTCGCTATAGGTCAACGTCAACGATGTGCCTGCTGTATCTAGCGCTGCACTGACAAATGTAGGCGCTGTAGTATCGCCACCAGGTACAGTCGAACCATTGTCCACCACTGTTGCCGGAAGGGTTGCTGCATCATTGCCTGCTGTATCTTGGATCGCATTGGCATCGTTATCAGCAGTTGGATCGGTATAACCCACTTCAACCGCTTGACCTGTTGTTACTGGTGTACCCAAGGTTAACACGATGTTAGAACCATTGACCGTAACACCGGTCACTGGAACCACCTGACCATCTGCGGTCACAACGAAACTGTTCAATGGTGGTAAGTTGGTGCCGTCTAGCGCTTCGCTATAGGTCAACGTCAACGATGTGCCTGCTGTATCTAGTGCCGCACTGACAAATGTAGGCGCTGTAGTATCGCCACCAGGTACAGTCGAACCATTGTCCACCACTGTTGCCGGAAGGGTTGCTGCATCATTGCCTGCTGTATCTTGGATCGCATTGGCATCGTTATCAGCAGTTGGATCGGTATAACCCACTTCAACCGCTTGACCCGCTGCCACTGCTGTGCCCAAGGTTAACACGATGTTAGAACCATTGACCGTAACACCGGTCACTGGAATCACCTGACCATCTGCGGTCACCACGAAACTGTTCAATGGTGGTAAGTTGGTGCCGTCTAGCGCTTCGCTATAGGTCAACGTCAACGATGTGCCTGCTGTATCTAGCGCTGCACTGACAAATGTAGGCGCTGTAGTATCGCCACCAGGTACAGTCGAACCATTGTCCACCACTGTTGCCGGAAGGGTTGCTGCATCATTGCCTGCTGTATCTTGGATCGCATTGGCATCGTTATCAGCAGTTGGATCGGTATAACCCACTTCAACCGCTTGACCCGCTGCCACTGCTGTGCCCAAGGTTAACACCACACTAGAGCCATTCACCGTAACACCGGTCACTGGAACCACCTGACCATCTGCGGTCACAACGAAACTGTTCAATGGTGGTAAGTTGGTGCCGTCTAGCGCTTCGCTATAGGTCAACGTCAACGATGTGCCTGCTGTATCTAGCGCTGCACTGACAAATGTAGGCGCTGTAGTATCGCCACCAGGTACAGTCGAACCATTGTCCACCACTGTTGCCGGAAGGGTTGCTGCATCATTGCCTGCTGTATCTTGGATCGCATTGGCATCGTTATCAGCAGTTGGATCGGTATAACCCACTTCAACCGCTTGACCCGCTGCCACTGCTGTGCCCAAGGTTAACACGATGTTAGAACCATTGACCGTAACACCGGTCACTGGAATCACCTGACCATCTGCGGTCACAACGAAACTGTTCAATGGTGGTAAGTTGGTGCCGTCTAGCGCTTCGCTATAGGTCAACGTCAACGATGTGCCTGCTGTATCTAGCGCTGCACTGACAAATGTAGGCGCTGTAGTATCGCCACCAGGTACAGTCGAACCATTGTCCACCACTGTTGCCGGAAGGGTTGCTGCATCATTGCCTGCTGTATCTTGGATCGCATTGGCATCGTTATCAGCAGTTGGATCGGTATAACCCACTTCAACCGCTTGACCTGTTGTTACTGGTGTACCCAAGGTTAACACGATGTTAGAACCATTGACCGTAACACCGGTCACTGGAACCACCTGACCATCTGCGGTCACAACGAAACTGTTCAATGGTGGTAAGTTGGTGCCGTCTAGCGCTTCGCTATAGGTCAACGTCAACGATGTGCCTGCTGTATCTAGTGCTGCACTGACAAATGTAGGCGCTGTAGTATCGCCACCAGGTACAGTCGAACCATTGTCCACCACTGTTGCCGGAAGGGTTGCTGCATCATTGCCTGCTGTATCTTGGATCGCATTGGCATCGTTATCAGCAGTTGGATCGGTATAACCCACTTCAACCGCTTGACCCGCTGCCACTGCTGTGCCCAAGGTTAACACGATGTTAGAACCATTGACCGTAACACCGGTCACTGGAACCACCTGACCATCTGCGGTCACAACGAAACTGTTCAATGGTGGTAAGTTGGTGCCGTCTAGCGCTTCGCTATAGGTCAACGTCAACGATGTGCCTGCTGTATCTAGCGCTGCACTGACAAATGTAGGCGCTGTAGTATCGCCACCAGGTACAGTCGAACCATTGTCCACCACTGTTGCCGGAAGGGTTGCTGCATCATTGCCTGCTGTATCTTGGATCGCATTGGCATCGTTATCAGCAGTTGGATCGGTATAACCCACTTCAACCGCTTGACCTGTTGTTACTGGTGTACCCAAGGTTAACACGATGTTAGAACCATTGACCGTAACACCTGTCACTGGAATCACCTGACCATCTGCGGTCACCACGAAACTGTTCAATGGTGGTAAGTTGGTGCCGTCTAGCGCTTCGCTATAGGTCAACGTCAACGATGTGCCTGCTGTATCTAGCGCTGCACTGACAAATGTAGGCGCTGTAGTATCGCCACCAGGTACAGTCGAACCATTGTCCACCACTGTTGCCGGAAGGGTTGCTGCATCATTGCCTGCTGTATCTTGGATCGCATTGGCATCGTTATCAGCAGTTGGATCGGTATAACCCACTGTAACCGCTTGACCTGTTGTTACTGGTGTACCCAAGGTTAACACCACACTAGAGCCATTCACCGTAACACCTGTTACAGGTACAACCTGACCATTTGCGATCACTGCAAAGTCACCTGCAACTGGTGGATGTAATGGATCGAGTGCTTCACTGTAGGTAAGAGTTAGTTGTGTTCCTGTACTATCCACATGCGAAGATTGGAATTGTGGATTTGTGACGTCACCTGCTGTAACTTCTATCGCTTTTGGATTACCCGCACCATCTGTCACTGTAACCGTAACTTTTTCACCATCAGTGAGTGGTCGTGTTAATTGAACATTATCAACCGTGTTATTACCTGTAATTGTACCCGTACCAATTACATTACCGTTACTATCCGTGATTTTAACTTGACCCGCTTCATTTGAAGTAACTTGAATATGGGTCGCATCTTGAATAGTTGTAGTAATAATTGGCGGTGTTACATCACCTACTGTAATTACTTTTTCTGTTTGATTACCTGCAGCATCAATAACATCAACAATAATCTTACTACCGTCATTTAAAGGTGTAGTTAAATCAACTGTTAATTTTCCATCAGCACCAATTACGCCTTCAGCAATTGTTTGTCCTGCTTCATTTTTAATTATAACTTTACTACCTTGTTCATTTGAAGTGACCTGAATAGTATCATTATCAACAATATTTATTTCGACGTCAGGTTTTGTAACATCGCCAACATTTATTGTTTCAGTTGTTTTATTTCCCGCATTATCTGTTGCTGTTATTGTAATTTTTTCATTATCAACCAAAGGTCTCGTTAAATTAATTTCAAGCGCACCTGCTTGATTTAATTGCCCTGACCCAATTGCTTTACCACTCGCATCAACTATTGTAATTTTACTTGCTTCATCTGCAGTGATTTTAATTTTCTGATTATCTAAAATATCATAGGTAAGTTTTGGTCCAGTTTTATCACCGCTTCCCGAATGGTTTGAACCACCACTTCCTCCTGACGCTGCTGCAATACCAATCACCCCAGCTGCAGCTGCAACCCAAGCCCATGCTGGTACAGGAGAATGTTCACCAACTAGATATTCTTGAAAATCTGCAATCCCTAAATAATCGATTTTAGTTACTGTACCACTCGCATCAAACTCAAGAAAGTTAAGTAAATAATGCTTTCCATCTGAAGTTTCTATTGTAAATTCTTTTGGTTTTTCACCAATAAAGAAATCATCAATAACAACTTTTTCTCCATTTTGTAAATAAACCTCCAAATTATTATTAACTTTTACAATCTTGGCTATTTCTGCGCTATCAAGATTTACTTTATACACTGAGTAGTGTTTATTAACTAAATCTTGAGTAAGAACTTTAGCTGTTCCTTTTTCATAAATAGTGATGTTTTTCATAATATTTTTTCCGTCTTATAATTTACTGTTATGCAAAAAAGATAAATAAGTGAGATAAATTTCACAAGTGTATATTTTTAATATTAAAATCACATATACATATAAAAAACTGTGCTTGTCTATAATAGCTAAATGATTGAACTTTTTTAAAACCATTACATTGTGATGCAATTATCATTTAATTAAAATCTTACTTGTTTATTTTGCTAATTTATTGAGATTAAATTTAATTATCACTTTATATTCATTACTGAAATTACCAACAATCACTTTTATAAATTTATTTAAATTTTATTAATAATTTTGTCTACTTTAAAAAAAATAGCCTGTTATTTTTATACAACTCATAGCGTTTAAAAATATGAAATTCCCATTTAAATTTTATGGGTATTATAGAAACTTAAGAATTTAGCTTAGATTAAAATTTAAACAAAACATGTAACACATTTCTTTATCTGTGACAACCATCACATTAAAACTATGTTGTTAAATTTTAATGAAATAATAATTAATGAAATATTGAATAAAAACTGGTTTTTTTTTAAATATACCTCACAAAAAGCAAAAAAAAAGATGAAGGAAGTCCTTCATCTTTTTAAAAACGCTGAGTCGTTAGACAGTAAAATCATCACCCAAATACACTTGGCGCACAGTTTCATCTGCCAACACTTCTTCTGGCGTACCTTCCGCAATCACAGCACCTTCACTCACAATATAAGCATGCTCACAAATCGCTAAGGTTTCACGAACATTATGGTCGGTAATCAAAACCCCGATCCCACGATCTTTTAACTGGCGAATAATATCTTTAATATCACCTACCGAGATTGGATCGACACCTGCAAAAGGTTCATCCAAAAGCATAAATTTTGGATCTGCTGCAAGTGCGCGTGCGATCTCTGCACGGCGGCGCTCACCACCTGACACACTCATTCCAAGAGAATCTTTAATATGGGTGATTTTAAAATCTTCCAATAATTCTTTGAGCCGTTGTTGGCGCTGCTGTTTATTTAAATCTTTACGTGTTTCAAGGATAGCCATGATATTTTCAGCAATGGTTAGCTTCCTGAAAATTGAAGCTTCCTGTGGAAGATAACCAATCCCTTTACGTGCACGCTGATGCATAGCTAAATCAGAAATATCTTCATTATCAAGATGAATTTCGCCTTTATCCATTCGCACCAAACCAACGACCATATAGAAGCTGGTGGTTTTACCCGCACCATTCGGCCCAAGCAAACCCACAATCTGTCCACTTTGCATACTAAATGAAACGTCTTTGACCACCCAGCGTTTACTATAAACTTTTGCTAAATGTTTGATACAAAGTACTTGAGGCTGATTCGATGCTGTCATTAATCACGCGCTCCAGGGAAAGACTTGGTGCTATTTGGCGGAATAATAATTTGTACACGTCCTTTCGCAGAACCTGTGCTATTTGAACTACCCGAAGCCTCAATATCACCTTTGTTCATACTATATTTTAATGAACTACTGCGAATACTTGCTCCATCTTGATATAAATAAGCATTACCAATCAGATTAATAATACCTGTTTCAGCATTATAAATAATTTTTTGCGCTTCTCCACGAGCAACACCCTTAGCCGTATCAACTTGTTGTTGAAACTTTGCTGGGCCCCCAGTGGCAGTAATGGTACTAATTTGCTTATTTTTATTCAATTGAGCCACAATTGAAGCAGCTTGAAGCTTCATAGTACCTTGCTCAATGATGACATTACCGGTATATGTCGTTACACCCGCAGCTTCATTATAGGTTGCTTTATCTGCAACCAATGAAATTGGCTGATTACGATCTGACGGTAATGCAAATGCTACTGCAGACAAGCCCATTAAACCGGCAGTGCAGATCGCTTTTATTAGGAAAGATTGTTTCATTGAAAAAGGCTTAGTTAGGTACATACTTTCCTCGAATATGTGCAAATTCATATTGACCTTGGTTTAAATCAGCTTTTAAACCCTGACTAATAAATTCTGCATCAGGTGCATTAACAGTCACTTGGTGAGTCGTTTCAAACTGACGTATTTTAGGGTAACCCGTTAACTCGTCTGTTTGAAATTCCATGGTCCCTCGTTCACCAATCTTGGTCGCTTTAACTTGTCCAGATAAAACGACTTTTTCATTGTCATTAAATCCTCGTGCTTCTTTTGCAAAAAAAGTTGAATCTACTTTATTTTGATGAAACATCGAAGCATTGAGATTACTCAATGTTGAAGTTTTTCTTTGTAAATCCTGCTCTAAACGATCCACTTGAGCACGAACATAAAGATTACCCTTTTCATCTGTTTGAACCAACTGGATACCCTCAGCAGTATACGTCATGCTTTTTGCTGAATTCGCATCCAACTTTTTGCCTTTTCCACTGTAATAGTAATAGCCACCACTGATTGCCGCGATGACAACTGCAGTCACATATAAAACCTTAGTATCCATAAATTACATTCAACATTTGATCAATCTGAATTTACGCTATTAATGCGGTATAGCTGTATATTTTTCAAGTAATTCTTGGTAAGTGCCTTTTGCCATCAGCAACATATCACAGACTTCACGCACAGCTCCACGCCCACCCATCGCCTGAGTGACTAAATCTGCTCGACGACGCACTTCAACATGCCCATTGGGTACAGTGACTTTCATTCCTGCAATTGCAAAGGCAGAAAGATCTGGCCAATCATCGCCCATATATAAACAGTCTTCAGGATCTAAATTGAATTGAGCACAAGCTTCTTTAAGTGCAGTCCCTTTGTCTTCACGACCTTGAAAGACCAAATCCACCCCCAGATCAGCCATACGTTTTTCAACAATATTGCTTTTACGTCCTGTGATAATGATGACTTTAATCCCAGATTTTTGCACCAGTTTCATGCCCAATCCGTCACGAATATCAAAGGATTTAATTTCATCCCCTGTATTGGTCAACGTCACAAAACCATCACTCAAAATACCATCTACATCTAAAACCAATGCTTCAATATGACGCGCTTGTTCCAGTAAAACATAAGAAGCCATTGATTAATTTACTCCAGCTTGAATCAGGTCATGCATACTAATTACACCAATCACTTTATTGGCATCATCGACGACAATAAATTGACTAATTTTCTTTTCATTCATTTTTTCTAGAGCTTCAACTGCACGTGCTTCTTTAGAAATGGTTGAAGGGTTTTGAACCATGACCGCGGAAACAGGCAAGTTCACATCAAAACCTTGCTGTCTATCAATTAAACGACGTAAATCACCATCGGTAAATATGCCCAATAAAGTATCATTTTCATCGACAACAGTGGTTAAACCTAAACGCTTGTTAGAAATTTCGTACAAAACTTTATTCATTGGTGTATCAGGAAATACTTTAGGTAAATCAGTGCCTGTACGCATCAAATGTTTAACATGTAACAACAATCGTTTACCCAACGCACCCGCAGGATGTGACATTGCAAAATCATCTGCAGTAAAACCACGTGCATCTAATAATGCCACAGCCAGTGCATCGCCCAATACCAATGTTGCAGTAGTACTAGAGGTTGGTGCCAAACCTAATGGACATGCTTCTTTGATATTTCCAAGTGTCAACGCAACATCTGCATTTTGTGGCATAGGTCCTTTGTCATCACCGCTGATGGTGATCAAAGGCACTTCCAAATACTTAATCAGTGGCATCAACATCATAATCTCATCACTCTTTCCAGAGTTTGAAATTGCAATCAACACGTCACCTTTGACCAACATACCCAAATCGCCATGCCCTGCTTCACCAGGATGCATAAAGAATGATGGTGTCCCTGTTGATGCGAAAGTTGCTGCCATTTTCCGCCCAATATGCCCAGATTTCCCCATACCCGTAATCACTAAACGACCTTGGCATTGTAAAATAATTTCACATGCGCGCGTAAAGCGTTCATCAATTTGAGTCGCTAAAATCTCTATGGCATGTTCTTCAATGCGTAAAGTTTCAAGTGCAACTTTTTGAAAATCAACTTGATTTGATTTATTTTCAGGATTCAAAATGGGCTAACCTTAACTCTAATAAAGAGTTTTGAATATCGAATGGAATATTTTTGCTATTTTAGCATAGCAATACAATAGGCTGCTTTCCTAAATGTATAAATTTCATTTTCTTAGAAAAATAACGTATAAAACTTTATGAAATATGGAGCTTAGGTTAAGATTAATCATCATTTTATTGAAGCCTTTAGAAAACCTATGCAACCATTTGTTCTTTACAACTCTGAGCAACGAAAAAAAGTTGAATTTGTTCCCCGTAAAGAAGGACATATCGACATGTATGTGTGCGGTATGACAGTTTATGATTACTGTCATATAGGCCATGCTCGGGTGATGGTTGCTTTTGACTACATTATTCGTTTTTTACGTAGCCAAGGTTGGAATGTTAAATACGTTCGTAACATCACAGATATCGATGACAAAATTATTGCGCGTGCCAATGAAAATAGCGAAAGCATTACAGCTTTGACCGATCGTTTTATCAAGGCGATGAATGACGATGCCGAAAACCTAGGATGCTTAGCACCTGATGAGGCACCACGCGCAACAGATTACATCGATCAAATGCAGAATATGATTGGTAACCTTGTCAATAAAGGCACGGCTTACCCTTCTGCAAATGGCGATGTCTATTTTGAAGTTGAAAAATTTAAGAACTATGGCCGACTTTCAGGACGTAAACTTGACGATATGCAAGCTGGCGCTTCTGAACGTGTTGATGTTGAAGTTGAGAAGAAACATCCATTTGACTTTGTGCTATGGAAACATGCTAAAGAAAATGAGCCATCATGGGCTTCACCTTGGGGCAATGGCCGTCCAGGTTGGCATATTGAATGCTCAGCAATGTCAACTTGCTGCTTAGGCAATCATTTCGATATTCATGGTGGCGGTTCAGATCTTTTATTCCCACATCATGAAAATGAAATTGCGCAATCAGAAGCAGCAACAGATGAACAATATGTAAACTACTGGATGCATGTTGGCTTTATCAATGTCGATGGTGAAAAAATGTCTAAATCTTTAGGCAACTTCTTTACCATTCGTGATGTGATGGAGAAATTTCATCCTGAAGTGATTCGTTATTTTATTGTGTCATCACACTATCGTAGCCCTGTAAACTTCTCGGACTTTGCACTAAAAGAAGCAAAAACTACGCTTTCTCGTTTTTATCATGCATTTAAAGCATATCAACAAGTCTATGGCGATAAAACCACAGACCTGTTAGATGAAACGCTCGTCGAGCGCTTTAATTCAGCAATGCGTGATGACTTCAATACATCTGAAGCAATTGCAGTTTTATTCGAAATTATTAAAGAATTGAATCGTGCTGTTAAAGAAGATAATGCAGTGCAATCTACGCTTTATTATTCTACGTTACGCCACTTGACCAATATCCTTGGCTTGGTTCAATACAATGTAGATGACTTTTTAAAATCAGACATTGGTCAAGAAGCACTTGGCTTATCCGAAGCTGATATTGAAGATTTCATTCAACAACGTGTAGATGCCAAGAAAAATAAAGACTTTGCCCGTGCAGATGAAATCCGTCAGTCTTTGCTTGCTCAAGGTGTAGTACTGGAAGATACACGTCAAGGTACCATTTGGCGCCGCGCGGATTAATTTCTAAGAGCTTTATTAGAAAGAAAAACCTGATCAAATGATCAGGTTTTTTTGTAAAGTCGTTGCTGACTAAATATGTTTTTAAACGGTACATCTCTTACAGTTTCTTTATATTCATCGTATGACCATACTTAAGTTTAGTTTTATAAATTGTTTGTTGAAATTTTATCTCTCCTAATTTACTTATATAAAAGCTAAATTATTAAATACATTAAAAAAATAAATATTTTATTGAATATGATGGACTATAGTTTTATTGAATCAGCAAAATAGCTGATATACTCTGAGTCCAGTTCTTCATCAGCGGTTTTGGATCAATAGAATGAGTTCAGTGCGCCAACAGAATTTTCTTCTTCGCAAAGAGAAAATTTTAGCAATGGCAGAAACCTTATTGCTTGATAATAATCAGGATATTACGTTAAGTGAGCTTGCTGCTGAACTTGATATCGCAAAAGGAACGATCTATAAACATTTTAAAAGTAAAAACCAACTGTATCTTGAACTGATTATTTTGAATGAAAAACGACTTTTAGATATTTCTAAAGCCTATCATCACGATATTAAAATCTATGTATCTGAATACATGTTATATAACATGTTAAATTCGAATCGAACAATTTTACTGCATGTGATTGAAGAACGTCTAACCAATAACGAACGTAAACTCAAAGACTTATTCGAAGAACTTTATAGCATACGTGAGCAACGTATTTTAGAAATTAAAGATCTTTTCGGAGCACATCTCAAAGCCTTAAACAGTAGTATGTCAATCCGTGATTACTTGTCTTATATCTGGACAGTGACTTATGGCGCATCATTATTGTTAAATTCTACGCACTATCAAAAGTCTATTGGCTCTCGTGAACGCTTGATCAAACTCTATGTCAATCAAGCATTGATGACACCTGATAAGCTAACCGATTCAGAGCATCAAGCGAATTAATCTTAAAAGGATAACTGTTCTTAAGCTATTTAGCTTTAAAAAGTCCTTTTAAAATTTATTTTGATTTATTTCTAAAAGCCATAGTTCTAAATTATTATCTAGAGGTCGTTCTAAACAACGATTAATTACACTTTTAAGTTGGTACCGTTGAACTGGTGATAGCTTTTCAAAGTCAAAATATAACTGTTTAAAAAAATGATAGACGCCATGCACTTGCGTCATATAACTTGAGTTCAATACATCAAGATAAACTTGAAAGACTTGATGGGGAAAATGATCTAATTGCAAAAGATATTCTTCAATATCCTGTGCATATTGTTTATACACACGCCCATTCAACTGCTGACCTGCATATAGATCTCGTTTAAATTTTTCTAAATCAAAAATATTAATCTTTTTCATCAATAATATTTTACCAAGCTGTTGATACCAATCATTCTGGATGTATTGATTATAGAACCCCTTAAACTTCAGGCTGATCGCCATGGCTTAATAACTGACTGGGTAAAGGCATTGAGTTCACCTGACTAAAAATCTCATAACACATATGTCTTAACCACTGATGGCTGGTTTTATGGTGACATGACATATGCCAATACTGCTTAATCGAGTAAGTCGGAAACGAAATTGGTGCTGGAAAAATTTGTAAGTTTCCTCGTGACAACAAGACTTCGCTCAAATAATAAGGAACGGTTGCAATCGAGTCAGTATCTTGCACCACTAAGCCAACACCAAGATAACTCGGAATACGCATCAATACATTACGTTTTAAATCCAAATTTAACAGCTCATTGGCGATGTGATAATGCCCCACACCCGCATCAATATCGATGTGTGATTCACTCAAGTACTGCTCAACGGTCATGCTTTGTTGAGTTAATCGTGGATGGTCTTTAGATGCAATCACCACATAAAATTGTTCGAATAATTTTTGTTGATAGAAACCATTTTCTAATTGTGGTAAAAAACCAATCGCCAAATCAATTTCACCATTTGCCATCTGATAACTGGTTTCAGAGGTGATGGCGCGAACATTTAATTTGACATGCGGTGCATGTGCTTTGAGATATTGAGAGATTTTAGGCAATAAAACTAAGTGAGAAACATCCGTCATCGCAACTGTAAATTGTTGCTGTGATGCTGTTTCATCAAAATCCACACTAAAATTATTAATAATTTCAACTTTACTCAGTGCTTCACTGATCAAAGGATAAAGTTGTTTAGATAATTCTGTAGGCACCATTTCATTACCAATCCGTAAAAATAACGGATCGTTATAATGAACACGAATTTTGTTCAGAATATTGCTTACTGTAGGTTGGCTCATCGCTAAATGATCTGCGGCAACAGAAACACTTTTAAACTTGTAGATATAGTAAAAAATACTGAGCAACTTACAATCTAACTCATACACGAAATTACATCTCACTCATTTTTTAGATTCAATATTATATCTTCTGCTTTTTTATAAAAATTTCCAATGTTTTAATGTACCGATTTTAAACAATCAAACCAGGATTTTAAAATCGGTACGAATTATTGGCGCGATCCGTTCAGCAATTATTCTTTAACAAACAAATCAACCATCAACTCATCCTCAGAATCAGCATAGCGATATTCAGAAAAATTTGTAATACCCGACTCTCGTAGGATTTCTTCATCAATCAACAAACGTCCTGTTAAAGCACGTTGCTCACTGTTTAAAATACGATAAGCAGCGTCTGCCATAATGTTCGGTTTACGAGCTCTGCTAAATAATTGCTTACCGCCTAAAGAAAACTCAATTGCAGCTGTGGCAATAATCGTTCTCGGCCATAGTGAGTTTACACTCACTCCATAACTGGCAAACTCTTGATTCATCCCTAAAGTCAGCATACTCATACCATATTTAGTAATGGTATAAGGTGCATAGCTGGCAAACCATTTTTCATCCAAGTTTAACGGCGGTGAAAGATTTAAAATATGCGGATTGTCACTGTTTTTTAAGTACGGTAACGCAGCTTGACTACATACCATCACAGCACGTGTATTAATCTGATACATTAAATCGAAACGGTTTGGGTCAAGCGTCTCCACGCCAGACAGTTTAATCGCACCAGCATTGTTAATTAAAATATCAATTCCACCGAAATGCGCTGCTGCTTGTTTCATGGCAAGCGCAACCGCATCTTGATCACGTACATCCAGTTGAAGTGCTAAAGCTTGACCACCTGCCGCCTCAACTTCTTGAGCAACAGTAAAAATCGAGCCTCCTAATTTAGCATGCTCTTGTGTAGATTTTGCAGCAATCACAATGTTCGCACCATCTTGTGCAGCTTTTAGTGCAATCTCTCGCCCTATTCCTCGGCTTGCACCGGTAATAAAAAGTGTTTTTCCTTTAAGCGACATGATTTCCTCGTTGTATTTGTTTTTTGCTGTACTAATCTACTTAACTTTGTTTTCTCCTCATAGTACCAAATCTGCCATTTTGTATACTCATGAGTACAATAATTATTTTTTTTATGGTCTTTATAAAAATCAAAAGCTTGCATAAGCAAGCCTTGGACTAAAGGTGGTTAAAATTTAAATTCTAGGCAGCGCCAACTTTTGGACTTGTTCCAATTTGCCAAACAAAAGGCAATGGTTCACGATTGACTTCCCAATCACCAATCACTTTTTCCTTATATACGACTGGATTATGTGAAGATACGACCCGCGCATTGCGCCAGAAGCGATCAAGTTGTTTTGTGGTGGTACTTGCAGATGCGCCAAGCGCATTAAATAACTTACTGGTTAACTCCAAGACTAAATCAGAAATAACCACCTGCCCTTGTGCTGCCTCTAATTCAGCATCATTATTTGCTTGAATATTTTTTACTTCGGATTCACTAAAGTGACTGATATATGCACGCTGCAAAGCTTCTGCTGTTTGAGTGGTAATACTTTCACTTGCATAGGCTTGTGCGGAAGCTTTACCAATCACTTGTAAAATCTGTGGATCATTACGTACTAAATCAGCATTGCCATGACTAAAAATACGATCACGCTTTTGTACTTCATGAATAAATGTTGCAACTGCTGACTGTGCAATCCCCGATAAGGTCGCCAAATGAATCACTTGGTAGAATGCAGTTTGATATTTAAAACGTTGCTCAAAAGGCAAAATATGGTCTGCTTCGATTGCAACATTGCTTAACGTTAAAGTGCCACTCCCCGTAGTTTTTTGACCGAAACCATCCCAATCATCCTGTACTTCAACCCCAGAAGCATGTCGAGAAATCGCAGCAATAACATGCTGATCAGTACGTTCATCATAGGCAAATAAATCAACCCAATCCGCAAAGATTGTACCTGTTGAATAGTACTTCTTCCCATTGACCAACAATTGATTATTATTTTGAGTCACACGGGTAATCACATCACCAATTTTCACATGACCGATTTCAGTCCATGCATTTCCCACCAAATCACCTTGAACAAAACGTTTAAACCATAATTCTTGGTTCTTAAACTTATGTGCATTTAATCGATCTTCAACAAAAGCGAAATGCCCCCGCAATGCTTGCACAATATTTGAATCGGCCTTTGCAAGTTCAGTGAGCAATTGAAATAACTGAGGTAAAGACACCCCATCTCCACCAAACTTGACTGGCACACGTAATGCACCAAAACCTGCATGTTTTAACCAGTCTATTTGCTCATACGGTAATATACGCTGTTGCTCGCGCTCAACGACACCTTGTGAAATCTTTTCAAAAATTGCACGATACTTTGACGCAACCTTCTCATAGTCTGCTGAGATTGATAAATCCTCAATAAAACGGTTTTGAATATCTAAGTTACCCATTTTTTCTCTCCATCTGTTGGTTATTTATATTCTTAACTCCACGCATGGCGTGGTAAGTGAATGTTATTGAGATAATAATTACCGACTAAATTAAATTTCCAACGTACAGGATCATGCAAAGTATGAGTACGTGCATTACGCCAATGGCGATCTAAATTTAATTCAGACAATGTTGAACGAGTACCTGATAATTCAAATAATCTATTTGAAGCTAGGATGGCAATTTCAGTTGTTAATACCTTGGCTTCTGCAACCAGTAATGCCGCCTGATTAGCATTCTCTTCAGATGGATTGGCAATTGCTTGATCAATTGCATCACCAGCCAAGTCTAAAACAGCTTCGGCTGCACGTAATTTGATTTTTAACTCCCCTATACTTGCAATGGTATACGGATCATCGCTGGCTTTCTCTAAACCTGAGTCAATCCAAGGGCGTGAATGTAAGCGTACATATTGAATCGTTTCATCAATTGCACCACGAGCAATACCAGCATCTACTGCGGCTTGAATAAATTGAGAAATAGCACCTGCTGCTGTAGGTCTTTCAAAGGCTTTGTGAATCGGCACAATATATTTTTCATCGACTTGAACTTGTTTCAATAACACAGTTCCACTCGCTGTGGTTCTTTGTCCAAATCCAGACCAATCATTAACAATTTCCAGACCTGTACTGGTTCGTGGCGTTAAGGCAACCACAGGCAGCCCCTCTTCATTAACTGCTACGACAGGTACCCAATGTGCCAATAAAGCCCCAGTAGCAAAGAATTTTTGACCATTAATTTCATAACCTTGGGCTGTTTTATGTATTTTGGTTTCTAAGTCAGCAACGGTCTTGCTACCTTTTTCTGAAAACGCATTGCCCAGACGCCGACCTTTTAAAATTTCAGCAAAGAAAAATTGTTGCTGCTCAGGACTGGCATCTAAACGGAGATGCTCAATAAAAGCCCAATGATTTTGAGCAATTTGTCCAAGTGAAGGGTCTACACTAGAAATGATCTTCACCACTTCCGCTAAAGTACGATATTTCACTTCAGCCCCACCAAAGGCCTGAGGAATATTAATCCCCCATAAACCACTTTGTGAATAGAGCTGTATCTCCTCAAGCGGCAAACGACGTTCATAATCACGTTGTGATGCTTCTTTGGCAAACTCTTTGGCCAAATTTTTCGCCACTTGAATGGCTTCCGCATCCGATTGAATAACGTGTGCATCATGATTCAATTCAAAAAATTGCAAAGGAACCGCTGTCTGAGAAGAAAAGTTTTTTTGGTTTAAATCCGTCATTGTTGTTACTCTTTTAAATAAGCATAGATTTAAACTAGCACTATTTTTTTATACTATTTATACGAATAAATGCATTTATTATTCAAAACAAAATCATAAATTTATCATTAAAATTCATAACTATTAAAATCATAAAAAAGCCCACATTATGTGGGCTGGGCTCTAACTAATGAGCTCAATCAATATACAATAAATAATTATTTAAAATGCATATTTAAAATTGGATTTAGACTAACTTGCTTGTGCCAATCTATCCGTATTCTCTTTACGATATTGTGCGCCTCGATGATTCTCTGGCAAATAAGCACCTTGTTGAAATAGTTTTTCTCGTAGAGTCCCCTGACGATATTCTGTTTGATAAACACCACGACGTTGTAACTCAGGTACAATAAAATCTACAATATCAATAAAAGTTTGATGAGCAAGAATATAGGCTAAATTAAAACCATCAACATCGGTATCTTCTACCCATTGTTGTAACTCATCTGCAACCGTTTGTGCTGAACCGACCAATACAGGACCATTCCCCCCCACACTATTCCAATGGGCAATTTCTTCAATTGTCCAAATACGGTTAGGATCTGCATTGACATAAGCATCTAACATCGATTGAATCGCATTAGTTTCAATATACTCAACTTTATCATGCGGTTGATACTGTGAAAAATCCACACCAGACCAACCAGACACCAAGGTCAATGCACCATCATAGCTTCCATAAGATTGATATTCTTTAAATTTCGCCTGTGCCTTTTGATCCGTTTCATCGGTTACAATTGACAATAAGCTATAAATTTTAACAGCATAAGGATCTCGCCCTTCCTGCTTTAATTTTTCACGAATACTTTGAACAATTTTCTTGGCTGCTATTTTTGACGGTGGCGCAATAAAAATACATTCGGCATTTTGGCTTGCAAATTTTTGCCCTCGAGCTGAAGCACCAGCTTGGTATAGCACAGGTGTGCGTTGTGGTGAAGGCTCACAAATATGAATACCAGGAACTTTAAAGTATTTCCCCTCATGTGAAATAGGATGAACTTTTGTATGATCTGCAAAGATCCCAGCCTGCTTATCTCTTAAAACAGCATCGCTTTCCCAAGACCCTTCCCACAACTTATATAGCACTTCTAAATACTCATCGGCAATGTCATAGCGATCATCATGATTTAATTGCGTATTTAGTCCTAAGTTTTTAGAACCACTTTCCAAATAGGAGGTGACAATATTCCATCCCACCCGACCTTTGGTAAGATGATCTAATGTACTGATTCTTCGTGCAAAAGGATAAGGATGTTCAAAAGAGATAGATGTAGTTACACCGAAACCTAAATGCCGTGTTACCGCAGCCATCGCTGGAACAATTTGCAAAGGATCATTGACCGGGACTTGTACTGCACCTGTTAATGCATGTTCTGCACTGTGGTGGTAAACATCATATATCCCGAGTACATCCGCAATAAAAATGCCATCAAACACGCCCTTTTCCAAGATTTTAGCAAGGTCAGTCCAATACTCAATATCTTTATATTCTGTCGAGCGATCTGAAGGATGACGCCATAAACCAGGAGATTGATGTGCAATACAATTCATTTCAAAGGCGTTAAAGCGGATCTGCTTCGTCATTTCTCTTCAACTCATTTTGATTATTATTTTTATCCTATGCCATTTATCTTTATTCTTTTATCTCAATATCTTCAATTATTATCATGATTGCTTTTATCTAAAATGGTGAAGTAAATATACTATTTTATACAAAGTGCTTTATTTAAAATGACTCATATTGGCTTTCATCATTTTGTAAGTATCATGATTAACTTTGTATAAAAATTAAAAACATATCTTATTTAAAAAGCATCAATCCAAACTTAGTTTAAGGTTAATCACTCAGCATAAAATCTAAAGGAAAAAAGCAAAATTCGATGCTAATTTTCAATCTTTTTAGCCAGCAATTGACGTGCTTTAAAATCTTTATAGAAGTATAAAATTAGTCCAAAGATCAAAACCGCCGCACCAATAAACACACTCATTGTTGGTTTTTCATTATTGAGCATCGCGCCTAAAAACATGGCAATCATCGGGGTCATCACAGTCGTCAATGACAAAGTCGTGGCTTTAATATTTTGCACCAATTTAAAATAACAAAACATCGCCAGTAATGAAGCCATCAATACGGTATAAATCAATGCTAATAATGATTTTGTTTCGGGAATATGCGTAGGTGCATACTGCCAAATAAAAGGAATAATACACATTGCAGCCAAGGTAGAAACCAAGATTGAACCTGTTGCTTGCGCCATTGGAACGACATCTGCATTTACTTTTTTTACCCAAAAGATGGAAAAAGCATAGGTAAATACACTCATCAACATCAACAAGATTCCAACAGGATGCACATGTTGACTTGCCCCGCTACTGGTACAAATAATGGCGAGGCCAACAACAGCAACTAGCATCCCAAGCCATTGAATCCCCAGTAATCTTTGACCAAAAACAAAACGACCAATAAGCCCTGCCATAATTGGAGCTAATCCAAACATCAAAGCAATAATACCTGAACTTAAATAACTGGTTGCAGCATAGGTAAAAATTTGCGAACCAATCAGACTAAATGAGCCTGCTAAATAACTATGTAAAGCAATTTTATTGCGCGGTAATTTAACCTTTAAAATCAGCAATAGAATTAAAGCAATCGGCAAAGCGATAAAAAACCGCAAAACCAAAGCCCACATCATATGTAAATCTGCCACACTCCATACAATTGCCAAAGGCGTACTTGCCCAAATGAAGACCAATAAAATATAGGTCGTCATCAGGTTGGATTTGGAGGGCATAAAGATTCCTAAATGACTGCTGGATGTGAATTAAAATGTGCTGGGTTTAAAAATGAATTTCTACATTGATCTTTGCAAATTCACTTAAATCTTAATCAAGCAATGTGAAGATCTATTGAAAAGCAAGGTCGAGTCATTCAAAAGGTCGAAAAAATCAGTCGCAGATGATTATTCAAAGCATGAGTTAAACTTATATCGAAGTCTTACGTTTCTGCTTGAGAATGGTTTGGTCTAGGCTACTCGAAAATTCACGTTTATCACGCTCAGAAATCGGTGGTGGTCCACCTGTTTGTACACCTGCACCGCGCAAAGTATCCATAAAATCACGCAAATGTAAGCGAGCTTTGACATTGGCTGAAGTGTACACCTCTCCACGTGGGTGAATTGCCACACCACCCTTTTCAATAACCTGTGCCGCTAAAGGGATATCCTGAGTAATCACAATATCATTCTCCCCCATACGATCAACAATTTCTTGGTCAGCTTGATCTGCACCCGACATTGCTTGAATTGAGTTGATCCGTACAGACGGCGTAATACCTACAGGCTGGTTTGCAACAAAAGTAACTTCCAATTGATAACGGTCTGATGCACGTAAGATCACTTCACGAAGAATTTTAGGTAAAGCATCTGCATCGACCCAAAGTTTAAATGGCAGCACACAACATCTCTGATAAAGATTTTTCAACATTTTAACAAAATGCCGCTTCGCTGTCCTATGCATATTCTTTTATTTATCGCGAAAATCTTTAACAACTTCGAGATCCAATCAAACTTTGCATCTCGCTTTTGGTGATTAAAAGTACAATTTAGGGCGTGGTTTATGGCAATTGAGTTTAATATTCAGGTTTTTCTTATGATTTTACATTTCAGGACTTGAAATCTAGCAATCATCCTCGATTTAATAGCATAAGAGAGGCATTTAAAATCGTGAAAATGAACAATCAAAACAGACCTGAAACAATTATCATAGAAGATCAGAATTTTGGTAGCCATGTCGAACATTGGAGTCTATTGACTGAAAATCCAACGTCCGAAGTGCCCAAATGGTTAGGTTTGGCTTTGGATGCACCAGTGATGCCCATGGGGCTTTGTTCAAAAGAATGCGATATGGATGTATCAACTTGGTTAATCCAAGGTCCAAGCGGTTCTTCTGTACAGCTCTGTCAAGTGATTGATGTTGAGAATAACAAACCTAAAGCTGTAAAAACGGCTTTCCCAAGTTTTGAAAGTCCCTATCAATTAAATGCTTCTATTGACCGTATTATTACCTGTAAAACCAATACTCAAGCAGTACTTAGCTTAAAAGTAGGAACAAATAGTGTAGTTTATGCATTTGACAGTTTGTACAGTGTAAACGGCCATCAATATTTGCAAGATCAACAATATAAAGTTCAACTGAATGCATGGGCCTATGAACTTGAAAAAGTTTCTGACCATGAACAAATCATTGTTGATGATCCTGCTTCAATCAAACACCATCGTGCGTTAAACGATATTCTTTCACAAAATAATGGTATTGCACCTGAAAACCTTCAAGAGCAAATTGATGCATGGGAAGCGAAGTCAGAAGATGATAAAGCGCCTGTTACTGTTGATTTTTCTAAAATGGTGGCATACCTCTATGGAGAAACCCTAGGGCAAGAGGATGAGGCTTGGTTTCAAGGTAAAGTGGTCGGTAAAACTCAAATGCAGTTTATGCAACAAGACTATACCCTTTATGATGTGACTTTAATTCTTGAAGAGAACCAACCCGCAATCTTAGTCCGTATCGCAACCAAGGATCCTGCTTTCAAAAATTTTGAAATTGGACAATATATTCGCGGTAATATCTGGATTCAAGCAAACATTTATTCTGCTGCTTGATTCAAAAAACACATAATCAGCATGATGGAAAACCCATCATGCTTTTTTATTACATGTTTTGTAACATTTCTATTATATCTAAATAGAACCTCACACTTTTTATCTTTTTGAATTCAAATTTACTAGTTATCCACAGTTTAAATTAAAAATTAAATAATCAGGCCTTTTTAAAACTATTTAAGTTGAAGAATATCGCCTGTTTATTTAAATAATAAATACATTCCCCTATTTGAAAAATCCCAAGAAAACGAATTCAAAAATAAATTTAAAAACAGCAGCTTAAGTATAAAAATTAAACCAATAAATATCATGATCTTGTTAAAAAATAGATTTCATTTTTATACTTAAATCGGATTATTTTCCATATAAAGACTAAAAAACAGTCAAGTTATCCACAATGTATCCACAAAATCATGATTATAAATTCATAATATTTTTATGGATCGAGAGATAATAAAAGCCGCAACATATTAATAATGTAATTTAGCACTTTATTTAACCAGTCAATTATGTTAAAAATACGACGAACCAATAGGATTTAAACAATAATTTAAAAATCTAGGCTCAGTAATGAAAATTATACCTGAACAATCGACTAGTCTAATCAATCAAGTTAGTGGTTTTCACTTACGCTTGGATAAAGGAGCCTGCTGCTTTTTTGTTCTAGGTATGTTTTTAGCTGCAATGATGATCCATATATTAGGCATATTCCCGACGACTTAATGTTTTACGACATTTATCTCACATAAAAAAATCCCTCACTCTGGAGGGATTTTTTTATGTCTACAGTCCCTAATTTCCCTTCCCCTGTTTATTCAATCAAGGAAAAAATTAAGGTCCTGTTCAACTACAACAAATCATTTAAATGTTTTGAAGTGAGATTAGCCGTTACGTTGAGCAAAGTCATCCATAAAGTTGACAAGTGCTTGTACGCCTTCCAAAGGTACAGCGTTATAAATACTTGCTCGCATACCACCCACTGAACGATGACCAGCAAGATTGAGCAAATGATTTTCTTCAGCTTCTTTCAAGAATAATTTATCCAGTGCTTCATCTGCTAAAGTAAACGGTACATTCATGATTGAACGGTTTGGAAGTGCGATCGGGTTATTATAAAAATCACTAGAATCAATATAACCATATAGCAATTTAGATTTTTCAAGGTTGGTTTTATACATTGCGTCTACACCGCCCTGCTCAAGTAACCATTCAAAAACCAAACCAGACAAATACCAAGCATAAGTTGCTGGCGTATTCACCATAGAATCATTCTTCGCTTGTGAACCATATTTTAACAAGCTTGGAATTTCAGGTTTTGCTTGATCCAATAAATCATCACGCACGATTACAAGGGTTAAACCTGCTGGGCCAATATTCTTTTGTGCTCCAGCATAGATCAAACCAAACTTAGATACGTCTAATGGTGCAGATAAAATACTTGATGAAAAATCAGAAACTAATGGTTTATCTGTTTCTGGAATATTGGCAAATTGAATACCGCCAATTGTTTCATTTTCAGCATAATGGACATAAGCCGCATCGTCTGACAAGTTCCATGTACTTTGCTCAGAAATTGCAAGCTTTCCATTTATGCTTGTTGCCGCTTCAACGATATTGATATCGCCATAACGTTGCGCTTCTTTAGTGGCTTTTTCTGACCAAATCCCAGTATGGATATAATCAGCTTTAGAATTTTTACCCAATAAATTGAGTGGAATTGCAGAAAACTGAAGTGATGCACCACCTTGTAAGAACAATACTTTATAGTTCTCTGGAATGTTCATCAATTTACGTAAATCTGCTTCTGCTTTTTCAGCGACAGCCACATAGTCTTTGCTACGATGGCTCATTTCCATGATGGATAAGCCTTTACCGTGCCAATCCAATAACTCAGCCTGAGCTTTTTCTAAAACGGCAGTAGGTAATGCAGCAGGACCAGCACAGAAATTGTACGCGCGCATGATTTTTCCCTTTTTAAAAGTGAAACGAATGAAATAGGCGCATTTAACCACAAATCGACCTTTCATGCAGTAGCTTTGTCAGTCAATATTTCAATATGTTTAGAGATTTAGAGTTGATAATTCAATTAACTATCGATATTGAGAGAAGCAAAATATTATAGCTAGACTGCTCACGGATATTTTAATCATCAGCCTGAAACAATGACTTATTGCCAACATGCTTTTCTAGCTGACTGCACAAGGCTAGAGCATCCGTTGCTCATATTCATATACGGATAAAACTCAATTTATCAGCTTAACTCAGTTATAATTTATCCAGCTTAAACTTTATTCATTGGTAGATGTTCAATGCCAACATCAAATCATCAGGATTGGATTCGCACAGCATCGGAAACAGATCGATTTGAACGTATCGAAGCATTTTTTAATGATCATGCCTATGAACCGCATCGGCATGATACCTATGCCATTGGTCGTACACTTTCAGGCGTTCAAAGTTTTCATTATCAAGGTGTCATGCAACATAGCCAGCAAGGTATGACCATGGTGCTGCATCCTGATGAAAAACATGATGGTGAATCAGGTACACAAGACGGTTTCCGCTATCGTATGGTGTATATAGAACCTGCAAAAATTCAATCTATTTTAAATGGTAAACCACTACCTTTTATCGAACACGGGATCAGCACAGATCCTCGATTATTTAAAGCCACTAATACTTTTCTACAAAGCATCGAAAATCATATGGAAGTATTGGAAGAAGAAGATGCGCTGTATGATCTAGCCATGGCTTTAAATGAAATTTCTGTTCAACCATTATCACAACGGCTGAGTTTTGATTATCGTGCAGCAGAACAAGCTCGAGAATTTATTCATGCTGTATCTGAACGAAATATCAGCTTAGATGATTTAGAAAAAAATATTGGACGCGACCGTTGGAGTTTATCGCGCGACTTCCGCTTATTGTTTGGAACCAGCCCACATCGTTATTTAACCATGCGTAGGCTGGAAAAAGTTAAAATCAATTTAATCAAAGGGGCTTCTTTGGTTGCGGCTGCAACAGATGCAGGGTTTTATGATCAAAGCCATATGACCCGACATTTTAAACAAGCGTTTGGGCTCAGCCCTGCCCATTGGAAAAAGATCAATCATTTGCCTTAGGCGTAAATACACACAGATTCAGTTCAAGCTAGTGGTTAATCACAGCAAATTCATTCCTACAATAAAATCGCGTAGCATTCCAAGTCCTGTAACAATCAGCATGATTGCCATAATTTTATTTAAATAATTAAACCATTTAGGATCAGAAATTTTATCCCCTAAAAACTTGCCCGCCAAAGCATATACAAATGGCGCTCCAGCAGCACCCATTGAAATGATCAAAGATACAATAAAAATCATTACGCCTGTAATTTTAGCCGCAGGATACATAATTGTCGTGACGGGTAAAATCACCAGAATCCCTTTAGGATTAAACAATTGAATTAAGAAACCATTTAAGAAGGTCAGTTGATGTTCGGCTTTTTCAATACTTTCTAAATAGGCTGTCAACATTTTAACAGCCATATAAAAGGTATACACCGCCCCGACCAAAGAAATATAGTGTAGCCAGTGGTGAGGAATAACAGCCTCACCAACATAGCCCAAAGTCAGAAATAGAAATAACATTGCACAACCCACCCCAATGAAAAAACCGATGGATTGTTTAAGCTGCCCAAGCAGTCCTGAATTCAATCCAATGAAATTTACAGGACCGGGGCTATACATCACACTCAAGGTATAAAGAAAGATTTCCACAACAACACTCAACTTTGATCTAAACGAATTTCAGAAGATCAAAGTAAGTCTGTGGAAATGTTTTGTATTGTACGTTTGTGCAGAACTAAACTTTATTTTCTACATAGCGTGCAAAATTATCTAAAATTGCTTGCCAACCTGCTTGCTGTTGCTCAATCGGATATATCGTTTCAGGATCAAAACTAATCCTCACCACAACAGCATCATTTTTTTGTTCAAAGTGAACTTCAGCATTTCGCTCGCCAAAAGAATAGGCAATTTTTTTATGGGGAATAATTTCAGTATATGTACCCGCAAAATCAAAGCCCATACTGCCATCTTTGGCTTCCATACGATTTGAGAATTGTCCACCTACACGTAAATCATTTTTAGAATTGACCGTGTGCCAATCCGCTGAAGCGGTATTCCATTGCTGTATATCCTCTGGATTATTATAAATATCCCAAACCAATTCGATTGGTGCTGTGACCACGGACTCAACGGTAATTCTTGCCATTTTTATTCTCCATAGATCTATTTTGAGATTCAATTTTTTAATTGAATTATCATATTTTTGATTATAATTTAATCGTGTTTATACTAATTATCGAAACTACAAAAACCACACATATTAAAGTATACATTTAGATTATTTATTCTAGTCATTCAAGGTTAGAATAGTCTCAAATTTAAACAAATGCTGATGATTTTTCAGATGAAATTTAAAACTTGCTATTCACTTAAAGCATTATCAAAATTGATACAAGTAAGCAGTTTTGCAGCCTTAAATACGGCCTTTGTATCTGTCACCTTTGCTGAAAATCTAAGCTATGTACAAGCAGAACAATATTTACTTGAAAATTCTTATACCACCCATGCCAATCAAGCACTCAATCAAGCATCTAAACTTCAAGCAGAGGCCGTCAAAAATATAGGCCTGCCCCGCATCGATTTAAATGTACGTGCCTATAAGTTTCATACTGAAACAGATATTCCGCTGAATGGGGTCAAAAATAATCTGGAACAAACGCTTTCACAAGGCGTTAATGATCGTGTTGATCAATGGCAATCTGAACAGAACATTCCCTCAAATGTGACAGATCCTTTAAAACAAGGGCTAAACCAAGGAATTCATAGTGGTATTGGCTTAATTCCAGATACAGCCAATGTTGTCCTTGAAGATGAAGTTGTTCGTCCTACTGTTTCTGTGATGATGCCAATTTATACTGGCGGGATTACCACGACAACAAAGCAGATTGCCAATTTAAAAGTTGAACGTAGTCAACTCGATGCTAAACAACAGCAAGACACACAACGTTTTGAAGTGATTCAGGCATATTTTAATGTGCAATTACAACAACAGCTGTTCAATGCCAGTCAATTCAATCTAAGTGCAATGCAACAACACTATGACAATTCACTCAAACTTGAAAAACAGGGATTTATTAGCAAGGGACAGCGCATGCAATTTGAAGTTGCACGCAATAATGCCCAGCGTTCAGAACAAAATGCTTCGGCAAATTTACAAGCCAGTCAGTTCCAACTTCAAAATTTATTGCATAAATCCAAAATTGATCAACTGACGACACCCTTATTTGTCAATCGTCAGCAAAACCAATCACTCAACCAACTCCTTGCTTCTTATCCTGAAACTTCAAGCCTGGTTCGAAAAATGCAAATGGATACTCAGCTTGCCAATCAGAATGTCAAAATACAGAGCGCCGCAAAAAAACCAACCCTTTTTGCGTTTGGGGAATATAGTTTAGATCAAAACCAAAACTGGATTGTGGGTGTTGCTGCTCGCTACAACCTATTTTCAGGGATTGATAAAAACAAAAATGTCCAAGCCGCTGAATTACAAAGATATGCAACAGAGCTTATGACAGCGCGCACCCAACAAGAGATTGAGAATATTATCTACAAATCCTATAGTGAACTCGCCACAGCACAGCAGTCCAATCAATTACTGCAACAAAATGAACAAGCAGTGTTAGAGAATTTAAGAATCCAACAATTATCATTTAAAGAAGATATGGGCACCGCCACTCAAGTCATCGATGCACAGAATCAACTCAGCCTACTCAAAACAGAAAAAGCACTCAATGCCTATAAATACGTACTCTCTCTAGCAACTTTGCTACAAAGCCATGGTTCTATTGAACAATTTAAAGACTACGTCAATCAAACTAATACAGATTATATTCGTTAAGATGGAGCATAAAATGACAAAACAGCATGACCATCACAATGGACAAAATGATTCATCTTCAACTTCGCAAGCTGATGCAAACTCAGATATTTCATCAAATGAAAATTTAGTTCATCCAGAAATGAATACACACAATAATACAGATCCGACTGCTTTATCTGATGCAGCTGTAGCGCAACAACCTACAGCCAATCAAATTGAATCTGAAAAAGACACACCAATCAGAGACTCAGCACAGGAACAAAGAGCTGCGACAAACATCAACGCTGATCAAAAACCTTCTAAAAAGAAAACAATTTTGGTCATCGGCGCAATAATTTTAATTCTATTATTGGGATTGATTGCGTTTGGTCTATGGAAAAGTTATCAACCTAAAACAGTAGATGTTCAAGGACGTGTTGAGGCTGAAACATTACATGTCAGCACTAAAGTTCCAAGTCGGATAGAAGGCATCTTTGTCAGCGATGGTCAAAAAATTGAAAAAGGACAACTGTTAGTTACTCTAAGTAGTCCAGAAATTGCTGCCAAAAAACAACAAGCGCTGGCAAGTTTACAATCCGCCTTAGCCTTACAATCGACGGCAGACAGAGGTTCTCAACAAGAAAACATTGATACCTTATATGCCAATTGGCAAAGTGTAAAAGCGCAAGAAAATCTTGCAAAAATGACCTATCAACGTGGTGCTAACCTCTTTGCACAAGGGGTAATTTCACGTCAACGCCGTGATGAAATGCATGCCGCTGCACAATCAGCCACTCAAATGAGTGAAGCCGCTTATCAGCAATATGCACGTGCAAAGCGTGGCAGTACCGCTGAACAAAAATCTGGGGCTGATGCACAAGTCGAGATTGCAAAAGCCGCTGTTGCGGAAGCCAATGCTTTAGAGGCAGAAACCAAACTATATTCTCTTGTAAACGGCACAGTATCTAAAACTTATGGTAAACCCTCAGAACTGGTGGCTATTGGTGTTCCTGTTGTAAGTATTATTCAAGATGAAGAAAATTGGGTCAGCTTAAATGTCCGTGAAGATCAATACACCCAAGTTTATCAAGCAAAAAGCTTAGATGGTTTTATACCCGCACTTAATAAAACAGTGTCATTTAACATCAAAAATATAGATGCTGAGGGTGAGTTTGCAACTATTAAAACCACACGTCAGACAGGTGGATATGATATTCGTAGTTTTAAAGTCAAGCTTACACCCGCTGAAGCCGTGCCTGAATTAAAAGTAGGCATGAGTGTGATCTTTAAATTAAAAGAGAGCCAATAAGCATGTGGACGGGCATGTTAAGAGAGCTTCAATATTTGCTCAAGCATAAATGGGATTTATGCTTAGTCACACTTGCCCCGCTCTTTGTGATTATTTTATTCAGTAGTATGTTTTATGCAGGAAAAGCTGAACATTTACCGATTGCAATTATTGATCAAGATCAAAGTGAACTCAGTCGCAATATAGAAAATTATCTTAGTCATAATCACACGCTTTCAATCTACACTGTATCAGACAATCCCAATGAAGTTGAACATCTGCTCAATCAGACCAAGATTTGGGGATATGTGCATATTCCAGCAGGTGCTGAACAACGTATGGTTCAAGCACAAGATGCACAGATCAGTATTGCTTTTAATCAGTCCTATTTTAGTATTGGCAATGGGATCTCTTCAGCGATGCTTCTCTCTACGGTTGAAGCGATTGCTGATTTTGCAAAGAATTCATATTTTGAAAATAAAATTCCTTATGCTGAACTTTCCACAGCAAATATAAAAATTTCTCCCCTATTCAATCCGAATCTCAGTTATGAGTTCTATTTAGAACCCTTTATGATTCCAGCAATTTTGCACTTATTGCTGTGTTGTTGTGTAGCCTTTGCTGTGGGTCAAGAATTGAAATACGGTACCTTAAATCAATGGGTCCAAGGCAAGTCTGTATTGAGTGCGCTTTTGGCAAAAAATATGGTCTATGTGTTAATTTTCTGTTTTTGGACTTGGGCATGGTTGTTTTGGCTGGTGGTGATCCGAGGTTGGTTCATTGCTGGCAGCCTATGGATGATTTTACTTGGACAATTCTTACTTTATTCAGCCTATGCACTGATCAGTAGTACAGTCGTTCTCGCAACTAGAAATTTATCTAAAACTTTTGGATTTATTGCAGTCTATGGTGGCTCCTCGCTGAGTTTTGCAGGCGTAACGCTTCCCTTAAATAATGCACCAATTTTTACCAAATTTTGGGCCAACATTATTCCTTATACACCTTATGCGAAATTACAAACTGAACAATGGGTTGTTGGCAGTCCTAGTTTTATTTCGATGGTTCCTTTAGCTATCCTTGCCGCATATTGTATTTTCTATTTTGCATTATCAAGTTTACTCCTCAATAAAAATTTAAAGGGAGCAAAACATGATTAAATTCTTTAAAGAACTCGCTCGATACTATGTAGACACTTTTAAAAATATTGGGAAAAACTCGTCTATTTTGACCACCATGGTGCTTTCAGTATTTTTTTATAGCATTTTTTATCCCACAGCCTATAAAGCGCAAACGGCTGAAAGCTTACCGATTATTATTGTAGATGAAGAACAAAGCTATCTGAGCAATACCATCATTACTGAAGTTGCCAAAAGTCCCAATGTAAAAATTACTGAAATTACTGGAAATTTTGAACAAGCAAAACGTATGGTTCAAGAGCAAAAAGCCGATGGTATTTTATTATTACCTGAGAACCTATCCAATAGTGTGGTTCGAGGTGAAGCTGGTGGTATTGGTTTATATTTAAGCAGTGCTTATTTTCTTAAAACCAAACAGATTGGTTTAGGCTTAGCCACTGCAATTGAAAATGCAGTGGCAGAACAAGCCGAAAGGTTTGGCAAAATTTCACATTTCCAAGTCGCCCTTCCAATCCATCAAATTCCGTTGTTTAACACGCTTTCAGGATATGGCAGTTATATCTTTCCTGCAATTGCACCGCTGATTATCCATCAGACTATTGTTCTGGGCTTGTGCATGTTGATTGCTGGGTATCGTGAGCAACGATGGCGAGCCACAACCGCTGAATTTTTTGGAATCTATCTAGCAGCACTCACGATTGGCTGCCTCGGCTGCTATTATCTATTTGGTTTCACTTACTGGATCAATGACTACCCAAGAGGTGGCAATTTCTGGGGCATGCTGTTTTCTGTTCCGATTTTTATTAGTTGCGTGATTACAATGGCAATGCTTTTAGCCAGCTATCTAGATATTTCAGAACGTGCTGGACATCTGATCGTTTTCACCTCAATTCCATTATTTTTACTCTCAGGTGCAGCTTGGCCCCTGCAAGCAATGCCGACTTGGATGCAGTATTTTGCTCACCTCTTCCCGTCTACTCAAGGAATTAACTTATTTATTCAGTTAAATCAAATGGGTGTACCGATTCAGGTGGTTATTCCTAAGTTAATTTATCTCGTGTGCTTAACAGGAGTTTTGATGATATGGGCATATATACGCCTGACCAAAACACATAAAAAATAAGAATAATTGTGTGAAATTTAATTTATATAATGAATTAAAATTAACAATAAAATCGAATATTTTAATCAAACTGAACTATTTTTAATCATTTGAACGAATTTTTGATAAAAAAGTTAGTACTGCTGACGCAAATAGCGTCAGAATAGGCCATTTTCGAAATACTCTGAATACTCAGAATCTCCCACCCTAAGGCACCCACATGCTTTAGCGGGATTTCTTTTGTGTTTTTTTGATAGAGTTTTCCTTTTCGCCAAAATCTGAATTTTAAGGGCTCAGTATGAAGAAAATGAAAATTAGCCTCGCTTGGCAAATTGTTATTGCGCTCTTCTTAGGTATTCTTGTTGGTGCTTTTTTGCACAACGCACCTGAAATTCGCGGTGACATCATTGCAAACTTTTTACAACCATTGGGTAAGATTTTCATCAATCTGATCAAAATGATTGTAATTCCACTTGTGCTTTCCATGCTGATTTTAGGAATTGCCAATGCGGGTGACAGTAAAAGTGTCGGTAAACTTGGTTTTAAAACCATTGTTTATTTTGAGATTATTACGACAGTTGCAATTATTGTAGGCTTAGTTGCTGCCAATGTATTCCAACCTGGTGCAGGCATTGATATGTCTACACTGACAACCTCTGATATTTCGCAATATAAAGAAACGACGCAGGAAGTCAGCCATGAAGCTCATGGCTTAGTGAATACAGTTCTTTCACTTATCCCACCGAATATTTTTGCTGCAATGGGTGATGGGCACATGTTGCCGATTATTTTCTTTGCAGTCATTTTCGGTATTGGTCTAGGTTCATTGTCTAAAGAAACCAAGCAACCGTTAATTGACGTGTTAAAAGCTGTTTCTGAAACAATGTTCAAAGTAACGCACATGATCATGATGTTTGCACCGTTTGGTGTATTCGGCTTGATTGCAGCGACTGTTGCAAACTTTGGTTTTAGTTCATTATTACCGTTAATTAAACTAGCAGTTTTAGTTTATGGGGCAATTTTGTTCTTTATCTTTATTGTGCTTGGTTTTGTGGCTAGATTCTGTGGTTTCAGTATCTGGACAATTATCAAAATCTTAAAAGATGAACTTATTCTGGCCTACTCCACTGCAAGCTCTGAAACCGTTTTACCACGTATGATGGAAAAAATGGAAGCTTATGGTGCACCTAAATCAATTACCAGTTTTGTTGTTCCTATCGGTTATTCATTTAACTTAGATGGTTCAACACTCTATCAAAGTATTGCTGCCATATTTATTGCGCAACTTTACGGTATTGATTTAACCATCACTCAACAGCTTGTTTTGGTCTTGACCCTGATGATTACCTCTAAGGGTATCGCAGGTGTTCCTGGTGTGTCTTTCGTAGTCCTATTGGCAACTTTAGGCAGCGTGGGGATCCCACTAGAAGGCTTAGCATTTATTGCGGGTATTGACCGTATTTTAGATATGGCTCGTACTGTATTGAATGTGATTGGTAACGCACTTGCTGTTCTCGTGATTAGTAAATGGGAAGGCAAATTCGATACTGAAAAACAAAAATCTTATAATTTTGATGCCACACATTAATTTTTAAGATCAGAAAAACCACCTTCGGGTGGTTTTTTTGTACATGCTTGACTGAGATCACCTCCCTTTTAGACTGCATTCAATTCCACCAATCGCTCAAAAGATTGAATATATGATATGCAGAATAATTAACCTTTTAGCATTGATAAGGGTACTGTTTTAATGGCGTTTTACCCTTCTTTAAAATGATTTTAATCTGCACTTTTTTACCTACTTCGACAAACTCTTGGGTGATATAACCATCTTTTGCAAGGCATAAATTCCAATCGTACACTTGCACCCCATGAATCATTAAGCTTTCAACTTTCCATTGAGCCAGCTTTTCAAAATTCACTATCCCCAATTTATTTGTGAACTTTTCATCATACTGGTCATCTATTTTTGCAGGATGTACTGCCGTTACTAACACGACTTTTACATCAGAAATTGCTACTCCCTGCTCATTTACAACAGTCACAGTGACTTGAGGCTTCTGTCTTTTATATATCGGATAACAGCTACTTAAAGAAATCAGTATTGGTATTAGAAATATAAATCTATTCATTCATTTACCTTGTATAGCCACAGCTCAATTTTGAGTTTCCTTGTGGTGTTTCATCTAAAGCATTCTCAATATTCCAATCATCACCCACAACCTTACGTAAATGATAGAGCACCGTTGTCGGTGTACCCTTAAATACAAAATAGTAACCATTGGATTGAGTTTTACCCGATTTATATTTTTGTAATGCAATTTTGATCAGTTGTGATCCAAAAACATTACTATCTACTGCTAAGTCATCCTGTTCAGTATGTGCAGTTTTATAATAGCGATAACCTTGCACACCATAATATGTATTATTACCAACAATCATCGTCTGTTTAGATTTATTCAGCTTTACATTTTTCTGCCCATCACGGCTAAAATCTTGTAAAAGTACAGCTATTTTACTTTCAGGATGTTGAAAAAGTGCATAACAATTGATCGCTTTAGTATCGATAAGCGTGTCTATCTGAATATTCTGAGCATTTACCAATTGTGTAAAAATCAAACCGACTATTAGTAAACTTATTTTATTTATATTCTGAAACTGTTTCATAGGTTATTTTCCAGCAGTCGTTTGCGAAAGCAATAAGTTTTATAAGGACTCTAAAGTCACGATTAGGTCATTTATTTTTATGAAAAAAAATTATAAAAATTCATAATAGACTTCTTTCATAAGTCCTTTTTAAAACCATAAATCAACATAAAAGCACCCTCATCCTAACCTTCTCCCATAGGGAGAAGGAACTTTCAATTCCAATATAATTCACTTCACATGATCATTTTTTGATTCATGAAATATCTTTAATACACAAAAACCACAATAAAGTGGCTTTTGTTATTAGCATCTAAAATTATCAATCAGAGAATGTACTCGCTTCTTTAGCTATGCAATTAAATATGCACTGAGAATAATCAGCATTTGTACAACTAAAATAACACTAAACCATTTCCAGCCTTTTTGGCGAAGGATGACCTTATCTGCTGTTGAATAATTGACTGTTCTTATCATTTTATCACCTCATTCTTGCTACATCATGGAACATTTTTGGGGCAAAACATTGGTCTTTTAATAGACAATGTATAACATGCAAAAAATAAACCAACCCTAAAAGTGTAACAATTTTCCAATACCTTCATTGATGTTCATTCGAGGCTTCCCAGTAAAATTTTTTTTGTTCTAATGACAATGAGTCAATCAATTTTCTTTGTTGAACCCATTCAATATGAGGAAAACAATAACCATCCGACTCAGCAAAAAAACGCTGACCTTTTTGATCTATCAACTCGACTTGCACACAAAAATAATCCCCATATAACGTCGAGGCCTTTAAAAGATGATCGCGATCGAAGTCAATTTTAACCATGGCTACACTTAAATCAGTCAGAAATTTATGATGGATACTTAAATAATGAACTAAATATTTAGAGAATTTTTGATGGACTTTCTCTAAAAAAATACCGTTAATGTCATGGTGTTGATTCAACAATTTAAAAGTAAAACTCGATGTATTTAAATGCCTTGCATGGGTATACAGTACGCTTATGCCCCAAAAGCCATAATAATCATGATAGCGATTGATAAACTTATCCAAAATAACTCTTGTCACATCCAACAGTCTTTTTTCATTTTTAGTAAATATGCAATATTTTCAATCATCATAGATTAAAAAAGCCCCTTACGGGGCTTTTACAATCCATCGGTCTAGATCTAATTAACCAATAAACTTACGCGCATTACGGAACATACGTAACCATGCACCATCTTCAGTCCATTCCTCAGGCTTCCAAGAGTGCTGAATTGCACGGAAATTACGTTCAGGATGTGGCATCATAATCGTTGCACGACCATCTTTTGAAGTCACCCCAGAAATCGCTTCAGGAGAGCCATTCGGGTTCAATGGGTATTGTTGAGTCGCATTACCCAAGCTGTCTACATAACGTAAAATCACTTGATTACCCGCATTTAACGCAGCAAAGTTTTCAGCAGAAGTTTCTGCACGACCTTCACCATGTGCAACAGCGATTGGTAAAATAGAGCCTTCCATACCTCCTAAAAGAATCGATGGAGATTTCTCAACTTTCACATTCACAACACGTGCTTCAAATACTTCTGAAGTATTACGGCGGAAACGTGGCCAGTTGTCTGCGCCTGGAATAAGTGGTGCAAGCTGAGCCAACATTTGACAACCATTACAAATACCTACAGAGAAAGTATTGTCACGGTTAAAGAATTTCTCAAATTGATCACGAAGTTTAGGATTAAACAGTACAGACTTGGCCCAACCACCACCAGCACCTAAAACATCGCCATAAGAGAAACCACCACAAGCAACCAGCCCTTCAAAGTCGTCTAAATCTACACGACCTGAAAGTAAATCACTCATGTGAACATCCACAGTATTAAAACCCACTTTATCGAATGCCGCAGCCATTTCAACATGACCATTCACGCCTTGTTCACGTAAAATCATCATGTTTGGACGGCGTTCATTGATATATGGTGCTTCAACAGGCTCATTTAAATCAAAAGTTGGTAATGCAATTATACCTTTATGGTTTTTATCACCAATTAATGCAAATTCTGAATCAGCGGTTTCTACGTTATCACGTAAACGTTGAATTTGATGAGACACTTCAGTCCAAGCTTGTTGCAATTCAGCACGATCAAGTACCAAACTGTTCACTGACAATTTATCAAAATCATTGACAGTACCAACAACGCGAATCGCGTCTTTTAAACTTGAAGTTGCAACTTCATCTGTCAAACTTGCCCAGTCTGCTTTAGAAATTTGCAATACTGCACCAATTTCTTCGGCAAATAAGCTTTCAGTAGATTGATCTTCAAGTGCTACACCTAAGCGTGAAGCAAACATCATTTCAGCAACAGTTGCCAATAAGCCACCATCACCGATGTCATGATACGCCATGATCAAACCGCGATTATTCCAATCTTGAACCAATGCAAAGAATGCTTTGAACTCATCAAAGTTATCAACATCAGGTGTAACAGAACCAATTGCCTTATACACTTGTGCAAGGATCGAACCGCCTAAACGGAACTGACCTTTAGATAAATCAATACGTACTAGAACTGAATCTTCATTTTTCAATTCAGGTGTCAATGTTTTACGAACATCCAACACAGGTGCAAATGCAGTGATGACACCAGACATTGGTGAAGTCACAGATTTATCTTCGCCTTCGTCATTCCAAGTTGTACGCATTGACAATGAGTCTTTACCCACTGGAATTGCAATACCCAATGCTGGACACATTTCCATACCGATGGCTTTTACACCTTCGAATAATGCTTGATCTTCACCTTTTTGACCTGCGGCCGCCATCCAGTTAGCAGACAGTTTAATATCACTGATCTGTTCAATATTGGCACACATGATATTGGTGATGGACTCAGCCACGGCCAAACGTGCCGAAGCAGCAGGATTTAACAATGCAACAGGAGGACGCTCACCCATTGCCATTGCTTCACCGGTATAGCCTTGTAAGCTTGTTGTGGTTACCGCAGCATCCGCAACTGGCACTTGCCAGCGGCCCACCATCTGATCACGCGATACCATACCCGTGATTGAACGGTCACCAATGGTGATTAGGAATGCTTTTGAAGCCACTGTCGGGTTTTTCAATACACGGAAGATTGCATCTTTTAAATCGACTTTAGATGCATCAAACTCATCACCTTTACGTTGAATCGTTTCGTATGTACGACTCATACGTGGCGTGCCACCAAGCATGACTTGCATTGGCATATCCACTGCTTTGTTTTCAAACAATGGATCGTTTACAGTCAATTGACGTGCTTCAGTCGCTTCACCCAATACAGCAAATGGGCAACGTTCACGTGCACAAATCGATTCAAATAACTCTAACGATTCTGGCTTGATGGCAAGTACATAACGTTCTTGCGCTTCATTTGACCAGATTTCCATTGGCGACATGCCTGGTTCAAGCGATGGGATTTTACGAAGATCAAGAGTTGCACCCAATTCGTGATCATTCACAAGTTCAGGCATTGCATTGGAAACACCACCCGCACCCACATCATGTACAGATACGATCGGGTTAAAGTCTTCCATTCTCCAACATGCATCAATCACTTCCTGACAACGACGCTCCATTTCTGGGTTTTCACGTTGTACAGAAGCAAAATCTAGGTTTTCACCTAATTTACCGCTATCTACAGAAGAAGCTGCACCACCGCCCAAACCAATGAGCATCGCAGGACCACCCAGTACAATCAGTAAATCGCCGGGCTGAATTGCATCTTTTTCAACATGGTCAGGACGAATATTCCCGTAACCACCCGCAATCATAATCGGTTTATGGAAACCTTTTACTTCGCCATTAACATTTTGCTCAAAAGTACGGAAGTAACCATTTAACGCAGGACGACCAAACTCGTTGTTAAATGCTGCACCGCCTAAAGGACCATCAATCATGATCTGAAGTGGTGATGCCATACGAGATGGTTTACCGTAGTTTTCTTCCCAAGGCTGTTCAAAACCTGGAATATTAAGGTTAGAAACCGTAAAGCCCGTTAAACCTGCTTTTGGTTTACCACCACGGCCTGTTGCACCTTCATCACGAATTTCACCACCAGAACCTGTCGCAGCACCTGCAAATGGAGCAATTGCGGTTGGATGGTTGTGGGTTTCCACTTTCATAAGAATGTGGGCAGCTTGGCTCTTATATTTATAAATATGGTGACCCGTGGCTTCATCTTTTTTCGGATAGAAACGCTGTGTGTCAAAACCAACAATTACAGAAGCATTATCTTTATATGCTGACAAAACATCTGTAGGTGATTCTTTATAGGTATTTTTAATCATTTGGAACAATGATAATGGTTGTTTTTCACCATCAATTGTCCACTCTGAACCAAAAATTTTATGACGACAATGTTCTGAGTTTGCTTGAGCAAACATCATCAACTCGATGTCATGTGGGTTACGCCCCATCTTATTAAATGCTGCGGTTAAATAGTCAATTTCTTCATCTGACAATGCAAAGCCAAACTCAGAGTTTGCTTTAACCAGTGCATCTTTACCTTGCCCCAAAATATCAATTGAGTTTAAAGGTTTAGGCTCAGTTTCAGAGAATAAAGCTGTTGCGTCATCAATTTTATTGAAAACGCTTTCTGTCATACGGTCATGTAAAATTTGTTTTACTTCATCAGAAATTTCAGAAATTCCCTTTAAAGTAAACAAAACACCGCGTTCTAAGCGGTGTACAGGTGTATTACAGTTGGCAAAAATATCGGTTGCCTTAGATGACCACGGTGAAATTGTACCGACACGTGGCGTGACTAAAATCTGGACTTCGTCACTTGTAGCCTGACGAACTTCAAACGATGCGCCATCGTTTAAAAGCTGTAAAGCAGATTGCTGTTGTTGCTCGTTGAGCGTTTGGTCGAAAAGGTAAACCCATTGGCTTTCTATTGATTGAACAGAACTGATCGACGCAAGGCGTGTTAATAGTTGTGTTTGCTTAAAAGAAGAGTGTGCAGGTGCACCGGCAACGATAAACATGCTGTTTTTGGCTCCACGGGCAGGTTTTGGCAACCTACCTCAATGTGACTTGAAGAGAGCGCATATTCTACTGTGAAAGCAAGATTTCAGCTAGTCATATCCCACTTAAAAAACGCTGAAATCTTGGTTTTAAATATCCGATTTACTTTGACTTTCGTCTTTAAACATGATTCGTAACAATTGAATTATTGAGCTGTATAATGAAACTCACCCGTTTTAGGATCTTCTTTCGCAATGATTCCGCTTTTTTGATAAAAGACTTTTCCACAAGAAATCTCGGGATCGATTTCACCATCAATATCATAGGATAATCGGACATTGATATGTTCTAAATTTGGGTTTTGAGATGCAGAGTCAATGAAAAATACATCTAAACTTTCCATGTTATAGCACACATAGATTTTTTCAGGATGCGAGTTTTTATTCAGATCAATTGTATACGTATGATCCGCATTTTGAGTCATTCGATCGAGTTTGAGAGCAACCGCATTGACCAAATCACCACTTTTATTGATCGCATACGCATAGTTTGCCGTGTCATTTTTATAAGCTTCATTGCAGTTTTTAATTGGTTGCCCAATTTTCACCTTGCTAGGCGTAAGATCCTCTATTGTAAATTTAGCTTTTCCATTCAACATACTGCTTGGTAAGATGCTCCAATACTGTTTATTTTGCGCATTTGGATCATCTGTCCAAATACAATTATTTGTCAGATGACCATCTGGCGTTTCTTGAAAGGCAAAAGTCGCTAAAGCTTGATCTACTGGTTCAGGCTTGGCAGGAATGCTTTCTTCGATTTCAGCTTTACTCACTTCAATCTTTTTCTGTGTTTCAATTTCTTTGTTTTGATTGGATAGATTTTTATCAACTTGGTTACATCCTGACAAAAAAATTATGAATAGCAATATAAATTTATTGTTCACTGAATACCCTTCATTATTTTGCGTTACTTTGACAACATACGTTGCATAGTCGGTGAATCATAGCTATAAAGCCCCAAGCTTGGATCAAATTCCACCCTATTGATTTGGTTTTTATCTTCCAATTTATAATTAGAAAAATAAAATTTATTACCTTTATATTGAATCTGTATTGGATAATATGACTGTCCTTTTACGGGTATAAAAGAAAGTTTTGAATCAAACTTGTGTGCTTTAGGTGTATAAAACATTTCTGTTGTATCCTCACTCGCATTTGAGACTAAATAGCTTCGTAGAAACTCATCCTCTTTCAAACTTAAGACATACCAATCAGAGTACTTTGCTCCATTTGCTATACCATATAACCTGAAAAAACTTCCCTTTCTATCTGCGCCAATTAGCCTAATATTTGAAGCAATTTCAGGAACACTCAACTTACTTAGGGAGGTTTCAAAGCCTTCATAAGAATCGATACCTTCATAATTTATTGGTGTGCGAGTAACCAATTGATATTTGCCAGTTTCCAATTGCTTAAATAAATAAAGTTCCAATTTAGGATCTGTAATACGTATTTCTCGTCCAGCCCCATGCATTTCGAATATTTCGACTGGAAGTAAAAAACGCTTTTCCTTATTTATATTTTTGAATTGAATAGCTTTACGGGGGAAAACGACGATATTTTTCTCAATGAGTTTTTTACCATCAATACAATTACATTTTTCATAGTATTTATATTCAACAGCGGTAAATAATTTTGTATTCGAATGTGAAAATTGTGAGTCATTCATTTGTACAATATCGAAAGGATACAAGGTTTTAACTATATTCTGGAGCTCGAAATTTTCTAACTCTATCTGTTTCATCTCATCTGCATTAAATACCTGATTTTGCCCAGTTTGCTTGTGAGGATAAAACGTATAATCAATTATTGTACGTTCTTCAAATGAGCGTAGCCCTAATGCATTTTCTGTAATAGAAATTTCTTTTGAAGGATCAATAATAGGATAGTTTTCACCATGAGTATAAATTATTGGTAAGCATAAAATAAGCACAAAACTAACGAATTGATCTTTTAAACTCATCTTATATAAAGCCTATTCTTTATCATTTATAAAGCGAAACTCTAACATTTATTTTTGAAAATTCTAAACCATAGTCAAATCATAGCTAAATTGATTTGATTTCCCTGTTAGTGTTCATATAAGAATAAATCATTACCAAGACAACTTATGTCGCCCGCCCCTAGTACATTTTCAATAAATTTGGCATCATACGATTAACGAAAGAATGAATAATGATAAATGACTCAAATGCGTTGGTTAGAACTCCTTTCAACAGTTCGTTTAGGTAGTAAAAAGCAAAGTACAGAACAGGCACGAAGTCCATTTCATAAAGATTATGACCGCATTATATTTTCGCAAAGTTTTAGACAACTCAATCGTAAAACTCAAGTTCATCCACTGACCCAACATGATGGTATTCATACACGGCTCACGCACTCTTTAGAGGTGTCATGTATTGGCCGTTCTTTGGGAATGCTCGCTGCTGAAAAAATCAAAAATGAACTCCCCGTTTGGATCTCCCCAGCGGATGTAGGGGCAATTATTCAAGCTGCATGTTTAGCACATGATATCGGTAACCCACCCTTTGGACATGCTGGTGAATATGCGATTCGTGAATGGTTTGATGACGCTGCACATACAAATTTTTTACAAGATCTGAGCCCTGAACAACAAGCAGATGTACGACAGTTCGAAGGTAATGCCCAAGGTTTAAGACTGCTTACTAAAATTGACTATCATCCTCATGATGGAGGGATGCGTCTTACTTACGCAACGTTAGGAGCTTACTTAAAGTATCCTTGGCTCTCTAAGACCATCGAATCTCAAGGGAATACTCCTGCAAGCAAACGGGCTAAATTTGGCTGTTATCAAGCTGAAAAAGAAATTCTTAAACAGATTGCAGATCAACTCGGTTTAATTCAATTGGGTGAGTATCATTGGTGTCGTCATCCGCTGACGTATTTACTAGAAGCTGCTGATGACATTTGTTATGCCTTAATTGATTTAGAAGACGGTATTATTCTCAATATGCTCAGCTATGAAGAAGTTGAACCTATTTTTCTTGATTTGTTAGGAGATTATGGCGTTCCCGCTGAACTTAGTATGCCGTATATGACTTGGCAACAAAAAATTGCAGCCTTACGCGGTCGTGTCATGAAACGGCTGGTAGATGAAGTAACCACTGCTTTCGCAAAACAACATTATCAAATTTTGTCAGGACAGCTAAAAGGTTCGTTACTGCAATACTGTGCTGAGGATATTGAGATTGGGATTGATCGAGCAAAAAACCTTGCCCGTGAAAAAATATTTGAACACCCGCAAAAATCAGGTTTGGAAATTATTGCCCATCAGAGTTTACAGCATATTTTAGATGCCTTTATTCCCCTTACGACACCGAATAAAACATTAAGTTTTAAAGATGGTCGTTTACTGTCTATTTTAGAACGCTTTGGTGCACGCTTTAGTGATCATCACTATGACAATATTATGCAAGTCTTAGATATTGTGAGTAAATTTTCAGACCATCAAGCCTATAACTTAGCGCAAGAACTCCAAGGTAATAAAGTAGGATTCTTTTGATGAAACGGTTTGTAGATGATGGAATCACATTGAATAGATTTTCTCGGCAACCTATTTTAGTAGAATGTCCATTTTGTTTAAAAAATGCCACCGTCTATACGAAAAAAATTGATGATATTGATTTCGAGCAACCCTTTTTTAGTTGCCAAAATTGTTGTAAATCATTTGACCAAAAAGCCAAACAGGAAAATAACTTAGGCTATTTCTCTGGAGTTTATTTAGATATTGAAGAAACTTGTCGTTGTAAACGTGGAAAATTTCAGTTTCATCAATACTATGCAAAAAAGAGTTTTGTTCCTCAGTTTATTGAATTGAATTGCAACTTTTGCCCAATTTCCAAACGGATCTATCCTAACCAATTTGATATACGCAAACAATTTAATCGCGGCTTCAATACAGATCCTTATTTTGGTTATTGCCTAACACTATGTGTAGCAACAAGAAATGGACTTGTTTTCGCCTATAATCAAGAACATATTAACTGTTTAAAAGATTATATTTCTGCAAACCTTAGACAAAGAACTTATTTAAATACCAATAAAACCTATTTTAATCGTTTACCTGCTTGGATAAAATCTGCCCGAAATCGCAAAGAAATTCTTAAAGCAATTTTGCGTTTAGAGCAAATGGCATCTACTATTCAACCATTAACAAATAAGTGAACAAACTCAATGATCGGATGTCTTATTGGTGAAGTCTTAGCTTTAGAAGCACCTACCGTACTTTTAAATGTAAATGGCGTGGGTTATGAGATCGACACGCCACTCTCAACATTTTGCCAATTACAAAAAGGTCAAAAAGTTACCTTATGGACACATTTAGCCGTCCGTGAAGATGCTCAATTACTTTATGGCTTCTCTAACGCCCAAGAAAAAACCATCTTTCGTACACTGCTAAAAGTGAATGGTGTCGGTCCTAAAATGGCTTTAGGTATTCTATCTACACTCAGTGTCGAAATGTTGGTACATACTGTTGAGAATGGTGATGTCAAAACTTTAGTTAAAGTCCCTGGCGTTGGTGCAAAAACAGCCGAACGTTTAATGATTGAACTTCGTGATCGCTTTAAAGCCTTTGCTACAGGTACCACACCGAGTAATTCGACTTCAACTCAAATACAATTTACGGGTAATTCTGCTGTTGCAGAAGCTGAAGCGGCATTGCAATCTTTAGGTTATAAACCTTTAGAAGCACAAAAACTGATTAATGCCGTGAAAGCAGACTATACTGAAGCAAGCGACATTATCCGTGCTGCACTTAAATCCATGAATAAATAAGACAGATTAAGACACTCATGCAAGACCGTTTAATCAGTGGGGCTGAAAAACCCGAAGATCATTTTGATCGTGCCATTCGTCCAACCTCTTTGGATGATTATATAGGCCAACCTGTCGTACGAGAGCAAATGGAAATCTTCATTGGTGCTGCTCGTGGTCGTGGTGAAGCACTTGATCATACCTTGATCTTTGGCCCACCCGGTTTAGGTAAAACCACATTGGCCAATATTATTGCCCGTGAAATGGGGGGGAACCTTAAATCTACCTCTGGTCCAGTACTGGAACGTGCAGGTGATTTGGCTGCAATGCTGACCAATCTGGAAGAAGGTGATGTGCTATTTATCGATGAAATTCATCGCCTCTCTCCAGTGATTGAAGAAATTCTTTATCCCGCGATGGAAGATTACCAACTCGATATCATGATTGGTGAGGGCCCTGGTGCACGTTCGATAAAATTAGATTTACCACCATTTACTTTGGTTGCTGCAACAACGCGTGCAGGTCTACTCACCTCACCTTTGCGTGATCGCTTTGGAATTGTGCAACGTTTAGAGTTTTATTCAGTCGAAGATTTGACTCATATTGTTGCACGTTCAGCATCATTAATGAATGTTCCCACAACAGCAGATGGTGCAAAAGAAATTGCTCGTCGTGCACGTGGTACTCCCCGTATTGCTAACCGTTTGTTACGTCGTGTCCGTGACTATGCACAAGTTAAAGGCACGGGTGAAGTCACTCAACACATGGCGCAACGTGCATTAGATATGTTAAATGTTGATAAAGATGGTTTAGATACGTTAGACCGTCGTTATTTATCGATGTTATTAGAACGTTTTGATGGCGGCCCTGCTGGTGTTGAAGCTCTAGCTGCAGCAATGGCTGAAGATTCAGGCACGCTAGAAGATGTGATTGAACCCTATTTGATTCAGCAAGGTTATGCTATGCGTACCGCTCGTGGACGTATTGCAACCAACCAAGCCTATTTACAGTTTGGGATGACACCACCTGAACCAAAATAATCAACTCAAGGGAATATTGAATATTCCCTTGAGTCTCTTATGATTTTATATATAAAAGCCCTATACAAATAGGGCTTTTATAGTGCTAATCGAAGAAGGGTTTTATTAGAATTTAAACGTTGTGCTCAATTGAACACGGCGTCCCTCTTGAGTATTTTTATACCGATTATAATAGTCTGCGCCTACTTTCTGATAATCAACAAAGTTTTTATCAAAAATATTATATAAACCAACAGCAATATCCCACTGATTATTGACATTAAAATTTGATCCCATATGCATCAAACCATATGCTTTAAAATCACCTAATGCATCATAAACTTCTTGGTTAACTACAGGTAGACTATTATAGTAGTCTGGTGTGAAACGCGCACGTTCACTCCGGTATTCGCCTCGCGCCCATAATTGAATTTTATCATCCGCTTGCCATTTTAATGATGCATTAACAATATGTTTAGGTGTATCGTTTAAAGGCGGATTACCATTCTTTTTGTCCTTAATTTCTGCCACTGTCCATGTATAATTCAAACCAAATTTCCAAGTCGGTACAAACTCCCAATTTAAGCCGGTTTCAACACCATAGATTTCTGCTTCTCGAGCATTGATAGGACGAGTAACATTCCAAGCGCGTTTGTCAGTATCTCCAGATTGCATTAACCATGGTGTACCAAGACTAGCCATGAATTTTTCACAATCTGCTTTTACCTTAGCGTCCTTGGCATCACAGGTTCTCTCCACTGGTCCATTGACTATTTTATCTTGAATCTGACTAAAAAATGCTGTGATGTTAGCATCAAAATTAGAACCGTTATTAAAATAAGTACCCAGTTCAAAGTTATTACTTGTTTCAGGTTTTAAATTTGGACTACCAAAAAGAGGAGTCCGCCCCTGTCCACCAACATTATAAATTCCATTGGTCAGGCGCTCTAAGCGTGGCGCTTTATAGCCCTCACTATAACCACCTTTAAACGTCCAATTGTCATTTGCATTCCAAACTAAATATGCTCTAGGTGTCCAAAAACTACCAAATGTATCATGATTGTCAAAACGTAAACCCATGGTTAAAGCTAGATCAGGAGTAAGTGCCCATGTGTCTTCAGCAAAAAGCCCCAGTTGCTGAAATGAAACCTCTTTATTTACCCTTAATCCATCTTTAATACTTGCATCCCACCATTGCCCACCAAGGGTAATATTGTGCCCTTTAAAATATTGAGTCGCCAATTTAGTATCAAAAATCGTATCCTCACTTTCTAAAAGACGTGGGGTAATCACACTTGAACCTGCTTGAGCACGCGATGGAATAAGTCGACCAATGGTTTCAGTTTGAGTATTACTTATACTTGATTCCAAGGTCCCTATTTTATTGCGCCATGTATGTGCAAGCACTAGCCGATCTCGATTAAACTCTTTTGTTTTATCATAACCACCATTTGCACCAAGGGTACCAAGTTGACTCTTAGTATTATCGTACCATTGTTCAGTTTTTTCATATTCTAACGAGAGGTCATGTTGCTTTGTTGGGGTAAATGTTAAACGAGCACCAATTGTTTCTAAATCTGATTTGGTTGGATTATCACCCCTGTTTAGCTCTACTGAATTATCATTTACATCAAGATATCCCACATTAGATTGACTCCGTTGAGCCTTTCGTGCGCGAAGCTGCACTCCCAATAAATCCTGAATAATTGGGCCAGTAATAAACCCATCTGTAGCACGTTGATTACCAAAATCTGAACTGTTTGGAAGTAAAGTCCCTTCTAATGTGATGGAGCCTGTCCATTCATTTGAAACTTTCTTTGTAATAATATTGACAACACCACCAATAGCATCAGAACCGTACAATGTAGAAGCAGGTCCTCGAATCACTTCAATTCGTTCAATTGCTGAAACTGGAGGAATAAAACTATTATTTGACTCCCCAAAACCATTTGGTGCGATATCCCCAGTACTGTTCTGACGACGACCATCTATCAAAACAAGGGAATACTCAGAATCCATCCCACGGATACGTATATTTAACCCGCCAGTTTTCCCAGCGCCTGGGCTAATATCAACCCCCTCAACATCAACTAAAGCATCTGCAATTGAGTTTATACGTTTATCTTTTAGATCTTGTGCTGTGATCACAGTAATACTTGCCGGTGCATCTTTTAGTTTTTGCTCATAACCCGCTGCAGAAACAACAATTGTTGAAAGTTGTTGTGTAGCAGATTCTGTCTTGCTATTTGCAAACGCTGAAGTTGTTGTAATTCCTAAAAGTGCAATTGAAATAGGACGAAGGTTAAATTTACTCATAGATAGAATTCCAGTAGATGGACGACATAAACAGTTGAAAATAAATAAAACACCCAAATATGAATGATAAGAATTATCATTTGCAATAAAAAGAATACAAAAGATGGTAGTCATAGTAAAGAGATATTACATATTATTTTAATTAAAACTTAATAAAAACTTTTGTTGGTTTTAAAAGGCTTATTTAATTGCATTGATCTTATTAAAAATTTGCTATTCAAAACAAATAAGCATTTGTTAATATTTAATTTTATTATTTTATAAAATCTTCTTCGATACATCCTTTTTACTCAGCACTTAATAAAAATTCCTACACTCAATTGGCTGTTAGTAAGGTAGTTCAAAGATAAAAACACCAAAGCATCATATAGCTATGCTGCTTATTTAAACAATTACAAAAAAATAATTTTGGAATGAACGGGTTTCGTCGAGTGTTGAAGTTATGAAATATAGAGCGGATATTCAATTGCCATCTTTTATTTCACGCTGCAAATGCAGATTGAAATACTCTTTTGATTAATGAGTTTTTCTTATTGTACGTTTAAAACTTTAAACTTATAAAAAAGCCAATTCAATGTTAATAACTTAATAAAAGGACAGTTGATAATTTTGACTGAGCAAACCAAAAAGGAATCAAATTGAGTGAACTTGCATGGAATGTGAGTTTAGAAAAAAAATTCAACAGCGCATATACCTAAAGCTCATTCGAGAGTCTTTTATACAAATATTCAAACTTGCTGATGTTGATCGTTATCGCCCGAAAATCAATATTTTAACATGGATGTACTGGTTTCATAATCGAATAAATAGGATATTTAAATATGGATAACACTCAGAATATATTACAAAAATTTGCAATAAAAGTCAGTGATTGGTCAGAAAAATGGTTTCCTGATTCCTATATCTTTGCCCTGTTAGGCGTCATCATTGTCGCCATAGCTGCGATTGGAATAGGAGCACCTGTTCAGGAGGTCGCAATTTCATTTGGCAATGGTTTCTGGAGTTTGATTCCATTTACGATGCAAATGTGTATGTTGATTGTCGTTGGTTATGTGGTTTCAGTATCCAAACCCGTCGAAATGCTGATTCAAAAAATGGCTCAGATTCCAACATCTGGAAGAAATGCTATTGTTTTTGTAGCGACTGTTAGTCTGTTGATTTCACTGATTAACTGGGCCATGAGTACAGTTTTAACTGCCCTTTTGGTGATTGCACTATCCAAGCGTAAAGAGCTGAATATGGATTATCGTGCAGCTGCCGCAGCCGCTATTATTGGTATGGGAGCAACTTGGGCATTGGGTATTAGTTCTTCCGCTGCCCAGTTACAGGCAAACAAAGCGAGCTTACCAGAACCACTTTATAATTTAACTGGTATTATTCCTTTTACTGAAACGATCTTTTTACCACAGTCTATGATTATGACTGCCGTATTGATTATTGTATCAATTGCCATTGCATTCTGGTCTGCACCTAAAGGCAATAGTATAAAAACCATTGATGAATTTGATATTCATTTTGAAGATGAAAAGACCGAAGTTCAAAGTAAAAAACGCCCAGGTGATTGGCTGGAAAACTCCCCTATTCTTAGCATTTTAATTGTGGTTTTAGGCCTAATCTGGATGTTTAATGAATTTACAAAAAGTAATCCTATTATTGCGATTTCCAGTTTAAACACTTACAACTTTATCTTCTTAATGCTCGGTATTGCTTTACACGGAACTCCTCGAAATTTTTTAAATGCAGTTTCTAAGGCAGTCCCTGCGGTTTCTGGCGTACTGATCCAATTTCCACTCTATGGAAGTATTGCTTTTATCATGACAAGTGCAATGAACGCACAGGATTTATCTCTATCTCATTATATTGCTGAATTTTTTGTATCGATTGCATCCAAAGAAACTTTCGCAATTGTTATGGGGTTATATTCGGCTATTTTAGGCTTTTTCATTCCATCTGGGGGTGGTAAGTGGATTATTGAAGCACCTTATGTCATGCAGGCTGCACACGATTTAAAAGTACATTTAGGCTGGTCTGTTCAGATTTATAATGCAGCAGAAGCTTTACCCAATTTAATTAATCCTTTCTTTATGTTACCCATGCTGGGAATTTTAAAGTTAAAAGCCAAAGATGTTATTGGATTTACAGTTACTCAGCTTGTCTTCCATTTACCCTTGGTTTTATTCTTATTGTGGATTCTTGGTCGTACTTTAACGTATATGCCACCTACTTTTTAGAATTTAAGATGCTTTGTTGTACAAAGTTATTTAAACGGCTTATTCAACATAATCTTCTGTTGAATAAGCCGACAACTAAATTGATCATACCAAGAGTTGATCTTCTTACAAACGAGCTTTAATTAATCATTGGAATATCGCTATTTTCCTTATTGATAGATATGCAATAAACAACACAGGAATGCATAGCAACATGAGTAATAAATTCGAATTCCAATACTTACATAAAATCTAACAATATCAAGCAATAATAAGAATTAAAAGACAAAACATTAAATACATATATTCAATAAGTTATGTAAATTTAACTTTAATAAGGAATATTTAGCAGTCTATTTTTGGTCTACTATGGGTCGACTTGTATGAGATCCTTAATAAGTAGACTTTGCAAAAAAATCGGCTTAATTGCTGATCTATGTAGAAATCTTTAATGTAAAAAAGGGGCTGACGATTGGAAAATTACTATTCTTCTAAACATGTATATTTCTCTCTTTGTAAGGTTATAAGGAATATTAATAATTGTTTTCAAAAAATTAACATAATCATACTCAAAAACAACATGACAATGATGAAATGAACTTAGGTAAATTTACTCAGAATTATTTTAGTTGGGATGAGTTATTTACTGTTATCTGATTTTAAGCACGATTCTTTCCAGTCTGTGACAAACTCATCTATGACCTTCTGCTGTTCTGGAATTGTTACATACACGGGCTTAGATAACGCATCAGCAATCATAGCCTCTAATAGCTGAGCTTGATGTTCGCTTAACCTATATTTTGAATCATCAAATACTTTTCTTAAATCAATCTCGCCTTGGCGCAATTGAATGAGCATGTCTGCTGTATTTTCAACAATTTTGCATTCATCAGCTTCATTCGCGAAAACAGAAGAACTTAACAATAAAAGTAATAGAATTTTAAATTTCATATTTTTGCTCTTAGAATTTGTATGATATTGTTAACTTATATTAATAAGTGATGTCTAAAATGGCAAATATAATAGATTTTTTAATATATGCAATTACATTATTTTTAGCTACATATGCGATTTTAGTAAATGAGACACATCAAACAACTGGTGTTGAAGCAGTCGTTGTTGTTTTTGGAATGTTAGCAATAGCAAAAATGTTTACATCGCATAAAAACTGGGACTTCTAAGTGACCGTCCTCACTCAGAGCCCCTTGCTTCACTCAATCTTTATGCATCAGCTACTTTATCATTGCGTGATATTCAGTAATTTAACTTTTGAGTATGGCAGTGAGGGATAATGCAGTACTCAGTAATGCCTCTTCATTTACCTAATCCCCCATCTAATCGTCGTTAGCTGTTCTCTCCTTATTCGGATTGTAATCTTACGCCATTTGAGAAAGCATACCTTTTGCTAAAATTTGCGCCAAAGTCAGTATTAAATTTTTGTGCAAATCTATTAAGTGGGACAAATCAATCTGCTTTTTCTACAATATAGTTTCTAAACCGTATATACACTTATATCTTTAAGCATCATTTATGGCATATTCAATAATACGTAGGCACTTTTCTTCAAAAGTCATGTTTTTTACAGCAAACTCTTCTAACAACTCATTAATAATAAAAATTTCTAAAAAATAAGTATATTTTTTCCCATTAATATCTAGCACTGTTTGACTCTGGTCATCTGGAATAATTTGGATATTCGCTTCAATTGCCCAAGGTTCTTCCACAAACAATATTTCCTCAGAAGAATATTGATCTATTCTCTGTAAACAATGAATTAAGTCCAAAATAATTCTCCAAATAATGCTATAACCACTCTAATATTTATTGAATATTTTATCCATTTGAAATATTAATGTTATCTGAATTAACCCTCACTCAGAAGTCCATGCTTCAATCAATCTTTCTGTATCAGCTGCTTTACCATTGCGCGATATTTTGTAATTTAACTTTTGAGTATGGTCGTGAGGGTAATACTACACTCAGTGATACCACTTAATTTACAGAATCTCTAAGCTAATCTCCTTCACCCTTCTCTCCTCATTCGGATTGTAATCTTGTGCCATTTGAGAAAGCATGCCTTGTGCTAAAATTCGCGCCAAAGTCAGAGTTAAACTCTTGTGCAAATTTATAAGTGGGCAAATCAATTTACTTTTCTACAATATAGCCACTGAAGCTTATATACACGTACTGTTTAGGCAACCAGTCCGCTGTTCATGTAGATTTCCGTTTCTCTCAAAACATCTCATAGATGCTTTTGGCGTAGTTGATAGGTTCCCTTATAAATATTGTAAAATTCAATCAAGCAATCAGATCAGCAAGATAAAGCTCTTGTTTTTTCAACTGAATGATTTGAAATTGAATCAGCGCAAGTAAATACTGGCAAGCAATTGATAGATATGCAATAAACAACACAGGAATGCATAGCAACATGAGTAATAAATTCGAATTCCAAATCCGTGTATATATCGAAGATACAGATGCTGGCGGTATCGTATACCATGCCAATCATATCCGCTTTATGGAACGTGCACGGACAGAATGGCTACGTGCATCCGGTATTGACCACTATTGGCATCAAAAAGATTACAATTTTGTCGTGCATAAAATTGCATTGAAATATTCTCGCCCTATACTCATGGACGATCTTATTACTGTTACAGCAAGTGTAGTTTCATGTAAAGCTTCGTCATTTGTGTTGCAACAGAATATATATCGTGGTGAAATCATGCTTGCTTCTGGCGAGGTGGAATTGGCATGTTTAAGTACAGATATGAAACCTCGTAGAATTCCTGACGAAATCCGTGATTTAATTCTTCGAGAATTAGCTCACGAATAAAAAATACTTTTGGCACATGTAACTATGGCAACACAACTAGAATCTTCTTTACACATCTCTGATTTAATTTTACAAGCGAGCCCTGTGGTTCAATTGGTGATGCTAATCTTAGTACTCGCATCTGTTTTTAGTTGGTATTTGATTGCCAAGTTGCATATGGGCTATAAGAAAGCACATCAAGGCGATGAGCACTTCCAAAAAATCTTCTGGTCTGGTGCTGAACTCAATACCTTATATAACAATGCTCAGCTTAATTCTAAGCGAAGCGGTTTAGAAGATATTTTCTATCAAGGTTTAAGTGAGTTTTTAAAACTTAAAAAACGCCATGCAGAAACTGCATCGATGATTGAAGGCACTGAACGTATCTTGCGTGTAGGACTCAGTCGTGATCAAGGCCGTTTAGAGCAAGGCTTAAGCTCTCTCGCCAGTATCGGTTCTGTCGCACCTTATATTGGTTTATTTGGTACTGTTTGGGGCATTATGAGTGCATTCATTGGCTTAGCTCAGGTTGAACAAGTTACCTTAGCCACTGTTGCACCAGGTATTGCTGAAGCATTGATTGCAACTGCGATTGGTTTATTTGCTGCAATACCAGCAGTACTAGCATTTAACCATTACACTGCAAAAGGCGAAGAAATTTATTCAGATCGTGCATTATTTGCAGAAGAAATGGTGGCGCTATTACAACGTCAGTCTGTGGGAACTACACAGGAAGATGAATAATGACAATCCAACGTTCTGGACGTTTTGAGCGCGTCAAAAAGCCTTTAAAAAGTGATATGAATGTCGTTCCCTATATCGACGTCATGTTGGTTTTATTGGTTATTTTTATGGTGACAGCACCCATGATTACCACGGGTGTTAAAGTTGATCTACCTCAAGCAAACAATAATCCGATTCAATCTGAAGACCGACCAGCCATCGTGACTTTAGAAGCAGATGGTACGATTAAACTTGAAGACAAAAACCATAAAAATGAGGTTTTAACTTTAGATGAGTTAAAAACAGTACTTACAGAAAATCAGCAACAGGCTCAAGCAAATAACAAGCAATTGAGTGTCTTGATCAATGGTAGTGAATCACGCCCTTATGGTGAAGTCATGAAACTCATGTCTACACTGCAAGATGCTGGTTTAAGCCAAGTGGGTTTACTGACAGAGTCTGTAAAGTAAGTTATGAAAAATATTCAAAAGCCACAATCTAAAGAAAAAGCGATTGCACTTGGATTTACCCTAGGTATTCATGTGGTGGCGATTACTGGCTTACTTTTTCTCGGTTTAAGTCAACCACCTGAGCCACCCAAGCAAATTAAAACCGTTTTAATTAAACCTGAAGATTTACCACCGCCTGAACCCAAGCCTTTAGTAGAAACTGATGCCACTGAAACGGCAGATAGCAAGGTTGCAGAAAATACTCAGCAAACAGCGGAACCCGATCAAACTGCACCAGAAATTCCAACTGAAGCAAATAACACACCAGATACCAAGGCGATAGATGCACAAAAAGCTGCCGAACAGGCCAAGGCAGCCGCATTAGAACAGCAATTGGCTATGGCAGCGGCTAAATCAGCACAAGAAAAAGCCTTAAAACTTTCTCAAGCTAAAGCAGATGCTGCGGAAAAAGCCAAACAAGAGGCAGCTGAAAAAGTAAAGCAGGCTAAAAATGCTGCTGAGAAAGCTAAGGCTGAAGCTGAAGCAAGATCTAAAGCAGATGCAGCAGCTAAGGCCAAGCAAGAGGCGCTTCAAAAAGCCAAAGCAGATGCTGCGGAAAAAGCTAGACTCGCAAGACTCAATGCCGAAGCAAAAAGCAAAGCAGAAGCTGCAGAAAAAGTCAGAAAAGAAGCCGCAGATAAGGCCCAACAGGCCAAAGCCGATGCTGCTGCAAAAGCCAAGGCGGATGCTGCTGCAAAAGCCAAGGCAGATGCTGCTGCAAAGGCTAAAGCGGATGCTAATGCAAAAGCTAAAGCAGATGCTGCTGCAAAGGCTAAAGCGGATGCTAATGCAAAAGCCAAAGCGGACGCTGCTGAAAAAGCCAAAACGGATGCTAATGCAAAAGCCAAAGCGGATGTTGCTGCAAAAGCCAATGCGAATGCTGCTGCAAAAGCCAAAGCGGATGCTGCTGCAAAAGCTAAAGCGGATGCTGCTGCAAAAGCTAAAGCGGATGCTGCTGCAAAAGCTAAAGCGGATGCGGACGCAAAACGTAAAGCTGATCTAGCACGCGAATTAGATGAAGAAAAAGCCTCTGCTGCTGAAAAAGCCAAAGAAGCTGCTGCAAATAAAAAGGCAGAAGCGAGAAAAGTTGCATCTTCAGCGAAAAAGGACTTTGAAAGTAAAGTTCGGAATGCTTGGCGTATGCCTGCTGGCTCAACAGGTCAAAAGGCAACAGCTCGTGTCACACTAACGGATAGCGGTTCTGTGGTCTCGATCATTGTCAATGCATCAGACCCAGATGTAAAAGCAAGTGTGGAACAAGCAGTTCGCAATGCTGCACCTTTCCCGATGCCATCTGATCCAGATGCACGACGTGAAGCACGAAGTTTTAGTGCAAATTTTACTGTGAAATAATCTTAAAATTACACCCTGCCAAGGCAGGGTGTAATTTAATGCAAGAACAATCACTCGGAAAAATCAAATGCGAGTTAACCCCATATTTGTAGCAATTTCATTATTTTTTCCAACCGCGTTATTATTTGCAAAAAATATCGAGCAAGAAAAAATACTTGAAGTAAATACGTAACAACACCCACCTTCTGCGTCATACGAAAAAAAACCGTCTGTACCAACAACGGAAGCATTACTTCTACAAAGTCAAATGGCTCAGCAGATAAATACCGCTAGAGTCAATCGTATTGTTAAAAAGTTGAGAAATTTAACAATCATCCAAGAAAATGCCGATGTTATTATTTACTTAGATGACAGTGGGAATGTAAAAGATATTTTAATCACAGAACAGGACAGCGAAACGTTTTCAAACGCAATCAAAACGGCGATTCAGCAAACAGCACCTTTTGAAATGTCTAAACAGTCATCGCTCAATCAATTATTAAAAGTGATTCGCATCAAATTCCGTGTTGAATAAGTGTCTATTGAACACGAAATAATATATTTTAATGGCAGCAACAACGACATTGTTCTCAAATCTATAAAAAAGTAATTTTTAAAACTGCGCCATTTACAACGCCCAAAGATCAAGCCGAAATTCATTGGTGTAATAAATTTGAATTTAATTTTTTTAGTAAATCTGTTCAATGATAATCTTTTGTTCACAATTACATGCTTTATATAGATTAAAATCATGTCTTTGTGCTACAAAGCTAAGCATAGTTAAAAATTGATATTTGAGTACATGAAGTCCAATGAAAATCATGCCTAAACATCTATTAGGATTCGCAATTATTGTTGCATTTAGTCCAGCATTGATCACCACATCATATGCACAATTGCAATTAGAAATTGCCAAAGCACCTGAATCTGCACCTAAAATTGCCATCATTCCATTTAGTAATGATCAATCTATCTACCCTATTGTTGAACAAGATTTAAATCGCTCTGGGCGCTTTACCAGTTCATCAAAAAATCTTCCTGCAACTGCAAACATAAACAATATAAATGCAGAAGCATGGAAAGCAGCTGGGGTTCCTTATGTGGTTTTAGGTGACTCTAAAACCAATGCAGATGGTTCACTGGCAGTACATTACCAACTCTATGATGTTGAAAAGCAGAAATTCCTATTAAATGAATTGCTCTCGATTCCAGCATCACGTGTACGTTCTGCAGCACATATGATCAGTGACGCAATTTATCAAGCGCTTACAGGGATTCAAGGCGACTTCACAGGACGTATTGCTTATGTGTTACGTAACCCTGCAACACCAGAGACTCGTTATACCTTACAAATTGCAGATACCGATGGTGAGCAACCTAAAACGGTATTAAGTTCAAGAGATCCTATTCTCTCACCTGCTTGGACGCCAGATGCGAAAAAAATTGCATATGTTTCATTTGAAACCAAGCGCCCTGCTATTTATATCCAAGATTTAGCCACAGGTGCACGTGAAAAACTCGCTGCATTTCGCGGTTTAAACGGTGCACCAAGTTTCTCTCCTGATGGGAAATCAATGCTGTTTACTGCGTCAATGCATGGAAATCCTGAAGTTTATCAAATGGATTTAGATTCACGTCAAGTGAAGCGCATGACCAACGATAGCGCAATTGACACAGAAGCACGTTATGCTCCAGATGGAAAATCGTTTATTTTCACATCTGACCGTGGTGGATCAGCACAAATTTACCGTTATAGTTTTGATGACGGCTCGACCAAACGTTTAACTTTCCGTGGTGCATTTAATGCACGCGGTACATTAAGTGCCGATGGTAAATATGTGGCATTGGTACACCGCCCTTCTGGTAGTAACTACAAAGTTGCCATTCAGGAAATTTCTACAGGTATCACCAATATTTTGACACCAACAAGTTTAGATGAATCACCAAGCTTTTCTCCAAATGGGCAAATGGTAGTTTATGCAACACGTGAGGGTAATCGTGGCTTATTGGCAATCATGTCTACAGATGGTCGCTTCCGCATGAACTTACCAAGTGAACAAGGTGAAGTACGTGAACCGGCTTGGGCCCCTAAATAATTTAATCAAGATGTAAATCACTTATTTAAAATTGAAATACCGGAGATCAACATGAAGTCAATTCAATATCTAGCTTTACCCTTATTAGCAGCAAGCTTGGTGATGACAGGTTGTGCAAGCCGTAAACCTGCTGCCACTGTAGAATCAGGAACCAATCCAAATAGTGCGACGACAGTAAATACCAGTGGTTTAAGTGAAGATGCTGCTTTAAATGCACAAAACTTAAATGGTGCTTCATCTAAAGGCGTGACTGAAGCCAATAAAGCATTTTTAGCAAAACGTGTGGTACATTTTGATTATGACAGTAGTGATCTTTCCAATGATGACTACCAAACACTACAAGCACATGCGCAGTTCTTGATTGCCAATGCCAACTCTAAAGTGGCATTAACAGGTCATACAGATGAACGTGGTACGCGTGAGTACAACATGGCTTTAGGTGAGCGTCGTGCTAAAGCCGTTGAAAGCTACCTGATCACCAATGGTGTTAAAGCAAACCAATTAGAAGCGGTAAGCTACGGTAAAGAAATGCCAATCAATGCTGGTCATGATGAAGCTGCTTGGAAAGAAAACCGCCGTGTTGAAATCAACTACGAAGCCGTTCCTCCTCTTTTAAAATAATGCCAAAGTTGCATTATTAAAATAGACCATAAAAAATGCCCAATTCAATTGGGCATTTTTACCAGAAATTCTTCTCATTCAGCGCTTTTCCATTTCAAGATAAAGTCTTGATTTAGTAAAGTAAAATAAGAAACTGCTTAGAATGTTCAATGGTAATTTATATTAATAACGCCATTTCTTGAGTATTTGCTCATTAAATAACGCAATAAACCTTTCCTCTACCCATTCATCCACTTCATCTGGATGTGCTTCAGCAAAAAACTCAGACTGCACTAAAATCAGACAACCTTTAATATAGTCATCCACACAGTCCAATATTTTACTTAAATAAGGCGTGTCGTCATGATCAAAGTAATAGATTTCTTTGCTGATATCATGAAAGCAAAACATATTGCCATTACCAAGATAATCACTAAATGTAATCAGATGAGGTAAAACTGCTAAATCGGTCTGACTAAATTCAGGCGCATATTGCGGTGCATTTGCCCAAATATCTTTTAAGTAGCCAATATCATCAAACTGCTGTAATTGTTCACCAATATCAGCAATCCCAAAGTGTTGATAGAAGATCTTTAAAGATTCAGGTAAGTGACAATTTAAACGCTGTTCAAGTTTTAAAATTTGCTCATCATCAATTGCAGGTGCAATCTCATCATCATTGAAATCAGCTAGAGATTCTAAAATTAGGCGAGTTTTAACATCCCACTCCGCTTCACCAATTTTATTAAACGGAATGATAATGTCTGTTTTGTGATCAATTTCTATCATGAAGCGTTATTGTTCGGGGTTAATATAAAATATATGAATAGAAAAAAGCGCTCATATAGTAATGAACGCTTTTTATTGATTAAGCCTTTGACTCATCTGGCTTGGGGCTTTGCATAGATTCAATCATGTCATGCTTATTGAATTCTTTGAATTCAGGCTTAGCTTCGTAATTCTTCCATGCTTCTTTCACTTTTTCAGCACTAATATCTTTTAAATCAATGCTTTCATTTGGAGTCGGAGTCGCTTCAAACTTTGTCGTTGTCATGTCAGTGCTCCTTTACGCTATTGTACGTATATTCAACATAACACTTTCTAAAATACTTTCAAGGGTAATTTCACGACAAATAACACAGGATAATTTCTATTTTGTGCTGAACTCATCTAAAATAGCCTCCATTATTTGGTTTGTAAAAATTTATCGCTTTTGGAGCACCTCTGATATGTCATATCGCACCCTATCCCAATATTTAGAACAACAACAAGGGAACTTAACATCTGAACTTGCCAATGTAATTGAAACAATTGCAAATACCTGCAAAACCATTGATCAGGCTTTACAGAAAGGTGCTTTAGCTGGTGTCTTGGGAAGTGCACAACATGAAAATGTACAAGGTGAAGAGCAAAAAAAACTTGATGTGATTTCAAATGACTATTTGATTGATGCTTTAAAAGCCAATCCAAATGTAGGTGGACTCGCATCTGAAGAATTAGATGAATTTACCCCAGCTCAAGAAAATGGCAAATATTTGGTTTTATTTGATCCATTAGATGGTTCAAGCAATATTGACATTAATATGTGTGTAGGAACAATTTTTTCTATCCTTCCTGCTCAAAATGCCGTAACGCAAGCTGAAGACTTCATGCAAGCAGGTATTCAACAAGTTTCAGCAGGTTATGTGCTTTATGGCCCATCGACAATGATGGCTTTGACCGTTGGCGCGGGTGTTGTATTTTTCACTTACGACCCTGAAGAAAAGCAATTCTTGCTCACTTCTGAAAATATTCAAGTTGCTGCGGATACCAAAGAGTTTGCGATTAACTCATCAAACCAACGTCATTGGGAAGCGCCTGTAAAACGTTATATCGATGAACTACAAGCGGGTAAAACATCTATACGTGAAAAAGATTTCAATATGCGTTGGGTGGCGTGTATGGTGGGTGATATTCATCGTATTTTATGTCGTAGCGGTATTTTCTTATATCCATACGATACTAAAGATCCTAAAAAAGCAGGTCGTCTACGTTTAATGTATGAAGCCAACCCAATGAGTATGTTAATGGAACAAGCTGGCGGCGCATCGACTACAGGTCGTACACGTATTCTAGAGATTCAACCGACTGAGTTACATCAACGTGTTCCTGTTATCATTGGTTCTAAGAATGAAGTTGAGCTTGTTACCAGCTACCACAACTAATTCTTCTCTCTTTTCTTACTCTCTATTTAGGGAGTAACGCCAGCTAGGGTCTGTTGCAATTTCTTTATAGAATGATCACAGACCCTACTTAATTTTTTGGACGTACTCTCCCATGCCTACAATTTTCCTTGAATCAAAAGACAATCCCAAAATTAAACACCTCAGAGGTTTAATTGAACAAAACACTTACCGTAAAAAACAGGGACAAACTGTACTTGAGGGAACCCATCTTACGCTTGCATGGTTAGAAAAAGGTCGAAAAATCAATTCAATTTTCACCACTGAACATGCCTTAGATCATGAAGATTTAGGCAGTATCCTTGACCAATATCAAGGTATCGTGTTTGTGGTGGGTGAATCTTTATACAAAGATTTAAGTACCCTTGGGACCAGCCTTGCATGTCTAGCCATTGTGGATTTACCAAGTTCAACTCAGGCACTGAATTTTACTGAAGACACGCTAATTCTTGAAAATGTCCAAGATCCGGGCAATGTTGGCACATTACTCAGATCAGCCGCCGCCGCGGGTATTGAACAAATTGTCTGTACCAAAGGTTCTGCATCATTATGGTCACCACGAGTATTACGTGCCGGTATGGGGGCGCATTTTTCATTACACACATATGAAAACGTGATCCTTGAAGACCTACTCAAGCAATTTAAAATTCCTGTGTATGTCACCAGTTCGCATCAGGCAGAAAGCCTTTACACTAAAAACCTGCGCAAACAATGTGTTTGGATTCTAGGTAACGAAGGTCAAGGCGTTTCAGATTTTGCCCTTAAACGCGCAGAAGCGGTATCTATTCCGCAACCTGGTGGTCAAGAATCCCTCAATGTTGCAGTTGCAGGCTCGATTTGTTTCTTTGAAATGGTTAGACAACGACTATAAGGTTAATTTATTTTAAATATTGCCCGTTATTGGAAAAAATCATTTAAACTGAAAAAAATAATTGATTTACATGTCAACCCAAACCATTTTTTTAACGTTATAGAGATATGAATTTAAAATAATGGTGGGTACCCATGACGGGATTTTCCATCTCTATGGACTTAGCACCAAAGAAGTCACAGTCTGAAACAGCAAGTGCTCAAACGAGTACGAGCGAGCAGCGCCTGCGTTTTTTCATGCAGGACGTGACGGGTCGTGCCCTAGTGATGATGGAAAATGCAACCCAAGGTCACAATGGGATTGCGATGGATTTGGTACAGGAAGCATTTATTTCCTTACATAAATCTTATGCTGATAAATCCACTGAAGAATGGTATCCGCTGTTCTATACAATTTTAAATAACAAATTACAAGATTGGCGACGCAAAGAAGCACGACGCGCTTCTCCATTTTCGTTATTTCGAAAAATTGATTTAGATTCTGATGATGAAGAGGCCATGGAAATTGTGGATGAATCCACACCTAATCCACTTCAATTTCTAGATCAAGATGTCACCGTTGAGGAAATTCAAGAAGCCATTAGCCGCCTCCCTGTACGCCAGCAACAAGCATTTATGTTACGCGCTTGGGAAGGATTTGATACTCAAACCACTGCATCTATTATGAACTGTACAGAAGGTAGTGTAAAAACCCATTATCACAGAGCTATTCAAGGACTAAGAACTTCGCTCTCACATTTAAATCCGTATGGAGGTTCATCACATGAATAATGATGATTTCACCAAACAAGTGACGGCAAAACTGGATGAAGCTGCACGTCATCACCGCAATAAAGCAGTGGTGATGAACAATGTGCTTGATCATATCCAAGATAAACAAACCTCACGTTTTGGTCACTGGAAAATGACTGGTTTTGCGCTTGCAGCGGCAATTACTGGTTTTGTTGTGATTCCAAATGTTTTTGATGTATCACCAGAATCGCAAACTCCACAACAAGTGGTGATTAGCCCTAAACTTTCACCTCAAATGATGGAAGATTTAGATATGTTGTCTGTATTTGGTGAGGATAAAAATTCTCATGGCAGCTAGAAAATTAGCTTTGGCATTTTGTGCTATTGGTTTTCTACAAACAAGTTTTGCTGGATTTGAACGTTTTTGGATTTTTTCTAAAGATGCGAACAGTCAAGTCAATGAAACATGGGATGCCCTTTCTGAGGACGAACAAAAAGCACTAATTAAACGCTATCAAAATTTAAAAGAAATTCCGACTGATCAAAGTGCAGCACTGCAACAACGCATGGATTGGTTTACTCAGCTTCCTGAACAAGAAAAGCAAAAAATGCGTGAAGTCTGGCAGCAAATGAGCACCGCTGAACGCAACGAAATGCGTAAAAAAATGCAAAAAGCATCAACATCTGATGAGCGCAATGAAATTCGTGAACAATATATGGTGAAATATCAACAGAATATCACGGGTTCACATTAAGCATATTTTTAAACTTTATTCATTGCCAGTTATCTAACTGGCTTTTTACCATTAAACTTAGGATCTTCAAAATCTAAACACACCATTACCGACAATTCTCCCCTCTCATAATTTTAAAATTAAAATGCTGAATTTCTAATTTTCATGCATAAAAAAACCTGCACAAGGCAGGTTTTTCATCACTTAAATTCGAAAACGAATTACAAGCTATAGTACATATCAAATTCAACTGGGTGAGTCGTCGTATTTAAACGACGTACATCTTCAGTTTTAAGCTCGATGTATGCATCCAACATTTCTTTTGTGAATACACCACCTTTAAGAAGGAACTCATGATCCGCTTCAAGTGCTTCAAGTGCCATATCTAGGCTATGCGCAACTGTTGGGATTTTAGCTTCTTCTTCAGGAGGAAGATCATATAAGTTTTTATCAGCTGCTTCACCTGGGTGGATCTTGTTTTGAATACCATCAAGACCAGCCATCAATAATGCCGCAAAACCTAAGTATGGGTTCATCATTGGATCAGGGAAACGCGCTTCAATACGTTTACCTTTAGGGCTAGAAACGTATGGGATACGAATAGAAGCAGAACGGTTACGTGCAGAATAAGCAAGCATAATTGGCGCTTCGAAATGAGGAACCAAACGCTTATACGAGTTAGTAGAAGGGTTTGTGATCGCATTCAATGCACGCGCATGCTTGATGATACCACCGATGAAGTAAAGCGCCATTTCTGAAAGACCAGCGTATTCATCACCAGCAAACAAGTTCTTGCCATCTTTAGAGATAGACATGTGAACATGCATACCTGAACCGTTATCACCAACCATAGGCTTAGGCATAAACGTCGCTGTTTTCGCATATTGATGCGCAACGTTCCATACAGCATATTTGAACTGTTGAACTTCGTCAGCTTTACGAACCATCGTATTGAAGCTTACACCAATTTCTAATTGGCAAGATGCAACTTCATGATGGTGCACTTCTACACGACCAGGGCCCATGATGTCTTCGATACGTGCACACATTTCAGCACGCATATCTTGTGAAGAATCTACTGGAGGAACTGGGAAATAACCACCTTTAACACGAGGACGGTGACCAGAGTTACCTGCTTCGTAGTCTTTACCTGTAGACCAAGCAGCTTCTTCAGCGATTAATGTATGGCGAGCGCCAGACATATCGATGTCCCATTTAACTTCATCAAAAACGAAGAATTCTGGTTCTGGACCAAAGAATGCAGTATCACCAATACCTGTTGATTTTAGGTATTCTTCCGCACGACGAGCAATCGAACGTGGATCACGGTCATAACCTTGACCAGTAGATGGTTCAATAACATCACAAGTAACGACGATGGTTGCTTCAGCAAAGAACGGGTCAAGGAAAGCAGTTTCAGGATCTGGACGTAAAATCATGTCAGATGCTTCAATGCCTTTCCAACCAGCAATTGAAGAACCATCAAACATTTTACCATCTTCAAAAGTATCTTCATCGATAGTGTCTGATGGGTAGCTTACGTGCTGCTCTTTACCCTTAGTATCAGTAAAGCGAAAATCGACCCATTTTGCGCCACTTTCTTGTATGAGTTGAAGGACCTTGTTCGCCATGCTCATTTTGCTCCAATGAATTTTTGTTGCACTTGTGAAGTGCGTGTTAGTAGTTGGTATTTATATAGCAAGTAGCATACCAACTTTTAAAATAATTGCTAAAATATTGAATTTCTTATCAGAAAATAAGCTTAGCAACGATTAAATTCCATCTATTATACTGAGTGCAAATAGAATTGCACCATATTCAAACACACTTCTCATTTTAAAATTATTACGCACAATTTTAACGCACTATTTTTGTGCAAACTGAATAAAATGTTTTATCTTGGTGCTTATATTACGCGAACAACACTTTTTATCGGCTATTTTTTAAGATGATGGCAATTTTTTATTTCAAAAGCATTAAAATAAGGCGTATTCAGTCTGTATACGCCTTTAACATTGTTCTGTACAACCCTCGTTACAACAACGGGATTTTATAATTTATGATCTACTATATCGACAATTAGCCAAATTCAACTTCTGCTCTTGCAATAAGTGCTTCAACCATGACCAATACATCATCTTTTTTTCTGGCATCCACCGCAAAAATTGGCATGGTCAATTGATTTAATTGCATCCAATCTTTATAAGGTTTTAATAGATGCTGCGGATTTTCATCTATATGGGTCACACCAACCACAATATTATTGAGATGTTCTTTAAAACTTTGAAAGTAAAATTTTAAATCTTCAAGTGCATCTTTTTGCGTATGGTCAATCAATACGACCGCTCCGATTGCACCTTTACATATCACTGACCAAACAAAATCAAAGCGATCCTGCCCTGGTGTTCCATATAATCCAACAATAACGCCTTCATCTAATTTAATTTCACCATAGTCAATCCCGACAGTGGTCAAAGCTTTACTGTGTGCTTGCTCATCTGTATTTTGTGCTTCTGTAGATAAGACTGAAATTTCAGATAATGATTTGATTGCTTCTGTTTTACCAGCGCCCATTTTACCGCCAAAAACAATTTTATACTTTTGTAAGATCACATCATCACCTATTTTTAAACTTATCACTGCATCATATAAACTGACTATGCATTTATTTATCGTGTCAGTTTAAACAAACTTGATTTAAGGGTTAATTTTTACAAGCCTTATTTGATTCGCATGTTTTTCACAAACTTAAAGCCCTAATTTTTTCCTTAACTTACCAAAAAACCCACGTAAAATGCCTGAAGATTGTTTTTCCTCAGTGAGCAATTTTGCATCTTCAATCGCTATTTTTTTCAGTGAATTGGTCAACATGCCAATTGAAACAAATTTAGCGACTTGTTCTTTGCTATAACCTGTTTTCTGAGCCACTTGGGAAACACTTGCTCCCAATTCAAAACACGCTGCAATTTTAAAAACCATTTGCCGTTCATTTTGATGATTCGGTTGCGGCCAATCTAGCAGTTTATAGCAATCGTTAGAACTGATTGGAATATTGACATCATCTGAATACCACAATAAATTCCACACCCAAGATCTAAGTTCTATACCTTGAAAAGTGCTGACAGACTGTGCCATTTGCATAGTTGCATAAGTAAAATTTAAAGAAACATCCGTTCCCTGCACTTTTCGTAACGGGTCTATCCAAACTTGCTGTGTGCGAATATTAACTAATGCGATGTTGCCTTTTGAGTCGAATACTTGAACGTTGCCATTTCGTTCATTAAAAAGCTCAGGAACCACCTTGGTTAAATCGGCTTTTTTAGAAATCTGATTGACAATATTGACGGTTTTATCACTGACAGGTACATGTAAATAGCGATCTTTAAACCATTTTCGAATTTCATCTGAGGGAGAAAAAGGTAAATATAATTTATCTCCTTCTATTTGCCCTGATTTTTCATTCTTATTGACCAGACGCAAATAAGGGACTTTTTTTACACCAACCAAATTTTGAATTGTAGGCGAACTAAAAAACATATCATTTACAAGAAGAATATCTAAATGAGGGTCAGCAATATTCGCCCAACTTACTTGAAGTGAGTCATCATACATAGATCGTATTTTCTGCTTAATTGCATCGAGCACATTTAAACTCAAACCGAATATAGCGATTTTTATTTCTTCTTTCATTTAGCCCCCATGGCCTCGCATAGAATGTGAACAGTTTATCATTTTTATAGAAAAATAAAATACAAAACACTATATTTGCTGTAAAAAAATTGTACAAATTTAATATACTATTAAGCGTATAAAATACAAGAATAGTTATTAAAAAAAATATCAAACAAAACTAAAACCAAACATTAAAAGTAATATATATCTTTAAATTTCAATAAATTAATTTAAAACAAGGTTAGATCAGTGATATTTCAGCATAGAAATAATGCCAATCAAATTTAATAAAACTAAATGTTTTATTTAAAAATATTAATAACATTTGTATATTAATATCGATAACATGAATAAATCTATTTTAACTTGATCAATTAATCTTATATTCTCATGCATCCAATAGATGTTTTTAGCGTGTATTGGCTTACCCTGCTTATTAAATAAGTAATATCCAGTGCTCTAAAATGTCTAAAGAATAAACCAGAGCTTCAACAGCAACAATTTCGTTAACATGGGTTCAAAATTGTTGTGTTAAGTGAACTGAATGAGAATGAACGTTTTACCACATTGATGATAAATAGCGATGAGCTTTGTTTTAAAGGTGACAAACCAAGTGGGCAATCGTTTTGGCATTTTCGTTTTAATAAAAACATTGATGAGTTTTGATATCTACCCTTACCTTGTACCCTGCTGTAGGTTTGCCTAAAGCACGCAAGTAAGAGGTAGTGTAAGCATTTTCAACAGAAGAAATTTATTTTATCAACGATAGATAAGAGAAAAGGATAATTCTTAATAGTGCTTTAATCAGAGGAACCTATTTAATGATGTTATGCAAGAATTAAAAATTGGAAGGCTTACCAGAAAGTTAAAAAATTTTTAGCTTTATTTGAGATAGTGCTAGATAGAGATTTTGTAAAAATTATTTGCAACGAGAACACAAGAGAGATCAACTCAACCACCATTTATCACCAAATCTTTAAAATTACATAAAAATCAAGATTATAAATAAGAACATTACCCTAAATAAGAAGGCAAAGCGTTATTTCTCTTTGCCTTTTCATAAATGAGCTAAGAACTATTCGTTAGTAATTACATATCATCGACATAGCTCCTTCATAGATTGAACCATCTTTAAGTTTAATTTTATAAATAGAGCCTGCTACAACGCTATTTTTACCGTTATTAGAAATATTAAATGTACCTATATTACTTGATTGACCTTGTTGATTTTCTATTCCTAATAAGTTAAAGGAGTTATAAGCGTTAAAATTTTCAACCCAATTCATTGATGAGTTATATGAAGTTTCATCACTTCCTATTTTAGCTGTAAATGAAATACCTATTGCTCCATCTGGGTTTAATGTAACACTTCCATTATGTATAGTCGGAGAAACAAAGTAGTTATTACTTTTATCATTTGTTATTTTTGCTTGGGTCGCATTTATATCTGTACAATTCACTCTTTTAATTGAGGAAGATTCAAGTTTTTGCGTTAGTGGTGAAGATACAAAATAATAATATGATCCATTCGCATATTTAGAAACATCTGTCGTTTGAGTTTTCCCATCCGCCGCATAATCTATATTACCTCCAGCTATTCGAGCTATGGCATAATTTTTATTACCTGAAATTTCTTTACCAACAATAGTTCCAGATAATTTATATGCACCAAACTCAGTAATAATACCAATATCATTTTGTTTAACCGCAGTAATATTGGATGAGCCACTTGATTCAGGAAAAGAATAAATAATTCTATATGCTTTTGATGTATCAAGCTTCTCAACAATCGACCCTGTAGAATTATTGTTGGTATTAGAACCATTGTTCGAATTTGTGTTAGAATCATTGTTTGAGTTCGAGTTATTATCACTCCCCCCACCACAAGCAACTAATCCGATTCCTAAAAAAGCGACTAAAATAGATTTACTAAATAACTTCATAATGACATTCCTATACTTATATTCAAAAAAGTATTTATTTAAAAATACTATTCATAATAAAATTACATCAATTTTCTTATAAAACACTTAATAAAATCATTAAGCATTCGAATAAAACATATAAACTCAATTTAAAAATAGTGTCAAGCGATTATTCAACAACCCTATTAAAAAATAATTAACCATTTTATTCAAAATATAAATATTAATTCAAACTTTACTCAACTTTTAAATTAAAAGTAATCCACCATATATAAACACTTAAAAAATACGAATATTACTTTGAATGAACAGACAAATTATTCCTACATAAAAGAAGCTTAAATGGTTTTCAAGATGATCACTTATTAAATAATGCTTAGTAATTTTTAAAACTGAATCGTCTCAATATGGCGAAGTTTCTATAGTATTTCCAAAGTTACACTTATTCCTCTAGCTAAAGCTTCAGCTAGATTGTAACTCCCCGCCATGATGCTATTGAATTCTTCACCAAGAAGTACATCACCTTGCATTGCCTGAATAAATTGGATAACCGCACCATCTACTGTTTTGGCTGATCCGTCACCAATTTAAATCGCTTGAGCTACTGTTTTTGTAAGATCTAACGCCTGTTCTTGCGTTATCCCTCCATTTCTTTGCCAACTGCATTAAGGCATGTGCATAAATAAACAGCTGTGGTTAAATTAGAATTGGTTGCTAGTGCAACTTGGTGGATGCCTGCCATTGCTTAGTTAAAATTTTGTGGCTATGTTTATTTGCGCTGAACGGTTTGTATATAAGTGTACTGCTTACCTAATCCTTAAATACTTAAGCCAACACCTAAGGCTGCCATAGTCGGTAAATTGCACCATTCATTCCCTATTACAAGCCAGTTATATTAGTCTAAAAGTTTTAAGTGAAAATCATTAGAACCTAAAGCCATTTGATATTCTCAACTCTTTTATAGACATAAAAAACCACCCGAAGGTGGTGATTAATTCTTAAAATTATGCAATCAAATAAGTATGGCTAGATTTAACATTCTACATTCGCTAAAACTTTTCATAATCTTTATTTAAATCAATTAATTAAAAACCCTTCCAAAGGAAGTTTAGATTAAATAAAATGAGTAAAATTATTGTTCAAGCCCAAATTAATATAATTTGATTTAATCCTGACGAAAAATTCGGATCGAACGCCCCCCTCATATCCGTTAGCTTTATTGTCGTGTAATGGGCATGCTTTTTACTCTATACTTGTAATTTTTATATAAAAATTCTGAATATAAAACGAAAATCCCGATTAATTCGGGTTTCTTAAATCTTCAATACAACTCTTCTCTTTTTCTTCCTTGTTACGTGCATCAACAGGATTCTTAACGCATTTACAATAATCGTAATACTTTTTCTTATCCACCTCTTTGGGTGGGTCTATGCCCTGACATTCCGTTAGTACTGACCCTAATCTATGAAATTCTTTACTCTCTTTACTCTCTTTACTCTCTTTACTCTCTTTACTCTCTGAAGGGATACTAGGTTTGTAGATAATTATAAGTAGTGACACTATTATTGCTAAGAAAAATATATATTTCATACAATCAATAGCCTCCCTAACTCAAAATATGTAAATCTGTTTATAAAGCAAACTTTGATATTAAATCAAGACTTGCCTAGGTTTAATCAATCACTTAACACTGCAAAGCTCTAAGTCTTTTCTAGCCTGTACTGTGTCTGTCATAGCTTTCCTCTAAGTATTAAAAAAGCCTCAACTGTGAGGCGGCTACTAAATCTCAATAATTTATTGATCTAATTGAAAGTCTTCTGTAAAACCTTTTGCAATGCTAAAGTGACACAATTGACAAGCTAATCTTACAAGCATTCGATTGATGAATATGCATTATAAAAATTCTAAACTTCAGCATGAAGGAAGCCTGAAACAGGGGGTGTCTATCTCCCCTTTGGTTGTTCCTTTAGTCATTGGAATGGCATACGGTACAGTTATGCTTTTCCAAGGAGATCTTGGTGGCGCCTTTGCAATGTTTTTTCTCTGTCTTATGCTTGGGCTTCCCTTTACATACACTATCACCTTTACACTGGTTTTACCGATGGCTATCTTCCTTCGCAATATAAACGCTTTATCTTCTGCACGATTGTGCCTTTGGTGCACTCTACTTGCACCAGTTACATTCTATGCCTACATTTATCTGTTGAATGGTGGACCCGAACGAATGCCTGACCTTTACGGGATCATCTTCTCCCTACTTTGCGGATTTATTTCAGGGGTTGCATTCTGCCTGATTGCTAGGATTCGGGTATTCGCTAATTAACTAAACTAAAAATCTTTAAGTATTAAAAAACTCTCAAAAGTGGCTTAATTAAAAAATTAACTATTCTTAAAATATAAAATAAGTAGTCCAACTGGAGCTAATATCCATGCAAAAAAGAAGCACATTAATCTTGCAATTAGCTTGAACCATATTGTAATGATATTAATAGAATAAACGTAAACTGCATCTCCAGTAATAACCTCCCATACATAATCATATAAATATTTTGCATAGGGGTATAACAGCCCATTAAATATAAAAAATCCTTTTATAATAACTAAATTCCAGAATGGTTTTGGTGTGGTTGCTCTAGCCTCTAATGTATCTATCATCAACCAAGCTAGTACAGCAGCAACAATACCAATTATAAGATTTCTAATGAAATAATCTTTTCTTAACCCGCCAAGAGTTTTACTAAATATATCTGTAATCATCTCTATCTATTCTTATGTGATTCAATAAATTAAAAAATATAAATATTGTTAGTAATTGAGTTTAAAGTTTGTGAATATTCATCTAATAAATTGACTAAATATTCGTTAATCATAAAAGATTTGACCAACAAAAAAGCTCACTAAAAAGTGAGCTTAATATCTAGTGAATTACTATAACTTCGCGCACTATAACAGAAATATGCCACAATATACCCTGACTTTCAAGCCCCAATGATGCAACTTCTAAATTGATAGTTTGTTGCCAATCTAACTAGACCTAGCATTGGATTGGGTAGATTTTGAAAAAGATTTAATAGTTATCCCACCTGCATCTAGAGATCAACTTCTTGTCGGTGAGCGAAATAATAAAATGAACCGTCAACACTTGGTTCCATTGAGTAAGCAAATGGTTGAAATCCTTAAAAACCAAAAAATCCAATCTAATGATGAATATGTGTTTTGTTCGGTTTTTAATAAGTCTAAAGTAATGAACAAAAGCACAATTGACCAGGCATTAAAAACAATGGGCCTAAATTGCACTACTCATGACTTCCGCGCCACAGCATCCACGATTTTGCATGAAAAAAATTACAGTTCAGAATGGATTGAAATGCAACTCGCCCATATTGATAAAAACATTGTCCGCTGTACATATAACCATGCTCAAAATTTAGATGAGAGAAGAAAAATGATTCAAGACTGGTCTGATATCGTTGATAGTTGGTAAATTTAAAATGAAATTTATTGTTTTGCTTGTTATTGGAATACTTGTTTTTTGGTTATATGACAGTTTTTCTATAAGATCTAGAATCAATTCCACGATAAATTCAGAGAGTAAAATAAATATATGCGGTACTTTTTTAGGTGTAAAAACCATAAATGCTCGATTTAAGGAAGACTACTTTGCTTTTAAAAATGATGAAAATAAAGTTGAGGCATTTAATATTTTTCCACAATTTGATCTTCATAATAAAATTAAAAATAACGAAATAATTAAAAATGGAGACAAGGTTTGCTTTCAATATGCATACGTTCATACTTATATGGATTCGATTAAAATAATAACAAATGTAGAGAAGATAAAATGAAAATTAAGAATGAACGCAAATGTGTTCAAACTATGAAATTCCCACCAGAGATGCCCTCGCCTAACTTGATGTCGAAGTTGATCAGTTTACTGTTACTGCAATCTACGATGATGCTGTAATTAAAGATTCAAAAGTCAGATCATTCTCAATGCTTACGATCAATTCTGACAACCACCCTTTCATGAAGCAATTTCACGCGCCTGACGATGAAAAGCGCTCAATCATAGTCATACCAGAAGAATACCGCAAAGATTGGTTGAATGTTGATAAAGAAAACGCTCATGAATATTTCTTTGAAATGCGTGATGAAGAAAAACAAAACGTCTTATTCTGACGCACCTTAGGATATATATTTTGAATCACTTACCAAAATTTCCACCAAGCTTTATCAGGCCAATTAGCACAAGGATTAGGTAATAAACCGTAAATTTTGACAAATTCATCTTCTACAAGTTTTCCATCTTGATTTTCATCTAAATATTTAAATAATTTAATGTTTTTATCTTTGCCTTGAAACCGTCTATCATCTGGCCAAGGATATGGTTCAAAATCTTTAACCTTTAAAAATTCATTAAGTTCAAAAGTACCATTTTTATTTGAATCATAGATTTTATAAAATTTCTCCCAGTCTAATGAAGTCGGATCACAGGCATGACTGAAGCTTGAAAGTGCGCTACAACTAAGAATCAGAATACAGATTATTTTCTTCATTTGTTTTATCCCATCTTTAATTAGCTTTGATTATATAGACAAAGTGATTTAGAAAAAATCATTTAAAGAAAGCCATTTAGGGTTATTCAATGTAATAGATAGCAAAACATCAATAGCGACTTTATTTTAAAACAAAAGCAGTGGTGAACTACTATTTTTTATTACATTAAAGTATTGACTAATACTGTCTGTTTTTTGGTGGTTTTTTATTCCAAAATTATTCCTAGAAATAAAGCCCTATTTAAAATCCTTATTTAAAAGCCTTATTCTTCACATCATTCAAAGCACTCCACTTATTGTACATAGTAGTTACTTAATTATCATTCTTAAAACATCAACTGTTTCTTTATAATTCCATATGCTTTTGCGTATCGTATATTTCTGTATTAGGATTTTAACGATATATAAAATTGCTTATTTTATGAAGGCTAATATATCAAAAAAAGGCGCATCAACCTCCTTTATTAAATATAAATATCAAATACTTATAACAAAAAGTTGCGTTTTTGTTGCATTTTATTTTAGATTTGATTAAATGTTTTATTTGATGGAATTTAAAAGTAACCATATTTAAACAATAATCGTTGATCATTGTACTGCCTGAATCACTCTTTAGAAACTTAAATGATCTAGTAGCAAGTGTTGAGCTTGCTACTTAGATATTTTTATGCAACTGACCCGTTGTTTTTATCAAATTGACCATGGATGTAGTAAAATGAAATTAATTTGAAAATGTATAAAACTTCTATTTGGGGAATAATCCTGTGAATTTTATTGATCCAATGAGATTAAATGCATTAATAATTTTAAGTTTAACTTCAAACAAAAATGGATGATATCAAGATGGTAATAAAAAGAATTTATTTATTGGGACTATTGCTGTTGACGATAGAAGGTTGGGCTGAAGTAATACCAAATACTACTAGTACAGAGTCATTGCCAGATGTTGGGGTAATGCAAACCTTATCCACTAATAATACCCCTATAAAGTACATAAAAAGACCAAAAATCACCTACCCTAAAAATCTTAGCGATTTCGGTAATAGGGGTAAAGTGCTGCTTAAAGTATTAATTACTGAAACAGGCAGAGTTAGCGAAGTTGAGGTACTGGATTCACCACACCCCGATTTAGAACGTGCCGCTGTTCAAGCTGTCATGGGGGCACTGTTTGAACCGGAAAAAATTAATGGTAAGCCACAAAGCGGCTTTGTGAAAATACCCATTGAATTTTCTGTGTCAGCTGGTTTAAGTAATGGTGTTGATCCTTTTAGAATCCCTGCTGCATCAAAAAACCTTCCAGCAGATTTACAGTATGATGTCGCACCGCAGATTCGTATAGCAGCCCCTTTAGTTTATCCCTATGAGCTACTTAAATCGAAAACTACTGGTAAAGCTAAGGTGTATGTAGTTATAGATCCTGATGGAAATGTGCGTCAAGCCAATGTGCTTTCAGCCAGTGAGCCATCATTTGGCTTAGCTGCGAAGGCTTCTTTACAGTCATGGAAATTTTATCCTGCAAAAAAAGATGGTAAACATAGTTGGTCAGTGATCACAAAAGAACAGAATTTTAATCAGTTTAATAGAGATACATCAAATAGCCACTCAACAACTCAAATATTGGCTAATTTAGAGCGTGGAAAAACAAAAATCTATGAGTTGAAAGATTTAGATTCGGTACCTAAACCATTATATGCACCACACCCTGAAATGCCTATAGGTTCTGATAAATCACAAAAATCAAAAGTAATGTTAGAATTTTATTTAGATCAGGATGGTATGGTGATTTTACCTAAAATTGTATCTGGGAATAATGATGAATTTAGTTGGTTGGCGCTTACAGCGGTTAAACGTTGGCAGTTTGATATTCCGAAAGTAAATGGCAAGGCAGTTGTTGCCAGATTAAGACTGCCAATTCAATTTGATTAAATTAAAGGTGGTACTCAGATTCTGAGAACCAGGTATGGTGGAAATCACCACAACTGAAATTACTAAGGATCTGACGATCATGCAACCCCTTGTAACTACACTTTTAGTGTAGCTATGAATATAAGATATACATCTGATACTTAGATTGTGAATACCTGTTAATCACACTAACCCACTTTTGGTTGGTTAGTTTGGGAGATGGTGAATATTGGTCTAATACCTCATCACCATGGAAGCCTATAGGTTACAAATACAAAGCATGGCATGTAGAATTTAAAACTGGTTTTTTAGCCCCTACACTTAACTACACAGAATACCTTGCCCTCTCTAAGGCTGTTCGTAATAGTAAATAGAAGTACAGCAATTAATTTCACACCTCTCCATCCAATGAAGAATTACAAAGAAACGAACAGCACCTTTATGTTAATCTGTATTAGTTCCGATCTGATCAGACATTGATCTTGAAAAAGAGAAAGTTACCCGTTTTGATAAAGGTGTCGAATCTTAATCAAACAAAGGTAACTTTCTTATGTTGCATACTAACAATCAAATCATCAAACACAAAGTAGGCTTACTCAATTTAGCTGAAGAACTTCAGAATGTATCCAGAGCTTGTAAAGTCATGGGTGTCTCTAGAGATACCTTTTACCGTTATCAGGAACTCGTTGAATCAGGTGATGTTGATTCACTCATCAATAAATCCCGAAGAGTACCGAATCTTAAGAATCGTGTAGACGATGCCACAGAACAAGCCGTTATTGATTTCGCAATCCAATATCCAGCTTATGGTCAACACCGCAGTAGTAATGAGTTACGTAAAAATGGTGTATTCATTTCAGGTAGCGGGGTTCGATCTATTTGGCTCCGCCACGATTTAGAGAATTTTAAAAAGCGATTGAAAGCCTTAGAAGCCAAAGTGGCACAAGATGGCTTTGAGTTAAATGATCATCAGATTGCTGCACTTGAGCGTAAACATGAAGATGATGTTGCTTGTGGCGAAATAGAAACACACCATCCAGGATATCTTGGAGCCCAAGATACATTTTACGTTGGCAATCTGAAAGGTGTCGGTCGAATCTATCAACAAACTTTCATCGACACCTACAGCAAAGTCGTTCATTGCAAGCTCTATACAACGAAAACACCGATTACAGCGGCAGATCTGTTAAATGATCGTGTACTACCATTTTATCAGTCGCAGGATCTACCAATGCTGCGTATCCTGACAGATAGAGGTACTGAATATTGCGGTAAGGTTGAACAACATGATTATGAGCTATATTTAGCCATCAATGATATTGATCACACCAAAACAAAAGCAGCATCCCCATAAACGAATGGAATATGCGAGCGTTTCCATAAGACGATCTTGCAGGAGTTTTATCAAATTACATTTAGGAAGAAGCTTTATAATACATTAGAGGAATTACAAGCTGATCTAGACGTTTGGCAAAAATTCTATAATACTGAACGAACTCATCAGGGAAAAATGTGCTGTGGTCGCACACCACTGGAAACATTACTTGATGGGAAGCGAATTTGGGCTGAGAAGAATTTAGCTCAAATTTAACCTGACAGGCACACTAAAAAATGGGTAACTGTCAGATCTGGTTTGAGCTAGTACACTTAAAAGTTCTTTATTTGGTGAAGTATGCTCCAATCTTAATTGCTCTTTATCAGTGTCTGTCTCTTCTATTTTAAGTAGGCTAACATCATTAGGACTAAAACTGAAAGAGAAAGAACCCTGATCCACAACTTTGCTCTCTAGGATGTTAAAAATTAAATTATACGTTAATATTTTTTCATGATTTTTTACCTGTTCATTATGTAAAAGTTTATCTTCTATATACTTTTCTTGAATTACAGGGCAATGTAAATTTAAGTTATATTCACCAGGTTGTTTAATATCATTAACATAGAAATCTAAGCCAATATTCGCCTTGATTTTGTTAAAATTATCTTTAGGATCTGTAAAAAAAGTTACATCCATTTTATCTTTGTTCAATACAACTCTTTTACTGTCATCGCCCAATTCAATATTAGAAAGTACTTCATCTTTAAACAATAAGCCGTTTGAAAAGTCCATTTTCCTGCCTAGAAATTTATCAAGTTGCGGTTCCGTTCTAGTTTGTATATCTTTTTCTTTAAAGTCGGGTATCGCAAAACAAGAAATTGAAATAAAAATAGTCGATGAAACTAAAAGATTTTTGTAAATATTCATAGTTAAACTTTTTTATGTAAAATTCAAAATTGACCTTACAAAATATACAGTTAATCTACCCAAATATCATCATAATTTGGCAACACTACACACCGACAGCAAATAGCTTCACCAAGATGTCCACCACTAGGCGGTGCATCCCAACGGAAGCTTTTATCATGCTTATGTTGGTGATCTAAACGCACACGATCATCCTTCACAATTTGCCATTTATAAGATTCAACACCTAAAGCCAACTGCCGTTGCTTATTAATATTAGGTTAATCTTCCCCCATTTGATCTGTAGCAATTAAGCACACCCGATATGCTGTAGCTTGTCCAAGCAAGATAAAAGCCAATGATTCTTAACCGAAATAACTGCAAATCACTTGAAAAAATGTGTGGTCAATATATTGAAGACTGGGCGGATATGGTCAGAAAAAATTTTACTCTGAAATTAAAAAAGAAAATATCAAACAACCGAATCGAATTTCAGAAAAAGATGTGTTCTAGTGTGATCCTATGTAAAGCAAAAAGTGGAAGAATTTAAACAAGAATCTGATATCATAGCCTGCACCTAGCAGGCTTTTTTTATTTTGTGCTGTAACTAGGTAGTTTTTTCAAAATGGGGAACCTAACGGGTATCCAAAACCACCAAACAAAATAAATTGATAAATTTCTATAGGTTAATATCAATATGCTTCTAATGATCGATAATTACGATAGCTTTACGTATAACATTGTCCAATATTTTGGCGAGTTAAACCAAGACGTTAAAGTTGTTCGCAATGATGCCGTGACCTTAGAGGATATCGAACGATGGCAACCAAAGTACTTAGTGATTGGTCCTGGTCCTTGCTCACCCTCTGAAGCAGGAATCTCTATCCCTGCAATTCAGCATTTTGCAGGAAAAATTCCAACACTCGGTGTGTGCCTAGGTCACCAAGCAATTGGTCAGGCTTTTGGCGGTGAAATTGTGCGTGCCAAAACGGTGATGCATGGTCGTTTATCTGACATGTATCATAGTGACCAAGGGATCTTCAGCAACTTACCTTCTCCATTTTCAGCAACACGTTATCATTCACTCGTGATTGATCAAGCCAGTGTGCCTGAATGTCTGGAAGTCACTTGCTGGACCAATGAAGCAGATGGTTGTATCGAAGAAATCATGGGTGTCAAACATAAGACATTGCCAATTGAAGGCGTGCAGTTCCATCCAGAATCCATTCTGAGTCAACATGGTCATCAGATCTTTAAAAACTTTTTAGAAATTTATGCTTAATATGCGTAGTACAAGATAATGAATATTCAACAAGCTTTAAATAACATCACTAAAAATATCGAACTCACTCAACCTCAAATGGAAGAAGTGATGCGTACCATCATGCGTGGTGAAGCCACAGATGCCCAAATTGGTGCATTTATGATGGGACTTCGTTTAAAAGGTGAAAGTATTGACGAAATCACCGCTGCCGCACGTGTAATGCGTGAGTTTGCAATTAAAATTGATGTGGGTGATATCCCGCATTTAATTGATATTGTTGGCACGGGTGGTGATGGACAAAACCTATTTAACGTATCTACTGCCTCTTCATTTGTTATTGCGGCAGCAGGTGCAACTATTGCAAAACATGGAAATCGTGGTGTTTCTTCTAAATCAGGCTCGTCTGATCTTTTAGAACAGGCTGGGATTAACCTTGATTTAAATATGCACCAGACAGAACGATGCATCCGTGAAATGGGGGTTGGCTTCTTATTTGCCCCAAATCATCACAAAGCAATGAAATATGCGGCTGCTCCTCGTAAAGAATTGGGCTTCCGTAGTATTTTCAATCTCCTTGGCCCGCTTACGAATCCGGCTGGGGTACGTCGCTATGTGATTGGTGTATTTTCTACAGAATTGTGTCGACCATTGGCCGAAGTTTTAAAACAACTGGGGGCTGAACATGTCATGGTGGTTCATTCTAAAGATGGCTTAGATGAAATCAGTTTGGCTTCCTCAACTTATGTTGCTGAATTAAAAAATGGTGAAATCACGGAATGGATGATTCAACCAGAAGATGTAGATATTGAATCTCAAACCTTAACTGGTCTTTCTGTTGATAGTGCTGCTGAGAGCCTAGCATTAATCAAAGATGCACTCGGTAAGAAGAAATCAGCAAAAGGTGAAAAAGCAGCCAGTATGCTGGCATTAAATGCAGGTGCTGGTATCTATGTTTCAGGTCTGACCAAGAGTTATAAACAAGGTGTCGCTTTAGCACATGATATTATCTATGGTGGGCAAGCTTTAGAAAAAATGGGCATTTTGTCTGAATTTACCAAAACACTCAAAGAGTATGAAGCTTAAGGATTAGAGGACGTTATCATGGTGGATATTGCCAATACAATGTTGGGTAAAATTGTTGATCGTAAATACGAAGAATTTGCTCAACGTTTAAAACAACGTAGTTTAAACGATGTTGAAGCGCTTGCCCAAGCTGCAACGCCTGTGCGTGGTTTTGCAAAATCTTTATACAGCAAACGCCCAGGTGTAATTGCTGAAATTAAAAAAGCCTCGCCATCAAAAGGGGTGATTCGTGAAAACTTTAACCCTGCTGAAATTGCTCAACAATACCAGCAAGCCGGTGCAGCCTGCTTATCTGTTTTAACAGATTTAGATTTCTTTCAAGGCGCTGATGAAAATATTCAGATCGCCCGTAGTCACTGTGAATTACCTGCACTACGTAAAGATTTTTTGATTAATCCATACGGCGTTATCGAAGCACGTGCTTTACATGCCGACTGTATTTTATTGATTGTGGCTTGTTTGTCAGATCAACAACTTGAAGAAATGTCAAAGACCGCATTTGAGCAGAACCTTGATGTTTTGGTTGAAGTTCATGATGAAGCTGAACTGGAACGTGCATTGCAACTTTCAGAGCGTTGTTTACTGGGTGTGAATAACCGTAATTTAAAAACCTTTGATGTCGATTTAAATACCTCATTGCGTTTGAAGAAGTTACTTCCACCATCACGTTTACTGATCACTGAAAGTGGTATTGCAACGCCAGATGATGTGCGCATGATGCAAGAGCATGATATTCATTCATTCCTTGTGGGTGAAAGCTTTATGAAGCAACCACGCCCTGATCATGCATTTAATGCGTTGTTTGGTCTGCCTGAAATAGTGTAATTAAAAGTCAAAGGGTGAGTTCGCTCACCCTGTTTTTATCTTTCCCCACTCCCCCCTTTAAATTTTGAAATTCCCAACATTCAAGTCACGATCAACGCAGATATAACGGTGTGAATTCAATTCAGTTCAAATTTGACAAGATTCAGACTATACTGAGCGCCTAATACCGTCCATTTACTGTTTTTTGCAATTATGAGTAAATCTGATTCCACATTCTCTAAATCACAGCTTGATTTATTAAAACAATTCAAAAAACAAATCACTCCTCCGCATTCTTCAAAAGTTGCAGTGCAACCTGAAAGTAAGAATGCACAAGTAACAGCACCTAAAGAGTTAGATGATGCTGATTTGTTTAAAACCGCACTCGGCGGTGTAACCAAACTCGATAACGGCAATATTGCCAAAATCGAGCGTAGTGAATTGCGCAAAAAACCAGATGCAAAAACCCTTGCCAAACGCGCGGCGGCTGAAGGTGCATTTGAAATTAATGATGCAGAATTGTCAGATACTCAAGCGATCTTAAATCCTGTTGCAAGTCAGGCGGCTTTAAGCTATCGCATCGCAACACTACAACATAAAGTTTTTGAAGACTTAAAAGCTGGTAATCTACGCTGGTTTGAAGCTGTTGATTTACATGGTTGTACTGTTGAAGAAGCACGCTCTGCTGTATTGCAAATCATTCAAATGGCAAAAGATGAAAACCAAAATGTCATTAAAATTGTCCATGGCAAAGGTCCAGAAGCCATACTCAAAACTTATGTGAATGGCTGGCTTCGTCAACATCGTGATGTTTTAGCTTTTGTCAGTGCTCCTGAAAAACAAGGTGGCACAGGCGCAGTTTTGGTTTTACTGAAACGTGCTGAAAGAAATCCAAAATCAAATGGAAATCCATGATCGTTTGTTTTAAATGATCAAAACTCTCTTAAGTGTCGGTTTATCTTGTAATTAGAAAATATTATTCATTTTTCTGATACAATGCCGTCCTTGTTCAAACCGTATAAGTGAACACGTTTTATGTCTATGCAGCAATCCTACGCGAATATTTTAACTGCCGTTGGCGAGGACTTAGACCGTCCTGGTCTGAAAGATACGCCTATGCGTGCGGCTAAAGCTTTTTCGTACTTGACGTCTGGCTATAGCAAAACGCTGGAAGAAGTGACCAATAATGCGGTCTTCCCTTCTGATAATGATGAAATGGTCTTGGTAAAGAATATCGAATTTTATTCGTTATGTGAGCATCATTTATTGCCTTTTCATGGTCGTGTACATATTGCCTATCTCCCTTCTGGCAATGTTTTAGGACTGTCTAAATTTGCCCGTATCACAGAAATGTTTGCGCGCCGTTTACAGATTCAAGAACAGTTGACCAAGCAAATTGCAGATGCAGTGGCTGAAGTTACTCAAGCACGTGGTGTTGCGGTGGTGATTGATTCAGCTCACATGTGTATGATGATGCGTGGTGTCAGCAAACAAGAATCGACCACACGTACCGTGTCATTTGTCGGTGATTTTAAAACAGATAAAGAAGCACGTCGTGAGTTTTTATCTGCCGTGCCTGAAGCGCATTAAGACTAATCATTCAAAAAGCAATATAAATAGCAAAGCCTCATTTTATTGAGGCTTTATTTTACGATAGGGTTTTACAATGTCTTTAATTTGGTTGGCAGGTCATGGTTTAACGCACAGTGAAACCACTATCGATTATCCTCGTGCAGAGCGATTGGTTAAAGGAAATCCCAAACGACTCACGCAAAGTTTGTATGAACATCCCAATATGAATTGTGGTATTTGGCAATGCGAGGTCGGTGCATGGGATATTCAATTTGCAGACAATAAACAGGAATTTTTTCAGCTAATTGAAGGTACTGTACGTTTGCATGATAAAAACACATCATCATTTGTAGAAATTAAAGCTGGTGAAGCAGGAATTATCCCACCTTCATTTATCGGTACATTTGAAGTGATTGAAGCAGTTAAAAAATATTTTGTTGTGGTTGAAGTTTGAATCAGTAAAACTTGTGATTTTTTTGCTTTCCTATAGCTTATATTTGTAAAACATTCGCTTATTGTCCACTTAAAACTATATGATTTAAATTATCTCAGCCTTATACCATATTTTAAATGAAAAATTTACTGATCTTGATTTCAGCGTTAACTGCCACTAGCGCCTTTGCCGACAATCTAAATGCCAACGAATTAAAAGATGTGCAAAGTGTCATTAAATTATTTAAAAATAAAAATATCACCGCGATTTCAAACAACATTACCTATCCCTTACATCGTGAAGAACCCATCCCAAGTATTGCCAATGCACCCCAGATGAAACAACGCTTTAACCAAGTGTTTGATACTCAACTTATTCAAGAGATCGCCAACTCAAAACCATCACAATGGGAAAGTATGGGTTGGCGTGGTGTGATGCTCAATGGCGGCACAATATGGTTAGATGGTCATAAAATTAAAGCCATCAACTACAGTAGTGATGCTGAACAAAAATATAAAGCGCAATTGATTTCACAACAGAAAAATCAATTACATTCATCACTTAAAAATTTTAAAACACCTGAATTACAGTTTAAAACAGCCAAATTTCAAGTGCGTATAGATGCTATGCCCAATGGTAAATACCGTTATGCATCTTGGGGAACAAAACAGTCCCAAGCGACAAAACCTGATCTGATTTTAAATCAAGGTCGTGTTGAAATGGATGGTTCAGGCAGCGATCACCACTACATTTTTAACAGTGGTACATATCAATATGTAGTTTATCGTAATGTTTTAGGTTCAAATGAAACAGCAGATGTCACATTAGAAGTCACTCAAAAAGGCAAAAAGATCCTTTCTCAAGCAGGCACATTATTTAAATAGTTTGTATCAATGATTGAGTTGAATCATTTTTCTCAAGTTTTCTAATTCATACAGATTTAAAGCTAGTCGAGTAAATCACCATGATGATCTACTCGATAAGCTGTTCAAAATCATGTGCTGTGCGATATATCACAAACACACAGCCAATCCTTTAAATATGATATTTGATTATTTTTTTTCAGCCAATTGATAAATCAATTGTTCCATTTGTTGCATGTATTGACGATTCTCATGGTCCCATGGATGGAAGTTTGGACGGAAATAATCGATATAATTTCCCAATTGCTTTCTCAATACACCAATGCCGCCAAAGGTATAATGATAGGTCTTTTTCCAGCTGGATAAATCACTTAACTTCCCTTCTCCTTTAACAATGGTCAAGAATACAGGAATCACTAAGCCCCAGAACACAATCGTTGCGACCACCAATCCAAAACTACGAACAGCATAGGCATAAGGACCATGCCCCATTGCGGTATTCCATACATCAAAAGCAACAGCTTTATGTTCTGTTTCTTCAAAAGCATGCCAACGCCAGATATTGGCATAATGTTCTTCAGCGCCTTCAAATAATTCAGGTGTTCGTAATACCGAGTCTGCCAATAAAGCGGTAAAATGTTCTAATGCAATTGTTCCACTGAGCCAAAAATATGCAGGTAAATGCTGTTTAAGCAGACCAAAAATCTCTAAAACCAATGCTTCAAATTTTGGTGCAATCGGTGAGCGTGCAAATAAGGCTTGGTTATATTCTTCATGCTCACGTCCATGCATTGCTTCTTGACCAATAAAAGCCGTCACCGCTTTTTGTAATTCTGGGTCTTGGACTAAATCACGATGTGCCCTTACCGCATCAATAAAGAAGCGTTCGCCAATAGGCAAGACAATAGAAAACGTATTTAGCAATGCGGTAAAAATTGGACCTGCGGCGGTATGCCAATCTGCGATTCGCTCTGCGGGTAAATTAAATCTGACATCACGGCGAATAGGTAATGGCTCATGATACACACTCGATTTAATAAATTTTTTTAAAATGCCCATGGTTGATCCTGCCTCTGGCTGATTATCATTTTTTTAATTTAGCTGGTGCGCTTATTAGAATTTTACTTAACTGGGTATAATTCCATAGGTCATTTCGACTCATTTACATGTCATTGCATCCCTTTTTCTGATAGTTCGATCGAATAAGTTTCTCAAAGTATGTCGATATATGTTTGCGATACCATCAACAGCATGATCTAAACTGTGTAAAAAGTGGATCGTCCAAATGTCTTTTTCAGTTCAAAATAGACTTTGCTGAAATGCCGCATCAAGCATATTCAATAAAAAACGCCGAGTCATAACAGAAATTAAATGTAAGATATTTCAGAGAAGTACATTTAGTTTTTGATTTATTTTTTAAAATTAAAGGTTTTCACAACACTTAAGCTTGAACAAATACTCTAGTATTTACAAAGCAGTGCCTTAAACATCAAGGCACTGCTTTGTTCAAGATATAAAAAATTTAGCCATTAGAATAATAATTTTTTATGATGCTCATCGCTTTGTAATGGAACAACGTGGTCATCTTTTAAATCGACCCCTGAAAGTTGTAATTTAAATGAATTCCGCATCAACGCCATTAAACGCTGTGTGGCAATTTGAATACTCAGCCCTGCAGGTCGTACATTGGAAATACAGTTTCGGCTTGAATCCATACTGCCTTTTCGCGCTTTCCAAGTGTAATACACCCCCATACTGTCAGGTGAGCTTAGACCCGGCCGTTCGCCAATCAACATAATCAATAAGGGTGCATTAAAACTTTCCGCCACTTCATCGCCTAATGCCACACGACTCCCTGTAGCAAGTACAATTGGCGCCAGTTTCCAGCCTTCAGCATCAATATGTTCACGTAAGGAATTGATATAGGCAATGGCATTCTCTTCTATTGCACGTGCAGATAAGCCATCACCAACCACGATACATACATCATATTGCTGTGGGTGCTGTTGGACATAAGTCGTGAGTTGAGTTTGAGCCTGTTCCGATAACTCACGGCCCAAATCAGGACGCTTTAAATATACTTCTTTGTCGGTTGCTTTACTTTCCACAATGAGACTTTCAAATTTTAAATCTCTAAGCCGAGCTTGCATATTTTCAGTATCTAATTGGTGAAAAACAGCATCTTTGGCCTGTGCATGAGAGAGTTGAAACTTAAGCAGTTCTTGAGTTGGAATGCTACATCCTACTCTTCCCATCGCAATACGAGCATCAGTATATTGTTTTAACTTATGCCAAGGATCTTCATGAAAGCCATTTGGAAAAGTTTCAAGTTTTGAGAGTTTCATGGTTTACTCTCCTTTTTATGATAATAATTTAGCAAAGTTTTTTGGCATACTGCTTGGCCAATGAATTTGCCGTTGTTCTTGGTGCAAAATTCCTTGCTGATCTAACCAAGCCGAGAACTCAGGGGCAGGTTTTAATCCCATTAACTGGCGTAAATATAAAGCATCATGGAATGATGTGGTTTGATAATTCAACATCACATCATCCGAACCTGGAATTCCCATGATAAAGTTAATTCCCGCAGCACCAAATAGCGTGAGTAACACATCCATGTCATTTTGATCTGCATCAGCATGGTTGGTATAACAAATATCACAACCCATAGGTACACCGAGTAATTTGCCACAGAAGTGATCTTCCAACCCTGCACGAATAATCTGCTTCCCGTCATACAAATACTCTGGACCGATAAACCCAACCACAGTATTGACCAATAATGGATTGTATTTACGTGCCACGGCATAAGCTCGTGCTTCAATAGTTTGCTGGTCCACACCATGATGCGCATTACTGGATAAGGCACTGCCCTGTCCAGTCTCAAAATACATGACATTTTTACCGATTGTTCCTCGGTTGAGTGCTAAAGTCGCCTCATAACCTTCCTGAAGTAAATCCAAGGTAACACCAAAGCCTTCATTGGCCAATTGCGTACCCGCAATGGATTGGAACATTAAATCAATTGGAATATTACGTTCTGCAAGTTGAATCCCAGAACTGATATGGGTTAACACACAAGATTGCGTAGGAATTTCATATTCTTGAATAATATGGTCGAGTAACTTCAATAACTCTGACAAATTATGTAAGTTGTCTGTGGCAGGATTAATTCCTATCACAGCATCACCATTACCATACATCAAGCCATCCAATAGGCTGGCCGAAATACCCAATACATCATCGGTTGGATGATTTGGTTGTAAGCGGGTTGATAAATGACCTTTTAAACCAATCGTATTGCGAAATTGCGTCACCACTTCACATTTACTTGCAACCAAAATTAAATCCTGATTACGCATAATTTTACTCACAGCAGCAACCATCTCTGGCGTTAAACCCATGGCTAAATTGGCCAATTTTTCAGAAGTTGCATCTTCACTCAACAACCAATTGCGAAAATCACCCACAGTAAAGTGCGCAATTGGCGCAAACAAATCAGCACGATGCTCATCAATAATTAAACGCGTAATATCGTCTTTGTCATAGTCGATAACCGTCTCATTTAAAAAAGTTTTTAACGGGACTTCTGCCAAAGCCATCTGTGCTGCCACACGTTCCGTTGCATTACTGGCAGCAACACCTGCCAACTCATCACCAGAACGTAATGGAGTAGCCTTAGCCATTAAGGTTTTTAAATCTTGGAAAATATATTGTTGCTGAGCAACGCTATAACGATAACTCATAATTATAATTCCTGTTCTGCTGCCTTAATGCTGGCAAATTCTTCTTCTGGTGTGCCTGAAATCAGATGATGACGACTATAAACAAGAAAATAGACAATGAAGACCACATAGATACCCAAAGCGATAAACCAGACTTTAGGATCGACAAGGAAACCCGCAACCACGGCGACAATTGATAAGATCAACGCAATACTGGAAGTAAAAATACCACCAGGTGTTCGATATGGACGATATACATCAGGTTGTGAAATACGTAATTTGATATGCGCCATCATCATTAAAACATAAGAAATCGTCGCACCAAATACCGCAATCAAAATCAGTAAATCACCCTGTTTGGTCAATGACAATAAGAAGCCAATAATCCCCGGAATAATCACGGCTAAATATGGCGATTTATTTTTGTTGGTCAATGATAAAGACGTAGGTAAATAACCCGCACGAGAAAGTGCAAAAATTTGCCGCGAATAGGCATAGATAATCGAGAAGAAACTCGCGATTAAACCAGCTAAGCCAACAAAGTTTACAAAGTTCGCCAACATGCCGTGCCCATATACTTTAACCAGCGCATCCACCAAAGGTGCACCTGAATCTTTAAGGACACTTGCACCTGCTGCACCTGCACTCAATATTAAAATCAAGATAGCAAAAGCAGCCAAGATCAGCATTGCACCAATCAAACCGCGTGGTAATGATTGAGCCGGATCCTTAGCCTCTTCAGCAGCTAAAGGAACACCTTCTACAGCAAGGAAAAACCAGATTGCATACGGTACTGCTGCCCAGATTCCTATATAACCTTGGGGTAAAAAGCTACTCGCACCGGCTTTAGATGAGTCAACTGCAATATCGAATAGATTGGCACTGTTAAAGTGAGGAATCATCGCGACAAGGAATACCACCACTGCAACCACTGCGATTGCAGTAATCACAAACATGATTTTAAGTGCTTCACCTGCGCCTTTTAAATGAATCCCCATAAAAACCAAATAACAGATTAAATAAATTAACCATCCACCCACTCCAAACAAGGATTCACAATATGCACCAATAAAGGTCGCGATTGCTGCTGGAGCGATGGCGTATTCGATCAGAATCGCTGTTCCTGTTAAGTAACCGCCAAATGGTCCAAAGGCCATACGAGCAAAACTGTATCCACCACCTGCTGTAGGAAGCATGGTCGACATTTCTGACATCGAAAGGCATATACATAAATACATAATCGCAGCAAAAATCACTGCGACAAACATACCGCCCCAACCACCTTGTGCGATACCAAAGTTCCATCCAGCAAAGTCACCTGAAATCACATAGGCAATCCCTAAACCGACCAAGAGTAACCAGCCAACAGCACCTTTTTTTAATTCTCGTTGAGCAAAATATTCTTTGGAATCTTCTGTTTTTACGATAGTTGATTGTTCATTTCGAGCGTCCATCATCGTTCCTTTTTAATTTGCCTTCTTTTGTATAAGCAAAAAAAGTGCCTTTCCTTGGATGACGTCAATGTTTTTTGTTCAATCCCATGAACATCACGTCTTGTCAGTTGTTAAAAACTGCTTTTAAATGAATCTATCAAACAAAGGTAGGAGAAAAGTTGAATAGCCCACATCATAGAGAATCGGAAAAAGTTATTGAAAATTGAATAATTAAAAGAAAAATAATGAAATTTATATATTTTATTTACTTTGTTATTTGTTTATTTAATTTAAGATATTATTTAGTATATATGCATAAATGGATTATGCGATGGACTCAAAACCACCTGCTAAAAAACCAACAAGCAAAAAGGAAAATTTAACCCCTGCCCAAGCAAACTCACGTTCCCAGCAAGCATTACAATCCGCACTGATTCAATGTCAGCAGGATTTACTCAATACGGCGCTGCTCGCTGCTGTTGTTATACAAATCAGAGATATGCAACAAAATCTACTGTGGTGTTCAGTGAATACAGATCAATTCGCAGGATTCCAACAAGATCAGGATTTAGAAACAAAGCCAGAACACTATATTTATAGTGCGCCTATTCTTGATTTAACATCAGGGGAAGCCTGTGGTGAAGTGGTTTTATTTCACAGCTTAAATCAAGCAAATATTTTTGGACAATTGGCTGTTACACAATGCGCCGAGATCATTGCACAAAAATTATATACACAGCCCTTTAATCGTTTAACCATCCATGCGTTTTCAGTACCACAGAAAATAATGATCAATGATCAGTCGATCCTTTTAACGCCACGACAATTTGAAATCATCTGTATTTTGATTCTAAATCCTATGGGTTTAACTTTAGAGCAGTTACATATTTATCTCTATGGCGATGAACAGATCAGTTTAAATACGCTTAAATCTGAGATTTCTTATTTAAAAAATAAGGTGGGCGAATTAATCTGTGCAAGAACCTATCAAATACAGGCAGAAATTCATGCGGATTTTAAAGAGTTGGAAGATGCTGTCGATGCCGGTTATCTTGATACAGTCAAGCAACTATACCAAGGTGATTTCTTTATAAAAACCAAAAGCCCTTTTCTAAACAATTGGCAGCAGATTCTAAGTATGAGGATCAATAATCTACTTGTATAAACATCCTTGGCTTGCGATCGATTAATACCTATCTCAACATGTCATTCTCAAAGCTCTACTCTCGAAATAACATTCTAAAATCCGATTTGCCAGATCTATCTTTAAAAATAATGTACAAAGCCTAAACCTATTTTCTGCCAATCAAGTTGGTTTTGTTGTTGGTATTCCCAATTGACGTTTAATGAATTTTGACGATTGAGCGAATATTGCAGTGTGCTCTGGATACGTAAATTCCACTCACTTGAATCTTGCCAATAGGGTAATTCAACTTGAACAACACTGTTTAAGCGATCTGACCATACATTTTGACAGCCCAATGTTGGTCCTAGTCCAACACGCCAGCCTTTATCCAATGATGTACCTGCTTGAAGCTGTGTTTGCAATTCCGCATAACAGAGATGCTTACGATCATCATCTGCAAGGGTATAACCAGATTGGGCTTTTGCACTGACCACGCCATGTTGTTGCTGGTCAGTAAATTGTCCATTTTGAATGGCTTCTTGCTGCCAGCCCAAAGTAAAACCCCATGTTATTGGCATTTTAAACGGGGTAATGGGGTTATAAGAGTTTACTGTTAATAAGTCGAGATGTTCGAGTTTAAGTCGATCATCTCGCCATTGTGCTGCACCATCCAGAAACAACAATTGTGTGCCTGTACGGAAGCCGCCCTGTGGATCTTTTAGTTCGTGATAGGCCTGACGATGATCAATTTGTACAAATTTTTCACCCTGAACCTCACCCGCTTCTACGGACCACTTACGTGAATCATGTCCATTGACTGGATCAACTTTGGGACGCACAGGTGCTAAACGTTGTTTCTCTATAGGGATTTGACTACGTAAGCCTAGCAGTTGTCTAAAACGCGGTTGAGTAAAGCTTGCATCGACCTGACGAGCAACGAATTGTAAATATAAATCGTCATAGGCCATTTCTAATATTTTTGCACGATCTTGATCATCATAATCAGCGATAGCCGCTTGCATCTGTTGTGGTTCTAGTACCGCAATTGCATGGGCTTTTTTTGCCAAAGCATGACCATGTTGTTTGGCTTGCGAATTTAATTGTGTTTCTAATGCTGGACGATATACCGCTTCTCGTACTAATCCCTGTTGTTCTACGGCTTTAATGGTTTCAATCGGGATCGCTGCATAAGTAAATTGCTTACGTAAATTCGATGTGGGACGGACTAAATCAATCAAACCCAATAAACGATAGGCACAATTATCGTTGACAAAATAATAAGGAAAACTGACTTTTTGCATTTCCCAAATATGTTTTACCAAAAATGCGGTCTCTTCAGGATTTAAATTCAGTTCATATTCCCAAAGATCACGGCTTTCAAAATCACCATATTCTTTCACTTTGCGATAATACGGCATTAAAGAATATTCGCCAGGATATTTCCCAACCAACCCTTTCCATGCATAAGACCAATTGTCATCGCTGTTTACTGTGGCTGCATAATTGACAGCATAAGAGACTAAGTTGAGCTGCTTTTGATCCTTAGGATCGAGACGAAGCAAGGTGTGTCCAAACATTGAGCTTGGATTGCCCATAAAATCAGTCGCATAAATTAAGGTCACTTGGTAGGGTTTGATTTGTGCATACCATTGATCAAACTCAGTACAGGACACAACGGGTAATTGTTGTTGTGAAATATTCAGTTGTTGCATCAGCCATTGACTACGTGCAGGAAATTTACAACGAATGGATTGATTGTCATCGGCGACTTGAAATAGTGCAGTGATATCTGCATTCATTTCATTTTGGATGTTCTGTCGACCATCTTGAGCAAAGAAATAACCTGAATAACTGACTTCGCTTTGATTTGTGTTTTTGTGACCTGCATTTTTGTGATTTAAGTCTTTAGCAGAGGCATCTTCTGCATAAAGTAAACGTTTCCATGTAATATGACTGGCTAATTGTTTTTGTTGTGCTAGTTTTAATGCGTTTTCTAATGCCTGCTGATTCTCTAAAAGTGATTCCGCATGCAAATGAACGGTAAACAATGAACTGAGTAAGCTTAAACTAAGTGCTAAATATTTCATTCAATCATCAATTTATATAGATATATTATAAAACTGCGCAATTAAAAAATGTCGGCTCAATACAAAAGTTCGCCCAATGTTCACTCATGCTTGATTCATTTTTCAATAATATGTGTTTGATAAAATTTAAATAAAAAAACCCTGCAACAAGGCAGGGTTTTTGACGCAATTAAACGTAAGCTTTTAATACTTCGTCTTTTGCCATCACTTGTTGAAGTGAAGCTAATACTTGTAGAGAATTTTGATTTTCTGCTGAATAAATACTTGCAAAGTTTGACTTAGCTACAGCATTAAAACGTGCTTTATCTGCATCTTTAACGTTTAACAATGAAGCAAGTACGTTAAGACTTTCACCTTGTCCTACAGCCATATCACGTGCAAGTGCTTCTGAGTTTTCATTGGTAAAGGTCACAACTTGCGCAGTCACTTTACCATTGCCATTACAACCTAAAGTACCAAACGTAATACCTAATAATTGGTTAGTTAAAAGACCATTGGTGGTTGCCGCTAAAATCTTAGGTATTTTTCCAGATTGACCAGCCCAAACTTGCGATCCTAAACCACAACCCACATCTGGATCAGCCATAGCAACACTTGAACCCGCAGCCAATACAGCAGCCAAAGCGATTTTTTTTAACATATAATTCTCCAGAATTTTCATATGCATTGTTTTAATTCAACATATGTAAATTGTTATTTTCCTTAATGTGTAAGTTTGATTACACCTATTTAGATTTATCACATAAATTTAGATAAGCAAATCTAAATATGACAATTACGAAATTATTTATTGTACTTTTTTAGTGACCATTCACCCTTTTTATTGCGATCTCCGAGAATTTCAAGTACTAAAACCAGACTCAAAAGTAACAGTAAATACCACGAGCCAAGCTTACCCCACCCCACCATATGCCATGCATCCACCTGACTCGGGTACAACCAAATTTTATTAAAAGTACTAATATTTTCAGCAACCCAAATTATAAATGCCAAAACAACTAATACCGGTAACATCGGAAGCTGAAATTCATGCTGTTGTAATTTAAAGCGAATTTTTGTTTTCCAAAAAATTACCACACTCCAAATGAACAATACATTACGAAAATCTGGAATAAAGAATTTGCTCATAAAATTGATATATGACAATACTGCCAGACTCAACATATTGGCAAAACTAGGCAAATTTAAAAAAGAAACCTGATACAAACGCAGTGAACGTGCAAAAAAACTACCGACTGCCGAATACATAAATCCTGCAAATAAAGGCACAGTCAAAAGTTTAAAAACGGCAGGTTGCGGATATTGCCAAGAGGCAATTTGCGGGTGTGTTAAAAATATTTCCATAGCCATGGCCATGATATGAAATAAAGCAATAACTTTCGCTTCTGCCCAGGATTCTAATTTTAAATACAATAAACAGGCTTGAATGATCAACGCATATAACAATAAATAGTCATAACGAAACAAACCATAAAATTCATGGCTGCCCATGCTTGCCGTAATGACAAATGCAATCAGCAATAAAATACCAAATAAGGCAGCCGATGCTGCCTTAAATAAAAATTCATATAATGATTTAAAATAGATCATAAATGCATTTACAACAATAAGTTAACCTAAATATTTGGCACTGTATTGGTGTACAGTGTCAATAAATGCTTTTGGTTTTTCAGGATCAACCCATTGTGTAATACCATGACCTAAGTTGGCGATATAACCTGTTTTCTCACCATTGGCATAAGCATCATCCAACATGGCTTTGGTTGCTTTCTCAATAGAATCAGCTGAACCATACAATGTTGCAGGATCTAGATTTCCTTGTAGCGCTGCTCGTCCATTGACTGTTTGGCGAGCCACGTTTAATGGGGTTGTCCAATCTAAACCAAATGCATCTGCACCTGTAGCAATCATTGGCTCTAACCATTGACCACCGCCTTTGGTAAATAAGATCACAGGTACTTTACGCCCTTCATGCTCTCGTTTTAATCCTGCAACAATTTTCTGCATATATTTGAGTGAAAATTCTAGATATTCACGATGCGCTAATGCACCACCCCAGCTATCAAAAATTTGTACAGCTTGAGCACCAGCCTCAATTTGAGCATTTAAATAGTCAATTACAGCATCGGCTAAACGATCTAATAAAGCATGTAAAACTTCAGGTTGTGCATACATCATCTGTTTGGTAAAACGGAAATCTTTACTTGAACCACCTTCCACCATGTAGGTTGCCAAGGTCCACGGACTACCCGAAAAACCAATTAAAGGCACTTGACCACCCAAAGCTGAACGAATGGTTGAAACCGCATTCATGACATAAGCCAGATCAGATTTGGCATCGAATTTGGGTAAATTTGCCACATCCTGTTCAGTACGAACTGTTTTATGGAATTTAGGGCCTTCACCTGTTTCAAAATAAAGCCCTAAACCTAAAGCATCGGGAACAGTCAAAATGTCTGAAAATAGAATTGCGGCATCAAGCTCATAACGGCGCAAAGGCTGTAAAGTCACTTCACAAGCAAATTCTGTATTTTTACAAAGAGAAAGAAAATCACCTGCTTTCGCACGTGTTTCACGATATTCTGGTAAATAACGCCCAGCCTGACGCATCATCCAAACCGGAGTCGTATCTACAGGCTCACGCAATAAGGCACGTAGAAAACGATCATTTTTTAAGGTCGTCATTTACTTTCCCAATCAAAAATTAAATTCGCCCCATCATAGCAAAAAGGCCTGCTACATAACCATTTCTAGAAAATTTTTCTCAATAAAGTTTTAGTTTGATGACTTTGATTTAAATTTCATTTGGTATACGAAAATAAAACAAAACCAGCTGACTGAGAAAATGTCTATAGAAAAAAATGATTAACACAAAACAAATACTGCAACACCTTATAATTTCTGCAATACTTACCCAGATTTTTAGTCATAAATTATGAATAATTCTTAAGGTTGATCTACATGTTCGTTCGCTCAATTCTTGCTTTGAGTTTAAGCTGTTTATTAACAGGTACAGCTTTTGCTGCATCTACAGCTGAGCAACCTCTAACGCCTAAAAAAGTTGCTGCTCCCGTTGAAGATCCTATTGATCCACTTGCTATTGACAGTTCTGCTTCAAGTGTAGAAACACAGATAAGCCAGCAAGAGCAACAAGACTTAGACAAAGCTGCAAACACGCTACAAAATTTAGAAAAAACTGAGGATAAAAACTCAGGTACTGCTATTGCCCCATCGGCTCCACAGACCACGACTGCAAAAACGGCAAGCAATCCCAACGCGCCTAAAGCATCTTGGACTTTAGATGGAATCAACAATGCAGAATGGTACGAAAATATTGGCAAGGGTCAATTCCCTGTCTATGCTCGTGCCCATGTCATGTTAAATAATGCACATGCTTCACCTGGTGCAATTGATGGTTCAAGCGGTATGAATACGCTGAAAGCCATTGCTTCATTCCAACAAATGAATGGCATTAAACCAACGGGTGAGCTGACCAAAGAAACTTGGGATGCATTAATTTCTCAACAAGGCAATAAACCTGCTTTTGTAGAATACACGATAACTGCTGAAGATCTAAAAGGTCCTTATGCAAAATCAATTCCACGTGATTATGCTTTACAAGCAAAAATGCCAGGTTTGTATTACACCCGTGTCACCGAAATGCTGGGTGAAAAATTCCATATGGATGAAGAGTTCTTAAAGAAACTTAATCCTAAAGCAACATTTAACAAAGTTGGTGAAAAGATCGTTGTCACCAATATCCGTAACGAATTGCCTGAAAATATCCATTTAATTGTGGCGCATAAAGGCGCGAAACAATTGTATTTATTTAATGCGCAAAACCAAATGGTCGGCTCATTCCCTGCCACGATTGGTAGTTCTGATACACCATCGCCAACAGGAACGTATAAAGTTACCGGTGTTGCACGCAACCCTTGGTATAGTTACTCGCCAAGTAACTTTGTACAAGGCAAAAACTTAAAACCATTATCATTACCACCTGGTCCAAATGCCCCTGTAGGGAATATCTGGATTGGCTTGAGTAAGAAATCATTTGGTATTCATGGTACGCCAAACCCATCTGCTATTTCGAAAACAGCTTCACATGGTTGTATTCGTTTGACCAACTGGGATGCCAATGACTTAGGTAAAAAAGTTAAATCGGGTGTAACAGTTAAATTCTTAGAATAATCTTATACTTGATGAAATGAAAACCAGTGTGCATACACTGGTTTTTTTATTGCAAAAGATAAAAAACTGATCGTTCTAAAAACAAAACAATATGTTGCTATTTTGCTATTTCATCCCAATTACTTAAATATTAATATTCACTCATGTTAAAAAATAAAGAATTGGAGACTTGAGATGAATACTTTTTTACATCACAGCGAAAACCGTGGTCACGTAAAAATGGGTTGGTTAGACACCAAACATAGTTTCTCTTTTGGTAGTTGGTACGATCCTAAATATATGGGTGTTGGTTCTTTACGTGTAATCAATGATGATACCATTGCAGCACATAAAGGTTTCGGTACTCATCCACATGACAATATGGAAATTTTGACCTGTGTGCTCAAAGGTACCATTTCACACAAAGACAGCATGGGAAATGAACGTCATATCCATGCCGGTGAATGGCAATTGATGAGTGCGGGTACAGGTGTACAACACAGTGAAATCAACCAAGGTGATGAAGCCGTTCATATGTTACAAATTTGGGTGATTCCAAATGTTCAAGATGCTGAACCAAATTATCAACAAATTGAACGTGATCCTAAAAAATCACCTAATGAATGGCAATTGATTGTGGGGCCAAATGACAATGCCCCGATGCATATTCGTCAAGATGCTGAAATTAAAGCGGCATATTTGGAAAAAGGTCACACACTTGAAGTGAAAGCAACCCAAAAATTTAACTATGTACATGTGATCGACGGTGAAATTGATATTGCCGGTCAAGTCGTTAAAGCAGGTGATGCTTATTTATTTGACGAAGATTCAACACTCACTGCACATGAAGATAGCCAGTTTATTTGGTTTGATTTAAACAGCTAATCCGTATGCAATAAAAAACCTCCGTATGTAATATATGGAGGTTTTTTTATGTCGAGCTTGTTGAATAAGTTAGCAGCAGTGTTTAAGCACAATAATTTTTTTTCTGATCTTTAATCAATGATAGAGCAGCATTCCAAGCGGCCTGAATAATTGGTTCAGCAGCATCACTTTCAAATTGCTTGACCGTATATTCACATATTTGCTTACTCGGATAATGCAGTTTCGAGCTACTCATGGCTTTGATCTGAACTTGACAAGCCCGTTCTAAAAAGTAAATTTCGTGAAATGCTCTTGCGATACTATTACCAGTGGCGAGCAAACCATGATTACGTAAAATCATGCAACGGTAATTGCCCAAATCCTCAACCAAACGCTCTCGCTCTGCGGTGGAAAACGCAATGCCCTCATATTCATGATAAGCAATATTATTATAAAATTTCAGTGCATGTTGCGACAAAGGCAATAAACCTTTTTCTTGTGCAGACACCGCAATCCCGTCTGCCGTATGGGTATGAATAACACAGTGAATATCATCTTTGGCATGGTGTAAGGCAGAATGAATGACGAAGCCTGCGACATTGACCATTTTCCCTTGGTCATAATCGGCCACAATATTCCCTTCATGATCAATCTTCACCAAATCTGATGCTTTCATCTGATCAAATGTCACACCATAGCGGTTAATCAGAAAATGATCAGGCTCATGCGGGACACGTAAACTGATATGGGTATCAATCAAATCGGTCATTCTATAGTGTGCAATTAAACGATAAAGTGCTGCCAACTGACAACGTGCTTCCCATTCAGCCTTATCAATATGCTTTGGACGTTTCATCCTAAAATCCTTTTTATTGCCAATGTATAAAACATCATTACTTTTAACGAGAGTTCAACAAATTAACAAGTTTTAATTCGTGAATGGCAACTAAAGCATCAATTTTGGAGTTACAGAATATAAAAAATCCAAACCAATAATTGAATATTGATTTGGATTAAAATTATTAATTATCATATTTTTTATTATTACTTATACTTATTAAATTGTTATAATAAAGTTTTATCTTTTATTTATTTTTATTAAATTAAAAAATTAAATTATTATTTATTTTAATTCTTCATTATTGTTATAAAACGCCCTCATTCGTTGTTATAAAAAATAGATTTAAATACTGAGCTGATAGAGTAATTTTTTACCCTTAAAAGTTAAATCCTTAATGAAAACAATATCTCTATTGTCCAAGTAAGAAATAGCATCATCAATTTCAATGTAGTCTTCATCAATCAACCATGAAATATCCAGTTCGTTTAAGTCGACCATACCGACTAAGTAAATAGCCTGATTTTTATTTTGTCGATTTTGAATGTTTTTTAAAATTTCTCGTATCTTAATCCAGTCTTTCATATTTTAAATCTCATCGTGCTTACAGATTCTATTATATTTATTGGAGAATTAAATGCTAGATAGAAAAATGCCCTATGCGACAAAATTTGTCGCATAGGGCATCACCATAAAAACCCGTAATATCTGTATAAATTTCACCCATGAATATGGATAAGAATTTCCCCAACAATCGCTTTAAAATTGCAATATTAAAGCTTGAATTCATCCCCTATATGCTGTTTTCGTACTTATAGCCAAACAAGGAAAAATCACCTCTGCTTGTAGCGCTTCTTACAAACTCACTGCTAGCGTCCCAATTTTTTGTGCATGTGATTGACCTTTGCAAAATCACGATTCCATATTTCACTCGTGTACAAAATTTTGCTCAATGAGATGTCATACGCAATCCCATTCCCCACAACCAATAAATGCCACGCTTTTCACGGTAAAATCTGCTGTTTAATCATTTGAAGTCACAATCTTATCCCTTTGCCTCAAGAAGACTGCGATAAGGACTTTTCAGCATCACTTGATTCTAGCTTGATCTCATCAGGCTGTTTTTCTCCACGATTTAAAAATAGATTTAATAAAATTGCGGCCAAAGTTGCTGTACCGATTCCACCAAGATCAAATGAACCAATATGTACACTAAAATTACCTGCTCCCATGATCAAGCTGACCGCAGCGATAATTAAGCTACTGTTTTTAGTGAAATCAATTTTGTTATCAATCCAAATCTTTGCACCAGCCACTGTGATTAAACCAAACACCACAATTGAAGCACCACCTAAAAGCGCAACAGGAATAGTACTAATTACAGCTCCAAATTTAGGTGATAAGCCCAACAAAATGGCAAAGATCCCAGCAATCACAAAGACAGTCGTTGAATAAATTTTAGTGACGGCCATAACCCCAATATTTTCAGCATAGGTGGTCATGCCTGTCCCACCAACAGAAGCTGATAAACTGGTACATACACCATCGGCAAAAAAAGCACGTCCCATATAAGGTGATAAATCACGGCCTGTCATTGCAGATACTGCTTTAAAGTGACCTAAATTTTCAGCGACCAGAATTATTGCCACGGGCGCAATTAACAGCATGGCATTGGCATTAAACGTAGGTGCAACAAAATGTGGTAGGCCTAACCATGCAGCATTGCTAATGACTGCAAAATCGATAGCTTTGCCAAAGCCCATTACATTGGCAAGGATAAAATATAAGACATATGCACAGACCAAACCCAACAACAATAATAAGCGACGCATCATGCCTCGGGTAAATACAGCAATCGCACTGATACACAGAATGGTTAGAATTGCCATCCAAGTATCAAATGAATTTGCTGAAACACTTTTAATGGTGACGGGTGCCAAATTTAGTCCAATGATCATCACGATTGCACCCGTAACAATCGGTGGCATCAACTTTTCAATCCAACCTGTTCCAGTCTTCATGACAATTAAACCAATCGCGGCATACACTAAGCCACAAGCGATGGTCCCCCCCAAAGCCAAGGCAATATTCGGGTTTGATCCCACTCCAGCATAGCCTGTTGCAGCAGCGACAGCACCAATAAATGCAAAACTAGATCCAAGATAACTTGGCATTCTTCCACCTGTCATCAAGAAGAATAGAATCGTGCCAATACCCGTGATAAATATGGTTAAATTGGGATCAAAGCCCATTAGCAAAGGGGCAAGAACCGTTGCACCAAACATTGCAAAAGCATGTTGCAAGCCCAAAACAATACTTTTTCCAGCAGGTAAATATTCATCAATTTGCACAGGGGTTTGATCTAAATTTCCTGTGTATGGTTTAAATGATGTAAACCATGGTTCTTTTATCGCCATTTTCTAAGTCCCCATATTGAGAGATCAACATACATTTTGAGGTTCACAGTAACTGCGTTTGAAATATAGAAGCGCATTTAAACTTGGGTTGTGACGAATTGCTTTGACCTGACAAAACAATACATCATGACTGCCGACCACTTGACTGGATACCACTTCACAATCAAATGAAATTAGGGCGTTATCTAACACGGGAGAACCTGTCACCAGTTCACTCCATTCAGCTTGTGCAAATCTCTGTTGCATCGGTGTTTTGCCACCAAAGAGATTCGACAATTCGGCTTGATTTGAACCCAATGTATTGACACATAAAACTTTATTTTCAGAAAAAACGTGATATACCGATGCAGCCCGATTGAGACATACCAATAAGGTTGGAGGTGAATCCGTTACACTACACACTGCGGATGCGGTAAAACCTGCCTGCCCTGCATCACCTTTGGTGGTGATCACATTGACCGCTGCCCCCAGATTAGACATACCTTGTCTAAAAATAGCTTGATCGATTTCTAAATGGACATTGGCTTCACACGGCTTGTTAAACTCAATTATTTCACCAGCAAGTGCACTTTTCTGTTTGATCATTTGCATCATGACGCTCCCACCCCAATGCGCAAATGTTCATCGAGGTTAAAATTATTTTTGAAAAAAATGATTAAAACGCATAGACAAATCTAGACATGCTCTATCCCACATGTGCGACAGATGCTATTTCTACTAAGGCTTCAGGTTTAACCAGTCCGACTTGTACACAATATCGAGCGGGTTTATCATTGGGAAAATATTCAGCATAGACCACATTTACTGCGGCATAATCCGCCCAATCTTTGACGAATATTGAATTAAACGTAACATCATCCATCGTCCCACCTGCAGTTTCGATGACGCTTTTAATGGTTTCTAAAATATGCCGGGTTTGCCCTGCGGCATCACCGACACAGACCACATCATTATTTTCATCAAAAGCCAACGTACCTGAGACATAAACAATATTGTCTGCCTTGGTTGCTGGCACATAAGGTGCTAGGGGCTTAGCTGTACCTGTTGGGATCACAACTTGTTTCGACATTTTAAATTCCTTTATTTTTCCTTAAAGCATCTTCGCCATAGACTTCAATACTAGATATGGCAAAAGACAAATAACCAGTTTAAAACCACTAAGCCGATTGACTGAAAGTCACAGAATTTGGCTGTGCCTGTTGAGTATTAAAAGCCTTTACAAATGACGCCGTGTCAGACACCCATCCAAAAAAAGTTTGAATGTTATATAAGGCTGCCTCTTGCGCTGTTTGAGGACCCGCTTGATAACATGCATCTTTAAGCGCCACACCAAAGTATTCCAAGAAAAAACCATCTCTGAGGGTTGATTCCACACAAACATTGGTGGCAATACCCACGAAAACTAAATTTCGAATACCACGGGCACGTAAAATGCTGTCCAGCGCTGTATTAAAAAAGCCGCTATAGCGTGGTTTCTCGATCACAATGTCTTGAGCTTGAGGCCTTAACTCATCAATTAATGCAAAATCCCAACCTCCTTTTGCCAATAATTTGCCTTGTAAGTCAGGATTTTTACGCATGGTTTTTAAGGCATTGGATTTATGAAAGTTAGGAGAACCCAGACCACCTGCTTCTACATATTGCTGATCCCATCCGTTTTGGAAATAGATTACTTGGATGCCCACGGTATGTGCTGCATCAATGCTTTTTTTAATATTGGCAACCACAGGTTGAGTGGCTGAAACATCAAAACCAGCCAAATCTAAATAACCACCAATTGAGGTATAGGCATTTTGCATATCAATCACAATAAGCGCCGTTTGTTCTGGTGCAAGCTGAATTGATTCTGGTTCTGCTTTTAAAACTCTGCCCGTTCCTGCATGTGCGGTAAAATCTGTACAGACCAGATGTTCTACAGCTTTAGCGTCATTCATCATACTCATGCGCTTTTCTCCAAAATGGGTTGAGCTGATTGATAGCTTGCAACAACCTCCTGACGGCAAGTCATCAAGGGCTGAATACGTTGTCCAAAATCCTCAACCCCTTGTATAAAATCATCAAAAGTTAAAAGAATCCCTTCAGTACCTTGAATTGTAGAAATTTGATCCAGCATCTTGGCCACATTTTCATAAGAACCGACAATTGTTCCCATATTGATATTGACGGGTGAAACACTTGAAGCCATTTGACGAATATTGGTATCTGTACCCGATGTTTGATCTTTGCCACCTTGGTTCATTAACCAATTAATCGCCTCTAGATCTGCGCCTTGGTTATAGTTCTCCCATTTCGCCATGGCGTGTTGATCTGTCTCTGCGGCAATCACCATAAACAAAACATAAGTTTGTACATCTCTTCCAGTTTGGTCGGTATGTACTTTTAAACGGTCATTGATTTCAGCGTAGGCGGTTGGTGTATTTAACCCTTTACCAAAGACAAAATTATAATCTGCATATTTTGCAGAGAACGCTAAGCCCGCATCAGACTGGCCTGCACAAATAATTTTCATATCTGCTTGTGGCATTGGCTTTACTTGGCAATCCTCCATTTGGAAGAACTCGCCTTTAAAATCAGATGCTCCAGTTGCCCAAAGCTCACGTAAAATTTCGACATATTCAGATAAATAATCATAACGTTTAGAGAAATAATCATTCCCTGGCCATAGTCCCATTTGGGTATATTCTGGTGGTTGCCATCCCGTCACAACATTTAGCCCAAAACGTCCATTTGAAATTGAATCAATCGTTGACGCCATACGTGCCACGATGGCTGGCGGCATCACCAAAGTCGCGGCTGTCGCAAAAATTTTAATTTTACTGGTGACTGCGGCCAAACCTGCCATTAATGTAAACGTTTCTAAGTTATAATCCCAAAATTCAGTTTTACCACCAAAACCACGCAGTTTAATCATGGACAATGCAAAATCAAAACCATAATGTTCTGCACGCTGTACAATCTGTTTATTTAACTCAAATGTTGGCTTATATTGCGGTGCATTTTCTGAAAGCAACCAGCCATTATTTCCAATCGGACAAAACACACCAATTTTCATAGCTAAACCTCACTGGACAAAAAATATTCTAAAAAACATCTGATCAAAAATTTAAAACTTCACTCAACTTATAATTATTAATAATGCATAGTGCATGCCACTAAATTTAATGTATTGTTTTTATTGTTAAAATTTTAATTATTATTTTTTATTTTACCTTTTGGTAAAATTTATGAATTTCTTAAGTAAAAAATTAAACTAAAATAGTGCATAAATGCATCATTTTAGATCATTGAAATTTCTAAATCGGATTTAACAAAAAATAAAAAACCGCATAAAAATGCGGTTCGATAGCATAACAATTTTCGTTTAATCAACCAGTATTTTAATAAAATAAATAACCTATTAAAAATCAAAATTAAAACCGCAATTAAAACCATAACAAAATCAATATTTATAATATTTTACAAGCACCCTCAACAGCTAATCGAAGCTATCTTGCATATATTTTTTATGACCACCATAACCAATATTAATAATCATATTTGCAGCCATCATGTTTTTTTCTATATTTCATTTCCTAAAGAAAGCGCTGGCTTTTATCCTACTTTGGCCTCAGATGTCGTCAAAAATATAAATCGTGCAGGACAACGATTGGCAGAAGTAGGCCCCATTTTTACTACATCATAAATCTGCTCAGTGCTGATTATTTTATCTAACTAGCCATTATAGTTCTGGCTGCTAAGCACAATTGATTTATATTCATATTTAGGTTCTAGTCATAAAACCTCTTCTACTAAATTTTGAATTAAAATCTGATTGACTGTCTTACTTTCTGTTACAGAGGATGCATGTGCTCCTGTTTCCAACAGTGTTAATACGCCATGCCCCAATGCTTTTTTAAGATCGATACTCTTTTGATAAGGCACTAAAAAATCATCTTTGTTGGCAATATAATACACATCCGTTTTTGCCAAAGCTGCGACATGTTCAGGTAAAATTTTAAAATTCATCAATGCATTCATACGTACCAATACATTGTTGATGGGTGGGAAATCATCGAATCCAGAATTTTCAATATCCTGAATTTTTTGAATATGTTTTGAAATATAGGCAGGCGGATATAGGAATAAAGCTTGTACCCGTATATAAGCTTCAACACCTACATTTTCTAATAAAGTAATACGTGCCTGAAAACACTTTTGTGTATGCGGATCAAGTGCATCCCAAGCATTAATAAAAGTAAGACTGGTTAATGATATATCTGTGTTCTGAACCAAGACCGCCAATTCTGCCCCGATGACCGCGCCCAAAGCATGTCCAATAAAATGGCATTGTTTGATCTGTTGTTGTTGCAGAATATCGAGAATTTGTTTCGCCATATTTTTGATTGAGTATGATGTTGGCAATGCATCAGAATTCGCATGACAACCTTCTTGATCATAAACAAGCACTTGAAAATATTGGGTTAATGTTTCAATTTGTGGTTGCCAAAATGAGGCGTGCCCGCCTAAACCTGAAGATAAAACGACAATTTCAGCATCTTGCTGAGTAACACAAGGAAAAATTCGATAGCTCATTGTTTTACCATTCTATTAATTAGTTGATTTAATAACAGCAAAAAATATGCCGAATCCTTGTTATGTTTAGGTTGGTTTTTTAAAGGCTTTTGATGACCAATGTAAACGGTAGGGTTTTTATCCTATCCTTTACATACTAAACATAACATGGGCATATTTTTGACATAAAACTAAAAAGACTCTTGATAAAATGAATCTTTTATTCAAAATAATTCGATATCATAAACATAGACCTACCCATTAAAATTTGGATATTGGATTAAATCCCTTAAATGTATCTTAAAAAAAAGCAACAAGAATGTTGCTTTAAAATACAAAAGACTTTCAGCGTTATCCGAATAGATTGTTTCAATCAACGCATCCGTTTTAAGTTATAGGTTACCACACCCCAGATTTCAAATTCTTGCCCTTCTTCAATATAAATATTTTTAAATTCTGGATTCTCAGCTTTTAACCAAACTTTCGGTGGATCAAACTGTTTATCAATCATCAGGCGCTTCACCGTGAAATCATTATCAATACGGGCAATCACAATATCACCAGATTTTGCAGAAATACTACGATCTACAATCAAAGGATCTTCAATATCTATACCGACATCCAACATTGAAAGCGAATTTGCTTTAACAATAAAGGTAGAACTCTCATTTCGAATTAAATATTCGTTCATATCCAAAGATTGTTCTATGCTATCTTGAACAGAAAATGGCACGCCAGCAGCGACTCGTTCTGTCGCAAGTGGGATCTGATAGACCTTATCATTTTTAGGCTGAATGGTCTGGATATTGATACTAGAGCTTAAATCACTGAGCTGGCCGTTTTTGAAATTTTTCAGTAACCAGTTTTTGATAAAATCTACTTGTGACTCTGGGACACGGATAACTTTGGTCGGCTCACTAAACTGTGCCTTACGCCCAGCATTGGCTCTCGCACCTCCGTGTTCAAATTCTACTTTCTTAGACATTATTTATCCTATATGCTTCATAAAAGCCTGTAAAATCAATATAGCTTGAAAAAGTTACAAATTCAAGTTGACGGCAAGTTTTTTTTGAATAACAATAACTCTATCGATCAGTTTTGATACATCTATTTGAACAAGGACGACAAAGATAATCAATATACTTATCATAAATCAATAATTTAGAATACAGACATCTTGTTAATTTATTGATATTTTTGAATAAGTTCTCTGATCCCACTTAAGCACTTAATTGATTGATTTTCTATGTGGAGACATAAAAATGGCGACTCAACGTGATGCAATTCTTGGTTATGCAGACGAACAACATGCTTACTATATTCGTTTGATTGAAGACAATAATGTGTTAGGCAGCCAGTATGGTTTATTTTGTGAAAATACCAATAGCGATATCGCTGAAAGTATCATGACCACATTATTTTTAAAGAAATCATTTTGGTTAAATGGTTCTGAATTTAGTGATATTGTTAAAGGTTTAGAACCTCTTCCACTTTAAGCTGATGCCAACCTGATAAAATTGGATTTGCTTAAATATTCAACTGAAGTTTATGATTTGATATGTATTTCGTGATTAAAATGTCGTTGTATTCCCCTCGATACAACGACGATTTAATTTTCAATTGATCACGCTATCGATTGAGTTTAGATCCTTGTCATAAGTATTAAGCTTTTTAATCAAATACTCACCGCCCATGATCTCTTGTTTGATTATTCCTTTTTCGTTATTCCTGCTTTATCCGTTTCTTGATTATCTTGCCCTTTTATTGAGCCCCCTACTGAGCGCTTTATCAGTCACTTATAAAGATCATTGATCACCTCGTATTCACGAGTTGTTGAAATACTCAGATCAATCCAATTCCTCCTGTTTATTCATGGCACTTATTTTGCTTAATAAATATTACGTTTTTCAATAATCGTAATACTCAAGCTAAAATGAGGGCGGTAAATATGGGTTATGTCGCAAAGGAAATTGGTCAAAAGAACAAGCTATTACTCAGCTTATGTTCTTTTTTGATCCCTATTTTGCTCTGGTGTGCGGTCAGTTATTTACCTTTTATTTGGCACCCTCAAGTGCAAATTACAAATTCTGGTAGTGTCTCGTATTTTCAAGTTGGCAGCCGTGTTGAAAAAAGTGTGTTCTATAGTGAGGCACAAAATGCGGTCGATCACCATTCTGCACCACCACAAGGTATTTTAGTTAATCCCATTTACTTACCTGCACCACATGAAGTGGCTAAAGCCTTGGTCACTGCATTTACCACACCGCCAGAACAACCAGATACACCATGGTTTCATCAAAGCTTATGGCACAGTATTAAAATCGTTTTTTCTGCTTTTTTAATCTCTTCAATTTTTGGTATTCCGCTGGGGATCCTCTGTGGTTTCTCACAAAAAATATCGCTGCTTACAGAACCTTTTGTTGAGTTTTTCCGTTATTTACCTGCACCTGCATTTGGCGCGCTTGCTGTTGCCATTCTCGGAATCAATGATGCGCCTAAGATTGCGATTATTGTAATTGGAACGCTATTTCAACAAATCCTAATTATCGCCAATACAACCCGTATGGTCGATAAAGGCTTAATTGAAGCCGGCTATACCCTTGGAACCAATAAGCTTAAAAGCCTATTCAATGTAGTAATTCCTGCGGCTTTTCCAGATATTTACCGTGATTTACGTGTCTTGCTGGGTTGGGCGTGGACCTATTTGATTGTGTCTGAATTGATTGGTACGACCTCAGGTATTACATGGTTTATTACTCAACAAGCACGCTATCAAAACTTTGAGAATGTCTATGCCGCGATCTTGATTATCGGCGTGATTGGGCTGGTTTGTGATGTGTTATTAATGAAATTGGGCGAGCGTATGTTCGCATGGAAAGCAGGGGCAAAATAATGAATGACTCAACTTTTAATTCAGCTGAATATTTTCAAAAAATTTATGCACGCCCTGTCATCTTAGAGGCCAAACGACTCAGTCAAGTATTTAAACATGGTAAAACTGAACGAACCGTTTTAAATCAACTGGATCTTAAAATCCATAAGCGTGAATTTATTTGTGTGATCGGTCCATCAGGCTGCGGAAAATCAACCTTAAGCCGAGTGATTGCAGGTTTAGATCCATATCATAGTGGTGAGATCTTGGTCGATGGCGAAGCTATTACAGGCCCAAGCCCTGAACGTGGCATGGTATTTCAGGGATATACCCTATTTCCTTGGAAAACGGTTAAAGAAAATGTCATGTTCGGCCCACGAATGAAAGGTGCCAGCCAAATGACTGCGGAAGCCAATGCACGGGAATGGATCAATATTATTGGCTTAGACAAATACGAAAACCAATATCCACATCAACTTTCTGGTGGAATGAAACAGCGTGTTGCCATAGCACGAGCTTTGGTCAATGAACCAAAAATCTTATTGATGGATGAACCTTTTGGTGCACTTGATCCGCATACTCGCCAAAAGATGCAAAAACACTTAATGGATTTATGGCAAAACATTGATATCACAATTATTTTTGTCACGCATGATATGGATGAAGCCATTTTATTGGCTGATCGTATTGTTGCGTTAAAAGCCAATCCCGGTGAAATTAAAGAAATTATTGAAGTAGATTTACCGCGCCCACGTTCATTAGATCTTATGGCAACACCCGCTTTTCAACATTTAAGAGCGCGAGTGGATCAGTTGGTCCATGCTCAGGAAGATGAGCTAGATCCATCACTACAAGACTTACCCAAAATACCGCGTATGACCCAAGTCAGTACAGGTCAATAAGCAGACGGATTTTTAGAGCATTTGGGACGACCCAAATCGCTAAATTCTTTGTTGGACGGCCAACCTTGGTGATATTCATGTCAAACACATATGTTTTACCGCTGGTGGACATTTCTTTACTCTCCAGCCCTGAGCTTCAAGATCGACTCACGGTCGCACACGCTTTAGATCAGGCATGTAAAGATGTTGGTTTCTTATATTTAACAGGAGAACAATTTAAACCTGAGTTATTTCAAAAGCTTTATCACACTGCCCAGCAATACTTTGCCCAAGATACTGCCATTAAGATGCAGCATTATATTGGCTTATCAGAAAATCATAGTGGTTATGTGCCGATCGGTGAAGAACGCTTTGTTGAAACAAGTTATGATCTCAAAGAGGCCTATGATGTCAATTATGATCACCAGAGCCAAGCAGATCGTCGCCCCTTGGTTGGCCCAACACAGTGGCCTGATGACCCGATATTTAAGCAGCAAGTCTCTGCCTATTATCAGCATATCAAAGCGATTGGGCATGAAATTTTCCAAAGTTTTGCATTGGCACTCGGTCTAGATGAGCATTATTTTGATGCACATATTTCCAAAGCTCCCAGCCAACTGCGCCTGATTCATTATCCTTACCATCCTGAAATTCAGGATAAAGAAGGTATCGGTGCGCATACCGATTATGAATGTTTTACTTTGCTCTTACCCACAGCGCCCGGATTACAAGTGCTTGATAAAACGGGGCAATGGATTGATATCCCCCTACTTGAAAATGCATTGGTCATGAATATTGGCGATATGATGGAAATTTTATCCAATGGCCGATATTTAGCAACCAAACATCGTGTAAAAAAAGTGGCTGAAGAACGCTATTCATTCCCGTTTTTCTTCTCTTGTGATTATGACTATGTAATTCAGCCTTTAATCAAAGACCAGCCTGCACAATATGCGCCTTTAAAAGGTGGTGAACATCTTTTTAATCAAACCGCACAAACCTTTCAGTATCTCAAAGAAAAAGTGGCACGGGGCGAAATTCAACTTGAAAATGCCCGCCCGCTTTATTCATTTGGTTTAAGCCAAAATGAGGAGTCGAAATGAACTTATTAGACCTCTGTACACAACTTAAACCAACGGATGACTCAACCTGCTTATTGCCGCAATATTTATTGGGTGCTTTTCGCCGTAAGAGCATTACCTTTGCCAATGGTTTAACCGATGAAAATACCCTCGTCTATTGGTTTCAATCCAAGACATTTACCATTGATTTACGCTTAAAAGACCCTCGATCAACCCCCGTTTTAGAACGACAAGGTTGGGTTGGCGATACTCTTTGGAATGCTCAAAATCAATTACTTTCATGGCATCTCAGCAGTAATTATCAAAATCATGTGCAATGGCCCGAACCTGCTAAATTGTATTCGATTGGCAATGCCATACTCGAGTTTTCACCGAGCCATGCTTATGTTGAGGATTGGCGTCAACAAGCGACTCATGGCATTTATCTTGGCTTACGTTTATTTAAAATTGAAAATACTGAGTTAAATACCAGTTATCCTGCGGATGGCGGCTTGATCCTTTGTGATCATTTTATTGCCTTTGCCAAGTCTCGACATCCCGATATACAACAGGCTTTTAAATCCGCTGAGACGTTAACAGATTCTATTTCTCAGCAACAGATCAATCTAGAAGCAATCCAAGACTATGAGGTTTCGATCAGTTTTGATCAACAGATCATCGAACTTAGTACCGTCACCAACAAAGTTGGAAGCAAGATTGATCTTGAAAATTTCCAACAGCTTGATCACAACACACTGGTTCAACAGCGAATTATCGATGGTGAACAGTGCCGTTTATATTTCACACTCGATGTATTTCAAGCAGATTTTTGCTTTACAACACTCACGGGCACTTCAACTGCTAGCCAAAGTTGGTTTGATCATGAAGAAAATCACCTTTTCCATCATGCAAAAATAGCCTTATAAGGAATATTTCCAAGCAATGTCTTTTTTATATTTAATCATTGCCATTGTGGCAGAAGTTATCGCGACTTCTGCCATGAAAGCATCTGATGGTTTTAGTCAGTTGTCTGCATCGATCATCACCGTGATCGGATATGCGGTTGCCATTTATTTTTTATCACTGACCATGAAAACGATTCCTGTTGGTATTACTTATGCGCTTTGGTCGGGTGCAGGTATTATTTTAGTGTCTTTAGTCGGCTTCTTTTACTACAAACAACACTTAGATTTAGCTGCAATCATCGGTTTGGTATTTATGATTATTGGAATTTTAATTATTCATCTTTTTTCAAAAAGCACAGAAATATAATCAATGGATAATCATATTTTAATGTGATTAAGCTCTATATAATATTTTTGCACCTAAAATAAAATAGCCCGAGACATGCTTAGGCTATTTTTCAAACTATCTAACTCTTTTAAAAAACGTTATTTCAACTCTTGTAACAATGTTGGATAAATCAGACCATCGACATTTTGTTCGGTTTTATAGATGCCATTTTCCACGTTGAATTTATTGACGTGATAAGACGAGCCATAGATCGAATCAAAACCATTGCCTTTGCTAAAGACTTTTTGATTGGCTTCTAAATCAAGTAAATGGGTACCATTCACCATTGTTTCGTATTGTTTTGGATCGACCCCAGAACGAATTGCCATAATTTTTACAGCATCTGCATGTGTCGCAGGATCATTGATGTATTTCACCGTCTTGTCCCACACTTGAAGGATCTTTTTCCATTCATCTTTATGTGCAGTTAAATGACTCATATTTACGGTCAGGGTGTCATAAATTAATCCTGGTTTATCCTTCGAGGTATAAATGATTTTTGATCCAGCTACCGCTTTTAATGCCTGACTGGCAACAGGTTGCCATACCGCAATCGCTGAAACATCGGGGCTGGATAGAACTTGTGGTAATTGATTGGTGGCAGAATTGACCAATTTGATTTCATTGATTGGGATTTTTTGATCTGACATTGCTGTTGCAAGGAGCAAGTGATCGACCAGACCTTTTTCAACACCAACAGATTTACCTTTTAAATCATGAATACTATTGATCCCATCTTTGGCAATAATCACATCATTGCCCGCAGAGTAGTCCGTTGCCATAATCATCATGCCTTGGGTACCACCTGATGCCGTCACCAAGTTATCGCCATTGGTGACAAATACTGCATCTAATTGATTGGCTGAAAAGGCTGAGAGTGATGCTGAATAATCAAACCATTTAAACTCAACATTGAGACCAGCTTCTTTTAGCCAGCCTTTTTCAATCGCAACCTGCCACGCCACAAAACCAGGCCAATCACTATAGCCAATGGTGATTGGTTTAGCATTTGTTGAAGCTTGAGTACCTTCTTTCGCTTGTGGAATTTTTGCTGTGTTGTCACAACCAGCGAACAATATCGCAGATAATAGTGATACTGATAATAAAGATTTATGGATCATACAGAAACTCCCCCGGTTTTCTCGCCTTTAAATTGTGTATTGGTTTGATTTAGCGACTGTATATATGCACGCCTGCCATCTTTAAGTTGTAAATTACCGATTTCCAACGGCTCTGCAACGATTGCCGCAAAATTTGCCAATGGAATATCCCAAACCTCAACTTCAATAGACGTTCCTGTTGCATCACATTGCAGACCTGATCTTGGCATCCCCCTACTCCCGATTTAATCATTTTGCAGAATTGGTGGCATCACAGCATCCATCAGCTCCAGATGCCCTTTGATCACACCCTTGAGTGCTGTAAATTGTTGGCTAATATGCCGAAGCTCAGAACTTGCCCCTTGCATCAGCATGACTTGTAAGATTTTTTGTTGATCAAGTTGAATATGCAGTGAACTGATCACTTGTGTTAAAAACTGTTGTTGTAAATCAATCAGTTGATTTCGAAGTGGCATTTGTCCTGCATCATAAAGGATGGTCAAAGTGCCGACCATGACTTCATTTGCTTGAGCCTGTTCCGCAATCAGGTGTTTATTGATCATGTCAACAATCGCTTGAGAACGACTTTCGTAGTGCTGATCAACAATTTTCTGATCGAGTGCATTTAGCGTTGCTTCAGGTACAGTAATGCTGATTCGAGCCAACTTTTGTTTAGCCACAAACTTATCCTTTTACCTTGTTGACAGAAGTGTTTTGTTTGATATATACGCCTGCACGTACACTGAATAAATCTATAAAAAATGCTTTAAGCGGATGTGTTTTTTTGACTGCTGTTTTGATCTGATTCATAGCACAACTCCATCTCAGTATTACCAAATTAGGTTTTTGTATTACTGATATAACAATGCAGAAAATGTGCCAGTTTTTAACCAAGTTTTTGCTGGTTTTAGCATGTATTTATGGATGATTTTTGGGCAAAAATAAATTAAATGCACAAGCATAGCGCGAAGCGTTATATAGGTTTAACAGTAAAGCCTCTTTTATTTTAATTTTAATCGGCTAAGTCTTTCTAACTTATGACACTTGATAGGATTATGGCTGTAAAGCAAATAGAAAAAATTAAATCTATGTTTGAAATAGAAAAGGAGCATCATCACTGATGCTCCTGTGTTGATTTTTATCAGGCTACAGGTGCTAAGGTAAACAACACCTGTCCAGTCTTAACCGTCTGACCTTTTTCAATGGTGATGGCTTCCACCTTCATCCGTTCAGGTGCAACAATCGGAATTTCAATTTTCATCGCTTCAATCACCGCAAGGGTTGCACCTTCTTCAACAATATCTCCAGAAGCACATTCGATTTTCCAAATCGAACCCGGCATATGTGATTCAACTGCACAACCACCTTCGGGGATACTGACTGCTTCGCCATCCTCTACAGTATCTAAACCTTCTGATACATATTCTTGTAAACCTGCAGCATGCCAACGACGGCGCTCTGCTTCAAAGTTGGCTTGTTGCGTCTGTTTAAAAGCATGAATACTGTCTTGATTTGCAGCAAGGAAATCATTGTATTCTTTAAGATTAAGCACACCATCTTCAATACGCAGTTGCAAACGCCCTGCTTTAAAATCTTCACGCATTTGTAGCAATTCTACTTCTGAAACCTCATAGAATTTAACCTGATCAAAGAAGCGTAATAACCACGGCTTGCCAGCTTCAAAATTGGCATTTTTACGATAACGGCTCCACATTTGTGTGGTACGTCCCACAAATTGATAGCCCCCGGGACCTTCCATACCATAAACACACATATATGCCCCACCGATACCAACAGCATTTTCTGGTGTCCAAGTTCTTGCAGGGTTATATTTTGTTGTGACCAAACGCTGACGCGGATCAAGTGGTGTGGCAACGGGCGCACCTAAATAGACATCACCCAATCCCATGACCAGATAATTGGCACTATAGACCACATCTTTTACCGCTTGCTTTGATGCTAGGCCATTGATACGACGAATAAACTCAATATTATCAGGGCACCACGGTGCATCAGGACGGACGATTTGTGTATAGCGCTCAGTCGCCAATTGGGTTTGTGAATCTTCCCATGCCAGTGGTAAATACACCGTCCGTGAAGGCACTTGCATATTGTGAATATCGGGCAGTTCCGCTTCCGCTCGTTGAAGTTTTTCTAATAGCTCAAGTTGATCGATTTGAATTGAATCAAAATGAATTTGTAATGAACGAATCCCCGGAGTCAGATCAATAATTCCGTGGATATTCTGCTCTTTTACCCATTGCATCAAAGCATGAATACGGAACCGTAGATTCAAGTCTAAAACCAAATCACCATATTCAACTAATAAATAGCTATTCCCCGCAGGTCGGTAAGTCACACTCGGTAAATGTGCTTGTCCTACGCGTGTGGCTAAAACAGCATTTTCTAATGTGTCATTTTCCGCGTGGAATACAGGATTAAAATTCACTTCATCTGTGTCAGAAGCGATAAGGCTTTGATGATATGTGTGATCCAAGGCTTTTGCTTGCGCATAACTGACAGGAATAAATTTAACTTTATCACCTGCTTTAAGTTGACCAATTTTCCAAAGTTCAGAATGAATCACCACTGCTGGACAAACGAAGCCACCTAAGCTTGGACCATCAGGCCCTAAGATGATCGGCATGTCGCCTGTAAAATCAATCGCACCAATTGCATAAGCATTGTCATGAATATTTGACGGATGTAGACCTGCTTCACCGCCATCTTCACGTGCCCACTCAGGTTTTGGGCCAATCAAGCGAATACCGGTACGACTCGAATTATAGTGAATCTCAAACTGGTTGTTAAAGAATCTATCAATATCGTCTTTGGTAAAGAAATCTGGTGCGCCATGCGGACCATACATCACCGCAATTTCCCAATGACGCACAAATTTAGGGATTTGATCTGCGGCTAAACTTTTGCTTTGATCAGATGAATATTCAGTAATCGCAAGCATATCCCCTATTAATAAATTACGCCCTGCATGCCCACCAAACTGTCCCAGTGTAAAAGTTGCTTTTGAACCTAGATATTCGGGAACATGAAAGCCACCTTTGATCCCAATATAGCTTCGGCATCCAGTGCTCATTGTTCCACACTTTAACACCTGACCTTTTTTAACATTTACGGTTTGCCACATTGGAACCAGTATGCCATCCAGTTTAGATGGCATGTCACCACCGGTAATCACAATTTGACTATCACAATGAAACTTTAAACTTGGCCCTTGTAAGGTACATTCCAATCCAGAAGTATTATAAGGATTGCCTAAAAGTTGGTTGGCGACATTTAAACTTAAAGGATCAATTGCACCCGATGGTGGAACACCCACATCCCAGTACCCTAAACGACCAGTAATATCCTGAATTGCGGTTTGAATACCCGATTGTAAAACCTCTATTTTTTGGGTTTTCCATACAAAGCTGTTTAAGAAGCGTGTGGTTTGTGTCCCTGAATTAAACACCTCACCCGCAATAATATTTTGTAGGTATTCCAGATTGGTTTCGATTCCTGCAATCTGTGTATCTGCCAGACTAGATAGCATGGCTTGAATCGCTGCACCTCGATCAGACGCCGTCACAATGATTTTGGCAAGCATAGGATCATAAAATGAAGATACATTTGAACCGGTTTCGACCCATGTTTCGACCCGTGCATTTTGATCAAATTGCACATAGGTCAGTAAGCCTGCGCTGGGTTGAAATTGTTTAATCGGGTCTTCCGCATATAAACGAACTTGAATCGAATGTCCTTTTGACGCTAATTTTTCAGTGGGTGCTGACCAATCGCCACTGGCTAAAGTCACCATCCATTCAACCAGATCTACAGCATAGACTTGTTCCGTTACGCCATGCTCAACTTGTAGACGCGTATTCACCTCTAAGAAATAGAATTGCTCGGTTTCAGTATCCATCACAAACTCAACCGTACCTGCTGAACGATAATTCACAGATTGCATAAGTTGAATTGCGACAGTTTGAATATAGTCACGTTGCTCATCGGTTAAATGAGGTGCGGGTGTTTCTTCTATGACTTTTTGATTACGACGTTGTACAGAACAGTCGCGTTCTCCTAAAGCCAATACCTGCCCTTTTCCATCACCAAAAATTTGTACTTCAATATGTCGAGCATGCTGCACAAATTTTTCTAAGTACAAGCCTGCATCTTTAAAGTTGGCTTGGGCCAAATACGAAACGGTTTGATAAGCGTCTTTGAGTTCCGCTTCATCCCAAACCAAACGCATACCGATACCACCACCACCCGCAGTACTTTTTAACATCACAGGATAGCCAATACGTGCAGCTTCGGTGATTGCTTCTGGTTCGCCTGAAAGCAAAGAACTTCCCGGCAACAGTGGTACTTGGCTTTTAATCGCCAGTTCGCGGGCCGTATGTTTTAGACCAAAGTCCAGCATTTGGCTTGAGGTTGGCCCAATAAAGGTAATGCCCTGATTTTCACATAGGTCACAAAACTCTGCGTTTTCAGACAAAAAACCATAACCCGGATGGATTGCTTCAGCGCCAGTTTGCTTGGCAATTTCAAGAATTTTTTCAATATTTAAATAACTTTGTTGTGCTGGTGCAGCACCAATACAAAATGCCTCGTCGGCTAAAGTCACATGTAAAGAATCCTGATCAGCTTCTGAATAGACAGCAACAGAAGCAATGCCAAGTTTTTTTAGTGTACGAATCACACGACAAGCGATTGCACCACGATTGGCAATAAGAACTTTTTTAAACATATTTATGCTCCCATACCATTGTGTACCAGCAATTGAATTTTCGTTGGGTTATAGCCATTACATGGGTTATTTAATTGCGGACAATTTGAAATCAGTACGATTAAATCCATCTCAGCTTGAATTTCCACATATTTGCCAGCAGCAGAAATACCATCAGCAAAGGTTAAATGGCCATCCGAGCTGACAGGCACATTCATAAAGAAATTAATATTGGGGCCGATGTGCCGAACGTTTAACTGATGTTTTTGTGCAATCGGATGCTTGGCTAATGCATACATAAAATTATTACGGCAACTGTGCATCGGATAGGTGTTATGTGCATAGCGAACCGTATTACTTTCACATGAACAGGCACCGCCTAAGGTGTCATGACGACCGCAGTTATCATCGACAATCACTGCAATTGGGCGGCCTAAATTACTGTATAAGGTTGTCCCTTTTTCAAGGTAAACATGCTGATTAATGGCCAAAGTATCTGTTGCGCTATAACGTTCTGCTGGGTTTTCTGCTGAGATAAATAAGGTATCGACGGCTTGATTGCCTTCTAAATCAACAATACGGAAATATTGGCCTTTTTTTACTTCGCCCATCCATGCTTCACCCGCAGGACAAACTTCATTTAACAAGGCTTGATCTAAAATAGGCTTTTCGATTGAAGTTAAAATGCTCATGATGATTGTCCTTAAATGCGTGTGTTGTGAGATGAACTCAGCGCGTAATAACGCTGGTTATTGTCAAATGCACGTTGATTTTGCGGACATGAGTCTCGACAAATATCGTTTTCCGTTAAGGGCAATGCGGTAAAAAGACCCATTTCTATATCAGCGGGGGCATATTGCGCTGAATGATCTAAACCATGCGGTGCAGCCGATAAGAATACAAAACAATCCATTTCAAAACGCAGTTCAATGATTTGCCCAGTATTGTCTGAGCCAATATAAGACAATGCACCCGCATCATCTGGGGTCACTTTTGAAAATAAATTCACTGTTGCGCTGAGATCAATTTGCCCAAGTGAATATTTACTCATTTCAACCAGCAAACCATCTAAACCATTTTGAATCATTTGATTTCGGGCATCTTGGAATGTCTTTATTCCAAAAATAGCTTGGATTTGTTCTGGACGACTTGGACCACACAAAGCGTCATTCCAGCCATGATCATCATAAATAATTGAGGCCATAACCCGCCCCAAATCGGAATACAACACATGACCTTGGGTTAAAAAAGCAGTATGTTGCCCTTTTAAACTATCAGGCATATTAAAACGCTCAAGTCGATCATGGGCATTCACACAAAATAAAGAGACATTGGCATCGGCAGATAAAGCTTTAAATTGAAGTACGCTTCCTTTGGGAATGCGACCTGACCAGTGATGCCCACCGGGTAATTTTTCAGACCAAATGACCTGTTGATCATGATAATTTGTCGTATGCATAGCCACTCCTGTTCGGATAGTTTATTGACTTCCTCCCGGGCTTTTATCCCTCCGTGTAGTTCTTTCGAACCGCGAACTCTCGGTCCAGACATACTCTTTTAGACAAGTATCGGAACCCTAGATCACTTTTTATAATTTTATTTGATGCAAAGGATGTGCCAATTTGGTATTACGATTTTAGGCTTTAGTAATACTAATTTTGTGCGATAAGAGTGCATTTCAGGACATAGAAAGCAAAAATGAGTTATGAATGATCTAAAAAATGGCGATGTGCTAAATAAAAACCCGTTCTAAATAAAACGGTCTCTAAAAGAAATCCATCTCTAATAAAATCCTTTTCGAAAAGAAACCTGTCATCGAAACAACGCAGCACAAAAAATATTTAGGCTCGTCGATAGGTTGACTTAGGGCATTGCGAACCTTACGCTGCAAACAAAGCCATGCTTTGTTTTTGCTCATATTCTGCTTAAGAAGATAATTCAGGGATATAGCGGAAACACTCGATAAAAAACACGCACTGATTCAGGCCAAAATCAACCTGAGTCAGCGCGTGTTAAAATGATTCATCGTACTTAGCAAGTAGGTGCTACAGGATGACTCATTAATAATGCATTTTAGTAATACGTTGCTCTTTTTTTCGAGAATTTATCCAATTGCTTAAGAAAGCCATCAAAATAATCTTTTTCTTTTTCTTCTACACGATAACCTGCATATAAGGTTCGACGTAAACCTTCAGGCGCAACACAATCTAAACGGCGAGAAACCACCCAGCCCTTTTGCTCATATTCATTAACCACCCAATCAGGCAGTGCTGCGATACCATGACCACTTGCCACAAGTTGAATCAACATTTGGGTTAAGTCTGTGGTGCGAATATGTTTTGGCTGAATATTGGCAGGAATAAATAATCTAGACATGATATCCAGCCGATGCTTATCCACTGGATAGGTCACCAAGGTTTCTTCCGCCAACTCTTGCACCGTAATTTCTTTCATTCGTGCTAAAGGATGCGTGATTGAGAGCACCAATCGCGATTCATATTCAAAAATTGGAAAATACTCTACCCCTTTTAGCGCAATTGGATCTGCTGTAATTAACAAATCAAATTCACCGGTTTGTAATAACTCATGCGGATTGGCTTCAAATCCTGAGGCAAAATCCAAATCTACATCTGGGTATTGCTGACGATACTGATTCAGCAATGGCATAAGCCAATCAAAACAACTGTGGCATTCAGAAGAGAAAACGATTCGTCCCGTTTGCCCATGCACAATACGGGTAATATCAGACTGGGCAATTTGCACTTGTGGCAAAATATCATCAGCAAGTTTCAGTAATCGTTGACCAACATTAGAAAAACTCACAGGGCGTGAGCGGCGATTCACCACTTCGACACCAAACCATTGATCTAACTCTCGAAGCTGGTGTGATAAAGCAGAAGGCGTTAAACACAAATCTCCTGCTGCTGCAACCAATGAACCATGTTCACGTAAAGCAGTAAGTGTTTTTAGATGTCGAAGTTCTAACATTCCGTCATTACCAAATTAATATGTTAAAGGTGATCTGGCTATAGCATAACGGATTGATGATGTTTATGTTTAATTATTTTCACTTAAATTTTAATTTTGTTATTTTTATTCATTTTTAAATGATACGCAAAATATTGAAGATGCTCTTACTCATCCATACAATTAAATCACTCCATTTTTGAATGAACTAAATCTGGTGATTTAAAATATCATCCTTAAAAACTTTCAGCTTAGACTGAAAACATTTCAGTGAATTTAAGCACCACAAGACGTTAAAACTTCTAGAATAGAAGATTATTCATTTTTTATATTGTTTAACATGACTCTGGAACGCCAAAAGCTCACACTCCCCCAAGGCCACGACAAATTGTTGCTGCATTCATGTTGCGCGCCGTGCTCAGGTGAAGTCATGGAAACCTTAATTGAATCAGGCATCGACTTTTCAATTTTTTTCTATAATCCAAATATTCATCCAGTCAAAGAATATTTAATTCGCAAAGAAGAAAATATTCGCTTTGCTGAGAAGCATAATATTCCATTTATTGACTGTGACTACGATACAGACAATTGGTTTGAACGTGCCAAAGGTATGGAAAATGAGCCTGAAAAAGGCATCCGCTGTACCATGTGTTTCGATATGCGTTTTGAGAGAACCGCACTCTACGCACACGAACATGGATTTAGTTTAATCAGCAGCTCATTGGGCATATCGCGTTGGAAAGATATGCAACAAATTAACGGCTGTGGAATCCGAGCTGCCGCACATTATCCACAAATTGAATATTGGGATTATAACTGGCGTAAAAGTGGCGGTGCACATCGTATGATCGAGATCAGCAAACGTGAAGAATTTTACCAACAAGAATACTGTGGCTGTGTTTATTCACTGCGAGATACCAATCGCTGGCGTATGAAAAACGGTCGTGACCGAATCAAATTAGGTGAAAAGTTTTATACCAATGCGATGGACGAGGAAAATTAATTTATTCAGACTCGTCCCTTTATCACTGCTTCACATACCAGTTTTTCCAAGAGCTGGTTCCACGTACTTCTATCGGTACAGTTGGAATCAGCTGTTTTTTTAATATCTGAATTTGATCGACCTCTTCAGCCAATCGAGCTTTGACAGAGTGTATACACTCTCGATCCCCAAATTCACAACGGTCTAAATGTGTGCCACCGCATGGCCCATTTGCTAAACCTTTAGGGCAAGTTTCAGGGCAAATATATAAGGTTTCAGCCAGCCTACACTGACCACAGCTCTCACACCCGACAATAAAGTGCTTACTCAAATATTCCGCTTGTAAAAGTAATTTTGCTGCAAGGGCTTTATTCCAAAAACCCGCACTAAAAATATAAGCACCCAGTCCTTTGACCAAACTAGAATTAAACATGGTACTGTGAATGGTATCTAAAAATTGATATTTCACTTTCTGATGCAAATTACGCAGCTTAGACTTTTCTACAGCAGCTGGGCGTAATTCATTGCCCGTTTTAAGCTGCCATAATTGAGTCCATAATTGTTGACATTGTTTAAGATCAAGATGTCGATACTGTTCAATATAACTAGTTAAAATCGCTTGCTCATCGGCTTTATGGCACGCAGAAAGATGCACACCAGCATAACCAATATGCTGACAAATCAAAATTTGCAAAGCACAACGTAAATAAGTATTTTCAGTTTGATCAGAATCATGTTCTTGAGCCAACACTTCAAGCATATGTGGTGTAATCACAATACCTGCAACGTTATGTTTCAGCATAAATTTCGCTCGTGCTAAAGTCAGCGGCATCACACAAGCAAGAATTTTTTGTGTATAGTTTTCTTCAATTAAAAACTCATGCGCTTGTTTAAGTGCCACGAGGTCAAAGCCCAACTGGGTAATAATATAATCAGCGCCTGCTTGTAGTTTTTTATGTAATTTTAAATACTGCGCTTGTTTTTCTGCTTGGCTATATTTAAACGGATTCAAAGCAACGCCAATATGAAAGCCGCCCTGTTGTTTGGCAGCGATGACCGCATTCACCGATTCTAAATAGCGTGTTCGAGCGTGGCTACCTTGTCCATCATGATGTTGTTTTAACTTATCGCCAGTCAGTAACAATAAATTTTGCTGTCCGTGTTGTTTGGCTTGCGTTAAAAACAGATTGAAATCATGAATATCTCGGCCTTTACCTGCATAGTGCAATACTTTTTCAATCTGCTGTGGATAAGATTGTGCGGCGATTAATGGTGCAATATCTTCATCTGAACGTACTCGATCTGACAAAGTCATACATACAGGAAAGCCCGCCAGTTGTGTTGCTACAGGCAATACCTCTTGCTTTGAAGGCAAATATTCCACCAAACAACAAAATTGGTTTTGAGCAAAGTATTGGGAAAGCTGAGACATAAAAAAATTTAGATAAATACAGCAAAATAAATAGGCCTGAATTATAGAATGTTTTAAATCGAATTGCTGTAATCATAAAATGCTTTTCAAGCAGATCTCTGCATAATCGACATCATTCACTGCCTCTTAATTCGAACTTTTTTTGATCACTTCTCTATAGGATCAATGATTTTTATCACGATGGTAGAAATTAGCCATAGTGTTGTTCTAAACTGAATGTCTTAAGGTTTTCGCTCGATTAGCCAATATTTTAATAAATCTGAGTATCTTTAATTCCAACTTTTTTATACTGAAAAAAATGGGTATTGTCATCTCCAATACCCATAAAACTTCCGCCTTAGCATTAAATTCAAATAGCGAAAATAATAATATCTAAAGCGAACAGCTGTTAATATTTAAATTTCACATTCAGACGAACCATCATTGGATCCCCCCAATTAACCAATTGTGCATTTGGTGTGGTCCCTGCCAGATACTCTCTATCAAATAAGTTTTTAATCGTTAAACCCGCACCCCAATTTTTGGCTTCATAACCCGCATTTACATCAAATAAGGCATAACTTGGTAAGTAGACAAAATCTGTACTACGTTGTGCTGTTCGAGAACCTTGATAACGAATCCCCGCACCAATATTCCAACCTAATTTATCTGGGCTAAAATAGTACTGGGTAGATAACGAACTGGCATTTTTAGGTACATGATTGGTACGTTTGCCAATATCACTGGCAATCACACTTTCAGTGACTTTTGCTGTTGGGATATAGCTATAGGTTGCTGTGGCATTCCATTGATCGGTTAATGCCGCAGCAATTTCTGCTTCAAAACCTTTGGTGACTTGTTCGCCTGTTTGGATTGAAAAGTTTCCAGAAATATCTGCTTCAGTTACATTTTTACGGGTCAGATCATAATAGGCAATATAGCCTTGTAGACGCTGATCCAGTGCTTGTAACTTGACCCCAACTTCGGCCTGTTTACCCTCTTCAGGATTCAGCAATTGACCATTTTCACCGGCATCTGTTACAGGCATAAACGAGGTCGAATAACTGATATATGGTGCAAACATATCGTTGATACGATACATCACCGATCCACTGCCCGTAAATGCATTGTCTGAGTTTTTGCTGCTGCTATTTTTTAATACATCGTCAATTTCAACCTGAGTCCAATCATGTCGACCAGACAATCCGATAATCCAGTGATCATCTACTTTAAGTGTATTGCGTAGATATAAACCAGTATATTGGCTATAGGTTAGTTGTTGCGTTGGTGCCCCCAGTTTGGTACTGGTGATCCCATAAACTGGACGGTCGGCATTAAAAGAATTGATGGTATCAGTTCTACGATAATAATCACTACGCTCTCGCATCATATCGACACCGACCATCACATCATAGTTGATCTTTCCAAAATCAAAATTACGTTGTAAGTTATTGTCCAAGGTGTAGTTAGTATCTTGTTTGTCTTGATTATTTACAGCACGTTTAATGTCTGGTAGAGGATTGTTACCTGATGCTAATATCGGATTGCCTTGGGTATCAGTTTTGGTGACTGCAAAGTTTTGTTTAAACACCCAAGCATTGTCAAAGTAGTGCGCATAATTTGCACCTAGACGATAAACATCGACATCATAACCATGATCAGGTTCGCCAAAGAATAGACTTGAAGGGTATTTTTTATAATTGCCTTTGCTATAAGGAATACCCTGTTGACGGATGTATTCACGATGTTGATAGCTGGCAATGACAGATAAATCATCTTTATCGCCTAAATCAAAATTGTAAGATGGAGCGATATATTGGTTTTTAAAATAAACATGGTCAGTCGGGTCATCTTGATCAGAGATCCGTCCTACAATACGAAAAGCGCCTTTTGCACGATTGTCAGGTGCATAGTTCAGGTCAAATGTACCTTCTTTTAAACCATAGCTTCCATAACTTAATGTGCCTTTGTAAGCGGTTTCTGCTTGCGGTCGTTTGGTGGTTAAATTGACTAAACCGCCTGGCAGCGCCAAACCAAAACCAACTGAGGTTGGGCCTTTGACCACTTCAATAGACTCTAAGCCAGAAATATCTTCCGCTCTTAAAACATTATCTGATGCTTGAATACGCAACCCATCAATATAAGTTTGTGAACTGGATATTTGTCCACGAATAATAAAATCATCCCAGCCTCTTCGTCCATATTGACCAGAGGTCACACCTGCCACACCTTCTAAAGCTTCGGCTACTGTTTTTGCTTGCTTTTGTTCAATTTGCTGATTGGTGATCGCACTAATCGACTGAGCTGTTTCAAATAAAGGCGCTTTAGATCGCAATACCGCACTTGCTGTTTTTGCTGCATAGGCTTTTTTATCACTGTCTGCTTGTACGGTAATCGTTGGCAATTTATTGCTTACAGCATTTTGCGTTATATCTGATTCTGACTCAGCATGAGCGGTGGATAGCATGATGGCAAAAACTGAAAATGCGAGGGAGGATTTATTAAATTGCATTAAACAATGACCTAAAAACTTGAAGCATAATTATAATCATTTTCATTTATATTTATCACTATTTTTTACGCTTTCCTTTTAATGATATAAGTTTGAAAAGAAGCACGCTTTAAATAAAACATGATTTTTCTAATGATTAGACTGTATCAATCACATCATTGATAAGTTAGGCTTATTATTTTATAACGATCGGTCAAAAATTAATAATAGTGTTTATTTAGATGTTTTATTTTGCAGATGACTCATATATTGAGTTGGGCTTAAACCTAGAACTCGGTGAAACATGGTGGTGAACGCGGCAGGATTTTTAAAGCCAAAATCATAAGCAATGTGCTGTATTGGCTGATTTTGGATCAATTTTTCCAGACTTAACAGTACACAAGCATATTGTCGCCATTTTGAAAAAGACATCCCGACTTCACTTTTAAACAGCCGACTAAAATGCCGCTCGCTGATATAAAGTTGTGTCGCAATTTCTTCGGGTGATAAATGAATATTGGGCTGCTTTAAGAACTTTTGGCAAATTTCTAAAATGGCTTTATTTTCCGGCAAAGGTAAATGCAGTTCAATTTTTTCAGAAATGGCTAGCTCAGTTAAAATCAATTCTTGAATCAGCTCATCATGTCTAGAAAGCGGTTCATTTAATGCTGGTGCTTTTAAAAGTAATTGTCGAAGCAAAGGCGATATTGACAGCACTTCGCAACATTCAATCTGCCTCGGGACGTATTCAGGAAGAATATACAAACTACAGGTTTTAACATTAAACAAAGTCAATTGATGCGGAACTTTTGGTGGAATCCAAACTGCCCTTTCTGGAGGAATGATCCAGTTTCCTTGTGGTGTTTCTACATGCATCACACCCTGAGCAGCATAGAGTAATTGTGCTCGTTTATGGCTGTGCATCTTCAACACATAATACTCAGCGTACTGCGTTTCTATCGCAATCATTTTATGTTTTAAATGCTCAACACTATGAATCGAGATTTGTTTCATATCCATGTCTGATTTGAGTAATTAAATGCGGAATATAACAAATTTTACCAATCGAGAAATCCTTAAACTGGTATTTATTTTGAAAGATCTCTGTGTATGGAACTCTATCTTATTTTATTGGTTGCAGGATTCGTCAGTGGCATACTCACCATATTATTTGGTTTTGCTGGTGGCTTTGTTGTTGTTCCTTTGGTTTATTCGACAATTCGTATGCAATATCCAATTCATTCTACGGCCTATGATTTAGCTTTTAAAAGTGCGGTTGCAAGCTCATTATTGTTGATGGTGATCAACTCTGGTTTGGCAACTTATCAACAATATAAACAGCGAAAAATACACAAGCAGTACCTCTTCCCAATCGCATATTGGATTGCTGCTGGCGCAATTTTAGGCACTTTACTTGCCCTAAATATTTCATCACATGTATTAAAATGGTCTTTTGCGCTCTATTTGTGTTTTACAATTTTTGATTGTCTGCTTCGTCAATTCAAACAGCCGCATTCAAATCCACAAGCAATAAGATTACTCACCAAAACAGAACAAGGTCTAGGCGGCATCTTTATCGGCGGGATTGCATCAGCGTTGGGTGTCGGAGGCAGTGTGATGACTGTTCCTCTGTTCCGTCGCTGTGGTTTGGATATGTCTTCAGCCGTTGCCCTTGCAAATCCTTTGAGTATGCCTGTTGCCATAGCCGGTTGTATCACCTTGATCATTGGGCAAATTATCCAACCACAACATTTAGGAACGCATTTTGTTGGTTATTTTTATTACCCTGCTTTAATTGCATTGATTATAGGCGGCTTTTTAGGCATGAAATTGGCAATACAATGGACCGGAAAATTGTCTAATCAAATGCATGAGCGTGGTTATATCCTATTACTCACGCTGGTTTTGATCAGTATTTTATTTCAATAAGGGAGACTGGTGGCTTAAAGGCTTGGAGATTATCTGTTAACAATCCAACTAAAAACCAAGCCATATATCGTTTAACGTTAATATTTTTAAATTTTATATATGGCTCAATCAAGTAACATTTAAAAAAACGCTAGCTAATTTTAAACATGACAATACGTGAAGAAGTTTTGAGTTTTGGCACAATTGACATCAATGTCGTTAACATTAACCCCATTCGATGCCAACCTTTAAATTGATTAAACAAATAAGTCCGCACATGTTTAAGTTTGGGATGCCATGTTTCAATGTCTTTTTCATCATCCAAACCAAACTTAAATGTGGCTTTGGTTTTACTCACAGTGTCGTGTAAAGCAGACTTAGTACTCATCCAAGCATTGAGCATGTCAAAATGCAGTTCAGCACCTGAAAAACGTTCAGCTAAAGCTGTTAACACCTGTTGATTTTGTGCTTGATTGAAGTACATCAATACCCCTTCGATCACAAACATAAAATGACCATTGGGATGCGTTTCTTTTAATTGATCCATCCATGTGGTCGATAACATTGAACTTGCAATAAAGTGTTCATTTTTATGCGCTGGTATCAATTGCTGACGTTGTTCAATCACTTCTGCAATATCCAATTGATAAAACTCAGCATGTTCAGCACTTTTACCGATACGTTGTATACGGCTATCTAAACCACAGCCTACAAATACAATAATCGGCTGATGATTAAGATAATGATGAAGTTGAATAAAGTCTTTAACTTTCTGATCAAAATGCGTTGAACGCAATGCAACACCAACAGACGTGGCCTTCTTGTTTTTATATTTTGAAAAATCATAATCAATTTTTTCCACCAACTCACAGGCTGTTTGATCATTGATTAAGGGATTTTTTTTCTGCGTTTCAACGGATTTGGCATATAAGGTAATTAATAGCGTGTCGGCAATGTCATCCTGTAAGTTAAGCGATATTTTTTTCATTACGTATTCCTCATGTCATTTAGATTTATTTTTTGCAAATAATGCTTTGGGTGATTTGCCATAATAACGAGTAAACGCAACTGTAAAATTATTGGGATATTGATAGCCCACCTGCCACGCTACTTGAGCCACGTGTAAACCTGACTCAAGTAAGCTATGGGCTTTTTGCATCCTCAACTGCAATAAATATTCAGTCGGATTTACCCCATACAGCTTGATAAAACAGGCTTTGAATTTATATACATTCATACCGATCACACTGGCGATATACTGCATCGTCAATGCTTGATCTAATTGATTGATCATTAAAGCTTTGGCTTTTTCCAAATTTTGCACATCCTGCATACTCAAGTTTGCAGATGAGACTGCTGATTCATCAGGCGCAATTAACGGCAACTGTTCTGATAACAAACTCAGTGCATGAATATGTTGTTGTAAGCTATGTTGTGGTTGGTAGTTGCGCTGAACGAGTGAATGTGCCAATGCGCAAGCATGGACTTTAGTGGTCATTGAAACAGGCTGAAAAGCGATTGGATGGATATGATTTGGGAAAAATAAGGTCTTGAGCTGTTGTGAACTTAAATATTTACTCAAAAATTCCGAAGTCATAATCAAGCGAAGTTGAGAAACCGTCTGCTGTTTTTGATAATGACGTATTCCTTCAATAGATGGAAAAGTATTGATACTGATATGGTCAGTTTTAAAACTGAGCTGTTCTGTATTCTTACTCTGATATTTTGAGCACCCTTGTAAGCCAACGGTCAATACCATCACGGGTTTTGAGTGTGTTGCTTGGGTTTCTTCTTCTAATGCATATTGAGGACAATAGTGTAATTGGTTAAGCAGCAAGCCAGCTTCAATCTGTAAAGTGTCTGCATAGCAATAACCAAAATCTTCAGGCAAGCCAATACGTTGTTGCCGTGATGAAATCTCTTGAACCGAACGCTCTACATCAACCCGTACACGATGATGTAATTGTGTCATCACTCAATACTCCATCTAGCCGAAAACTTCATTCCGCATAGTATTTTCTATAATTTTAATATAAGAAATAATAATCATTCTCATTTATTGAGTCATCATATCGTATCTTTGGATCGAATGTCTAGACCAAATGTTATCGGCATTCCCTGTGTAATTTTAAAAGGTGCTTTTAATGAATCTTTCTCTAAATCAAGCCGTACAAATACTGACTCAACCTCATCCTTTACATTCCATTTGGCAAATTTACCTGTCACAAATACAGGCGCAAGCCTTAGATTTTTCAATTGAAAATAAACTCTTTGCATCATTATTTCAATTTGTAGATGCCACAGTCCTAGCAAAGAAACATGCTTTGCATCCGCAAAATACCGATTATCTGTTACAGCTCTTGGCAAGTTTACAGCTGTTAGATACCCAGTTTGACCCAACCAGACAGGCTATGCTTTATCGTATTAAACCAGCACTTAAAGACTACTTTGATCCGATATCAGATCAATATTGTGCTGATGCTCTGTTATATCGGCAGCAAGTGATTCAGTCTGTTGCTGGACAACTTTCTGTATCTTTCTCTCGTGATTTCCAAGCCCAATCTCAAACACCAGAAACAATCGGATCTGCTTGGGCACAAGCGGCTCAAATACAAATTGCCCAAGAACAAAACGCTGTTACAGTTCACATTGCAGATGTGCTTTCTGACGTAGTCCGTGAATTTAAAACAGCAAGACATTTTCTTGATATCGGTGCTGGCGCTGGACGGATCGCAATGCATTTGGCTGAAAAGTTTACTCAACTTGAATGTACTCTTTTAGAGCTTCCGCATGTCATCGAGGCAATTCGTCCCACTTTAGCAAACCATCCAGCACATCAACGCTTGCATTGTTTAGCCGCGGACATGCAAAGCTTAGACTTTCAAACTTTAAAATCTCAACCCCAATACGATATTATTTGGTGCTCATCTGTACTGCATTTTGTCAATGATTACGCTTTAATTTTAGAAAAACTGCTTGCAGCTCTATCACCCAATGGCGTATTAATTTGTTGTCATGCCGAAATTGACCCATCTCAATATGATGCAGATATTCAGAGCTATTATCTGAATATTCGTATGCAAGGCAATTACGTTCCACAAAAGGACGACATTTATCGCAGCTTAAAGCAACTGGGTTGTCAGCACATTGAAACGATCGAGAATGTGCAATTCCCGGTTGCGCCGGTTGATGTACTGATTGCGAGAAAGTAAGTTATAAAAAAATCGTCAGATAAAATTTTAATCTCATAAAGCCAAAGAAACTTATACTCCGTCCTATTATTTTGTGCTGAATCTGAATAAGTCATCATCAAGAAAATATTTTCTGGAATAGTAGAATGATTAAACACTAAAAAATAATGTGATTTATAATTTAAATTAACTCATAAAATAGTGCACTTATATTGTTTTAAGTTACTGATACAAACAGTGTCCTCAAGCATTGAAATAATATTCAATTGCGTTGGAGTTAATTTTCTTTCCGTATACCAAACTAAACCTATATCAATATAAATATTTTTCATCTTCAAAGGTAAAATATCTACAAGATTGGCTTTTTTAAAATAATCGGCAAGTTGAAAAGATAAAAAACCAATCGATTCTGTTGCCAGAAGCACCCCGATATTGGTCAGTGTGGATAAAGACTCCACATAACGTTTAGATAAATTGACCTGATGACACAGTAAGAATTCTTCGATCACAATTCGAGTCGTGGCAAATTCAGGTGGAAGCACCATTGGAAATTCTGACAGATCTGTCCAGACCAGATCCTGCTTGGTCACCAGTGGATGCCCTTTTTTGACCACCACCACAATGGGATCTTTATACAAATGCTTGGTTCTAAATTCTATGCCCAGTGGCTTAGCAGCCAGATTTCCGATCATGACATCCAGTTCACCTGTACGAAGCAATGAAATCAAGACGTCTGAGCTACCTTCTCGTGCGTTGATACTTGTGGAAACCATTTCATTTTCCACTCTTGCGATAAAGTTCGGAAGAATAGACAGTGAAACCGCTGGCAGCAACCCTATCGCTATTCGAGTGGCTCGTCCTTCACTGATTGCCACCAGATCATCTCGTGCAGAAGCGATTTCATTTAGAATTTTTTTAGCATATTTCACCAGACATACACCTGCTTCTGTCGGTAACATCCCTCTTGTGGTGCGATCAAAGAGTTTGATATTTAACCCTTCTTCAAAGTCTGCCAACGTTTTTGAAATTGCGGGCTGAGTAACATTTAAATAATTTGCAACCTTTCCGATATGTCGCATTTCATCCAGTGTCACCAATAATTGCAAATGTCTTAATTTAAGGTTTGAACGTAAATAATGGTCGATCTTTGCCATAATATTATTCCCTAATATAAAATCCATTTATCTTAGATTAATCTCACTATATATAATTTCTATTCACAATCCAATTAAAACCATAACCATTTTATTATAAATCAATCTTTAAATATAAATAGACGCATAAATAGATTCAGTCAAAATTAAAAGTCAGATATAAAGATCAAGGACGTATCTATGTATTTTCAATATTTAAAGCATAATATCGCCAAGCATATTTTATATGGCATGACCCTAAGCTGTTTCAGTCTAACCATCCATGCAGAGTTCTGGCAAAGTAATCAGGTAAATGTTTCATGGAGTAATCAATACCGAGAGCCTGCTAACCCTGATCAGGTATCCAAAACCATTCTAAATTTTACTCATTTAAGTGGTGACAAGTTTGGACGCAATGTATTGGTTGCTAACGTTTTTCTATCCAATGACAAAGACCCTAAAGCGAATGGTGATGGTGGCGCGACTGAATACTATGCGTTCTATCGTCGTTACTTTTCCTATAATTCAATTTTTGACAATAAAATTGAAAACAAGCTTCTCCGTGATATCAACCTGACTTTAAGGGCAGATAAAGGGCTAAAAAACTCAGCAATGGAACCTAACCCAACTAAAGCCCGAGCGGGTTTAAGCATGGATTTCAATGTTCCCAAAGGTTATTTTGAAGTCGGTGCAGACTGGTATTATGAAAGTGCAAATAACAATTTGGCTGGTGGCCGGTTCAATTTCGATCCAACCTATGCACTATGGGCCAACTTTGGTTTCCCCTTACATGACAAAGGTTTTGTCGACGGGTTTGTTGACTTTATTGGCAGTACGGGTCCGGGCTATTTTAACGAGGATGCCAAACCTGCAACCCTATTTCAGATGAACTATATGTACGATGTTGGCGCTAAAGACGGCCTAAAACTTGGTTTTGGTTATGAATATTTCCGTAACAAGTATCAGGTTGATAACCGAAAAGATCCCTATAGAAATGCGCTGCATAGTGCTCCATTTATTGCCGCTCGTTACGTTTTCTAAGTCGATAATCAAGTCATTCCATTGGTGATGGCTTGATTATTCCTATCTATTCAAATCAAATAAAAACCAGAATCCATCGTCTAAATTCTGGATTTTTATCTTAACGAATTTTTTATCTTAGCGAATTTGCAGCTTAATCTCTGCAATTCCCTCAATATAACCTTCTAGCAGATCTCCCACCACTACAGGCCCGACACCTTCTGGCGTACCGGTAAAAATCAAATCTCCTGCTTGCAACGTATAATAAGTGGAGAGATCCTCAATCATCTCAGCAATATTCCAGATCAAATGCTGGGTGTTTGAATGCTGAGTCGTTTGACCATTTACCCTTAATTCAATATTTACCGCATTTACATCCACGTTTACATCCGAAGCTGGAACAATATCGGATAACACTGCGGATTGTTCAAAATTTTTCCCCAAATCCCATGGTTTGCCCTGATCACGTGCAATAAGCTGTACATCACGACGTGTCATATCCAGACCACAGGCATAACCATAAATATGATCAAAAGCCTGATCAGCCTGAATATTTACCCCAGATTTACCAATCGCTAGTACCAGTTCAATTTCATGATGATAATTCTGAGTTTTGAGTGGATAGGGAATCTCACTACCAGATGCAACATAAGTTGCCGCATCTTTTAAAAAATAAAAAGGTGATTGTGTAGACTTCTCTACACTGACACCCATCTCGGCAGCATGAGCCATATAGTTGCGTCCCATACAAAAGATGCGGTTGACTGGAAATTTTTTGGATTGATTGACGATCGGTATAAGGACAGGTGCTTTAACTGGGAAAAGTGTTTCTACTGACATTCTGATATTCCTCATTTTTTTAATTTATAAAATCATCGGGGCAGCAGTTACTGCCCCAATCAAGGGATTAACCCAGAATTGCAGTCGCTTCAATTTCCAGTAGGATTTCTGCTTTGGCCAGTGCCTTTACTTCCACAAGCGTACAAGCCGGAAAATCGCCTTCAAAAAATTCCTTACGGGCTTTCCAGACGGCGGTGTTATTGGCGATATTGGTGACAAAGATGGTCATTTTGACAATATTGCTCATCGTGCCTCCAGCGGCTTCAATTAAATCCTTAATTTTCTGAAAAATCACTTGCGACTGTTCATATTCATCACCCAGCACGGTTTCACCATCTGGCTGCCGTGCGGTCATTCCAGATATAAATACCTGATTGCCCACTTTCAGGCAGTTTGACCACAAGCCCGGTGCTGGCTCTTTAACTGTTGGAGAAATAATCCTTTCTTTTAACATGTTGTTTTCCTTATATTCCTGACACAATATTTCTAACTCAATATTTTTAATTCAATATTCCTAGCCCACTTTTTCTGATGAAAGATGAATGTGTGAATCCCAAGCACTTTCACGACTCCAGTTAATGCATACGCTTTGGCGACGCACATAGCCTTTCCATGAGTCTGATCCTGCGGTACGTCCACCACCCGTTTCCTTTTCACCACCAAATGCCGCGCCAACATCTGCCCCGGTTGTTCCCATATTGACCCGAACAATACCGCAATCACTTCCTGCCGCCGACAAGAACAGTTCGATATTGCTGAGGTTTGAACTGTGAATACCTGAAGCAAGTCCCTGCGCAACGTTGTTATGAATAGCAATGGCTTGTTCAAGGTCGTCATATGGCATCACAAATACAATCGGTGCAAAAGTTTCATGCTGTACACAGTCCCATTCAGGTTCGACATCCATAATCAGACATGCCTCAACATAAAGCCCCGGACGGTCAATGCGCTGACCACCATAAACCACTTTAGCGCCAAGTTCCTGAGCACGCTGAATCGTTGCCTGATATTGCGCTACAGCAGCTGCATCAATCAGTGGACCGATGATGGTCTCTTGTTCACGTGGGTCACCAATACGGATCTGGTCAAACGCCTGTTTAAGCAATTCAATCAGTTCATGCATGACACTGCGATGCACAATCAGGCGACGAGTACTGGTACAACGCTGGCCTGTGGTTCCCATCGCCCCAAAAGTAATGGCACGTGCTGCAAGTTGTAAATCGGCCGTTTCATCGACAATACAGCCATTATTACCTGAGCACTCGAGCATATATTTACGCCCCAATGTTTCACTCACAATACTTGCGACTTTTTTTCCTACACCTGTAGAACCTGTAAATGACACCATGTTGATACGTAGATCTCGGATCATCAATTCAGCTACAGCGCTATCCGCTGGAATAAACAAAGAAAAAACCCCTTCCAAATTCATTTCCTGCATGGCTTGATTGGCCAATTTCTGTAAAGCTATTGCGGTCAGCGGCACTTTTGGGCTGGGTTTCCATATCACCGTATTGCCACCAATAGCTGAAAGGAAAGCATTCTGCGCCCAAACAGCTGCGGGGAAGTTATAGGCGCTGATCACCCCGACCACACCCAGTGGTAACCACTGATCATACATCCGGTGTTTCACCCGTTGTGACTGTAAGGTGAAGCCATACATCATGCGGGATTGCCCTGTCGCAAGGGTTGCCATCTCGACCACTTCTTTGAGCTCACCTTTGGCTTCCATTACGGATTTACCCGTATCTAGTGCAACTATACCTACCAACGCCTCCATGTTTTCCTGTACCAATTGACCAATACGCTGTACCAATTCACCACGGCGCGGTGCTGGAACCATGCGCCATGTTTTCTGATACGCCACTGCTGCCTGTATAATTTCCTCATAATCTTCTGCGGTAGATGCTGCAATTTGCCCCACTGTTTCATTATCAGCAGGACAAATTGCATGAATGAGTTCACGCCCTTCTAGCGTAGACCATCCTTGTTTTACACCAAAGGAACCTGCATGCAGTTGATCCAAACCAAAAGTTTTTAACACCTGTTGTGTATCAAACAGTGCATCTTCTGCATATTTTTTTTGTGCAATATTCATCATTGTTCTAACCTATTCTCTTGATTTTCTTTCTTTACAAAATCACCGATACTTTCATCTGTGTGATATGCAGGCTTTTCGTAATAATGCGGGCCATCATAAATCTCGATGAGCCGACTAAACTGATGTGCTAAGGTGGGGCCATGCGGATGGTCTTTCGGGTTCATATAAAAGCAGCCAGATTTCAGCTTCAATTCCACATCTATATATTCGTACTCACCCTCAAGGCAAAACATAAACTGATTGGATGCATGAGTATGCTTGATCGGGATACAGCCACCTTTTTGGAATTCAAGCAACGCAATCGTCGCGCCAGTGTCTACATTTTTCCAAAGGAAATACTGACGAAACCCATACTCAGGGAAATTAATCCATTCATCGTCACTGAGTTCAGTGGTATTGAATAGCACTTCCAAACTTTTAAATGTTTCAGCATTGATATTCATCCTTGTTGCTCCTGTTTTTGCTCAGATTTCCAGATACTGTATTCCAGACGGCTTTCCGCTGTGGCTGGAAAAAGTCCAAAAATGGATCTTCCCTGTCGAATATGCAGCGCTGCAAAAGCTTCATATTCACAAGCATCCAGTGCTTCATTTGCAACCTGATCCGCCAGTGCCTGTGGAATGACCACCACACCATCTCCATCCCCCACCACAACATCACCGGGATAGATCGCTACACCAGCACATCCAATCGGTTCATTCAAAGCGATCGGATGCATTGCAATCGGCGTTGCTGGCGGTGCATTGTGCTTCTGAAAGCAAGGCAAACCCGCCGCATAAATTGCGGGAGAATCACGATAGCCACCATCGGTGACTACACCAGCAACACCTCGGTATTTAAGTCGTGCTGCCATCATGTCTCCCATACTGGAAGCACGAGTACAACCAAATGCATCAATAACCAGTACAGATCCTTTAGGACATTCCTCAATGGCGCGACGATGCAGATTGTCTTCACGACTGTAATTGCTCATCTTGCTCAAATCTTCACGTGCTGGAATAAAGCGCAAGGTATAAGCAGGTCCCACCAATTGCTCCTGAGTGGTACTGATTGGAGAAATACCGTGCATGATGACGTTATTAAAACCGTGCTTCAGTAAAACGTTGGCAATATTTGCCGTACCCACCCGCATCAGTTTTTCGCGGGTCGGAGCCTTTAACATGTATGTCATGAGATCTCCTACTGGAAAAATTCCAATTCTGGTGCCATGCCCCACTGTGTGGTTTCAGTTGCAGTACCGTTGAATTTCATCGGCTGTGCATGCTGATCAAGCATGTCGCCATCTGTATAGTGCTCAACCCTAAAACCAAAGGGGTCCTTCCAGTAATCAAAAATCTGGCTGCCAAGCATATGCCGTCCAACACCACAATCCAGTTGATAGCCTTGCGTGACAAGATAATCATGTGCGGTCATCACCGCATCCAGATCAATAACTTCAAAAGAACAGTGATGCACACCCACCCAGTCCGACTGCAAAATCAAAATCGAGTGATGATCTACTTTTTCTGCACCTTGATTGAAGCGCAGGAACGTTCCCACAATCGGCCCTTCTTCACCAGGCGGTACAAAATAGTCTGAAGGAAGTAAATCAAAGCGTTGCTCAAGCCATTGCACCGATGCATCATGATTACTGACATGCAGTACAAAATGTCCAAGTTTAATCGCCTGACAGGGTTTGCACTTTACCCGTATAGATTCATTCAAACGTGGTTTAGATGTGGCATTGTTTAAGTCAAAAGCCTTACGCTCTGTGATATCTGCATGTTTGTCACGCCCCCAAATGGCTTTGATTTGAAAACCGTCTGGCATGATCATCACCACTTCATAGCCGCCACCTTGTTCAGAAGAAGCTTGTACCGCTGAAGAACCCTCAAGTTTTGCCAATTCATTTAAGTCTTGTAGACATGACACTTCTATGGAAGCACCAATAAAATGCTGCTTTTCAGCACGATAGCTCACATGTATATGGTGTTGCTCGCCACTGCCCCGCATATACAACACCTCATCGGTTTTATTGACACAGGTCAGACCAAAGTCAGTCATAAACTTTTCCATTACAGCCAAATCTGGTACGGCATACGTCACCTGAGCAATTTCAATGGGTTTCACCATATTTCAATTCCTTTTACTTTCAGCCTGCAATCTGAGCGTATTTCCCATTGTGAAATACCAGTGGTTTTAGCCCATGTTGTTGCTGTAAATGCGTGACCAGTCCAACAAATAAGGTATGATCGCCGCATGGATAGCTAAACTGTAGTTTGCTCACGACCTGAACAGCAGCATTTTTGATCACAGGAAAACCCGCGATATATTCAAATTCAGGTTTAAAATGTTTATCGTGCTTCCCAGCAAAATGGTTACTCACCTGTATCTGATCTTCATGCAAAATACTGATACCAAAATGCTCGCCTAGGATGATTTTTTCATGTGATGCTGCGCTATTGCCTACGGAAACCAGCACCATGGCCGGTTCCAGTGAACCTGACATAAACGCATTTGCTGTCATGGCATGGATTTGTCCATCATGGCATGAGGAAATCACCACCACACCTGTTGCAAATTTCCCCATCGCATTGCGAAATTCATATGATGTAAAATCCACGTTGGTCTGGTTTGCTTGCATGATCTTCACCATTTCACCCGGTGTTGTTATCCGTAAATTCGCAACTGTCATTTTCTATATCCTTATATTGAGCAGTGGTTTGAATTATTTTCTGTTCAGGATACTGACATCATCTGGGTTGATCAGATCGGGGACCGTCCAACCATTGAGGTCATATTCATCCATGGCTTTCTGGGCAAAATCCTTACAAAAGTCGAGCATCCCTCTAGACTGTGCAGCAAACAGATTGGTCTGACGGGTCACATCATTACTGCCAAGATAATTAATTTCATACAGCTCATGCCGAGCACCAAATTCAGTACCAATCGCATCCCAGAGCATTTTCATGACTTTGACTCGTTCAATCGCATCCTTACCATTTGATCCGCGAAGATAAGTAGCGAGATAACCCTGAATGTGTGGATTTTTAAAATCATCTACATGTGAATTAAGGTAGATCAAACCACTTGCCACAACCTGTTCAATGATATTTTTGATTTTTGGCATCGCCAATTGACTGATGACTCGATATGCCCCCGCATGATGCGGATCTGGACGAATCATGCCATTCCATGGCTCAGCACTTTTTGCCATCGCATCTGACAGCGCCCAAAAAGTGTTACGCCATGCAATCACTTCGCCCATCTGGGACATCACACCATGAAATTTGTCTGCCCCTGTAATTTCGAGTGCTTTTGCTAAAGTACCGACTAAAAAATCAAGTTTGACCGCAAAACGCGTACACCCATGTAAAGATGCCCGTTCTAAGTAACCTGCTTCGGTGTTATAAGCATTTGCTTGTTGTAAATTGTTATAAATAAAGACGTCTTCCCATGGGATAAAGACATTATCCAGTACCAGAATGGCATCATTTTCATCAAGGCGGCTTGACAATGGATAATCAAAAGGGCTACCAAGTACCGCTGCACGATACTCATTTGAAGTACGGCAAAGTAGTTTCACCCCAGGCGCATTGGTCGGCACGATAAATACTGGGGCAAATGCTGGATCTTGAAACATCACCTGCCCAACATGTGCAATAAATGTAAAATGGGTTAAAGCCGAGCCAGTTGCAACAACTTTGGCACCAGACACATAAATGCCTTGCTCATCCTCTTTGACCACTCGAATAAAGACATCTTTACCTGCGTCTGCGCCAAGACCACGGTCTACAGGTGGGTTCATCAATGCATGATTAATAAACCAAGTTTTTTCTTGTGCTTTTCGATACCAACGACGTGCATTTTCTTCAAAGCCCTTATAAAACGGTGCATTTACCCCCAGTGTTCCAATAAAACAGCCTTTATAATCAGGCGACCTCCCCATCCATCCCCATGAAATACGTTGCCATGCCGCGATCGCATCACGAGAAGCCACTTGCTCTTCAACATTATGGGCAACACGGAAAAAGCGGTGAGTAAAACCACCCCACTCTGTTGGTGTGGTTAAAATATCTTTGGTTTCAGGTGCATGTAAGGCATCATACATTCTGGCAATCATACGTGCTGAATTACGAAATGCGGGATGCTCGGTAATATTTTCTACCCGTTCACCATAAATCCAAACTTCGCGCCCATCATTGAGACTGTCTAAATACTCCTGTCCTGTAAATGGAATATAGTCCTTATTCACTGCAACACTTTCAGTATCTAATTTACTATTCATGTCCCATATCCTTATATTCGCTTTATTTTATAATTGCTTAATCTTTAAGCATAAAATGAGGTTAACAAGGTTATTTATATACGTCCAATCATGTATTTAGCTCACATATATAACCTTTTTATTATGAATAAAAACTGCTTAAGCATTAAAAAAAGCCGTGTTCATAACAACATGGCTTTTGAGTGCGAATACCTGTTAGTTGAATAAAATTATTGGCTCAATATTCGAAAATCTCCACTTACACCACGACAACTATAGATCACTTACTTTGAGAAAGTAGCTGAGCGACTCAAAACACAATGAATGTTAGTAATGGAAAACGAGCGCCTTTAAAAAGAAATGAAAAGTATTAACTTTGCAAGGGAAGGATTTAAAAATCCAAAATGAATCAGTATGAGCTTTGTTAAAGCTTTCATTGCCACATTTTACTTTGAAAGTTTCAATAAGTTTGCGTAGGCGATGCCAAACCTTGCGCAGCAAACAAAGCAGTGCTTTGTTTTTGCTCATGTTAGGCGAGGGGTACGTCCTGTACCCCCGCCCAACGGCGACATCCCTGTCGCCCCACGATAGGATAACCATCTAGAATTCAAAAGCACAAAATTTGAGTGTCAATCCGCTGCATCCAGTGCAACATCAGCCTCAACAAAATGGGTTGCGGTTCCTTCTGGCATCAATTTTCTAAGTGCAGGATAAAGCAAGAAAGATAAACCCAATGTCACAAAGAAACCCAGTTCAAACACTTTGCTTGCGATCAGCACAATCCCAATACCCGAAGTAATAATCAAAGTAATCACACCCGCCCAATTACAGCTTTCAACCTTTGCAGTCTGTAATGAAAACTGCCCTTTCCTCACATAGTAATAGTCGATAAGCATAACGCCACACAAGCCCATAGTCATACACCCCAGATAGGAGAGCCAAGCGACAAATTGTCCCAGAATCCCAGCACTAATCATCATCAGTGCAAAAATATTACCAAGTACCACCATAAAGGCTCGTCCCGGTTTTTTACCAGTCAGTGCATCCAGCAGATTAACCAATGCAAGTGAACCTGAATAAGCATTGATTGCTTGTGCTTTAGCCTGAGCCGCATAAATGGTAATAAATCCAACCCAACCTGCAAGTACCACAAAAAATGCACCTGTATTCGTCATGGCAAATCCCGCAGCAGCTTCCGATGCCTGTTGTGGTGATAGGCCTGCTTGACGATGCATCAGATATTCAGCCACTTCGGGTATACCACCAATCACCACTAGCCCACCCAATACAATCATGATCAGGTTTTGCATAAGCGGACCAGCCATCGCCAGAACTTTAACATCCTGAGTATTGCGGCAATATCTGGCAAAATCTATCGTGACCAGTGCAATTGTTCCCGCAGTTGCCCCCATCAAAACCAGTGCCGTGCTGAGTTTTGGCCAAAATCCACCAGTAACTGAACCAGTAGAATTAAAAACCAGCATCGGGTCCATACCACGTACACCATAAAGGTGATAAATCATATAGAAGGTGACCACCAGCGTAACCACAATCATGTATTTTGAAACCCTTAACGCAAGTTGCAGACCAAATATCGCCAATAAAATCCATGCAAGGGTCAGTACACCATACAGGGATATTTTGACCAGCATGGTGTCCTGCAAGTTAAACATCAACAGCGTTCCTTCATACAGCAAGGCGCTTTCCAATGCCAGAAAACCCAGAATCATAAAGGCAAAAATAGCTGCGCCCAGTGATGAGCCTTTGACACCAAATCCGAAAAACCGTGATGTGACCGTACTCGACATACCCGTCTGAAAGGTCATTTTCCCAAGATAATAACCCATGCTATAACCAACAATGGTTGCAATAAATCCTGCCAGTAGCCCAATCCAAAAGCCTGAGAGTAACACTGTAAATCCACCAACGGCAAAAATGACCAGTGCTGTTGCAACACCCATTGGACTCATCGCCAATTTAAAACCACTCTGGCGTTCTGCCATGGGCACACTGACCAATGCATGATCCTCTACAGCTTGTGCGATGGTGGATCCAGCCTGATTTATGTTCTGTGAACTGTTTTTATTTGTATTCATCATCGTCCCTTTTATACAGATCCTAATACACCAATCCTCTGGTGATCATTTATAAACAGTGATTTATCTGTTTAGCCTGAAGGTATTTTTTGAATGAATAGATGCCAAAGTCCAATCATCTTTAGATGAGAATTCATAACCAAATGGATATATATTGCTTCGAGATCAGTAATATGGGCAGGTAAATAAGTGATGAAATTTTTGCTTTATAAAAAATTTGTAGAAACATCTTCACATCAATCAAAAGATAAACATTTAATTTATATGTGGAATAATTTTAAAGAAGAAAGCAGATAATGAATATGAATTTAAATAAATCCTTATAATTTATAGATTATTTTTATAAGTTCTATACAAGATAAACTATCAATCACTTGATAGTTTATCTAACTCGGTGATGTTTACATCATGCCTAAGTATTTAAAAATGATAAAATAATTGGAAATTTAATAATTTTTTTGTTTTGGGTGACGAACCTTGTGCTAAAGCGTATTCATCGCCTCCGACAAAAAGATCATTCTTACTCACAATATATTCAGCTTGTAACATTATACTTTTGTGGCTGAAAGTAACGCCTACTGTATTTCGAATAGAATTCTTAAATGTAGGTTGATCTTTAATATAACTACTATGCATCGCATAAGGCGTTATCGAATCTAATTTTCCAACATTTTTAAAGGTATAACTTACATCTGCTGTATAAAAATCTCCCTTATTTGCCAACCAATAATTACCATCAAATGATCCAGCCAATGAACTATATGGATTTATACTATCCTTATTTTTCACATTATTTTGACCCATCACAAGAATCAAATTAAGATTGTTATATTCCATTGTCCCAAATGCAGACCACGCATTTCTCTGCCCTGTTTGCTGATTAGATTTATTTTCAATATTAGAATACCAATATGAAGTACCAACAGAAGCATTTAAATCAGGCAGATCTGAAAAATGAAGTTGCTGTCGAATACGGCCAATCCACATATTTTTTTCTTGTAAATAAGTATTCTTAGCATCATCAGACTTCACGAAATTCGTTGTATAACGCGCTGCATCTTTCGTTGAACCACGATAGTTTCCAGCATCAGTTGGATAAAAGCCAAGATCTATTGTGGTGTTTTTAATCGGTTCAAATTGATAATTTACACCCAGATTATGGACATCCTCCAAACCGTACTGGGTATTTATACCGCCATAATAACTTGTTTCCCAAAAACGGGTTGGACCAAAAGGAATTGTTTGTACACCTAATTTAATATTGTCTTTTTCAGTGATCTTATAACCGACATAACCATCAACCAAAGCTGAAAAATCACAGAGTTTATCAAATTGATAACAACGATATTCTGCACGCGCAAAAACTTTATCTTTTTGATAATCTAAATTTAGCCTTGCTGCATCAAATACCAGTTTACGATCATTTTTAGTCCAACTTTTATCTTGATATTTAGCACGAAGAAAACCAGAAACGACTAATTCCCCATACTCACCTTCAGGATTACCAAACTCTAAATCTTTTGCGAAAAGTTGTTCACTAAAATTTAAAGACAATATAATCCCTATAACGCTATATTTAAATAAAGCCATTTGCATACATCCTTGTATATGATATGTTTTTAATTAAAGCTCAATTGCTCATTTACTCAATGCTTCAATGAGTTCAATTGAATACCCATCTGGATCTAAAATAAAAGCCAACATTCGATTCCCATAATTCATTTTTTTTGCTGGAACTTTTATAATAACACCTTGATTTTTTAAATAATTTACTGCACTCTCAACATTTTCAACTTGTAAAGCAAAATGTCCCCATGCATCTCCAAGTTCATAATTTATTTGACGCTCCCAGTTATAAGTCAACTCAATAGCTGAACCATTTTCAAATTTTAAAAAGACATTGGTAAATTTTCCGTCAGGGTATTCTTGCTGACGTAAAACTACCATTCCCAAAATATCACGGTAAAAATATAATGATTTTTCTAAATCCCTCACTCTAATCATGCAATGATCTAATTGAAACTTCATATCCATCACTCCAATTTTCAAGCGAATTCCACCAAACTTTGCAGTAATTGACTGATTTCAAGTAACTCATCATCTTGCTGAAAATGCCCAATCAATTGCACACCAAGCGGTAATTTTTGCTGATACGCGATTGGAAATGTTGTTACAGGTAATCCCATCACTTGCCACGGACGACTCATAAATGGCTGCCCTGTTTTCTCTAATCCTAATGGTGCTACGCCTGATGCAGCGGGGGCGATGGTGAGCATAATTTGATGTACATCCATCCACTCTTGATATTGTGTTTTAATCTTTTCAACTGCTTGTAAATGTTGTACATAATCAAAATATGTAAGTGCTAAACCTTGTTCTATCAGTTCAGTTAAAAATGAATCTAACATTCCCGTTTGATATTCAAACTGTAAATTTCTTGCCACTTCATAAGCCATAATTTGAATATGATGCTGTTCCAAAGCTTTGACATCAATTTCATCAGGAACATCAAACAACTGAATTGAATTTTGTTTTAGTCGCGCTATGAATTCTGAAAATGCCTGCTGCATTGCGCAATCTATTTCACCTAGTCTTTCAGATAAAAACACAGCAATTTTTAAATTTTGAATGGCTGGAAATTCGACATTTTCAGGTGACCTCAATTGCATTATTTTTCGCATAAAAGAAATATCGGAAAAATGATGTGCAAACATTCCCAAACGATCTAAAGATTGAGCTAAAGGTTGAATATTCCGAAGTGAAAATTCATTGTGGCTGGCCACATAAGCCAAACAACCACAATAGGATGCAGGTCGGATAACAGAAGCCGCTGTTTGTGTTCCCAGTGCAAATGGAACCATATAATCAGCAACCGCAGCTGCTGAACCACTTGAAGAACCTCCTGGTGTGCGTTCTCTATCATGTGGATTGCAAGTTTTCCCTGCTTTAAAAAATGCAAATTCAGTTGTGACTGTTTTACCGATCAAAATTCCACCCGCCTGTTTAATCGCAGTAACCACTGCGGCATCCATGGTTGGAACACGATGAGCATAGATATTTGAACCCATGCAAGTTTCAATACCAGCAGTGTCAATCACATCCTTGACTGCAAAAGGCAATCCCTTTAATACAGAATTTTTATAGAACTGTTTATGAAGATAATATTTCTTTAAATATTCTTCTTTCGAAATTAACAATTGCCACGCTTGTACATTTTTATCACGATCATTTATACGTTGATAAAATGCATCGACGACGGTTTCGAGATCGACCTCATTGCATTCTATGGCTTGGCATAATTGTATAATCGACTTATTAATCCATTGTTTAGACATCCGAAATCTCCAAGTGATTGAACATGTCTTCTGTCAGTGTTGCGACCCCTCCTCCAATTCGACCATATAAACCATTTTTGGAAATCATACCCAGTAAGATCAATGGTGCTTTTTTATTTTGCTGAATTTTATCTAAATCCACCAATCCAAAACGTTGCCCTAAAAAATCGATAGGCATCAAAGTAAACGCATACATTCGTGTTGCAAAATCATTGGGTAAAAATGCAATAAGATTTTCTGCTGAAATTTTTGCGATATCTAAAGCCTGTCCACCTAAACCTAAAATATCAACAACGGCACTATCTCCTAGAGTTCCAAGTGCTTGTTGTTTAGAATAAATCTCCTCCTTGTTTCCTTTAATATCTGGTGCAGTCACACAGATCCATCGTTTGGGTTGATTAGACAGTGCATAACCAAACCGAATCCCATTCCCCCCCGCTTTTACAATGAGTTGCTTATCCTTACTCAGTTGTCCTGTTTTTAAGATCAATAACGCGGCAGCCATCCAAAAATTAAGTGCAAACGCGACAGATCCATATAAAAAATCATATATTTTTTGCGATGTTTGAATTTGATTTTTATCTGCAATATCGAGAATTGTATCCGCAATTAATCCAGACCCTGCATAAGTCCGACCATGACCATCATCGCCCTGCTTTAATGATTTTTGTAAAATAGGACTGAGTAGAATTGGATTATAAGAAATTATTTTTGTTAACCATTCTGAAAATTCACCATGTAACCAATTTAAATGTTCAATGACTTTTTCATCAAAGATCCCTAAACGGGTACACCATTGCATTCCCTCATTCAGAACAGCATAGGTTTTATCCTGAGCATTTTGTACATTTTCAATTTGTAACAGATACATAGACGGTGAAATGACACCCGCCAATGGTACGACCGCATCAAAATCTTGCGCGGGTGAAATCTTGACCTGATCTTGTTCAAGTAAAATCAAAGCTTCTTCTTTATTTTTAGCCCAGCCCTCAAAAAGAATAGCTATAGCTAAAGAATTTCGTACCGCTTCAGGAATTTCTTGAAAATTTTGAAAAGAAGGTCCTGCATGTAACAGTAACTTTTTTTGCTCTGGATAAATATCTTTTAAACGCACCAACTTATTCCACATTGGTTCAACTGTACTAATTTTTTGATAGATTTCGCTTGTTTCAAAATTTGACATCCTTGGCACTCCCGATATTATATTTTTTATTTAGTCTTTTACTCGAATCCAAGTTTCACTATTTGCCAAGCTCGCAGATTGAGCACGTGTACCATTAAAATCTCTTTCAATGGTTTGCCCTGCCAAAGCCTGTCCATTGATTAAAACTTGTGCAGTTAATGCGGGATGAAATACACACATCATTTCGTGTTTTAAGGTTTGAGTTAAGTGTGCGGGCAAATCCACACAAATTGCATTTTGCAAATTATTCCAAACCATATCTACTTGTAAATCCATCGATTTTACATATGCGGATTCAACGACTTGTTCAGGAAAACGATTTTCTGTTGAAAAATCGACATGATCGATATACTTCATTTCATCTAAAGCGATAGCTTTTCGAAACAGCCCAAAATGACGAACAAAATCAGATACTAAATATTTTGCCAAAGGTAGATTATTCGTCAACATAAAGCGATTTTGATGTTCTGGATTACTTTCATAGGGTTGCTCAAGCACTAAGATGGCTTTACCTGAACCATGTACTGAACTGGCAATACGAAAATATAAAGTTAAAGAACTCCAATTTTGTTCTTCACTGGTTTTAAGATAAATAAACGGATTATCACCAGTCCATTCCATTTGACCAACTTTAATACCTTCCATGTTCAAACTCCTTATACAATTTCCAAGATTATTTTTTATTTAATTCACGTAATTGATTAAAATCTGAAGTAGGCTTCCATCCCAAAATGTCTTTTGCCTGCCGATTACTAAAAATCGATGCACGTGGATAATTTTGATAAAGTTTTGGATTTTTAATTTCTGGTAATTTTCCAATTTTATTTTGATACCATGTGAAAGTATCTTCTGGATGTGACGTATCATTCGCACTTAAATAAAATGTACCAAAACGTAAACCTTTAATATTTACAGCAGCTTCAAATGCTGTTGCAACATCTTCTGCTGTAACGTAATAAAACAACCAATGGCGATCTTCAGCATCAACAAAATCAATATATTCAGCCAAGGTTTCATTGAGTACGACGGCAAGAGGACGGAGACAAATGACGTTCATATTGGGATAACCATCCACAAAACTTTTCGCCATTTGTTCCATTAAAATTTTACTTACGCTATAGGCTTTGACAGGTTTATTTAGATGTAACTCATCTACTGGCAAGGACTGAGGGATCCAGTCTGGACGCATCTCAGATAGACCAGATGCTGAGACACTTGAACAAAGTACAACTTTTTCAATATTTTGCTCCTGACTTACTTGTAATACATGCCAAGTTCCACGCACGTTGACATCAATATATTTTTCAGATGCAGCTTTCCAATCAAAATCTAATGCCGCTAAATGTATGACTGCATCTGCCCCTTTTAATGCATGACGAACTTCATCTAAATGCATGACGTTGGTTTGAATAAATTCAACTTCTATATTTTGGGGTGCAACTAAATCAGCAACCACCACATGCATTGTTTTCATGAGTTGTCTAACCACATAAAGCCCAACTCGACCAGAGCCACCAGTAACAACAACCTTATTCATGTAAATTTCCTTATAAATCTAAAACCAATTCTGATGAAATTGCACGAGAAACACAGATCATCATTGTTTCATTTAATTCACGTTCTTCTTCTGATAAAACAAAATCACGATGTTCAGGAATCCCAGATATCACAACGGTTTCACAGGTACCGCATGTACCAGATTGACAAGAACAAATCACTTTCACGCCCTCTCGTTTAAGTGCATCTAAAATCGTTTCTGTTTCTAAAACATGAATGCGTTTACCTGATTTTTGTAGCGTGATATCGAAACTTTTACCTGTTTTCAATTCATCAGAAACCTCTACTGCAAATCTTTCGATCACTAATTTCCATTGACTTTTTTGCTGTAATTTTTCTAATGCATCTAATAAACCCTGAGGGCCACAGCTATAGACTGTTGTTTTGGCATCAAATTGATTTAGATATTGTTCTAAATCAAAAAAGCCTTTTTCATCTGAGCAATGAAAATATATTCGGTCTGATTGATCTAACTGAGATAATTCTTGTTTAAAAATAAAATCTGAATCCTGTTGAGCTAAATAAATTAAATGCCAATCTAAATTTTGTTGTACCGCTTCACGGACCATCGCAATAATCGGAGTGATCCCAATACCACCTGCAATAAAAATACAATGTGGATCTTTTTTAAATGAAAAATGATTTTTAGGTTCACCTACATCCAATACATCACCCACTTGAAGCTGTTCATGGATAAATTGAGAACCTCCACGACCAGCTTGTTCTTTTAAAATTGCTATTTGCCAAGTTTGAAGATCATGTCGCAAACCACACAAAGAATATTGACGAAAACACACCTCCTCTGACGTATTTAAGGTTAATTGAATATGTGCACCAGCATCCCACTCTGGCAACATCTGAACTGCATTTTCATAGCCCAATATCAAACCGACAACTCTCGGTGAAAGTTGTTGTTTATCAATAACCTTTAATTTCATTATTGCTTCATGCGTCATCTTATTCTTCCTTGAAAAACCGACTTATGAATTCACAACTTCAAGAAAATTGGCTGACTGATTTTTTGCAAGACGATCTTCTAGACGATATTTATCAATCAACCAGTTTTGTAAACGCTTTATGACTTTTTCGTTGTTGGTTAAACGACCACGTGTCGCTGTAGATGATTTCATTCCCATAAAAGAACGTTTCCACGCAAATAAGTCCTCTACCATGACAGGAAATAAATCATCATGTTCTTTGTCATAATTTTCACGGAAAGTTTCAAGCGCTAATGTGGTTTTTGGATACATCCATGAAACACCATAAGTCGACACGCCTGCTGATTTAGATAACCATAGGAAATATTTAACTTTATCAGGCATTGCCACCAATAATAAATTTGGCGCTATCGTTACATAAGTCAATTGAGTACGTTCTTGTTCTGTTAACGTCTCAATATGTGGCTGTAAAATTTTTCCAGTATGAGTAGGTGCAGCATCTATATGCTCACTGATTAAATTATAAGAAACGATGCCATTTTCTAAGTCATTAAACTCTACATCTTCATCCACGAGTTCTGGACGCGTTGCATACATACTTCCCCAAGATGAAGCATGTAAATAACTGCAGTGATAACATTCATCATTGAAAATTTTCCAATTCCAGTCAAAACTTTCTAACTTTAACGGTTCAGCACTTTTTAAGTTCGCCATATCATAATTTTTAAGTTGAACCGCTAATTTGCCTAACCGATTAGAAATTGGCGTTGCATTTTCATCAAAATTAATAAAAATAAAACCTTCCCAAATTTCAGATTTTAATTTTGGTAGACATACTTTCTTAGGATCAAATTCTTCATTTGCTGCATCCGTCAAGCCAGGCGCTGAAACCAACTCGCCTTCCATGTTATAAATCCAGGCATGTAAAGGACAACGAATACGGCGGGTATTCCCAGATTTTTCAAGCAACAACATATTGCGATGACGGCAGACATTGGATAGAACATTCACTGAACCATCACGAGTACGAATCGCAAATAATGATTCATCACCAATTTCAAAGGTAAAAAAATCCCCTACATTTTCAATCGTACTGACATGCCCAACACAAATCCAATCACGTTTCCACACCGCATTCAGTTCAAATTGAAAAAATGCTTCCGAAGTAAAACTTTCTGGTGGTAAGGCATACACCACATCGGATTCTTGATTAAAATAACTTTGATCAAAAGTATCAATATCAATTGGTGATTCTTTAAACTGTTTCATTTCCTACTCCATTACCAATCTTGCTTCCATAGCTTGATGATGCGTGAAAATCACAGTGATGAAAATTGAGTAAAACTGACGAATACTTGAGAAAAATTTGAAGTAAAAAACTTGATCCGCACACTAAAAAAAGCACTCCATAAAATGAGTGCTTTTTAGGCATTTTAAATAAAAACTATAGATTAAGAGCTTGCTTCAACTAACGATTTTCCTTTTGTTTCAGGTGCGAGTAAGAATGAGACAACAAAACCAATAGCAGTCAAAATTGCCATAAAATACATGGTTTGGCCGACACCAAACTGCTCAATCGACAGTGGCATTAAAAACGTTCCAACTGCAGCACCTATTCGACTAATTGCAGTCACCACACCCATCGCCGTTGCCCGAATATCGGTTGGAAATAACTCGTTTGGATATGACCACAATAATAACGGACGCCGTCCAAATGTTTCTGTCATTCTCAATGCTGGTATACAACCAATTAAGAAAACTAAACTAATCAGCGCATAACCCACATTAGAAATATTACCACTATGTATACCGAATGCATTTAGAATCACTGGACCAAAAGTATAAATCGCAAAAAGTGGCGTCACAGCACATAAATAAAATACTCCACAAAAAATTATTCTTTTGAAATAAATTCCTTTGAGTAATGTGCCAAAGCCAGCTTTTAACTGAATTTTTGCTTCATCTGCAACAATAGAATCAATCGTTGCTTCAGGTCCATATACTCGCTTAACCACCCGTTTTGCTTCATCAATACGTCCTTTAGATAACAACCATCGTGGAGATTCTGGTGTACCAATTCGCATTAACAGAATAATAATGCCGGGTACTGCTGCGGTGGCGAGCATCCAGCGCCAAGACCCATCACCTAAATACTCAGCCATCCCAAAACCTAAAAATGTCGCTACAGTCGCTCCCACAAACCATGCGACAACTAACAAACCAAGCATCGCAGCACGTTTTTTAACAGGTAACCACTCCGCCAACAAAGAAGTTGCAATTGGATAATCTGCACCTATTGCCACCCCAATAATGAATCGAAGTAATATAATTTGCCAAGCACTGTCAACAAAAGCACATAATACAGAAAATACAACAAGCGCAATTAAGTCTAGGGTATACATTAATTGCCGTCCTACAATATCTGTGATTCGACCAAAAAATAATCCACCAAAGAAAATCCCAATCAGAGCCGAAGCCCCGGTGAGACTTAAATCAAAACTGGTTAATTTTAAATCCGTTTGCATGCCGACTAAGGCAATACCAATAATACTTAATAACCAACCATCCAAAAATGGACCACCAGCGGATTGAAATAAAAGTTTCCAATGAAACTTTAGCATTGGACTTTCATCGATAATCGAGCCATTCTGTCCTGTATCGACATTCACATCTTTTCTGATATTTTTTTCAGTTATATTATCCATAAGCGTTTTCCTTAAGCTAACCAAATTCATGGCAAATGCAAATTCCTTTGCAATAATGAGTATGTCACTCAGTGACCACTCTAAAAATGTAGTTATTCTCAAAGTAAATTGAAAAAAATTCATAGTAAAAACGAAAATAAGCTCTATCTTATTATGTTTTCAGAATTTATAGCTTGAATCATTTTTAATTAAAATTTTTAGATATAGATTGAAACTGTCTAAACTTACAAAGTTTGGTTACAATCATATTTCTTGATCATTGTTGAATCTGACATATTAGGAAACAAATAGGTATTCAACACGATAAGGTGATCATTTATTGATTTGTTGAGGTGATTAAAAACTTTTTATTTTAATCATTAGAGGTGAGCAGGATGCAATTACCTTTATTAAACGCGCTAAAAACGTTTATCGTTTCAGCCCAACGTCTAAATTTTACTAAGGCTTCTGAGGATTTATTAGTTTCACCATCGGCGATTAGCCATCAAATTAAAATATTAGAAGAATATCTAGGTTATAAATTATTTTTTCGTAAAAATAGAACCTTGATTCTCACTCAGGAAGGAGAACTACTTTTTTTTAAACTGGAAAAGCCATTTCAAGAGATCAGTCATGCACTGGTTGAATCACGCACACCGCGTGGAAAAATGCGAATTAATCTCAGTTTACGCCCTTTTATTTCAAGTATGTGGCTGACTAAACAGTTAGAGTTTTTTTGGAAAACGCACCCACTTATTGAAATTCATCTTATTCACAATCTATTACCACCAGATTTTCAAAGAGATCATATAAAATTTGCAATTGTTTGGGGTAAAAATGATTGGCCAGACTGTGAAACGGTTAAATTGGTTCCTGGTAACTTAACCCCGATTTGTTCTGCTGAATACTTCGAAAAATATGGCCCTTTTGAATCGCTTGAACAGCTGAGAAATGTAACCTTACTACATGAGGAAAGTAATTCAAGTTGGACAGAGTGGTTTCAAAAAAAATTTAATACGCCGATCTTAGGTCAGCATAATATTTATATTGATGATACCAATGTCAGATTAAATAGTGTACGTAATCATCAAGGCGTGATGCTTGGTTGTCCATTTCTACAAAGACCATTTTTACAATCTGGAGAGTTGATTCAATTATTTGAAGAAACACTTGAAGAGTATTCTTATTTTCTGGTCTATCCAAAATCTGTTCAACTGAATGAACGTGAGCTTGAGTTTGTTCAATGGCTAGAATCGATTGCTGTTTCTAACGATAAAGAGTTTTTTTGTTAAGCGCGGGGTACGTATTATACCCTCGCGTTTTCACATATAACGGGCGACATCCCTGTCGCCATGCAACCCCTACACCTTGTATAATTAAATAATGTAAAAAGCGATTTAATTTATATGAAGTAAATCTGTATAAACTTACTCCTTAAATCAAATTGACTTCTCGCAATCTCACTCTACCACTTCGAATATTGGATACAGAAACATTAGAATTTCTGCGAAATACTCACTTTATAATCTCGACCTGTACCTGTCATATACTCACCCAAATACATTTTGTAATCACGATTAAATAAATTATCAATCGAGAAATTCAGCGTCGGGCCTTTTACACCAATTGGCTGCCAGTCGGCATAAACGCTATGCAGTGAATAGCCCTTGGTTTTAGGTAATGAAAATGAAGATGCAGCGATCGATTTATCATTATCTGAAAGGCTTCGATCTTGTGCAGCAACAAATATCCCTCTCCATCCCATGGTTAAGTGATGCTCAGGCACATTCACCCCTAAAGTCGCTGTGGCTTTTTTCGGTGGAATATTGGTCATCCATGTTTTTTGATCAAACCACGGATTTACAGGGGAATTATCACGTTGCCCGCGAATATAGGAATAGGTTAAACCTGCAAACCAAGTCGGCTGATTATAGAAAGCTTCGGCTTCATAGGCTTTGATGGTGTAATCAGTCACATTACGATAAAAACCATGATCATAATTACCTTTACAGTCTGCTACGCTGCCTGATCCGTTGTTGGCATTGTTTTCTGCTTGTGCTTGACAAAATGTTGAGCGATTGCGGAATATCTCATCGCCCCCACGATTATGATGATAAGTTAAACGCACTTGCAGATGATCTTCATTGCTAAACACATCGTCAAAATTCATTTCATTTCCGACACGAATCGCCAACATTTTTTCAGGAACTAAATAACGACTGGTCGATGGAACAGTGGTTGCTGCGGATTGCACATAATATTGTTCATCTACACGAGGCGCACGCCAAGTTTTACTCACGTTAGCAAACCATGTCATGTAGTCGGTCTGTTTCCAAGATATCGCTAAACGAGGAGACCAGCCTGTATAGGTTTTACTGGAATAATCATGTCCAGCAGCCGGATCATTAAATCGTGATGCACGATTTGGCTTACCGTTATTTTCAATATGATCATAACGTAGCGATGGGGTAATGATGAGATTATTAATCTGATACTGATCTTCAATAAATGCACTCAGCATTTGCTGATCACCAGCAGGCATATAGTTCGGTTCATAATAACCAAAATTATAGTCAGGCTTTTTCACATTATTTTTGTCATAAATCAGCGAGTTTTGTTCCATTTTCTGGTATTGCGCGCCAACCTTTAATTTATGCGTCCCCAGTTTTGTATCAATATCACTGATATTACTCATTTTTAATGCAGTATTGGTATAGGTTACCCAGCTTTCATTGCCTAACAGTGCCGCTGAACCCGTCACACTTGGCAAGCGTAAATCATGCTGATAGGTCTTGGAATAGGATGCGACAGCTTTTAAGTTTAGATATGGGTTAGCATCAGGATTGAATTCATAACTTGCAGAATAACTGGTATCTTCCTGATCACGGTCGACCAAACGGCGTTTCCAAGCCTCATCATAACCATATTTGGCAATATCAGCTTCAGTCGGCACGGCATCTTGATCACGCATGGCAGCAAAAGGTTCCCAACCTTCATGCCCACTGCGCATGGCATTTAAAGAAATTTTATGACCATCGGCAGGATAAAAGTTCAGTTTGGCTAAATAGGTTTCTTGCTCTTGTCCAGAATATAAAAACTCACTGCCATCAGGTCGCTTTACATTTCCGCTGTCTCGGTTTGTATAGTAAAACAGACCATCGACCAGCCCATTGTCGGCTTTACCATATACTGCACCCGTATAGGTATTTTGACTGTTGTTGGAAAAACGTGAATATTTTAAGAATGCGCCAATATTTTTACCCTCATCAAGCAAATCTGTCGCATCTTTAGTTTCCAGTGTAACTTTACCACCAAAACCACCATTACCGACTTCGACGTTATGTGGCCCTTTATCCACGGTGATTTTCTTTAAAATCTCAGGTTCAATAAAGACTGAACCTTGTCGATATTTATCAAACGTTTTAACAGAATCGTCTAAGGTGATTGGTACATCGGCTACCCCACCCATCCCCAAGATATTAATCGTTTGCCCTCCTGGACGTGGAGATCCTGCAGAACCTACACTGGGCATATGATCGAGCAATTGCGCAACATTATTGGCCTGATAACGATCAATCGCCTTTTGATTGAGCACGCTCTGACCAAATTGTATGGTGTCTTTTTTTATTGCTTCGACCACAATCGGGGTCATCTGATAAATTTGGTTTTCTGCATTTGTGGATGATGTTGCTGTTTTCCCCGTTGCTGTTTTTCCTGTTGCAGTGTTTTCTGTATTGACTACAGACGTTTGTGCCGCAGTAGACTTTTCAATGAGTAGATAACCTGCAGAAGTTTTTTGAATCTGGAATGGGGTATTTTGCACCAATAATGCAAAAGCTTGATCTAGGGTATATTTACCCTTCATCGTCTTTACCCGATAACGATTGGTTTTTGCAGGATCTAATAACAAGGATACATTGGCTTGCTGTGCCAAGCTATTTAAAGCTTGGGTTAATGAACCGCTTTGCACTTGATAAAAGCCAACAGGCGAAGCATTATTTGCATGCGTTTGTATACTGATTGCACTCATAGAGAGTGCGATTGCAACAGCCAACGCAACAGGCTTTATTGCATTCTGATATAAAGATTGAGACATTCTCTACCCACCCAAGGTTAAATGATAATCATTAACTTCACTCAGTTAAAATAATCTGTGTTTTCATGTGTTCTAAGTTATATGACGAAGCAGAAACGAAAAAACCGCAATCAATTGCAGTTTTTTTAAATTTTAATTTTCTAAAGCATTAACGAATATATGATTATCTACTTAAGCCAACAGATACAAAAGATTAATTATAGTGCATTGTATAATTTATCGTTGCGGTGTAATTCTGAGCATCGACAATTCCAGTCTTGGAAGCAGGCACTGCATCGTATTGTAGATACGTTTCATCTCCAAGCGTATAAATTGGACTTTTTGCTTGAACTCCCCAAGGTGCGGAAAAATCTACTACCCCATTAATGCTAGAAATTTGAATAAAAATAGGATTGATTGTAGAAGCGTCTATAGCTTTGTTAACCAATAAAGTCTTATCTGTGGCATCCAAATCATTTGCTGAAATTGCACTGAGATGGATCCCTTGAAAGGCTTTCGTTGTTGCTACATCACAGGCACCAGTACCTGCAGCATTTGTGAGGTACAGAGTAAATCCATGCTTCCTTGGGTCTGGAAGTGTAGGTGTAAACTTTGATTTAGGCATAGTACCCAAGTCAACGGTTATATCTTTTAAGCCAGTTGCAAAACCACCATCACCCTTTAATGTACATGTTTGGTCCGTCACCACACCATTGACGGTGATTGTTCCATCTACCGCAAATACGCTGCTACAAGTCAAGCTTAAAGCCAAAGCACTCAATGTGGCTAAAGTCAGTTTCTGCATTCAATACATCTCATAAGATTTGAATAAGTTTTAATTTTCTCAACCCTCAATAAACCTAAACTTCATCAATAAAATCAACACACAAAATTTAATTATAGTGCAAGGTATAATTGATCGTTGTCGTGAAATTTTGAGCATCGACAATCCCCGTTTTGGAAGCAACCGCGACTATGTAATATACATATGTTTCACCATCAGCACGGATACGCACTAAGCTTTTCTCCTGAGTTCCCCAAGCCGCAGAAAAATCTACAGGTCTACTGTTTTCAGTCTGCATTTGAATAAAAACAGGATTTTTAGCAGAAGCACCACCCGCACCTTTGGCTTTATTCACGAGTAAAGTCTTATCCGTCTCATCCAAATCATCTGGTGAAATTGTACTCAGATGTATTCCTTTTAATGCTTTACTTGTTGCCACATCACAGTGAGCTGTACCTGTTGCATTGGTTAACTGTAGAGTAAGTCCATAACGCATTGGCACTGGAAGTGTAGGCGTAAACCACGATTTAGGTACAATACCTAATGGATATACGATATCTTTCAAACCAGTTATATAACCACCATCACCTTTTAATGTACAGGTTCCATCAGTGATAACACCATTAACCGTAATGGTGCCATCTACTGCAAATACATTTGTGCATGGCAAAGTGAAAACCAAAGTACTAAATGTGGCTAAAGTCAGTTTATTCATTGAATAACCCCTTTATAATGTTTTAATCATTTTAAATTGCTCAATCTTCAGTAAACGCATGCTTCCCAACCAAAAACAACAGAGGAAAATTTAATTATAGTGCAATGTATAATTTATAGTTGCTGTGACGTTTTGAGCGTCAACAATCCAATTCCAGGTAAAATATACTACATAGTAAGTAATCCATGTACGGCCACGAAACTGATTAACATAACTTTTCGCCTGTGTTCCCCAAGGTGCAGAAAAATCTACCCGCCTAGCAAGACCAACCCCCTTATCAGTCTCTATTCGCATAAAAATAGGGTTGGCAGTAGACGCACCGCCTACCCCCGTAGCTTTATTGAGTAATAAAGTCTTATCATATGAAGCCAAGTCAGTTGGTGAAGCACTGAGATGTATACCTTGCAAGGCATTACTTGTTATGGCATCACAGTTAGCTGTACCATCAGCATTTCTTAACTCCATCACAATTTTCGTTGACGCTCCACCAATATTTGATTTAGATACAGTGGGCATGGTAACCGTTAGATCTTTATTACCGCTTACACCACTACTACCTTGTAATATACATGTTCCATCAGTGATAACTCCATTGACTGTAATGGTGCCATCTACAGCAAAAACGCTGGTACATACCAAAGTTAAAAGCAAAGTGCTGAATGTGGGTAAAGTCAGTTTATTCATTGAACCAGCCTTATAAAGCTTTAATAAATGCGATAATTTAACGATGCTGTGATTCACATTAGGAGACATGTTAATTTCAACGAAAATAGATAGATCTAAATATATAAACGCTGTTGCTGTTAACTCTAAACCTCTGCTTATTTCAAGCTAGAGTCTATTTTAATAGATGTTTTTATTTTAAATTTCCGACAATTTAAAATAAAACTCCATGCTGACAAAAATATCCGCATATCACAATATTTTTAAGTTTACTTTTTATCATACAAATACATTACATAAAATCATGTGTAAATTTTATTATTAAAAATCAATATAATAAATAAAACAAATGATCAAAATTTAAATTTTATTTGAGTTTTAAACACCATTTACAGCATATCGAAATATGATTAAATATAAATAAAATCATTTTTTCCTGTCCAAATTTAACCCGACTAAAATAATATGCTTTATCATTTTTCAATCATATAAATGACCTCATCATCCAGCTTCCTTATTAAGATCTTCTATACGTATCCAAAGTATTACCCATCAACATCATTGATTGAATATTCATTAAAACACTTATGATTTTTTATAAAATGATATTCAATCGATTTCTTTCATCAATCAAAAATAATCGTGTGTCGTAAATCATATTGCTATTCAAAGTGCCTTCTCTTTGTGAGAAAGCGAAGATGAGAGGAATTTTTATATTGATCTATGCTTTTAAAAAGGGCTAAAGGGCTGATGAAACAAGCCTAGCGATAAAACAAAAAACCGCAATGAATTGCAGTTTTTTTAAATTTTAATTTTCTCAATCATCAGCAAACCTATGCTTACCAGCTAAAGTCCACATACCAAAAATTAATTATAGTGCAATGTATAATTAATTTTTACTTGTACATTTTGAGCATCTACAATTCCTGTTTTAGAAATATATGCTACTTGGTAAAATACGAAACGATTTTCCACGCCCAAAACGTCACTTTTCGACTGAGATCCCCAAGGCAAAGAAAGATCCACAACGGTCTGATGTCCAGTACTTATTTGAATAAAAACAGGATTTTTAGTAGGAGCATCTGTAGCTTTATTCACCAATAAAGTTTTATCCGTTGCATCTAAGTCATCTGGTGGTGAAATTGTACTGAGATGTATCCCTTGAAAGGCTTTCGTTGTTGCTGTATCACAAGTACCTGTACCCGTAGCATTTTTTAAGTACAACAGTACGCCCATTCTTATTTGTGAAACTCCAGGTCTAAATCTTGATTTAGGCACAGTGGGCAAGCTAATTGTTAGATCTTTCAAACCACTTACCTCACTAGAGCCAGCTTGTAAGGTACAGGTTTGGTCAGTCACAACACCATTGACTCTGATGCTCCCATCTACAGCAAATACGCTGCTACATGTCAAAGTTAAAACCAAAGCACCCAATACAGGTAAAGTAAATTTATTCATTGAATCCCCCATGAAGTTTTAATAAATCTTACAATATAATGATGTTGTTGCTTATATTAGGAGGCAAAGTAATATTCACATAAATAGATGCATCTAAATATATAAAAAACATTTTCATCGCTAACTTTAGCCTCAGCCTATTTCAAGGTTTCGCCTATTTAAATAATTATTTTTATTTTAAATTTCCGACAATTTAAAATAAAACTCCATGCTGAAAAAAATATCCCCATATCACAATATTTTTAAGTTTACTTTTTATCATATAAATACATTACATAAAATCATGTATAAATTTTATTTTTATAATTCATAATTATAAATAAAACAAATGATCAAAATTTAAATTTTATCTTAATTTTAAACGCCATTTACAGCATATCGAAATATGATTAAATATAAATAAAATCATTTTGCCTGTCCAAATTTAACCTGACTAAAATAATATGCTGTATCATTTTTCAATCATATAAATGACCTTATCATCCAGCTTTATTATTGAGATATTCCATACGTATCCAAAGTGTTACCCCTCAACATCATTGACTGAATATTCATTAAACTATTTATGATTTTTTATAAAATGATATTCAATCGATTTCGTTCATCAATCAAAAATGATCGTGTGGCGTAAATCATATTGCTATTCAAAGTGCTTTCTCTCTTTGTGAGAAAGTGGGGATGAGAGGAATTTTTATATCGATCTATGCTTTTAAAAAAGACTTATGCAACAAGCCGAATGACAAAAAAACTGCAATGAATTGCAGTTTTTTTAAATTTTAACTTTCTAAAGCACCAGTAAATCTATGCTTAGCAGCTAAAATCCACATACCCAAAATTAATTATAGTGCATGGTATAATTGACTATTGCATGCGCATTTTGAGCATCAACAACTCCAGTCTTGGTAAAATACTGTGCAGTATAACTTATAAATCTTTTATAACCAGTAATGTCTGGAGTCACTGGACTTCTCGCCTGAGTTCCCCAAGGCGCAGAAAAATCTACAAGAACACCAGCGTAATTGAATATTCGAAAAAAAACAGGGTTGGTGGTAGAAGCATCTAGGGATTTATTGATCAATAATGTTTTATCGGCTGCATCTAAGTCAGTTGCTGAAATTGCACTTAGATGGATCCCTTGAAGGGCTTTACTTGTGGCAGCATCACATTTACCCGTACCGCTAGCATTTGTTAATTGTAGAGTAAAAGTGTTCTGTACTGAAGATGATGGATCTGTAGGCGAAAATGATGATTTAGGCACAGTGAGTATCTTAACCGTTATATCTTGAAGTCCCGTTGCATTGTTATAACCTTGTAATGTACAAGTTTGGTCCGTCACCACACCATTGACGGTGATTGTTCCATCTACAGCAAATACGCTGCTACTCGTCAAGCTTAAAGCCAAAGCACTGAATGCAGTTAAAGTGAGTTTTTTCATGAAATCAATCTCGTAAATTTTAATAATGAATGTGTTCGTGTGATGACTGTTATCCCTTTACCGTTTAAAAAAAATTGAAATAAAGGAGTCATGCTAAACAGATGCGACTCTGGTTATTTTTTAGTTTAAACGCTGCTTTTATTTCGGAATGACTCACAGATTAAAATAAAACTGGTTAACAATACCTTGCATATAATGCTTTATACATCACACTTTTACATTGATTTTTTCTCATTAAAATACTTTACTAAAAGTAATAATTAAAATTTAATTATTTAAAAACAATATCTTAAAAACGATAAAGAAAATTTAACACAATATAAATTAAACTTCTTTTACTTTTTACCTCATATCGTCATACAGATTGTTTTTAACATGCGGCAACAGAAAAAGTGCTTGAGCAAAAACAAAGCACTGCTTTGTTTTTAGCGCAAGAATGTAACAGCGTAAGAATGTAATAACTAAGGAGAGGCACCGCTACAGATTTAGCAGCGCAAGGTTTGGCATCCCTCTACAAAAAGTGAGACATCACCCTTACAAATTCATTTAACTTTTCAATCTAGAATGAGACTGTACAAATCCTTTAAGGATAGAGATTTATTTTTATAAAATCCTAATAAATGATGAAGCAAAAAACTGCAATGAATTGCAGTTTTTAAAATTTTACGCTCTAAGGCACCAGTAAACCTATACTTCCCAACTAAAACCAACATAAAAAATTTAATTATAGTGCATGGTATAATTTATCTTTGCCGTGTAATTCTGAGCATCGACAATTCCTGTCTTGGAAACATATGCTACACCGTATACTAGATATGTCTCACCATTAAAATTATAGATTAAACTTTTCGCTTGAGTTCCCCAAGGTTCAGAAAAATTCACAGTTTTACCGTTGTTTGCATACATTGCAATGAACACAGGATTTTTAGTAGGAGCACCTATGGCTCTATTCACCAATAAAGTTTTATTTGTGGCATCTAAATCAGTTGTTGGTGAACTTACACTGAGATGGACTCCTTTAAAGGCTTGAGTTGTTGCTACATCACAGTTAGCTGTACCATCAGCATTTGTTAAGAACAGAAGCATGGCGTACCCCGTTGATGTTGGATTTGTAGTAAACCATGATTTAGGTATTGAAAACATACTAACCGTTAGATCTTTCAAGCCAGTAGTAAAAGGTCGGCCAGCTTTTAATGTACAAGTTTGATCCGTCACCACACCATTTACTGTAATGGTGCCATCTACAGCAAATACACTTGTGCATGACAAAGTGAAAGCCAAAGTACTCAATATTGCTAAAGTCAGTTTCTGCATTGAATTACCCCTTTATAAAGTTTGAATCAAAAACATGCGATAAATATAATCTTATTCACATTATAAGAAAAAAAATCCCAATATAAATAAATGCAATTAAATATGGGTAAACTATGTTTCTGCTTATTTTAAGCCTATGCTGATTTAAAAATTTAGCCACTCACCACTTATTTTTATTTTAAATTTCAGTTAATTTAAAATAAAACCTTATGCTGACAAAAATACATCCACACCACAATAGTTTCTAAGTTGACTTTTATTCATACAAATACATTACATAAAATCATGTATTAATTTTATTATTAAAATTCAATATTATAAATAAATAAAATGGTAAATTTTAAGTCATTATTTTAGTTTAAAACAGTATTTTCAACATATAAAAATGTGACCAAACATAAATAAACCACATTTAACAAGATATTCACCCCATCCAAAATAACATTTCTGTTATTTTGAAGTAATATAAATCACATGATCGCCAAGCTTAGTTATTTTAATCGGGTATTGAGTTACCAACAATCGTAGCGTTTGATCTAAATCCTGTTGCGCATTAATCACACCACTGACTTTATAATCTTTTAAGGTCGAATGATTAAATATTAAATATTGATGATGATAACGCCCTAAGTTGGTCAGTAAATCAGCTAAAGGAAGTTGATCTGCCAATATCTGATGTTTATCCCAAGCAAACTCGGTCGATGCAATATCTAACTCAGAAATCGGACTTAAACCAAGTGAGTCAGCGCTAATTTTTTCGCCTTGCTTGACTACTTTTACTTGAGAATTTTGAGCCAATGAACGGGTTTCAACCTTTGAATGCAAAATATTCAACACACTGCTATTGGCGTACTGATAAACTATAAATCGTGTACCGAGCGCTTTAAAATCCGCTTGGGCTGTATGAACGATCAGAGGTCGTTGTGGGTCTTTGGCAACATCAATATAAATATCCCCTTGGACTAAATTGATTTGTCTTTTTTCAGCAGTAAAATCAAGTTTAATGGCAGATTTTGCAGCTAAAGTCACTTTGGAACCATCTTCCAAGGTGATCGAATGCATTTGCCCAATCTCAGTTTTATAATCAGCCGTGTAGTAAGACATCATTGTTGAATGAGCAGTGAAATAGACAACGCCACCGATACTCACACAAAACAGCAAGACTTTGCTAAACAGTTGTAAAATATGTTTTTTACTTTGCTGACTGACTTTCATTGAGTTGTGAACATTTTGACTGGATATGCCATGCGTTGTCGAAAACTGCTGCATCGTTTCAGAAAAATTAAACATCTGATCGAGTTGATCGTGATGCTCAGGATATTTGCTTCGCCATGCTTCAAACTCAATTTGGGCTTGTTGACGCTCATGCAAATCATCGGTATTTAAACGAACAATCCATAAAGCCATCTCTTTCTGTAGCTGTTTAGCGTTCATCTAGCCCTAGCTCAAGCAAATTGTTTTTCGCCTCATAACATAACTGTAAACATTCGGCTAAATAGAGCTGTGTCGTGCGTAATGATTTACCAATTTCAGTGGCAATTTCACTCTGACTATAGCCTTCAAAGTAATACATGATAAATGCTTTTCGAGTTAGTGCTGTTGTATCCTGTAAAGCAATGGTAAGAAAATCTAAAATAAGTACAGCCTCTTCAATTTGATTTGAAGTGATTAAAAGATCTTGATCATCTGCATGCTGTTTGAGTGTTTCTAAATAATTCTGCTCTAAAATATAACGACGATGCTTATCAATCAGCACATGTTTTGCGACATTGACCAGATATGCACGCGGTTCCTGAATAGAAAAAAGCTGTTTGCTTTGCAGCAATTTGACAAAAGTATCTTGAACCAGATCTGCGGCAGTAAAAGGATATCTGACACGCGAGTTCAGCCATTGTTTCAGCCAATCATGGTGATCCAAATACATCTCTTGCAGTATTTGCTGTCGCGATGGTGTGGGGAGAATTGGGATCATAAAATTAAATTAAATTAAAAATTCTAAACAATAATAATTATCGTTTACATTTTGTGGTTTGTAAATGCTATCCTAAAGATCTTTTTTTGTAGGCTCTGTTGCGCTTTTTATCCAGTTCATTCGTCATCTCTCATATAACCCATTTTTTCATAGACTTTTTTACATAAGAGAATTACATGAATCAAGCACTGATCACTGAACCCAATACGCAACAAGAACTCAGTTTGGCTATGCAGCTCAAATTACAGACTGCAGATGAGCATGAAAGAATGCATACACTGATGGCAAAGGCAGACGTATTTTCTAGTTTAGAAAAATATGCCTTATTCACCTTGTCACAGTATTATTTTCAATTGGAAATCGAACATTTATTTCAACAAGATCAAGTGGCTTTACATATTACCGACCTTGATATCCGTGGTCGTTCTGCACAAGCACTGTTAGATCTACAAGATTTAGGCATTCAACCCCAAGGCCAAACTTTAGAAAGCTTAAATGTGACTTTCCCTGCTGCTTTAGGCTGGATTTACGTTTCAGAAGGATCAACTTTAGGCGCGGCATTTTTATTTAAACAAGCGCAGCAACGTTTAGGTTTAAGTGCTGAGAATGGTGCGCGCAATTTGGCAGCTTATCCTGAAGGTCGAGCGAAGGTTTGGAAACGATTTGTTCAAGCTTTAGATCAAGCCGAACTCAGCCCTAGCCAGAAAGATGAAGTTATTCAAGGAGCGCTTGATGCATTTAAATATTTTGGCAATGCCTTAATCAATTTAGAGCAACTTAAGTAAATTTATTCTATAAAAGTTAATTCATCTGATGGTAGGAGCTTGCAAAGCCACCTATTACAGTGAAAATTTTTAATTCATTTGTGTAAGCAATAGATCTTTCATAAATCAAAATATGATTATATGGAGTGAATCATATTGGATTGAAATGTCCCTTCTCCCACTGGGAGAAGGCTAGGATGAGGGGCTTTTATGTTGATTTAGGTTTTAAAAAGGACTAATGAAAGAAGCCGAATGTCTCACTCTTATACTATCTTATCTTTGCACTACAAACAAAGCAGTACTTTGTTTTTGCTAATGTTGAGCAAGAGATACTCCTATACGCCACGATAGCTACGCCTTGTTGGATTCAATGAAGAAAAGGTACTTACACTGCCCAGCCTAGGTTGCAAAGTTTTAATTCATTTTGCATAAACAATAGATCTTTCATAAATCAAAAAATGATTATATGGCGTAAATCGTATTGGTATTGAAAGTCCCTTCTCCCACTGGGAGAAGGCTAAGATGAGGGGCTTTTATATTGATTTACAGTCTTAAAAAGGACTGATAAAACAAGAGAACTGAGTCAATCAGTGCTCTTGTTTTATTTAGCTCTATTCGTGTCAATGCAGTTGCTCCCTGCAAAGTAACAGTGAGAAAATCTAAATTGAGGCTTGTTTCTGGCTATATAACATAAACAAAATAGACAGTAGAAAGAGTCCACCCATCAACATGACCGTGACATGGAAAGCCATCAGTTCAGCAGATTGTAAGCTGTTGCCCTGCTGTTGAGATAAGGTGGTTACAACGGTCATTGCTGTACCTAATACTGCAATCCCAATTGTCATTCCCAATTGGCGTAGTGTATTTAAAATGGCTGCGGCAAAGTTTGCATCTTGTACTTGTACACTGCCCATGATCAATGTACTTGAACCCGGAACGATCAATCCCATACCAATTCCCATAAGTCCACTACAAAAGATAAATAGCGCAAAAGATGAATCGGTTTGAAAACTCATCATAGCCAACAATGCAGTGCCTGCAATTGCCAAGCCCAGTGTTAATAAGGTCGCTACGGTAAAACGCTGGTGTAATTTGGAAAAGGCAATTGAAACAAACGCCTGTGTTAAAAACTGTGGTGCAATCAACCAGCCTGCCTGTGCTGCAGTTAACTCAATCTGATTTTGATAAAACAAAGCAAATATAAATAACGAACTATATCCTGCAAATCCTAAAATAAAAGAAATCGCGTTATAGGCTAAAAAACGTTTATTTTTAAATAAATGATTGGGGATCAATGGATGAGTGGCATGTTTTTGTTGCCATACAAACGCCATACTTGCCAAGATAAACAAGAAAATACTCAGCATAAACCAATGTGCTAAATGCACATGTTGTAATGCGATAATGCTATACGTTAATGTGACAATCGCTACAGCACTGTAGAGCAAACCTAAATAATCAAAAGGTACAGGCACCGATTTCTGATCCGCCTCAATACCATAATAACCCAAGTAAATCGTTAGAATCCCAACAGGAAGATTGAGCCAGAAAATACTTTGCCAACCAAAATGATGTACCAATAATCCACCCATCAGCGGACCAACAATTAATGAAAACGCACTAAAAGAACTCCAGCGACCGATTTCACGCGCTTTGTCTTGCGGTTGATGAAAATGATGCACCATAATCGCCAATGCCAAAGGGATTAAAACTGCACCAGCCACCCCCTGAATCATTCGTCCAATAATCAACAAACTAAAATTGCTTGCCATCGCACAAATCAATGAACCCACGATAAAAATGATCACACCCAGTAACCATAACTTTTTACGCCCTATACGCTGGCTTAATGCCCCCACCGCTAACATTAAACTCGATAGACTTAAAGCATAGCTATCAATCACCCACTGCAGATCCGCCATATCACTATCAAATTCATTTTGAATGCTTCCAAGTGCAAGATTGACACTGCTGAGATCCACCAAACACAGAAAGGTACTGATATAAAGTGCAAAAATAAGGTAAATCGGCTGGCGAGATGCATTCATACATCACCTAGATCATTTAAATGAGAATCATTATATTATAAATTGACCGACGGTCGGTCAATGTATAAAAGTCTACTTAAACCCCAAACTTTTCATTTTTTATAGACAATCTTGAAAGCGCTTTTAAAGATCATCACTGATCACAACTTAAGAAGAATGGTTGACTTTAAAATGCATCGTTTAGGGTTCTAATTAAAATTGATAATAAAAGAATATCAGACGAGAAGCGATTTATACGATTCAAGATAATGCTGAAAGTCAGCCATCATGATGGAGCATTTTTAAATATTGCATTGCAATTTGCTGAGAAAAATCTGTGCTATCTTGTAGTTGATTGGCAATTGCTTCATCTGCAACCCCATGCACACCTGAATAAATCAACAAAGCGGTTAATCTTGGCTGTTCTAAATGCCAAATACCCGCCTGCTGCCCTCCATTTAAGATTTGCAGCAGTTGTTCCAATATCATATTTTTTTCATTATTTTTTCGTTCATGGTGATGTGCACCAAAAACAATATCATGTATAGCATAGCTTTCGAGATAGGTTTGTATATTGGCAGAGATCCAAACCTTAAATTGACTGACCCAATCTTCAGCATCACATGTTGCAACTGCGGTGTCTAAGGCCGCGATAAAAAAATCGATATAACGTTTTTTTAATGCTTCAACAATATGCTGTTTCGATTCAAAGTAATGATAAAAGGTCCCTTTAGCAACGCCCACACTGGCAATAATTTCGCTAATGGTGGTAGCTTCTACACCTTTTTCTAAGAAAAGCGTTTGTGCAGCATTCATCAGCTCATCAATTCGGACTTCTGCTGGCTTGGTTTGCCTTTTTGTCACCTGAGTAGAAGCGACTTGAGATTGTGATGACATACTTCTCTATTTTCTACACGCAAAAATTTAATTATAGAGGAGCCTTATCTAATTCACAATTGAAGTGACTATTCGACAATCACTTCAACATTAATATAACTTCCTTTATTGTGACTAGATAAGTCTTAAAATTAAATCCTTTTAGAGTACCCAATAATATGACTTTTACTAGATACTCTAAGCCTCAATTCAAGTTAATAAAAGCGGACTAAAACATATTAAAATAAATAGGAAAAACCCCTAACAATCGAAGCTCTTCAAACAATTGTACAAACGCAGCAACCCAGAAAAACCAGATCACCTGAGCTAAGAACACCCTAAAATGTTTGGATGACACTTGGCAATATTGCGGTTCAGAATAATTTTTAAAACTCGGCCAAAAGCGTGGTGTAGTTTGAGTATAATTCAAATACAATTGATCAAATTTTTTCCTCAAAAAACGCTCTTCTTGACGTATGACAAAGTAATAATAAACTAAAAAAAACAAACTAAAAGCCAAAGGAAAGAACAAGGTTTCAGTTAAAAACATAATCCCCAGTGCAGCTAAAAAACTAAAGAAATAGAGTGGATTTCGACATATGGAATATGGACCATCCATAACTAACTTCGCGTTTTTATGACCTAAAATATAGATACTGCACCATATCCGTCCCATCGCACCAATTCCTACTAAAAACCAACCGAGCAACCATAAAAGATGCTCAATCAATGGAAAAGTGTCGTGCCATAGACCAAAACTAAAAGCAATAATTATTGCCAATACAAAACCAATAACTCTTGAACCCATGGTCCTTATTCTGGAGGAAAATATAATACTCATATTATTTTCTCCCACAACAAAATAAACCATATTTTCTCGAATAAAATTTCGCATGACCTTTAATCAATTTTAAAGAATACAAAGTACTTATTTTAAACGTAAAATTTACATACGATGATTCCACAAAATAACATATAGATTTTTTTTGACTAAACATTTAAATACTCCTCAGCATATACAAAAATATAAAATGGTGGGAGCTGCTTTAGCTAACCACCGTATAGCTAATTGAATTTAGGAGGAGGAAATAAATTATTTAATTCAGGGGATTGATATAAATTCAACCACCTGTATCTCTGAAAAGTCAGAAGATTAAAAAATAGATTAAATGTATTTTCAAAATAGCGTTCTATTTTTAAATCAGCAAAGTTCGATATGAAATTACATTTATCATTTAAACAAATATTTTGACAAAACTGATTTATTTCATTGTTATATCTTATTTTTTCAATATTTCTTTCAACATCACTTATGGCAATAAGTGATTCTTTATCATCAATATTTTGTTTTATATGGGATTGAGTCGAAATTTCATTAAGGCATAAAGATTCAACCACATACCAGACATTCTGAAATGCAAATTGAAACATCAATAGCCAAACAAAAAACAGCTTCTTTCCCATTACAACTTTCTGTAAACAATATTCATGATATTTAAAAACTCAACCAAGTAAGTTACTGCTCTACAAAGATAAAATAGATTCCAAGAAATTCATTTAAAATAATACTAAAGCGATTCCATATCTGTGTGAATTTTCACAATCCTACTCATTTTAAAAATTAATGATTAATTTTATATAGTAGTTTTTTAAATTTACAATTACATTTATACAAAAATGAAACAAGATATTGGTAAATGTTCGATAAAGCATTTTTATTACAAAATTGTCATTAATTAAATATTTTATAGATAGAAAACAGATTACAGGTCAAGTGAAAAAAATAAATCCATAATTTTAAAAGCTTAATGCATCAGAAATTAAAAAATCATAGTTATATAAGCATTACCCATTATGAGGATATTTTACTGCTACATAATGGGTATCTTGATATTGAATTGCAAAGAATCATTTAAACTTAGGCATATTGTTTAAATATGCCAACGCTTGCTCTGTTGAGCCTTCATTGAGTGGGCTATGCTTGGGATTAAAATAACGTATACAGGCACGTATCATATAACCAGCTCTAGGGACTCGGTCTTGTCGAGCTGCTCGAAAATAATCCTTAAAACGAAAACGATGCGGTAATTGCGGGTCTTGTTGGACCAAGTTTTCGACAGCAATATAAGCCAATACAATAAATAATGGCAAGGTAAAAACAGCCGCACCTGTTCGCAACAAAATATTATTGCTCAAGTGCCTAAACATGGCATCTGCCACTTCACGATGTTCAACCTCTTCAGCGCCATGCCATTGTAATAAACGTAACATTTGTAAATTTACAGGTGCAGTTTGTAAGCCCTCAGCATTTAAAACCCAATGACCCAATACACCTGTAAGATGCTCTGCTGCTGCAACCATAGCCAATCGTGTCGTCAACCAAGTTGATTTTAAGCGTGGATGTTTTAACTCATAACCGAATGGTTTAGGACCAATCATGTCATTAAATATCCAGTTCATCATTTCGGTATAACGACTTAAATCAATTCCTAAAGCTTCTATATGTCGCGTACCTAAGGTATGTCCATAGCTGTGAGCACCCTCTTGTTTAATAAAGGCCATGGCTACAGCCTTTAATTGCTCATCTTGAACAAACGGTAATGCGTCTCTAAAAGTCTGACAAAACCAACGTTCTGGTGCTGGTGTAATTGGGTTAATTAAATTCAGCATTTGCGTCGCCATCGGATCATCATAAATCCAATGACTGGGAGTTTCAGCAAAATCAAATACTGGACGTCTTGGAACAATCGTATGGGTTTCTTTGATTAAACCACTCATGATAAAACTCCTTGTATCGCAAATCGTCTAACGATTAGTCCTGTGTCAAAATGTTAAAACCCATGCGAGGGCCAAAGGCGATCAACGTACGGAATAATCCCTTAATTGCCTTGGGTTGCTGACCACTGCTGATCCGACGAAATTGGGCAGCATGCCAAGCCAGTTGTAGATAGGCGTCGACAGGTTTGTATCCAACAGCAGGAATTTTTGCAGGATCAAGTAGTGATTTTCCAGCTAAAAGTTGTTTGGCTAAATCTGGTTGCAAAGCAAAAGGACGAGCCAAACCAATTAAATCAACAGTACCATCAGCAACAATCCGGTTCATCAAATCGACATCACGCAGTCCGCCTGTCAGCATTAATGGCAGTTTGCTATGTTCACGAAGTGCAGTCGCATAATCAAGGAAATAGCCATCACGCTGAGCCTGTCGATCAGGTGCATATCCCAACTGTGCAGGAGATTCATAATTGCCCCCTGAAACCTCTAATAAATCGATACCCTCAGCTTCTAGAGCTAAGGCAATTTGAAGAGATTCGTGCTGACTTAATCCGCCCTTTTGAAAGTCAGCAGAATTTAGTTTGACACTTAGGATCTTATTTTTGCCGATGGCCTGACGCACTGCACGCACCGTTTCAATCAAAATCCGTTGTCGATTTTCAGGATTCCCGCCCCATTGATCTGTACGTGTATTTGCCAATGGAGATAAAAATTGTGATAACAAATAACCATGTGCGGCATGTACCTGTACACCATCAAACCCAGCTTTCACAGCCAATGCAGCCGTGGTCGCAAAACGTTTAATTTGCTCCAAAATCTCTGCCTCAGTCATCGCACGCGGAATACGAATAATATTCATTGCAGGCAGATCTAGCCCAACTGCTGATGGCGCGATTGGCTTTTTTAATAATGGAAGTACAGCAACACGACCAGGATGGTTAATTTGCATAATAATCTTGCTGCCATTTGCTTGTGCAGCTTGGGCCCATAACTTATTTGCCTGTAAGAATTGTTCATCTTGCAAAACGACATTGCGTGGCTCAACAAATGCACGAGAATCAATCATGACATTCCCTGTGATTAATAACCCAGTTCCTCCTCTTGCCCATACAGCATAGAGTTGTTGTAAGTCTATGGTTGGTGAACCATGTCGATCCGCCAATTGCTCACTCATGGCCGATTTTGCAATACGGTTTGGTATCGTTATACCGCAGGCCAAGGTTAATGGTTGCTTTAACGGAGATTTTGCGAGTATACGTTGTGCCATTGGATGAATTCCTAAAATAATTGGATGAATGAGTACGCTGTAAATTTCAATTTCTTGTTTATTTCAGTTACTACTCATTGAAATATTGATTTTTTAATAGGCGCATCATGTTTCTATTGTCATGCTGCCAAGGATGAAAATCGGTTGAGAAGAAGTCGAGATAAGCTTTGCTAATATTCCTCACTAAGCCTTTGCGACCAAACAAATAACCTAGCCCCTGATATAACCCTTTTAAATCTCGTTGCATTCCTGAATGACGCAAAAGCTCTATCGTTCCACGCCCTGTGACCAAAACAAAAGAGAGTGTAGTTTCAAGCATGACTAGGCGTAGAAAATAAGGCCGATTCACTAAGGATTGATAAACATCAAATGCCACCGCCTTATGTTCAGTTTCTTCAATCGCATGCCATACCCATATTTTTCTTAAATGTACATTGAATAATGCGAGATCTTCAGGGGCGGTACTGATGAAATAATCAGATAAAATCGCAGTCAGGTGTTCCATACAAACTGTGCATGCCAATTGATGTGCTGGAGAAAACTGTGTCTGCATCAAACGATTCATCTTTTTAAATCGTTTATAAATTCGGTCGACTGGATAGCCCTTTTTCAGCATGACCCCATTCAATACATCATGCTCTTTACCATGGTGTGCTTCCTGCCCAATAAAAGCGCGAACTTGCTGAAGCAGAATCGGATCTTTAATCTTATTCTGATAATGACGCACACTATGAATAAACTGCCGCTCTCCATCAGGAAAAGCACTAGATAATGCAGTCAATAACAGGGTAAGTAATGGATTATTGCTAAACCAAAATTCAGGAATTTCATCTGGAAAAGTAAAATCCATACTTCTGACTGGAATATCTATCGATGCAGAAACGTGTCTATATTGAATGGCTTTGCTTGAGGAAGGGCTAGTAAACATATTCATCGCCATGCTCCCTATTTATAAAACACGTGGATTAAATTGACGTATTAAGAATAAAGGAGTCCGTAAACGCGGAATCTGAATTGGCGGAATCAAGCCACCAGATAAGTCCACGCGATGCAGTCGTGCGTCAACCACTTTGCCGAGTCCCATGTCATGTAAAGGGTCGTTCACCGTACCTGTAAAGCGTAGTTTCATCTCCACACGGCGAACCTCGACAGGATGTTCTTTAGGGGTAAATCGAACTTCCCGTGGTAAGCTCAAACCTAATCCTCCTGTGATATTACGATGTGGTAAACCTAGAATTGGCGGTGCATCATGAATGACCTCTCCAAGTTTGGCGTCCATTTCAACTAACACAGTGCCACGACGTGATGCTTTGCTTAGAATACGAGTACCATCATTATCCCAACTGATCTCTCCCATTTTTTTGGGATAGCCCAGCAATTCACGCCCAATGATCATGGCCCGATCATCATCCAGAATCATCCATGGACAAAAAATACCTGTTTTATTGCCCACCTGTATATGTACAAACAAACCCGCCTCATGATATGCCCCTGTATAGACATTTTCAGGGAAATAAGCACAGAACAAATCGGCTCTGGCAGGTTTTACCAGTTTCATTCCAGCAGGTAACCAGCGTGCCATTGCTTTTTCATTGACCTCTACCACAGCCGTTAAATATTGAGCATTGTGGTAAAGCTTATTGCCAAGGTTTGCTAAACCAATGGGGATGCGTAAATCATTGATCAGCTGTCTCATGCTTTTAATCTCGAAAATACTTGTTTTAATATGGGTAATAAAATAACGCGTGGGGTATAGCGTCCACCCAGTGTTTGAGCCTGTGCAATAAAACCTGGGATCACAATACGGCGGTTACAATTCATTCCTTGTATCGCCTCTTTGGCTACCCGTTCTGCGGTTACCCAAACAAAACTTCCACCTACACCATCAATTTTTGTAATCCCCGCCACTTCATTAAAACCAGTGATCGTCGGCCCAGGTGCTAATAAGGTACATGTCACACCAGTACCACTCAGCTCACTATGTAGAGATTCAGCAAAGGAGTTCGCGAAAGCTTTACTTGCAGCATAGGTTGCATTGGCTGGTGTTGGTTGATGGCCTGATGTCGAACCCACAATCAAAATTGCACCCGTTTTACGTTGCATCATTTTAGGCAATACAGCTAAAGTAAGATCCTGTACCGCAACAGCATTAACTTCCGTCTCTTCCCGCTCTCGGTCAGCATCCAACTCATGTAATCGGCCAAAAGTGGCAAAACCAGCGTTATTGCATAAAATAGCCACATCCATCTTTTCCAATTCCAGACGGAACTGGGTTCTTGCCTCACGGTTCGCGAGGTCACATGGGCGTAAACTCACGTCTACCTGATATTTCTGACGTAAATGGGTAGCGAGAAGCTCAAGCTTATCTACACGTCGTGCAACCAAAATAAGCGGATAACCACGTTCAGCAAACTGTTTAGCAAGTTCTTCACCAATACCTGAAGATGCGCCAGTAATCACCACTGGTGAATTTTTAAGGGGACGAGGTAAGCTCATCGCAAATACTCAGATCAATAGAATAATCTTAGTATCACGTAGCTAAAACTTGAGCGTGAGATGGAGTTAAGACATAATGCTAATCATTTTCGGCCAACACATAGAACAAAAATGAAAGATCCGTATGGGTTATCAAAAGCCAGTATTCCAATTTCTTATGTTCATTTATTATTAGAAATCATGGTCGAAAAGGGCTTTTCCGCTCCTGATATTTTGCAAAAGAGTAAAATTCCTTTAACACTGCTTAACCAACTAGATGCACGTATTACGCCTTTACAATGGTCGAAATTAGCCTGGATAAGTTTAACCTTGGCTCAGGACTTTGGACTTGGATATGAGTATGGCTTAAAACTGCGTTTAACCGCTCACGGCCCAATGGGATATGCGTTAATGAGTAGCCCCTCTTTGCGTCATGCGATTGAGCTTGCAGTGCAATTTTTTAATATGCGCTTAAAAGATTATCGAATTGATTTTTACGAGGAAGAAAATTTATCTGTCATTGATATTCAAGAAACGCACCCTGTGATCAGTAACGATAAAGAGCAAACTGAAATTTTAAGACGGTTTTTTTATGAATGTTTAATGATCGGAATTATTCAGACAGGTAGATCATTAATAGAAAAAGATTTTTCTCAAGTTGAGTTAAGAGTCGACTGGCCAGAACCACGCTACCATCAGAAATTTCAACAGCAACTTCCCTTGATTCTTTTTAATCAAAATAAAAATCAAATCCGATACAACTTATCACTGCTCAAGCTCTCCCCACAAATGGCAGATCCGATGGCATTTCAACAGGCATTGGCACAATGTGAAACAGAACAAATTCGTTTTTCTGAACAAATTCAAGATATTTGCTTACGTGTAAAAACAGAATTGGTGCTTGTTCCTCAAAAAGGCTACCCTTCTTTAGATAACGTTGCCGAACGTTTACATATGTCGAGTCGTACATTGAGAAGACATCTCAACGAAATAAATTCGTCTTACCTGCTTCTGTTAGACGAAGTCAAATATAAAGAGGCTGAAAAACTTTTACTGAACAGCAATATGGAAATACAAGATATCGCCAATTATCTTGGATATATTCAACCCGCTAATTTTGCTCGCGCATTTAGAAAATGGAGTGGTGTAACGCCGATTCAATTTCGTAAGCAAGCCGTACAATAAAAGCGGCAAGCATTAAAGCAAAAATAAACTATTCATTTTAAAAAGATCAATTAAAAATCTCTGCCACATTTTTACTCTCTTATATTTGCTTTTTCCAATTATTTCTCACTGACAATGCTGCCATTTGCTCAGACTCAAGCTTGCTTTCGATCTTATTGTAACGCCATTTCTCTAACTGATCTTGGCGCAATACTGTTGACAATTTCGCCAATAAAAAATAAATTGAATTCAATTCAGTTTTTCTAAGAATAAAATCATGACCGAAAAAAAGATGGCGACTTACCAACGCTTGATCACTGCAGCAGAACAGGAATTGATTGCAAACAATGGACATATGGAGATCAGTGCCATAGCCAAAAGAGCAAATACATCAGCTGGGCTAACCTATCATCACTTTGGCTCAAAAACAGGTCTGATTGCCGCTGTTGTGGATCAATTCTATGAACCATTGAGAGCGCTTGCTTTGGGTGACAGCATTCCAACAAATATTGAATGGAGAGAACGCGAAAAAACCCGTACCAAAGCAATCATTGACTATTTCTATAATCATCCTCTGGCACCTTTGATTGCTGGGCGACTTGCCCGTGAACCTGAGGTGCTTGATATCGAACGTGCTCATATGGAGGCATTATTAGAAGCTGGTGCACGTAACATTGCTCAAGGGCAGAAGTTGGGGATAATCAGTCCAGATCTTAATCCAAATACAACGGTGGCAATGCTGATGGGAGGTCTGCGTCTGGCGATTGATCAAGCCATCCTTGCCAAAGAAAGGCCCTCAAATGTGGAACTATTCGAACAACTCTGGAATCTGACAAGCAATACCCTACAACTCAGCCCACTGTCATCTGGAGAAACAAGTAAAAAAACCAAGGCAGGAAACAATATGAACTAAGCGTTTCGTTCTGCCCAGCACGTTAAATCAAGGAGCTTTCAATGTCTAAATTAGATATTCGTCAATATAATAAAAAAGATCACGCAAAGACCCATCGACAATTACAACCAGGGCCTGAGCGAAATACGCCAGAAATCCAACGAGATTTCCAAACCTTAATGCGTGATGGTTATGTCATCATCAACAACCTGATCAGCAAAGAAACCTGCAAGCAGATTAAGCAAGAAGGCCTTACTCTTCTCGACCAAACTGGACGCAACCCGTTTGAAGGTCAGCAAACCCAGCGTGTCTATAATGTTCTCTCAAAAACGCGAATCACTGATCAACTTGCGGTACATCCTCACATTCTTGGTCTTATGGATCGTCTGTTCCAACCCAACTTCCTGCTCTCTCAGAGTCAAATCATCAATATACTTTCAGGTGAAATCGCTCAAAGTCTGCATTATGATGATGCTTTTTACCGCCTCCCCCGCCCTCGTCAGCCACTTGGTGCTGCAACCATCTGGGCAATTGATGATTTTACCGAAGACAATGGTGCAACAGTCATTATTCCTGGCAGTCACCGTTGGGGAGATGATCGTTTTGCACAAAGATCAGAAGCGATACCCGCAGTGATGCCTGCAGGTTCGGTGATCTTTTTTCTCGGTACGACTTGGCATGGTGGCGGTCAAAATCATTCGAAATCCTCACGCTTTGCGATTACTCATCAGTACTGTGAAGCCTATGTCCGACAGCAAGAAAACTATTTGCTTGAACTTTCCAAAGATACGGTAAGGTCGATTTCACCTGAACTTCAAGCCTTGGTTGGTTACTCAATTTACCCACCATTTATGGGTATGGTTGAGGGCATGCATCCACTGCGTACATTAGAAAAATCTGAATAAGCTTGTTTTATAAGTCTTTTTTAGAAGTATAGATACCCCTCATCCTAGCCTTCTCCCAAAGTGAGAAGGCTCTTTCAATAGTAATGTGATTCACTCAATATGATCATATTTTAATAGATGGAAGCATTCTAATATCCCAGTGTTCAATATCTTTTAAAATTGCCTCAACAACATCGTTTTCAAACTAGGTTATCTATAGCCAATCTATTACAATGGCTTCTTTTATTCAGCACAGCATATTTTGAATCGCTCATCTTCCCAATTAAAACGTGGACTTAAAAATCGTCATATCCAATTGATCGCTATGGGTGGCGCTGTGGGTACAGGATTATTTTTAGGTTCTGCACAAGTCATCCAATCTGCTGGTCCTTCGATTATTTTAGGCTATGCCATCGTCGGTTTGATTGCCTTTTTAATCATGCGCCAAATGGGTGAAATGATTGTAGAAGAACCTGTTGCAGGTTCATTCAGTTATTTTTCACAAAAATATTGGGGAAAATTTCCTGGCTTTTTATCTGGCTGGAATTACTGGGTAATGTATATTTTAGTCGCCATGACTGAACTTACAGCGGTGGCTAAATATGTGCATTATTGGTGGCCGCATATTCCCGCTTGGGTCTCCGCTTTATTTTTCTTTGTCATCGTGACTGGTTTTAATCTAGGCAATGTTAAATTTTATGGTGAATCTGAATTTTGGTTAGCCATTATCAAAGTTGTTGCTGTGATTTCGATGATTGTGTTTGGTTTATATCTTTTGCTCACAGCAGGTGCGGATTCAACTGCAACTGTGGCAAACCTCTGGCAACATGGCGGATTTTTCCCACATGGTTTTTCAGGGTTATTTTATATGCTGGCCTTTTTAATGTTTGCATTTGGCGGCATTGAATTGATTGGGATGACGGCTGCCGAAGCAGAAAACCCTGAAAAAAGCATACCGCAAGCAGTCAATCGCGTGATTTTCCGTATTTTGGTTTTTTATGTGGCTTCTCTTGCCATCATCATGTCCTTAATTCCATGGAATCAACTTGATCTTGGCGGTTTAGATAAAAGTCCCTTTGTAATGATTTTCAGCCAACTGGGCTTAGGTTGGGCAGCACATTTACTCAATTTTATTATTCTAACTGCCGCGCTTTCGGTATATAACAGTGGTATGTATGCCAATAGTCGTATGCTGTATGGGCTTGCAGTACAAGGCAATGCACCGAAGATGTTTGCAAAAGTCAGCAAACAAGGTGTACCAATCACTGCGGTGATCTTCTCTTCTATACTGATTTTTGGTTGCGTGTTACTAAATTATTTTGTGCCTGAAGAAGCTCTAAGTCATCTGATGTATTTGGCTGTTGCTGCTCTGGTTTTAAACTGGGCACTGATTAGTTTTACCCATTTAAAATTTAAACGTGCTAAAAAGCTGGAAGGGACAAGGGTAAAATTCCCCTCATTGTTTTCACCTGTAAGTAATTATATTGTTTTAGTTTTTATCAGTATGATCCTATATATCATGTGGGTGCAAAACTTTAAAGAATCGGTCATTTTGATTCCAATCTGGATTATTGTGATGTTTGGATTATTTAAAATTTTGAGTTGGAATAAATCACGTTAGTATTTTAAAGGCTTATTTAGGATCTGTTGACATTTCATATCTATAACATTCAAATGTTAATATCCATAAGCTCAAGTGGGTATAAATGAAGCAGGGTCTTTTGGAAAATTTTATGACACAAGATACAAAACGAAATAAAGGTTCATCGATCACACGAGTACTTGAAATTTTAGAAGCGATTGGTGAAGCAAAACATCCCCCTTCCCCACTTGATCTCTCTTTAGCACTTGATATTCCCAAACCCAGTATTCATCGACTCATCCAACTATTAGAAAAAGAAGGTTATGTCAAAGTAGATTTACATGGTGGCTTGTTGGTGGGTGGAAGAGTCAAACAATTACTATTTAATGTTTGGGAAAATGAAAAATTTAGAATTGAACGGTTTTCTATTTTAGAAAAACTATCAAATAAGATTGGTGAAACCTGTGGTATAGCGATCCTACAAGATAATCATATGTTGTATGTAGACCGTATACAGACAAACTGGCCATTACAGGTATATTTACCCGTCGGTTCAACAGTGCCTGTCTGGTGTACATCGAGTGGCAAACTTTTTTTAAGTCATTTATCCGCAGAAAAAAGGAAAAATATTTTAAAAAATATTCCAATCACCCAGTACACCAAAAATACCATTACAGATCTTAATTTGCTGGAATCTGAAATTCAGCGTATTGGCGTGACAAATTTAGGCACCGATAATGAAGAGTTTATCGCAGGGATGGTGGCCTGTTCAGTACCCATATTCCATCCCAATGGTGAAATCATTGCTTGCTTATATACCCATGCGCCAAGTATTCGAAAATCCTTAGATGACTTAATCAGCTATCAAGATGCATTAAGAGATGCAGCCAATGATTTAAACATCTATATAAAAAATTCAATCGATTAAATAATAAAAGCTAGCGACTTAGAAGACCCAAGTCTCTAGCTTTAAAAACTCAAGCCTTAAAATGATCCAAAATAAGTACCCAGCGTAATCACTCCGATCAGCGCAAGTAGTGGAAAAATAACTGCGACCACAAACATATCGTAATAAGACTGTTTATGCGTGAGACCACAAAGTGCAATAATGGTAATTACAGCGCCGTTATGTGGAAGAGAATCTAAAGATCCAGAAGCCATAGAAGCAACTCTGTGCATTAATTCAGGTGAAATGCCAAAATCTTGTGCTAGATTCATATAGGTTTCACCCATCGTATTTAATGCGATACTCAAACCTCCAGACGCAGAACCTGTGATCCCAGCCAGTACATTGACCAAAATTGCTTCAGAAACCAGTGGATTACTCGGCGCTAAACTAACTAAAAAATCTTTTAAAATGACAAAACCCGCTAAAGATGCAATAACTGACCCATATCCGACTTCTGAGGCGGTATTAAAAATAGGTAAAAATGAAGAAGAAACACCATTTTGAATACTGTCTCGAATATCGTTAATCCGTTTCCAATTGAGCACAATAATGGCAATACATGCGATCACCAATGCTGTAATGATCGACCATAAACCAATCACAGAATTTAGATTGGTGTGACCAAATTGAGCCGTGGCCAAATATGAAGTATCCATACTTGGAAAAATCACTTTAGATAATATTAAATTCGATAAAATTACCAATACAATCGGGATCATTGCAATCAGTAAACTAGGATCTAAATGCGTTAAAATTTCTTTATGCTGTTCAATATGATTGCCATAGCCTTCGCCTTGTTTTATCGAATGCTCGACTCTTCTATTCAGCCACCACATCCCCGTGATTAACATAAAAAAAGAGGCAATGATGCCAAGCACAGGTGCAGCATATAGATCTGTTTTAAAATATGGCATTGGAATTGCGTTTTGAATCGCAGGCGTACCAGGCAATGCGGTCATTGTAAAGGTTAATGCACCCAACATAATTGCCGCAGGAATGAGTCGTTTAGGAATAGCCAATTCTTTAAATAATGCTGAAGCAATTGGAAATACAGCAAAACCCACTACAAAAAGCGAGACACCGCCATAGGTTAAGATTGCACAGGAAATCACAATCGATAACATCGCACGCTGATGCCCTAAGCGTTCAACAAAAAAAATTGCGATTGTGCGAGCTGATCCACTGTCATCCATGAGTTTGCCAAAGACAGCGCCTAACAGAAAAAGTGGAAAATATTTAATGATGTACCCACCTAGACCACTCATAAATACTTGCGAATAAAACCCTAATAATTCATGCGTCATTCCACTCCAAATGACCGCAAACAGTGCAAGTACAGGCGCCAAAATAATGACACTAAAACCTTTGTAAGCTAAATACATCAGCAATACCAAGGACACTACTATTCCAAATAGTCCTATCATTCTAAACTCCATTTATTTAATTATATTGATACATAATGTATCGTTATATATGTATAGCTAATTTTTAATGATGAATCTAGACAAAATTCTTTTTCACTTTGAAAAATAGACTAAACTACTGTTATTTATCACTAAATAATTATATTTAAATAAAATTCATAAAAAACCTGTTTACATATAATTTTATATTGATACGATACATATCAATATACAAATATTATAAAGCCAATTTACAGCATGCAACTTGGTCTTTTTCAAATACAAAATGCATGTAAATGGAATGAAACTAAAATGGAGTTCGCTTATGTCACACACGATTTTGTTGCCCAGATTTCTTGAAGTCGGAAAAAATGCCCGAGAGAAAATTCCTTATATTTTAAAAAGCTTAGGCTGTAATAAACCACTGATCATCACTGATCAAATGATGGTCAAGTTAGGCTATATCGCCGATATTCAAAAGATTCTTAAAAGTGAAAATATTGAAGCAGACTTTTTTGACCAAACAATTCCAGAACCCACCTCAAGTTCTATTGAAGCTGGGGTTCAGTTTATTCAAGCACATCAATATGATTCAATTATCGCTGTGGGTGGTGGCAGTCCAATTGACAGTGCAAAAGCCATTGGCATCTTAGGTCGCTATGGTGGAAAAATCCGAGATTATAAGTTCCCTAGACAAGTCAATGAACAGGGCTTACCAATTATTGCCGTTCCAACAACAGCAGGCACAGGTTCTGAAGCAACCAAATTCACGATCATTACTGATGATGAAAGTAATGAAAAAATGCTCTGTGTCGGTGCTGGTTTTATGCCCATTGCTGCGATTGTAGATTATGAACTAACGTTAAGTTTACCTGCCCGTACCACAGCAGATACAGGTATAGATGCTTTAACCCATGCGATTGAAGCCTATACCAGCAAAAAAGCCAATCTATATAGTGATACTCAAGCATTAGAGGCAATGCGCTTAATTGGCCCAAATCTTAAAAAAGTCTATTTTGATCCAAATGATGAAGTTGCCCGAGAAGCATTAATGCTGGGTGCAACATTGGCTGGTGTGGCTTTTAATAATGCATCTGTTGCCTTAGTTCATGGCATGAGTCGCCCTATTGGTGCGTTTTTCCATGTCCCACATGGCTTATCAAATGCCATGTTATTGCCCATGATTATTGAGTATTCAATACCGGCTGAGCCGAAAAAATATGCAGACTGTGCCAAGGCTATTGGTGCAGCGCAGCAAAATGATTCTATTGAATCTGCCAATGCCAAGTTAATTGAAGCATTAAAAGACATTAATACATCCCTTCAAGTGCCAACTTTAGAAGCTTTTGGAGCAGATAAGCAATATTTTGACGAAGTCGTAAATACTATGGCAGAACAAGCACTTGCTTCAGGCTCACCAAGTAATAACTCTCGTCTTCCAACGAAAGAAGAAATCGTAAAACTTTATCAGCAATTATGGTCTTAATTTTTAACCAAAATAAATCAGGAGATCTCAATGAATACAATCGGGCATTTTATTAATGGACAACTTTCAACAGAAGCGAGTCGTAGCCAAAAAGTATTTAATCCAGCAACAGGTGAATCAAATTCTCAAGTGGCCATTGCCAGCCAAAAAACGGTACTTGATGCAATAGCAGCAGCAGAAAATGCCTTTCCGGCATGGCGTGATACGCCAGTGATCAAACGTGCGCGAGTCATGTTTAAGTTTAAAGAGTTGCTGGAAAAAAATGCCGATAAAATCTGTGAGCTGATTGGTTTAGAACACGGTAAAATTTGCCATGATGCAGCTGGGGAATTACAGCGCGGGATTGAAAATGTTGAATATGCTTGCGGTGCACCCGAATTTTTAAAAGGTGAATTCTCCAAAAATGTTGGACCGAATATTGACTCTTGGAGTGAATTTCAACCTTTAGGTGTCGTTGCAGGGATTACCCCATTTAACTTTCCTGTGATGGTACCACTTTGGATGTTCCCAATGGCAATTGTCTGTGGCAACTGCTTTATTTTAAAACCTTCTGAGCGTGATCCATCTTCAACATTATATATTGCTCAATTATTAAAAGAAGCAGGACTTCCTGATGGTGTCTTTAATCTGGTCAATGGCGATAAAGTTGCAGTAGATACACTTTTAAATGATCAGCGTATTCAAGCGGTTAGTTTTGTAGGCTCAACACCAATTGCTGAATATATTTATAAAACGGCCACAGCTGCGGGCAAACGTTGCCAAGCTTTAGGTGGGGCAAAAAATCACGCCATTATCATGCCCGATGCAGATGTTGATAATGTGGTGAATTCCCTCCTTGGCGCTGCTTTTGGTTCCTCAGGTGAACGGTGTATGGCACTTTCTGTTGCGGTTGCAGTCGGTGACGAAATTGCAGATACCGTCATTGCTAAACTTCAAAATGAAATCAGTAAATTAAAATTCGGACATTTTGCCGATAAAAATAATGATTTTGGACCTGTGATTACGGCAGAACATAAAGCCAAAGTGATTGGTTTTATTGACAGTGCAGAGCAACAAGGTGCAAAAATCGTTGTGGATGGCAGACAAGCAAGCGTTGACGATTTCCAAAATGGCTTTTTTGTGGGGCCTACTTTAATTGATCAAGTTACCCCGAATATGCATAGCTACCAACAGGAAATTTTTGGCCCTGTCTTACAAATTATGCGGGTAGAGACCATGCAACAAGCCATGGATCTGATTGATAACCACGAGTATGGTAATGGAACATGCATCTATACTCGTGATGGAGAAGCAGCACGTTATTTTTCTGATCATATTAAAGTAGGTATGGTGGGTATCAATGTTCCTTTGCCTGTACCTGTCGCTTATCATAGTTTTGGTGGTTGGAAACGTTCACTCTTTGGTGATTTGTATGCGTATGGTCCAGATGGTGTACGTTTTTATACACGTCGAAAAACTATTACTCAACGCTGGCCTTCTGCCAACATTCGAGAAAACAAACAATTTTCAATGCCGACTTTAAACTAAGACTATTCAAATTAAGATGGTTCAAATTTAGACTGTTTATTGATAAAACGGTTCTGACTATGTTGGGAAGTATTCAACCCTATTTTGGATACTTCCCAAATATTTTGACATTTAAATTTTAAATCGAACTTATAATTTTCCAAAATCACGTACAAATATTATTTTAATAAAAATATTTTAAATTTAACAATTTTTTAATCCATTAAACATAATTTACCAAATTTAAAATACAAATTAAGCACCCTCCTCTCATGCAACGTTAAATAAAAAATTAATTTAAAAAACACAAACACTCAATTTAAATATTTAAAATCCATAAAATAAAACCCTCACATTATAAAAAATTGGTTAAAAATTGATTTATTCAAAATAAATTTTAAAATACATTAATGACAAAAAACCAAATACGATATCAAAGAAAATCTTAAATTTTATTTTTAAAACCGAATAAAACAACTATAAATATATACTTTATCACACCAAAAACAAATCAAGACTCATAATCAAACAATGATTTATTTAGATCCAAAAAATATAAATCAGAACCATATAAAAAGATAATCATTTTTCCCTCATGTTTAATCCCTTGAATCCTATAGTTGATCAAACCATTTATCGACTTTATTTCAATACTATAATGACTCATCAAATTTTTTGCTTTTTTGGGATTTACTTGTCGTAACACATAAACCAATTGGACAATAATTGTTTTGTTAAAATCAGATCTTTTCTGCGCAATCGCAAACCTACTTATATGATTTTTTTGAAGTTTTATACTCCTCATTTACTTTTCATCACTATTAATGACGTCAGAAGATTTTAAAATTAAGCGTTGGATGACTGTTCGAGTAACTGAGTAATGCTTAGCAATTGAATAAACAGTATGGCCTTTTTTAAACTTATCCAAGGCTTCTTTCTTTTGCTTATCAGTTAAAATCTCGGGACGACCTACACGCTTTTTTGCTTTATTCATAATGCTCTTTTTAGAAAAACTAGATTTCTCTTCAAAATCAGAACATAACTTTAAAAAATGCATAAATAATTTCTTAAGATCTCCCACAATTTCATTTTTAGAAAAATCTAAACAGATTAATCGAATTTTTTTTTTAAAAATCAAATTTACACTTGAAGATACTTCATTAAAGTTACCACCTAATGAATCAATTCCATTGATTAACAATAAATCACCGCTTTCCATCGCATAATTGACTAAATTAATAAATTTATTTCTATATTTTAATGATATACCGGCTTCCACCTCTTCAAAGATCACTCGTTTATTTGGTATTTCATAACCAGCGTTTGAAATATAGGAGACATAATTACTGTCTTTTATAGACAAATCATCAACTCTAAAATATGCATAGACTCGCACAACAAATAACCCTCTTATAATTAAAACAATTATTATAATCTTATACTAATAAAAAAAACATCTGTTGAAAATTATATTGGTGTTTTAAACACTATTAATGATTTAAAAACATAAAATCAGAATCATTATAAAAAAATAGCAGGATTAATTTAAACACACGAAATACGAAAAAATTATTTAACAAACAAATACAAGAAATTAGCGACAAAATAAACAATATGATGTAAGAATTTTTTTCAAAAAATAATTGTTTATTTCACTGGTGCTTAATATAAAAAACCACTTAAATAAATAAAAGAATATAGCTTAGGTGTTTTTAATAGTGTAAATTAATAATTTAATTATATGTATTCTTTTTTATAATTAACATCATGATAAAAAATCATGATGTTATTGTGAGTATCTCTTAAAATTCGACCTGTACAGTTACAGTATCACTATATTTACCAGCAGGCAGACTCAGTGAATTTGTATCCAGAATTTTTGTTGTGAAAGCATAACCCTGCTGAGTTTTCGCATCATAAATACCAGGATTTGTAGTCGCAACATCGCTCAACCACTGCTCGTTATTTCTTCCCCAGCGTTCCGTAGTTGAGTTTTTATAAATTTCATAACTCATATAGTTATTCCCCGTTTCTGACTTCATTGCACGTTGATTGCCATTTTGTGGATAAAGACCATCATTCAGGCTCACTTTATAAGGTGTCTTGACTGAACAGCGTATTCCCATCGAGGTTTTCACTGGTGTAAAGGCATCTGCAAAGGCTGCTGTTCCAAAATTCACATCATTGGTCGCAATACGGCAGTCTGGTAAAACTTCAATACTCAAATTTAGAGAAGAATCACTACCACTTCCCCAATCAAACCCGAGTCCCAAAAATCCACGATTAAAACCAGGGCTTGAAAAATAAAATCCTATTCCAGCTACAGCAATTGCAGGCACAGAATAATACCATTTGACTTTAAATGGTGTTTCAGCTCGGTAAATCCCAGGCGATACAGCTTGTCCAGAATTAATCTTTGCATAAAATGGTAACGCACCATTAGGCCCCGTAAAGAAATTGATAATTGTAAAGCTACTCATATCTCTTTCTTGCCCCACATTAATTGGATTACTATTGGTATCCAAATAATTCACCGTAAGGCGTTCACCAGTGACACTATTGATATAGTTTATTGGCATCTGATCGACCCGATATTTCAGATAAGTGGTATTTAAAGCAGCCAAACTAAATCCACTACAGGATAAACCTGCACTGAATTGCGAAGATTGAACTCCATTTTCTGCCAGAGTAATGGAAGGAACCTTACCAATGGACACATTGCCACTTGAGTTAACGTTACAATCTGCCTGACTTTGAGCAGCAATCAATATTAATCCAGAGAATAATAGACCTGTAGGTATTATTTTTTTTAAAGTAATCATGGTTTAGCCACCTCACGACAAACAACCGACTTAATCACTGCAATCTGTTGTTGCGCTTGTTTTAAATCCAACGAAAAGTTTGCTTCACATATGCTCTGATCTGGCAGTTGCACCCGAATGCTATTCTCTGCACCTAGATCTTCAAGATAAGCAATCCCGTCCATCCCTACATAACTCGATTCTTGATCCGCACGATGTACCACCGCACCCACTGGAATCGCTTGCCCATTGCTTTGCACTAAATACACATTCGCCGCATAAGACTGTTTGATTGGGAAGCCAATCACCACACCTGAACCTCGTTTTGCCGCAATCCGATTTTCAACTTGGGTTGCATTAAAGTTGGAAGGTAAATCGATCGGGTTAATACTGTATTTAGCCGCGTAATATGGGGTCACCGATGGTACAAAAACATAACCCTTGGCGTTGCTCCGCCCCACCAAACTGTTTTCATAATGCACAGGAACATCTGCAATTTTGTTGGTATCAATCAAAGCAAACGACTCACCCAATCGGTTGGCAGCAAAGACATTGCCTGACATCAACACCACTGAACCGGAAAGTCCAAACCAATAGTTGTAATCATGGCTACCCGACATGCCGACATCGGTATTAAAATATTGGTTACGGTAGCTCACGCGTGCTTGATTGTAGTCATCGCTGTTTTCATTAAAACGTCGAGTTAAATCAACACCAACACCACCGTCCAATGGCACACTGCGGTTATAGTTGATATAAGCATAATCACCACTGGATTGTTGGCTATAACCTAGATTGGCAGTGGATCTGCTCTTGGAAAATGGAACCGATAACTGAAATGCTGCACTCCACTCTTTTTCTACAAAATCCCGATTGGCACTTAACGACACTGTCGCACCACGCAGATAGGACGGTAACACCGGTGCCCAAGACAGGTTCATCAGTTTATTTTCAATGTCTCGGCTCTTGGTTCGGATATAGGCCACCCCAAAAGTACCCGACTTTTCTGTGGCAAAATAAGTATTGGCAACCAAACTTTTATGACTGTTGGCTGAAATCAAATCTGTATATTGCAAACGTGAAAGATCATAATAATCCTGATCGCGTTGGGTATGATTGAGACTAAATCCAAAGCGTTGTTGGTTATAGCTATAACCTAGCGTGTATTGATTTCCCTTGAGGTTTTTATTTCCGTTCAAGTTATTATTTAACTGATTAAGCTCTCCATCTGCCCAGCTTTGGGTTGCCGAACCACTTAACACCCCAAACCGATTCAGCTTAAGCACTGAACCCAATCCAGCCAACTGAATTGAATCGGAGAGTTCAACCCGTCCTTCAGCCGTGAACCAGTCGTTAATCCCGTAACGCGCATCCGCTGAACTGGCAAATTTGCCATATTCAAAGTTCTTAATCCCATAGTCTTCGCGGATTTGTCCCATAGACACGGAATAATCCAATAACCCTGGTTTAAGCAAAGTATTCGAAATATAAAACGGCACTGAGGTTGCCACCTGACGGCCAACACTATCTGTGGTGACAATTACCGCTTCGCCTTTACCATTGATAAACGGAACATTATTTAGAATAAAAGGACCAGATTGCACATCGGTTGAATTGGCTTTCTGTCCATTGATTAATAAATCTACGGTACTCGGTAAGGCCGCTTGTCCTTTAAACTGAGGTAAAGGATAGGTAATCAAATCTGGACGAGTGCCAAAATTACGTTGTAACTGCAATCCACCTAAACGCACTGAACTTCCCCAGGCGTTTTTACTTCCCGTAATCACATCACCCGCTAAAAATGAAACTACCCTGACAGGGTCATCATATTGCCAAGTGGTGTCATAGCGGCGGTAGCCATCATTATCTTGATTTGAGTCGTTTGAAATCCCCTCAGATTTAAAATCAGTCTTGCTATAAACCCCTGAATTTCTCAGTACGCCATAAGGCGAGAAAAAGCGTTGCTCTGTAAAGAGTGTGCTGCTATAGCCACCATTCTCTGGCCGATAAGTATAAAAGTCATAGTTATTTAATAGACCAATACCCGACTGCGCTGTTTCAGGTTGATACCAAGAATCCAAGCCGCGTATCTGCACTGGCATCCAGCTAGCAGGAAGATCTAGACTAAAATACTGTTGCGCTGAATTGTACTCATACTTCAATTCGGGAATCTGATTGAGGCTGACCCAATCCAAGGCCTTGCCCGAAAAGCCTAAAGTAAATACATCTAGATCCGTCAGGTTTTTTTCTGACTGTTGCTGAAGTGCATCCGCAGGCAGCTTAATCTGTAACTCATCCAGTTTCGATTGCTGAATAAAGTAATGATCGCCTTTGACAATGACCGGTATCACCTGTCGTGTCGAATATTGATTGATCACCAAGTCCAGATAAAGCTTAAATAAGCTATTTACTTCTGAAACATCTCGTGGTGGCGGGGGTAAACCATTTGCATACACGTTACAGCTCAGCAATGGGATATTCGCGACCAATATCAATGTCAGGCTTTTGCATAAAAAAGAAGGGGTATGTAACCCTGATAAATAACCCATTTACCCCCCTCCTTCTTTTTTAATCTCAACCAATTCCTGTTTCACTCCTGAACTGTCAACCCCGTACAAACTGGTTTGACCACTTAGGTTGTTAAGTAACTTGTTGTCCAGATCAAACTTCATGGTGCTGTTTGCCAACACATAACCAAAGGCAGTTTTTCCAAAAGCCATTTGCTCTGAAGTTGGGGTTAATTTAATTCCCGAAAGTCGTGAAAATTTTGAACCAGTATTTTTAATATAAAGTTCAGGTTTGCCCTGTTCATTATTCTTGACCCACCAACTTAATATCGGTTTCGCCAAAGGGTTTTTCGTATTGGTTTTTTGTGAAACTTCAGTTAAACCACTGCCAAGTCCTTTGCCATAGGCAAACAAGGGAATGGAATAACGCATCTGAAAGCTGACCGTGGATGTTTCTTTTTCATTTTCTGGATTCACCTTGATGGGTAATTCATCGACAATAATTCGATAGGCAAGTTCTTTGGCATCAGGTACAGCAGCCGAGCGGGTCAAACGCAACATATGCTTTTCACCTGCCTTGATCTTCGCCACGGGTGGACTCGGAATAACCTCGGTTTGTTCCACATAAGCATCTTGCTGATTATTCTGATCCCATTTAAATACCCGAATCTGTACCATGGCATCAGAGTTACCAGTATTTTGTAGCCATACTGCAGTGGCTTTTTCGTTTTCTTCAATTTTTGGATAGATTGGCCAGATTAAAAAAGTGGCTTGTGCGAATACCGGTGAAGTGACCATCAATATCGCGGCCGCAGAGAAAGTCCTGCCTGACCATATTTTCATTTTATTTAAGCTCATAGAATCACCATGTAATCGTTATTGCGACCGTATCTTTATAAAGGCCTGCTGATCGTGGTTGATTGTTATTATTCAAGTCTGCAACACCGTAGACTGCAAAACCCAGCACGGTATTCAAAGTAGTGGTTGGTGTCAGTGAGTAAGTACTGCCACTGGCATATTCACCTTGCAAACTACTGTCCTGATAAAGCTGATAAGGTACAAATTCATTCTGCTGGGCATGTTTCATCCGCCGAAAGTTATTTGAAAAGTGATCACCACCATTCAACATCACCTTTACCGGTAGCCGTGCAGTACATTGGATATTCCAGCTTTGCGCAGTATTGATGACGGATCCTTTTAACTGCCCCTGCGCCACAACAGGATGACGACCAAAATCAAGTAACTGTTCGACATTGCTGAGTTTGCACCCATTTTCAATGGTCGCCTGAACTTTAAAACTTGCCGAAGTTACAGGATCAACAGCAAACCCACTTTGAACAATCGAAATCAGCAGAACACTTAAACCTATTTTTTTCATGATTTTGTTCTTTAAAATTCAATGGTAATTGGAATAGTGTCGGTATATTGTCCAAGCGAGACTGACCGACCATTATTAACAGTTTGCCCCATGAGATTAAGCGTTTGCGGCTGACCATTGTTGGTCAAAGTAATGATTTGATTAGGCCTTAACGCTTCGCGAGCAGTTCCATATAAGATGTTGTAGGCAAGGAAATCTGTGCCATTACTGATTGCACGAAAATAATTTGCACCAAAAGGTGCTGGAACCTTGCTGTCATTTTGCCCCGCACCAAAGGTAACTTTTATTGGGGCATTGCCAGGGCATTGAATGGTCAAACCTGATGTAGAACCCTGACTTAAACTGGTCTCTATCACCTGATTAAATGCAGCTGTGGTTTCTCCGAAATCCAGCTGTCCAAAATTCAAGCCATTTGTTCCGTTGTTCACGGTCTCATTGTTGATCTTGCAGGATGGCTCTAGTTCAAGTTGAATATTTAACTTAGCGCCCAACTGCCCAGCACTGGTGAGTGACGATACAATGCTACAAAGTAGCAATCCAACGCTTTGTTTAAGTAACAGGTGCATACGTTCCTCCTAAAAACAGGCCTGTTCAACAACAAACCTGTTCACTGTTACGTATACTGATTAGAAATTAACAGTCACCAATAAAGTGTCTGTATAATCACCCTGTGCTTTTGCAGTGCCGTTGTTTGCAGCAATTGCACCAAAGATTGGAACTTCTTGAGCTACACCTGCCGCAGCAGTGAAAGTCTGAGCTGTATTAATCACATATGGATTGGTACGTGCTGCATCACGGTAAACATTATAGTTTACTAGGTCGGCAGCAGTTGTATGTTTAAGACTACGATCAGCGCGTTGACCACCGTCAATTGCAACAGTAAAGTCAACAGGGTTTGCACCGTCACATTCTACAGCGAGATGACCACCTGTCGCTGAAGAAGCAACTTGTCCAGTCAAAACGTTTGACCACTGACCAGAAGTTTTACCGAAATCTAATGTACCAAATTGGTTCATATTTCCAGTAACAGTAGAACCCTCAACAGTACAACCTGTCGAAACATTCAGCTTGACATCAACTTGACCAGTAACAGCTGCTTGTGCAGTCGCGATATAAGCCGTGCTTAATAATGCAGTTAGTGTTAGTTTTGTAAAAATATTCATATTAATTCCCATGATTTGTATTATTCGTAAACTTTTACACAAGAAGTGTGAAAGTATTTACATAACCACATGTGATGAATAAGTGTTCAATAAATCAACTAATAAGCAGCACAAAACCAACTTAATTACTTGTATTAATTCAAAATTTTATTGGAATTGTGGAATTAAATTATTATTATATTTAAAACACCAAAAAATACATTTCACTTGATAAATTAAGAGAACAAAAAGTATAAGTTAATTTTATTTTCATTAAAAAAATTTAATAAAAATTAAATCATTTTAAATACTCAAAAAGATATCTCATAATTTAAAATAAGTTTACACAATGAAAGGGTTCTTTTTAAATTTAAGATAAAACAAAAAGTTAAACAAAAAAGTGATATGCAAAAAAATAGCTTTTAAAACTATGGCGATTAAAAGCTATTTTTAAAGATGACTTCATCCTATACGGCAAAGATCAGTAATGCTTAGATAAATTTGAAAGCCATTTAAAAGATTATTCTAGTCGTCAATCCTAAAACCAAAGCATTATCAACATAATTTGTAGCGCCTGGATTGATTACATATTGAATATTTGGACGAAGCATTGCCCATTTTGTTGGGTAGTATGAATAATTTAATTCAATATTATATTCTGCTGGTTTATTTATTCTATTGCTATGTTCACGATAACGATCACTGACATGAATACGATTTAAACCAAGCCCTAAAATATCGTTCTCTCGGTTTTCCAATAACCCGATATATTTTAGTCCCACTTGCTGCATATTATCAATTTTATTGGTCGTATCATCATGAAAACTTAAATTCATAAACCCATGTAAACCTTGTTTATCGGATCCTTGACGGGTGAGCTGCTGTTCTGCCACAAACCACATTCCATAGGTATGATCTTGAGCTTCACCTGTCACAATATCTTTTTGATTTTGAATATTATCTGCAGTGTTATACATCATACCTATGCGGTAGCTTCCTGCTAAATTATTTACAGCATTTTTCGGTTGCCAAACCAGTTCGATTGGTGCTGTTATTCCATCTGCATTTGAGGTGCTTAAATTCCAGCCTTGATTTTCTTTAATATTGGTTGGATTAAATTCAAAAATGGCAGCTTGAGCATAGATCTCAGGATTAATTTGATATTTCAACATACCCGCCCATTGGCTAACAGGTATGTTGTACCATGAACCGCTCTGCCATTTACCCATTTGTGCTGTACAGAAAGAGGTATTTTGAAAATCACAAGACATTACATTGAAATAGGTTCCCATACCAAATCGACCTAAACGGACACTGATTGATTGATCTTTAAATTGTTTTTCGATAGACAACTCACTTAAACGACTTTCTTGATTCCCTCGCCCATAACTTGCCTGAACATTCCCCAGCTGAGGAGCAAGTGGATCCGATAGTTGTTGAACTGAAACACTTTGACCTTGTCGTGCAGTCACAATCGTCCGTAGTGAAACTCCCTCCCAACCCAATAATTTTTCCAAATCTAAAGAATATCCTAGCCATAATTGACTGGTATAGGTTGGATCTTGCTGGTCGTTATATCCACCTTGTGCCAAATAGGCAGTGTCTACAGTAATGTTGGCATCAAACTTAACACCTTGCTCTGCTAAACTCTTTCTGCTGCCATTCCAATCTCCCAATAAATAATCACCTTGTAAATCTAGAACATGTGCGGCATGGCTTTGTGTAAGCATAAAAATCAATCCCGCACTGCTAAATAACATCTTCATTGTTTGTTTCATTCCATGATCCCTTTGACTTTTTAGGCATGCAAAAAACTGGCCCCTATCATTTAATGATAAAAGTTCTAATCTATGCCTTTGTTTTTAATTAAATTTAGCGGTAAACAACTACACGGTTAGATGTAGTTTTATGCCTGCTTTTCCCTGTAGCACTTCATCGTTTGATAGCGATCCCTTTGACTCGAAATGTAACGACAATCTCTGATCAATTACGCCCATTGCAACTTGGTCTGTAGTGACTTAATCAGCCTTTACTCAATCTATTGAGAATAAAAGCAACACATTGTTATACAATACATTTTAGCTTAACATTTTCGCTGTATATGCCTTTACAAAATGTGATTTATTGTCTCGTTGAAGTACAGAAGTAATATAATTACTTGCTTTTAACATTTCAGAAATATCAATTCCTGTTTTAAAGCCCGATTGTTCCAATAAATACACCACATCTTCTGTAGATACATTTCCTGAAGCCCCTTTTGCATAAGGGCATCCCCCTAATCCAGCAATCGAAGAATCAAAAATTCTAAGTCCCCAATTTAATGATTCTGAAATATTGGCTAAGGCCATACCATAAGTGTCATGAAAATGCCCTGCCACCCTGCCAGCAGGTAAAACATCTAAACAATGTTGCAACAGTTTCCGGACACGTATTGGACTTGCAGTACCAATCGTTTCTCCTAATGAAATTTCATAACAACCAAAGTCAAACAGTTGTTTTGCAATACTGGCGACTTTCTTTGGAGCGATGGCACCTTCATAAGGGCAATCCACGACACAAGAAACATAGCCACGTACTTTAATCTCATGATGCTTTGCCATTTCAAAAATGGGTTCAAAACGATGCAAACTTTCTTGAATTGAACAATTTATATTTTTTTGAACAAATGATTCAGATGCAGCAGTAAAAATAGCGATCTCTTTACATCCCACTTGAATCGCAGCTTCCAATCCTTGCATATTGGGAACCAATAAACTGAAATCCACCTGCTCAGGCTTTTCAAGTGCAGCATATAAATCTGCACTCCTATCCATTTGCGGTACCCAACGTGGTGAAACACAAGATCCTACTTCAATCGCTTTAAAGCCACTACGGACCAGTAAATTCAAAAATTCCAAGCGTTGGTTAAACTGAATTACAGATTTTTCATTCTGTAATCCATCACGTGCACCCACTTCTACAATTTTAATTGAGTCATTCATACTTAGCCCACCAAAGCAATCAATGGTGGAACTGAAAGAATCGCCATGTAATAGCCCATGAACTGGCATCCTGTATTAAAGCCAAAATGCTTTGATAATAAACCACCGACTAAGCCCACTGTGATAATGACCAATACTCCGAGAAGAGCCCCCTCCCATAAGCTAATCACTAAAATAAGCCCCACAAATGTTGCAATAATTGCCTCATGACTAATGTATTTCGTCACGAATAATGCTGCGCGACGGGCATAATTCATCGCAAATGGATAAGACACAATAGAAGCGATAAAAACTGCAAGTAGGCCGTAACCCAAAAACTCCCATTGGCTTAATAAGTGATGTAGATTGTGTCCTTGTGCCCCATTTTCACCTACTGTAAATACAGGCGGTGCATTGAATAATGGCGCAGCTGGCCCAGCCGCAACAGGGCTTAATGGTAGGCCAAAAGCGATTAAAGGAATGAGTGCCTCAGCAATGTAGGTAGATTCTGTAACACCATTTTTTGCGCTGAGTGTGGTGGTTAAACGTTGATAGACTTGCTTAAAGCGAGAAGATACAACTTCACCAAGTGCCACCGTCATAGCTACAGGGCTAAAAACAAAGGTTGCACTTGAAATTACCGATGTTGCCGCAGTCCATTTTAATTGTTGTTTGTCTAAGACTTTAAATGGATTTGGAAAATAACCCGACCAACTCTTAACTTCAGGGGCAATCATAAGTTGATTAACTGATTCACGGCGCATTTTTTTCCGACCTAAAGGCGAACTCACCATAAATAAATCAGCAATCAGTGGTCCAACAGCAATCCCTAAAAAGTAACTAATCGCTAATTTTGTTTCGAAAATTGCGGTAAAACTTTGTAGTGCTATGATGAGAACAACAAAAGGAATAAGCAGTAATGTTGATGCCAATTTACCGGGTGAAAAATAAGTAATTAAGATGGCTGCTATTGCAAAAATCCAAGGGGCAAAAGATTTAATTAGCTCTCCAAATGGTGCTAATAATGAAGCAAATAATACAGCACAAGGTACAGCGATAAAGGCAGATACAATTGCACCAGAAATCATTTTACGCAATGCAATATGTGGTGCACCAAGTCTACGCATAGCTTCACATTCTGCCATGAGCGGTGCAGCCAAAGTATCACCAGGGATCCCCAATAATGCGGTTGGAATAGCATGGGTCATATGTTTAGCAACCACTGCCGCCATCCAGAAAGTAAAGACACCAACGGGAGGAGCGCCAAGTAAAATGATTAACAATGTTAATGGAGCAATGGTTGCTGTTTCATCTGTTCCTGAAATTAAGCCAATTGCTGCAAATAAAACCGCACCAAATAACCCGAAACCAAAAGCTACAAACACTTGATCAAATAATAATTCCATTTTTATTTACCTTCACTTGGCTTGCTTTGTCGTGCATGCTCAACAAATGCATCGTACAAATTGAGTTCCTTGAGTTCTTGAACAATTTTTTCAGGTAAATCATGAACAGAACCTATCGATTTTTCTTCCATTTCCCATTGTTTTATCAGTGTTTCAAACCATTCCATTGATTCATTGTTCGATTCTAAAATCTCACGCTTTGGTTTAAATAAAATAGAGCAAATAAAGCCAGAGAGAATACATCCTAATAATCCACACAACATGCTATAGGCATGGGCAAGATTTTTATCTTCAACCCATTGCCCCAATAGCCATTTAGAGAGATAGAAACAGCTGATACTTAAAACAGCACCGATTAAAATAGACTTTAATAGCGCGTGAAAACTTACCGTGTCTCCCCATACTTCGACCAACTCATCATTATCTTCATGGGATACTCCCAATTGACAGTGATGAGTATCCTTCACTGAATTTTTGTTATCTTGTTGCATAGCACTATCCATTGCTATTTACTCCAATAGTTTCTAACGTCTAGAAACATAAATAATTAACTGCGTAACGCTGAAAGCAACTCTAGTGCTCTATCATTCCTTACATCTTGTTCTGCAACCATTTTTTGCACAACAAAATCAACTTCGTGCACTTGAGCGCCAGCAACCACAGCAATGTTCCGTGCATGTAATGCCATATGGCCTCTTTGAATACCTTCCGTTGCCAATGCTCGCATTGCTGCCATATTTTGTGCTAAGCCCACTGCAGCAATGACTTCCCCAAGTTCACTTGCAGATTCAATATTGAGCATCTGTATTGCGAGTTGTGCCAAAGGATGGGTTTTGGTTGCTCCTCCGACCAAGCCCACAGCCATAGGTAATTCTATACGGCCAACCAAATGACCTTGAGCATCTTTCTCCCACGTACTTAATGACCCATAGTGCCCATTTTTAACTGCATAGACATGTGCTCCAGCTTCAATTGCTCGCCAATCATTTCCAGTAGCGACAATCACAGGGTCAATACCATTCATAATCCCCTTGTTATGTGTTGCAGCACGATAGGGATCAATAACAGCAAATTCGTAAGCCTCTAACATACGATCAATGACCTCATGACCCGACAATGTTGCTTGCTCAAGTTGATCTGGACGTACAGTCAGCTCAGCCCTCACTAAACGTAAATCTGCGAGATTCGATAAAATACGTAAACGAACTTGACCACCAGTGAGCTTTTCAACCAATGGTGTCACTGTCTCCGCCATTGTATTCACAGTATTTGCACCCATTGCATCACAGACATTCACAATGAGATGCATGACTGCCATAGGACCAACTTTGCTGGATTCAAACAAATGAACTTCAATATCTTTACAACCACCGCCCAAACCAATTAGAAATTTGTCTTTACTATTTGCAAGTTGAATAATGTCATCTTTATGCGCTAACAAAATTTCTTTTACTTTTTCTGCAGACTCGATACCCAAAATTTGTACTTGTGCGCGCATGAGGGGTTCTGTGCTAGAGGTTGTAAAACCTCCATTTTCACGAACGAGCTTCGCCATATAAGATGCCGCGGCAACGATAGACGGTTCTTCAACAACCATAGGAATTAAGTGATCTTTACCATTAATTTTAAAGTTTGTTGCAATACCAAAGGGTAATTCAAATTTACCAATAACATTTTCAATCATGCCATTGGCTAATTCGCCATTTAATGCGCCATCTTTCTGCAATAATTGTTGTTGTTGTTCATTTAAACCTGCTATTTTTGCAATCTCATGGAGTCGTTCTGATACCGTTAATTTACGAAAATCAGGTAATTTAGAATTCATATTTGCTGTCGTCCTATGCTCGTTATGTTCATAGTCGCAATTTAAATGCTCAAATGATTTCTCTCAAGGTACAGTTTTCACGGACAGTTTTTTAGGAAAATTTAAAAAGATGATGGACTCCAATTCAGCACCTCTTTTTGATCAAATCTATCAGATTTTAAAACATCAAATAAAATCACAGTTATATAAGAAAAATGAAAAAATCCCTTCAATTCGAAAACTATGTATTCAATATAATGTTTCGAAAAATACCATAATATATGCCTTAGAGCGCCTAGTAGATGAAAACCTCATCTATTCCAAACCTGCATCCGGTTTTTTTGTCATGGAACAAAAAGAATTGCCCATGTTTAAAAAATCAACGATCGAAATGCAAAATATAGATGAGCTATGGTTAATGCGTCGTCAATTAGAAACCTTTAATGGCGTGATAAATGTCGGTGATGGTTTTCCAGATTCTTCTTGGTTTGAAGGATTACCTTTAAATAAACTTCTGCAAAAATCACTTCAGGAAAACACTTCGAAACGATTACGTTATGGCTCTAAATATGGGCATGAAGCTTTAAGAGAAACACTTTCCTTACGACTAAGCCAGCTTAATATCAAGGTCATTCCTGATAATATTTTACTGACCAGCGGTGTAAATGATGCAATTGATCTGATTATTCGATATTTTGTAGAATCGGATACAATCGTTTTAGTAGATTCTCCGATTTATTATCCATTATTAAAAAAACTACAGCTAACAAAATGTAAAATCATTGAAATTCCCAGATTGATCGATGGACCAGATTGCGAAATTCTCTCGGAATATTTGCAGACAATAAAACCTAAACTTTTTTTTACCCAAAGTATTTCACACAATCCGACAGGCACCCACATCAGTGTAGATAAAATAAAAATAATCAATAACTTATGCAAAGAAAATAATTGTTTAATCATAGAGAATGATGTGTTTTCTGAATATACGGATATTAAACATCGATTAAGCTCTCATAGTGATTTTTCAAATCATCTTTATATTGGAGGATTTTCCAAGATTATTAGTCCTTCAATTCGCGTCGGTTTTATCGTTGGAGAATATCATTTGATCGATAAGCTCTCAGATTTTAAAGCAATTTTACATGTTAATAGTTCAGAGTATGCTGAACAATTTATTTGCACTATTTTACAAAGTAAGTTTTATGACCAGCATCTTAATTTTTTTAAGGAAAGTTTAAGGTTCAGTAGTTCAATTGCATTGGATAATATTAAAAAATTAGGAGGAATGGTTTTTCACGAAGCTCAAGATTCCTTATATTATTGGACTACTTTTGAAAATCTAGATTTTTCACATAACATTATGAAGAAGTCTATTGAAAATCAACTTGTGTTCGCACCTGGTTATATTTTTAGTTTAGATGGGAAAAAATATAACCACTGGACTCGCATCAATATTGGTGTTGCATCTAAGCCAAAGTTTTATGAAAAACTTGATCTTTTTTTAAATAGTTAAACATTTTTTATATCAATAACGCTTAGTCTTTTTAAAAGTGTTATAAAACACGCACTCATCAAAAATAAAAAAATCCCATTCGTTCTGGGGTGAAGAATGGGATACGATATGACACTTTAACATGTCGACCGAAAATCGTGAATCTCTGTATACAATTTGGATGACGACTAAATATGAAAGGTATTTCCACTCGGTTTAAGAACATCTCGTTCTTTAACTCTTAAACAAATGCATTGGTCAAATGTAGCGATTGCATCACGAATAAATTCAGCTTCCATTTTATCTACATGGAAATGGCTTTCTTTATGAACTTCTTCAAACAATGCTTTTAAATCATATTGATCATCACTTAGACATGTCATCTTAAAATTACTCAGTTCAGTGTCAATATCTAAACGTATTAATTCGATAAAATGCTGGCGTGAAGCATAGCTATTTTCACTATAAAAAAAATGAGTGCTTTCATCTATACCTTTATGAAACACCATTTCATAAATTTTCATTATTTATTTATATCCAACATTCATATTTCTATTCTTCAATATATCTGTAGGAACCCATTAAGCTATTCAGATAATGCACATTTTTTATCATTACTCACCATGTTTTGCAAACTTTTACACTTATTTTAATTATAATTAAATACATAATTTATTAAAAATATTCCCTAAAAACAAATATTTAAATTTATATTATCTTTTAGAAACAAACTTGTAATAGTGTTCTTATTATTATAATTTAATGCATATTTCATGTAATTCATCACTAAATAGCAAATGCAATTTTTGATCAATTTAACAGGTCATATTTATAGTGATAATAAAGCCTATGCCCGTCAATCTCCTTAGCAGCTCCAATAACATCAATATTGATCAGATTGAATAATTAAATACCATAAACAACAGAAAAGTTAGTTTTTGACAAAGCTGTATAAGCATTTTCTGTATAAATGAATTAAATATTTATTATTAACAAGATACGCTTTATGTTGGATGCCAAACCTTCCAATAAACATGGCATCCAATTTCTCAATGTTAAAAATTAGCTTTTAATACCAACGAAGCAAAATCTCGGTCATCGAGGGTACTAAAATCATTCGAACCAAAAAAATTGGTATATGCAAGTTCAGCTATATACTTTTGCTGATAATTCACTGAAATAGTGGCTGCAATACTCATTTGACCTTCTTGAAAGTTTTGGCTAAATCCAGCTATATCATGGCGAAAGATTACACTTGGGGTGATGACGGTCGCAGGTAAAATATCTTGATAATTTAAAGCTCCTCGTAAACGATAGCCATATGACCATTGCGTAAAAAAACCATCCCGATTACAAAAGCGCTCATTCATACGATCAATCACATCATTTGCAAGATGTGCGGTCCCATAAGGCGTACATTTATATTCACCTGTTTCAGGATTATAAGCACCAGATGAAAGCTCACTCCGTCCAAATGCACCGACCCGTCCAAAACGATGATTACCAATATCTGCAATATGATTCACTGCAAACTCTGCCGCCCAATTCAATGCATTTGCACCCAATATATTGTTTAACCGATCACTCGCACCCAGTGAAAATTGGGTTACAGGCGTTCTTACATAACCTTGCAAATATTGCTCAAATTCAGCCGCAACTCCAGGCGGTGTAAGGGGCGTATCTTTGTCTAAAACTTGAGCATAGACAATATCTGTTCCATTTAATTGCAAGGGCTGATTGGGTTTATGCGTTAATTCGCTAAAAACAGCAGTTGTCCCCACTTTTCCAGCTAGGCTTAATCCATACATTTTAATATTTTCTGGATAAATTGAAAAAAAACGAGCAGTATTAAAATATGCAGACCCTGGTGCAGTTACCGCTGTACCATCAAAATTAGCATTGCGACTGTGATAGTTCGCAAAATATGCGCCAAGTTCAGCATTATTCCAACGAGGTAAAGTTTGCTTTAAAGCAAAACCATATTGCCCTCTATTCTTGGCATATCGACTTTCTGCACGTGGAATATAAGTCTGTGCATCTAAAGCACTTTCAGACAACTTATCCCCTGGTGTAACGGTCAAAATAATGGGTCCACAATTTTCTGGAACAAAGTCCGAAATTGCAAAAAACGTCCCACAGCCATCCACAACAGAAGGTCTAAACTTAAACTGATAAAAACCGTCCAGTTTAAGATTTGGCGTTATTCCAGCCTCAAATGAAAACATTTCGACAGGAATTATTCGCTCTTTTGCCTCTCCTCCCGGCCGATTAATTGCAGCATAATCTAAGGCACTGACTGAATTTATACCATTTTGGAAAAACTGCGATTTCCCCCAATTTAAGGTATGTTTGCCTAATTTTAGATTGGCATTTTGACCATTTTCTAAAGCAAAATTTTTCCAGATATAGGCATCCCAAAGATCAATGCCCTTAAATTTGGCTAATCTAGGCCACGCAGAATCATCAAAGGCTTTTAAATCTCCACGACCAGTTTCATAAGCATGGTCATACCAATATTTAGTGCTGATTACTGCACCCTGTTGTTGTCCTTTTAAACGAAACTCAGTCAACCCTTTTATAATTTGGGAAATATTATCGTTTTGACTGAAGTTCACATGCCCATCGTCACCATTCACGTCAACGCTTAAACCGTCCTTTCCGATATGATTTGCATCAGGTTTATACACCAACTGATTTGAAGCATCTTGAGTACTCCAATTTGCACCTAGACTGAGCATCGTACTGATTTCAAATTTCCAATCCTCATTGATCTCAGCACTTGTTGCGGACACTTTTGAAATACTTAAGCACAGCACTAAACAGACACCCAGCTTTTGAGTGAAAATAATCGGGTGTTTCGGGTTATTGCTACATATCACATTTTGCATCATTCGATCTCCATATCGATATGATTTAATTCGATTTAACTCCATAAATAGCCATATTGACTATTTTGAAATATGCATGTTTTTTTTAATTGTTTAATCTGTTACCTATACTGCTAACCAATGAGCAATGCTGTCTTAAAACGGCGTGTAAATTGAACGAAGTCACTTCTAAATAAATTCCGCTATAAAGTTCTAAGAACTAAGCGATACATATCGAATCATCCACTTGGTCTAATTGTTGAATAAATTGTTCAGCTTGTGCCCAATACCCATATCCAGCAGCAGGATTAAAATGCCCCACTTCACCTAAACTCACCAATTGACTGCCCCATGTTTTTGCCATAGTCCGAACGGCCTGGTAACTGGCTAAATGATCGTTGGTACTTGCAACAACAATGCTCGGAAAAGGCAAAACCTTGTTGGGTAAAGGATCCCATCCTTGCCGTTTTAGCGTTGCAGAACTTAGATAGTTTTCAGGCCATTTGGCTGATAAATCGGGTGGTGTCACCAACAAAGCCCCTTGAATATTGTGTTGATACAGAGCTGCCCAGTGAACGGTCATTAATACCCCTGCGCTATGTGCAACTAAAATCACAGCACCATCAATTTCTTCAAGTTGCGTTTGAATCGCTTTAACTCTTTTTATGCAGTTGAGTTTGTCTGTTTCTAATGCAGGGACAGATCGTACCTTGACCAGCCTTTGCTCCAATAAGGTTTGCCAATGTTCAGCAACATGGTCACGTAAACCAGGAACAATTAAAACAGTTGCCTTTGTCTGTATTTTTTCCATTGATCTACCTTAAGTTTTCGCCAAATGAATGAAGATGAATTCTATAAATTGCTTATTCACAATACGGTTTAGTTGATCTTGGTGATGTACATTTGATGACAACTGCTTTTCATTTGATGACAAATGACTGCTCCAATAAAGCATTCGAGCATGGGCTTATAAAATTATAAGAGATTGATTTAATTGTTTTATTTTAAAATTCACTTATTTATTCATTAAAAATCTGAATATTATTAATGAAATGAGTGAGATTGCTTTAACCAATGCCAACTTTAATAATGGGGCCGTGTTTCAGAAAGGATCCGCTGAAACCCAAAAAAAGTGAACTACAAGGAAATTAAAATGAATCAAATTTGTAGAATAGCTGTGCCATTGGCATGTCTATTAACAACTCATTTATGTTATGCGGATTCTACAACCTCTAAACGCTGGGCTGTCAGTGCAGGCTGGATGCATGTCATGCCTCAAGGCAAAGCCAATTCAACACATGTAACAACCAGTGTTGTAGAAGGTGGCAGCTATGGCGTTGGATCATCATTATGGGGAAGTGATATTGCCAACTACGAAACCAATGCATCTGAAATTAAGGGAATGGGTGGGCTTTTATTAAATACATTTATCAAAAATGGTAAAGCAGACCCCAATTATAAAGTTCCAGCAAGTCTGACCACCGGAGCCAGATCGGATATCACAGGTATTTCTGATTATACCGCTCAAGGTGGAATGGAAGTCGCGGATACCGATACATTGGGTTTAACTCTAAGCTACTTTGTAAATGATCATGTATCTCTTGAATTAGTCGGTGGTATCCCACCAAAAATTGATATTGATGGCGTAGGAGAAATTAGAGCTTCGGCACTTTCCACTGCCAATACTCCCGGAAAAGGCACACCACCGACCTATTTAAATGGTTTAAAACTGCTAAAAGATACCTTAATTACCGATCTTGATGCACATGGCAAAGTTGCAGAAGTAACTGCATGGACGCCTGCAGCAACAGTTAAATATCATTTTGGCGCTTCAGGACAAGATAAGTTCCGACCTTTTGTTGGCGCGGGTGTTGTATATGGTCATTTTAATAAGTTAAAGCTCAATGGCGGTGTAGAACAAGACCTTATTCAAGCAGGTTATATGATTGATAATATCCTCAATGATCGAGCGGGTGAAGCATTGCACGGTGGTCAAGGCAGTTCAACAGCGACACCAAAAGTTAAAGTTAAAACCAGTGATGCCTTTGCACCAGTACTCACAGCAGGATTTACCTTTGATTTAACCGATCGTTGGTTTACCACTGGATCTTTAAGTTATATGCCAAACTTTAATAATGTAGCAACTGTGACTGTCACAGATACATCGACAGGTACCCAATTGATCAAGTCCACGACAAAAATTGATTTAGATCCTTTGGTCACATATCTTGGGGTAGGCTATCGTTTTTAATTAAATGGATTGATTGTAGCCCTATATCTACCGACCATTTAATTTTAAAAATATTGTGTACTAAATATCTACAATCCGATATGAGTCGCAATGCCCCATCTAAAAGAATTAATGTGTAAGCAATATCCCTAAGTTGTGTCGCACATTAATACGTTTTAAAAGGCTGTTCTTTACTCAATAAAGTGCAGTCCTTTTAAAACACTCCTCTTTGTTAAACAAATTTGATACTCTATTTCAATCATCTCAATGTGTAATGAATTGAGATGCTTTTTAAAAAATTTTGATAAAATTATTGAGATTACACATACGCAAAAACTTTTTATAAATGCGTATTGGTAAAGTCTTCAAACAGTGATGTATTGACCAGGACGGTTAATGAAAAGACAAGGAGAGTGTAAATTGGTTCCTCTTGCACATACAGCGGTACTCAAGAATTATCTGGATGTAAGCCGACAATTAGACCTTAATCCATACCATTTATTATCTGATGCTGGAATTTATTCTGCTCAATTAAATGATTCAAAACAACGTATTTCCGTCGACAAAGTCATGACACTATTAGAGCAATCTGCTCAAATCAGTGGTTGTGAAGTGTTTGGTCTACATATGGCCGAACAACGTCAAATTGCTGATTTTGGTGAGCTAAGCCTATTATTAAGCTATCAACAGACGTTACGTGATGCCTTAAAAACAATTGTAAGATACCGAAATATCATCAATAACGCGCTTGAAATATATATAGAAGAAGTTGGAAAAACCGTGATTATTCGGGTAGAAGTGATTTCTGCTTCAGCAAAGTATAGTCGTCAAGCGATTGAATTGGCTTTGGGGATTACCCATCGTTTTTGTGCTGCATTATTAGCTCAAAAATGGCACCCATTAAGTATTCATTTTACCCACGATTCACCAAAAGACTTAACAGTGCATCAACGTGTTTTTGGAAGTTCACTTGAATTTGGTAGCGAGTTTAATGGTATTGTCTGCTCATCATCAGAGCTTGATAAAATCAATCCTCAAGCAAATACAGCAATGGCAAACCATGCACAGCGCTATCTCGATATCGACATCTTACAAAAAGACAATGAATCATCACTTATTTTTGATATCCGTAAAAGTATCTATCTGCTTTTACCGATGGGACGTGCCACAATTGATCAAGTCGCGCAGACCCATGAAGTCAATGTCAGAACGCTGCAACGGCGTCTAGAAGCTGCACATACAAATTTTAGTGAATTAATGAATGATGTCCGCAGAAATTTGGTATTTCGCTATTTAAGAAATATCAATTATTCACTGGCTCAAGTTTCAGATATTCTTGGTTACTCTATGCCAAGCTCTTTTACACGATGGTTTATCGGTCAATTTGGTATAACACCCAATGCTTGGCGTACCCACAATAAGGCTGAGATCATTGATGAAAATACGATATAAATTCAATCAAGGTACGACTAACTTGGTATTAACATCAAAACAATAATAAGAAAAGCCACTTAAAACAAAAGTTTTGCGTAAATCAACTTTAACGTTGTACCTTGCAAAACTTTTGTTAAATCAAAGCTCGACTAAAATAACCAATGCATCTGGCTGAGTACCAACAATACCAGAAAAACGCTTTCTCCAATCATCAGCAGGATCGGTTTAATACCCACCGTTGCTAACTCTTTTAATTGTGTTTTCATCCCTAGCGCACTAATCGAAATAATCAGACACCAACGAGATAATTCATTCATTCCAGTTTGAACAACTGTAGGTACCCATCCAGTACTATTTATACAGGCAAGAATTAAAAATCCTACTGCAAACCAAGGCAATAATGGCGGTCTTTTGCCCGTAGAGGGTACGCCTTGCATACGGGTAATCATGGCTGCACAGATGATCACAGGTAGAAGCATGGCAACTCGCATCAATTTCACCACTGTTGCAGTATCGCCTGTTTCTGTAGACATGCTATAACCTGCCCCCACCACTTGGGCGACATCATGGATGGTTGCACCTAAAAAAATCCCTGCATGTTGTGGTTTCAATTCCAACCATTGCGCAATCATGGGATAAACAATCATTGCTAAAGTTGAAAGTGCAGATACTCCAATGACGGTGAATAAGGTTGCTTTTTCTTTTTGTGGATGACTGGGTAAAGCTGCAGACAAGGCCAATGCTGCGGAAGCTCCACAGATCGCTGTCGCGCCACCAGTCAGCATACCGAAAAATTTATTAAACCCGAGCACTTTTGCTGCGATGACTGAAGCAAGAATGGTAATGACGACCAATGAAATGACCAAAACAATGGGCTGCCAACCTAGCGCAGTCATTTGCTCAAGGGTAATGCGCATTCCGAGTAAGGCGATCCCAAAACGCAGTACTTCTCGCGCAGTAAATTCGATACCCGCTTTACACTTTCCTTCTGTTGCAAGAAAGTTCACACCCATCCCGAGCAATAAAGCGAATAACATTACTGGTGCACCATAATGCTCAGATAAAAAGCAGGCCGCAGCGGCAACCACAGTACTAACAATAAATCCGGGCATAAACGCACTTAGCCGTGGCTGCCAAGCCATAGAATCTAATTTACTCATCTAGTGCTACTCCACAATCCAAACCAATAAAAACATTTTCTCCAATCACTTCTACTGGATATGATTGAACTTGTAGCTGTGTTGAATTGAGTAAATAACCATTTGACAAGTCAAAACGTAAACCATGTGCACAACATTGAATTACCTTGCCTTCTAATTTCCCATTGAGTAATGAGGCACCCTGATGCGGGCAACTGTCATTAATCGCATAAAATTGTTCAGCAATATTAAATAAAATTAGAGATCGGTCACCGATCATCAAAAAGGATCGATTGCCTAAAGTTGGGATTTTTTCTTGAGGAACTTGAAAACGCAAGCTCATACCATTTGTCCTTGTGTTTGAAGCGTTTCCAGCATTGCTTGATAAAGTGCACTTGCAGGTTGCGCTCCTGCCATTGCAAAACTTCCATCAAAAACAAAATATGGTACCCCTTTACCCCCTGTATCTGCTGAGATAAAAGGAACGAATGGTTTTGCTAAAATACCTTCAACCACCTCATCCGCAAAACCGCAATACATGGCTATTTTCTGCAATGTTGCTAACTCGCCTATATTTTCCGAATGATGAAAATAGGCTGTGAATAGCGCATCTAAAAATCGCTCACTTTGATCTGAATGATATACTTTTGAAATATTTGCAAAAAAATGATGTGCCATAGCTGTGTTTGGCATACGACGAATCCGATCAAAATCAATATCGACATTGACCGCTTTCGCGGCTTGACGAACTTGAGTTTGACGCATTCGAACGGCTGTTGAACTGCCTAATCGTTGTAAATAAAAGGCATCAAAAGGAACACCCACCAGTGGAATATGGGGTAAAAGCTGTACACCACGCCACTGGATATTGACCACAACATCTGGATCACTTTGTTTTAATTTTTGAATCGCAGTCTGTAAATGACGTTTTCCAATCAAACACCAAGGACAGATAAAATCAAAAAAAACTTCAATATTCATTTTACGCGTCATTACTGATTACCCATATTGCATGACTGTGCTTGTACTGTTTGACCTTGTCGTGCTGCTTGTGCATTAAATTTTTTAATATCATGGGCATAATGGCGTTTTGCATAGAAGAATACGGCAGCAGCCACAATGCTCATCAGAGGCATCAATTGAAAAGCATGGTGTAAACCAATCACGTCAGATAGCTTTCCAATTACTAAAGGTCCTAAAGCCAAGCCGAGAAAATTATTTGCCAAAGTTAATGTTGCAAATGCTGTGCTATGTACAGAATGATGTGTTAGGTTGGCAACCATTGCGCTGGATGGTCCATTGGTACCCAATGCGATAAACATCCCAATACAAATCATGATCAATTGAGCATTTCCGACAGACATGGCAAAAGCAATGGATAACAACACACAACCGATCAAACAAAATGCAATCGCTAAACTGACTTTTCGGTCTGGTCGATCTCGTCCTAAACGATCACATAACATCCCACATAAAATCATGCCAACTGCACTACTGAGTACAACCATTGCCGCGACCAGCCCCGCTTTATCTGTCCCCAATCCGTAATATCGATTGAGATAACTGGGAAGCCAAACGATGACCGTGCCACCCACAAACAATTGCAAGCCACTGCCAATATAAGTGGCGATCACAGACCGACTTGAATAAATTGATCGTAAAGGACTTCTCGACTTCTCCTGTTTCTGTTGGGTCTTAATTTTGCCTTGAACGGTTCCTATCTTGTTTTCTTTAACCACAATAGGATATAAAAATGCCAGAATCAGCCCAAAGACTGCCATTCCACCAAATGCCCAACGCCAGCCAAAATGTTCAGCCATTACACCGCCTAAAGCCATGCCTAAGAATGAGCCAAACACACCACCTGCCATAAAAGCACTTGCTAAAGTTGCACGCATATCACGAGGAAAAACCGATACAACAACAGCAATCCCGACACTGCCATAGGCAGCTTCGCCAACACCCACCATAAATCGGGCAATAAACATATGTTGATAACTTTCAGCAATTGCACAGCCTAAGGTTGCCATACTCCATAACACGGCCATCAAAGTTAAGCTTTTTACTTTGCCAAAACGATCTGCCAAGATCGACAAAGGTAAGGTTAATAAACCCACCATCAAGGCCACAATTCCACTTAATAATCCAAGTTGGCTGTCTGTCAAAGCCCATTCACTTTTGATCAGTGGGAATACTGCATTTAAGACTTGCCGTGACATATAGTCAGAAATCAACAAACCAAATGTCAGTGCAAAAACCAACCATGCATATTTACGTGGAATGCCAACCGAAGTATCTACACCGTCCGCAGGACTTGAATATTGATGCGCATCCATACGTTCTCCTTGTGTTTTTATAATTTCTCATTCATTTTTGATGACTACGCGACTTCACAGTAACGTAATCATCTTTTTCTCACTGTTTGAATCAAAAATCCTTTTGGCTCAAATCATTATTTACGCTGTGGAACACCCTTTTGACCTGCTTTACGATTGGGCGCCATACCATTTTCCAACAAAGTTTCTTCAATCGTGTCGTATTGCACGCCAATACGATAAATTTCACGTGCTTCTTTACCTGATGCAACTTCACGACCTAATTCATGGGCAATACGCACGGTCTGTTGAATCTGCTGTACTGAAGAAAAACGCTGACCTTGATGATCAATAATGGTGTCTTCATTTCCGACGCGTGCATGTAAGCCCATCGCCATTGACATGGTGTTAAACGGCAAAACATTTTTAAGTAAAGACTCTGAAGTTAAAGTACAACCATCAGGTACGCGATGAATAAAGTTAAAGAAGTTAAAAGGATTTGGCCCATCAAAACCACCACCAATTCCAATCCAGGTTAGATTCAACGGACCTTTATACAGCCCTTTACGCACCATACGTTCCAGCGTTTCTAAACCATGCATCCCAGTTAATTGGAAATGCGGTTGAATGCCATTTTCAGTTAAACGCTTTAAATGCTCTGCAACCCAAGCTGGACCTGCAGGTACTGTCATTTCTGCATAAGCTGCCTGAATTGCTGGATGTGCCAAAGAAGTGCCTTCTAAATATTCAGGATAGAGCAACTCCATAATATTCATTTGAGTGGTATTGATCGCTACGGTTACTTGGTCTGGTTTTGGCATTAATTCGGCCAACATATGCCGCGTATCATCGCTTAACCAAATTGCAGCTTCACCTTCACTTTCTGGGGCAAAAGAAATTGATCCACCCACTTGAATGATCATATCAGGCACCGCTTCGCGCACACCGGCAATGAGTTCATTAAACTTAGACAGACGTTTCGAGCCTTTCCCATCCAGCTCTCGGACATGCAAATGGAGGACTGAAGCACCTGCTTCATAGCACTCTACCGCTTTTTGAATTTGTTCTTGCATGGTTACAGGAATATCTTCAGGAAAATCCTCAGGCATCCATTCAGGCCCATAAGGCGCTACCGTAATCACCACTTTGTCCATGTTTTCAGGGTGCAATGAGTCATCAAAGAATTGCATAAACATCTCCATATGTATTTTAAAATTAGGGTTTGGATTAAATCGTTAACTGCTCAGCTTAGTAAGTTGCATCACCAATAATGCCTGCCCGTTCCATTTTTCGATGACATGGTGGATAGTCCATTACGGCATAATGTTGTGTACTGCGGTTGTCCCAAATTGCGATACTATTCGGCTTCCAACTCCAACGAACTTGGTACTCAGGAATATAGGCTTGGGTAATTAAATAACGCAGTAAATCGGTTGCACCGGGATTGGCATCTTGTCCAAAACGTACGTGTTCTTTGGTATGGTAATTACTAAAATGAGTGGTAAATGCGTTGACATAAAGAATCTTTTCACCCGTTTCAGGATGAGTACGTACCACAGGATGTTCTGCATCGGGGAACTGTTCTTTTAATGCCAAACGCTTTTCAATCGGCATCATTGCGCCAAAACTGGCTTCAATACTGTGATAAGCACGTAAATTTGCAATTTTTGTTTTGATTTCTATGGGTAAATTTTCATAGGCCATCACCATATTGGTCCACATGGTATCTCCACCCACTGTCGGACATTCAATACAACGTAGCACACAACCCATTGGCGGAACTTTGCGCCAGCTTGCATCGCTATGCCAAGCATTTTCATAACGATCAATTGGGCTCTCTGGGCTTTTATAAATTTGTACCAGTCCAGGATGCTCTGGATGACTTCCAACAGCTGGATGACTTTCTAGTTGTCCAAAGCGCTCAGCAAATGCTACATGTTCTGCTCGGCTTAGGTTTTGATCTCTTAAAAATAAAACCCGATGCTTTAACAAATTCTGACGAATTTCAGTAAATAACCCATCATCGTCAATGGCATCTTCCAGATTGACCCCCAACAATTCTGCACCGATATTGCAACTTAATTGTTCAACTTGCATAAGATATCCCTTCAAATGACAAAAATTGATGATCCTGTGGTTTTACGTGCTTCTAGATCACGGTGAGCTTGAACTGCATCCTTGAGTTCATAGCGCTGATTGATTTCAATTTTGATGCGTCCATGTCGGACGTGGTCAAATAACTCATTGGCAAGTTCTTGTTTTTCTATAGGATCAGCAATGAAATCTGCCAGTGCTGGACGAGTTATATATAGAGAGCCTTTCATTGCCAACAAGACGGGGTTAAATTCTGGAATTGCACCAGAAGCAGTCCCCACACAAACCAATAAACCACGGCGTTTTAATGAATCAAGCGATGCCATAAACGTGTCTTTACCGACACTATCAAAGACCACATTCACACCGACCCCATCGGTTAATTCTCGTACTCGTTCTGCAACATTTTCATAGCTATAATTAATGACGTGGTCACAGCCATGTGCACGGGCAATTTGTGCTTTTTCTTCTGAAGAGGTTGTACCAATCACAGTTAAACCGAGTAACTTTGCCCATTGAGAAACAATCAAGCCCACACCACCAGCGGCAGCATGTAATAAAATGGTGTCCCCTTTTTTAAAGTCATAAATACGACGCATTAAATAAGCAGAGGTTAATCCCCGCATGGTCATTGCTGCGGCTGTTTCACAAGAAATTTCTTCAGGTAGTTTGATTAATACATCAGCTGAGATTAAACGTGCAGTGCTATAAGCACCTAACGTATTTAAAAAACCGGTATAAGTGACTCGATCACCCACTTGAATGTGAGCTACACCCTCACCTACGGCTTCGACTACACCAGATGCTTCTACGCCCATCCCGTTTGGCAGTGGAATCTTATATGTGCCGTCACGAAAATAAGTGTCAGCATAATTTAATCCAACTGCCACATGACGCAGACGCACTTGCTCTGCTGCTGGTTCACCAACATCGATGTCTTCATATTGCAAAACATCTGGTGTTCCTGTTTCATAAAACCGTATTGCTTTATTCAATGCTATTTCCCTATCCATGCCGTATTTTTATCAATATTTAAAAATCATGATTAAAACTACAACACAGCAGATGCAGCTCACTTTACATAAGACGACACTGACTTAGCATTTTACGACACGCTTGTGGTTAAAATTGTAAGCTAGTTTAGTAAGGCACTGTTTTGAGTTATTTTAGGGATTTGAATAATTTTTATAGTTTATCTTGAGTGGATTTTTTATCCCAAATTTTAATGTGTTCTATCTATAGGTATAATGAAGTTTCAAAAAAAGCCATTAAAATAATTATAGGTTTAGCATCTTGAACCAACCCTCTTTATAATAAATTGCTAAGTCAGAATACTTAGTAAAATTCTAAAAATAGTTTTCTCATTTTAGAGGTTTATTTTATGCATAATCAATTGATCAAAATAACCTTATTTGTTGCTTTATGCTCTTCACCATTTGCACTTGCAGAAATCCCAAAAGAGCTGCTTTATCAAACGCCTCAAAATATTGATTCAGCACAACTCGCAACAATTCAAGGTTTCCAAGAAACGAGCACCCCTTTAAAGTTCATAAAAGCTCGTATTTATATTAATCAAATCAATGGCAAAGCCACATTAAACCAATCAAAAGACTGGAATAAAATCTATTCCATTCTCCCTACACAGATAACCGTTCGCTTCACCTCTGATGCTCAGCAATTATTTTCTTCAGGTGAGCTCAATTTTACTGCTCAAACAGGGCAAAAATATCAAATCAAAACCAATCAAGCAGATAAAAACAGCCATAAACAAGGCATTCAGTTTTGGATTGAAAATTTAACAACGGGTGAGGTGATAACAGAAAAGCAATTTGCTCATACAGTAGCAAATCAACCTCAACAAATTTATATGCCAGTCATTATTAATAAATAGAGGGATTGAATATGCATCTATTTTTTAAAATCTCAATTCTAAGTGTACCAATCATTTTTACTGGTTGTATCAGTACATCCAAGAATACACCAGCTATTGAATACTATTCTTCGCCTCAAGCATCATCACAAACAGCAACCATCATTGGTGATCTCTATGATCGTAAATATTTAGCAGACACGATTGCCTTTGTCTTTGCAGTAGATAAAAAGAAGGTAGAGAATGGCTATCATCAGCTCAAAGAGCCTTTAATTCTGCACGCTGGTGAACATGATTTACAAATTTGGTGTGGTCAAGGTTCTTATAACTATACCAATTTAGTCAAAGTCCATATTGAACCAAATAAAAGATACCAAGTCGGTTATGAATTAAATCCAAATAAACAAGAAGGTTGTGTATTTTGGATTAATGATTTGGAAACAAAGAAACCTGTGACTGAACTTGTAAATGGCGTGGGATTATGGCGAGCTAACGCTATTACTGATCTGCCAATTCAAGCGTTCTTAGAACCAAGACCTGATAGTGGTCAAGGATATACTGTCCCAATCCGTGTAATTAATAAAATGGGGCATAATTAAAATTCAACATGGTAAATTGAATACTATCATTGATTTTTAATTAAAAATCGATGATAGTATCTAAATAGATAGATTATTTTTGAAGCGTTGTACAGATTAGTTTGATAAAAATAATACTATAATAGCCTACCCATTATATTTTGGTTAATTTCATCTTCATTTGAGGTAAAATCAATAAATCTTGCATTTTTTGTTGAAGTTCTGACGTAGTACTTTAATTGATCAATAAGTGTCGATTTAGTTTTCTCCACACACCTATTTTCGTCTTCATAATACCCCCAAATATAATCATCTTTATTATTCGTAAATAAATAATAAAAAAAAGTTAACTCATTTTCTGAATAAAGATAAAACATTTTATTTTCTATAGGATCTTCACTACCAGGACACGACATATAATTTTCATCATTTCTCTCATTAACTTGAAAATTTTTAAAACTCATTGGTTCCCATCTGTGACTATACATTGGAAAGTCATCCCCCCAAAGTAATCCTCCAGAACATTTCCCCATTTGCAATAAAAAGTCCCTAAATTGCCCATGGACATCTAAATTGCAGTTCTTTGCAATTTCAGCTATTTCTTGCTCTGTGTAGCCTTTAACTTTTTCAGGAAAAAAAGGAAGTTGAGTACCTTCTACCCTACACAATACTAACTCTTGTACAAAATTTATCATATTTGAACCATCTATTTTCAAAACAAATTTATCCTACCATTTAACTATTTCTTTGTAGAACCATGAAATATAGTTAAATTTACAAAAGGTAAATCCTTTGTAAAACCAGTTGAACTAGTAAATACACAGCCAGTGCATAATCCAGCAGGATTTTTTTCAGTATTAGCAGTATTCTGAATTGCCATAGTTACTTTGGTTGGTGTTGCAGAATAACTATCTTTAATATAGCTGAAGAGTTTCATTTCTGCATGATTATAATTAGATATTGGTCGCCCTTGATCGTTAACTCCCATTTGGATTGACTTTACACTTTGAGTATCACTAACAATAACTTTATATGTATTTCCATTAATATTTACAGTTGTGGGAGCATTTCCACTCCAAGACTTACCACTTACCGCAAGAATATTTTCAGTCCCTTTTGACGTCTGAACTTTAGCAACTGCAATCGAAATAGTATTTGAGTTGATTTTATCTTTGTTTCCACTCAACCAAGTAGGATGCAAAGCAATTGCATTTCTAATAGAATTTGGATCAAGAGCTTGATCTTTATTATTATCAAGTAGTTTTGCTGTATATCTAGAACCAGCAGATTTAGGTTGAGTTACATGCACCATAGAGCCAACTTGAGGAATATAGCGGCTAAATCCTACTGATGCAATTTCAGCTAAAGCAATTAAACGGCTAGGATCATCACTACTCAAGCTTGTTCCAGTAATTAAAGTTATTACGGCACTACCAACGGTAACACCATTGCCGATAATTGCCATGGATTTAACTTTATCCAATCCTGCTGCAATTTGGGCATGTGTAGCTCGATCTGCTTCCAAATAAGCTGTATATTTTTTTTGGCAATCTGCTGTTGATAAACCAATATTGCTACAGTTGGTTTTTTGCCAATATTCAATTTTTTCAAAGCTAGCATATAGACTCCCAAGATTTCGAATATTTTTATCTGCTTGAGTAAAACCATTAAACTTAGCCCATGTATTAAATCTACTATATTCAGAGTTATAAAAGATTTTATTTAATCTATTAAGCTCATTTCGAGTTCTTTCTCCCTCAAAAAGGTCTTTCATTCCATTAATACATGCGGTACTGTCTGCAATCGCACAATCTGTTCTCAAACGATCATCATTTACTTTACTTATATTACTCGCAATAGCCCACATATCCCCACTACACTTGCCTGCACTACCACCGCTACTAATACAACTGTCATAATTTGCTTTTAAATCTCTATAATTTTTCGCAGTTAAATAGTTATTACTCACAGCTAAAGATGCTGAGGAAGCTGCATACCCCACATCATATCCAACTACACCTGCTATAGTTCCTGATATTAATTTAGATGTATTGATAACCTTTTCTTGATATTTTTTGATTTCAGTTAATGAAGCATCTTTACTTGGTTGCTCTATCATTCCTGCAACAACCTCACCTACTCCAGCTCCAATTGCTCCAGCCTCACATTGTTTTTGAAGTGCTCCAGCTGCACAACCTGCCGCAATATGAGCAATTTTATGCAAAAGATATTCAAAATTTGAGGGATCTTTTACATCTAATTCTAAACCTATATTTTGTGACAACTCTGCCTGTAAAACATTAGCAAATCCAGCTAATAAGGCTGCATCAAGATTATCACTTAAACTACCACCATTTATTGCAGTATTTATTAATGCAGAGCTAGTATTATTTACCAATCCAACATAAAGTCGATCATTAAATTTTGTACTATCAATTGGCAAGTTTAGTGTAGTGCTTACCTTTTCTAAAACACCAGCAGTGATAACCGATGTTGCTAAACTTTTAACGTACTCTTTAGAACCTAATTCTTTAAGTGTCTGGCTAATATTCCCCCCATTATTCACTAAGCTTACGGAAGATTGAGTTGCAAGTGATGTCAAAGCTGCATTAACCATCGTTCCGGCAGCTGTGTAAGTTGTTACTCCAGAAACTGTAGTGGTTGCTAAAGTCATTCCACCAAATGTAGTTACAGTCCCACCTCCTGCTGCCGCAGTAGTTGTCGCTCCCACTGCTGCAGTTCCTGCACCATAAGTTAAAATTGTCACAATAATAACAATAATTGCAGCACCAGCTCCCGTCAAACCTTGAGACTTATAATCCCAATCCTTTTGAGCAAGAATAATAGAATTCCAATCTACATCATTGCGGTTAACCAAGTCTTTGAGATATTGATTACCGGGTTGGTTCGCAAGTTTTAAAATTTCATCTTTAATTTGTACTTTATTCTGATCTTTTTCACCAATTGGTATTTGAACCTCTAATCCACCTGCAGCGTTAAAAACAGGAGGGGTAGGTCCATTAAAACTTGGTAATTGTGCAGTTTCAGTAATTGAACCTTTATCTTGCATCGACTGCCAGACTACAGAATTCTTCTCCTTCTTCAGCGTTTCAGTAATATTGGTAATGGCGGGTTGAATAAATATGGTACCTCCTGACTCAATCTCAGCACCTTTCAAATACTCAAACTCCGTACCAACCAATCGTGTATCGAAGCCTGATTTTGTGCCAATATAATCTGCCTTTAATGTAGCCGGTATTTCAGAAATTTGATTACGTGTTGCACTTGTTTTTGAGTTATTATATTTTATTCCAGCAAAAGATGATTTTTTAGTAATATCTGTTTTACTACTAGTAGTCTCTTCTACAGTATAAAAATTAATATTTCCACCTGAACGTATCGATATGTTCCCACCATTTGCTTTGAAATTTCCTGAATAAATATCGATACTGTTTTTCGGATTACCTGTTTCTTTACTTTCAACAGAAATATTTTTAGCTTCTATATCAACAGACGCCGCATCTATATCATTATTTTCAGTTCTAGTTGTAATTGTTTTCTTTTTAAGCCCCCCCCAAGATCTTTTCTTTTCAATTTTTGTTGCTCGATCATAGCTTTGTTCAATAGCAGCATCAAAAAGGATATTCTTAAAAGAGTGAATATTCACATCACCATCTTGTGAAACAATTCCAGTGGCTTGTAAAACTAAATTATCATCAACTGTCATTCCTACTGTTCGAAGATTAACTCCATTTTTTGCCTTAATTAGTGAGGGATTTATGATTGTTCGCATACTGTAATTTGCATCATTCTCACCTCCTTTATCATAAAAGTCTTGAGTTCCATCAACAATAATGCTTGCATACATAGTTCTGGGCTTATTATTTTGCCCCTGAGTTATACTTGTATAATTCTGTTCAAGTGGCCCCTTAGCTTCGATATTCGCTTGTCCTAATTGTGAAATCAAATTTGATCCAGATACCGAAACCCCTTTTGAAGATATAATATCTATATTACCAGAATGACTTAATAATGATGAAGTTGAATGTTCATAACCCTTAACTGAGTTATTAAAATAATTGATATTATTTTGTGTTTCATCGATTAAAATTTTGAGCTTATTACTTGGTCCATTTATTTCAGGATATTTATCTTCGAGCAATTTAAATCGTCTATCAGCCTCATGCATCATTGACATAAATTGATTTTGTCCAATTACACTCGCATTTTGTAATGCAGTAGTTCGAAAACCCAATATATTAATTCTTTCTTGTTCATACGCGTTGTAATTCGGTTTATTCTTAATATTTAATGTTTCTTTTTCTAAATTTAACTTAAACTCATTAAGATCTGAGTTAAACTTATCTAGTCGTTTTAAAGAGATAATATTAGATATATTATTTTTTATACCATTAATTAGAATATCACCATTACTAGAAGTTATTTTGATATTTTTTTGTGCCTCCAATTGAGTTCCCTGTAATTCGATACTATTTCCTTCTAAATTAATCCCACCATTAGTAGTAATTAATTTAATAACCTCTTCAGAACCATTACCATGCGCACCACTGTAACCTATTAAGGTCAATGCACCATTTTTAGAAACGAGATCAATGTCACCCGTTGTATTTAATTTATGTACTCTCGGATCTAAAGTTAAGGCATTATTTGTCTGTATCGTTAAATTGCCATCTGTATTACTCAGTTTTGAGTCATATTTCAACAAAGCATTGCCTTTTGCGTTCAATTCCACAGACTTAGGCGTATTGAAAGATTCACCAGCTTCAACTAATATTGCTCCTGCAATAGCTTTTAAATTTTGAACGTTTATATTTTTTTCACTGGTTATAGAAAGAACTCCACTAGATGTGAGTTGACTACTTTTATCTTCACCATATATTGCTATATCATTATCGCCAACTTGGCTATTAAGAAAAATATTATTTTTAGAATTTAATGCTGTATGTTGTTGGGATGTTGTGTTTACACCGTTTAATACTAGATTTCCTTTGGCAAATAACTCGACATTTGCTTTGGCATTAATTTGTGTATCTTTAATCAGGCTGGTTCCTTCACTCTGTACTTTAACACCTCCATCATTTGAGCTTAAGGTTGCTGAATTAACATTTACATTTCCATGACCAACACTTGCTATTGTTATTCCATTTCGAGCATCAATTCGAGTTGAATCTACTGATAATGGTTGATTTTGATTAGCTGAAAGATTGATGTCTGTATTCGCCATGAATGTTACATGACCAGAATCTGAGATCGCTTTTAAATTATTTGTATTTAAGCCCCCGTTTAACGATGAAACATTGATATCTGTAACTGCCGATAGATTTGTTCCCTGATTCAGATTTAAATCTTTTTCAGATGAGGTTAAGTTAATACCTTTGTTTGATTTGAGTTGACTGTTTATGATCAACTCTTTTCCGAATAGATTAATCCCCTCCTTTGTAATGAATTGAGTTCCCGAAATATCTAGCTTGCTATTTGACCTTAAATCTAATTTCCCTGTAAAAACAGGCAAGTAAATACCTGCATTTTGCCAGAATAAATCACCTTGAGCACTTATATTAAAATTCTTAGTTTTAGTAGTTGCACCAACGTTATCTAAACCTATCTGATTGATAGAAACAGCACCAGCTCCATAAATATTCAAATCTTTTTCGGCGTTTAAGCTAGTTGAATTTATTACTATATTAGAGTTTTGCTTAGTCGTACCTAAATTTATATTTCCAGAATTTGCCCAAACATGTGTATTGTTGAGTGTTAATAAATCGCCTCCAGAGAGGTTAATATCATAGATACTTGAAATGTTTCTAACTGCAGTTGCATTCAAATTTTGTTTTGCATCAAGAAAAATCGAACCATTTACTCCAATATTAATATCATTACCAAGATTGATATTACTCGCATCAATATATAAATTTCCTCCTTCACCAAAGTTTTGAACATTAGTACTGTTCTGTAAACTCACATCACCCTTAGCACTCACAGAAATAATATTTTGGTTATCAGCACCATGCTTTTCCAAGCGAGCTTTATCCAAAGTGATGTTCTGACCAGATTCCAAGAATAAATTCCCATTGGTAATCAAAGAGCCGCTACTAACTATATCAGCGCCATCACCAGTATTGATGCTCAATAAACTATCCTGTGGATTGGTATTTTGTATTGCACCCGTATTTTCAATTTTACCCGCACTGGTGATGACTAAAGTTTGTGGGGATTGAATAGTCCCGGCATTACTCACCCCTAAACCTTTATCCGTACCGATAATAAAGATATTATTGGCATACATTCCACCAAGTGCTTTCACATCCAGTGCAAATGTTGGAGTAGTGCTATTGTCTTGATTGGGCGTAATTGAACTTAAGTCATCACTAATCGTATTTGAGCCCGTAACCACTTGTAAGGCTTGATTGGCATGAACTTGGGCATTCAGTTCAACTGCTTTGGCATAAATATCGACATAATCAGCATTATTGTTATTACCGCCCAGCCCTAAGTTGTTTCCATTTGAGCCAACATTAATTTTTCCTTGATCAACTACAAACTGTTTAATACTTCCATCAGGATTTAGCTGTGTTTTACCAGTGGTAAAAATGACCTTATTGGCATTAATAAAACCACCACCTTGAATATTAATTCCTGATGGATTGGCAATAATTACATCTGCTCGTTGTCCAGCGACCTCAAGATTCCCTTCAAAGCGAGAAGCTGCAGCAGAATTTACTTCATTTAAAATGACGCGTGCTTCTCCAGTTTGAAGATAAGGGTTTGCGCCCACTTGCCCTACAATCACTGAACCTGCACCATTACGGCTGTTGTTTAAAACGACACCGGGTTGCAATACATCAAATTGGTTATAGACGTTATGCGATACACCATTTTTAGGTGTCTGAATATTCACTACAGGTACGTTTTGACCTTGCTGATTCTGTCCCACCCCAATGATGGCTCTTTGTGAAGCTGCAGCATTTGGATCTGCCTGCATTTGTGCATAAACAGGTGAAAATGCTATAAATAAGCTCATCGATGCGACAATACTTTTAACTTGCCACAACTGATGAAATGATTTTGAATCTATAGACTCAGTTATGGGCATTGAGTGCGTACTTTGACCTGTAGCTTTACTCTGGCTTTTGATATTCTCTGCAACCGCAATAAACATATTTTTTGCTTTGCTAAAAATAATACGATAACGATTTTTATTCATTTCTAATGTTCCAAAAAGTTTTTGATTAATATGAAAAATTTAAACTAAAGCCAGTAACCCATTCTTTTTTAATGACCTTAGGTGCCTCAATACCATGCCCCACAAAGGTATCTAGATAGATACCTTTAAAATAACTGCGTGTACCAAATACACTTCCAATTAGATGACGTTGTCCAGAATAACTATTCCGTCCATTGACCCATCCTTGATCGATAGCTGCATAAAACTGAGTCGCGGGGATAGGAGAGTTCCAACTCAACTCTTGTTGTAAATAATGACCATTATCCCCTGACAGCATGAGCTCTCCATCAAAGCCTCGAACACTGTAGCGCCCACCAATATAAAAACGATCTTGAGAAACTAAAATTTTGGGTGCAAATTGTCCACGCCAATTTAAGCGGTATTGGACAGGTTGATTCAGAATTGTAAAAGGCTGGGAGTAGCGAATATCAGCACTCCAAAGCGGAGCACGTGCATACCCTTCGACAGGTAAAGGTTGGCCAAAAATATCAACAATTCTTTCTTCTGGTGCAGATTGAGCATTCAATGCCCCAGTGCCACGTCGATAATCAAGATTCAAATCTAGTAATGCATTGCCAATATATTGTCGATGTTGGAGACCAGCATTCCATCCCGTAGTTTCTCTACGCTGTACACCAACTTCTATATTCTCAATAAAATTTTGATTTTCTTTATGATAACCCTTGGTATAAATACTGGTTTTATGATGTGAACCCCGGCTGATCATACGTGTAAGTGTTAAATTACTTTGTTTAGTTTTTCCACTATATAAAATTGGAGCATCAAACCCTGCAACCTTTTGCTCATATTTATATTCATTATGAGTCGCAGATAATTCATAGTTCCGAAATGGGAATGAATAATTGATATAAAAACTTTGATTAAAATCTTTTTTCCAATCATCGAGTGAATGGCTTAAATTGATATTCAGTGAATCATTTAAATTCAATGGATTGTTGAAGCTAATCCCTAAACTTCCAATATATTCACCAGTACTTTTTGATCCTGAATTATCAATATTTAAGCTTATTCCTAATTTTTTATAAGGTCTTGAAGTCACAATAAGGTCACTATAGCCAACAAGCTCTTTACCATCTTGAGCTATAGCGGGTTCTATTTTGATATCCACATCGCGATTTGAAGTTCGTTTTAGATTTTCTAAACCTTGATCAATTTTTTTAAGATTTAAGATTTCATGATTTTTTATCGGTAATGCAGTGAAGATCTCTACCTTATTTACTGATTTATCTTTTGAAAGTATTTGATGAATTCGACCAACATGAATATTTAAAACTAGACGACCTTGAGTCAAGTCTTGTGGGTTGACTACAATTTGAGTCGTAATCAATCCTTGTTTGATCAGTTCATTTTGCGCATATTTGACTAGATTCTGTAGGCTTTGAGTGCCAATACATTGTCCGACAACAAAATTAGGCTGATTCAGATTATAGAGCAAACTATTGAAAATATTTTGATTTTTATTCAATAATGGATCATTTATAACGAAATTAAGTTGTTTTATTTCAAAACAAGGTGCTTCAGAAACAATGACAAGATCACGACTCAGTTTCTCAACTTTTTGTTGTGGCGATAAAAGTATATTTTCATCAGTTAACTTTTTTTCTAATTCATTGATGCGTTGATCTTGACGAATAATTTCTGGTGTTAAATCAACAATACCTGATTTTTTTTGTAATTCTGCTGCGGAAATGAAACATGAAATAGAATAAATTAATAAAAAAAAGTAAAAACATTTGATTCTTTCATTTTTAACAATAATCATTATAAACAGCATTAGCAATTAAAAAAACACGCAAATATAAACAAAATTTACAATTATTCACAATACTTCCACAATCTGTTAGCCTTATTTTTAAACAAAAATTAAAATAAATATATTGATAAAATTAACTATATTTTTATATACATTACTCTAGTCTGCTATATATTTTTATTTTAATAAACTTTTAAACATAAATTTGTAATCAGAAAAATTTCACAAAGGTTATACAATCATTTCTTCTTACTTCTATGACTATTTTTGAAAACTTTAATGATTTTCCTTAGCTATTTTGTTCATAAAATCTGTTAAAGGCATAGGACATCCCCATAGGTAGCCTTGAAATTCAGTACAGCCATTTTCTTGAAAGCGATTAAATTGCTCGGCGGTCTCAATCCCCTCTGCTAAAACACGCAGGTTTAAATCAAGGCCAATTTTAACAATCCCATATACCAATTTATTACACCGCTCATCTTCTAAAGCCGCTTGTACAAAACTTTGATCAATTTTGATTTGGCTAATGGGCATTTTCTGCAAATAGCTTAATGATGAATAGCCAGTACCAAAATCATCTAAAGAAAGCTGAATGCCATTTTTATGTAGAAAACCCATTTTTTCTATAACACTTTCAATATTATTTAACGCAACCCTTTCAGTTATTTCTAATATAAGTTGGGATGGAAACACTGCATTTTTCTGCAGCATGGAAGTAACGATTTGCTCAAAATTCTCTTGCATGAAATGATCAGCACTTATATTGACTGAAAGTGTAAGATCTTTTGTAGATTCATTTCTACGCCAGTCTTGTAATACTTTACTTGCCTGAATCAGTATCCAATCTCCAATTTTAGGCATTAACTCCAAAGTTTCCGCTACAGGAATAAAATCTTTCGCAGGGATATAGCCAAGTGTCGGGTGACACCAACGTAACAAAATTTCAGCGCCTATAATTTTTTCAGAAGAATTTACTTGAGGTTGATAAAAGAGCTCAAACTGTTGTTTTGAAAGCGCTAAACGTAGATCCTGCACCAACTTGTTTTCAATTTGCAACTCCAATTGCATCACAAAAATTGAGATACAAATCATTAAAGTGGCAACGGATATTGCAATCCAACCACCATAAGCTCGAATGCTTTCAGCTAAAGGTATTGCTCCATCTAAAGTAAACGCACTCCCGCTAAAAAAGATAAAAGCGGCAATGGATAAGATAATTAAAATCAGTTGTAACGCATTGGGATCTCTTCGATAATTCAAATATCCCAATATGGCTCCTGCTGGAAGAAATAAATGCGCAACTCTGGGGTGGTCTATTGTAGCGACATCAAATATTAAGCAAAAAACCACAGGAAAAACAAAGAGGACAATTTGTGAAACCAATATGCCCGCTGAAATCCGATGTATATAAATCAAAAATAAGCTGAAGATAGACATTGCTGTAAAAAAAATATCAATACAAACAATGAACCACATCTCAGCAAAGCTAAAATATATTGTCCAAAATAGGCAAAATACGATACAGATAACAATGTTTGCTTTAGCTGCAATCGTTATTTGTTGGTTTTTTATGGCGTTGAAATGTTTGTTTTGGTTTTTTAAATAGGATAAAACGACCATAAATACCCCCATTACAAATATTTATTGATCAATTATCCGCATTGTTTTATACACAATTTCAGAATCACATCAATAAACACTAAGCTATTAAAAATACTTATAATTTATAAATATCTGACTTGTTAATATGCTTGATTAGCTTTAAAAAACGAATGTCGTCTTCAATTTAGTCCCTTAAATAATTATCCATCTAGTAATCCATCCATTTATATTTTTTGACATTTATAGCGCAAAAGTTTTCAAAATCAACGTTGCGAATAATATTAAAAATAGTCGTGAAGGTAAAAAGTATTTTTTAATGAAATTGTATCAGCTCCTGCACCCTACTAAGCGAGATGTACTCAACAAACCGTTTTATTTGAAAATCCATTTCAGATACAAATGAAATATAACATGTTTTTTCACATGATATAGCGCCAACAGATGAGTAGATAAAGTAAATATATCCGCAAGCATTGTGTAGTTAAAACACCGCAATACTCATTTTTATACACTCAAATAAACAACTAAATTCACGTGAAAAAACATATTTTCTAAAATATTTCATAAACCCTACAAAACCCAATATAAAAACAATATAAGTTTTACATCTGAATAATTTTTTGGAAAAAGATCTCACGGCTCGCAAGTAAAACTTACCTATTAAAAAACAAATACATCACCATTCCTTATTGCTCAAGCCATAAGTTATACAGACTTCATCAGCACTTTTTAGCCAAAAACCTAAAAATCAAATTAAAATTAACGTATTAAAATACTTATAATTTAACCAAATTGTTCGAATAAATATTTAAGAATTTCTTTAATATTCAGAAAAATTTATCATTTGTAAAGCTGATATAGAGTTTCTTTCATAATCTGTTGTCATTTGGTCTTTATTAAAGTTTACGGACACATTCTCATCTAACTTAGGCAAGTTTGGTGTACAGCATGAAATAGGCTGTATCCAGATGCATATCAAACTTATAAATTTGCCGAGAATATTTATGCAACAGGAATTGGTTCCCAGAAGAAAGTTTTATACAAATGATTTGCTCTCAGGTTTAGTTGTTTTTTTAGTTGCTCTACCGCTCTGTTTAGGTATAGCCAGTGCCTCAGGTGCACCCTTGATTTCCGGTATTATTGCGGGTGTCATTGGTGGAATCGTTATCGGTTATTTGAGTGGTTCTCATATCAGTGTGTCAGGTCCCGCTGCTGGGCTTACCGCTATTGTTTTAACACAGCTAGATAAGCTTGAAGGCAACTACCAAGCTTTTTTATTTTGTTTAGTTTTAGCCGGCCTCATCCAATTATTTTTCGGGTTATTTCGGTTGGGGACCTATTCAAATTTTATCCCAACCAATGTGATTATGGGGCTTCTTGTTGCCATCGGATTAATCTTGATTATCAATCAACTTCCTCTGCTCTTTGGGATTAAAACCGAAATTCTTCAACAACGTTGGTCCGAAGGGACAGGCCTATTACAGCATCTTGATTATGGTGCGGCAATCATTGGTATCTCAAGTATATTCATTATTTTATTGTGGGATAAAACACCTTTAAAAAAAATGGTTGTACCCTCTGCACTTATTGCGGTCATTTTTGCGGGACTCTTAAACTATTTTTTTATCAGTACCCATTCCAGCCTCGCAGTCGGCACTGAACATCTGGTCAATCTTCCCAATATTTTTTCAGGTGTTGAATCAATTATCAGTTTCCCTGACTTCACTCAATGGAATAATCCTATAATTTATACAGGTGCCATTACGCTGGCGATCGTCGCCTCGCTTGAAACACTATTAAATCTAGAAGCTGCGGACAAAATGGATCCGCAAAAGCGTGCCTCTCCGCCAAACAAAGAGTTGGTCGCCCAAGGTATCGGAAATACCATGTCTGGTTTAATTGGAGGTATGCCGATTACCTCAGTGATTGTTCGAAGTTCAGTCAATGCAGCAAGTGGTGCAAAGACTAAATTCTCTGCAATTTTTCACGGTATTTTATTGATTATTGCGGTTTTATTTCTGACACCATTAATCAATGTTGTTCCATTATCTTCCCTTGCCGCCATTTTAATTTTAACTGGTGTGAAATTAGCCAGCCCTTCACTTTTTAAACGGATCTATGGTCAAGGATGGAAGCAATTTCTACCCTTCATTGTAACGGTTGTTGCAATTATCGCGACGGATCTACTTATCGGTATTTTGTTAGGGCTGTTGATTAGTTTTATCATTGTATTAAAAAATAATTTATTCCGTGGTGTTCGTATCATCCATGAAGCACATTTGCATGGAAATATTACCCGTATTGAACTGGCACCCAATATTAGCTTTTTAAATCGTTCCGCATTAGTTTCTGCCTTAGAGAAAATAGTCAGTGGCGATACTGTAGTGATCGATGCGTCGAATACCTATTATATTGATCCGGATGTATATCAAGTGATTAAAGATTTTAGGGATGAAACAGCTGCAGAAAATGGCATCGATGTAAAACTAATTGGCTTTAAAATACATTATCCTGAAATTAAAGAAGAAGAACTGGATATTGATGTCAGTACTCAGGAAATTCAACGACAACTTACGCCTGCACAAGTGTTTCAGCTACTCAAAGAAGGCAATCAGCGGTTCGTTAACCATGAACGGATTTATCATAATATTGCTCGTCAAATTCAAGTCACTGCACAATCTGGACAGCATCCATTTGCAGCCGTTCTAGGCTGTATGGATTCACGTGCACCAACAGAACGGATTTTTGATGTCGGTATTGGTGACTTATTTAGTTTACGGATCGCTGGAAATATAGCGGGCGAAAAAGTATTAGGCTCTCTAGAATTCGCCTGTAAGAGTAAGGGTTCCAAATTAATTTTAGTATTGGGTCATACAGATTGTGGTGCAGTGACAGCAGCTTGTCAGATGTATGAACAAAAAAAGGATATTACTCAACTCAGCGAAACCCCACATGTACAATACTTTCTTAAACCGATTATGCAGGCGGCAGAAAATGTGCATAAAGAAATGACCGATTACCAACTCACCAGTAATTTCATTCAGGCGGTGACCATTGCAAATGTACAAAATAATATTGCCTATATCTTAAGAAATAGCCCAGTACTGAAAAAGATGGTTGAAGAAGGTGAAATTGGCATTGCAGGTGGTATTTATGATGTAAAAACAGGAAAGGTGGATTTTTTATAAAGTCTATATCTGCATGATTTCGTTATGATCTGTATAAGGATATCAGCATAAAACTGGTCTTAAAGACAAGTGTAATGATCGACATGGATGTCATCTTCCCCTTTTACAAAGATCTCTAATAAATCTTTATCAGCTTTCTATTCATAGATAAAAAAAATCTAAATTTTTAGAAAAGATTAAACCTAAAGCCAATCATTGTGTTCTAAACAAAAGAAGCCTGAATATTCAGACTCCCTTATGATGCGCTTAGTGTTAGTTTTGAAAATATTTGGGTCTATTGCTTATAATATTCACTTATAAGCCTTCAAGTTTTAGACGATTGACCTGTTGACGATAAAGTGACACAGGATCTGGTCCAAACCATGCTTTTAACCCTAAAATCTGATTAATTTCATCTAGGTGTGTTTGATTATAGTCGTCTCTAATCACTTGTCCGAAATGTGCATTGCAACGGTTAACCAAACCATCATTGTCATTATTTTTATAAGATCTCGGTGCCATGGTGGAAATGGCAACGTCAATGACATCAAGTAGATTGGTTGCTTGAGCTTTACCTGTCCACGAGTAATGATAAACCCCATTACTGGTAATCTTCTGACCATTGCCACAATCAGATGGGATTGCTGCAGTTGGGAATCTTGCATTGAATTCTGCAGAACCCTTTTCACTTAATGATTTCAATGAGCGATCCAGACTAATCGGCAAATCAGGATTACCTTGTAGAAGTAACTCCACTGGAGCAACGATATATTGTCCTAAGACGGTAAATAAAAATTTCTCAGCAGGATTATCCAACATATCATCTCCCACTTTGGACCCTTTAAACGTTCCAGCAACAGCAGTGAGTGAAGCGACTTTCTCAGGTGCAATTGCTTCAATATAACGAATGGTCGGTCCACCATGACTATGACCAATCAGATTAACTTTTGACTTTCCTGAGAGTGCCAAAACTTCATCTACTTGTTGTAGCAACTGCTCGCCACGAACTTCGGTGGATTCTAGTGGAGAAACCTGTGTCGCATAAACCGTCGCACCATTACGTGCCAAATCTGGAAGAACCTGATAAAAATAATCCATCCCAAAAGCTGTCGGACCGAGTCGAGTAAAACCAAACATCCCATGGTTAAATACAACTGGATATTTGGTTTTTGCATAATCAGAAGCCACATAGTTGCTGCTAACGCTCTGTAAACCAGAAGCAAAAACTGGCATAGCCAATGTGGCCAAAGCCACAATACTAGCGGTGAGTAAAGTCTGTTTCATATATTTCCCTGCTATGTTGATTTCTTTTCTTTAGAAATAAGCATCATTCACGTTATAAATCCTCTATAACCATGCATTTTTTGTTTTTTTGCATAGTGCTCCTCATAAATAAAGCTGTCATCTAAAAGCCTTATTTACTCAATCCTATTTACCCTCCTTGGTGATAGATATATTCAAAATTCTGTAGGCACATTTATTCTGATTGATTGCATAAATGAAGTGACTGCATTTGTTTGACTAAATTACGCAGTGTCCTTATATCTTTTAGTTTTGACAGTTGCTGAATTTCTTCTTTTCGGTCTTTCTAAAAGTGTATTGAATTATTTTTCCAGTTTTTAGCTTGCTCAGTAGCTGAAACATTTTCATGATCTATCACGTTTAATCGCTTGACTGTGTAAATATTGTAAGTCGTTTACTTACCCAAGCAGATCGTCGATTTCTCAATCCATAAGGAATAGGTTTTGCAGCTTTCTCATATTTAAGAAAACCTATTGATAATATTTAAAATATTTCTGAATTTTATTAAGCAGCTGTTGGCGGCTTTGTTGTTTAGGATATGAGCCGAACAAAAAGTAACTGATCAGTTCATTTTGCTGAAAAAGCTGAGATACGACTTTAGAGATGCTGTGTGAAGCCAAGAAAATCGTCCCGCTGGCTAAATACCACCTAAACAGATACATGCGAATAGTCATCATTATTTATTGGTGAGGCTGAGGAAGGTGTGAAAGTCATTGAAAATGTAGACGGTTTAAGCTTTGACGAATTGCAGTCAATCACTGGATGCGAAGTTGATTGATGTAACTGTATAAAACCTCCCTTCGTCCCTCATGAAAGGGGGGTAACTTAAATTGCAAAACATTGAATGGAAGCTATTAGGCAACATAAGTTTTATAAGAATAATTTTGGAAAACCGTACTCGCTTCCTTATAAAATCGATTTAACTCATAGCTTGGTCTACCACAAACAACCAAGCAAACACTCAAGTTAATTAAACAATTTCTCATGGATTCATCATTTTCATGCAGCATGAGGAAATTAAAAAAATAATTGATATTTCAGCTCTAAAAGAATACCAGTCATAAAGACTGGTATTCATCATCTGTTAAGGTTTTTCACCATTTGCTAAACGCTGTTCGATCGCATCCAATACCGCAGGTAAGTCAGCAATACTATCAATTACATAATGTGCACCTGAAGCATTCATTTTTGCGTATGCTTTTTCTTTTAAGCCTAGTTGTTCAGACGCTGATAGTGCAGACCACTCTTCGAAGCTTAGCCCCACTTCATTCCCACTGACGGCCAAACCCACAGTCCAACAACCAGCGTTTAAACCTTCTTCGATGCCGACCACTGTGTCATCCACTTTCACCACATTTTTAACATCAAACACATCAAGTTCGATTAAGTTTTTCCACAACATTTCAGGATATGGACGACCATGTTTCACATCACTGGCTGTAATAGTACAGTCAGGCACATAACCTTGATCAGCTACATCTTGCACCAATTGACCAATCATCATCGAAGCATAACCAGTATTACTGCCAATTTTTGCACCACGGGCACGAATGTCAGCAAATGCCTCTAATGCCCCCGGAATCAATTTTGAGCAGCTCGGGATGCTTTTCAATTGGTATGGAATAAATTCCTGATATAAACGGTCAATATCCGCCACAGTCACTTCTGCACCATGTGCCTGTTTCCACGCATCTGCAACACGTGGCATTTTCAAAACTGCCGCAATGTGATCGCGTTTTTCCAAACCCATTGGCGCACGTGCTTCTTCAATTGAAATTTCAACTTTATTATCTGAAAATAAGGCCATAAATGCTAAAATTGGTGCACGTGAACCAAAATCTACTGTTGTACCTGCCCAATCAAAAACCACGGCTTGTAATGCTGAAGTTGAAGTGTTCATAAGTTTGTCCTATTCATTTCTCAAAGTTAAAAATAGCTATCTTGCGTAAGTTGAGTTTTGCGTAATATTTAATTTCTAATGGAAGCGCCCGCTCCTTTCAAAGGAGAGAGCTAGGGAGAGGATCTATAATCTCCCCATCCTAACCTCCGCCCTGAGCCATAAATGGCGCAAGAAAAGGAGTTTTGAATTCCAATCAAATTCGATAGTGCTCAATCGCTGTTAAAAGTCGTTCAATATCATCCAAATAAATCTCTCCGATATTGCCGATACGGAAGCAATTTAAGTCGGTGACTTTGCCCGGATAGATTACAAACCCTGCTTGTTTCAGATTTTCATACAAGGCTTGGAAGCTAAAATCGGCTTCATTTGGATATAAAAATGTAGTGATAATTGGAGATTGTGGTGCGTCTTGATCTAAGACCATTTCAAAACCAAGCGCTTGCATACCTGCGGCTAAACGTTGTTGATTATTGAAATAACGCTGATAACGAGCGGTTACTCCACCTTCTTGTTCTAATTCTAAAAGTGCTTGATAAAAAGCACGCACCACATGAGTGGGTGAAGTAAAACGCCATTTACCATTATGCTGTTCCATGGTGTTCCATTGGTCATATAGGTCTAAACTGACTGAACAAGCCAAACCTTTACACGCTTGTAATTGCTCACGTTTTGCCAAAATAAAACCAAAGCCTGGTACACCTTGGATGCATTTATTGGCACTTGAAATCAAGAAATCAATTTCAAGCTCTGCAATGTCCATTGGCACGCCACCAAAAGAACTCATCGCATCGACAATCCACACTTTGTTTTTGGCTTTGACAATGCGTCCAATCGCTTGAATTGGATTTAATAAACCAGTGGTGGTTTCGCAATGGACACATGACACATGAGTGATGCTGTCATCTTCAAGTGCTTTTTCGATATCAGCCAGTTGAGGGATTTGCATTTCAGGGTAGCGTAATTCCACCACGTCAATTTTCAAACACCGAGCCATTTGCACCATGCGTGCGCCATATGCCCCGTTATTGATAATTAAAATTTTACCATCCTTTGGAATCGCCGAACCTAACACGGCTTCTACAGAGAAACTCCCACTGCCTTGCATCAACACAGCACTATATTGTTCAGGTTTTGCAGTGGCCAACGCCACCAAACGTCTGCGGATCTCCTGAACCAATGCGTTATATTCTTTGTCCCAAGTACACCAATCACGTTGCATCACACGACGCACACTTTTCGAGGTAGACAATGGTCCCGGTGTCAACAGTAAGTATTTATTTTCAACATCGTTTTCAATTGTGTTTGCAAGTTCAATTTGTGCGTTCATTTCGCCTAACCTTTGATCAATTTCATACAGCATAAACAAATCTGGTTTAAACCAGATTACAAAATATAATTTTCTAACATTTCTTTCATAAATCCTGCGCCTGTGGTCATGCCTTTGCCTGCAATCGCACTGACAAGGAAAATATTGGTTTCAGCTTCCATCACACAAGCCAATTCCGTAGGATGAGTCAGGTAATAACCGTTCCAACGAGATTCAATTTCAGGTAGTTCTAAGCCAATATTTTCTTTGCAATATTGCAAAATGAATTGGTTAATTTCTTCACGTTGATTAAATTGTGGTAGGTCTTCAATCGGATAATATTCATGGCTATCGCCCAAAATAATTTGTCCGAATTCATTTTGTTTAATCAGGATATGAATACCGTATTTTTCAACTAAACCGATTTGCGATTCATTGCGTAAATCTTGATGACTTGGGCAAATCTCAAAAGCGGGATAACGAGAGATCGACAATCCTGAATAAATCGAAGCTTTGAGATTGACTTTTAGCGGTTTGGTTAATGCCATTTGCAAAGTACAACGCAATAAACCTTTTTGTTGTAAGAGCTCGGGATACAACAATTGTGTCTCTTCACCATGACAAATCATGACTTTATTTGCGGTAAATGTTTGACCTGATGCCAAGCGAATATGCGCCATACCTTGGTTAAATTGCGTCAGTACCACAGAGGCATTGCAATGAATGTGTACACCAAGTTTTTCGGCATATTGCAACAAACGCAGTCCCACCAAATGTGGCTCAACTGAATAATCTTCATGAAACACCATACCGCCACGTAGCGCAGTTTTTGGGTTTAAATAAGTATATTGATCAAACAGTTGCTGCTTAGACAATAGACTTACAGGAATCTGATAATCAGCTGCGGCTTGAGCAAACTCGTTTAATACTTGCCATTCAAGTTCAGTATTCGCAAGATACAAGCCATTTCGCTGTTGAAATGAAATATCGGTTTGTGCCTGAATCCGTTGATAAAATTCACGGGTTGCCAAAGCATATTCACGCCATTTCGCATCAGGACGGCTTAGCGTCGAAGTCCCAACCATGCCAAAGTTACGGCGAGTCGCACCTATAGGTTGTGCATATTTTTCAAAGACTTGTACCTTTAAACCTTGCTCTGCCGCTTGGATCGCAGCCGATAATCCTAAAATGCCTGCACCGACAATAATTAAGTCAAATTGTGCTGTATTCATTGTCTTTTCCACCTTATCTACTTTTTTTAGCACGCAAAATCCCCTGCACCTAAAAGAAAGCGTTCAATTCAAATGGTTTAGTTAATTAAAAAGATTGACTGAAACATCAATTTGTTATGAATGTGTTTGCTCACGCCAACGTTGTGTTGACGTCATCATTTTCCGAGTGAATAACCAATGCACCAACTTGACTGCACATGAGGTGAGTAAAATCAAAATACTCATCGCCACAGCTGCCACGGTATCACCTGCATCATCCATATTCAGCACTGCCACCGATGCCAAATTGGTATCAGGTGAATAAAGGAAAATCGCAGCTGAAACAGTAGTCATGGCATTGACAAATAAATACACCAACACATCACACAGCGCAGGAAAGGTTAAAGGCAAATATACTTTGCGGAACATTGTCCAATGTGAAGATCCTAAACTTTGTGCAGCATGATCAAGTTGATTTGGGATCTGTTGAATCGCATGCGTTAAGGTCAAATGTGGCACAGTGTAATAATGAATAATGGTTGAAATCACCAACAGCGTCATCGTACCGTAAACGAAAGACACAGGATTTTGCGGTGCATTAAAGAACAAGATATAAGCAATACCCAACACCAAGCCCGGCACAGCCAAAGGCAATAACACCAAGACTTTTACATAATTTTTAAGTAAAGGATGTGCTTTAAAACGGGTACTAAATAAGGCAATGATGAAAATTATCATCGTACCGAAAACTGTACTGAACAATGCCAATTTGATTGAGTTAAAATAACTTGCCCAACCACCACCATCCACATATTCAAAACGATAATGATTTAAGGTCATTGACAAATCATAGGGCCAATAGCGAATGAATGATGCGAGAATCGCAGTCACAATAATCAGTAAAATACCGCCTGAAATCATCCCACAAAATACAGTTAATGCTTTTTCAATTCGAGGATTGGCACGCAAACGATAAGGCTGAATTTGGAAATTTTGATAGCGTTCCTGATGGCGATTTTGGTATCGATCAAAAATGAATGCCAACACCGCAGGACAGAGCAACAAAATCGAAATGACGGCACCCATGTTCATATTTTGTTGACCAATGATCTGCTTATACACATCCAACGCCATCATATTGAATGACCCGCCAATCACTTTGGGAATCCCGAAATCTGTGATGACATAAGTAAATGCTACCAGACAGGCACTGACTAAACCATAACGAATCGCAGGAAAAGTCACAGCCCAATGGGTTTGTAGTGTATTTTTTCCTAAGGCATGAGAAGCCTCAATCAAATGTTGATCAATATGGCGAAATGCCCCCATCATCAACATGACCATGGCAGGAAATAGCCAAAAGCAATAACTGATCAAAATGCCTAGTGGACCATAAATTTCCACCTCGCCCAGCATGCTCTTAAAAACACCTTGCTGACCAAACAAATACACCAAAGCCAATGAAGGCAAAAGTGAAGGTGCAAGAATCGGTAAAAATGCCACGGTTTTAAAGAAAGCTTTGCCTCGAATATTGCAATTGATCAATGCAAAAGCATAAACACTTGCCAAGCTCACCGTAATCAACATGGCTGTAATGGCGATCCACATCGAATTAAAAATCGATGAGATTAAGGCCGGATTGGAAAAATAAGCTGTAAAGTTATCCAACCCGACAAATTGATGCTGTTCATTTAAAAATGCGCTTTGCATCAATACGATTAAGGGTGCAATCAAACTCATGGTGAATAGAATTGCTGCGACAAACAACACCGCACTTGAACGCAATGAATAACGAAAACGATGTGCTGTTTGACTACTTAATAAAGCATCTGCAGCAGACTGATTTAACATCTCGCATGCCCTCGTGAATCAAACACATGTAAGTCACGAATCGGAACTTGCAGATACATTCCATCTTGCACCACCGCCATATGTTGATGATCCACATCAACTTGCAACATATTGTCATCTGCCTGATCTTGGTTTTGCACCACGCAGAATAAACTACGTTTTGCACCTAAAAACTCAGTATTGACAATATGTACAGCTAAATTTAAATATTCAGTAGAAGGTTCATTTCCAGCAACTAATTTGACATTTTCAGGTCGAAAAGCGATTTCATAATGTTCATCTTGGGCAAAGTTTAAATGTGGAAATTCAATAAAAGATTGCTCATTCATTTTTAAACGATGCGTATCGACCGCTACTGTCTGTATAAAATTCATCGAACCAATAAACTGTGCTACAAAACGAGTTTGCGGTTTGTAATAAATATTATGTGGCGTATCGAGTTGTTCAATCACACCTTTATTCATCACTGCCACACGGTCAGAAATACTTAACGCCTCTTCCTGATCATGCGTAACCATGATCGCAGGCAAATTTAATTGGCATTGAATGGTACGAATTTTTTGGCGGAGGTTTAAACGTACCAACGCATCCAAAGCTGACAACGGTTCATCCAACAACAAAACATCAGGATTGGGCGCAATCGCACGGGCTAAAGCCACACGCTGTTGCTGACCGCCTGACAATTGATTGGGATATTTTTCTGCAATATTGGGCAATTCAATTAAGTTTAATAATTCATTGATACGAAATTGAATCTCTTGCGCTGACCAGTGTTTTTTATGCAAACCAAATGCAATATTTTCCGCCACAGTTAAGTTTGGAAAGAGTGCATAGTTTTGGAAAACAATGCCGCATTTACGTTTTGCAGTATTAAAATGGGTAATATCAATTTGTTGTTTAATCACTTTGCCATAATCAGGCTGTTCAAGCCCAGCAATGATGCGTAACAATGTTGTTTTACCACAACCTGATGGACCTAAAAAGCTAACAAATTCACCGGCTTTCAAGTCAAGGTTAATGTGTTCCAAGACACGGCTTGAACCAAAAGATTTTTGAATATCCATCACTTCAAGCACTGTTTTTGATTCTGCCATTTTAAACGTTCTTAAAGTTGAGAGCAGATGCCCTGCCGAATTTGGCATGGCTTGCCCTGTCCTACTATTTTGTAAATGCGATGGAATTTGCATACTGCACCTAGTTTTTAATCGTTAATTTTGAATAACTGATTCTGAATAGCTTGTTGTGTGTACATGATTCAATTACTTTTCAAATTTTGCTGACCATTGTTTTAGAATTGATTCACGCTGTTCAGCTGCCCAATAAAAATCATTCTTCACCAATTGCTGCGCAAGATTTTTTGGGAAGTCTTGGTTTTTGCTGTGAACATTTTGATGTGCCACCATTGAAAAATTTTGTGCATAAGCTTCATTGGCAGCTTGGCTAATGCTCCAATCAATAAACTTTTCTGCGCTGCTGAGTTTTTTCGTACCTTTGACAATGGCTGAGGCTTCCATTTCCCAACCTAGACCCTCTTTTGGATAGACAATTTCTAAAGGCGCACCACGCGATTTCAACTTAAAGCCTGGATAACCAAACGAAATTCCAATGACCGTTTCACCCTGAGCCGCCATCTTGCAAGGCTTCGAGCCTGAATGTACATATTGAGAAATATTTTTATCGAGTGCCTGCATATATTGCCAAGCTTGCTTTTCACCAAAAATTTGCATCCATGCAGTCACATCCAAATAGCCTGTACCACTCGATGCCGGATTTGGCATCACGATTAACCCTTTATAAATTGGTTTAGTCAGGTCTTGCCATGTTTGCGGAATCGGTAGTTTTTTCTTTTCCAATTCAAAAGTATTGACACAAACAGCCGACTCCCAAGCGGTCATGCCAGTCCATGTTGGAATGTCTTTTTGGCTATAAAAATCAGTTTTAAGTTGTTCGACATGCTTCGGGCGATACGGTTGCAATAAGTCTTTTTTTTCCATGACCAATAAACTGGTCAAAGCAAGTCCCATCACCACATCGGCTTGTGGATTCTTTTGTTCTGCTAATAATTTTGCGGTGATCACACCTGTCGAATCACGCACCCATTTTACTTTTAATTCAGGATGTGCTTTGCGTAATTCCCATTGATAACGCTTTAATTGATCCGCTTCTACCGCGGTATAGACCGTGATTTGCTCAGCATCATTCGAGGTTGAAGACGTGGTGCATGCCGTGCTGACACAAGCAAATAAAATACTTGTGCCCATGGCGAGGAGCTTTTTTTGCTGCTGTTTTAGATACGGGCTCATTATGACATTCCTAACGAATGCTGCTTCTTGATAGCCTGTATTTCAACAAAAGTTTATGACAATTTAATTAATCTGGTTTAAACCAGATTAATTATTTTTAATTCTTTATCATGACGCTTCAAAATGCAAATCGAGTACATCATGTAACCAATATTCTTGGTCAACATCGGTAATTACTCCATTTTGATCGCAGTTGGTACGGCAAATATATAACCCCATACTACCAACATTGACATGCAAAGCTTTGGCTTGTTGTTCTGACAAAACTGTTGGGTAGAGATTAATATGCGCTCGGGTCAATTGCCGTTGATAGTGCTCTGCCATCAAAGTCGTAATAGAACCTTCTAATTGTTGTTCTAAGAATTGAGGAAATAAACTTGCATTGATACGTAAATGTTCAACTACCGCAAGACGACCATTGATACTACGACGTCGCCACATCGAATAAATATCATCACCCACCGAAATTTTTAAATGTGCTGCATCCCAAGAGGTCGCTTGCACCAATTCCGCAGAAATCAATTCCGTACTTGGTACACCACTTTGCTCAGTCACATATTGGTTAAAACTTTTGGTCGATTGCGGACGGTAAATAATTCGTGGCGCACGAACAAACCAACCACGGCGATCTAAACGATAAATAAGACCATCCATTTCCAAAGCCAATAATGCTTCTCGAACAGCGACACGTGTGGTAGCAAATTGTTCCATCAACACACGCTCTGAAGCCAGTTTGGTATTGGCACTCCATTGCCCTGACTCAATCTCATGGGCAATAGCATCTCGAATAGCAATATATTTGGGAATACGTGGAGAAGTCGTTTCTTGAACAGGCATACACATTTATTTTGTGAAAATTTCTTCTAATATACTCAAATATCATGTCTAAGCGATGACATTTTTAAAATAAGCATAGTTCATAACAAATTTTATGTTTTAAAAAAGCTCATCTTTTGATGAGCTTTTTGAGATCACACTGAAATGTGTTGAGTCAAAAAGACTCATGATTTTTCTCAAAGAATTACTTATTTGTTTTGTTTGGCATTTCCATATTTGAATGATCCATATCCTTCATCGAAGAAGGCATATTGGTCATTTTTGAATGATCCATTTGTGACATTTCTGAAGCGTTTCCATGCTGATGTTGCGTTGAGTTATTTGTTTGAGTTTTAGGATCATTGTTTGGTTTACAATTTTTTTCACATTTCTTTTGTTTTTTTGTCTTTTGGCTGTTCATCGACTGTTCTAGTCAATACTTTATCTTCATCCTCATGTGCCCATGTTTGAACTGTGGTCATTAAAGCACCCATACAGATTAAAGCTGTTACACTTCGACTAAGTACATTTTTCATGAGTTTCTCTCAGATTAAGTTTGTTGACTTTTACAATAAAATAATTTGCCAAACTTTAAAGTGACATGAAAATGATATTTTAGTCAGCCAGAATTATAATGGGTGGTATATCTATCAACATAACTGTAAAGGATTCATGGGTATCATCAGAAAAAGTAGGTAACTCTTTTATAAGCATTTTGCAATAACCTCATTCATTACCTGCAAAATAGCTAAAAATGGCTTTTGTGAAGATGCTTATCCAACATACGATATGACAGGTAAATCTATAGTGGTCAACATACTATGACCTTTATAACATTGCTAAACTTTACCTCCAATTACAGCTTCTTTTCCATTCAGTTCAGTTTTATTGGCATCAGCTGTACTAGCTACTTGTCGATAGAATTGAATAATAAAATGTTCATCTTGTTCTTTAATACAGAAACTGCTGTTATTAAGCATTGCATCGAAATAAGTAGCGGCTTCTTATTGAGACACTTTACGTTGACCGAGCTGTTTTATTTGATACATGTTTCATCACATACCCGTACAGAAATACCCAACTGATGTTTGATTCCCTCCACATCATATAAAAGTGCAAACTGTGCAGATCTGGTAAGCTCTTTAATCCGTCCTGCTCTACGTTAACCACAAGGATATATCTCAAAGATTCGAACGTAAAATTTCATTAATGATTATGATCACCAAGTATTTTTTCCTTGCTATTTATTGTATACATTTCATCAACTTGATCTTTTCTAAACACAAGTTGTCTTTTATTAAATTTTGAAGTTTCACCATCATCAGTATAGCTGTAGTCCATAATATTATCTGTATAGCCTTGCTGGTATCTGAATTTGTTCCCATGAACATTAAATGTATGTAACAAGCCAAATGTATGGCAAAGTTCATGAGAAAATGTTTTTAGGAATCCTTCTTTGGTCGCCATTGCATCCTTAAATACAGCAACTGTATTCGCCCATTTAAGCTCATTAAATGCTTCTTTAGAGTTCATATCTATCTTTTTAACTCTCGGAGTCAAAAATTTTGATTTAGGTTTATAACTAGCACTACCTAAAACATTCATCCACACTGGTTGGCTAATTTCTTTCTTTGAAATTGGATCATATACATTTTCAGTTTTTGGAGTTTCACTTACACAAATCGGTGCAAAGAAAATATAATTCTTTTGCTCAACTTCTGAATATATTGATAGTAACTTGTCTTCTACTTTTCTCTTCCTATCATATAGATCAATTAACTCGCGTTGAAATTCTTGAGACAAATCTTCTTCCACGTTAATCGTTTTATTTCTTATGCTATTTTGACTTTCTTGCTCTAGAGTATTTGAACAAACCTCAAGAAATTTTTTACCATAGGCTTCTGATATTTCTTTGGTCCACCATTTTTTTACAAAAGCACCTACCTCAGCATCTGTTTTCGACAATCTATCTAGATCAAAAATATCAGTCTTAAGGACTTGAACAACCATAAGGCACTGATTAAAAATATTATACTTTAAAGCTTTTTCGTAATTTTCAGGTCTTTTAAGTATTTCCCCATTTACTTTTACATCAACAATCACTAATCCTTTTGTGATTACTTGATCATTTCTGGAAAGATAAATTATGCCAACTTCCTTTTTGTTTTCGCCACATTTTGCTATAACAGTAATACTTTCATTTTGCTTTAAAACATCTCCTAAACAATGAACTGTTATTGCCTTTTTCTTTTTATAAGCATATCTAGTTTTGGTACCTAAATTCACCTTAACACGCTCTGAGTCAATAAATCGACTTAAAGGTTCTTCAATATAATCTGTCTGTTGATTATTATTAAATGTTGAAATTTTTATTGAGGTATTAGATGCTTCAAAGATCAGAACTGTACCATTGACTGTAAGTTTATCTTGGTAATATGCATCAATTACATCTTGATGTATTTCTAAATCAAGAACTGCACCTTGAGCATTTATTTCTTCACTACCCAAAACACCTTTACAACCAGAAGCAAAAATTGATAACCAAGAGGGAAAATAGTTAGGATAACTAATTTCTTTATTTACACTTCGAACATAGTTATCTTTCAATAATGAAAATGTAAAATCATGACTATATGCATAAATAACAGGGTCTTTTATTTCTTTTATTGTCAAAATAGGGTATATATATTCATCTCGAACCCAATCAAAACCAAATTCACCATTATATTCATCTACCGGTCTTCCAATTTCATAAGGCCGTCTAAAATGTACTGAAAAATCTCTTAAACAACTCTTAGACAATGCATCTTTCTTAGGGCTAGACATTATTTTATTCACAAGATTAGACCTCACACCTTTTATATCTGGCTAAAATAATTATTCTCGTAATTAAACTCAATATAAACTCCTAAGTAGTCTTCATAGAAAGCTTTAGAGTCTTAGTCATTTTAATTACATCCTTAGCAATTAAAAAATCATACTTTTTGGATAAATACGTTTTAAGTTTCTCATTTCTAAATCTTATACTTTCTAAAAGCTAAATTTTTTTTTAAAAAATTTCAGTATACATCAGATTCAATACAATACAGTTTAGCTAAGTATATTTTTTCTCTTAGATTTATATAAAAGTAAACGAACACCAGCAGATATATCAAAAAACAGCATAAACTTTGCTTCTTTAGTTAAATTCTCTCGCTCAATAATTAACAATAAAAACATTATAAATAATATCCATACAACAAACACCAAATTATTATTAAAAAACAAATTATTAAAGCAATAAATTTATTTATTTTTAGATCTAATTTTGGTGCTTCCATCAAACAACTAAGAGTAGCTCCAGCTAGTGTTTTTCTTTAGTTCATTTTCTCTAAATGTACTATTATTATACCTTTTAATCAAAACATTAATTACTAGTTAGATGAAAATTAAATACAATAAATCAACAAAAAAAATAGCATTTAAGAGCTAAATACTATTTCCTTTATGAACAAGTCACGCTTTTTAAAAAAGCATATATTAATTCAAAAATTACTCCAGAATAGGCTGACAAATCGGCTTAATCTTCTGATCTGCTAAAACTTTTTTTGCAAAAGGAACAGCATCTTTCATGGAGATAGGCACAGCATCACTATGCCCATAACCTGCATAAATATGCCCTTCAATAATTGTACCAGCCTGACAACTGTCTTTCATTAATTTAAGCTGACCTCTCACATCGGGTGTTTTGTCATTTGCACCTGTTGCAATAAATACAGGATGGTTAATTTTTAATGTTGGAAAATAGCCAAATTTTTCCTGCATTTCTTCAATAGTTTTAGTATAAGTCTCGTTTGGTTTTTCCTTTAATACATTGGCAAAAGTCAGACCTGCACTCGTCACATCACGTTGTAAAGTGATAATACATGTATTTCTTGCTCGCTCCACGAAAGGCAACGCTTTTTCAGTAAAGACATCCTCTGTTTTCAACTTTGGATTATAACTTTGTGCTGCGATGAAGCTATACATCGGTAAAGCAATTGCTGTAACAACTTCATGTGGATTAGAACGAATGATCTCTTGTTTATTTGCATTTCGATCTCGATAAATAACCCCCGTTGCAACCGTACCTTTAATATTGAGCTTTGGCGCATATTGTGGTGCATATGCAGCTGCAGCAAATGCACCTGCCCCACCTTGTGATTCTCCTGACAAAATCACTTTATTCGCAATTTTTAAGTTTGCTTGAATTACTGCCGTAGCACTATCGAGCATGTTATAGGCTAACATTGGATTGTTAATTAGCCAATGTGCGCCTTGCGTTCCTAAGCCTTCATAATCTGTTGCAACCACTGCAAACCCTTCGTCAAGCCATTTGTCTAAATGTTCAACACCGATATATAAACGACCTGCCCAAGAAGGTGCACATGTATCAGCTAAACCAACAGTTCCATGGCCCCAAACTAAAAGTGGCCATCCACCTTTGGGTGGCGTCCCTTGAGGAATGAATAATGCCCCCGAAACAATAGATGCTTTACTCGAATCTATACCCCTAGTCGATGAATATAAAATTCGATATTGAGCTGATGCTTTTGATTGACCAATATAAGAGGGGGTTAAATCCTCTATTTTAAGTAAAGTACCTGATACTTTAGGAATTTCTTGATCCCACTCATAAAAATCGGATAAATAACTATCCCCAACCAAGTTCTCTGGGTACGTTTTTGCCTGTGTTAAAGGTGAAACAAGTAAACTCAATGCTAAAACAGCATTTAAAATACGCATTTTCATTGAACATCTCCCTAGAAATCATAGGTTAATTTGCTATACAAGAATGTTCCATTTCCCCCTTCAGGTGCATTAAAACTATATTTCACTACCCCACCAATACTGGTATTTTTTGCATGATCTGGAAATGAGTTGAATAAGTTATAAGCACCAATATCTAAACGTAAACCTTTTAAAATATCTGGTTTAAAACCAATATTTAAATCTGCAACCCATTGCTCTGAGAAATTTTGGTCAAATGCTGGACGTGTGCTATCAACTGTGCTCCATTCGCCATAACGACGAAGTTGTGCTGTCACATCCCAATTGTGAATACGCCAATCTGCGCCTAAAGTGAGCTTATTTTTAGGTGATGCTGATTCAATAATTCCTTGCGTACTACGCCCCGCAATTGATTCAAATGGAATTATTTCACCTTTGGCTGTAATTGCATTACGTGTCTTGGTAATTTTGTTTTGATTTGTACTAAAGCCTAAATTCAGCTTTAACTTGCCATATTTCTCCAAATCCATCAGATAATTTGAAGTAATTTCTAAACCACGAGTTCGGGTATCCAATAAGTTATTAAAAAATGCGACATTATTAATCTCGACATAAGGGGTACCTGCAAAGGCATTTTTAATTACATTTCCAGTAATATTATCTGATAATAAAATCCTGTCTTTTATATCAATTTGATATAGATCTAAAGTCGCAGATAAATTTTGTGTGGGTTTAAACACAAATCCAATAGACGCATTTTTTGACTTTTCTGGGTCTAAAGCCTTACCACCTAAAAGTAAAGCGGCTTCACTTCCGGGCAATAATGTTCGTTGTGAAACGTCTTGATATTCACCATTTGCTTGTAAAACAGTTTGACGACTATACGCAGAAAAACCCAACTGAGTAATTGAGGGTGCACGATAACCTGTACTATAAGTACTACGCACAGCAATTTTAGGGTCAATATCATATTTTAAAGACAACTTCCCATTGGCAGTACTACCAAAATCTGAATAATTTTCAGCTCTAAAAGCTGCCCCAGCAACTAATTTAGGAAGGATTTTTGCTTCTACATCAACATATCCACCAAATACATTTCTTGATATCTTACGTTCATCTTGGTCAGTAATACCTGAATAAATCTCTGGTACACCCACGCCAATGACTGGACTAGGATTAAAGTATGGACCACGTGTATAGGAAATTCGGTCACCTGCAATTTGTTGGTATTGTTCTTTACGGTAGGCTATACCTGTTGCAAAAGTGATTGGCTCATTTAAAAATGCTAAAGCAATTTGTTTTTGATAATCCAAGTTCACATTACTTTGTTCATTAATATTTTCGCCAACTTTATACTCAGATGGAGAGTCATAACCGTAACTTGGATTTATCCCATTAGTGTAAAGTTGAGCTGCTTTATTACGACCATAATTCACTGAGAAATCTAATTTTCCATCCAGAAAATCATTGTCTTTCAACCCTGCTGTAATTGCATGGTCATACAATGAATATACTGATGTCGTGATTCTTCCATGTGGATAACGTGCTAAATAATATGGGTTTTGATTTAAAGTTGTATTGGTTGAAGGTGGCTGATAAAAGTTTTGCCCAACGCTTTCTTTATAACCATAAGTTGCAAAACCATACAATTTAATCGTATCGGTAAGTGGTAATTCGCCATTTAACACTGAATTGACTTGGTCATTTACCTTTGGTGAACCAAAACGCCAATTACGATATGGTGAGTTTGCTTCTAAATATTCCGCATTAGGATAACTTTGTGGATAGAATCTACGGTTATCTGGGTTGGTATTATTCGCATAATCTTGACTGCCATATTCAATGGCGAAGGTTAAGCTTCCATCATTCGGCAAAGAAAATCCTTTCCATAATGATAACTTATGTTGTTCGCCTTCACCTGATGAAAACTGCCCAAAACGATAAGAGGCTGCACCATGGTCATCATCATCTTTGAGTATGATATTAATCACACCTGCTATTGCATCTGAACCATACTGCGCAGCAGCACCATCTCTCAAAATTTCAACTCGTTTAATTGCATTTAATGGAATTAAACTTAAATCTACAGATGCCGCACCACGACCATTCGCTAAATTTTGTCGAGTAAATATTGCACCTGTATGGCGACGCTTACCATTAATCAAGACTAAAACCTGATCAGAGGCTAAACCGCGTAATGATGCTCCTGCTGGTATTTGCGCAGCAAATGCACCCGCTGGTTCTAAAGGGAATGTAAATGACGGTGCTAAAATTGTTAGTGCTTTAGATAAATCAGACGTTCCAGTATTTTTCAACTGTTCTTCAGACAAAATATCGACAGGTGCTGGTGTATCCAACGGGCTTTTAACAGCGCGGCGACTTCCCGTTACGACCACTGACGCTAAAGTAACAGCATCAATATCCTCATTACTTTTTTGTGGTGTTTCATTTGCAATTGCGATGGCACTAGTTAGAGCACTCAGAACAAATATTGAAGATTTCAAGATAGATGGTGTGAGTATATTCATATGCATTTCCTAGAAAATGATCTGCTTTCTGCAAACTCAATGCCATATTTATTATTTAATACTAATCAGATACTTATATTATTTTAGTCTACTAATAGTTGCTTTAATTTAAACAAATTTTCACCAAAATGCTCATATAACAACTTAAAATTATTGAAAACATATAATTATGGTTATTGTCATTTCTAACTTAAAAATTATGCTACAGAGGAAACTGTATGAAATTACAAGATTAAGACTCAATTGAAAGGTAATCTTGAGCCTAATTTAGATAATTTAAAATAGCTATCACGTCCACTAATCCTTTATAAAAAGGTAACTTACACAAAATAATTTAAGCGCTAAACCAAATTCATTTTATCAATTTCGGCTATATATAAACAACTTTCAGCATATTTTCTAAAGCTCCCATTGCAAGTGAGATTTATATCGGGGTATGAGGCTTTACCATCGTCTCAAAAAATTGATAAAACTTTAAATATTAATCTTTGTCTAAGTAGTTTTGATTTTGTGTGTTTATCTTTTGATCCAGTATATCATAGGTTGTTTGAGTCCAACCAGTTCGAGAGATGTCTGCGATTGATCAAAAGCGTGGTTGTAAGAAGATTAATTAATTGTGAGATAGCTTTTTTGGTACAGGCTTGTTCATCTTAAAATTATATTGCTGATTTCGCCTATACTTGTAAATAAACTCCAAACTAAATTTTAGTCTAACAAATGCTATTATGGAATTAAGAAATTTTAATTTTACCAGCAAAATTAAGAAATTATTAGAGGAACGCTGAAATGGATAAATTACAATGCATGGAAGCATTTGTAAGAGTAGCTGAGAGTGGCAGCTTTATTAAAGCTGCAGAACAATTAGGAGTAACTCGATCAGTAATTAGCAATCGAATTCAACAACTAGAAAATTTTATTAAAGCGCCACTTTTTCACCGTAGCACCCGCTCCGTAAGGCTTTCAGATATTGGTGAAAAATATTATAGGGAGTGCGCATCGCTTATAAAAAGTTTTGAAATACTAGCTGATGAAATGGCACATGCTACTTCAAAAATGCAAGGTCGTCTGAGAATCCATATGGCACCTGGTTTTGCCATAGATTATTTTGGTCATTTTTTAGCTACTTTTTTAAAAGAGTACCCTGATCTAGATATCGATATTGTCGTCAATGATCGAATTATTGATCCTATTGCAGAAGGTTTTGACATTGTTTTTCAAATGTTTCCTCCAACAGGTGAAAGCTTAATTGAACGTAAACTATTTAATGTCAATCGTGTCTTATGTTGCTCGCCTAAGTATCTCCAGAATATTAAACATATTCTAGTTCCTGAACAGTTAAAAGAAATTCAAATTGGATATTACTCTGGCTACCCTACTCGAAATAGAATTCAATATTTAAATGATAATGAATTTAAAGAGATGGAAATAAATATACAGATCGTATCTTCATCAGTTCATTTATTGCGTGATTTTGCGTTAAGTGAAGGGGGGATAGTATGTCTACCTACGTTAGTTGCCCATAAATACTTAATGAACAACCAACTTACCGCCATCCTATCTGACTTTCCATTATTAAATTATAGCTTACGAGCCGTCTTTCCTGCGAATTCAAAAAATCTTTCAAAAATTCGTAAACTTTTAGACTTTTTAATTGCTCGTCTAGATACAATTCCTGATTGGGATATTGAATTAATACAACATAATCACTTATCTGATAAAGTTAAGTTATTTGAATAATCAAGGCAATACCTTGCCCTACCCCAATACACATTGAACATAGGGCATATTTACCTTTGATCTGTTCAAGTTGATTTAAGGCTGTGGTCACCAGTCTGGCACCTGATGCACCCAAAGGATGACCTAAAGCAATCGCCCCACCATTGGGATTGACGCGTGCATCATCATCTGCCAAACCTAAATCACGGGTTACCGCCAAAGCTTGGGCAGCAAAAGCTTCATTCAGTTCAATCACATCCATTTGCGCTAAACTAAGATCAGCTTGTTTAAGCAGTTTCTTGATTGCAGGCGCGGGTGCAAAGCCCATAATTCTTGGTTCAACACCCACCGTGGTTGCTGCAATAATTTTGCCACGTGGTTTTAATTGGTATTTTTCTACAGCTTCATCTGAAGCAATCAATAACGCCGCTGCACCATCATTAATCCCAGAGGCATTGCCCGCCGTGACCGTACCATCAGCTTTGACCACACCTTTGAGTTTTGTCAGTGCGGCTAAAGTGGTTGATGCACGTGGATGTTCATCGGTATCCACAAGCAAAGCATCGCCTTTACGCTGTGGAATAGTGACAGGCACAATCTCATTTTTGAAAAAGCCTTGAGCTTGTGCTGCCGCAGTACGTTGTTGGCTGTTTAGCGCAAACTGATCTTGATCCCCACGGTTAATATTGAATTGTTCTGCCACGTTTTCAGCGGTTTGTGGCATGCTGTCCACACCATACAATTCTTTGAGTTTTGGATTGATAAAACGCCAGCCCATGGTGGTGTCTTCAATCTTTTGACTGCGTCCAAAAGCACTGTCCGACTTACCCATCACATAGGGCGCACGGCTCATGCTTTCTACGCCACCGGCAATGATTAAATCTGCTTCATTGGCTTTAATGGCGCGAGCTGCCATGGCAATCGCATCCAGTGACGATCCACATAGACGGTTCACAGTGGTTGCTGGCACTTGGTATGGCACACCTGCCAATAATGCTGACATACGCCCAACATTACGATTGTCTTCACCGGCTTGATTGGCACAGCCATAGATCACATCATCGACTTGCTGCCAATCTACCGTTGGATTACGTTGTATCAATGCTTGAATTGGAATTGCACCGAGGTCATCTGCACGTATTGGCGCAAGACCACCAGCATAACGACCAAATGGGGTACGGATGGCATCTATGATGTAAGCGTTTTTCATGTGTCTTTCCTTTTATATTGAATCCCCCCTTGCGAAGCAGTGCTTCTCACCTTTTTAAAGAGAGACTTTCTCTCTTATCTTTATGAAAGAGAAGAACTCCTCCCTTTCTTAAAGGGAGGTAGGGAGGGATTTATTATCCCTGTGTCGCATCAATTAACTGAGCACCCGTCAAAGCCTGTAATTCTTCAAAGCTCAGACCTGCAACTTTTTCAAGCACTTTTAAGCCATCTGTGGTCACATCAATCACGCATAGGTCGGTATAAATACGATCAACACAATGTTTGCCTGTTACTGGATAGCTCAGCTCTTCTACAATCTTGGGTTCACCTTGCTTGGTCACATGATCTGTGGTGATAAAGACTTTCTTGGCCCCTACAGCCAAATCCATTGCACCACCCACCGCAGGAATTGCATCTGGCGCACCGGTATGCCAATTGGCAAGATCACCATTAGCCGCCACTTGGAATGCACCCAATACAGCAATATCCAGATGTCCACCACGCATCATGGCAAAAGAATCACCATGATGGAAAAACGAGCCACCCGTTAGCATGGTGACATATTCTTTGCCAGCATTAATCAGCTCAGGATCTTCTTCACCTTTAGCAGGTGGAGGACCAAAAGCCAATAAACCATTTTCAGAATGTAGGAATACATCTTTGTCTGTTGGCAAATATTTTGAAATCTTGGTCGGTAAACCAATACCTAAATTGACATAAGCCCCATCAGGAATATCTTGGGCAACACGTTCAGCAATTTGGTCACGGCTTAGTTTTTGGTAGCTCATTGTTATTCTCCATTACCATTGGCTGCATCAACTGCAACCACATGCTGAACAAAAATTCCTGGGGTAATAATATGCTCAGGATCGAGTTGACCTAATTCAACCACCTCTGAAACCTGTGCAATGGTGACATCTGCAGCCATCGCCATGATTGGACCAAAGTTACGTGCTGATTTGTTATAAACCAAGTTGCCCCAACGGTCGCCTTGATGTGCTTTAATCAGTGCGAAGTCTGCTTTAATCGGATATTCAAGCACGTAGTCTTTGCCATCGATATGACGAGTTTCTTTGCCGTCTGCCAATAAGGTGCCAAAACCTGTTGGGGTAAACACTGCACCTAAACCCATTCCTGCGGCTTGAATACGACACGCGAGATTACCTTGTGGAACCAGTTCAAGTTCGATCTTGCCCGCATGGTAGAGTTCATCAAATACCCAAGAGTCAGACTGACGTGGGAAAGAACAAATGATTTTACGGACTGCACCTGATTTAAGCAGTTTAGCCAGACCATAATCGCCATTGCCTGCATTGTTATTGACAATCACCAGATCTTTAACGCCAAGTTCAATCAGCCCATCGATCAGCTCTGCGGGTTGTCCTGCTGTTCCAAAGCCACCAATCATAATGGTCGATCTATCTTGGATTTGAGAGAGCATCTCGGCTAAGGATGCCACACTTTTGTCTATCATAGGACTTACTTATCATTTATAGGCTTATATTTATTATATTGAATAAAGAAATTGTCTATTCTTTTAATTATACAAACTGATTGTTTCCATTTTAGAAACAAATTCCTCCTCCAATTTGAAATAGAATAAATGATTTAAACCTCGGATTTTATTTTATGGATTATATTCACCTTGTAAAAATGGCTGAGAAAGAACGCTTTCAAGCCTTAACACAAAAAGATTATAAAAAATTTGAAAGCTTATGTGATCCAGAACTGATCTATGTGCATAGTAGTGCTAAAATAGATCATCTTTCTAGCTATATGCAAAAATTAGAAAGTCAGTATTATATTTATAAAACAATTGATTATAATATTGAAAATATTGTCGAGTTTTCAGATAACCTTTTAACTTTTGCAATATTTGAAGCTGAACTGCTTTTACAAGGTAAACCTGTTAAATTAAAAAATCGCACACTGTCGATATGGAAAAAAACCAAAGATAGTGTTGTTCTTTTTGCTTATCAACCAACGCCTATAAAATAAATCAAAGGGGGAAAAATCCCCTCTTGATTCTAAAATCTTTAAAAATTCATCGTATAAGTGGTAAAGAATCTATTCTCAATGTAATCACCTTTAAGATCATTTTTATAATTTAAGTTTAGCCACTGAAAACCAAGTCCTTTAAATCGTCCTTCATTTATACGATAATTCATAATGATATCAAATTCACTTTCATCAAATCCTTTTTGACCATTGATCATATAGTTTTGGCCATCTACATAACGGAGTAAAAGATTTAAACCTGGTAATGCCCAACTTGCATCATGATTAAAGGTAACATGATATGAAAGTTCATTTGCCTTATTGAATGTACCTTGTGTCCAGTTAATATAACTGAGGACAGGAACGGCACCATCTAACATTGGAAAATTACTATCTCCTTCAATTTTTTGGATGCCCAAACCAATAGTATTTGGCCCGTAACTAATCTCGTGAAGTAGCCCAATATATTGGTTATCAATATCACCAAGCAGTTCAACACCTGTTTCTTCTGTATAATAATATCTAAATTTAGTATTGAATCTAAATTGTTCAATACTATTTTTATAGTTCAGTCCTATAGAGTATTGATTGTATAAGTCGTCTAATTCACTCACAAAAATCTGAGTCTGTAATTTATTATCGAAAGCTTTGTGCTTTAAATCAATATAAGCCAATCCATCAGATTCTTTTTTGTTGACAGAAATTTTTCTAAAATCTTCTTCATTTCGTGGTGAATATTTATCTAAATAGCCAATATCCACATTTAACTGTTCATTCAATTGACCAGAATATAATAGACCTTGATAAATAGTGATCAGTTGCCGACTATAATCTGTAGTCGCCAGTGGCGTATCTACCCATTGTTCTCCCCAAGTGACTTTGTGATTTTTATGCTGTACACCCATTGACCCAGCTACTTTATTATAGCTTGAAGCCTGTTTTTGTGTATTTACATCAAAAGGTAAAATCATGTCATTTAAATGCTTATCTTCGCTCAAACGTCTCGCATATTGTACCGATCCAGTAAAAAGCAACTTTGTGTCATCTGATAATGCATATTGAGTATTACCACGTGCAATAACACTTTGACTCCAGCTTCCAGTAATTGGTTTAGTCTGTTCATCAGGATCACGATTTGCGTATAAGTTTTTCAGGGTTACATCAATATTGACATCTTTTGCAAAGACATAGTTACCCGTTGCAGCCATGGCACAAGCCAATGGCACAATATAAAGTGTTTTTTTCATCATTAATCCATTAATTTATAGTATGTTTTTTACCGTTCTAAATCCCACATGACTTATACCTAAATCAATTTCTTGCGGGTGTCTGGCTGAAGCTCGATATCGCTGACAATAGTTCACTGCACAAAGGAATGATCCTCCTTTGATGGTGTAACGATTAAATGTTTGGGCTTGATTCGTATTAAGTTGTTGCATGCCCATGTGATCATCATGCGTCCCTTTAAATGGACTATTTGTGTATTCCCAAACATTTCCAATCATGTCGAATAAACCAAAACCATTGGCTTTGAAACATCCTACAGGTGCAACATCAGTAAAACCGTCTTTATTTTCATTTTGATATGGAAACTCTCCTTGCCAAATATTCGCATCAACATGTTCGCTATCGGCATGAGTTTCATTTATTTTACTAAAACCTTTAGCTGCATATTCCCATTGCTCTTCAGTTGGTAAATCTCGACCTAACCAGTTTGCATAAGCTAACGCATCTTTCAGTGTAATCATCCGGACAGGTTCATTTGCCTGAGTTTTCCGTTCGACATTTTCTCCCCAAGGCTGCTTCCAGTTTGCTCCTTTGACTAAACTCCACCATGCCAATTCTGATACTGGCTGTGTCGGTTGATAAAATACAGCTGCTTCACCCTGCTTTTCCGCTTCAGTCACATAACCTGTTTCGTTTACAAAACTTTGAAACTGTGCATTAGTAACTTCTGTCGCATCGATCCAGAAGTCACTGACTGTACGCTCACTTTTATAAAGTGCTTGCTCTTCTGGGTAGCTTTTATTGTTCCCAATATTGAACGTTCCACCATGAATTTTGACCATACCTGCCTGAGGGTCTTTTCGCCAATCATGAGGAAGTCCCAAATATTGTTTACATTGAGCTAAACTTCCTAACTTCGGTGAAGTTTTTACGTGTTCCTGCTTTGGAGGAGCACCACAGGCTGCTAGAAAAATACTCCCCAACAGCACTACACTATGAAAACTCTTCATGCCAACATCTCTTAGACAACCAGCAAAATGATATTTTCTAGTGAATACAAGATGAGCCCATCACCAGTAGATGATCAATCAACATTGATAAGCTCGTACCTTGATTCAATAAAAAACTACTTTTGGTTTCTATATGGGTTATTGCTTAGATAATTTTTTTAAGAACTCAGGTTGAATACACTTATCGTAGAAGCAGTTCATTTGACCATATTTATAACGAACAGGAGCCTCCACCACACCAACACGCTGTGCGTAATCCGCCCAATCTTTTGCTAACTCTTGCAATTTTGTTGGATTTTGAGATGACAAATTCTTCAAGAATGATGGATCAATTTTTCGATTATAAAGTTCCCATTCACCAGTGCCATAAGGTGGTGCTTGATATTGAACAGCCCAATCGCCCTTATACAAAGCTCTGCGTGTATTAAATTCCCACCCTAATGCACGTTCTGGTAATGCTCTTCCCTTAAATGCAGATAAGAATGAACGACCTTCCATTTTTAATAATGGGTTACCTTTATAACTTTCAGGTCTTTGAGCACCTGTCAGCTCAAGTATTGTTGGGACAAAGTCGATCACATGAATCGTTTCAGGTTGAATCTGTCCAGATTTAATTTCGCTTGGATAGCGAATAATGGCTGGAACATGAATTCCACCATTTGACAGAATACTTTTGAAATAAGGCAGTGGCGTTGATGCAACCTGCGCCCATTGAGGCCCAAGTGTTACATAAGAACCTTTTTTACCCATATTTTCTGGGCTGTTATCAAATGTGGTATCTACCCATTCACGAATACCATTTTTGTCTTCAGTGGTGCCTAATGATTCTGGTGTGGCAGACTCTGCGCCATTATCAGACATAAATAAAATCAAAGTATTATCAAGTTCACCACTACGTTTGAGATAATCAATCACACGACCAATATTGTGATCCATGTTATCAATCATCGCTGCATAAATTTGCATGGTCTTCACTTGATCTTGTTTCTGTACCTCGGTTAACTTATCCCAAGCTGGGAATGCATCTGCCAACGGGTTATTAACCTTGGTTCCTTTTGGCATAATGCCTAATTTGATCATACGCTCTAAGCGTGTTTGACGAATTTTTTCATAGCCATCTTTGTAGTATCCATCATATTTCTTTAAATATTGATCTGGTGCTTGTAAAGGCCAGTGTGGTGCAGTAAAAGCCAAATATCCAAAGAATGGTTGACCTTTTTTACGGTCATTTTCCATATAGGAAATCATTTTACTGGTAAAGAAGTCACTTGAATAAAATTCTTTTGGTAAAGTTGCCTCCTGACCATCTTCAAAATATCGTGCTTTATAATTTCCAGGGAACATTTGGCTAGCATCCATATGTGCAGCACCTCCTGGCATGAGTGTAAATGAGCGATCGAAGCCACGCGCTTTTGCATGGCTATCTTCCGTTGCACCCAAATGCCATTTACCTGTAACGAATGATACATATCCCTGCGTTTTTAAAATTTCAGCTAGGGTAATAACACGATTATTCAAACGACCTTCATAACCTGATTTACCTTTCTGTTCTGGTTGTAAATATTCTGCCATCGTACCAAAGCCAGCTTGGTGACTATCGTTACCTGTCAACAACATTGAACGTGTCACTGAGCAAGTAGGACCCGTATGAAAATTAGTTAAAATAGCACCTTCTTTAGCCAATTTTTTAATATTCGGGGTAGAAATCTCACCACCAAAAGGTTCTGTATCAGAAAACCCAAGATCGTCAGCCACAATCACCAAAACATTGGGCTTTTTAGTGTCAGCTGCAAACGCCAAAGACGAAACAAGTATTGTCGGTATAAATAATGCGAGTATAAGTTTCTTCATAACCATTGAATTTTCCTTAATTTAGTTAAAATAAATGTCATCCTAAACATGTCTAAATTAATCTAGTTCCATCGCTTAAAAAATCATCTTTGATCAACTTCAGTGTTCACGAATTCAGAACAATTATTTAAAATAGATATCTTGATTAATTTGTTCATTTTCAACTTTAATTAAACTTTGACCTTTACATGGTCCATCGATACATAAACCTGTTTCTATATTAAAAAGTGCTGAATGGTGTGCGCACATGATCACTTGATTTTGGTAAATTGAAAATTGCCCTGAACGATAATCAAGCTGTACTAAAAAATGAGGGCAAACATTTTCATAACTGTAAAACTTCCCATCTTTGCGAATAATCACAATGCTTTTGTCTATTTTTAACGGATGATTGACTTTTAAGACCTGTTGATCTGAAAAATCATCGACCTCACAAAGCTTGATTCGTGTCGACATCATCATTCCCCTTGACTGAGAACAAAGTCATATTCGATTAAGTTATAGTTTTGATTGAAGGTAAATTGAGTCTGATCTTCCACGCTGGAACACTGTTGCTGAAAACCAACAATTAACCGATCTTTGACGCCAAATACGGCATCAGCATTCAAATATTCATCATCCTGAATAAATAAGTGAGTGACCAAAGGTTGATACCCTTCAGCTGTGATCATGAAATGAATATGTGCAGGCCGCCAAAAATGACGTTTGGAATAATTTAAAAGTTCACCTACTGTTCCATCAGAAGGAATCTGATAACTGACTGGTAAAATAGATTTAAATGCATATTCACCCTGCATCTGACTGATAAATGCACCACGTAAGTTGGAGATTGCTTGCAGAGGATCTTGCCCCGAATACATGCCATTTTCTGCTGTTTGCCATACTTCTATTTTGGCACCCACGATTGCTTCACCCTGCTGATTTAAAATTTTCCCTTTAACCAGCAGGGGAATTTCATCACCAATATTTTCCTCACTAATACTTTCTGCATAGTTGCGGATCGGCATATTGGCAATAAAAAATGGACCAAAAACAGTACTCGGTGTTTGTGCTAGATTTTTGCTATGGTTAATTTCATCCACCAACATAGATACGCCAAGTACATCTGAAAGTAAAATATATTCTTGACGCTGGTCATGACAAAGTTGCCCTGTTCGCGTCAAGAAATCTATTGCCACTTCCCACTCTGATTGGGTTAATTCCACCTCATTGATATATTGATGAATCGCTTTAACTAATTTTTGGATTAACATTTTAGAACGTGGATTTTGAATCTGTTCAAAACTATTTATTGCACTCATCGTGACGTCATGCATATCAAAACTCCATTTTGATCAAGCAAATTATCTCGGCTCTAAACCGAGATAAGCCCGTTGAAGAAGTGTTTCCAATTCATCTCTTTCATAACTTCTCGGATTGTAATATGGACTTTCACAGGTAATGCGAGCCACTTCGCTTGGACCGTCTTCTGGTAACCCAATATCTTTTAAAGCCAATGGAATACCCAGTTGTTGATTAAGTTTATAAATCAGTTGTCCAACTTGTTCATGACTTTGCCCACCGAGTGCCTGAGCAAGTTGATCCATGGCTTGGATATCTGCATTGCGGTTATAATGTGCTGAATATGCCAAAGTAATAGCATGTGCCTGTGCATGGGGTAGATTATAAGTTCCACCCAAGGTATGACAAAGTTTGTGATGAATTGCCATGCCAACTGAACCCAAACAAATCCCAGCAAGCCAAGCACCATAAGTGGCTTGCTTACGCGCTTCGATATCTTGTGAGTTTTTCACAATTTTTGGCAAAGCCTGACTAAGTGACTTAATCGACTCAATTGCCATCATGCTAATAATCGGATTTTTATCCTGTGCATACAGTGCCTCAACCGCATGTGCCATTGCATTCATTCCTGAACTTGCGGAAATACCAGCAGGTAAAGTCAGACTTAATTCAGGGTCATAAATCACGACTTTAGGAAGTACTTTGATATCTTTGCCTGTTTTTTTGAGATTATTTTCAGTCAAACCATAGACTGTGGTCATCTCACTACCTGCATAAGTCGTTGGAATAGCGACAATTGGAATTCCAGTTTTTAATGCGATCGCCTTAGCAAGTCCAATCGTCGAACCACCACCCAAAGCCAAACAACAGTCAATATTCTTTTTGGTTGCAAACTGAATCGCTTCATCAGCAACACCGGTTGGAACATGCATCACTGCATGTGGGTAAACACCCACAGCCAATTCACCCAACTGCTTTGCCATCATTAAGCCTGTTTCTTCTTGTTCTGGTGTTGTAATCACCAGAACTGAAGAAAAGCCATTGTCCACTAAAATACTTTTGGTCTTTTGCGATTCTGCATTTCCAAAATAAACATTGATTGGGAGTGCTTTATAATGAAAATTTTGCATTTCATTCCCCTCGTTGAAAGTGCGGCGGTATTATGGCATCAACATTGACCCATACCGATTTAACTTCGGTATAGTCATGGATCGCCTCAAAGCCCATTTCACGCCCATAACCTGACTTGCCTACACCACCAAATGGGCTACCTGGATTGACACGTTTATAGCTATTGATCCAGCACATGCCAGCTTTGATTTTCTTAGCAAATAAATGTGCACGTTGTAGATTGTTTGTCCATAAACCACTTCCCAAGCCGTATTCAGTCCCATTGGCGATTTGTAATGCTTCGGCATCATCCTTAAAACGAATAACAGTAACAAAAGGACCGAAAACTTCTTCTTGCGCAACACGATCATCTACTTTTGCTTCAACGATAGTTGGCATGACGAAATATCCATTTTTCAAACGAGCATCTTGCGGCGCAGTACCACCGAGCAAAATTTTCCCACCTTGCTCCACTGCAATTTTGGCGTATGCCAAAACTTTGTCACGATGTAATTCTGATGTTAAAGGCCCCATTTCTGTATTCGGATCTAAAGGATCACCTAAACGAATAGATTGTGCTAAAGCAACGAACTTCTCTAAAAATTGATCTGCAATTTCTTCATGTAATACCAAACGCGAACCCGCAATACATGCTTGTCCCTGATTATGGAAAATTGCCCAAGCCGCACCATTTACAGCGGCATCAAGATTGGCATCTTCAAAAACAATATTTGCCCCTTTACCACCCAGTTCAAGCTGTACACGTTTCAAGTTGCCTGAAGAGGCATTGACAATACTGCGCCCTGTTTGTGTTGAACCTGTAAAAGAGATTTTTCCAATATCAGGATGATCAGCTAAGCGTTGACCTGCGGTATGACCATAACCAGGAACAATATTCACCACCCCATCAGGAAAGCCGGCTTTTTTAATCAATTCAGCGATTTTAAGGGTGGATAATGGTGTAATTTCTGAAGGCTTCATCACCACAACATTACCTGCTGCAAGTGCTGGACCAAGTTTCCAACTGGTAAACATCAGTGGGAAGTTCCATGGCACAATTTGACCAACCACGCCAATCGGCTCACGTGTGGTATAGTTTAAAAAACCTTGTTCAACGGGAATCACATTGCCTTCAATCTTGTCGGCAATACCACCAAAATAACGGAAACATGCTGCTGTACGCGGTACATCTAAACGGCGTGAATCCTTGATTGGATGCCCAGTATCCAAAGATTCAAGCTGAGCCAATTCTTCTGAATTTTCTTCAATCAAATCAGCCAATCTCAATAATAAACGACCGCGTTCTGCTGCTGGTGTTTCCGCCCATGCAGGAAAAGCTTTTTGTGCGGCTTGCACTGCAACATCCACATCTTCTGCTTCTGCTGCAGCAATTTTGGTAATTACTTCACCTGTTGCTGGATTGAGTACATCAATCGTTCCACCATTTTTGGCAGGAACAAATTCACCATTGATAAAAAGTTGTGTATTTACTTTCATCAGATCCAATACCTTTTGTTCAGGTACAACTGTCCCATCAACACGTAATTGCGTATTCATATTTAAAAACCTTTTGAATAGGGCTAAACCTACTTCACAGTTCAACTTAGCCCGAGAACATGTGCTTAGAATGACACTGGATAAGGTGGTAACTCACCAGATGCATATTTTTCTGGTAAATCAGGTGTTGCATTTTCCCAAACTAAAAGCATCGAACGTTTAGTTGAATAGCCTTGATGACGAATATTGGCAGGCATTGCACAGATATCACCTGCTTTCATGAGAATACGTGCAAAAGGTTTTCCATCATTTTTATCAGCAATATCCCATGTAATTTCATCAGAAATTTGCATAAACCATTCCACACGGTCATTGCCATGGAAAATCGGTAAAATATATTCTTCTGTGGTTGGACAGAATAAGCTCGCCTTACAAACTGAAGTCACTGACGGATTCCACGTCACATCTGAACGAGACATATATTTAAACAAATTAAATGCGCTGAGTTCGCCTTCAAATCCAGGCTCACAATGCACTAAAGGCTCGTCTTGATCTACATCTGCAAACTGGCGATTGACTGGTAAATCATCACGTAATGGCGAATCTCCTGTCATACCTGGCATGCGCTTGGTTGCAATACGATAACGATCAATCGCTTCAATATTTTCACCATTTTTTCGACCGAACGCGCTACCAGTTTCTTCCGGTGCTGCAAATGGATCAAAATCTGCATTTACCCAATCATGTAAAATGGCTTTAAATGTTGCCATGATTTTTGGTGTTTCAAAATTTTCAACGTAGTCCACACCAGCAGCATTGAGTACACCATTAAATGTACCGGCATACATATCGACGCTACCGTAGTGATTTTGAGTTCCAATCACATGATCGAAGTTGACCCAACCGTAGAAGAACCCCCAAGCAACATCACGCATAACTGCTCTTAAAAATGCATCGACAGACATTAAGTGTGAGTGCTCACTCCCTTTTGCAGTCCATGTAATCTTGGCAAAATACTCATCACGACTAAGCATGAAATTGCCAAGTTTAAATGTGATATACCCTGTAGTTTCATTTTTCCCAATGATTTCAACTTGCTCACTTGCAAATGTATTTTGTGCAGAGTTCATCCCTAATCTCCTATTACTTCAAACAAATTTCTGACCATTTCTCGACAGAAAGTGGTCCTTTAATTGTGTGTAAAATCAGCGTTGCTGGCTTTTGACTATTGAAACGATAGGCTGTGCCGACAGGCAGAATGGCTTGATGGCCTTTTTTTAGCACCACATAACCCATGGGTTTACCTTTCGGTTGATCACCTGCAGCCTGAGTCCCTTCGATTGAAGTATCTATTGCTTGTTCCAGTTTTAAAAATTCAACACGAACCTCACAATCCATTGAAATGACAAATTCATCGTGTGCACAACAGAACCACTCTGAAGTACCTTCTGCACGAATTGATTCGATCACATATTTTTGATTAATCCCTACAACCGTTTTTTCATAAGGCTCCGCTAGACTCGCAACTTCAAACACATTAGAAAATACATAATGTGATGGTTTGCCTTGAATCATTTCAATTGAACCTTTTTCGAAATTATCTATACTTCCGAATTTTGTTGTATATGTATTCATCCTATTTCCTCAATCGTCCTCATGACACAATTAAAAATTAAGTCATACCACAGTCGATAACAATGGACGTTTTATCGACAAGACTGTTCGGTCTAATCGAACAAAAAAGTCCAAAAAAGCAAATTATACTTTTTGTCAACTCGCAGGAATCGCGAGTTAAACACTTCGCGAATGACAAGGAATACAAAATGCAAAAACAATGGGACACGTCTTACGAATGGAAGATCGTACTTTTACTCACACTCGGATTTGGTTTAGTCGGATTAGATCGCTGGATCATTGCCCCTCTTCTTCCGTCCATCATGAAAGATCTTTCTTTAAACTATCAAGATGTCGGTTTAATTTTTGGTGCTCTAGGTGTTACTTGGGGTGTTTTCGCAATCTTTGCTGGTCGGCTTTCAGATAAAATTGGTCATCGTAAAATCCTCATTCTTTCTTTGGTTGTTTTCTCACTCGCATCTGGCTTTTCTGGTGCTGCCATGGGGCTAACTAGTTTGATTCTTATACGTGCGCTCATGGGTGTTTCAGAGGGTGCCTTTTGTCCGACCAGTTTTGCAGCAACTGCTGTAGCAGCAAAACCATCACGTAGAGGAATGTTACAAGGACTACAACAGAGTGGATTTGCTTTATTTGGTTTAGGATTAGGACCCATTATTGCGACGCAATTAATGCTTGTTCTTCCTTCATGGCGTGAAGTTTTCTGGGTCGTGGCTATTCCTGGTTTTATTCTTGCAGTATTTCTCTTTTTTGTTTTACGTGAACCTGAACAAACGCAAGGTGGACAATTACTTATTTTAGAGAAACAAACTCAGAATCAAGAAAAAGTGAATTGGATTGCTGTATTAAAAAACCGTAATATTTTACTCAGTATGATTGGATTATTTTGCACAATGTCTTGTGTATTTGTCATCAGTGCAATGTTACCACTTTACCTAGAGAATCACCTTAAATTGAATGTACAGGACATGGGAATCATTGTATCTGCAATTGGTTTTGGTGGCTTTTTAGGACAATTCTTGATCCCATCATTCTCTGACTGGATTGGCCGTCGTGCAGCATCAATCTTAAGTTTCATTGGCTCAACCATCTTTATTCTTTTATTCTCAAATGCAGCACCTTCGTTACTTGGTCTATTCAGTTTATTATTTATCTTGTCCTTTTTCAGTTTAGGATTGATTGCACTTCTTTCTGGACCGATTGCGGCAGAATCTGCGCCCGCGGGTTTAGTTGCATCTTCAATCGGCTTAGTCGTCGGTGCTGGAGAAATATTTGGTGGAGGTATTGCGCCAGTCCTATCGGGAATAGTCGCAGAACGTTATGGTATTCAAAATATTTTTTATTTGAGCTTAGTCGGTACAAGTATTGGTGTAGTCATCAGTTTCTTTATTAAAGAAACAGCTCCTCGTAAAATACAGCGTATTGAATGATTTGAAATTAAACTCCCCATAGTAGTGAACTTGAACTGATAAGAAAGCATCTACTAGTGAGTATTGCCAGTTAATTAAGCTAAATTATTGGATAAAAATTCATAAAACACCCTCCTTTGAAAAAGGAGGGCTGATAATGCTTCAAAATTCTTTACTAAGCCACCTTGATTCATAGTGGGTGATTTTACGTTCCTATCATATTAAATTATTTATCTTTTAAATATATTTACACCTTTTATTTTTATATTTTCTTTTCTCTTTAAATAAGGAGAGCAACAACTTTGTTTTATATACAATCAATTAGTTTTAGGCAATTTAGTTCCCTATTAAAATTTCGTTGGGTATAAAAAATTAGAAGCTATACTAGATTAACAAGGTGCTAATCTATGAAAATAAAGCGAACCAATTGTAAATTAAACAAGAAAACTCAATTAAAATTTCGAGTATTTTCGTGCTCGATCTGACTGCAAGAGCAGCTGCTGATTTATTAGAAATTCATCATAATTCGGCTACGCTGTTCATTACTAAAATTCGTAAAATTATTACTTATTATTTAGAGATAAAAGCTCTCGAAATATTTGATGGTGAGATTAAGTTAGATGAAAGCTATTTTGGCTGCACTTCTAAGGGTAAGCCTTGTCGTGGTGCCACGAATAAAATGATAGTTTTTGGATTATTAAAGTGTAATGGCGTGGCCTATACCGCTGTTATTCGAGATACTAAATCAAGTACCTTAATGTCTGTAATTGCAAAGAAAATAACACCTGATAGCATCGTCTATACTGATCAATAGCGTAGTTACAATGCTCTAGATGATGCGGGGTTCTGCCATCATAGAATTAATTGTTCTAATCGCTTTGCAAATGGGAAAAATCATATTAATGGAATCGAAAATTTTTGGAATCAAGTGAAAAGAATACTGCGAAAATATAATAGTATTCTGAAAGAATCATTTCCTTTGTTTTTGAAAAAATGCTAGTTTTTAGAATAAAGAATTTATTTAAAATAATTCATAGCTTTCCTTATTATTAAGCCATGATTTTAAAGGAGTTTATTGAATGATATTGACAAATAATCAGTTTTTTTATTTATCCATTTTCTTTATTCTTATCATTTATTTAACTATTGAGAATGCACATGCTGAAGGGAATTGTCCTTCAGGCTATTATCCAATAGGTGGGCAAGGTGCTCAAGGTTGCGCACCTATTCCAGGTGGAGGAAGTGGTGGATATACGAATCAAAATCCAACTTTGTACCCTATGATTGAAACATTATGGGGTGCAATTGCAGAAGATAAAAGTAAAGGCTTAAAAGGGCGTCCAATTGGTTTTACAAGAAATTTTAAATCTAAAGATGAGGCACAAACAAAAGCATTAAAAGCGTGTCAACAGGATGGCGGACAAAAATGTGAAGTATCTAAAACATATTCTAATCGCTGTGTTGCTATAGCTGATCCAATTAATGATGGTCAAAAATCAAAAATTTTACTTGATTTTTCAGAGGATGGGGCTAAAAAAGGTGCATTAGTGTTTTGTTTAAGTGAAAATTTACAACCTTGTCGTATTGTATATTCTGGTTGTAGTCTCGGATACTAGCACTAACAAAAACATAATTTACTGGTTCACACCGCAAATGATGATTTTGCCTTTATTAATCTGCATAAAGGTAAAACAACAATATGCCAGAAACACTACTTGGACTTTAAAACACGACAATTTTTTGTTGCAGGATCTTTTTTCAGTAATTTGGCTTATTAACTCGAATTATGGGTATTGAGCTCTATATGTAATTAAAAAATAAATGATAATTGATCTATTCCATTTCTTGATTTCAACGTATTCGTCATGTTTTTCCGATGTATCATTAAGATGATTAAAATATGAGCTATACCCAATTTCCATAAAGAAAATCAATAAGTAATACATTTTGAAATACAAGTTCCAAAAAGGAACTTTATTAGATATTATAAACTTTGAAAAATATTGGATAACCAAAATGAAAAAAATTGCTCACCAAATTCTACGAAAGCCATTTTTTGGAAGATTCGAAGTACCTTGGATTTGGCCTCAAGCTATTTCTAAAGAAGACTGGGAGGCTGTCACTATTCCCTTAACTGACCAGCAAACACTCGCTGGTTATTGGAAAAGTGCACCAGCGGCAAAAGCAACTTTAGTACTTGCTCATCCAATGGGAAAAGCGGCTAAAGCATTTTGGCTCCGTTACGGACATGCAGATCTATTTTTAAAAAATGGCTATAACGTACTTATTTATGATGCTAATGGTTTTGGAGAAAGTGAAGGATTCTCATTTGACTATCCCAATGATGTATATCATGCAGGGATATATGCTCAAAAGCGAACACCCGAATTAAATGTAGGTTTAATTGGTGCGTCATTTGGTGCAGCTTGGGGACTATGCTCATTAGCAAAAGATGGACACCCATATAAAATTGCAGTATTTGAAGGCGCATTTCCGACATTACCAGAGTTTTGGAAACATTATCCAGTCGCTCATGCAATGCTCAAGGTATCAAATACACTGCTACCTAAGCTTAATCAGGAACTCAATCCGTTAGCAAAATCTACACAGGTAAAATATCAACCACCCATCTTATTAATGTATGGAGAAAAAGATATTTATACCCCACCCGAGTTTGGCCACCGGCTTAAAGTAGGGCTCGACCATGTAACAAAAGTAGAAATTAAAATCTTCGCGGATGCAGAACATACTTATATTTACCGAGATTTCCCTGAACAATATTCAGAATGCGTAATACCCTTTTTAAAGCAGCATTTTGCTTAGAAACGGTTTTGTTGCACAAACCTATCTCTAGGCTTATTCAGCAATATGATTCTTATATGAATAAGCCTGCAGCTAAAATCTATGGAAAAATATTTTGTCCAGTTTGGAACGGCTCTGGATGCCGCTATTCGCTGAGATCGCGATCAATACAATAGCAGCCAAATGTTGCGTAGCGTCGTCAATGGACTTGAATAGTCATCAGCTACAATTTCGAATAGTTCCAAAATTGTGCCAAAGAAAAAGGGAATCAAACTATTCATTTGATTCCCTTTAAGATATTTGGCGGAAGCGGTGTCCGTATAACACCTGTATCACACCGTCTAAACCAATCCAACATGAATTTATTTTTCAACAACTTAATAAAATAACACTCCAACCACGTCTTGCCTAATCCGATCATTTCCAATATTCTATGTGGGTTATTATGTGGGACAGGAAAAAGCTTATGCCTAAGAAAGCCAAAGAACTCTCTGCGCTCAGTGTAGCAAAAATCAAAGGAAATGGCAGGCACGCTGTAGGCGGTGTTGATGGCTTACACCTGCGTATTGTGAATGACTCTCGTGCTTGGATTTTACGTGTGGTTGTAGGTCAACGTTTTGATGAAGATGGTAAACAACGAGTCCGTCGCCGTGATATTGGTTTAGGCTCATACCCTGAGGTATCCCTAGCTGAAGCAAGAACAAAAGCTCAAGAAATGAAAGCTCAAATCCGAAATGGGATTGATCCTATTCAGCAAAAACAAGAAAAGCTACAAGCTTTACGTATTCAAAAGCTCCGTGATTGTACTTTCCGTGAATGTGCCAAAATTGTGATTGCCAATAAATCACGTGAATTAAAAAATCAAAAGCATATAGCTCAATGGTCCACTACATTAGAAACTTATATTTATCCAACTTTAGGTGACCGTGTGATTAGTTCAATTACTAAAGTGGATGTTGCCAAAGTTTTGGAACCCATTTGGGCTGAGAAAAATGAAACGGCTAAACGACTTCGAGGCCGTATTGAAACTATTTTTGATTATGCCAAAGCCATGGAATATTTTGAAGGTGATAACCCTGCTGAATGGAAAGGTAATCTTGAACCTATATTAGGTAATTTAAAACAAGTATCACGCCCTCATCCTTCCTTACCTTATGATCAAGTAGCAGAATTTGTTCAACATCTACGTCAGAAAGATGGTATTTCACCAAAGGCACTTGAATTTGCAATTTTAACGGCTTGTCGCTCTGGTGAAATCTTTGGTGCAACTTGGCAAGAAATTGATTTTGTATCTAAAGTTTGGATTATCCCTAAAGAGCGTATGAAAGCGGATAAAGAACATCGTGTTCCTCTTTCAGAACAAGCAATTGAATTATTAAAATCAATTCGGACTGATATTGAATCTCAAACCTATATTTTCCCTGCACCTCGTACTGGTAGCATGCTTTCAGACATGTCCTTAATTGCTTTGATTAAGCGTATGCATGAACAAAAACTTAAGGAAAATAGCTTAGGCTATATTGACCCGAAACAAAATCGAGTAATTACCACACACGGCTTTCGGTCTACATTTCGTGACTGGTCAGCCGATAAGACGGATTACCCTAGAGAAGTCTGTGAGCATGTTCTAGCCCACAAACTTCCTGATGAAGTAGAAGCTGCTTATTTACGCGGAGCATATTTAGAAAAGCGTAAAACGTTAATGGCTGATTGGGCTCAGTTTTGTAGCTCAAAATGAGCATAAACTGTATAAAACTAAGCCTCCAGCCCTCTGATAGCTGGAGAGTTCTCAAATTCATTCCAATAATCAGCTTTAAAAGACTCACACAAAATAATTTATAGACTAGATGGAAAACAAATTTAAGTTGAAAGAATCTAGCATAAATTTAAGCTTACAGACACAAATTTCAATAGGTAACTGTCTGATATAGTTTGTGTTAGTAAAGACTAACGTATTCAAAAGGGTATTTACTTTATCTAACACATCATAATTTTTGCATTTTCCTAAACTTAAATGGACTAACATTTCTAGCAATTAAGCTAAGTTTAATCGAAGAGCATTTTATTAAATCTAGTATTCTACTCCTCTATACTTAGTTTATATTTTTCTATCTCTCCATTTTTATCTTTGTATAAATCCAAAATTATTACCCCTGAGTATTTATCACCTGTTAAATGAATCGTATAGAAATCATAATCTGGACCTTCCGGAGCACCAAAATATCTACCTACTTTCCAAATTTTATATTTCTGAATATGACCAAATTTACGTTGTAACTGATTATCTTTTTGAAAAACAGTTTCAATATATTGTTCATTTTTTTTTCCATGAATCTTATTCTGGACAAAAGTTGTTACAATCGATAATAAGATTATAAAAACTATTATTGCTACTATTTTTTTCATATTACTTCCTATTATAAAATCCCCCGAAATCAGCACCATAGGAACCACCTATAGCAACTCCAAATTTCCATGGAGTATTTCCAGAAACAGTAGGATCAATATTGAAGCTTGGTTTATTCACATCGACATATCCCCCGCCCGTTTTTTGTTTAAATCCATTACCTGTCGCAGCTGTGATACCAGTACTGGCTCCAATTGGACCTAAACCTACACCAACATCTGCTTTTAGGCTTGTTCGAGCTATAGGTCCATAGCCACACTTTTCAGAGTGTCGTGATGGCCCCCCTCTTGGGTCAAGTCCTATTCCAATCCCTGCTCCAACCCCAACTCTTCCAAGAATTTCCAAGGTCCCATCCTTATAACTAATACTCGCCCCAGCACCATATCCATAATATGCTTCTACACTTAATGCCCATAATCCATAAGGATCAATAAAATTTACAGGGTTATTTTCGACATAAGCATAAGTATTTAAACCACCAGCTAGTCCAATTGGATCACTTTGAGTATATCTTCCTGTTGTTGGGTCATAATAGCGATTCCAGTTATACCACAAACCACTTTCTGAATCGTAATACTGCCCAGGAAACCCCAAGTTAAAAGGCCCAATACTACTTTGAATTACAGCACTATCGTAACTACTCGTATTCGCCTTCCACACTACCGCTTTATTCGAATCGGTTATAACTTCTGGGCGTTGTAAATGATCATTGTGGATGTAATACGCCTGATTATTACGAATTAATCCCACTGGCTGCCCACCCAACCAAATGTAGATAGTTCCTAATCCACCATTCTGAATTGCGCCCATTGGGCTTTCTGCTAATAATCGTCCATCTGGTGCATAAACATAGTTAATATTGCCATTGCTACTGACTTTCCGACTCCGAAGATTAAATGCTCCATAATCATATGTAGTGGTTACACCACCTAGCTTCACTGACTTCAACCGGTTAAATGCATCATAAGTGTAGTCTTGTGTACCGCCATAACCTGATTTTTGGATTTGATTTCCCACTGCGTCATAATAGAAGTTTTTAGCCTCTATACCTGTGATATTGAGTAATCTATTTCCAGCTCCAATGTTATATGCAGATACAGCATTCGTATTGCCAGTCCTATTGGTCCGATTAGAATTGGTATTCACTCCCCAACTCTCAGTGTACTGCGGTGAGGCAGCACGTATCAGCTGCCCTAATGAATCATATTCAAATGAAGATGTTTTACTCGTCTCAACGCTATTACTAATCAGCGTAATCCAATTATTTGCGTTATAGTTATGTGTTAAATTTTGAATTCCCGAAGTTGTGATTCCTATTAAACGATAATCCGTGTCATAGCTAGACTGACGTACAAGCCCATTTCCATATGTCCAGTTTTTAACCCCTCCATAAGGCTCATAACTAATATTTCTAATAATGGATTGAATATTTGATCCTATTTTGAATTTAACAGCATTTACACGATTTAATCCGTCATATTCATAGATCGTTTTATAATCATCATTATTGCCTTGGCTTTCACCAATCAGTCGACCACTATTGTCATAACTCAAATGTGTCGGATAGCTTATTCCTTCGATTTTTGTAATTTGAACTGATATTTTTCCATCTTTCGTATAACCATATCCTGTACCAGATGTGCCATCTGATACAGCACACAATCGGCCAATACCATTAGTACAGTTATCATAATTCCATGCCAGTGTCTGGTTACTACCTACTGCTTTAGTTCTTCGATTCAAGGCATCATAACTATAACGAGTAACTTTGTTATCTGCATATGTTACCGTTGCAAGATTACCAACATTGTCATAGGTATAGCTGGTTAATCCCCTTGACGGACTGTTTTCAGTAAGCACCTGTCCAAAACCATTATATGTATATGTTGTTTTATTCCCTGAAGCATCGGTAATAGACGTTAGATTGCCGAAAACATCCCAACCATACACAATATTTGAGCCATTTGAATGAGTTTCCTGAAGAGGTCGTCCCAATGCATCATAACTGTAAGTTTTGATGTGATTTAGTGAATCTATTTGTTTTATAACATTGCCTTTTGCATCATATTCTTGACGAATGTTCTGACCATTATTACCACGATTAGCTGTAATCCAACCCAATTGATTATGTTCATTCATCCATGAATAACGAATATTCCCACCCTCCCTATATTCTACTTTTTGTAATACGCCCAAATTGGAATAACTGTAAGTTTGCTGACTTACTGCTTGATCATTATTACTATGAGAAATACTGGCAATCGTTCCATTATCATTGTAGCTAGTTATTTCTTTCAAACCATTCGATGAACTGACCTCTGTAATTCCAAAGGGCCCATACTTATAACTTGTGGAAGTAAATATGATAGGTGCGATTTCTATTGTTTCATTAATCACCCTACTACGGCTGTCATAGCTATATCGTGTGGTCTGACCATTCGGCTGGATTATTGTTCCAGGATTACCAAGTCCATCATAATCACTGTATGTTGTAGTTTGTCCTAGTGGATTTTTTAACTGAGTCAAATTGCCTAAAGAATCATAGTTATAAGTAAAAACCTGCCTATTACTACTAATTGTAATAGTTTTCGGAGTTCCATTATTATGGAGGCTATAATTATATTCTTGTTTACGACAATTGTTCGCATCACAGACAGTGAAGCTTCTCAGACGGTTATTCTTGTCATCATATGTATAACTCTCAGTTTTCCAAGGCTTACTGATAGAGCCTACACCAGAAAAATATTCTACTTTGGATGGAAGCTCTGTGTCATAAGACCAAGCATATTTAATTATCAAAGCAGTACTATAATCGCCATTCCGAATACCACGGATTTCCTGAGTGACTCGTCCTGAACTATCGCGTAGATATTCTGTTTTCACGCCATTCCAGTCTATACGAGAATTAATCAACCCTTTATTATCATATGTTGTCAGAGCACTCGCATTTGGACAGTTACTAACACCACTTCGTTCAATACTGCTCAGCTTAGTCTTGTCCGTTCCTGTATAGGTATATTTACTCACTGCACCTGCTGCATTAGTAACAATAGAGTAATTCTCTCCATAACTGACTTTGTCAGTTTGCGTACCATCACTACGACCACTTTGAATAGCTCTATTCTGCGCATCATAAAGATAACTCGTAAGCCGTTTTCCATTGACTAAAATTGCAGTTAAGTAGGTCCATCTATGGCCTCCATAATCATAACTACGTGTGGAACCATCAGGATAGGTAACTCCGATAAGGTTGGAAGCTCCTGAAGTGTTTTCATAATTATAGTGGTAGTGATTTCCTGCTGGATCAGTAACTCGTGTGATATTTGACTGAAATACTGGATCTCTAGACTGGATTTCTATAGATTTTCCATTTGTATGCGTTACTTTTCGTATCTGCTCAAAATCGTATTCATCATAGGTAATTGTCCATCCAACACGATGTGCATTTAACTTTCTTAAAAGCTTTCCAACAATATCGTATGCCTCTGCACCACCATCAGGGAGTAAAACTGTATAGATACCTGATCCATATAAAACCCACTTCGCATCATCTACACGTTCCTTCGTTCCATCAGGCAACAGCCTTACATAGTTATTTTTATCATCTCTTACCAGCATATAGTCGAAATTATGCTGCCATTTTGTCTGAATCAATCTTTTATTCGAGAAATTTGCTGGCCCATTAGGCCCAGAAGCAGAATTATAATAACGAATAAATTCCAATGGCATTTCTCCGGGAGTAGTAAAGTCCACTTCCTTCTGCATTTTTGCACCATGAGCAATTTCAATAGGATTAGATGTTGTTTTACATTCTATATCTTCAGCATCTTTAAGTTCAGCATGAATTGAGCTCACTTTACCAAGTGAAGTAGGTGTTGAGTATGTTGAGTAAATCACACCGGGAGGTATTCCTCTTTCACCACCATAGGACGGCTGAAACTGACCTGGAAAGCTACTTGATGGTTGTGTGGCAGTCACTGTAATCGTAGGTAAAGATCCAATATTTGCAACAATAGACTGGCTAATCAGGCTCAAACTAATTGCAATTGAGATTATTCTATTCTTACTCATGGAAAATTCTTGTCATTGATATTTTGAAATGTTATAACATAACAATTATTTTAAATTCAATTAGTACCTTTGTTAAATTAATATTTATTTTTCTATATAGTGAGTAGTAAATTTCTCACTTATTGATAATTCATATAGAAAATCACATTATATTTAGCAACATTAAATGGAACGTATATTAATATATGATTCCTAGGAGCAATTAAGACTTATGAAAATTCTAAAAGAAAATCTACAAAAAGAAGGGTTATTTTCTTTAGCTTCTTCTTAATTATTCAATTATGTTTTCAGGTTTATGGTTTTAACTATGGTAAAGATCTCGACTCTTTATTGGTTTTATTTGGTTTACTTCTAATTGTTATATGCAAATTATATTTCGAAGTAGATATTTTTAAAGAAATGGAACTATCTACTAGAAATGCTAAATTTCTTATACACAAATTTTAAAAAAAATTCAAAAAACAGGTAGAAAGAATGTCTAAAAATTTTAAATGGATTTTTTTATATGGAGGTCTTGGCTGGGGCTTATCTATGGCAATATTTATGTCTATTCTTAGATGGATTGAATTTGAATCTCCTGCATTTGGTTCTTTGCCTATATTTTTCATAGTCTGTGTTGCATGCGGAATTGGATGGGGGTTTTTTGCTAATAAATTAGATAAAGAAAAGAAAAATCTTAATATATTTTTTCCAAAGTTCATAAAATCTTTACTCTTATTAGTTTGTACTCTTTGTATTTATGGATTAATTTTTAGGTACATTCTTGTTCCTAACAACCTGAATGATACATTTATTAGTACATTACTTTTATTTTTACTTTTATTTACTCATTTTTCTTTGCTAAGAAAATTTATTCTAAGAGATAAAAAATAAATTAATTAAGATGGTCATTAAAATTTATAAGAAAAAAAGTATTTCACTAAAATTTTTCCATTCAAATAAAATCTTGAAGCAACTTAGTAATAAATCGAGACTTTGAATCTGGAGTTTGGATTATTCCGAAAGAACGGATGAAAGCAAACAAAGAACATCGTGTTCCACTTTCAGAACTAGCAATTGAGTTATTGAAATCTATTCAGACTTATACACAATCACAAGGCTATATTTTCCCTGCGCCTCGTACTAATGGCATGCTTTCAGACATGTCCTTAACTGCTTTGATTAAGCGTATGCCTGAACAGAAGCTAAAAGAAAATGGCTTAGGCTATATTGATCCTATGCAAAATCGAGTGATTACTACACATGGTTTTAGATCAACATTTCGTGACTGGTCTGCAGACCAAACTGACTACCCTCGCAAAGTCTGTGAACATGTCCATGCACATAAACTGCCTGATGAAGTTGAAGTAGCTTATTTACGTGGAGCTTATTTGGAATAAGCGTAAGAGTCTAATGGCTGATTGGGCAGAATTTTGTGAAAACAAATACACAATAAAAGTAATACTTCTGCCGTAAGTGGCAGAAGCATTTTTTAATTCATTCTTTAAAAAAAATATATAAATTTAGACTGAAAATAATTATTCACAAAGTTCTTCTCCCCATTTGTTATAACTAAAAGAAATTATGTCTACATCCGTTTTTGTAACTCTAACCTTATTTCCTTTAAAATCTGTCGCATTAAATGATATTGGACTAGCTATATTGATGCTATTTTTTGAACCTAAACAATATGTATCGACACTTATTCCTCGCCCTTTAAGTATCCAGCCATCTTTTTCCAATAAGTCTATTATTTTCTTAGTTTTTATAGAGTTTGCAGGTAACTCGACATACGCTAACTGAACTTCTGCTCTATTCAATGAATTAACAACTTCTAATTTTTCACCTAAAACAGTTTTCATTTTTTTATCAAACGGGTATTTATCTGATGGTTCATCATAAATCTTATTACTATTGCATCCCATTAAAGTGATCATAAAACATATTAAAAAACTTAAACTGCTAAATTTCATATTTAATCCCTAATTTTCTCTGTAAGTGAACGACCTTGAGCTTCAACACCATATCCAACATTAAAATCAGCTCCTGGTGTACCAACCCCAATTTCAAAACCTTTCATCGTTTTAGAGGTAAAATAAGCTTTAACTTTTTCACTAACCGATGTAGAACTTGTATCAATAGGTAATACTAAACCTGCACGGACTCCCCATATACCACCACTCGCACTTCCTGCTAGTCCTGAAAGGAAACTATCTGTACTTTGATCGTCCCCTCTACCTTCTGGTTTATTAAAAATATAGCCTGCCATACAACTAGCCGAAAACTTACCTTTTAATTTTGTAAGATCAGAAGCACCTAGTTTTTTAGTTCCATCAAGTACCATCACAGCATTCTTACCTATCGCTTTAGCACCTTTTACATCTGGCCTTGATGATGCACCTACTTGAAATACCTTACCATTATGTAGGTTAGTAATCTCTGCGTAAGCAAAGGGGCCTACCCCTCCCGAACAATAAACATAATCGAATAACGGAGGACCTTGCAACCGACAAATATCACCTGTTTTCATCCAACAGTCATAATTTCGATAAGCTTCGTATTCTAAATTTGCTGAAGCTTGACGACTTAAACCGATAAATTCTCCACCATAGGTTACTTGCAATCCTAAAGCATCTACCCACAAAGTTGGATTAATTACATAACTGTAGTGATTCAATCCTGCGTATAAATCTATGGGGTCTTTACTCATATATCTTGCACTATACGGTTCGTAATAACGATAACGGTTATAGTGTAAGCCTGTTTCTTTATCGTAATATTGACCCTGAAAACGAATATTACTTTGTTCCAATGGATTGTCTTGGTTTGTTATATTAATTTCTAAAGCAGTGCCCCATGTATCCTGTTTGATTTCCCAAACACACTCCCCTAATTCATTACTTAAAGTTTGTGGTGTACCCACTTGATCACAGTGATAAAAGGCAACACGTTCTAATTCAGCTTTGTTCTTTCTGGTTTCAGTTTTCCATACTGGATCTTTATAAATCGAATAAGGTCCGTTTTGGAATTGACGATAGTCAGGTGTTTCAATTAGTTTGATAAAGCCTGTATAACCTGTTTGTAATAGCGGTACAAAGCTATCTGACTCATAGACATAGTGTTTGGTATAATCAGTTTGCACTTTTGGTGATTTCACTGATTCCCAAACCATCTGATCACCTTCCCAACCAAATAAGGTTAGGCTGTGGTCTGTTTGGTTATTCTTAAATAATCGTCTGCCAAATACATCATAACCATAGTCTGTAATTTGACCATTGTTGTCACTTTGAATCAGACGATTTAAGTTATCCCAAGTGAGTTTTAAGGTCTGACCTGCTTGAGTGGTTTCAATCACATTGCCCTGTGCATCATATTTATAATGTTTGCCTTGATACTGGCTAATCAAGTTATTTTTTACTTGCGCAGCTTGAGTGGCAATCGGATCAATCAAGTTCCCTGCAGGATCAAAACTAAAGCTTTCAGTCTTATATGGGTTTTGGCTTTTGATTAAACGTCCGATTGGATCATATTGGTAATTTAATTTGCCTAGACGACTATCATCGACTTGAGTCAGCAAATAGTTGTTATCATAGTGATAATGACGTTCTGCTTGAAATTGTACCCTGTCCGTTGTTTCTTGTTCAGGGCGAATGATTTGTGAGCTGAGTAAGCCCACATCATTATAATTCTTAGTTTGCACTAACCCATTGGCCAGCAGTCGTGTGGTTTCACGATGTAAATCATCACGTTGGAATGCCACCATATCTTGTTGGTTAAAGGCAATACCATAAATATGCCCTGATCCATAACTTAGATTGGCTTGTACTTGTCCATCAGGACGAATGGTTTGAGTCAAATTCCCCAATTCATCGTATTCATAACGTAATACTGCTGTGAGTGGGGTTAGATTCGGTACTTTATAGTGTTGATGCTCACGTACCAACTGTCCGAGTTGATTGCGATAAAAATCAATTTGGCTTTCTGTATTGGTCGCTTTGCTGAGTTGGTTATTTAAGTTGTATTCAAATTCTTCAACTTGGCTATGCCGAGTCTGCAAATGGGTATAAGTCTTTGACGCGATCAAACCATCCGTATGATAGCCGAATTGAGTCAGAATATTTGGTTGGCGAATTTGAAATAAAAATCCATTGTCATGATATGTAAAGTGCTTTTCTTCACCATCAAAAGCTTGTTCACGCACCAATTGCCCAAAACGATTATAGTCAAATAGATATTCGGCATGGTTTTGATTGCTTAGTTTTTGAATTCGACCTTGTTTATCCCACTGGTAGCCGATTTGGTGTCTATTGGCATCGACCCGTTGCTAATAGCCCGACTTGATTGTATTTATATTGGGTGATTAAGCCTTTGCTATCAGTATGCTTAAGTAAACGCCCTTCTTCATCATGTTCAAATTGTTCTTTTAATCCATCAGGATAAATAACAGCTTGAAGTTGTCCTTTGTCTTTGGCCTGACTACTGTAGATATATTGAATTTTCTTCTTATTTTCAAATTCTTGAGACTGCATTATTCCCAGCTCATCATATTCCCAAGCACTAATTTTCCCGGAACAGTCGGTATACCACACCATCTGCCCAAGATCATTATATTGAATTTTCTTTGAGCCGCCTTTGGCATCAACTACTTCAACCAATTGATTGTCATTATTATATTTATACTGGGTGGTTTGCCCTAAAGGATTAATTTCTTTGCTGATATTACCATCCTGATCATATTCAGTTTTCCAAATATGACCTTCAGGATCTTTGATTTCAGTTAAGTCCCCTGCTTTATCGTAGGCAAATAGGATAATGCCACCATTTGGTTGTACAATTTTAACCAATTGATCTTGATCATTATAGACTTGCTCTGTTTCTAAGCCTGCAAAATCAATTTGACGCGTAATCCGTTTTTGACTATCTCGAGATATCCACTTTTCACGACCATCGGCTAAACGGGTACGATAGGTAAAACCATCTAAATCAAAATAATAATAGGTCGGAACATCATAAGCATCATAAACCGCCACTTGACGCAAACGTGGATGCCATTCTAAACGGGTTTTAAAACTGCCATTATCTGCCCATTCCTCAATCGCCTTGGCTTTGGGTGCGGTAGAGTCATATCGAATATTTTGCCCACGTCCAGTACGATCTGTATAACGTGTCAATTGATGGGCATGGTTATATTCATAACTGCGTGTATGTCCATTTTGATCAATGGCTTTGATCAGATTGCCTTGTTGATCGTATTCATAACGTGCCAATGCTTCCGCTTGTTCATCGACAAATGCGGCAATGACTTTGGCTTGTTCATTAAAAGCAAATTTGACTAAATGTTTAGCGCGTTTCAATTGAAAATCAATCGCCTGTAAATAGGCAAATTGTTCAAATAATAAATAGGTCAGTACTACTTTTTCATCAGTCTGATCATTAAATTGTTGAACGAGGTGATAATGTTTTCCAGCATTAAAACTATGAAAATGGAAATTCCAGTCTAAACCAAAATTCAGCAATAAATCTCCATCGTCATGTGGTGCTACAGTGAAACCTTCAAAGGGTACCTGATACGTTGCATACAGAATCGAAGTTGGGAGTTGATGTTTTCTACCTTTACCATCAATAAATAAATAACCGCGGGAGTTTTGGATAATTATATTGGAAAATGGCATCATCCAACGTGCCCCAATCATACTGTGGTCAAACTCATTCATTTGAGAGTTATATTGACGACTAAAGGCAAAATCAACTTTAGGTAAGTAAAAGTCTGAATGATTAATTCGTTCAGCACCAATTGAATAGCTGATACTATGACCTGTTTGTGTATCCGTACCTGGACAAGGTGGATTATTTAGTGCATCAGGTTGTAAGGTGACAAACTCTAAAATATCACCATTGATATGCTGCTCATGTTCGCCTGTTTGGTTTAACGGCACACTGGCTGTGGCTTTTTTACCTTGAGTTTGGATGGCTTTTAGGGTTTCTTGAATCAACCAAGCAAGGCTATATTGAGTTCCTGCATTGCTTTGTTGTTGAATCACGGTAGCAAGTTGTGGTGTCGCCTTAAGCACTTCTTCTGTTAATCGTGTTGCGATATTCGGGGTCATCTTTGCGGTCATATCAGCTTGTGCAGGTGTACCCAACAAATCAATCAATGGCTGTGCCCAGTTGCTAAACTGTTTGCTGGGATCACGTTTTTCAGCTGTGGCTCCCGCTGCAGCAACGCTGGGTAATCCAGCTACAGCACTGCTACTAAAAGCTTGGAGAATTGAAGTCCCTAATGTCGTAGCACTCGACAATAAACCTGATAATTTACCTTGTGTTTCTTGTAGAAATTTCTCTAAATCGCCCGCCATCTGCGCATTTAAGTGTAGCTGCATACGACGTAAATCAGCTTCTTTGATTTTGCCATTGGCTGGGTATAAACATTCGGCCATTAAACCCAGCATTGGACGTAAAGCCATACGCACATGTGCTTCTGTATTCGGTTGTAAAAGTAAACCGATTAAGTTCATGCTTAACAATGCCGATTGTTGTACGCCTGCCTCAGCTTGTTTGGGTTCTGTAGCAAATAGAATTAAATCCAATACACTCCCGGATAATGCAAAGATATTGGCGACTGTTGGTACATTGGCGCTTGCTTTAATCTGTTCTAGGCTGATATTTCCGCAAGCCTGTAAATAGTTTTGGATTTGATGCGCGATAAACTTATGGTCTTCTGTATGCGTCAGGCTGGCCAAATTAAATACCGCCAACTCTACCGCTGGGTTGGTCTCTTTAGCGGCTGGTTGTTGCTGTGTATTTGACCCTGTGGTCTGATTTTTACTGTCTATAAATGACATAAGCTTAACCTTAATATGTTCTAATTTTTAATTTCAATCAATTAAAATTCAAAAAATGTTCAATTATTTATTTCGCGCGTTATATACATCTGGTAGTTCAGCAATCGTTTTTCGCACAATCACTTGTTTGGTGACATAACGAGACCCTTCCAGATCCATACGCATCTCATTCTTATCATAAATCTACTGCTGCATTTTCACCTCTAAAGATATAGTCGCTTACGGAAGCTGCATAAATATTATTAGACATAGTTTGCTATTTAATTTTAGACTTTGATGAATTCTACTAAAAATGTGGACAATTTGTCTATACAGAGCTGTCTACAGTGAAGCATTGGACACAAAAATAGAAAACATCTCAAACACCAAATTATTTTTCTCTTCTAATCCCCTTTAAAGATTCATGTCGTCGAACAATCCTTACTAAGCTATATTTTACGTGCGCCTCGAGGCAGTGGCATGTCACTAAAAGCTTTGATTAAGCGTATGCACGAACAAAAACTTAAAGAAAACTGCTTAGGCTATATTGATCCCAAACAAAACCGAGTAATTACTACGCATGGTTTTCGATCTACTTTCCGTGATTGGTCAGCTGACAAAACAGATTACCCTCGTGAAGTATGTGAGCATGTGCTTGCGCATAAACTGCCTGATGAAGTAGAGGCTGCATATTTACGTGGAGCTTATCTCGAAAAACGTAAAGCATTAATGGCAGATTGGGTAAAGTTCTGCTATCAAAATATTATTCAATGATAAGATTAATGGGGCAGGTCCAGTTGCCTAACTTAAATAAAATATCTCTAATAAGATCAGTACTGTTCATATTTAAAAATACAAGTCCCGTATGATGATGAAAACCTAATAAAACCAAGCAAGTATAATATTATTAAAAGCTTTGATTATAAAAAATTACTAACAACTTTTCCCTCAATATTGGAAGAGATCATGAGATATGAACTTTGGGAAACTTTTGAACCATCTGCGTTTAAAACAAAGTTATTAGAAAATTGTGAAACAGATGTTTGAGATGCTCGCCATTTTAACAGTGAGTTTGGTTAACAATCGGGTGAGTTGATTGAGATCGTCTTTTTTTGATTCCTTAGCAAATTCTGATGCAAGGTCATTTAGTTTTTATTCGTTCAAAATAATGCCTGACTCCGATGTGAATAAGAACATGGAAAATTCAGGCAATTATACAATTTAATTTACAGGCTCATTTATCTAGTTTTTCTGCATTGATGAATTTTAGACCTCGATGTCTATTTTTCCATTTGGAATCAGATTCAATACCAATCACTCCATATTTTCTATCAACTCGTTTGTGAACTGTTATTTTTAATCCATAATCTTTATTAATTTTTTTGATAATTTTTTTTAGCTTATCAAATTCTTCTGTTGGCATCCTATGCCCAGCAATCACCGAACATAGCATTTTATTAATCGGATATTTTTTGATCCTTGATGTAGTATCTTTTAAATTCCTTTCAATTAATCTAACTTCATCTTCATAAGACCAATCAGAATCTTTATTAAAAACAATTATTTCAGAAAGATTCTCGAATGATTGATCTAAAGGAGAATAACTGACTGGACAAGGACATAAGTGTTTGTATTGAGGTGAATATGATTCAGGAAAGTAAAACTCAATACAAATTCCTCTATTTTCATCAGCATAAAAATGCCACATAGGATTGTTATCAGGTTTTGTTGTAAAACAAACTATACCCATTTCACCTATTCCATGATTAATTTCCTTAAAATACCTATTAAGTACATTTGGATTTTTCTCACTTTGTTTTATTTGTTCTTCTACATATTTTTTCATTCCTGAAGAATCCGCTTTAGGTATAATTTCTTTAGTTAAAATATCTTTCAACAATTCACGCGTATACTTTTTACCCTCATTAGGATCATTTAAAGAATGGAACGGCGCAAAAAAGAGTTCTCCTTCTGTAAGGATTTTCTTTGTAAATTCATCCCATTTTCTATATCGATATAAAAAACCACCTTTCCAATTTTCCATTTAAATACCCATCAATATAAATAAGTCTATCAAAATACATAAAAAATCCCTACTTTCGCAAGGTTCTCTAAGAGTTTTTAACCAACAAGGCCTGAACTGACTGCCGAAATCCTTTTTGAATATCCTGAACATGATTCAATTTATTAGTCTGTTAACTCTGCGCAAGTTTAGCTTCATCAGTGCAAAACTCCTGAGTAATATCCAAACACTCTTCATCTCCCACTTCAAAACTGGCATTATCATAACCCTGCCCTGCCGCATGATCCAAAATCTCTTACCTTACTTTTTTCATCAATTTGTTTGACTAAAATAGTGACTTTTGCAAATTCACACCATCAGATAAAAATGAATCCACTTAGTAAATCGGAATGCGATAGCTTTAGATGGTTCTTTTATCTCGTAAGATTACTTACAGTGGCCGATATGAAAGTAAATCACCTAATGCTGCACCATAATAACAAAGTTGCGCTACCAACAAAGTACGAATACGGGGAGCAGTCCAAATAACAATGCTTTTAAAATCAATTATCCTGTATAGAGGAAACTACTGCTATTAGTCTATTTATTGGTTCTGCTAAGCGTTTTGGTAATACACGATATTCTTCAATTATTTTTAAATCAGCACTCCGACGTCTTGCAATCCAAATATCATCGTCTGGGCGGTCATTATCAATACCATTGCAGTATTTATAACCAACCAAAGAATCTGAATGTGACAACAATAGCCGAGCCATTGTCATATGGAATCGATGGTTTTTTAGATCGTTTGAGTCCATTGGCCTTGGAATAGTCAATCTTAAACACCGTTGATTATTAAATTCATCCCAATCTGGTCCAGCTACTTGCCCAGCCCGTTCCAACATTTTGTGTGACTGCTCATTTTTTGCATTAACTATCGAAACTGCTACCTCTCCATTATGATAATTTAATTTTTGGGCGAGCTTCCTCATCCAACTATTCAGTTTATCTAATGTAGGATTATCAGCAAATATCAAAAATTGATGTCGTTTCTCTTTATCAATAAATAATGGTATCTGTACGTAAAGTGGATACAATAAATCGTGAAGATATATATATGTCTTTCTACGGTGTTCTTCATGATTAAATGTAGTTTCAGTCAAAACTCGGCTTGCCCATTCAGGGGTAAACTCAGCAATAGTCATCTCAGTAATATCAATTGATATAAGAGGAAAACCTAATGATTTTCCAATCAAAGCTTTACGACCATCAAAAGCATGGCCTAATTCAATCTCTACACCACCAAGCACCATCTCTTCGGAATGAACTGGGGAACCAAGCACTGCGATATCAAGTCGAAATTGACTACCAAAAGGAGTTTTCAATGGATACTCTATAACTACTCTATCAGCAACAAGCAACAGATTCCCTTGAATAGGAAAATCAGATACATCTTTATCCTTAACTTAAATATCCATGGCATTCCTAAGCCGTAACTGAGCCTCCTAGAAAGTTCAGCAGCAACCAATTCTTTTGCGAGACGATGCTCAGTGCTCTCTTTCGTTGTACACCAACGATGATCTTCTTGATCATCAAAATGTTCTTTGGGATTATAGTTATTTTGACTAGGTAAAACCCTGAAATGAGCACGCCGACGTAATCTCCCATTCTCAAAAGAGGGTCTAACCCAAGTCACCATTTGCTTTGATTCATCACAAGAAACTAAAGGCTGAATAGCCACTAATCTTTTAGTAACTAAAAATGTAACTGAGCAATTGAATCAGGACACCTACCCATCAGATGAAAATACATTAAGAACAAAATAAAGATGACTCAGATAAATGAACAAAGAATAAACATGAATGACCAAAAGCTCAGATCTAGAATACTCTAATGAGTTCATCTATTCTGAAGATATTGAAAAGAAACTCAAAAGGTATAGTTGCCAAATAGATCTAAATTATTCTTAATTTTACTAATTCAATATAATTTTTTTATGTAGAACAAAAATAGAAAAAAACAATCCATTGTAAAAACAATGGATTATTAATAACTATTTAGTAAAAGTCACACTAACCAAATAAATAAAACTAAAATAATTAATAAAAATAAAATATATATTTAAAAATCAATATTTTGCTTCAATTTCACAGCCTATAAATTTCTTTATCAAAGAAGCTCTAGCAATCCATTTTATTAAGATAGTTGCTGTGTGATTCTTAAAAAAGGAATCACAATATTGTGACTATTTTCTAGGCCAAAATAACCAGCCTTTTCATAGAAAGAACGATCAGCTTGATAATACTCCATAATACAAAAGCTAACACATTCTAATTGCATGCTGTCTAGATTTTGCTTTTTTAGTCGAGTAATGCAGTTACTGGACAGTTTTCCAATAAGACCATATGTTTTACTTTTTAAGACAATACTTGGCTTTTCATTATAGTATTTTATTTCAACAGAGAAATCTTGGTTGATACAAATGTCATTATCGTAAGCTAATTTTTGGATATTGTTGCGGCCTTTCTCTGTAATAATTTCTGGATAGGACAAATAAATATCCGCCAAACCGATTTGCTCATAATAGGTAATCTCATTAATCAGAGGTACACGTGATGGACTAATCGTAGCAGAATGCTGTTGTAAATAAGACGCCAACATATTATTTACACTCATTGCTATCTCTTGTGGCTGTATCAACGTAAGACTTTGTTTGGCTCGAGTGAGTGCAACGTACATTGCTCGGATACTACTTGTATCATCTATTCTCTTAAATTGACGCTTCTGATCAAAAATATAGACATGTTCATATTCACAGCCTTTTGATGAATGATATGTTGATAAAACAATCATTTTTTTTATGCCTGAATCTGGCCTAATCAGTAACAAATCCAATAATTGCTGACAAGTTAAGTCATTTTCATCAACAGATAAACGCTGTATAAGACGCTTAAAACCAAGATCCTTTTGAGAAAAATTTTGGTTTTCAACCCATTGGACTGCAAAATCTTTCGGATTACCTTCAATAATATCTAGAGCAGGCCGACGCTGTAAATCCTGAATAAATGTCTTAATTAACAAACTCTCATTAAAATCCAAATCACTTTGTTGATTAAGTAGGTGAAATTTTAATTTACTTTGAATAAGAAAATGTTGAATTAAAAGCAACTCACTCCATTCTCGAGCTAGTATCGCAAAACTTGACCAGTCACATTGTGAGGCCTCTTGTTTAGATTGGATATCATTTATCATCCACTGAATACTATCAATATTCATAAATTGGTTAGATAAAACTAGCTGCAAATTACCATTTTCTTGACGTCCCTCTTTAGCAACTGGACGAATTGCATATCCATCTGTCTTTAAGCGCTCGTGAGCTGGCAACATATTTTGAATATAAGTATTAGCTAATTCGACAATATCTTTAGGACTCCGAAAGTTATCAATTAAATAAAAAATATCTTCTTCTGCTATTTGAAAGTCTTTCTGGAAGTTTCGGATATATTGAATATTCGCTCCTCTAAAACCATATAGATTTTGATCATCATCGCCTACAGCAACCAAGTAACCACGTTGGGTAATGTCATTTTCTTCCTCTTCATCGCTTTCTACTTTTAGTCCTGCTAGATGTGAAATGATACTATATTGAACATCATCAATATCCTGAAACTCATCCACTAAAATATATTGAAAAAATTGAGGATTATCTTGTAAATACTCAACAGCCTGTTTTAAGAGCCATTGGTATTTATAATTATTATCTCTATGAGGAGGAGCTTGATTTTCACTAATATTAGTTAAATGGCGAGCTAAACCATGGAAGGTAAAAATATTTACCTGAGCAGCATATTCATATCCAATGAGTTGAATCAAACGCTGCCTTACTTCAAATACAGCTTGACGGTTATAAGCCAAGATCAGGATCTTTTCTGCAGGAATATTACAACACATGATTAAGTTGGCTACACGATGCACAATAATCGTAGTTTTACCAGATCCTGGCCCTGCAATTATTAACATTGCTCTCCGTTGGTCATCAGAAATAATTTCTCTTTGCATAGGGCTTAAAAATTCTGGAAAAATCTTTTGTTCGTAATTCTCTAAATGTGCTTGTTTAGAAAGGTTTGGATCCAAAAGGTATTTTTCGCATAAATCTTCAATATCTAAGTTAAAATAATCTTCAACTAAATGTTTTTTCACTTCTAAATCACAGCTTAGCCAATGATTTAAGATATGCAGGCGACGATTACGATCTTGATAGTGTTTCTCTAAGTATTGATAAGCATCTTTGGATGAGTGAAAGCGCTTACGTGCATGTTCACCAACTGGCCGATCAATAAAGAATATTTTTTGCGCTTCATCATCTAAGCGACTTACATTGAGCCAACCGAAAGACTGCATATATTCTAAGTTCTGTAAGAACTGTTCTGGACAAATACCCTCTCTATCAACTAATACTTCTATTTTTAATAATTGTGTGACAGGATTTGTTTGACTCGCAGTATCTTCAGTATAGTTAAATACTAGATCAAGACTTTCGGCAAGTTCATCCATTTGCTTTTTAGCTGCTTGTATCCAATCACGCCAATGACTTAGTTCTAAATTAATGGGCGACACTCTTAAACTATATTTATTTTCTTTAATTTTTAAAATTTTAAAATACTTAAAGATATGAAAAATTTCGCGTGATTTAATCTGTTTGTTATGTTGCACAAACCATTGGTCTAAAGCTCTCAAATCAATACGCTCGACTTCTTCTGGTTCATACATACTCCAACAATCTTCTAATGCAATTAAAGCATCACGTTTTTGCTTCAATTGACGTTGTAGAAGAGCATGTCTTTTTGACAGTCGAATGCGTACCTCACATGACCAACGTGCACAACCAAGTTTTACCAATTGTCGAATACCACGAAGCAAGCTTTTAACATTCAGCCCTAGCGCTACGGAGACTTCAGGTAAATAAAGTTGACTCTCTTTTTGTTGGGTTAAAGGTAATAAACGTCTATATAGCTCTGCTGCTTGACCTTCAGTGGATGCTGGAGCATCTATTAATTTCAAACTAAGAAGAGCTGGTAACTGTTCCTTTTCAACTAAAAGATTATATTTTTCTAGTGCTAATAGGATGACACGAATCTGAGTGACTAGCTCTTCGCCTTCAAACGATAAAAATGTTTGTAATTCTTGTGCAGTGAACCATCTATCTGAAGCTTTTTCACGTTTAAGGACATTAGCAATAACTTGTTGCCAGCATTCTAGAAGGACTTTATGACCACCAATTTGACTATCAATATTCTGCTGTACCAGGTGATCTAAATCAATTTGGCTCCAGTACAGAATTGCATGCCCTTCTTCACCTGTTTTACGTGCGGCACGACCAATTTCTTGTAAATATGATTCTAAATTATGTGGTGGTGAGTAATGAATGACCGTATGAATGTTAGCCCTATCAATCCCCATGCCAAATGCATTGGTACAAATAACCACATCCAGCTGATGCATTTTGAATTGTTCTAGAATACGTTGCTTATCATTAGAAGACATACCAGCATGATAAGCTTGGGCAATAAAACCCTGTTGACGTAACTCTTGTGCAAACTCTTCAGTTTTACTTCGACTACGCACATAAATAAGAACAACAGGATGATCATCTGTGAGTGTTTCTAAATTTGGCTGCTCAAGTGAATTTCTGTCAGGGAATATTTGTGAAAGTACCTTACGAATTTCAGGAAGTCTTTGCGAGCGCTCAATTTGAATAAATTCAGCTTTTATATTATCGCGCCATACATTTTGTGTTGTTTCAACCATCACTGTTTCAAGAGGCAAACCTATCAAGTCATGAAGTGGTTGAACAATTTCTCTATCAATTCCTTCAATCACACGTTGTGCTGCTGTGGCAGTTACCAACATAAGTTGTGGCGCCGTTGCATTTTCATCACGATAACATTGTGCAATTAGCCGTCCGATACGTAAAAAATCTGGCCTAAAATCATTCCCCCATTGAATAATAGTATGCGCTTCATCTACAACCCATAAAGCTGGGCGTCTTCTAGATAGTAACGTTTGTATACTATGTGTTCGTAAGCGCTCTGGACTGATGTAAAGTAAGTCAATTGTGCCAGACCAAATCCCTTCTAAAATTTTTGCTTGTTCTTCTTCCGTTTGACCTGAGATTAAACATGCAGCTCGATTTCCCCAATGGCCCGTATGGCCTAATCCTATTACTTGATCCTCCATAAGAGCTTTTAAGGGAGAAATAATCACGGTGAGTTCGCGACGATACTTGCTTAGGATTAATGCAGGAAGTTGAAATGTTAAACTTTTACCACCACCCGTTGGCAATAATCCCATAGGAATACTACGAGCTTGAGCTAGTTGATGGACAATTTTCTTTTGCCCGACCCTGAGTTCAAACCCAAAAAAGTCTTTACTCTCTTGATCAAAATCAATATCACTAAATTGTTGATTGTTCCAAAATACTTTTTCAGCCTGAGTAAATCTTTCTCCAAAATCAGAGATATCTTGCAGCCAAGTGGGACGACGGCAAGTGGGCTCTTCTAAATGCAATAGCCAATGAGCAAAGACAATTGCACCTAAATTATCTATAGATTGATTAGGTAATGCATTCATCCAGTCAATAAACTTTTTATTCTGTCCTTGAGGAATCAATGCACAATAATCTAAAGCTTTCTGATTAACATGGGGGTTCGGAAAGATATTAGAGAAAGGGAGTTTTTTTTCAATCCATTCAACCAATTGTGGATGTATACCTTCGTGATATGTTCTGCAAACTCTTTGATAGTAATGATAGCTTTCTATACAGTCATAGATAGGATCATTTATCGTAGTTTTGACTTTATAAAGTTTTAATAAAGAATGACTAGGTTGATGGGGAAAAATTAAATTAGTTAATAGTAAAGTATCCAAAGCTTTAGATTTGCAAATATCATCAATTGAAAGATGATAAGGAGTGTGTTCATTTAACCATTTTAGATCAAATGCTAAAATATTATGTCCACACACATGTTTAGCTTGACCTAAAATTTGTATGATAATTTTAAGATCATTTCTTGAAAAATTAAGAGCATAAAAAGTTTGATGATCAATATCTGCGACAACCAAACCGCCTAATATTAATTTTTCTGATTGTGGATCTATTTCTAAGTCGATCCAAACATCCTTTTTATAAAATAAATCGAGGGCTTCAGTTAAGCTAACCTGAGAAATTTGCATATCATTTAATCGCATATTTAGTTTTAATCATTATATAAATTTAAAAAGAATAACTAATCTAAATCAACTATAATTAAACCCAGAGTGAGCAATCTAACTTATAGTATAAATAAGCCGTTTCTAGTTAATTTGAATCCAGTTCATCCCATTAAATTTTATATTGTTACTGAAAGTAATATATTTAACGCGAAGTTACTTCTACGAAAAAATCATTCCACGCAACTCTCGTTTTTATCTCACACCATTCGATCGCTTGCCTCAATAAAAAATATTTTTCCATATTCAAGATAATAAGCTCAAAATCTTCTTCTGGATGTTTTGTATTATTCTTTAACGTTATAGAACATAAATTATCACCAAACCCCATATCATCAATTAAAAATCCTAAATCAAAGATATCTACAATAGCATTCAGATAATTTTTGAATAAAATATCTGTTCTAAAATCCCCATAGTAGTTAAAAAGACTGTGCGAATGATTATCACCTATCACATTATGAATAAAATCAAAAATTGTATTTAGCACCTGAGGTGGTATATCTTCATCAGCTTTAACACAAAATAAAAAATAACGGCGTATAAGTTCTAAATACTGTTCATGATTAGTGGGATTCAAAGGTAGCTCTGGATTCTCTTTGAGTAAGTTCTTGAAGATGTTGATTGGGTAACTGGCTTGTATAGATTCTATTTGATCACTATCTAACAAACCTTGCCCCCAACCAATCAAACGCCCATTAAATTCCGGGCATAAAAACTCAATATAAGTATTATGTAAATGACTTGGGTTTTCAATAAGCGACTTTTTTTTCTCAAGTTTTATTTGAATTTTTTTATCTTTTAAGATTTCACCGATTAAATCTTGATGGGCATAAATTTTTAGGACTAACCTAAAGTGCTTCCAATGCTCTGGTATAAAATCTAAGACATAATGAGCCACATTTTTAAAATGAGGATAATCTAAATGTATAACTTTACCCTGACGAGCACTAAGCATCGCTTTAGTAACACTCTCATGTTTTTCTAGATTAAGCTGCACATCAATCAATTTAAAAAATTCTTTTAGATGTTGATAATTGGGATTCAACTTATCATTCACTACACTTGAGAATACATGATCGCTCTTATACAAAGACTTTATATAATCTTCAGCGATACTTTTATAATTTGCAAAAATTGATTTTTTCTCAGTCATTTCTAGTTAATAATATTAAGATAAAGATGTTGTAACACAATAGTAAGATATAACTCAAATCATTGCTTCACAATGATCTTTCCTAATGTACCCTTTATAACAACTGTTGACTTTAAAGTTTAACTAAACAAAAAATTATCAGGGACTATACACCTCCCTCTTCAAAACTAGTATGTAATCAAATTTAGCGAAAAACTCTAACAATTCATCCTAGTACAATAACCTATAATTTAAACCCCACTTTCAAAATCACAAACCATTGAAATAATTAAAAAACCCATCTATTCTTTGATCTAACAGCCCTAAGCAACTTGTTTTATTTTAATTAATTATTATTTAATTAAGTAAAATCCTAAAATCATCTTTATACTGATACTTAATATAAAGTTCTAACAACTCAACCTCCTCATCTTTTTAATTATTATAATTCAATTAAAAATTCTAACTAATCAACCCATTTCCGTAACCAAATGGCACTTTCTTTCTGATAAGCATACAAATTATAAGTTCTTTAAATTCTCTTTTTTTGAGTGATGAAGCTCAACTATCTGCAACTATTTTATTAATCCATGAAAGCCAGATTGGAGATGTTTTATGATGAAATTCATGCACTCAATTTCTACTACCATGATTAATCACACTAAAGGCAAACAGCTAATCTAGGCACATAAAACTTATTTAAAAACAGACAAACATCATATTGCGAATAATCTTTTTGCCACTGACTTCTCCACTCAACATGTCGCGGTGGTTGTTAGAATTTCACTACACCATTGAAATCAGCTATTTCATCTACGAGATAAGTCTTCAGTGTTTAATAAATAGACGTCACAAATAGAGCATAGCTATGCTCTTTTGCAAGATTTATATCAGCAGAAAGTGATCATTTGAAATGATTGCTTACAAATTAAACAATTAAAGTTAATACACATAAGCATTTTGGTAAATTATTAAAAACTAGCTAAAATTTTACATCTGATTCATAAAACTCACAAAGCAATTGATAAACTACTCTAAAGTTAAAAAGAACAAAAAAAAACGTTAAATAAAACTTTTACTCAGAGCGAGTGTAGCCTGTACAGTGGCTCGGATTTACTCCGCCATTTTTATCCGATCTGAGCATTTCAAAGTTTGCTTACTTTCTTGATTTTTTCAAAAAATCTTAAACCTCCATCTGCATAACTCAGACCCAAGAGAAAGTGCTAATAAAACCTTTAATAAAAAAGCTTTGAAAAGTTTCATGATGTCACATCTCAAGATTTTGATTAGCTTAAATATATGCCCTCAAAATACTTGAATTATAAAAACAGTAAACATTAAATCACATGTAGAAGGTAACCTTTGCTAACTTAGAGCAGGGATTTTTGATTTAGATATTAGAACAGCTCATTTACGGAGTTTTTCTGTATTTCTACACGACCTTTGTAGACTTCAACTATGCCAGTTCCACACACTTTTTTACCAACCTTACTATTGGCTTTACTCAGTTGCTGAGAATCTGAGTTTTTAATGTAGAAGTAAAAAGGCTGGTTTGGATAAGGTTTTTCAAGATTCAAAAACAAATTATTTTTATAAGGCTTAACACCAACTAATGTACCGCAAACGGTTACAGATTTACCTACATAAGAAATAGCATCATAAGCACTAATTGAACTTAATGCATTTGCAAAAGTCGAAATACCCAGTAATCCAAAGACTAAAAATATATTTTTCATATTATTACACCTATTGTAAGCAGCTAAATTATAACAGCCGTTTACATAAAATTATATGAAGAAAGTTATACTTTCAGCATGTATGCGACTTTAGATGATGCAGTACAATTCATATACTGCTTAGGCTAATTATAGGAATATGATCAATCACAGCATGAGTATAAATACCATGAGGTTGTTTACCCTAAAAGGCATACAAAATTAGGTCTTTTATATCTACTTAGTTTCTATTTTAAAATTAGGGTGTTGTCCTTAAGTGATTAAGAATAAAGCCCAAGATTGTTTAGGCTACGTGTTCCGTTCTCATATTTAAGCTACATTGCTGTAAGCTTGGCACATTGAGCACCCCATAAACCTATATCTTCTCTTAAATCCTTTATAAATTCAGGTGTAGGAACATTAACAAGTAAGTTTTCAAAAATCATGCTGTTGAAATCAGCTTGTTTATGCAACGATGCCCATCAGGTGTACCTGTTTAGCATTTAATGAATCAAATCACCTTTTTAAGGGTGATTTAGTATCGCTTCAAATAAGGCTTTTTATCTACACGTTTTTAAATTAAATGCCAGTAATTGCCCATCCTTAAATATGCCTTGTATGATCAATGTACGATATCGCCTATCTTCCAGCATATAGCCCTGATTTAAATCCAATTGAACAAGTATGGTCTGTACAAAAGGAAAGTCAGGAATTATGCTTCAAGTGATGAGTTGGAAAAAATTACCATACCACAGCAACAACAATTAGGTGATGAAACTAGGCATGAATAAAATTTATGAATATTTTTTAAAATCATATAAACACAATAGTTTTCTATATTCAGAACTTCTATCATCAGGAAAACTATCAATATATTTCTTTAAGTCTTCAAGAGCAATTGTATTATTTAATACGAAATAAAATATAGCTTCTAGTTTATAAGTTTTTCTAATCTCAGATGTTTGTAAGATACTATCAATAGTTGTTGCGTGAAAAGAGTCATATCGATCTTTTTTAGATTTCTCACAATATTCAGTAATTTTATCGCTTTGAGATTTTTTTAATTCCTCAGCACTTTTCAAAGTTGGACAAGTTATACTAAAACCATACGCAGGAAACCACTGATTACTTGGAACACCCATTTCATCAAGCAAGACTATAACATTATCTTTTTTATTAGCAATCAGTTCAAAATACTCACTCACCAATTGAGCAGTGTTGTTATATTTATACAAATATTCAACTTTTTCTTTTGAATCAATTGCTAATACTTTGTCTGAATTTCTTAAGGTATCTAATCCATCAGCTACACTAACTTTAATTGTTCCACCTGCTACAATTTCTCTAACAACCTCTAATACCTTCCTAACTTCAAGAGCTGAAACTGGCAGTGAAAGTTCTTCAATAGCTTTATACAGACTTACATAATCATCAGTTTTAACTTTATTAATCCGAATCATAGAACCATTAATTGAAATATCATGATCTTGGATTTCTAATGAATCAGAACCAGACTCATATTCAACTAATAGAAAGTTTTTTCTAATCTCTTCAGCTTGAGGTGAATTAATCTCAACATATTTATAAATAGTACTTAATATTTCTTTTATATTTTCATCACCTACACTATAACCTAAAAATACAATTGGATTATGTACAAATAGAGATATTAATTGTGCTCGAATTAATTCATATCGTTCAGAAAAGTTATTATAATCAGAGGCTGTAAGAATAATTTTTTCAGGATAATTTACACATCCATGAATTTTATAAATTGAGCCGTACGGATTGCTCAATAAAATTTCATTTCCTATCAATGGTTGAAATTGAATTAGATCTTCTATCATACGATCATAATTTGTGGTTACAACAGAAGAAATATTCTTTGAAATCTTTTTAAAGCTCTCAATTTCATCCAACATATTATCTGTATATTCAAGGGTAGATAGCAAATTTCTTATATAAATCTTAAATCGACTCAAAGATTTATTTTCACGACTCGCTTCATAAAATAGATCATTTATTTCCTTAAATTTTCCGTCCCTATCTTTTGCTACAAGTTCATTAAAATCCTGCTCAAGCAATTGTGCTAACTGCATTAAATCATATGACCCATCTTGAGTTTTATGAACTTTGTTCTTCATGTCATAAAATTTCTCATCTGTACCATAAAGATCAATTGCTACATATTTCAATAACCCTTCCCAGTTAAATGAATTATTCAAATATCTCAAACTCAAACCTGTGCCTACAAAAAGTACAGGGTGGTTTTTATAACTACTTACAAATTCAAAAATATCCATGAGACCACAGCTTCTAAATTGTTCTTTTAACGATGTTCTCATCTTATATAGTTGAAACTGTTCAAGCAATTTCAAATTTTAAAAAATTTTAATGCTTACGTTACCCAACATCCAGAAACAACAAAGCCCCCGATAATATCAGGGCTTTGTTGTTTCATCTCTCGGAAGTGGTGACAGTCACATTAAATAGCTAATACATTGATTTATAGGACATCAATCAAAACACCTAAACTTTCTTACTACACAGTGTTTTCTTTGTTTCTATTTGTTTCAACATTACGCCTATTAAATTGAGCGTCTTGGAATTCGATTTCCATTTCAACTCAAATAAGTTTTCGAATTTCCATCAAGACAGTATGTTTCATATTACATCTGAATGCTACTCATACTGTTCTTTTTCCTGTAATAAATCAATTTTTAGTTTACTCAAAGGCACTAAAACACCTTGACCATGAGGAGTAGGAAAAAATAAAGCACCATGACCATCTGTTTGCATTCCTGTTATCCATCGTTCAATAAAATCATTTAACGATATAGCTTTAGGGTGATAATGAGCCCATTCGTTAGTAGCACAAAGTTCGGCAAAAGTTTCTTCTGGCCAAAAAGGAATTACATGACCACCATTAAATTCAGAAGTTGCCCAACCATTATTATACAGCCCCCAAATTTGCTCAAAGTCCACTGTCTTACGAATAAAATATTCATACCTTTCTTCAGAAGACAAACTTAAAATATTAATTATTTTTTTTTCATTATCCACGTTAATAACCTCCAATTTTATGCTGGGATTTATGAAGATCAGCATTTTGCAACTGTGAATGTCTATAGCAATAGCCATCCTTAGCTTCTGTTGTTCTGCCATGTGCCAACTCAAAACCCTTTGATCTAGAATTTCTTGAGTTACCTGGTAGTCTAACAGTTTTTCTATTACCAGTTTCTATATGCCTTAATTCATTTTTAACCCACCCTCGCACATGCTTCGGCTGCAATGGGTCATTAGCTAAAGCTTTAATTACTTCTTGTCTATTAGAGCGACCAGAAGATCCATCATTGCAAATAGAACATAACTTTTTCTCCAATCCCAAAGGATCGATCCACTCAACAGGATTTGGCGCATAAGCGTATACATTATGTCCACCCAACAATCCAATTGGGTCTTTACTTATAAAGCGTCCTACATACGGAGAATAATAACGATAGCGGTTGTAATGTAGCCCTGTTTCTTGATCGAAATATTGCCCCTGAAAACGGATGTTGTTACTAAGAATCTCAGAGTTTTCAAAGAAACTTGATTTAGCTTTTTCAGTCTTACACTTACCCCAAGCAAGATAATTGGCTCTCCAAATAATCACACCTGTATGATCGGTCATTTCCTGTGGTGTACCCAAATGGTCACAGTGATAGAACCCAATATCATTCCACTCCGTTGCTTTCTGATTTATTTTCCACAATGGATCTCGTTGTAAACTATAAGGTGTGTCTGACCAATCAGGGGTTTGATGTAATCCTATGGCTTCTGTATAAACTGCCTGTAGCAACGGTACAAATGAACCCTTTTCATAAACATAGTGTTTGGTAACTTGATCATTTGACTCATAGGCTAAAGTATTTCCCTCCCACCCATAAATCACATTTTGCTCATCACCAGTATGGTGGTGTTTACTTCGTTTTTGAATACGACGCCCTAAAGCATCGTAGCGGTACTCTGCCGTATATTCAGCATTACGGCTTTTGATCAGCCGCCCACACACATCCCATTCAAGATGTAAATCACCTTTGGTTGATTTTTGGCGAATAAGCTGTCCGTATGCATCGTATTGGTATTGTTGGTCTAAGTATTCTTTGACTACGTTATTAACTAAACGGTTGTAGCCATAGCCTTTTTCTTCAGCGGTTTGTTGATGACTTTGTTCTTTGTTGGTGTTGTAACGATCTATGATGTTACTTGCGGGGTCAAAGCTAAAGGTTTCTTTGCCCAGTTTGCTATTGGCTTCAAGTAAACGTCCAACTGGATCATATTTGTAGTTGATATTGCCACGACGAGTATCTTGAATCCCTGTTAATTGCCCTGTTTTATCGTACTGATATAAACGCTGAATCAATTGCTGGGTTTCTTGGATAGCATTGTTCTGTGACTGATTTTGTTGCTGACTCTATTGTGAATTTGATGGATATCCAAATTCATGATCATTGACAATACGTTGTTGGGTTAAGCGACCAACGACATCATAGTGTTGTTCTTGGCTAATCCCGTTGGCATAATGACGAACTTTTTCACGATGCAAATCATCTCGTTCAAAGCTCACCACATCTTGACCATTTAAGATTAAGCTATGCACATGACCAGTACCATAAGTCAGCCAATCTATATTTTGCCCGTCTGGACGAATGGTTTTGATTCGATCATTAATTTCATCATAGCTATGTTTCCACACGGCTGTTTTATTGGTTTTATAGTCTTGATGATGTTCACGAATCACATTACCTACAGCATCATAATACCACTGTAAATTACTATCACTGTTTTTGGCTTGAATGATATTGCCATTGCTGTCATAAGCAAACTCTTCAACCAGTTTTTGTTCTAGGTCCTGTTCAACATGCCCGTAGCCTGCGGTACGTTGCTCTAAACGCCCCATGCTATCGAATAGGAATTGTTGAATCCTATCTTTGGGTGCTACACGATCTCTTAAGCCTTGACCATGTGCAGAGGCAACTTCAATACTACTTGCAAGATTGCCATCTGTTTCATCATATTTGTAAAGAGTTTCTTTACCATCAAAATCAATTTCTTTAATTAAACGACTTGCAACATCGTAGAAAAATTCATAGCTTGCACCATTTTCATTGGTCAGACGCTTAAGACGATTGAGCTTATCCCATTGGTATTTCAGTTTATGGTTCAGTGCATCGGTACGTGATGCAATTAAACCTGCTGCATCATATTCATATTGAGTAATTTGTTGTTTTGGATCAACATGCGCGAGTAAACGCCCTTCAGCATCATGAATGAAGTGTTCTTCTATACCATCGGCATGTTTAATTTTTTCCAATTGACCAAAGGCATTCAGTGGCAGGTCTGACTTTGTTCAATTTGATGGCGTGCTTGAATCAATTGTTCAAATTGTTGATTGGCCTGATCATCTTCGGTTAAATCTGTGGTCGTCAGTGGAATATGTTCAGCATAAATCACTTGCTAAGTTTTGGTTGTGAATTCAGCTGCATTCGCATCAGATGAATCTCTTTTCCATACACGCCAAAAAATGTCATTCTGCATGAATTATATACTGTATTAGCAATTCAGAATGAGTTACTTTAAAAGTATATAAATGTAGTCTGCTGGACCAATGTCATTTGTTATATACTCACTAATGAATACTTATAGTAAAGTTCTAAAGATAGCTTCTAACGTTATAGGCTTAATTTTGTATGAATAATAAATTCTTTAAAACAATATTAATTGTTACTTTATGCCTTACACAATTCACTCTTGCAGAGATTCCTAAAGAATTACTTTATCAGTTGCCTAAAAATATTGATTCAACACAACTCGCAACAATTGAAGGTTTTCAAAATACAAGTACGCCATTTATGTTTGTAAATGCCCGTATCTATATTACTCAAATCAATGGCAAAGCGACATTAAGCCAGTCAAAAGATTGGAATAAAATCTATTCGATTCTACCTACGCAAACAAAGGTTCGTTTCTCTTCTGATGCTCAACATTTATTTTCATCTGGTGAGCTAAATTTTACAGCTCAATCAGGTCAAAAATATCAAATCAAAACAAATCAAGCTGATAAGAGTAGCCGTAAAGAAAGTATCTGGTTTTGGGTTGAGAATTTAACAACGGGTGAGGTGATAACAGATAAACAATTTGCTCATACAGCAGCAAATCAACCTCAACAAATTTATATGCCAGTCATCATTAATAAATAAAGGGATTTAATATGTATCTTTTTTTTAAAATCTCAATTCTAAGCTTACCTATCATTTTTACTGGTTGTATAAGCACAGCAAAGAATACAACAATTATTGAATACTATTCCCCACCTCAAGCATCATCACGAACAGCTACCATCATTGGTGATCTATATGATCGTAAATATGTCGCCAATACAGTTGCTTTTATTTTTGCAGTGAACAAAAAGAAAGTGGTAGATGGCTACCATAAATTAAAAGAACCTTTAATTCTGCAAGCTGGTGAACATGATTTACAAATTTGGTGTGGTCGAGGCGCCTTTAACTATACAAATTTAGTCAAAGTACATATTCAGCCAAATAAAAGATATCAAGTCGGTTATGAATTAAATCCAAATAAACAAGAAGGTTGTGTATTTTGGGTTGAAGACTTGGAAACACAAAAACCGGTGACTGAACTTGTTAATGGTGTGGGATTATGGCGAGCTAATCCAATTACTTATCGACCAATTCAAAAATTTCTGGAACCAAGACCTAATACTTCCCAAGGATATACAGTACCTATCACGATTATCAATAAGATGGGAACTCGCTAAAAATAATTGGCACAACGTATTATCATGATAATACGTTGTCCAGATTTACAGTAGTAATAAAATGGGGAAATAATCCCCCTTCTAAGTTAAATCAATACTTTTGGTGAAAACATTTGCCAAGGCTCATCAAGCGGTGTAAAAATTTCAAAATCTTGCATGAATTTCCATGGCTCAGGATAGGAATTCAATGGGGTTATAGGTAACCACTCTTTAGGAATATAGGGGGTATCTATTTGTACTTCATACCCACTCATCCACGCTAATTTTGCATACAAAGTTGCAAATGTGCTTATGAAATGCTCTGTGAAAGTAAAGGCAAATTCGTAGTTGCGAACTTTGGCAATTTTAGGGCTAGTCAATTCTGTCAAAACATTCTCAATTTCTCTTTGATCCCCATTAGCTAAAGCAAGATAAAAACGATGATCTATTAAATATTTTTTATCTTTTTTCAAGTCAAGCGATAAAATTAACTCACAACGTTGACGTAATTCATCCCATTCACCATTTAAAGCCAATAATATTTGATAACCATGAAAATCCGACCTTTTGGGATTATCTCGATCTTTTATTGCTCCTGCACTTGAACAATATGGCAACTTAAATTGGGTATACCAAGAAATTATTTCTTGTTGGTCTGATAATATTGCATGAAAAAACTCGTAAGCAGGAAACCATTCATTAGGATTACATTGAAGGACCATTCTTTTAAGTTTGGCTTCAATAAAGCTCCACTCTTTGAATTTTAATAGATCATTGTCCCTAAACCAAGCAACTATGGCATTTGCTTCTGCATAACCTCTAAGTGATCTTAAACAACCTGCTTTGTTTCCTTTTCCCGCTAAAATTAGGTTTATCCCATATTCAACACTTTCATCATAAGTACTATGCTGAATGACATGATTTAAAGCTTTCTGATAAACAATACTATCTAATTCATTAATTTTTTTCATAAAAACCTTTACTATTTTTTAACTGGATCTATGCGGATCATCATTAATTTTTCCTTAGCCTTATCAACATAAGCAATACCTTTAACTAAAGTTCCATCCTTAACTGCTTGAGTCACCGCTTTATATGTCTCACTATTTTTATCTAATTTAAGCATAACTCGTGCAATCCATGCTTCAGACATTTGCATTTGTCCACCAGCAGCTTTTTCAATTAAACTGATTCCTCGACTATTTTGTTGTTTACTATCAACCAACATCGTCATTGTTGTATTTCCTTGAGTATCTTTAAAAACAACAACATGATCAAACCCATTATTACTACCATATTTACCTCCAGAGAGAATGGAACCTCCTTGTTCTTTTACAGTCGTATTAAATAAGGCTTCTGTCTTGTCACCATATACATCACCTTTTTGAACAATTGTTTTTAGTTGTTGTTTGCCATTTACACTTAGATCAATATCAATTGCATTATTCTTCAGTTTTGTATTGCTATAGACGCCTCGTTTACTATTCTCAGTAACCAGTTGATATGCTAATTCACAGCATTGACTATTATGAACCCAAACACCTAATTTTCCTACATGATAAGTATGAAAATCATCTACTTGAATATTATAGACAGTATCCACTTGAGCCAATAACGACTGGCTTATTACAACTAAATCTTGATTATTTCTATCAAAAAGGATATCGCCTGCTTCTAGTATGGATGCTTTTCTCCAACCTTTATTTTTAAGCCAAAATGGGTGTTCTTCTGTTGTAAGTAGTTTTTCTATTTGCCCTAAATCATTTTTAATTATAACTTCATATATTGGTTGATTATTTGTGACTTTTGTTGCAACAACTGGCTTATATCCATATGAAAAATCATTATCACTTCTCGCCCAAACTAATTCGCCTCCCATAAACTCATCAATTGGTTTTAAACCTTGATCAGTTTCAATCAATGTCCCAGCTACAAAACAAGTAATACCATTTGTACACGATGATGCTACAGGCTTATTGACTAAAACTCGTTGCTCTTGAACTGCAAGCTTTGCTCCATTTTTAATATTTGTTGTTATAGTGGCAAAACCCAATAAGTCATATACTAATTGTGATTGTGTTAAATTTAAACCGCTTGTTAAACTTATTGCTTGCGCACCCAGTGTAGCAGTAGGTTTACCATTATAAATTTGAGAAATACCCGCAACTGTTAAATCTGCTGAATAAACCAGACCACCAAAAGCTAAAGCACAACCGACGCCTGTCGCACAAGTTGAACCTAATAGCGCTGATCCACCTCCGCCGGCTACACCACCAACAACCATAAGTCCGCCAGCCACACGATCTGTAATTTTGTATTGTCGATCTAAAGGGTTAAACAAAGTTGAAACAGTATCTAGACTACTATCAAATGAAGAATATTCAAAAAGTTTAAAAGTCGCTTCTGTTGGACCAATATATTCTCTAACATTTTGCCCTTTTAATAAATTTCTTTCGCTCGCATAAGCATTAGAGGCACCTGCGTCTTGCATTGCTTTTAGAAAAGCATACTCAGTGGTTCCTTCATACCCTCTGGCACACTGAATCATTGCACATGCTGCAATCGCTAACTTGGCTTCTTTATTATTATCCCCTTTTGCCAATAATTTTAATTTCTCTACCTCTTTTAGAGTAAACTGACGATTGTTTCGAATAGCAATATCTGCTGAAGATGTTGCAGTATTTACATCATAACCTGTTAAAGCTGCCAGAGAACCTGCAACTAATTTAGATACTTCTCTTACTTTATCAGTATATTTATCAATTTCATCAACACTGGTAAAATTTTGTTGATCAATGGATTTATCCATTTGTTCCGCAACAACTTCTCCTACTGCTGCTCCCAAAGCTCCTGCTTCACAAGAAGCTTTACCAACAGCTGCTGCTGCACAGCCAGCAGCTGCGTGGGCAATTTTATGTAGTAGATAATTACTGTCTTCTAATCCTTTTATCTGTATAGATAAGGAGCCTTGTAAAGCTGTACCTGTATTCGTCAGCAAAGCAGCTGCAAGTTTTTCACTTAAACTTCCACCATTAATTCCTAAATCTACTAAAGTTGATGCTCCAGCATTTATAATTCCTTGACTCGTTCTAGCTGTAATATCTGTAATGAAATTACCAGTTTTAGAGTTATTTGATAAATCTCTCATGAGTTCAGTACTCGCTAAACTCGCTAAAATCCCAGCAGTTGCAATACTCGTTACTAAATTTCTTACGTATTGACTACTGCCTAATTCCTTTAATGTGGCATCAATATTGCCACCATTATTAATTAAACTAATACTAACTTGTGTTGAAAGAGACGTTATTGCTGCTTGCGACATTGCGGCTGTTGTTGCGCCTACAGTTGTTGTTGTTGAGCCACCAAGAGCGCCTACTAAAGAAGACCCTGCACCTGAAGTAAGTGCTGTAACTATAATAACTACAAGTGCAGCACCGGCAGGGGTCAGCCCTTGAGACTTATAGTCCCAGTTTTTATTTGCCAACGCCAGCGTCGACCAGTCAATATCATTGTTTTTATTTTCAACTAGACTCTTTAAATATTCATAGCCGGGCTTATTTGATAACTCATTAACAACATCAATAATTTCTCTCTTATCACCATTTTTAATAGGTACCTGTATAGCAAGGCTACCTTTAATATAAATTTTATCTGTTGGACCATTAAACTTTGGTAGATTTGCAAAATCCTCAGTAGTACCCGCACTTCCCATACTCTGCCACAGTGCACTTTTACTACTTGTATCTTGATTCCGAGAATAAGTTCCATTGGCTGCTGTAATCACCAACTTTGCATCAGGAGAGGGGGTAGTGCCATCACCAACTTTCAGAGAAATGCCTTCTGTGAAGTTAAATCGAGTACCTTGTAAATAAGTGCTACCCGCTGAGGATGATGCAACATAGTTTCCTGTAATCTCTGTCGGAATCTGCGCTGTTTTTATCTTGGAACCTACAGAATTGGAATCTCGGTATTCAATCCCTAAAAAACCAGCATCTTTTTTGACTATTTCAGTTTCATTTACTTGATCACGAAATGCGAGCAAACGAATATCACCAGAAGATCTTAATTTGACAGTGTCTTTTGGTGCAATAATCTGAGTACCATACAAAGCTAAGTTTCCACCCAACGCTTCTATATCTATCTTCTTCGCTTTTAAAACTGCACCTTTTCCAATCGAACCCTCTAAAGTCTTAGTAGTTGTTCGAGTTGATTTTTTAAGCCCCCACAAAGATTCTTTAGTTGCTCTCTCCTGCGTTTTGGTATATAGGTTATCTACAGAATGTAACAAGTCTATACTACCGGTGGAAAGTAGCTTTATTCCGTCAACTGCAGACAAGTCAACACCTTGCAGAACAGTATTTAGTCCTAATTTCCCTTCAGTAATGATATTAATATTCCGACCATTAATCTTATTCAGCTTATTAATATCAATTTTCTGGAAATAATTATTACTTTCCTGTCCAAGAACATATTGATCCTTGACACTAGCAAGTACGATTGCAGCATCAAATTGATCAGTCGGTTTATCAGAAGTTTTAGAACGAGATAAATTTCCCTTTGAGTAGAGATTGACATTACCACCAGCACTAATATCTGTAGAATTCAGCATAAGCCCGCTTGCAGCAAGCAGACTGATATCTCCAGCAGACTTTATATCTGTAGTTTGATGCATATAACCAGATAATGGAATTGAAGAATAATCATCCGTTTTCACATAAGGCTGATTATTATTCCAAGCAGTATAATTTCTTTTTTTACTGGTCAATGTGCCATATTCTGGCTGCAAAAGTGTGGCTCTGTTATAAAAATTGGTTGCTCCATATTCTAAATTCAGTGCAATAATGCCTTTTTCAGCTTCATCAATACTGTTTAAATGGCCGTTTATTCGCTTATCTGTTTGATCGGGCATCGCCAAAAACATTCGATCATTCTGAATCGAAGATGTATACTGATTCAATCGTCTCTTATATTCAGGATTTTTTTCTTTGAATATCTGAAAGTCATTTATTGCATTGCCATATCGTGTACTGAAATCTGCTGGTTTGAAATTACTATCAGTTATAGCTCTTTTAATTGCTGATAATGTTATATCACCGTTTCTTGCAGCAATCTCTACACCTTTTCCAGCATTAATCATGGAAGCCCGTAATTCAACAGAATCACCTTGAAGCCTTATTAACCCATTTTGAGTAGTCAGATTGACAACATTATCTGTGTACCCAGCTAATGTTAGTTTGCCTCTTTTTGAATCTAAATTAATATCACCTGTACTCTTTAGAGTATAGATTTTTGGATCAATATATAACTGCCCATAGGTTTGTATCGTCAGATTACCATTGAGATTTTTTAGCTTATCGTTTTTTGCTAGTGCTTCACTGCCACGCGCATTTAAAACAATATTCTGCCTAACATCTTGGGTATCATCTTTTGATTCAATTAGAATGGCGCCTGCATTTACATTCAGATTGTTTAGGCGCTGCTCGCCCTCACTCACCATCGTAAATAAGCCATCTGCATTAAATGTCACAGGAGCCGTTCTTATGGTTAAACCATCATCTTTAGTTGGTATACTGTTGATATAAATACTATGATCTGAACTAAGAGCAGCATGTTGACCTGAATTGGCAGTGAGGTCTGCCAGAGAGAGGCTACTTCGTGCTGAGATTTCTATATTTTGTTTTGCAGTTAATTCAGTTCCTTCAACCTCTACAAAAAAATCCTTACTTTCTATTTTTATGTTCTTTGCATTCAGTTTATTTGCAATTACAGTATCGAATAACTTGTTATTACCACGTATGACTTTATCTATATTTGCATCAAGAATAATTCCTTTGTTTCCTGTAATCTGCATATCTCCATCATTACTGCTTATGCTCGAAGACTTAATATTAACTTGTCCCTTTCCAAAAGATCCTATTGAAACCCCTTTTACACCTATTAGTGAACTCCTATTTGTTGATGCCTCACCATCATCTGCATCAATAATTTGATCTGCATTAATTATGAGATTATTATTGCTAAGCATGCTTAGTTTGCCAGCCTTAGCATTCAGATTTAAACTGCTACCATAGAGATTTCCTTTGAGTGCTGTTACATTAATATCTCCACTAGTTGAGAAAATCGCTGTTCCAGTGTTTAGATTCAGGTCATTTTCAGATGCTGTTAAACTGATATTCTGATCAGATTTAAGCATTCGGTTTACGGCCAACTCACGACCTAGCAAATTAATTCCATCCTTTGTGATGAACTGGCTGCCTGAAATATCTAATTTGCCATTTGAGCGTAAATCTAATTTGCCCGTAAATGTAGGTAAAGTAGTCCCTGCATTTTGCCAAGTTAAATTGCCTTGAGCATTCACATTAAAATTCTTTGTTTTTGTTGATTCACCAACTTTATCTAGACCAAGATTGTTTATAGAAACCGTACCCTCTCCATAAATATTTACATCTTTTTCAGCATTTAAACGGCTCGAATTCAGACTAAGATTTGAACCAGCTTTACTTGTCGCTAAATTTATATTTCCCGAATTTGCCCAGACAGGTGTATTGTTGAGTGTTAATAAATCACCAGCAGACAGATTAATATCATGGGTGGCTGAGATATTTTTCACCGAAACTGCTTTTAGATTTTGTTTTGCGTCAAGAAAGATTGAACCATTAACACCTAGATTGACAGCATTGCCAAGGTTGATATTACTGGCATCAATGTATAAATTTTCAGTTTTACTAAAGTTTTGAACATTCGTACTATTCTGTAAATTCACATCACCTTTGGCACTCACAGAAAGAATACTCTGATTATCTGCACCAATCTTTTCCAATCGGGCTTTATCCAAAGTGATGTTCTGACCAGACTCCAAGAATATATTACCATTGGAAAGCATTGCCCCACTACTGACAATATCAGCACCATCACCTGTACTGATACTGAGTAAACTATTCTGTGGATTGGTGTTTTTCATCGTACCCGTATTTTCGATTTTACCTGCGCTGGTAATCACTAAGCTTTGTGGAGATTGAATGGTTCCAGCATTGCTCACCCCTAAGCCTTTGTCTGTGCCGATGATATAAATATTATTGGCATACATTCCACCGAGCGCTTTCACATCAAGTGCAAATGTTGGGGTAGTGCTGTTTATTTGATTAGGTGTAATTATACTTAAATCATTGCCAATCGTATTTGAACCCGTAATCACTTGTAAGGCTTGATTGGCATGTACTTGGCCATTAAGTTCTACTGCTTTGGCATAGATATCAACATAGTCTGCATTGTTGTTATTCCCACCAAGCCCTAAGTTATTTCCAGTTGAACTAACGCTGACTTTCCCTTGATTTACCACGAACTGTTTAATACTTCCATCAGCATTCAGCTGTGGCTTACCTGTAGTAAAAATCGCCTTATTGGCATTGATAAAACCACCACCTTGAATATTAATTCCAGATGGATTGGCAATAATCACGTCTGCTCGCTGCCCAGCAACCTCAAGATTTCCCTTGAATTGTGATGCTACCGAAGAGTTCACCTCATTGAGAATAACCCGTGCCTCACCTGTTTGTAGATAAGGGTTAGCACCCACTTGCCCCACAATCACTGAACCTGCACCATTACGGCTGTTGTTTAACACCACACCGGGTTGTAATACATCAAATTGATTGTAGACGTTATGAGATACTCCATTTTTAGGTGTCTGAATATTCACTACAGGTACATTTTGACCCTGTTGATTTTTCCCTACCCCTATACTGGCTCTTTGTGCAGCTTGAGCCTTTGGATCAGCCTGCATTTGTGCATAGACAGGTGAAAATGCCATAAATAAACTCATCGATGCAACAATGCTTTTCACTTGCCACAATTGATGGAATGATTTTAAATCCTGTGTATTCTCAGACTCTGTGATTGGATTTGATTGTGTACTTTGACCAGTAGCTTTTGTTTGACTTCTAATATTCTCAGCAACAGCAATAAACATATTTTTTGCTTTGCTAAAAATAATACGATAACGATTTTTATTCATTTCTAATGTTCCAAAAAGTTTTTTGATTAATATGAAAAATTTAAACTAAAGCCAGTAACCCATTCTTTTTTAATGACCTTAGGTGCCACAATGCCATGCCCTACAAAGGTATCTAGATAGATACCTTTAAAATAACTGCGTGTACCCAATACACTTCCAATTAGATGACGTTGTCCAGAATAACTATTCCGTCCATTGACCCACCCTTGATCGATAGCTGCATAAAACTGAGTCGCGGGGATAGGAGCGTTCCAACTCAACTCTTGTTGTAAATAATGACCGTTATCGCCTGACAGCATGAGCTCGCCATCAAAGCCTCGAACACTGTAGCGCCCACCAATATAAAAACGATCTTGAGGAACTAAAATTTTGGGTGCAAATTGTCCACGCCAATTTAAGCGGTATTGGACAGGATGATTTAAAATTCTAAAAGGTTGGGAATAACGAACATCAGCACTCCACAAAGGAGCGCGGGCATATCCTTCAACAGCCAAAGGTCGGCCATTGATATCTACAATTCTTTCTTCAGGCGCAGACTGAGCACCCAATGCCCCTGTGCCACGTCGATAATCAAGATTCAAATCAAGTAATGCATGACCAATATATTGTCGATGTTGAATACCCGCATTCCACCCCGCAGTTTCTCTACGCTGTACACCGATCTCTAGATTCTCAATAAAATTTTGATTTTCTTTATGATAACCCTTGGTATAAAAACTGGTTTTATGGTGGGCACCACGGCTGATCATGCGTGAAAGTGTCAAATGACTTTGCTTGGTTTTTCCACTATATAAAATCGGTGCATTAAAGCCTGCGACCTTTTGTTCATACTTATATTCATTATGGGTTGCGGATAACTCATAGTTTCGAAATGGAATTGAATAGTTGATATAAAAGCTTTGGTTAAAGTCTTCTTTCCAATCATCCAATGAATGACTTAAATTAATATTGAGCGCATCATTCAACAGCAAAGGATTGTTTAAACTAATCCCTAGACTCCCTATATATTGTCCTGTATTTTTTGATCCCGAGTTATCAACACCTAAACTCAATCCTAATTTTTTATAAGGTCTAGATGTCACAATAAGATCGCTATAGCCAACCAATTCAGTACCATCTTGAGCTACAGCCGGTTCTATCTTGATATCCACTTCTCGATTTGAAGTGCGTTTTAGATTTTCTAGGCCCTGATCAATATTTTTAAGATTTAAGATTTCATTATTTTTTATCGGTAAAGCTGTGAATATCTCAATTTTATTTACAGATTTATCCTTAGAGATAATTTGGTGAATACGCCCTACATGTATATTTAAAAGCAAATTTCCTTGAGTCAAATCTTGTGGATTGACCACAATTTGCGTGGTAATCAACCCTTGTTTGATCAGCTCGTTTTGAGCATATTTCACCAGATTTTGTAGGCTTTGAGTGCCAATACATTGCCCGACAACAAACTTTGGCGGATTTAAGTCATAGAACAAGCCATTGAAAATATTTTGATTCTTGCTTTGTAGGGGATCATTGATGATGAATTGGAGTTGTTTTATTTCAAAACATGGTGTTTCAGTAACAACAACATGATCACGACCGAGTTTTTCAATTTTTTGTTGTGGGGCTACTAATATATTTTCATTGTTTAACTTTTTTTCGAGTTCATTTAAACGCTGATCTTGACGAATGATTTCTGGTGTTAAATCCACAATACCAGAAGTTGAAGAAATATCTGCAGCGTATAAAAAAATTGGGTAAGCGTAAACCAATGGTAAAAAAAATAACTTTTTAATTTTAAGCGGTTTCATAATGACCAAGAATAAATTTATTGTTAGATGAACTACACGAATATACAATTATTTACCAATAATTCACAATATGTTCATAATTATTTTTTTGCAACTGTTAAAAAATAAAAGATAACTATTTAAAATATAAATATTTTATTTTAATAAATACTGCTTTTAATTCTATTTACCTTAGTCACTTCATTTATACTATTTAAGCTAATTAAATAAATGAATCTTTTTGGTGCAATTAAAATACAAAGCGAACTTGTTTTGTGCATTTTATATTAAAAAAAATTAGGACGCTGATCTTTAAAAAAATACCTATGAATTGGAGAACATAGGTATATAAAAGGGATTAAAAAGATGCTCATGTTTTGGGGAAACCATGAGCACATAAAACTTGATATATTTAACAATAATTAAATATTAAGCAAAATTTATCACAATTACAACAGTTATTTTAAGTTTAATAAAAGAAGAATAATAAAGTACAGGAAAATCTTTAAATTATCCTTTAATTTAGTTTACAGACCTTACAGATTGCTGGAGCCCCTGCTGAATATCTTGAACAAGACCAATATTTTGATTCAATTTAGACTTTATCTTAACTTTTGAGTCTTTAGACTGTTGTTCAGCATCACAATTTTCATCGGTATAAAACTCCTCGATTAAATTCAGACCCTCCTCAGAATTTACTTCAAATCGTGCATTGCCATAACCCTGACGTGCCATTTGATCTAAGGCTGTTTGGTTAAACCCTGAAGCTTTACTTTGCTGATCAATCTCTTTTGCCATTTGAATGGCTTGTTGTAAATTGGTTCCATCACGTAAAGTGAGATCCACGTAATACACTGGCGTTCGATAGCTTTGTGTGGTGCTCTTTCCCCTCAAGGTCAATTGCAATGGTAGACATGAAAGTAAGCCATTGGATGCTGCATGATAGTAAGACAAGCGCGCAGCTAAAGTTCGTATGCTGTTAATTCCAGTCGTTCTAAAAATAAATGTACCCAGTTCATCCGACTCATCTAGATTGACATGTAATCGACCAAAGGGTTTACAGTTCCCTCCTTGTGCCAATGCACATAAATCAGGTGATGGGCATGGATGTTGTTCAATGCCTTTGTTGGTTTGTCTTTGACAAGTCTCACCGTTTCCAATACATACAGGTCGGCCTGTTTGGCGATCAAATAAAGTGTATTCCGCTCGAAGGTTAAGTTCAGGATCATTAAAGATCATCCGTACTGGGATTGAACGGAGTTTTTGATTGGGAACTTTGGCTCGTAGTTGATCATCTAAAGGATGTTTCACCCATCCATCTTTGCCTTGGATTTGGCTGGTAATGGTAAATTGGTCATCCCGTTCAGGCAGTCGCTTTCCATTCTTTTCTACGACTTTTCCAATACTGATTCTACCGAGTATGGGTGGTGTAATCGCTAAACCTTTAATCATGGTAGTTTCCTCTTTTCTATAAAATTAAATTGGCATAAAAAAATCCCATGCGCTCAGGCATGGGATTTTTAGTAGGTCTGTTTTAATGTTAAGTGGTTGGATATTTTGCTTAGGCTAATCGGTATAAATATTGAAACGCCGTGAGCCTTGTTTAGTTTGTGGAAATTGACTGAGATACTCAGGATGTGATTTGAGTAAAGCCTTACTGTCTAAGCTGATTGATTTTTTAGACTTCTTCCACGTCACTGAACCGATTTTAAAGGTGGCTCGTTCAGCTTGTTGCATCTTGCCTTGAAGTTGATGTTTGAGTAGATCAAATTGCTCCTGATGCTTTTCGATTTGGTTTCGTGCTTGAATCAATTGCTCAAATTGTTGATTGGCTTGCGTATCTTCAGATAAATCCGTGGTACTCAGTGGCACATGTTCTGGATAAAGCAGTTGTAAGGCTTTGGCTGCCGATTCAGATGCATCGGCATCAGGTGGGGTATCTTTTTCCACACATTCCCAAAAGTGTCGCTCAGCGTTGATGATGTGTTGAATCACTGATTCCGAACGAGTCACTTTAAAGATTCGGGTTCCATGCCCACAGATCAGTACACAAATATGTGCTGCTTTCTTACCTGTCACTGCCAGTTGATGTTGCACCTGACAAAGCACGTATAAAGGCACACCATCTCGCCATAGTTTTGCGCCATATTCTCCTGCGGTTTTGCATTCCAGAATTTGTACATCTGCATCACCCACTACCGAGTAATCCAAGTTGGCTAACATAAAGTATTTATCAGGTTCAGGATGTTGCAGTACCGCATTGACCCGACGTACTTTATAATTGGTATGCATACTGTAGTATTCAGCAACCAAAGGTTCTAGGCGTTTGCCCCAATAGAGCGGTGCATGCCCTTCACTTTCATCCTCAATGTTTTGTTGAATTCGTCCTGTCTTGATCATCCACAGTTCCAACATCGACATATAGGGATTCAACCCACAGGCTGCGGCACAGTCACTACTGCCAATGCCTTGTTTTCGCACTTTGAGCCATTCGGCTTGTGACATGGTTTTGGTTTCAGCTAGGCGTTTGGGGTGCTTTTTTCGTCTTGAAGGTAATGAATAAGTTTTTGATCCTACAACAGGACCTATGCTGGGTTGAGATAAATTTGCGGTATGTTGTCTCATGATGTATTCCTCTAGCGTCTAGTATGAAAGACATAAAAAAATCCCATGCTTTTTTGGCATGGGATGAGAATTGAAATCAGTATGTTTAAATGGTATTTAGTCGATGCGATAACTCAGCTTAATTTCGTCAAACGTTGCAAGACGAATAAAGTCAGTATGGTAGATATGCCGATATCCATCTAAGACCAGATATTGAGGGTGCGGTATTTCATCCACTGTCCTCACCTGCACATCCTGAATGGGGTTGGTTAAAACCACTAAATCCCCAATCTTAAATTTGTACTCAATGCTGTCATCTGTCATCAAATTCTCAGCGTGATGGCGATATTGTTTAAATAAAATCTCGATATCTGTTTTAAGCAATCATCCTTAAGGCTTGTTCTAGCCCTCGTTGTTTTAAGCCAGCACCTGCACCAAACCATGCTGAGTCCAGACGATGATCTTGACTCATGGCTCGACGTTCATGGTCAGCAAATTCCGTGATACTGCATAACAGACCGTAAGCAGTATCTTTGGTTGAGGATAATTCTGCCCCTCGTCCATGCCCATTAAACATGGTCATGACTTTTGACATTGCCCGTCCATTGGGTCCGGTTTTATTGGCATCTGCGCTATTGGCAACTTGCCTGTAATATTGAATAAAACGCTCATCTTGTTCAGCGATACTCAGACTAGTGTTATTAAACACGGCATCGAAATAAGCTGCTGCCTCTTGTTGAGTAACTTTACGTTGACTCAACTGTTTCATTTGATACATATGTTCATCCCATGCCCGTACAGAAATACCCAGCTGTTGTTTGATCTTGTCTGCATCAAACTTGGTACTGTGAGGGACTTTGACCACACCTCGATTTGCATCTTGACCTTTGAGTGCAATGGCTAAGGTGTTATTACACACCACACGAATTGAAGTAAATTGTGCTGTGGTGGCTAAAGTCCCATCACAAGCCGTGGCTAAGAGAATATAGCCATTGCTGACATCTTTACCTTTGAGTGCAGTACTTTGCCCTGTTTTCGCCAATGCCCAGAATTTCTTACCACCTTTGAGCACCCCCGCGGTTTCTAATTCAAAGCCTGATTGCTCAGTGAGGTCACGATAAAACTCTAGAATTTGTTTAGGCTGGACTTCTTGATAACGCTGACTGACCACCGATAATGGTGCATGGGTATCAGAGCGATACAGCACTCGCTGTTCTTCATAGGGCATAATGATGCTTTGGCCTCGGTCATTTTTAGCCATGTAGCTGACATCGGAGGATTCTATACGCCAATCCATACCTGCTTGTTGTGCCCAAACTTCAATGGATTGATGTGGACTGAGTTGATTGCCTAAGCTATGCCAAGGGGTTTGTCCTACAAATGCCATAGTTTCAACTAAATGTGCCATAGAAATAATTCCTCTAAAAAAGTGAAGATGTTTAAAAATAAAATTGAATGAAGCTTAAGCAGCTACAGCAAAATCTTGTCCGCATTGCAGACAGTGGTAATGTTGAGTGGATTTATAATGCCGATAAAAATAATGTTGGCTGACCATGACCAGTGTTCCACCGATCACTACTCCAATCAGCCCACCGATATAAGGGGGAATACCTGCTTCTTTTGCCAGTTTGATACCCAGTGCTACCATCGCAGGCGGTGAAAATGCATCTAGAATCTTTTCAAAATACTGCGGACCATTCGGTTGGGGCTCTCTGAGAACCACCTGTTCAGAATGGCAATAAGGACAATTTACGGTGCTCATCGGGAAAGTCCTGTAAGTAGATATGGATTTTTATGCCTCTTGGGAGTTAAAACATTAAAGAGGATGAATGACTTTTCTTTTTTCTTCATAAGTCAGGTAAGTTGATGCTGACATTCCAAACATAGATATACGGATTGATTTTGGGCATATCCCTACCTATTGGCTCAAAAACTTGCCCTTGTACATAATTGAGAAAGCAGATCGCACAGCCTACTGCCCCACCAATCAACGCCCCGACTAAATCTATAGCGTGTCGTTGCCCCTTGATTAATCGAGCACTCGATACCCCCATTGCTGCATAACTCACAACATGCTGCATGAGATTTTGTATAGAAGGCTTAGCAAATGCTGAGGTCGTGTTTTTGAAATGAGGTGTGGTCGATTGGGGGAGTACTTCTATTTTTTACAGCCACAAATGGGGCAACAAGTATCGGTCATCGTGACCTCCTTTAAATACAAGACATAAAAAAACCATGCCCTTTGGGGGGGCATGGTTTTTGATCAGCTTATCTTTGATTCAGTGTTTAGAGACTAGACATAGTTCCAAGCCTCAACATTAATTGAACTGATAACTGACATTTCCTCTATTTGTTTCAATATCGACTTGTACAACATTAATAAAACTGCACTGCCTTAGTCCTAAACGAGCGATTAGCCCCATTTTGAAATGTAAAGGAAAGTTTAATTGTTGATTAACCCCGGAATAATTACATTGCCCTTTATTTACGATGATATTGGTCACCTCAATGGGTTCAGCGTCATTAGAGCGAATAATGATCATTGGAGAACTCCTTGAATACCCACGCTCACTCAATTCAACTGAGAATGTATCAGGATCAAGCCCTGAACTGCATCCTTGTAAAGCAAATAATGAAATTGTGAGTATTACCGCCGATACTATATTTTTTGTCATATTACGCATGATGACGTTATCCTAAATTATTGAATATATGGAATGATTATGCTTTTCTTCCTTGTATTTAGAAAAGAAAAGCAGATTACACATAGGTAATATGTATTTGAAATAATTTAATTTTTAATTATCAATAACACTTCTATCCAATTCACCCCTAAGGCCATGGAAGCACAAACTTAATCCAGTAAATTCCCATCAATAGAATCACAACAATAAAGGCGTACCAAATATAGATAGGTAGCTTCTTCTGATTCGGATAAAACTTCTTCGATGCATCACTCCATTTCATCAACACACCTCCCATCCCCACCACAATGCCATAATGAATGATTTTAAATATCACAGAGGAATGTGGTGTAAACCGATAATTGAGATAAATCAGAAGCAATACAACTGCCGTCAAATTTAGCCACAGTATGTATTGCACCACTTTGGGTAATCTTACCCATTGAGTGAAGAGTGACATCTCTATTTCCTTTCATTAAAGCATCTGACTGGTTTATCTTTTTATGCAGCAGATTTTTAGCTGCTTAGGCATTTTTCTAAAATATCCCGTGCATGATTAAGTTGTTGGGCTTGTTGTTCAATCAACAGACGTACTGATTCAGGCAATTGCTGATATTGATCAGGATGAAATTCAGCCATCTTTTTTCGGTAGGCGTGTTTTAAACTCCCGACATCAAGTTGCTGTTCATTGATCCCAAGCAATTGACAAGCTTGCTGTTGTTCTATGCTCAACTGCGAATTAAAATAAGATGAAGGTTGATCATATTGGGTATGTTGTTGCTGATTTAAATCACTCTGATTGATCTCATCTACAATTCGCGCATAAATTTCCTGTGTATCATCAGTATTTATTTTGAGTAGCGAGGTGATTTGATTCATATAGGCAATGATCTCTTCCATTGCATAATCATTCAAAATCATTAAGCGCAACATATATTCAAAGGTGATGCTTTTAAACTCACGATCATAGGCATATTCCGTTCTGATTAAATCATCAAAAATCACTTGTTGTGACCTTGTCACATGTCGGGTTTTTAGTGCTTCTATATATGGTTGTACTTCTTCGCCATAGATCGAAAGCATTTCGATGTATCCCCAATCATCTGGATGCACCGTTGTGTTTTTTTGTGCAGAGATATAGGTGAGTAGTTGTAGAGTGCTTTGCATTGCAGGTGAAACTGTTTTTTGCTGTGTGCTATGCGATCTTGTCTGGCTTGTCTCTTCTTTTTGTCTGATAAAAGCATTGATTAGATCAGCTATAGCTTGGATTGCTTGTCGTTCGGGTTGGGTAAAATTGAGTTTAAGTTGTTGGTTGATCATAATATTCCGATTGATCATCCCAATGTCCGTATCTATGCTATGGATGTGTTGCCAAGAACAATAGACCAGTTCCTCAAAGTCTGCTTTGTAGTATAAGCCTTGTTCTGTGATACATAATCCGATTTTGGCACTGCCAAATACAGTGTCATCAATTAAAATAATCACTTGATTGGGTTGTACATGTTTGGGCAGGTAGTGTTGTGCACCTACTAATTTTTTATCAGGAATATTCGGTGTAAGATAGATTGAACCTTGCCCTTGTAGGGCAAGGTTCAACGGTGATTGTTGTAGATAAGTATTAAACGTCAAAGTTTGCATTTGAGTGCTCCTCATTATGTTTGTGATTGCTAATTAAAAAACCACATCAATAATTGGAAAGGCCACGTCAATGCACGTCCCAGTAAATAAGCTTTGGAATAAAACCCTGGATACTGATAAATCAAATAGATCCAATACCCAATCGCTATGATTAAATGAAATCCCAAATAATTTTTCATATCGTCCTCAAATCTGTTTTTTATAAATTCGGCTGATCACATTTTTTTGGCGCAACTCATGGTGTATTGATACATTCGATCTTCAAAATCCGCAGGAGGGAGTTGTTGCATCTCCCCGACTTTTTTTAATGTTTCTTTACCATAGTGATCTTCAAGCTGGTCATAGATACAAGAACAGAAACTACTCGTACCACCTGATGCTTTACAGCCTTGTTTAAATTCCCGTTCCATTCGAGGAGCACAAGCACTCAAGGCAATGATACTTGTTGTGATCAAGAGGCTTTTCATAAGTGAGCGAGCAGGTAGATTAAATTTACTGAACATGGTTCTGCCCCTCCACTGGATCAACCCAATCGATCAACCATCCTTCATCGTGATATTCATTGAGATGTAGATGAACATCGACATACTCATTGATAACGGCATGATTTTTTGGTTTGATTTGAACATGAGTTCGACATGTCCACATGTCATCAATCACACCCATCGTTACATCACCGCGATAGGGCTTATCTTTACTGCATTTTTCTAATTGGATTGAATGGACAGCGGAATTCATACGTTGAAAGGCATGCAGGAGTTGCGGTTCTGTCGGTGCAGGTAATGATGGTGGTGTATTGCCACAACCACCCAGCGTCAGACAGCATAAACTGACTGAAACAGATAAGTATTGGATATGGTTCATACCATCCCCTTTTATTATTAAGCATTTTTGTGGGTATTGTGCAGATCGTTAAGCCAACAGCTTGTTCGAATAAGCACAACAAAGCCTTAAGGCATTAATCCTTAAACGTTTTTAAGCTTAAAATAATAGGGGACAGTCAAGACTGTAGAATAATTTATTGTGTGCATGGTCGACTCCGTTATCAACTTGGAGTTCTGCCAAAAAAGAAAAAATTATGGTGGCAGAACGAAAGAGGGTTCGCAGACTGGCCTTAAGATCCCAGCACACCCAAAGGTGTCCCCCTCCCGTTCCGCCGCAGAGGGGGCACGAGGGTACAAACACTAAAAGAAACTCTTTTAATGCTCTTAAGGAACGGTCTGCGACAACCGACTGACAATGTAGGTCAGCACGCCAAGGATAATTGGCAACATTTAAACTGTCAACGTTGTATTTTTACTTGAACAGTCAATTGAGTGTTTTCGCTATGCATCTGAGCCAGAATGACTATTGAATAATCAACATCATCTAAACTTCAACTGAGGTCTCGTTATCAACATGAATTAGGCAACATACTGAATTATAATAGTACTTAGCGTTATTAAAGGAATCTATACATGCAGCGATTGAAGTGTATTGGAGGTCCACTGTATGGGCTTGAATATTCACATTCGCAGAATGAGTTCCAATTCATTGATCAACAAACAAGTAAACAAACCCTTTATCGTAGACAAGTCTTAGACTTTACCCCACCTCAAGCGTTTTTTATTGCTGAATCAATTTCTCCTGATTTTGCTTATGTGCTGGCATTACAGCTGATGGGGCAACAATCTTAATCCATAGCGTTTATTCAATTGCTACTGGTTTCACGTTCACTGATCTTTTGGTCAATCCATGCATTGACCTCATGTGCAACCCACCCTACTCGATTGCTGGTTAGATTAATCTGCTGAGGAAAACTGGCATCGTAATATTTGGATTTAGGGTCGAGCAGTGAATAAATGGTGGCACGACTCAGCCCTGTGATTTTAATCAACTGCTTGATGTTTAGGATTTGGTTGATCTGAAATGTTTGTGAATTTAACGCATTCATCTGATGAACTCCGATGTGGTATGAAGGCGTGCGTTCTGCACATATCATATCCATCACCGTAAAAAAATATGTATGCCTCGAAAGCCCCCTTTACCCATTGGATTGGATACAGAGGTCAGTTCATTTTAATTTGCTTTGATGGGTTGAAATCACCATTTCTTGCCATTAAAGATTTTAAAGCCACGTGTTGTGATACAAATCTTATTCATCTGCTCATTTACACTCGTCACCGTATCTGGCAAGTCACCAAGATCATTCAATGGGTTATTAGGCTCAGGATAATTAAAAAGCCCATCTGGGTTAAATCCAAATGGATTACCATTTGACTTCTGTGTTTCTTCATCTGGAATTTGCAATAAAATACCCATGCCATAAGTGGTATCCTGCCACAGCCTGAATAGATCAACTGAATAATCAATCTCATTGGAATAAAAGACTTTTTGAAAGGTAAGGTAGAATCTAATCACATAACAGTTTCGAGTACTGTCACGAATTAAGTGGTAATAGCTGAATATGACTTGTGCACGGAACCAAGGTAAGAATGTCAGCTTCTTTTCAAATGCCTGAAACGATTGAATCACTTGATTGACTGATTGCAACAACTCTGTACCTATTGGATAACTCAAATAGAATTTTAAATCAGGCGCATCAACACTCAGTTTACTGACTTCTGAATAAAGCTCACGTAAACGATCAACCCTCTTCTCATATTGCTCATTACTTTGATTTAAAGATTCATAAAAACCTGTCGTTGCAAATAGTTTTCTGAGTTTAGCTAGGATACTTTCAGTGAACCATTTTTCGGTATGTTTGGCAGTTGGTTTAAAATAATACTGGCGTGAATCAATTTGCTGTAAGACGGTAAAATAGGCTTTTCCAAATTGTGTAATCCAAAAGCTCAAATTTGAATCCCGACAGAAGTACACCATAGAATTCCATTCCTTAAAATATTCCAGTAGAACTTGAGCTGTTTGCTGAATGACTTGTTGAAAATGCTCATCATGAGTCATGGGTGGGGTTGGTGAACCAAATCGCACTTGAGTAAAAAAGCTGTGTATATCCTGCTCTAAACGTGGTGCAGTCTGGTGTTCGATGTGTGTAATATCCATTAACTCAGTCCTATAAAGTAAATTATTTCATAGAACTGTCCATTCCATATTTTTTTATAATTCAATAACCATTGGCTCATCCAATAAGTCATCTATATCCTGTTCAGACCAAACTCCCACTCCTTCTAATATTGAACGATTGATCTTGTAGTTACGCCCATGCTCACGATAAACCCCTTTAAAGAACGTTCTTTTGGGTTTTTTTGCTTTAGGTTTAATGAGCATTCGCTGTAAGTACTTTTCAGGCTGAGTCAGATAAGAAGCAACGTTCAAAGCATTCTGTATTTCTACTAGCTGATTGCGATGGATCATGCCTATCCCCAATAAGCCTCGATCAGCATATTGTTTTTTCTTTTCTGTCGTATTACTGCTTACTCCATAACCTACCCTCTGAGTTATCTCCTGCCACTTTTGAATCACTTTATTCGCTAAGTGCCAGTCCTGACAACGCTCAGAACCGTTGTAGATCAACATGAGATGAGCGTGATAGCCTTTTGTTATACCTTGCTCTAATGCCAGCCCATAACCCAATAGATGATTAAAGCAACCATTCTTATCTTTCAACAGATTACGCAATGACTCAATATGGCCATAGAAATCTTGCACTGTAATATTCAGCATAAGCTCTTTTAAATACCCTAAATCAACACGGACAACCAAAACCTTATAATGATCTTGAAGAATCCTATGCACATATTCTAAAAAACTCTCTTGGTTATCTTTCTCTTGCTGTCTAAACAAGCGAATCTCGGCCAGGTGCTGTGACCTATGCTTTCGTAACAGGTTTCTAAGATTGGATATTTCTATAGGTGATAACTGTTTTAGATATTCTTCAATCCCTAGATCACCTCGGCGAGCTTCAACTAATTGCATCATGTTTCTAAACGCGCCAACCGAAGTACAATAGTCAACATCCTCTTGGTCAAAAACCTTGAATGCTGGAATCAATACACAAAGGTGAGTAATGAAGTCTGTATGACTAAGCTCTGAATTCAGCATGTAATCGGTAAAGTTATTCACCGCCATCATGACAGTAGCTTGATGAGAAAGATCGTATTGCAACATGGTTATATTCCTTAGTTATGTTTAACGCATAACTAAGGAATTAGAATTATTTATTATGTATTGGTGATCTATATTAAGATGATCTATGATGTATATAAGTCATTATTTAAATTATAAATATTAAAATATATAAGTTATTAATAATATTATTTACCGACTTTCAATTCAGTCTTACGTTTTCAAAATGAGCCTGTCTATAGACCCCTCTATTATTTGCATATCCCTCAAACCGAGAATATTGAGTAAAAATACATTTACGAGAGTTAAGGCAGAAATGCAATTTTAAAATAGTTAAACTATAGGATTACAATTAATAGAGCTTTAATCATATAACATCAAAATAAAATTTAACTTCATTACATCTCATGTAATAGCATAAACATGACTTCCTGAGCTTTACATAAATTTAGCACCCACAATTGCCACCCCGTCAATACATCGCTCACCTAGAATATCTGTTGCTATCCATGGACTCTACAAGATTAAAACTCTCCAAAACTTTCACTGAAATTTTAGAAAAATTATTTTTCTATAATTTGAGCCTAAGTTAAACACTAAAACCATATAATATTAATAATTAACAATATATTATAGAATAAAAATAAAATAAAAATCTACTATTAATCTACAAAAAAACTACAAAAAAATTTTAATATAGAATAAAAAAAACATCTAAATTAGCTCTAAATTTTTTCAATTTTTTATAGTAAAATAAATAAGTTAAATTTTGAAAAGTTGTAAAAAATGAATAAATCTGCATTCTACAAAGAGTATGAATCCTATCTTAATGAATATAAAAATAGAGGATTTTTATTAGCTTGGATAAAGCTATGCAAAGTTCAAAATTCAACAGTTCCCTCAAATTTGAATTTTCCTTCTATATCAATACCTCCAAAACATGTAGTAGAAGATGAGTTATTATCAGCTTTAAAGGAATCAGATCACCCTACTGCATATGTTCAATTTTTTCATCTATATTTAAAAAATATGATTATTCCTGAGAGCGATCTTAATTTTATTGATGAGTCAGATCACCGACTAATATACTGGTTACTATTTAGTATAGATTTAATTCAAAATTCACAGCATCTAAAAAGTATACCAACTTACACTATTCACAATGAAGCCATTTATACAGATTTTATTATTTATATAAACAATCAAAAGAAGTTTATTAATCTTCCTCAGCCATACAGTTTCATTAATATGGTATCCAAAAACTCATTTTATGTTATATGGAAAACAGTTAATCCTATTATTAACTTTCCAAAATATGATTATCAAACACTAATCACAAAATTTGATCTTATGGAATTAAATCTAACATCAAAGCTAAATCTAATACAAAACTCTTTTAACAATTTTAAAAACTTCAAATCTGCAGATAATGAAATTTCATGGATAAAACCTACTGAAAAGAAACAAATTGAATGGTGCATTAACTATTTGAAAAAATTCAACTTTTACAATTTTTCTATTTTTGAATATAGTGATGTCACTCCATATGAACAAATTCTTATCACATTAGACTCAATATCCCCTAGCCAAATTATACAACGCACTATTTTTATTGAGAAAATGAAAAAATCGTGGACTCAACAAAAGTACAGAGAAGCGGGAAAAATAAAAACAAACTACCATCTCCCCCTGACAAAAGACTGCAAAGATAAGCTCAAGAAGTTAAGCGAATTAATGAATATGAGTGAAAATAAATTATTAGAGAGACTGATCAATGAAAAGTATGACTTAGAAGCGACTGATGAGAATGGCAAATTCAAATTTTAGAATCGACAAAAAAATGAATTATATTGAATCAAAATTTTGAAAAATTCCACTCTACAAAAACAGCTAAATTTAGCTAATGAACGGGAAAACCTATCTTCTAGAACTTAAGAAGTTCCAACAGAGTTTGGCTCAAAAAGCTACCCTAATCCCATCTATAGATCAGGTTGATGCACAATCAGCGCTTAAAAATGATATAGATGGAAAATCTCAAAACAATCAGAGAACGATATGTCCGCTCCTAAAGAATCATGTTGTAGCAACAATACAGAATCAGCAAGTGAAAATGGCATCCAATCACTCCCTATAGCACTTATTCAGAATGAAACACTCTTATCCAATTAGGATAAGAGTGGTGGTGAACCTAACAGACAAAAAATGAAGTTATTGAGAAAAAAGAGAATGCTTTCTTAAGCACTCCACCATCATCTCAATATAATAGTAAACAACCACAAATTCCGAACAAGCGTAAAAAAGTTGTGACTTTGAGACCAATTCAAATACCTAAAAATATTTCTGTAACTAAGCATAAACTCAACACCAATAAGAAAAGTGAGCAAGCACCTGAAAATGAGTCAATGAGAGTTCAAGATAAGGTATAAATAAGGTCATCGTGACTAATGCATATTCCTATTTACTTGGACACTTTTCAATTATGGCATTAACTTTTCCTCATAATTAGTCTTTAACTCTGCTAGAGCATCCATCAACTCCTCTATGTTAGAAATATTTTTTTTAATATTTCTAACTTCTTTATCTTCATCGGACTGGTCGCTATAAAATCTACCCAATAAATTTTCATAAGAATCTAACTCCTCAAACTCTTTGATGAGATCAGCAATTTCTTGGTTATCAGCTTCTGTTATAGCATATCCTTTGAGGATGCAATTTCTTATCAAGAAACGTGATGCCTTATCTAGCTTGAGTGTATAACTGTACCAATATGCAGGGCTACTCTGATCTATAGTACTTTCTACATTTCTGAAATCTCTTAAACCTGAGTAGAAAGTATCATCATTATCTAAATTTAATTTCTGTAATGTTGAAATTAAAAATTCTGTATTTTTGAAACTACTATGGGAACGGGACTGCTGATAGCGAAATTCCCACAGCTTAAAAATAGTATCTCTGATATCGACAGATGCTATACGCTTTTCTTCAGGAGAAGTGGATAGATCATACCGTTCAAATAATTCTGCTAGATAGTGAAGCACCCATTGAGATAATGTATCAGTTTTATTCTCTAGCTTGAATTCCTGTACTAGTCTTTTCCCTAGTTCAATAAGACTTTCAGTAGACATACATATCACCGTTCTTTTTCATTAAACAAATTCGTTTACTACGTAGTAAATGCTTGTCAAGTCCTGTTGAATCTTCTTTTGATTGGTAACTACCATATTTATATCTACGATCAATGCCTATAGAAATAATCATATCCATATCAATTTTCTCAAGAAGTTCAAGAATAAACTTTTTATTTACTTTTAGCTTATTCCCATTTGAATATTCATAGTTTTCATTTTTATACTCACTCCAAATAGTAAGATTTATAACTTTTTCATTTTCATAAAACCAATTTTTTCCTAATGAATCAGAAGATAAATCCATTAAAGAAATAATCTCGCTTGATGGTTGAGTAATTTCATATCTCAATGAAGCTGCCCATAAATCATCATCAAAATTTGATAGATCAATTTCTGTCTCAGTAATCCATCCTTTTAATTTGAAATCATCTTCATCAATTTCACACTGTTCATTATTAGCATTAGGTAAATGATAAGGGTGGCTTGACTCAATACTTTGCAAGCTTCTCCAAAGAGCATAGGATGTTTTTGGGTTTACTAAACTTGAACGTATACGAATGTCTTTTGCTTGATTATCATTGTGTACTTCCGACCAGCCCCCCCATAAACAAAGCTCTAAATCACTGTGATAAATAGCATCATTGTAATCAACTGGAGAACAACTGTAAGACCAATTTACACGATTTTCTCTATCATCTTTAGGCCATTCTGTCGTTATTCGAGGACATGGATCCCTAAAATCACTTAACCAATAAGGTTCTAGCGAAGATAAATCATATCGTTTAATCCAATCATCAAACTCCCTCGATGAATATTCACTTTCAAGTAATGGTCTTGTTTGGAGTAATTTATCTGCCGTGATCATCATTGCATGATAAGACAGATAAAAAGCTAAATCTTCAACTTTTGGACTAGCCCCATGATCATGGCTTGTTTGCTTCCAATCATAATTTTCCATTTTATGACGCATATCATTGAGCCCAAGAAGTTTCTCTTTAAATCCAATTTCATTCTTTAATGTTTGAGTCATTTCAAAATATATATGCGTAGGGTGCAACCCAAACATTGCACCCAATGGATCAAGCCAGTAAGGACCAAAATCAATACCAAATGAATCAATTTCATCTTGATTCATATCTAAATAACTTGAAAGATCTACAGCTTCTTGTTGTACTGTATCAAAATTAGATTTACCAACTCCACGATAGATTCTAATTTCTTCTTCATTTAGCGTTATAAGCTCTGAATTAAATAAATTTAGAAGAATTTTTGAAGCAAGAAGTCTAATCATCAAATGTGGTCGATTTGGATCTACTAGCTGCTTAAATATTTCAACATATTCAGCCAAAAAGTTATGAGGGCTATATGACACTTTTAATAAAGCATTAAGTAACCATTGTGTAGCAGAGTATTGATAAAATTCAAATTTGTGATCATAAAAACTTCGGTAATTTTTATCACTAATAAAATTAATTAAATAAGATAATAATTCTCTTTGCTCAAAATCACAAAGTAACTTAACGGTATGCGCCGCTTGCCATTTAACAGTATTGAAAGGAGATGCTAGGCCTAACCAAATATAACCTGATATAGATTCTATTATATCCTCTGGTGGTGCCAATTCCTCACGCCATTGCCCATCTGCGATATCTGATCCCAAATCACTTTCCAGTAAGCCTATACCATACTCTAAAACCTCACAGGATTGATTAGGTGCAATCATAGGTGTAAGTAAATGAGCTATCCTAAATAAGCTTTCACTTTCTAAAGTAATAGAGCTTTCACTCATACCGTCTAAGAGAGATTGAATATAATCAGTCTGAGATTTCCCTGTTAACTCACTTAAAATATGTAGTTTCAGATTACTTCCATAAGTATCTATATAAAAATCAGCATGATGTGTTTTCAAAAATTGTTTTATTCTCGAATCTATAACTGCTAAAAATGACATTCTCCTTTTAAAGCGAGATGGTATAGCTTTTAAAAGATCATCTAAGTCATACATTCCATTTCTAGGATTATCGAACCACCAATTGATCAATGATATTGCTTGTGACGGTTTTATTTTTTGAAAAAGCTGTACATAAAAGGCTCTTTTAATCCAATGCTTATTTTCCAATTTCTGAAAATCATTAAAAGCTGAATCAAAAGCTACACTTCGATTTGAATCAATATAATTTTCAAAAAACACATCCCAATCAAACTTTTCTTGGTCGCAGGTTGAAGAGCAAGGTTCTTCTACTTGAACATAAACCTCAGAATTACTGAGAGATATGAAAAAGTCTAAAGTTTGATCTGTTATATGAAATGCCTCGACCAAATCTCTAAGGCGACTAATATGTTTTTCGGATGGATTAGGTACAACAATATAAAGATAGAAGCTTTGTAAAACCTTTCTTTTTAGTTCATCACTTAAAGCTAATGATTTAATAGAGCTTAATAGATTATCTAAGCCATATGTAGCTCCCATCGCTTTGAAAGCCAATGGTATCAATGGTGATAAAAGTTGTTCTTTGAGTAACTTATCCACCAAATTGCCCAATATTCTATCTTCATCTCCAAATCTACGATCGCGCCAACGACTAGCAATAGCAAATGCGGAATTAGGATCTAAATCATAAATTGCATCAACTGTATGATCCCATGGAAAATGTTTATCTCTATGTACATATTTATATGTCAATTCAGCACATTGACTAAAACGATAGCTTAGCTGTGGTTTTCTATTATTTTGCTCCTGTCCAGCTCTTACGCCATAGCAAAGTAATGCATTCCATCGTTGTAGATTTTCTTCGCCTAGTTTACTACTTACTTCAATGGCTTTATTTAATATTGTAGTAGCTTCTGCTTGATCTAAAGGGAAAATTGATTGAGCAATAGACATATAGTCACTCACCAATGTTTCTGCATGATCATCACTATTCTCAAGAGCTTTTAAGTTTTTGTATATATTTTCATAACAATAATCTTCTAATTCACATTGTTTCAGCAAAGCCAAAATAAGCGTGAAATGATTACGTGTATTAAGATAAATTTTTTCCTTGAAATGACTTTCTATCTCTGGGTAAGTTTCTTGGCTGAGATGATTATTTAAAATTAAAATATCAAACCAAATTTTTGCAATTTCATTTTCTAGATGATTACCATATTCTCTGTAAGAATATCCTTGAGCCTTTGTTGAGTCCAACTTAGCTTGTTCAATCAGGGGATCAAGCTCCTCAGGCAAGATTGGCTCTATGATTGACTGAGCATATAATTTATACCACGGTAAAACTGCTGCAACATCTCGTTTTAAAGTAGTAATTTCCTCTGATGAGCTATAAGACGTATCCTTTAAAAATTCATCTTTTAATCTTTCATTTACTAAATCAACTAATTCTAATGATTTGCTTTCCCATGCTTTATGTAAAGCATAGGCTGTCATGTAACTTACTCTATCTGAGTGCCCATATCGATCTGTAATTTCATACGGTATTTGGGTAGGGAGATATTTCGATAAAATCTGATGTGCTTCTGTAGAAACACAAAGTTCTTGCTTAAAAGCTACTTCTAAAAAATAAAGAATGGGAGTTAGACCAATATCAAGTTTTACTTTTTCATAACTCAGTAATTTTAAAACTCGTGAAAAATTCTCAGAATAGATAATACAATGATTTAATTTAAGTATCTCTACGACACCTAACGTTAAAAATATGTTATTACCTGATTTATCTAATATCGTCTGAATAAGATCAATTTTTCTATGTCTAATTATTTCTTTTGTCACCAACTTGGCTACAGCATAACTTACACTTTTTGGACGCCATCTACGTAGCCAATTAATCGCATAATCAACCCCTTCTACATTTAAAAGGGTTATAAAAATATCGCTTAGTTCTTTGAATTCGATATTTTCATGACGCTTTCTATCTTTAGGAAGTCTAAGCCAATTTCGCAACCATTCATTAGCAATACGTAGCTTACTACGAGAATCACCGTGAAACTCCTTACGGTATGAAAGGAGTTTAGCCTCAGTAATATATTTAGATCCCTGCCAAGAAGCATCTTTAAATACTTTTTCAGAGATTAATTCTAAAATTTGATTATCACTAAAAGTTGTACCGACTAGGTCTATATTTTCTTCGAGTAATTGATGTTGCCTAGTCTCTGCGGCAACCTCTCCACCAGCTTTTAATGACAACTTAGCAACGTCAGTATATTTACCAAGTTTTAGGCCAGCTTTAATTGCAAATTGTAGGCGTTGCAATTCGACCTTTCTTTTTTCTAAGGTGGAATTCGTTGGTAACATTTCAGAATTCAAAGATAGTTCAACTAATTCCTCAAACTTACTTGCATCCATCAAGATTTGAGGTAGTACAGAAGCAGCATACACAGAACTTACAGAGAGAGGTTTAAGCTTCTGAATAAACTCATTCAGTATACTAATATCTTTTGGCTTGTAAATTTCACGGAACCAAGATTCAGTTGGCTCGTCAACGAATTGAATATTATTGTCGCTAAGACGAATTGGATGACCACCTATATCAGAGATAATACTTCTTATTTGATCAGCCCTGATATTCGTTAAATCAGATAAAATTTGCAGTGGAATTAATGGACGTAAAATAGCAATTGAAGTGAACAGTAAATCAAGTTCTTCTGATTCGGAGTAGTTTTGTTCTTTGAAAGTAGAAATTGCCTTGTCTAACAAATCTTTAATTGTATCTTCTACGCTTTTTGGGGTTCCACCGAAAAATGAAAGAATCTCATGCAAAGTTAAATTTTGTTCTAAAGCAATACTTTGAACTCGAGGATTCCCACTAGTAAGCCGATGAAATTCAATCACATCTTGTGTCGAAACATCAGGATAGTAGTTTAATAGATGTTGTTTTGTTTCATTTTCACTAAAACCTTCTAAATCAAGAATTTCAATATCTTGTTTAGGCATTAGAAGTTCAACCCTATAAGGTCTCGCTAAAGCAATTATTTTAATATTATCAGGTAAATTTTCTTGTAAAAGATCAGTTATGAAAGAACGACCATAATTAAATTCATCTGCTGCCATTTGTGAGTTATCAGCAGCATCAATAACTATGAATAGCTGCTTTTTCTCATTAGAGAATCTTTCAGAAACCTGCCTTAATCTAAACAAAAATGCCTTTATATACTCGCTAGGACCTGCATTCGTTGTTGGTATTAATGGATGACATAAGCCTAATCCAGCTAATTCGTTTGCAATTTGAACTAGCGCGATTTTATGAGTATGTCTCGCTGATGAGGATTGTCTGTAATCCCCATTCCCAAAACAATCATAGATAATTGATAAAGATCCAGAAGGGATATAGTTGTGTATTTGAGTAGTCAATATTGATTTACCTACGCCACCTTCTGCTTGAATAATAAACTTTTGACTCCGTGATCTAGTAATTGTATCTATTAGCGTTCTTACTATAGGTCTATCTACAATTTTTTCTAATTGTTTGATCAAATTTTTTACAGGAAACAGATCATCTGAATTGGTTCGAAGTGCACGGAGTACATCGTGTTGTGTAATTTCTGGTGTTTCTTTATTTTCACTAAGTGCCTTACGAGTTATTAATTCTTTTAACTCATTTGGAGCATTAACATCATCTCCTGGTAGATAGTAAGCAACGTCTTGAGCAAGAATCTCACGTTGGGCTATATAGTTAGGCTCTTGTGATGGGAATTTTACAAGCTTAATAAATTCTTCTAAAGCCTGACCATCTAAATCTGTATAGTCTTTTAATTTTTGAAGATTTTCAGTTTTAGTAACTTGCCCAGTTTCTTGTAATTGTCTGATTGATTCATAGAAGTCGGTACTAATTGCTCTATTGGAAACAAAGTGGAATTCAACTTTTTGAAGGACTAAGTCTTTAGATGTAATAGCTAGTAACTTACGAAATCTTTTTGAAAATCCTTCAATAGTATTTTTCAAACTACTCGGGGGAAAATTTTCATTTTCTTGTACTGTTGTATGCTTAAGTTGAGAGTAAATAATTTTAGAGGCATCTATAAAACTTTTCGATCCAAAATATTCACCCACATCAACAATTTCTTCACCTTCCTCAATCACCTTAGTAAATTCAGACTTACTAGGACCTTCAATAGTGAGAGCATGTAAACCAGATAAAGGATTTAAAAGTAATAGGGCTTTTCTTGCAGCCCATAAATAATGAAACTGATCACCATCTCTACTTGCTCTAACTAAATCTGCATTTGCCATTACTTTACCTGTTTTATAAGATAATAATTTTCAAAAAATTTTGCTTGTAATTCTATCTAATTCTTTAATTTTATATGATAAAAAATTAAATTTCATCTTACTAAGGTAGTAAATCTTTTATATCAACTTCTAATGTATTAGCAATTTCATATAGTTTTTCGACTGTGATATTTACTTCAATTCGTCCAAGATAAACCATTTTGAGGATCAGTCTATTGGTGAAGCTTCATTAGATCGAATAGCTCATCGTGCTAATGTATTTAATTTAAAAGGTCAGTCTATACGGAAAAGAAGTAGCAAAAAAGTCTTAGATTCGTGATGACGTGCTGTCCAAGTTAAACAGAACTTTGGTTTACTTATAAGTGGATCAAAGTGTCCAAATTAAATGAGAATAGGTGTCCAAGTAACTATTGATTTCGGAACTAATAAAAATCAGACAAATATCTTGTAAATAGAGTTTAATTTGTAAGAGTTCAACTTAAACTCTATTTACCTATTATCCAAAGCCATCTGAATTATTCTTATTTTGATTATTCCAATCCAAAATTTTATGTGGGTTACAATGTGGGACAAACGCACAAGCAAGAAAAAAGCCCTTGTAAATACAAGGGCTTAATTAAAAATTTGGCGGAAGCGGTGAGATTCGAACTCACGGAGGACTCACACCCTCGTCGGTTTTCAAGACCGGTGCATTAAACCGCTCTGCCACGCTTCCATGTGCGCAAGAATACTAAGCTTTTCCAATTCTGACAAGAAAAAAATAGACTTAAACCATTCAAATGCATATTGTTTCATCAAAATAGATGATTTTGATTAAAGTTTAGCTGCTATTTCAGCACCTTCACGAATCGCACGCTTTGCATCAAGCTCACCAGCCAATTTTGCACCACCGATAATATGGTAATTTGCTAAAGTTGACTCACCCTCTTGAGGCATTAAGTCCTTAACGGATTCCTGACCTGCACACACCACAATCGTGTCTACTCGTAACAATTGATCATGACCATTGCTTTCAATCCATAATCCTTCATTGGTGACAGACTTGTATTGCACGCCACGCATCATTCTTACCGCATGTTTTTTCAATTGTGCACGGTGTACCCAACCCGAGGTTTTACCTAAACCAATACCAAGAGGTGTGGTTTTACGTTGCATCAAATATATTTGACGAATCGGTTGCTCTACTTCAGCAGGAACAAAACCACCTTCAGTCATATAGTTTGGATTTGGGTCTACACCCCACTCTCGTTGCCAATCCGCCAAAGGTTGTGGTTGCGGCTGATGTTCAGGTTTTAACAAATATTCCGATACATCAAAACCAATACCACCTGCACCGACCACAGCAACTCTGTTGCCAACAGGTGCGCCACGTAATACTTGAGCATAAGACAACACTTGTGGTGCATCACTACCTTCAATATTTAGACCCCGTGGAATCACGCCTGTTGCGATCACCACATCATCAAAACCTTCACGTTCTAATTGCTCACGATTTACTTTGGTATTTAGACGTAAATCTACACCAGTTTTTTCAATCTGAACCTTAAAATAACGTATGGTTTCATGGAATTCTTCTTTACCTGGCACAACTTTAGCGAGATTAAACTGTCCACCGACCTCAGTAGAAGCTTCAAACAAAGTCACTTGATGTCCACGACTTGCCGCAATAGTAGCTGCAGACATTCCCGCAACACCACCGCCAACAACCGCAATTTTCTTTGGTTTTTTTGTTTTAAGATAAACCAGTTCAGTTTCATGCGCTGCTCGTGGGTTCACCAAGCAACTTGCACGCTTATTTTGAAAACTATGATCTAAACAGGCTTGGTTACATGCAATACATGTATTGATTTCATCAACACGGTTGGTTGCGGTTTTACTTACCCAAAAAGCATCTGCCAATAATGGACGCGCCATTTGCACCATATCAGCTTTACCTGCTGCTAAAATTTCCTCAGCAGTATCAGGCATATTAATTCGGTTGGAAGCAATGACAGGTACAGCGACATGCTTTTTCACTTCTGCGGTGTAATCTACAAATGCAGCACGCGGGACAGAGGTTACAATCGTGGGTACACGTGCTTCATGCCAACCAATCCCGGTATTGAGTAAAGTAATACCTGCTTTTTCTAATGCCTGTGCAACAGTGATCACTTCATCCATGGTATTACCGTCATGGACCAAATCGAGCATCGACAAACGGAAGCAAATAATAAATTTTTCACCAACTTTGGCACGAATTGCTTTTACAATTTCGACTGCCAAACGCATACGGTTTTCAATTGGCCCGCCCCAACGGTCTTCACGTTGGTTCACATGGCGACTTAAAAATTGATTCAGTAAATAGCCTTCTGAACCCATAATCTCTACGCCATCATAGCCGGCTTTTTTTGCCAGACTAGCTGTTTCAGCATAATCTTGAATGGTTTCAAGAATCAGTTTGTCACTCATCTGACGTGGTTTAAACATCGAAATCGGTGATTTGATTGGGCTTGAAGATACAACAAACGGTTGATAACCATAACGCCCTGCATGCAGAATTTGCATCAGAATTTTTGCACCATGCTTATGTACAGCATGTGTGACTAAACGGTGTGGTGCAATATCACCTAAAGTATTCATCGTACCACCGGCTGGCAACAACCAACCTTGGCGGTTTGGGGAAATCCCCCCTGTAATAATTAGCCCAACACCACCTTTGGCACGTTCTCCAAAATATGCAGCAAGTTTTGGGTAGTTATAAAAACGATCTTCTAAACCCGTGTGCATTGAACCCATCACGACACGATTTTTAATGGTCGTAAATCCCAGATGGAGTGGTTTTAAGATATTTGCATAGCTATTTGTCATGATGAATCCTTTAAGTTTGGCTTTGCAACTTGTTGCATACTACTTTATCGAGTTTTAATATTTTTTTGATGGCAATTTTTGATATTTTCATCGTATATAGTGTCAATTCTATCTGCTTTACCCACAACAAGAAGCAACACATCTTGATATGACTCAAATAAAAGAAAAGTGTTATACAGTTTTATAACAATCTGCTGTGTCAATTTTCGTTATTTTGCAATATAACTGCTGAATAAAAGTAAATAAGAAAAGGCATCACGTTATGAGCCACCCTGTATTTTTAACCAGTTCTACCTTTAGCCATATGCCACAAGGTAGTCAAAATCAATGGGCTGAGTTTTTTCAAAGCGCAACTTTTGAACTCGAAGCAAATGCATTCATTCCAATTTTATGGTTTATGCTGTTTAAGCAAGAAAATATTTTCTGGACAAGATATATAGATGATCTTGATATCAACGATGAACGCAATCAAATTGATCTAGAAGAACGCCAAGAGGATTTTGGTGAGAGTCAATATGCTTATTTAGTCATTGATCAACAACAAGCACTTCTCAATTTAGCAGATCGAAAACCCTTATTTATAGAAACTTTTGGTGCAGAGAATAGCTACCATTTTGAAGATTTTAAATCTTTAATCGAACAGCATTATCCTGAGTATGTATTATTGCGCACCAGTGGTTTGCCCTTGGATTTAAATGATGCCCATTTCTTAACCCAATTATTACAACACATTGAAAATTCGGCACAAGATCATTCACAACAAATTTCTTTTATTGAAATGCAACGTATCGAGCTTGCTCGTTTTGATGATCATCCCTATTTCTTTTATGGTGTGAATCTACATGACCCTATTCACGATTTAAATACCAAAGAAGACCTGTCCACACCTGATCAAATTGACCTTGCTCCATCTCAACAACCTTTAGCAACTTCTGGGTTGGCGATTTGGATTTGTACAGCCATCGTTGTGATCTTAACCATTGTAATTTGGTTTACAACACAATCCGCACTTTATGCTGTTGTTACATTCTTCATCAGTGCTTTTGTACTTGGATTTATTTCCTCCAAATTAGGCGAACAGAAATAAAAAAATAGCCATGCTTTTTTGCATGGCTATTTTCATTAAATAAATCAGTTCGTCATCTAGCACTTTTTTAACAGACTGTTTATCTGATAAATCACAATAAACAAATCAAATTAACACGATTCAATATCATCACTTCCAGTATTTTAATTTACTGGTCTGCCCAATGCCGACATTAAAGCTATTGGTTGGATCAAGCTTTTGATAATGATTTTTTAAAGTAGGCTTTGCAATATACAAATGCCCTACATTGTGTTCCGCAGGATATTCTGCACCACGGTTATCCAGCAAATGCCACATTTGATGTTCCATTGCCAAAGGATCTACCCCTTTTTTGACGATATAATCTTGATGAAACACATGACAGAGAAAATGTCCGTAATACAATTTATGGGTAATTAAATCATCCATCTCTTGAGGTAAAGTTTCTACCCATTCACGGTCGTTACGGCGTAAAGCAATATCCAGCGCAACAATATCTTCAACTTCCGAACGATGCGTATCACGATAACGAATTGCTGCACCCGCCACTGCGAAACGATGTAAAAAAGCCTTACGCCCTTCTTCATCCGTACAACGGAAAAAATCTCCTGATGTTTTATGTTGAAAATAATCTTTTAAAAAAAGTTCAACTTGCTCAACATCCTGATTTTCGATACGAATCATCAAATGATGTTCATATAAATCACGAAACTCATTCATCCGTTTTGGCAAATGATTGGGCAACAGTTTAGTCACCATCTGCAACACTTTATCAGACAAACTACGTAAGCCAATTTTTTCGAGATATCCATCCACTTTATCTTTTAGTGCAAATGCAGCAGGCACTTTTGCCGTACCAAATTTTTCGATAAACATAAAGGTATCTTTGCCATATTCAGCACCAATATCATAGGCAACACGATGAATGTATTCACCCGCAATCGGTAATCTTGGCAAATCTTTGAGTAAGAAACGACGGATTTCCGTCAAATCATCATGTGAGTTGGTTCCCACATAAAATACCTGACTTGGAATTTTTTCAAAGGTGTCTAAACGTACTGCAAAGACACAGACTTTACCTGCAGAACCTGAAGCTTCAAATAAACGTGATGGATCAGCATTGAATCGTGCAGGTGTATTTTCATCGACCTGTTTAACATCATGCGCATAACGATGGTCAGAAGCACAACAACTCGCATTATTAATAACATCATTGAGTTGATAGTTTTTATTTTCGAGTTTTGTCAAAATTTCTTCAGGTGTTTCACCCAAATTCACACCCAAGTGATTGACCAACTCTAATTCACCTGACGCATTGACGCACGCATAAAGTGCCAGTTCAGTATATGCAGGACCGCGGCGAACCAATGCTCCGCCTGAGTTATTACATATTCCGCCTAAAACCGATGCACCAATACAAGATGAACCAATCACTGAATGCGGCTCACGATTATATTGTGCCAACTCTTTTTCAAGACGATCCAAGGTTGCACCAGGTAAGCAAATCACTTGCTGACCTTGGTTAATCACTTGAATACCCGCCAAACGACGTGTACTCATTAAAATAACGGGTCGGTCATAATCATCACCAAAAGGTGTTGAACCGCCCGTGAGACCAGTATTTGCAGCTTGCATAATCACAATACAGTCCGCATTTACAGCAGCTTGTAACACTTTCCATTGTTCAAACAAAGTTCCGGGAACCACAACAGCCAGCACTTGCCCTGAGCCATAACGACGACCCTGACGATACAAGCGGGTAGCATGATCATGGGTTAAAACGTGTTGCTGACCGACGATGTTGATCAATTGCTGAATGGTGTGTTGTGAATCAATATTAGATTGCATTTTCCCTATCCTATTGATGAACCCTTATTCAATCTCATTCAATAAGGCATTCATTCCGACAGCGTTTTTCAATATTATTTGTATTGAGGGATCAACGATCAGTTCAAGCTACTTTTTTTGCTGAAAAGTAGCTTGAACCATGCTTATCCGCAAAACTTGTTAAATCACATCTTTTCATTTGATACTTTGCAAATACATCATGTTATAAGGTCGTTCTGCCTCAAAACACTTCAGATGAAATTTGCATGGATGACATTTGCGTCTATCAAATTGAACACTGTCATTTAGCTTGATGACGTATCAAAAATACATCACGCATCTAATGCTTTGTCTAACTTGACTAAACAATCGGCGTTAATGTCTGCAATTGTTTTGGCGCCCGTCAAAGTCATTGCGACACGCATTTCTTTATCAATTAATTCAAGCAGATTTGAAACGCCTGCACCACCCGCTGCCCCTAATGCATAGACAAAAGCACGTCCGAGCATGCAGGTATCTGCACCCAATGCCAGCATACGAACCACGTCCAAACCATTACGAATACCAGAGTCAGCAAGGATTTTAATATCCCCTTTGACGGCATCTGCAATTGGCGGAAGCGCACGCGCAGATGATAAGACACCATCTAACTGACGACCACCATGGTTTGATACAACAATACCATCGGCACCGAAACGTACTGCATCTTTGGCATCTTCAGGATCAAGGATCCCCTTAATCACCATCGGGCCATCCCAAAATTCACGAATCCACTCAAGGTCTTTCCATGAAATAGACGGGTCAAAGTTATTGCCCAACCAACCGATATAATCTTCAAGTCCAGTCGGCTTTCCTAAGTATTTGGAAATATTACCTAAATCATGTGGACGACCCAGCAAACCGACATTCCAAGCCCAATGCGGATGGAAACACGACTGCATGTAACGACGCATCGCTGCATTTGGACCACTCATACCAGAATGTGCATCACGATAGCGCGCACCAGGTACAGGCATATCAACAGTAAACACCAAAGTTGAGCAGCCTGCAGCTTTGGCTCGCTCTAAAGCATTTTTCATAAAGCCACGATCACGCAGCACATATAACTGAAACCACATTGGGCGATTAATTGCTGGTGCAACTTCTTCAATCGGACAAACAGACACGGTAGACAAGGTAAAAGGAATGCCCTTTTTATCTGCCGCCACAGCAGCTTGAACCTCACCACGACGTGCATACATACCTGTTAATCCAACAGGAGACAATGCAACTGGCATAGATAAAGTTTCATCAAACAATTTTGTTTCTAGGCTTAACTGAGACATGTCATTTAAAACACGTTGCCTTAAAGCGATTTTTGATAAATCTTCTACATTTCGTTTTAGTGTATATTCCGCATACGCACCACCATCAATATAATGAAAAAGAAATGGTGGTAAACGACGTCGCGCGGCTTCACGATAGTCATTAGCAGAAGAAATAATCATGCTCATATCCTGTTTAATCGGCTCGCACGCTGACGACGGGCTTCTTCCTCATCAATCATGCGCACTTGCTGTACTACAAATTCTATATGTCCACAGACCGCATCTCTTGCAGCATCTGGATCATGACGTTCAATTGCATCCATCACTTTAAAATGCTGGTCATGCAATTGATCAAATCGATGTGTTTCTGAGTACACTTTGCGTCTACCCAAGAGCACGTTAAACTGCAACAGATCAAAAACGCCCCGCATCATCTGTATCAACACTAAATTGTGCGATGCTTCAGCAATCGCCAAATGAAATTTAGCATCGGCAAGTGAAGCTTGCTCATCATCACCAATCGACTGAAAATATGAAATCTGATCATAATATTCGCGAATCTGAGCCAGATCTTTAGGGGTTGCACGTTGTGCCGCATACCAAGCTGAACCACCTTCAAGGATTGTTCGCGCCTCTTGCACATCAAAACGATATGCGGGGTCTTCATCAATCAAATTACTTAAAGATTCAACAATCTGGTTTTGCGACCAGTTCACGGGGATTTGTTGTAAATAGGTCCCCGCCCCGCCTTTGCTGACCAGCATTCCAGTACTGGTCAGTTGAGAAATCGCTTCTCTTAAAGAGGAACGGGATACGCCCAGTTGTTCACACAACTTTCGTTCAGCAGGTAAACGTTCTCCGACTTGCATGTTTTTTTCTTCAATTAACATACGAAGGCTTTGTACCACTTTGTCAGAGACTTTCATCTGCTTTCCTCATTCAGTGACGTTTTATGCTCATGGAATCATCCATGGGAACACATAAGCTTGTAGTGTAATAATAATACCGATCATTATAGTAAACGTTATACTGTGTTTAACCGTAAAACGGAACAGATCAGACTCTTTACCTACCAGCCCCACCGCCGCACATGCAATTGCAATCGACTGAGGAGAAATCATTTTCCCAGTGACACCACCACTGGTATTTGCAGCAACCAGTAATACTTCTGGGACACCAATTTGTTGCGCAGTCGTGGCTTGTAATGCCCCGAATAAAGCATTTGCAGAAGTATCCGAACCTGTAAGGAATACACCTAACCATCCTAAGAATGGAGAGAAGAATGTAAATGCTTGCCCCGTATGTGCCAATGCCAAAGCCAAGGTTGCAGACATTCCTGAATAGTTAGCAATAAAAGCAAATGCCAACACCATACCAATCGAATAAATTGGAATTTTTAATTCATTAATGGTTTCAGCAAAAGTAACCACTGCTTCTTTTGGCTTCATTTTTAAGAAAATAATAGTAATGATTGCAGCAATAATAATTGCGGTACCCGTCGCTGAGAACCAATCAAATTTATAAATTGCATCATAGTCTTTTACTTCAGCAACAACAGGTGGCATCTTTTGAATCATTTGATGCAAATATGGCACTTTGATAGAAATCACTAAATCATGCAGTGCACCATCTTTGGTAAATAAATCCTTAAATGGCTTTACACTCCAGATCGTAACCATCACTGTTAAAATCGCAAATGGAGACCACGCTTTGGCAATTTGAGCAAGGCTATATTTCTGTTGTTTTTGTGCAGCAAGATTCTCGCTCATGCTGTCATCTTCATTTGCAAAACGGAAGATATGCTTTGGCTGCCAATATTTTAATAAAATCGTTAATGAAACCAAAGACGCAATTGAAGCGGTAATATCTGGTAATTCTGGACCCACAAAGTTTGAAGTCAAATATTGTGCTAGCGCAAAAGAACCACCACCGACAATCACAGCAGGCCAAGTTTCTTTTACACCACGCCAACCATCCATAATCGCCATGATCCAGAACAGCACAATTGGAACCATAAATGGCAACTGACGTCCAACCATCTGACTGATTTCCATTGTTTCTACACCAGAAACCTGTCCAGCCACAATAATTGGAATCCCCATTGCACCAAATGCCACAGGTGCTGTATTCACAATCAAACATAGACCCGCCGCATAAAGTGGTTTAAAACCAAGCCCCACCAATAACGCAGCGGTAATCGCAACAGGTGCACCAAAGCCAGCCGCACCTTCCAAGAAAGTACCAAAAGCAAAACCAACAAAAAGCATTTGCAGACGTTGGTCTTCCGTAATCGACAAAATCGAAGAACGAATAATATCGAACTGCCCTGTTTTTACTGAAACTTTATATAGGAATACTGCGCCAATAATGATCCATGCAATTGGCCATAAACCATAAAAGAAACCATAGACCAATGATGCCAATGCCATCATCGTTGGCATTTGATAAGCAAATAATGAAACCAGTAAAGCCAATACAACTGTAATTGTCCCCGCAACACTTCCTTTCATGCGGAATACAGCAAGGGCTAAAAAGAAAAAGATAATTGGTATCAGCGCAATGGCACTGGATACCCAGATATTGCCCATCGGATCATAAATCTGTTGCCAATGTTGAAGCATTGTCATCTCCTTGAAATGCTTGCTAGAACGTGGAATGTCATTGAATCATCCATTTATTTCTCAATAATTGGTATGACCAATTCAGTTTTAAATTAAAAAATTTTGCACTAACTGCTACTTAATATTAATTTTTGCTGATTTAAAGATCAATAGTTGGCACTCAATTAATTATTTTGGTATGACCAATATTGCAAATATTTCGACCTATTCACAGACCAATCCTTCAGCTTTCAGGGTTTCAAATCGAATAACTCATTTGTTTTATATTGTATTTTTTTAAATTAAACCAATTTTATACAACTTTAGTCGTATGCTATTTTTTAATGCACTTTTTAGTAACACTGATTTAATTTTATTATCGGGTTTGGAAATACTTCAAAACCAAAATTAGTCAGACCAATTTAAAAATCAGTTAAAATAAGCGTAAAGGCATCGTATTAAACAAAAAATATAAAAAACAGAAAAAAAGCAAAATCAATGAACTTTCACTGATTTTGCTTTTTACTTTAATTGAAAAATTACATAAAAATTTAATCAACTATAAATTAATTCAACAATGTCCACTCATTGATTTAACGATGCTCACAACTCAATAAGGTTGCAGGTTTTTTCTTGATTTTAAGATTTAAAGAACTTGAAATAATTCCTGAACAAATAAATGCCGCACCGATAATAATGTTGATTGTAATCGGCTCATGCCAAAGCACATAACCAAAAAATAAACTTAGAATAGGAATACACATGATTGAAATAGACGCAACAAAGGTATCTACCTGACTCACAATCCAATTCCACAAGGCAAAGGCAAAACCAGTTCCAATCACAGCAATATAGAACAGGATTGAATCATTGAACGGATTCATCCAAACTTTAACATCTACAGGTTCAAAAATTAAAGCGCCGATCAGAATCACCACCCCACCCATCAGCAATTGCCAAAAGGTCAATTTGATTTTGTCATAAGTTGCAAAATTCTGTTTGATATAAACTGTGGTTAAAGCCCAGAAGAAGCCTGACAAGATTAAGAAAGCTTGACCAATTAACGATAAATTCAAATGAATATGATGTAATTGTGGCCAAAGAATCGCAATCAAGCCCAATGTGCCAAGAACCAACCCAATCATTTTTTGGCTATTTAAACGCTCATTTAAAATATAATGCGCCAATACACCAATAAAAATAGGCATAGTAAACACTAAAACCGCAGACAATCCCGAATCAACAAATTGCATGGCAAAGGTTTGTGTTGCATAAAAACCAATACAAATCATCAAACTTGAGATCATCAGTTTTCGCCATTCACCTTTTGCGGGTAAAACGGATTTTCTTAACAGTACTTGAACCAACATAAGGGTAAGCGCAGCTAAGATTAAACGCGTAGAAATAAATAAGAATGGCGGAAATATTTGCAAACTATGTTTGACCAATCCCCACAAAGATCCCCAGACGAGACACAATAATACAATTGCACCAATCACACGAAGATTCATTTGCTGTACTCAACAGATGGAAAGTTCGTAAATTATAGAAAATAAATGACATCATGAATAATGCTATGTTTTAATGTACACATCATTTTTTTTGATGTTAAAGTGGATACTTTAATGTCAGCACTTATTCAATGCATTATTGAGGAATTGAAATGAATATCGATATGGGTGATATCAAATCATTTGTGACTGTTGCTGAACTAAAAAGCATTACAGCAGCAGCAAATAAACTCAATTATTTACAATCGAATATGACAGCAAAAATAAAAAAGATTGAAAATCACTATAAACGTCAATTATTCATCCGAAAACCCAAAGGTGTTGAACTGACCGAATCAGGAATGAATTTATATCAGCAATACAAAAAAATGATCTTCACATGGGAAGAAACAGAAACTAAAATCTATCAGCAGGAAAAATATTTACGCTTTGGTACCAACACCAGTTTAGGCGGAATGCGTTTCTACCCGTCTTTTAGCCAACTTTATGAAACCTACCCTGAGCTTTCAATCACCATGAAAACAGGTGCTACAGGCTATATTGAAGATGAAATTTTACGCGGAAACCTAGATATCGCTTATGTTTTAGGTCACCCAAAACAGAAAAATATCCAGTATATTCAAAAGGCAGATGATCAATTGGTGATTATTGGAAAAAATGTCATCAACCATGACAGCCTTGAAGACTGTCTCAATCATCAAAATATTTTACTTGCCTCAGAAGAATGCTGTTATGCAACCACTTTAGATCATATTTATACAGACTATCATTTAACCAAGGGTGAATTAACCCATATTTATGATCATGAAGCCTTAGTCAATTTCACTCAGTTGGGTATGGGAATTTCAATGATTGCAAAGTCACTGATCAAAAAATTTAATATTCAATATTATCGAGAAACACCCGAACAATATCGAGATATTGGATTCTATCTGATAGCCCGAAGTGAACATGTATTTACCCCGATTGAAAAGCAGTTTATTGGTTTAAATGATCAGCTATGATCCCAAACGAATCAGATAAATTGGGTTAACCCTATACATCCAATTTATCTTACTTTTAACATAGGTCAATCCGCAGCTTGCCATTTGGTCTTACGCACATTCAGCAAATCAGCAGCCCTATACAAATACCCATTGGAAATCCAATCAAAAATAAACATCCAATAATGGTAGACATCAATCTCCCTATTTCACTACCCTTTTCAACTTCTTATTAAATTTCACACCTCTTTAATTTGACTTTTCTTATAAGTTTTACCTGAGGTGTATAAGTCATTTAAGTAAATTAATTTTGCTCTATAAATTGTCATTTTTTCAATGTTAACCTTCAAATCCAATAAAACATTGATTGAAAAAGTGCTACAATACTGCGTTTATAAAATTCTCTTTGGCCACCCATGTATGTGGTGCCTCTTTCGAAATAGTTAGGACGAGCAATGACTGATAATGCAACGATCTTGCAGAATGTACCAGTAGGCAAAAAAGTGGGTATCGCTTTTTCTGGTGGTCTAGATACTTCAGCAGCTTTATTGTGGATGAAACAAAAAGGCGCAGAACCTTATGCTTATACAGCAAACTTAGGTCAACCTGATGAAGATGACTACGATGCAATTCCGCGTAAAGCTGAAAACTACGGTGCTGTAAAAGCCCGATTGGTTGACTGCCGCTTACAACTTGCATTGGAAGGTATTGCTGCAATTCAATGTGGTGCATTCCATATCAGCACTGGTGGTGTTCCTTATTTCAACACAACACCATTAGGTCGTGCAGTAACAGGTACAATGCTTGTTACAGCAATGAAAGAAGATGATGTTAATATTTGGGGTGATGGTTCAACCTATAAAGGGAACGATATTGAACGTTTCTATCGTTATGGTTTATTAACCAACCCTGCACTTAAAATTTACAAACCTTGGTTAGATCAGCAATTTATTGATGAATTAGGCGGTCGCGCTGAAATGTCACAATTCTTGATCGACAATGGTTTTGATTACAAAATGTCGAAAGAGAAGGCCTATTCAACAGATTCAAACATGTTGGGTGCAACTCACGAAGCAAAAGATCTTGAATACCTCAATGCGGGCATCAAAATCGTTGAGCCAATTATGGGTGTTGCGTTCTGGAAAGAAGACGTAAAAGTTGAAGCTGAAGAAGTTTCTGTAACGTTTGAAGAAGGCTTCCCTGTTGCATTAAATGGCAAACGTATTGAAGACCCTGTTGAATTCATTCTTGAAGCCAATCGCATTGGTGGTCGTCATGGTCTAGGTATGTCTGACCAAATCGAAAACCGCATTATTGAAGCAAAATCTCGTGGCATCTATGAAGCTCCGGGAATGGCGCTTCTTCATATTGCTTATGAACGTCTTGTAACGGGTATTCATAACGAAGACACTATTGAACAATATCGTATCAATGGTTTACGTCTAGGTCGTTTATTGTACCAAGGTCGTTGGTTCGATTCGCAAGCATTGATGCTACGTGAAACAGCACAACGCTGGGTTGCTAAAGCAATCTCTGGTACTGTGACTTTAGAACTTCGTCGTGGTAATGACTACACGATTATGAACACTGAATCAGAGAACCTCACTTATGAAGCTGAGCGTTTAACCATGGAAAAAGGTGATTCAATGTTTAGTCCTGCTGACCGTATCGGCCAATTGACTATGCGTAATCTTGATATCACGGACACCCGCGCAAAACTTGGTATTTATACCAATACTGGTTTATTGGCTGTCGGTACAGGATCTGCGATCCCTCAGTTGAAAGACAAAAATAAATAATTTTTGATGAAAAACAAAACCGCCAAATTTGGCGGTTTTTTTAGCTTTAGTCTTTGTGATTTTTCATTAAAGATCGTTTATCAAGACACTGCATTCTTAGTTTCAGGCTGCGATAAGTTTTGTTGCTCTAATTTTTGCTGTTGTTTTTGCAACTCAATCTTTTCAGCATGTTCTTGGCGAATTTGATCATATTCTCGTTTGGTTTCGGCATCACTTTTAGCCGCAAGAAAAGCCATTCCAACTAAAAATACTGGAAATAATAATGCTAATGTCGCAAAGATATAAAATTTTTTCGAACTTGTCTGTGACATAAATTCAAGGCTTTCAATAAATTTAACTGGGCTTGTTAATATAACAGAATATTCCCATCCAATACATTACTCACCTACAGCCATAGGATTACAATCCCCTATTTATTTAAAGCGAAAAATTTAACTAAAAAGCATATTACCTTGTAATTCAGAAGCCTAATCAATCACTTTCACCAGTACTCTTCATCAATTAAATTATTCTTATATTGCATTCATTTCCCAAACTGCTTTAATAAAAGCTAATTTAATAAAAACTAGTTGCCCATAAAACAAAAACGAGCTAAGCAAATTTAAAAACAATTAACGATTCTTTGTTTGTTTATAAGCTTCTTGCGCTATAGCCAAACTTTTCTTTTTGCCCTCAACTGTATCTGAAATCTCATTGGAAGTTCCATTTCCTGAATGGCGTTGCAGGTGTTGCTGTTGAGAATACTGATGCATTTCAGACTGAGTTTTTTGTTGCTGTATCGAAGTTTGGTTTGCAGTTCGTTGGGTTAATTTTTGTTGAAGTTGTTGCTGTGGATTTACAGTAGCAGTTCCAGCACAAGGTCTAGATTGGTAAGTTACCGAACCTTTTACCACACATTTGTGTACGTCTTTAGCAAATACATGATGAGAAATCCCTAAAGCCAAGATAACCAACAATACTTTTTTCACAACCAACACTCCATTTAAGTCTCAACAAAATATCAACAAATGATTTAAATTGCTATTTACACAGGAGTTTTCTTATTCACAGGAGTTTTCATCTACAATTAAGGTATAAATATGACTTTTTTTGCCAAGTTTTACAGCATTTTGTCATAGTTCAAAGCCTTGAGTTTCAAGATTTAATTTGAAGGTTTTTAAGTGATTGCTGAACAATAAAACCATGAACCAAAGAAACAGGCAGCATATAAATTTTCCCAAAAAGATTATATGTCACTACACTGGTACATATCGTTAATTCATTTCTAAGTCCATCATATTCTTCGATTTGTAAAACCAGCAATACACTCAAGTGCTTATCGGTTGACTGTAAAAAAAGCTCACGATCTGAAACTTTAACCACATCAAAAAAATCCGCTTTCCCACCAACTTGAAGTGGTTTAGTTGATTCACCAAAGCCTTGAATAGGTTGCACACCACCTAAATGCCGGCTTAAAAAATCCCTTAGCTTAAACGCAGCCCTCAACCAAACTGGCGGCTTACTGGTCATTAGATAATAGGCTTGAGTACTGGTAAGATTTTTATCAATATATTGCTTGGCTTCGTGTAAAAAATTTAATTGATCAAGTGGAGCAACCAGTATTTTAGGATCTTTATCTATGTTCATTCGATTAACCCCTTAAAATATAATTAATATTTTTTCAAACAACCGCTAAAAACAGTCTACAGTAATCAGTTGTTGGTGCAATTACTCACATTCTAAAGTTTAATAAATATACTTAGATTCTAGAATAAAATAGCCAAACCATAAATAACAAAAAGGTCTGCACTTGGCAGACCTTTGACTATACTGACTTTAGTGCGTCTATCTTTTAATTAGCTATCCATGTTATCAATGATTGCTTGACCAAATTCAGAACAGCGAAGTAAAGTTGCACCTGGCATCAATCGCTCAAAGTCGTAGGTAACAGTTTTCGCAGCAATCGCTCCCGATACACCCTGAATAATCAAATCAGCAGCTTCAATCCACCCCATATCACGAAGCATCATTTCCGCAGAAAGAATAATAGAACCTGGATTTACTTTATCCTGGCCTGCATATTTCGGTGCTGTACCGTGAGTCGCTTCATATACAGAAATTGCACCACCAATATTTGCACCCGGCGCAATTCCAATACCACCTACTTCAGCTGCCAACGCATCAGAAATATAGTCACCATTTAAGTTAAGTGTCGCAATCACAGAATATTCAGAAGGACGCATTAAGATTTGCTGTAGAAAGGCATCGGCAATGACATCTTTAATAATGATCTCTTTACCCGTTCTTGGATTTTTAATTTTTACCCACGGGCCACCATCAATCAGCTCACCACCAAAACGATCAATTGCCAGTTCATAACCCCATTCTTTGAATGCACCTTCGGTATATTTCATGATATTGCCTTTATGCACTAAAGTTACACTCGGCTTATCATTATCAATCGCAAACTGAATCGCTTTACGCACTAAACGCTGAGTACCTTCTTTCGATACAGGTTTAATACCAATCCCACAATTATCTTCAAAACGAATCTTGGTTACACCCATTTCTTCTTTTAAGAATTTAATGACTTTTTTCGCTTCAGGAGAATCCGCTTTCCATTCGATACCTGCATAGATATCTTCGGAATTTTCACGGAAAATCACCATGTCAGTCAATTCAGGGTGTTGAACAGGTGACGGTACTCCTTCAAACCAGCGTACAGGGCGCACACAAACGTAAAGGTCGAGTTCTTGGCGTAAAGCGACATTTAATGAACGAATACCACCGCCCACAGGCGTAGTTAATGGACCCTTAATCGAAACCACAAATTCCCGCAGTGCCTCAAAAGTTTCTTCAGGCATATATGTCCCGTAGATTTTATCTGCCTTTTCACCACAGTAAACTTCCATCCATTCGATCGAACGTTTACCACCATAAGCTTTTTGAATTGCGGCATCTACAACAGCTTTCATGGCAGGTGTAATATCAACACCAATACCATCCCCTTCAATAAAAGGAATGATTGGATGATTTGGAACATTCAGTGACAAGTCTGCATTTACAGTAATTTTGCTACCATCAGCAGGCACTACGATCTTCTGATAACCCATTGTTGAGGTTCTCCCTTTTATTATAGTTGGCAAATCCAAAATAATTGCCAAATAGACAATACTTCTAACCATTCTTAACGCATATCAGTCTAGTCTAATTCGTACATTTTTTGAGATTTATACGAGGAATAACAACATTTCTCTACTGAATAAAGCACAATGTTCCATTATTTAATGTCATTTAACCCATCATTTTTTATATAAATCGACAAGCTCAATCATTCCTAATGCTTAAAATAAAAATATTAGCTTTGCTTTTCCATACACATAAATTTTCCAAGAGTCAGATCTTTAAAAGTGAGAGCTACTATACATTTTCACTATAAACATTATTTCTAATTTTTTGATTTTATATTCGCCATTTAATTTAAAAATCTATAACATTTTGACAATAGATTGATGACCAAACCAGCCACCTTAAAACCACAATATATTCATATATTTCATTGCATTAAATTATGCACCACAATAGATCACAAACAAAAAAACGTAATTTTATTTTTATTATTGGTGTTTTTTGCCATTGCTTTATATTTTAAAAAAATAATTTTCACAAAACCACAATCAAGTTAAGATTAATTACAAAAGTAATTCACTTTTACTATATGTTTTCACATGAATTTTAATGAAAAAATAAATCAAAATTCATTTTTTAATTCCTTCTGCCTATCCTATGGCCTCCAATCAAATTAACCATCTTTGCAATTATTATTTAGTCTTAAAATCTTTAACATTATTCCTGTTTTTTAAATCGTAATGAATTTTGAATTTATTGCGATTCAACCTATCTCATGGATGTAAATAATGGATAAAACTTACACTAAAGAAGAGAAGCGAGGTCGTATACGCGGTATCGTCGGCGCAGCTTCAGGAAACTTAGTAGAATGGTTTGATTTTTATATTTATGCTGTGTTTGCGGCATATTTCACTAAAGCATTAACTGCACCTGATATGGACTCCGGTACTCAAGCAATTTATGTATGGGGTGTCTTTGCAGCCAGCTTCTTTATGCGACCAATTGGTAGCTGGGTTTTCGGACGAATTGCCGATAAACATGGCCGTAAAAAATCAATGGTCATTTCCATCTGTCTTATGGCAGTAAGCTCTTTCTTATTTGCCGCACTCCCAACCTATGAACAAGTTGGAATGGCAGCACCTTTCCTACTTTTACTTGTTCGCCTGCTACAGGGTTTATCTGTAGGTGGTGAATATGGTGCTGTAGCAACCTATATGAGTGAGCTTGGCTTAAAGGGTCAACGAGGCTTTTTTGCTTCTTTCCAATATGTCACCTTGTCGGGCGGTCAATTATTAGCAAGCTTGCTCGGTGTTATTATGCTGGCATTCCTATCAGAGCAGCAATTGCTTGATGGTGGCTGGCGTATTCCTTTTGTCATTGGTGGTATTGCTGCAATTATCTCCCTACTTGCACGTAGTCGTTTGGAAGAAACATTATCTAGCGAAGACAGTGATAAAGAAGAATCTGGAAGCTTAAGTGAACTGTTTAAAAATCACTGGAAAACCTTCTTATTGGTTGTAGGTTATACCTCTGCGGGTTCTCTCACCTTCTATGTGATTACAGTATATTCAAAGACCTACCTCACCAATATGGGTGTAGATAGTAAAACTGTCGGATTCATTATGACAGCTTCACTCTTTATCTTTATGCTTGCACAACCTGTGTTTGGTGCTATTTCTGACCGCATTGGCCGTCGTGCTGCAATGCTTGCCTTCAGTGGTACTATGGCGATTTTCATCTATCCAGTCATGGTGATCTGGATGCCACATTTCAGTTATTCGCCATTAATGGTTGCTCTGTTACTTATTTTCCTCATGATGTTGCTCAGCTTCTATACCTCTATCAGCGGATTGGTTAAGGCAGAAATGTTCCCACCACATGTTCGTGCATTGGGTGTTGGTTTCTCTTACGCTGTGGGTAATGCAATCTTTGGTGGTTCTGCGCCATCTGTTGCACTACAGTTCAAAGCAGCGGGTATTGAAAGCACCTTCTTCCTTTATGTGATTATCATGTTAGTGATCTGTTTCTTATGTAGTTTTAAATTACCGAAAGAACCGGAATATCTAAAACATGACCACTAAATAACATGGTTAAGCCCTTATTAATAGCTTGTGGTCACTGAATTTGAGATCTACGCTATTCAAAAAAGCTGTACTACCCAAAGGTGGTACAGCTTTTTTATTATAAGGCTTAGCTTCAATAGATGCTGTTTTCAAGTTGCCTATCTCAATTTCACGCAATGGTAAATTCTAGCAAGATAAAACCACCAATCCCCCCGCCTAAGAAAAATGTATTTACAACTCAGCCTTGGTAAATAAATAAAGTTGAAGAATACAAAGCGTAATCTGATATAGTAGCGCACATATCGTAGTCTTTATCTTTACCCAACTCTCTTCAAACGGGTAACTTTATCAAACTCAAAAATTTTATTGATATTTATTAGTGGTCTAAAGTGAAAATTGTCATTCTTAATAAACCTTATGACGTCCTCTCCCAGTTTCGTAAAGACGAAGCACATATGACGATGTCTGACTTCGTAGATGACTCGACTTTGCGTTTGGCGGGTCGTCTCGATATGGACTCTGAAGGTTTAGTTTTTTTAACTGATCATGGTGGTTTAAATCAATACATTACCAATCCTGCCAATAAGAAATTTAAAACTTATTTGGTGCAAGTTGATGGTGATGTGACTGAAGAAGCCCTAGAACAGTTGCGTAAAGGTGTTGAGCTAAAAGATGGTATGACTTTACCTGCTCAAGCGAATAAAGTTGAACAACCTGAATGGTTATGGGATCGTGATCCACCAGTACGTTTCCGTGCCAATATTCCAACATCTTGGATTGAAATTTCTATTTGTGAAGGCCGTAACCGTCAAGTCCGTCGTATGACTTCGGCTGTTGGTTTTCCAACTTTACGTTTGATCCGCACCAAGATTGGTGCAATTGATTTGGTTCAAATGGGTTTACAACCTGGTGAAACCAAAGAAATTGAACCATTACTTTATCCAGACTTCCAAAATATTCCAGCAGACGAACCTTATCGCTCACGCTCTTATGTGAAGAAACCTGGCGGTACAGGCGGAAAACCCATCGTTCGTAAGAATAAAGATGGTTCAACAAAGAAATCTGGAACTAAACGTATCTGGCAAATGGAAGATGGTGAAAAACCACGTCGTAAGACCAATGGTACCACCCGCCCAAATACCAAAGCACCACGTGGTCGTGGACGTAATGGTCGCTAGGATTTAGTCCTTCTAAGCTATAAAGCAATTGCCGCTTATTGTAAAAATGCCCAATGAATTTCATTGGGCGTTTTTATTTTATAACTAAAAAACTCAAGACCAATTAAAACCAATCGCCCCCTCATCATTTAAATTGATTCATGCGTAAACTTGCAAATAAATAACTTAAACAAAGATTTACTCCCTCAATAAAAAAGCCGATGCGTATGCATCGGCTTTTCTCACCAACAAGATCGTCGGTTTATAGCATTTAAAACTTAAACAGTTGCAAGTGTAGCGTTAAGCGTCGCACTTGGACGCATTACAGCTTCAACCTTAGCGGTATCAACTGCATAGTAACCACCAATATCCGCTGGCTTACCTTGAACAGCTGCAAGCTCAGCAAGGATTTTATCTTCGTTCTCATCCAATGCTTTTGCAAGTGGTGCAAACTTGGCTTTTAATTCAGCATCGTCATTTTGTGCAGCAAGTGCTTCAGCCCAGAACTTCGCAAGGTAGAAATGGCTACCACGGTTGTCAAGCTCACCTGTACGGCGTGATGGAGACTTGTCGTTATCCAACAATTGACCAGTTGCTTGATCCAATGTTTTCGCCAATAACTTAGCACGCGCATTGTCTTCTTTAATACCTAGCTCTTCTAAAGAAACAGCCAAGGCCAAGAATTCACCAAGAGAGTCCCAACGCAAGTGGTTTTCTTCTACAAGCTGTTGTACGTGTTTAGGTGCTGAACCACCCGCACCTGTTTCGTACATACCGCCACCCGCCATTAACGGAACGATAGACAACATTTTCGCAGAAGTACCCAATTCCATGATTGGGAACAAGTCAGTTAAGTAATCACGTAAAATGTTACCAGTCACTGAAATTGTATCTAAACCACGAGCAACACGTTCAAGCGTATAACGCATTGCACGTACTTGTGACATGATTTGGATATCAAGACCTGCTGTATCATGATCTTTCAAGTATTTTTGTACTTTCTTGATCAATTCATTTTCATGTGGACGGTATGGGTCAAGCCAGAAGATTGCTGGCATACCTGAGTTACGCGCACGCGTTACCGCAAGTTTTACCCAGTCACGAATCGGTGCGTCTTTCACCTGACACATACGCCAGATATCGCCTTCCTCAACGTTTTGTGACATCAACACTTCACCAGTTTCAAGATCTGTGATGTTTGCAACACCCGCTTCAGTGATCTCAAAAGTTTTGTCATGTGAACCGTATTCTTCAGCTTTTTGCGCCATCAAACCAACGTTTGGCACAGTACCCATAGTACGTGGGTCAAAGTTACCATTCCACTTACAGAAATTAATCATTTCTTGGTAGATACGTGCGAATGTTGACTCTGGCATAACAGCTTTACAATCATACTGCTTACCATCAGCACCCCACATTTTACCGCCACCACGAATCATCGCAGGCATAGATGCATCTACAATCACATCATTTGGTGAATGGAAGTTAGTAATACCTTTCGCTGAATCCACCATTGCAAGTGCAGGACGGTGTTCTTGGCAAGCATGAAGATCTTCAATGATCTCTTCACGTAATGATGTTGGTAAAGTTGCAATCTTCTCGTAAAGACCAGCCATACCGTTATTGACGTTAATACCTAACTCATCAAATAACTTAGCATGCTTTTCAAATGCTTCTTTATAGTAAATTTTTACACAGTGACCGAATACAATCGGGTGTGAAACTTTCATCATGGTTGCTTTTACATGCAACGAAAATAAAATGCCCGCTTCACGGCAATCATCAAGTTCTTTCTCATAGAAATCGCAAAGCGCTTTCTTGCTCATAAACATTGAATCGATGATTTCGCCATCAAGTAATGCAACTTTTGGCTTAAGCACAATGCTCTCACCATTTTTGGTGATAAGTTCCATTTTTACGTTACGCGCACGGTCAAGTGTCATTGACTTTTCACCGTGATAGAAATCGCCCTCATCCATATGCGAAACATGTGTTTGTGACCACTGTTTCCATTCGCTCATTGAATGTGGATGTTTCTTCGCATAGTTTTTCACTGCTGCAGGTGCACGACGGTCAGAGTTACCTTCACGTAACACTGGATTCACCGCTGAACCAAGGCACTTGCTATAACGTACCTTAATTGCTTTTTCTTCTTCAGTTGTTGGATTTTCAGGATAGTCTGGGATTGCATAACCCTTTGACTGAAGTTCCTTAATACATGCGCTCAACTGAGCAACAGATGCACTGATATTTGGGAGTTTGATAATGTTAGTGTCTGGATCTTGAGTAAGACGCCCTAAATGCGCAAGGTTGTCAGATACTTTCTGTTCATCGCTTAAGTATTCCGCGAATTCTGCAAGAACACGAGCAGCTACAGAAATATCAGTTTTGACAATCTCTACGCCAGCTGGCTTAGTAAAGGTCTCAATGATCGGCAGTAGCGAATAAGTCGCCAACAATGGCGCCTCGTCAGTCAGTGTGTAAATGATTGTTGACTTTCCACCAGCCATATATAGCCCCTTGCTTTAAATTGTGTTTTGAGAACCGAGCTTGTGACCCAGCCCTTACGAACCGACTTGCTTAAATTTAACCCCAAGAGTATCAGCCTTCCTGGTATTACAGTCAACGTAAGATCTGTGATAACGACATTTCGTAAAAAAATGGTACATCACAAATATTGCATTAATATCAATGTTTGCACAAAAATTAAGCATTTTCTTGTAAAAATAGCCATTCCGACCAAGAGCAACAACAATCCATGCCGTCTTCTGCTTTATTGTTTTAAACATTAAAAATTTTATCTTGCTGATTCTTACAGACTGAGCAGCAAATTGAAAGCCATTGAAAACAGATCGACGCGCTTCAGCGACATAAAACAAGCCAAACAGCACAAACAAAAATTAGCTAAATACTATTTAAATTTTAAATCATTCAAGTCTGCCTTAAGGTGAATGAGCAAATGAATGGAAAATTATTTATTCCCCTAATGCGCTGGTCACGATATGACAATAAATATTATTTGGTTAACTTATACTCACAAAACAACAATACTTTTACCTTGAATAGTAAGTCAAAAAATCGTTATTAATAAATTACATGTTTAATTTTCCATCACATCATTGATGGAAGAATAACCTTCAATGATGTATTTCCGATCCCAAAATTAATATTAAAACTGTAGAGGTAATATGTTAATGCTATTACTCATCGTAATACTTATTCAAATCATCTCACTCTGGGCCGTTTTCTTTTTTGCACTTCATCGAACAGTCGGAAGTATCACTACGATTGTCATTGCAATTCTGAGCGCTGTGATCAGCCCGTGGTCTCTCATCCTTGGTCTTCCGCTTATTCTCATCAGTTTAGTGTTACTGATTGAACCACTGCGAATGCAAGTTTTGACTAAACCGGCCTATAAAACATTAGCCAATGCAATGCCAAGCATGAGTACCACTGAACGTGAAGCATTGGATGCGGGTACCAGTTGGTGGGAAAAAGAATTATTTATGGGGGCGCCAGATTGGGAAAAATTTAACAATTATCCCTACCCGACGCTTAGTAATGAAGAGCAATCTTTTTTAGATCATGAGGTTGAACAACTCTGTCAGTTGCTAGATGAATGGGAAATTCATCAAAATAAAGACCTGAATGCAGAGACATGGCAATTTATTAAAGACAATGGCTTTTTTGGACTCATCATCCCTAAAACTTATGGTGGTCGTGAATTTAGCTCTTTTGCACAAAGTCGTATTATGAGCAAAATTGCTTCACGTTCTCTAACCACCGCTGTAACCTGTATGGTGCCTAACTCATTAGGACCAGGTGAGCTCTTACTGAATTATGGTACAGACGAACAAAAAAATCGTTATTTGCCCGGCTTAGCCAAGGGTGAGGAAATTCCTTGTTTTGGACTCACCAGTCCTGAAGCGGGTTCTGATGCTGGGGCGATTCCAGATACTGGCGTGGTTTGTTATGGGGAATTCGAAGGTCAACAAGTGCTTGGCTTAACAATGAATTTCTCAAAACGCTGGATTACCCTAGCACCCGTTGCAACAGTAGTCGGTCTCGCCTTCAAACTGTATGACCCAGATGGCTTATTGGGAGATAAAACTAAAACTGAGTATGGTATTACCTGTGCTCTTATACCCGCCTCTCATGCAGGCGTAGAGGTTGGACCAAGGCACCATCCGGGTGGTTCCCCATTTATGAATGGTACAGTCGAAGGTAAAGATGTCTTTATTCCGCTTGACTGGATTATTGGTGGCGCAAAAAATGCGGGGAATGGCTGGCGTATGCTGATGGAATGTCTGGCTGTTGGACGTGGTATTTCACTTCCTGCACTTTCTACAGCCGCAGGTGAAATGACGTATTTATCTGTAGGTGCATTCGCTAAAATTCGTCAACAATTTAAATTATCAGTAGGTAAATTTGAAGGGGTGCAAGAAGTTAGTAGTGACATCGTCAGCCATACCTATATGTTGGAAGCTTTTCGCTATTTAGTCACTTGCGGTTTAAATCAAGGTGGCAAACCCGCTGTTATGACCGCGATGGCAAAATACTATGCCACTGAAACGATGCGAAAAATCGTCAATCATGGTATGGACATCACTGGTGGTCGTGGTATTCAACAAGGTCCGCGTAACTTTCTTGCCAATATGTATCAAGCCATTCCGATCTCGATAACGGTTGAAGGGGCAAATATCTTAAGCCGTTCGTTGATGATCTTTGGTCAAGGTTCGATGCGTTGCCATCCTTATTTATTTGAGGAATTACAACTGTTACAGGCCGAAGATAAAGCCTCTGCCTTAAATACATTTAACACCATGTTATATCAACATTTAGGCTACACCTTAAACCGTGGCGCGCGTGCGTTCACTTATGGATGGTTTGGGGCAAGTAGTCAACGACCTGACTCATCAGATGCCTTTACTCAACCTTATTATAAAATCATCAATCGATTCAGTACTGACTTCGCCCTAACCGCAGATATGTGTCTTGGACTGTTAGCCGGTGATATTAAGCGTAAAGAAATGCTCTCAGGGCGATTAGCTGATATTCACTCCAAAATGTTTATTGCGACAGCCATTCTCAAATTTTATGAAAATGGTCAAAGATCTTCGCAAGAACAGGTACATGCCAAACTTGCATTGGACGAAATGCTTTATGATGCCCAAGAAGCATTTTTTGGCTTATTTGATAATTTTCCGATTCAAATTGCATCAAGTCTGGTTAAATTTGTTTGTTTCCCATTTGGTCGACCGATCAAAAAACCGAGTGATCGTCAAAAGAGTGAAGCAGCGGAACTGATCATGCAAGATAACCCGTTCCGAGATTATTTAAAAACGCAGGTTTATTATACTGTTGATCCGAACGATGCTTTTGGACGAATGGAAGCCACCTTTAATCTACTCACAACCGTTGAAGACGATTGGAACAGCTTTAAAAAAGCGGAATCTAAAGGTGAATATCAAGGGCTAACATTTGAAGAGCGCATACAGGATGCAGTCACTCGTGGCTTAATCAGCGATGATTTAGCCACAAAATTAACCCAATATAATGCACTTCGTTATGACAGTATGCTCACAGATATTTTTGATGAAAAATTAGAGCAGGTGTTGGTATTAGAAAATCCTCATCTTCACTCAACTTAAATCTATTTGGCAAATGCCATTTAAGAGATAAGGCAATATAAAACGTTGACCATAAACAGCGATTCACCATCGCTGTTTTTTAACATAGACATATTGCCAATGGGTTATTTGACTATTTCGGTATAGTGTTAAAAATATAATAGCTGAGGAAAAAAGACGATGTCTCAACAAGATTATGAAAATGGCTTAAAAGTCCGTACAGAAGTGATGGGAGAAAGCTTTGTAAAACGCGCTCAAGACAATACTGTTGCTTTTACAAGACCTTTGCAAGACTGGATCAATGAGCATGCATGGGGTTCAACTTGGCAACGTGAGGGTGTTTTACCACGTAAATACCGCTCTTTGATTACCATTGCATTTTTAGTTGCACAAAAAAGCCCAACCGAACTAAAAGGTCATATTCGTGGTGCATTGAATAATGGCGCAACAGTTGAAGAAATTCAGGAAGTGTTATTACACAGTTTACCTTACTGTGGCGCACCCACAACCCAAGAAGCATTTCGTGCAGCGCTTGAAGTCATCAATGAATACCAAAAAGAATCATAAACAAGCAATACGTGCTAATTTTTCAATATAGGTCATGCTCAAAACTATGGCCTATATTGCCGAGTTAATTCCAAAACACATTAAAACTATAAAAAAACTCATCCACTTCAAAGCGGATATGATATCCCAATTGGGTTAACTCAGAAGAAAGCCCTCGAATATCCTCTAAAGCTAGATGTTTAGGCAAAACTGTAAAAACAGCAGTATTGCCCTGCTTGGCATTCTCTTCAATCATTTGAGCCAAACGAACTTTATATAGTTCTATATTTAAGTTTGAATTGGCTGCCAATCGTTTCGCGTCTTCAGCATGAATAAACATTATTTAATTTCCATATTATTGTTTTCCAAGATGTCACTACAAGATATAAATAAATATCAGAATACGCTGTATGCTTTATGTTCAAAGGCATATACTCAAAAATATAGTCACGATAAAAATCGTTGTAACTATAAAAAATCATAAGAAATTTTTTATACGCTTTCTGGGTTCACTTCTAGCAAAAACCTACTCACAAAAATCAAAATAAATCCAGTGCTTTATTTCAATGAAATTTAACTTTTGTATTTAAAAAGTAAATGATAATTGTTATTATTTACTTAATTTTTAACCTTTCATTATTTGATTGCCTATGAATAGCCAGACTGAACTCGATGCACTTAGTGCGTCAGTTTCAACTCCGACTGTATCTACACGAGCTAAATCCGCACCGTCCCTCATACAATATCGCGTCATGATTTTCTATCGTTTTGCCCTGGCAATTCTTGGTGGTTATCTGCTTGCGTCTTTGTCCGCTATAGTGATTGCAAAAACATTTGCTGATTATCGTGCCACGGCTGCGATGAGTGCAACGCTACTTGCTTTCTGTATCCACTGTGCTGCATTCATTTGGGTTTTTATGGTCAATAAGACATCAAAAGCCAGCTTAGGCATACTGATTCCAAGTATCATTTTATTTGTCATTTATAAAATGATGGGGAATTAAGATGCGCGTAGATGCAAAAGTTGAAGGTCCACGCCAATCTATGTCATGGTTACATACATGGGCAAGCTTAATTCTTGGTTGGTTACTCTATGCAATTTTTTTGACAGGAACATTGAGTTTCTTTCAGTCTGAAATAACGGCTTGGATGAAACCAGAAATACATCAATCCGTTCCAAGTGATTCTCAAGTACAGCAAACCCAAGTTGCCTTAGATTATCTACAAAAGAACTATCCTGATGCTGGTAGTTGGACGATTCAATTACCCAATTCTAGACAGACCACAACTGAATTAAATATTCGTAAACAAGGTGAAGATCTACAAGCGCGTCGTGGTGGGGAAAGAATCACCATAGACAGTGCAACTGGACAAGTTATTGAAGCACGAGACACCCGTGGTGGTGGTTTTCTATATCGCTTTCACTTTGAACTGTATGGATTTGATCGTATTTGGGCACGTTGGATCGTCGGTTTAGCTACCATGCTGATGTTTGTGGCAATTATCAGTGGCATTATCACCCATAAAAAAATTTTTAAAGATTTCTTTACTTTCCGTTCAGGTAAAGGACAACGCTCTTGGTTAGATGCACATAATGCCACAGCTGTTTTTGCCCTTCCCTTTCATATCATGATCACCTTCAGTGGTTTGTTATTACTAATGTTTATGTTTATGCCTTGGGGAATCAACCAAGTCTATAAAGATCGACAAGAGTTTTTTCAAGAGATGCGCGGAGGTGCAGTTCAGCAAAATAATGCTCGCAATAGAAATGCTGAAAACCGTACTGGTTCTGCAGGTCAAAATGAACAACGCTCGCGAGGTGAAAGAGGCAAAAAACATCAACAAGATGTTGGTCATCCTGCGCCACTCAGCGACTTAACCCCGCTTATTACAACCGCACAAGCGCAGTGGAAAGAAAATCCGATTGCTTCTATTCAAATCATTGCGCCAAATACATCCAATGCGACCATTGAACTTCGCGCTTTATATGCGAAGAGTGTAATTCAGCGTGGTGTTTACCCCATTTTAAAATTCGATGGCGTGACTGGCAAAGACATCAGCGAAGCGGCTCAAGCAAACAATGCCTCTATCCCAATGGGGATTTACAATGTGGTGACTGTATTGCATGAAGCACGTGGTCTTGATTTAACCTTCCGCTGGTTATTGTTCTTCTCTGGTGTAATGGGCACCTTAATGGTTGCAACGGGGCTGATCTTATGGTGCGTCAAACGTGCACCGCAACAACAAAAACAAGGCTATAAATCATTTGGTTATCGTTTTGTTGAAGTGATGAATATTGCCGCTGTGATTGGATTACCTATTGCATGTGCAGCCTACTTCTACGCCAATCGTTTCATTCCATTTGAAATAGAAACACGTTTAAATTGGGAAATTAGAGCCTTCTTTATTGTATGGTTAGCTACGTTAATTTATGCAGCGCTTCGCCCACATCGTCAAGCTTGGCTAGAACTTCTATTGTTCTCTGGTGTTGCTTTTGCCCTATTGCCTATTGTCAATTTTATTACGGGTGGTCAAGCACTTTGGAACAGTATTGCCAATGGCCAATGGATGATTGCGTCTTTTGATTTAATGACATGGGCGCTTGCGATTTTGTTTTTCTACTCATTTTATAAAGTTAAAAAACATAAAGGGCTTCCTGTCAAAAAAGCCAGAAATGTACTTTCAAATAAGGAGATTTCAGCGTGATTTTCTTCTTATTAATTTGGTCTTTGTCTAGCTTGGCTTTTATCGCGCTTGCCAGCGCAATGTCAAAACATCAAAAACAGTTCTATGGACATGAACTAAGCCCCAAACAAACCCAACTTGCTTCTATTTCTGGTTGGGCTTTACTACTGATTTCACTGATCATTTGTGTCATGTCAGGGCAGCTTAGTAGCATGCTCAGCATTTGGGTTGGAGTACTGACCTTTTCAGCATTATTTGTTGGGGTGTTATTAAGCTATTACAGTTTAAAAATGAAATTGGCTGCCAGCTTTTGTGTGGGTATCAGCTTAATCACAAGTGTGATCCTACTCATTTAAACTGTTTCACAAAAATCAGTTATAATCATAAGCCAATCTACGGATTGGCTTTTTTTCTATCAAATTTATTGCCTGGTATTGGTATTTTTATGTCTAAACCACTTTCAATCCCTTCAGAATTACTCAATCGTGCGGCAATGGGCAATCCCGCTGCACAATTTGAACTTGCTGAAATATATATGCAAAGTGAAGATGAAGATAACAATCAACTTGCAGAAGAATGGGCACTCAAAGCAGCACAATTAGGCCATGTTGAAGCCATGTATTGGTTAGGTGAAGGCTATGCTTATTATGCAAAAGATATCCTTGAAGAAGATCCTAAAGAAGCCAAGGCTTATTTTGAACATGCCCACCGCTGGTTAGAGCAAGCGGCCAAACATCAACATCCTGCTGCGATTTTAGAGTTATCCAATTTCTATCGTCGTGGCGATGTGGTTGAAAAAGATCTGGTGAAATCAGTAGAGCTGGTTGAGCAAGCAGCAAAACTGGGTGAAGTTCAAGCCATGCGTGATCTTGTTTGTATTTATGAACACGGGATGGGCGTTGATGTTGATGAAGAAAAAGCTGATTTTTGGGCTGAAAAAGCCAAGTCAGCTGAAGACACCTCAGTATAATTTATAAATTTAAGCCCATATAAAATGGGCTTAAATTTGATTCACTTATTTAATTACGTAAATGCACAAAAATTACATCTAAATCTTGTTTAGGTACAAAGTTTTTCTCAACCATTTGGAATTGTGTCGGGCTAATTTTATTGACTTTACCTTTCCAACAAAACGATACCAACTCTCCCGGATCACGTTCAATGGTCAATTTAAAGTTTTCAATCGGTTTTGCCCAGTTTGCCCCAGTAGTCAAGATATAACTCAGTGCATTAAAAGGCGAATGTTCCGACTGTGCTTTTTTCAAGCCTTTCTTAAAATTACTGTCCATACAAAATTGTTGATTATATTCATCTGGATATAATGCAACCGAACCACCCACTAAAGGTTTATATTGATGTTTTACCTGTGTAATTGAATTGGCTTTAAAAGTTTGCTTCCAGCTATAAACCACTTGTGATGACCAGTTGATGACTTCGTCTGGATTTTTAGGCAAAATGCTTTTTACTTTAGGGTTTGAGCAGCTTTTTAGTTTCTTTTCAAATACCCCATATTCATCACTTTTGCGATTCCAAGGATTTAACATTTCAGTTTGTGAAAAACCACATTGTTTAAATAACTCAGTGACATCAATCGCTTTAGACTTTTCGTCTCTTTGTATAAATGTCTGCACATGCATTGTCGGTTGAACCGCTTTTCCATCAACCTGAATTTTAAAACTTTTTAATAAATCCTCAGTGTGGGCAAAATCGGATTCAAAAGTATTATCAACTCGTGGTAAAGGGAACAAAACAGTTTCAGTAATATCCTGATTACTGAGGTTTTTAAATTGATAATCGACCTTAATTAATTTTTTACTAATAAATAAGTCTTCACCTTGCATGGCAATATTTTTATTTTTAAGGTACTCAATTCCCCCTGTTCCCACATAACCTGTAGAATCATTGGCGAAAGCTGATGTCGCTGTCAGAATCGAAGTGATCAATACGATTTTTTTCATTCTCTTTAATCCAAATCAGGAAATTCTATTGTTTGATAATGCACACAATAAATGGATTCATCAAAAATAATATGTTTAGCAATCTGTTTGATAATCTGTTCTTGTAAAAGAATTTCTTTTTCTAAAACTTCATTCCAATAGATTGAGTTTTCTGAAAAATTCTCATAATAATCCAATACTTCAATCATCGCATTAAACAAAGCCACTAAATGCTGGCTTTTGTTTTGATTTGATACCATCAAGAAAAAGGCATCCAAAGAAATCACTTCAATGGCCGCTAATTCCTCATAATCATCGGCATATTCATCTACTAAAGCATTTGATTGTCGAATTTGCTTTTGATAATCAATTAAATTTTCTTGATCAATATCCTGAAACAATTGTTTTTTATCAATTTTAATTTGATAATTTTGTTCAATAGTAAATTGAAACGTTGGTAATTTTTCAAAAAAAGCAAAAACAGCTTTCACCAAACTTTTCCGCTGTTCAAGAGAAGCCTGCTCAATGGCTTGTCGCAATGCAAAGCTATGCTGATCTATTATTTTTACAATATCCATAAATTTAATGTTCCCGATATTCACTTTTTAAACCCAAAAAACCAGATATAGAAAAAGCAAAGCACGCATCATAATCACAAATACTGCAATCATCGTTGCACAGGTCTAGCACTTGGCAAACGCTTAAACGCATCATCTTGATTTTATTTCTGTTTATATATCAGTAAATACTGATCATATTTTTGCATAGCTTAACGATTCAAAAACAATTCTATCTTTTAGTTGAATATTAACCAACTACATTTGAACTCTATTAAAATCTAGGTACAATAGTCGCCAGTCGAGGGATGCTGCGACTTTTTCACAGGCACATAAATGTGAAATCGCTAGGCTCGACGATTCGGTCAGACCTTCGTGCTGATCAACAACGGCATCCGCGAACTGAATGATCAATATTTTTTTAATATAAAGGAGATCGTGATGAACGCGGTTAATGCTTCATTTACAGATTATAAAGTTGCAGATATTTCCCTCGCTGACTACGGTCGTAAAGAAATCAAACTTGCTGAAGCAGAAATGCCAGCGTTGATGGGCTTACGTAAACGTTATTCAGCAGCAAAACCTCTTGCTGGCGCAAAAATTCTTGGTTGTATTCATATGACCATTCAAACTGCTGTTTTAATTGAAACACTGGTTGAATTAGGCGCAGAAGTACGTTGGACTTCATGTAACATCTTCTCAACTCAAGACCATGCAGCAGCAGCAATTGCAGCATCTGGTGTTCCAGTATTCGCTTGGAAAGGTGAAACTGAAGAAGAATACATGTGGTGTCTTGAACAACAAATCAATGTTAATGGCACACCTTGGGATGCCAACATGATTCTTGATGATGGTGGTGATTTAACTGCTGTTGTTCATGAAAAATATCCTGAACTTATTGCTAAAATTCATGGTATTACAGAAGAAACTACAACGGGTGTTCAACGCCTAAACGAAATGTTCCGTGATGGTACTTTAAAAGTTCCTGCAATTAACGTGAATGATTCAATCACAAAATCTAAAAACGACAATAAATATGGCTGCCGTCATTCATTAAATGATGCAATCAAACGCGGTACAGATATGTTGTTATCTGGTCGTCGTGCGCTAGTAATTGGTTATGGTGATGTTGGTAAAGGTTCTGCTCAATCACTTCGCCAAGAAGGTATGATTGTACGTGTAACTGAAATTGACCCAATCTGTGCAATGCAAGCATGTATGGACGGTTATGAAGTTGTTTCTCCATATAAAAATGGTGTACAAACAGGTAAAAAAGAAGACATTAACCTAGACCTTCTTCAAAATACTGATTTGATCGTAACAACAACTGGTAACTACCACGTATGTGATTCTGCAATGTTAGATACATTAAAAGCAGGTTCAGTGGTGTGTAATATCGGACACTTTGATACTGAAATCGATACAAACTATTTACGTGGTTACAAGTGGGTTGAAGTTAAGCCTCAAGTACACCAAGTGTATCGTACAGAAAATGAAAATGATTACCTGATTCTTCTTTCAGAAGGTCGTTTGGTTAACCTTGGTAATGCAACAGGTCACCCTTCACGCGTGATGGATGGTTCTTTTGCGAACCAAGTATTAGGTCAAATGCACTTATTCGCAGAGAAATTTGCTGATCTTCCAGAAGATCAAAAAGCAGCACAGATCCGTGTTGAACTGATTCCTAAGAAATTAGATGAAGAAGTTGCTGCTGCAATGGTTGCTGGTTTTGGTGGTGTATTGACACAATTGACTCAAGTTCAAGCAGATTACTTGGGCGTTGCAGTTGAAGGTCCATTTAAATCTGAGGCTTATAAGTACTAAGTTTTAATCCCCTCTCCCTAGCTTTCTCTCTTAGGGAGAAAGCAATATTCATTAACGTATTAATGAATATAAAGGCAAGGTCCTCTCCTTTTAGGAAAGGACCTCGGAGAGGCTAAAACAAATTAAAAAAGTATGAATAAAAAAGGATTTAACCATGACCAAACGTGTTCCAATTTCGTTTGAGTTTTTCCCGACCAAAACTGATGCAGGGGCGGAAAAACTTAAGCTTGTTCATCAAGAATTACAGCTTTTAAATCCAGAGTTTTTCTCGATTACTTATGGGGCTGGTGGTTCTACTCGTGAACGTACACTGGCCGCAATTGCTGACTTTAATGGTAAAGGCACACCTGTTGCCCCTCACCTTTCATGTATTGGTGATGACAAAGTACGTATTGCTGAATTACTCGATATCTATAAAGCTCAAGGGATTGATCGTATTGTTGCACTTCGTGGTGATTTACCTTCAGGTCAAGTCGGCCTAGGTGAACTGCCTTATGCGACTGATTTGGTCCGTTTTATTCGTGAACACTCAGGTGATCATTTTAAAATTGAAGTTGCGGCATATCCTGAAATGCATCCACAAGCTGACAACTTTGATGCAGACATTAAGCACTTTGCAGAAAAAGTCAAAGCAGGTGCAAATGCAGCCATCACTCAATTTTTCTTTAATCCAGATGCCTATTTCTATTTTGTAGAACGTATCCAAAAAGAAGGAATTGATATTCCTGTTGCGCCAGGAATTATGCCAATTACCAATGCAAGCAATTTAATCCGCTTTGCAGATGGGACAGGTGCAGAAATTCCGCGCTGGATTCGTAAGCAACTTGCGACCTATGGAGATGACACTGCAAGTATCAAAGCCTTTGGACATGAAGTTGTGATCAAACTGTGTGAACGCCTTATTGCAGGAGGTGCACCAAGTTTGCATTTCTATAGCATGAATCATACTGAGCCAAACCGCCAATTGGTACTTGATCTCGGTTTAGCTTAAATCAAAATTGCATCATCAACTTGTGAGTAATACTGCATGCCCCGTTTTTATATTGAAACTGATTTAGCTGTCGAAACTACGGTTGAACTCACTGAAACAGTATTTCATCATTGGGTCAAAGTATTGCGTGCACAAGTGGGTGAAAAAGCCACCTTGTTCAATGGACAAGGGGGTGAATATGAAGTGACTTTAACAGCGGTCGCTAAAAAATCTGCTTCTGTTTTAGTCAATTCATTTAATCCAGATAACCGCACCCCTGCTTTTACAGCCCTACTTGGACAAGTCATGAGTAAGGGCGATCGTATGGATTATGCGATTCAAAAAGCTGTGGAATTGGGCGTATCTCAGATTCAATTGCTCACATCAGAACGCTGTGAAATGCGTTTAAAATATGATCGAGATCAAAAGAAATTAGATCATTGGCAAGCTATAGCGATCGCAGCTTGTGAACAATGTGGTATGAATATTGTTCCACAAATTTTAGCGCCTCTAAGCCTAAACGAATGGATCAAAACTGTATTACCGCAGAGCAAATTTGTCCTTGCGCCTGAAAAAGAGCAGACAGATGTACTGAAAGATATAAGCCCTGATATTGCCCTTTTGATTGGCCCTGAAGGTGGCTTAAATGAAGCTGAAATTGATCAGGCCAACCAATATGGATTTAAAAATTGGTGCATCGGTGATCGTATTTTAAGAACTGAAACAGCCCCTGTAGTTGCTTTATCAATTTTGAATTATCAAAGCTTTAAAAAGTGATGTATGTCATGTAAAATAATTGCAAATTGGATGATTTCACAGTATTTTAATTCCAAAGAAACTATTAATTAGCAAATTTTAAATAGTTGCTCCGTTAAACCTACACATTCTAAAAATAGCAGAGGTGCAAGCGCTAATGAATGATGTTCAGGAAGAGCTTCTTTCATATGATGTGAATTCGTCGAACATCAGAAAGATAACCAAAGATATCCGGATATTTTTTATCTGGGTATTTTTTACGTGTATCTGTGACGCTTTAATCTATATTTACTTATTTAATACTTCTTCTGAATTATTAAGTGGTTGGTTTATTCTGACTATTTTATTTATATTATCGGGATTTTTTTCTTCTACCTATCTTTTACAGCAAAATAAAGTCCAAGAATTTAAACATCTTGATCTTTTTTTTCAGTTTTCTTGTTTGATCTTAGGAAGCTTATTTGGGATTGGCGTTTATATCATCAATTTAGAATTTATGATGATGCCAAATGTGGTTGACCCATTTTTTTCATTTCTGTTATCTAGCTTTTTACTGAGTTTTTCATATGTTTTAGCAATGAATTTTCTCAATCAAAGATTTAGCTATTTTATTGCTTTATTTGTGCCTTCTGCGATTCCGGTGCTCACGCTCCCCCTGCTTTTTCCTCAAAATACCAACGAAATCTATAGCACTATTTTCATTGTTTGGTTCTCTTTATTATTCTTTAGCACTTATGCTTCACATAAAATTTATATTAATTCTGAAATATTAGACCTGAAAAATAAGTTTTTATTTAAGCAATCACAAGAACAACTTGCAAACTATAAAGGCTTAGAAATACAACTCAAAAATGAAATCTCAAAAACACAGGTCATGAAAAGTGAATTGCAGTTACATAATCATTTATTAGAACAAAAAGTAAAAGAACGAATTTTCGATTTTAAACAGATGAATGACCGTTTAGAAAATCATCAGGCCAACTTAGCTTTTGCCCATGAAACCGCGGGTATTCATTCTTGGGTCTGGAATATTGAAAAAAGAACTTTTGAAATTTCCGACTCAAAAAGCGGTGCAGAATTCAAACAACTCAATCTAAAACACAATAGCGTAGATGAATATGTTCATCCTGATGATATTGTCAATTATAAAACCATCCTGAAACAACATCTCAAAGGCAAAACTGAGCGCTTTGAGGCAATCTACCGTGTTAAGCGAGATGGTCAATGGTGCTGGATTCAAGACATTGGCAAAGTGGTTTCTAAGAACATCAATAACAAACCGCTCAGAATGGTGGGAATCCAACGCGACATTCAAAAAGAAAAGACTGACCAAGAAAAGCTAAAACTCGCAGCAAATGTATTAGCTCAAGTGGCTGAAGGTGTTTTCATTTTAGATAATAATTTATGCTACTTAGAAGTGAACCCTTATTTTGAAAAACTCTTAGATTATAAACAACATAATATCGTTGGAAATCATCTATTTGATATCACGATCAACAATAATTCTCGTACCCAACAGATGTATAACGTGATTACCCAAAGTTTAATTCAAAAGGGAGAATTTGAGTCTGAATTACAGATTGATTTTACCTCTGGGAAAAAACTTGCACTCTGGGTACACATCAATGCAATTTATGATGAAAAAAATAAATTTTCCAACTATGTCGGCATTATTACCGATTTAACTGATCGTAAAAAACAAGAACAACGACTCTCGTATTTAGAACATTATGACATCCTGACCGATTTGCCAAATCGCTTTTATTTCAAACAACAACTGCATAATTATTTAATTCACTATTCTGATTCATTTAAAAATTTTGCGGTTTTACGTATCAACATTGACCGTTTTAAATTATTCAATGAATTTATGAGCCATAAAGAAGGTGATGAATTATTAAAACAAGTCGCTCACAGATTAAGATTATGTTGTCCAAATGCCTCTTTGATAGCTTATTTAAATAATGATGATTTTGCAGTGATCTATAATTTAAGCAGCAATAACATCAATATTCATCAACATACACAACATATTTTAGATGCGTTTAAACAACCTTTTGATGTTAAAGAACAAGAACAAACCATCACCATTTCTATTGGCGTTGCGCTATATCCAGAGCATGGCTTACAGCTTGACAGTCTCAATGGTCATGCAGAATCAGCATTACACGAAGCCAAACGTTTAGGCGGAAACACTGTATATTTTTATTCAAACAAAAAAACTCCGTTGCTCAATCAAGGGATCAACTTAGAAAACGAATTAAGAAAAGCCATAAAACATAAAGAACTGACCGTGCATTATCAACCTAAAATCTGTGTTAAAACTCAACGTATTTATGGTTTTGAAGCATTAGTCCGCTGGCAACATCCAACTTTGGGTTATATCTTGCCAGACATTTTTATCCCGCTTGCTGAAGAAACCAGCCTCATTTCAGATATTGGTTTAATTGTATTGCATGAAACCTGTAAGCAAATACAGCAGTGGCAATCCCTTGGTTTTGATCATTTTAGGGTTTCGATCAATATTGTGGCACAACAAATTTACCGCGGACAGTTGGTTAAAGATATCGATTATGCCCTTAAAAAATATAATATTTCAGGTGATATGCTTGAACTGGAACTGACTGAATCTTCTTTGTTTGATAAGTCAGAAGAAGTTAATTTTCTTCTACAACAATTAAAAGATCGCCATATTTCTATTTCTTTGGATGATTTTGGAACAGGCTACTCATCTTTAGCTTATCTAACCAGTTACCCTTTTGATATCTTAAAAATAGATCGTGCTTTTATTTCAAAAATTGGACAAGAAAAAGACGAAGCGATCGTCAATGCAATTATTGCTATGGGCAATGCAATCGGCATTACCTTGGTCGCTGAAGGCGTTGAAACTAAAGAACAAGCGTTATTTTTACAAAAACACGGTTGTTATATTTTACAAGGCTTTTACTTTTCCAAAGCATTGTCATCTGCCGACAGCACAAAATATTTGGAACAGCATAAACTTATAAAGATTTGTTAATTTTTTTAGACTTTATATCTATTACTTTGTTTGAAATAACTATTTTTTGACTGTCGGTATCGCTCAACAAATGTTATATTCGATGAAATTTAGTCAAACCACCAGCCTCGCTGGAACATGTAATAATCGAGATTCAGATGGATGATCAATCTTTAAAACAGCAAGCCCTTTACTATCACGAATTTCCAACACCAGGAAAAATTAGCGTTACGCCAAGTAAGCAACTTGTCAATCAACATGACCTTGCGCTTGCTTACTCACCAGGTGTGGCAGCGCCTTGTTTAGAAATTGAAAAAGACCCTTCAAAAGCAGCGCTTTATACTGCTCGTGGCAACTTGGTTGCAGTGGTCAGTAATGGTACAGCCGTTTTAGGTCTAGGTAATATTGGTCCATTAGCATCTAAGCCTGTAATGGAAGGCAAAGGCGTATTATTTAAAAAGTTTGCTGGTGTAGACGTTTTTGATATTGAAATTGCTGAAAATGATCCTGACAAAATTGTTGATATCGTTGCGGCTTTAGAACCTACTTTTGGTGGTATTAACCTCGAAGATATTAAAGCACCAGAGTGTTTTTATATTGAGCAAAAGCTTCGTGAACGCATGAAAATCCCTGTGTTCCATGATGACCAACACGGTACCTCAATTATCGTAGGTTCAGCCCTTCTCAATGCTTTGCAATTGAATGGCAAAAAAATTGACGAAATCAAAATTGTTGCTTCAGGTGCAGGTGCTGCGGCACTTTCTTGTTTAGACTTGCTGTGTGCAATTGGTGCTAAAAAAGAAAATATCGTGGTTGCTGACTCACGCGGTTTATTGACCACTAAACGTGAAGGCTTGGATGAGTCTAAAAAGCGTTATGTGCAAGATATTGAGGGTACTCAACTTGCAGATGTGATTGCAGATGCCGATATGTTCCTTGGCCTTTCTGCGGCAGGCATTTTAACCAAAGAAATGGTTAAAGTTATGGCGGCTGATCCAATCATCTTTGCATTGGCAAACCCAGATCCAGAGATTTTACCTGAACATGCGCATGAAGTACGTCCAGATGTAATCATGGCTACTGGTCGTTCAGATTATCCGAACCAAGTAAACAACGCGCTTTGCTTCCCTTATATCTTCCGTGGTGCGCTAGATGTTGGCGCTACGACGATTAATGAAGAAATGAAAATTGCTTGTGTACATGCAATTGCACGTATGGCACATGTTGAAGCGGATGCCGCATCTTATGGTGAAAAATCTGCATCATTTGGTCGTGATTATTTAATTCCACGTCCACTTGATCAACGCCTAATTCTTGAAATTGCTCCTGCTGTTGCACAAGCTGCAATGGATTCAGGTGTTGCAAGTCGTCCAATTGCGGATTTCTCGGCTTATCGTCAACGTCTATCTGAATTTGTTTATAATTCAGCATTGATGATGAAACCAATTTTTGCACAAGCGAAAACTGCACCTAAACGTATTGCATATGCTGAAGGTGAAGATCTACGTGTATTGCGTGCGATTCAAATCGCAGTAGATGAAGGTTTGGCACAACCTATTTTGGTCGGTCGTACTGCAGTCATTGAAGCAAATATCAAAAAATTAGGTTTGCGTCTTGAACACGGTGTAAATATTACCATCGTAGATCAAGAAAAGAATCCTGATTACGATAAGTTTGCAGATGACTATTACAACTTGATGCAACGTAAAGGTGTAACGCCTGAGTATGCACAACGTGAAACACGTCGTCGTTCTACCTTGATTGCAGCAATGTTGGTTCGTCATGGTCTTGCAGATGGTATGCTATGCGGTACTTATGCAAGTTATGATATCCATTTAGACTTTGTGAGAAATGTGATTGGTTTAAAAGAAGGTCGTAATAACTTCTTTACGCTTAATGCATTGATGCTTGAAGATCGCAATATCTTTATGGCAGATACATATGTAAATACTAACCCGACTGCTGAACAGCTAGCTGAAATGACTATTTTAGCGGCTGAAGAAGTTCGTCGTTTCGGTATGACGCCAAAAGTTGCATTACTTTCGCATTCTAGCTTTGGTTCAGATCAAAATGATCCAAGTGCACAAAAAATGCGTAAAGTATTTGAAATCTTGACTGAAATCGCACCTGAATTAGAAGTAGATGGTGAAATGCATGCAGATGCTGCACTTGATGAAAATATTCGTCATTTTGCATTCCCAAATTCACGCTTCAAAGGTTCAGCGAACTTGTTGATTATGCCAAATCTTGATGCAGCAAATATTTCATTCAACTTGTTAAAATCAACGTCAGGCAATAATGTGACTATTGGTCCTATCTTGCTTGGTGCTGCTAAACCTGTGCATATTTTAACACCTACAGCGACAACACGTCGTTTAGTTAATATGACAGCTTTAACCGTTGCTGAGATTCAACAAGCTGAAGGCTAAGCTTGAAGTCAATTTAACATCAATACCGCAGAACTTTAGTCAATCACTCAAGTTCTGTACTTGAGAAAACCTCTATTCTGTTGCATGATGGCATTAAGAATAGAGGTTTTTTCATGCAAGTTTATTTAGTAGGCGGTGCCGTTAGAGATCATTTACTCGGTCATCCCTATCACGAAAAGGATTATGTTGTTGTTGGCGCCACGCCAGAGCAACTTCTTGCCCAAGGTTATCAACCCGTTGGGAAAGATTTCCCTGTGTTTTTACATCCCAAAACAAAAGAAGAATATGCCCTAGCCCGTACTGAGCGTAAATCAGGACACGGTTATCATGGATTTGAGTTTTTTACCGATCCAGATGTCACCTTAGAAGAGGATTTAATTCGTCGTGACTTAACCATCAATGCCATTGCGATGGATGAAGCAGGTCAAGTGTATGATCCTTATCATGGACAAGATGATTTAGCAGATAAAATCCTACGTCACGTTTCAGACGCTTTTGCAGAAGATCCGTTACGGGTACTGCGTGTGGCTCGTTTTGCTGCTCGTTATGCACAATATGGTTTTCGTATTGCCGATGAAACACTTGCATTGATGCGTCAACTGGCTGAATCTGGCGAATTAGAAGCACTGACACCTGAACGTGTTTGGAAAGAAACCTCTCGTGCTTTAATGGAACGTCATGCCGATGTTTACTTTGAAGTGTTACGTGAGTGTGGTGCATTAAAAGTGCTCTTTCCTGAAATAGATGCCCTGTTTGGCGTTCCACAACGACCTGAATATCATCCTGAAATTGATTGCGGTATTCACACATTGATGTCTTTACAGCAAGCATGTAAAGCCAATTATTCTTTAGATGTTCGTTTTGCAGTATTGGTACATGACTTAGGCAAAGCTTTAACACCGAAAGATGAATTACCTCGTCATATCATGCATGAAGAACGTGGGATTCAGCCTGTCACAGATGTATGTGATCGTTTACGTGTGCCCACTCAAACGAAACAGCTTGCTCTAGCAGTATGTAAAGAACATTTAAAATGTCATCAGGCTTTTACTTTAAAACCAGGCACCTTATGGCGTTTGTTACAGCGTTTAGATGTGCTGCGTCGTCCTGAGCGGGTCGAAGCTTTTGCGCAAGCCTGTGAATGTGATGCTAAAGGCCGTTTAGGCTTAGAAAATCGCGAATACCCACAAGCGCATTACCTATTAGATGCAATGAAAACTGTACGCACGATTAAAGCATCGGATTTACCCTCAGATATTCAAGGTCCAGATATCGGTGAAATGTTGATTCAAAAACGTATTGAAGCGATTGCTGATTTAAAGCATGAGTTAGGTCATCATCATCATACGGTATAAAAAAATGCCTCTCAGTAATGAGAGGCGTTTTTTTATAAATTCAAAATGCTTAGCTAAAAGGGTTTGGGGTATTCCACGGCTCATTTCTATAAATAATTTTTCCGTCTTCTACACAGAGTATCCATGTGAAAAAGAATTCTTCACCTAAACCTCGGCTTTCAAAACTTGCTTGAGGTAATAACGGTACAATTTTCACTAATAATTCAAATAGATAAAGTGAATGAACTGCAAAATCTGCTTTTCCCTTGCTAAAAGCATTCAGTAAATCAACATACACATCCTCATGAATAGCATCTTCTTTTAAAATTTCAAGAATTTTCTGCTTATGCTTAGAGATATCAATTTCTTCAAAGTCATTATTGTGTATATGTAATTCTGTATAAAAACTCATAATCGACTCCTTTAATCATTTTACTGATATTTAAATAATCGCAAAATTCTCATTTATCCAAGCTTGTGCTAATTCTTCTGATTCAAATTCACTGATAGTAGCTTGATCAGAATCTATATAGATGATCTCAAAATACTTAAAAGTATTGTTTTCATAAATAGAGTTGATATGTGAAATTTTATCCCTATCCAATGCTGTATGTATTTCTGTATGGATTAGATCAGACATTTCAAATGCAAATAGCTCTTTGTTTTCGCATTTATATGTATCAGAAATCAAATCAAATTTTGGATATAAACAAATAAAGTTATTCATCCAACTACGCACATCAAGAGTATCTATTGATTTTTTACTCTCTAATCCTCCATTATTTTTAGCCTCTTTTATGCTTGATAATACAAAAAAAGAGGCTAAATTAGAAATTTTCACAACAAAGATATCAAAAATATAATCTGGATTTAAGTAATTTGCATCATCATCTTGTATAAAATATGGTTTCATTCGGTCATTCTTTAATTATTTGTTTTATTCAAATAATCCTATATTAATCAATGCATTATTGCATACCTAATTAAAAGCTAACTAGGCATGCTAAATTAACTACGACACATCCGCAGGAAATGTAATCACCCTTTCCAACTTCATTTGGTTCATCACCACCATTAACAAACGATCAATTCCCAAAGCAATACCCGCACAATCTGACATATTTGGTAAAGCAGCGAGCAAATATTCATCGATTGGCATCACATGTAAACCCAGTTTTTCACGCTCAGTATTATCTGCTTGAAAACGACTACGCAAAACCTCAGCATCAATTAACTCATCATAGGCATTGGCAAGTTCTAACCCTTCAATATAGAGCTCAAAACGTGCAGCAACTAACTCACCGTCCTCATCCAGTTTGGTCTTTGCCAACGAGGCCAATTCTGGGGGGAAATCAGTTAAAAATACCGGCGTATCAAAACCTAAACTTGGCTCAACCATATGAGAAAATAACAAATCAATATAGGCTAAACGATCATCACCCAAATCAAGATTGAGTCCTACACGGTGTGCTGCATCTTTTAATTGTTGCAATGTTGCTTGCAGTGGATTCAAGTCCAAACGATCGATAAATGCATGTTTATAACTGAGTACGGTTGGTCGAACTTCACCAAAACGTTCAGCCAAAACCACATTTAATAAATCAGTGACTTCTAGCATCAAATCTTTCAAGCTGAATTGCGGACGATACCATTCCAACATGGTAAATTCACTATTGTGCTTACGCCCATGTTCATCATCTCGAAAAACTTTACAAATTTGATAAATCGCACCACTACCACTCGCCAATAAACGCTTCATGGCAAACTCTGGTGAAGTTTGTAAATAATGCGTTTGTTTTTTGCCATGTACGTGACGCTGAGCCTGTACAGAAGCCAGATGGACATCGGTTACACCTGCTTGAGACAAGATCGGAGTTTCAACCTCTAAAACATCACGCTCAATAAAAAATTGGCGAATTTGTCTATAGAGTTTTGCTCGTGCTTTAAGCGCCTGAATATCACAAGTCGGTTTAAAATCTATGCTCATGCTTTTGGCCCTCCATGCGCAGCCCATTCACGGCGCAAAGGATAAGTTTTACGAAGGTAATCAAAGGCTTTTTGATCCACCTTACCGTCCTTTAAGCAATCTCTTAAATTTTCATCATCTCGCTGAATATTGTAAATTTCAGCTAAGTATTTTTTCAGCGTTTGTTTAATGTTATTGCCATAAAAATATTGTTCACATGCCGGTAATTGTGATTCAAATTTCTTATGTGCGGTATAGGCAAATGTTTTACAAAATGCATCATAAATCATCTGAGTACCGCGTGCTTTACCTTCGAGACTGTAACCCGCAATATGTGGCGTCACGATTGTAATTAAATCCAGTAGACGTTGTGAAATCTCAGGCTCATGTTCAAAAACATCCAACACCACTTTACGACGTGTTTTTAAGATATCTACCATTAATGCCGCTTCTTCAACAACAGCACCACGCGCTGAATTAATTAAGATGGTTTCTGGCTGCATTAGCGCCAATGCATCAGCATTGATTAAATGATGTGTTGCAAACGGCCCTGTTTGGGTTAAAGGCACATGTATGCTGATCGCATCGGCTTTCTTTAATAAAGCGTCAAATTCAACTTGCTGAACATTTTCTCGTTGTACCAAGGGATCATAGCCAATTACATTCCAGCCCAACAACTGAGCCATATATGCTAATCGTGTTCCCACATTGCCTAGACCAATAATGCCTAAAGTAAACTTTTTCCCTAAATCTAGAAAATCTTGATTGAGATGCAGTAAAGCCGTAATCACATATTCTGCAACGGCTTGTGCATTGCAACCTGCTGCATTTGACCATGCAATTTGATGCTTTTCTAATGCTGGAATATCTAGATGATCTGTACCTATGGTTGCACTACCAACAAATTTTAGTGCTGTATCTTGGACCAACTGTTCATTGACTTTTGTTATAGAGCGTACCAATAACGCATCTGCATCATTCACATCATGATGAGTCAAATTGCGTCCTGCTGCTTGATGAATGGTTCCGAATTCTGAAAAGAAATATTCAGTAAATGCTAGATTTTCATCTGCAACAATTTTCATAGCGTCATCCACAAGTTTAACTGCCGCTATGATAAACCTTTGAACCACTTAAGACTATGCAGTTCACACATCAAATCTTTTAAATATGGCATAAAAAACCCGCAAGATGACTTACGGGTTTTTAATCATGAATATTTGTTTAGAACAAACGATTCATACCATTCAATGTTGCAACACGATAGGCTTCTGCCATTGTTGGATAGTTAAATGTCGTTTCAACAAAATACTTAATGGTATTGTTTCCACTTTGCATCACCGCCTGTCCAATATGGATAATTTCGGCCGCATTATTGCCGAAACAATGCACACCTAATAACTCTAAGGTATCACGATGGAATAACAGTTTAAGCTCGCCAACTGTATCCCCTGTAATTTGCGCACGTGCCAAATGACGGAATGATGCTTGTCCAACTTCATATGGAATTTTTTCAGCAGTTAACTGACTTTCAGTTTTACCAAAGAATGAAATTTCAGGGATGGTGTAAATCCCAGTCGGAATATCTTTCACTGGTTTAACATTTTCTTCGCCGCTCATATTTGAACCAGCGCAACGACCTTGGTCATATGCTGCAGAAGCAAGGGATGGCCAACCCACAACATCACCTGCCGCATATATATTTTCAACTTCGGTTTGATATTGATCATTTACCGCAAGTTGCCCACGGCTGTTTGGTGTAATACCTACATTTTCAAGACCTAAACCATCGGTATTTCCTGAACGGCCATTACACCACAGAATGGCATCAGCTTTAATTTTTTTACCGCTTTGCAAATACAAGACCACATGATCATCAAACGTTTCTAAATGATCAATTTGCTCATTGTGACGCATCAACACGCCTTGTTCACGTAAGTGATAAGACAACGCGTCAGCAATTTCATCGTCGAGATAACTGAGCAGCTGATGCTGTGTATTGATCAAGTCAACTTTATGGTCTAAACCAATAAAGATAGATGCATATTCACAACCAATTACACCCGCGCCATAAATAATAATTTTATGAATTGGGTAATCCAAATCTAAAATTTTATCTGAATCAAATACACGCGGATGGTTAAAGTCTAAACCTTGCGGGTGATAAGGACGGCTACCTGTGGCAACCACAAGCTGTTTGAAAACTAAAGTTTCTTTAACACCATCTTCGCTAAAAATAATCACCGTATTTTTATCTTGGATATATGCACGACCGTGAAATACATCGATATGGTTACGGTCATAAAAACGTGAATGGGTATCAACTTGCTGTTGAATCACTTTATGGGCATTACGCAAAACTTGCTTCATAGTGAATTGTTTCCAATCCCCTACTTTTTTAAACATTGGATCACGTTGGTAACGGATAATACTTGAAACTGTCTGACGTAAAGCCTTACTTGGGATGGTGCCGACATGGGTACAGTTACCACCAAGTTGCTCACGAATATCTACAATTGCAACACGCTTACCCGATTTAGCAAGCTTCATTGCCGCGCCTTCACCAGCAGGACCAGAGCCAAGTACGACCGCATCGTATTTCACAAATTTCCCACTAACGACTTCTTTCTTACGTGGCATTCAAAGCTCCTTATAGTAAATTCAGTCTATCTCTTGTCTTATGCGATATTATGACCTAAACCAAAACAATTTTCTGTATTTCGCATGCATATATTCCGTGATAACGACATTTAGTATATGAATAGTGTTTTTGCCCTATCTTTTTGCATTTCCGCTATAATGAGCATAATCTCCCCCGTAGAAAACAGTGGAAAAGTTGAATATGTCAGAGAACCGTAAACCAGAACAGGGTGTCAAATTACGTGGCGCGGAAAAAGTTGCTCGTATACCTGTAAAAGTTATTCCCACGGTTGAAGCACCACGAAAGCCGGACTGGATTCGTGTCAAAATGGCTGCGCCTGATGAAGTTCAACGAATCAAAACCACTTTACGTGCACAAAAATTACATACTGTGTGTGAAGAAGCAGCTTGTCCTAACCTTCCAGAATGTTTCGGTGGTGGTACTGCAACCTTTATGATCATGGGTGATATTTGTACCCGTCGCTGCCCGTTCTGCGATGTTGCACATGGTCGTCCAAATGCACTTGATCCTGATGAACCTCGTCATATGGCAGAAACCATCGCCAATCTCGGTTTAAAGTATGCAGTGATTACCTCTGTAGACCGTGATGATCTTTTAGATGGTGGTGCGCAACATTTCGTTGATTGTATTCAAGAAGCACGTCAACTCAGTCCAAAAACATTATTAGAAATATTGGTTCCTGATTTCCGTGGTCGTATGGATATTGCACTGCGTATCATGACTGAATGTCCGCCAGATGTATTTAACCATAACATCGAAACAGTACCTCGCCTCTATAAAGCGATGCGCCCGGGTTCAGACTATCAACATTCTTTAAACTTATTAAAAATGTTTAAAGAATACTGCCCTGATGTGCCAACAAAATGTGGTTTGATGGTGGGTATTGGTGAAACCGAAGAAGAAGTGATTGCCCTGTTAGATGATCTACATGCACACGGTGTTGATTATGTGACAATTGGTCAATACTTACAGCCTTCTAAAGAACATGCACCAATTGACCGTTTTGTCACACCAGAAGAATTTGAGCGTTATACTGCACACGGTCACAAGCTTGGTTTCAGAAATATCTGGGCTGCTCCAATGGTTCGTTCAAGCTATTTTGCAGATCGTCAATATTATGGTGAACCTGTTCCAGTGGTACGTCGTAAAGTTGATCCAGCGAAAAAAATTGCGGTACAAGCCATCGAAGCTTAAGTCATCGTTCACAAATTTAAGCGTCAAAAAAGCACTCAATATTGAGTGCTTTTTTACAGATATTTTTAATCTTTAACGACACTTCCCTGTAGTTTTACCTTCAACACTACTCATACTGCTTTGTAGTTTCGTCAGTGTAGAGCATTGTAAATTTCCTGAAATAATTGATTTATTTAAGCTCAATGTTGACGAAACCTGACCTGCAAGCACATCCCCCTCAACAGAAGAATTGACCAATTTCAATACTTTGGCGGTATTGGCTTGCACATTTCCACTCACTGAAGAATTATTTAAAATCAAACTCCCACCATTGAGTACATTCACATTTCCCTCAACGGATGTACTATTTAAGGTACATGTTGCACCTGCTGGTACAGTTAAGTTTGCCACAGCATTATTGCTCATTGTACTTGAACAATTTACAGCAAATCCAAGTGGAGCTATGCCTAAACCACATGCAATTGTGAAGAGCTTTAAGAAACGCTTTTTCATTGACATTACCCTTTTGTATTATGAATTTAGAATAAATTTATTGTTGGATGATTTTAAAATATACAGTTAGAAAGTTTAATGACAAATATGTTGATTTCTTTTAACTGGGAATCATGAATATAAAAATGGATGACGCTTTAGCTTATTTACCTCGTTTTACTGTTGTTGCAGATTTCGGTTGAAATAAATCATTGTCGATTTATCTATTATTTTAATTGTCTATCTTATTGTTAAATCAAAATTATTTTAATTCTGACACTTGATGAAATTTTAACAATTAATATAATTTTACATTTTTTTAACGGCAACACCTCAACTTGACCTTAACATAGTGATTTTAGTCTTAGTAAAAATTGATGATGAAAAAATTAACTTTAGCTATTTCAGCAACCCTATTTTCTGGGCTTTGTTTTGCCCAAAATCCATTAAGCGTACATGTATTAAATCTTGAAAATGGCTTACCTTCAAGCAATGTTAAAGTCATTCTCGAAGCGCAACAAAAAGATAAATGGGTAAAAATTAATGAAGGAAGCACAGACAGTAATGGGCGAATTTCATCCTTATACCCTGAAAACAAAGTATTAGATAAAGGTGTCTACAAGGTTACTTTTCAAACAGGTGAATGGTTTAAACAAAATAACCAACGTGCTTTTTTCCCAGAAGTTCCTGTGGTTTTTGTGATTGATGGAAGTCTTGAACATTATCATATTCCTCTCTTGATTAGCCCTTATGGATATTCAACATATCGTGGTAATTGATTGATCATACTAAGTTAAATTTTAGGCATAAAAAAAACCGATGTTTTTTTAACATCGGTTTTTCTTGATACACAACTTGATTAAGCCTTTAACCATTTCTCAGCTTTGGCTTGATCTAATACAGTTAACTCAACCGTAGTCAACGCAACTTCACCACCTTGCAACTCAAATTGTAAAAACTCATCACGACGGAATGCATAAACCGTAAATTGACCTTGCTGTTTTGCATATTGCTTTAAAAGTTTTTCAGACGCTTTTAAACCATCAATCGCAATGATCACATCATTGGCAGACAGACCTGCTTTTGCGCCAACACCATCACGACGCGCTTGCTGAATGATGACACCCTCAGCTTTTTCAGCAACTTTCAAACCAAATGGAAGTGCTTTTTCATTTTGTAAGCTATAGCTCAAACCAAATTCAGGGAACAATTGATCCAGTGGTAGCTCATCTGTGGTATTAATCAAATGATTAATCTGTTCGATCCAATTATCGCCAGTCAGTTCATTACACAGTTCGACAATCGTACGCTCATTGACTTGCATGCCCTTTTGGGTATTTTCATACAAACGGCGCATTAAGGCATCCAAACTAGAACCACGTAAACGTAGACCTAAATCTAAACTGAGTGCAACCAAACAGCCTTTATTGTAATAACTGGTTCCAGCATTATTTGAGTTTTCATCCTGACGATAAAATTTAATCCAAGCATCAAAACTAGACTCTGAAACAGATTGAATAAAACGTCCTGGATTTTGTAGATAACGATCAATTTGCCCTTTTAACAACTTTAAATAAGATGCTTGAGAAATCACACCACTGCGATACAGAATCAAATCATCGTAATAAGAGGTGAAACCTTCAAAAATCCATAACAGTGAGGTATAGCCTTCCTGATCCAAATCATAATTTGCAAAATTTTCAGGGCGGATAAATTTAACCAACCACGAATGAAAATATTCATGGCTACACAATCCAAGGAAGCGTTGATAATCCGCAGAAGGCTCTACAGGTTCATTTGCTTTAGGAAAATCATCACGTGGCGAAATCAGGCTAGTACTATTAGGATGCTCTAAACCACCATAACTATTGCCAGTTGCCATAGTCATAAAAGTATAGTTTTCAAAAGGCGCTGAACCAAACATTGAAATTTCTGTACTACAAATTTTTTCAAGGTCTTGCTTCATACGTGCTGCATTCATTGTATGCTGACCAGAAACCACAAATTCATGTGGAATCCCGTTCGCTTCAAAACTAAAACGGGTTTGATCCGCCAATTCAAATGGTGCATCAATCAATTGTGCATAATTGTTGGCTTTTAAGGTATAGCGCCCTTTCACCAAGCTTCTTGATTCTAAACCTGTGGCAATTTGAAAATGCTTTAATTCTTCAGGTAAAAATACTTCAACTTCGATTGCTGATTCTTCTTGTTCTTGCAACCCTAGGCAGACACAAGCAGGATTGACATATAAACGGGTTTGATCGACATACGCGCCACGTACTGAAAGGTCATAGGCATAAACATCATATTCAACAGTAATCAGTTCATGGTCGGTGTTATATAAACGCCATTTATTTTTTTCAAACTTATTAATTTGCAGTTGACGACCCGCTTCATCATAGGCTTTCACAGATTCGATATGTTTAGAAAATTCACGGATCAAATAGCTACCAGGAATCCATGTAGGAAGTGACAAAACTTGGGTAGGGTTCGCCAGAAAGCGCAATGTGACATGAATGAGGTGCTGACGGTAATCGTCAAATTCAATCTGATAATGCAACATAAATATATATTCGAAAATAGACAGTGAGAAATTACCAATTAGATTAGCATTTTTTTACAAAGTCAGGCGATTTTAGTCGCAATTGTCTACGATTCTGACTAGCGAAGAGTGCAAAAAAGGCATAGCATTCGCAAAGTTTATGCACTCTTGCCATAGGATTGGCTTAAAGGTAAATCTGTTGAAAATTCTTGCTTCTTTTATCGCGATAACTGGCTTGGTTTGCTCCACGTTTGTTAACGCCGCTTTACTTAATATTAATCCGCAATCTGTTGAAGCTGAAGCTTGGACAATATTAGATACGCAATCGGGTCAAACCATTGCTGAATATAATAGTCATGTACAGCGCGCCCCAGCATCCATGACCAAAATGATGGTCGCTTATATTGCGTTGAAAGAACTCAAAGCGGGTCATATCAAAAAAGAAGAGATTATTACTGCAACCCCTGTAGTTCAGATGGTGCAATGGGATGAATCTCAAATGTACCTGAAGCAAGGTGAGCAAATCTCAATTGACCAACTTCTTGCTGGATTGATTGTGATGTCTGCCAATGATGCAGCAGTAACGCTGGCAGAACGTATCTCAGGTAGCGTACCTGCATTTGTTGCTCGTATGAACCAAGAAGCACAAGCCTTGGGAATGAAGGATACTCATTTTGCCAACCCTCCGGGTATTACCATGCCTGATCATTTTTCGTCAGCACATGATATGGCGATCTTAGGTCAAGCAGTAACATCACAAACCCCTGAATATATGCACTATTCAGTGATGCCAAGTTTTAGTTATAACCAACATTTTCATCATGCCACCAACCTTGTTTTAAAGTCTGATCCAAGTGTAGATGGTTTAAAAACGGGTTTTACCAAAGCAGCCGGCTATAACTTAGCACTGACAGCGCATCGTCCTTCTGCCATTACCGAGTCTCCTGATCGTCGTTTAATTGTGGTGGTGATGGGTGCAAAAAGTGCAGTTAAACGCGCGGAAATTGCACATAAACTGTTAAACTTGGGCTATGCCTACACCCGTGATGAAGTCGCAATTAAAGACAAACAATTGATTGCTGAGCTTCCTGTAGTTAAATCCACCTTAAAAATGTTTAAGGTTGAAGCAAAAAAACCTCAACTCATTACCACATCTTTATATAACGATACGACACCAATTGATTTAGCGACTTTTGATGTTGTAAATAGCCGTATCATGAAAACTGAGGCAAATGGTCTCTTGGCAGCAGTTGAACCGCTTACAACAACTCAAACCCATTTGAATGTTGAACTGAATGAGACATCACTTACCGCACCTTTAGAAAAGATCATGCATTTAGCAAAAGTGAATGTTTACCAAAACAATCAACTGATTCAAAGTTTTGATATTGAAGATGAAGTGCATATCGAACAAGCCTCTTGGTTTGAACGTTTAATGGAATGGATCAAGTCAATTTTTGGAATTTAATTAAAACCAACCAATTTACTTAGATTTATTATAATTATGTAACCTGTAATACAAAAAAAACCTAAACAATTAAATAGAATGGCATATTTATGCCATTCTATTTTCATAACAACAATTTAGGTTTTCTATGTCAAATCTACATCATATCGTGATTGTTGGTGGTGGCGCTGGTGGTTTAGAACTGGTGACACAACTCGGTGATACGCTTGGAAAGAGTAAAAAAGCCAAAATCACCCTTGTTGACCAAAAACTCACCCATATCTGGAAACCATTGCTGCATGAAATTGCAGCTGGCACCATGAACCCAAGTGATGAAGAAACCAATTACTATGCGCATGCAGCCAAGCATCACTATGAATTTGTCTTGGGCCGTTTTGAACATTTAGATCGTGATAACAAAACCATCGAGCTTAGCAAAACCCAAACCAGTAAATATGAATCCAATCAAGAGCAAATCACACTGCATTATGACACTTTAATTCTTGCCGTCGGCTCAGTCTCCAATGACTTTAATACGCCTGGGGTTAAAGAGTTTTGTCATTATCTCGACAGTCGTCAACAAGCAGAAGTCTTCCAGCAGGACTTACTGCACTTGTATTTAGATGCACAAAATAAAAATATTGATCGTGAATTACACATTGCCGTGATTGGTGCAGGCGCAACAGGTGTTGAACTTTCAGCTGAGTTGGTTCAAGCCAAACAGAACTTTTATAAATATGGTTTAAATAAAATTAACCCAAACAATGTCAAAATTACTTTAGTTGAAGGCGCTGATCGTATCTTACCAGCACTTTCTGAAAAAATGGCTGAGCATGCCACACAGCAATTACAACGAATGAAAATAGATGTATTAACGGGCAAACGTGTTGAAAAAGTAGATGCTGAAAAAGTCTATTTTAGTGATGGCACTTCCGTAGAAGCGCAATTAAAAGTTTGGGCAGCAGGGATAAAAACCCCTAAAGTGATTGCCAACTTAGCAGGCTTTGAAAAAGATCGCATGGGGCGTTTAAACGTATACGCAACCTTACAGACTCAGGCTGATCCAAACATTTTTGCCTTTGGTGATTGTGCCCACTGTATCTTAGATGCAAGAGAAGCACCACTTGGTCCACGTGCACAAGTCGCAAGTCAACAAGCTTCGTTTCTTGTAGATGCAATGAATGCACGTATCAAAGGACGGCCACAGCCAATGTTCCAGTTCGCAGACAAAGGTTCACTGGTATCACTCAGTGAAAATAAAGCGGTCGGTGAGCTACTTGGTCAGGTCAATGTTCAAGGCTTTGTGGCAAAATCGATGTATGTGTCTTTATATCGTATTCATCAAGCGACGATATATGGCTATGCTCATGCAGGCTTGTTAACGGCTAAAGATTTTGTTACACGAAAAATCGCACCAAAAATAAAATTGCATTGAAATTTAAATTTTTGCCCATATTTATGAAAAAATGGTCAAAATACAGATGAAAATGCAATTTTTTAGTAATTTTAGTCTACAAAAATTGCTTTTCACTTTATGATGTAGCCTTAAAATTATCGATTACCGAATGGATCAATAACATGACTGCTATTGCAAATAACAACGTGGTTTCTTTCCACTATACGCTGACTAACGCTGAGGGTGAAACTCTCGATAAATCACAAGGTGAACCACTTGCATATTTACATGGCGCAGGTAACATCATTCCTGGTTTAGAAAAAGCTTTAGAAGGTAAAACTGTAGGTGACAAATTTACAGTCACTATCCCAGCTGCTGAAGGTTATGGCGAATACAACCCTGACCTCGTTCAAGAAGTTCCTGCTCAAATGTTCCAAGGTGTTGAGAACATTGAAGCTGGTATGCAGTTCCAAGCTCAAACTGATGATGGTGTTCAAATCGTTACTGTTAAAGCAATCGAAGGTGACAACATCATCGTTGATGCTAACTTCCCATTAGCTGGCCAAGATCTTACTTTTGAAGTTGAAATCGCAGAAGTTCGTGATGCTTCTCCAGAAGAATTAGAGCACGGTCATGTACACGGTGCAGGTGGCCATCACCACTAAGATCTGCTTGATCGGATCGAAAAGGCAAAGTTTTTACTTTGCCTTTTTTATGCGTATTGGTTTAAATTGATGAAAACCTAGTGTGAATGAATCCATTCCTATCAATCCTATGCAAAAACAACTTCTTTGGTTCCGTCAAGACTTACGTATTCAAGACCATACTGCCCTATGGCATGCAGCGCAAAGCGGTCCTTTAATTGCACTGGTGATTCTCTCACCTGAACAATGGCGGATGCATGACGATGCACCAATTAAGCTTGATTTCTATTTACGTCAAATTCAAGCCATTCAACAAGAACTTGCTTCTATTCAAATTCCGCTGATTATCCGCACTGTTCCCTTATGGGAAAACATTGCAACAGAGATCGATCAACTCTGTCAAAAACTGAATATTGAAAATGTACACGCCAATATTGAGTGCGGTGTTAATGAATTAAATCGAGATTTCCAAGTTCAAACACAACTAAATCAAAGTAACCGTGATTTGGTTTTATATCATGATCGCACTCTGTTCCCTGTCGGTTCAATTCGCAATAAATCCAATCAACCCTATCAAGTCTTCGGTGCATTTAAAAAATACTGCTATGAACAACTGAGTATTTCGATCCCGCAATGCTTCCCTATCCCAGAGACTCAAGCCTTAAATGATGCAATAGATGTGGGCGAGTTGAATAACAATAGCCTGCCGACTTTGGCCGAGCTTGGTTTTACATTCGATCCGAATAAGATCAACAAGCAGTGGCAAATTGGCGAACAATATGCCTTGAATGTCTTGGATGATTTTATTGAAAACAAAGTCCGTCATTATCAACTCGAGCGTGATTTTCCCCAAATTGAAGCCACCAGCCAGCTCTCAGCCTATTTAAATATAGGCATCCTTTCAATTCGACAGTGTTTCAATGCCCTCTTTCGAGCACAATTCGGACATTTTTCTATTGATCATGTTGGTCAACAAACATGGCTCGATGAGCTACTTTGGCGTGAGTTTTATCAGCATATCCTGTTTGATTTCCCGCGTGTGTCAAAGCACTTGCCCTTTAAAATGCCCACACAGCAGCTACAATGGCGCGATGCCCCAAATGATTTAAGCGCTTGGCAAACAGGTCAGACAGGGATTCCTATCGTCGATGCAGGTATGCGCCAGTTACTTCACACAGGCTGGATGCATAATCGGATCCGTATGGTTGTCGCCATGTTTCTCACCAAGAACCTATTGATTGATTGGCGTTTAGGTGAGCAATGGTTTATGCAACATCTTATTGATGGGGATTTGGCTGCCAATAACGGAGGATGGCAATGGTGTGCATCCACAGGAACAGATTCCGTACCTTATTTCCGTATTTTTAACCCTATCAGCCAATCGCAGAAATTCGATGCACAAGGTGACTACATTCGACAGTGGGTTCCAGAGCTTGCACATTTAGACGCAAAAACCATTCATGAACCTTATGCAAAAAATCCCAATATTGAGCTCAATTATCCAAAGCCAATTGTGGATTTAAAACAAAGTCGTATTCGAGCAATTGAAGCTTTTAAGCAGATTTAAAGTCTCACTTAAAAGCGTTCTCAATGGTTTGATTAAATCGCGTGTTGAAACAATTTAAACGGATTTTGAGGATGGTTTTTTGGGCGTTCAATCGATTCAAAATAGCAGTAATATTTAAAGATGCGATCCAAAGAAACATAAAGCACTTTTTGTTCTGAAACTGACCAGATTTGCGCATGGTTAGAACCTGATAAGGTACTTCCACTCAATTGGAACAGATAAAAATCTTGTGTACGTTGAATGCGTTTTTGAGTAGCTTGCGTGTCTGAACTTGATGAAACCTGACTGGATGAATTTAATAATCGACACGGTGTATTAATTAGCCATTTTTCACTAAACCAAAGCTGTAACAGATCACCCAAATACAGTTTTTTTTCAGTAAATGGCCAAACATTTAAATAGGCTTGTTCAACTTGGATAAAATATTGTTCAGGATCTTGCAAGATTGAAAGGTAGTTTTCTTGATAGAATGAGAAGTTTTCAAAAATTTGAGAAATAGTAAGCGTATTCATTCGCTGTCTCCTATTTAGCCATTTAGTGCTGGCAAGTTGGTTTTAAATCCACACTGTTTAAGTCAAACTTAAACACTCTTTATGGTTTTAATCTAACAAGACCGTTTCACTATTGCAACTGTCAGAATCAATTTTTTTAATTTATCTATAGATTGCTCAAATAAAAACCATACAGTGTACAAATGAAGAAAAGATGACAGGAAAGGCTTGACCCATAAAGATATATCCTTATAATCGCATTCAGATTCTCCAATAGCTCAGTCGGTAGAGCGACGGACTGTTAATCCGCAGGTCCCTGGTTCGAGCCCAGGTTGGAGAGCCAAATTCTAAAAGCCCACTTATCAAAGTGGGCTTTTTTTATTTCAGAACTAGACACAGGGTGTGACAAACTAAAGCAACAGTTCCATCAGGTTTTTATTAAACAGCACAACAAAATAGACCAAAGCATTGCTTTGGTCTATTTTTTAAATTCAGTTTTTAATCAGGCAAGCAGTTAAACTGGCACACCGCTATGGAAACGAAAAGTCTTATCAGGCGTTAAAATCAAATCCTTCTCTACTTCACGAATCAATTCGATGCGTTGCTGAATATCCTCTTCTGGATCTTTTAATTTAGCAGTTTTAGCAACATCTAAAGCCAAAGCTAAATAGTCCTCATAGTGACGAGATTCAGATTTCAGTAAGTAACGGTAATAACGACCCAACTCATCATCTACCAATGGCGCTAAGGCATAAAATCGTTCACAAGAACGTGCTTCAACAAACGCACCAATCACCAAAACATCAATCAAAGCTTCTGGTTCATAAGTACGAATTTCTTTACGCAAACCACCTGCGTAACGACCTGCACTCAGACCTTTCCATTCTTGACCACGCTTGGTCATAAACTCTAACACTTGTTCATAATGCAACATTTCTTCACGCACAAGTTGTGCTAATTTGATCTGCAAATCGGTAAAAAAACTGTAGCGAAACATCAAGTTCATTGCTGTTCCAGCCGCTTTCTTTTCACAATTCGCATGATCCTGCATGAGCAATGAGAGATTGTTCAATGCCTCATCCAACCATGCCTTTGGCGTTTCACAGCCTAAAAAAGCAATCACAGGTTGCATAAGCTCATCATAATTCATATTCGACATGATCAATATTCAACAACGTAAATCAAAAATTAAATTAACCAGCTGCATGAAGTGCGGCCTTCATGTCCTTTACAGCTTGTTCCAATCCAACAAATACACTTTCGGCAATAATCGAATGTCCAATATTGAGTTCATGAATCTGAGGAATTGCAGCAATTGCAGCCACATTGTCCAAATTCAAACCATGACCAGCATTAACGACCAAACCTTTAGATGCGGCGTACTCAGTACCTTTAATAATTCTTTCGAGTTCAATCTGTTGAGCTTCAGCAGTTTTAGCGTCTGCATAAGCACCCGTATGTAATTCAATAGTGGGTGCACCACAAGCAATTGCAGCATCGATTTGTGCAAAATCAGCATCAATAAACAAAGATACATCACAACCAATTGCAGTTAATGCCTGAGTCGCAGCTTTAACATCTTCAAAATGCCCAAGCACGTCTAAACCACCTTCTGTGGTGATTTCTTGACGTTTCTCTGGCACAAAACACACATGATGTGGTTGAATCTCTTTTGCAAATGCAACCATTTCATCAGTTACAGCGATTTCCAAGTTCATTCTTGTCGTCAATACAGGTCGCATACGGCGCACATCATCATCTTGAATATGACGACGATCTTCACGTAAGTGTAAAGTGATGCCTTCCGCCCCTGCTTGTTCGCAAATTAATGCAGCTTTCACAGGATCAGGATAAGTCGTTCCACGTGCTTGTCTGAGTGTTGCAACATGGTCAATGTTTACACCTAGCAATGCAGCCATAACATTCTCCTAATTAACCAATAAAATAAAATTAACGGCTCAACGTTTTAGATTGAGCATTTTGAACCCAAAGCTGACGACTTTTTAATGGTCGATCACCTAAAAGTGAAGTAATCATTTGTCGATAGAGTTTAGCCAATAATTGTAACTGCTCTGGGCTAAAATCCCTACCCTTTTCATAATTTGCCATGCTTAGAATTTGTTGGCCCAGCAACGTCCCAGACGAGGTATATGACACTGGTGTAAAGCCTTCGGCCAATTGAAATTGATAACGTTGGGTCAGCATAATCTCTTGTTGATTTGAATCATGCCCATAATCCAGTGGATAGCCCAACTCTTCTAACAGTGCGTGTTCAAACTGGCGTAAAATTTGTCGAAGAAATAAATCAGCTTGTGGATGTTCAGCCAATTTTTGTAAATGTTGTAAAGTTAAATGGTATTGCTGAAATGTTTCAGACATCATTTCTTCAAGCGGACATAAACGAAGCAGCAGTTCATTTAAATAAAAGCCTGAAAAGAAAGCATCCCCATAAAAGAAAATCGGTTGATTGAGTATTTCGAGTTTTGAAAAATTTTTAAGCTCGGATTTTCCCGATGCTTGTAAAGTAATCGGTTGGTATTGTGGTGGTGGGGTTTGTCTAAGAATACCGTCGACACGACCATGCTCTTGTGTAAATAAGTGCACAATATGACTACGTTCTCTGTATTTTCGATGATGGATTAAATAACCATGCAAGATTTCATTACGCATCTAGCTTGAACTTAATCATCCTTTTGTTTTTTCTTATCATCGTCATCATCCCCATCAGGAATAACAGCGCCTACAACCGCAGCAGTGCCTTTAACCACGCCTTTGGTGGTTTTATAAGCAACTTTGACGGGAACTGTCACAATTTTAGTGATACAGCCTTGTAACATGATTATGCAAGCAAGAATTGCTATAACTCGAATCATTTCAGTTCCCAAAAAGTCAATTAAATATCGCTGTAACCTAAACTTTTTAAAGCACGTTCGTCATCAGACCAACCACCTTTAACTTTCACCCAAAGTGTTAGCATGATTTTTTGCTCAAACATTTTTTCCATGTCGACACGAGCATCCATACCAATTTTCTTCAGCTTAGCACCTTTTTCACCGATCACGATGGCTTTTTGCCCAGGGCGATCAACAAAAATTGTGGCATCAATATAAGTACATGCAGCTTTAGGACGACCCGTTTTTTCATTCACTGTCGCTTCTTCTGTTTTAAATGATTCAATTTGAACCGTTAAATCATAAGGCAGCTCTTCGCCTAACTGACGCATAATTTTCTCACGAATGATTTCACTGGCAAGAAAACGTTCTGAACGGTCAGTTAACTGTTCTAAAGAATATAATGGTGGCTGGAATGGTAGATACTTTTCAATCGCTTCACGCAAATGATCCAAGTTTGCACCACGTAATGCTGAAACAGGAACAATTTCAGCAAAATTCATCAACTTCGCACGTTCTTGGATCAACGGTAAAATCATACGCTTATTTTCTAAGGTATCGATTTTATTGATAATCAAAACGACTGGCATTTCTGCATTTTGCAGTTTTTCTAAAACCAAGTCATCATTTGGTGTCCATTTCTGGGCATCTAAAACAAATAGAACCAAATTGACATCACGTAATGCAGAATGTGCAGCTTTGTTCATCATTTTATTGATCGCACGCACTTCTTTCTTGTGCATCCCCGGTGTATCAACAAATACAGCCTGAGACTTTTCACGACTATCAATACCAATGATTTTATGGCGTGTTGTTTGTGGCTTACGTGAAGTAATTGACAACTTTTGACCCAATAAATGGTTCATCAATGTCGATTTACCCACGTTTGGACGTCCTACAATTGCAACAAATCCACTTCGATAATCCGAAGGGATTTCTGTACCTTGTGAGCTAAAAAATTGATTAATTAACTCATTACCGCTTTCAGACGGCTCGTGATCAGCATCATTGTGATCGGAATGTGTACTCATGCAGTTTACTGCTCCAATATCTTTAAAAAATCCGCCGCGACTGCTTGTTCTGCAAAACGGCGACTTGATCCCTCACCCATCATTTTAGGCAAGCCATCTACTGTACATTCTACTTTAAAATGCTGGTTAGGTGCATCACCCTGAATATCTACGACCTCATAAACTGGGAGATGCTTTTTACGAGCTTGTAGATATTCTTGCAAACGTGATTTTGGGTCTTTGAGTTGATCTGTCGGTTCGATATGATCTAAATACGGTTCATACCATTTTAAAACAATCGATTCCAACAAAGGCAAATCTCGTGTTTCGGTATAAATCGCGCCAATAATTGCTTCAACTGTATCTGCTAATATTGACTCACGATGATGACCGCCTGATTTCAATTCACCTGTACTTAAAATTAAACTTTGACTTAACTTTAAATCATTGGCAATTTTACCCAATGCTTCTTGGCGTACCAAAGTTGCGCGCATACGCGTCAAACGACCTTCATTTTCATGAGGATACGCATGATATAAGTAGTTTGCGATGATCATACCCAACAATGCATCACCTAAAAACTCTAGGCGCTCATAGTTGTATTTGTGACTCACCGAGCGATGAGTCAGCGCGAGTTGTAGTAACTCGTATTGTTTAAACTGGTAACCGATTCTGCTCTGTAAGCGAGGATCACTTACTTTCAACTGACCTTTGATCAAAACTCTTCTCGAAAGTGAGGACTAAATCTATATTCAGCATGAAATTTTTTCGTACTTCATATTTTTTAGTCACTTGTAAACCATCTTTAGTTGATACAGTCGCAATATCCTCAAGTTTAGTATCTCGGATATTGTTCATTTCTAACCGTTTATCAACTTCTGTTGCAAATTTCATTGGTGTGATTTCAGCAGAGCTATTCTTTATCTGCTCTACAATTTGGTTATTAATCACACGATCATCCCAGTATAAAGGCCATACAGCAACTATGATTTTCAACATAAAAGCTAAAGCAATTATCCCCAGTAAAATTCCAATATATGAAGCGCCTTGTTGATTTTTACGCATTTTTTTTATCCAACAGCTCAGAATGAATAATCTTTAATCGCAATTGAAAATAATCATATAATTGAGTCAAATACACTGCTGCAGACTCACTGATCATTTTCAATTGTTATAAATTTTTTATCCACTGCAAAACCTGGTGTGATAAAAAACTTTACCGCACTATTATCCTTGAAACTGCATCAAGTTGCTAGTTTAAATCATTTGTTCTATTTCATTTTTCTTATAAATCAAGACAATTTTATAGCTTTAACAGATAAAAATAAAGGTCAATAAAAATTGACCTTTATTTGATTTTCTAAACTGTAGCCGATTAGTTAATTGCACCATTGCGACTAAATGAAGGCATTTTTAAACCAGGTTCCTTATGCATCCACACATATATTGCATGACCAGTTAAGTTCTCTTCAGGTACAAAGCCCCAAAAACGACTGTCTGCACTTTGGTCACGGTTATCACCCATGGCAAAATACTGGCCTTTTGGAACAGTCACTTCCCAACTTTGACCATTTGATTTTACAAAGCGGTCATTTGCAGTTGCTACATAAGGTAGGTCTTGTTTTTTCTGTGCATAATTAAATGCTGAAACCAAAGTATTTTGACCTTCCAACAAACGAACTAAATGCTTATGCGTACCCATCGTTTCATAATAGTAGATTGACTTAGGCGTATCTAAAATATCTTTTTCACGACTAAACTCAGCAGGTACTTGCTCAACATTTTTACCATTGATTGTAAGTTGACCATTATTGAATTCAAGATGGTCACCCGGTAAACCAATAATACGTTTGATATAACTTATTTTGGGATTTTCTGGATAACGGAAAACAGCAACATCACCACGTTGTGGCTCACCAATATTAATTATCTTGGTATTGGTAATCGGTAAACGCACACCATACTGGAACTTATTCACCAAAATATAATCACCTGTTTCTAAAGTCGGTACCATAGAATCAGAAGGAATATTAAACGGTTCAAATAAGAATGAACGCAATACCAAAACTACTGCTAGAACAGGCCAGAAATCATATGCCCATGAAATGATGACATTTTCATTCCCCTTACCTTTTGTTGCACGTTGTTTCAGTACAAACTTATCCAGTAACCATAGCCCAAAAAATATAAGCGTTGCAGGAACGAGAATTAAATTAAAATCAAAATCCATGAGCAATAAGACCTCTAGTTTTTATCTTTCTACTTTTAACACAGCAAGGAACGCTTCTTGTGGGATTTCAACACTACCCACTTGCTTCATGCGTTTCTTACCTTCTTTTTGTTTCGATAACAGTTTCTTCTTACGAGAAACGTCACCACCATAACATTTAGCCAATACGTTTTTACGCATCGCTTTGACTGTTGAACGTGCAATGATTTGTGCACCAATTGCAGCTTGAATCGCCACATCAAACATTTGACGCGGAATCAAGTCTTTCATCTTTTCAACTAAAGCAATACCACGGTGACGTGCATCATTACGATGACAAATCATTGCCAAAGCATCAACCTTATCACCATTAATTAACACATCAACCTTAACTAGAGATGAACTCTCAAAACGCACGAAATTGTAATCCAGTGAAGCAAAGCCACGTGAGCAAGATTTCAATTTATCAAAGAAATCCATAACCACTTCTGCCATTGGAATTTCAAAGGTAATTGATACTTGGTTACCCAAGAATTTCATATCTTTTTGCACACCACGGCGCTCGATACATAAAGTCATGACATTACCCAAGTATTCTTGAGGCACTAAAATATGACATTCAGCAATCGGCTCGCGTAAATCTTCAACTGTTGAACCGTCAGGCATTTTAGATGGGCTATCGATATAAATCGTTTCACCATTTTTCATCAATGCTTCATAGATTACGGTTGGCGCAGAACTGATTAAGTCTAAATCATACTCACGCTCTAGACGTTCTTGTACAATTTCCATGTGTAGCATTCCCAAGAAGCCACAACGGAAACCAAAACCTAAAGCATCTGAGCTTTCAGGTTCAAAGAACAACGCAGAATCGTTAATTTGTAACTTATGTAGCGCTTCACGGAATGGTTCAAAATCACTGGCATCAATTGGGAATAAACCCGCATATACCTGTGGTTTTACCTTTTTAAAACCCGGTAAAGTTGCAACATCAGGTGTGGTTGCCAAGGTAATCGTATCACCAACTGGCGCACCAAAAATGTCTTTGATCCCAGCAATGATAAAGCCAACTTCACCCGCTTCTAAAATACCTGTATCAGTATGTTTTGGATTAAAAATACCAACCGAAGTGATGATGTGCGATTGACCTGTTGATTTCATCAACATTTTATCGCCTTTACGCACACGACCTTGTTTGATACGAACAAGTGATACAACACCTAAATAGTTATCAAACCAAGAGTCAATAATTAAGGCTTGTAAAGGTGCGTCACGGTCACCTTGCGGTGCTGGAATAATGTCGACCAATGTCTCTAAAACAGACTCTACACCTAGACCTGTTTTTGCCGAACATGTTGGTGCATGTGTTGCTTCAATACCGATAATTTCTTCGATTTCATGAATAACACGTTCAGGTTCTGCTTGTGGCAAATCGATTTTATTCAGGACAGGTAGTACTTCTAAACCCTGCTCAATTGCGGTATAGCAGTTTGCAACAGATTGCGCCTCAACCCCTTGTGCAGCATCGACAACCAACAATGCACCTTCACAAGCTGCAAGAGAACGCGATACTTCATAAGAGAAATCCACGTGTCCCGGTGTATCAATAAAGTTTAATTGATACTCTTGCCCATTTGGATGGGTATAGTACAAGGTTACAGAAGCCGCTTTAATGGTAATCCCACGTTCACGCTCAAGCTCCATAGAGTCTAGGACTTGAGCCTGCATTTCACGGTCTTGCAATCCACCACACATTTGAATGAAACGGTCTGCAAGTGTCGACTTGCCGTGGTCGATATGAGCGATAATCGAAAAATTACGTATATTGTTGATATTAACGGATTTCTTAGCTACTGCCATACACTACTCTAAAAATATGTACACAATCATGTACTCAATATCAAAAGTACTTATGACGTGCAAAAAATGAAATATCTTAATTGCTGCACAGTATAAGCAGAACATGGTCAAAAATATAGTAATTACATATAAAAATAAGACCTGCTGTGTATTGTTTTATCAACTGTGTCAATCCATGCTTTTAATCTGGTGACTCACAAGAACGAGCAGAACCAAGCGCTTTTTCTTGATACTTATGCATCCTGACACTTCTATTCTTAGCTAAATAGTGTTCCAGCATACTTGATGCATAGATGGATAGTTATCTTTAACGCTGCATCAATCATTAGCCTCATGATTTTTCATTGATGTCACCTTAATCATAGGAGATGAATCATTCGCAAATGCAGAAATGAGCGATGTTCTTTCTGTTCGTAGAATCTGTAATCGTCTTTTTAATAAAAATAGGATCGGACTCATAAAAAGTTTGAGCCAGACTATAAAAAAATAACTGATTAAATATCATGATAAAAAAGAATGATTCAACAAAATATCAATAAAACACATAAAATAACTTCAGCAGCTTCAAACAAAATTAAAATAATTTACAACTTTTTGACTCTTTTTATATTCCTCAATCGTTTTAGTAATAGCTTATCTAAACAAAAACATTAACGTGGTGCTGTGCAGATAGAAATTAACCTTATTGGCGAATCTAAAGCACTTGATTCAAGCTCAATAGAAATCTTTGTTCAACAACAGATTACAGTGACCCCAAAATGACAAAACAGTCAGGTCATTGATATGAATATTATCCTTTTAGGTTGCAACGGCCATACCGCTGTGACCATGATTGAATGGTGAGACAATTTGAATAAAGACCATGATCCTAAGCCTAACATGCAACAGACCCAACTGATTACTCTGGCAGAACAGCTTCGCCCTGAACTGCATCGCTACTGTTCGCGACTAATGGGCTCTGTCATTGAAGGTGAAGATGTTGTTCAGGATACGCTTGCACGGGCATTGCTTGTGATTGACAAAATACAAGATTTTCAGATGTTACGTGCCTGGTTATTCCGTGTAGCACATAACCGAGCACTTGACTTACTCCGAAGTCGAGCCATTCGAATAACAGAAGCTATAGATACTACTACTGACGATATTGAAGATATAAATACCTCTGATCCGATGGAGATGCTGATGCGCGAGGAAACAATTAAAATGGCCGTTTCACGATTTATGCAACTCCCAGTACTTCAGCGCAGTGTCATCATTCTTAAAGATGTTCTTGATGAGCCTCTTGTAGACATTGCTACCCTACTGAATCTCTCAGTAGACTCAGTAAAAGCCCATCTTTCCCGTGGACGTGCTCGACTGCGCGAACTCAACATAACCACTGAAGAAGCACAAATTGTCCGACCAACATCTGATGCAGTAGCAAACTATGTAAAGCTGTTTAACCTACGCGACTGGGATGGGTTAAAAGCATTACTTTCTGATGATGTCAAACTCAGTCAGTCTACTCATCCTATCCGTGTTGGCGCTGCCGATGTCTCCATGTTCTTTGGTGCCTACGCAAAAATTGACCATATCTGGCTTGTTCCCGCCTGGCTTGGAGATCGTGAGGTCATTGCTGTCTTTGAAAACCGTATAGACCTCAAACCAAGTTATATCATGTGGCTGGAATGGCAAGAAGGCAAGATTAGCTTTATTCGAGATTACCGCTATGTGCGATATGTTGCCGCTGATGCAGAGCTGATATTAACCCCAAATAAATAAACAATTAGGCTCGTCATCATACTCAAACCCACTCGCCATTGAGCATAGCTATTGTTGATGAGCCAAATGCCTTAAGGAGAATGCCATGAAAGCACAAGCAATCCGTATTCCAGATTTAGCACGTGAAGTATGTCCTTTAGAAAATATTGGCTATGAAGATGCTTTTAGCATTGATATTCCGACTCCCATGATGACTAAAAAGTACAGCGCTGAAAAATGGGCATATGAGATTTTTGCCAATGCTCCTCCAGCAATCAATCAGATCGTTAGTCAGTCATGGAATACCTTGGGATTTAAATCTAAATCTGAATCACACTGGCAATCACTAGAATCAGCAACAATGATCAAGCAAGATGATTTAATCATGATGGTTGTTCACTCTGATTCAGTTGATATTCAAATATGTATGGTCATCAACCTGATCGAATCTCAGCTGATCTTCTCTTCTTTCTTTAGCCGCGGTCATAAATGGTTCTCAACACCCACCTTGAAAATGATGACAGTTCCGCATCGCTTCATTGCACCATATTTACTTAACACTGCGGCTGAGCGTATGAAATTAAAATCATACATTTTTATTGTTTAAAAATAGCTCATCTCAAAATTGAGTAATGTCACTCATACAATTGCATGTTTTTTTACAGATAAGCTCTCCATTGAGAGCTTTGTTTTATTTGTCTATCTTGCTCAAATTTTTCCTACCCCCCATATTCCCTTCTAATCGATGTTGTAATTTTGCCTAGTATGGCCAAGTAGCCAATACATTATCCTGCCTTTTCGGCTGTAGATGATGATTTAAAGTGATTCAACACATTTAAGCGTAGATGATAAAAATCATGTCCTGCCAAAAAAATCACGTCAACTATCTTTCGATTCCACACCTGCCTCATCATCGCAAGTTATCAATACACATCCACATGATCAGAATGATCAGCGACCCATCAACTGATATAAAAAGTCGAGTCGAAAGTACGTCGCTAGATCAAATTAAAATAATTTAGAGGCTTTTTGACTCTTTTCCAAGGCTTCAATCGTTTTAGTAGTACATCACTTTATTAGACATTGGAGAAATCGTCATGAATCTGAAAGACAAAAAAGTCGTGGTCACTGGTGGTAGTCGTGGTCTCGGTTTAGGTCTAGTTGAAGCACTGGTTGATCAGGGTGCAAAAGTAACTGTGGTTGCACGTAATGTAAAAGATCTTGATGCAGTCGCTGAACGGCTAGGTGTTTATACCATTTCAGCAGATATCACAGATGAAGCTGCGGCACACCGTATCATTGCAGACATTCGTCCAGATGTACTTGTGTTAAATGCTGGAGCAGCCCCTCGTATGGGGCTTTTGGACGAATTAACTTGGGAAGAATTCTCTATCAATTGGGAAACCGATGTCAAAGCAGCCTTTTTCTGGTTTCAAGCGGTATTAAAAACACCACTTGATCCAGGCAGCCGAGTTTTAGTGGGATCTAGTGGTGCCGCTGAGTCTGGTTCTCAAATGACAGGTGGCTACGCCAGTTCTAAACGTGCGCTTTGGTTCATGACCAAATATGCCAATTTGTTTGCGCAAGATAAAAATCTTGGTATTCAGTTTCAGGCCATCGTTCCACGGCTGATGGTTCTTGGTACGGGAGTTGGCGACTCAGCAGCAGGTGCTTATGCAGCAGCCATGGGAATTACACCTGAAGAATTTGTCTCCCGCTTTGGGGCACCTATGCCACCGAGAGCTTTTGGTGATCATGTGATTTCAATACTTAAAGAGCCTCAATTTGCTGAGAGTATGGTACTGGGACTCAATGGTAATGATGGCGTGACGGTTATCGATTTATAACCACCACTCAAAAGATCAGGGTTATACAGCCTGCGCTAAGTGAAGCTGTTATTTCCCTGATCATAATTTAAATAATTTGATTTTCGCTCAAAACCTAATTAAGGCATCATCCTATGATCCACCTACATTACTGGCCAACGCCAAATGGCCATAAGATCACTATTTTTCTTGAGGAAGCAGGTCTTAAATATGATGTAACACCTGTGAATATCGGTCGGGGGGATCAGTTAAAATCAGCCTTCCTTGCTATTTCACCCAATAACCGTATTCCAGCAATCATCGATGATAGTCCAGATGATGGTGGCGAGCCTTTGAGTGTGTTTGAGTCTGGCGCAATTCTTCAATATTTGGCTCAAAAGAGCGGATTATTTCTCTCCAGTGAACCCAGAGCACGAATCATGGCATTGGAATGGCTGTATTGGCAAGTCGGTGGGCTTGGTCCAATGTTAGGTCAGAATCAACATTTCGCAAAGTATGCACCTGAAAAAATTCCTTATGCAATCGAACGTTATGTCAATGAAACCCGACGCCTCTATAAAGTGTTGAATACTCATCTCGACGGACGTACTTTCATTACAGGTCAAGATTACTCAATTGCCGATATGGCAGCATATCCTTGGATCGTTCACCATGAAGAACATGGCATAAAGCTTGCTGATTTCCCTCATATTAAAACTTGGTTTGAAACAATCCGTGAACGCCCTGCTATTCAGCGTGCATATAAAGTTGCTGAGAAGGTACAAGTGATGGATCCAACTCAGGACAGCTTGGCACACAAAATATTATTTGGTTTGACTCAATAAAGTCAGGTCGTAACGAAATGAATTTGTTGCTGAACGATACATTATTTAGCAATAGTGTAAATGAGTCCTGAGATGCATGTCGTTACGATCAAATCCCCTATACATTTACGACTCTGAAAATTTATTTCTCTACTGGTCTTTATTTAAACGATTTTTTGAAAATTTATGCAAATTACAATTGAAACCCGCACTTATATTTTAGATCCAGGAAAGCTACGATATTATAATGGAAACACATATATTTATAATGAATGGCTAATTGGTCCACAACATAAACAAAGCTACCAAATCGATTATGAAAAATTGATAATATTGATCAATGTCGCTCAATATACCCCATTGATCAATGCAACGATTCCGCAAACACTGATCTATGATCAGTTTCTCAACCCAAAATTAAATAAATTACTGAATGGTTTAAAAAAACTGGATATTGAATTAAGCATCCAACAAGGTGAAACAGTTTTATTGCCAAGTGATATACAAATAGATCTGGGTATGCAGGATACTGCAGTTAAAAAAGAATTTAGTAGAAATATGCTGATTAATATATTGAATTCAGGAGCTGAATTTTTCTTAATGCGAACAGGACCTTCCCTTAATTAATTTTTTATTATCAAATAGATATTTGATCAATCCTTTTTATAAAGAAGGAACTTTCAGTACCAATATAATTCAGTTAACATGATTATTTTTTGATTTATAGAAGCGGTTTCATAATATTTGACTGCCGATCTTTTAAATTTAAAATATTTAATTATAAGCTGTATAAATGCACAATTTTTAAATTTATAAAAACCTGATCAAATGATTCTTTATTCAAAAAAATAAAGGACATAACATGTTCATTATTTGATAATAGATAAAAAATTAATTATTGATTTTTATCCTTCTGCATTTTTCCAATAACTTCTCTAGAAACATATTACTTTCCAATATAGTCATCAAAATGATTGATTTGAATACGCTCCAGCTTCAAATATTTTATATTTAAAATTTTAGCATTTTCTTGATGCTGCCCAATCGCAAAACCTAGACATTTTTTACTCATACTGTCATTTGCATCAGCCAATCCACTGAACATGAGCAATGGTAAAGAGTCTGTTGACAACTCATCTACGTTTGCGACTACGTGTGTTTATTAGGCGTTAGCAGGCACAAAATACGAAATTTAGTCATTCCAAATGATCAGAAACATCATTTCACAAGCTAACACGTAGCGGCAAAAACACGCTAGTCACCGCTACGCCTTGCGCTGCAAACAAAGCAGGGCTTTGTTCTTGCTCAGGTAGCAAAAATAAATTCTGCTGAGTGGAGGTGTTCTTTAAGCATTTGTTTATTGAACTCGCTCATGATATTGTTCTATACAATAAATAGTTTTGTCATAGGTCAATGTTGTGCTCAAAGAAATTATTTCAGACAGACTGAGTGAAATTAAATTAACGATTGAGAAAGCCTGTCTCAAGGTGAATCGAGATCCTTCTGAAATCAGATTATTGCCCGTCAGTAAGACCTTTTCAGCAGAACATGTCCGAGCAATTCACGCTCTAGGATATGACTGTGTAGGGGAAAATAAAGTTCTTGAAGCCAAGAGTAAATATGAGGAACTAAAACAACTTAGCAATTTAAAATGGGTGCTGATTGGGCATCTACAGCGCAATAAAGTGAAATATGTAGCCCAATTTATCAGTGAATTCCATGCCTTAGATCGCGTCGAACTTGCTTACAAACTGAATAGCGCCTTAGAAAAAGAAAATCGGGTTATGCCTGTCTTTGTCCAAGTCAATACATCAGGCGAAAGCAGTAAATATGGCATTCAGCCTCACGAGCTAGAACATTTCATAGAACAATGTCTGCCATTTACCTACATAAAAATCGTTGGATTGATGACTCTGGCAATACATAGCCATGTCCCTAATGAGGTCAGGCAGTGTTTTCAGCTTTTAAGAACCCTAAGAGATCAAATTTCAAAAAAGCACCCAGAGATACAACGGCTTTCAATGGGCATGTCTGGAGATTTTGAACTTGCGATCGCTGAAGGTGCAACAGATATCAGGATTGGACAAGCAATTTTTGGCGCACGTTCCAAACCAGACAGTTATTACTGGCCTACTGAATAGAGCATCACGATGAAAACTCATTATCAGATCAATATATATCGAGAAAAAAAGTTACTCGGTACTTTTACACCCAATCATCTTGCTTCACAAAATTCGATTCAACAACTCATCGCAACATTAACAGCAATTGATCCTATTGACGTTGAGTTTGTACAAGTGACTGAAGATATGCGTGTTCTTATTTATCAAAATGGTCAGATGAGAACGTTGTCCTCTCAATACTCTTATCAAAATACAACTGCTGATTTAGTTTTTCAACAGAATGAAGAGTCATCCAATTCAGTTTGATTCATAGCGCTGATCCACACTTATTTCACCGAGAGACAAACATGAACATGATAAAACACCAAGTTATTAATGTGATCCAATTTTTAAGTTTTGAGGATACCGGAAGTTTTAGCCCCGTACTTAAACAGATGGGCTATGACATTTGTGTTTTTCAAGCAGGTGTAGATGACCTAAGTACTATCTTACAAGAAAAGGACCCGCTTATCATTCTTGGCGGGCCAATCAGTGCATATGACTTAATCACCTACCCTTATCTAAAAGAAATCATCGTGGGATTGAAGCAACGATTAATAACCAATTATGCAACTTTTGGTATTTGTTTGGGTGCTCAACTGATTGCAACTGCTTTAGGTGCAAGAGTATATCCCGGCCATATCAAAGAAATAAGATGGGGGCGTTTATCCTTGAGTGCTCAGGCATTTGCATCACCTTTAAGGTTTCTTGAAGGTATACATGTTTTACATTGGCATGGTGATACATTTGATTTGCCGACTGTTGGCACGCACTTAGCTAGCTCAATTTATTATCCAAATCAAGCATTTAGTGTAGGGAGTAATATTATGGCATTACAGTTCCATGCTGAAGCCGATCCTAAACAATTTGAAAGATGGCTCATCGGTCATACTGATGAATTAAAGCAACATAAGATAGATATTCTGGATTTAAGACTTGAGAATCAATATTATGGCAATATACTGGCAGACAAAGCAAAACTTGTACTTGAAGACTGGTTAAATAACTTGATCAGGTTTTAAAGTAAATGATTGGATCTATATGGCTGAAATTAAAGGTAAAACATCTCAGGACATTCAAAATAGTATTCGAGAACTTATTCAGAATGGGATTTTGAAGGAGGGGGAATTATTACCCAATATTCGTGCTTTAGCCACTGAGCTGGAAGTAAATCGTAATACTGTCGCTGCCGCCTATAAAGATTTAGCCTTAATGGGGATTGTCATATCCAAAGGCCGTGCAGGTACCCAAGTCCGTAAAAATCCACAAATTAATAGTTTTGAAAACCTTCAAAAAACAAATCAAACATTTTTTGACCTCGCGCATGGAAATCCATGCCAAGGTTTTTTACCTCAGCTACATGACATCAACTTTAATTTTAGTGCACCGTATTTATATGGTGACAGTACCAAGCTTCCAGATTTGGAGACCTTTGCTCGAAATGAAGTTTTTGCTGACATCAGCCATAAAATTGCTGAAATTGAATTTACCCATGGTGCGGTAGATGCAATTGAAAGAATTCTCCATGCACATTTAATCCAATCTGACAGTATTGCGATTGAACAACCAGGTTTCATTACCAGTATTCATACTTTACAGGTGAATCGCTTTAATATGGTGTTTTTCCCAGTCACAGCACATGGCTATGATATTCACAGTATAAGAAAAGCACTTGAGCAAAAAGCCAAAGCAATTGTCATTACACCAAGAGCACAGAATCCGACCAGTTATAGTCTTGATGCTAAAACGGCACAAGAATTACATCAGTTATTTTCTGAATACCCTGATGTACTCATTATTATTGATGATCACTTTTCATTACTTGCCACAACACCTTATTATCATATTGTGCCTGAATCTACCAGACATTGGGCGGTGATAAGATCTGTATCAAAATTTTTAGGTCCAGACTTTAGATTTGCATTTATCAATTGTGATCCTCAGACTGCGACCAGACTAAGGATGAAACTAAATCCAAACTGTACCTGGGTGAGTCATATCTTACAAAAGATGATATTTTCGCTCATGACATCGGACAAAGTTCATCAATTAATCAATAAAGCAAAAATACATTATCAGACAAAAAATCAAGAAATCGTTAAAAAATTATTGGATCAAAACCTTCTAGATCTAGGTTATTGTGATGGTTTAAATCTATGGATCGAACATGAACAAGCTCAGGAAATAGCATATCAACTCGCGCTAATGGGATGGAAAGTCAGACTTGGAAAAGAGTTTTCATTAGGCCAGGATATTAAAGGTATACGTATTACCACTTCTGAATTAGATGAACAAAAAGCGATGGACCTACTCAATGATTTATCATTTATCTTAACTAAAATAATGACACTCTAAAATTTATGCTTTTCATCCATTATTTTTGCTAACGATCTTAAACTAAGGAAAAGTAGAAAACTAATTTCCTACTTTCCCTCATGAAAAAACATTGAATTTAAAAATCAGAAACCTGCCAATTTTAAACGATTGGCATGCTGACCATATAACGGAACGGGATCTGCACCAGCACCAGAGCCAGCAAGTCCCAGTATCTGATTGATCTCATCCAAATGGTTCTGAGGATAATTATCACGAATGACATTGCCCAAATGAGATGAACATACCGGTACCAAACCGTCACTATCACTACCAGTGGTCAATTTGATAAATGCTTGACCAGCAAGCAACCCGTAAGATGAACCATCTAATAAATTTGTAAGTCCACCGTTACCTGACCATGAATAATAATTCACACCATTCACTGTGGCAGCTCCTGACCCACATTCAGTCACTGGAATACCTTGAGGGAAAGTGGCATTAAACTCACCAGCTCCAGCCTTGGTCAATCCTGCAAGTGCACTTAAAACATCTTGATCATATGTTCCACCATTACTAGAAGTACCACCCAGAAAGCTTTCTATACCTGTAAACGTATTGATTATAGCTCCGATAGTTTTATCAAAGCCTATTACACTGGCGGGTTTACGTACAAGTGTTTCCACCAAATCTGCAACCGGACTACCTTTATTTGAGCCCGCAATACCTGTTACTGACGCGATCAAATCAGGACGAACACCCGCAACATAGCGTACAGTTTGCACACCTTGGCTATGACCAATCAAGTTTACTTTTTCAGCACCTGTTAAAGCCTGAATCGTGAGAACTTGTTTAAGTAATTGTTCACCTCGCACAGCGTCAGAGTTAGCAGAAGATGTATTGGTGACAAATACATTTGCACCCTGACGGCTTAAATCCTGAGGAATTCTATCCCAGTAATTGACAGGTCCAATCTGTGAAAAACCGAATAAACCATGTGCAAACACCAACGGATATTTAGTTTTGGCATAATCTGTTTTTTTAGAAAACAGCCCCCAATCTGTTGCAGATGTTTGACTACAACCAGCTTGATCGTTTTTGATACCGCAATTTTGATAACTTGTAGTTACAATTGCTGAGCTATTAACCGATGTGAATATGATGGCCCCAAATACCAAGGCCGGGATTGCTTTCTTCATTGTTCAAGACTCCATATATTTGAACATTATTTTTGTATTACATTGATTTCTTGATACTTCAAAATATTTCCCTGAAAATCTCCTTGTCTAATTCTCAATGCTATATTTCTGTTATTTATCGTTTCCTCATTGCCTATTCAGCCACTTTTTTATTCGAATTAGCCTGCATCTGTTCAAAAGTCTGTGCACGGATTCGTTCTTCTGGGCTACTAAAAGATCTATTGCGTAATTCATTTATTGCAGCCTGTTGTTGAGCCGCATCTTGCTGACTCGCCGTAATTTGTGTCCTTGCTGCAAGATAACTATCCACTTTTTTTTGCCACTGGCTTTCCTGTAAATCAACCTGAGTCAGGCGATCTGCTACCGCTGCACCCACTAATTTTTTACGCATCTCGTACAGCTCACTCGCTGAACCTCCACGTTGATTAATTTCAGTGGTCAATTCCTGTAATTGGTTGTATTGTAAAATCGGCTGCATACTTGCTTTCAGGTCTTCTGGCTGTTCATTCAGCAATGCTGCACTTTTTTCTGCCTTCTGATCTGTGCTTAAGCGTTTATCATTATTGATCGCGTATTGTGCGATTGTATATTGGTCATAGCTTTCTTCTTGCGCAAAAAATACATCTGCTTCTTGTGGCGTAAAAATCTGTCTGCGAAGTTTAACCATGGCTGACGCAACTGTTTTAAAGTCCTTTGCACTATTGGACTGTGCTGCAGGTAACTTTTCACGCTGATGTAGATAATCAATATACTTACCAAGTAGTTGGTAAGAATAAGGTTGAGCAGTCGTTGGTAGAAGACCAGCAAGGTATTGACGAATATCAGCAACAATACTGCTTTCCGTTTTTTCACCAATACTTGAAAGAAAATAATCGAAGCAGTCACGAATTCCACGAGATAAAACCAACTGCCCTTTAGTATCAACCTGTAAAGGACAATTCACCTCTGTTCCTCTTAGTGATGGTGCCAACTCAGGCATAACACCATGAAACTTTAAGACTTGTTGATTAGTATCAGAAACTGACGCAACAGTACTCAACGATTGCTGATTTTGTAACGCGGAGTCTGAACTTGATGGGGCTATTACAGTATTGGTTTCTGGTTTTAAATACCATACTATTCCAACAAGAAATAAGACAACCAACAGCAACAACAGATGTTTTTTATAGTGGCTTATAACGTCCATGTTATATCTCTTTTTCAATATTTTATTATGCTTTTCACAACCTCAGATTTTCCGATATTTCGCAAAATCATTAACCAGCTAAAAAGGTAGCTGCTCCCTACAAAAAACATGTACCAATATAATCATAAGTTTTAAACCCATTCGCTACTCCATAAAATTATTATGTTCATATTCAAGTGATCTAGCTTTTCAAGAAGTTTCATGGCATAGCTATTAAGAGCGAATTAATAATTGATACTTTTGGTCAGTCAAAGCTTCTTGCAATGATTATTAGACATAAATCACAAGCTAACAATCACCAAGAATGCAAAGTTTTTGCAGAAACAGTATTTTTCTCGGAATTCCAAAAATATGCTTAGTTCGTTTTCAGATACTTTTTTTGATATCTATCGGTTATCAGGTATAGCAGGCAAAATCCATAGTATTTCAACTCTTTTACCTGGAGAAATACTAGAATTTTCCCCAAATCATGGCTATATACATATTATTCAGAAAGAAAAATGCCTTTTAACAATGAACGATCTGGAACATCATCTGGAATTGAAACATTGCGACATAGCTGTGGTTTTACCTGGTAACTTTCACAGTATAAGCTTGAGTACAGATGCATTTCAGGATGCTAAAATCATCACCTGTACAATTGATTTTTCAGGTATTTATGGCTCAGCCATTGCCGAGGGTTTGCCTGCTTTCATTCACGTCCCTTTTACCTGTAAAGCCACAAATATTATTGCAGAATGGGTCCCAATCACTGTTCATGCAATTCAACAGGAACTCAAAGCGCCTTCGATAGGCAGTCAGATTATGCTAACCAGAATTATTGATCTTTTATTTATCTGGTCAATTCGGTGCTGGCTTAGCACTGTTGAACCGAATCATAAAAGCTGGATCTCAGCATTACAGGAACCGATGATCAGTAAAGCCATGTCTTTAATGCATAATCACCCGCATTTTGACTGGACCGTTGAAGAACTCGCAAAATCTACCAATTATTCTAAATCAAGCTTTTACAAGAAATTTACAGAATCTGTCGGGACCACCCCAATACAATATTTAAAATCGCTGAGAATGCGATTAGCCAGTGAATTGCTATTAACCACGCAAAAAAGTATTTTTCATATTGCTGAGCTTGTTGGCTATTCCTCTCAGGCTGCATTCAGCCGAGTATTCTCCCAAACATTTAACTACTCACCTTCTGAGTTTAGAGAATCCTTTAAAAATAATCCTGCACAGGAATAAAACACAACTGCGCTTATTAAAAATGTATTGTGCAAAAAATTGTTAAATCAAAGTATTTTAATAGTTAGCTTTAGTATTCATTTAAGTCTGCTTCGGAATCTGGCATGCCAAATTTGAGTTCATCACCAACTTTGGCGATTGCGTGAATAGCGGGTAGGAATTTTGCACCAATAACTGTTAATTTGTATTCTACAGAGGGCGGCGATGTCGGGATTGGCAGACGTTGTATAATTCCTTTACTTTCCAAATGACGTAGACGTTCTGTCAATACTTTTGCAGTAATTGATGGCAAGTCAGCTCTTAACTCGCCAAATCGACGTGGTCCAGCACTTAAACACCAGATGATTTCTGCAGTCCAAGCACCCCGTAGCAGTGCCATACTCTTACTCAAGGGACAGACATTATTTGGCGAAGGCGCACGGTTTTTCCGCAGCTTTAGACCCAAGGTTTCCTCCATTCATTCTTGAGATTTTCTCTGAGATTTCTTATTTATTCATATATTGAATATTAATTCCAAGGATGATATTCCACTGACATACTATGCGGAAAATATGCGCAAGCTGCAACCTGATGATTATTGTGAATCTTACTTTAAGCCTATTTGCGATGATTCATTCAGGTCTGTTCAACAGGTTGCAAGCGTTGCTTGTTGTTCTTAGAAGTGCATCTTTCACTCGGCAGGATTGATTATTTTTTTAAATATTAAAGCTACATTCAATTGTGGTGTATTAATTTTAAAATACTTCTCAAGATATTCGCGAAATTCATCTTCGCTTGTGAGCTCTTTTTTTATTGAATGATTTTTACCATGGATCTTTACAGTCGTTCCACTTAAGTTTATTCGTTCATCTGGAGTAACTGCAGCAAGCATCAAATGTTGAGTAAATATAGAATCTGGTGATGTTGCAATATACCAATTGGCAATCACAGCATCCGACTCCGAGACTTTCTGTTCTGGATCAAGTGCATAAATATTGACCCACTCATCACGTATATAAGCTTGAAGCATAATCTTCACACCTGTCAGGGCACTTTCAGCAACACCACTGTCTTTTACATCAATAAAACGGAAAGCTTCATGCGGTGTATTCTGAATTTCCCCGAGCTTATCCAGTGAAAGAACGGCTGTCGGAGTCGTTCCACCAAAACTGGGATCAAATAAATATAATTTATCCACCAGTTTTACCACAGTCACCAGATGAGTACGAATCGGAGCTTCTATAGGTTGAGATTGATAATATACGCGCCCCAAAAGATTAAAAGCCTCATATCCCAGTTCACTTAATACTGTTCTAGTCAGCGTACTCTGTTCCAAACAATAGCCTTCTCGTCCTTGATCAAGTAATTTATCTGCGATCTGTGATAATTCCATAGACACGTTATCACCAAGAAAAGAAGAAATATTTCCAAACGGGATGCTGGTTACATGTAGAAATAACAACTTTTTTAGACTCTCAAGCGTAGGTAAATACTCACCTTCCACGCCCAGTTTGGTTAAATATTTCTGTGAAATTGATAATTCTGAAGACATCGCTTTGCTACCTTATAAATCATAAAACTAGAATTTATTTGATTTTACAAAATCAGTGAATTTAATCGGATCTCGCCCCAGAACCTGAGTAACACCTTTGCCGATACTTTCATTTCGCCCATCTAATATTTCAAAAAATGCCTGCGCCATATGTTCTGCAATAAAATTATCCAATCCTGCATTTTGCAGATATTGTTTATATGCTTTTTGATTAAGATATTGATACTGTATATTTCGCTTAAGCTTTACTCCGATAGCATTCACCGCTTCTGCAAAAGTCAATAACTCTGATCCTGTGACTTCATAAATTTTGCCGTTATGTAAATCATCAGTCAGACATTCAACCACAACATCTGACAAATCCTCCAAGTCAACGAATGGTTCTTTTACAGTATCTGCCATAAACGTCACTTCGCCAGATCTTATGCCATGTAGAAAATGACCTTCACTGAAATTTTGGTTAAACCATGCTGAACGAATGACCGTCCAATCAAGTTCAGCCTGCATTAAAATTTTTTCACACTTTTCAACAGATGCTTGACCTCTGCCTGATAATAATACAGCTTTGGAAACAGACTGATTCATCATTTCTGTGATCAATCCTTCAAGCTGTTGTTCTGCTCCTGACATTGAAGTATCTGGATGAACAATGTAAACGATTTCAATATTCTTCAGTGCTGGGCCAAATGTACTGCTATCATTCCAATCAAAATACCGTTCATTTTCTACATGCGCATTGATGATACGAGTAGTGACAATTGGATTAAATTTATGCGACTTTAATTTCTCTACGACGCGTCGTCCATTTTTGCCTTTTCCACCGATGATCAGAATATTCTTGGTCAAACTTTTCATAGATTACCACTTCATTAATTAAAAAATTACTAGATTCTAGATGCTGTTTAACGAAACAGTACATATTTAACTACATGAAAAATTTCATCAAATTAATAATAAAATTCATAAGCTAAGGAGCCTTTTGATGTAGTTATCATTGCACTTACTGTCTACATTGAGCGATCTCAGTATGCGCAAAGCATGATCCAATATGAATAGAATTACAGAAGACTTATACAAATCTATGGTATCCATTTGGAAACGGGTTTAATCACAAAATCGCTAAAAATTGCGCACAATATCCACGGCAAAAAACCATTAGCTCTGGTCTAATTTAATGTTTTTTGAAATTCGCGATTGCTCATCTGAGTGTTTTTTTAAGTGTATTTTCTCAGTGACACATGAAGATGATAGTCAGTCAATCAACGCATAAGAATTGATCATAAAAATCGTATAATTTTTACAATTATTCATGCAAAAAAAATTGATTATTTAAATCATTATGATATCGTCCCATTATTTAATTTATTTTGTCACAGGACAAAATAAATTAAATAACATCCAAATGATTCATTTACTTGTCGAACGTAAAGGCTCGACAAAAAATATATAAACCTTGGTAAAATCATATATTTACAATATTAAATATAAATGATGGCATGGTTTAAATTAAGTTAAAAATCACTGAGTTATTTTCACTCCACATACATAAACGACAGAAACAAAAACTTACAGGGTTAAAAAATTTAGATGAAACGTATATTTAAAGAAAAAACGTTAAGCATACTGTTACGTAGTATTTTGCTGGGGTATCCGATTATTTCATCGTCCTCCTTTGCAGTACCACTGCGTGCTGAAACTGATGAGTTCAATGCCAATTGGGGACTAAGTCGTATTGGTGCGCAGTATGCTTATGAAAAAGGCTATACGGGTAAGGGAATTTCCATTGGGGTTGCAGATTCAGACTTTCCCTCAGGAATAAGCGAACTTACTGACAAACTCACATTTGTTACACCCAATAAAGATGGTAAAGAACATAATTCAGACTTAAGTATCGGCAGTAAAGTAGCTGACGGATTCAATGCCGAAGATTATACCCATGGCGCTCATGTTTCTGGGATCATTCGTGCTAAAAAGAATGATCAAGGCATGCACGGCGTAGCCTATGGTGCAGATATTTTTGCACAACATATGAATAATAATATTTACCCTTTTCTCGACACTACGGCAGTTCGTCTGATTAATAATAGCTGGGGTACAGAGGGAGATAAAGACTATGGCATCAATCCTGGAGATCCTCAATGGAAAGACTTGATTGGTATCGATGGTATAAGCACATCAACAGTAAAAGACTTTGAAAAAAAGTCTGATAAAACCAAACCCTATGATTTTTTAAATCGAGTCATATATACGACCACCCCCACGAAAAGGGGGGAATCTAAAATTTCAATTACAGTGAAAGATGTAGTTGAAGCTGAAGACGGTATAATTGAGCGTAATGGTCAAAAATTCAATTTTGGGGCAAATGACAAATCAAACAATGGGCTTGTCAACCAAATCAGGGCCCTTCGAGAAGCTGGAAAACAAGGCGTAGTCAACGTTTTTGCTGCTGGAAATTACAATCATTATAACGAACCTGGTGCCTTTCAAGGGATGCCTATCGTTTATAATGACTTACTGCCCAATTATCTTACTGTCAGTAATCTAACATTGGTTCGCAGTAAAGAAATCACTGTTCCAGAAGATAGTGAAACGCTCAGTGCGGGTGATGATTTACAATTTTTTGAAGTTACTTTTCAAAATAAAAAATATTTACGTCAAGCAAATCTTGCAATTGGCAAAGAAGACTATTTGTGGGAACAAGTCGGTCAAGGTCTTCGACAAACTCAAATTTTGGTGAATGACGATAGCACCAAAGAAACACTGTATACAGGGTCTTCACAATGTGGTTATACCGCATTGTGGTGTGTGGCAGCGCCCGGAACAGGGATTTATAGTTCAACATTTAAAGTTGAAGATGGAAAGCTTGCTGATAATTATGAGTATATGACTGGAACCTCAATGGCTGCACCACATGCCACAGGTGCTCTCGCTGTTCTTATGGAACGCTTTCCCTATATGAGCTCCAGCCAGACTGTTTCTGTTTTAAAAACCACAGCTGCTGATATGGATGAAAATGGTAGAGTAACTGATGGTCGTGCCAAAGTAATTGATAAATACTTTGGTTGGGGAAAAATTGATCTGGAAAACGCCATTAAAGGACCAGCAATGTTTGCTTCAGCGGATGATGTAAAAAACATGCTTGCTGAGGATGTAAAACAAAATTTGGGTGATGATCTGGATAATCTGGCCAATACTTTTGGAAATGGTGATTTCACCGTCAATATGGGCCAAGGGATAAAATATGATATTGGCACAACCAGAGAACGTAGTTGTGATGCAGCTGAATGTTCATTCGATACTTGGTCAAACAATATCGCTGGTAGCGGTGGTCTGATTAAAAAAGGCAGTGGAACATTACAGTTATCGGGAAACAATACCTATGCAGGCAATACTTTCATTAATGAAGGTGGTATTGATATTACAGGATCTTTATCTTCAGGCATTATTGTCAATAAATTAGGGACACTTTCTGGTCAAGGTCAGTCTGCAACAATCGAAATCAATAGTGGCAGATTTGCACCATCACTTTACAATCAAACAGGATTTAGTACATTTACTATTAATGGAGATATTAAATTTAGCCCTGACGCCACATATTCAGCCAAAATTAGAGACAAAAATGAGCAAGTGGACAAATTGGTTGTTCGGGGTAATGCTTATTTAAATGGAGCTAACTTCCAGACCTATGAACAAAGCCCAGATAAATTACTTGGGAAAAATGATACCCTCCGCTATCAAGGTAATGAATATACCTTAATGGATGCTACAAAAATTAATGGAATATTTAATAATAACTATCTTACATCGATTGCTACTGAAAATATTCAACCAGAATTAACAAAAACTGAAGAAGATAAGAAACTTAAATTACAATTCAGGGACTTAACTGCCGATAAAGCTGCCGCGGAAAAAGCTGCTGCCGATAAAGCTGCCGCGGAAAAAGCCGCTGCCGATAAAGCTGCCGATAAAGCTGCCGCGGAAAAAGCTGCTGCTGAAAAAGCCGCTGCTGAGAAAGCTGCTGCCGATAAAGCCGCTGCCGATAAAGCTGCCGCGGATCAAGCCGCTGCTGATAAAGCCGCTGCCGATAAAGCCGCTGCAGAGAAAGCCGCTGCTGAAAAAGCCGCTGCTGAAAAAGCCGCTGCAGAGAAAGCCGCTGCTGAAAAAGCCGCTGCCGATAAAGCCGCTGTTGAAAAAGCCGCCGCGGAAAAAGCTGCTGCCGATAAAGCTGCCGCAGAGAAAGCCGCTGCCGATAAAGCTGCCGCAGAGAAAGCCGCTGCCGATAAAGCCGCTGCTGAAAAAGCTGCCGCTGAGAAAGCTGCTGCCGATAAAGCCGCTGCCGCGGAAAAAGCTGCCGCGGAAAAAGCTGCTGCCGATAAAGCTGCCGCAGAGAAAGCCGCTGCCGATAAAGCTGCCGCAGAGAAAGCCGCTGCTGAGAAAGCTGCCGCGGAAAAAGCCGCTGCCGATAAAGCCGTCGCAGATCAAGCTGCCGCGGATAAAGCCGCTGCTGAGAAAGCTGCTGCCGATAAAGCTGCCGTAGAGAAAGCTGCTGCTGAAAAAGCTGCCGCGGATCAAGCTGCCACAGAGAAAGCTGCTGTTGATAAAGCCGCTGCTGACAAGGCTGCCGCTGAGAAAGCCGCTAATGATAAAGCCGCCGCTGACAAGGCTGCTGCTGAGAAAGCCGCTGCTGAGAAAGCTGCCGCAGAGAAAGCCGCTGCAGAGAAAGCCGCTGCTGAAAAAGCCGCTGCCGATAAAGCCGCTGTTGAAAAAGCCGCCGCGGAAAAAGCTGCTGCCGATAAAGCTGCCGCGGAAAAAGCCGCTGCCGATAAAGCTGCCGATAAAGCTGCCGCGGAAAAAGCTGCTGCTGAAAAAGCCGCTGCTGAGAAAGCTGCTGCCGATAAAGCCGCTGCCGATAAAGCTGCCGCGGATCAAGCCGCTGCTGATAAAGTCGCTGCCGATAAAGCTGCTGCCGATAAAGCCGCTGCTGAAGCAAAGTTATTGGAGCAAGCTAGAGCTGAAAAAGCGACCCAAATTGCATCAATTCATGGCGATATTCTGGCAGAAGAATTTCAGGATATGGATCACAATCGTCGTTTAACCAATCAACGTCTACGCTATATTCAACGTAATCAGGAGAACAGTAATAATGCTTGGATAGATTTTTCAGACTCAAAAAGCAAGTCTCGTCTGGGGGAATGGAATAATCTCAGCAATGCCAAAATGCATGATTATAATGTTCAGAGGCAGGGTCTAGCTTTAGGCGCAGATACTACACTTGGAGATTGGGCAATCGGAATAACGGCAGCCATTAATACCAAAGATTTAAATAACAAAAATAATGCCAAAGCTAAAATCGATAATTATCAGTTCGGTATCTATACAGGGACTCAAATTGATCAAATCAATTTTCGTTTCAGTGGTACATTGGGACGTAATGAGGTTAAATCACGATTTAATGATCAGAACGATGGTCAATTTAATGCAAAATACAATGGTCGTACTTATCAGTTGAACGCTGAGATGGGCTATGCATTGCAACACAATAACCTATATATGGAACCATTTATCGGTGTTGCATACGACTACTTAGAAAATGATTCCATTCAACAAAGTAATGGATACTATTCACTAAATAGTGAAAAAACGAATATTGACCGTGTATCTTCAACTGTCGGTCTGGATATATCTCAAAAATGGAACGTATGGGATACAACATCTCTAAGTTTAAATGCAAGCTTAGCATGGCAAAACCGTTTAAAAAATAATGATAAAGCGGGCAAATTAACATTTATATCAAATAACTCACTTATTGCTGGAGATGCTGGTTATTTAGATGTTCCCAATAATCAGAACACAGGCATCATCAATTTTGGTTTCAATGTCGATATCGCCAATACCCACGGGTTTTCGGTCAATTATGAAGGACAGTTCGCGAAAAAATATAGTGAAAATGGCATAAGACTCCAATATGGCTATAAATTTTAATCAATAGGTTGCAATATTATTATGAAAAATAGCGTGTTTAAAAACATCATGTTGATATGCATATTCGGTTATGGATTACATAGCATGGTATTAAATGCAGCGCCTTACTCAAATCAAACTGGTCAATCACCACTAATTGTTGCGCATCGCGGTGGAACGGCAGATGCACCTGAGAACACAGCCTATGCAATTGATCTCGCTCTAAGGAATCACGCAGATGTAATCTGGATCAGCGTACAGTTAAGCAATGATGGTGTTCCTGTACTCTATCGCCCTAATAATCTAAATGCTTTAAGTAATGCCCAAGGTTTGGTCTCTGCATATACTGTAAAACAATTACAGGGCTTGGATGCAGGATGGAATGTCGCCCGCAATGTAGGACAACAAACAATTTACCCATGGAGAGGTAAAGGAATCCATATCCCAACACTTCAACAGGTGCTTACTCAATTTCCTCGAACCACTTTTTATATTGATATTAAGTCGCCTGATGCTGATCCTGTGCAAATTGCTACGGCTATTAAACGTGTCCTCGTTTCCACCAACTCACTTAACCGAGTAAGGCTCTACTCCACTGAACGCCGTTATACAGATGCCATCAAACAGGTCGGTCAAATTCCGTATTTTGTTGCAAGAGATGATACTCGGGATATTTTAGCTCGTGTCGCACTGAACCATAATTGTCAGGCTGCTCAAGAACCAATTGGGTGGCATGGTTTGGAGTTAAGACGGCAGGTTGAGGTTGTAGAAACCTATACCTTAGGTGAAGGCCGTTCAAAAGCAGAGTTTGTTTGGGATAAGGAAATTATGAACTGTTTTAGGACACAAGCAGCAAATCGTATTGTCCTGTTCGGTATCAATTCTGAAGCAGACTATCGAATAGCAAAACAGTTAGGTGCTGAAGCCGTAATGGTCGATTCCCCTGCTCAATTTTCCAATCGATGAAGTGTTTAAGTTAACTCAACTCATAGATCATTAAACTCAGACAGTTCAATATAAATTGAACTGTCTTACTCAATCTTACTTTCGTTAAAGATCACCATTAACTAAGCATTAGACAGGATGGCTGGTCAACCATTCTCGGGGAGACATGCCTACCCTGACTGAAAATGCGCGAGATAATGCTGATGGATTAGCATAACCCAGTTCTTCAGCCAATATTTTAATTGAATGCCCTTCACGCAATCTACTTTGTGCCAAAGCAATACGCCAGTCTGTTAAATATTCAGCTGGTGTCTGTCCCATCACATCACGGAAGGTATTGGCAAAAGCTGTTCTAGACATACATGCCAGTTCAGCCATGCGCTCTAGTGTCCACGATTCACCTGGATATTCATGTATTCCCACCAGCGTGCGCGCCAAACGTGGATCTGAAAGACCAATAATAAGTCCAGTGCTTACTCCTGCTTCATGAGGATGATCTAATAACCAACGTAATAGTTGAAGTACCACCACTTCAAATAACCGATTCGCTAATAATCGTTGCCCACAACGGGCATGGTCTGTTTCAGCAAATAATAGCGCAAGCGCCTGATCCAATCCTTGTACACGCGCTAGAGGAAGTGCAATTACGGCAGGTAATGCCCTTACCAGTGGATTCTGTTGCCCACCATCCAGTATCAACCGCGCGCAGGTAAAATCAGCACCTTCTCTGGGCGGGTTATGAAAATGATGTGTAATTGGGCCAGGATAAAAAAGTAGCGTTGGTTCATCAAAACGCATACGTCTTGGCAAATGCGCCATAGCTGGATGACTGACTTCCAGTTGTCCCTGACGTAAGACATGTAAATAGCCAAACCCTTCACAAGCATCAAAATGGCTGACGCCACATAACACACCAGTATGGTACAACTCTGCCTGCATACGGAAACGGTCAAGTAGACCTGAAAGGCGATCAATGGGGTGAATAGTTTTCATTTGAACGAATTGATATATTTTATGAACATATTGTATCTAATCATACAGTGAATTTACACATAATAATCAAAGTTTGATGCACTTCTACTATCACTACGATCCTTTAAGGAGAACAACATGTCACGTATCAACCTTGACACTCAACTTGCACCCCAAGCAAGTCAACCTTTATTAACCCAAATTCAACAAGCTTTTGGCACGACTCCAAATATGTTTAAGGCAGTGGCAAATTCGCCAGCAGCTTTACAAAGCATGTGGTCCGCTTTTGCTGCCTTAGGTAAAGGTACACTTGGTGCAAAATTAGGTGAACAGATTGCTGTTGCAATCGCCAATTTAAACCGCTGTGAATATTGCTTAGCAGCACATACTGTACTCGGTCAAAATGCTGGCGCTAGCGCTGCTGAAATGGCTGAAGCGCAAATAGGAAAAGCAGCTGATGATAAAACAGCAGCAGCACTGACTTTTGCTTTAAAGGTGGTCAATCAACATGCTCAGATGACTGATGCTGATATCACAACACTTCGCAATGTAGGTTTTAATGACCAACAAATCGTTGAGATCATGGCGCATGTGGCTTTGAATATATTCACTAACTACATCAATATTGCACTAGATACGCCTGTAGACTTTCCACGAGTCGAATTGATATAAAACATACCGACCTCTCGTGTATAACAGAGAGGTCGCTTTCATTAAATATAAGATTTTCTTTATGCGTTATTGCACTTCATCTAAAAATCCAAGTAATTTAAATGATTGAACTTAAATCAAAAGGATCTATTTCAGAATTAATGGGTTGATAGGCTTGGATAAAAGTCGGTGACATCCGTTTCGGACGCCCTGAAGCAATTTCTATACATGCCCATTTGGTATTGCCAGTAAAGAGCAAGCTTTGGTCTTTGGCATTAAAAAAAGCATACTGACGGAAAGAATAAAGTGCGTTGATCTCGTATAACCAAGTTCTCAAAATAATATCATCATCTAACATTGCTGCTTTGCGATACTGAACATGATGTTCTACAGCAACCATTGCATGTTTCATTTCTAAATATTGATCGAGTCCAACACCCAATGTTTCGATATGTGCAGATGCAACATCCTGCATCCATTGTACATAGACCACATTGTTTACATGACCTAAGACATCTATATGCTCTGGTTTTACTTCGATTTTTAAATCAAATACTGAACTCATATCTTCTTTCCTTTTCCACTTTTTCAACCATCCGTATAAGTTTGACATAAAAAAGCCACCCTTTGAGTGGCTGATTCTGATCAGTTGTATTTATTGAATACGTAATCCAATCATAGCATGTTGCCCTTCACGAACAATCGCAACACGCGCTACCGTATTTTTCTGTAGCTCAGAAATAGCATCAACAAAATCACTCGTTGGATTTACTTTCTTGTTATTTACTTGTGTGATCACATCACTAGGTAAAATCCGTGACTGTGCAGCCAAGCTATCTCTGGTCACATCATGAATAAATACATAAAGAGCATAACCTATAGAAGTTTATAATACTCATAGAGCATATATGTTCTGAAATATAAAACGCCTGATGACATTCATCAGGCGTTGATGCGAAATAAATTTCAAACTATTTCATGACTACACCGCTTGAGCATAAGTTAAATTGGCAGACTTTCCCAACCACAGATCATTAACACTTTAGCTAAGAAGCTAAAATTGGATGATTAATGTAGATATATACCAAGCATCAAATTATTATAAAAATATAGTGATCAAAAATCATAGCTAATCATCATGTTAAAGCGATTATCTACACCTGTTAAATCATTGAAAGTTTCTCGCTGTCCATAAACATATTCTAATCCAAAATCTATCGACTTGAATGGGCTATAAATCGCATTTGCCCAGCCCTGCCAAAGTTGCTTATTTTGTGTATTATCATCATATTTTAAATTTGCAAACGTGCTACTATCATTGGCTTTCATATAGCCATAACCAATCGTAGAACGTAATTTAGGATTAAACTTATGCGTTATTCCTAACGAGATCGTATCAAACTCATTTTCATGCATCTGATTATTTATATCCAAAGCATAGCCACTATTACTCCAAGCTAAAAACCGGCCATCTCCTTTTACATGATAATAATCAGCCTTCAATATTGTATTAGGAGAGATTAGATATTTTCCCCCCAAACCGATTCCCCAAGCTAACTTTTCATCATTTGCTGTTTTCTTTTCTGCAAGGAAACTACGACCTGAAATTAATGAGCCATTATCAAAATTATGGTTAATACGTCCAACGAACGCAGGTAATCTCATTTCATTGTCAGGATCAGTGGCAGCTGTATATTTAGGGTCTTCGATACTAATAACAAAACTTGTCTGATCCGTAATCTTATCTGTATACCTAAGCACAGGTACTCGCAATAAGGATCCTCCAACATATGAAGCAGGCTCAATAGTTTCAGGTAAATATTCAGGTGCAATAAAATTTGACCATGTCTGACCGACTAACCATTTATCAAATGTCAAATAAGCATGACGTATACGAAATTGATCTCTTGTTGCACCACCAAAAAAATCTGTTTCAATCTTACCTTTTATTTCCCCTACTGGTGTTTCAGTCCTGAAGTTTGCTCCGATACGTGTAGCAGCAGCAGTCGCACGGAATCGATCACGTTGCTTATATTCCTCATGGGTATTTTTTAATGGTACAGCATTGATATTATTATACATTGTCGATGCACCAGTAGCTTGATAGGTTGCATCAGCGCGTATAAATCCATAAATATTGACCTCAGTAGATCTCTTTTTTTCTATCATGGACATCGACGGTGCAGATTGTAACTGCAGACTATTCTCATTTTTTAAGTTTTGAACCTCTTTCTGAAGTGCCATAAGTTCTTTTCTGAGTTCGTTATGTTCATTCTGACTGATATTGGCAAAACTGCTGTTACTCGATACACCAGCCACAATCGCCATAAGTATCATTTTAAATATATTAGTCCCTTGATTTAACCTATCCATCTTTAACATTTCCTTTTGATTATTTAAATTATTGATTCCAAAAAGTCTAAAAACTGCTAAAACTGAACCAACATTCCATTTGGCTGAGCAATGTGTTTACAGGTGGTAAATATCAATCACTTGGTTGATATAATCGTTTTTAAGCACAACATACTTACTTAAGATTTTGGGTTGTTCAGTTGAAAAGTCGATCACATAACATGACATGCCGAAATAGCTGTAGTTGGTTTTATAGCGGAAACTCAAAGTGTTCCAATTAAAACGTACCGTGACTTCGTCACCATCACGTTCCACAATCTCAATATTGGAAATATTATGGCTGGTACGGGTATCAGGAATGGTCGCAGATGAACGTTCTGTTTTAATCCGAAATACACGATCTTCTAAACCTTGGCGATCCGGATAGTAAATCAACGAAATTTCTGATCGTGGGTCTTCTGTCAGTTGATCATCATCATCCCATGCTGGCATCCAGAAAGAAGCCTCGGGCGCATAGCACTGTAACCATTCATCCCACTGTTCCTCATCTAAATAACGTGCCTCACGATATAAAAACTGGGTCACTTGCTCGAGACTTATATTGTCTAAATTGATTGGGGTATTCATACGGTTTCTCCCAAATCTTGTTGTCCTGCAAGCTCTTTTTCTCTGGCAATCGCACGTTTTATTGAGCTCAACCAATATTGATGTTGTGCAAGGTATAGGCCTTCATCTTCAGTTTTGATGCCACTTAATATAGGTTTTAAACCAATTTCCTGGGCTGCGTCATCTGGACCATAAATCCAGTGCTTAGAGCCACGGCACATATCATTCCATTCGAGTTCAATACCGGCATAACCAGCTTGACACGCACGGAATTCTTCTAAGTCATCAGGTGTTGCCATACCTGATGCATTAAAGAAATCTTCATACTGGCGAATACGGCGGGTACGTGCATCAAGTGCTTCACCTTTTGGTGCAATGCAGTAAATCGTCACTTCAGTTTTATTCACACTTAACGGACGCAATACACGAATCTGTGAACCAAATTGATCCATTAAGTAAACATTTGGATAGAGGCAAAGGTTACGTGAACGCTCAACAATCCATTTAGCCATTGCTCCACCAAACTTGTCGATATACTCCTCATAACGTGCATAGTTCGGGCGATCTTCTGGATTGGCCCATTGTGTCCACAACAACATATGACCATGTTCAAAGCCATAGCAGCCACCGCCCTGCTTACCCCAACCACCGGCACTCATGGCGCGAATATTATCCTGTGGCTGCTTTTCCTTTCGCTGTTGTGTGGTTGCAGCATAGTTCCAGTGAACGGCGGAAACATGATAACCATCGGCACCATTTTCGGCAGTCAGCTTCCAGTTACCTTCATAAGTATAGGTAGATGCACCACGTAAGATTTCTAGACCATCTTCGGACTGATCCACAATCATATCGATGATTTTCGTCGCTTCACCTAAGAACTCTTTAAGTGAAGAAACATCAGGATTCAAACTACCAAACAAAAATCCTTTGTAATTTTCAAAACGCGCAACTTTTTTTAGGTCGTGTGAACCGTCTTTGTTAAAGCCATCTGAGTAACCTGCATCAGAAGGATCTTTAACTTTCAACAATTTTCCTGAATTATTAAATGTCCAACCGTGGAAAGGACAAGTATAGGTGGCCTTATTGCCACGTTTATAACGACAAAGCTGTGCACCACGGTGCGAGCAGGCATTGATCATGGCATTGAGTTCACCAGCACGGTTACGTGCAATGATGATCGGTTGACGACCGATATAGGTGGTGTAGTAGTCATTGTTATTTGGGATCTGGTTTTCATGTGCCAAAAACACCCAGTTACCTTCGAAAATGTATTTCATTTCAAGTTCAAACAACGCTTGATCAGTAAAAACTGAACGATGAAGTTTAAATTCACCCGTATCGACATTGTCTACAAACAACTCATCGATACGATCTAGATGGCTGGTATTTATTATAGGAATACGTGGCATGTCCTTTCTCCAACTTTCCAAATGAGGGAAGCCACCAAGCTGAAATAATGATGTAAATCATGTAGAGCAAATATCTCGGTTCCTATCGATATTGAGTGCCTACATGATGGTGATCAACTTAAGTTGAGAATACAAAGCTGATTGTTTTTATCATTTCAACATTGAGTGCAATATGATCAGTGAATAAAATAAGAAGTGACTCAAAGAAATTAAAAAACTAGATGTTTGACGTTGATAAAATTATTTCTTCCATCATCAAAGCATTGCTTACTTTAAATTCCCTATTGTTAATTTCTCTTAACAAGTCAGTTCTATGACTGATTTGCTAAATTTATTTTTTTATGTATTATTAGTCAAATTGTTATTTTTTCTAATAAATATTAGTGGTATCTATTATGGTGGATTTAAATTTAATTCGGGCTTTTGTCACAATCTACAATACACGTAGCGTGAGTACAGCTGCTGTGCATTTAAATATTACTCAACCATCAGTAAGTCACAATTTATCCAGATTAAGATATTTATTTAAAGATCAGCTATTTATCAGAACAAAAGAAGGTATGATTCCAACAACTTATGCAACTCAGTTGTATGAATCATTGAATCATCATCTTGTTGAGATTGAAAGTGTTGTCAGTGAAGTAAAAAACTTTGATGCCAAGACGAGTGAAAGGTGCTTTAGAATTGCTTTAACAGACATCGGTGGCTTATATTTCCTCCCTATCATTTTGTCACACCTAGAAATCCATGCACCCCACATAACATTGGAAATAACGACTGTCGATATGAATAAATTATCGGATTGGTTAATCACTGGTAAGGTTGATGCGGCAATATGCAATAAAAATTTAGAGGACAAAAGTTTAAATGCTTTAACGTTATTTGAAGAAAAATATACTTGTTTAGTCAGTCGAGGGATCGTTCTAGAAGACAATAAATTTACTTTAGATAATTTCTTAAAAGGCAATCATGCTGTTGTACCCGCATCTACAGGTCATAACCTAGTAGAAAATTATTTAAGTAAACAAGGATTAAGACGAAAAATTAAACTACAAGTTCCTCAGTTCAGTATTTTAGGGGAGCTCATTGCCAAACATAATTTAATTGTCACTGTACCTTCTCGAATAGGTGAATATTTTAAACACAATTCTGATATTCAAATTTTTGATGTGCCTTTTGAATTGCCTTGTTTCGATGTAACTCTACATTGGTATAAAAAGTCAGCTGATACCTCTGCACAAAAATGGTTTATAAATTTTTTAAAAGAGATTTTAACCGATCACAACGAAATGAAATAAAAATAATGACTTGGACGTTGACTGCTTGCTTCTATGTTGGTGCGTTGCAATGCCAAATATAACGGACACTGTTTTAGTAATTCTCTGCTTTTTTCAATAATTATTTATTCTTATATTTCAATTCATTAAAAATTTAATATTTCAGTATAGAAAATAAATATAGATAAAACATATATTGCATAATATGTTTTATTAATTTGATCTATAAAAATAATAAACTATATGATTTATAAAGATCATGAGAAATCATTGATTATAAAATCTTTTCAGGTAGTGGATGCCTGGAGAAAAAGCTATTGAGTTAAAAGGGATTGAAATTCACTACGTTGAATTATAGATAACTTTTGATTCTATCCAAAGGATAGGAAGCGATGCAAAATATTAATGCTGTAGACCTTATTGATAAGGTTCCTCTCAATAAACACCATAAAATTTTAGTCTTTTGGTGTGCTGTTATTATGTTATTTGATGGATATGACCTTGTAATTTATGGCTCTGTTCTCCCCCACTTAATGCTTGAATGGCAACTTTCGCCCCAAACAGCAGGACTTCTCGGTGCGGCATCTTTAATGGGGATGATGCTTGGTGCTGTTACTCTCGGTATGGCGGCTGATAAATTCGGTCGAAAAAATATCATTATTGCTTGTACGATTTTATCGAGTCTCGCCGTCACGATGAATGGCTTTGCACATGATACAACAACATTCTTTATTTGCAGATTACTCACGGGTGTCGGACTAGGTGGTGCAGTCCCCAATTTGGTGACAATTATTAAAGAGATGGCGCCTGGTTCACATCGTAATCGTTTGATTAACTTAGTACTCGCCTTTTATGGTGTTGGCGCCATACTTTCCGGCTTAGCAGGCTTGTTTTTGATTCCAGTTTTTGGATGGCAAGCAACTTTTTGGATTGCTGGCACATGTATTTTCTTGATTCCATTAATGTATAAGACTTTTCCAGAATCCATCAGCTATCTCATTCATAAAAACCGTCAAATAGATGTGATTAGCACACTAAAAAAATTAAATCCTAACCATAAGCATGAAAACAATATGCACTATGTTGTAGACATGACAGCAAATACGCAAAAAATACCTGTTCTTGGTCTATTTACAGAAGGCAAAACTGTCAGAACTCTGCTGATTTGGTCGGGATTTGCCATGGTTATGCTTATGGTATTTGGTCTAAATACTTGGCTACCTAAACTGATGAATGTCGGTGGATATTCTCTCGGCTCTAGTATCACATTTTTAGTAACACTCAACATTGGAGCGATTCTAGGCACTTTAATTTTTGGAATCCTCGCTGATAAATGGGGATCAAAACCCACATTAATTTTTGGTTATTTACTTGCATCAGCTTCGATTAGCTGCCTAGGATTTCACCCTCCTGCATTTGTCCTGAGCATATTGCTAGTGATCGCAGGTGGCGCAACTGTTGGTTCCATGTCTGTTATTCACACTTTAGCTGCGGACTTCTATCCTGCGAATATTCGTTCAACAGGTGTCAGTTTTGCCGCAGCAATGGGCCGATTTGGTGCAATTTCTGGCCCATTATTCGGCGGATTTTTACTCGCAATGAATTTGCCATTTGAGCAAAACTTCATGGTATTTGCACTGCCCGGAATTATAGGCGCAATTGTTATTGCTTTATTTACACATCAGAAGATGTCTCCAGTTCAACTCACGACGAAAGGATAAAGTCATGAATATACAAACAAAAATCATAGAACAAATTTGGAAAGAACATATTTTTCAAGGAACTTGGGTTAAAACCAATAACGCTTCACGTGAAATTATAAATCCAGCAACTGGGGAGATTATTTCATCTGTACAGCTTTCTTCTGTAGATAATGTCAATACTTCAGTTCAAATAGCGATGCAAGCCCAACACATATGGAAAAATACAACATTTGAAACACGTGCCAAGGTCCTGAGAAAGGCCGCACAAATTTTTGAGCAAAATATTCAAACTTTTATTGATTGGAACATTCAAGAGTGTGGATCAACAGCGCTTAAAGCTGGCTGGGAAGCCAATGCCTGTATCGAACAATTATACATGGCTTCATCTATGCCAATGTCTGCATCAGGTGAGGTTTTTCCATCCGCTATCCCCAATAAAACCAATGTATGGTTACGTGTTCCTATCGGTATTGTCGGTGTAATCTCCCCTTGGAACTTTCCTTTATTATTATCTATCCGCTCTATAGCACCAGCTTTAGCAATGGGCAATAGTGTGATATTAAAGCCTTCAGAATTTAGTAATGTTACGGGAGGTTCTCTTTTAGCCTGGCTATTTGAAATGGCAGGTTTGCAATCAGGTGTTTTTCAGGTATTGAATGGCGAAAGTGAAATTGGTGAGACGATAGTGAATCACCCTCAAGTGAATATGATCTCTTTCACAGGTTCAACTGTTGTCGGTAAGAAAATTGCCGTGGATTGTGCTAAACAATTAAAAAAATGTGCGCTTGAACTGGGCGGCAATAATGCGATGATTATTTGTGAAGATGCAGATTTAGAGATCGCTGTAAATAATGCTGTCTGGGGAACTTTTCTACATCAGGGGCAAATTTGTATGCAGACTGGACGTCATTTAGTGCATCGTAGCATTGCGAGTGTCTATATTAAAAAACTGAAAGAAAAAGCATTATCACTAAAAGTTGGCAACCCCTCCTCGCCTGATACACAATTAGGTCCACTTATTAATCAGGCTCAGCATGTAAAAGTGAGCCGTATGGTTGAGGATGCGGTAAGTCAAGGTGCTATATTGGAATGTGGTGGTAAAGGTGAACAACTGTTTTTCCATCCAACTATTTTAACGAATATCGATAAAAATGATCCGATTTTTACCGATGAGATATTTGGTCCAGTAGCACCGATCATTATTTTTGATGACATCAAAGAAGCGGTTGATATTGTCAATTCATCGAAATATGGTCTTGCTGTGGCAATTCATAGTAAACACACTGCTTGGGTCTATGAGTTAGCCAAAGAAATTAAAAGTGGCATGATTCATATCAATGATCAGACAGTAAATAATGAATATCACGTACCTTTTGGTGGAATGGGTGAGTCAGGTTATGGTGGCCGCTTTGGTGGTCCTGCTAACTTTGATGAGTTCAGTCAACGTCAATGGATCAGTATTTTAGACAAAGGGATTCAATATCCGCTCTAAATGATGAGAGATCTGATGGACTCAGGTTGAAAGTAAAATATTTTTACTTTCAACCTTTTGCATAAAGGTTTCATCTTAATTAAAAACCTAATAATTCTGAGTTTTACGTATAATCTTGATAACATTAAAATTCATTTTTTATACTTTGATAGCAGATCAAAGGTGCTAGCACTGTAGAACTGTTTGCCATATCAAATAGATCATTTTAAACTATTTCTTTATCTACTTATTATGCTATGTCCATCGCTTGTTATTGTAATAAAAGCAAAAACTTAATCATTTTGGTCCAATTTTTCAACTTACTGTATTAAACTCAAACTGACCTCAACTAAAGAAATTCCTCATTGATGGATTTTGCGATATTGAACAGGTATATCTATTTTTTTTGTTCCGTGACCTGCTCTTTTTATCTTATGAGTATTTTATATAAATAGACTAACTCAAAATATCAGAGTTGTATTGAAGATAACTCATGCCCAACCGCTTTACAGATGGGCAACCTATTTGTGCTAATGTGCGGTCAACATCCTGCTTCATCAGTTGGATTACTTCATCAACACCAACTTCACCTTTAGATGCTAAACCATAGAGTGTGGGGCGACCTAAACACACCATATCAGCGCCTAAACACAATGCTTTGACAATATCTGAACCCCGCCTAAAACCACTATCAATCAAAATCGGTTGTTGAATACATCTAGAAACTTCTTGCAAGGTTTCCATAGGAGACACACTACAATCAAGTTGACGTCCACCATGATTAGATAAAATTACCCCATCAACTCCACACTGAATAGCAATTTGAGCATCTTCAGCGCTAATTATACCTTTTACCAATAATTGATGAGGCCAAATCTCACGGATACGTTTTAAGCTTTCTTGATTGAAACTGGCATCCATTTGGCGCTTCATAATTGCGACTTGAATGTCTAGACTATCTGTCTTAGAGCTTACAAAATTTGCTAACTGTGGCTTGCTATTGGCTAAAAAACGTAACGACCATGCCGGATGTAACATACCATCTAGTACTAAGCTTGCAGAAAATTTTAATGGTAATCCAAACTGATTACGCAGGTCACGTTCTCTATAACCGTTTACACCAACATCCAAGGTCACAATCAAAGTTGTATAACCCGAGTCTAAAGCACGTTGCACCATTTGCTTGGCTAGTTCTTGATGTACAACATAAAGCTGAAACCATTTTTCACCATCACTAGATCTGGCGACTTCCTCGATCGACATATTGGAAGCTGTCGATAACATAAATGGTATATCGGCTTTAGCAGCACTTTTTGCAAGTAACGCATCCCCTTTAGGCCAAAATGAACCATTTAATCCAGTAGGTGCTATCGCAAAGGGCGCACTCCAAAGATGATTGAACAACTGACAGGAAATGTCTCGTTCACTAATATCGACCAAACGCTGCGGCTTAAACCGCCATTGATCAAATACCTGTCGATTGTGATGTAAGCCTTTTTCATCATCTGCCCCACCTTCCAGATAATCATAAATCACTTTGGGTAAAGTCGATTTTGCAAGTTTTTGGTAGTCTTCCACATTGATCATTTTATGAGGCATAAGAGCGTTCCTGTTCAGCCTATTACAATTAAAAATTTCAAATTTTGGCCTAGTTTAATGCCAATGTTTATATTTGCTTGTCTTGCCAATACCAGGATTAAAACTATTGGTTGGATCTAATTCTTTAAGATGAATCTGATAATCGAGAGAAGCTTTATACAAATGGCCGACATTATGCTCAGCGGGGTATTTGGCTCCACGCTGTTCTAAGTATGCAAGTACGTCATGCTTAAATTGGATCGCATCAACATTTTCCTTAAGTAAGTAATCCTGATGTGAAACAAAACAGAAAAAATGACCACAACAGCTCTCCATCATGACTTGCTGTTTTAAATAGTCTGGTAAATCTATTGACCAACAATCATCATTCCGTCGAAAAGCAACATCAAAAGAAACTAAGCGTTGATTTGGATCAATTCCCGTACTTTCGCAGTAATAAACCACACAACCACCTACAGCAAAGCGGATAAGAAAAGCATTTTTTTCTTCAGCTTTAGTGCATTGGAAAAATTGATCTTTAGAGCCATTAAAAAAATGATTCAATAGCTCTCGTAATTCATCACTTTGCTGTTGATCAACCTTAATCATTAAATGATGTTCATACTGTTGATTGGATGCTTGCAAACGCGGTTCGATCCATGAAGGGGTTAAACGATTAAATAGTTGAATCAAACGATCTGTAAAATTATTGGGAAAAAGAGGGAATTTTCTAAAAAATTGATCTATGTGCGCTTTAAATTTAAATAAGGCTGGAATCTTTTCAGCGCCCCAAATATCAATCGCCTTATACATATGTTTTGCATAACGTTGTGTTAAATCAAATGCATGCCGATGGATATACTCAGCCTGACTCGGTAAAGTCGTCATTTCTGTTAATAGATACCGTCTTAAATCTATTAATTCGGTCTCATTATTACTACTAATAAAGTATGTGGTTGCCTCTTCTGCTGCTTCAAAAGTTGGAAGTCTGACTGCAAAAACGACTAGTTTCCCTGAACAGCCCGAGCTTTCATGTAAATACTCAGGATTTCCATTGTAGCGAGTCGCTGTTGGGGAAGTTATATCTCGTAGTGTCTTGGCATAATTTTCAGCCCAAATTTTTCCATGCGCTAAGTTAACTTTTTGTAGATCATAGTTTTTTTGTTCTAGATTTCTTAGAATTTCTTCTGGATCTTCCCCCAAGTAAATGCCCAGATGGTTAATGAGTTTTAACTTTCCACTTCCATCAACCTGAGCAAATAAAGATTTTTCAGTATACGCTGGGCCTCGACGAATTAATGAACCTCCTGAATTATTACAAATTCCACCAATTACAGACGCTCCGATACAAGATGAACCAATGACTGAATGGGGCTCGCGTTGATGAGGTTTCAGCGCATTTTCCAATTCTGTAAGTGTTGTCCCTGGAAACGCAATAACTTGTTTGGCATCATCCAATAACTGCATACCTTTGAGTTTCATTGTACTTACAACAATAACTTCTCGGTCATAATCATTAGAATGTGGTGTAGAACCACCAGTTACACCTGTATTAGATGCTTGCAAAATTATGATTAAATTATGTTTGACTCCAAATTCAATAACTTGCCATAGCTGGAATAAACTATAAGGAATAACCACAGCAAGTGCATCACCCTTGCCAACACGAAAACCTTTTAAATAAAAGCTTTTATCAACATCTTCAATAAGTATCTGCAGTGGATTAAATAATTGATGCAATTCTTTAATAATAAAATTAGTCTGCATAAAAGTTTTTCCGTGCTTAAGTATTGATAATGATTAATTACTTAACTCAGCTGTCACGACTTCAATCAAAGTCGGTTGCTCTGAATCGACTGCTTTGTTAAAAGCGGAAATAAAATCACTGTCATTCGTTACACTACACGCATCTACACCATAGCCTTTGGCAATGTGTGTAAAATCAAAATCTGGGACATCCATACCAGGAACATGTTCAGCATTTAAAACCCCTGCGAACCACCGCAGTGCACCATACGTTCCATTTTTTAAGATAATAAAGATCACTGGAATTTTATACTGAGCAGCAGTCCATAACGCTGTAATACTATAATTTGCTGAACCATCTCCAATCAGTGCTACTACTCTACGAGTTTTATGTGCCAACTGAACTCCGACCGCAGCAGGCATAGCAAAACCAAGGCCACCCGCAGCTGCGAAATAATAACTTCCTTGTTCAGTAAGACTTAAACGATCCCATAATGCATTGGTTGTTGAAGTAGATTCATTTGTATAAATCGTGCCGTCTGGCGCGAGAATATTAAGCATATCAAACAGCCTTTCTGGCTTTATATAGCCATTTTCACTTGGCTGAGACAGTTCTATTGTGTGACGGTGAACTACCGTGTCAGTTTTTGCATGAACTTTCTGACTTAATCGTGTCAGGCTATCGCCTAAATCACTCACATAGCATAATCCCATTGCTGCGCGAGCTGCTTCTTGAATATCACAAGTAAATGCAATGAGTTCTGTATGTTCAGATAGATATTGACCAGGTTCATACTGGTGATAACGAAATACAGGTGCACCAAATACTAAAACCAAATCATATTCTTTAAATATTTGGGAAATACCCGCAATACTTGCAGGTAGAATCCCCTGAAAATAGGCATGCGTTGTTGGAAATGGGCATCTTGGTGAAGATGGCGCAACCCAAACAGGAACGTTTAATGCTTCTGCGAAACGGATTGCACTAAGATTGGCAAATTGTCGATCTACATCCGTACCTAGAACTAAAGCGACTTTTTGAGCTGAATTTATTTTATGACTTATAAATAATAAATCTTGCTCTGATAAACACTGTGAACTGGTGACGTTCTTTTTAAGCAAATGTTCATTTTCTCCATCTACTTCAATATCCCAATCATTATAAGGTATGGAAACATATACCGGCCCGGCAGCCTCTGCACCAGCAATATGTATTGCTCGACTAATCGCGTGTGGTACTTCATTTGCAATTGCTGGTTCATGACTCCATTTAACTAAAGGTTTTGGTAATTGAGCAGCTTCAATATTTGTTAATAGCGCTTCAACACCCATCATCGTTCGCGTTTGTTGGCCTGCTGTAATTACCAAAGGTGTATGAGAATTCCATGCATTACTCAATGCCCCCATCGCATTTCCTGTACCAGCAGCAGAATGCAAATTAACAAACGCCGTTTGTCCCGTTGCTTGAGCATACCCATCGGCAATTCCAACGACCGCGCCTTCATGTAAACCCAGAATATATTGAAAGTCAGCAGGAAAGTTTTTTAGAAAAGGCAGTTCATTCGAACCAGGATTACCAAAAATCATTTTAATATTATTTTTTCTCAATATTTCATAGGTATATTGATGAACAGTTTTCACGTATGCCCTTCCTTAATATTCAATTAATTTTTCTAATGATAATACGCAACAAAATATAGATAAAATAAATAATAAATATTATAGATTATAGATACAAACTATATAAAATTATAAATATTTGATTTAAAACATTTTTATATATAAAAAACTGAATCAAAGTATATCTATACCATCAAATCTGAAGTTAAAACTATGGACGAGGAATACGTCTTATGCTTTAGATTTATTGAATACTGAAAAATGGAATATTTTGACTTTGACGCTTTTATATCGGATTGATTCAAAAGCTATTCTTAAAATATTTGCAAAATAAACTTGATCATATAAAAAAGCCACTCTTTGAGTGGCTGATTCTGATCAGTTGTATTTATTGAATACGTAATCCAATCATAGCATGTTGCCCTTCACGAACAATCGCTACACGCGCTACCGTATTTTTCTGTAGCTCTGAAATAGCATCAACAAAATCATTCGGTGTATTTACTTTCTTGTTATTTACTTGGGTGATCACATCACCAGGTAAAATCCGTGACTGTGCAGCTAAGCCGCCTCTGGTTACATCTTGAATAAACACACCACCTTTAACATTTAAACGATTTTTTTCTTGTTCAGTTAAAGCACGAATCGCAACACCAATGATAGGCCCTTTATTTGGCTTAGCCGAAGTGTTGGTATTGTCAACTTTTGCAGGGGTATCATCTGGTGCAACAGTTAAAGTTGCTGTAATTACTTTTGGTTTATCGTCACGTAAAACTTCGAGCTTAACAGATTGATTAGGTTGAGTACGATTCAAATAATTCAATAATTCAGAGGTGCGTGATATTGGTGAACCATTATATTTTAGGATCACATCGCCTGATTTAAAGCCCGCTTTTTCTGCAGGTGAATTCGGCGCAACTTGGGTAATCAACGAACCTTCTGGTTTATCTAACTTATAAGCTTCCGCTAAGTTTCGATCGATATCTTGTAACATTACACCAAGATAAGAACGAGTGACCTTACCATTCTTTTTCAACTGATCAACAACGTCCATTGCCACATCAATTGGAATAGAGAATGACAGGCCCATATAACCACCCGTACCACTAAAGATACGAGAGTTTACACCGACAACCTGACCTTGTTGGTTAAATAGCGGACCACCTGAGTTACCCGGATTTAACGCTACATCGGTTTGGATAAATGGGACAGAGGTTTCACCCATCATATTACGTGACTTGGCACTGACAATCCCTGCTGATGCAGAATAATCAAAACCAAATGGAGAACCGATTGCAAGAACAGGCTGCCCGACTTTAAGTTGATCTACATTACCCACAGATAATGATGGGAAATTATTCCCTTCAACTTTTAGTAATGCCACATCTGTACGTTCATCACTGCCCACCACTTTTGCATCAATTTCACGGCGATCATTCAGCATAATCGTCACTTTAGATGCATCTTCAACCACATGGTGATTTGTCAGTAAATAACCATCTTTACTAATAAAAAATGCACTACCATACGCAGTCTTTTCTTGTGGCGCGCGTTGTTGTGGAATAATGATTTGATTACCAAAGAAACGCTTTAGAATTTCAGGTACTTGTTGCTGTAACAACTCTTCCTGAGATAACTTTTTAACAACATTAACACTCACAACAGCTGGGCTGACTTGTTCGACCAAGTTAGAAAAATCCACAGGTGTTGAAGCTTGAACTTGTGATGTTGCCGCAGCGACAGTAAATACTGCTGCATACATTCCTTTTTGTATTAGACCATTACTCATTTCTCACGAACCTGCATCTGATGATTATTTGCTTAAAAATGTTTGTAACATATTATTTAATATCGTTACGTAAAAATATGTTTACATTTTTTTATAAAACAAGACTTTACTTAATTTTATATTAAAAGCCTTGGAATATCTTATTTATACTAAAATCTGACACATGTGACTATTGTAATTTGTTAAAAAAAAGAGTGTTATTAGCAAACATTTTTCAAATTAGCTGATGGACATGTCTAATTTAAGTACAACTCATCAATTTGACGTGGTTATTGTGGGGAGTGGCGGTGCAGGCTTAAGTTTAGCCTTATCTTTGCCTGAACATTTTAATATTGCTGTTTTAGCGAAATCAACCTTAACCGATGCAAGCACATATTTTGCACAAGGTGGTGTTGCTGCTGTACTTGATGAAACAGATTCCATTCAACAGCATATTGATGACACTATGATTGCAGGCGCACAGTTATGTGAGATTGATGCCGTCAAACATACCGTTGAAGGTGGTCGACCTTCTGTCGATTTCTTACTCAACCATGGTGTGCAGTTTACATTAGATGAAGATGAACAATTACATCTGACCCGTGAAGGTGGACATTCACAACGTCGCATTATTCATTCAGCCGATGCCACAGGTAAAGCCATTTCGACCACACTGGTTCAACGTGCTCAAGAAAAGAAAAATATTCATATTTTTGAAAATTACATTGCGATTGATTTAATCACCACACATAAATTAGGACATAAACAACAGCCCAATCGTGCGGTGGGTCTTTATGCACTTGATGAAAACAACGAAAAAGTTCATACCTTTTTAGCGCCATTCACTGCCCTTGCTTGTGGTGGTGCCATGAAAGCTTATTTATATACATCAAATCCAGATATTGCCACAGGCGATGGTATTGCCATGGCATATCGCGCAGGCTGTCGTGTCGCAAATATGGAATTTAATCAATTCCATCCAACCTGTTTATATCATCCTCAAGCACGCTCATTTCTGATTACGGAAGCAATGCGTGGTGAAGGTGCGTATTTACGTTTACCTGACGGTGAACGCTTTATGCTGCGCTTTGATGAACGTGCCGAACTTGCTCCACGAGATATTGTTGCACGCGCCATTGATTATGAAATTAAACGCTTAGGCATCCGTCATGTCTGGTTAGACATCAGTCATAAACCGGCTGAATTTGTTAAAGAACATTTCCCGACCTTATATGCGCGCTTATTAGAACTCGGTATTGATATCACCAAGGATATGATCCCCGTTGTTCCAGCAGCGCACTATACTTGCGGCGGCGTGGTGGTTGATGAGCATAGCCAAACTGATTTAGCTGGTTTATATGCAATTGGTGAAACGTCGTATACAGGGTTACATGGGGCTAACCGTATGGCCAGCAATTCACTACTTGAATGCTTTGTATATGGTATGAGTGCTGCCAAGGATATAGAAGCAAAGTTTAATCCTCACTTTGATATACCGACCGTGCCTGAATGGGATGCTTCACAATCGACCAATCCTGATGAAGATGTTGTGATTCTGCAAAACTGGGATGAGCTCCGCCAAACCATGTGGAACTATGTCGGGATTGTAAGAACCACAAAACGTTTACAACGAGCATTGCATCGTATTGAAATGTTGAAGAAAGAAATTACTGAATATTATCAGGATTATCATGTCAGTAAGAACTTGATTGAACTACGTAATTTGGTCATGGTTTCAGAGATGATTGTTCGTTGTGCCATGCAGCGTAAAGAATCACGAGGTCTACACTACACGCTTGATTATCCTGAGCTTTCACCTGAGTTAAGAAAAACGGTATTAACACCGCCAAACTTTACAGTTGAAACCCCATTGGTAAATGAAGCAGTTTAAAATCCTTTGAAATCACAAAAAATAGTCAGATCATTCTGGCTATTTTTTATGGAGATATTATCAATTTTTACTTTTAGCTTTAGAGGTTTCAAAATTTTATATGCATCAGCATAATTCACTGAATATAAATCAAAGCTTTTTTTATTATTTGATCATGTTTCATCAATTACTAAAAATGGATTTTTTCATTCTGAGTAAAACAAAACACTTGAGCAAGAACAAAGCACTGCTTTGTTTGTAGCGCAAGGATGTGGTAGCACAAGGTGAGGTATCGTCTACGCAAATCAATTTAAACTCTTCAAGCTAAAATGTGACAGTGCAAATCTTTTAATGATTCATAAAGTTATAAATTCATTTTGATAAAATGCTAAAACTATTTCTATTTGAAAATAAAACCTTATTTTTGCTGCATATAATTTCGAGGAGAAAGCTGCATTATTTTCTTAAACATTACAATAAATGAGCTATCACTATCATAGCCTAATTTCATTGCAACCTGATGCACTGAATCTCCTTCTGTTAACCACTGTAATGCCAATACAACATGTAACTTTCTTCGCCATTGATTAATACTCATCCCTGTCGTTTGATGAAAAGTTCGTGTAAGGCTTCGTTCACTCATACAACATAATTTTGCCCATTCAGCCAAACTTTGATTCTGCTCAGGATGCTTTAATAAATGGCGGGTCAATTTAACTAAACGAAGATCTTGTGGAATGGGTAAATAAAATGTTGGCTTTACAACTGATTGAATTTCATCTAACAAGCATTGCTGCAAACGGAAGTCTTTTTCTGAAAGCACCTTATCAGACAAGGTTTCAACTCTTTCCAATAAGGCATTCAGCAAATTTGTCACTTGCAACATGGTGCAATTCGGTTCTAAAAGATGATCAAGTTGGGGGTCAATAAATGCAACATAGCCAGAAGAGACACCATAACTACTGACTTTATGTGGCACATTTGATGGAATCCATAAAGCCTGTTGCGCTGGAACAACCCAAATACCAGACGGTGTTTCCACAGTAATTAAGCCATTAACTGTCATCATCAATTGGCTTTTTACATGCTGATGTGACGCAAGCTCCCAATCAGGAACTTGCTGATGTATTTTTAATACAATAATTGCTTGGTCTATTTGATCTACAAAAAAAGGATCCACATTATCAAGCATGGTTTGCCTATATATTTATCACTTTAAAACAGCGTCGATGACTTTCTGCGCTTGTTGTTGATTGTCTACAATAAACATCGGGTAGCCTGTAAACTTAATAAAGTTATTGGCAAATTTTTGCGTCTCTAGTCGAATATTTTCATCAGGTTCAATATGAATCAATGCTTTCACATATTGGCTTAGAATTTCACGTTTTGCTTTAACCCATGCTGCAACTTGCTTGCGTTCTTCATGATCATTTTTTTGTTCAGGAAAAGCCCCTTCACTGATAAAAACGAAAGTTTCTTTACGACTCAATAATGATTCATAAATTGCAATTGTTTCATCAACTGAAACTGCATCTTCAGCTTGATAACTAATACGAACGATTGGAAAGTTTTCTAAATTTTGAATAAACATGATAACCACCATAAATGAGAATAATTATCATTGTATTGGTTTATACAGATCGTACATTACTAAATTCAGCCAATAAATACGGTATTCCAGCCAAATTTAACAGCGAGTTTAGTCTTTATTTTTTCCATAATAAGTACGATGCGCTATATGAAAAGTTTCAGCATGTAATTTTGCTAAATCATCTAAGTTCTGATAGCCCCCTGCAAGTACAAACATGATCGGAATATTGTCACGTTTGGCAAGGTTAAACACTATTTCCTCTCTTTTTTGAATCAACTCTGTCGTAAACCATGCCGAACCATAAGGATCTGCTTGATGGCAATCCATCCCCGCTTGATAAATAATAATATCGGCTTTCCACTCATTCGCTCGCTGAAAAGCTTCATGCAATGCCATAGTATATTGAGCAAAACTTCCATGCTTGGTATGAATGTGCCGGCTTTCCGCACGTTCATACGTGGGGTAGCCAAAAGCCAAACCGTAAATACTAAAATTATATAAATTATCTAATCTGCGGGTAAAATCAGCTGTCCCATCACCACCATGCTGATCGCAATCCAAAATAAAGATACGTTTATTTGCATAATGTTGTGCAATTAATGCCAAGCCATTAAAAGTGCAATAAGAGCCACCATATTCATAATTGGCGTGGTGAAACCCTTGCGCAATATTGGCGGCAATCCCATGTTGGAATGCCAGTTCAGTTGCCAACAATTGCCCAGCATTGATGGAGAGTACTGCATCTCTTAATTGTTCATTCCAAGGCTTAAAACCAGCAAAAGTTGCCAGTTTTGCGGGTTGTCCTGTTAAAAAAGCCTCGACATATTTAGGTGAATGTAAGGCTTTTAAAATTTCTGGATCAATTTGTTGTGGTTCATGAAATTTATAATCATTAAATTGCTGTAGTTGCTCTGCGACTGCAACAAGTTTTTCCATGCTATTGGTATGTGTTTGAGCAAAATAGCGTGGAGAAAAACAAACATTTAACATAAAGCTATCCGAGACTGAGTGCTCTCAATTGTGATTTTGCAACATCATTGAGTTGTTTTATAAGTGTTGTGTCAGGACTAAAAAGTCCATTATTCACTTGTTGTTCAAAATGTGTCGTAAATGCCCTTTGTCGATTCTCAGGTGAAATGGCTAAAGTGGTTAATCGCAAAAACCAAAAACCTTGAATCTCTTTATAAGGAATAATATAGCCTTTAAACTCTTGATTGGTGACTTTGTTGGCAATTTGTTCAATATCATAATCGACAGAAAATAAAGAACCAATCGGAATACGAATTCCATTCATCAATAAAGGTTGTAAATTTATACAGGAATGATTATCCCCCATGTTCATTTTTTCAATCAACAGAGGACGATTTTGATCATCTACAAAAATGTTGATTGAGCCTTGTCTTAACATGGAACGATGGGCAATCTTTAAGAAAAATGCTTCTGCCATTGGACATGAGCCCACTTTAGGCTTGCCGTCAAGCGTCGCAATTTCAACATAACCTGTTTCATCTGCTGTTTTGGGTAAAATCACATCTTCCAACATAGCGCAAATCACATGGCTTTCTTCTAATTGTGCTTGTTGCGATAAGCGTCTTAAGCTTGCTTGGATTGCAACTTCTTGTTCAACTAAGGCTTTAAACTCATCATCTTTGGCTTGAGTAAGAAAATTTTGAATCGATTTATTTTGATCTAAGTTATGCCAATCATCGATGTCTAATCCATAAGCATTTTTTTGCTCAAGAATTTTTTTTAATTTCTTAAAATCATAATCTTTAAATATTTTTAAATCAGTTGCTTCAACTTGATCACGCGGAAAATTAATGTACTCAGCCAATACGCGTGTTGCCTGCGTATAACCGCAACCACGGCGTTCAGTTTGATGTGAATAGTGTTCATTCAACATCTCCGTCAATTTATCTGATAAAGGAAAAACCTGTTCCTTAAACAAATCTACGACTTCATGACCTGATGACATATTCTTTATTCCATTTAATCTATATTAATTTTCAAAATAAACTATTTATTATGAATAAATTAGCATTATCCCTTGCAGAACTCAATATATCACTCAAGTTGTAATTGCATCTATATCAATCAATACAATTGATTATTTATTATTGTTTTTGATATTCATGATCCATGCCCATACATGATCTAAGTATCCATTAAAGATCTTTCATAAATCAAAAAATGACCATGTTGAGTGAATCAGATTGATATTGAAAGTCCCTTCTCCCTTTGGGAGAAGGCTAGGATGAGGGGGATTTTATGATGATCTATGACTTTAAAAAGGACTAGCGTAAGAAGTTTATTGTTAATGACGCTATAACCAAGAATATAGATTGATGATCAAAACAATTTAACCATCATTAAAAATAGTGATCATTGAAACACCATCAGGAAATGCAGCAGGGATTAAAAAAAATTCGCGCAATACACATTTTTAAAATCCCTAAATGCTTTATTTTTGTGGTGGAACAGAATAAGTTCCTGTCACATGTGCAACAGGATCATCCGAACCTAAAGAATAAATCCAGACCTCACCTACAATTAAAGCTTTACCCACTTTCATCAATTTACATACGCCACGAATATCAACACCACCCGTTGGCTTGCGTAAAAAATTAATATTCATATTGGTCGTAACCGTCAAACCAACTAAACCAATTTCACCCAAAATCGCAACATAGAGTGCAAAATCGGCCAAGGCCATCATGGTTGGACCTGAAACAGTTCCACCTGGTCGTATATCTTGATCACTGACATGCCAAACCAAAGAAGCCCCTTTTTCGGTTACTTCTTCAATTTCACAACGTTGTAAGCTAGGTGAAAAAAATTGCTGTAAGAATTCTACGATTTCAGCTTTCGAGCTTTTCATAATTAAAGTCTTTATATCCTTGACCTAAAACAATATAAAGACTTTTTCGGTCCAAAACATTAACGCTATCATTCAAATCAACAGAATAAATTGCTCAATTTCACTTATTTAGAGGATTGTTTTGTATTTATTTTAAGTAGTTCAACGCCTCAGCAAATACTTGCTCTGGTGCTTGAGTCGCATCTAAGCGTTTCATTCGTTGAGAATCACGCAAATGAATTTCAGAAAAACCACTGCGTACTGATTCAAAAAACACCACTTTTTCTTGTTCAAAGCGATCTAAGGCACCACGTGCACGTGCACGGTTCATTCCCAATTCAATTGGCGCATCCAACCAAAAAGTAATATCTGGCATTTTAGAGACAAAATTTTCATTGAGCAGTTGTAACTTCTCTCGACTTAACCCGCGACCAGCACATTGATAAGCAAAGCTTGAATCGACAAAACGGTCACACAGTACAATCTTGCCCTCTGCCAATGCAGGTAAAATCACAGCTGCCAAATGTTGTGCTCGTGCTGCATACATCAGCAATAACTCCGTGTCATTACTCATCCGTTCTTCATGATTAACAGACAGCAATAATGAACGGATTTGTTCAGCTAAAGGCGTACCACCAGGCTCACGTGTTAAAACAACCTGTTGACCTTGTTGTTGAAAGTAATCAAATAACTTTTGAATGAGCGTGGTTTTTCCTACACCTTCAGTACCTTCAAAACTTATAAACATGCTCATTCCTTAATTCTTAGACCGCATAACTTGAATATATTCTTGCACTGCACGATTATGATCATTCAGATTGGCTGTAAATTTGTGCCCACCATTACCTGTGGCAACAAAGTAAATGTTTTCAGAGTTATCTGGATGCATTGTTGCTTCAATGGCTTTTTTACTTGGTAAAGCAATCGGTGTTGGCGGTAAACCATTGATCGTATATGTATTATAAGCAGTCGGAGTACGTAAATCCTGCTTTGAAATCTTACCCGTATATTTATCACCCATCCCATAAATCACGGTAGGATCGGTTTGTAAACGCATGCCCAGTTTTAAACGACGATAGAACACACCTGAAACCTGACGTAACTCGCTGTCTACACTGGTTTCTTTTTCAATAATCGATGCCATGATTAAGGCTTCATATTTATTTTTATAAGGTAAATCTGGCGCACGTTTTTCCCAGGCTTCATCTAAAATTTTCATTTGACGTTGGTACAGGTCAGTCAAGATTTGCTTATCCGTTGCACCTTTATCAAAGAAATAAGTATCTGGTGCAAATAAACCTTCTGGGTGATCATAAGGAATATTTAAGGCTTTCAGCATTTCACCACTCGGAAGCTGAATCACCGATTTTTCAACCAATGGATCTTTTTTTAATGACTGAATTAATTGCTTCGTTGTCGTCCCTTCTATCACCAAAAGTCGACTCATCTGGGCATTTTCAATATTAGAAACCATTTCTAATACTTGGCGTACATTCATACCTTTAGTGACTTCATACACACCAGCTTTCATGGTGTCATGAATGAAAATTTTCCGATAAAGCTTAAGAATGATTGGAAAACTGACCTTATCTTCTTTGGCCAATTGATCAATAAAACCGGTATAGGTTTCACCATTTGAAATAGACAGCTTTTGTTTTAGACCCGTCACTGGATACGCTTTAAAAATACTCATTTTTAAAATGATTGCAGTAATAATCAAAAAAACAACCAGAACGATCGCAATGCCTTTATAGATGTTATTGCTCACTTGGGCTTGAGTTTTCTTTTTAGATTTTGGCTTAGGTTTGGTTTTAGGCATGAGAATTAAACTGACTTAAATTTAAAGTATTAAATAACTCAACACAGGATTGAGTGTCTAGATGTTGATGATTCAACGTTTCGACCACTTTCATTGGACTGAGGGCATTGCAAAAGAACAGGCTTTGAAAATGTCGAATTTCATCCATATCGATAAAACGCTGTTCACAGGTGACACCATAATAATGCATCCGTGACAAAATTTCGGCACGCATCACACCATGTACGCCATTATAACGAAGTTCAGGCGTAATCCATCTATTGTTTATCCGAATAAAACAATTACTGCTCACACCTTCAACAACTGAACCTTGTACATCTGTGACTAATGCTTCTAACCAGCCTTTTGCTTGAGCTTCTTTTTTTAGTAACACTTGTTCTAAACGGTTTAAGGTTTTTAAACCCACTAAATTCGGCATCAATAAACCAATTGCTTGATCTAATACACCACTGTGAATTAATTCAGGCTGGAAGCATGCAGTTGTTTTTGGATAATAAACCACATAAAGATCGGCCTCATGCTCAGGCATCGCATAACCACGATCACCATCACCCCGACTAATGATAACCTTCAATGTGCCATTTAATATTCCATTTTTTTGTCTTAAACATTCCAGAGTCTGATCCAATAACTCAAAATTCACATCTAAAAATAAACGTTCAGCCGCCAACTTCAATCGAGCACGATGTAAAAGTTCCAACTCCATAACATCTTGATGTAATCGTACTGTGCTAAAACAACCATCTCCATAATGAAATGCTCGATCTAAAAGTGAAATAGAATCAACAAATTGAGCATTTTTAAAACAGATCATTAAGCAATTTCCTATGGCTTTGCACGAATACTATAAGCAATATAAGCATTTTCTTTTTCTCTTTTATTCATATAAAATTCGTTTTTTATTATTTTTTATGGATAAAGACTAGCGTTATGCTCACTCCATCTTACCGAACTTCAGAATTAAATGGGGCAAAAAAATGCAGTTCTCTAAACTTAAATTCGCTGTGGCAGCAGTACTGATCTCAACCACATCTTTCAGCGTTGCTGCAAAAGATTTTTTAAATGTATCTTATGATCCAACACGAGAATTGTACGATAATTTTAACAAACAATTTGCAACGTTTTGGAAATCTAAAACTGGTCAAGACATCCAGTTTAAACAATCACATGGTGGCTCTGGTAAACAAGCGCGTGCGGTTATTGATGGTTTGCAAGCAGATGTTGTGACTTTAGCATTGGCCGCAGATATCGATGCGATTGCACAAAATACAAATTTATTGCCAAAAGACTGGCAGAAGAAATTCCCACAAAACTCTACACCGTACACATCAACAATCGTTTTCCTCGTCCGTAAAGGTAACCCGAAAGGCATCAAAGACTGGGGCGATTTGGTAAAACCAGGTGTAGAAATTGTAACACCAAACCCTAAAACTTCAGGTGGAGCACGCTGGAACTATTTAGCAGCATGGGCTTGGGCAAAACATAAATATGGTTCAGACGCAAAAGCACAAGAGTTTGTACGTCAAATTTATAAACAAACTAAAGTACTCGATTCTGGTGCACGTGGTTCGACGACGACATTTGCAGAACGCGGCATTGGTGATGTGTTATTGGCTTGGGAAAATGAAGCGTATTTATCTACACGTGAACAACCAGGTAAATTTGAAATCATTACCCCATCACTATCGATCTTGGCAGAACCACCTGTCGCAATTGTTGAAAAGAATGCTGAAAAAGACGGTAACTTAAACTTAGCAAAAGCATATTTAAACTATCTGTATTCACCTGCTGGTCAAGACATTGCAGCGAAAAACTTCTACCGTCCGCGTAATGCAGCAATTTTGCAAAAGTATTCGACAACATTCAAACCGTTAAAATTGGTTACAATTGATAAAGAGTTTGGCGGTTGGACTAAAGTTCAAAAGCAACATTTTGAAAATAATGGTGTTTTTGATCAAATCGTAAAAGCCAATGCAAGCAGCAAATAACTGTTTAAAATAAACTTAAGCGAAAGGAAACAGGAGCATAGACATGATTCATACAATTATTGTTCCAGGCGTTGGTGGTAGTGATTACGATCACTGGCAATCTAAATTACAACGTGAACTCATGTCTTGCTCGCGCGTACAACAACAGGATTGGAACTTACCTATTCTTAAAGACTGGATTGCCCAATTTGTTGCGACTGTCGTCAATGCTACGCAACCTGTTCAAATTGTTGCACATAGTTTCGGATGTTTAACCACGGTTGCTGCTTTGGCTCAGCATCCTGAAATTGTAGCTAAAGTAAGAAAAATTATTTTAGTTGCACCAGCTAATCCAGCACGTTTTGGTGAGGCTGGTTTTGCTCGAAACAGTATCGGTGACTATGAAGCTTATTTTCATGAGTTGAAAATTACGGTCCCTGCTGAAATGATTATTTCTGAAAATGATCCTTGGTTAAATTTTGAAGATGCACAGAAGCTTGCGAAAGCGTGGAAAATTAGGCCTCGAAATTTAGGTCAGGTTGGGCATATCAATGTTGCATCAGGCTTTGGACACTTTCCTGAAATTTATGATTATTTAATTTTTGATAAGCAAAACTTCTTTATCAGTAATACTGATGACAACAAGTTGTTATTTAAATTTGCAATTTAATCATTGCCTTTTAAGCTTGCAAAATCGTTTTAAATTTGCTTATTGATTTCAATAAGCTTTCTCTCTTTTGAGGAGTCATCATGTCGCAGCGATCCCGAGTGCTGCCAGGTTTTGGTCTTTCACTAGGCTTCACCCTAGCGTATCTATCATTAATCGTACTGATACCACTGTCTGCCGTATTCATAAAATCATTAGGCGTAGGTTGGGATGGTTTATGGGAAATCTTGAGCTCTGAACGTATTTTAAAATCATTACAGCTCAGTTTTACCACCGCCCTGATTGCAGCCTTGATCAATGTCATTTTCGGCTTTTTATTGGCTTGGTGCTTAGTCCGTTATTCATTTCCTGGTAAACGTATAGTAGATGCATTGGTGGACTTACCCTTTGCATTACCTACAGCGGTCGCAGGTATTGCGTTAACCTCTTTATATGCATCAACAGGTTGGATTGGTCACTTGCTCGAGCCTTTAGGGATTAAAATTGCCTATACCTCACTAGGTATTACGCTTGCTTTAATTTTTATTGGTATTCCTTTTGTGGTTCGTACAGTACAGCCAGTTTTAAGTGATCTTGAAACTGAGCTAGAAGAAGCCGCTTCTGCATTGGGTGCAAATCGTTTTCAGATCGTGACAAGAATCATTTTACCGATTTTGTTTCCGGCCTTACTGACTGGCTTTGCATTGGCATTTGCTCGCGGTGTGGGTGAATATGGTTCGGTCATCTTTATTGCAGGCAATATTCCTTACGAAACTGAAATTGCTCCATTAATGATCATTACCCGTCTTGAAGAATATGATTATGCAGGTGCGACGACAATTGCAGTGGTGATGCTGGTGATTTCTTTCTTTATCTTGTTCCTGATTAACTTGGTACAAGCTTGGGCAAGTCGCCGTACAGGGAGAACCGCACGATGAGCTTAAATACCAACAGCAATGCTTTGGCTGAAAAACTGCAATCTCGTGATGCGACACGTGAACCTGCCTGGGTACGTAATATCCTACTGATTATTGGTCTGATTTTCTTTTTAGGCTGCTTAATTCTACCGTTGGTGCTTATTTTTGTTGAAGCATTTAAACAAGGGATTCAAGTCTACTTTGCTTCACTGGTTGATCCTTATACCCTGTCTGCGGTCAAACTCACATTATTGACTGCAGCCATTGCAGTACCTTTGAATGTGATTTTTGGTGTTACAGCAGCATGGTGTGTTGCCAAGTTTAATTTCCGTGGAAAATCATTCTTAACCACCATTATTGATACACCATTTTCAGTCTCACCCGTCATTGCTGGTTTAATGCTGGTTTTGATCTTTGGCTCACAAGGTTGGATTGGATCATGGTTAATTGAACATGATATTAAAATCCTCTATGCGACACCGGCCATTATCCTCGCAACTGTATTTATTACTGTTCCTTTTGTTGCACGTGAATTAATTCCATTGATGGAAGCACAAGGAACAGAAGAAGAAGAAGCTGCAATTGTGCTCGGTGCTTCGGGTTGGCAAACCTTTTGGAAAATTACCATTCCAAATATTAAATGGGGTCTCATTTATGGCGTGATTTTGTGTAATGCACGTGCCATGGGTGAATTCGGTGCAGTATCTGTGGTTTCAGGCCATATTCGTGGTGAAACCAATACCTTGCCGTTGCATATTGAAATTTTATATAACGAACCAAATTCGATTAGTGCTGCTTTTGCCGTCTCAACATTGTTAGCATTTTTGGCCATCATTACCTTGATTTTAAAAACATGGGTTGAATATCGCCAAGAAAAACAAGATCGCGAAAGTAAAGAATCAACTGTTTCTTAAGGAATTGCACATGAGTATTCAAGTTAAAAATATTGAAAAAAACTTCGGTGCATTCCATGCACTTAAAAACATATCGCTAGATTTTCCAGAAGGTCAACTGGTTGCCCTGCTTGGTCCTTCTGGCTGTGGTAAAACCACATTACTGCGTATTATTGCTGGTTTGGAATCAACGGATAGAGGACAAGTTATCCTTGAAGGTACAGATGCAACCAATATTCACGTACGTGAACGTCAAGTTGGTTTTGTATTTCAGCATTACGCACTGTTCCGTCATATGACTGTTTATGACAATGTTGCATTTGGTTTACGTGTTCGTCCAAAGGCGACTCGACCAAATGAAACTGAAATCAAAAAACGTGTTACCCGTTTATTGGATTTGGTACAACTTGGTTTCTTGGCAGATCGTTATCCAGCGCAATTGTCTGGTGGTCAACGTCAACGTATTGCATTGGCACGTGCCTTGGCTGTTGAACCACGTGTATTGCTCTTAGATGAACCTTTTGGTGCATTGGATGCCAAAGTACGTAAAGAATTACGCCGTTGGTTACGGACTTTACATGATGAATTACATATCACGTCAATCTTTGTAACCCATGACCAAGAAGAAGCCTTAGAAGTTGCTGATCAAATCGTGGTGATGAACAAAGGTGATATTGAACAAATTGGTTCACCGCGTGAAGTTTATGAAAAGCCTGCAACCCCGTTTGTATTTGACTTTTTAGGTCAAGCAAACCGTTTTGAAGGTGAAAACCATCAAGGCATCATTCAAATTGGTGAAGATCGCATCCAACTGCCTTCTGCTACGCAAACCGCAAATGGTAAAGTGATTGCCTTTGCCCGCCCAAATGAATTGAAAATTCACACGCAACCGACTGAAAATACAATTCAAGCAACCTTCTTACGTGAGTTGTGGATTGCGGGTAAAGTCATGGCAGAGTTACAAGATCGTCAAGGACAACTGATTGAAATTGCTTTAAATCCTGATGAAGCAAAATTACATCAATATCGACCAAATCAAACAGTTTGGGTAAGTGCATCTACACTTCACCTATTTGAAAATCAAGTCGCGTAATCGACGACAGGATGAATATTACCCCTATTCATCCACATTTGAGGTATCGAACATCATGAACTTTCAACAATTACGAATTATCCGAGAAACAGTTCGTCAAAATTACAACTTAACCGAAGCCTCTGCTGCACTTTATACTTCACAATCTGGTGTCAGTAAGCATATTAAAGATTTAGAAGATGAATTGGGTGTACAGCTGTTTGTTCGTAAAGGCAAACGGTTATTAGGTTTGACAGAACCTGGTCAAGCATTGTTGAGTATTGTTGAACGCATGCTTATTGATGCTGACAATATTAAACGTCTTGCTGATGATTTTAATAAAGTTGATGAAGGTACGCTTACAATCGCAACAACACATACACAAGCACGTTATGTGTTACCACCGATTGTCAATTTATTTAAAAAAGCATTTCCCAAAGTTCATTTGATTTTGCAACAAGCCAGCCCTGTTGAAATCTCTGAAATGTTATTGCTTGGTTTGGCTGATATCGGTATTGCAACTGAATCACTAACCACTGAAGATAATTTGGGCAGTGTATCTTTCTATAACTGGAAACACAGTATTATTACGCCACAAGATCACCCTCTGACTAAGCTTAATCCTAAAGAGATTACCTTAGAAAAATTGGCTGAATTTCCAATTATCACCTACCATGGTGGTTTTACAGGACGTTCTAAAATTGATAAAGCATTTGAAGATGCCAATTTAGATGTAGATATCGTCATGTCAGCACTGGATGCCGATGTGATCAAAACCTATGTTGAACTGGGAATGGGTGTCGGTATTGTCAATGATGTCGCTTATGACACAGAACGCGATAAACGTCTAAAACAAATCGATACTGATATTTTTGGTTTAAATACGACATGGATTGCGGTTCGTAAAGGGCATTTACTTCGTGGCTATGGCTATGAGTTTATTTCACTCTGCTCACCGGAAGCCGATATTAAAGCATTGAAAAAAATTGCGTATCCTGATGATTAAACTTTGAGATAAATGACTAAGAAAAAAATTAAGTCATCGAGGAATAAATCGTCAATAAATAAACCATCGAATAGTCATGACGATCAAAGATAGAGAGCTACGGCTCTCTTTTTTTATCATTTAAAAATAAAACACAAACTCTTAAGAATAATTAATCTATTTGATTTTATTTAATATTTTATTTTAAGCATGCCTTTTTAGTATAAAATTTAGTCTTAACTTTATCACTGATCAATTTATTTCGGAGGGAATGAATGAATTCTATTGCTTGGGGCTTAACCCTTGGAAGTTTTGTTCCTCTTTTTAGCCATGCCGCAGGTATGGAGAAATCTGACCAGTCTATCCTTGCTTTTTTAGAACCGAATCATTATGTAGAATTGTCTTATGCAGAGCTCTATGCAGATGTTTCAGGGCAACTCCCTCAACATGAGCAATTCATACAACTCGGCGTTGAAGATTTTTCAACAGGCAACCTTGTCAACAATTACCACTTTGTCAATGCTGCTGCAAAACTACAAATTGCCCCACAACTTTCATTTGGGCTGATTTATGATCAGCCTTATGGTGTGGATCTTAGTTATGAATATCGCCCGCAAAGCTATGCTGGAAAGCAGCTTTTAGAAGCTGGTCAATTTAATTTTAAAAGCCAAAATCTTTCGATGTTATTGGGTTATCAGCCTAGTGCGAATTGGAATATATACGCTGGTGGCATGTATCAACAGTTTGAAGGCGAACTCAAAGTTTTTGGAGCAAACTATTCAGCGATGAGTGGCTATCATGCACAGCTAAAACAAAGTTCAGGTCATGGTTGGCTTGCAGGTTTAAGCTATCAAATTCCAGAGTATGCAGTAAAAACTGCGATTACCTATCGTTCCAAGATCAATCATCAGTCGGTAATCACTGAAGATGTTGCAGAGCAAACTTTAAGTATTATTCCTTTCGCTAAAACACAAATCACCACACCTCAATCCGTCAATCTGGATCTTCAAACAGGTTTAACTCCATCGAATATTCTTTATGGCAATTTGAGGTGGGTCAATTGGAAAAATTTTGAAATTCAACCAAGACAATTTGGTGCAGTGGTTAAGATTGCTGCTGAACAATACCCTGAACTGATCAAACCTTTTAATCTGATTGATTACAACAAGGATCAATGGTCTGCAAAGCTTGGGCTTGCACATGTATTTTCACAACAATGGATTGCCACTACAGATATTTCATGGGACTCAGGCAATGCTAATCCCGCTGGAACACTCAATCCTTCAGATGGTTTTTATGCTTTAGGTTTAGGTGCTTTATATAACATCAATCCGCAGAGCTTTATTTCTTATGGGGTTAAATATTTTAAATTCAATAAAGCAAAAGTTAGCAACTTAGATGCCAATACTTCAATTGTCCAAAACTCAACGTTATCTGAAGTGGGCCATAATGATGCTTTTGCACATGGAATTCGAGTTGGCTATCGCTTTTGATACATCTAAAAATTCAATTCAGCTATCAAAAATACCAAGCTCAAAATAAAAAACGAGCCGGAGCTCGTTTTTTATTACATGATCAACAATAAATTACCAGTGATAGCTTACGCCCACTTTACCAACTGGTAACCATTTATATTTGTCATCATTTGAAATTTTATTTTCTTCACCACGGATAGCATCACTTAACCACTCGCCCTTACCATTCTGTTGATCAGAGCCACTTACTTGTTGTAGTGAAACAGTAGGATTACCTGTATAGTATGCACCTACTTCACCAAATACACCGAAGTTCTTGTTAATTTTTGGAGCAAAACCAAAACCTACATATGGTGCAAATTGGTTATCGTATTTTTGCTTACCTTTTATCTGAACATTTGATTCAGCATTAAAATCAGTATTATTCACAGAGAAATTACGACCCTGAGAAATACGACGCTCTAATCCATATTCATTATCTACATAGCCTACACCAGTAGCAACATATAGACCTTGTGCCCAAACATTTTGGCTTGCACCCCAAGGACGAATCTCAGCATTTAAATACGCTAATTTGTTGTCCATGTCTAAGTCATACTTAGATCCATTGATTTTTAAATCATCAGACCAAGAAATATCACCACCGTTATAACCCAATGCTAAACCAACATAAGGGTTAGCAGTCCAAAGTAAAGCACCACCGTAACCAGTTGTACCGACTTCAAGACGAGCGCCTGTAGGGATTAATTGGTTTGCTTCAAATGCATAACCTTGGTCAACAACAGACCCATCAGCCATTGCTAAACCAGAAGCAGATAATGCAGCTGTAACAGCCAATAATTTTAACACTTTCATTTATGTCTCCTCAAAAAATAGAGTTTGTTCTTTAATCATTAATGTGTTGGACTCGAAACGATAATATGTGATTCTCTCCGCACAATTAATAGAGAAATTGATTACTTTTTGTTATTTTTTGATACAATTAGATATTAATTGTTGTTTTTAAAAGAAATAAATTAAATAAAAACTTAACAATTCACTTATTTGGTTGTTTTATTTTAAATTATAAGATTAGTTTTTTCGATTGAAACTAGATTTTATATCTAATCTGAGTCCAATTTGGTGTAGAATCTTTTAAAATTTTTTGGGAAGGAAGATCATGTCTCAGCTTTCAACGATCATTGAACAAGCGTTTGAAAACCGTGCCAACTTTACAGCAGTAGATTGTCCTGCTGAAGTACGTCAAGCTGTTGAAGAAGCCATTGCTGGCTTAGATAACGGCACACTTCGTGTAGCTGAAAAAATTGACGGTGAATGGATTGTTCACCAATGGTTGAAAAAAGCTGTTTTATTGTCTTTTAAATTAAACGATAACAAGCCAATTGAATCATGTGATCTTCGTTTCTATGACAAAGTAGAGACTAAATTTACTGGTTGGACTGAAGAACAATTTAAAGCTGCTGGTGTGCGTGTTGTACCACCTGCTGTTGCGCGTAAAGGTTCTTTCCAAGCGAAAAATGTCGTATTGATGCCTTCTTATGTAAACATTGGTGCTTATGTAGATGAAGGCACAATGGTTGATACATGGGCGACTGTAGGTTCATGCGCTCAAATCGGTAAAAATGTTCACCTTTCAGGTGGTGTAGGTATTGGTGGTGTTCTTGAACCACTTCAAGCAAACCCAACAATCATTGAAGATAACTGCTTTATTGGTGCACGTTCTGAAATCGTTGAAGGCGTGATTGTTGAAGAAGGCTCAGTTATTTCAATGGGCGTATTCATTGGTCAATCGACTAAGATTTTTGACCGTGAAACAGGTGAAATCCATTATGGTCGTGTACCAGCTGGATCTGTCGTTGTTTCAGGCAGCCTACCATCTAAATGTGGTACATATAGCTTATATGCTGCAATTATTGTCAAGAAAGTTGATGCTAAAACGCGTGCTAAAACAAGCTTGAACGAATTGCTTCGCGAAGACTAATTTATATTCCCTCGTGGAATTTTAGTTATCTAGCGTAGCAATCGCTTCTCATCTCTACGGTCAATCGTGATCGTAGAGATTTTTCATTTTGTAATCTGTGGTAAATTTCATGAATTCTCTTCGTTCTTCGACTATTCCTGTTTCTGATCCGTCTGCGGGGCTGCGTATCACGGAGATTTTTTATTCATTGCAAGGTGAAGCCAACACTGCGGGTTTACCGACTGTTTTTATTCGTTTAACAGGTTGCCCATTACGCTGTACCTATTGCGATACCACCTATTCTTTTGAAGGTGGCGAACGCCAATCGCTTGACCAAATAATTCAAACAACATTAGATTATAAAACTCCTTATATCTGTGTCACAGGTGGCGAACCGCTCGCTCAGCCCAATGCCTTACCCTTAATGCAACGTTTGGCAGATTTAGGTTGTGAAGTTTCTTTAGAAACCAGCGGCGCTTTAGATGTCTCTAAAGTCGACCCACGTGTTTCAAAAGTTTTAGATTTAAAAACCCCAACTTCGGGTGAGGTTGCACGGAATTTACTCAGCAATCTTGATCATTTAACTCAACATGATCAAATCAAATTTGTGATTTGTAATCGTGAAGACTATGAGTGGTCTAAACAGCAAGTTGAACAATACGCTTTAGCGCAAAAAGTCAGCACAGTATGGTTTTCTCCTGCTTTTGCAGTGGAAAAAGGTGCGGCACGCTTGCCTCAGCTTGCACGCGATTTAGCACAATGGATTTTAGAAGACCATCTCCCTGTTCGCTTCCAGTTGCAATTACATAAATTGCTTTGGAACGATGAAACTGGTCGTTAAATTTATCGTCAATTATTAATATTTGGAGAGTTGGATATGCGCCCTCGTGCCGTAGTCTTATTATCTGGTGGCTTAGACTCAACGACGTGTTTGGCTTGGGCTCAAGCAAACTATGACTGTATTGCCCTAAGTTTTATGTATGGTCAACGCTCTACCACTGAACTCGATGCAGCCCGCGCTTTAACGCAACGTGCAGGTGTAGAACATCGTGTGATTAATATCGATTTAGGTAATTTAGGTGGTTCAGCGCTTACAGACCTTAACATTGATGTTCCTGATCATGAAACAGATGGTATTCCTGTAACTTATGTTCCAGCACGTAACACCATTTTCTTGTCTTATGCACTTGCAGCAGCAGAAGTTTTTGATGCTCAAGCAATCGTGATTGGTATCAATGCTGTTGATTATTCAGGATATCCTGATTGTCGCCCAGAGTTTATCGAGGCCTTTGCTAACATGGCTCGTCTTGCAACGAAAGTAGGCGTAGAAGGAAAACCGCTTAAGTTTGAAACACCTCTGTTACATTTATCCAAAGCGAATATAATACGCTTAGGCATCGAACATGGCGTAGACTATAGTCAAACGGTTTCATGCTATCAAGCAGATGACCAAGGACGTGCTTGTGGCAAATGTGATAGCTGCCGACTTCGTAAAGAAGGTTTTAAGGATGCAGGTATTGCAGACCCAACACGTTATATACCGCAATAACAAGGTACTGTTTATGAAAAATTTAAAATCAAGTCTTATTCTTTCTGCTTTATTTTCAGCTTCGGCTTTAATGGGATCTACGGCTTTTGCTGCTGAATCAAATGCAGTCCAACAAGCCTATAAAAGCGCAAATGTTAAATCTGCACTTATTGGCGTGTGTAAAACAGAAACAGCTAAAGGTGGTAAATTAACGTCTGCTGAAGTAAGCAAATACTGTAGCTGTGCTGTTGAATCTGATGGTAAGTTAACCAACGATCAAAAATGGCAAATTCAAAGTGCCATTAACCAAAAGAAAAGCCCAGCAACACTTGCTTTCGTTCAAAAAAATAACCAAGACCTTCAAACATGTTTTGGTCCTCAGTTAACAGGTAAATTAAAAACCTTAACTGAAGAAGCAATGAAAGCTGCACAAGCGAAGAAATAATTTCTTCTCATTGCAAAGAGCCTGCCCATGCAGGCTCTTTTTACAATTGGATGATACAAAACCATATGCAGGACCAATGGAATACTGTGATACAGCAACAAAAATTTGTTGCTTCATATAGTGGCGGGAAAGATAGTAGCCTGGCTTTATATCACGCTTTGCAAAGTGGGCAAGCCGTAGCTCTCATTGTCATGTTAGAAGAACACGGACAAAGATCTCGTTCTCATGCCATGCCACTTGATATCATTGATGCCCAAGCCGAGCTGATTGGTTTACCTATACTTAAAGCATCAGCCACGTGGAATGACTATGAACATCAATTTGTAAATCTTCTCAATCAAGCCAAACAGTTGGGTGCAGAAGCGCTTGTTACCGGTGATATTGATCTGATTGGACATGCGCAATGGAACCAATCTGTCTGTGAGCAAAGCCAATTACAGTTATGCATGCCATTATGGCAAAAACCACGGCTCGACATTGTAGGTGAATTTATTCAACTGGGTTTTGTCAGCATCATTGTGACGATTAATTTAAACCTCGGTATGCGGGTTGAAGATTTGGGTAGAGTTTTAACAGCTGATTTTGTGGATGAATTAATCGAACGTGGGATTGATCCATGTGGTGAAGCTGGTGAATTTCATACCACACTGATAGATGGTCCAATTTTTAAAAAGCCGCTTTTACTGAATAAAGGTGATATTCTCTATCATGAAAATTATGCCTTTTTAGCACTTGAACTTAAACACAACAGCATTTAAGGATAAATAATGACTGAACAAATACAACTTCCAAATCAGAAATTCCCAACGACTACGGGTGAAATCACCCTCACCGAGCTCTCTACAGATTGGTTAGTTTTATATTTTTATCCAAAAGATTCTACACCTGGCTGTACCACTCAAGCGGTTGGTTTCTCTTGTATAAAAGATCAATTTGATGCTTTAAATACCACCATCATTGGTGTATCTCGTGACTCTGTAAAAGCACATCAAAACTTTACGGAGAAGCAAGCATTGACCATTAATCTGATCAGTGACAAAGAAGAAGTATTATGTAAACACTTTGATGTGATTAAAGAAAAAAATATGTATGGTAAACAAGTGATGGGGATTGAGCGCTCAACATTTATTTATCATCAAGGCAAACTGGTTAAAGAGTATCGTAAAGTTAAAGCGGCTGGACATGCTGAACAAGTTTTAGAAGACTTAAAAGCACTACAAAAAGCTTAACTGCAAAAGTCCCTACTCGCTCTAAAGTTAACATGACTTTAAACGAGTCAGGGACTTTAAATGTTCTTATTGAGAACATCCTCAAGCCCGATATAGATTGTTCCCTCTTTCCTCATAAAAAGATCATTACTCTGACTTGATCCAACAATGCCAATCAAAGCAGCAAAGAGATTGCAATTCCCCACATAACCAATGCAATGATAAAATCTAATATTTGCCATGCGCGTTGATTTTGAAAAACCGGGAGTAAAAAGCGCGCACCAAAACCTAAGCTAAAGAAGAATAACCACGATGCTGTTACTGCACCAATCGCAAAATAAAGTGCGGTAGTTTCAAACTTTGTCGATATAGAACCAATTAAAACCACTGTATCCAAATAAACATGTGGATTAAGCCAAGTTAAAGCTAAACAAATCAGAAGCATTTTCATAAGCTTGGATTCATTTTTTTCACTCGGTTTTAAACCTGTCGATGTTCTAAAAGCTTGTAGAAAATGTTGCGCCCCATAGACCAATAAAAACGTTGCTCCAAAATATTTTGCCCAATCGACAAACTCTGGATGCGTTTGAATGACTTTAGAAAATCCCAGTACACCCAATAAAATTAAAATCGAGTCAGATGCGGCACAGACCACACAAACCCAAAATACATGTTGCTTTTTTAAACCTTGTTTGAGTACAAAAGCATTTTGAGCGCCAATTGCAATAATCAAGCTAAACCCAACAGCCAACCCCTGCATATAACTTTGCAACATTTTAAAACTACACTTTTAAAGTTTTGAATGGACTGTGCTATTATCCAAACTTATCTCTTTAAATGAGTATTTCTAAATAAATATCATCTTAGCTAAGTTTTTCTTAGCTATTCGTAATGAGGGTATTTTTAAAATAACTCATATTTTTATATAAAAAATGCCTAATTTTTAGAGGATCCGCATGTTACAAAGTAAGCATAGTGAAGCATTTCTAGCGGTTGCCGAAACTGGTAGCTTTGAACAAGCTGCTATTCGTTTGAATATCACAGCATCAGCGGTAACACTACGTTTGCAAACTTTGGAAAAACAACTTGGGCAAGTGCTGATTATTCGAGAAAGACCATGTAAAGTCACTCTAGCAGGTCAGGAAGTGTTACTTTTCCTGCAACATCATCGTTTGATGGAACAAAATTTAATTCAAAATCTTCAAGGGCAAAGCTCGCAATCACAATTTTTTAAATTAAATATCGCGGCTAATGCCGATTCATTGGTGACGTGGCTATTACCCACAATTCAACACACCTTACTCACAGAAAAAATTGTTATAGACTTAAAAATTGATGATCAAACCCAAACCCATCACCTTCTTGAAGCGGGATTGGTCAATGCCTGTATCTCGACCGAATCGAAACCAATGAAAGGCTGTGAGGCGATTCATTTAGGTAAAATGACTTATAGGATGGTTGCTACACCGAATTTTATCCACACTTACTTTCAGCATGGCATTCAACGTGAAACGTTACGGCATATCCCTGCTGTTATTTTTAATGATAAAGACCATGTACATGCCGAAGTTTTACAACACGTTTTTGGCTTGATGCCAAACAGTTATCCATGCCACTTTATTCCTTCTGCAACATCTTTTGTGGATGCAATTTTGCTCGATTTAGGTTATGGCATGGTGCCTAAAATGCAAATTCAAAAAGAATTAGCAACAGGACAATTACTTGAAATCATGCCCAAAGCAAGAACTGATTTACATCTATATTGGCATCATTGGAAACAACAATCTAAACAACTGGAAAAACTCACATTGGATTTAATTAGTAATACTCAATCTATTTTGGATTAAGCTTTATAGCAGCTACGACTCGACCCAAATTAAAGTATCTTATTTTAATAATTTATAATGAAAAACTTTAGAAATAATCCACCAGCGATTTTCATTAAAAACCAATGTTAAAACATCATAAAAATACTTTGGTTCAATGACACATTCCAAGCTTACAACTGCGGTAGTTTCACTCAGTATTTGAATGGAACAAATTTTATCTTTTCTTACTTGCTTTAAAGATGAAGGAGAAATGCGCTTTTCAACAATAGCAAAATATTCAGACATCGTTAAAATAACCAGTGGCTCTTCAACTGCAGAAACATAACATGCTTTAGCGTGAAAAATTTGCTGCAATTTAGCAATATCACAGTTGTATAAACCGTCAAAATACAATTGAATAAGTTGCTGTATATCCTCTAATGTTTTAGCCATAATATACTCTCCATTGTCTTTATGATTTTTGGCGTATATCTGTTACAGTTTGCCCTGCCACCCCCCAATTGTCGGTATGCACTTCATCAATCACTACAAATGTTTTTGCAGGATCCTTATTCAACACATTCACCAACAACTCAGTTGCACCTTGAATCAATTGCTTCTTTTGCGCTTGAGTCACCCCTTCATCTGTCACTTGAATTAGAATATATGGCATGGATGTTTCTCCTAAAGAAGACCTTCAGCTTTCATTGCTTTTTGTACAGATGGATGTTGTTGCATTTGCTCCATAAAAGCTTGTAAAGATTTCAAATGACTTAAGTCCAAATTGATAAATGTTGCCCAACGAGTCACAACAAATAAGTAAATCTCTGCAATGGTAAATCCTTGCCCCAACAGATTTTCTGAATCATGAATTTGCTCATCTACCCATGTGTATTGTTTTAATAATTTCTCTTTGAAAATATTTTTACTCGTATCATCAAACCCTTTTTGAAAAAATGGTGCATACGATTTATGTAATTCCGAACTAATGTAGTTCATCCACTCCAATACTTTATAGCGCTTTAAATCGCCAAATGTAGGTAATAAATCACTACGTTTAGCAGTCTCAGCCAAATACTGGCTAATGATCGCACCCTCACTCAAATGCAAGTCATCATCACTGATTAAAAATGGCACTTGGCCTTTCGGGTTAATTTTCAAAAAATCCTGACCTTGTTCCGTCTGATGATTTTTAAAAGAAACATTTACTAAATTAAAATCTTGGTTAATTTCTTGTAATACGATATGAGGGTCAAGTGAACATGCACCCGCTGTGTAAAAAAGTTGCATCTACTTATTCCTTAAGTGGCTTTAACTTCATGCTATTCTTAACATCGTGAACAATAAATACTCATAATATCAATTCAGTTATTACATGGTGTATATAATGAACACAACATTAAAACGAACAATGTTGAGTAGTGTTGAAATATTTTGTCTCGTTGCAGAACAGCGAAGTTTTTCCAAGGCTGCCTATCAAGCTGGTTTGACACCCGCAGCGGTAAGTCGATCAATTGCTCGTTTAGAAGGTCGCTTAGGAATTCAACTGTTTAATCGAACAACACGCAATGTTCGTTTAACCCAAGCGGGTGAGGAATATTTCTTAGAATGTCAGCAGGCACTCAAACAAATTGCTGAGGTCGAATTAAGATTAAAAAATAAATCAGCTCAACCTTCTGGAATGATCCGGATGAGTTTACCAACACCTTTTGGACACTTTAGAGTCCTACCTCTCTTACCTAAATTTCAGCAGCTTTACCCTGAAATTAACTTGGATATACAGCTCACCAATAAAAATGTAGATTTCATTACGGAAGGTTTTGATCTTGCAATTCGGGGCCGTAACGTGCCTGAATCCAATTTAATTGCTCGTTGTTTAGAAAAAGCCGACTTGCTGATTGTCGCCTCTCCTGAATACTTAAAGAAACATGGCACACCTACTGAGATTGCCGATTTACAGCATCATCAATGTATTCAATTTATCTTACCTAGCACAGGAAAAGAAGTGCCTTGGTCTATGCTCATTGAAAATGAAGTTGTAGAGATTCAAACGCAAGGACACTTGAATTGCAGTGAAGATATTTTAGCGACCATTACCTTAGCTCAACATGGTGGTGGCCTGTTGCAAACCTGTCGTTTTATTATTGAAAATGATTTAAAACAAGGAAAGCTGGTCGAAGTCCTACAACAATATTCAGGTACTCAACGACAATTTTCCCTGCTTTATCCTAAGAATAAATATGAACAACGACACATCCGCTTATTCATTGATTTTTTAATTGAACATCTAAAATATTAGACTCAAAAAACAGGCTCGAAATAACGATGAGATTAAAAAAAATAACGCACCCTGATCTTTTCTATCTTTGATCTTTTCTAGGTCTGATATTTTCTATTGTGCTTTCCACTGCCCAGACACTTGGATATTCACTTTTTCTCCAACGCCACCCACAGCTTTTTTCATTCCGAAATCACTACGCTTTATGACTGTAGTAGAACTAAAATCCAGCAATTTTGGATTATTTAGATTGGGTTTAATTGTCGCATTAAAAGTTACAGGCTTAGTGACATTACGCAAGGTTAAATTACCTGAAATTAGATATTTATTATTAGCAAGCGGTTTAAATGCGGTACTTTTAAAAGAAGCGGACGGATATTTAGCAGCATAAAATAAGTCTTCACCCATAATCATGTTTTTCAAGGAAGATTTATTAATGCTTAGGCTATTTACATCCATCACAAATTCAGTAGATGCCTTTTGCGGAGTGCTCGTATCAAAGTTAAGAGAAGATTGAACACGTTTAAACTGCCCTTTGACAATGTTCATACCCAATGAGTCGATATGAAATCCAACATCACTATTGGGTGTCAATGTCCAAGACGCGGCATAGCTTGAAATCGAAATAACGAAGCTACCCAATAAAGCCCCGTTTATAGCGACTGATTTAAACTGCATGCAATACTCCATTCATATTCTATATATTTCTATTCAGTGTATTGCAATGCACACAAAAAACATTAAAGATTTGATTTGTCTTGCGTTTGGTATTTGTACTTTAATTGTTGGTAAATTTCCGTTTTTTGAAATTTCTCTAAAAACTCAGCTGTGCCCAAAGGAAACTCGACCTGATAAATTTCACCACGATAATACGCTTCACGTAACGGGGTCGCAGAAATAGAGCCGACTAAACTATCCAGTTCAACCATTTGCCATTCTGGAAATAGTTTTAAGTAATAAGATGAATCATCTTTAAAGTGACCAATTAAACCAATCTTATCGGCCTCTAAAACAGTAGCATTGACCAAGGACTTAACCAGCTCTACCCATTTAGTATCATTATAAACATCAATAACATGTACAAATTTGATTCGTTTTTGATCCGCTTCAGAAAAATTAGACAAAATCATTTGTTCCCGTTCTGATGCCAGAAAAGGATTTTTAGTATTCCGTTCATTTTGCGCAGAACCCAAGGCCAAAATTACATATTGGCTTTGTTGTAATGCAATTTTAATGGTTTGCATATGCGCGAGATGAAAGGGCTGAAAACGTCCAATATAAACAAGATAATCAAATTTATAAGTCATAAAAGTAATTTTTTATGAACTCATCAGTTGCAACAGAATTTCAAATATGCGACATAATGAGGGCATAAAATCCAATTAAATTTTAAAGCAAGGATAGTACGATGACACTTAGTTGTATTCAACAGCCACATCAACATTTAAACGCAAATTTAGAGGATGGTGTACTGACTTTAGCAATTAATCGACCAGAAGCAAAAAATGCACTGTATGGTGAATTGTATCTATGGATTGCAAAAGCCTTAGATGAAGCTGATCAAGATCGTGATGTTCGTGTGGTGATCTTACGTGGTGCAGATGCTGACTTTAGTGCGGGTAATGATATGAAAGACTTTATGGCTTTCATTCAACAACCACTTGAAGGTAAAGAAGGTGATGGCCCTCCATTTGTATTATTAAAATCTGCTGCACGTTTATCTAAACCATTGATCTGTGCAGTACGTGGTGTAGCGATTGGGATCGGAGTAACAGTACTTTTACATGCTGACCTCGTTTATGCAGACAATACAGCCCTGTTCCAAATTCCATTTGTCAGCTTAGGACTTTCTCCAGAGGGTGCTTCAAGCAAACTGTTGATTCAACAAGCGGGATATCATAAAGCGGCTGAATTGCTGTTAACTGCGCAAAAATTTAACAGTGAAAAAGCACTCAATGCTGGCTTAATCAATAGTATTGAAGATGATGTATATGGACACGCTTTGCATCAAGCACAAACCCTTGCAGCACTTCCATTGGCTTCAATCAAGCAAACCAAAGCGTTAATGAAACATAATCTTGAAGAGATTATTCAATGCGTGGATGATGAAGCGGTGATCTTTATGCAACGCGTTAAATCACCTGAAATGGCTGAAGCCGTTGCTGCATTTATGCAAAAGCGTAAGCCAAATTTCTCTCAATTTAATTAATTGAGTGAATCTGATCAAAGCCACTGCATGAGTATTATTCAGTGGCTTTGGTCATTTTGAATCCAATAAAACAGTTCATTTAATTATGGGTAAAGATCATGTCACAAGATACAATGACCAAGAAGCGCTATTACGAACCCGCTCCACAAGATATCGATATTGAAAATTTCCGTAAAGTCATAGAAAGTCGTCGCTCAGTACGTAAATACACTGAAAAGCAAATTCCTGCCGATGTTTTAGATGCTTGTTTAGATTTGGCTTTATTGGCACCAAACTCATCAAATCTACAGCCTTGGACGTTCTATGTGGTTCAGTCTCAAGCGAAAAAGAAAAAATTAGTCAAAGCTTGTTTAAGCCAATTATCAGCAAAAACAGCAGCAGAACTGATTGTATGTGTGGCACGTATTGACCGTATTGATGAAATGGCAAAAAACAATTTAACCCATTTCCCAATGCCTGAAGCGCCAAGAGCAGTAAAACAATATTATAAATTTATCGCATATAACTATAAAACAGGTTATCTGAATGCTTTAGGTAACTTTAAAAAAGTGGCTTTTAAAGTTGCACGCACTTTAGATAAACAACTCCCTGTGACTGCGTTTAACCCAGCTGATGCAAAGCTTTGGGCCAGTAAAACGACAGCCTTGGCTTGTGAAAACTTGGTATTGGCTTTACGTGCTTATGGTTTTGACAGTTGCATGATGGAAGGTTTTGATGAACCTTTGGTTCGCAAGATCCTCAATCTAGGAGATAAAGAGTTTCCAGTCATGGTGATTAGTGCCGGTGAACGTGCTGAAGATGGCGTATTCTTCCCACAATACCGTTTTGATCGTGATTTGTTTATTCAAAAAGTTTAATTTTAGCCAATCAATACCCACTCTCTATTCAGAAGAGGGTTGAGATTTTTAAACTATTATTCAATATCAACCATTTGAATAAACTCAAAAGCAGGTTCTTCATAAGGATGACTTGCTTTTAAAGCGATTCCCACTTGTTTTGCCTTATCTTCAGGAACGATGGTTTCCACTCGCCATTCAGGCAGTTGCTCCAAATGATCTAACTCGCCTATAAAAGGCTTTGCACCACTTAACGGTTTAAATTGACCTGTTCCTAACACTTGCCAAGCACAATGTTCATAATCGCCAATACCACCCGCTCCTGCTTGAAAAATTGCAAGTTTGGTTACTTCAAGGTGTGATTCTGGAACGTAGTAGATCAATTTAAGCATTTATTTTATGTTCAAAAACTCGATTATAGCTTTGTTCGCATTTACTTTTATTTATTTTTTATTTGGTTTTCGTTAGAAAAAAGCTATGTATAGTTAGCTCAATTCATAAGATTTAAACAGAACTGTAGATTTTATAAGCTTGATCAGAATACAAAAAAAAGAGCGCCTCAGCGCTCTTCTTATTTCCCTAAAAATTACTCGTCAGATTCAGTATTATCAGACTCAGTTTCACCTTCATCCATAACAGTTTCATCATCAACTAATTTTTCAGAATCAATTAAACTCTCTGACTCTAAAGCAGTCTCGCCTTCGATCGCATCTAACTGATCGATAATCTCATCATCAGCTTCGACAGCTTCAACTGCAACCACACCGACCAAGACTTCTTCATTACCTAGGCGGATCAAACGGACACCTTGGGCATTACGACCTGTTCTCGCTACTTCAGAAGCACGAGTACGAACCAGCGTTCCACCATCAGAAATCAACATCAATTCTTTAGATTCATCGATGGCAACAGCACCAACTAACTCACCATTACGTTCAGATGTTTTAATAGCAATAACACCTTTACCACCACGTTTTTTGGTTGGGAAGTCATCTACTGGCGTACGTTTACCATAACCATTTGCAGAAGCACATAATACTTCGCCAGTTTCTGGTACAACAACTAACGAAACGATTCGGCTAACCACATTGGTATTTGAATCTGCAGTATCTTCATCATCTGAATCTACATCAACTTCAACATCTTCTTCTGTTTGTGCCGCAGCCAATGCCACACGCATACCACGAACACCTTTCGCAGTACGACCCATCACACGAGCATCAGTTTCAGAGAAACGGATTGCTTTACCTTCATTTGAGAACAACATGATTTGCTGTTCACCATCAGTAATTGCAACACCAATTAAAGTATCTTCTTCTTTCAACTCAATGGCACGTAAACCATTTGAACGAACATTACCAAACTGCTCTAATTCAACACGTTTTACTGTACCTGATGCTGTTGCCATAAATACATAGAAGTTTTTACGCACACTTTCTACACGTTCAGCAAATTCAGCAATTAATTCATCATCAAGATCAGAAGCAGAAAGCTCAATACCAATTTCTTTGAGTTGCTTACGTAAAGCATCTGATAAGTCATCTGGATTTTCGCCAAGCTCTGCAAACGCAGCTTTTAGTGCTTCATAATGTGAGTCGATAATTGTGTTTTCACGCAGTTGAGCAACGTTGGCACGGACAAAAGTTCTAAACTCAGTTAAACGCTCGGTAAATTTCTTCGGAGCATCAATTACAGGAAGAATCGCTGTAATGGTCTCTTCTGCATCCAGTGGTAATAAGTTCACCATTGGGCGGCCTTTTGCACCACGTGACGCTTGAGGTACTTCAAATACTCTTAAGCGATAAACTTTACCTACATTGGTAAAGCACAATACAGTTGCATGGTTCGATGTCACGATTAAATGTTGAATATAATCATCTTCTTTCATCGAAGTTGCAGATTTACCACGTCCACCACGGCGCTGTGCAGCATAATCAGACAATGGTTGAGTTTTTGCATAACCTGTTTTTGAAACAGTTAAAACAACTTGCTCTTCTGGGATTAAATCTTCACGAGAAAAATCAATACGTGATTCAACAATATCCGTTTTACGTGCATCGCCATACTGTTGAAGAACCAAGGAAAGTTCTTCACGAATCACATTCATCAAAAGATTGAAGTCATTTAAAATTGCTGTAAGTTCAGCAATTTGAGCTAAAATTTCAGAATATTCAGCTTGTAACTTATCTTGTTCAAGACCGGTTAAACGATGTAAACGTAATTCTAAAATTGCACCAACCTGAGCTGGAGATAAACGATAAAGCTGACCATCCAAACCAAATGGACGACTTGGATCTTCACCTTCGATCTCATCCGGACGAACTGAAATCGCGCCTGCTTTTTCTAGCAATGCAACAACATTTCCACCCGCCCATTCGCCAGCAAGTAAACGCTCGCGTGCTTCAGCTGGATTCGCAGAAGTCTTAATGGTTTCGATGATTTCATCAATATTGGCTAAAGCAACAGTCAAACCTTCTAAGATATGACCACGCTCACGCGCTTTACGTAATTCAAACATGGTACGGCGTGTCACCACTTCTTGACGGTGACGAATAAATGCCGCAATGATGTCTTTTAAATTCATCAGTTTAGGTTGGCCATTGTCTAGGCAAACCATGTTGATACTGAATGAATTTTCAAGTTGAGTATTTAAAAATAAGTTATTGACAATAACTTCAGCGTTTTCGCCACGCTTTAAGTCAATTGCAATACGCATCCCGTCTTTATCAGATTCGTCTCGAAGTTCTGAAATACCTTCAAGTTTTTTCTCTTTTACCAATTCAGCAATACGTTCAATGGTTCTTGCTTTATTGACCTGATAAGGAATTTCAGTGAAAACAATCGTCGTACGACCAGTTTTTTGGTCTTCTTCAAAATGGTATTTACCACGAATATGTAAACGACCTTTACCTGTACGGTAAGCATCTACAATTCCTGATTTACCATAGATAATGCCGCCTGTAGGGAAATCTGGACCAGAAATATATTCCATCAATCCTTCAATTGAGATGTTCGGATTATTTGCATAAGCCAAACATGCATTAACTACTTCTGTCATGTTGTGTGGCGCCATGTTGGTCGCCATACCGACAGCAATACCTGTCACACCATTGATCAATAAGTTAGGAATACGTGTTGGCATAACCTGAGGAATACGCTCAGAGCCATCGTAGTTATCTTCCCACTCGACTGTATCTTTTTCTAAGTCAGCCAACATTTCATGGGTGAGCTTACGCATACGGACTTCGGTATAACGCATTGCTGCTGCGCTATCACCATCGACAGAACCAAAGTTACCCTGACCATCAACCAATTGATAACGTAGGCTAAAATCTTGAGCCATACGAACAATTGTTTCATAAACAGCTGAATCACCATGTGGGTGATATTTACCGATTACGTCACCAACAACACGCGCAGATTTTTTATAGGCTTTGTTATAGTCGTTGCCTAACTCGTGCATAGCGAACAGCACACGACGATGAACAGGTTTTAAACCATCTCTCACGTCTGGTAATGCACGAGATACAATAACACTCATGGCATAATCGAGATATGAGCTTTTTAGTTCATCCTCAATGGCAATCGGTCTAATTTCCGATACGCTCATGCATACTCCTTATTACAAACAGTGCAAGCAGCAACTGCTCATTTATATAATCTAGCTAGTCAAAATTTAGCTCAAAAAGCGTTGAGCCAAAATCTAAAATTCAGTCGCACAGTATAGCATAAAACCAAGCGATTTTGTGCCTATCCGACCACACTATAATCATGATTTTTTGTAGTATTTTTAAACAATTTTAACGATTTATTGACAATAAAAAACCACCTGATTAGGCGGTCAATCAAGCATCGCTAAATTTATAAATGAATGGGTATTTTTATCTCAAAACCTGACCTGTTTTTATCTATCCAATCATACTCAATGGTGTTCTTCATTCACTGTTTTTTAGGGTCTGTTGACATTTCATAAATGGCTTGCGTTGTAGGCTAAAATTGAACAGGCAAGGCGTGAAACGATGAGAATAGCGAGACTATTTTCGAGTTTCATAACACAGGCTGAGATAATTTTAGCCACAACCCTTCGGGACTAGAGTGGTTTTTACCGCTACGTCGTTTCCTTGTGAAACGATGTTTCTCATCATTTAGAATGACTAAATTTCATATTTCGTACCTTGTATCACCTAAAAACCACTCGTAGTCGCAAACGTAGACGAATTGTCAACAGACCCTTTGTTTATCAGTAAAAAATAAATCACATCAAACAGTTTTATTTCGGATCGATTAAAACAACTCAAACTTGAAAATTGCCATATAAAATCCGATATGGCAAAAAATATGAGCAAAGCAATACGGAGTCCAACCCCACTGATCAGAAAAATCTAAACACATCCAAATATAGAGTGTTGTAAATTTCTATAATTTATATGGATCTGCCTGAAGCAATTCACAGTGTTGCAGCAAATCATCACTGATTGCTACGCGATAACACTGCCAATCACGAATTTGATTATTTTCAAGCTGTGGAACCATATATATTCGGCTTGCAGGCGCATCAGTGAATTTACCCACTAAAATCCCTTGCTGTGTGATTTCAATTTGATCAAAAATAAAATCACTAAACTGGGTCTGTTCAAACTTTTCAATATCTTTTAGGCTCGTCGCAAAACGATGCTTGGCGTCATAATACTGTGCTAAACGCGCTTGATAAGCTTGCATATCAAAATAACGTGCTTGGTATTCGTTAGACACCACCTCTTCACTTGCAGGTAGTGCTTCATCTGTTGTCGCAGTGTCATCTTGATTGGATGACCCAATTACAGACATCACAATAGGGATAACCACACTTGAAATAACCCCAAGCACTGCGGGACCAAACATAAATACGGCTAAAAGTATCCAGACAATTTTAAAATTTTTCTTTTTAGGCTGATTTTGAGACTCTCTTTGTGTATTTGCGGCTTTCTGCTGCCATGATTCAAGTAACGCACTCGCCTTATCACCTACAGATGTATGCTGATTGCTTTCTGTTTCATTGTTCGGAGGAGTCTGACGAGGTTTTATATTATGCGTGGGATTTGACTGTCCTTGCTTATTTTCACGGCGTACAGAAAATTCAACATTGCTATTGCCTGTCAAATCGTTGGTCTGTTTAACATGTTTTAAACGAGTACCACAAACACCACATTTCATGGCTTCATTGATATTCTCAGCGTAACATTTGGGACACTTCATATTTATAGCTATTCTAGGTGAGATGATATGGAATTGAGCAGTAATGGAAAAGCGCAGCGTCTAAAACGACAGAATCAGCCAGTCTAACGCGCCAATAAGTATAGAATTAAAAAAATGGTCAAAAGCCACTACAGGATTAAATGCGATGTTGTATCTGTAACAGCTGATTTACACTGGAATTTTCTGTATGTCGCCAGTATACGATTGAAAATTTAATTGTGTTTATGCTTTGATCTTATCGGGTTTAAAATTGGACTTCAAGGTATTTATCCACTGATTCTCTCTTGTTCTTTTAGCCAGGGCATTGATCTCCCTACATCAATTACTTATTGATAAAATAATCACTCAAGATACAGCATCTTAAACATAAAAATTAAGATCAGAAAAAATGAAAATAGCATTTTTGATCACTGTTTTTATTTTATGACAGCTTATGTTTAAAACCACTTTTATAAATCAAGAAAAGATCATATAGCGTGAATCATATTAGTTTTGCAAGGTTCCTTATCCCTATGGGAAAAAATGACGATAAAGGAGCTTTTAAATTGATTCACACTATAAAAAGGGCTGATGAGAGAAGCTACTCAGAGTTTCTTTATTAGAATAGAGAACAACCCACCATCACGACTTTATTTATCCGTGCACACCATCCATCTACGTATTCAATAAATTTCTAAAATAAAAAAACGCACTTAGGAAATCCTAAGCGCATTTTTTAAAACTTAATTCGAGAATTAAAGTTTAGAAACTAATTCAGGAACAACAGTATTCAAATCACCAACTAACCAGTAGTCAGCTACAGCATTGATTGGTGCTTCTTCATCTTTGTTGATTGCAACAATCACTTTAGAATCTTTCATACCTGCCAAGTGCTGGATCGCACCAGAAATACCTACAGCGATGTAAAGATCAGGCGCAACGATTTTACCAGTTTGACCAACTTGCATATCGTTAGGAACGAAGCCAGCATCAACCGCAGCACGTGAAGCACCTTGAGCAGCACTAAGCTTGTCAGCAAGTGGATCAAGTACTTTATGATAGTTCTCACCAGAACCAACACCACGACCACCCGATACAACGATACGCGCAGCAGTTAATTCAGGACGTTCTGATTTCACAATTTCTTCAGAAATGAACTTAGAAATACCTGCATCACCTGTAGAAGCCGCAGATTCAACTGCAGCAGAACCGCCTTCAGCAGCAACAGGATCAAAAGCTGTACCACGTACAGTTGCAAGAACAATTGCTTCGTCAGATTGAACTGTAGCAATTGCATTACCTGCATAAATTGGACGTTTGAAAGTTTTAGGACCTTCAACAGCAATGATGTCAGTAATCATGCTTGAGTCTAAAAGTGCAGCAGCGCGTGGCAAGATATTCTTACCTGTAGTTGTTGAAGCAGCAAGGATATGTGAATAACCTTTACCTAATTCAGCAACAAGTTTCGCTACGTTTTCAGCCAATTGGTTTGCATAAGCTGCATCATCAGCAAGCAAAACTTTGCTTACACCAGCAACTTTCGCAGCAGCGTCTGCAACTGCTTGAGCACCAGAACCTGCAACCAATACAGTGATATCACCACCGATTTTTTGAGCCGCAGCAACAACGTTTAAAGTTGCACCGTTAAGTGTCTTATTGTCGTGCTCAGCGATAACTAAAATACTCATGATTTTATCCTTCTGTATTAGATCACTTTCGCTTCATTTTTAAGTTTTTCAACAAGCTCGTCTACAGACTTCACTTGTACACCAGCTTTACGCTCTGCAGGTGGTTCAACTTTAACTGTTTTAAGTTTAGAAGTTGCTGTAACACCGAAATCTGCAGGAGTTTTCGTATCAAGTGGCTTTTTACGTGCTTTCATAATGTTTGGAAGCGCAGCATAACGTGGCTCATTCAAACGTAAGTCAGTGGTGATGATCGCTGGAGTATTTAACTCAACAGTTTGTAAACCACCATCAACTTCACGAGTTACTTGAACTTTATCGCCATTTACAGTTACTACAGAAGCAAATGTACCTTGACCAGCGCCAAGTAAAGCACCCAACATTTGACCAACTTGGTTAGAGTCATCATCAATTGCTTGCTTACCTAAAAGCACAAGTTGTGGTTGTTCTTGTTCAACAACAGCTTTTAGGATTTTAGCAACTTCTAAAGCGCCAAGTTGACTGTCATCAGCCTCAACTAAAATACCGCGGTCTGCACCAAGCGCCATAGCAGAACGAATTTGTTCTTGCGCTTCTTTTGGTCCAATAGAAACAACAACGATTTCTGAAACTGTTCCTTTTTCTTTTAAGCGAACCGCTTCTTCAACTGCGATTTCATCGAATGGGTTAATTGACATTTTAACGTTAGTAAGGTCTACCCCACTATTGTCCGGTTTAACGCGAACTTTAACGTTGGCATCAACCACACGTTTTACAGCAACAAGAGCCTTCATGTAATCCTCGGCTGTTTTAGCAAAAGTAAATGTTAAGAAGAGTTATAATAACGCTTCATTTAAAATTATTTAGGTGTCCTATCTTGCAATGTGATTGGCATTTCGGTCAAGTCACAATTCGCAAAACTGCTGTAAAAAGTCATAAAAAAGCTTGAACGTACAGTTCACATTTTTTCTAAATATTTTAACTTAGACACGTAAGGCTACTATTTCGACAATATTTATATATTGATAAATAACATTATTTGTATAGATTCTGTATAAATAATCAAAAGAATTAAGATAAATTATCAATCAATCAAAGGGATGACACCACCCGTTCATCGATACTGCTACACTCTGTCATTTTAGACAGATTCAGCAATTTTTCTAAGTATGTTTATTGATTAAATTTGTGAACTTTTTGGCATTAAACTTGTAACAAAATACTAAATATACAAAAACGGGCTTCTTTTCAGAATCACCCGTTTGTTTCTGCTTGGATTAATTTGCCAATAACCATGCGGCTGCAATGGTCAACAAAGTCCCTGAACCACCATCAATCCATTTTTGCTTACGTTCATTGATGTGCTGCTCTTTGGTCAATTGAGCAATCAAAAGGCTCAAACCACAATACACCAAGAATATCAAAGCAATAAAAATTGCTGACAAGGCTAAGCCTTGAAACACAGTGTTGCCTGATTTATCGATAAATTGTGGCAAAATCGCAAAATAGATCAACATGCCTTTTGGATTCAACAATGCCGTAACAAAGCCTTTGCGAATAGGATTTGAAACTGCTTTCTGCTCAATACGTAATGTCTTTTGGCTAAATACTGATTTAATCAAATGAAATGCCAAATACAATAAATAGGCGATCCCCAAATATCGAATCGTCTCAAACAATACTGGGAATGAAACAATAATTGCAGCAATTCCAAGCGCAACCAGAATCGAATGAACCAGATAGCCAGAACAAATACCGATTGTCGCCATCATGCCTGCTTTCGCATCTTTACCTATCACTTGTGACAGGATAAATAACATATCTGGTCCTGGTGTGAAAATTAACGGAAGTACCGTTAAGGCAAAAAGTACAAATACAGACATCTCTTTTCCCTTTCTGAAGTTTGACTGCGAGAAGAAAACAGTATCTTTTAAAATGCTTAAAATAGGATTTCAAATATTCTATAATGATGATTATTTTTCAAATTAAATTCTAATTTATGAAAATTTCATCTAAGACTATTCTAATTAAGCTAGACCGTATTGATAAAAATATCATTCGTGCTTTACAAGCCAATGGTCGAATCCAAAATAATGATCTTGCTCGTGAGATTGGGCTCTCGCCCTCATCATGTCTAAGACGAGTTCGACTCTTAGAAGAAGCCAAAGTTATCCAAAACTATACAACAGTGGTGGATCCACAAAAAATTGGCTTTCAATTGATGTTATTCTCAAGAATCTGGTTGTTAGGCCAAGATGCTGAAACCATTGATACCTTTATTGAAGCAATGAAAGAACTGCCTCAAGTCATGGAGTGTTATATTATTCTGGGTGAATGTGATGCGATGTTAAAAGTGGTAGTACCTGATTTAGAAAGCTATCGTAAATTTCAGTCGACACATTTGACCAAAAAGAATGGTATTACCAGTGTAAAAACGGATGTCCCAAGTCAAATTATTAAACAAAGCTTTCAGCTACCTCTTGAAGATCTGTAATTCAAAAATACGTATTAGGTGAATATGAAAACATTTAATCGCCCTGTTCGATTAGAAACACCCAGACTTATCCTTAGACAATGGCAAACTCGTGATTTTGAAGCTTTTGCAGATTTAAATGCTGATCCAGAGGTTATGCGGTATTTTCCAGCGACCTTGTCAAAAAATGAAAGTGACCTTTTAGCACATCGATTTCAAGACTCAATTACCGAATGTGGTTGGGGATTTTGGGCGGTTGAGTTAAAAGAAAATCAGCAATTTATCGGTTTTGTGGGTCTAGCCAATCAAGCGGAAAAATTTACTTTCTCTCCTTGTGTTGAAATTGGTTGGCGATTTGCACAACAATATTGGCATCAGGGCTATGCGACGGAAGCCGCTCAGCAATGTTTGGCATTTGCATTTGAAAAATTAGCTTTAGAACAGGTTGTTTCTTTCACATCTGTACTGAATCAAGCTTCGGAAAAAGTAATGCAACGACTTGGTATGGATTATGTCGAGAACTTTATGCATCCCGCTTTAGAAAAAAACCATGCTTTGGCTGAACATGTACTTTACTGTATACAAAATCCAAAGCTGTAACGCTGGTCAATATGCGGGTTATCTTGGGCGATGCAAAATTTTATATCGTAAAACAAAGATCTGCATATCGAGCTAAATAAGACTGAGGAAATACGTTAAAAATTATCGCCCTTTTCTATCTAAGCAGTACTTTGATCAGGATGTTCAATAAAAATGATTTATGAATTATGTACAGATCGTCTTTTACTTCGACAATGGCAAGCTTCTGATTACGATGCTTTTGCAAAAATCACAGCAAACCCTGAAGTAATGCAATTTTTCCCAAAAATTTTAAATCGTGAGCAAAGTGACGAACTGGCAAATCAGATTAAATATTTAATCGAAATCAAAGGCTGGGGACTTTGGGCAGTTGAATTGATTGAAACCCAAGAGTTTATTGGGTGTGTTGGACTACATCAACAACCCTCAAAATTTGAATTTTCACCATGTATAGAAATTGGCTGGCGGCTTGATCCAAAATTTTGGAATAAAGGCTATGCAACTGAGGCAGCTCAAGCATGTTTAAGATTTGCATTTGAAGAACTGAATTTTCAAGAGATTGTTGCCTTTACATCTAAACATAATCTTGCTTCGCAAAATGTCATGAAAAAAATTGGAATGAGCTTTTCTCATGACTTTCTGCATCCTGATTTTGATGAGCACCATCCACTACATGAAGAGAAGCTCTATCGAATTCAAAAACAAGATTTTCAATTTTAGTTTTGCATTATTTCACCATGCTTGCTAAAAAATCACGATGAATATGGCTTAAATCAATCAAATCTTGATTTTTGAGCTCCAGCACTTGCCAAATCTCAATAAAGTCTTCTTTTAAATCAATATGATTAGACACTGTTTGTGCCGCTTGCCATTGTTGGTCTGATATCCATAAATAGGTCTGATTGGTTGCGGTATTTACAGCTTGAACTTTACCCTCAGCATTGATACCCAATACTTTTCCTTCTTGCGGTAAGGTTGCCTCAATTTTGGGGAGGCTGAATTCTACAAAATGTTTAATTTGACGTAAGCCATAGCCCTTAAAAATTTCTTTTTGAGCGTCAGTCAGTTGCTTATATTTTTGTTCAAGTTCAGGGATCATTGAAAGACCTAATTTTTCTGCAAAATTGAATCAATAGAAATGTATTGAATAAATACCAAACCTAGATATACATGAGAGCATTTTTAAAAACAATTATCTATTCGACTTTTTTCTGTGCTAAATGTGTTTAAGCACTATGCATTTTATTAAAAAACCAACTGTGCTTTTCACCAGGTCTATTCGCTACAAAATACAAAGGTCAACGCTTAATAAAGCCTTATATTCAAAATTAATTTTTTATTTTTGATGCAGCAGCTCTTGGATGCGCTTGATCATAGACTTGTGCCAGATGGTCAAAATCGACGTGGGTATAAATCTGTGTTGTGGTTAAATTGCTATGTCCTAGCATTTCTTGCACTGCACGCAGATCTCCACTATTGGATAACATATGACTGGCAAAACAGTGACGCAATAAATGTGGGTGTAAATCAACATTTACCCCTGCACGTAGTGCTTGGTATTTGACTCGATTTTCAATCTGACGTGGGCTAATACTTGTGCCACGTTGAGTAATAAATACCAAAGATTCAGGGCTAAACTCCCCCTGCCAGATTCGATAGATTTTTAACCATTCAATCAGACTCTCTCTCGCTTTAGAGCCGAAAGGTACGATTCGAGTCTTATTCCCTTTACCCGTGATACGCAATAAATGACGGGTAAAATCAATATCTCGTATGGTTAAACTTTGAACTTCCGCCAAGCGTAAGCCACTGGAATAAAGCAATTCCAGAATGGCTTTATCTCGTAACCACAATTGCTTTTCTGTTGGCTTTTCAGGTTCGGGTTGATCCATGATTTGATTAACCGTTTCAATATCAATCATCCCTGGTAATGGTCGAGCTTGCCGCTTTATCTGAAAATCATCCGCTGCATTGATTTCTAAATAACCACCTTGTTTGGCCCACTTCATAAACTGACGAATTGAAGTCAAATGCCGTTGTAAACTACTGGTCGAAAGCTGGTCTTTTTCGACACGATAAGCTACATACTCTCTTAAATCAGCAGCTTCGACTTGTTTTAACTCAATCTGCTTGTCATAACAAAAATCAATAAAGTTGGATACATCTCGGAAATAAGCATCTAAGGTATGTACCGATTGATTCTGTATTTTCCGATCCTTAATCCACATCGAGAGCAATTGCATTGCACCGTATTGCATAAGCTCTCCTTTGATCAAAATAGCAAATGACATAACCTGATTGAAAAATATCAGTCTTGTAAAACTGTATACACCACACCATTGATGACTTCTGCCATCTTATTTAAATTGAGTTTTTCAACAGTATCCTCTTGGGTATGATAATGCTTATTTCTAAAAAAAGCCGTATCTGTGATCATAATAGCAGGGATATCCAAGTGCCAATAATTCAAATGATCTGAGAAATCCACGCCTTGTACAAATGATGGCGCTATCAATCTTTGACAATCAAGGCGTTTTAACGCTTTCATGGCATCACAATATTTTTCGCCCAAACCACGTGAAGTGAAATTACTCACTGCGCCAATAAAATTTCCATGTTTGGGATAAAATAAAGCTAATCCCGATGGATAATCCTGAACATTTTTATGGTCAAAATATCCAATCATTTCCAAAATATACACCGCTTGAATTTGATCTTTTTGTTTTAAAATGGATTGTGCATGGATATAACTCCCCATATGTTCAGTACGGAAATACGGAGGTTCTTCCAATGTATAAAAGACAAAATCAACATTCTGTTTAAGACTGGCCTTATTGGCTGCTAAAATTCGCGCAATCTCTATTAGCCCCACCACACCAGAAGCATTATCATCAGCACCTTTGAAATTCCCATAAACATCATAATGTGCACCAACAATCACTTTTTTGGCATGACCCATTTGTAAGTGACAGATTACATTTCGATAGGTTTTGCCTTTGACTTGATAAGGCTGGTATTCACAAGGAATCGCAAACTGTTCAAGTTGTTGTTTAATGAATGCCGCAACTCGATCGAGCTCTTGAATATTTTGATAATTTCGAAACGCTTGGGGGTGAATCACTTGTTGTAAATAACTGTTTAAACGATCAGGTTCAGCTTGCTGATCATAGCGTTGTTCTGCTGCGACACTCCATGTTGAAAGCCCACAGCTGAGCAATATAATAAAAAGATAGTTTAAATTTAAAAAATTTGGATAAGCTATTTGCATGTATAAATCCAATTTAAAAGCGTGTTGGTATAGCTATAATTTAAAAAAACAGCAATTAGACATTCAGTTCTTGTTGTACACCTGAGAATAACCAATATCACGCTATAATGATGCAATTACCACGTTAGAAATTGTTAATATGAAAATCCGTATTCTGACCATTGGTCAAAAAATGCCTGCTTGGGTATTAACTGGTTTTGAGGATTACTTCAAAAGAATCCAACCTTTTGTACAGACGCAAATTATTGAACTCCCGATGGCAAAGCGTGGCAAAAATGATTCCGAAGCAGATATTTTAAAATACCGCCAAATTGAGGGCGATAGTATTCTCAGCCAATTGAAACACAATGAAGTATTGATTGCACTTGAAGTAGGCGGACGTGAATTTAGTACTGAAAAACTGGCTGAAACCATGAAAGGTTGGATGCTTGAAGGTTATGATGTTGCACTGGCCATTGGCGGACCAGATGGGCATTCTGAAGCCGTGCGAAAAGCTGCTGCTTGGCACTGGTCACTGTCAAAACTAACTCTGCCCCATCCATTGGTTCGGGTTATGCTGATTGAACAACTTTATCGTGCGATGAGTATTAACCATAATCATCCGTATCATCGTGCAGGCTAGTCATGTAATTGGGCAAAAGTTGCATTGATGAAACAGTCTGTTGAAATAAAAGGCTTATTGAGAGCATACATTTTAGCTAGAATGGGCAATTCACGCTGTATTTAATGATCATTTAGGCACAAAGATATGAACTTACAAACACTCCCAGGTTTATTCATTTCACATGGCTCTCCCATGCTTGCGCTAGATCCTGAACAAGTCGGTCCTGCACTACATCGTCTTGGTCTAAATTTGCCAAAACCACAAGCCATCGTGGTGATGTCTGCCCACTGGGAAAGTGAGGCTTTAGAAGTCAATACAGGTGTACGCCCTGAAACATGGCATGACTTTCGTGGTTTTCCTCAAGCGCTGTATGAGATTCGCTATCCCGCACCAGGAAATCCTGAATTGGCGGAAGAAATTCTACATCTCTTGGCTGAAGCTCATCTTCCTGCACATGCAAATAGTACTCGACCTCGTGATCATGGTGTATGGATGCCTTTATTACATATGTACCCTGAGGCAGATATTCCAGTCATTGAAATTTCTTTACCGATGAATATGGATGCTGATCAAATCTACCAAATTGGTCAAGCACTTGCCCCACTCCGTGAAAAACAAATTTTATTGATTGGTTCAGGCAGCATCACTCACAATTTAAGAGAATTGTCATGGAACGGCAAAGATGAAAATGTCCCTGAATGGGCATCTACATTTAGAAATTATGTGGTGAGCAAACTCAACCATAGTAATTATGATGCTGTATTGGAATGGGATAGCATTCCTTATCTACAGAAAAACCACCCAACACTTGAACACTTTGCGCCTCTTTTCTTTGCAATGGGTACTGGCCATCGCTTTAGTATTGTGCACAGTAGTTTTTCGATGGGCGCGCTAGGTATGGATATTTATCGTTTTGACTAAATGATTCAATTGATCATAATTCAGCACAAATGATAACAATTTGTTAATTATTGTTTAACTTTTAGTTATATGGATACATATTGAAACCGAATTAATAAATTGTATCCATATCTTTTAGTGTTTCATGGTTTATCCTATGCATAGTTTTTTAAAACGTGAATAGAATATGAAATTCAAATATTTAGCATTAGCTGTACTTCCTTTAGCCCTAGCGGCTTGCCAATCTGGCGATATTCAAAAATTGGGTGATACCGCTGTGAAAGTATTACAACAACAAGGTAATGCAGAGCAAACATTAAATGCTTATCAATGGTCTTATCAACCAGCAGATACCAAACAACCCATCGTACTTAATTTTGCAGACCAACGTTTAAGTGTTGCGACTGGCTGTAACCGACTAATGACCAGTGCAAAAGTTGAAAACGGTTTATTGGTTACTGGCAATATCGCATCAACCAATATGATGTGTTCTCCTGAATTAATGAAACAAGAAAGTTTTGCTGCGGCATTGTTCCAATCAAATAAAACAGCATTTGTACTCGACACAGCAAACACTGAAAGCCCAACGCTTACTTTGGTAAACGCGACAGGTGGTAAAGTTGTATTTACAGGTAAAATGACACCTGAAACTAAATACCAAAGCCAAGGTGAAACAATTTTCTTAGAAATCAGCCCAGAAACTAAAGAATGTTCTGCTGGTGTAAGAAAAATGCAGTGCTTACAAGTACGCGAAATCAAATATGCTGACAATGGTGTAAAAACCCAAGTAGATAAAGATTGGACATATTTCTATGACCAAATCGAAGGCTTTACGCATAGCCCTGCTGAGCGCCAAGTGGTTCGTGTAAAACGTTATGAGATTAAAAACCCAGCTGCTGATCAGTCTAAATACGCTTATGTACAAGACATGATTATCGAACGTGAAACTGTAAAATAATTGTATAGAAAAGCTGAAGTTCAACTTCAGCTTTTCTTAGTTTAACTATTTATAAACACCTAGATTTAAATCAGTTTTATGCTTTTCCAGCCAAATAATCAAAATATTTCTATCTTAAACTTTGCATCTTTATTTTAATCGATGCAGAACATCTAATATTGAACAATAATTAAAAAAAGCAGTGAATATATACACTCAATAATAGAAACTTAACAATCCATAGTGATTGCAGCAAAGCTCATTTTTAATACAGCAAGATCGATAAAGGTAAAATCATGAATCACAAATTAAGCGTTGCATTAATCTTACCGTTGCTCGTCATGACATGTAGCCAAGAATCTACAACTCAAAAAGTTCCTACAACACCAACGCCTATAGAAACCCAAGTTTCAAATACAGCAGCTCAACCACAAATTATTTTTTTAGAGGTCAGTCCTGAAACTCGACCTTGTACTGGTGTCGCACCACAAACTTGTCTTTTAGTCCGTGAATTAACCTTGAGCGAAACTGGTCAAAAAAATTATAGCGAGAAAGAAGCGAGTTATTTTTATGACTCTATTGATGGCTTTACCCATAATTCAAAGTCTACTCAAATTATTAAGGTCAAACGCACAGAAATTGCCAATCCTGCAGCTGATCAGTCTCAATACCAATATGAACTCGACTCAATTGTTGAAACCATTCCGAGCAAATAAGCTTGTTGCTGTTTTTCAAATTACTCAAATAAAAAACCGATGCAAAAGCATCGGTTTTAAGTTCAAAATCAAACTGAGATTAGAACACGCCTTGCGCTAACATTGCATCGGCAACTTTAACAAAACCAGCAATATTTGCACCATTTACATAGTTCACTGTGCCATCAGCTTGAGTACCGTATTTCACACAGTTACGATGAATTTCTTTCATAATTGCATGTAGGCGCTCATCCACTTCTTCAAATGTCCACCCCAAACGAATCGAGTTTTGTGACATTTCAAGACCAGAAGTGGCCACACCACCTGCATTAGACGCCTTACCAGGTGCATAAAGAATTTTTGCTTCTACAAATTTTTCAACAGCTTCTAGTGTTGAAGGCATATTGGCACCTTCTGCAACACAGATTACACCATTGGCAAGCAGTACATCTGCATCTTCTTCATTTAATTCATTTTGAGTTGCGCATGGCAATGCAATATCACACTGAATTGACCAAGGGCGTTGACCTTCTAAATATTCAAAACCGTGTTTTGAAGCAAATTCAGAAATACGTCCACGTTTTACGTTTTTAAGTTCCATTACTTCAGCAAGAAGCTCATTGGTAAAGCCATTTTTTACATGTACCGTACCATTTGAGTCTGACAATGAAACCACTTTCGCACCTAAGTACATGGCTTTTTCTGCAGCAAACTGCGCTACATTGCCCGAACCTGAAATCACCACAATTTTATCTTTAAAGCTTTCACCACGAGTTTTTAGCATTTCTTCAGCAAAATAAACTGTACCAAAACCTGTTGCTTCTGGGCGAGCCAAAGAACCACCGAATGATGACCCTTTACCCGTAAATACACATGAAGTGTCATTACTGAGCTTTTTCATCATACCCGCCATGTAACCTACTTCACGACCACCCACACCAATATCCCCTGCTGGAATATCAGTATTAGAACCAAGGTGACGGTAAAGTTCGATGATTAATGCTTGGCAAAAACGCATGATCTCGCCGTCTGATTTGCCTTTAGGATCGAAATCAGAACCACCTTTACCACCACCCATAGGCAGTGTGGTCAACGCATTTTTAAACGTCTGCTCAAAACCTAAAAATTTTAAAATAGAGAGATTTACAGATGGGTGAAACCGCATGCCGCCTTTAAATGGACCAATAGCAGAATTATATTGAACACGAAAAGCACGGTTAACTTGAGTTTGACCCTTGTCATCTACCCATGAAACACGGAATTGAATCGCTCGTTCTGGCTCAACAAGACGTTCAAGCAAACCGTGCTCAGCATACTCTGGGTTTTTCTCAATAAATGGCCACAAACTGGTCATAACTTCTTCCACAGCTTGTAAAAACTCTGGTTGATTTGGATCACGTGCTTTAACGTAATTTAAAAAGTCATTCAGGCTATTATATTTCAACGCTCATTCCTCAGCAGAAAATGATACAAAAAAGGTCAACCCTTTTAATAAAATGATAAATTTTGGCGCAAAGTATTTAATCCCTTTTGTATATAATCCACAACCTTTTTTCAAATGTTTTTTCAAATAATATTTAAATTCAATATGATAATTTCTAATCAACCCCAAATAAAATGTCAATTTGTTGGCGTTTTTAACCAAAAAATATTCGATATTTTGATCTAAATTAGCGCATTTTTAGCGCCAAATTAGAGCAAAGATTTTCACTACAAAACATGCTAAAATTGCAAAATATTCTTCGCTTTTACCAAGCATTTGTTCATTTTTCTTTAAAGTTTTATTCACATGAATTCATCGCTTTCCTTCATTCAGCAAATAGATGCCATTTTGCCACAAACACAATGTGGACTCTGTGGTCACCGTGATGGGTGTCTACCTTATGCAAAATCTATTGTAGAAAAAGGCGAAGAAGCCAATAAATGTGTGCCAGGTGGGCAACCTGTTGCAGATGCGCTTGCGGATATACTCAATCGTAATAAACTCATTGCTGAACCAAGTGTCTGGCCAATTCAAAGCGATGGCCGTCCACAACGCATGAAAGCCATTATTCGTGAAGATGAATGTATTGGTTGTACCAAATGCATCAGTGCTTGCCCTGTAGATGCCATTATTGGTTCTGGTAAACTGATGCATACCGTACTTACAGATCTATGCACTGGGTGTGAACTATGCATTGCTCCCTGTCCAGTAGATTGCATTGATTTAGTTGAAGACATTCAGCCTATTCCAAATGAACAACAACGTCTTTTAGAACAAAATGACTTACGTGGTCGTTACTATGCACATATTCAACGTGAAGAAAAACAACGCATCCATCGTAAAGGTCCTGTGGTTCGTGCAGAAATCGACACTGAACTCTTTGCGCAGATAACACAACAGAGTCAGGCTTTACCTACAATTGAAATCAATCAGCCCACAATAAAAAATCCAATTGTTACAGATGCGAAAACCACCATTGAATTGGCTAAGCTGCGGACTCAAATTAAAAAACTAGAGAAACAATTGAGTGTTCGAGCAGATGAAAATAAGCAACATCAATTAAATGAATTGATTCAACAGTTATCTGTTTTGCAAGAGGATGCATCATGACTGTAAAGAATATGACCAAAAAGCAGATTCAGATTTTCTTTGAACGATTACGTGAGCAACGCCCAAATCCTAAAACAGAACTCAATTACTCAAACCCATTTGAGTTGCTTGTCGCTGTTACCTTATCGGCTCAAGCCACAGATGTAAGTGTCAACAAAGCCACTGATAAGTTATTCCCTGTCGCCAATACTCCTGAACAAATTTATGCATTGGGTGTAGACGGTTTAAAGCAATATATTAAAACCATTGGTTTATATAATGCCAAAGCTGAAAATGTGATTAAAGCTTGTAAGATTCTGATTGAGAAGCACAATAGCCAAGTTCCAGACAATCGTGCTGATTTAGAAGCCTTACCTGGCGTAGGTCGTAAGACTGCCAATGTTGTGCTGAATACCGCCTTTGGTCAGCCTACAATGGCTGTAGATACGCATATCTTCCGTCTTGGCAATCGTACTGGACTGGCTGTAGGGAAAAACGTCCTTGAGGTCGAACATCGTTTAATTAAAGTGATTCCAAAAGAATTTATTATTGACTCGCATCATTGGTTAATTTTACATGGCCGCTATTGCTGTATTGCACGTAAACCCAAATGCAATGAATGTATTGTGTCAGATGTTTGTAATTGGCCTGATAAATATGAGTTTGGTGCTGCACGCGAAGTCAGAACAAAGTAGCGAATAAATGAGAGATTTTGACAAAACATAGTCATCATTTAATCAAGATTATGCTTTGTCATTTTTCTGAGGTAGTTATTTACTAAAGAAATAGATAGAATCTTAAAATAGCCCTCAATCAAATCTGACTTAACACCTCTAAGGGCACCCAACCAGACTGCTCATCAGATAATCTGCTACACCAAATCCAGCCATTTAGTTGTTCTTCTCCAACCAATAGATCGCCATGATCTACATTGAGTTCTTTCGCTGTGTAATCTGCGATTGCATAGCCTTGATGCTTATTGATCCATTCAATGATTTGAGTAGGAACCCACCCCTCTAATCCACTGTCGACTGTGCAGAAATACCAATTGTCCCAATTCTCCGAGCCTTGATACTTTTCGCCTATGTTGAGCAAAGTCCCCTTTGAAAAATAAATAGGCTCTAAATATTCGCTACGATGTGCTGCTATGGCAATCAATTTCATTTGGACAGTCTTCTTATAATATGAATGCTGTGAATTTAGCATGTAGATGGATAAACAAAACCCTTAGAATTAATTGCTTGCACATCTCAATCATACAAATTCATCAATTTGGAATAATGAAGCTCGATGATAGATAAGGATTAATTTATCCTCAGCATTAATCTCCCTGATTATTTTACTTTTTATTTTCCAAATCTTTCTTTAACTTTTCAAGCCGTTTCCACTCTTCAGCCACCTGTGGATGCACTTGGTAATTGCCTGATTTTCTCATTTGACGGCGTTGCTGAAGCTCTTCTTTTTGTGCTTTGCGTAACAATTTAAAGCTCATATACAATAAGCCCAAAAGAAGCAATATACTCAAAATGACCAAGGCAATTAATACAAACTTCACTCTCTACGCCACTCTTGCAAAAAAAAAAGAGACCTAATATGAATCAGGTCTCTGTTATTGTCAAAGCTTAAAAAAATGCTTTGAATGCGGTCTTATTTATCTAAAATCGCAAATAAATCTTTTTGAACATCTTCTATTGGACGTAAACCGTTCAATTTATTATAAGTCGGTGCATTTTCCCCAGAAGCTGCACGTCCTTGATAGAAACCAACAAGCTGTTCAGTTTCATTATGATAAGAGCCTAAACGCTTACGAATCGTTGCTTCTTCGTCATCTGGACGTTGCACAAGATCTTCGCCAGTTTCATCATCTTTACCTTCCACTTTCGGTGGGTTATAAATCGTGTGATAAACACGACCAGATGCTGGGTGCTGACGACGACCAGAAAGACGTTTTACGATTTCTTCGTCTGGTACTTCAATTTCGATTACATGGTCAATGCTAATCCCTTCGTTCTCTAAAGCCTCAGCTTGAGGAATCGTACGTGGGAAACCATCGAAAATACAACCATTTACACAATCAGGTTGTGCAATACGTTCTTTCACTAAACCGATAATAAGCTCATCAGATACTAAACCACCTGATTCCATTACACTTTTAGCTTTAAGACCTAATTCAGTACCTTCACGAATTGCAGCACGGAGCATATCACCGGTTGAAATTTGTGGGACATTGTAGCGCTTACAGATCAACTGAGCTTGTGTACCTTTACCTGCTCCAGGTGGTCCGAGTAATATAATGCGCATAAAAAAACATCCTCATTTAAAACAATATGTATGATACCGTTTGCCATGACAAATTAAAACTTATCATCGTAATGGCATCAAATTTATAAGAAAGCCACAAATAAATGTATTAGACCAGCAAAAAATCCAGTCACACCACCAAGTACAATCAAAATCCATTCGTCTTCCTGAAATGCAGGACGTAACAGGTTTTGAAACTCTTTTGGGGTTAACTCTCTAATCCGCTCTTTAAACATCTGAAAAATTTTCTGTGCACGGCTCGCATTAAACGCAGGGTCGCAAACAGGCACCATCGTAATTTCAATTGACCGATCAATCAAGTCTGTCTTGAGTTTTGCATACTCTTTTAGTCCTAAAGACAATTGTAAAGAGGTCCGAACCAATGGAGTTTCCATAATTTCGTTAATATGACGCTTTACAATACGACGGGTTTTTTCTTTCTTAGGACCATACATCATTTCAGTCATGATTGATTTTAACGTAATCAAATCTTCAGTCACGACACTTGCAAAAACATCTGACACTTCTTCTTGGCGTTTCATAAACGCACCTTGAACATTATAAGTGCCAATTCTTGGAATAACAGGTTTAATCCATGGAAATTTTCGATCTTTTGTACGTTCAAAAAATTGTGGATAGCGTACGTAATGTGGCTCTACTGGATTGAAAACCATCCAGATTGCAATCCAGTTGGTTAAAAAGCCCCAAACGGCTGCAAAGAAAGGTACCGTCCAATGTTGTGGTACAAAGACATAAACAAACATTTGGAAAATACCAAAGAAACTCCCGATTACAGCACTAATATGCCAAATAAAGTTAATTTCTTTTTGCCCAACTTTTAAAAACATACGGACCATCAAACGGCGATCGCCTTCCATTTGAGTAACGACCATATCCCGCATGTTGACCAGTGACTCGACGTTCATGGTCAGTTCGGTCACGAGTTCTCTTAAGACACCCGGCAATTGTTTATGCGCTTGACCATAAATTCGACGTTTAATCGAATAAGGTAAGTTTTCCCACAAAACAGCATTACGATCTAACATCACCTCATCAATCAAATGTTCAAGCTCAAAACCGACTTGTTCACCGATAATCCGAGCCATATCTTCAGGATCCATTGCATCTAAAAATTCACGCAAAGAACCCAGTTTGGATAATGTATTGTCTGTGATGATGCCTGAAATTCGCCCAGCTTTGCGTGGCACAATCCCTTGCCAACCCACGGGTAAGGGACCAATATGGAACCCCCAGAACGTGATTGGATAAAATACCATTTTCAGTGCCATCCAAACGTGTGCCCACGTTACAAAGGCCGTCACTGGGATGATACTTAAAATGGCAAGATGATCAGGTCGAGCTGTAAAAGCGTGCCACAAACCATTAACGTATTCCAACATGCATGACTCTCGTATTTATTTCTATTTGCGGTCGAAGGATATGGATAAAATCATAAAAACTTTAGAACCCGACACTTAAGGTATAAGCAAATTGTATTTGTGGACGAGTTTCCAGGACCATATCTCCATTTTTATTATGAAGCTCACTACCTGCACCCATCCCCACACTAAATGTACTTATACGCTCTTTATTCAATAAAACATAAGATAAATCGGCACCACCACCATATTGAACTTCATCACTTCCGTCCACTTTTTTACTTTTAAGTGTTCCGCCATAGACCCCAACATAGAATCCATTTTTATCTTTACCATTTAATACTACAGGAATTCTATAGCCGACTTGACCTGCAAACTCATGGTCGCCATTATAAAAAACACCTAATTTAGTATACGCAATTCCATAAGGATTTACCCACTCACCATTCGCATGGACCATCTGTTGCGTTACACCCGCACCGATATTCCATTTAGAAGCATCTTCAGGCTTAAACTTTGCCTCTGGTAAAATTCCCTTCATATCTGGCAAATAATCTTTAACATCAGCATGCGCGAAATTTCCGACAGCTACTAACATTAATAAGGGAAAGATTTTTTTCATTATTTTCTCCATTATCCCTAATCTTAACTTAGGTCGAATCTATTTATCCTTAAGGCTCGACTTTAACAGAATTATTTTAGCACTCATATACAAAACGCTATAAATTTAATGTCGCTAAGGTCAAATCCATACAGGCTCTGCTGACAATTCCTCAATGTTTACAACGATGCGTATTTTTCAGGTGAAATGTCAACGGTCCTGCATAAGGCATAACAAATTTGTTGCAGAGACTGAGTTAAAATATATTTTGATGAGTTATTTGTGTTTTTTAATTTTTAAGACTCAATCTAGGGTAAAATGTTTGACCCCTAAATTCACCCATCTTTAAGTACTAAAGCCGACGACGTATGAAGCAGCAGTTTCCTCTAAAAAATGTCCAACAAGAAAAACGCATCTTTCGTAGTCGTGTCTTTTTTGCGATTGGTATTGTTTCATTTTTTATGTGCCTTCTGGTTGCACGCTATGCTTATCTGCAGATTTTTCATCATCAAGAGTTTAGTGAAGCATCAGATAAAAACCGTATTCGACTACAACCCATCGCACCAGCACGCGGTTATATTTACGATCGTAATGGGATTTTACTGGCAGATAACTACCCTGTTTTTACTGCAACCCTAAGCAAAGCCGATGTCGAAGATATAGATGATACGGTTAAGCGTTTAATTCCAATTTTAAATCTGAATCAAGAAGATATTGACCGTTTTAATAGCCGTATTAAAGCCTCTAAAAAAACAGAACGAGTCACCTTAAAGCTAAACCTAACAGAACAAGATATTGCACGCTTTAGTGAAATCAAGTTTCAATTTCCGGGTGTTGATATCGAAACACAAATGACCCGCTATTATCCACATGGTGAGCTATTTGCCCATGTTATTGGCTATGTGGGTCGTATTAACGATAAAGAGCTCAAAGCAATTGATAAAGATAGTTATGCAGGAACCAACCTGATTGGGAAAATTGGTGTAGAGAAATCCTATGAAGATTTACTGCATGGTGTTCCTGGTTATGAATCGATTGAAGCCGATGCACATGGTAATGTCTTACGTCATTTAGGCCGTAAAGAGTCTACCCGAGGCAATGACTTATATCTTTCACTCGATTATGGTCTGCAAACCATTGCAGCAGAACAGCTTAAAGATCGTCGTGGTGCAATCGTCGCAATTGATCCACGAACTGGTGAAATATTAGCACTGGTTTCAAGCCCAAGTTTTAACCCGAACTTATTTGTAACAGGTATTGGACACGCAGATTATACAGCCTTGCGTGACAACCTAGATCAACCGCTCTATAACCGTGCTGTCCAAGGAACCTATCCTCCCGGCTCTACCATTAAACCGATGGAAGGCTTAGGTGGTATTCACTTTAAAACGGTAGATTGGGGAACTACAATTTCCGATCCTGGCTATTTCCATTTACCTGGCGATTCACATAAATTCCGTGACTGGAAAAAGACTGGACATGGCTCAGTCAACTTACATAAGTCCATTGTGGTTTCTTGTGATACTTACTTCTATATCTTGTCTTACCAGATGGGTATAGACCGCATGAATGAATGGATGCGCCAATTTGGTTTCGGTGAAAAGACAGGGGTAGATTTACCAAGCGAAAGTACAGGTTTATATCCAAGTCCTGAATGGAAAATGCGTACCCGAAAAAGCAAATGGCTCAAGGGTGAAACCATTTCTGTCAGTATTGGTCAAGGTGCGTTTACCGCGACTCCATTACAACTGGCGATGGCAACAGCAATTACCGCCAACCATGGTGCACATGTCACACCACACGTATTACGTGAATCTAAAGGGGCGAAAAAGCATGAAGTACTCAATGCCCCGACAGGAAAAATCAACTTCAGTGGTACAGATGAAGACTGGATTAAAATGCGTGATGCAATGGTTGATGTTATTCAAACAGGTACAGGTCGTGGTATCCGTACACCAATGTACCAAATCGCAGGTAAAACAGGTACAGCACAGGTGAAGAGTATTGCCCAAGGCAAGCGCTATAACGAAGCTGCACTGACATCAAGACAATTAGACCACGGTTTATTTGTTGGTTTTGCACCTGCTGAAAACCCTGAAATTGCCATTGCGGTGATTTGGGAAAATGGTAAGCATGGTGGTTCTGCTGCCAAGATTGCTCGTCCTGTGTTTGATTACTGGTTGCTGACTCGCAAAAAGAATCCAATTGTACCGCTTAACCATCAAGTCAGTGGTGGCTTAATGACAGCTGGGATCAAACCGGGTGAACTGCCAAGTGGTGATGTTTCTCTTGCAGCAGATCCAAATGCCTTGCCTAAACCGAAGCCAAATACGCAGACCAATACGGCTACCCAAAACCGTATACCAACTCAAGGTCATAGTACGACTTCGACACAACCCACTCCCCCACCTGTACCTGAGGCTGATATCAGTGAATAATAAAGTGAAAAACCAATTACGTATTATTGGTGGAGAATGGAAACGTCGAGTTCTTCCTTTTGCTGATATCGATGGTTTACGTCCTACCCCTGATCGAGTGCGTGAAACATTGTTTAACTGGCTGATGTGGGATATTCAAAATGCCAAAGTCTTAGATCTTTGTGCTGGTTCAGGTGCTTTAGGATTTGAAGCACTTTCACGTGGTGCAAGGCACGTGATCATGATTGAACCCAATGCCACGCAAGCTAAATTTTTAAAAGACAATATTCAGTTGCTTAAAGCTGAAAACTGTCAGCTGAAAATTCAAACAGCACAACACGCCTTATCCAATTTAAATGAACAGTTTGATTTAATGTTTTTAGATCCACCCTATAGTTTAAATTTATGGGATGAATTGGCTCAAAAAGCTGATCAATACTTATCTGATCAAGCATTGATTTATGTAGAAGCAGATCGTGGCTTAAATCAACTGAATTTACCCTCAACATGGCAATTACAGAAACAAACCAAAGCTGGTGTAGTACAAGCAGGTTTATTTAAAAAAATAATATAGGGTATTGTTCTCGTGTGGCATGCCCTACAAAAAATACGCTATTGCCTACACAAATATATTTAAACTTTCAATGTAAAATGCGGCAGTGCCACCCTACAAAGATATAAATTAGTTTTTAAAAAAATATATGAGTTACTTCATTCATATATTTTCAAACAACAAGATAGAAAAAAATGGGCATGCATTGCCCATTTTTATATTTAAGATAAAGAATTAACGCCCTTTCCAATTCCAGTCACGATCATTACGATCTCGGTCATAACGATGTCGATCACCATCACGACGCTGATCCCAGCGATGATCCGAATCATGTCGCTGATCATAACGACCATGACCACCTCGATGACCATCATCAAATGGTGCAACAATACAACCAGTTAATGAAATAGCAACTACACCCAACACAATAACTTTGTTTAACATGATGACTCACCTCTTCATCTCATTTTTGCTTAAGTTAGTCTGTTAATGTGTAGTGCTAAACAAGCTTATGTTTCAAGTTGTAGTATTTCCACCATGATTTCTTCACGGTAATAAAAAATGATCGATAAAATATTTATGGTTAATAGGTCAGCGTTCTAATCCAAAACAGACGCAATAATTGCCCACGATCATAAGGAAAACTAGAGATGTATTCATAACCCACTTTGTTTAAAGCATTGATCTTAAATTCAATACCATAACCAAAAGAAAGATAAAGCTCACTTGATGCAGGATTATCATTTGAAGGGTTGAGTAATGATGTCTTTAATTGTTGTACATTGTAAGCAGTATAATTAAATACACGAATACGCTCATTTTCATAAAATTTATTGGTTAAAATTGAATAATCTGCCAATTCATGCTCATGCTGTTCTGCTAGCTTTTTTTGCAATTGGTCTTGTTCAAAAAAAATATCATTTCGCTCAGTGCTCATTTCAGTATCACTTAGGCTATTTTCTTGATTTTCAATTTTAAATAATTGCTCATCTTGCAATTGATCTGGTTGTCCTAATAATTCATCTTGATATTCCACAATTTGATTTTGTGCCTCTTCTGCCATAAGTGCCAGATCATCAAAAGCATAAACATTTGAATTTATAAAAAATATAAAAATGACCATTAAATTGAGCGGGTAAATAGGTCGCATGTTTTGCCTAATCAATTCATCATTTTTATCGGAGTTATACCAATCATAAAACAAGATGGTTGTCTCCTCTGTTTGTTTATACGTCACTTAAATGTTCAGTCTAATTGTAGCCTACATATAGATCAGAATGGCTGAAGCACACCCAATATCAAATGCGTTTCGTTTTAATTATAAATAATATGATCAATATGTTAAACCAATTAACTTTCATTCTGAGCCATCATTTTATCAATAGGATTTAAAAAGTTTAATTATTTGAATATTCATATGTAATCAATGCACTAAGATGCTTAAATTTCTCTAGATGTTTTTATATTTTTCATCTTGAGTATGTGCAATTGATAAACTTTGTAACTCATCTCTCAATCTAAGAGTCTGATCGATAAAAGTGCTAAAATTAAATTGATATCAAATGAGTTGATTTGAACATGGAAATACGAGATCAAATTATTCTAGTGACTGGTGGCGCACGTGGTCTAGGACTTGCAATTACCCATGCTTTGATTCGTGAAGGCGCAAGAGTTGTGGTGAATTATTTCAATAGTGAAGAATCCGCACAACAACTTGCTAAGGAACATGCCGAACAAGTTTTTATTTACAAAGCAGATGTAACTGATGCAGATCAAGTCAACACGATGTTTAAAAAGGCAAAACTGCATTATGGACATGCAATCACCTCAGTGATTAATAATGCGCTATTGGCATTTAAATTTGATGGTGATCTACGTCCAAAAGTTGAAACCTTGAGCTGGCACAGTATGCAACAGCAATTGGACAGTGCAGTAAAAGCCGCTTTAAACACCACCCAAGCTGCACTAGAAGATATGAAAAAAGATCATTTTGGTCGAATCATCAATATTGGAACCAATCTTGTACAGAATCCTGTGGTTCCTTATCATGATTATACTGCAGCTAAAGCAGCACTTTTGGCCTTTACCCGCACAACGTCACACGATTTAGGTCAGTATGGTATTAATGTAAATATGCTTTCAGGCGGTCTATTACGTAAGACTGATGCTAGCAGTGCAACACCTGATCAAGTGTTTGATTTGATCGCTGCTTCCACACCCTTACAAGAAGTCACCACACCTGAGCAGTTTGCAGATGCCGTGCTGATGTTTTTATCACCGTGGTCACGTGCTGTAACAGGACAAAATTTGATTGTGGATGGTGGTTTAGTCAAAGGCTAATCACAGATCACCACTCTCATATAAATTCCCTTTTTTCTATCTTGATCACAAAATTAAACGCTAACAATCAAGAATATACAACCAATACTCTTCAACCAATAAAAATGGGAGCCGATCGGCTCCCATTTTCTAGCTTAAAAATTTAAACTTTAAATTAAACCAAGCCTTTCTTTTTTAAGACATCAAACATAGTTGAACCAAGTTCAGCTGGGCTACGCGTATATGCCATACCCGCTTTTTCAAATGCAGCAAACTTCTCTTCAGCAGTACCTTTACCGCCAGAGATAATCGCTCCTGCGTGACCCATACGCTTACCTTTAGGCGCTGTTACACCCGCAATATAACCAACAACAGGTTTAGTCACATTAGATTGAATATATTCAGCAGCTTCTTCTTCCGCACTACCACCAATTTCACCAATCATGATGATTGCTTCTGTTTGTGGGTCTTCTTGGAAAAGTTTTAAGCAGTCAATTTGGTTCATACCTGGAATTGGGTCACCACCGATACCAATACAAGTAGACTGACCTAAACCAAGCTTAGTCGTTTGCGCAACTGCTTCATAAGTCAATGTACCAGAACGAGAAATGATTCCGATTTTACCTGGTTGATGAATATGCCCTGGCATAATCCCAATTTTACATTCGCCCGGTGTGATAATACCTGGACAGTTTGGACCGATTAAACGTGCATTATTACCATAAGTTTCAAGGTAACGTTTCGCTTTTAACATGTCTAAGGTTGGAACACCTTCGGTGATCACCACGATTAACTCAATACCAGAATCGACTGCTTCAACAATAGAATCTAGTACAAATGGTGCAGGTACATAAATTGATGTTGCATTTGCACCAGTCTCTTTTACTGCTTCACGCATTGTATTGAAAACAGGTAGACCAATATGAGTTTGACCACCTTTACCCGGTGTTACGCCACCAACTACTTTTGTACCGTATGCAATTGATTGCTCAGAATGGAATGTACCATTCTTACCTGTAAAGCCTTGTACCAATACTTTTGTGTCTTTATTAACTAATACGCTCATGATTGATACTCCTTACGCTTTCACAGCAGCAACAACTTTTTCTGCGGCATCAGCTAAGCCATTCGCAGAAATTAATTTTAGACCTGATTCATCAAGTAATTTAGCACCTAATTCTGCATTGTTCCCTTCTAAACGAACAACTACAGGTACGGTTACATTTACTTCTTGAACCGCTGCAATAATCGCTTCAGCAATCATGTCACAACGTACGATACCACCAAAAATATTGATCAATACACCTTGTACAGATGAATCTGAAAGAATAATTTTAAATGCTTCAATTACGCGATCTTTAGTCGCACCGCCACCAACATCAAGGAAGTTTGCTGGCTGACCACCATACAGTTTGATGATGTCCATTGTTGCCATCGCAAGACCAGCACCATTCACCATACAACCAATATTACCTTCTAAAGCAACATAGTTAAGGTCAAATTCAGATGCTTTTAACTCACGCTCATTTTCTTGAGATTTATCACGCATCGCTGCAATTTCAGGCAAACGATAAAGTGCATTTGAGTCAATACCGACTTTGGCATCTACACATAAGATTTCGCCATTTTCACGAACTGAAAGTGGGTTAATTTCAAATAGTGCAAAGTCATTTTCAACAAATGCTTTGTACGCGCCTGTCATGATGGTTACAAATTGGCTGATTTGCTTATCTTTTAAACCTAATTGGAAGCCAACATCACGCGCTTGGAATGGCAATAAACCAACCAGTGGATCTACTTCGACTTTAATAATTTTTTCAGGTGTTTCTTCAGCAACTTTTTCAATTTCTACACCACCCTCTGTAGACGCCATGAATGTCACACGACGACTAGAACGGTCAACCACTGCACCTAAATACAATTCACGTTCTACAGGATAAACATCTTCACAAACAAGGATACTATTTACCGGCTGACCATTGGCATCCGTCTGATACGTGACTAAACGAGTACCTAACAGGCTTTTTGCATATTCAGCTGCTTCTTCTTTTGACTTAACAACTTTTACGCCACCCGCTTTACCACGACCACCTGCATGGACTTGGGCCTTCATCACAGCGAATTTGCCACTAATTTGCTCAAAGGCAGCAGATGCTTCTTCGGGCGTAGTGATTAAAATGCCTTCTTGAACTGGCATACCATATTTTTTTAACAGCGTTTTCGCTTGATACTCATGTAGATTCATGTTTTACCTTTTACTACTTTTCACATTGTTATGACACACCAATAATTAGACTTCCATCGCAATAACTATCGGCATTTATTAAAGTTTGTTCTTTTATTTTTAGATGATTATTCAATTAAAAACAACCATCAAAAGTAAAAAGAGCGGTCGAAACCGCTCTTTTTTGTGTTATTTACGTTTACGCTGAATCGCGTGAATCGCACGCCCATCAACAGCAAGCGCTGCTTCATGAACGACTTCAGAATAAGTTGGGTGACCGAAAGTCATCAATTGTAAATCTTCAACTGAAGATACAAATTCAAGTGCAATCATACCTTGGTGAACAATATCAGAAGCACCTGGACCAATGATATGCATACCCAATAAACGATCAGTTTTTGCATCTGCAACAAACTTCACAAATCCAGCAGATTCATTGGCAGCTAAAGCACGACCATTTACCGCAAATGGGAATTGACCGGTTTTAACGTCGTGACCTTTCTCTTTAGCTTGCTCTTCAGTCAAACCTACCCACGCAGCTTCAGGGTGTGTATAAATCACTGAAATAATAGTGTCATAATTCACTTGAGCAGCATGACCATGCATACGCTCAACTGCCATTACACCTTCTTCCATTGCTTTATGCGCAAGCATTGGACCACGTACCAAGTCACCAATTGCATATACACCGTCAACAGACGTTGCACACCAATCGTTCACTTCAACCAAACCACGTTCAGTTAATTTAATGCCTGAATCTTCAGCCAATAAACCTTCTGCATAGGCTTTACGGCCAACACAAACGATTAATTTATCAAAAGTTTGAGTTTTATCTTCGCCTGCTTGGTTATATTGAACAGTCACTTCACGACCATTCACTTCAGTACCTGAAACTTTAGCGCCAATACGAATATCTAAACCTTGTTTTGTTAAAAGTTTTTGATAATCTTTTGCCAACGCTTTATCCGCCATTGGTAAGAATGCATCTAATGCTTCAAACACAACAACTTCAGAGCCAAGACGACGCCATACTGAACCAAGTTCTAGTCCAATTACGCCTGCACCAATTACACCTAAACGTTTAGGCACTTCTTGGAATTCTAATGCACCTGTTGAATCAACGATAAGGTCTTCATCAACTTTTGCTACAGGAATATTTACAGGTACAGAACCAGTTGCAAGAATTACGAATTTAGGTTCTAAAACTTGAACATCGCCACCTTCTAATGGTGTGAATTCAACTTTTTTACCAGCAAGTAATTTACCTGTACCTTGTAACCACTCGATACCATTGCCTTTCAGCAATTGAGCAACACCGCCAGTTAAGTTATCTACAACTTTGTCTTTACGAGCAAGAAGCTTTTGAAGATCAAGTTGGACATTTTCAACTGTAATACCGTGAACATCTAAGCCATGAAGAGTGTCTTCATAGTGATGTGAAGAATCTAAAAGTGCTTTAGAAGGAATACAACCTACGTTTAAGCAAGTACCACCTAAAGATGGCTTACCTTTGTGTACACGTTTTTCGATACACGCAACTTTGAAACCAAGTTGAGCAGCACGGATTGCCGCTTCATAACCACCTGGTCCACCGCCGATTACCACTAAATCAAACTGAGACATGCTTATCTCCAAAAACGAGTTTAAAGGATCACTCTAAACTCGTGTTGTTATTCTAAAGAATTAAAGGTCAAGGATTAGTTTAGCTGGCTCTTCAAGTAACTCTTTAACAGTTACCAAGAAGCCTACAGCTTCTTTACCATCAATCATACGATGGTCATAAGAAAGTGCTAAGTACATCATTGGAAGAATTTCAACTTGACCATTTACAGCCATAGGACGCTCTTGGATTTTGTGCATACCTAAAATAGCAGTTTGTGGTTGGTTCAAAATAGGCGTTGAAAGTAATGAACCGAAAGTACCACCGTTGGTAATTGTGAAAGTACCACCAGTCATATCTTCAATTGCTAATTTACCTTCACGTGCTTTTGCAGCATATGCACCAATACCTGATTCAACTTCAGCATAGTTCATACGGTCAGTATTACGTAATACTGGAACCACTAAACCACGATCAGAAGAAACCGCAACACCGATATCATAGTAACCATGATAAACAATATCATCACCGTCGATTGAAGCATTTACCGCAGGATAGCGTTTAAGTGCTTCAGTTACAGCTTTAACGAAGAATGACATAAAGCCTAAACGTGCACCATGACGTTTTTCGAAAGCATCTTTATATTGCTTACGCATTTCCATCACAGGTTTCATATTGACTTCGTTAAACGTAGTCAACATTGCAGTTTGCTGTGTAGCAGCAAGAAGACGTTCAGCAACACGCTTACGTAAACGTGTCATTGGAACACGTTTCTCAATACGCTCACCAACAGCAACGCTTAATGGTGTTACAGCTGCAGCAGCTGGTTTAGTTTGATGATTCGCAACATCTTCTTTGGTGATACGACCACCACGACCAGTACCATCTACATCCGCAGCAGCAATACCTGTTTCAGTTAAAGCTTTACGCACTGCAGGTGCTTGATCTTGTACTTGAGCACGTTCAACAACAGGTGCATTACCCGCTTGAGTTTGTGCCGCAGCTTGTTCTACTTTCTCTTCAGATTGAACTGCTTGAGTTTGAGTAGCGCCAGAAACAGCACCTTCTTCAAATGTTGCAATAACTTCAGAAGAAAGAACAGTGTCACCTTCATTTTTGATGATTGCAGAGATAGTACCATCAGCAGGAGCAACAACTTCTAAAACAACTTTATCCGTTTCAATATCACAGATGACTTCATCACGTGATACCGCTTCACCTGGTTGTTTGTGCCAAGTTGCAATTGTTCCGTCAGCAACTGACTCTGGGAACACCGGTGCTTTAATTTCGGTTGCCATTATTTAGATTCTCCTGATTGTTCAGCTACGATCGCAAGTGCGTCATTCACGAGCTGAGCTTGTTGTTTTGCATGCAAATATGGTGAGCCACATGCAGGTGCAGCTGAAGCTTCACGTCCTGCATAGCTAATTTGAACTTGTAGAGCAGACTTCATTACACCTTCGTATAAACGAGGAGCAATGAATAACCATGCGCCTTGGTTCTTCGGTTCTTCTTGACACCAAACAAGTTCTTTTATGTTTGGATATGTCGCAAGCACTTCAGCAAGACGTTTTTCTGGGTATGGGTACAATTGTTCAACACGTACCACCGCAATGTTCAAGTTTTCTTCACGACGTTTTTCAAGTAAGTCGTAATAAACTTTACCACCACAAAGTACAACACGTGTTACATCTTGTTTGTTGATTTGATCCACTTCATCAATCACAGTCTGGAATGTACCAGTTGCAAGCTCTTCCAAAGTTGAAGTTGCAAGTTTATGACGAAGCAATGACTTCGGTGAAGTCACGATCATTGGCTTACGAATTGGGCGAATTGCCTGACGACGCATTGCATGGAAAATCTGTGCAGGTGTCGTTGGTGTAATCACTTGCATGTTTTCTTCAGCACATAACTGTAAGAAACGCTCAAGACGTGCAGATGAATGCTCAGGACCTTGACCTTCATAACCATGTGGAAGAAGTAATGTTAAACCACACACACGTTCCCATTTGGTTTCACCAGATGAGATGAACTGATCAATAACCACTTGCGCACAGTTTGCAAAGTCACCGAACTGAGCTTCCCAGATTACCAAGCTTTTTGGCAATGTTGTTGCATAACCATATTCAAATGCAAGCACAGCCATTTCTGACAATAATGAGTCATAAATTGCAGTACGTGGCTGGTTTTCTTTGATATGACAAAGCGGAATATAAACCGAACCATCAACTTGGTTATGTAGCTTGGCATGACGGTGTGAGAATGTACCACGACCAACATCTTCACCAGTCAAACGCACCAAGAAACCATCATCAAGGATAGAAGCATAAGCTAAAGTTTCTGCTGCACCCCAGTTTAATGGCATTTCACCAGTTTGCATTTTCAAACGTTCATCGATCACTTTAGACACTTGGCGTTGCATCACGAAACCTTCCGGTAATTCGCGCATTTTTGTACCAATTTCTTTTAAGCGTTCGATTGGGAAAGTCGTATCCCAAACATCTGTATATTCATGACCTAGATACGGTTTCCAGTCCACAAACATTTTGTCATTTGGTTCAAGCACTAAAGCATTGGCAACATGGTTACCTGCTTCAAGATCTTCACGATATTTTTCAACTAAAGCATCTGCATCAGAACGATCTAATACTTTTTCTTGTACCAATTGATCCGCATAAAGCGTACGTGTAGTCGCTTTTTTATTGATCACTTGATACATCATTGGTTGTGTTGCTGCTGGCTCATCCGCTTCGTTATGACCACGACGACGATAACAGAACATGTCAATCACAACATCTTTACGGAATGTATGACGGAAATCATGTGCCAATTGCGCAACAAACAATACAGATTCTGGGTCATCACCATTGACATGGAAAATTGGCGCCTGAATCATTTTTGCAATGTCAGTACAGTATTCGGTAGAACGTGCATCACGTGGATCAGATGTAGTAAAACCAACTTGGTTGTTGACTACGATATGAACCGTACCACCTACGGTATAACCACGGGTTTGTGACATTTGGAAGGTTTCTTGGTTGACACCTTGACCAGCAAATGCAGCATCACCATGTACGATTACAGGCAATACGTCATCACCACCAATGTCTTTACGACGTACTTGGCGTGCACGAACTGAACCTTCAACCACAGGACCAACAATTTCTAAATGCGATGGGTTAAATGCCAAAGCCAAGTGAACTTCACCACCAGGTGTCATCACATTTGATGAGAAACCTTGGTGATACTTAACGTCACCTGAACCTTTTTTAGCTAAAGTTTTACCTTCAAACTCACCAAACAAATCAGCTGGGTTTTTACCCATGATGTTCACAAGTAAGTTTAAACGACCACGGTGTGGCATCCCAATTACGACTTCTTTACAACCTACAGAACCTGCACGTTGAATAAGTTCGTTTACCATTGGAATGAAAGATTCACCACCCTCTACACCAAAACGCTTCGCACCAACATACTTATTACCGAGGAATTTTTCTAAGCCTTCAGCAGCAGTTAAACGTTCAAGTACGTGTTTCTTTTGATCTGCCGAGAAACCGAACTGACCGCGTGCACCTTCAAGACGTTGTTGAATCCAGCGTTTTTCTTTGGTGTCAACAATGTGCATATATTCAGCACCAATAGAAGCACAGTATGTTGCCTCCATTGCGCTAACCATCTCACCTAAAGTTGCTTCAGTTTTACCAATCGCCAAATTTCCAGCATTGAAAACTGTATCTAGGTCAGACTTGGTTAAACCATGTGCAGCAAGATCTAAATCTGGCACATCTTCACGTTTAGCCAAACCTAGTGGATCAAGCTTCGCTTTTTGATGACCACGGTTACGGTATGCTGCAATCAGTTGCAAAACACCGATTTGACGACGTTCATGCTCAGTACTTACTTCACTTTGCACAACAGGCTGAACACGACTTGAATTACGACCTAATAATAAGAATTGCTCACGAATATTTCCGTGTGGTTGGTCACCTTTAGGGAATTTATCGAAATATTGACGCCAATCCTCACCTACTGAGGTTGGAGAAGAAAGGTACTGTTCGTAAAGCTCTTCAATATACGCTGCACTATCAGCGGAAAGTTCAGTATCAAGACGCAATGCGTCAGCAACTTCTTGCATTTGTGGACCCATTTCCTATTGCAAAAACATTAGAGGGTGCTTTTTAAGCACTCCCATGATTGATAATGCCAAATCGGTAAATTGACATTCACCCATCAGATACTCATGACCAAGGGGCGTTATAAACATTAGCTTTTACTAATGCATACAATGAATCATAACGCCCTCAATGGCATCATCACTCACTTATATACTCAACCGAAGCTGAGCAATTTTTTGCAAATCGACTTAGAAAAAACAAAGGCTTTTTTGCTTTTTCTAAAGCGGTTCTAAACTTTGCTTATAAAATTATTTATAAACTGATCTGGATCACACTTATGTAGAAAAAATGTACCAAAAACATGGTGTGTTTTTCACATATAGTGGTTTGTTAAATCGTAACATGATCTGTCACTTCAATTGATTTTTTTGACACATACCACCTATAAATTAGCGAAATACATACAAGAAATAATCTATTATTATCCATCCATTTATATCGGGTCTGTTGATCCTTTTTCAATGCTTAAAGCTTAGATCCCATTCACTCGAACAAAAAACAACCATCTCATTAAAAATCCAATAAAAAAAGAGCGTACATCCTAAGATGCACGCCCTTTTTTCACATCGTATTAACCCGCTTGATCGAGCAACATGCTACGGATATGACCGATCGCTTTTGTTGGATTCAAACCTTTCGGACATACAGACACACAGTTCATAATCCCTTTACAACGGAATAATGAGAATGGGTCATCAAGACGTGATAAACGATCTTGTGTCGCAGTATCACGAGAATCAATAATAAAACGGTATGCATTCAACAATGCTGAAGGACCCAAGAATTTATCCGGGTTCCACCAGAATGATGGGCATGACGTTGAACAACATGCACAAAGAATACATTCATACAAACCATTTAAGTGCTCACGCTCTTCTGGAGATTGTAAACGCTCTTTTGGTGGTGCAGGTTGATTATTGATTAAGAATGGATGAATTTTGTCATACTGATCGTAGAACTGATTCATATCCACAACTAAATCTTTCACTACTGGCAGACCAGGTAATGGACGAATGACGATTTTTTCAGGTAAATCGTTCAGGTTCCATAAACACGCAAGACCATTTTTACCATTAATATTCACACCATCTGAACCGCAAATACCTTCACGGCAAGAACGACGGAATGTTAATGATTCGTCTTGAACTTTTAATGCTAAAAGCGCGTCAAGCAACATACGATGCTTATCCGTCAACTCTAGTTTAAAAGTCTGCATATACGGTGCTTTATCCTTATCAGGATCATAGCGGTAGATTTCGAATGTACGTGTACCTCTACTCATCTTATTTCTCCCGATTAGAATGTACGTGGTTTAGGTTCAATTGGGTCTACAGACAATGGGCTGTAACGTACTGGCTTGTATTCAAGATGGTTATCCGCTGAATACCATAAAGTATGTTTCATCCACTCATCGTCACGACGACCATATGAATAGTGCTCATCATCAGCAGGCAATTCATAATCTACAACAGTATGTGCACCACGACATTCTTTACGTGCAGCAGCAGAAATCAATGTTGCTTTCGCTACTTCGTATAAGTTTTCAACTTCCAAAGCTTCAATACGTGCAGTATTAAATACTTTAGATTTGTCTTTTAAATGAATGTTACGTACACGTGGTTCAATCGCAAGAATCTGCTTAACACCCTCATCAAGCAAGGCTTGAGTACGGAATACACCTGCGTGATCTTGAACGATATCACGAATCGCATCCGCAACTTCTTGTGCATTTTCACCAGAAGTAGAATCATCTAAATGATTGATACGTTTCAACGTGTTCACAAGTACATCATTTGGAAGTGGTTGGTATTCATCACCGTGATGTTTAGTCACGTAATCGATGATGTGTTCACCAGCAGCTTTACCAAATACAACCAAGTCAAGTAATGAGTTTGTACCTAAACGGTTTGCACCATGTACAGACACGCAAGAACACTCACCAATTGCATAGAAGCCTTTTACAGGCACTGTGTAATTCATTGTACCGTTGGTTGTGTATTCATTTGCAGCTTTATCAAAACCTGCATAGAAATCTGCTGCATTTTTCGCTGTTTCAGGAATAACCACTTGACCATGAATATTGGTCGGAATACCACCCATTTGATAATGGATTGTTGGTACAACTGGAATTGGTTCTTTGGTGATATCCACGTTTGCGAATTTCTTACCAATCTCAAATACAGATGGTAAACGCTTCATGATGGTATCTGCACCCAAGTGAGTCATATCAAGTAGGATATAATCACCTTTAGGACCACAACCACGACCTTCTTTGATCTCTTGGTCCATAGAACGTGATACGAAGTCACGCGGAGCCAAATCTTTCAAAGTTGGAGCATAACGCTCCATGAACGGTTCGCCATCTTTGTTACGAAGGATTGCACCTTCACCACGACAACCTTCCGTTAATAATACGCCTGCGCCAGCAACACCCGTTGGGTGGAATTGCCAGAATTCCATATCTTGTAATGGAATACCCGCACGAGCAGCCATACCAAGACCATCACCAGTATTGATATAAGCATTGGTAGATGCACGGTAAACACGACCAGCACCACCTGTAGCAAACAATGTTGCTTTGGCTTGGAATACAGCAATTTTGCCTGTTTCTTGGTCAATTGCTGTTACACCGAGTACATCACCTGCTTCGTTACGGATTAAGTCTAATGCAATCCATTCAACAAAGAATTGAGTACCCATTTTCACGTTACTTTGATAAAGCGTATGAAGAAGCGCATGACCTGTACGGTCGGCAGCAGCACAAGCACGAGGAACTGGTTTTTCACCATAGTTCGCAGAGTGACCACCAAATGGACGTTGGTAAATTGTACCGTCAGCATTACGGTCAAATGGCATACCTAAGTGTTCAAGCTCATAAACAACTTTAGGCGCCTCACGACACATAAATTCGATTGCATCTTGGTCACCTAACCAGTCAGAACCTTTTACCGTGTCATAGAAATGATAGTGCCAGTTATCGTCTTGCATGTTACCAAGCGATGCACCAATACCACCTTGAGCCGCAACAGTGTGAGAACGTGTTGGGAATACTTTAGTTAGCACTGCAACTTTCAAACCTGCTTGAGCAAGTTGATATGAAGCACGCATACCTGAACCACCACCACCAACGATGACTGCATCGAAGAACTGGCTTGGAATATTTGAATAATCTTCTTTAGGGGTTAAAGCGCCCATGACATTTTCCTATCAATTCGCCCAAAAAATCTGGATTGCCCAGATCGCATATGCAATAACAGCAATAATCACTGCTGAAGTTAACACGATGCGTAAACCTGAAGCTGAAGGACCCATCTGACGAGTAGTCACATAGTCAGTGAATACTTGCCACATACCAATCCAAGCATGCGCAACAAGAGATAAGACTGCCAATAAAGATAAAATCTTCATCGGAAGTGTCATCATAAAGCCAAACCATTGCTCATAGTTAAATCCGCCATTGCACAGAATCCAACCTAATACCACAACAGTATAAACAGCTAGAACTACAGCACTTACGCGTTGGATATACCAATCACGAGAACCTGAACCCGTTAAACCTGTAGCACTTTTCATTAGAGAACGATCCATACAAATGAAGCGATAACTGATATCGCAGCCAAGATTAATGCAATAGTTGCTGCTACGCGACCACTTTGCAACTCTTCAGCAAAGCCTAGGTCAGCAAGTAAGTGCTTAATACCCATAATGAAATGGAATAATAAACCAGCGACAAATACCCATACGATAAAACGTACAATGAAGCCACCAAAGATTGCTTGAACTTGAGCAAAGCCTTCAGGCGAAGACAAAGACTTGTCTAAAAGCCACAAAAGTACCGGTACGAGTAAAAATACGATGACACCTGATAGACGGTGTAGAATTGATGCAATAGCCACAGGGGATTTTAAGTTTACATCTAAAACTTGACCCATGGACAAATTGACAGGTCTGTTGCTTTTCACAGCGGGCATCCTGTAAGTAAAAACTCCATCCGGAGTTTGTTGGAATTAATTCGAAGGAAAGCTAGCATTGTCAGACAAATTAAATTGCCTGAACTTTAAACGACACTGAATTATAAAACGTGCACTGTCAAAATACAAACCATCGAAATTGGCTTTTTCTTTAAAAATCACTCAAATAAGAATCATTTACACCCATTTGAAAAATAAAGCAGATCCCCCACCTCTGTTTTTCAAGGCTATCTCGTTATTTTTTATGACATTTAAACATATTACTTTTACACATAATTACGACTTATATTATTTTTATAAATTTAGACTAAAGCACAACATTACGGACAAAATCGTCCTGTGGTTAATTTCTCCCTGCTGTTTTATTTTTCATCAGCTGGTTAAGCTTTAGTAGATACCCAACATGTTATTTTAAAATAGTCCTTTATTCCTATTTTAAATGGGTGCCATTTAATTCAGTGATTTGACTGAAAGCTTTATAATAAGAAAGAAAGACTTAGTTTGTGAATAATTCATAATTTAGCTGCAAGATTTTATGGTATTTGATTATTCCTAAGGCAACTAAATGCCTATTTTTATACTGATTCGATTATTTTTTATCCTTTAAAAGCTTCAATAAAAACTATTTTTTAATCAATTAAGCATTAAAATGAAAATAAATATTTCATCAACTCATTTGGGTGTTTTTTACACAAAAATAATGGCAAAAGCTATGTAAGTCGTGAAATTCAGATGGTTTTAAAACAGCAACAATGCATTTCGCAACTTACAAAAGCCACAAAATATTGGTCAAAAATGCCATTTCCTGTCTAGCAATCACAATTATTTTTCTGCACCTTCTTTAGAATTTACCTTATTATACTGACCGACTCTGAAATTTAATGATCAATCTTACTGGTTAAAGTTAGACTAACTACTGATGAAAACATTGTTTTTCATCCATAAGTATAATTGACAAAATTTCAGTACTCACTAAGCTAAATAGCAATTTTTGATCCGTCTGACTTGTACATTACAAGATGACTCAGCAAGTTAGATAAAATATCCACCAGGACAGGAGATCTATTGAATGTCTGCAGCAACTGGCAAGAAAGCCGTTCTAGAGCTTGATGGCAAAAAAATTGAATTACCAATTTACAGCGGCACATTGGGCCCAGATGTAATCGACGTTAAGGATGTGTTGGCTTCAGGTCACTTTACTTTTGATCCTGGTTTTATGGCGACAGCTTCTTGCGAGTCTAAAATCACTTTCATTGATGGTGATAAAGGCGTTCTTTTACACCGTGGTTATCCGATTGCTCAACTTGCAACTCAAGCTTCTTACTTAGAAACTTGCTATTTATTGTTAAGCGGTGAGCTTCCAACTGCTGAACAAAAAACAGACTTCGAAAACAAAGTCCGCAACCACACAATGGTTCACGATCAAGTTAGCCGTTTCTTCAATGGTTTCCGTCGTGATGCTCATCCTATGGCGGTTATGTGTGGTGTAGTGGGTGCGTTATCTGCGTTCTATCACAACGGTTTTGACGTTGAAAACGTAGACCACCGTGAAATCACTGCAGTTCGTTTAGTTGCTAAAATTCCTACTTTAGCTGCTTGGACTTACAAATATACAATCGGTCAACCGTTCGTATATCCACGTAACGATTTAAGCTATGCTGAAAACTTCTTGTACATGATGTTTGCTACTCCAGCAGATCGTGATTACAAAGTTAACCCTATTCTTGCTAAAGCAATGGATCGTATCTTTACGCTTCATGCTGACCATGAACAAAATGCATCAACGTCTACAGTACGTTTAGCTGGTTCTACAGGCGCTAACCCTTATGCATGTATCGCTGCGGGTATTGCTGCACTTTGGGGACCTGCGCATGGTGGTGCAAACGAAGCTGTTCTTAAGATGCTCGATGAAATCGGCTCTGTAGAAAATGTTGCACCGTTCATGGAAAAAGTAAAAACTAAAGAAGTTAAACTTATGGGCTTCGGTCACCGAGTTTATAAAAACTTCGATCCACGTGCAAAAGTAATGAAAGAGACTTGTGACGAAGTGTTAAGTGCACTTGGTATCAATGATCCACAACTTGCGCTTGCAATGGAACTTGAACGTATTGCATTAAGCGATCCGTACTTCATCGAACGTAAACTTTATCCTAACGTAGACTTCTATTCAGGTATCATCCTTAAAGCGATTGGTATCCCAACAGAAATGTTTACGGTAATCTTTGCGCTTGCACGTACAGTTGGTTGGATCAGCCACTGGTTAGAAATGCACAGCGGCCCGTACAAAATCGGTCGTCCTCGTCAGCTTTATACTGGCGAAACTCAACGCGATATCAAACGTTAATTCGTTACGCGTTCAGATCGAACAAGAGACCACCCTTTGGGGTGGTTTTTTATTACATATTCATACCATTTGGTATAATCTATTTATTTTAAAATTCATTTAAAATCAAAACATAACAATACCAATAATAAGCATAGAAAACTGAAATTTATATTTTTACTATAAAACTTACAAATCACTACTTTAAAAAACACCCAACAAATAACTTTATTTTATATATTGTTTAAAATTTTTTTATTAATACATTTTCAAAGGAATTGAAGATGCCTCAACATTTATCCAAACAAGTGCACGACCCAGATCAAGCTTTTTTTGGTCACCCTAAACCATTAAAAGGTTTATTTTTTACCGAGCTTTGGGAACGTTTTTCCTATTATGGTATTCGCCCTTTATTAATCCTCTATATGGCGGCTTTAGTTGCTGATGGCGGTCTCGGTTTAGATCGCCCAACAGCATCAGCAATTGTCGGCTTATTTGCAGGCAGTATGTATTTAATGACCGTATTGGGTGGATGGGTTGCTGACAATTATCTCGGTCAGGAGCGCGCTGTGTGGTACGGTTCACTGATCATCGCACTCGGACATTTATCCATTGCATTAGCAGCTTTATTTGGACATTTCTTTTTTTATTTTGGTTTAGTATTGATTGTGATCGGTTCTGGTTTATTTAAAACCTGTATTTCCGTCATTGTTGGCACTTTATATCAGGCTCAAGATTCACGGCGTGATGCAGGATTTTCCATTTTTTATATGGGAATTAATCTAGGTTCGTTGATTGCCCCACTATTGACTGGTTTATTGGTTAAAGAACATGGTTGGCACTGGGGATTCGGAATCGGTGGCGTTGGAATGTTAATCGCCTTACTGATTTTTAAGTTAATAACTGTGCCTCAATTAAAACAATTTAATCATGTGCAAGGCAATGAAAATAACTGGGCTCGTCCTGTACATTACAATCCTAAAGCACCCCAAATGATCATAGGTTTTATTGCAGTTGTTGGCTTGATTATCGGTCTAGTTTCTCTTGGCGTAATTACCATCAATCCAATTCAGATCGCCACATATTTCACAATCACAATCTGTATTTGTATTGCCTTATATTTCAGCTATCTATTGCTCTTTGCTGGTTTGAATAATACTGAGAAAAAACAAATCATCATCTGTTTTATTTTACTCATCACCGCTGCACTTTTCTGGTCAGCATTTGAACAAAAACCAACATCTTTCAATCTTTTCGCCCAAGACTTTACAGATCGCCAATTCTTTGGCTTTGAAATACCCGCAGTTTGGTTTCAATCGATTAACCCGCTTTTCATTATTATTTTCGCACCGATCATCGCATGGCTTTGGGTTAAATTAGGCAAACAAAATCGTGACCCTAGCTATATCACCAAATTCATTATTGCTTTACTTCTCGCTGCGGGTGGTTTCCTCGTGATGAGCATTGCCAGTTACTTGATCACCCAAAATGGTGGAACTGTTTCTGCATTGTGGATCGCATCAAGCCTCCTGCTTTTAACACTAGGTGAATTATGCTTAAGCCCTGTTGGTCTTTCAACCATGACTAAACTTGCTCCGACTATCATTCGTGGGCAAGTGATGGGGCTTTGGTTTACAGCATCTGCTTTAGGAAACTTGATGGCAGGTTTAATTGGTGGTCATGTTTCTATCCATGAAGTTGACCAATTACCCTTGCTATTTGTGCGATGTGTCATCGCTTTACTTCTTGGCGCACTCGTTCTATGGTTAATGAGAAAACCGATTCGTAAATTACTCAATCAAACATCGACCCCCTCTCAAAAATCTATTGATATGCAATTGGAAAAAGTATGAACAGTTTGTCACCTGCCAACAAATTAGAAAACCTTCGTACAATTATGAAGAAATATCAGCAGGATGCTTTTATCGCCATGAGTGCAGATCCACATATGTCAGAGTATCTACCTGATTATTGGAAAATACGTCAATGGCTAACAGGCTTTACAGGTTCAGTCGGCACAATTGTAGTTACTCAAAACTTCGCAGGTTTGTGGGTAGATGGTCGATATTGGGTACAAGCTGAACAGCAACTGGAAAATACAGGTTACGTTTTACAAAAGCAGACACATGATCCTGCTTCAACACATTTGGCTTGGCTTTCACAACATTTAGCCAAAGATGCAAAAATCTCTGTCAATGGAAATACCATTTCAACTCAACAATACAGCGCATTATCAGCGCTTGCGATAGAACACAATTTCGTCATTCAAACAGACTTAGATTTAATTGATGAAATTTGGACTGAACGGCCAGCACTGCCCCTACAACCCATTTGGCAAATGGCAGATGATTTAAATGCGCAAACACGCTTAGAAAAAATAACTGCGATCCGTCACAAACTTATTCAGAAAAAAGCAACGGGGCATTTTATTTCTGCACTCGATGATATTGCTTGGATTTTGAATTGTAGGGGGCGTGATGTTGAATATAATCCCGTGTTCTTAGCACACTTATATATTGACCATTCTCGAACTGTGCTTTTTATTGATGATGCAAAACTTTCAACTGAAATGCAGCAAAGATTTGCTTTGGATAACATTGAAATCTTAGCTTATAACGCAAGCATCAAGTTTTTGCTCGAACTTAAACAACAAAATATTTTAATTGATCCTGCTAAAGTCTCAATTTCATCTGCACAGGCCATTGAGCAGCAAAGTCATTTAGTCCAAGACATTAATCCAAGCAGTTTATTTAAATCACGTAAACATCCTTCAGAAATTGCACATGTGCGCAGTGCAATGACCAAAGATGGTGTTGCCCTATGTCATTTCTTTCATTGGCTAGATAACGCATTGGCTGATAAAGAATCGATCAATGAACTGACTATTGATGAAAAAATCACAGCATATCGTGCACAACAAGATGGTTTTATTGGTTTAAGTTTTTCAACGATTGCAGGTTTTAATGCCAACGGCGCATTACCCCACTATCGCGCTACAGAAGAAAGCTTTAGCGCGATTAGTGGTGATGGTTTGCTGCTGATTGATTCAGGCGCACAATATGATGAAGGAACCACAGACATTACCCGCGTTGTTCCCATAGGCACAGCAAGCGCTGAACAAAAATGTGATTACACTTTGGTGTTAAAAAGCCATATTGCACTTGCACAAAGCGTTTTCCCTGAAGGCATTGCATCACCACTATTAGATGCAATTACCCGTCAAACGCTATGGAAATACGGATTAGATTATCGTCATGGTACAGGTCACGGTGTAGGCTATGCATTGAATGTTCATGAAGGCCCACAAGTGATTTCATATTATGCCCCAGTCACACCATCCACCAAGATGCGCGAAGGGATGATTACTTCCAATGAACCTGGTTTATATCATCAAGGCAAGTACGGCATTCGGATTGAGAATCTTGTCGTCAACAAAATTAAGCATTTTGAAGATACGACCTATGGTCAATTTTTGGAATTCGAAACACTAACATTGTGTCCGATTAACCTGACGTGTATCGTTTTAGACCTACTCAGTCATGATGAAAAAGCATGGTTGAATCAGTACCATCAAACAGTCAGAGAGCGATTAGCACCTCACCTAGAAGGTGATGTTTTAAACTGGCTAAATGAAAACACCCAAGCTATTTAACATTTTCCGTAAAATTTAAAAGCTCAAAGTACCTGACTTTGAGCTTTTTAAAGCAAAAATAATGATATAAATCAAATCAAAATGCTTTTGCTTTAGCTATCATTTAAACCAGATATGATCAAAATAATGATCAACGACCCCATTCCATTTTCGCCATATACGGGCGAATTTTTTTAATACGCTGGATATTGGTCTTTTCAATCTGAGTTAATTGATTTTCAACATTGGTACTGCATGGCATATACCAATTATCGTTAGCAAATTGAGAGGCAATCTCTTTATTGGCAAATGAATAACCATGACGCGCATAAATTTCATTACGCATCCAGTCCAGTTCTTCAGGAGGAATTTGTAGATCCTCATCTTTTAATAAACGTTGTGATGCAACTGGATAATCACCGACATCTTTTTGATAGCGACACTGTTGCGGCTTTAAATCAAAATATTTTGGTTTAACCTTAGCCGTTGTAGATTCCCAACTAGACTCCAACACATTCGGCTGATTTTGTTTTACAGTAAACGTAAACACACCACTACTTGCTTTAGCACCGCTTTCTGTTGCGGTAATTTTATAGCCTTGTGAAGTCGTCTGTACTTTTCCTGAGAAATTTTGTTTATTTTTACCGAGAACACTATAGCCTTTGACCTGATTACGATCGATAGATTGGATGAAAACAGCAATTTTCTGCTCATCATATTTTCCAGACCAAGATTTTTGCAACTGTTGAATATCCAGTGCATAGCTATTCTGGAAACCAATCATTCCTAATCCGACGAGTGCGATTAAACTTTTATTCATTGTTATACCTATTTGTTATGAAGATATTGGATGCATTTTCACATTGATTTTAGATTAAATTGTTTGCTTTGTGATCTACTTTAAGATAAATAAATCAGGATTCTCTGTGGTTTATTTTAAAATCTATGCCATACCCAAACATAAATATGCTGTTTCAACTTATCTTCCATTATAATTTCTCAATCACCATTCCATTATAAGCAGTGATGAACAAAACAAAAACTACCTTGGCATATTCAAGCTTGAGTCTAATTTCACTCGTGATCTATGCTTATTTATGCTATCTCATGGTGGCAATTTGTCTACAATATTTCCCATGGCAAACTGATCAGTATTTTCTCTTGTTAAAGCAAGATGTAGTCAATACTCAACCTTGGCAGGCGGCTTTTAAAATCCATGTGATCAGCAGTAGTTTTGTACTCATCGCTGGATTTACACAGTTTTTTCGTGTCTTTCGCACGCGTTATCCCCGAATTCATCGCTGGAGTGGTTGGCTCTACATCATCACCATTTTGGGGCTGTCTTTACCCAGTGGCTTAATTTTAGCTTTTTCAGCGGCTGGAGGGTTATCCACACAAATCAGCTTTGTCTTATTAAGTTCACTCTGGGCGATCACCACCCTATCCGCTTTATACTTTTTATTGAAAAAGCGCTGGATTTTACATCGTGACTGGATGATCCGTAGTTTTGCACTAAGTCTTTCAGCGCTAAGCTTAAGGACATGGAAAATCGTGCTTTATGAGTTACAACCTTATTTTGATTGGTTAACCCCAATTCACATCTATCAGTTAGAATCTTGGTTAGGTTGGGTGGTCAATCTAATCCTAGCTGAAATCATTATTTTTGGATTACATCGTCGCACAAGACAAAAAAATAAAAGCCCTAAATCAATTTAGGGCTCGCATAAAAAGTGTTCAGCAATTGAACACTAAACTTATTTTTTACTCACACTATAATGGTTTAAATCTAGTTGTTTTAATTGGTTACGTAATTGTTGCAATGACCATGGCCATGCTGCAAAGTTACGACCATTTTCATCCAGATAATAGGACTTACACCCACCCGCATTAAATACAGTGGTTTTTAAATGTTTCTGCAAACGTTTATTATGCTGGGCAAGCACATCCGCTTTGATTTCAAAGCGAGTGAATTTTTGCTCACGCATTTTTAACAAGCCATCAACAATATAACCGACTTGTGCTTCCGCGATACCAATAAATGAGTCATATACCAGAATGTTTGGACCAAGGACCAAGAACGCATTCGGTACATGTTCAATACTGGCACCCAAATATGCTTCAGGTGAACTATTTTTCCAACGCTCAGCAAGGACTTGACCATTGCTGTCATAAACTCGTTTACCAATTGGAGGATGTGAAACTTCAAAGCCTGTTCCCCAAATAATCACATCCACGTCATGACGTTCACCATTTGCTGCAACCACTGTATTTCCATCAATTTCAACCAAACCATGTGCAATCAGATTCACATTATCTTGTTGTAGTGCTGGATAATAATTGTTTGCAAACAATAAGCGCTTACATCCAATGGTAAAGTTCGGTGTCACTGCTTTACGCAAGGTTTCATCTTTAATTTGCAGTTTGAGTAATTGCTTACTTAGGAAATTCACGGGTTCCAATACTTTAGGATTACGCAATCCAAAGTTAATCCCATTTAAAATCTGTGCAATGCTATTACGCCAAGTTTGCTGAATGATTGGGAATCGAGAAATGATCCCTTTAGCCGTTTCGTTTAACTCCATATCCGCCTTGGGTAGTACCCACGGTGCTGTACGCTGGAATACGATTAGCTGTTTCGCTAAAGGTTGTACTTGCGGGATAAACTGAATTGCAGAAGCCCCTGTACCAATCACTGCAACACGCTTACCCGTTAAATCATAATCATGATTCCAACGTGCTGAATGGAACATTTCACCTTTAAAACTTTCAATGCCCTTTAATTTCGGCAAAGCAGGTTCAGTAATCGGTCCTGTCGTAAAGATCACCGTCTTGGCTTGATATTGACCTTTAGATGTTTCTAAGTGCCAAATATGTTGTGTTTCATCCCATTTGGCACTGATCAATTCATTATTAAATTCAATTTTCTCACCAAGGTCGTATTTTTCCACCACCTCTTCTAAATAGCTTAGAATTTCTGGTTGCTTGGCAAATAAATGACTCCATTTATGGCTTGGTGAGAAAGAAAATGAATAAAGTGCTGAGGGTACATCACAACCGCAGCCCGGATAATTATTGTCGCGCCATGTTCCCCCCACACGACTGGCTTTTTCAAGTACCACATAATCGTTATAGCCTGCTTGATTCATTTTATAAGCAGCAGCAATCCCTGAAATACCCGCACCAACCACAATGGTGTCATAAATATGCACAGCTTCTTTGTGCTGAATCGTCGGCGCTTTTTCCTCAGCCGATTGTCCAAGCTTTTCAGATTGAGCACTTATTTGCGTTTCAACTTTTACCTCAGGCTTATTTTTAGCTTTAGCCGGAGTTTGGACTTCAGCTTTAGCAGTATTTGCTTTCGCTGGCTTTGTAACAGTCTTTGCCTCAACTTGCTTCTCTACGAGTGCTTTTTCTTTAAGCTGTTTTGCTTCAAGCGATTTGTCTTGCACAGTATTCTGTTGAGTCACCTGTTTAATGTCTTCGACTGTAGTTTGTGTTGAGTTTTGCTCTACGCTTTTCTCTTTAGGCAGCGTAGCTAAAGTTGTTTCTGTTGTCATCTTGATCTACTCGCAGCTTATTTGATGTATTTGTTAAATAATGGATATCCGATACCTAGCGCTTTGGCATATAAGGTGGGTGATACACGTTTTAATATCCAAAACAGTTTTGCGTCTGGCTGAGGAATGGTGTACAGCTTGCCTGCATCCAAGTTATTTAAGGTTTTAATCACCACCTGATCACTGGTGGTAAATGCATGATTCATCAGTAAATCATCTGCTAAACCCGCATAATGACCAGGCAAACGACCATTTTTCATAATATTTGTAGGCACTAATGTTGGACACAGCACATTCACTCGAATGTTGTCACCGCGAAGCTCTGCTGAAAGGGTTTCTGACAATGCCAGCACACTGGATTTTGTTACGTTATAAGCAGTCATTTCGGGAGCTGCTGTATAGCCCGCAGCTGAAGCAACATTGATAATTGCTCCATAACCTTGTTGCTTAAACTGAGGAACAAAATAATGACAACCATGAATAACCCCCCAAAGGTTGACATGCATACACCATTGCCAATCTTCCAGTGACACTTCATCAAACTTACCGCCCAGCCCTACACCCGCATTATTAATGATCAAGCTTACAGGATGATTCATTAATTTTTCGGCTTGTTCTGAAAGTGCTTTTACTTGCTCTTTCTCACCCACATCACATTGCACAGCAAATGCTTTAGCTGAAGTTTGTGATTCAATCAAACTGACAGTTTCTTTGGCTGCATCCAGATTTATGTCAGCACAAACAATTGTTCCTCCACGTTTTGCAAGTTCCATTGCAAAACTACGTCCAATGCCACTGCCTGCGCCAGTCACGACCGCATAAGCATTTTGGCTCGGCTTAACTTTTTTAGAAAAAATACCCATAAACTTTAAATCCATCTCTTTTAGGTTTTTATGAACGCAATGCAGGATAAAATTCTTTCGTCAAATATGGCGTAAGAAGACCTGTCTTTGGATTCAGTAGTTTCTCTTTGTAATAGTCCAAAAATTCAGATGTATCATGATCATTTGGATGAAAATCGGGACGAAGATAATCAAAAATATGTTTAAAGCTACTGCCGTAAACACCATCTTTTAAGCCAAAGATCAGGCGAAAATTATATGGAATCTCTTTCCAATAACGTAAGCTAATCAGGTTCTTAGGATTGCGATAAAAAGGAACTAAAAATGATGCAGCTGAAATCAGCACCAAAATCGTGATCAATGCGGGAAAGAATCCAGCAATACGTAATAAATAGTTATTTGATAATTCTTGAAACACATCGAAAGCAATATCCTTATGCTCTGATTCTTCAAGCATATGCCACATCCAGATTGCCCGTTGTTTTTCATCTTGCGAACGGAAGAACACTTCTTCATGATTCATCATGTATTCTGCAAGTACCGCAGTAAAATGTTCGATACCAGCCATCAACGACAATTTCATCGGTTGTGGAAGACGCTCAAACCCATATTCAAAAGCCCAGCCAGCCCAAGTACGAAACAGCTTTACTGGCAAATCACGAATTAAATAAGCGTCATTTAACTCTTCATGCATTTTTGAATGAATCGCCTCTTGACCAATCAATGAAGTAACACGTTGCTTCAATAATGGATCAGTAATGAAATCACGATGATAACGAGCAGTATCAATCACAAGATCTTCACCACGAGTTAAGAAAATCGACAATGACGCAAAATATGCACTTGCCAATTCTGCATCCATATAAAATCGGTGATCTACTTGCGCTGGATCAAAATCAAACTTCATATGACGAATTGGAATAATCGGCGTTTGATTTTCCAGACTGAATGGTGCCGCAGCAAAAACTTTAGCAACGGCTTTCTTAATTGGCTTAGCGAACATAGCTGGTACTCTTTATTCATTTAATATGGCAATCCATTTCATCGTCTTTACGCTGATGAGCTACAGATCGCCTTTTGAGTAAAAACTCTACTTTGATGGCTAAAAATTACGACATGCTTTGTCAATTACCATTGGCACATGCATTCATTCGGTTTGCAAATTATGACAACCTTAGATAATTGTCAGACAATCACTTTTAAGAGTTGCCTCCACTGATAAAGAATGTCCCTTAAAAACAATTTTTATAAAGTGCTTGGTTAAAATCACAGCTTTTAAAAAAAAGCTTTTCCTTCAAAAATTGATGGAAAAGCTCAGTATCGATCTACAACATCATTTTTATATTGAATAGAAAATTTGAATGCTAAGATTGAATAAAATTACATCCGTAAAGCAGGGGTAAACGCTTTAACAAAATAAGGAGTGAGTGTGCCTGTTTCAGGATCAAGTAATTCTTTTTTGAAATATTCTAAAAGCTCAGTTGTATCATGATCATTAGGATGAAAGTCTGGACGCAAATAATCAAAAATATGGCCTAAACTGCTACCAAAAACACCATTGTCTCGACTAAATAATAAATCCCAACTGCCCTTTGCCTCTTTCCAAAAACTTAGACTAAAGCTATTCATTGGACGTCGTAAAAATGGCAACATCAATGCGCCAGCACCTACGCCTAGACCCAAAGTAATCAACGCAATAAAGAATCCTGAAATTCGTAATGGATAATTTGCAGAAAGCACTTGATAAGTATCATAAGCAATATCTTTATGCTCAGACTCTTCCAGCATATGCCATAACCATAAAGCACGTGTTTTTTCATCAAGAGAATGATTAAAGATGTCTTGATGAGTCATGGCATATTGAGCAAAGACAGCGGTGAAATGCTCAATCCCAGCCATCATTGAAAGCTTTAAAGGTTGTGGGAATTTTAAAAAAGTATGATTAAAAACCTGTTCTGCTAAAAACCGATATAACTGCACAGGCAAATTATTTGGAATCATGGTTTCATTGTATTCTTCATGGACTTTTGAGTGAATTGCCTCTTGCCCAATCAAACTGGTTAGACGCTGTTTTAAAACAGGGTCTTGTATTTGATCACGATGATGTCGTGCGGTTTCGATCACCAACTCTTCACCATAGGTCAAAAAAATTGACAGTGCGGCAAAATAAGCAGTCGCCCACTCTTTTTGCATAAAAAATTTAACATCCAACTCATCTGGGCTAAATTTAAAATTGAAGTGACGAATCGGGATATTCGCAATCTGATCTTTTAAATTAGGCAATCGACTTGGAAAAGCTTTTGCAAACACTTTTTTGACAGGCTTAGCAAGTAACATATGAAGCACCTATTGTTTATTTAGGGATCAAGGATTTGACTGAAAACCAGTTCAAATTCACATTTCAAGTAAAAAATCCTATTTATGTTGGAAAAGTAAGTCATCTGGATTCAAATACCACTGACATTTCAGGTCAATCCATTGGCAATTTATGACTATTCAATAAAGTGTCTGACAAATAAGGCCTGAGCTTGCCTCTACTGATAAATAATGACCTTTGCGGACAAGTCATTAGCTTTGGCTTAAATCATGATTTAAATTTTGGGTGTACCGAACCCTAACCAGGGATGTGCAACATTAGTGAAATCAGGCAACAAGAAAAGGTTCATGTCAGCACATATATATAGAGTCTGTTGACATTTCATAAATGGCTTGCGTTGTAGGCTAAAATTGAGCATGAGACGTATACGTCGTAAAGCATGCATGAGAATAGCGAGACTATTTTCGAGTTTTATAACGCAGACTGAGATAATTTTAGCCACAACCCTGAGCAAGAACAAAGCACTGCTTTGTTTGCAGCGCAAGGCGCAGCGGGGGACTAGAGTGTTTTTTGCTGCTACATCGTTACGAACTATTTATTTAGAATGACTAAATTTCATATTTCGTGCCTTGTATCATCTAAAAATCACTCATAGTCGCAAACGTAGACGAATTGTCAACAGACCCTAATAGAGAGCTTTTTTATCGTGATGTATCTGGGTCACAGTTAATCTTTGGGTCACACCGAATCAGTGCTAAACTTCATGATGTACTTTTTACACAGCACAAAATAAAACAATGTTCAATTTCATTTGGCGCTTTGTACAGCTTCTTCAATTGGATCAATTCAAGTATCGTAAATTGACGGAGGGTGAAATTCGTATTAGCCAAAGTGTATTTGGAGATTTAATTGACTACAGCCAAGTCAAGGTGATGAATCATCCTTATTTACCGTGGCAGCCTGTTGGTATTTTGATGGCGCCCAATGGTTATATTCACTTAAAAGATGCAGACTATTGTGAAGACTTTTCCTGTATGAGCTTGGGTTACCAAGCTGTTTTTATTCATGAAATGGCTCATGTTTATCAATATCAGCGTCATGAAAATGTATTACTTAAAGGGGCGATTTTACAGTCCGCACTTTACCTGAGTTTGGGTAAATATAACCCTTATCGCTACACCCTCATTCAAGGAAAAGCTTATTTCGATTACAATATTGAGCAACAAGGCGATATTGCCAAAGATATTTATTTAAATCGAATTGAAAATATTATTCTGGATAAAAATTCAGCCAATCATTCTATTTAAGTCCCTTGTTTTGATGCAAATTTAAACAATTTAAGTGATGTATTTCACAAAAATAAATTAAAGCTAATCCTTTCCAATATAAAATTCAAAAAATAATGAAAAATCACTAGTTTCTATAAAAAAAATACACTAAATTCATGAGGTCATTGATGGTGTATTGAATAAACTTGATGAATTACTAGCTTCTGACGTTTTTTTAGTTAAAATACTCAATGTCTGAAATTTTTGCCTTGCAAGAAAATAAAGATTTTGATGATTTTTTAATGATTTTATAGTTTCGCCCTTTGGCAATTTCTGTGATATCTATACACATATGTTGAATAACTACATTTTAAAAATCAACAACTTGTGTATAAATTACCCTATTGGAATAGGATTTGGTTTAAATGAAAAGTTTTAAAATTGCTCTCGCGCAATTCTCTCCATTCATTGGTGATATTGAGTCGAACGTTCAAAAAATGATTGAACAAGCCAATGATGCAAAAAAACAGAATGCTGAAATTGTTGTTTTCCCTGAACTTTCTATAATCGGTTACCCTGCCGAAGATTTGCTTTTACGCCCAAGCCTAGCAAAGCGTACTGCACAAGCTTTCGAGAAACTGTCTACTGTTAAAGACATCGTGATGGTATTTGGTTTTGCCAATCTTACAGACGATGGTCAACGCTACAATGCTGCTGCAGTGATGAAAGATGGACAAGTTTTAGGGGTCTACAACAAACAAAATCTTCCTAATTACAGCGTTTTTGATGAAAAGCGTTATTTTAATGAAGGACATCAACATCTTGTATTTGAGTACTTAGGTCATAAGTTCGGGGTCCTGATTTGCGAAGATGTATGGTCTTTAAATACAGTTCAACAGCTTGCTCAACTCAATGTGGAAAGTGTTTTGGTCTTGAATGCTTCACCTTATGAAGTCGGCAAACCGCAACATCGTATCGAAACATTAAAAGAGTTGGCAAAACAGCTCCATCTCAATGTGGTTTATATCAACCAAGTGGGTGGTCAAGATGATCTCATTTTTGATGGGACCAGTTTTGTTATTAACCATTCAGGTGAAGTTGCACTACAAGCACCAAGCTTTAAAGAAGATCTCTACTTTGCTGACTATCAAATAGAAAATAAAGCCTATCAAGTGGTTGAAGCTGCGCCAGCATTAAACACTATGGCTGAGATCTATCAAGCTTTGGTTTTAGCAACACGCGACTATGTACAACGCTCTGGTTTCCCTGGTGTGATTTTAGGACTATCGGGCGGTATCGACTCAGCTTTAACCTTGGCAATTGCAGTTGATGCGATTGGTGCAGATAAAGTTCAAGCCGTGATGATGCCTTATACCTACACATCACAAATTAGTGTGGAAGATGCAACTGAACAAGCAAAACGCATGGGCGTTACTTTTGGTATTGCCGAAATTCATCCTATCGTAAATAGCTTTATGCAGACCTTGTTCCCATTCTTTGGTAACTCACCTGCGGATACAACCGAAGAAAACCTTCAAGCGCGTGCACGTGGTACATTGCTTATGGGCTTGTCCAATAAGTTTGGTAACCTTGTGCTTGCAACAGGCAATAAGTCTGAGCTTTCTGTAGGTTACTGCACACTGTATGGCGATATGGTAGGTGGTTTTGCTGTACTCAAAGATGTTTATAAAACTATTGTTTTTGAATTGGCTAAGTACCGTAACAGTATTTCTGAAACGCCTGTGATTCCTGAACGGGTTATTTCTCGTCCACCATCAGCAGAACTTCGTCCTGATCAAAAAGACCAAGACTCTTTACCTGCTTATGATGTACTTGATGCCATTCTATATGCATATATTGAGGAAGAACAAAGCCAAGAAGACATCATTGCCAAAGGTTTTGAACGTGCAATCGTGGAAAAAGTCATTCAGCTTGTCGACCGCAATGAATACAAACGTCGTCAAGGTTCAATTGGACCACGTATCAGCTCACGCGCATTTAGCCGTGAACGCCGTTATCCGATTGTAAATGGCTGGAAAGCAGGTGTATAAGCCTCGTGAATGTGAATAATTCACCTCCACCTTCGAGCTTTGCTCAGGAACTTGCTCAAGCATTATTGCTTGAGCAAGTTCGCTTTATTAAAAAACAACTCTTAGATCAAAAAAATCCGCAATTTATTCAAAATTTTATTTCCCAAACCTATCAAAATGCAGACAAAATCCTTTTAAAAAATGTGATTCAACTTGAGCAACTCCAGTCTGTAGTGCAAAAATATGCTTTTGAATTGAATTTAGGCGCAGATATTCTTGAATTTATCGGTGTCGTCGCTCAAAAAATTCATCAATATGCCATTCATAGTCAAACCATTTTCAATGATCTACTCTCAGATGAATCTTTTGAACTGTGGATGTTTAAAATCTTAGAATTAGAACAATTAAGAGACTATATTCAAGAAAACTTACAGCACAACCCGCAGATTCAACAGGTTAGCCTACAGCTTGCCAATCAGATTTTAGAAAGCAACACCCCTTGGCTCAACCAGCTACGTCAATACACAGTGAAACATAACCGTATTGGCGCTAAAGTCATCAGCTTTATTCAAGATCAACATCACAATATTGAGCTTAAATTAGAACAACAACTCGCAACTGCTATCCGTAGCCAACTCAGCAATATCATTCTACTGCCTAATGAAGACCTGGCAGATATCGCTACACATGTTTGGAATGAAGTTAAGCAACGCTCATTAAAAGAGGCTTTCTCTCAAGTTCAATCCATTGATTTTGAGGAATTCTTTATTCTTGTTTATGAAACTTGGAAAGAATTACGTCAAACAGAATATATGCAACAGGTTATTTTAAATGTTGTTGAAGCATTTTATGAATACTTTGGGGAATATAGCTTACAAGAATTACTACACTCTGTTGGCTTAGATCAAAACGATTTATTTATCGAAGCTGATCGTTTTATTCCACATACACTAGGTGCTTTGGATCAACATGGCTTATTGGATGAGATCATTCAATCCTTGATTGCGCCATTCTACCTTGACACGCAAACACAAAGATTTATAGAAAATTATTTAGCAGAAAAAGCTTAATCAAATATTCAACTGGATTTTTTCAGTATTCTAAATATTCATAGCACGATGATAATTTTTATCTGTATCTAGTGATCTTTTGATGATGCACAAAAAAAGAGACCATGCAGTGAGCATGGTCTATAAAAATGGTGGCTATGACGGGACTTGAACCTGTGACCCCCGCATTATGAGTGCGGTGCTCTAACCAACTGAGCTACATAGCCATAAACTGTGTGCGCATTATCTAAAGTTATCTACCCTACGTCAAGCATTGAAACACACCAATGATCATACTTTAAGCAATTGATATTTAAATGTTTAAAATTAATACATATTTATGTTTTTATCGAAAAAATCAGCTTAATAAGTATCGTAAATAAGTAAGGAATTAAGCTCTCTCCCCTATTTATCTCTAAAAATCGATAGCAAAAAAAGAGAGTGGCTTACCACTCTCTATTTGCAACAAGCTCTTCCATTTCAATATCAAGATACCCTTGGTCTTGTACCACCATCATCATTGCTTCAGCAATATAATCTGCTGCAGTACCATCCAAAGAAGAATCAAGATCCTCAAACTGTGGCTTCATTTCATTAATTTCAGTCACAGTCAGTTTTGCCATAGAATAAATTTCTGCATCACTGAAGCTGGTTTTTGCCACTTTTTTAGCAAAATTTTCAATAAGTTGCTTAACCTCAGCAACTAGAATATCTGGATAATATTCATCATCGAACATTGGGAGAAGTAGATCGTTAAACATTGCAACCTAAAATAAAACAGCAATTCACGCGCTTATATAACACAAACCATACAATTCACCAAATTGATCAGGCAATTTAACTGATTAATTTTTCAGATGTAGATGATCTAAATTTAAAAAAAAGATCAAACAATATTAGAGGCTATTGATCATTCATCATTAAATTGCAGAGCGCATGGCTTGCCATACTTTAATTGCATCCGACATTGCTTTTACATCATGTGCACGCACCATACACGCGCCTTGTTGAATACTGAGCAAGTGTGCAGCAACACTACCTACAGCACGATGATTGGCATCTGCACCATCTAAAGCTTCACCAATGAAGCGCTTACGTGATAAGGCTGATAAAATTGGATAACCCATGTTGTTCAGTTGATAAAACTCATTGAGAAGCTTTAAATTTTGTTGCGCATTTTTAGCAAAACCAAAACCAGGATCTATCATGATATTTTTAGGGTGAATTCCTGCCTGTAGTGCATCATCTACGCGTTGCTGTAATTCAGCAATTACCTCTTGAGTAACATCTTCATACTGGTCAAGATGATTCATTGTGGTTGGCTCGCCTCGCATATGCATAATAATCACAGGGATATTGAGCTCTGCAGCAGTCTCTAAGGCATGTGGACGAGTTAAGGCACGGACATCATTCCAAATATGTGCACCAGCCTTAACCGCCTCACGAATGACTCCGGGCTGTGAGGTATCTATTGAAATAATGACATCCAATTTGGCTAATTCAGCAACCACAGGAACAACACGACGTATTTCTTCGGCAATCTCGACTACAGATGCACCCGGGCGTGTAGATTCACCGCCAACATCAATCACTGTCGCACCATCAGCAATCATTTGCTTGGCATAAGCAACAGCTTGATCTTTTTGATCATGCTTCCCACCATCGCTAAATGAATCAGGAGTGACATTCAAGATACCCATGACATGTGCTTGTGATAAATCCAGACTTAAACGCCCACATTGCAAAATTTGCTTGGGTAGTGGCATCAGTTGCATGTCAATTCTCCGTATTCAATTCAGGCTAGTTTAACAATTCAAATCAATAGCACAGTGATTTTTTTTCATCTGTGAATTTTTTCGTATAAAAAAAGAGCCTCAATTGAGGCTCTTGTTTATTCACTGACTGATCAGGTCGCTGGTAATGGTGGTGGTGTTGATGGACCATCTGTAGGTGTTACATCAAGCACTGGATTTTCAGCAACATAAACCTTAGGTGGCTGAGGATCACGACCTTCCATGATGTCACGGATTTGATCACGATCAATCGTTTCCCATTCCATCAAGGCTTTTACCATTGCATGTGCAATATCTTTGTTATTTTCAAGAATATCACGCGCAACACGATACTGTTCATCCAAGATACGACGTACTTCTTGGTCAACCTGTTGTTGTGTTGCTTCAGAAATCGTACGGCTACCGACATTTCCGAAGAAACCATTCTGGTTTTCATCTTCATAGACCATCACGCCCATTTTGTCTGACATACCATACTTGGTCACCATCGCACGTGCCATTTTGGTTGCACGTTCAAAGTCGTTAGAAGCACCCGTTGACATTTGATCAATGAAAACTTCTTCTGCAATACGACCACCGAATAAGATTGAAAGTTCATTCAACATCTTAGACTTGTAATGGCTGGTTTGATCATGTTCTGGCAACTGCCAAGTTACACCCAAAGCCCAACCACGTGGCATAATTGTTACTTTATGCACAGGGTCAGTCCCTGGAAGAATTTCTGCAACAATGGCATGACCTGCTTCATGATATGCAGTCGCGCGACGTTCTTCTTCACGGATCACCATCGACTTACGTTCAGGGCCCATGTAGATCTTATCTTTTGCATCTTCAAAGTCATGCATATCGACGGTGTTCTTGTTACGACGAGCAGCAAACAATGCAGCTTCATTCACAAGATTCGCCAATTGCGCACCAGAGAAACCAGGTGTACCACGTGCCAATACTTTAAGATCAACACCTGTTACCGAAGGAAGTTTCTTCAAATGCACTGCTAAGATCTGTTCACGACCTTTAATATCTGGCAGACCCACCATCACTTGACGGTCGAAACGCCCCGGACGAAGTAATGCTTTATCCAGTACATCCGCACGGTTTGTTGCAGCAATGACGATAATCCCTTCATTACCTTCGAAACCATCCATTTCAACAAGCATTTGGTTGAGTGTTTGTTCACGTTCATCATGACCACCACCTGTACCTGAACCACGATGACGACCAACTGCATCAATCTCATCAATAAAGATGATACATGGTGCATGGCGTTTCGCCTGTTCGAACATGTCACGCACACGAGATGCACCAACACCAACGAACATTTCAACGAAGTCAGAACCTGAAATACTAAAGAATGGAACTTTGGCTTCACCAGCAATCGCTTTCGCAAGTAAAGTTTTACCTGTACCTGGAGGACCAACCATCAATACGCCTTTAGGAATTGTTGCCCCTAAGCGTTTGAATTTTGCAGGGTCTTTCAAGAAATCAACGATTTCCACAACTTCTTGTTTTGCTTCATCACAACCAGCAACATCGGTAAAGGTCACTTTGATTTGGTCTTCTGAAAGCATTTTTGCTTTAGATTTACCAAAACTCATTGGACCATTTTTACCGCCTGCACCACCACCCATGTTACGCATAAAGAACATGAACAATAAAATAATTAAAAGCACAGGAAAGCTTGCGATGAGAAGTTGCATCAATAAACCTTGACGTTGAGGTGCAGTACCTTCAACAACAACGTTATTTTTGATGAGTGTAGGCATCAATTCAGGATCTTGAACTGCTGGGCGAATACTTTCAAAGTTCGAACCGTTCTTTTTTTCGCCGCTTATTCTTTCACCATCAATTGTGACTTTACTAATTTGACCAGCATTCACCGCTGTGACGAATTCTGAATAATTCATCGCAGAAGGCTTACTGCGGTCACTGAGATTGCTGAAGATTAAGATCAGCACACCCAGTATGACCAGCCACAATACGGCATTTTTGAAGTAATCGCTCAAAGCTTTATTCCCATATATAACTATTTTGATCAGGCTCAATCTTGCTTGATCGTAACAAAAAGCGAGTAATGAATTTCGCAATAAAGGTTAAAAAGGTACAAAATGCACAATTTTTAACAACTTGGCAAGCATTTGTTGGCAATTCATTACGAAGAATGAACATACCTCAAAAACACCAGCTATTGCGAAACTTTTTTACGGCCCTGTCCAATTAAAAAAACCTCTTTTGAACGTGCACGTGAAGCAGCTGGTTTTGCTGTTTTTAACACATCAAAACTATCCACGACTTGCTTTCGGAACTCATCAAAACCAGTGCCTTGGAAAACTTTAACTAAAAACTGCCCTTTTGGTCCAAGAACCTTGTTGGCAAAATCTAACGCAAGTTCACACAAGTAAATCTGGCGAGGTTGATCTACAGCCCTATTACCTGATGTATTGGGGGCCATATCTGAAATTACAACGTCTACAGTGCGTCCATTTAAAATATTTAACAATTTTTCGAAAACTTCTTCTTCTCTAAAGTCACCTTGTAAGAAAGTAACATCAGGTAAAGCATCCATTTCTAAAATATCTGAAGCAATCACTAAACCTTTATCACCGACCAGTTTACCTGCGATTTGCGACCAACTTCCTGGCGCAGCACCCAAGTCAACCACGGTCATCCCTGGTTTAATCATTTTGTGTTTTTCTTGAATTTCAAGAAGTTTATATGCAGCACGAGCGCGGTAACCTTCTTTTTGTGCTTTTTTCACAAAAGGGTCATCTAAATGCTCTCTCATCCACGCACGACTACTTTTGGATAACTTCTGGTTGGTAATGCGTGTAGCCATAACTCTCTTGATCTAAACCGATAACTAACTTCTGATTGTACGTGAAAAAAATTCTCATTGCAGTATTCATATTGATTTAAATCGACAGATATTGATATGTTTTTTTGAATAAGCTTCATCGATTATTTCTACAGAATTTACAGCGTAGTGATATGGCTTTTGTTATACTAAGTCGTTTCTAAAATTAGGTTATCTTTTATGGCGGCTCTATCTATCCAAGAACGTAAACGTTTACGTCAAATCGGACATGCGTTAAACCCTGTTGTAATGCTTGGCGATAAAGGCTTGACTGAAAGTGTCGTTGAAGAATTAAACCGTGCTTTAAATGATCACGAGTTAATTAAAGTCAAGGTTACAGGTGAAGACCGCGAAGCACGTGCTGCAACGATTACTGAAATTGCCAATGTCACTGGTGCGGAAGTTGTTCAAACAATTGGTAAAATTGCATTGCTTTATAAAAAAGCTGCGAAACAAAATCCAAAATTGTCTAATTTAGTTCGCCACGCTCATCTTTCAAATTAAGATTTATTTTCATGGCAAGTTTCGAACTGAATGCATTTGATCGTCGTTTTCAAAGTATCTCCCTAGTTGGTGCGATTGAACAAATTAGCCCATATACACTCAATGTCGGTTATTGGTTAAGAGATCCCAATCAATTCATAATTTATCCTGAACTGGTTACAGCAAATCCACGTCAGGATTTCCTTTGGGAAAATACCTGTTTTGAGATTTTTATTGGTGTGCAAGGTGAAGATTATTATCGTGAAATTAATCTATCCCCTTCTCAAGCTTGGCAAGCTTACCAATTTGAAGAATATCGTTATCCTGAAAATATGCCGCCAGTCGCTGCTTATGACATTGAATTAAATCAGTTAAAGCGTACGCATTATGGATTAAATGTCAGCATAGATCTTAGCGAGTTCATGCTTGCCAATAAATTAAAATGGTCAGACTTATTTTTAGGTTTAAGCGCTGTTTTAAATACCACGCAAGGTCAACATTTCTTTGCCATGCAACACAGTGGCCAACAGGCCGACTTTCACAATAAACGTGATTGGTTACATACATTTTAAAATACGCTTATGTAAACTGTGATTGAAAATAAAAAAGTGAGGCAACTAGCCTCACTTTTTTATTGCCATTTTTCTTAGAAATGGCTTTCCTCAAAACATAAGCTTTACATATCTTATTGTTTTGTTGTTACTTTATTCCAAACTTCTAAAGTATGATCTTTTGAACGCTTTAAAGTTTCAGTTAACTGTACTTTATGTTTGCTCGAAATTTGTGAAACATCTTCACGAATTTCTTTACCAACTTCAGTTAACTCTTTCACTAAAATGCTTAATTCAGATTTTAAGAAATCAGCCAATTCAACCAAATCTTTTTGTGAAGTTGAAAATTGTGATTTGATCACATCAAGACGTTGCACCAAATCTTGTTTAAAGTTTTGTACTTGATCTTGAACTTGCTCAGTTAATTGCTCTGATTCTGCTTCAAGTTTAGTTTTAGTTTCGGTAACCGCTTCAGCAACTTTCTGCTGCGCTTCTTTACCTAACTTCTCTAAACTTTCTGTAGTTTCAGTTACAACTTCTTTCAAAGCCGCAGTCTCTTTTGTTACTTTATTTGTAACAGTTTCTTTAGATATAGTCATATTGATTCCCCCTGGAATGTGAGTCAATAAGATACATTGAAAGGATAAATTTTAGATTTTGATTTGTCTGACAATATTTAAATACTTACAATTTCAAACAATTCACTTTAAAAGCAGAATTAATGCTAAATAGCAAGGTATTTATCTTAGATTATCCCTCGAAATAAAATAGACTTTCGAGAGGCTCATGCGTATAATGCGCTGTTAAGTTACAAGCGAGCAGACAAGAGGAGGGTAGGATTTAGTAAGCCTTCCTTTTTTTTCGTCTACTCGCTTTTTTACAGCCCTATTTTTGTGGTTTTAGTTCAGGAGCTATGGTTTGAGCACCCCCGCCATTTTAGCCCTTGCTGACGGTACTGTTTTTAAAGGTACATCGATCGGCGCTACGGGAAGTACGACTGGTGAAGTCGTTTTTAACACTGCCATGACTGGTTATCAAGAAATTTTGACCGACCCTAGTTATGCACAGCAACTTGTAACTTTAACTTATCCTCATATCGGTAATACTGGTTGTAATGAAGAAGACGCTGAATCAGGTCGAATTCATAAAGTTTGGGCGAATGGTTTAATCATTCGTGACCTACCGTTATTACACAGCAATTTCCGAGCTACTCAGTCTCTTGGCGAATATTTACAACAACATAATGTCGTTGCCATTGCAGATATCGATACTCGTAAATTGACACGTATTTTACGTGACAAAGGCGCACAAAACGGATGCATTCTTGCCGGCGATAATATTACTGAAGAAGAAGCTATTGCAAAAGCACGTGCCTTTGGTGGTCTAGATGGTTTAGACCTTGCGAAAGAATGTTGTGACCCAGAAGGTTTTGAATGGACCGAAGGCTCATGGACATTGGGCCAAGGCTTTTCTCAACCAGAAGCAAAATTTCATGTTGTTGCATACGATTACGGTGTCAAAACCAACATCTTACGTATGCTTGCAGACCGCGGATGTAAATTAACTGTTGTTCCTGCACAAACACCTGCTGAAAAAGTATTGGCGTTAAATCCAGATGGCGTATTTTTGTCAAATGGACCTGGCGATCCAGCAGCATGTGATTATGCAATTGCAGCAGTAAAAACCATTGTTGAAACTACAAACCTACCTGTTTTCGGTATTTGTTTGGGGCATCAAATTCTAGCTTTAGCTTCTGGCGCTAGAACTGTGAAAATGCCACATGGTCACCACGGTGCAAACCATCCTGTACAGAACCTTGAAAATGGTACAGTGATGATTACTTCTCAAAACCATGGCTTCGCAGTAGATGCAGAAACTTTACCTGCAAACCTCAAAGCTACGCATAAATCTTTGTTCGATCAAACCTTACAAGGTATTCATCGTACAGATAAACCTGCGTTTAGCTTCCAAGGTCACCCTGAAGCAAGCCCTGGTCCACATGACTGTGCCCCATTGTTCGATCATTTCATCGAACTTATTGAAGCATCTAAGAAGTAATTAAGGAAGCGATCATGGCTAAACGTACAGACATTAAAAGCATCTTAATTATTGGTGCGGGTCCGATTGTCATCGGGCAAGCATGTGAGTTCGATTACTCAGGTGCGCAAGCATGTAAAGCCCTTCGTGAAGAAGGCTACCGTGTTATTTTGGTGAACTCTAACCCAGCCACCATTATGACTGACCCGACTATGGCAGATGCAACGTATATCGAACCGATTACGTGGCAAACTGTTGCACAAATCATTGAGAAAGAACGCCCAGATGCGGTTCTTCCAACAATGGGTGGTCAAACGGCATTAAACTGTGCATTGGCACTAGATGCCAACGGTATTTTAGAAAAATACAATGTTGAATTGATTGGTGCGACCAAAGAAGCCATCGAAAAAGCGGAAGATCGCAAACTTTTCGATATCGCAATGCGCAAAATTGGTTTGGAATGCCCACGTGCTGATGTTGCAGAAAGCATGGAACATGCGCTTGAAATTCAAGCCCGTTTCGGCTTCCCTGTGATTATCCGCCCATCATTTACGATGGGTGGTTCAGGTGGTGGTATCGCCTATAACAAAGAAGAATTCATTGAAATCTGTGAACGCGGTTTTGATCTTTCTCCAACCAAACAATTATTGATTGATGAATCATTAATTGGCTGGAAAGAATATGAAATGGAAGTTGTTCGTGATAAAAACGACAACTGTATCATTGTATGTACCATTGAAAACTTCGATCCAATGGGTGTGCATACAGGTGACTCCATTACTGTTGCACCTGCACAAACTCTGACAGATAAAGAGTTCCAATTACTGCGTAATGCTTCTTTAGCAGTGCTACGTGAAATTGGTGTAGAGACAGGCGGATCAAACGTTCAGTTCGGTATCAACCCGAAAGATGGCCGTATGGTTGTGATCGAGATGAACCCTCGTGTATCTCGTTCTTCTGCGCTTGCGTCTAAAGCAACAGGTTTCCCTATTGCCAAAATTGCAGCAAAACTTGCAGTGGGTTATACCCTTGATGAATTGAAAAATGACATCACTGGCGGTACAACGCCTGCGTCATTTGAACCTGCAATCGACTATGTTGTAACCAAGATTCCTCGTTTTAACTTCGAGAAATTCCCACAAGCTGATGCAACACTCACTACACAGATGAAATCTGTGGGTGAAGTCATGGCAATTGGTCGTAACTTCCAAGAATCTGTACAAAAGGCACTTCGTGGTCTTGAAGTCGGTGCTTGTGGTTTCGATGAGAAAATTGCGGTGGGTACTGAAGGCGCGAAAGATAAAATCTTGGTAGAGCTTAAAGTGCCAGGTCCTGAGCGTATTTGGTATGTTGCTGACGCATTCCGTCATGGCTTCACATTAGATGAAGTATTTGCTGCAACCAATATCGATCGTTGGTTCTTGATTCAAATCCAAGACATCATTCAGTCTGAAGAGCAAATCAAAACTTTAGGTTTTGGTGATTTGAACGCTGACAATATCCGTGCATTTAAACGTAAAGGTTTATCTGATTTACGTATTGCAGACTTGATGGGCATTTCGCAAAAGCAATTCCGTAAGCACCGTTGGAACTTGGGTGTATACCCTGTTTACAAACGTGTAGATACCTGTGCAGCTGAGTTCGAGTCAGATACTGCTTACATGTATTCAACTTATGATGACGAATGTGAAGCGAATCCATCTAACCGTGACAAGATCATGGTAATCGGTGGTGGTCCTAACCGTATTGGTCAAGGGATTGAGTTCGATTATTGCTGCGTTCACGCTGCCCTTGCAATGCGTGAAGATGGTTATGAAACCATTATGGTCAACTGTAACCCTGAAACGGTTTCAACTGACTATGACACATCTGATCGTTTGTACTTCGAGCCGATCACTTTAGAAGATGTTTTAGAAATCGTACGTACAGAAAAACCAAAAGGTATTATCGTACAGTACGGCGGTCAAACACCTTTGAAATTGGCTCGTGCTTTAGAAGAAGCAGGTGCACCAATTATCGGTACGTCTCCAGATGCGATTGACCGTGCAGAAGATCGTGAACGTTTCCAACAGATGATTCAACGTTTGAATCTTCGTCAACCAAGCAACAGCATTGTTAAATCTGCTGAAGAAGGTATGGCTGAAGCATCTAAAGTGGGTTATCCGTTGGTTGTACGTCCATCTTATGTCCTTGGTGGTCGTGCGATGGAAATCGTATACAACGACGACGAACTTAAACGTTACTTGCGTGATGCTGTACAAGCGTCTAACGAAGCACCTGTACTGCTTGACCATTTCCTTGATGATGCAACAGAAGTCGATGTTGACTGTGTATCTGACGGCAAAGATGTGGTGATCGGCGGTATTATGCAGCATATTGAACAAGCAGGTATTCACTCTGGTGACTCAGCATGTTCGATTCCACCTTACTCTCTTTCTCAAGAGATTCAGGATGAAATGCGTCGTCAAACCGTTGCTATGGCGAAAGAGCTTGGTGTGATTGGCTTGATGAACGTACAGTTTGCTGTTAAAGGTAATGACGTTTATATTCTTGAAGTGAATCCACGTGCGTCTCGTACAGTACCGTTCGTTTCTAAATGTATCGGCGAATCATTAGCAAAAGTTGCAGCACGTTGTATGGCGGGTCAATCTTTAGAATCTCAAGGATTCACAAAAGAAATTATCCCAACGCATTTTGCTGTGAAAGAAGCAGTATTCCCGTTCAACAAATTCCCAGGTGTAGACCCGATCCTTGGACCAGAAATGAAATCTACTGGTGAAGTGATGGGTGTTGGTACAACTTTTGGTGAAGCTTTCTATAAAGCTGTGTTAGGCTCTAATGATCGCTTACCGGGTAAACCAACTGAAGGTGAAGTGAAGCACGTATTTATTTCAGTACGTCATTCAGATAAACCTCGTGCCGCGGGTATTGCGAAACAATTGGTTGATTTAGGCTTCAAAATTATCGCAACTGGCGGTACTTATGATGTCATTAAAGAAGCTGGTATTGAATGTGAACGTGTGAATAAAGTAACAGAAGGTCGCCCAAATATTGTCGACCGCTTGAAAAATGGCGAGATTCACCTCATTATCAATACTACAGAAGGTAAACAAGCTCAGCAGGATTCATTCTCAATCCGTCGCTCTGCGCTTCAAGGTAAAGTGTATTACACAACAACCTTGAATGGTGCTGATGCTGTATGCCAAGCTTTAGCAATTAAATTGCCAATGGATGTATATCGCTTGCAAGATTTGCAAACACTAGGTTAATTCGTTTCCGATAAGTCCCGCCATCTTATCGGTGGCGGGCTTTTTTCATTTTATAAACCTGTATTTTTAAAATACTGAACTGAGGGACAACAATGCAACGTTATCCTATGACTCCTGAAGGCAAGGTCGCCTTAGAGAAAGAATTGCAACAGCTAAAATCTGTTGATCGTCCACGTATTATTGCTGCAATTGCAGAAGCACGTGAACATGGGGATTTAAAAGAAAACGCAGAATACCATGCAGCGCGCGAGCAACAAGGTTTTTGTGAAGGTCGTATTCAAGACATCGAAGGTAAACTTGGTGCTTGCCAAGTAATTGATGTTAAAGGACTTGAACAAACAGGTCGTGTGGTTTTTGGTGTGACAGTAACCATTGAGAATTTGGATACTGAAGAAAAGAAAACCTATAAAATTGTAGGTGATGATGAAGCTGACTTTAAGATCAATAAGATCTCAGTGAACTCACCTATTGCGCGTGGTCTTCTTGGTAAGAATGAAGGCGACGAAGCCAAAATCACCACACCACAGGGTGAAGTGGAATATGAAGTGGTGAGTGTGGAATACATCTAATTCACCTGAGTGAATTGCCACGGAACTCTTCATAAATTGAAGAGTTCTTTTGTTTCAAGCATATGATTTATAAATAGAATAATAATAAATTCAGTAATTAAAGCTCTCCCCTTCTTATTTAAAAACGTATTAAACAACCATTGATCATAAAAACGGAATTTAAGTTAAGAATCATTTGATAATGCTATTGATTATAATTATCATTAACAAAAATAAACATTATGCATATTTAATAGGTATTCCCTTATGCAGCAAGTTGTACGATTCACAAAGCATCCACTCTCCCTTGCCTTACACTTGATGCTAAGAGGTACTAAAATTGCCTTACCCGTATTATTACTCTCGGGGCAAGTTGCTCAGGTCATGGCTGAACCAATTGCATCAAGTCATAACGATGTCATAAATGAACAAGTAGAAAAAAGCACCTTACCTACCATTACCGTGATCGCCAATGACGATAAATCGACCTCCTATATAACGAAAAAAATAGCAATCGGAAAAACACCACAATCCCTAAAAGAAACACCGCAGTCAGTTTCAGTAGTTACTCGTCAACGTCTAGATGACCAAAATATTTCCACCATTGATAATGCTATGAAATATGTCACTGGCATCACTGTTGCACGCTATGATGCAGCAGGAAATTACAATGATTTTTATGCCCGTGGTTATGGCAGTGATACCTACCAAATGGATGGCACAACCTTAAGAACCGATTCTAATGGGACTTATCTAGATCTGTCTGTATTTGACCGTATCGAAGTATTACGCGGCGCTTCTGGTATGTTCAGTGGCGCAGGTGAACCAGGGGTTTCTATTAACTTAGTGCGAAAACGGGCGCTGGCTGATTTTGCTTTAACAGGTAAAGTAAGTGCAGGTTCATGGGAAAATTATCGTGGCGAGGCTGATATTACAGGGAAGCTCACTCAAGACGGCGCATTACGTGGCAGATTGGTCACTGCAGTACAAGACTACGATACCTTTATGAATGGGATTGATGGTAATAAAAAACTCGTCTACAGCACATTGGAATATGACATTCAGGACAATACCACGCTTTCCCTAGGTGCAACATATCAAGATATTAATACCGTATTGTCACGTGGTTTACCGTATGGTCCTGATGGAAAGCTACTGAATATTTCACGCAAAACCAGCTTTGTACAGGACTGGAATAAGCAGGATTTGACCAATACAGAATTATTTGCAGTACTGGAACACCATCTCAACAATGATGGACTGATTAAAGCCACTGTTCGTCAAAGCATACGTGACAATCATGCTAAATATAGCGACCCATCTCAGCCAGATGCCAATGGAGACATGTCCAAATTTAGCGCACTGGCATTTAAGCGACAAGATAAAGACTTAAGTGCAGACATATTTTTCAATACCCCTTTCCTGTTTGCTGGACAGACCCATAATTTCCTGATCGGGGCAGATTACCTGAAAGGTCATTCCAAAACCAATTATTCATCTTGGGGAACACCGCTCACAGGTACCATCAATATTTATCATGACAACCAACATCAGTTCGCTGAACCTGATTTTGACTACGATACCAATGTGAGCAAAGATGAAATAGAAAACTATGGTATTTATAGTCAACTCAGAATCAAACCCTTTGAGCATTGGACACTGGTCGGAGGTGGTCGTGTCAGCTGGTGGAAATCGATATCAACCACCTTGCGTGATAATGGTGTAGATAGCACCAATCCTGCAGCTAAATATGATGCAAAAGCAGAGTTTACCCCTTATGCCGCAATGCTTTTCGACCTAAATCCGAATCTATCTTTCTACACTAGCTATTCGGAAATCTTTAAACCGCAAAATAACTTTACTTATGATCCTGTGACAGGTGGTAAAGGTAAACAAATTGATCCACGTACAGGCACTCAAATTGAAGCTGGGATGAAAGCGGCTTTCTTCGATGAGCGTTTAAACCTTTCTTCGGCTATCTATCAAATCGAAGATAAAAACCGTGCAATAACCGATCTTTCCGCGCCTGAAGGATATTCCGTAGCAGCAGGTAAAGCGCGTAGCCGTGGTTTTGAGATCGAAGCGAATGGGCAGATTACCGATAATTGGCAAATTACAACGGGCTATAGTTTTAATCAAAACAAATACTTAGAGGAACCGGATCTAGAAGGTCAACCTGTTAGTACATTCACGCCGAAGCATACTTTTAATTTATGGACCACCTATAAGCTGCCTGCATCTTTAGTCGAGGGTGTAAATGTTGGGCTTGGGGTACGAGCAGTAAGTAGTTACTACGATGGCTCTGGTGCAGAACGTGTGCAACAAAATGGTTATACTTTGGCTTCTGCAAGTCTAGGCTATCAAATCAACCCACGTTATAAGTTTGCAATTAATGTGGATAACCTATTTGATAAAAAATATTATGAGAAGGTTAACTATTGGATTCGTCAGAATATGTATGGTTCACCACGTAGTGTGACTGCCAGTTTAAGCTTTAAATATTAATTGCTTTAGAAATAGACTCAACCAAGGTGAAGTGGAATACGACGTGGTCAATGTTGAATATATTTAACACATACTAGGGCTGATGATTCAGCCCTTTTTATTGGGCTAAATATATAAAATGAATAACAAAAACGAATCACTTGTATATTCGGTCATCAATCATTGACTAAGACAAACAGACTCAAAATATTTTGTGTCAAAAACTCAAGATATATAGTCAAACCACCTCATTATTAATACAAGTGAAGGGTGACTATAGATAAAAAAATTTAAAAACAGTCAGATCAGAATAACCCTGCATTCACCTAGAAAATAACACTGATCGCATATCCATTTAATCAACATCAAGCATCATCCATACATCGCTCAGATCTTGCGCCAAGCTAAATAAGATGCCTCAGCCATATAGACACCAAGAAAACTAGCAATTATCACCAACTGTTCAAAGTAAATTGCCATTGTTAAATATTTTCTATGCATTACATTGAGGAAAAATTAAAATTCATTGAGGACGAGGATGAAAGCAGGACGAGCAAGTAAAACTGCTGAAGCGGCAGCAGCAATTAGGGCCAATCACCATTTAAATGCCAACGATCCAGTATTCTCTGACCCTTATGCATTTGAAATGACAAATTCACAATGGCGCTTACTTTTAAATAACGCCCTTCTACGTAAAGCGTTAAATTCCAATTTGATGAATCAAACTTTTGGTAAATTAACTGGACAAGTGGTTGGACGTTCTCGCTATACAGAAGATCTTTTAAAGCAAGCGATTGAACATGATCATATTCAACAGTATGTATTGGTTGGCGCTGGTCTAGACTCTTTTGTATTACGCTTGGCCCAGCAATACCCTCAACTCAAAATATTTGAAATTGATCATCCTGATACACAAAGAACCAAATTAGAAAAATTACAAAAGCTCAGTAAGGCTGGTGAGCTCCCAAGCAATGTGGAATTTGTCGGGATTGATTTTGAAAAAGAAAAACTGTCTGATGCTTTGGTACGTAGTGGATTTCAAAACACCCAAGCCGCATTTTTTTCATGGCTGGGCACAACCCATTATTTAACCCCACAAGCAACCTTAGCAACCTTACACAACATTGCATCCTTTACTGGAAAAAGTAGCCAAGTCGTGATGGATTATTCGATTGATTATAAAGCCTTACAAGGTATTGAGCGTTTGGGTAGCTTCGCAGTGTCACAGTTTACTCGTTTCTTAAAAGAGCCTTTGATTGGTGCGTTTGCTACGCAAGCATTGCATCATGCAGTTGAAATGATGGGTTATCAGGTGGTTGAAGATTTATCAGGTAAAGACATTACCCATCGTTACTTTAACCATCGTGCTGATCATATTCGTCATACCCATGCCACGCATTTGATCCATTTAAAAATAGGTTAATACTTGAATACCAGCCAAGGAATAGCTGAAGAATTGATGTTTAAACCCAATGCACTGAATATTTTTTAATTGCTGATCAAGATCTAAGTTCAATCTAAGGTTACAATGCGCGCTCTAGCCTTTGCACTTAAGCTTTTATACTCCCATGACTGACGCTATTCACTCCCCCGTAAAACACTGGTGCGAATTTGAGTTTATTTCTAAGACTGTGAAAAATCCCAATATTCATATTAAAGGAAATTATTCTTATTATTCGGCATATTGGGATCAGGGGTTTGAACGTTGCGTGGTGCGTTATTTGCATGATAAGCCATCAACTGTAGAGAAACCAATTGACCAGTTATATATTGGTAACTTTGTTTGTTTTGGGGCGGAATGCGTGATCATGATGGGTGGTAATCAATTACATCGCCCTGACTGGATTTCTACATTTCCTTTTGATACCCGTAGCTTTTTACCCGCTGGGGATACGGTGATTGGCGATGGTTGTTGGATTGGCAGTCGTGCCATGATTATGCAAGGGGTAACGCTAGGTGAAGGTGCCATCGTTGCTACAGGTGCAGTCGTCACACAAGACGTGCCAGCGTATGCAATTGTCGGTGGTGTACCGGCAAAACTCATTAAATATCGGTTTTCTCAGGATCAGATTGAAAAATTACAGTCAGTTAAATTGTATGATTTAGATGAAAAGCAGATTTTAAAAATTCGTGAACAATTACAAGGCGATGATATCAATCAATTGATTGAGTTTTTAAAAGCAGCAGAATAATTTCCTCGGTATAGGTTAATAATCACACAGAAAGCAAAAGGGCTAAATATCAATTTAGCCCTTTTGCAAAGATTAAAATCTTTTGCTATACATCAGAATTTAACACAACATTTTGCTGTGCATTTTTTAACTTTCGTTGTTTCAGATAATAAGCAAGCATCAAACAAAGAATCCATGCTGGAATCATCATTACCGCAATACGCATATTCCCGGTGAATGACATTACCACCAGAATACCCAACATAAAGATAATGCAAAGATAATTACTGAATGGATAAGCAATACTTGGAAACTTGGTGGTCTGCCCTTGTGTTTGCATGGCTTTACGGAACTTTAAATGCGTCCATGAAATGACCACCCAGTTAATCACAATTGCAGCAACCACCAACATCATCAATAAACCAAATGCTTTTTCTGGAAATGCATAATTGAGTAGTACACATAAAACTGTGACAAAAGCTGAAACATAGACTGCATTGGTTGGAATACCACGCTTATTAATATGCTTAAGGAACTTCGGTGCATTACCCTGTTGCGCCAAACCAAGTAACATGCGACTACTACAATAACTGGTCCCGTTATACACCGAAACAGCTGCAGTAAGGATGACAAAATTCAGTAAGGTCGCAACACCATGACTATCCAGTGAAGCAAATACCATTACAAATGGACTACCGCCTTCTGCCATTTGGTTCCATGGAAAAAGTGCAAATAAGATAAACAGTGTTGCAATATAGAAAATCAAAATACGGTAAATAATTTGATTGACTGCTTTAGGCAGAGTTTTATCAGGATCACGCGCTTCTGCTGCGGTAATACCAAATAGCTCAATCCCACCAAAGGCAAAAATAATCACAGCCATTGCCATGACTAAACCTTCCACACCAAATGGGAAAAACCCGCCCAATGCCCAAAGGTTACTAATGCTTGCCTGTGGCCCTGCTGTACCTGTTGCAAGTAAGTAGGAACCAAAGCCGATCATGGCTAAGATTGCCAAAATTTTGACGATAGAGAACCAAAACTCCATTTCGCCAAAAAATTTAACATGCAATAAGTTGATACCGTTGATTAAAACAAAAAACACCAATGCTGAAATCCAAGTCGGAATTTCAGGCCACCAATATTGAATATAAAGACCAATTGCGCTCAGCTCTGCCATACATACCAAAACATTGAGTACCCAATAATTCCAGCCAGACATAAAACCTGCAAATGAGCCCCAGTATTTGTAGGCAAAGTGACTAAATGAACCACTGACGGGTTCTTGCACCACCATTTCACCTAACTGTCGCATCATTAAAAACGCAATAAATCCAGCAATCGCATAACCGAGTATGACTGAAGGACCTGCAAGCTTAATCGATTGCGAAATACCCAGAAACAATCCTGTACCAATAGCACCACCTAGCGCGATAAGCTGGATGTGCCGATTGCTTAAACCATGTTTCAGGTTTCCTTGCTCATGTTTTGACATATGATTATTCTCATCCTTGTCTCGTAATTTTTGTATTCAAAATTACGTATATCATAAGTTAATCAAAAATGCCTATATCTAATCGAAAAATAATTGATTTACTTTTCTCATAACCGCGCATATAAGCAGAAAATTCAACAAATAACAATTATTATGAATTATGTAATCAAATTATGTATTGCGTAATTAAATATTTTCAGTATGATAGAAATCATAAGACACTGACAACTTGCTTGAGTCATTTGAACAAGGCATCTAAATAACTTTATATTTATTTGTTTTTCAAATACTTAAAAAATACATTAAAGATTTTGATCACCCCTAACAAAATTAAAGACAAGGAAAGCAAATCATGAGCTCACATTTAACTTGTTTTCTTGAAATTGACTCACAATCAGATTTCACAATACATAATTTGCCCTACGGTATTTTTAGTGAAACACCCCAAGGCACAAAACGAGTGGGTGTTGCCATTGGAGATTGGGTCATAGACCTTGCCCACTTAGAGGCACATGGACTATTAACGATCAATGGACATCAAGATTGTTTTAATCAAGCGACTCTGAATAAATTTATAGAAACGGGTAAACACAACTGGCAAAAGGTTCGTACGGCATTACAAAGTCTACTCTCTGCTGAAAATCCAACACTTCGTGATGATGTGGTTTTACGCCAAAACGCATTGTTTAAGCAAAATACAGTCACTTTACACTTACCTATTCAAGTCTCTGGCTATACAGATTTCTACTCGTCCAAAGAACATGCTACCAATGTCGGAACCATGTTTAGAGATCCAAAGAATGCATTGCTTCCAAACTGGAGCGAACTTCCTGTGGGATATAATGGTCGTGCCAGCTCTGTGATTGTCAGTGGCAAAGATATTGTTCGCCCTTCTGGCCAAATCAAATTACCAGATCAAGAACGCCCTGTTTTCTCTGCAACACGTAAACTCGATTTTGAATTAGAAACTGCCTTTATCGTTGGTAAAGCAACTGAATTGGGTGAGCCTATCGCCATTACAGATGCTTGGGAGCATATTTTTGGTATGGTCTTACTCAATGACTGGTCGGCACGTGATATTCAACAATGGGAATACGTACCATTAGGTCCGTTTAACGCCAAGACTTTTGCAAGTGCAATTTCACCTTGGGTAGTGACCATGCAAGCACTGGAACCATTTAAAGTCAAAGGCCCAGAACAACAGCCTAAACCACTTTGCTATTTAGAAGAAAATATTGCTAACAGCTATGATATTCATCTCAGTATTGAAGTTCAAAGCCCTCAATCAGCACAAGCTGATGTAATTTGCCAGACCAACTTTAAATATATGTATTGGTCAATGGCACAGCAACTCACCCACCACACGATTGCCGGTTGCAATGTCCAAGTCGGTGACTTGATGGGTTCAGGCACAATTTCAGGCCCTACAGAAGATGCTTATGGTAGTTTGCTTGAACTGACATGGAATACCACCAAACCGCTAACCCTCTCGAATGGCGAAAAACGTGGTTTCTTACAAGATGGTGACCGTGTTGTGATGAAAGGCTATTGTGAAAAAGCAGGGATCCGAGTGGGCTTTGGTGAGGTTGCCAATAGCATTTTGCCAGCTCGCCAGTTTAACTTTCATCAAACAGAAGACTTGAGCTATGAAACTGTATAGTTATTTTCGTAGCTCTGCAGCTTATCGGGTTCGAATTGCACTGAACCTCAAACAACTGAGTTATGAAATACAGCCCGTGCATTTGGTCAAGAATGAGCAACTGCTAGAGCGTTACCAAGCACTTAATCCAAGTCAGTGTGTTCCAACTTTAGTGGATGAAGATCAAAGCTTTTTACAGTCACTCAGTATTTTGGAATATCTGGAAGAACGTTATCCAGCAATTTCATTGTTGCCTGACAATATCGTCACGCGCTGTAAAGTACGTGCTTTTGCACAAGCGATCGCCTGCGATATTCATCCGTTAAATAATTTAAGAGTCTTAAAGTATTTACAAAATGATCTCAGTCTCAGTGACGAGCAAAAAAAACACTGGTACCAACACTGGATCATAGCGGGCTTTAACAGCTTAGAAGCCCAACTACAAGATTCAAATGGGCAATTCTGTTTTGGTACACAACCGACATTTGCAGACTGTTGTTTGATTCCTCAAGTCTATAACGCCAAACGCTTTAAAATTGATTTAAGCGCTTTTGCAAAGATTGAGTCGATTAGTCAACACTGTTTAACCCTTCCTGCCTTCTTCAATGCAGCCCCAGAACAACAACCAGATTGGGAATAAAGATAAAGGAGTTTTATCATGAGCTTTGCGATTAAAAAAATTCACCATGTGGCTTATCGTTGTAAAGATGCCAAAGAAACCGTGGAATGGTATAAAAAAATGCTCAATATGGATTTTATTTTGGCCTTTGCTGAAGACCATGTGCCTTCGACTAAAGCCTTTGATCCGTATATGCATTTATTCTTAGATGCTGGACAAGGCAATGTATTGGCATTTTTTGAACTGCCTACTCAACCCGATATGGGGCGTGATGAAAATACCCCTCAATGGGTTCAACATATCGCATTTGAAGTCGAAGACCTCGATACGTTATTGATTGCAAAAGAACATCTTGAAACACATGGTGTTAAAGTTCTTGGTGTCACCAACCATGGCATTTTCCACTCGATTTATTTCTTTGACCCCAATGGTCATCGTTTAGAACTGACCTATAACGATGTGCATGCAGATGCAAAAATCGCACGAATTACCGAAGAAATGAAATTAGAAATGCTAGATGAGTGGAGCCGTACCAAACGTGCGCCTCAGCATACTCACTTTTTGCATGAAGACGAGTTGGGAGCATAACCATGCTCAGTTGAGTATGTCTGGGTGCCAAAGCCAACTTAGTCCTTACTAAGTTTATTAATCGAATGATTCGTGATTTGGCATCCTAGATCTAGTTGAACACGATATTAAGCAGCATTAACAGCACACAATGCTAGTTTTGCTGAATCTTAAGCAATAACAGCAATCAGCATTTAAAATATTGCTGTGAGACAATAGTGGATCTAATCGGTATTGAAGCCTTGTGACTCCAATACCGATTTTTATCGGCTTAACTTTAATGGTCTAGATCTTTTGATGATGTCCTGTTTTTTAATAAATCATATGCAGCACTTCAAAAACAATTGTATGCTGATAACATTCACTGAGGCTCTTTTGAGATTTCATTTAAAAAGATAAGTTCTATTTTGTACAATGCTCAGGCACTATGTGTTAAATATGTAAATCAAATATCGACAGCACATCAACACTGCTAGATCGTATACAGATTAAGGGTTATTCAATGATTGAAGAAAAGTTGTCTGGTGGGGTTCAATCACTTGAGGTGGGCTTAGCCGTTCTCAATGCCCTTTTGGAACATAATAAGCCGATTATTTTAAAAGAGTTGTCGAGTAAACTTGATATGCATCCAGCCAAGGTACATCGTTATCTTGTCAGTTTGATTCGGATGAATTATGCAAAACAACTTGAGGGTGGTCAGTATGCGCTTGGTGATCAAGCTTGGCGTTTAGGTTTAAACTGTATCCAACACACCGATGTTTTACAGCTTGTTCAGCACCTTATTTATGAATTACAAAGTAAAATTGGTTGCGGGATTCAAATCAGCAAATGGTCACCTAAAGGCCCATTAGTTGTACAGTCGATTGAATCAAATCATCCGATTTCAATTGTGACCAAAGTCGGTTCGATCATGCCTTTAGTAAATTCAGCTGCTGGGCGGGTTTTTGCCTCCTATTTACCCGAAGCGCTAATCAAACCATTGATGCACTCTGAATGGGAAAAAGCAACGCTGAACCATAGTCAAGTCAAACCCACCAATTGGGACGAATTTCTTGTTTTAAAAGAAAATACTTTACAACAAGGTATGGCAATTGCCCAAGGTGACTTACTTGTTGGTATCAATGCTGTGGGTTTACCTATTTTCAATGCGCATCTTGCAATGGAATTTTGTATTGTTGCATTAGACAGTGAAATGTTTTTACCTGTCAACGCGGGTAGTGAAAAACTTGAACTATTTAAACGTGAAGTTGCTGCGATGAATCAATACATACAAACACGTTAATTTTTTAGTGAAAGATCGCAAAAAGCCAAGAATTAAATTCTTGGCTTTTTGTATTGAGTACGATTTTGTTATTTGGCTTCTAATACGCCACGGCGGATTTGGTCACGTTCGATTGATTCAAACAATGCCTTAAAGTTGCCCTCACCAAAACCATCGTCGTCTTTACGTTGAATAAATTCAAAGAATACAGGTCCAAGCATATTTTCAGAGAAAATCTGTAATAACAGTTTCTTCTGACCGTCTTTGGTATTGCCATCTAACAGAATACCGCGCTTTTGCAGCTCTTCTGTCGGCTCACCATGATCAGGGAGACGATCTTTTAACATTTCATAATAAGTTTCAGGAGGTGCCGTCATAAATTTCAGCCCTAAACCTTTTAACTTATCCCATGTTGAAATTAAGTCATCGGTAATAAAAGCAATATGTTGAATGCCTTCTCCGTTAAAGTCAGCCAAAAACTCGGCGATTTGTCCATTGCCTTTGTCTGAGTCTTCATTCAAAGGAATACGAATCATCCCATCAGGTGCAGTCAGCGCCTTAGAAGTTAAACCCGTATATTCACCTTTGATATCGAAATAGCGAATTTCTTGGAAGTTAAAGATTTTTTCATAGAAATTTGCCCAATAATCCATGCGCCCTTTATAGACATTATGGGTTAAATGATCAATTTCATTTAAACCAGCTCCACGAGGATTTCGATTTTCGTCATCAAAGAATACAAAATCATTTTCATAAATATCACGATCGACCAAGAAAATTGGCATACCGCCTATTCCTTTAATCGCTGGGATATTTAATTCCATTGGTCCTGCTTGCGAATACATTGGCTCTGCGCCAAGTTCAATTGCATTTTTAAAAGCTTTGGCTGCATCACGCGTTCTAAAACCCATTGCACATGCTGATGGGCCATGTTCTTTAAAGAAGAATGATGCATAAGATTCAGGTTGATAATTCAAGATAATATTAATATTACCCTGACGCCATAAATAAACTTTTTTTGATTTATGCTTTGCGACTTTAGCAAAACCAATTGCTTCAAAGATTTGATCTAATCCATTTTCCGTCGAAACAAACTCAATAAATGCAAAGCCACATAGTTCTAATGGGTTATCTAAAATATCCATCTAGTTTCCCTTATTTGAATAAATTCATCCGTTTTTTAATGCCGAGAAAAGATCACAGGTATTTAGGTCAATCAACAAAATATCCTGATTTGAACTCTTCCTTTCCATAATTTAGTCCATGTAAAGCGCTAACCTTAAGCTGCATTTACACTGACGCTTAACTCTAAATTTATCCTACAAGAAAGCTTAAATTTATGCAATACATAATCAAATTATGTTATGTGTAATTTTTATTTCTTATTCTAATAACCTCGAGCATACTATTCTCGCGCAAATAGCATTACATTATTATGAGACTTTTCTACTAGCTTTGATGTTTCAGGTTGAAAAGCTTCCCAACTTAAATCGTTATTTATCGTCCTTTAAAATTTGGCTTATCTTTCATTAAAAAAGCGCGAACACCTTCTAAAAAATCTGCTGACTGCCCTGCCTGTCTTTGCAAATCCTGCTCAACTTTAACTTGGCTGGTAAAATCATTTTGCATGCTGACCCGCATCGCTTGTTTAATCAAGGCAAAACTCAGGCTGGCTTGTGTTGCCAAATACTCAGCTAAGCGAACAACCTCTATCTGTAATTGATCATCTTCTACCACTTTATAAATCATTCCCAATCGTTCAGCTTCATCTGCACTGATTTTTTCGGCAGTCAGCATCAACGCTTTGGCTTTGGCAAAGCCGATCATACGCGGCAATAACCAAGTTGCACCACAGTCTGGAATTAAGCCAATTTTACTAAAAATTTGTGAAAAGCTTGCAGACCTTGCTGCAATCACGATATCACATAACAATACTAAGCTCGCTCCCGCACCAGCTGCAACGCCATTTACAGCACAGATAATCACTTTTGGTAGTGTATTGATGAGCGCTAATAAGGGATTAAAGTATTTTTCCAAGACAAAACCCAAGTCTATAGCACCACCACCAAATAAATCTGGGCTTATCGCCTGACCTGCACAAAATGCTTTTCCAATCGCAGCAATCACAATAATGCGGATTTCGGTATCATCTTTCCATTGTGTTAAGACCTCTACAATTTCAAGGCACATTTGCGGTGTAAAGCTATTGAATTGTTCAGGCCGATTTAAGCTCAAATATCCAACTGCATTTTTTTCTTCGACGATAATTGTTTGATATTCCATTGTCTTTTCCTTTTAATCCATGGTTTAAATTGTAATGTCCTATTATTTTCAGTATTTATATTTAAAACATTTTAAAGGAAGAACTGGATTTACAATTTGCCAATTGTTTCATTCAGCCAATATATTTTCTCAATTGTGTATGGCTTTTGTTTAAACAATTTAAAGCTTTATTTTGATCATGCTTGATTGCATCTCGATCTTTATTTTATTGATTGATTTATCTTTTTATTCAGCTGCATTTACAAGCAACAAAACGATGTAACTTGATGCCAATGCATTTAATTAAATTTATGATATTTATATGAATTATCCCTACACATTTACTCGGTTTTATTCATCTCATATTCACGTTATGATGATTCTATAAACTTAGAATTGTAATAAATATTCAACTCAGCTTTTTGGTAAAATAAGGAAAATAGACATGGCTTATCAAAATATCCTCGTTCCTGTTGATGGTTCAGAAACCTCATTATCTGTTGTGAAACATGCGGTTGAATTTGCCAAAGCATTTAACAGTAAAATCACGGTTGTACAGGTGATGACTTTAGACCCTTATATTGCATCAGAATATTTGGCGCATGGTCAAAGCAATATGCTGATTGAGCGTGCTCGTGAATTTATTCAATCCAATATCAATGTGGCAAAAGATCAATTTGCCGCAGAAGGCGTGCAAGTTGAAACACGTTTACTCGAAGGCGAAAATATTGCACATACTTTAAATCAAGCTGTGCAGGATTTAAAAATTGATTTGGTCATTCTCAGTTCACATGGTCGTACCGGACTGAAAAAAATTATTATGGGCAGCGTAGCGCAAAGCTTATTAACTGAATTACAAATCCCTGTTTTAGTAATTAAATAATTTTCACCTTTTGTTTTAAACATTCCTCACTATCTTTATAGTGAGGAATTAGGGTGTCCATTGATATTTTTTTAGATTTATTTTGCCATCAATAACCATAACATCCTCAGCCAATAACTTTGCAGTCTGAATACACATTCCCTTCTCATCCAGCTTTTTTAAGCTGATTCGCCCTTGTGAATTAACCACTCGATACCAAGGGATATCATGATCTTCAGGTAACTGTCCTAATACACGCCCAACCAACCGTGCATGTTTGGGTAAGCCTGCATATTTGGCAACTTGACCATAACTGGCAACTTTACCTTGGGGAATTTGTATAATGACATTTAAAATCATCTGAGCGAGTTCATGATTTGACATTTTTTAGATCAATCAAATAATAAAAAATAATATTCATAAGCATCTTGGCAAACGGGGTTAAATTGACTTTGAAAATAGGCTTTAAACATTTTAGGCAAATGTAATTTGACTGTACATAATCTAATCTTAAATCGTACCTCAAATACAACAACAAGAGTATTCAAAGATGAAAGGAATCTTCAACAAACTGATTTTATCGACGGCATTGGCAATAGGTTCTGTGGTAACAGTAGGTTTATCGACCACAAGCTATGCTGCCCCAGCGATTGACATTCAAAGTGTGCTTCAACAAGAACGTGCATGGGCGGGCATGGAAACCAAACGTGTAAAAGTTGGCGATATTGATTGGGCCTATAGTGAAGGCGGACCAGCTGGCAAACCTACCATTATGCTTGTTCATGGCCTAGCTGGAAGTCGTGACAACTGGAATCGTGTGGCACGTTACTTAACGCCTTATTACCATGTGATTATTCCTGATCTTCCTGGTCAAGGTGACAGTAAAGTCCCTAACGATTTTGATTACTCATTGCCCAATCTCACTGAAAAATTACGTCGTTTTGCTGAAGCTATTAAAGTAGACAATGGCTTAAATGTTGCTGGTCACTCGATGGGTGGCTCGATTTCCTTACTTTACGCAGCACAATACCCTGTTGATACCAAATCTTTATTTTTAATTGATAGTGCAGGTGTATTTAAATCTGCCAATACTCCTTATTTAAAAGATCCAACAACTTTACGTAATATGATTGTCAGCAAACCTGGCGATTTTGATCGTTTAATGAAAATTGCAACCAGTCTACCGCCTTTTATTCCTAAAGAATTAAAAGATGCTCAAGAGAAATTGATGATTAGCCAATCGGCAAACACCACCAAATTGGTTGAGCAACTGATTGTCATGTCTAAATTATTTACCCCAGATTCTTTTGCCATTGCAGCACGTTCTATTGACCAGCCGGTATTGATTGCATGGGGAGATAAAGATCAAATTATCAATGTTGAAGCTGCGGCTGAACTCAAAGGCTTATTGAAAAATGCACAAGAGCCAATCATTCTAAAAGGAGTCGGACATTTACCGATTTTAGAACAAGAGCAACTTTTGATTAAACCTTACCTCGATTTCTTAGGCAAAAACGCAAAATAACAACTCCAATAAAAAAGCCAGTATTGTTACTGGCTTTTTTATTGCGCTAAATATTTAAGAATATTGAAATTTTAGTTGCTCAACTTTATACCTTAACTATTCATTTGACTTAATGCGCTGCATTTAGAAGTTACCTGGATTTTCCAATCGCTTCATTTCTTGCGCTTTTTCAGGATGATGTACGGAGGCCACACCATCTGCAGCTTTCTTGTCAACCAACGCTTCTGGGTTATAAATGGTGATGGTTTCATGCCCTTCGTTATCTTCACCCACAATATATTTGATGCCTTTACGGTTCATTTTATTGCACATGCGCTGATACCAACCTTTGAAACCTTGGGTTTCTTCATTTGGATTGTAATAAAAGGCATTCATGACTGCAGGTAAACCCAAACCACAGACGACACCTGAAAGTAATACGCTGATAAAGGTATAACCAATTAGAATACTACTGTAGTCACGTAACTCAGGGACGTTTGCCACAGCAAGGATCAATGCAAGTGAAATTCCCCCACGAACCCCTCCCCAAGAAAGAATAGCCAGACTACCGTTATAGCTCTTTTTGCGGAACGATGGGAAAAATGCAAAAGCTAAGAAATTTGCGGCAAAACGAGAGAGATGCAAGGCAAAGAAAGCAAAAATACCACCAAGAATCAAACTTGTGCTTAAATCTAAAATAAAGATTTCTAGACCAATCAAGGTGAAGAGGAAAGAGTTAATAATCCCTTCTACCGTATGCCAAAAATGATTAACCTCACGAATTTCACGATCCTGTAAAATTTCTTTCCATTTATTACCCACAATTAAACCGCCAATCACACAGGCAATCGGAGCGGATGCATGGGCAAATAATGCAACCAGATAAGAGCCACATGCCAATAATGCAGTGGTAAGAATCAAAGACTCCATCTCGTGTTTACCACGTAATAAACGCAAGATTCCCAAACCAAAAGCCCAACCAATGATGACCGCAACCACAATCTCATATAAGAAAGTTTGTAGCGTTGCCATTAAACTAAAATGCTCTCCTTCGAGGACATTCAATAAAGTCATGAAGACTGCGATACACATTGCATCGTTAAATAAAGACTCGCCTTCCAACTTAACAATCAGATGATGGGGCGCACGTACTGAACTGAGGACACCTTTGATCCCAATCGGATCTGTCGCACCTAAGGCAGAACCCAATAACAATAAAACTAAAATTGGAACAGGATTGCCAATCAAGAATTGGAAACCAAACACCAATCCTGCAAAAAATACAGCACAGAGCAGTAAAGCAATCGTTGCCAAGATACTGATCGGCTTCCAATAAACTTTTAAATCTGAAACCTTAAATTTAAGTGCTGAAGAAGTCAGAATGAAGCAAATGACACCATTGACTAAAAAATCATAAAAATCGACATGCCGTACAGCTTCTTCAATGTTATGAATATTAATCGAGATAAATTGATTGCCATTGAGTAAGCTGGCACCCCATTGCAAAATAAAGACAAAAATTGCTGAAACAATGGGAACACCAATGGCTTGAGGGAAACCTAATATTCGCTTATTAAAAATTGTAGTCGCGATAGAAAGCGCAAAAATGACTGTAAAGACCTGAAGAAAGAAATAGTTACCCATCCGAAACCTGTTTTAGATTTTTAATTTAAATGCACATCAAACACTCAATCATTTTTTTATAAAATATAAAATAAGAGACCATTTAACAATCTAGATAATTGTACAAAAAAAACTGAAATATGATGATTACTGGTTATATTTTTTAACATAAAAAGCGCTTAAAAAAAATTGATTGAGAAAAAAAGAGAACATGATGTTCTCTTCTTTAACTCAACAATCTATAGCTGTCTATTTAAAGGTATCACACGCATTGATATCACCAGAGTTCATACCGATGTTAAACCATTGCATACGTTGCTGACTGGTGCCATGCGTAAAGCTGTCTGGTACCGCATAACCACGTGCTTTTTTCTGCAAGTAGTCATCACCAATTTTTTCAGCGGCATCCATCGCCTCTTCAATATCACCCTGTTCTAAAAACTGCGTGCGTTGTTGTGTACGATTGGCCCAAACCCCAGCTAAACAGTCCGCTTGTAATTCTAAACGTACTGAAAGTTGATTGCCCTGAGTTTCACTGGCACGCTGGCGTGCTTGTTGAACCTGAGACGATATTCCCAATAAATTCTGTACATGATGCCCAACTTCATGCGCAATCACATAAGCTTGTGCAAAATCACCCGCTTCATCTTTAGCTGAAAGCTCAGATTGATTTTTTTCCCCAGAGATGCCCATCTGTTGGCGCATATCTTTAAAGAATTGGGTATCGATATACACTTTTTGATCTGCTGGGCAATAAAATGGCCCCATTGCAGACTCAGCTGTACCACAGCCTGATCGTATCGCACCACTAAACATCACCAGCTTAGGTGAAACATACTGTACACCTTGTTGTTGGAAAATCGGTTTCCAAGTATCTTCGGTATCTGCCAAAACAGTTTTAACAAAAGATGCCGTTTCCTGCTGTTCAGGTGTTAAATTGGTGGGTGCAGAATTTTGGCTTGCACCAGCCGAAGTCACCTGTTTGGTCGCTTGATAGGCTTGCTGTGGGTCAACACCAAAGAACTTCCATGCAACAAAAGCGACGATTAAGCCCAGGATACTAATCCCACCCGCTTTTACGCCCCCACCGCCACGGCGATCTTCGACATTATCACTTTCTCTACGTCCTTTCCAACGCATAGATCGGTCCTTTTTATTTTAAATTGGCTATCGTTTAGGATGTGCTTTGCATTTAGGCTGTTGTTGATTTACCTCGAACTTTTTGAATAAGTCCAACAACCAATACCACGGCTAAGCCTGCGACGATACCAATCAGTAAATTGATTAACGTTGGTGTTAATGCACCAATAACACTACCAACGGTTGGAATATGTTGAATATGATCAACGGCTTCTTCTGACCAATGATGCAAAGTTGAAACAGCATGGGTGATGATCCCCCCACCGACAAGGAACATTGCAATGGTTCCAACAATCGTTAATGTTTTCATTAACTTTGGTGCAAATACCAGTAAACCACGGCCAATGCTTTGTTTAACATTTGATGTTTGTTGGGTTAAGTACAAACCTAAATCATCAATCTTTACAATCATAGCGACAAAGCCATAGACACCGACGGTCATTAAAATTGCGATGACAGATAGCACCATCACTTTGGTACCAAATGTTGCAGCCGCAACAGTCCCTAAAGAAATCACCACAATTTCAGCAGAGAGAATAAAGTCTGTGCGTATCGCGCCTTTAATTTTATCTTTTTCAAATGTGGCTAAATCAGTTTCGATTTGTTCAAGTTCCTCTTGTGCAGCTTCACCGGTTTTGGCTTTTTTATGCTGCAAACTATGTAGAACTTTTTCAACACCTTCATAGCAAAGAAACAGACCGCCAATCATCAACATTGGGTTAATCAACCATGGTGCAACCACACTGATCAGCAAAGCCAAAGGCACTAAAATTAATTTATTGATAAATGAGCCCTTCGCGACACCCCATACCACAGGAAGCTCACGCTCTGCTCTTACACCACTCACTTGTTGTGCGTTCAGTGCTAAATCATCACCTAAAACACCCGCAGTTTTTTTAGCCGCCATTTTACTCATGACTGCAACATCATCGAGCACTGCTGCGATATCATCTAATAATATTAATAGACTACTTGCCATTTTTTATCCAAAATTTTAGTTATCCTGTCATTTTAAAGTGAAAATTCATTTTTCTATATAAAATTTTGTAGATTTTCACATTTATTGATAAAAATTGGTTCTACACCATTTTTCGCTGACATTAAAATAAATTATCTCGTACAATAGTGCCCATTCATAAAACACGACTGTCTATACAAAGACTTTGGAAGCGATAATGACGAATCAAGATAATCGTCCTGTGATTTTGACAGGCGACCGTCCTACTGGACAACTACATTTGGGACATTTTGTAGGTTCTTTGCGCTCACGAGTAGGCTTACAAGATTCTCATCATCAACACCTCCTTCTCGCAGATGCTCAGGCTTTAACAGATAATGCGGATAACTTTGAAAAAGTTCGTCGTAATATTCTTGAAGTAGCAACAGACTATTTAGCAGTCGGCATTGACCCAACAAAAACCACAATCTGTGTTCAATCTTGCTTACCCGCGTTGAATGAACTCACCATGTTGTATTTAAACTTTGTGACGGTTTCTCGTTTAGAACGTAACCCAACCATCAAAGCTGAAATTCAATTACGTGGTTTTGAGCGTGATATTCCAGCAGGTTTTCTTTGCTACCCTGTTGCACAAGCTGCCGATATTACTGCATTTAAAGCCACAGTCGTACCTGTTGGTGAAGACCAAATTCCAATGATCGAACAGACCAATGAAATTGTTCGTCGTTTAAACCGTCAAATTGGACAAGAGGTTTTACCTGAGTGTAAAGCGCTTTTATCCAATATGAGCCGTTTACCTGGCTTTGATGGTAAAGCCAAAATGTCGAAATCATTGGGCAATACCATCGTGTTAGATGCAACAGATAAAGACATCAAAAAAGCAGTCAATGCAATGTATACCGATCCAAACCATCTGCGTATTGAAGATCCAGGTCAGGTTGAAGGAAATATTGTCTTTACTTATTTAGATGCTTTTGATCCAAATAAAGAAGAAGTTGAAGAACTTAAAGCACATTATCGTCGTGGTGGTTTAGGCGATGGTACTGTGAAAAAACGTCTTGAAGGTGTGTTAAAAGAGTTGATTACACCAATCCGTGAACGTCGTATGGAACTAGCAAAAGATCCAGATTACATCATGGATATTTTAAAAACTGGTACGGAAAAATGCCGTATCATCACTCAAGATACTTTAGACGAAATCAAAAATGGTTTAGGCGTATTTCATTTCTAAAATGCGCTGATTATCTAAGTAAAAAAAGCCACTGAATTCAGTGGCTTTTTTTACAACATCTTTTATAACATCTTTTATAACATCATAAATTAATTTTTATGACGCATATGTGGGAATAAGATCACATCGCGGATACTTGCTGCATTGGCAAATAACATCACTAAACGATCGATACCAATACCTTCACCTGCTGTAGGAGGTAAACCGTATTCTAATGCTTCAATAAAGTCAGCATCGAAATGCATTGCTTCATCATCGCCTGCATCTTTTTCGGCAACTTGCGCTTGGAAGCGTTCAGCTTGGTCAATTGGATCATTTAATTCCGAGAAACCATTTGCCAACTCACGACCACCGATAAAGAATTCGAAGCGGTCTGTGATATGTGGATTATCATCATTTCGGCGTGCTAACGGCGAAGTTTCCGCAGGATATTCTGTGATAAATGTCGGCTGACGTAATTGAGTTTCAACAGTTTCTTCAAATACGATGGTTTGTAGTCGACCTAAACCAAAACCTGGTTTAACTTGCTCTTTTAACTCTTCACGAATAAATGTTGCCAAGAATTCACGATCCGAAACATTTTCAGCAGTGAAATTTGGATTATGCTCAAGAATCGCATCAAACATCGAGATTTTCTTAAATGGACCTTTGAAGCTATACACTTCTTCACCATAAGGAACATCTGTTGAACCCAAGATGTCGATTGCTAATTTTTCAAGCATACCCTCTGTCAAAGCCATGAGATCTTTGTAATCAGCATAAGCTTGATAGAATTCAATCATGGTGAATTCTGGGTTATGACGCGTTGAAACACCTTCGTTACGGAAGTTACGGTTAATTTCAAATACACGCTCAAAACCACCAACAACCAAACGTTTTAAGTAAAGCTCAGGTGCAATACGCAAGAATAATGGCATATCTAATGCATTATGGTGTGTTTCAAATGGACGCGCTGACGCACCACCTGGAATCACATGCATCATCGGAGTTTCAACTTCCATAAAACGTTCATTGATGAGATAGTTGCGAATACCTGACACAACTTTTGCACGAATTTCAAAAGTTTTACGTGTTTCTTCATTCACAATTAAGTCTAAATAACGTTTACGGTATTTTACTTCTGTGTCATTCAAACCATGGAACTTGTCTGGAAGTGGACGAAGTGATTTCGTCAATAATTCAAAATGTTCAATATGAACATATAAATCACCTTTGCCAGAACGACCGATATAACCTTGAACAGCAATAATATCGCCAAGATCTAGACTTTTCACCGTTTCTAGAACTTCAGGTGCAAGCTCTTTACGTGGCACATACAATTGAATACGGCCCGTCATGTCTTGAATCACGATAAATGAACCACGGTTCAACATCACACGACCCGCTACAGATACGTGAACTTGCTCGCCTGCTTCAATTTGTTCTTTAGATTGATCTGCAAATTGTTCTTGTAGATCTTGCGCATAATGCTCACGCTTAAATGTGTTTGGCCATGGGCTAACACCTATTTCCTTGGCGTGATCTTGAATTTGCTTTAACTTGGCATGACGCTGTGCAATTAAATCGTTTTCGGAAATGTGTTGTTCAGAAGTCGATTGAGCGTTATGTTGCGTCATCTCTGCCTCGATTATATTAAAAAACGGAAGTTGCATAGCATAGCAGATTTACAACATAATGCGTATGAATATAACTCTACGAACCATGTAAAAATTAAAAATCATGAATAAATACTGGCAAGGATTCGCCCAAAGTATCATTCTTTTCAATGTTTTGTGGTTTTCAACTGTGGTTGATGCCGAGAAAATCGTTGTTATGAGCAATACTCAAAAAGATCTTCCTATAAAAATTGAAAGCACCAATCTCAATAATCAAGATTATATTTGGCAATTAGAAATCGTTCCAAATCGAACCAGTTTACAAAGCCTAGTCAAATTAATGAATCCACACCCCACTCAAAAAGCACTGAATTTAAGGGCTTTAGAACTGGCAAAAAAACTCACTCTAGATCAATTACCGCAAGTCAGTGATGATTTTAAAAATAAAACACTCAATTTTGATGAACAAAACATCGCAAAAATAAAATACTATTATGGAAAATACATTCTGTTTATTAAATTTCCAGCCCGCGTCCAATACGCCATAAAACCCAACTTTTCACAAGTACAAAGCGCTTTAGAACCCTTTTGTGACCAAAGTAAGACACCATCTCAGAATAAAATTAAATTTGATCAACAAGGTAATATCTCGCTCTCAGCAAAATTTTTGGTAGATGCACAAGGGCAAATCCTAAATATCCGTTACACCCCTTTAATTCACGAACAAATGAAATCGATACTGCAACCTTTACTAGAAAAAATTCGCTTCCAACCGCGTAATGAAAATGGTGTGGCAAAATCATTTTCTATTGAACAACCACTGATTATTCAATGCCATTAAACAATAATGAAAGTGCTAAATTTCTCAATGGTCTTGTTCAGCCAATGATTTGACTATGGCAAACCCTTGCTGGAAAGCACGATCCATCATGTCCTTATATTCCTCAGAGGTTTCTATTTCAGCAGATAATGTAGTTGTTTCACCCTGTTCATTTAAGAAATATTTTTCTAAAGAGCCACTCCAACTTTGAACATCTTCACTTGTTGAATCTAAAACACCATTTTTCAAAACACCCAAATGTTTAAATACCACTTTTTTAAACTGCTCCAACTCTACAATGGTGGCGACCATACCATTGCCACTGGCATCCTGAAATAAGGTTTCCCCGCCAATTTTCCAGTCAGACTGCATCTGCGAAGTTTCCGAAAACGGTTGGGTCCATTTGGAATAAGTATGGGTATCCCACAGGATATTCCATACTGTTTGTGCATTCGCTTGAATGACAATGTCATAGCTTAAAGTCATCATTTCTTTCTCTTATTTTATTGATCCAATCTATAGCTTAGTACAATAAAAACCCAGAATGATTAATTTTTGTTAATAAAAATCCATCACCTAAAAAATTTAAACCTAAATATTCAATATGTTAAACAATAAATAACAAGCATGTTGATCTGTTACACAACACTCTTAGACCAAAATCTAAGTTTTAAAAAAAGTGCAGCTAAGTAGAATATTTGAATATAAAAATAGTTAAATGGAAAATTTTAAATCCATTGATAACTTTTTCTAGCTTTGTTCAATTTCTACCTTTGCTCAATAAAGAAAGACCATATGAAAACGATAACAATGAAGAGTATTCATTCTAAAATTTTATTTTTACATGGATTAGATTCATCTAAAGAATCGACAAAATTCCATGCCATAAATGCTGAAAAAAAATATTGTATTAACGTGGATTATCGTAACCTTAACTACAAAACGGTTGAGTGTTTTTATCACGATATTATCGAAAAGATTAAACCTGATTTACTGGTAGGTCATAGTTTAGGTGGGTATTGGGCATTAAAAATGTCACAGCAACATCGAATTCCTGCAATCCTTGCCAATCCAAGCTTAAATCCAGATTTCCGTGAAGACTATGCAGCGATTGATGAACATGATTTAGACCATGACATTCCACAAATTGCTTATCTGGAACTGGGTGATGAGGTTTTAGATATGTATAAAGTGCTTGAACAACTAGAGTCATATATGCAGATTGAAGCTGTTGAAGGTGGACACCATCGTTTAGTCCAACCTGAAAACTTAAATCATTTAATTGAATATATGGAACAAACCTTTATTGCTTGAAATAAAATCATCAAAGTACAGTTCGTTGCTCTCCAACTAAAAAAGCCTTGTATTTACAAGGCTTTTTTCACGTCGAGACAGACAAACAAATGATTTAAGTATTCAATCACAAGAATGTAGCCCGAAAACTTAAATTGTTATTTTGTCTTTAAGCAACCGCTTTTTCAACTGGCTTGGAATCCTCATCGAGCACTGACCAAACCTTTAAACCAAGATCTTGATGTAAATCAGGTAGGTCAAGAAAAATACTTGCACCCAATACCGTATGTTGGCATTTATGCATCAATTGATGGACTGCTTTTAAAGTACCGCCTGTAGCCAAGACATCATCTACAATAATCACTTTTTGTGCTGCGATATCCGCTGACATTTCCAAGCGATCTAAACCATATTCTAAGCTATAGCCCACACCAACCACTGGAGGTGGCAACTTACCTGCTTTACGAACCAACAATAAGCCTTTGCCGGTACGTTGTGCCAATAAGCTGGCTAAAACAAAACCTCGTGCCTCAACTGCAACAAAACTATCTACTGCATCCAATTGCTCTACAGGAATACTCGCAATCAATGCATCGGTTAACTCCACAAGATTGTTCATAAACAATGGGGTTAAATCATAAAAACAAATACCTGGTTTTGGGAAGTTTTGGACAGTACGAATACTTGACCACAAAGCAGTAGACATGTTCATCATGGGGGAGATTTAAAAAAAGATAAATAATACGTGAATTTTAACGTTTATTAGCCAAAATTGACAGCAGCTCGCTACCTATTCAATATTATGGTCACGCTAAGCTGTTGAATTTATTAAGTCCATTTTCACACAAAATGATGGCTATAGAGTGAGCTAATTTTAGCTTAATATTTTTGGCTAAAATATTCATCTAGACCTTTGTCTAAATTCAAATATTTTTAAACTTTTATATCAGCGCTCAACCCTTGTTATGACAGGATTGTAATTAAAATTGTCTGACAAAGTTGGCATAATAAACATCGCTTTTGTCCTGAGCTGCCATTCAGCTTTGAGATTAGTTAGATAAACTCCGATATTTACTTTACTTTAGATACAGAACTGCGTAAGAATTTAGAGGAATATGTACACATTTTATTTGCATATTATTTGAGTCAAGCAGCAGAAGGAATTTTACTGACAGAAAAAACAATGCATCTGTCAGATATCGGAGAATCAGATGAAGAAATATCAATGCATCGTTTGTGGTTGGATTTATGACGAAGCAGAAGGTTGGCCACAAGATGGCATCGCAGCAGGTACCAAGTGGGAAGACATTCCTGATGACTGGACATGCCCAGACTGCGGTGTTTCTAAAGCAGACTTTGAAATGGTAGAAATCTAAGATATTGCGTAAAGACCATGTTTACATGGTCTTTTTTACATTTATTTTCAACAATACAAAATTATTCAATTCACCTCTAAATTTGAAATAGGTATGGAGAAAGATATGCAACCGATCATCATCATAGGTTCTGGCATGGCGGGTTATACCCTTGCAAGAGAATTTCGTAAGTTAAACACCGAACAGGAATTGGTGATGATTTGCGCAGATGATGCGGTGAATTATGCAAAACCTACCCTATCTAATGCATTGGTTGGGAAAAAAGCGCCTGAACAAATTGGTTTAGGTGATGCTGAAAAGATGAGTACCCAACTGAACATGCGGATTGAAAAAGAAACATGGGTTAAAAGTATTGATGCAGAGAAACATGAATTAACCCTTGAAAAAGATGGACAATCTTCAACTCAAGGCTACTCAAAACTTATTCTTGCCGTGGGCGCAAATCCGATTCGATTAGCGATTGCTGGTGATGGGAGTGATGATATTCATGTGGTTAACTCATTAATTGACTATCGTGCATTCCGTGAAACTTTAGACAATTGCAGCACGGGTGAATGTGGCAACAAACGTGTGGTGATTTTAGGCGCGGGCTTAATTGGTTGTGAATTTGCCAATGACTTACAAAATACTGGGCATCAGGTTACGGTGATCGACTTAGCACCACAACCTTTAGGGCGTTTATTGCCTAATCATGTTGCACAAGCATTTAAAGACAATCTTGAACAATCAGGAATTAAATTTGCCTTGGGTACCACTGTAGAAAAAGTTTCTAAATCTGAACGTGGTTATATCGTTTCATTGGCCAGTGGTCAGTCCTTGCTCGCGGATGTTGTGCTTTCTGCAATTGGCTTACAACCTAATATTGCCTTGGCTAAAGCTACGGAAATCAACACCAGTCGTGGTGTCATTACCAATACCTTGCTCGAAACCAGTCAAGCAGATATTTTTGCCATCGGTGACTGTGCCGAAGTGAATGGAACACTCTTGCCATTTGTCATGCCAATCATGCAACAAGCGCGTGCATTAGCCAAAACCTTGAGTGGACAAACCACCACTGTACACTACCCTGCAATGCCAGTCGCGGTGAAAACCCCAGCTGCACCTTTGACTGTACTTCCTGCTCCAATTGATGTAGATGTTACATGGGAGAATGAAGAGTTTGAAGATGGGATGTTATCTAAAGCAACAGATGCTGAAGGTATCTTACGTGGTTTTGTATTGTTAGGTGCAACTGCTGGAAAACAGCGTTTAACATTAACAAAACTGGTTCCAGACTTGATTCCTGCATCCGTTTAAGGTTTTAATAGCGAGGATATTTTTTAATCAAAGAATATCCTTGCTTAGGAAAATAACAATGAATAGCGCACTTCAATTTCAAGTTTCACCTTATGCCTCGTTCATGAATGAAACCAAAGTCGATTTAGGTAATGGTATTCAACTTCATGTTGAAACTGGAGGGAATCCACAACACCCGACCATTCTGTTGATTATGGGTTTGGGTGCGCAAATGTTATTTTGGCCTGATTTTTTTTGTAAATCACTAATTGATCAAGGCTTTCATGTGATTCGCTTTGATAATCGTGATATTGGCTTATCTTCAAAAATTCGCCACCAAGGTCCACGTTTAAACTCTTATAAGCTGATGGGTCGCTTTGCTTTGGGCTTACCAAATGACGGCGCGCCTTATAACTTATTTGATATGGCGGATGATGTTGCATTATTGATTGATCGTTTAGGCATTGAAAAACCACATATTTTGGGTGCTTCAATGGGTGGTATGATTTCTCAAATTTTAGCTGCAAAATATCCTGAGAAAATTGATAAAGTCGGCTTACTCTTTACCAGTAATAATCAACCTTTGCTACCTCCACCATTTCCAAAACAACTCTTTAGTCTCATTGGTAAACCTGAATCACGTGATGAAGAAGGAATTGTGAATCATTCCTTGAAGGTTTTTCATATGATTGGTTCACCTGGTTATATCAACCAAGTTGAAGCAATTCAAACTGCACGTAAATTATATCGTCGTAGTTATCACCCAGCGGGTGTACTTCAACAGTTTTTAGCAATATTATGTACAGGTTCCTTACTTAAATTGGATAAGCAGATCAAAAAGCCAACTTTAGTGTTACATGGCTCTAAAGATCGGTTACTACCTCCAAGTCATGGTAAGGCAGTTGCTAAAGCAATTTCAGGCGCTAAATTTGAATTAATTGAGGGAATGGGGCATGATATCCCACCGCATTTTGTTCCTCAACTTAGCGGGTTATTTGCACATCATTTTAAATCATAAGCATTAGGACACTATGGCTGCATTACCATCCCTAAGACAGTTGTCATATTTAGTGACACTGTCTGAGACGCTGCACTTCACTGAAGCAGCGCGCCGTTCGTTTGTAACTCAATCTACTTTATCTGGTGGAATCATGGAGTTAGAACGTTTATTGGGTGGCGTACTCGTAGAACGTGATCGCCAAAACGTACGTTTAACTCCTCTAGGTGAGCAAGTTGTTGCCCGAGCCCGTGTTCTACTCGCCGATGCTCAGGACTTGATGCGGTTAAGTCGAGAAATGAGTGAACCGTTAACTGGTGATTTGCATTTAGGGATTATTCCAACCATCGCCCCTTTCATTTTGTCGCAGCTTTTGGAAGAAGTGCATAAACAACTTCCAAAAATTCAGTTGCATCTGCATGAAGCACAAAGTGAAAAAATTGTTGAAAAACTTGAGCATGGCAATCTAGATGTGATCATGCTAGCTTTACCATTCGACACACGTGGTTTGAAAGTTGCTGAAATTGCGAAAGAAGATTTATTCTTAGTCTGCAATAAAGCAGATCAAAATGCGATGAATGCAAGAAGCTTAGATGATTTAGATCTTTCTCATCTCATGCTCCTTGAAGAAGGTCATTGCTTACGTGATCATACCTTAAGTGTTTGCCCAATCGGTGAGCGTAAAAATGATCACCGTTTAAAAGCGAGCTCATTGCCAACTTTAGTGGAAATGGTCAGTTCAAACTTAGGCTATACACTGCTTCCTGAGATTGCAATTCATGCACATATGCTGAAAAACAATGATCAGATTGTGGTTAAACCTATTGAGAATGCACCATCACGTACTCTGGCTTTAGTTACACGTAAAAGTACACCGCTACAAAGTGAATTTGATGTGTTGGTACAAATTCTTCAAAAAATCACGCCAAATTTACGTTAATTTTCCGATACTAAAAGGAGTCATGATTGACTCCTTTTTTATTGAAATGTCTAAAAAGACTATAGATCACATCAGCATAAGCAAAATTACAACGATCTTGTTTTTACTAGATCAAGAATGATAATATTTGAGCAGTACAAAATACTCGCTTATTTTTGTATGTATTGTTACGATAAAAATCGCGAAAAATCGACCTATCCTCAGCTTGTTTTTTAAAAGCATGCATCCATCTCGTCGACACATATCCAATTCTTCGCATTGGTCAGCGTTCCACAGGGCTTGAATCTTTCGAGCATCGTTAACAGGTTTCCACAGTTTTCTGTGCCTGAATTTTCGATAGGACGCGTATGAACCGACCTTTATATATTATTTTTTCAACGATTGTCTTAGATGCAATTGGCATTGGCATCATATTCCCTCTGCTTCCCTCACTACTGAAAGACCTAAGCCATCAGTATAACGTTGCCTTGTTAATGGGGGTTTTCCTAAGCCTGTATGCGCTTATGCAATTTATTTTCTCCCCGATCTTAGGTGCTTTGAGTGACCGTATCGGTCGAAGACCTGTTCTGCTGATTTCACTTGCGGGTTCTGCAATCAACTATTTGTTTCTTGCTTGCTCACCCTCTCTTATCTTGCTGTTCATTGGACGGATCATTGCTGGAATAAGTAGTGCCAATATGCCCGTGGCTTCAGCCTATATCGTTGATACCACGTCAGAAGAAAATCGAGCAAAATACTTCGGTTTAATGAACGCCATGTTTGGTATTGGATTTATTCTCGGTCCTGTACTCGGTGGATTATTGGGCGAATATTGGTTACGACTACCTTTTTTCGTTGCGGCAATTTTAACAACCGTTAACTTGCTTATCGCATTCTGGCTACTCCCTGAATCCCGAAGCAACAATCCACTCCTAGTCCCCCCTCAAGCTTCTATTTCGCAACGTTCGAGTTTAAAAATAAATCCCTTGAAAAGTTTTGGTTTTATCCTTGCTCAAAAAGGTATATTACCGATTTTGCTGATATTTTTTTCTGTTTAGCGCCTGCGGTGAAGCTTATGGTGTCTGCTGGGCACTTTGGGGACACGATACCTTTAAATGGAATACATTTTGGGTTGGTCTTTCTTTAGGCACTTTTGGTTTATGCCAAGTACTGGTTCAGTCATTTATACCGCAACATGCCGTCCGATATTTTGGTGAAAGAAATACCGTGCTGATCGGTCTGGCATGTATATGTATGGCATTAATCATCATGGCTTTTACCCAACACGCTTGGATCATTTTTGCAATCATGCCGATCTTTGCCCTAGGAAGTATCGGCACTCCTGCACTACAAGCTGTTGTTTCACAAAAAATCCCAGCTGCGCAGCAAGGACAGTTTCAAGGTGTTATCGCATCAACCATCAGTCTGGCCTCGATTATTGCCCCATTGTTGTTTTCTACACTTTACTTTCATTTCCAAACACGATGGACTGGCGCTATATGGTTGGTTGTCGCGATGATTTATTTAATTGCATTACCTGCAATTTTATCAAGTTTAAAACCACAACAGCTTAAGTCATCCTAGTATTTAAGAACGTCAATGGTTTATTAAAAGCGTTGATTGCTGATTTAAAAAAGCTTAAATCTAAAATAACCAAGTCATTCAATTTCATTAAAATCCGATTGACTGATACAAAAAAGCCCGATTAATTTTAATCGGGCTTAAGACAATCAAATTATCTTGGCTTAACCATTTACAAAGTGCTCAAGCAAATTTTGTTGAGCATTGTAAATTGCCTCGCCTTCTTTAGGTTTCACACGAGTCCAAGTCCCATCGCCTTGCAACAGCCAAGCGCGGATATTATCTTTTAAGTAATTGACTAAACCTTGCTGATAAATGCGTTTTTTTAATGCTGGATCTTCGATCGGGAAACACACTTCTACACGATTAAATAAATTACGATCCATCCAGTCTGCACTTGAACAGTAAATACGTGGATTGCCATTATTTCCGAAATAATAAACACGGGTATGTTCTAAGAAACGCCCGACAATTGAACGAACTCGAATATTTTCAGACAGATTTGGTAACCCAGGACGTAAACAGCAAATTGAGCGAATAATCAGATCAATTTGTACCCCTGCTTGCGAAGCTTCATATAATTTATTGATCAATTGAACTTCTGTTAACGCGTTAACTTTAACAATAATTTGTGCAGGCTTGCCCGCTTTGGCATTGGCAATTTCATCATCAATAAAAGCAATTAACTGAGCATGTAGCGTAAACGGCGCATGTAACAGTTTTTTCAACTTTGCCATTTTCCCCATACCAGTCAATTCTTGGAAAATACGATGTACATCTTCGCAGAGCTCTTTATCTGTAGTGAGCAAACCATAATCAGTATAGATACGAGCATTTGTTGCATGGTAGTTACCCGTACCCAAATGCACATAACGTACTAACTTATTATTTTCACGGCGTACCACCAAGATCATTTTGGCATGCGTTTTATAGCCCACGATGCCATAAACTACAACAGCGCCTGCTTCTTGTAATACATTGGCAACGGCGATATTCGATTCTTCATCAAAACGCGCCCGTAACTCAATCACAGCGGTGACTTCTTTACCATTACGTGCCGCTTCTGCAAGTACCTGAACAATTTCAGAGTCAGCACCACTACGATATAAGGTTTGTTTGATCGCTAGCACTTGGGGATCACGTGCAGCTTCACGCAACAAGTTAATAACTGGTGCAAATGATTCAAATGGATGATGTAAAAGAATGTCTTGTTTTTGCATTGCTGAAAAAATATTTTCAGACTTTTTCAATACTTTTGGAATCGCCGGCACATGCGAGTCATAACGCATATGTGGACGTTTAAAATTTGACACAAGACGTGCCAGATTTACCGGCCCATCCACTTTATAAAGTTGTTCTTGTTCTAGATCAAATTCTTCAAGCAAATATTCATAAATATGTTTTGGACAGTTTTCTGTCACTTCTAAACGTACTGCACGACCAAAACGACGTGAACTCAATTCACCTTTCAATGCTTTGGCTAAGTCTTCTACATCTTCATTCAGTGCCAAATCTGCATTACGTGTAACACGGAACTGATAACAACCTGTAGCTGTCATCCCTGGGAACAAATCCGATACATGCTCATGAATAATCGCAGACAACATCACAAAATGTTCTTTGCCGCCTGTAAGCTCATCAGGTAAACGCACTACACGCGGAAGCGAACGTGGCGCTGGTACAACTGCTAAATCAATTTGTCGACCAAATGCGTCTTTCCCTTCTAGAGTCACAATAAAGTTTAAGCTTTTATTGACCAATCGTGGGAATGGATGTGCAGGATCAAGGCTAATAGGAGTAAGCACTGGTGCAACTTGTTCTTGGAAATATTTTTTAATCCACACAGATTGTGCAGGCGTTAACTCGCCACGACGTAAAAAGCAAATGTCTTCTTCACGTAACTTAGGAAAAATTTCCTCATTGAGGATACGGTACTGACGCTCAATCGCTTCATGTGCAGTTTTAGAGATTTGGTCTAAAACTTGTTTTGGCGTCAAACCATCTGGTGAACGACTTTCATTCCCTAAAGTTAATTGTTCCATCATTCCTGCAACACGGATTTCAAAAAATTCATCCATATTACGAGAAAAGATCAATAAGAAATTCATACGTTCAAGCAAGGGATGTAAAGGATCAACGGCTTGCTCTAAAACACGTAAATGGAAATCTAAAATTGAAAGCTCACGATTTATATATCGTTCATTATAAGAATATTCTGTAGGCGTTGTTGTCGTCACTGCGGTATTCATGCAATAAACCTGCATCAAAAAAAATGTCTTAATTCTAGTATGCTTCAAATTTGTGACAATTTCATAAAAAAAGCATCGCTTCATAAAAAAAGCACATCAATTTGTGCTTTTTTAAATTCATTTATTTAGCGTCAATCTGGAATACGGGTATAACGCATATACTTCAAAACCAAACGCTTACGGTATTGAAGCTTAGAATCATCACGATTTTTTTGATAATACTTCGGATTGGTTAAAATCACTGCTAAAAATGCGGCCTGTTCACGACTTAAACTTGCCGCGCTCTTAGAAAAGTAATGTTGTGATGCAGCTTCAACACCATAGATATGATCACCAAATTCAACAGAGTTCATATAGACTTCTAAAATGCGCTGTTTAGTCCACATCCGCTCCATCATGGTGGTGGCAATCGCTTCCTGACCTTTGCGAATAAATGAGCGACGATTATAGAAGAATAAATTTTTAGCCAATTGTTGAGAGATCGTTGAACCACCGGCGACTACTTTGTCTTTTTTAAGATTACGTTGTAGTGCATTTTCAATACCATCCCAGTCGAAACCATGATGATCGAGAAATTTGGCATCTTCAGCTGCGACAATTGCATGTTTAAAGTTATCACTGATCTTGTCATAGTCGCGCCATTGATGTTGAATCGGCTCAAAATCAGACAGATATGTCCAACGCATAAACATGGTGGTTTCTACATCATGAGTACGCCAATAAATTAAACTTGAGAAAATCCATAGCTGAATCATGATCAAAATACTGACCACAATTAACAAAGCACGAACAATAAAAGCTTTCATGTCAGCTGCTTACTCCGAAAATTCTGACGTTTCATGTTAAGCTGAATCTATCTATAAAAAGCTAAGCAATAGCATGTCTAAATATCAAGATCTTTCAACTTATAGCCAACCCAATTCTATTGGTAAAATAACCTTATTGCTGATTGTCATCAATGTCGGTTTATTTGCCATCCAAGTCTTATCAGGTGTCAATATTACTGACCCGACAACATTGGACGCGTTGCGTTGGGGTGCTGATTATGCACCTTTAACCTTCTTAGAGGAACCATATCGCTTATTCAGCAGTATGTTTTTTCACTTCGGTATCCTGCATCTAATGATGAATATGTGGGCACTGTATATTTTTGGTGATGTTGCTGAAAAAACTTTAGGAAAGTTTTATTTCCTTGGACTTTATATCCTTGCTGGACTCATGGGAAGTTTATTAAGTGGTTATTTGGATATTCGAAATAGCTACGAACTGCTGCAAAATTTTGATCAAAAACTCTTTCCTCATGTATCTGCAGGTGCATCGGGTGCTGTGATGGGACTTGGTGGTGCACTGACACTACTATCGTTGTTCCCACCTACCCCGAATCAAAGATTCATTTTAGATAAAAGATCACTTTTAACGGTACTTGCGATCAACTTAGCTTTTGGCTTTTTAGCCTCTGGAATTAATAATGCTGCCCATATCGGTGGGATGTTAATGGGTGCGGTCATGGCTTTGGCTTGGTATGCAACACAACGTGCCAAAATGGGTAAAGCTGCCAATATTATCATTGTGATTTTAGGGATTGCAGCAACCTATGCGGTTTATCTCTATTGCCAGCATCTCGTTGGACCACTTAGCCCACTTTGGCAACAAGCCATTGCACAAATGCGTGAGCAATTAAACTTTTAATCTCTAAAATAGCTTGTCTATGCCGCAATAAAACATTGCAGAGTACACTCAATTCAAGAAGCATAAAAAATGGCGGCCTATAGGTCACCATTTTTTAATTTACTGTCTTCACTGGGCAGTCTTTTAAGGGCTCAACTGAGATTAAACAGCCAGATAAAACCACTTAAACAAAGCGGTTTAATTCAACTCTCTTAGACTTTGCAATGGTGGGATTTCGGATAAATAGCTCAATCGGTAACGCCCAATCAATGCGCACAACACTGCCATCGAAATTGGTAAAATCAGCCAAATTTCCCAATGTAATTGCATCACCATTTCCATACGATAACTGGCAACGGCACTAATCACCTCTGCAAAGAAACAGGAAACGATTCCCGCCAATAATCCAATAAAGCCGATTTCAAAACTCATCATATTTTTTAACTGGCGCTTTGAACTACCAAAAGAGCGTAGCAATGCCACTTCTTTTTTACGTTCATCCATCAGCAAATTGATACAGGCAATCAGTACCAAAAAGCCAGATAAACTCACCAATACTGCCAAAACCGTAATGATTTTAACCAACACAGAAACCAAGTTTTTAATTTCATCAAAAATTAAAGAGACGTCAATAAAGACCGTATTGGAAAATTGTTGAATCAGATTAACCATCTTGATTTTTTCACTCGGCGGCACATAAAAACTCCCTAAGTAGCTGCCTGCATTTTCATCCAACGTCTTTGGAGTAAAAATAAAGAAGAAGTTTGGACTAAAGCTTTGCCATTCCACTGTACGCAAATTCACAACTTGCGCGTCCAAATTTCCCTCAGGCAAACTAAAGGTTAAACGATCACCAATTTTGATGCCCAATTCTTCAGCCAGTTTGGCCTCTACAGACACCTGCCCAATTTGAGTCAATTGAGCCTCTCCAACAACAATGATATTGTCTTGTGGATAATGATCTGCTTGGGTGAGATTTAACTCACGACGTAAAGAATTATTGGTTTTCACCAATTGGACAGGAAAGGCTTGACCATTTTTTGCCAATAAGCGCCCTTTTACATTGGGATATAACGGTGTGCTTTTCCAGTGTTGCTGTGCCAATTGTTGTTTAAAAGCCTCCAGTTCAAATGGTGGTAGACCATAAATAAACTGGTTAGGCGTCCCCTCAGGCAATTGTTGCTGCCAACGCTCTAATAAATCAGTTCTCAATACAGCAAGTACCGTGATTAGACTTAAACCCAATGCCAAAGCGGTAATTTGTAATGCGGTTTGTGAAGGGATTCGGATATAGGCTGAGAGCCTATTTTTCATTGATTTTAAAGTCTTTAAAATCATCCAAACCACTGCATATAACAAACCTGTTAACACAATGACTGCACCCATCACCAACGCAGTAAGTATCAGATTTTCGGTCAAGACCAAACTAAAAATAATTAAGCTCACTAAACCTGTAGCCATCATCCACAACATTGAACGTGCCGACTTTTCTTGTTGGCGTATCACCCGAATAGGCGGTGTATTTAACAGTTGCCACAAACTCGGTAAAATAAATCCAATCAATACAATTGCACTGGTAAAGATTGCTATAGGTAAAGGACCAACCAACATCTGCAACATTGAAAATTGCAACTCTAGGTTAGGAATCATCTGCAACATCAATTGCAATAATGAATAACCTAAAATCAGTCCTAAAATACTGCCAATGACAATGGCGATTAAAATAACAACGCTCAGTAACCCGAGATAGGTTTGAAAAATCTGCCGTTTCGTTGCCCCCATACAACGCATCAGCGCAATATGATCTTGGTTCTGCTGTACATAACGCTGACTGGTTAAAGCGATGGCTAAACCACATAAAAGAATCGTCAGAATATTGGCCAATTGTAAGAAAGTATCGAGGTTTTCAATTGGTTTAAGTAAGCGTGAATTGCCCTCATCTGCATTACGTAGTCTTAAATTACTTTGTGCATCTAGTTCATTATCCGCATTTTGTTGATCTTGTATGGATTGATCTGTTTGTGAGTGTGTTGCTGGCTGCTTTTCAGTCAATGTGTTTTCAGTCAATGCATTGGCACTTGATGCACTTAAAGCTGAATCTGCATCCGAATTTTGTGCAATCTTTGGATTCACATTCTGCTTTTCTTGCGCTTTAAATGTCTTAAAAAATTGCTGATATGTTGCAATCGACTCCGCATCCCCTGCCATCAACAAACGATATTCAATTCGACTTCCAACTTGAATTGCACCCGTTTTTGCAACATCTGCTTGAGAGATAATCACGGTTGGCGAAAAGGCAGAAAAGCCTAATTCTTGATTTGAATCATGTTCAATGATACCAGTAACTTTAAACTGACCATTGGCAATTTGAACGCTATCGCCTAGGTTTAATTTTAATAATTCTTGTGCGCGTTTGCTTAGCCAAACCCCGCCACTTTGTAAGGCTTGTTTTGGCGCAATCCTTAATTCACCACGTAAGGGAAATGCTGTGTCAATGGCTTTCACATTGACCATAACAAACTGATCCTGTGTAGAGGCCATTGAACCAAAAATGGTGACATGGGACTGTTTTAATTTTAAATCATCAGCCTGTTTGATCCATTGTTGGTCAATTGGATCTGTATCACTAAGTTGTAAATCTGCAGCTTGCATTTTGGCAGCTTGTAAGGTCACTGCTTGTTTGACTTGATCATTGCTAAACTTTAATGCAGTAGTCGCACTAATGGCTAAACTCAATGCAATAATCAGCAAATATATGCCTGAACTGGCAAAACTTTGCCTAAATAAGGGTTTAAACAAGGTCAACATTACACCACCTCATTCGATTGAGGCGTTTGAGCATGTTCAATCAATTGACCATCTTTTAATTCATAATGACGTTGGCACTGTGCTGCCAATTGCGAATCGTGAGTGACAAGCACTAAAGTTGTACCGAGTTCTTTATTTAAATCAAATAAGAGTTGTTCAATTTCAAATGCAGTATGTTCATCTAAATTGCCTGTAGGTTCGTCAGCAAAAATAATTTTGGGGTCAGAAATTAAAGCTCGTGCAATGGCAACCCGTTGTTGCTCCCCACCAGACAATACTTTCGGTGTTTGTTGGCTTTGTCGTTCTAAACCAACTTTGGCCAATAAACTTAAAGATTTTTGTTCTGCGTGTGCATAATTAAAATTCTTCTGTAAACGTAATGGTAACATCACATTTTCTAAGGCAGAAAGATGTGGGAGCAACTGGAAAGATTGAAATACAAAACCAATATATTGAAGTCGAATCAACGCACGTTGTTCTTCATTTAAATGCTCAATTGATTCACCACAAACACTGAGTTGACCTGCACTGGCTTGATCTAGAGTGGCAAGAATTCCCAATAAAGTTGATTTTCCTGAACCAGAACGTCCAGTAATCGCGACCTGTTCACCTGTATAAATATTAAGATTTAGATTTTCAAAAATTGTAAGCGTTTGATGAGGTAATTCTATCTTTTGTGTAAGTTGCTGTGCAGAAATTATCACTTGTGGCATGATGGGAGAAGTTGAATCATCCTGAACCTTAGACATCATAAAGTACCTTATATGCAAATCAAAAAATTGTTAAATTTGAAAATGATGAAAAACCTAATTCATTGTTTATTTTTTAGCATAATCTGTCTGTTGCCCGTTAGTAGTTTTGCAAAAACGATCATGATTTTAGGTGATAGCTTAAGTGCGGGTTATGGTATCAACCCACAACAAGGCTGGGTTTTCTTGCTACAGCAACGCTTAAACCAACAATTTCCCAAACAACATAATGTGGTGAATGCCAGTGTAAGTGGTGAAACCACCAGTGGTGCGTTGGCGCGTTTTCCAAAACTGTTACAAAGCCATAAACCTGATATCGTGGTGATTGAGTTGGGTGGCAATGATGGTTTACGTGGACAACCGCCACAAATGATTCAGAAAAATCTTGCGCAATTAATTCAACAAAGTCAGAAAAGCCAAGCCACGGTCATTTTATTGGGAATGAAAATTCCACCGAATTATGGTGCAGCTTATAGCCAAGCTTTTGAGAAAAATTATCAAACCCTAAGCCAACAATACAAAGTTAAAATGCATCCGTTTTTTATGAATGGAATTGCAGGCAATAAAAGTTTGATGCAAAAAGACTTAATCCACCCCAATGCAACGGCACAGAAAATTCTACTCGATAATGTCTATCCATTGATTCGAGGCGCGCTTTAAGTTTTTCTCAAAGCCGAAATGATTGCACCTGTTTATTTGGCTAAATCGGATGTCGTGTTTTTAAGGACATCCGCAAAATTAAACAAACGTGCCAATAAGTGGTGAATATAGTCCAAACTCGATTCTTGTTCGGTAAATAGAATTCGATACAACATGGGTGCAATCACAATTTCAATAATCAATTGATTGTCGATGCTTGTTTCATTCCTTTGCTGGGCACGTTGCTGAATAATGTCTAACTGTTGAATCAAAAAGTCATAACACTTACCAGAGGTCGGCGAATCATTTTCCGCCACAATATCGCTTAAGATTGTACGCCCAACGGGTGAGGCATATTCCTCAAAATATTGCTCCATCCATGCATATAAGTCTTGCTTAAAATTCCCAAGATCCGCAGGTACACTGTCTGGATGTAAAATATTAAAGGCAACATCTGCAAGCAGTTGAGATAAATCTCCCCACCGTCGATAGATCGTAGAGGGGGTGACCCCTGCATATTCAGCAATCATCGGAATCGTCAAATCTGCCACAGCTACATTCTGCTGTAATGTTTGCACCGCATTATGAACTGCAGCTTGTATTCGTGCACTGCGCCCACCGGGACGCAAACCTGTAATCACTTTCGTCATCAGCAAATCACTACAAATCTATAAATGAAAATCTATCAATGGGTTAATGATTGAAGAACAGCTTTAATCAAAAATCATCTTAGCTAAACCTTTGTGTTTAATCCAAAATACGGTATAAAAGCTAATTAATAGCTTTTATGTACATGTTGATTATGCGCAACTCTAATTTTAATCGTCAAGTGACTTCCTATAAATTAAGCCATAATGCTGCACTGTACACACATACTTTTACCCTAATGGCCTTTTTGGCAGCCTCAAGCGCACCAACACCGTTATATCGCTTGTATCAACAACACTTCAATTTTTCTCCTGTTTTATTAACGCTTATCTTTGCCACCTATGCGTTTGCATTGCTATTAACCTTATTGGTGGCAGGATCATTGTCTGATTATATTGGACGTAAGCCGGTTATTTTTGTGGCTTTGATTTTAGAAATTATGTCCATGGGCTTTTTCTTGTTTGCATCCAATATCGAAATGCTGTTTATCGCACGAGGTTTGCAAGGTATTGCCACGGCTTTAGCCGCATCTACGTTTGGAGCAGCTTTGCTTGATCTGAGTAAAACACAGGGTTCTTTAATTAATAGTATTTCTCCAATGCTTGGTATGGCTGCGGGTATGCTAATGACCTGCATTGTTTTAGAGTTTTCGACTGTTCCATTAACACTTATTTTTGAAATACTCATTTTTCTGTTTGTATCTACTACATTTATCGCAATTTTTAGCCCTGAAACCGCAACTAAACGTGTGGGTGCTTTGGCATCATTAAAACCGCAACTGACTGTTCCAGTACAAACCCGAAAAGCCCTCTTGATCGTAAGTCCAATTAATATCTCGTTATGGATGGTCAGTGGGTTCTTCCTCTCGTTAATGCCTTCATTGCTGGCTCAAGCTTTCCATGTGCAATCGGCATGGTTGAATGGCATGATGTTTATTACCCTATCAGTTTCAGGGGCTGTTGGGATTTTAACCCTGCGCAATGCGCCAACATTTAAAATTTTAGTCACTGCTGCAATTACGATTGTCTCGGGCTCAAGTGTTATTTTGTTTGGTATTCATCTGGTGCAACCAATCTTATTGTTTATTGGTGCTGTGGTGACTGGGATTGGCTTTGGTACAGGTTTTATGGGTGCAATTCGTGCTGTTATGCCCTTAGCTTTACCTGAACAACGTGCAGGTTTAATGGCCGCATTTTTTGTTGAAAGCTATTTGGCCTTTAGTATACCTGCGATTATTGCTGGATACTTTGTCAATAAAGTAGGCTTAATTTTTACTGCAGATGTCTATATTTGTATGATTATCTTGTTGGCCAGCTTGGCATTTGTTTTTGCGTTTAAAAATAAACAGAACATCCACTAAAGTGTGTTAAAAATCAAAGCAAAACAAAAGGCGCATTGAGCGCCTTTGGATTTAAATCTTAGATTAAGCTGGAATATCACGAATAGATGCTTTACGAATTGCTTCTTTAAGCGCGTCATAACCATGAATTGGCGGGAACTGTGGAAATTCACGAATCACATTTTCAGGCGCATCAAATAAGAAACCATGATCAGCTTCACCCAACATGGTTGTATCGTTATACGAATCGCCTGCTGCGATTACACGGTAATTTAAACCATGTAAAGCTTTTACAGCTTCACGTTTTTGATCAGGTTGGCGCAATTTATACGCAGTGATCATACCATTTTCATCAGTTTCTAATTTATGACAGAAAATTGTTGGCCAACCTAACTGTTGCATCAACGGATGTGCAAACTCATAAAATGTATCTGAAAGAATAATCAACTGAAAATGGGTACGTAACCATTCTACAAACTCTTTTGCACCCGGAAATGGCCCCATGTCTGCAATCACAGCTTGAATGTCATTTAAGCCTAAACCATGCTGTTTAAGAATATTTAAACGTTGAGTCATCAACACATCGTAGTCAGGAATATCACGAGTTGTTGCTTCTAATTCTTTGATTCCTGTTTTTTTAGCAAAATTGATCCAGATTTCTGGTACCAATACACCCTCAAGATCAAGACATACGATTTCCATGGGTTCTCCCAAATGTCAGTTAAAAATTTTGGGCTTATCATAGCACTAAAGTTTAAAAAGAATGCTGAAAGTTTTTACAGCAAACCCATTTCATTTGGTTATGCATAAGACTTGTGAATATTTACAAATCTGTTTTATTCATAAGCATTTTAATTAATCTGCTAAGTAGCATATTTCATTTACTTTAAAATATCTGGATCGTCAAAAGCAGCAATTCACATAAGTTGAATTGAGCTAATTTTTGCCAAAATGCTTAAATTCAAATATCTTTTGAACATGTTTACGAAAATTGTAGCTTCAAGCTAACTGCCAGGAGCAGATATGACCGCCATTCCAACCATAGATCTTGTGGACGCACTTGCGACTGAGTATGCCGACAAATCACCTTCTGAAATTTTAGAACTTGCGCTTTCTCAGCAAGGTGAAATTGCAATTTCATTTTCTGGCGCAGAAGATGTTGTTCTTATCGATATGGCACACAATTTAGGTAAACCATTTCGTGTTTTTAGTTTAGATACAGGTCGTTTACACCCTGAAACCTACCAATTTCTTGAAACCGTACGTAAGCACTATGGGATTAAAATTGAGATTTGCTTTCCAGAAGCAGATGCCGTTCAACAGTTGGTCAATGAAAAAGGTTTATTTAGCTTCTATCAAGATGATCATAAAGAATGCTGTGGTATCCGAAAAGTTCAACCGCTACGCAAAAAATTAGCCACTTTAGATGGTTGGATTACTGGGCAACGCAAAGATCAAAGTCCAGGTACACGTACGGAAATTCCAGTCATTCAAGCGGATAGCGGTTTTTCTGGTGAAGGCAAACAACTGATTAAATATAACCCATTGGCCAATTGGTCAAGTGCGGATGTATGGAACTATATTCGTATGATGGAGATTCCTTATAATCCATTACATGAAAAAGGCTTTATCTCAATTGGCTGCGAACCATGTACCCGTCCAGTATTGCCAAATCAACATGAACGCGAAGGTCGCTGGTGGTGGGAAGAAGCAACACATAAAGAATGTGGCTTACACGCAGGCAATTTAAAAAAGTAATATCAGGAAAACTCATTAAAACTCATGAATTTTTATTAACTTAACGTTCATCGAAATGCTTGGATTTTACGCTTAGAAAAGTTTTATACTAAGGTTTGTTGATATTTCATCTATAGCTTGTGTTATAGGCTAAAGTTGAGTAGGCAAAGGCATGAAAAAATAGTGAGACTATTTTCAGGTTTCATCACTCAAACTGAGAAATTTTAGCTATACCCAGAATGCCAACAAAGCGCTGCATTGTTGGCAACACAAAATGTAACGATGTACCTGATGTTTTCTAACATCACATCGTTGTAAACATGGACGAATGATCAACAGACCCAAGTTACACGGTTCTATAATTCTAACAATTCACCAGCTCATAAATGAGTTGTTGTAGAAATTGCAGTGAGGCAATCCAAGACTATGCGCCCATTACACCCTATTGATTTTATTTTTTTAAATTTAGAAAAACGTCAACAACCCATGCATGTTGGTGGGTTATTCTTATTTGAAATACCAGAACATGCGCCTTCTACCTTCATTCAAGATCTTGTTGCAGATATTCGTAATTCAAAATCTATTCCTGTCCCACCCTTTAACAATCGCTTAAGTGGCATGTTTTGGGATGAAGACGAAGAGTTTGATATCGATCATCATTTCCGTCATATCGCACTACCTCATCCGGGACGTATCCGTGAATTATTGGTTTATATTTCACAGGAACACAGTTCGTTGATTGACCGAGCAAAGCCACTTTGGACCTGTCATATTATTGAAGGGATTGAAGGCAATCGCTTTGCCATGTATTTTAAAATCCACCATGCCATGATTGATGGTGTGGCTGGTATGCGTCTGGTGGAAAAATCATTTTCAAAAGATGCTGACTCCAAAACCATTATTCCGCCTTGGTGTGTCGAAGGTAAACGGGCAAAACGTTTAAAAGAAACCAAACTGGATAAAGCTAAAAAAATATTCTCTGCCTTAAAAGGGCAAGTTGAAGCAGCACCTAAGGTCACTCAAGAGCTGTTCCAAACTGTATTTAAAGAAATGGGGAAAAACCCCGATTATGTTTCAAGCTTTCAAGCGCCGAGTAGTTTATTTAATCAACGGGTAAGTTCATCACGTCGTTTCGCTGCTCAGTCTTTTGAACTTGATCGTTTTAGAGATATTTCCAAAGCTCTTGGTGTAACGATTAATGATGTGGTGCTTGCGGTGTGTGCAGGTGCATTACGTGATTATTTAATCACACAAGAAGCTTTACCGAAAAAACCTCTGATTGCGATGGTTCCAGCCTCATTACGTGATGATGACTCAGATATGAGTAACCGTATCACTATGATTTTGGCAAATTTAGGTACACATAAAGAAAGTCCTTTAGAGCGTTTAGACATTATTAAACGCAGTGTACAAAATGCAAAAAATCGTTTTAAACGTATGAGCTCTGATCAAATCTTAAATTATAGTGCTTTCGTTTTTGGTGCAGCAGGCGTGAATATTGCATCAGGACTTATGCCAAAACGTCAGGCGTTTAACGTAATCATTTCCAATGTACCTGGACCACGTGAACCTTTGTATTGGAATGGCGCTAAATTAGATGCCCTCTACCCTGTTTCTATTGTTTTGGATGGTCAGGCACTAAATATCACCATGACCAGTTATTTAGATAAATTAGAAGTCGGTTTAACGGGTTGCCGTAAATCTCTGCCTAAATTGCAGAATCTTCTCACGCATTTGGAAAATGAAATCCAAAAGTTTGAGCAAATTATTGCAGAGAAAAATGCACTAGAACTCACCGATAAAAAGCCAAACGCTCAAGCCAAGGCAAAAACGGATACTCAAGATGTAACGAAGGAATCTGTTGCAGCACGAAAGTTAGTATAGGATTTTATAATTGATTTGATTTTAGTGTTGATTGAGAGATAAAAACTTAAATTGATTCAAAAATTAAGGGGCTAATATATGCCCCTTAATCTTTAACATTACGACACTTATTTAACAGTTGATGACAGACATTAACCACCATGTCTTTGGTGATTTTCACTTCTTGACCATTGTCATCTAACATAACACATGTATTTTTAGGCTGGCTTTCCAACACATGCTTGATACTACGACTGATTAATTGTTCACTTACACTCATTTTATGACCTCACTTGCTAAGACTGTGAAAGGGAGAAAGTCTTTGGCTACCTTTGTAATCTAGTATTGTGAAATCAGTTCAAAAAGTAAAATTTCAGATGTAACAACTGTTTAACGACATCCTGTTACAATTTCAACTCAAAATGATATCGTATTGCTCTTGCGTGTATAAATTTTCGACTTGGAATTTAATCACGCGATTAATAAAATGCTCTAAATCCGCGACAGCTGGGGCTTCCGCAGTTAATAGGCGATCAATCACCGACGGATGACCGATAACAGTAAAGCCACTCTTAGACTCATAAGCACGGGTATATCTTAAGATTTCTCGAAAAATTTCGTAACACACTGTCTCTGCTGTTTTCACAAATCCGCGCCCTTGACAGGTCGGACATGATTCACACAACAAATGCTCTAATGATTCACGGGTACGTTTACGTGTCATTTCAACTAAGCCAAGTTCAGAGACTTGGGTAATCTTGGTTTTTGCATGGTCACGTTCCAGCATTTTATCAAACTGATTCATGACCTCTTCACGATGTACAGCTTCCTGCATATCAATGAAGTCAATAATGATAATGCCACCTAAATTACGTAAGCGTAATTGGCGCGCAATCACCTGTGTCGCTTCCATATTGGTTTTAAACACAGTGTCTTCTAGCGTACGGCCACCGACATACGAACCTGTATTGACATCAATTGTGGTCATCGCTTCAGTCTGATCTATCATCAGATAACCACCTGACTTCAAAGCTACACGGGTTTGTAATGCTTTTTGGATATCTTCTTCAACATTGTACAAATCAAAAAGTGGACGCTCACCAGGATAGTGCTGCAAGCGGCTTTCCATACTCGGTACAAATTCACAAACGAACTCTTGCAACTTGGCATGTATTTCCCGTGAATCTACATAAATTGTTGCCGTATCATCATTGGCTAAATCGCGAATAACACGTTGTGGTAAAGGAAGTTCTTCAAAAATCAGCGAAGGTACTGCAATAATTTTTTGTTTTTTCTGAATAAATTCCCAAAGCTTGGCTAAATATGCCATATCTTGAGCAATTGAAGCCTCTTCAATTCCTTCAGCGGCTGTACGTACAATCACTGAACCCGGCAACTTATGCTCGCTTTGAATTCTTTCAATCATCGAGCGTAAACGGTCACGTTCTTCTTCAGACTCAATCCGTTGCGATACACCAATATGACTGCCATATGGCATCAAGACAAGATAACGAGATGGGATAGAAAGATCGGTACTCAGCCGCGCACCTTTAGTGCCCAACATGTCTTTCATCACTTGAACCGTCAGAATTTGACCGGGTTGTAATAACTCAAAGACATTTGGCGTAGGTTGATTACGCGGCCAAATCATATCATTGATGTGTAAGAATGCAGTACGAGATAACCCGATATCGACAAAGGCTGCTTGCATCCCTGGAAGTACACGGACAACTTTTCCTTTATAAATATTCCCGACTAACCCGCGTTTAACAGTTCGTTCAACAAACAGTTCGTTGACCGTACCATTTTGAATTAGCGCCACACGACATTCCATAGGTGTGACGTTAATCAATAACTCGTCAGACATAACTAAACTCAAAACATTATAAAAATTCTTTTCAGCAGTTAATTTAGTGCCTCAACTGCGCTGATCTATACGATCAAGTAACTGTATCGTTTCATGCAACGGTAGCCCAACCACATTGCTATAACTACCATTTATACCTGTCACATACTTTGCCGCAATACCTTGAATTGCATATGCGCCAGCTTTCCCCAAAGGTTCGCCTGTAGCCCAATATTCTTCCATATCATTCAGACTGAATTGTTGGAACTCAACTTCCGTACGAACCACGATACTCAATAATTGATGTGCATTTGCAACGCAAACACCTGTCAATACTTCATGTTTTTGACCTGACAATAATGTCCATATTTCAAAAGCATGCTGCTTAGATGTTGGTTTCCCAATAATTTGATTGGCAAAAACCAAGCTTGTATCTGCTGCAATAACAGTGCTTTGCGGATGCAACGCCAATACCACTTTGGCTTTGCTTTCAGCCAAACGTTGGACATACTGCTCAATCTGTTCGTGTTCCAAGACAGATTCATCAATATCTGGGCTGTGGATGCTAAAATCCAAGCCCACTTGTAAAAGCAGCTCTTTACGCCTTGGCGAGCCTGAGGCCAGAATTAAATGCGCCATCTTCTTAATAAATAATAAAGAACTGGCCAGCAAAAAATACTCGAAACCAATGTTTGCCAATGACGGGTAATCGAAAAATGCGTACCTGCCATCACTTGCGCCATAAAGGTAAAGACCAAATGCGCGAGAATTGCAAACATACTAATAATCCAAAGATTACTAAATGTCAGTACACGTCTTTCTCGAATAAAATAGCGAGTTAAAAATGCAATCAGCACATAGCTCAATGCATTCATCCCCAAAGGTGCATCTAACAATAAGTCAGTAAATAGCCCCATGGTAAATGCAAACCAAATTCCACACCATGTAGGCTGACACAGCACCCAAAATAGCATGATTAAAAACATATACAGTGGCCGCCATCCTGCTAATGCATAGGACATCGGATAAACCACTAAAATTGAACCAATAATAATTGAGACAACAATAATCCATAATGGATCTTTACGTTGCTTTTCAGAAGGTAATTTCTTAGCGATCAACATTTGGCTGCTCCATCGCTAAAGAATCAGAGAAAAGTACCACAACATGATGACCACCTGCTAATTGTGCAGCTGGAACCACATCAATTTGCGCAAACTCACCCGTGTTATGACGCATGACTTTAGATACAGAACCGACCAAATAGCCTGCTGGGAAATGTTGCCCCAAACCTGAACTATAAACTTTATCACCCACTTTGATATTGGCACTTGTTGGAACATATTCCATTTTCAAATGTCCTAAATCACCAGTACCCGCCACGATGGCGCGCATACCTGAGCTTTCTAAACGTACAGATAAAGAATGTTCTTTATCGGAAAGCAACATGACACGGCTACTATGTGGATAGACGTTGATGATTTGCCCCATGATTCCTTTATCATCTAAAACGGTTTGCCCAACTTTTAAATGATTGGCTTCACCACGGTTAATGATAATGATATGACGCAATGGGTCAGCATCGGTTCCAATCACTTCTGCAATTTCCATACGTCCATCGATAATCAATGGCGTATCGAGCAAACCACGTAAACGGGTATTTTCAGCAGAAAGTTCAGAGAGTTTTTGCAGACGTACTTGAGCCTGAAGCAATTCAGCTTGCATCGCGGTATTTTCACGACGTAACTGAGCCTCAGATTTAGTTTGTTGATTTAGCCATTCTTTCGACAATACAGGATAGCTTGCTAAGGCATAAATTGGATTATATGCCGCATACAAGACATCTCTTGCAGGTTGAATCACTTGGGGCATGCGCCAGTTAAAAAACAGCACTACCAAACAAGTGATGACCGCAATGATGAACGAGCGAAAAGATGGCGGTTGTCTTGAAAAGAGATTCGGTTGCACCGCCTCATCCTTAAACTTAATCGAGTATAGTTTAGCCTACAAAAAGCATATCATGGTTTGGATTGTCAAAGAATTCTAAGACTTTACCGCCACCACGCGTTACACAAGTTAAAGGATCTTCTGCTACAACAACAGGTAAACCTGTTTCTTGAGCAAGCAACTTATCTAGGTTACGTAGTAATGCACCGCCACCTGTCAACACAATACCACGCTCCGCGATATCTGAAGATAACTCAGGTGGAGTTTGCTCAAGTGCCGATTTCACAGCAGAAACAATACTTTGTAATGGATCAGAAATCGCTTGGGTAATTTCATCTGAAGTTACCGTAATAGCACGCGGTACACCTTCAGCAAGGTTACGACCACGAACTTCAATTTCTAAAGTTGTGCCATCAGCAACAGCCATGCCCACTTCTTTTTTGATAGTTTCAGCCGTTGTTTCACCAATTACACAACCATGTGCTTTACGTACATAGTTAATAATTTGTTCATCAAAAACATCACCGCCAATACGTAAAGAATCTGCGTACACACAACCTTGTAAAGAAATGATGGCAATTTCAGTTGTACCACCACCCACATCTACGACCATAGAACCACACGCTTGCTCAACAGGCATACCCGCCCCAATCGCAGCAGCCATAGGCTCTTCAATCAAACGTACATCACGTGCACCTGCGTTAAACACAGCTTCACGAATCGCACGGCGTTCTACCAATGTTGATTTACATGGTACACATACCACTACACGAGGTGCAGGTGGAAATAAACGTTTTTCATGCACTTTACCAATAAATTGATTTAACATGGTTTCAGTAACTTCGAAATCTGCAATAACACCATCTTTCATCGGACGGATTGCAGAAATATTGGCTGGGGTACGACCAAGCATTTGCTTAGCATCTAAACCCACAGCTGCAACAATTTTCTGCGAACCACTGTGACGAATCGCCACAACTGTCGGTTCGTTTAATATAATGCCCCTTCCTGGTGCATAAATAAGTGTATTTGCAGTACCTAAATCAATGGCTAGATCTGGCGAAAACAAGCCAATTAGTCGTTTTAGAATCACGGGTCGTTCTCAGTTTAAACTTTATATGGACGCAAGATGGCAACTTTAACTAAATGTGATGATTTGAACAAGTCAATCGCTTATTATAACGCACGATATTTTGAATTTTTTTAAAACTGATTAGGTGAGACATCATGTCAAGTTCAGATGTTCAGCATTCTGCAGAATTAAATGCACAAACTGTATCGCAAATCGCCAATCTTGCTCGATTGTCGCTGAATGATACGCAATCTGCTGAATATGCTCAAAGTTTAAATAAAATCTTAGGGATGATGGAGACCTTAAAAGCGATCAATACCGATGGTGTTGAGCCACTTAAGAGCCCATTTGATAATCCGCAACCACTTCGTCCAGATGTCGTGACTGAAGCGAACCATCGTGAAGAATATCAAGCCATTGCTCCTGCAACTCAGGATGGTTTGTACCTCGTTCCGAGAGTGATTGAATAATATTTGATCAAATGAACTTATTTTAAAAAATTAATCGTAAAGAATTGTACTCATGACTGATTTACACCGTTTATCGATTCGTGAAATGACAGAAGGCTTAAAATCTGCCCAATTTTCATCTCGTGAATTGACTCAGCATTATTTGGACCGTATTGCGAAAATTGATGATCGTGTCAAATCGTATGTAACGGTCACTCCCGAACAAGCATTGGCTCAAGCTGATGCTGCTGACAACTTACTAAAATCTGGAACTGCTGGTGTATTGACTGGTGTTCCACTGGCGCATAAAGATATTTTCTGTACCCAAGGGATTAAAACCACTGCGGGTTCAAAAATGCTGGACAATTTCATTTCACCTTATGATGCAACTGTGGTGGCGAAAGCCAAAGCAGCTGGCCTAGTGACTTTAGGCAAAGTGAACATGGATGAATTCGCAATGGGTTCAACCTCTGAGAGCTCATTCTACGGCGCGACTAAAAACCCATGGAACTTAGAACATGTTCCTGGTGGCTCTTCTGGTGGTTCTGCGGCTGTTGTAGCGGCTGATCTTGCACCGCTTGCAACAGGTACCGACACAGGTGGTTCAATTCGCCAGCCGGCTTCTTTCTGTGGCTTAACTGGTCTTAAACCGACCTATGGCCGTGTCTCTCGTTTCGGGATGATTGCATTTGCTTCATCACTGGATCAAGGTGGCCCAATGGCACGTTCTGCTGAAGACTGTGCCTTTTTGATGAACACCATTGCTGGACATGACCTCAAAGATTCAACTTCAATCAACAAAGAAGTAGATGACTATGTTGCAAACTTAAATGCAACAGCAGTGAAAGGTTTACGTATTGGTATTCCAAAACAATACTTCAATGTTCAAGGCCTCGATGCAGAAGTTAAGGCACGTGTTGAAGAATCTTTGAAAAAATTGCAAGACATGGGCGCGACATTGGTTGAGATTGACCTCAACATGACTGAAGCCTATGTACCAACTTATTATTTGATCGCGCCTGCGGAAGCGTCTTCTAACTTGTCACGTTATGACGGTGTTCGCTATGGCTACCGTTGTGAAAACCCAACGGATATTTTAGATCTCTATAAACGCTCTCGTTCAGAAGCATTTGGTGCAGAAGTACAACGTCGTATCTTGATTGGTACTTATGCGCTTTCTGCTGGTTATTACGATGCGTATTATGTGAAAGCACAAAAAGTTCGTCGTTTAATCCAACAAGATTTCTTAAAAGCTTTTGAGAATGTCGATGTGATTGCAGCACCATCTGCACCAACGACAGCATACAAAATCGGTGCGAACTTGAGTCCAACCGAAATGTATTTAGGCGATATCTATACACTTGCAGTGAACTTGGCGGGCTTACCAGCCATTAACGCACCTGTTGGTTTTGATATGAATAATCTCCCAGTAGGTTTACAGTTAATTGGTAACTATTGGTCAGAATCACAACTGCTTTCAATTGTGCATCAATATCAACAAAATACAGATTGGCATACTAAACGTGCGGAAATTGCTGAGGAGAATGCATAATGACTGAAGCTCAAAAGTTAGCACCATCCGTGTCAAAGCTGATTGACGGTTGGGAAGTCGTTATTGGTATTGAGATTCACACACAGCTTGCAACTCAGTCTAAAATCTTTTCAGGTTCATCAACTGAATTTGGTCAAGACCCGAATACGCAAGCCAGCCTTGTTGATTTAGCAATGCCGGGTGTACTTCCTGTGCTAAACCAAGAAGTGGTTGATCTTGCAATTCGTTTTGGTTTGGGGATTGATGCCTATATCGACCAAGCCTCTGTATTTGCGCGTAAGAACTACTTTTACCCAGACTCGCCAAAAGGCTACCAGATCAGCCAGATGGACAATCCTATCGTTGGGCTAGGTCATATCGATATCCAGCTTGAAGATGGCACAGTGAAGCGTATAGGCGTGACTCGTGCGCATTTAGAAGAAGATGCAGGTAAATCGATTCACGATCAATTCGAAGGTATGTCTGGCATCGACTTAAACCGCGCTGGCACCCCTTTACTTGAAATCGTGTCTGAACCTGATATGCGTTCAGTTGAAGAAGCTGTTGCTTATATCAAATCGATTCATACATTGGTGCGTTGGTTAGGTATTTCTGACGGTAACATGGCTGAAGGTTCATTCCGTGCTGACTGTAACGTATCGTTACGTCGTCCGGGGCAACCATTTGGTACCCGTTGTGAGTTAAAAAACCTCAACTCATTTCGTTTTATCGAACAAGCCATCAATGTTGAAATTCAACGTCAAATGGACATCTTGGAAGATGGCGGTCGTATTGATCAAGAAACCCGTTTGTTCGATCCGAACAAAATGGAAACACGTTCAATGCGTTCTAAGGAAGAAGCCAATGATTACCGTTACTTCCCTGACCCTGACTTGCTTCCAGTGATCATTGCAAATGAGCAAATTGAAGCTGCACGTGCTGCACTTCCTGAGTTACCTAAAGCACGTCGTGCGCGTTTTATCGCAGACTTTGCAGTGACTGAATATGATGCACATGTACTGACCCTGTCTCGTGAATTGGCTGACTTCTATGAAGCAGTTGTTACTGCTTCTGGCGGCGCGGCTCAAGGTAAAGTTGCTGCAAACTGGGTGATGGGTGAGTTCTCTGGTGCTTTAAATAAAGCCAGCCTTGAACTTCAAGACTCTCCTGTTTCGGCAGAACAACTGGGTGGGATGATCGCACGTATTGTTGACAATACCATTAGCGGTAAGATTGCTAAGCAAGTGTTTGGCTTTATGTGGGAAGAAGGCAAAACTGCAGATGACATCATTGCTGAAAAAGGCTTGAAACAGGAAACTGATACAGGTGCCATTGAAGCCATTATCAAAGAAGTACTTGCTGCCAATGAGAAGATGGTTGAAGAGTATAAATCTGGTAAAGAGAAAGCATTCAACGGTCTAGTCGGTCAAGTAATGAAGGCCTCTCGTGGTAAAGCCAACCCTGCTCAAGTCAATGAATTGATGAAGAAATTGATTGGTTAAGCTGATTTAATTTTAAAAGAAAACCCGCTTTAGAGCGGGTTTTCTTTTAAGGCATTGGTATGTTTAGCTTTTAAAAATTTGGTTATATTCAAATCTATTGTTTTATTTCAAAATTTTTTATATGGAAAAACACCCTCACCCCAGCCCTCTCCCAGAGGGAGAGGGGGCATCATTGCGAATTTTATAATGGTTTAAATTGCATCATGAATAGTCCCTCTAGTTTAAAGAGATAAGATGCGCTGTTTCACAAGGATTAGGGATTAAAATAATTTTTTCAAAATTATCAAAACAAGAATCTCACAACCCCTTAAGCTGAGCGTCACACCCTGCCCATTCATTCACATTATTCAAATATCGAAGTGGTTTTAACTCAACTCTGTCCCCATTTGGCATGATTTCATTAATTTCCAAAGAGCACTTTATACCACCAGAATTATCTAATAACTCATAATTCTTATTTGTCGCAAACTTATAAACAGCATTAACACTGCAACCACGCATTTCTGAACCTGTGTGATAACTCTTATACGCACTCAACGCTAAAAAACGTTCTGAAGGGATCTTAAACTCAGCAAACTGAATGTCTTTAGGAGGAAAAGACATATTTAACAGTTTAGTTTTATAACGAATTTGTCCACCCAAAATATTGATATTTTCAACTTCTGGCGACATCAAAAATTTAGGTTGCATCGAGGTCATACATCCATTTGGATATATCCTTACGCTAAAGTTTTCACCTTGTTGAATACGAAGATGGCTAGTCAAATTTTCAGTTGAATCTTGATATAATTTGTGCCCAACTATTTTTTTCGATTGATTGACAACACCAGCACTACATCCAGCTAAGCTCAATACTAAACACCCAATAACTATATTTTTCATATCTTAAATAAAGCGAATAAAATTAACGTAGATATTAACAAATATAAGATGCTAGGCCATAACTATAGAGCCATCTCTAAATTAAATATTTTAAATTTCATATCTTTAATTTACACTTTTCATTCAACTACAAAATCTTGTTTGTATAACGTATATGGTAAAAGAACTTTAAAACATGAAAAATCAACTTATCTTACTAGTAACCACAATCTTTTTAACTTCTATGAGCTGTGCCAAATCAAAGCCTGATATTCCCTCTAAAGATTCAAATTTAATTTTTAAAGCAGCAGGTTTTGCAAAAACAAAGCATGGTTGGGAAGGAAAATGCGAAACAGGTGAAATTACTGTATATCGGGATTTAAATAAAAATGGGCTAAATGATGCTGTTATTTCAGACTACAGCAGCATGTGCTACGGTAATACAGGCGTGGGATACCACCTTATTGCACAACAGAAAAATGGGAAATGGAAAACTATTTTTGAAAACGCGGGTATACCGACTTTTCTAAAAAGCACAGGCAAAGACGGCTGGCCTGATATTGAAAATGGAGGTCCAGGTTTATGTTTTGCGGTATATCGTTGGGATGGTAAAAGTTATGAGGTAAATCGCTATGAGTATCAGGGTAAAGCCTGCTCATTAAACTAAGCCAACCTTACTTTAAGCCAAAGCATTAAAAAAATATTGATTGGTTAAACTGATTTTATTTTAAAAAGAAAATCCGTTTTAGAGCGGGTTTTCTTTGTTTAAAGGATTTATATGTTGAGTTTTTAAAATTTGGGATACATTTAAATCTATTATTTTTCTCAAAATTTTTTATCTGGCAAAATACCCTCAGCCGATAAAAGCACTCGGTAAAACAACACTTATTTCAGCAAATTTATAATCCTGAATATTTCTCGTCACGATTTTGCTACAACCAAAACTCAACGCAGAAAAATATTGAATTGCATCTTCAAAATCAGAAAACTTAGACACCAACGCTTGAGAAATCCCAACATGATCAACAGGGATAATCACCAAGAATTTTAAAAGTTGTTGAATAAAAAGACGCGCTTTCTCATCACCTCCCAACTTATGCAAAATATAATAAATATTGGCAACACTGTTCGAAGAAATGCACCCTGTAAAATGCCCTTTCTCACACAACGCTACAACAGTTTGACTTGCCTCAACAAAAGGCTGACGCGCTAAAGCCACATCCAAAATTACATCAGAATCAATAAATATCCGCTCGCTCATTTATGTTTTTCCATACGAGCTTCAGAAAGCAATGCCTTATAATCTTGCCCTTGGTCTTGAATGGCAAACATCCCAGTCAAACTTCTAGTAATAGGCGCTTGAACATCACTCGAAATTTCAGTGTGTGCTGAAATACGATCTAAATAAGCTTCAACCAAACTCGAAACACTCTGCTCATGTTCCTGAGCATAAAGTTTCGCCCGTTCAATCACTTTTTTATTTATAGACAAGGTCAATTTCGCTTGCATAAGATTTCACCTCATACGTATCATTTAATTAATTATACGTATTGGTTAATTTTTAACAATTAAATTTTAACCAAATTAGACAACGATTGATTTCACAATACCTAACTTATTTCTAATATCAGAAAACAAAAATCATCTGTTATTTTTAAACTATCAAAGCGCTCTACGCTCAGGTTCATACTGATGAATAAAGACCGTATATGTATGGGCAGAATGATACTATTCAAGAGCAATCTTATAGTTCATAAAATATATACCCTTAGTTTTTAAAATCTCTCCCAGATATCCAAATAGATTATTTCTTTTCGATGTCATTTTTTGTGAGAAGGTTCCCTCACCCCAACCCTCTCCCAGAGGGAGCTTCATATGATCTTAATCATGCTATTCATCCAATAATGAATGTTCTCCCTCCGTTTACGAGATGAGGAGCGCTACTGATCATTTATTTTTAAACCAATAATCCCATTTCTCACGATCAACGCCAAACTGTCCTTGCCACCATCGTGTTGGATAGTTCAAATCATCATTTCTAATCGGTCGGTGCTCTCTTTCTGGATATGTCACATATTTATCTGTATAGCCAAAATGCTTGTCATCATGCAAAATACCAATCACCCCAAAAATCTCTAAAAGCCCCAAACGCTCATCGTCATTGGACTTGAGTGCTTTAGAAATACTCTTTTTAAGTTGAGCTATTCTGTCATTGGGTTGAGCTGTTTCTATTATCGTTTTGAGTTCATTGAGAATATTGTAATCTTCATCGCTTGGTTCAACGACAGGAAATTTAAGAAATTGTTCCAAATCAAATAAAATAGAAATCAAATTATCTGTACAGCTTCCATGTTTGTATTTAAAGAAATTGAGTGTATTAAACTCAATGAGTCTTTCAAACTCATATGTATATAGCCCACAAACTGCACATATATTTGAGTTTGGTTCTGGACTGGAAACAAAGTCATGTTCAATCAAACTTTTACCAATACAGTAACTTGATAAAAAAGATCGATACTCCAATCGTCTTGTACTTAGACTGTAAATAAATGCATCCACCACAGATTGCTTTTCAATTTGATTAACTGCTGTTTTTATTCTTCGACAGATTTCATTGTGACTTATTTTTTCTTGCTCAAACATAACGGAATGGCTTTTTGCATATTCAAACTCATCTTCAGTAATGAATTGCATGTATGTATCCCAATAAAACCAACGCTCTAAATTTTGATCCTGCGAGCTTTTAATGGTTTTAAGTAAAATTGTGACTGCTTTCTTGTCCATGTTTATTTATCTATTTACTTAAAGTTTTTAATTCAACATCTTACATATATCATGATAACGATTTATCCCACTCTACGTTCAGGTTCATTTTGATGAATAAATACTGTATATGTATCGGCAGGATGAACCACCTGAGCATGATGTAAAGCATGCGCGATATTGCCTCTATGGTATGTCCCATGATTGATGATATGAAAGAGGATCTCTTCTATTGAAAGACTGCCTGTTTTTTTATCTATAAATTGAAAATGAATAATTTCTACAAGTTGATCCGATTGAATATTTTGTACAAATTCAATAAACCATAAATGTGATTCAGCAATTCGTTGTTTAATTTCATCTATGGCGGGTAAAAATTCAGTATTGGTTTGGCTGTGCAACGCTTTTTTGTTTTCTAGCCGAGATCTAAATAACTCTTCGACAATGATCATATGATTGAATTGTTGCTTGGCAAAATTATAATCTTCTAAATATTGCACTTGATCAATTTGATCTATGGCTTTAAATAAACGCTGATCTGACCATTGTTTATATAAAAAGAGTTTTTCAAAATTCATTAAATTGACCTAAGCTTTCTTTGAATCAAATCATCAAGATAACATGCAATCACTGAAAAAACCCGATCTTTTAAATACCCTCAATCACCAATTTTTTACAGACCAAAACTCAATCTAATTTTAACAATGTCACTTTAAACAAGCTTTCTTGATGCATTCATTCCACTCCCCAAAGCCTTTCAATAGTAAGAGGAGCTTCGTTGAAATTTCTATAATGACTTCTATTGAGTCATGAAGATTCCCACTCCTTTAAACAGATAAGAAGTCTTGCTCCGTAAAGATAAAGTGATTTAAGGACGAATCACACCCAACTTATTCCAAATATCAGGGGTTAAAAAAGTCATCACCAATTTATTTAAGTCGATATAACGCAATACACCCTGTAACTGTTTTTTCACTTCAGGGTTTTTAATAATATCTTCGCCTGTCGTACGCCCTAACTCTTGGAAACTGTCACCGACTGCTTGCACACCTTCAGCTGCAATCACTGCTTTGGTCTGTGCGGCACACTGCTCTACAATCACCCGTTGTAAAACCTGAGCAAACTTTTGATCGAGTTGTGTTCTTTGTGCATCACTAACATTACTCAATGCTTTTAGATCGGGGTGTGTAGATAGTGCAGCAAAGGTCCACTGTAATACTGTAGTTTTATCTGTTGCTGTAGTTGCTTTTACCAAGCAATCGCTAAGTTGATCGACGGTCGGCCCTGCGACAGCAAATTGTGCTGTTCCCATTAATGCCGTCGCCATTAACACAGAACGACCCATATGGGAAAATTTAGAATGCATTGAGGAGAAAATTTGGCGTGACATAAACAAAGTCCAATTCGAAATTAAATCCTTTGTATCACAAGCGCTACCTATTCGCCTGTTATGACTCTGTAACTTGAATTACTTCTCATTACAACAAGATAAAATCAAATACTGGATAAATGGAAAAACTGAACTTTCCATAATCATCCGATAGAGGCAGATGACAATCCTCACCTAAAAGAGTGAAATCATCGCGCCTTAACATAATTAAAAATACAGTTTAGAATAGGTCCAAACTTTATATTCAAAATTAAAAACAACGTTCAATGACAATTCTACAAATTACGCTTTCTTGCTTAGGTATTTTATTCTGTATTTGGCTCTATGCGCTTATTTTCTACGAAAACGTACTTCGCCTTAACCTGACAAAACTACAAAAATGGTGGCAGTCGAATAAACGCAATCCTTTCATGGCAATATTCAATTTCATTTGTAGAAAGATCATAGCTTTAATTCAATGGGTCGCCTATATTCTTAAAAAAATATGGAATTTTCTCAAAGAATTTATTGCAGAAATAATTGGTCAACTAATTATTCGATCTATTCTCAATATAATTAAAGCAATATTTCACTTAATTGCTCGAATTTTTGACTAGATAAATTTGCTATAAAATAGTGGCTCATTTGCTGTGCTAAACTGGATTCAATATTTATGTTGTATTTAAAAATAGAAAGCATCTCAAATTTCAAAAATAAAATACTTTCTTAATCCATCATCTAGCTCAAACTGATTAAAGATCTAAAAGACCAATATCTCAGATCTCAATCGATAATCTATATTCAAAAACCTACATTTGTTGGATTTTTTGACATAAAAAACAATCCTCATGGTCATTAGTTCATCAATAGCACATACGTTTTAATAAGATATGCCATAACTGTTTATAGGGAAATATATATGAAAATGGTTCAAACTCTTACAATAACTACTTTATTCGCACTTTCGATGCCTGCTTTTGCAAAGCAAGTTGTATGTGTTTTTGATCCGGTTGGTAAAGCAGGTGATGCATATGCCCTAGCTAAAGATTATGCACTTGAAGCAAAAAATTGGGGTGCGGATATAGATTTAAGAGCCGTTACTGACGAAAGGCTCGCCGCAGAAGACTTAAAAGTGGGTAAATGTGATGGTGCAATTATCAGTGGTTTACGTGGTCGCCAATTTAATAAATATATTGGCTCCTTAGATGCGATCGGTGCATTAACGGATATGAAAACAGCCATTTCAGCCTATAAATTATTGTCTTTACCTCGAGCAGCGGAAAAGATGATCAATGGCCCTTATGAAATTGCAGGATTAGGTACAATTGGCCCAGCATATCTATTTGTAAATGACAAAAATATCAACACATTAGCAAAAGCTGCTGGTAAAAAAATTGGGGTGTTCCGTTATGACGAAGCGCAACCAAAATTGGTTCAACAAGTGGGCGCACAAGCTGTTTCTGTTGATGTCACCAGTGCAGGCGCTAAATTTAACAATCATGAAATTGATATCCTTCCTGCACCTGTTGTTGCATTTAAACCTTTTGAGCTCTATAAGGGCCTAGGAGAAAAAGGCGGCATCGTAAAATTCCCACTGACTCAAATTTCGGCCAATTTTATTATTCGCAAAGACAAATTCCCTCAAGGGTTTGGACAAAAATCTCGAACTTGGGTCGCAAGTCAATTAGGCAGAACATTTAACATTGTAGCCAAATATGAAAAAGAAATTCCTGCAAAATATTGGATGAATATTCCTGCCAATGAACAACTGAACTATATCAAAATGATGCGTGAATCTCGTATTGCACTGACTAAATCAGGTATTTATGATCCACAAATGATGAATTTCCTCAAAAAAGTTCGTTGTAAAGAGAATCCGAGTAGTTTTGAATGTTCATTGAATGATGAATAACGCTTTTAATTTATTTGGGTGTTTCACTTCGTTGAGGTAAAACACCCTATTCCCTCACTTAATCTGTTTTAACATATGTTTGGCAACTGCATGATTTTGATTACCCGCCAAATTCTGCAAAATTCGTTTGGCTCGATCTTGCGGATTAGAAAAGCGCTGACTGTAACTTGGCACATTGGTCAAACATCTTGCCACCAATACACCTGATTCAGCATAGACATTAATTCCACTTGTTCCATGCAAGCGCCCATAATTATAAGCACGTTCAGCATTGTTACAGGCATTGATCTGATTTTGCCCACGCCCTAACTCTTTGCGCGCAGAAATATATAATTGCATCTGTTGTGACTGCGGTGTCTTTATTGTTTTTTCAGGCTGAGGCTTTTCTTTCATTTCCTCTGTAACTGCGGCGACTAGCTTTCTTTCTTCCACGACTTTAACAGGGGCGGTTTTTGCTACGCTGTTAACAGTAGCATTTTTTGAATTGTTCGTTTTTATATCAGTGCTTTTTGCATCACTGCTTTTTGAATAACTATTTTTAGATTTCTTTTCTTGGGCAACTGCCGCCATATTGCTTTTGTTATTATAAAATTTATTAAGCTCATCCAAAGATAAAACCTTGGTTTGTAAATTTACAACTCTGGTTCCTGTTTGATCGAGTTTATGTTCAGATAAAGGTTCGATGGATACATACCATTGCTGACCATTACTTTCAGTACATTGGTATGCACCGATCCCCTGTTTAACACTGCTATAAGTATTTAATAATTTTTTTGCCCAAATATCCTTAACAGAACTCATTGTGCTTTTTTGCACTTGAGAAAAATGACCACCTTTGGCACTACAATAACGGCTTAAGTAACTTTTCGGTGTTAAAGACTGCACCTGCTGATCGCTTTGTTTTGATCCCCAATCATAAACATATTCTTTAGATGCACTATTGTTTTCATTAATATTGTGCTTATCAATGAGTTCTTGAGCAGAAGCATATTGTTTAAAAGCGTCTGATGTTGATGTATTCATGGTTGTACAACCCTGCAATACAAAACCTACCCCACCCAACAATAAGAATGTTTTTAAATTCACCTGACATTTCTCAATTATATTTATGCATAAAAATATCTTAAAATGCTCAAAACAACAAACTTATTACATTGAATTTATTGACTATTTATCGAAATAAAGTGATAAGAAAATCACAAAAAAAATGATTAGAGATAATCAATTAAGTTAAAACTTAAAAAGCTCTATCTAGACATCTATTCCACTACCATTTATTTATACAACATGTGAAAAAAATATAAAAAAGCCTGCCAAGTCTTGATACAGCTTGGCAGGCTTTTAGCTCAGATAATTACCAAATGGTCACGCGTTTATTGGCAGGTAAATACATTTTATCGCCCTGCTGGATATGAAAAGCATCATAAAATGGTGCTTGATTTAGCAAGGTGGCATTGCCACGAACTTTATCAGGTGAATGCGGATCTCTTTTTAAGAATTCAACTTGCATTGCATCAGTAATTTTAGAACGCCATGCTTGTGCCCAACCAATATAAAAGCGTTGTTCACCTGTTAAATTATCCAACACTGGTGCAGCCTTGCCATTTAAAGACAGTTGATAAGCTTTATAAGCAATTGCCAATCCAGAATTATCAGCAATATTTTCACCTAAAGTTAACTCACCATTGACATGATAACCTTTGATTGGCTCATAAGCGTTATATTGAGCAACCAATGTATTGGTTTTTTCTTTAAATTTTCGATGGTCTTCTGCCGTCCACCAATTTTTCATATTGCCCAATTCATCAAACTGACTGCCTTGGTCATCAAAGCCATGACTGATCTCATGTCCGATAATTGCACCAATCGCACCATAGTTCACCGCATCATCGGCATCCATATCAAAGAATGGAGGTTGTAAAATTGCTGCTGGAAAGACAATTTCATTTAATGAAGCATTGTAATACGCATTGATGGTTTGCGGTGTCATGCCCCATTCATCACGATCAACAGGCTTGCCCAATTTATTCAAGGCATATTGATGTTCAAATTCACGTGAATGGATCACATTACCAATCAAGTCATTATTTTTGATTTCTAAAGCTGAATAATCACGCCATTTGTTTGGATAGCCAATTTTCACCGCAAAACTTGCTAACTTTTTCTGCGCCTGAACTTTCGTGGTTGGGCTCATCCAATCCAGTTTGTCTATGCTTTGAGAATAAGCTTTCATTAAGTTTTGCACCAAGACTTCCATGCGTTGTTTTTTCTCAGCAGAAAAATACTTTTTCACATAAATTTGGCCCAAACTTTCACCTAAAGTTCCCTCAACCAATTGCACACCACGCTTCCAACGTGGTTTCTGCTCCTTAATTTCTCTGAGCTGTTTGCTATAAAAATCAAAGCTATTGTCTACGAAAGCTTGACTAAGCAATGATGAAAAATCACTAACTAAATGAAATTTAAAATAAGCTTTCCAAACCTCTAGTGAGGTATTGTCAACAATTGGGCTTAACCCTTTGAAGTAACTTGGTTGAATGACTTGTATGGTTTTAATCTTATCGGACAACTCTTGTTTTTCTAGATAAGTTTGCCAATCAATTTTTGGACTAAGTTTAGCTAAGTCTTGCGTTTTATAAATATTATAGAGTTTTGTTACATCACGGTTTTGAACATTACTCCATTGTATCTTGGCGATTTGCGTTTCTAATTTTAAAATCCCTTGCGCATGCTGGGCGGCTTGCTTGTCTCCAGCTAGGGTTAAAGTTTTTTCAATATACTTTAGATATTGCGAACGGATTTTCTTAAATTTGGCATCATTTTTTAAATAATAATCACGATCAGGTAACCCTAAACCACTTTGCCCAAGCATTGCCACCATTTCAGTTGAGTTTTTCATGTCTTGGTCAATACCCACATCAAAAGGGCTGGTTACACCAATACGTGAAAAATGTGCGGCCAATTGCGCAATATCTTTTTTGCTTTTCAATGCATCAACATTGGTAATTTCCGCTTGAATCGGCTGAATACCCAATGCTTCAATACTTTTTTCATCCATAAAATTGGCATATAGACTTGCCACTTTTTGCTCTGAACTTCCTTCCACCAATTGCTGTTTTGAAAGCTCATCGACAATATCATGCAATTGTTTTAATGATTCTTCATGCAAAATATCAAAAGTTCCCCAACGTGATTTATCTGCAGGAATTTCGGTATTTTTCAACCATCCTCCATTTACATGTTGATAAAAATCATCATTTCCTTTTACATTTTGATCAAAATATTGATGATCAATCCCCGATTTTTTTTGATCTTTCACAATAGCTGAAGTGGTTTGAGTGATTTGCCCTGTTGTTTCAGCCCATACTGGTGCAGATGACAACATGATTGCAGATGCTAAAACACTTTTTACAAATCCAAGTTTCAAAGCGATATCCTCAATTCTATTTCTAAGGTTTGATTTTAAAACAATAATAGTAATCTTGAGCTCAGGCTTTATGTGTAGCAAAAATGCAATGATTCACTGATTTTGTTTTAAAGATAGAGTTTCAAAGCATAAATTATTCCAAAACAGCTCAAACATTCAAAATATATAAATCCACTTATTTAGTTGGAGCTTTAGCAAGTCAACCTATAAATTAAACGAGCAAATTTAAAATATGTTTTAAACGGATATTTTCTGCATCCTGCTTATAGACTGCATAAATTGGTGCAATACACAGCGTATCCGCTTTAAGCGCTTTGTAAATAATTTGCTTGTTCCAAAAATCTCGAATGGCCTCTGGAACAATCGACAAACCAATCCCTGCTGCAATCAAATTTAAACTCGATGTTAAACGTGGGGCTTCTTGAACAATCTTTGGACTAAATCCAGCCTGATAACAGCTAGCCAAAATATTATCAAACAAGTCTTGTCCTGCTAAACGGCGATACAGTACAAAATCATAAGGCTCTAAATCAAGTAATTGGATGGCATCAGGATGTTCGGTTAAGGGATGGTTATTGGGCAATGCCACAATTAAAGGCTCATCAAGTACGTGCAAACTGGTGAGTCCCAAACCAATCGGCGCAGGCTTACGCAAAAAAACGATGTCATTCTTTTCATTGATAATCGAATCAATCAATGAGCTACTGCCATCTTCTTCCAAATGAATAGATACCGCTGAAAATACTTCACGAAAATTACGCAGTAAAGCAGGCAAAAAGGAATGTAAACCGACTGAGTTGGTAAAACCAATATTGATTTGCCCTTCCAAACCTTTAGAAATATTTTGCACGCGTTTGGGAATAGCCTGTGCATGCGCAAGTATGGTAAGTGCCTCTTGGTATAAGGCCTTACCCGCTTCAGTTGCTTCTACGCCACGCGGTAAACGCTTCAATAAATCTGTGTCTAATTCATCTTCTAAGTTTTTGATAATCCGTGTTAAAGGCGGTTGCTGCATATTCAGACGTACCGCTGCCCGAGAAATATTACTTTCCTCAACCACAGCCACAAACGCATTAAGCTTATGAATATCAATCATCTTTTCGCCTCAATATCGATCTTTTCATTTTTATCGTGCTAATTCATGTTTAAAGCATACTTTTTAGGTATGAATAACAGCAAAAATAGCATTTTTCTTTATAACTCAACAAGCAGATAATCATATTCAAGCCAAGTACATCACAGCAAATTGAAGAGGTCTAAATGAATACTGAAGCAATCCCAATGGAACAATCCATGACCACACCCAATTGCAAAGCATTATTTTTAGGCTTTATGAAACTTGGCCTCATGGGATTTGGTGGGGTACTCCCTCTAGCACATCGTTTAATTGTAGAAGATCAGAAATGGTTAACATCTGAAAAATTTACCGACTTGTTGGGTGTCTGCCAAATCTTACCCGGTGGAAATATTGTAAATATGGCAGTGGCAATTGGTTATGACTTTGCTGGTGTAAAAGGTGCGATTAGTGCGGTATTTGGTCTTATGCTGGCCCCGACCATTATTGTTATCTCGTTGTACCAGTTATACAGCAGTTTTCAAGATATCCCAATGGTGCAGCACATGATTCAAGGTTTAGCTGCTGCTGCTGCGGGTCTACTGTTTGCGACAGGTTTTAAGATGTTAAAACCAATTATGAAAAGTAAGCTGACCTATTTCACCATTATCTTGACCATTATTTTTATGCTGTTGATTAAATTGCCCTTGGCACTGACGCTGTTGATTTTAGTCACCGTGAATATGGCAGTTTTAGCATTTAATCAAACTAAAGTGACTCAGGAGTAAAATAAGATGTATGTTCTCATCGCACTGACTTTAGTGTTTACTCAACTGTCTTTATTGGCCTTTGGTGGCGGGAATGCCATCTTACCTGAAATGCAACATCAGGTGGTTGTGATTCACCAATGGATGACTGCTGAGCAATTCAGCTCTATGTTTGCAATGGCGCAAGCTGCACCAGGTCCAAACATGATGATTGTTCCCTTGGTGGGATGGCATGTCGCAGGGCCTATGGGACTGATCGTGACGTCTTTTGCAAAGTTTGGTCCGTCTTCAATCATCACCATTTATGCACTTAAATTTTGGAATAATTTTAAAAGTCATCCACTTCGGGCGAAATTTGAAAAGGCGTTAAAACCTATTACAGTCGGTTTGGTTTTAGTCAGTGCTTGGATTATTGCCCAAGCCTCTGCTCAAAATATTTTACTGATCGCAATCGTCGCCATCACCATTTGTCTAAGTCTGTTTAAGAATGTTCACCCAGTTTGGTTAATGGTGATTGGTGCTGGTACAGGTGCTTTAATTCTGTAGATATTGATCAAGACCACCTACGCAGGTTCATTCATAAAAATTCAGTCAAGACATCTCCCCCCCTCTATGCCGTGTATCACACAAAGCAAAGAGGGAGAAAACTTTGGGTCTGTTGACATTTCATAAATGGCTTGCGTTGTAGGTTAAAATTGAGCAGGCAAGGCATGAAACGAAGAGAATAGCGAGACTATTTTCGAGTTTCATAACGAAGGCTGAGATAATTTTAGCCACAACCCTGAGCAAGAACAAAGCACTGCTTTGTTTGCAGCGCAAGGCGCAGCGGGGGACTAGCGTGTTTTTTGCCGCTACGTCGTTACGAACTACTCATTTAGAATGACTAAATTTCGTATTTCGCGCCTAGTATCGCCTAAAAAACATACTTAGTCGCAAACATAGACGAATTGTCAACAGACCCTATGCAATATGAGATTTAAATCGCGACTGCTCTATAGAGCTTAATTTATCTATTTTACTGCTGGTTTTCTAAATCACGTTCTCGGCAAGAAAGCTCATAATATTCTGCTGTTGGTAATGCTTTCAGTTTAAAACCATAATAATTACTGGCATCTGATTCTACTTTGCTTAATGAACACTGGTTGGTTTTGGCAAATTGAGTCAAGAGTTTCATATCACTCTTTTTAGCTAAAACAGCTCCCCAACCCTCACTGACACAACATCCAGCATACTGTGCCATATATTCGTCTGATAGCAGTGCAACCGTTTGCCCCATAAATTGAAGCGGTTTTTTTAATTTATATACATCATTATAGTCATTTCTTGAAATATCCGGTTTTTTATTGATTAGCCCCTGCTTTTGCATCTTTTTAAAGCTTGGAAACTGTGCAGATGCCTCGCCCATTCCTCTATACACTGTTTCTTCTACCGCAGCATGGCTACTCATGGCAGCCGCCGCAATCACTAAACCCAATAGATACTTTTTCATATTTTTCTCATTCATCACTGAATACAATTTTTATTACAGTTAGGTCTGTTAAATTAAGACTAAAGCCGTATAAATTCAACTTAAAACTGCAACTAGAGCATGTTATTTTACATGAAATAAATCATAAAATTTGAACAAAAGGTGTAAAAATGTCTAAACAAATTTTAATGTTAGTGGGTGATTATGTTGAAGATTATGAAACCATGGTTCCTTTTCAGTTCCTCACTGGATTGGGCTATAGCGTTCATGCAGTTTGCCCTGATAAAAAAACTGGCGATACAATAGCAACAGCGATTCATGATTTTGAAGGTGAGCAAACCTATAGCGAAAAGCGTGGTCACAACTTTGCAATTAACTATGACTTTAACCAAGTCAACAGCGAAAACTACGTTGGATTAGTGATTCCAGGTGGTCGTGCACCTGAATATTTACGTATGAATGATCGAGTAATCGAAATTGTTCGCGAGTTTGATGCGATTAAAAAACCAATTGCCGCTGTTTGCCATGGTGCACAACTGCTTGCCGCAGCCGATGTATTAAAAGGACGCTTATGTTCCGCTTATCCTGCATGTGCCGCAGAAGTTAAACTCGCAGGCGGACAATATGCAGATATTGCGGTCACTGAAGCAGTTACAGATGGACACCTGGTAACAGCGCCAGCATGGCCAGCACATCCTGCTTGGTTAGCCCAATTTGTTAAAGCGCTTGGTGCAACGATTACTTTATAAAATTTAAAACTGTCTAAGCTAAGTTTTCCGCTGAGAGAAAACTTAGCCTTATACCACAGTGAAACTTTAAAAATGTTTAGGCTACATAAAGACCTATCAATGTTGCGTTTTTTAACGCTGTATCTCAGCAAAGCGCTTTGCGCTGTGCAATAATTATTTATAGAATTTTATTTTCAAACAATAGGTTAGTATAAAAGTGGAAATCATTGAATTACTCCAACCCGTTACCTTAAATAAAGATGATTTAGAACCAATTACTATTGAAACAGGGACTTTATTAAAGGTACTGATGGTGAATCCATCCTCATATCTTGTTGGTGATGAATCAGGTGTTTCGTTTCTGGTTAATTTCTCAGAAGAAAACCGACAATGGAAAAAGATATAAGCTTTCAATTCGAGATCAGGATAAGGCTCAGTCAATAATTAATCATTGTGATAAATAAAATATATGCTTCTTATTTTACAGATTATTAGTGTAAATTTATACTCAAACATAACACCAATTTCAAAAAACTTATAATTTAAAATCATATACTTAACTCAACAACCCCACCTAAACCATATATTTATATCATTCATAAAAAAGTTTAAAAATTATGTTTTATTTGTATCTTTTTGTATATTAATTGATAATAATAATGATTCTTATTTACTAATTTCTATTCTTATGGACAATCTACGTAAACAAACGGCATTAAACATTGCAATAAAATCAATTCTTATTTGCAGCGCTATTTCCCATAGTGCTTTTGCACAAGAGCAAAAAAGTAATGAAGCGAATGCTTCGGTACTCCCCACCATTACAGTTAAAGCAGATGCTCAGGATGAAAAAACTGAGGGAAGTGGAAGTTTTAAAGCAAAATCCTCAAGAAGCTCATCAAAATTAAAATTATCTTTAAAAGAAACACCACAATCTGTAAGCGTCGTCACCCGTGAACAAATTGAACAACGCGGACTGACCATTCTGGATGATGTTCTTGCCGCAACACCAGGTGTTACTGCCACTAAAAATGACAGTGAACGTTCTAACTACTATTCCCGTGGTTTTCAAATTACCAATAGGCAAATTGATGGTATGCCTGTAGGAGACAACGCTCCCCGCTTTGATAGTTTTTTCTTTGACCGAGTTGAAGTGATCAAAGGTGCTTCTGGCTTAACTGGTTCAACAGGCAGCCCTTCTGCAACCATCAATATGGTACGTAAGCGTCCTGAAAAAGAGTTTAAGGGCAATGTCAGCTCAACTTATGGTTCATGGGACAATACCCGTGTTGAAGCAGATGTATCCATTCCACTGACTCAAGATGGCAGTGTTCGAAGTCGATTCATGGCAGCGTATACCGATAAAGAGTCCTATATGGATCGTTATAAGCTCAAGTCAACAGCCGCAATGGGGATCATCAGTGCAGATTTAACCCCGACAACAACAGCCTCAGTCGGATTTCAATATCAAGACAACGACCCTAAAGGCTCAACGTGGGGAACAGTACCATATTTCAATGCTGATGGAAGCAAAGCAAATTTTTCGCGAAACTTTAGTTTATCTGCGGACTGGAGTTCAATTGCCAATACCGATAAAACCGTTTTTGCCGATATTGAACATACTTTTACCAATGACTGGCTGGTTAAAGCAGCGATTGCCCACAGTACCTCGGATAATAGTTGGATCGTGGCTTATGGTGGTAGTGGCTTTCCAGACCCGAACACAGGTAAAGGCTTAAGTCTATGGAGTATGGTCAGCCCTTATGCTGAGAGTAAAAAGCTCAATTTAGATCTTTATGCAACAGGACCATTTCAATTGTTAAATCGCCAACATGATTTAATCATTGGTTATAGTGGTTTTAAAAGTGAAAGCACTTCATTGGGTGTGAAAAGTGATCTTAATGACTCCCCACCTCCTTATCCTGCAGCTATTCCAGATTATCGAGAATGGACTGGCAATATTAAAAAACCCACTTATGAAAAAAATGGTGCAGGTAGTACCAATACCACAGAGCTTTACGGGGTATATTCAACTTTACGTTTAAATCTAGCTGACCCGCTTAAGTTAATTTTGGGCGCACGTTATAGCTCATATGATTACAAAGTCGATAAATGGGATCCTAAAGCCCCGGTTTCTCCTACAAAGCCACGTAACTTTGATCAATTGGTGCCTTATGCAGGGATTTTGTACGACATTAATGATACTTATACAGCCTACACTAGCTACACCAATGTATTTAATCCATCCACTAAACGAGATCGTTTCGGCGATTATCTAGATCCTGAAATGGGAAGCACTACAGAATTAGGGATTAAAGCAGATCTATTGGATGGTAAGTTATTGACCAGTGCTGCTTTATTTTGGTCAAGTGTCAAAGACCTTGCGGTAGAAGATGTTGAATATCGTGAAGGTGTAAAAAATGGCACTATTCCAAAAGTAGATGAGATGGATACTGCATATATGTCATCGGGCAAAGGACTTAAAGTCAATGGCTTTGAGTTAGAAGCCATTGGAAAGTTACAGGAAAATTGGAATCTTAGCTTTGGCTATACTTATGTCAATAGTGTGAGTTCTGCAAATGCCGATGCTTTAAGCAATATTCCTCAAAACCAAGTAAAGTTATTTAGTAGTTATACCCTTCCAGCGAACCTCTGGACAGGTTCAGAAAAGCTAACATTAGGTGGTGGATTTAATTGGCAAAGTGAAATCTCACAAGAATGGGGGGGAGCTCCTAAAAATGCCTATAACGGTGGTGTAGTCACACAAAAGGCCTATGTATTGGCCAATGCTTTTGCCAGTTATAAGTTAAGTGATGAACTGACTGCAAGTGTGAATATCAATAACTTATTTGATGAAAAATACTATTTAAATGTGGGTTTCTATAATGGTGTTTATTGGGGGGAACCACGTAATGTGACTTTCACCTTAAGAGCGAAATTTTAATAGAATATAAAGCCAAGCATGAGCGTATAATTAAAAATGCTCATGCTTGCAAGTATTCTCAGCAATGCTTTGGCTGAATTGAATGGATCATAATGAATTAATGGCTAATGATAGAATCAGTCCACCCACTAAAAGGATTTTCAAACTCTTGCCATTTTTCTGCGCCTAATGCCATTTCATCATCGTTTAATAAACAATTATCAAATTGACGAATAAGTTCAGATTGATCCATCTGCATCCCAATCAACACGATTTCTTGTCGTGCATCACCTGTTTGAGCATCCCAGCTTTGTTGAATTGCATCTCGACTTTGTTGATCCGTAGGCCAATGTTCGTCTGGCACTGCTGCCCACCAATATCCAGCAACACCATGGCGTGCCATCGCCCCTGCTTGAGACCAAGATCCAGCAAACTCGGGATTTGAGGCTAACCAAAAAAAGCCTTTGGAACGGATTACGCCTTTCCATTCGGAGTTGATAAAATCAAAAAACCGTTGTGGGTGAAAAGGTCTGCGCGCTCGATAAACAAAATTATTAATTCCATATTGCTCTGTTTCAGGCGTATGCTCACCTCTTAATTCCTTTAACCAACCCGGAGCTTGTGCCGCTTCGTTAAAATCAAATAGCTGGGTATTTAACACCCGATCAAGATTCACCTTGCCAAACGCAGAAACTTCAATTTTTGCTCTTGGGTTTAAAGACTGCAAAATTCCAAATAATTTTTCCAGCTCGTCTTGATCAATCAAATCTGTTTTATTCAATACAATCACGTCACAAAACTCAATTTGATCAATCAGTAGATCAACAACATTTCGCTCATCTTGTTCACCTAATGATTCACCGCGCGCTTGTAAGCTATCCAGCGAACTATAATCTTTTAAAAAGTTATAAGCATCGACCACAGTCACCATTGTATCTAAGCGGGCAAACTCATTGAGAGAAATCCCATTTTCATCTTCAAAGGTAAACGTTTCTGCAACAGGGAGTGGTTCAGAGATCCCTGTAGATTCAATCACCAATTGATCAAAGCGCTGACCCTGTGCTAAACGACGCACTTCAACCAGTAGGTCTTCTCTTAAGGTACAGCAGATACAACCATTACTCATTTCGACTAGCTTTTCATCCGTTCTTGAAAGCTCAGCACCACCCTCTCGAACTAAAGCGGCATCAATATTGACCTCCGACATATCATTCACAATCACTGCAATTTTACGGCCTTCACGATTGTTTAAGATATGATTGAGTAAGGTGGTCTTTCCAGCCCCTAAGAATCCAGAAAGCACGGTGACGGGAAGTTTTTGCGGAGTGGCTAAAAGAGTATTCATTGGCATTCTCACTTTATATTTTTGTGTTTTCATATCGAGATCGACATGAAAATACTGACTGAATAACTCCAAACAGATCGCTTTAGAGTTAAATTTTAGCTGTGCTTGCACATACATTTTCAACACTGCAATTTGATGATTCAGTTTTAATCATTCGGTGATGATTACAGCGTTTTTCAAGATCCTATAAATCTAAGCTGAGGATTAAAAAACATCAGAATTTAGATTGTTTAGTGGCAGATAAACATGTGTCGCTTGAATTTCTCGTATTAAAAGTTGTCTGATGTCACGGATGAAATTTGACTTCATGGCGATTCACTCACTTTTTTATTGTTGCCAATTAAAGCGTTATTGATACATGGTGATGAGCTATAGCGATGGTCTGCACCCCAAGTACGAAAACCTGCACTATCAATATGAATCTGTCCTGATGCATAGACGCCTAAGCCCATGTGAAGTTCCTCACCAGAATCCAGCCAAAATTGACATAATTTTGCTTTGCGCTCTTGAATCATCAGCTGTTGGTTTAAGTCCGGATATTCATCACCAATACGAAAATCTAATGCGGCATTAAAAATATGTTTGGATGAAGCAGCGCCTTTTGCACACTGATTAAGCTTGAAATTTCGATAGACAGAAGTCACGCTAAACTGGGTTAAAATTTTTTCATCCACAAGACGATTTAAAATTTTTAATGTTGGCACAATATTGCCCCACAGCTCTTGTGGCGGAACTTCAAATTCAGATGCATCACATTGTTGCCAATCTCTGGCTGTTTGTAAAAATTCAAAAGTAGGAATATAAGCAGAAATACCTTGTTGCTTTAAAAAGCGCTGATAGGCCTGAACGCTTTCAGCATTTTTCGGTTCACTAAGCCATTTTAAATAAGCAGGCGGCAGATTTTTCTCTTGTTTTAAAATACCTTGCTGCTGAGGAAAGTCTGCTTTTAATGGCACTTGTGGTGACGTTTGCTGAACTGTACGCATAGCATGAATTGTATTTGAGTTGTTTTGACTACATGCAGAAAGGCAGAGTATGAATCCGATCAAATATTTTTTGTTCATCTCAATTTGCAATGATCTCATAGCGTAAATTTAACTCAGATGAGTAGTGTTGATTAATATTGTTATGTTATAACATAACAATATGTATTTCAACTTAAGCTATTCCCCCTATGAATCTTGTTCTTCCAGATGTTTCTGCTGAATCCTCACTCACAAGAAGCTATCACTATCCGCTCGATTGGGTCGGTATGGAAAAAATCGCGCTTCCGCTTTATCTCGAAAATAGTCTTTGTCAAAGCCAAGTGAATGCTTATGTCAGTTTGAATGATGTGTTTGCCAAAGGTATTCATATGTCGCGCTTGTATACCCGACTTTTGAAATTGAGCACGATCAAAAATTTAGCGCTACTTGATATTAAAGACGCTTTATTGGATTTCTTAGCCAGCCATAAAGATTTATCAGCACATGCCAAAATCGAAATTCATAGTGAGCTTTATCTCGAGCGCCCTGCCTTAGTCAGCCAATTGTCTGGCTGGAAAAGCTATCCTTTTGTGTTGTCCTGTCAGCTTTTAAAAGATGATTTTTATGCTGAATTAAAAATCGAAATTCCCTATTCATCTACTTGTCCTTGTTCCGCAGCACTTGCCAGAAACATCATCCAACAAAGATTTGCATCCGCATTGGAAAATCAAGAGATTCAGTTAGACCCACAAGACATCCTCAGTTGGCTAAATAGCACAGATGCAATTGCAGCAACGCCTCACAGCCAAAGAAGTTTTGCTCAGTTAAATTTCAAATTAGATCAAAACATTCAGTATATCCCACTGATTTTATTTATTAATCAGGCTGAACAAGCCTTGATGACACCCGTACAAACAGCGGTAAAACGTATTGATGAACAAGCCTTTGCTATTGCGAATGGTCAAAACCTGATGTTTTGTGAAGATGCATTAAGACGCTTGTATGCCACATTTATCCATCATCCCAGCATTCTAGGCTTTAACTTTAAAGTGATTCATGCGGAAAGTTTACATGCCCATGACGCAGTTGCTCAGGGCGCTTGGCAATGGTAATGCCTTATCCTAACCACCCTCATTGTTTAACTTATTTAAAATGGTCTAGTCATGCTTAGAAAAAACCCATCTGGAGATCTCCCTGTTATAGATCAATCAGCCTATGTCGACCAAACAGCGATTATTTGCGGAAAAGTCATTATCCATGCCAATGTATTTATTGGGCCTTATGCAGTGATCAGAGCAGATGAAACCAATGACGCGGGTGATATGGAACCCATCATTATTGGTGCAAATTCCAATATTCAAGATGGAGTGGTGATTCATTCCAAAGCGGGGGCAGCAGTGATCATTGGTGAAAATTCTTCAATCGCGCATCGCTCTATTATTCATGGTCCCTGTGAAATTGGACATCATGTTTTTGTTGGCTTTAACAGTGTGTTATTTAATTGCACAGTGGGTCATCACAGCGCGATTCGTCACAATGCAGTGGTTGATGGTCGTGATTTACCCGATCATTTTTATGTACCTGCAATGAGTTATATCAATCCCAAAACCGATTTAAAGCAATTTCCACCCATTGATATTTCAATCAGTGAGTTTTCAGAAAGCGTTGTCAGCACCAATATCAAACTGGTTCAAGGCTATAAGGCATTGCACAATGAGTTTTAAAAATTCGCCCAATCTTATTATTCGTAATGCCAATATTGTCAATGAAGGCAAGCAGTATTATTCCGATGTACTGATTCGACATGGTCGGATTGAAAAGATTCATCCCAATATTACAGGGGCTTATCATGCGAAAAATATAGATGCTGAAGGTTCGTGGTTAATTCCTGGCATGATTGACGACCAAGTTCATTTTCGAGATCCCGGCGCAGCGCATAAAGGCAATATTGCTTCGGAATCAATGGCAGCAACGATTGGTGGAATCACCAGCTATATGGATATGCCAAACACCAATCCAGCCACCTTAACTCTAGACGCTTTGACCCAGAAAAAGCAGATTGCAAAACAACATAGTCGGGCCAATTATGCTTTCCATTTTGGAGTCAGTGCGCATAATTTAGATATTATTGAACAGCTTGATCCCAAATCAATCAGCGGTGTTAAAGTTTTCATGGGCGCTTCTACGGGTGATATGCTCGTCGATGATCCTAAAGTTTTGGAACGCTTATTTGCAAATGTTCCAACGGTTTTATTGACTCATTGCGAGTTTACCCCTGCCATTAAAGCCGAAGAAAATTTCTATTTTCAAAAATATGGGGAAAATATTCCAGCAGAAATTCATGCGCAGATTAGAAATAAACATGTCTGCTTTGATAGCTCAAAATTGGCTGTATCTTTGGCCGAGAAATATGCCACACAGTTGCATGTTTTACATATCACCACCGCGAAAGAACTGTGTTTGTTTAAAAATCTGCCTTTAAATCGAAAACATATCACAGCAGAAGTGTGTATCCATCATCTCAGTTTTGATGATGCTGATTATGCTACTTTGAACCACTTAATTAAATGTAATCCCGCCATTAAAACCCAGCAAGATAAAGATGCTTTGATTAATGCCCTTGCGAATAGCAATCGCTTGGATATTATTGGTACTGACCACGCCCCACATACTTGGGATGAAAAACACCAGTCATATTTTTATGCCCCTTCTGGCCTGCCTTTGGTACAACATGCGTTGCCTGCACTGATGGAGCTGGTTGCCTCAGGTAAACTGAGTATTGAAACACTGGTTCAAAAAACTGCACATCAAGTGGCAGACCTATTTAGGATCAAAGACCGTGGTTATATTCGAGAAGGTTACTGGGCTGATTTAGTGATCCTTCGAGAAAATCAGCAACACATTGCAGTGAAAGATCAAAAAAACTATATGAAATGCAATTGGACACCATTTATGCATAAAACATTTGCTTATGAGGTCAGCACCACAATTGTTTCGGGGCAACTTGCTTGGCATCAGCAACAGCTGTTTTTGAATTGTCAGGGACAACAACTTGAAATTAATCGTTAAAATTGCACGTAACAAATAAATGGTATGAATTTATTGCAAACTATTGATATTTAAATGGATCATTATTTAATTTCAATATAGCTCATCACAACAAATGTTTAATGATTTTGATTCAATGGGAGAATTTCCACCGAAAGGACTCACAATATTCGTTTAAACCTGATTGACCTCAGCTTTAACGTTATTTTTCATCTTGCTTTTACCCGACCATAAGTCTAAAGTTAACTTTAATGTAAAGTGGAAGTCAGTAAAATGAACATTAGCGAGTTATCCAAACAAAGTGGTTTGAGTACCCCAACGATTCGTTATTATGAACAAATTAAACTACTTCCCAAGGCAAAACGTAAATCTAATGGTTATCGTGAATATAGCGACAATGACCTCAAACAATTATTTTTAATTCAGCAAGCGCAACAAGTTGGATTTTCATTGGCTGAAATCAAAGCCTTTCTACCGTCAAATGTAGGCAAGTGGGATCATGATATTCTGATTGGACTACTCGAAAGTAAAATCAAAGACATTGAAGATCTAGAACAAAAGTTGTTGATCAGTAAGCAAAACCTACGCAGCATGATCACTGCAATCAATAGTAAGCCTGACGAAATCACCTGTGAAGAAAACGCCAACCGTTTACTGAATCTTTATTATGCCAATGATAAATGTTAAAAATTCCCATGTTATCGGAAAATCATAAAAGCGATTGAGCTTAAATCTCACTTTAAGCTCAGAATTGTGCATAAGTCATTGATAAATTATCTATGATGTTCAAACCTTGGAGTCTGCAAAAAGATTGATCAGTATTCTCATCATTATTTTAATCGGTGATCATACCTAAGCATTAGGGAAATCCTCTTTGAGCCACAGCCGCAGTACAGTCTGTCAGATCTAATCCAACATCTTGTACTTAAGCTGAATGTGAATACTGACGCATACGTTTTTTATATTGGCGTGTACGACATGTCGTTTCTGTCTGTTGTACTATCAAGGCCCATAAAGGTGAAACCTTAGGATTCGATTTTTTCCCATGACTAAGTTTCTGTAACTGGAATTTGACTGTTGCCATATTGGCAAGTGAAGCTAAGGTTTTATTTTCCCAGTGAATCGGTTTCAATTCAGGTGCGATATTCTGACCTTGTTTCCATGCATTGGGTAAGTTAGGGTCGATTGCTAAGGCTGTTGCAATCCCCACCATATCGATCCCACTGTCAATGACTTGTTCTGCAACGGGTTTACGGCGAATACCACCAGTTACCATAATCGGCATATGGGCAACCTTGCCAATCTCTTGAGCAAACTCTAAGAAATAAGCTTCACGCGCCAAAGTCCGACCATCTCTGGCTTGGCCTTGCATAGCAGGTGCTTCATAACTCCCCCCTGACAACTCAACCAAATCAACTGACAGATCATTTAACATTTTAACCACTTGCTGCGCATCCTCAGCACTAAAACCACCACGTTGGAAATCGGCAGAATTCAGTTTAACAGCAACTGTAAATGTTGATGACACCACTGCACGTACTGCTTTGACAATCTCAATCAAAATACGCGCACGGTTTTCCAATGAGCCGCCCCATTGATCTTGACGTTGGTTGCTTAAAGGCGAAAGGAACTGACTGAGTAGATAGCCATGAGCTGCATGAATTTCTACACCAGTAAATCCCGCCTTTTCACCTAAACGTGCGGTATTGGCAAAACGTTGAATCACTTCGTCAATCATGGCTTGAGTCATTTCAATTGGAGTATTAAAACGATCTGACATTTTACCTAAATCTAAAGCCACAGCAGAAGGTGCCCACGTTGGCTGACCTAAATTTGACTGCATTTGGCGACCTGGATGGTTGATCTGCAACCATGCTTGCGCGCCTTGAGAACGTGCGATTTTCGCCCAACGTTTGAAGTGCGCTAAATGCTGTTCATCTTCCAAGACCACACCACCCGGTCCTGTCATCGCACGACGATCCACCATCACATTACCTGTAATGATTAAACCGACACCACCATCTGCCCATGCCTGATACAAACGCATGAGCTCTTCTGATGGTGCATGATTGAGATCTGCCATATTCTCTTCCATCGCAGCTTTTGCAATACGATTTGGAATCTGAGTACCATTGGGTAAAACTAATTTTTCAAAGACGTTCATTTTTATAGCCTCATAGAGTATGGACTTACTTTAAGATTAAAGTTCACTTTAATGTCAATCCTTTTTTCGCATTTAATTTTTATTATTTTAAGAACTAATTTTATTCAAAGACTTACATCATAATAAGATAATAACGATCTGATACTTTAATAAAAAAAGAGGCCGCAAGGCCTCTATTGATATTCTGTTTTTAAATCAAACGACAACTATTCACTCGCGAATAAACGCCAATAAATCTGGATTAATCACATCGGCATTGACGGTTAACATACCGTGTGAATAACCTTTATAGGTTTTTAATCGGCCATTTTGAACCAGTTTGGCAGAAAGTACCCCTGAGTTTTCATAAGGTACAATTTGATCATCATCCCCATGCATGACTAAAACAGGCACTGAGATTTTTTTCAAATCTTCGGTAAAGTCAGTCTGTGAAAATGCAACAATTCCATCATAATGCGCTTTTGCTCCACCCATCATGCCCTGTCGCCACCAATTCAATACGACGGGTTCTGAAGGTTGAGCATCTGGTCGGTTAAAGCCATAGAATGGCCCCGCTGGTAGATCATGATAAAACTGAGCACGATTTTTAAAAAGCTGATTCTGTAAGTCATCAAAGACTTCTTTGGCTAAACCTTGCGGATTTTTTTCCGTTTTCAGCATAATTGGAGTTACAGCACTGACCAATACGGCCTTGGATACATTTTCCTCGCCATGACGTGCAATGTAGTGAACAACCTCACCACCACCAGTGGAGTGACCAATATGTACTGCGTTTTTAATGCCCAAGTGTTTGACCACTTCTGCAACATCATCGGCATAGTGGTCCATATCATGACCATCCCAGACCTGACTTGAACGTCCATGTCCGCGACGATCATGTGCAACCACACGAAAACCTTCATTTAAAAAGAACAATAACTGAGAATCCCAGTCATCCGAGCTTAATGGCCATCCATGATGAAAAAATAATACTGGGGCATCTTTCGGTCCCCAATCTTTATAAAAAATATCAACACCATCTTTTGTCGTAACATATGCCATGTTAATTTCTCCTGTGTATGATTTACACTTTGAATAACTTATTGCTGTTCTCATTTATGTCAGTAAATTACAATGTTTGATACGATTCGTATGGACCGTCATTCTATACTAAGGTTAAAGTTAACTTTAAGGTCAATGCTTTTGGTGATTTTCTGATAGCAGAAATGTAAATCTATAAAAAATAAAAATACACAAATATCAGGATTTATTATTGAAAGAAAACAGCTTTATTTTTTTATATAGGATTGTTGACGCTTTATGTCGTTACATGATTTAAACCATTACAGGTTTTCTGTTCAAAGCTTCAATTACAGTCCACACTATTTTTTATTAAGATAAAAATGGATATAAAAAGCCAAGACTGGTTTAAAAATCTTGGCTTTAACCTGTTGCAATGGGCTTAGACAATATGAAGTTGGGTGTTGGTTTTTATTTCTTTTTAGGTTTCAATATTTTTCGCAATAATTTTACCCATAAACTCCACTCACTATTTTTCTTGTCAGCTGTAAAATGATTCTCAACTTTATCAAATGCGTCTTCAATATAGGCATCGTGCAACCAACGAATTGCTAAGGCCCATTTTAAAGTCGCTAGACCTGTTGTTTTCATATCAATAATATGTGAAATTTCTGTTTTGTTGGGTTCTAATTCATTAATGCTAAATCTGTGAAAACCATTAAAACCTGTTAAGTCAAACTGAAAAGTGATTGATTTTTCGGGCTGATAATCTGCCACAGAATATCTGATTGGTCCATGCCCACCTTTTGAACCCACACTTAATCCATTGTCCAACTTCATGGGTGGCCATTTGTCTGTTGCTAACATCAAATCATTATCTGTTGACAAAGTCCTGAATAACTTAGCAATTTCAGCCTTTGATTGCTGAATTTCTCTTTTATGGATATTAATTACTTTCATTTTTCCTGCTCAATGGTCATGTTTGTTTGTCAGGTTATTGTTGTTGATAAAATGAAGCACAACTATCAAATATACGAAACTGTGTAAAAAATGCAAGTAAGCATTATTATTCACTTATTTACTTATAATCAGTATAGCTCTTACGAAATTAAGCTTCGGAATGATTTTTAAATGTGGTTAAGCTTTATCAAGCATCAAACTTTGATCATTGCATAGAAAGAAGAGTATGAAAATCAAGTTTACACTGCCACGCTTTGTATTTTTTATTGATATAAAAAAGCCAAGACTGGTTTAAAAATCTTGGCTTTAACATGTTGCAATGGAAGTTAGGCGATACGATATTTTGCCCCTTCAGAAATACGCTGTAATGCCTGACGCTGTTTTTTGAAATAAGGTAAAACATGTTCGCCAAGGCGATAAGCTTCTTCTAAATGTGGATAGCCCGCCAAGAAAAACAGATCAATCCCAATACTGTTATATTCTTGAATCCGCTCGATAATCTGCGAATAACTTCCCACTAAAGCAACACCTGGTGGAATACCAATATAGCCAAAGCCTGACCAAACATTGGGATGAATAAAGAAATCATCGACGTTTTTACTGCCTGCTTTTTCACTATATTCTTTTTCAAAACTCAATACACGTGCCGATCTCAAACCTGCATGTGCAGCAGACGCATGTAAGCGTTGTTTTTCAGCAGCTTCATCCAAATAACGTTGTGCCTCTGCCAACGCTTCTTGTTCACTACGGCGTGCAATCGTATCAATGGATAAGCCGAATTTAATATTATCCCGCCCATATCTCGCAGCACGTTTGCGCACATCTGCAATCAATTCAGCAATTTCACTAGGTTTTTCAGCACGCATTAAATAATAATCAGCATGCTTCGCACCAAACTCACGGGCAGCCTCAGACGATCCTGCCGTACAAATGATCGGTAGTTCAGCTTTATTCAGAGGATATTTTAAACCACCGCCTTCAGCAGAATAATATTTGCCCTGGTAATGGAATGATTCATTATACCAATACCCTTTCACCACATCTAAAAATTCAGTCGCACGGATATAACGGTCATCGTGCGGAGTAACATCCCCAACTTGGCGCTGAATAACCTCAGAGCCGCCGTTGATAATATTCCAAACCAACCGATTCCCTGTGGCACGCTGATACGTTGCTGCACTTTGTACTGCATTATAAGGACTAAAATGATAAGGCTGGAATGCAGTCACAAAGTTTAAGCGTTTGGTTTCTCTTGCCAATAAGGAACACACTGTCCACGGTTCTTCACCTGTAGGTGCATTCACCATCAGCGCGCCTGCAAAACCATTGATTTCAGCCGCGCGAGCCACTTGGCTAAGATAGTCGATATAGGTAAAGTCATCACCAACTTGGTAATTTGATGTTGCACCAGTATTTTCTACACCTGCGACACGTGACCAATCACCACGATTGCGTGGATCACCTGCTAAGTACTCTGCTTCACCATGCAGTGGTAGACGGGTAAAAAATTCAATTCCCATGATGTTCTCCGTATAACTTAGAATTTAGCAGTCAGAGAAACACCAACTTGACGTGGGTTTCCATAAGTTAAAACATATTGTCCAGCGGGCCCATTTGGACGGCCATGTACTTGATATTCTTCATTCAATAGGTTTTTAACGTAAGCATTGACTTGGTATTTGTTATTTGCGCTATGGTAGCCAACATTGGCATTCCATAAGGTATATGCTTTTTGGCTTAAGATTGGATCTACCGAATAGTCTTGACGGTTTACAAGGAAAAATTCACGGTCACGATAGCTGGCATCTGTACCTACAACAACACGAGCACCATCATTGAGATTAAAGGTATATTCTCCACCCAGACCGACGGTGTATTTTGGCGAACGGACTAGACTGTTGCCTGTATTATCTGCATTAACCACATTGGTTACCGGGTTTTTATCGACGAAATCGGTATATTCGCTGTCAAGATAAGCACCAGCAAAACGTAAACGTAGATTTTCAGTCACTGAATAATCTAATTCTAATTCAGCACCTTTAACTTCAGCTTTTGGTCCATTGGCGAGAACAGAGGTCACCCCACCACCTTGTCCCTCTGTTGCAACCAGTAAATTGGTTTGAATATCTTTATAGTCATAATAAAAAATATTGGCATTTGCGATTAAATCTCCGTCCAATAACGTAGACTTTAAACCAAGTTCATAACTATTTAAGTATTCAGGATTCACGTCGGCAAGTTGGGTTAAACTGCTGGATAAACCAGTGTTAAATCCACCTGAGCGGAAACCGCGTGCGAATCTAAAATAAGTATTTAAATTAGGATTAATTTCATATTCTGGGGTGATGTCATAGGTCAACTCATTCCAAGTTTTATTGCGACTTGTTGACCCATTTGCATTTGGAGTTGGGTTATAAACTGCATTGCTATAGCCATCTTTTTTCCACCAACTGCCTTTTGTATAGTCTCCCGTTGTGATCTGAGTCAGATTGAGATCAATATCTTTTTCTTCACTGGTCCAACGTAAACCACCTGTCACTTTAAATTTATCTGTAAATTTATAGGTACTGTTACCAAAAAGTGCAAAGCTTTGAGTGGCTTGGTTATAGGTTATATCTCTAAATGCTGGCGTAGACGCAGTTTGAGAAGCAGCGCCATTTGGCAATGTTTTATTGACACGTGCACTGACTCCAGTGGAATCTAAATCCTCATTGAAATAATGAAATCCTGCAATCCAACTTAAGCGTTTTTCAGCATCAGAAGCGATACGGAACTCTTGGCTATATTGACGCCATTCATTATCACTATAGCTTCGTGCGACATCATAAGGGGTGTAATCACCATCTGAAATCGACTTTTGTGTGGTCTTATCAAAAGCAGTAATCGAAGTAAAGCTATATCCGCCCCCCAAATCTCCAGTTAAGGTTAATGACGCGCCATCATGCTGAATCTTATTGTTTTCATCTAAATCTAAATTGGTGTCTCGTCCTTTAGGTCTTTCATAAATACCCCAGTATTTACCCACGCTTAAGGAACCATTACTGCCTAAGCCATTATAAGTTTGGCTGTGTAGATTGACCAAAGCATCCCATTCATCATTGATTTTGCCTAGCACTTGGAAGCGAAAAGATTTTTTATCTACGTTGCCATAATCTTCACCATTGGCAATATTCTTTGCATATCCATCACGGTCTTCAGAGTAAAAAGCCCCGCGCACCGCAACATTTTCCGAAATTTTACCGTTGGCAGCACCTTCAAATGTTCGTAGGTTATGATCCCCTAAACCAATGGTTGCATATCCATTGGGTTTATCTGAAAAATTAGGCTTTTTAGAAATATAATTGACTGCACCCGCAGTGGTGTTTTTCCCATAGAGCGTGCCTTGTGGACCACGTAAAACTTCTATACGCTCTAAATCAAACAAGTCACCTGCACCTGCAACTGGCGCATTTAAATAAACCCCATCTGCATACACGCCAACAGGAAATACTGTCGATGCAGCCACATCTCCCGTACCTAGACCACGAATATACCAACGTGGACGACTATCCCCATCTGGGTTTTCAGCTGCAGCATTTGGTGTATAGGTTAAAACATCCCCAATAAAAGTAGAACCTTTCGCAGCCAAGTCCTTACCCGAAACAGCAGTAATTGCAGTTGGGACTTTTTGAATATTTTGCGCCCGATATTGTGCAGTGACGATCACATCACTTAATTTTTTGACATCTTTGGCTTTTTCAACCTGTGCTTGTTGTGCTGGTGTAGTCTCGATCTCGTCATTTGCAATAGCCAGTGTTGAAACACTCGCCGTTACGCCCCACATAGCAGTTAAAATACTCTGCCTAATTTTTGTAACCTTAAACATGCTGACTCCATTTAAATAAATCTATTCTTGTTATTGGCAACTTTTGTGCCATTCTATTTATTTAAATATTTTCAAAGTGTTATATAAAAAATCATAAAAAAAATATTTATTTTTGCTGATAGATAGACATTTTTAATTGTCGTATTGTTGTTATTTCAACATTTTGCTGTTTTTTATTTTTAATGATATCTACTAAGAATAAATTTATAAAAAAGCCATACAAAAGTATGGCTAATGCAATCAAAAATAAAAATCTGTTTAATTTAGAATTTATAGCTAAATTGTCCTTGTACCGTCAATGGACGCATTGGCTGTAAAAACTCGCTATTTGCACCAGCTAAACCATTTACGAAATTACGCTCATTGGTCAAATTAAGAATATTTAAGCCTACTGTCCACTGCGGTTGACGATAATAAAGTCCCAAATCTAAATTATAATTATTGGGTACCTTTACGGTCTGACTTAGATTGGTATACCAGTTACTTGTCCACCAGCCCGATAAGTTTAGTCCAAAACCTGACTGGTGCTGATAGTCCACATAAGCACTTGCAGAATATTTAGGAATGCCTGCTGCATCATAACGTCCTGCTTTGCGTTGGTTTAAAGCATTGCTATCGCCCCATACCGTCGCATTGTCTGCATGGAAACCAAAAGGTGAAAAACCAGCCGGAATAATGGAAGAATATTCAGCATTGAGATAGGTTAAGTTTGCCCCGATCGCGATATTTTTTTGTAGCTGCCAACGTAATGATGATTCAAGGCCTTTGATTTCAAAACGCGCCATATTGCCATTGGTATCAGGTGATAAATCGCGCTTCTGTTCAAAACCACTGAGCGTTAACAGAAGTTGATCAGTGATCGGCTCGTATTTCACTCCCACTTCTTTTAATTCACTTTGGCTGTCAAAAGCCAAAGGATTTAGCTGATTTCCAGCGCCCCAAATTAAAAATGGACCAAATACACCCGTATTCAATGCTGTACTTTTATCATAAGTAAAATATAGGGTACTTTTTTCAGTAGGTTTAATAAAGGTACTGGCTTGATAGCTGAGCAAACTATATTTATTGGAATCTGAGCGGACATCTGTAGGGACTAAAACCAGTGGATTCTCTAATTTTGCTTTTATAGAACTGTGGTTAATTCCCAGATTAATCCCAAAAACATCATTAAAGGTAAAATTTTGCTGTGTAAATACGCTGTAAGTGTCCCAAAAGCCTGTTCCTGTATAAACTGCACCACCTCCATTGGGAGGAAAACCGCCTTTTTCAGCATATAAGCCATGACCCACAGGGTACATTCGAGGTAGATTTAAATAGCCAAAATACTGCGAATACTGTGGAACACCAGCCTGCCCAATCCAGCTTCCAGTCGAACCGCCATGATTGACCAACCCCAATAAATCCCCCGGGTTTTTCTGTGATGGATCATTGGTTAAATCATAAGGATTGATATTAAAACTATTGTTTGCTGCGAGAGAGGTAAATTTCTCATGCCGATAAGCGCCACCTGTACTGCTTTTATTGCTGATTTTGACACCCAATAGCTCAAAGTCATGATCGCCTAAAAACTCTAAGCGGTTGTCCAATAACTCATGGTCCAAATCGGTAAAGAAACTCCCAACAGAATCACCCAAATCACGACTCTTTTGATATAGCGTACTATTGGCCACAGACCAATTTTCATTGATATCTTTGACCAGTTTAAATTGTGTACTAAAGCGCTTTGCACTGTTTTTATCTTCGCTCCGACCAGAAACATCATCATCTAATTTGACTAAGCCATTGCCTGCGATTGATGGATCATAGACCCAGCCTCGAATTGTACCCGCTTGATCAGCAGTGGAACTTGGCAAAGGAGAAGTCTGTACTGGACCTACAGCAATATATTGATTTTTGTCATTCTTCTGCCGAGTTTGCCAACCAATCACTTTAGAGTGAGCTGCACCAGACTCAAAGACTGGAGACCAAAAGTTTGAACCGTTTTGAATAATCGGGGTCGCTCTGCCTTTATAGTAAAGCCCTTGATCAACGGATTGTTGTGTTGCTCTGTTCCAACCATGCGTCACATTAAAATCTGAATAATCGTCATAACTGATATTCCAGTCAACCCGTAGACTGTCATCTGGACGCCAAGCCAAAGCGCCATAAAATGCATTAAAATTATTTTTTACATTGTCATAATAGTCATCTGTTCGTTGTGCTGTTGCACTGACACGAAATGCCAATTCTTTAGAAATAGGTGCAGTATGATCAATACTGACTGAGAAATTAGGCTCAGCACCTTGCCCTGCATAAATTGAACCCACTGATCCCGAAATCGTGGTTTGTGCTTTATTAAAATTCGGTTTTTTGGTGAGATAATTAATATATCCCCCTGAACCTGAGGTCGGTGCAAAAATTACCCCCGTTGGTCCTGCAACAATATCAGCAGCTTCATAGGCATTTAAATTGGTCGGATGTCGGGTACTGTATATTCGTTGGCTATCTTGAAAAACTTCGGAATTTTGCCCACGTATCTGTGCCGCGAAATTGGCATTTTGCCCACCTCCTCTGGTGATACTTGGAGCATACTTAACCAAATCATCTGCACTACGAATAACATCTTCACGAAACTGTTGTTCTGATACTTGTGAAACGACACGTGGGGTATCTAATACAGAACTATCCGTCCCATAAATCGAAGTGACTTTACGCTTGGGGAGAATGGTGGCTTTTTTATTTGCTCCTGTCACCACAACATCGGCTAAGGTAATTACATCACCATCAGAATCCTTGGCTTGCTCTGAGGTTTCTTCAGCAAAAATAGCGCATGGAAAGATTGCCCCAAATAGCCCTAGCGCAATCACCAGTGGCTTTAATTGAAAGTTCTGTTTCATATCACACTCAGTAAAATAAATTTACACTGCGTTACGCAAAGCCTATGCCAATCTTTAAATAGGCAAAACTCAAATATAAAACATTGATTTTTATTACTTTTAAATAATCTTCATTGATATACAACTTTTATGCATGTTTATTTTTTCAACAGAAATGCTGAAAAAGCAACAGTGACAAAAAACACAACGCTTATAATCAATTGATAAATATTAGAAAAATATAAAAAAGAATTGGCATTCATTGTGCAATCTCCTCTGAATACGTTCTAACTGAGTATTTTTAATGACACATGAAACCTTGTTACTCTCACGTCGAAAATTTTTAACCCAAAGTCTAACTGCGCTCGGTGGCGTTTCTTTAATCAGTGGTTTATCTGCTTGTGGACAATCTCCACAATCTAGCACTGAATCCCAAAGTTCACTTCCCAGTACCCCTAAGCATGGTGGAACAATTCGATTAGGGCTGATTGGTGGACAACAATCAGGTAGCCTTGACCCTCACCTTTCAGCATCAGGAAGTGGGATTACCCGTGGCTTTGCAATTTATAATAAGCTCTGGGAATGGGACGAAAACATGCTTCCTCGTCTTGCTTTGGCTGAATTTGCAGAACCTAATCATAATGCCAGCGAATGGACCATACGATTGCGTAAAGGTTTAGAGTTTCATCATGGTAAAACCGTCAGCGCAGATGATGTCATTTTTTCATTGCAACGTTTAACAGATCCAAAGCTTGCCTCACCTTTTCGGAATCTTGTGCAATGGATTGATCGTGATCGTATCCAAAAATTAGATCAATATACAGTACGCATTCCTTTTATTAGTTCAATTGCTGGCTTTGTAGCGCTACCTGAAACTTGGGTCAATTTTGGCGGTATTGTCCCCACTGATTTTGATCCCATTCATAACCCTGTGGGCGCAGGTCCTTATAAAGTCAAAGAATTTATCCCCGGTCAACGTTCAGTCTTTACTCGGTTTGAAAACTATTTTAAAGCAGATCGGCCTTATGCAGATCGTTTTGAAGTCATTGACTTTAAAGATCAAGTTTCTCGACTAAATGCATTATTGGCAGGACAAATTGATCTTGCAAATGCGATTTCACCTGAATACATTAAAATTTTAGAGCAAGCAAAACATATTCAAACGGTTCGTTCTCAAACCAATACCCACAATAGTTTTGACTTTAATACTCAACAGGCACCATTTAATGATCCCAAAGTCCGCCAAGCATTTCGTTTAATCGCCGATCGTCAAGAGCTGATACAACGGGGTTTAAACGGTCAGGGACGCATCGCCAATGATCTATATTCTCCACAGGATCCAGCATTTCTAAATTTGCCACAACGTCAACAAGACATTACAGAAGCCAAGAACTTATTGGCTCAAGCGGGCTTTAAAGATGGCTTAAGCGTTGAACTGATTACTCCCGTTGGCAACGCCCAACCTGCCCTAATATTTGCAGAACAAGCAAAGAAAGCCAATGTCAGTATTCGGGTCAAACAAGTTGATTTAGCTACCTTTAATGGACCTGATCGGAGTAAATGGCAATTCTCCAGTAATGCAACCAACGTGGGTACACCGTATTTATCCACTGCTGTAGTGAATGATGCGCCAATTTCAACAACCAATCGTGTCAACTTTAAAGACCCAGAATATAGTGAGCTGTTTTATAAAGCACTGGCTGAACCCGATTTAGCCAAGCGTAAAGTGTATTTGGCTCAGGCACAAAAAATTCAACATGAACGCGGTGGAATGCTGATTTGGGGTTTTAGCCATAGCATAGATGCTGCATCGAAACAGATTGGAGGATTAGCTGCAGAACACACTATTTTCCCAACGTGGCGTTTTGAGAAATTATGGAACAATCAAGCCTAAAATAAAATTTACAGAGCCTTAACGCCATCAAGCATCTGCTGTAGTCAGCGATCTTCTGACTTTTCAAGGACGAAAAGTCAATCCAATATGGGGCTCTGATGGTACATCCCGTCTATTGCTGCCCAACACAACGACCTTAATGTTGCTGATCAAAATCGTGAATAACACATTCATTTTAGACACATTCAGTTTATAAAAATCAGGCTTATATAAATCATGCTTATACAAAGCAATAAAATTTGAACGCTGTTTTTATTTTAACTACTCATATTTTTAGGCACTAAAAAAGCTGCCGTAGCAGCTATTTCATTCAGCATCCAAAGACTACTTGGGTACGGTAATCACAGATAATTTTTCTACCCCTACTCGCTCAATACTGGCAAGTAATTTTGCAACTGTTCCATAAGGAATGGTCTCATCGGCATTTAAATTCAAAGCCAATTTAGGGTTACTGTTTTTACGTGACTGAATCTCTTTTTCAAAACTTGCCAAAGTTACTTTATCCTTGTCAAGGAAGATTTCTCCTTGCGGATTAACACTAATGACAACCGCTTTATTCTGATCCGTTGACTGCGTCGGTGCAGCCTTGGGTAAATTTACTTTCACGGTATTGGTTAACAGGGGTGCGGTAACGATAAACACGATGAGTAAAACCAGCATCACATCAACCAATGGGGTAATGTTAATTTCACTCACCACATCATCTTCTTGGGAGGTTGAAACGGCCATTATGCAAACACTCCTTTTTCTTTGACTTCTTTAGTGGATGCATCATGATTGACTACAGTATTTCCAGTGGTATTTTTTGGCTTAGTGACAGGTAACTGAAAGCCCGCTTTTTGATTTAAACTGACAAAATCAGTAGCAAAATCATCGAGGTCTGCACCGATGGTTTTAACTTTACGTATGAAATAGTTATAAGCCAACACAGCGGGTACCGCCACAGCAATACCAATACCTGTAGCAATCAATGCCTCACCAATTGGCCCTGCAACCACATCCATACTTGCATTACCTGAATGTGCAATGGCCTGTAAAGCATGAATAATCCCAAACACTGTTCCAAATAGTCCAATGAACGGTGCGTTATTGCCAATCGAAGCCAATAATGCAGAACCTTTTTCCAATTGACGACGTTCAGTTAAAATTTGCTTGCGTAAATGACGCTCTAATAGATCCTGACGACTCCAACTGTTTTGCAAATCTTGATGAGTCTTTTCATCTGCCTCAATCAAGGTTTGAAAACCGGCATTTGCAACACGGGCTGTAGGGCCTTCACCTTGTTGTGATTGAGTCACTGCCTCAGGCAAATTTTTGGCTTTCCAAAAGGCTTCGACAAAGACCTTACTTTGCTTGCTGGCTTTCTGTGTCTGTACCACTTTAACCACGATCAACACCCATGTGACGATGGAGAAAGCAACCAATAACCAGATTGTGCCGTCATGGATCAATGAATTTATGTCTGTCATGTAGATATCCTCTTAATTTAAAATAGTTTATTTCGGTAATTGATAATGAATTGGAACATCAACCCAACCTTCGACAGGTGTTTTACCTTTTAAGGCCGGTGAAAATTTCCATTGCTTTACTGTTCTTACAGCCGCGCTGTCTAAAAGTTTTTTGCCGCTACTTTGTTTAACCGTTACGCTATCTGGGCTACCGTTTGGCAATACTTTGACCCTTAAAATCACCGAGCCTTCCCAACCACGTTCTAAGGCCTGTTCTGGGTACTCTGCTGCGGGGTTGCTTAGATAACCTGCATAACCCTTGGCTTCTGTCACAGGTAAATTGTCATCAGTAGGCTTCACTGGTTCTGCTGTTTTTGGAGCAGGTTCAGCGCTCAGTTTTTTGCTTACAACAGGTTCCTCAGTTTTTTGAACTGTGTCTTGCGCAATGGGTTTTACAATCGGTTTGGCTTGCTCCACAGTTTTTTGAACAGGTTTCGGCTGTTCGATAGGTTTCGCAATCGGTTTTGGTTTTTCGACCACAGGCGGAATTTTGGGTTTTTGCGTCACTGGTGGAATTTTAGGTTCAATGACTTTAGGTGGTTCCACTGGTTTGACAATTTCAATCACCACGGGTTCTGGCTTTGCAATGTCCAAAGCTGGTGTCGGTAATTGTTTTGCGATATACCAAATACCCAAATGTGCTGCAGCAACCGCAATGATCGCGATCCACAATTTATTCAATTTTGCTGGAGGTGATTGACTCACATCCAAATGATGTCGTGTAAATGGGTCTGATATGCCAGTTGCAGTTGAAGCAGATGCATATTGCCCAAATAGCAACGCCCGCTGATGGGGATTAAATATTCGTTCACTCATGGCAATTTAAACTAAAAAATAAAATACTGTCTTGAAAATTGCACAAGTCATGCCAACAATATAAGCTACTAATTTTTATAAATTTAATTAAAAACACTCTTCGATTTGTCAGCAAAGCTGTTGGTTTTAAGACAGTTCTATGCTGTTGAAACAACAAGATCCCTCTGATATCTCAAAGGGATCTAAACTTATTATTTTAATTTATATCCAACCAAGGGTAAGACTTCTTCAGCAACCCGATATGCTTCTTCCAAATGTGGGTTACTGGCGAGAATAAAATGCCCAACACCAATGTCGATATATTCTTGTAAGCGCTGTGCCACTTGTTCATAGCTCCCCACTAAAATACAGTTTGGACCACCCCTTACATTTGACATACCAGCCCAAACATTTGGACTGACAAATAAGTCTTCAAAACGATTGCCTTGTGCTAAGGCCTGCTGACGTTTTGCACCAACCGACTCAGTATCTTTACGTTCAAATGCATTGCCATCAACAGCGATGGTTTCATACATCTGTTTAAGTTCTTGAAACGCTTGTTCCTGTGTGGGGCGTGCCAAAATATCAATACGCATACCAAACTTTACCTTATGGTCTGGGGTATTTTGTGCAAGGAAGGATCGCGCCTGTTCAATCACTTTTTTCTGCTGTTCAACAGGTTCCCCCCATGTTAAATGGATATCGGCATGCCGACCTGCAACTTGCAGTGCCGCTGGACTTGCTCCCGCTAACCACAAACGAGGAACGTCATATTGATTCATTGGGTATTTCAAACCACCTTGTTCAACGTGGAAAAACTTTCCATCATAGTCAAAAGGTGCCTGATGCGAATACCCTTTTACAAACTCTAAAAATTCATTGGTTCGCGCATAGCGCTGATCATGTTCAATAAAATCACCATAGGCTCGTTGCTGTGCCCCACCGCCACCTGAGATCACGTTCCATTCAACCCGTCCCTGACTGAGACGCTGCAAACTTGCTGCCATTTGGCTTGCGTATGCAGGATGGATAAACCAAGGTTGAATCGCAATCAATAATCGGAGTCTTTTGGTTTCTCTTGCCAATGCCGATGCCAGCACCCACGGTTCTTCAGTATGTGGAAAAGCAGGAATCAATGCGCCGTGAAAACCTACGATATCTGCGGCTTTTGCTACCTGTTGTACATAATCATAGTAGGCAAACAATTCATCTTGATGTTGAGGTGCCACACGTTGAGGGAATTGTACTGCTGGGCTCAGCTGGTTCCATTCACCTCGTGTATGTAACTGATGTGCTCGACGACCATCCCCATGCACAGGGATTCTCCATAAAAATTCAACAGACATAATACTTCTCAATAATTTAAAGGTTTTACACGCTATCGTGAGTGATACAACTCATGAGCAGAAACCATGCCGTTTTTTATTCAATATTGAATTCATCTATATTGTTGTTTTATCTAAATATTATAAAAACCCAGCTAAACATGGTGTTGAAATTTCAACACTTATCCATCCAATACTGTCGGTTTCACAACATAACCTGTTTGATCCATTCAAATAACACCAATCATAAAAACATAACAAACTGATTTATATAAAATAATTATTTTGGCTTGGTTCTTGCTCTATCCCCTATATTTCTAGATTTTTATGATGATATGCGTATTTTTTCTGGTCTTTTTTTAAGTTTTAGTCTTTTAGGATTGGTTGCTTGTGGCGTACACAAAACCGAAGATCCAAACCAAAGTAAAACCAGTCAACAACAGCTTCGTATTGCGGTTGTGGCCAATGGAACTTCTGGCGGTCTGGACTTTATTGGTGTACCACAACTTATTGCACAGGACCCCATTTTTCTAAAAGCATTAAAGCAGAAAAATATTGAATTAAAGTGGGAACCTGTAACCACTGCGGCTGTGGCCACCTTAGTCAATGAAAGCTTTATCAACAATAAAATTGATTTTGCTTTTTATGGCAATCTTCCTGCGGTAGTACTCAATGCCACTGGTGTTAGAACACAAATTGTCGTCCCTGGCGGAGTCGGTAATAATGTTTATTTGGTGGTTCCAGCGGATTCACCCATCAAAACCATTGAGGACCTCAAAGGTAAAAAGATTGCCTTACATCGTGGTCGTCCTTGGGAAATTAATTTTGCTCAATTGATACAGAGCAAAGGTTTAAAGCTTAAAGATTTTCAAATCATCAATCTCAATCCACAGGCGGGAGCTGCTGCTTTATCCGCTAAAAGCGTCGATGCATTTTTTACCTTAAGTGATGCGCTCACTTTACAAGATCGCCATCTTGGCAAAATTATTTGGTCATCGCAAAGTCTACCCGCTGACTGGAAAATGCGTGCTGAACTATGGGGACGCAAGACTTATCTGGATCAACATCCAGACACAACCCAACTACTTGCTGATGCGACAGTACGGGCAATGCAGTGGATTTCACAGCATCAAGATGAATTCCAACAAAGCCAAACCAAATTTGGTCAGCCTCTAAGTGTGATTCAACGCGAAAGTCAAAATACCAGCAGTAACTGGCAACAAGATTGGTCACCTGAGTACCAAGTGGATTTTCTTAAACAGCATTATGCAAAAGTCATCGACCATGCTGTAAAAAACCAATTGATTCAAACGCCAATCAAAGCTGAAGAGTTGCTCAATGCTCAGTTTACCAGTCAAGCCATTCAAAATTTACAAACACTTGATATTCAACATAAGTAAGGAAACTAGGTCATGAAAATCCTCGTAAATCCGCTTATCGAAAAAAAAATCGTGGCGATCAAAGCACCATTATGGAGGCGATTGTCTTCTGAGCAGGTCTATCGCTTGCTCTCATTCCTTTCACCCATCTTGGCGTTACTGGTTTGGCAATTGATTAGCTATTTACAGATTTTTCCAACCCAAATTTTAGTGCCACCTATAACGGTATGGCAGACATTTCTTGCCTTGTTGCAAAGTGGTAAACTACAACTGCATTTAAAAGATAGCCTTTCTCGACTGCTGATGGGTTTTTCAATTGCGGCCACCTGTGCGATTTTGTTTGGCATTGCCTATGCATCTCTCACCTCTTTCCGAAATTACACTTATATTTTGTTCAATATCCTTTATCAAATTCCAATCTTTGTGCTTATTCCTATTTTTATTTTGGTTTTTGGCATTGGTGAACTATTTAAAATTTTACTGATTATTAAAGCCTGTTTTTTTCCAATCGCACTCACAACAGCGGATGCTGTTAGAAATATTCCTAAAAAATATATTGAATTGGGCCAGATCTACAAACTAAAAACTCCAGCATGGTTGAGATACATCATCATCCCTTGCATCCTCCCACCATTAATCGGTGGACTGCGGATTGCTCTAGGTCGTGCTTGGTTGATTTTGGTGGCCGTTGAATTACTTGCTGCAGGCACTGGCATTGGTCAAATGATGGAGCTCGGACGACAAATGTTACGTTTAGACGTTGTCATGGTCGGAGTTTTTATTACAGGAATCATTGGTTTTGCTTTAGATAAAACTTTACGTCAGCTCGAACAATATCTTGTATCACCTGCATTGAGTTCAAGGGGGAAATAATGTCACAGCATCCACTGAACTTAAAAAGTGCTTTTGCGCAACCACTGATCTTGATCAAAGGTCTGCTGCTCCCGCTCCTTTTACTGGCTTTATGGCAATACAATTCAAGTTTAGGCGCCAGTCATGCCTATGCATTTGTGCCTTTACAGAAGGTGTATTTTGCTTTTATTCAGCTGCTTGAAACAGGTGAATTATGGTTAAACACATGGGGAAGTCTTAAAAAAGCTGGATTGGGGTTTTTACTTGGCTCGACAACAGGGCTACTACTCGGTGCCTTACTTGCCTATTCAAAAATTTTAAATGCCTTGGTTTCACCATTATTTAATAGCATTCGCCAAGTACCCTTACTTGGTTTAACCCCATTGATTGCACTGTGGTTTGGCAATGGTGAGCAGGCAAAAATCTTTATTATTGCGCTTGCTTCTTTTTTCCCGATGGTGATTAACAGCTTTCAAGGGCTAAGTCATTATGACCAGAAATACAGTGAAGTCGCTCGTATTTACAAATTATCTTTTTGGCAGGAATTTAAAAAAATCCGTTTCCCTCAAGCTCTCCCATATATTTTAACGGGGTTGAATTTAGCGGTGCCTTTTACATGGATTACCACAACTGCCAGTGAGCTGTTATTCAATGCTGGTGCAGGCTTAGGCAATTTAATGATGAAAGCTGAAATCAATGCCGAAATGGATATTTTGTTGGTGTGTGCAATCACGGTCACCCTCAGCGGTATTGGCATGACGCTTTGCATTCACTTGATTTCTAAACGACTACTGCAATGGCGTGTTTAACTGAATCACCCATCTCATCAGGATATTGATATGAGCTTTTCCTTACTCTCGATTAAAAAACTCAATAAATCATTTTATCGAGATCAACAAACTTTCACCGTATTAGATGGTATTCATCTCGATATTCAACAAGGAGAATTTATTTCTATTGTCGGAAGCAGTGGCTGTGGTAAATCGACCTTGTTGCGCTTAATTGCAGGATTAGATAAAGACTATCAAGGTGAGATTTTACTGAATCAAACACCAATACAAGGGACAGATTTAAAACGAGGTTTAATTTTTCAGGAGCACCGTCTATTGCCTTGGCTCAGTGTTTCCGAAAATATTCATTTAGCGCTCGAAGAAACCGACTTAAGCCGTGCCGAAAAAAATGCCCGTGTGGCAGAACATCTTACAATGGTGGGTTTAAAAGGTTTTGAAAATGCTTATCCACATGAGCTATCGGGTGGTATGGCGCAGCGGGTAGCGATTGCACGAGGCTTGGTTAATCAGCCTGATATTTTACTTTTAGATGAACCCTTTGGTGCTTTAGATGCAATTACACGTAGCCATCTGCAAACTGAATTACAACGTATTTGGCAAGATCAAAAGATCACCATGATTCTAGTTACACATGATATAGAAGAAGCGGTTTATCTGGGTGATCGCGTGATCGTAATGTCTGCTCGACCAGGAAAAATTAAAGAAATCATTCAAGTTCCTTTGACCCATCCAAGACATAAAGACAGCGAATTATTATTTAACTATCGTAATCAAGCACTCAATATGCTGGACCATAGCGCATAATGAAATCGAATATTCATCGATATAAATATTATTTAGAAAATATATTCAAGCATGATATTTATATCAACAAGTTTTAAATTATTAAGGAAATATGAAATGGGTTTATCAATTTGGCATATATTATTATTTGCCGTGATCGTTATTTTATTATTTGGTACATCAAAACTTAAAAACTTAGGTAAGGATTTAGGTGGTGCAATTAAAGATTTTAAAGACTCGGTTCATTCTGATGATCAAAAACTGTCTGAAACAAATCAGCCTAAAGAAATCCATCATCTCGATTTAAATAAAGAAAAAAACACTAACCGGTGAGTACTAAATCATTATGTTCAATATCAGTTTTGGTGAACTCTTGGCTTTTGCTGTTATTGCACTGATTATATTGGGACCTGAAAAGCTCCCTCAAACATTAAGGGTGGGATTACTTAAATATAGAGCCCTTAAAAATAATCTTAACAAAATCCAGCTAGAGTTAGAAAATGAACTGGAATTGCTTGAACTAAAAAGGATCATGCAAGAAGAGCTGCTCAAAATAAAACAAAACGAAGAGCTGCTCAAACAGCAGCTTGCACAAATGCAACACGAAATCCAAAGTGTACATAGCGCTGTTGCTATAGCACATCAAGCGCCCCCTTATCCCACACATGATTATGTTTATCAAATCTCTGCGCGTGAATTAAAAGTACCCTTTTTAATTTACACAACATCATCCAATATCTTGCGTGAGGATCAAGCTGCATGACCGAACAAATACTCAGTGAAACACTCACTGAAATGAAATATAGCGAACATTTAAAAGAGCTTAGAAAGCGTTTGATCTATAGCATTGCTACAGTCTTAACTATTTTTTTACTATTATTGCCCCTTGCACAACACAATTATCATTTTTTGGCTCAACCCTTAATATCCCGATTGCCTAAAAATTCAACCATGATAGCTACAGATGTGATGAGTACATTTTTAGCGCCCTTTAAACTCAATATTTATTTTGCAATTTTATTGGCGATTCCCTTTATTCTTTATCAATTCTGGCGCTTTATTGCACCTGCTCTATATCAAAGTGAAAGAAAATTTGGCATGGCGCTTGTGCTCTCCAGCATCGGTTTATTTTATCTTGGCATCTTATTTGCCTATTATTTGATTCTGCCTTTGGCGTTAAACTTCTTTGTCTTAGCTTCACCAGATAATGTTTTACCGATGACTGATATCAACAGTTATCTTGATTTCTGTCTCAAGCTTTTTCTGGCTTTTGGTATCGCCTTTCAAATCCCTGTACTGACCTACATTCTTATTTTTATTGGTATTCTTTCTATTCAACAATTGGAACATTACCGTAAACACATCATTGTTTTGTTTTTCTTTATCGCAATGTTTATTACACCCCCTGATATTTTTAGCATGCTTGCACTGGCAGTACCAATGTGGCTTTTGTTTGAACTTGGTTTATGGATCACAAAAATGACCAGCCCAAAATAAAACATCCATGGGTAAAATGGATGTTTCTATTGCACAGCCCAATTAAACAATTTCATTTTTATTTGGTAATAAATTATATCTTGATAACAAATTACGTAAAACATTGCGCGACAGTCCTAACATTTTTGCAGTCTTAACCTGATTATTCCAGCAACTTGAAAAAGCGGTATTGACGATTTTATCTTCAATGATGTGCCATGCTTCACCATCATATTCTTGAAATAAACGCTTGAGTACATCCTCAAACTCTTGAATCAAATCATTATCTGGTAAAACGCTTGAGCCACCCTCCTCTGAAAACCTTAAATGTTCAATATCAATGGTTTTGCCACCACTGATGAGCAGTGCATAATGGATATTATTTTCAAGCTCACGGATATTTCCTGGCCAACTATAGTTGAGTAGTGCATTTCTGGCGCGATCACTGATGTTGGGTTTCGGCGTAATCATCTTTTGCGAATAGGAGTTTAAGAAAAAATCCACCAAAGGCAAAATGTCACCCTTACGCTCTCGCAATGGTAAAATATTTAGCACAACCACATTTAGGCGATAGTATAAATCTAAACGGAATTTATTTTCCGCGACAGCTTTACGCAAATCAACATGTGTACCAGACAAGATGCGTACATTAATCGGGATCGGTTTACGTCCACCGACCCGAACAACTTCCTTTTCTTGCAATACACGTAACAGTTTTACTTGCAAAGACAACGGCAACTCACCCACTTCATCCAAGAACAAAGTTCCGCCGTCGGCTGTTTCAAAAATACCAGGGCGTGTCTTATGCGCACCCGTAAATGCGCCTGCTTCATAACCAAACAATTCAGATTCTGCAAGTGTTTCAACTAAAGCACCACAATTGACAGCAAGAAACGGCTTATTTTGGCGATCACTTTTCAAATGAATTTCACGTGCGATTAATTCTTTACCTGTACCTGATTCACCTTGGATGATCACACTGGCAGAACTTGGTGCAATGGTTTCAACTTGGCTTAATAGCTTACGAGAGTTTTGATCAGAAAATATAATCGCTTTTGCTCTTATTGGCTTAATTGGCACACCATTATCAGGCAAGGTAATTACTTTATAATCATTATCCAAATAGGATTTCATAATTAACCCTTTAAATAGCTGAGGAGGATATTAAAATAGAATAGTACAATTCTATTACAAAGCTGATAAATAATAATTACAGATATTTAATCCTAAATTTATATATTGAATGATTTAATAGGCGTTTTTGCTTATGCATTTATAATCAATATATTTCTATTTTTATGCAATGTTGCTTTTTAAACAATATGTCTGTCAATTGATCATATATAAACAGCTTACAATAATATTTTTGAAAAAATTATATATTTTATCTCCCCTCTCTATTTGGCACCTATTTTGCTCTTTTATTTAAAATTTACAGCATAGGTTAAATGATGAGCATAGAGTTTGTGGGTATGGTTTTTCCAAATCAATGGTCTGAAACCAAAGGAACCCGAATTGGTCATAAAATTGATCTCGAATATTTACGCTATCATGCTCGTGCACATGAATATGCAGGTTTTGATAAAGTTTTAATCGCCAATGGACCAAGTAGCCCTGATAGTACCCAAATCGCAGCTTATCTGGCACAACAGACTGAACGACTTGGATTTATGATTGCACATCGCCCTGCGCTGATGACGCCTAATCTGGCTGCACGTTCCTTTGCCACACTGGACCATACCACTGGCGGAGGACGCATTCGTTTACATGCCATTACGGGAATTACCGCTGAACCGCAAGAAGGTGATTATATTGTTGATAAAATTCAACGTTATGAACGCACGGGTGAATATCTAGATATCATCCAAAAGCTTTGGAAAAGTGAGCAACCGATTCACTATGAAGGCAAATACTTTAAACTGGAAAATGCTTTCTGCCCTTTAAAACCGGTCAATGGAACTTCTATTCCGATTTCATTCGGTGGTTCTTCGGATATTGCCTACGATATCGCAGTGCGTCATGCAGATCTTTATTCGCTTTGGGGTGAGCCTTTAGCGGGCGTGAAAGAGCAGATAAATAAACTTAAAAAGGCAGCAGAAGCAGCCAATAAACCCCAGCCGCAGGTCAGTTTATCAGTACGTCTTATTATTGGGCCAACAGAACAATTCGCATGGCAACGAGCACAACAAATTTTAGCTGATATTCAGCAAAATCCAACGTTCCAAAATAATGGCTCACTTTCGGGACATAAAATTAAAGGCGTAGGTTCACAACGGTTACTGGCAGCAGCACAACAAGGTGATCGCCATGACCGAGCCTTATGGATGCCAACTGCAAGCGCAGTTGGGGCCTATGGTGATACCACCGCCCTTGTCGGAACGCCTGATACGATTATTGCCGCATTACTTGATTATGTAGATCTGGGCGTCACCACCTTTTTAAATCGTGGTTATGATCCAATTTACGATACTGTGGACTATGGTCGTTATATTATTCCTGCGGTACGAGCTGAGGCGGCCAAGCGAAACAAACAGATTGCCTAAGTCCTCAAGCTAAATAAAAACCGCTCATTTAATCGGATTGAATGAGCGGTTTTTATTGCTTGCTAATTTAAGGTCTTGTCATAACCATGAGCATCATTATGAGGGATGGTTATTTTCTTCTGATTTTCTATTGTAAATCTGGTTTGCAAATGGACTGAATCTTCTCCCCTGCAATCACCTTTTTGGCAAATGGAACAGAATCTTGTAGGGAAGCATTCACTGTCTCACTATGTCCCAATCCATGATACAAATGCCCTTCAACGACTGTACCTGCCTTACATGCATCCGCCACCAACTTCATTTGATTACGTGCATCTGGTGTACGATCATTTGCCCCAGTGCCAATAAATAATGGATGATTGATTTTTAAGGTCGGGTAATAACCATAATCATTGGATTGTTTTTCCTGTAATTTTTTATAGATCGATGGTGGATTCGCCTTATAGGCTTGCGCAGGTGAAAGTCCTGCTGTTTGAATATCTCCCATAAAACTGGTCAAACAGGCATTTCTTGCTTGTTCCACCAAAGGCACTGCTTCAGCGGTAAAAATATCTTCAGTTTTGATTTCAGGAAATAAGCTTTGTGTCACTAAAAAACTATAAATACCATATGCTAAGGATGGACTGACTTCATAAGGATTTAACTTTAACTGATTCTTTTCAGCTGTTGCCTCTGGGTCCTGATAAATCACCCCTGTGCCAATAGATCCTTTAATATTTAACTCTGGTGCATAGGTTGCTGAATAAGCTGAAGCTGAAACAGCCCCTGCCCCACCTTGAGATTGCCCCACAATAACAAAACGATTTGCTAGAGGTAATTTCGTTTTAAGCGCAGCTCGACCGCTGTCTAAAATACTATAAGCAAGCATTGGATTATTGATCAGCAAGTGCGGGCCAGCCACACCAAGTCCTTCATAGTCAGTTGCTACTACAGCGAATCCTTCTTTTAACCATCGGTTTAAATATTGTACATCTCGATAAGATCGTCCATTCCAAGAAGGTGCGCAGGCATCTGCTAGACCAACCGTACCATGTGCCCATAACACAACAGGCCAACCTTCTTTCGGTGGCGTACCTTTAGGAAGATGTACTGTCCCAGAAACCACAATGGGGGTCTTACTATCCCGTCCACTTGTTGAACTATATAAAATACGAATGGCCGTACTATCATTGTCCAAACTGATATAAGGGTTGCTGATGTCCTCTGTCTTTAAGAGTTTTCCAGCTTGTTCTGGAATCGCAGCTTTCCATGTATAAAATGCTGAAACACGTCCATCCCCATAACGATCTTCAGGCTGAGGGGCTTGCTGGGCATTTGCCATTCCAGCAGACGTTAGTATGCTTGCGACAAAAACGGATTTAACCACATTAGATATAAAAGTATTTTGCATTTTCATGACCTTGAAACCTATTTAAAAACTGTTTTAAAAAATTTATTTTTTAATTTAAAAGTCGTAACTTACACGGCCATATAAATACGTTCCAAAGGCACCTTCTGGCGCATTAAAACTGTATTTGACGATGTTCCCTACAGATGAGTCTTTAGCTTTGTCTGGGTAACTGTTAAATAAATTATTTGCGCCCAGATTGAATTTTAGCCCTTTTACCCACGCATCTGCTTTGTAGCCAAAGTCCAAATCAGCAATCCATTGCGGATCAAAGGTCTGATCCAATGAAGTATTGGTATTATTTAAAGTAGTCCATTTATCATAACGACGGACTGCGGCATTGATACTCCACGCTTGATTTGACCAAAGTGCCCCCAATGCTAATTTGGTTTTTGGCGCTGTAGATTCAATTAGGCTTTGGGTATTTCGACCAGCAATACTGGAGACTGGAATTCGCTCACCTTTTGCAGTGATTGAGTCTCGGCTGTCAGTGATTTTATTTTTATGATAAGCCAAACCTAAATTCAGCTTTAACTTGCCATATTGTTCAAGATCAAGATCATGTTTTAATGCGAACTCCAAACCACGTGTTTGCGTATCTAATAAATTATTAAAAAACGCCACATTGGCAATATTTGCATACGGCGTATTTGCAAAAGCATTATTGATCACGCTGCCAGTAATATTGTCAGAAAGTAAAATACGATTTCGAATATCGATTTGATAAAGATCTAAAGTTGCAGAGGTATTGATAAATGGTTTGAGTACCAAACCTAAAGAATAATTGGTCGATTTCTCAGGCTTAAGTGAAGTTCCACCAATCAGTAAAGCCGCTTCACTTCCCGCAACTAAAGTCCTTTGCTGTACATCTTGCCAACCTGTCGGAGTTTGCACCGTTTGTACACTATAAGCGGAGTATCCTTGCTGGGCTAATGACGGTGCGCGATAACCTGTATTGACAGATCCACGAAGAGTCAACTGCGGAGATATATCATATTTGGCAAAGAGTTTGCCGTTGGTTGTCGAACCAAAGTCTGAATATTTTTCTGTTCGAATAGCAGCACCAACATTTAAATCTTTTACAATATCGGCTTCGAGATCCAAATAAATGCCGTACACATCTCGACTAATTTTGCGTTGGTCTTGATCTGTAATACCCGCGTATATACCTGGGATACCCGTACCTAAAGCCGTACTTGGATTAAAATAGGGTCCACGGGTATAAGCAATGGGGTCGCCTGCATTTTGTTTATATTGTTCCCAACGGTATAGCGCTCCCGTCGAAACAGTCAATGGACTGGCTAGACCATCAATTGCAAAATCACGACTATAGTCCAGTCCTGTATTGAGTTGGGCAAAAATGTTTTCCCCTAAATCATAATGAGAGGGTGAATCTGCACCATAACTTGGGTTAATGCCATTGCCTTGTTCAGTGCTGACTTTGTTTTGTCCATAAGTGGCATACAGGTCATATTTTCCTGAAGTCTGGTTGCCTTGTTTAACCCCAAACGTGGTCGCAAAATCATCCACACTGACTAAACTCAAAGGTGAGCGTCCATCAGGATAACGTTGCTTAAAATAAATGGATTGATTCAGTACTGTTTTGGTGGTTGGAGGTTCATAAAAATTTTCCCCGATGGTCTTACGATGCCCATAACTACTAAAACCATACAAGGCAATTTCATCAGTTAAAGGTAAATCTAAATTCGCAGTGATATTGATTTGGTCTTTTTGTTCAGGAGAACCAAATTTCCAAGTTCTAAATGGTGTGTTCTGCTCGGTATATTGGGCTTGGGTTGAACCATCATAAAATGTTCGCGTATCTGGTGCAGTATTACTTGCAGCTTCACGCTTTCCTAAATCTACGGCAACAGTTAAAGCACCATCATTGGGTAATTCAAAGCCTTTCCAAAGATTGATTTTATGCTGTTCACCATCCCCTTGTGTATAGCCTCCAGTTTGATAACTCACGCCACCACCATGATCACGCGATTTCAATATAATGTTAACCACGCCCGCGATCGCGTCAGAACCATATTGAGCTGCGGCACCATCTCGTAAAATCTCTATACGTTCAATGGCACTAATCGGGATTAGGCTTAAATCTGTTACCGCAGCACCTCTCCCCCCAGCATACGCTTGTCGAGTGAAGTAAGCCGCTGTATGGCGACGTTTACCATTGATCAAAATTAAGGTTTGATCTGCAGATAAACCTCGCAATGCAATACTCGGCGGCACCGATGCACCGAAACCACCCGCAGGTGATGTTGGTAAACTCACTGACGGCGATAAGCGTGTTAATGCAGCTGCAAGATCACCTGCCCCTGTTTCTTGTAGTTCTTTGGCTGTCACAATGTCTACTGGAGCAGGAGCCTCTAAAGCACTATTGATAGCTCGCCGAGAACCCGTTACAACAACTGATTGCAATGTCACGACATCCTCTTTTTCTGATACAGGTCTTTGTTCATTTGCCAAAGTGATTGAGGCGGTAAGTGTACTGAACGCAAAAACAGAAGAATGAAGAATGAATTGAGAAAAATATGTACGCATATAAGCTTCCTTAACGATCTGCCCCGATATAGCAAAGCCAATGCCAAAATTTTTATTATTGAATATCAAAAACTTGTCATTAAAAATAAAAAAATCATTGTTTATATTTAAACAATGATTCGAAAAAATGTTTATAAAACCACAGATTTGCTAGTGGCGCATAAGCTTATACAAGTTGATTGTGTAAATAAGATTGATACAACTGATAGTAAGATTGTTGTTGTTGAATCAGTTGTTCATGAGCACCTTGTTCCACTACAGCCCCATTCTCAATCACCACAATTTTGTCTGCTTCTTGAATGGTACTTAAGCGATGTGCGATCACAATACAGGTTCTATTTTTACATAAGCGTCGAAGGGCATATTGGATTTTCTGTTCCGTATAAATATCAATTGCAGAGGTCGCTTCATCTAAAATTAAAATTTTAGGATCAGCCAAATATGCACGTGCGAGACAAACTAGTTGGCGTTGCCCATGACTTAAATTTTTTCCGAGTGTTCCAACTTCAGTAAAATAACCATGAGGAAGCTGTCCTAGAATATCATCTGCACCAAGTTCTTCAATCGCCCGAATCAGTTGTTGATCCGTAGCTTCGGGTTGAATTAAACGTAAATTGTCTAAAATTGTGCCGCTAAACAAGACATTGTCCTGTAAAACAATACTGACATTTTGTCTTAAACTGTCCAGATGGATATCCTGTATCGGATAACGGTCTAAGAAAATCCCCCCCTGCTGAGGCTCATAAAACCGTGTCAGTAACTGAACGATCGTGCTTTTACCATGACCTGTCGGCCCCACGATCGCAACCACCGTTCCAGCTTCGATCTCTAAATCAAAATTTTGTAAAACAGCTTTGGTGGTATAAGCAAAATGTACAGACTGAAAACGAATATGCCCGTTAAGTTGCCCTAATTTCAACGCATGTGGTGCATCTTGAATGCTAGATTGGGTATCTAAAAGTAGAAATATCCGTTGTGCACACGCTGCACCATTGGCATAACGCTCAAATAAATCGGTCAATTCCTGTAAAGGTGCCAAGAATAAAAACACATAAAAAATACTTTCGGCAAACTGTCCAATACTGATGACACCTTCACTATAAGCATAACTTCCAATCACAATAAAAACTGCGGTTGCCACTGTCGAAAGCAATCCAGTAAATGGGGCAAACCAGCTGGTCCGCTTACTTCCATAAATAATAGAATCATTAAAATCTTTTAAGAGTTGCTGATAGCGCTGTTGATTGGTTTCACTATAATTCAATTGCTGAATAATTTTGGCGCCATTTACCGTTTCAACCAAATGTGCAGTAAATCGACTGCGTTCTTCGGCAACCCGTCCCCAATGCCGTTGTGATGACTTTTTAAATATTGCAGTCATTGTCAATAAAATCGGCAAAGTTGCAAATAAACACCAGAAAAATGGGGGATAGATATGCCACAAAAGCACAGATGCTAATCCGCAACGTAAAATCGCAGAAAGTAGTTCAGGTGGTCCTTGTATCAATACTGGTTCTAAAGTATCCACATCACGATCCGCTCGTGAAATAATTCGGCCGGCTTTAGTTCGATCAAAATAACCAATATTTAAAGCTTGAATATGTTGAAATAATGAACGTCTTAGATCATTAATGACGCTTAAAGCCGCTTTTCCAGACAAGTATTTTGATATACCCGCTAATCCAAAACGACACACCCAGCTGAATGCCAGAATAGCAATTGCTATAAAAAGTACTGGCTGATACAACACCAGTTTCCCAGCCACTTGCTGAAATCCAGAATCTAAAATGTACTTGACTGCCCATGGACGTACAAAGATGCTCAGCACTTGTAAGATCTCTACTGAGATCATGGCTAGAATTAAATAACGAATCGGATAAAGCAAAGGAATGAGTTTTTTTAACATTCCGCGATGTAGCGCGGTTTTAGCTAAGTTTTCTTCGATCTGCAGATCAGAGATTTTCGCCAGCGGACGGAAATTTTTAACCGTGGTATTCATGCTTGAATCTCCTGTTGCGCTTTTTGAAAACCCATCAACTCCCGATAAAATACGCAATGCTGGAGCAATTCTGTGTGGCTCCCTTGAGCAAGAATTTGTCCCTGATCTAATACGATAATGCGATCTGATAAAGAAATCGTGGTCTGTTTATTTGAATTGATCAGAATGGTTCTTTTGAGCTGATTTTTATTGTCAGCCAAGCCTGATAAACGCTGTAACACCTGTTTTTCTGTAGTGGAATCTAAAGCACTGGTTGAATCATCAAGCGCCAAGATTGGCGAGTTTTTTAAAATTGACCGTGCCAGTGCAATCCGTTGTTTTTGCCCTCCAGATAAGGTGACTCCCTTGTCCCCTATTCGTGTCTCCAGACCAGCATCGAGTCGCTGTAACAGTTCAGATGCTGAAGCCAAATGCAATGCGTCTCGCATCTCCTGTTCAGTCGCATCCTGTTTGGCTATTTTTAAGTTATCCGCCAAAGTTCCTGAGAAAAAGAAATTATCTTGCGGAATAATCTGAACCATATGACGTAAGTTAACCAAACTAAGATCTTTAAGATTGAGCCAACCGCGTTGATCTGAACCAATCCAGACCTGCCCTGCGGTTGGATCGATAAAACGATTGAGCAAGTTCATCAGTGTGGTTTTACCCGCTCCAGTTTTCCCTACAATGGTGACGATTTCACCTGCTCGGAATTCAACATTACACTGTTTTAAAATATACTTTTCTGTGCTTCGATCCTGAAAACTGACATTTTCCAGTCGAATATTTAAACCTTCATCCCCATCAGCATCCCCTTGTAGTGGCAAAGCATGTGCAGCATCTACAATTGCCGATTTCTCATCTAGCATTTGCCATATTCGAGTTGCCGATGAACGTGCATCTGCAAAAATATGTAAGACCTGTCCAATACTTTCAATACGAAACACCAATAAATTTGCCATAAGTACAGCAGCCACAAATTGCCCAATCTGTAATTGATTTTGTCCAATTAAGTAACCACCAAACCCAATCACCCATAAGTAGGAACAGGCAATAATCATTTGAGGAATCGGTAAGCGTTGTGCACTGGTGCGAATAGTTTGAATGGAATGACGAATAAAGCTATCAACCGCAGCATTAAAACGTTGTAAGAGCTTTTCCTCAAGTTGAAAGGCTTTGACCACTCGAATGCCATTGACGCTTTCAGCCAAAGTATCACTGACTTTTTCATAGGCATAGGCAACTTGATGATCCAGCACCACCAACTGATTGGTCAGTTTAAACAGCACAGCTAGGCCTAGAAAAATAAAAATAAGCGGGACGATCCCCAACCAAGGATGATACCAACACAACAATCCAACTGTTGCGGCGACCACTAGACTGGATTCAAACACTTGTCGCCAAAAATTAATTAAAGCTTCTTTTAATTTATCTGAATCTCGGGTGGTTCTTGATAAAACTTCACCTAATCCGTGTTTCCAGTGCCATGAAACATCTAAATGCTGGACCTGGCTAAAGATTCTTTCTCTTAAAATACTTAACAATTGCTGTCCAATCGTCAAGGCACTTAAACCCGCTAAATATTGAATAATGGCACGAAGTAAAGCGATACTCGTCAGTAGAATAAACCAAAACCACGGATTTAACGGATCTGTAAAAGCATGTTGAAATAAACTTTCAGGTTGGCTGTGTTTTAGCGTATCAATCGCATGTCCGATTGAATATTGCTGTAGTGCTAAGCCAAAATTGGCAAGGACAAATAATGTTGCCGTCAATACAAAGCGAAATGGCATAAAACGATATAAGGCCAAACTTCGCAACAGTGGATAATTTTTAAACATAAAAATAAAACAACAACTAAAGATCTATAGCTGACTGCGAGATCTATGCCAAATTTTTCAAAGGCATAAATATTTTAATCCACTGTTTTATATTATTTTTTTAAAAAACATGTTTGATGAGATGTTTGATTTAAAACATCCGCACTTGTTATCTGTTGTTATTGCAACAATATTTGATATATCAACATCATAAAAATAGATATTAAAAATATATTTTAAATATCAATAAGTTAAACAATGGCATTAATATTGCTTTAAAGCATTCAAATCACAACAGGATGTCACAATGACAACACTTCAAACGCAACCATTGAATACACTTTGGTATACACGCTGTCCAGTTCCTACAGGGCTCGGAATCTCGATTCAAAAAGGCTGGCTAAAAGAAAAATTTATTGAGCAACAAATTGAAATTAAATCAATTCGTGAATCGAACTCAAAAGAGGTTCGTAACTCACATTTTAACCATACCCTTGCCAATTCAGTTCGGCATGGTGGCAGTATTCCTGCAATTTGGGCATATGCTTCTGGACAAAAAACCAAAGTCATCGGTTTATCTTGGGCAGATGAAGTCCAATTACTGCTGACTCGATATGATTCCCAAATTAAGACGGTTGAGGATCTAAAAGGTAAACGCTTTGGGCTCCCACTGAATCAAGATGTCATCATCGATTTCTCTCGTGCTCAAGCCATTCGCGGTTTAGAAAATGCATTAAAAACAGTAAATCTTAAGGTCAGTGATCTGGAACTGGTGGATTGTCTGCGTGCTGATATATTAGTGGCGCAACAGCAAAATCATACCGAAGAAAATGATGCGAGTTTCTTTAGCAATCGTAATAAACTGAGCGCAAGTGCAGAGATTGTGGCTTTAATCAAAGGGGATGTCGATGCCATCTTTTTAAAAGGCGCACATGCAGCACAAATTGCCCATGATTTTGCCCTGCATACCATTATTGATATTGGTTCACATCCCGACCCTATCCTACGTTCAAATAATGGTACCCCTCGAACACTAACTGTGGATGAAGATTTTCTATCGCAATATCCACAACAAGCTCAATCCATCGTCGATGCGGTTTTACAAGCTGAACAATGGGCGCATGTGCATGCAGATGAAACTCACCGCTATCTGGCTAAAGAATGTAATAGCAGTGAACAATGGGTCCATGCAGCTTATGGCGCAGATGCACATCTCAAGCTGAATACCAATTTTGATGAAACATCGATTATTGCCTTACAAGACCTTAGTGACTTTCTCTATCGCTGGAAGTTTATTCCAGCTCAAATCAATGTTCGTGAATGGCTAGCACAAGACATTGCTATTCATGCACAAGTGGCTTAACAATACGAAAAAATAAAAGGTTGTCGTGATGACAACCTTTTATTTTTCAGCTTCCAAATTTAAGGCATCGCCTATACAAAAGCTTCTGACTATTCTCAACGCACAAAACGCTGCTTCTCACCGAAAAAAATATGCGATTAAGTACTGCCTCAAACAGTTGTGGATGAGGTTTCCGAATAGCATATTTTTGTCGAACTCAAATTATGACTTAAATTTGGTCACATTTTCAGCCTGTTTCTTTAAAAGCACAGAGTTATATTCACCAGGTGGAATATTATTTAAATAATAATTTCCAACATGATATAAACGCCAACGAATCGGATCATGTGTGGTATGTGTACGAGCATTACGCCAGAAACGATCTAAATTCCATTTTGACAAAGTAGAGCTTGCTCCAAGTAAGCCAAAAATTTCACTGGAAATTTTCAAAGATGCATGGTCTGACTGACTCCGTGTGGCAGCCACAGATAAAATCAATTCAGTTTGTAAGGCTTCATCTTCCAGATTGGTTAAATGTTGCTCAAAAATCGCTGCTGAGCGATCTAAAAGTGCTTCTGCTGAACGGACCAAAACTGCAAACTCGCCAATTTGCTTAATGATATGCGGTTCCTGTGTCGGGGAGTCGACACCACTTTCCACCCAAGGACGAGCATTTTGTTGCAAATAATCAATCCCCCCTTCAAGTGCACCTTTAGCAATACCTGTATCCATAGCTGCATGCAAAATCTGAGGCCAAGTTAAACCTGTGCGTAGCACTGTCCCTAAACCACCAGTATTGCGCTTTGCAACATAACGTTCATCGACAACAACATCTTTAAAATTGACTGTGCCACTGACACTATTGTTTTGCCCCATTGCATCCCAATCATCGAGCAGTTCTACCCCATGCGTATCACGATGAATCAAGATCGAAACAGGTCCATCATCACTGCCTGCAAATAAAGAGATCCACTCGGCCAATAAAGAGCCTGTGGAATAAAATTTACTGCCATTTAAGATTAACTGCCCTTGTGAATTTCTTTCTACACGGGTCTTATGCTGAAATTTATCTTTTCCGCCCACTTCTGCGAGTGCATTGCCTAAACGTTTACCACTCAATACATCACGCAATAATTGATCGCGAATATCATCCTCATAACCCGTTAAAATTCCTCGAAACATGGTGAAATGGATTTGTAGAAGTTGCCCCACACCACCATCTGCAGATGAAATGATCTTTACCACATTAACCAAAGTAGTAATACTTGCGCCTAAACCACCAAATTGTTGAGGAACAATAATCGCTGTCAGACCTGCTTCTGAAATTAAGCGGGCCTGTTCATAAGGAACACTTTTGTTATATTGAGGATCTTGAGCAAATTCAGTCAGTTGTTTTGCTACTGCCTTGGCAATATCCAATGCTTCTTGTTCACTTTGAATATGTCTTATACTGCCCAATTCTAAAAAATTGTGTTGCTGAATATCGTTCATTTTAACTCCGGAAAATCTCTTGTTTTTTATGCACAGATACGCTGTGCTGTAGTCTTAAATAAGCTTGGTGCATGTGTGAGCAAAGTTTTGGTATACCCATGTTGCGGATGACTCAGTACTTGATCGGTTTCACCGTATTCCACCAGATGGCCATTTTTTAAAACGGCAACTCGATCAGCAATTGCTCGAACTACCCCAAGGTTATGGGTCACAAAAAGTAAAGTTACGCCTTGCTTTTGCAGTTGTTGCAACAGTTTTAAAATAGATGCTTGTACTGACACATCTAAAGCAGAAGTAATTTCGTCGCAAATCAAAACATCAGGCTGACATAATAGCGCTCGTGCAATCGCTACACGTTGCCGTTCTCCGCCAGATAAATCTCTTGGGTAGAGTTCTTGAACCTGTGGAGGAAGCGATACTTGTTGAAGTACCTGAACGACCTTTTGTTGAGTTTCTTGCTGAGATGTAGCAAAAAAGTGCTGAACCACTTTAGTGAGTGTCTGTCCTATGGTATGTGCTGGATTCAAGGCTTTATATGGATTTTGAAAGATATACTGCAGTTTATGTCGTTGTGTTAACTGACGTTTTTGTCCCTGCAAGGACAATACTTCATCTGCTAAAATCACCTGACCTTCTGCATTTTCATTCAGTCCTGCAATCACTCTAGACAGTGTGGTTTTACCTGAACCAGACTCCCCGACTAAGGCCAAACATTCTCCACGCTGTATTTGAAAAGAAACATCGAAAAGTGCTTGTTGCTGGCCATACCAAGCATTGATATGTTCTACTTTAAGCAGTGCCTGTTGATCTGTTTTTAATTCAATCAGATGCGGATCAAGCTCTTGAAAATTGATCACACCCATTTCATCCCAATGATGACAAGCAACAAAATGTGGATCAACTCCTTGAGATAACAGGGTTAATTTCGGTTGCTGTTGATGACATAATTCGCTAGCGAAAGTACATCTTGCGGCAAAGGCACATCCTGTTGGACGGTCATTCGGTGAGGGTGCATGTCCTTCGATGGGGGATAAATATTTACGAATCGACACATCGGGGATGGCATTGAGTAAACCTTGAGTATAAGGATGTTTTGGCGTTTCAAATAACTGACTTAATGCGGCATCTTCTGCAATCTGGCCTGAATACAGGACGATTACGCGATCTGCAATATCTTTCACCACAGTCAAATCATGTGATACATAAATTGCTGCAACATTATATTCGCGACATAATTTACGAATAATATTTAGCACTAAAGTTTGGGTTGTAACATCCAATGCTGTTGTCGGTTCATCCAAGACAATTAAGCGAGGCTGTAACAAAAATGCCAATGCTAATAAAATCCGTTGTTGTTGCCCGCCGGAAAGCTGATGAGGATAGCGTTTTAAAAACACATCATCCTGAGGCAATCCCACTTCATCTAAAATTTTAGCAACTTTATGATTTCTTTCACTACTGGATAAGCGTGATTGATGGACTTCTAATAACTCAAGTAGATGCTGTCCAATTGTTAATGCTGGATTTAGTGCCGTTCCCGGATCTTGGGCAACGTGACTGATTTTATAACCTCGAATTTGACGCAAAGCGTGATCGTCAAGACTGAGGATATCTTGTCCATCCAGCGCAATTGTGCCTTGAATAATTTTGGCACCATGTCGTGCATAGCCCAATAACGCACTCGACAATGTGGTTTTACCTGAACCACTTTCTCCCACCAACCCAAGGACTTCGCCCTCGTTTAAATGAAAAGAAATATTCGAAACCACATGATTGCCTGTGTTGACCAATGCCACCGTTAAGTCTTTTACCTGTAGTACCGTATTCTTTAAAATCTCTGTCATGGTTACTTTTCCTCAATCCGCGCTGCGGCACGCCCTACACCTTCAGCCAACACATTGGTTCCCAGCGCAAACAAAGCAATTAAAATCACCGGTGCAAATACTGCCCACGGTTGAACCAATAACCCAGCACGATTTTCATTAATCATCAGGCCCCAATCGGCTGCAGGAGGTGCGATACCATAACCAAGAAAAGCCAGACCAGATAACATGCCAACAGCCCACGTCAACATCACCCCAAGATGAATTAATAAGGGTGTCAGCATATTGGGTAGGATTTCACGGAATAAAATATAGCTTTTCGAATAACCTAAAATTTTGGCGGCCTCTACATACTCTTGCTCAACCAAATTTAGCGCAACACTTCGTGCAAGACGTACTACCCCAGGAATAAAAGCAATCGAAACAGTGAGCACAATCAGCCATGGCTCACGCCCTAACATCGAAACGATTAATAGCACTAAAATCAGATCAGGAAATGCCATAAAAACATCGGTAAGCCAAGTCACAAACTGGTCAACTTTATCTCGTGCAAAAGCAGCCAATATGCCTAAACTGGAACCAATAATTAAAGCCACCAAACTGGCAGCGAGGGTCATCCAAATAATTGAAACACCACCCGCTAATACACGAGACCAAACATCATGCCCAATATAGTCATAGCCAAGAAAAGCTTGTGCTTCAGGCGCACCATAGGTCATGCCCACTAATGCAGTTGGTTCAAAAGGAACCAGCACTGGGCCAATAAGCGCAAATATCAAAACTAAACTTGTCACCACAAAACCAAAACGGACTTGTCGCTCAGAAATCAAGGCTTTAAAAAACTTACGTTGATACCAATGAAGTGTACTCATTTCCCCTCTCCTGAATTGATATTCTTCAAGGCATTACGGCGATCGACAGGCTTTACCGTAATCGGTCGGCCAGATTTCCATAAACGTAATGCCTGACGTAAACCAGGTGAGCGGGCTTTATGTTTTTTTGCAGTGCGTATTTTCGGTGTGAGTAAAGTGGTCATTAAGTCTGCAATTAAATTGACCACCACCACACAGATGGTCAGCAATAACACAATCGCTTGAATGGTAGGAATATCCCGCATTTCAATTGCTGCATTCAATGCATTGCCAATTCCGGGATAACTAAATACAACCTCGATAATTAAAGCCCCACTGAGTAAAACCCGTATGGTCAATGCCGTGCCTTGTACCACAGGCACTAAAGCATTAGGTAAAACATGCTTCCAGATAATGCGACGCTCTGGAATACCGCGTAATCGTGCTGAAGTGACATAATCAGACTCTAAGGCATCGATCATTGAGCCTCGCACAAGACGCATGAGATAAGGAATAAGCGATAAAGCTAACGTTAAAATGGGTAAAATTAAAAACTCTAACTGGCTAAACGGAGACTGCCCAGGAATCAGCAATGATGCAGCGGGTAATACATGCAAGATCGAAGTTGAAAATAACATCATCAGCCAAATGGCAATGACAAATCCGGGCACTGCTTTAAAAATAATCGAGCTAGATACAATGATTCGGTCTAGTTTGCTATCACGACGTAGCGATAACAAAACCCCAAGTAAAACTGAAATCGGTACAGTGATTGCCACCACCAAGCTACTCAAAGCAAGCGTATTACCAAAATAGTTTTGAATAATCTGTAACACAGGTACATTAGAATCAATTGAGCGTCCAAAATTACCTTGTAATAATTGAGTCAGCCAATTCCAGTATTGCACCAATATCGGTTGAGTCAGCCCCAATTGTTCACGCAGTATTTGAACCGTAGCTTCTGGTGCTTCTGGCCCTAAAATGACCCGCGCAGGGTCAGATGGAAGCGCTTGAGTCGCGATAAATACAATTAAACTAATCACAAAAATCACCAAAATTCCTGACACGATACGGGTCAAAAACCAAGGTAACCATGCAGGAAATTCAAACGACTTGGCGATAGCTGGATGTTGAATCGAGCTTTCAATTTTGCTGGCTTGAGTCGTCATCATCACTCCCCTTTACGCCAAAACTCATCAGTTCGCCATGCTGCAAAACCGGTTCGATCAGGTGTTACACCACCAATCTGATGAGAATGTGCATCTAAAACATTGTTAAAACCCCAAATCAGTAAGCCACCTTGTTCATGCTGAATTTGCTGTGCCTCATGCACCAGAACTTTGCGTTTTTCCAGATCAGGCTGTTGCAATGCGTGATGCACCAGCTCAGTAAAACGGGCTTGATTAAAACGGGTTTTGTTATTGGCTGCACCGGGTCCATCAATCTGCAATACCGTCAATAAAAATGGACGAGAAACATTTGAACCTGTACTCAATGCCCAATCTTGTTTGACTGCATCTGCAAATGTTGCAGCTTCAACTTGTTTAACGTTTACGATCACGCCAGCTTGCGCTGCATGTTGCGCAAACACCAAAGCGGCATTGCTATCTGGTCCTGTATATAAATCAACTTTTAAGTTTTGATCAAAACCAGCGGCTTTTAATAGTGTTTTAGCTTTGGCTAAATCTTGCTTACGCTGTGGAATTTCATGGTTATAAACAGGATCACTAAATGAATACAGATCGTTGGCAATTCGCCCTTGTCCCGCCAATGCCCGTTTCACTAAATCATCCCGATTGGCAATCAAACGAAATGCTTGTCTGACACGAGGATCATTAAACGGTGCTTTAGTGGTATTCATGTCAAAGGATTGCCAAGCATCTGTTTCAGATGAAACAACATTCAGTCGTTTATTGGCTTGAATCAAAGATAAATGCTCGGCACTAATACCCGATGCAATATCAATTTGCCCTGATTGCAAAGCAGCAAGACGCCCGGTTTGGTCTTTAAAATCTATAATTTCAATGGCATCTGCATAAGGCTGATTGTCTTTCCAATAATTTTCAAAACGTACGAAACGGGAACGTTGACCTGGGGTAAAACTTTCCAGCTTAAACGGGCCTGCTCCGACGACATTCTTGATTGGGTCATAATCTGTTGGAACAATACCGCCCCAACTCATCCATGCTTCAGGTAGGGCTACTAAGCCTTTGCCTTGAGCAAATGGAATTTCAACGGTGTAATCATCACGCTTTTTAATCGCATCGCGCTGTAATGAATACAGATAAGCAGCAAAGGGAGACGCCAGTTTAGGATCGGTCAAACGACGTAAAGAGAAAATGACATCATCGGCTGTAATGGTTTTACCATGATGAAACTCAAGCCCTTTCTTTAACCGAATCGTCCATTTAGTGCCATCCTCATTGGGTTCTGCAAATTCAGCAAGCGCCAATTTAGGTTGAATATCTCGCCCCCACTCCCATAATTTGGCATATAACGGCCAACCTCTAAAGGCACTCGACATTCCAATCGGCTTATGGGCATCTAAATTTCCAGCTTGATTACCATTAATCACCCCAATTTTGATCACTCCACCTTTTTGCGGTGTGGTATGCTGGCTTGTATGTGCAGCAGCTTCATTTGATGCTGAGGAATCGGAACGAGAACACCCGATCAGGCTTGCTGCTGCAATCGTACCTAGACCTAAACCAGTATTTTTAATTAATGCTCTGCGCGTAATTTTACTCATAGGATTCTCCTTTTAAACCACAGTTTCTTGATTCAACAGAGAATCTACAGAGGAGCGATTTTTTAACTTCGGTAACTCAAAACCATGATCGAGCTCAAGTAAAGGAAACAACAAGTCTGCAACACGGTAAACTTCAGTGATTAAAGGAAAACCCGACAAAATAAATGCAGATATACCGTAGCTTTCATATTCTTGGATACGTTGAGCAATATTTTCAGCGCTCCCGACCAATGCGGTCCCCGCAGCGGGATTTAAGATATCAAAGCCAAACAGTGATGGCCCTGTCCAAATATTTGGATAAATTTCAAAATCTTTAGCTTGAGGTAATATCCCCTGACGTAAACGTTCTAAATTTTTTTGAACAATCGGGTTATTACTTTGATAGCTTTCAAAAGTTTCATTGGGTGGAAGCTGACGTTTTACTGCTTCAATCGCATAATTCACATCAATTTTATCGAGTAGAGACTGCGCGTATTGCCACGCTTCTTCTTCGGTTTCACGAACAATAATTTGTAAGCGAGTTCCATACTGCAAAGTTCGCCCAACTTTAGCGGCTTCTTTTGCAACCTTACTGAATTTTTCTCCCAGCAGCGGCGGTGTGTTGGCAAAGCTTAAATACACATCCAGCAATTCCACTGAATGTTGTACCCCTTTCACTGATGTGCCAGCTCCCCACAGCGGTACGCCTTGTTTTTGGGTTGCCCCATGCCATTTTGACATCGGTGAAGCACCCTCTTGACGTGGAGCCACTTGAATAAACTCACCCTGAAAACCAGATTTATCGCCTAAATAATTCTGTTGAAATGTGCTCCAGTATTCTTTACTAAAGTCATAGCGTTCATCATGTGAATAATGAATACCCAAAGCGGCAAGTCCCTGATCATTGCCATTGACCACATTAAACAACAAACGTCCCTGAGAAAAGGCATCAAAAGTTTGTGCATATTTGGCTAAAACTGCGGGTTGAACTTCACCTGGATGCTGTGCAACCAAAAACTTCAGGCGTTCAGTAAAAGGAATTAAACTTGCAGCAACCGCCAGTGTTTCATACTCACTTGTACCCATGAGCGAACCGTAAAACCCCAGACGATCTGCGGTAATTGCAATTTGTTGCAAATGTTCATAATCGGTATCCCAGCGTCCCGACTCCAACCAAGGATAGGGACCATCAGGAGAGGTGAGATACCACAAAAGTTTTACAGCCATAATATTCTCTATATTTGTTTTAAATCATGTTTCTAATGGAGTGGAAGTAATCCCAGTGATTTTGCTTTTTCAGTCAATCCGCTCATTTTCCACTGTTGCTGTAACACCCCTTGCCCATATTCACGACTTCCTCCAACCAGTTCTGCTAACAGTTGAATTTGAGCACCTTCTTCAAGCAATAAAATAAATTCAGCAGTTTCCTGTAGACCTTGACGCCCCCAAACTGTGGCACCGCCATTGGCTTCCAAAATAGCCCGATGCTCAATATCAATCTTGAGTTGATCTAAAATGAAATCGACTTCTGCCTGACGGCGATCGATATAAATCGGTAATTCATTAAATAAATGAAAACGCTGAACAGGCACATATCGAATCGGTAGGGTTCGGTGTGTTTGGGCCCAAGCACCTAAATTCGGTGCATGTACATGAGAGATTGTGGTGACATCTGCATGTTCACGAAACAGTTTGTTATAACGGCCACCAGCACCTTTTCGTCCCAATAAAACTTCACCATCAAGCTTCTCTACCAGTACTTTGCTTTTTTTATCTCGTGACCAAGGCCCTGCATAGTTAAAGGTCACCAAGGTATTCTCAGGGGCGCGTTCAACAAAGTTGACCGTGCCATTGGCAGTGATTGTGCCCGTCTCACGGAACACCTCAAATGCAAATTCAGCTTTTTCACGGTTGCGTTCAATAAAATCATTGAGTTCAGGGGAAAGTGGCGATTGAATCAGTGTAGTCATGATAAATATCCTGTTTTAACGTTGTTTATTTTGGCGACGCTTTAAAACTTCGAGTAATGGGCGATGATCGACCCATGTATCAAGATCTACGTCTTTTTCAAGGAAGCCATGTAACCAAAGAAAATCTTTTTGTTGTTTTAAAAGCTCAAGGCGCTCTTCACTTAATGAAGGATGTAAAGATTTATGGAAATTATTACGATACGCTGTAGCCACACTTTCAGCACCCGCAATGGTTTCATCTTGTAGAATAACCAGCACTTCATCTAAATGATCTTCTGCCCAGTCTGCGGTATCAAAAAGCTCTTCCAGAAAATCCACGACGACATCAAAGTGATGTTCCAATAAATCTTCATGTACCGTGATAGGGCGAGGTGTCCCGTTGTTCACACGTGAAGTCACATCTGCAAATTGATCTAAATCGATACCGACTTTTAAACCACGTTTGGTGGCAGCCTCAACAGCCGATGCCCCTTTGACATACACGGCATCCACCTCACCTGTAATCAAGGCATCAAGGCCTGACCAATAGGCACTGGCATCGCGATCTTGTTTCGATTCAGCTCGCTCAGGAACTTCAATAAAATAAACATCACGAAAACTTAAATTTGCAAGTTGTAAAGCCCCTCGAATACCTTGCAATGACATGGCTCTAAAAATACTGCCTGCACGTTTATCGGCATATTCAGGTAAAGCCACTTTGGCATTTTTTAAGTCTTCAGGTTGACGAATTGCTGAATCAGGTCGAACAATAATCACTTGCCATTCATCAATCCAAGTTAATCCAATCAGACGACTTGGGGCACCTTCTGAACGTGCAGCCAAAGCAGGTACATTGCCACCCTCACGGAATAAAGCCGGAAGCTGATGATCAAAATGATGCACAGACAAGCCTTTACGCGCATCTTGCAATACCGCAACATCAATACCATGTCGCTCAAATTTTTCGACTAAGGTGCCGCGCTTTAATGAGATTCCTGTTGCAGTGGGTACTGGACATCGTGTGACCCAAATTTCAGATAAAGTACTTTTTACAAATTCTTTAGAATTTTCTTTTTTATCGACGACAAGTGACATAGGTATTCCTTAAGATACTTCCAATTTCATATCACTTGTATTGAGCAGCTTTTATGCCAATATTTATTTTTATAATTTTCAATAGCTTATTCAAAATTCAATTTTAATAAATGTTTAGATTTCATCACTTGTTTTAGATTTAGTGTTGTTTTATCAACAGCACTTTAAGCAAGCCTGCCCTGAGACAAAAACCCCATCCGCTTTATTTTTGATTAAACAGATTTATATGATTTAAAGCGCCTCATTGAATCAACATACAGCACCATATAAAAATATAGTGCTGTATCGCTTAAATTAAAAATCGATAGAAGCCGACAGCATATAAGTTCGAGGTGCGCCCAAGGCTAAACTGGACAATTGTGGCATGCCCCAATAGGCCTTATTGGTCACGTTATTGATACTCGCAGCTAAGCTCAGTGGAAAACTTGAAACATTGGTCTTATATCTCGCCCCAACATCAAACAGTGTTCGTCCAGAAGCATGTAGTGTATTTTCCTGATTGATATATTGCTTTGAAACTGCTGTGGCATTTCCAGTCAAGGTTAAACCCTGCAACATCGAAATATCCCACTCCATGCCTAATTTCGCCTGTTGCTTGGCAACCCCAGTCGCAGTATTGCCTTGATTTTTACCACCTGCAGTTTTGGTTAATTCAGGATCAATATAGGCAACACCACCGATTACACGAAGATTCGCAATAGGTGCTCCAAAGAAGCTCCATTCAACTCCTCTATTGCGTTGCTCGCCATCAGCAGTAAAAATATTGCTGACGGGATCGGTATAGCTACTTGGTTTTTCAATTTCAAACAGACTCAAAGTGTTTGAGAATTTCCCTAAATCCATTTTAATCCCAAGCTCTTTTTGCTTTGTTTTAAAAGGCGCAAAAACTTCACCCGCATTTGCCGCAGTATACGGTGCGGTTGAGCCTTGGCTTAAGCCTTCTATATAGTTTGCATATAAGGAAATATGCGCTGTGGCTTTAAACAATATCGCAGCCCCAGGTGTGGTGGCACTTTCATCATAACGTGATGTTCGACTGCCTGTAACAATATTAAAAGCTTCACTCAGCACATTCTGTTGTCGTACACCCAAGGTCAATTGGACTTGATCTTGAGCAAAAGATAAGGTGTCCGCAATCCCATAACTGTTTAAACGAGATGCTGTTTTAGAAATATGTGGCGCATTAAAGCGAACTGGATTTCCCCAAACTGGATGATAAAGATTGGTGATCCATTCAGCCCCAGCCACGTTTCTTACCCCATAGTCATTTTGATCATGTTGGTAATACGTTGCATTGACAACCCATTGGTGACCAATAGATCCTGTATCAAATTTTCCTTTTATGCCCAGATCAGCTGATTTCTTTTCAAGATCAAAAGCCAACTGACCAATCTTGGTTTCGAGCCTGCCTTGACTGTCGAGCACGGTCGCTGACATGGCACCATTATATTTATAATCGGTTTTACTTTGTCCATAAGTGGCATAGGCCATAACTCGATCACTCAAGTCATATTCGCCACGAAGCATAGCGCCCTTATCTTTGGTTTCAACAAAAGACCAGTCTGGATTTAATAGTGTGTCTGGTTTTGGTGGTTTAGGAATCGCAACCCCTGAGAGTAAATTAATCCCACGGTTGACACCATCTACTCGATCCTCAGCTGTATAGAGATCTGCTGAAATACGTGCACTTTCACCACGCCAATCCAGACCTAAAGAAACTAAGGCTGTTTTTTTATCTTGGTCTTTAATTGCCCCTGTTCCATCACGATATACTGTATTTAAACGTACACCAAAATCTTTATTTTGACCGAAACGTCTGCCGATATCGAGATGTCCACCAAACTGTGAATCAGACATATAGGTCGCGCTAAAACGCTGCAGTGGATCATCGCCTGCACGCTTGCTGACTAAATTGACCATGCCCCCCACCGATCCTGCTGGCGGCATACCATTGAGTAATGCTGTAGGTCCTTTGAGTACCTCAATTCGTTCAAACATTTCAGGAGAGGTTCGATAAAAAGGTGTGATGCCAAACATGCCGTTCATTGACATATCACTTGTACTCGAAGCAAAGCCACGAATATAGTAGTTTTCACTCCATCCGCCACTGGCACCATTGGTAAATACAGATGGGTCGGTTTTAGCAATGACATCGGTAATATCTTTTGCCTGTTGATTTTCAATATATTGGTCTGTATAGCCAATGCTATTAAATGGCGTTTCTAAAAAGCCTTTTTCACCTAAAAAACCCAACTTATTCTGCGAAGAAATCTGCCCCGCTAAAACACTGTTTTTTTCATTCACAGCTTGTACATGGATGGTGGGTAAATTTTGCAATGCCTCGTGATCTGATGATGGCAGATCAGGTGTTTGCGCATGAATTGTTGAGATCGGAATCACCAAAGTTAATCCGAAACCCAACAACAGTTGAGCAGAAATCAAGTTTTTCAGTTTAAATTGCGGGCTTAAATCTCGGCACTGTGGTTTCAAAGCGTGCTGAAAAAGTGGATGACCATATTTCATATACAAATTTCCTTTCATTTTTTAAGCACAAGTTTCCCTATCACACTTTTTTTATTGAAAAGTATGCTGTAGTCACTTGTTCACGGTATGGGTGTTTTGGCTAGAGTTTATCTGGCTATAAATTTATCGTGTAAAGACCTAATTCATAGCTGATACCCCTTGATGACATCATCAATTAAAATATGCATGGAGGTTGGGCTTGCCGCAGTGATGTACCAAGCATCTGCATCAACAAAAACCACTTTGCCATTTTTCCATGCTTTGGTTTGGCGTAATAAAGGATTACTCATCCGCTCAGCATCAATCGTCGGACGATGTTCCATGACGGCTGTACGATCGACGATATACAAAATATCGGGATCAGCTTGTTTGATAAATTCACTAGAAATCGGTTGACCATGCAAACTTGTATCTACCACTGTACTGGCTGGTTTTACCCCGAATGCATTAAATACAAAGCCATAACGTGACTGAACCCCAAAGTTGCTAAAGGCACCATTGTTATGTAAGACCACCAAAGCTTTTTCAGGACGATTTACAGTTATTTTTCGTACTTCTGCTACTTTGGCATCCAATGCATCTACTTTTTGCGTCGCCAATTGCTGTTGATTAAAGATCTGGCCTAAAGTGATCAAATGCGCTTTAATCGCCTCAATGTGATGCTGCTGACTGTTATTGAAATTGATGTCATAGTGCACAGTCGGTGCAATTTTACTCAACGCTTGATACTGATTTGCTTGCAGTGGCGTCATTAAGATGATGTCTGGTTTGAGTGTGTAAATCCGTTCCATATTGGGCTGAACAATCGCACCTAGATCTTGAACCTTTTGATCATCTTTATACTTTTGCAAAAAATGTGGTACATAATCTTTGGGCATACCCGCAATAGGAATACTCAGTTGATCAAGAAAATCAGCTTCATTCATATCCAATACCGCAGCACGTTGTGGATGATAGGCAATGCTGGTGGTTCCTAGTTCATGTTTAACCACGATCGGGGTTGCTAACTTTTGAGCCCCTTGGTTCGCATCAGCAGCAGGTTTTTTGTCACATCCCGATAAGCTGATTGCGGCTATCATGCTCAATGCCAGATTCCAGCTGTTATTTTTCCATTTCATGTGTATTCAAGCTCCTGTTGAGTTGAAGTAGTTGCACATACAGCCTTGTTCACTGTAGGTAATTTCAAAATCAAGTTCATACAGATCATCTAATTGTTGCGCAGTAATCACCTGTTTGACTGGACCACTAAAACGCAGTTTGCCATTCTTCAACGCAACAATATGGTCAGAATAATTCGCTGCAAAATTGATGTCATGAATCACCAGAATCACGGTACGCCCCTGTTCATCACATAAACGACGTAATGCATGCATGATCTGAACAGCATGTTTCATATCAAGGTTATTTAAAGGCTCGTCCAATAAAAGCACCTCAGTCTGCTGAGCAATGGTCATCGCCAGAAAAGCCATCTGCCGTTGGCCTCCACTCAATTCATCGATATAGGCTTTACGTAATGCTTCTAAATTTAGAAATTGAATTGCCTCATCAATCACCTGATGATCGTTTGCGGTCAAAGCACCACCGCTATAAGGGAACCGCCCAAAAGACACCAGTTCTTCTACGCTCATGCGTAAGTTAAAGCTTGGAGACTGTCGTAAGGTTGCAACATATTTGGCATATTCAGCCGTTCGGATCTGGGTAATATCTTTCTGCTGAAATAAAATTTGACCTTGATCAGGGCTCGATAAATTTGCCAGCATCATCAATAAAGTCGATTTACCCGCTCCATTTGGACCAATGAGTGAAGTCACCTGCTTTTCAGGAAATTCAATATTGACATCCGAAAGCACACTTTTTCCCCCATAGGATTTATGGATATTACGCACCCTAATCATGAAACACCTCTGGCACGAACTGTCAGTACAAGAAAGTACACACCACATACCAAATTGACTAAAATACTGACTGTCGTTTTATAATTAAAAACATGCTCAACTAAAATCTGAGCGATAATAAATATGGCAATCGCCACAACACAGCCGATGGCTAAGGTAAATTTATGTTGATGTGTTCCGGCGAGTGCATAAGCAATATTGGCAATAAACACCCCCATAAATGCGGTAGGGCCAATCAAGCTGGTTGAAATTGCAACCAAGACGGCAATCAAGGCAAGATAAAATTTGACGTATTGATGATGATCAATCCCCAATGAAATTGCCTGTTCACGACCGAGCACCATCACATCCAAAACAGCATATTTTTTTCTCAGTAACCCAAGAACCATAACAACTGTCACCACTGCATAAATTAATGTTTCAGGTTGAGCACGATTAAATGAGGCATAGCTGAGTCCTTGAAATACTGAAAACTCACCGGGGCTTATTTTGAGCTGGATAAACTGAGTGACGGTACTAATCACCATAGTGAGTACTAAGCCAAATAACAGCAGTTGAAAGACATCATTGCGCACTCGGGTCAGCAACCAACGGTGCATTGCCCACGAATAAAACAGCATCAGCAAGATTGAAACAAAGAAATTTCCATTTAAACCCAGCCATGACAATCCAGAAGTGCCAAGAAAAAACAGCAACATGACCTGCCATAACAAATAGACGGCTTCATAGCCCATGATGGATGGGGTTAAAATACGATTGCCGACGATGGTCTGAAAGATAATCGAAGAAAATGCAACACATATTCCACCAAGCACGATGGTGGCGAGCCGAACCAGTCGTTGCGGAATGACATAAGCAAAATCAAATCCTGCATTTAGAAAAACAAACAATACCGCCAGCACCATTACGCCGAATACCAGCATCGATAGCTTCAACTTTGTCACGATCGAAGCCCTCTCAGAATCAATATCAGGAATAAAACCCCACCGACACCACCTGCAGTTAAACCAATCGGCACTTCAAAGGGATAAAGTACAGAACGTCCGATAAGGTCACAGACCAACAGTAAAGAAGCACCTGCCAAAGCCACAATGGGTAAGGTTTTTGCCAAGTTTTCGCCATACATCAAGGCAACCAGATTGGGAACCACCAATCCGACAAAAGGAATAGCGCCAACGGTAATCACCGTTGCTGCAACAGTGATTGCAACCAGCAACAAGCCAATTGCAGCCATCCTTACATAGCCTAGCCCCAGACTTGAGGCCATTTCCTCACCCATCCCCAGTACCGTAAAGCGATGAGCAAAAATATAGCTCAGTACCACGATGGGCAAAATGATATAAATCATTTCATAGTGGCCTTGAATGACTCTTGAAAAGTCCCCAATCAGCCAGCCTTGCATGCTCTGCAAAATATTATTGCGATAAGCATAGAACTCTGCCAATGCACTCAATATGCCGCCATACATCAAACCAATCACAGGCACTAAAACGGTATTCCTAAATTGGATACGGCGAATGATGGCGATATAAATCAGACTGGCAAGGAAACAAAAAAGCATCGCAAACAGCATTTTACTGAGTACACTTGCGGCTGGAATAAGCGTTAATGACACTAAAATTCCAAGCTTGGCGGCATCCAAACTCCCAGTTGTACCCGGTTCAACAAAACGATTTCGGACAATATGCTGTAAGATCACACCACACACTGACAAGCCCACACCCGTTAATACAATCGTGATCAAACGTGGAATCCGACTTGCACTAAGGGTGAGCCATGCATCACTGGATGCAGAAAATAAGTCTAACCATGCGATTTGCTGAGCACCGAGTAGTAAGGATGCGATGCACAACATACCAAACAGCAACAATAAAACGACAGGCATTAGGCATGCTCTCCGACCTGTACATTTTTGCCTAGTCGCCATCCTTTAACCGCCTGCCCCTGCGCTAAATAACGGGCATAATGCCCATGCAACAAGCGTAATTGTGCGGGTGTTCCCTGCTCAATCACTCGGCCTTTTTCTAATACCGCAATGTGATCTGCAGCGGCAATTGTCGAGAGTTGATGTGCGATCACCAATATTGTTTTTTGACCTCGTAAGCGATTCAGCAATTCACAAATAATCGCCTGATTTTCTGCATCTAAAGCAGCAGTTGCTTCATCCACCAAAAGAATAGGTGCGTCTTTAATCAACGCGCGAGCAATGGTAATCCGTTGTCGTTCACCGCCTGATAGTCGTACACCACCCTCTCCCACCATGCTTTCAAGACCATCAGGAAGGCGCGCTAGCATTTCTGTGATGCCCGCTTGCTGGACTGCCTGCATCACCTGATCATCGGTTGCATTGGCTTTACCCATACGAATATTCTGAGCAATCGAGCCCGAAAACAAATAGTTGTCTTGGAAGATTTGACTGATCTGTGTAGTCAGTTGTTCATAGCGTAATTGCTTGACATCCACCCCACCTAACAGCACTTGCCCTTGATTGACATCAAAAAAACGCGCCACGAGCTTGGCTAAAGTGGTTTTTCCAGAACCAGAAGCACCTATCAGCGCCATCATACTGCCTGATGGGATATATAAATCCACACCCTTTAAGACATCAGGCTCATCCTCTGTATAACGGAATTGAACATTTTTAAATTCAATCGATGCATCATTCGGGCTTTTAGAAATTTCAACTTGTGCTAATGCTTTGGCGTTAAAAATCTGTTGTATGGCTTCAAGTTGACTGCCTGCACTACGCAATACTTCGCTATAGCTTGCAACCTCAAGCAAGGTGTCAATAAATCGACAAACTAAGAGCAGTGAAACGGTAATGTTGACAATGTCTGCCAATAAGAGCTGATTTGCGCTGTGGATGTTCAGCCAAAACACCGTAACAATCAAAAATATCGCAAACACAATTTGAATGGCCCAGCTATTCAATACCGCTGATAAGGACGACATTAAAATAAGCTTTAAACCGAAATGTCGTTGCTGGTCTACGGCTTGATGAATAAATCGGGTGCTACGACCTTCACCATTAAAAGCACGTAAAACGGATTGAGCTTGCGCGAACTCCACCATACGTTGGCTTGTTTCAGCAAAACTCTGTTGGTATCGCTCATCTGTAAAACGGGCAATTTGGCTAGTCAATCTAAAGACCAGCACAATCAACGGAAGCGCAACCAATGCAATCAAGCCGAACACACCATGTATACATAACAATGCGATGACAATGACCAAAGGCGTGATCACACTGCTAATCACAGGGGTAAAAACGTGCGCTGGTAATTGCGCAACCGACATCATGCCTTGAGTGACAAGATGATTGAATTGAGTGGTATTTTGTTGGGTAAACCAACCGACAGGTAGACTTGCGGCATGATGCCCCAAACGCAAACGGGCATTTTCTAAAACAGCAATACCAACCGCAATTCCCATTTGCTCCACTACACGGCGAAGACACCAACACAGGATGATTGCAAAAAATAATAAGATCAGCCAAAGCGCCATTTGATCAAGATTAGCAAGCATCAATTGAGACAAAATCAACGCCAACATGATCAGGCTCAGGCCACAAAACACAGCATATACAACTGCCATCGCCAGATAACGGTGAAGAATAGTGACATCATCACCCAGCAATTGAGAAAAGGTTTTTAGCATGATGCTTCTCCCATTTGCGTATGAACATGCTTTTCGGTATAGGACCATAATTGGTGATATAAACCTTGCTGAGCGAACAACGCTTCATGGGTACCCTGTTCAACAATTTTTCCTTGATCAAGGACAAGAATTTGGTCAGCATTCATAATGGTATCTAAACGATGTGCAATAACTAAAAGGGTTCGACCTTGGGCAAATTTTGAAAGTGCATCCTGAATTGCAATTTCATTTTCAATATCAGCAGCAGCTGTGGCCTCGTCCAGCACCAATATCGGTGGGTCCAGTAAAATTGCTCTGGCAATACTAATCCTTTGACGTTCACCCCCTGACAACTGGGCATCTTTCCCCACAATAGATTGATAGCCTTGTGGCAACGCCATAATTCGATCATGAATATTTGCAGCCTTTGCTGCATTTTCTATTTCTTGTTGGTTGGCGTTTGGACGTCCGAGAGCAATATTGTCACGTACACTGGCATGAATGAGACGGGTATCCTGCAAAACAAATCCTATCTGTTGATAAAGTGTGGTGGTTTGAATATCGCGTAGATCTACGCCACCAAGCATGATCTTTCCTGCAACAGGATCAAAAAAGCGTAGCAACAGCTGAGCAATGGTTGACTTCCCTGCACCCGATGGACCGACAATTGCAGTGATGGTTCCAGACTTAAGTGAAAAATTAAGATCCGATAGCACTTGATGCTGCGCTGCATAGCCATAGCTGACTTGATGAAAATCAATACTGCTGTCTTTAATCTGTAACTGTGGATTCCCTTTAGCCATTGGCAATACTGGTGTATCCAATAATGCCAAAATTCGCTGTGCGGCAGCCTGACTGGCCTGTAGATCATGTAATAAGGTATGTAACAATAAAACGGGAGCACAGATGGTTGGTGTAATCAACATAAAAGGCAGTAAATTTATGGGTTTAAGCCAACCCAAAGAAATCAATAGTGTTCCACTCAGCAGTACAACACCTAATATGGTGATCGGTGAAATCATCGCATGGGCATGTGCCATAGATTTAACTAAGGGACGAGTAAATATTCGAAAAGCATCTGCAAATGAATGAACGGCCTGCTGATAGCCCTGTGAAGCCTGACCACTTTTGCCAAAGGTTTTGACGACGGGTATCGCATGGATAAATTCAACAGCGGCACTATTGATCTGACCCAGCTGATTGGCAAATTGCTGAATATTATTTCCACTGGCACGCATGGCTTTGCGTAAAAATATGACAAAGCCTAAAAATGGCAATAATGCTAAAATTGCCATGCGCCAGTCCATCATCAATAGAAAAATTACAGCAACACTAATTGTGCCGAATGCACGTCCAACAGCGGGATAAAAATGTGCAGTTAAACTATGCAGTAGACCAATGTCATCCTGCATGATTTGTTTAACTTCTCCCGAACTTCTGCCTGTAAACCATCCCAGAGGAACTTGGGTCAGATGCTGGGTTATATTGCTTTGCAATTGCCCAGTAATTTCATGATCCGCCAAATGCGCGATTAACTCACTGACGGTCAACAAAAGCATGCCGAGCAACAAACACCCAATACTGAGTAACATCATCCATAGGATTTTATCGTCACCCTGTTGTGATCCACCGAGTGTAGTTACTTCGGTAAATATAGTACTGATCACCCATGTAATCGCGATCAAAGGCACCAAGGTGAGCATTGAACCAACCGCTGCCGTGACCGAAGCCAAAATTAATTTGAGTCGAATTGGATGCAATATAAAATTCAATGGATTTGAATACTGAGCCTGAACTTCTTTTACATGACTTGCACACATAACAGTAAAAATCCTGTGTCTGATCGTTCATATCCATCCGCTTTTGGTCAGTTGATTCTGACTAAAACTCCGCTAGACATGCCATCAAACAATAATGAGAATTAATATCAATAGAGTTAGTTGCATTGTAGTAAACTAATTAAGCAAAGTAAACGATTTGACCCTCATCCATTCACATGGCAACATTAAAAAATTAATTTTTACGGAATAAATATGTCTTCTCTGAGCAAACCGTCTTCTCGCGGTCGCCCACGTACCATCACCCATGAACGCATCATGAATGCTGGGATTGAGATCGGTTTATTGAACCTTACATTTGTTGGCGTTGCAGCTGCACTTGGGGTCAGTCATATGGCGTTATACAAACATATTGCCAGTTTAGAAGACCTCAAATATTTGATTGCAGAAGAAATTTTTATTCGTTGGGAAATACCGCAACCTTTAGAAAAAAATCCGATTCCATTAAAACAATATCTGTTTGAATTTATGCATTCAATTCGAGAACTGGTGAAGTCCAACCCCGGCTTTACCCCCTATTTAATTCGTCGCATGGCATCTACACCTTCGATGATTACCAAAATTAAAAAACATCATCATCAAGTTGCGGCGGCTTATTCTCTTTCTGAAAAGCAGGCGGGTTGGTTAAATGCAACCATTGCATTTCACTGTATCGCGGTTGCAGATACGATTTATTCTGTGGCGGGTAAAGAACCGATTAAAGACACCCAACGTGCCGCTGAAGAAGCAGAAATGGAGGCGGAATTTATCCAGAGTATGGAGGCATTAATCATTGGGGCACTAACCATGATCAATGAAAGAGATGATTTAAAATAACCAGATATAAAACTTTATTGAATCAGGCTGTCTTTAACAGCTGATTCGCTAAGATCATTGCGTAATGGCTAAGTATATCTAAACCAAGCATAGACCCAAGTTTAAACTTATCTATAAAAGCTTTTTTGCAGCTAAACCTCAAGACTTGCTTGAATAACTCTTGGCTTGGATTACTCAATTTAAAGATTTTAAACCAAGATCTCTATTTCACTTCATCTAAAACCTGTTATTGGTTATTGATCAATGATTGTGATGCCTCCCACAAACTATTCATCAACCAATAACAAGCCTCATCGAGTTGTATGGTTTCTAAGGATGCACAATAATCTTGACCGCAGATTCGTTGTTATGAATCAAGGTTTCAAAGCCTTGTGAAACCAAATCATCTAAAGCAATTCTTTGGGTAATAAAAGGTTCTAAATTAATTTTACCTTGCTCAACCAAGCGAATGGTTTCTTGATGGTCATTGACATAGGCAATCGTGCCGCGAATATCCAGCTCTTTCATCACCACACTATGTACATTAATCGTTGCAGGATGACTCCAGATCGAAACTATCACTACCACACCTGTCGGTTTCATGGCTGCCACCAGTGTATCCATGACCTTATTGACACTACTGCATTCAAAAGCCACATCTACCCCACGGTCTTGGGTGATTTTCATTACTTCAGCTACAACATCCACTTGAGACGGATCTAGCACATAGTCAGCAACACCCGCTTCTAAGGCTTTTTCTTTACGTTTTGCACTGAGCTCAGTAATGATGACGGTTAAGCCTTTGGCTTTTAAAATTGCAGACAATAACAATCCAATTGGGCCCGCTCCACCGACCAAAGCAATATCACCTGACTGTGCTCCACTTCTTACAAAGGCATGATGTCCGACAGATAAAGGTTCAATCAATGCGGCTTGATCCAAGGGAATTTGGTCAGAAATGAGATGTACCCAACGGCGTTGTACCGCAATTTTTTCAGATAGCCCACCACCGCGACCACCTAGACCAATAAAATTCATATTTTTTGACAAGTGATAATTGTCATGTGGTCCAGTCGGAACATCATCAGCAATGATATAAGGCTCAACCACAACATGTTGCCCCACCTGAATATCATCCACGCCATCCCCTACAGCGTACACCACACCTGAAAACTCATGCCCCATGGTCACGGGTGCAGCTTCACCCGAAATCGGGTGCGGATGACCACACGGAGGAATAAAAATTGGACCATCGATAAATTCATGTAAATCTGTGCCACAAATACCACACCATGCGACTTGGATTCCAACAGTTCCTGGTTGTACCTGTGGTTCTGGAATATCCTCAATACGGATATCCCCTTTATCATAAAAACGAGCTGCTTTCATTGATGCATTCCTCATTCCAGTATTAACGATAAACCATCCCGCCATCGGTCAAAATTGACTGTCCAGTAATATAGTCGGCATCCTCACTGGCTAGAAAAGCAACCAATGCGGCAACATCATTTGGGGTTTCGGCACGTCCTAAAGCAATTCCATCCACATATTTCTGATAAGTTTCACCAACAGGTGCACCTGTGATATCAGCAAAACGTTGATCTATCTCGACCCACATATCTGTACCAACTACACCAGGACAGTAACTATTTACCGTGATACCAGCACTGGCATATTCTTTTGCTGCGGTTTGAGTCAAGGCACGAACGGCAAATTTAGTGGCTGAATAGACACCAAGCAAGGCAAAACCTTCATGCCCAGCAATCGAACATGCATTGATGATTTTGCCAGCATGTTGGCGCTGTTTAAATTTATCGGCGGCGGCCTGAATTCCCCACAGCACACCACCCACATTGATATTCATAATCCGATTAAATTCATCTGGACTCACCTCCGCCAAGGCTTGGACTTGGGCAATCCCTGCATTATTAATGATGATATCAAAGCCATTTAATGTCGATTCTGCATGATCAATCGCACTGCTGATTTGTACAGGATCAGCAACATCTGCAATAAATGTGGTGGCTTTTACCCCAAATGCTTGAATCTCTTGCTGAACAGCAGTTAACTTTTCTTGGTGAAGATCAACCAAGGCAATATGTACGCCCTCTTGTGCCAAGCGTAAAGCAATACCGCGTCCTATGCCCTGTGCGGCACCAGTAATTAATGCGACTTTATTGTTTAGACCTCTAGGCATGTTGCGACTCCTTAAATATGGATTGCACGTTGCATTGCCGATAGAACCGACTCATGCATCGCCTCAGATAACGTAGGATGTGGGAAAATAACCTGTGCTAGGCTTTCATCAGTGGCTTCTAAATATTTAGCGATGGCAAAGCCCTGAATATGTTCAGTGACCTCATGACCCACCATGTGTGCCCCCAACAATTCCCCTGTTTCTTGATTAAAAATAGTTTTTACAAATCCTGTGGTCTCGCCTAAAGCCAAAGCTTTACCATTGGCTTGTAAAGGGAACTTACCCACATTGATTGTAAAACCTGCTGCTTTGGCTTTTTGCTCGCTTAGCCCAATACTTGCAACCTGCGGATGGGTAAAAATACACCCTGGAATTTGGCTACGATCTAAAACATGTACATGCGTCAGTCCAGCAATTTTCTCCACACATAAAATTGCTTCATGACTGGCTTTATGTGCCAAGCATGGCGCACCTGCGACATCACCAATGGCATACACTCCAACCACATTGGTCTTACACCACGGATCAACTTTGATAAAACCATGCTCAAACTCAATACCCAATGTTTCTAAACCCAGATTTTGAGTATTGGGTTGCACACCGATTGCGGAAAGGACTTTTTCAACAGTGATGGTTTGTACACCTGTTGCAGTTTCAACATGACAATGTACTTGGCCCTTGTCGATTTCGATGTTTTGTACAGCGGCTTCAGTCAAAACCGTCATGCCATGCTGTTCAAATTGCTTTTGCACATATTTGGCAACGTCAAGGTCTTCACTGGGTAGGATCTGTTTGGCAATATCAACCAAGGTGACTTGACAGCCTAAGTCCTGATATAAACTGGCAAACTCACTGCCAATGGCCCCTGAACCAATCACAAGAAGTGATTTCGGCAATTGTTCTGGGACTAAAGCCTCTTTATAACTCCAGACATGCTGTCCATCGACAGGAACATGCGCTAAATTGGCGGCTCTAGCACCCGTTGCCACAATAATATGCGGTGCAGAAATCTGTTGTTTTTGACCCTTTGTATCAGTCAGTTCTAAGCGTTCTTTCGCGATAAATTGAGCGCTTGCATTAAAAACAGTAACTTGATTCTTTTTCAGTAATTGCCCAATCCCTTGTACCAACTGTTCTGACACCTGACGGCTATGACGTACCAGTTGTTGGATATCAAAATCAATCACCCCCAAAGAAAAACCAAACTGTTGTGAATGTTTAAATTGCTGTGCAAGCGCCGCGCCACTCAATAAAGCTTTGGTTGGAATACAGCCCCAATTTAGGCAAATGCCACCCAAATGCTGTTCTTCAACAATCGCTGTTTTTAAGCCCAGTTGGGCTGCACGAATCGCAGCCACATAGCCACCTGGACCAGCGCCTATCACAATAAGATCAAATTGTGTGTCTGACATGCTCATGCTCCTACACCAAAATCAATGCAGGATTTTCAACAAACTGCTTAAATGCTGCCAAGAACTGTGCGCCTAACGCACCATCAATCACCCGATGATCACAAGACAAGGTTGCGGTCACCATCTGTCGAATCACGATGCTCTCATTTTCAACAATTGCCCGTTTTTCTGCTGCACCTAAAGCTAAAATCGCACCTTGGGGTGGATTAATAATCGCGTCAAACTGTTGAACGCCGAGCATACCTAAATTCGAAATACTGAAACTGCCGCCCTGAAATTCATCAGGCGCCAATTTGCCGGTTTTGGCACGTGTTGCAAGATCACGCATATCATTGGAAATTTGTGCCAAAGACTTGGTATTGGCAGCTTTAATGATTGGAGTGATAAGGCCATTCTCAATCGCTACAGCAACAGCGATATCCGCCTGATCAAACTGCAAAATCTGCTGATTCTCTTCATCAAACTGAACATTGACCTGCGGCACTTTGATCAATGCAGCTGCTGCCGCTTTAATCAGCATGTCATTGATTGACAATTTCACTTGCGGCACAGTGGCATTAATTTGCTGACGTAATCCCTGAATGGCATCTACATTTAAATTTACTGTTAAACGGAAGTGTGGTGCATTACGTTTTGCTGTCTGTAAGCGTGAAGCAATGGCTTTACGCATACCATTCATCGCAATGGTGGTTACCTTGGCAGTTTCTGTCAGCGTTACATCAGCGCTGTTTTGGGCAGGTGCAGGGTTTTCACGCTGATAAACTGCTTCAACATCTTCCTTACAAATACGCCCTCTGGAGCCTGAGGCACGGCAGTCATGTAAATTAATGCCCCATTGTTTGGCTAAACGACGTGCAACTGGTGTTGCCAACACTTGGCTATCATCTGCCTTAGATTTCGCCACTTTACCACTCGGTTGCTGTCGAATATCGGGCCATGATCCACCCGCAGCTTGAACTGCGGTTTGAATGTCTTGCACACTGATACGACCTTCACGCCCTGAGCCTGAAACCAGCGCCAAATTCACTTGATGCTTTTCAGCCAATTTCAAGGCATGCGGTGTTGCAAAAATATCCTCAACATGTTGGTAACCTTGTAATGCCGCAGGAATTACATAGCCATTTTGGGCAACAGCTTTTGATAGCTGCTCAGTACGATTCTGTTTAGGCACAGCTTGTGTCTTGGTTTCAGGCTGAGTCGCTGTCAGCTTTTCAGTAACCACTTCAACAGCTTTGCTTTCATTAACAATATGTGCACCAGCCAAAGATTGAGCAAAGGCATCAATTTCAGCATCAGAAACTTGCGCATCTGCACAAATTGCAATGATCCCACCAACCACTAAAGTATCGCCATTATTGGCAGTGATTTTACGCAAGGTACTATCAAACGGTGCTTCAAGGACATTGACGATTTTTGTGGTTTCAATTTCACAAATTTCTTGTCCTTTACTAAACTGCTCACCTTCTTGAATCAACCATTGGGCAATGGTGCCCTCTTCCATCGACAAACCCCATTTTGGGATTTCTAAAGTTTTAATTTCGCTCATCCTAAGCCTCCAACGTTTTACGTACAGCCTGTTCGATACGTTCTACACTTGGTAGCCATTGTTTTTCTAATACGGGTGAAAATGGCACAGGTGAATGCGGTGGTGTCACCAGTTCAATGGGTGCTTTGAGATAATGAAAGCCTTTTTGTGCAATCAATGCAGCCACATCATGCCCAAAACCACAACGGGCAGCAGACTCATCAACAATCACCACACGCCCTGTTGACGCAACAGACTCTAAAATGCCTTCTTCATCCAGTGGAGAAATCGTTCTTGGATCGACAACTTCTACAGAAATCCCCTCCTTGGCAAGCTTATCCGCGACTTCATTGGCACGATGCACCATTAAACTTAGCGCAATAATCGTGACATCGGTTCCTTCACGGGTGTAATTTGCTACACCAAAAGGGATGGTATATGGTTCATCCGGAACTTCACCTTTGATGTCATAAAGCAATTTATGTTCACAAAAAACCACGGGATCATCATCACGGATGGCTTGGATCAATAAGCCTTTTACATCATACGCACTAGATGGCACCACGACTTTTAAACCAGGTACAGCAGCAAACACGTTATACGGGGATTGTGAATGTTGTGCGGCAGCAGAAAAGCCTGCGCCGATCATGCCTCGAACCACCAGAGGCGCTTTGGCTTTTCCACCAAACATATAACGAAATTTGGCCGCTTGGTTATACAACATGTCATGACATACGCCATAGAAGTCCATAAACATCAGGTCAGCCACAGGTCGTAAACCTGTTGCAGCAGCCCCTGCTGCCATTCCAATAATTGCAGATTCAGTAATCGGCGTATCGATCACACGCTCTGAACCAAACTCTGTCCATAGCCCTTTGGTGACACCAAGTACGCCCCCAAAGCCTTCGAGTTTATTGTCATCCGTATTTTTACCGCCATGCCCGCCACGGACATCTTCACCGACAACAATCACACTTGGGTCACGGCGCATTTCTGATTCAATCGCTTCTTTAATCGCGTTTCGATAACTTTTATTTGGCATTGCTTTACTATTCCTTTAGTAAGAGACATAAACGTCGGTAAGAAGTTGAGAAAGTTCTGGATAATTGGCAGCACGTGCTTTTGCGACAGCAGCATCTACATTGGCTTTTGATTCAACATCAATTGCATCCAGCGTGGCTTCAGCAATCTTGCCTTTGACTTTTTCACGGAAAATTTTCAATGGATCTTTATGCTCTTTGACATAATCGAGTTCTTCTTTTGAACGAATCAGTCCTGGGTCACCTTCAAAGTGTCCATAAAAACGATTGGTAATGGTTTCAATCACACTTGGACCTTCGCCACGCCGTGCACGTTCAATAGCTTTTTGGGCGACCTCATACACAGCAAAGAAATCTGTCCCATCTACTTTTTCAGCAGGCATACCAAAAGCCGCAGCACGACCAGCAATATCTTTACTTCCGACTGCATAATCATGTGCAGTACCTTCACCAAAACCATTATTTTCAAAAACAAAAATCACTGGGAGTTTTAAAACCACAGCCATATTCATGGCTTCAAAGGTCAAACCTTGGTTAGAACCACCATCCCCAGTAAATGACAAGCCAATTCCACCCGTCTTTAAAGTTTTTGCGGTTAACGCAGCTCCAATTGCCAAAGGCGGCCCACCACCAACAATACCATTGGCTCCCAACATGCCTTTGTCTAGATCAGCAATATGCATTGAACCGCCTTTGCCACGGCACAAACCATCGTCTTTACCAAAAATTTCCAACATCATGCCGTGAATATCACATCCTTTGGCAATGCAGTGACCGTGACCACGATGGGTTGAGGTAATAAAATCTTTGTCGGTCAAATTTTCACAAATTCCAACGGCTACCCCTTCTTCACCACTGTAAAGATGGATAAATCCGGGAATATCACCTGTATTATTTTCATCGTGAAGTCGATCCTCAAACTCACGAATATCTCGCATCCGTCTGTATGCTGCTAGCAATTGCTCTTCCGTTAATTGCATATACTTATTCCTTCATGCTCACAGTTAAAAGTAAAAACCATATATTTAAAACAAATACTGGTATTTAAAACCCGTATATTTATATAAAATTATTTCATTAAAAATTAATATTAGACTAAAAAAATATTTCTTTATAAAACACAATAAAAATATTAAAAACAGCACTTTATAAAGCAAAAAATATTTGTAAATTTTTATAATTTTCAAAAACTTAAAAAATCAAACCTTTAACCAACCTTTATTTTATAATATTAATATTTTGCACTCTTTTATTATATTGATAAATATTTTAAATATATTTGACATCATAGATAAAAATGTCATTTTATATTAAATTATTTTATTTAATGGACTATTTAAAATGGATTTAAAAGTTTCAGTCACCACGGGACAAAAACTACGTGGTGCAGATAAATTGGCACGTATTCCAGTAAAAATTATCAGTACAGAACAGATCCCACAAAAGCCTGAATGGATTCGCGCCAAGATCAGCCAGCCTGAAGAAGTGCAACGTATTAAAAATTTATTACGTCAACAAAAACTACATACCGTATGTGAAGAAGCCGCGTGCCCCAATTTGCCACAATGCTTTGGTGGTGGAACAGCGACCTTTATGATTATGGGAGATATTTGTACCCGTCGATGCCCATTTTGTGATGTGGCCCATGGACGTCCAAATATTTTAGATGCTGATGAACCGAAACATTTAGCAGAAACCGTTAAAAATCTAAATTTAAACTATGTGGTGATTACCTCAGTAGACCGTGATGATCTTATTGACGGTGGAGCACAACACTTTGCTGCATGTATTCGAGAAATCCGTAAAAGTAGCCCAGATACGCTAATTGAGATTTTAGTCCCTGATTTTCGGGGCAGATTAGAAGTTGCCCTCAACATTCTGAGCGAAACCCCGCCAGATGTATTTAATCATAATATTGAAACGGTCCCTCGTTTGTACCGTGCAATGCGTCCAGGTTCAGATTATCAACATTCCTTGGAACTGTTAAAACGGTTTAAGCATTTACGTCCAGACATCGCAACGAAATGTGGCTTGATGGTGGGATTGGGTGAAGTCGAAGCAGAAGTTATTGTGTTGCTGAATGACCTCAGTGACTATCAGGTGGACTATGTCACCATTGGTCAATACTTACAGCCGTCTAAATCTCATGCCCCAATACATCGTTTTGTTTCATTGAAAGAGTTTGAACATTATCAAGCACATGGTGAGTTATTAGGGTTTAAAAATATATGGAGTGCGCCAATGGTTCGTTCCAGCTATTTTGCTGATCGTCAATACAAGGGCGAGCCTGTACCCAAGCCGTTTACACGTGAAAACATTGTCACAGAAATTTAGGATGATTGAGTGTTAAAGTGAATATGGACGCCTAAACATTAAACAATGAGTACTAAAAAGATCACACTGTCTTTTTATTGGTAACTTTATTTAACATTTGTGAGCAGAAAACTCATTTCAAAGCGAAACATTAACTTCTAAAGTGAAATAAATGAATTAATAAAGATGATTATTTTCGGAACACTATTTGTTTGAATATAGCTTAAAATCTGGTGTGATCATCAACTAAAATCACCAGACACAACGACAAAGAATACAAGGTATTAATGGCATAACCATTCATCATAAAGGAATATGATATGAAGCTATTGAATCAATTACAGCCACAAGCGCTTCGTTTACAGACCACACATTTTGTCAATATCGAATCCGTCACTGCTGCGCCACTTCTCGCTTTACCTACCGAACTAGAACCGTCACTGTTTCGTCGTTCTCTTCAACATAATTATGCGGATTTACTAAAAATTGCAGATGATTCTGAAATGGCAATTGGAATCACAGATCATCATGGCACATTACTTTGGACATGGAGCAGCCGTGCTATGCTCTCCTCTGCTGAGCAAGTGCATTTTGTCGAAGGTGGACATTGGTCAACACAGGCTGTCGGTACAAATGCAATTGGTTTAGCCTTAAATAATCATCTCTCTAGCTGTGTTTATTCACATGAAAATCAGATGAACAGTGTACAGGATTGGGTTTGTTATGCCGCGCCGATTGTTGACCCTGTATCTGGACAATTTCATGGTGTGATTAATTTATCGACCAAGTACAAGAAGCATACTTCACTGGGTGTATTGGCTGTAGAACGCTGTGCAGAGTTGGTTCAACGTGCGATTCAATTTGAACAAAAAAACATGCTTTACCTCAAAGTTTTTGGTACACCCAAAGTTCAATTTAACCAACAGCTTTTAACTTTGACCCATCGACAAATTGAAATTTTATGCATTCTTGTGTTACACCCAGAGGGTATTAACCTAGATGAACTGCACTATGCGTTATACGGTGATCGGGACATTAGTGAAAAAACCTTAAAAGCAGAAATGTCACAATTACGTACCTTACTTCCCAACTGTATTTTATCGCGCCCTTATAAGTTAGTTTGTGAGATTCAAACCGACTTTACCAGAGCTGAACAGTCCCTCAATGCAGGTTTTCTCGCTAGTACATTTTCCCTCTACAAAGGTAGTTTTTTGGCCAAATCAGAAAGCCCTTTCTTGACCACATGGCGTGATTGTTTCGATGCGCGTTTAAGTCATCTGATTTATCAAATTCAGGATATTGACCCACTTTTAAAAATTATTAGTCGTCTTCCTGAACGTAATGATGCAATACAACGGGTACTGGAATTATTGCCTGAACAAAGTCAGCATCGCGCGTATTTTTTAAAATTACTTTAGGCTCAATGAACTTAGATATTTTATTGCACAACTTGTAGCACAGTGCCGTTTTGCTCCGATGTTTAAGGCTATAAAGTTGAGTAAAGTAGAATACATCTCCTCAAGCGAGCTATGTTTTTGCTTGAAGTTGTTTTGCTTAAAATTGCTTTGTATAAAAAATGATAAATGAATCGATCTAAGATTAATTTTTAAGGCCAACGACAGAAAATGCACGGCAAATATAGTCAACCTGTCAAAAAAAATCAGACACAATAATATAATTTCTCTTAATTAATATTTTTAATTAAATCAAACATATGATGAAATGATATTGTTTAATTATATAAAAGCTTACACTGCCACATCTTACATTCAAAGTTTAAATCCCTTTGCGTAGGCGATGCCTCACTTTTCAGAGATGAAAAGTGACAAAAATCTTCTATTGGGCGAGGGGTACGTCCTGTACCCCCGCCCAACGGCGACATCCATGTCGCCTCACGGTAGGATCACCAGCTATGATTCAAAAGTATAAAAATGAATTGATAACCAACAATTTTTAAAAGTTCATACAAAAACATAAGCTTCATTTATGCTCAATGACTTGATGCAAATCACTTGTATGAAATAATTAGGTGATTTGACTATATAGAAAATTACAAGATTAAAATTAATATATTTTTCACGTAATTAAAATAAACCATTAGCCTGATCAATACTACAATGCCTCACAATCTTACCTCTCTCCGCAATAAATCAATTGCTAAAATTAAAATACAAGTAATTTAAACATAAATGCTCTTTAAATGATAATGATTATATTTTACATTTAACACTATGCAGATCTTCTCGATCCGCTCAGCACTGAAAGAAAGGCAATTGTGGTTTATTGCTTAATAAATATAGGTAGACTTAATAATGAATAGCCAACAACAAACGACATCAGATCAAAAAATAGTACCAGACCAAAAAACGGTTTCAGACAAAAAAACAGTATCAGACCCAAAAGCGATACTGAAACAAGATGATCATATGCGGAATCTGGAAGTCATTGAGATGACGATAACGGCGATATCTCATCCTTTTCCTTCAATTGTACGTATCCGGGGCGAAATCAATACAACACAGCCAGACTTATGGACAACACCCAACCTTGCCATTCGTTTAGAAGTACTTCAACAAGCAGACGGCTTAGCCATATCACGTGTATATACCGTGCGTTGCTTTGATCCAAGTACCCGCCAAATTGAAATAGACTTTGTTCTACATGCTGACCCAAGTCCAGCAATGCTTTGGCTAGATTCAGCAAAAATTGGCACTAAAATTCAACTTACTGGTCCAAGACCGCACTTTCTCCCCAATTTTACCCCAGCCAAACGCGTGGTGATGTTTGCTGACGAAACCGCCATTCCTGCCGTTTATTCAATTTTACAGCATTGGCAAACGGGGATTCATGGAGAGATTTATATCGAAAGTTGTGAAGCCAATATTATTGATGATTTGCCAAAACATAGTAGTGTAAATATGCATTTACTCCATCGGGAAAAACCACAGCAAGCGGGTAAATTGGGCATGCTACTTAAAGTTGCCGAGCAGTTTAAAGATCGTGAAGATATAAGCGTTTGGGCAGCCTGTGAACGTAATGAAGCAAGAGCGATACGTAAGCTGTTTACCCAACACAGTCATTTGAGTAAAGATGATATTCGTGTAGCGGGCTATTGGAATGTCGGTATGTCCAGCTCAACATTAGATCTGAGCCGAGTCGCATATTATCAAAAACATCTAGAACAAGGTAAAACGCTAGAAACATTTGATGATCTAGATATGCCTGTTTAAATCAAGCCATTACCCGATTTAAATACCCCCATCTCACTGTTCTTAAGACGGTTATTTCGGGGGAGTATTTGAAATGGAAATCAATTCTTGAGGTTGATGCTCTGGCTTTATTATGGCCTAACTCAATGATGATTGAACACAATTGACAGCAGCCGACTCGGATCTCGCGATCCGAGTCTTTTTTATTATTCATTGCTCAGGCTGTGTTGCATAGCTATACATCATGGTCTGCTTAAAGATCCAAAGCGAATCCACTACAACATTTTTTCATGATGACTAATTATAACTACCGCGAAAACATGGTGATATAATTGCTGAAAATAAGATTACCAAGGTTGTTTTTCTCTAGCCAAGTGCAAAACTTAAAACCAATCTACCCGCCTTAACAGATGAGCCAATGTTATCTCAAAATGACAGGGATAAATTTGTTTGATCCTTTTTTAAATCTCAAACGACATTATAAGCGTACTCCTCACATCTTATAAGGCCGCTTTCGATGTCATCAACAAGAATGCAAATGACAGACAAAAAATACCTGTCAAAAATGATTCAAATGATCATGTTAGGTCTCACTTCTGTAGCTGCTACTACCCTTTTGCATGCTGCTGAAGAGACGACTCAAAATAATGCAGAACCTCTCGCATTGCCAACACTCAAGTTTACAGCAAACCAATTGGGTGAAATTACAGAAAACAGTGGTGTCTATACTCCGGGTTCAATTGCCACAGCAACGCGTTTGGTTTTAAAACCCAAAGAAACCCCACAAACGATTAGTGTGATTACTCGCCAAGAAATGGATGATTTTAATCTCAACTCTATCGATGATGTTATGCGGCATACCCCGGGTGTTAGTGTGGTGACCTATGACAGTGAACGGACAGAATATTACTCCCGTGGTTTTGCAATACAAAACTTCCAGTACGATGGGATCCCGATGAATCGTGATTCGGCCTACTCAGCAGGAAATACCCTGAGTGATATGGCGATTTATGATCGTATCGAAGTTTTAAAAGGAGCAACGGGGCTTTTAACTGGGGTGGGTGATCCTGGTGCAACCATTAATCTCATTCGTAAAAAACCAACCAAAGATTTCCAAGGAAATGTTTCTCTTGGTCTAGGCACATGGAATAACTACCGCGGCCAAATTGATTTAAGTGGTCCACTTAACGAAACGGGCAGTATTCGTGCGCGTGGAGTTGCTGCATATCAAGACAAAGAATCTCAATTAGATCGCTATGAACGCAAAACCCCTGTGTTCTACGGCATATTAGAAGCAGATTTAACCGACAATACCCTACTGACTGTAGGCGCAGATTATCAAGACAATAAACCTAAGGGATCAACGTGGGGCGGTATCCCGATTTATAATTCGGCGGGCCAATTCAATAAAATGCCGCGTGGCTTTAACAATGGTGCAAATTGGAGTAATTGGGAGCAATATACCCGAACCATTTTCTCAACCTTAGAGCATAAGTTTGATAATGATTGGGTCGCAAAAATCCAGTTAAATCATCAAATCAATGGCTATGATGCACAATTAGGCGCAGCGGCTGGTGGTCATCCAAATCCATCGACTGGCACTGGTGTTTCAATGTGGGCTGGAAACTATAAAGGCGAAACCAAAAGTGATGCTGCAGACATCTATGCAACAGGTCCATTTCAACTTTTTGGCCGTGAACACGAGCTGGTTGTCGGTGCAAGCATTTCTGAAAGCACTTGGAAAAATAATGGTTATGGTACACCAACTGATTATAAAACCAGTGTAGATCAATATTATCAATGGAACGGGAATGTTGCAGAGCCTGATTGGCAAAGAGGTAATCATTGGTCAAACAATGAAACCACCAAGCAGAATGGATTTTATCTCACTTCCCGTTTGAATTTACATGATGATTTAAAAGTCATTTTGGGTGGACGTATTGCAAACTATAAGTCAGAAGAGACGAAAGAGTCAGGTATCTTTATACCTTATGTCGGTGCGGTTTATGATTTAAATGACCAATACTCAGTTTATGCAAGCTACAGCACCATATTTAAACCTCAATCTGCACAAAATCCAAACGGTAAAACACTTGATCCGCTTGAGGGAGAAAACTACGAAGCTGGAATCAAAGGTGAATTTTTTGATGGTCGCTTAAATGCTAGCTTGGCATATTATCAACTCAAACAAGACAATTTTGCGAAAGAGATTCCAAACGTCCTTACACCATCTGGTGGTGTCGCATCTGAAGCGCTACAAGGTGTCAAAACCAAAGGGGCTGAACTCGAAGTTACTGGTGAAATTCGCCCGGGTTGGAATTTACATGCTGGCTTTAATCATAAAATATCTAAACAAGATGGGATAAAGCAGAGCACTTTGACCCCTGAAAATGAATTTAGCCTTTATACCAGTTATAAGCTCAATCAATGGGTGGATGGTTTAACTATTGGTGGTGGTGCACGTTGGCAAGATAAGACTTGGGGCGATGTCACCAATCCACTGTATAAAGATCCTGTTAAACATGTGGTGTCTGATTATTGGCTATTTGATGCAATGGCAAACTATGAAGTCAATGATCAACTATCTGTTTCTTTTAATGTAAACAATCTTTTAGATGAAAAATATTATACGATTTTTAGCTGGTATAGCACGTATACATGGGGCGAAGGCCGTAACTATAATTTAGGACTTAAATATAAGTTTTAATCCGGTTTAACTGACTTCCTCTAGGCAATAAGCAAACTCCATACTGCCTAGAGGAATTTCTTCTATTTAACATGCGCAATCAACTTTTGCTATTGCGCCAAAATCACTGATCTCATTTCATCCTGCGCTAGCATCAACCTAATTGCGTATTAAATCCTCATGTTGATCTGTGGATCTTATTATTTGGCGGGTTCAGAAGAATCAGTCGTTTTGTTGATGGCTTGTGGTGGTTGCGGGCTGGCTAAGTCCTGATTAATTGCTTTGGTTAAACCAAACATATACAGCAAAATAATCACCGAGAATGGTAAACCACATAGCACCACGGCACTTTGCATCGAATGAAAACTACCTGCTAACAGTAAACCAATACTGACAATCGTAATCACCACAGACCAGAAAATTCGCAACCAAATCGGTGAATCACTTTCATTGCTTCCGCCTTTTGTAGACAGATTTGCAATCATCAGCGTACCAGAACCCACTGGGGTCAAGAACAGTACAAAACAAATCACTACAACAATCCCAGCCACATAAGGATTAAAAGGTAAATATTCGAGCAACTTAAACAAAGACAAAGCTGGATCGGTAAGAACCATATCGCCCAAAACTTTTTGTTTTTGAGTCAAAATTAAATCAATTGCAGTATTTCCGAAAATGGAAATCCAAGCCAAAGTAAAGCCTAAAGGGATCAGACACACACCCAAGACCACTTCACGAATGGTGCGCCCTTTTGAAATACGCGCAATAAACATCCCAACGAAAGGTGCCCAAGCAATCCACCAAGCCCAATAAAACACTGTCCAAGAACCAAGCCAGCCTTTTGCTTGTGGATTGTATAAATACACATCAAAGCTTTTCGCAACAAAATGGTTGAGATAGTCACCCACGTTCTGTACCAAACCATTCAGTAAATGATTGGTTGGCCCTGTTAAGAACACAAATAATAATAACGCATAGAGTAAACGTAAGTTAATCCGTGAAAGCCAAGCCAGTCCTTTTTCAATCCCCACCACCGTGGTGATTGTCGCAACAGACATCATCACCAATACCACTGCAATCAGGGTAACATTGTTGTCGGGAATGGCTGGGACTAAATAACTAATGCCCGAAACTAACACCAGTGCACCAATACCTAGATTGGTGACCAAAGAAATCACCGTGGCTAAAATCCCAAAGCCATCCACAAAGTCGCCGATCAAACCATAGATCCGATCGCCAAAAATTGGATAAAGCGCAGAACGTAAAGCCAGAGGTAAATCTAAGCGAAAGGCAAAATAGCCCAAGGTGACACCCAATAAGGCATAGAGCACCCAGCCATGTATACCCCAATGTAAAAAGCTATACATCATGGCATCTCTGGCAGCTTGGATTGTGCCGCCCTCGCCTTCAGGTGGTCTTAAGAAATGATCGACAGGTTCAGCAACACCATAATACAGTAAGGCAATACCGATACCTGCTGAAAACAGCATAGACACCCAAGCCAAGTAACCAAACTCAGGTTTATCACCATCTTTTCCAAGTGGAAGTTGTCCAGCACGTGAAAAAGCCAACCATCCGACAAAACCCAGACATGCCACAATCACCAGCATGTAATACCAACCAAAGAGTTGATTGGCCTGCTCTTGCACATAGGTTAGCCAAAACTGACTTCTTTCTGGAAATAAAACAAACAATAGGCCAAAAATACCGATACTGATTGCAGAACTTCCAAACACAAATAAATTTAATCGAATCCGTTCGGATGAATATCCTTTATGGCTATTTGACACCATGCTATTGCTCCTTGCAATCGGTGTATTTTCTTAAAAAATAATAGGATATGTACTATTTTTACTGAACATCCTGATGGATCAGAATGTTGATGTATACACTTACATTTCTTATTACTCATCAAAAAATTATTGATTTTTGCAGATTATACTTTTTATTGATTGAACGTTCAATCAATAAAAAGTATTATAAAAAAATGCTAAGATGTTCTACATTGAGTAATGTTAAATAAAAAGTGCCTTTTCAGCACTTTAAGTGGATATACATGACAAAACGTAGAGTCAAACCAGAGCATGTGCGACGTGAAGAAATTATTAACGCCGCATTTGATGTGATTTATGAAGTGGGCTTATCCAATATGACCATTGCACAAATCGCAAAGAAAGCCGAGCTATCCACAGGTATTGTGAGTCACTATTTTGGTGATAAACAGGGATTAATAAATACCTGCATGCAAGAAATGCTGAATGTTTTACGTCGCAAAACCGACCAAAATAAAACTGAAGCAGACGAGCATCCAGAAAGCCAACTTAAAGCGATTATTGACTCTAACTTTGATATTAGTCAGGTCAATAAACAAGCCATGCGCATCTGGTTAGACTTTTGGTCTGCAAGCATGCACCTACCCGAACTTGGGCGCTTGCAACAAATTAATGATCAACGCCTGTATTCAAACTTGAAGTTTCACTTTCTCAAGTTATTGGACAAAGAACAGGCAAGCATTGCCGCTCGTGGTTTAGCGGCATTGATTGACGGATTATGGTTACGTGGCAGTTTAAGCAGTCATGATGAATTTGACAGCCAGCTGGCACGTTCCATTGCTTACGATTATGTAAAAACGCAATTGCAATTTGCGAAAAAACCTTTGCAGGAGAGACAGAATGAGTGATTCACAAGTTCATCAATTGTACATCCATGGTCGCTATGTAGCAGCGACCAGTGGTAAGACCTTTACCAGTATTAACCCTGCCAACGGTGAAGTGATCGCAACCCTTCAACAAGCATCACAACAAGACATTGAAGCGGCTGTTCAAAGCGCACAACAAGGTCAAAAAATTTGGGCCGCAATGACAGCGATGGAGCGTTCTCGTATTTTACGTCGCGCTGTCGACATTTTACGTGAGCGTAATGATGAACTCGCTTGCTTAGAAACCCTCGATACAGGTAAAGCCTATAGCGAAACATCGACCGTTGATATTGTCACCGGTGCTGATGTACTCGAATATTATGCAGGTCTCGCGACTGCAATTCAGGGAGAGCAAGTTCCGCTTCGTGAATCAAGCTTTTTCTATACCCGTCGTGAACCGCTTGGTGTTGTCGCGGGAATCGGTGCTTGGAACTATCCAATTCAAATCGCATTATGGAAATCTGCCCCTGCGCTAGCTGCTGGGAATGCCATGATCTTTAAACCAAGTGAAACCACACCGCTGAGCGTATTCAAACTTGCTGAAATCTATACTGAAGCTGGACTACCAGATGGCGTATTTAACGTGGTACAAGGTGCAGGCCGTGAGATTGGACAATGGTTAACTGAACATCCAATTATTGAAAAAATTTCTTTCACTGGTGGTGTTGAAACAGGCAAGAAAGTTATGGCAAGTGCCGCAGGTTCTACACTCAAAGAAGTGACCATGGAACTCGGCGGTAAATCCCCTTTAATTATTTGTGATGATGCTGACCTCAATCGTGCAGCAGACATTGCGGTGATGGCAAACTTCTTTAGTTCAGGTCAAGTCTGTACCAATGGTACACGTGTCTTTGTTCCAAAAGCACTGTTGGCAGATTTTGAAGCCGCTATTGTAGAACGGGTAAAACGGATCCGTATCGGCGATCCAATGGCTGAGCAAACCAACTTTGGTCCACTCACCAGCTTCCCGCATATGGAAAAAGTCTTGTCTTTCATTGAGTCAGGCAAACAACAAGGTGCCAAACTGCTCATTGGCGGTGGCCGTGCGACAGAAGCTGAATTGGCGCAAGGTGCTTATGTGTTACCGACAGTTTTCAGTGACTGCCAAGATGATATGCGCATTGTTGAAGAAGAAATCTTTGGCCCTGTCATGAGCATTCTCAGTTATGAAACTGAAGAAGAAGTCATTCGTCGTGCCAATGACACCACTTTTGGTTTAGCAGCGGGTGTTGTAACACAAGACATCACCAAAGCACATCGTATTATTCATCAAATCGAAGCAGGTATTTGCTGGATCAACACATGGGGCGAATCCCCTGCTGAAATGCCAGTGGGTGGCTATAAGCAATCAGGTGTCGGTCGTGAAAATGGTTTAACCACACTTGGGCATTACACCCGTATCAAATCAGTTCAAGTTGAGTTAGGTGAGTATCAAAGCATTTTTTAATGCACTCACACTTTCTCCGTATATCAATCCTATGTGCCATGTCATCACCTGATTGCATTGGCACTTTTAAAAAATACAAAAAGGATAATTATGACTACTCAAGCATATGACTACATTATCATCGGCGCAGGATCTGCCGGAAATGTGCTCGCAACACGTTTAACTGAAGACAAAGACGTTACTGTTTTACTCTTGGAAGCAGGTGGCCCAGACTACCGTTTAGATTTCCGTACTCAAATGCCAGCAGCGTTGGCCTACCCACTACAAGGACGCCGTTACAACTGGGCATATCTCACTGATCCTGAACCACATATGAATAATCGCCGTATGGAATGCGGCCGTGGTAAAGGTTTAGGTGGTTCCTCATTGATTAACGGGATGTGTTATATCCGTGGTAATGCAATGGACTTAGATAACTGGTCGACGCTCAAAGGGCTAGAAGAATGGAGCTATGCAGACTGCTTACCATATTACAGAAAATCCGAAACCCGTGATATTGGTGGTAATGACTACCACGGCGCCAATGGCCCTGTATCTGTGGCAACCCCTAAAAATGGCAACAATGTCTTGTTCCATGCCATGGTTGAAGCAGGTGTACAAGCAGGCTATCCACGTACAGATGACTTAAATGGTTATCAACAAGAAGGTTTCGGTCCAATGGATCGTACTGTGACGCCAAAAGGCCGTCGCTCTAGTACCGCACGTGGTTATTTAGACATGGCAAAAGGTCGTCCTAATTTAACGATCGTGACCCATGCCACCACCAATAAAATTTTATTTAATCAAAAACAAGCGATTGGTGTGGAATATATCATCGGTGCGGATAAAACCAATCTCACACAAGCACGTGCAAACCGTGAGGTCTTGCTTTGTGCGGGTGCTATCGCATCACCACAAATTTTACAACGTTCGGGTGTTGGTGAAAGTAGCTTCCTTAAATCAATGGACATCGATGTTGTACATGATTTACCGGGTGTCGGTGAAAACTTACAAGACCATTTGGAAATGTACTTACAATACAAATGTAAACAGCCTGTTTCACTCTACCCCGCTTTAAAATGGTTTAACCAGCCTGCAATTGGCGCTGAATGGTTATTTAATGGGACTGGTATTGGCGCAAGCAACCAGTTTGAAGCAGGCGGATTTATCCGCAGCTCAGATGAATTTGACTGGCCGAATATTCAATATCACTTCTTACCCGTTGCGATTAACTATAACGGCAGTAATGCAGTGAAAGAACACGGCTTCCAAGCGCATGTTGGTTCTATGCGCTCACCAGCTCGTGGTCGAATTAAGCTGAAATCTAAAGATCCATTTGAACATCCAAGTATTCTGTTCAACTATATGTCGACTGAGCAAGACTGGCGTGAATTCCGTGATGCCATTCGTATCACCCGTGAAATCATGCAACAGCCTGCATTAGATGCATATCGTGGCGATGAAATCAGTCCTGGAAAACAGGTGCAAACTGATGCTGAACTGGATGATTTCGTGCGCAACCATGCTGAAACTGCTTACCATCCTTCATGTAGTTGTAAGATGGGTGAAGATGAAATGGCAGTGGTTGACGGTCAAGGTCGTGTACACGGTCTACAAGGCTTGCGCGTTATTGATGCTTCGATTATGCCGCTGATCATTACTGGAAATTTAAATGCCACAACGATTATGATCGCTGAAAAAATCGCAGATCAAATTCGTGGCAAAAAATTGCCACGTTCTGAAGCGGGTTATTACAAAGCTGGCACAGCACCTGTGCGCAAAGCGCCTTTACGTCCGATCGTGTAAAAGTATTCATATTTTAGCGACACCTCAGTTTTGACTGAGTGTGTCGCATCTTTCAAGGACGAATAAAATGAGAAAAAAATTATTATTGACCATCCCTTTGAGTTTATTTTTTCAAACCCTACATGCCAATGAATCTGGAGTAGAAACGCCGTCTCCGTATAGTGCAAATTTGACACTAGCCAGCCAATATATCTCACGTGGTTTTCAACAGACCTGGGGCAACCCTGCTGTACAAGGCGGATTTGATTATGCTCATCCCAATGGTTTTTATGTAGGAACTTGGGCTTCTACTGTGAGTGATGACTTCATCCGTGATACCAATGTTGAATGGGACGTCTATACTGGTTATAGCCGTAGTTTCGGTCAGTTAAATCTGGGTACTAAAGTCGCTTATTACTACTATCCTGGGGCAAAAACCACTGCTGAAACAGGTTCTACCCGTTTTGATTATGGTGAAATTATTCCAGAAATCAGCTATGGTCCGCTGAGTGTTAAATATGCAATCACTTATACCCAAGATTATTTTGGCAATAATTCTGATACTTTAGCAATTGGTTCCAATAAGCACTCTCGTGGTTCAGGCTATTTAGATGTGAATTGGTTACAACCCATCGCTCAAGGTTGGTCGCTGAATATGCATTATGGCAATCAACGTATAAAAAACTTTTCTGCCGCAAGCTTTCAAGATGCCAGTGTTGCCATTAACAAAGCGCTGCCTTATGGCTTATCTTCCAGTTTAAGTTATAGCAAAGCATGGGACAAAGACGGATATTATCAAAAATACAGCAATGGCAATCCCAATGCCAAAGTTTCAAATCCAATTGATTCCACCCTCACTTTTTCGCTCACTAAAAAGTTTTAAGCTAAAGTTTAAATATTTAGTTATCTCTTATAGATCAACTAAAAACCATGCCCTCCAAGAGCGTGGTTTTTTAATGTCTATAGTCACCCCCCTAATTATTCATACAAGTGATTTCTATCAAGTCATTGATCAGAAATGAACTTATGTTTTTGTATGTGCTTTTAGAAACTGTTGGTTATCAATTCATTTTTTTTACTTTTGAATTATAGATGGTGATTCTACCGTGAGGCGACATGGATGTCGCCGTTGGGCGGGGGTACAGGACGTACCTCTCGCCCAACATGAGCAAAAACAAAGCACTGCTTTGTTTGCAGCGCAAGGTTTGGCAATCCCTACGAAAAGTGAGGCATCGCCTACGCAAAGCTATTTAAACTTTGAAGGTAAGGTGTGGCATTGCAAGCTTTTTATAATTAAATAATTTATTTTCTCATGCAATTGATTTAATTAAAAATATTCATTAAAAGAAATTATATTCTTGTGTCTGAGCTTTTTTGACAGGTTGACTTATATCTTGGCTTAATTCAATAAAGCAAACTCAAATCTCCCCATACTGTTGAATTATCATTAGACAGCCATTGATTGTTTGTATAAAGCATTAGGAACGATTGTTCCAGTATAAATTAACATTATGCGTACTAAAGAGTTTGATCCTGAAGAAGTTGAAAATGCAGTTATGCAAGTTTTCTGGCGTAAAGGATTTGCAGCGACATCAATTCAAGATTTGGTTGAGGAAACTGGACTCTCACGCAGCAGTTTATATAGTTCCTTTAAAAATAAAGAGCAGCTATACCAACAAGCCTTATCTCGCTATCAACGCCTGATCAGTAAATCAAATATTGATTTGTTATCCAGTGATGGATCAGTCAAAAGTATCATGCAACAATTATTATCTCGTATCATTGAAGATGAATTAAATGATCCGCAACATCGGGGTTGCCTGATGGCCAATGCCTGTTTGGAGTTAGCAGGACACGATCAAAAGACTGCAGAATCTGTCACGTACAACTTTGAACGATTACAGCACGCACTGGAACAGCTCATGATCAGAGGAAAGCAATCTGGTGAAATCACCCTACATAGTTCTCCGCAAGCCTTAGCACTTTTTTTCGTGAATACCATTCAAGGCATTCGCGTTTTAAGCAAAGGCTGTAGCGCAGAAAATCGTCAGCAATATCTAGAGAATGTTGCTGAAGTCGCACTGAATACCTTGTATTAATTTTTAGTTTCCCCCTTAGCAGACTGGCTAATTTGCAATGCTGAGGGTTTTATTTACCTAAAAATGGAACGATCATTCCAATATAAATGACAACATGGAGTCTACAATGAATATTGATCTTCAAAATTTTGTGATGCCTATATTCCTTAAACGAGATGAACTTTCTGTCAATCATACACAGAGGTATAGCGCATGAATCAGTTCAACAACAGATCAGAGCAGAACCGATCTGCGCCCAGCTTACCGATATGGAAATTATTGGCATTTACGGTTGCAGGTTTTATTACCATTATGACGGAAATCATACCTGCGGGCTTATTGGCATTGATCAGTCATGACTTAGAGGTGTCTGAAGCTTTAGCAGGGCAAATGATTTCAGTTTATGCCCTAGGATCGGTCATTGCGGCGATCCCTGTGGTTGCTGCAACACGGAGTTGGTCAAGAAAACCTTTATTGTTATTGGCAATCACAGGCTTGTTTGTCTTCAATAGTCTAACAGCGCTATCTTCCAGCTATATTGTCATCCTGATTTCACGATTTATTGCGGGAATGTCAGCTGGAATTATCTGGGGTATCTTGGCGGGTTATGCTCGAAGTCTAGTTCCTGCCCATCTACAAGGCAGAGCGATGGCGATCGTTGGGGTCGGTCAACCCATTGCATTATGTATGGGTGTGCCTTTAGCTATTGGATTGGGCAATCTGTTTGGCTGGCGTGGGGTTTTCTGGGTGATTTCAGGACTTGCTTTAATCCTGATCATCTGGATAAAAATAAGCCTCCCTCATTTGGCTGGACAACCCGCGAGCAAACAACAATCCATTCTCAAGGTCTTGGTACACCCCGGTATAGGCACAATTTTGGCGGTTATTTTTGTTTGGATTTTGGCACATAACATACTTTATACGTTTATTTCGTCTTATTTGTCTGCTGTACAGCTGAGTGAGCATATTGATCTTATTCTTCTTATTTTTGGTCTTTCTTCAATATTCGGCATTTGGATTACAGGGATTTGGATCGATAGATCATTACGCAAATTAACCCTAATCAGTTTAACAGGCTTTGCCATCGCTGCTCTTTTCATGGGCTTGAGCGGTCATCACATCTGGCTTGTGATGCTAGGTATCGTACTTTGGGGAATGACTTTTGGCGGTGCACCAACTCTACTACAAACTGCGCTGGCAGATGTCGCAGATGAAAATGTGGATATTGCCCAATCCATGCTGGTGACGGTGTTTAATCTTGCTGTTGCAGGGGGCGGTATTTTAGGTGGCATCCTACTGCAAAATGTAGGAATAGACTCATTCTTTGTTTGTATCATCGCATTATCATTATTGGGGTTATCTATTGTATTTTTTGCGCATGAAAATGGTTTTAAATCAGGACATCGTTTAGGCAGCAAATAAATTTAAAGCTGTCATTTAACACCATGCTTCGATGACAACATCTATTGGATCAAACAGCACCATCATCGTTGATTGGGCTATTTGATCCGTCTCTTAAACGATAGCTATGGCTTTATTGACTAAAAACAGTTGCACAAATTGCTGAATCTTATCCGCCACTGCCTGTGGTTGACTTAAAATCCCCCAATGCCCTGCCGAAACTTCGCTATAGCGAATATCATCCCCCCACTCTTCCATCCCACGGCTTAAAGCAAGCGGTACAAATGGATCTTGATTCATCAATAACATTTGCACAGGAATGGTTGTGGTTCGACCTGTCGGCTTGAATAATGCTTTGGTTAAATTTTGACGATATAGACCTAAACCACTGATGGCATTGCGAAGTTGGGTCGGGCTCTTATCAACTGAGGTTTTTTCTAAATACCCCACCAGTTTTGGCCATACTTTGCCAAGACCTAAACGCCAAGTCAGTTCAGGAAGTACAGGGATTTGTAACATTGCCATATAACTTGATGCTGACACTCGCTTAATCACGTTGAAATAGCCTTGTAAGTTACCTTGGGCCAACTGGCGATGAAACCACCACCCTACATGATCTGTACTTGGCGCCAATGCAGTATAAGACGCAATTTGAGACTTTAATCGGTCAGCCAATACCGCTTCCCAACCTTGTAAAGCGCCCCAATCATGTCCAACCAAATGGACCGATTGATGTGGGCTCACTGCTTTAATCACTTGGGATAAATCTTCGATCAAATGTTCAAAAGCATAATCTGCTGTTGTTTGTGGAATATCAGATAATCCTGTACCACGTACATCATAAGCAACCACATTAAAATGAGGGGCTAAATATTGTGCCACCGCGTGCCAGACTTCAGCAGAATCTGGATAACCATGTATCAATACAATAGTATCTTGATCAACATCTAAGCTGCCCCAATGGTAAGCAGCCAAACAGATATTTCCTGAATGAACATATAGCTTGGTCTTATCAAAATGCTTCATGAAACCACCCGCGGAACAGTTTCAGTTTTTTGCTGATATGCAAGCACCCCTGCTGACTGTGCCAAGTAGGCTTGAGCAAGTTCAGTTGAAGCTTCGTAATAGGGATGATAGTTGGGCTTAAAAAACCGTAAACTGGTCTTAAAAAACCACACTGGTCCTGGTATATAGCCATTTAAATCAGAACGATGCCAAGCTTTCCAAAAAGCGGGTTGCCATAAGCTTTTTTGGTTTTGTGGAATAGCGGGATCATCTTGAGCCAGTTGTACAGTACCAGCCGCCATGAGATAGGTAAAAATAGGAGCGGTCACAGCCATCACCGCAACACGTAATAAATAACTCCCTGAAATATGCTGATAAACATCATAAGCAACCGTACGATGCTCAACTTCCTCAGCACTATGCCAAGTAAACAAGTCACTTACCACAGGATCTCCACCACGTGCCTGCCAATCTGAACGGGTTAATACATATTGACCAATTGCTGCAGTAAAATGTTCAGCCGCGGCCACTAACCCAACTCGCGCATTTAACCAAGGTCGCTGCCAGACTTTAGGTAAGTTAAAACCCAAAGGTTTGTCCGCGAGTAACCGATCAAATAAGCCAACAACTCGTTTATATTGGTTCTCCACATCCACCCCATAACGTAGCAAATATTCTTCGATTGAATCCTTGTGCGCTTGTGAATGAATGGCTTCTTGTCGAATGAAAATTTTGGCATCTTGCTTAAGTTTTTCATCATGAATAAAAGGTAAAGCTTTATTGAACATTCGACAGAAAAAATACTCTCCTCGAACCAAGGTAAAACTAAAATGATTGACACCATGACTTGCCAATGGGTCTTGTGGTATCCAGTGTAAAGGCGAGTGCTCCCATTCAAATTTAACCTGTCGAGGAATCATTGCCCAACTTGCTTTTGATGCTTCAGATCGCATAATTCTTTCCTCAGAGTTATGATGGTAAATGATGAGGCGTTTCAGATAGGCCTATTTTTACTTTGGTTTTTGCCACGATTTCAGACTCATCCGTATCATTGGGATGGAAATTAAAACGGTAGTAATCTATAAATTTAGGAATAAAAACTTTATATTTTTCCACACCATGCTGAGCAAATTTGCGCCATGATTTTAGATTTAATAATTGGCGATCGCGTTTTAACAGCACAACTTGATAAACACTCGACAATGCAGTAATCAAAACCAGACTAAACGTGAAAATCGCAACGCGAGGAATATAAGCAGCTAAGCCCTTTCCATATAAGTATTCATACATGTCATAAGCCACAGCCTTATGTTCGGTTTCTTCAACACTGTGCCATAACCATAAATTACGAATGCTTTCATCCGTCATCAATTCATTGACATCTTTCATCATCTCCACCACCAACACTGCGGTGTAATGTTCTAGACCCACAGTCACCAAGAGATTCCACTTTTTAGGAAAAGTACGTTCAATTGCTTTTAATATGATCCCTGTGACTTTTTCTAAAGATTCCGGATCTAAACCATATTGTTGTGCACTGACATGAAAAGCATGATGTTCTTTAGAGTGCATGGCTTCTTGTCCAATAAAGGCTCCAATATCACGGTCTAATTGTGGATTATTTTTAATTTTTTTACGTAAGGCTCGCACTGAACGGACAAAGTACGATTCACCTTCTGGAAAAAGTGTTGATAGACCTGTGAAGTAATGAGTAAAGGTAGGTTCGTCATTACACCAATACTTGGGCATATCCTGAAACTCATAATCCATACGACGTACTGGAAATGATGCAGGTGTTTTTTGCTTTGATTTTTCTTTCACCGCTGATATAGACATGGTTCACCTCAAGAATTTATCTCAAAATAACAAGTTCCAAAAAGGAACTAATAAAATCAAAATAATGATCCATGCAGATCTTGTCAATCAAGTGAATATGCTTTGGCTCAAGGTTGTCCTTAAATGATAGTATCATTCCTATAAAGACATCTCGATAAAGACAGGCTATAAATAAAAGGTGAAAAATAAATTAAAATATTGAACATGAAATAGCTTTAATACAGTCCAAGTCGTCTTTAGGCTGTTCAGCACTAGGTTAAGCATTCAAAAATATTAAAAAAATAGTGATATCCATCATTACTGGACATCACTATTTTAGATGCTAGATATGCTTTTAAATAAAAACAATACTTAACTTATCTTATAAGTATTTAAGAATAGCGATATGTTTGTTTTTATGTTTGTAATCAGAAAATTTAACCATTAAAGGATATAAAATTATGCTGAGAATAATCGCAATCCACCACAATGTAGACACCGAATCGACACCAAAATAATCTCCATGATTTTTCCCAAAAAAGGCAACCACGAGCAAATATAAAGCCTTTAAAACATATAAGTGAACAATATAAAAAAACATTGGTACAGAACCAAATATGATCAAGGGTTTGATCCAAGGTTTTGTTTCGATTTTTTGCAGACAGACCAAAAGAACCAGTCCAATACCAACGTTCCATAAAATGAAAAATAAAGATGGTGGATATTTGGTTAGATTCATAAAACTCATGAATGTTTCAGTCCATGTCGGCATGACCGTCCATACATGATCTCCATATACATTGATCACTCTTAAAAGCAAAAATAAAGCGATACTGGAAAAACCAAAAATGAGTAATTTTGTATTTCTTGATTGGTTTTGTTGAGATGAAGCAAAAACACTTGAACCAATACAATATCCTAAAGTAATCACACCAATCCAAGGTAAAACAGGATAAGAGGTTCGAATACGAATCAGATTGCCAAACTCAATCCAGCCCCGTTCATGCAAAATGAACCATAAATTCTGTATGAAAGGTACATTTTCAAAAGACACTTGATCAAGCACATTGTGCCCAAAAATAATCACAATGCTGATTATCCATAATAATTTTTGTGGCAATCCAATTAAAGCTGCCAACGCCAGCATACTTAAACCAATCGCCCAAATCACTTGTAGATAAATCACATCAGGTGGGAACTTGCCAGTCCATGCAAAATTGATCACCACCAACTCAAGAAAGATCAGAAATAATCCGCGTTTAATCAAAAACTCACGTGTCATCGCTAGACTATTATTTTTAGCTTGATAGAGATAGGCGGATAAGCCTGTCAAAACAATAAATACTGGAGCGCATAAATGGGCCAATATTCGGCTAAAGAAAAGTGACGTTTCTGTGCCTGGAATCAGCATTGGATCTGGAACTTGATGATGGAGGTAAAAAGTTTCTCTGACATGATCAACCATCATAATCAAAATCACCAAGCCTCGTAATGCATCAATCGCTTGTAAGCGTTGCGAAGGAATAGACATAGAAAAAACAACAAATTAAACGTTATGATATAATATAACAATTAATTTCATTATTTTAAAACCATCTCATTAAAAAACATCAATTTGTACCGTTATTTCACAGCAACACTTAAAAAATTTACCAATTATCACATAGACTTTTTGCAAAATTTAATTGATAATGATTATCAATTTCATTATATGAAAAATTGGTGAACACTTTGGAACAGCCTACTTTAGCGACTGAAGCGATTCGAGCATTTTTTACCTTACAATGCTGCTGGTTAAACAGTGAAGAAATTTATCTTGAACAAGGTTGTTTGCATTGTGGTTCGGCAGCAACTTATTTAATTTATTTTACCCATGCCCCTATTCAAAAATTAATGCTTGATTTTATTCAAAAATATAACTGCCATAACAGCAAAAAATCAGACTTACTCGACTTATTAGACTTTGAACAGAATTATAATGATTTTTTACAAGTGCTTGAAAGTGCAGTAAACAGTTATGCTCGACAATATCAAAACCATGCTTGTCATTTGGCATTTGAAAGTGTTGAATCTATTTTTGAACGTGAAGCTGCTATTGCATGTTAAAAAATTGATGCTGCAATAAATCAAACTGTAATGATTAAATCGAATAGACTATTTTTAACAGCTATTTTTTAAATTAATTTTAGGGTCTGTTGACATCAATTTTTCATTCTCAATCTATCAAAATAAAAGGGGCCAACACGTTGCTTGAAGTCTTCTCAACAACAGCAACTTATTGACCCCGATAATAAATCTTAAGTTAAGACCCAACATATAAAAACTTAACCAACAAAAGTTAAGCGATTAAATTTTCATACTTATACCCAGCTGTACCCCACGCCCAGGAAGTGGTGCAATATATTTTAATGGCGAGTTCTGTGGTCGTGCATCTTCATTTAACAAATTAGATCCATTGAGGAAAACATCAAAATTGGCATTTTGTAATTTGAAGTGTTTCTGAATTTGTAGATCCAGCAAGTTATAAGACGGCAATGGAATTTCTTTAGACACATTTTTGCCTAAATACTGAGCTTGATCATAGTAAATATTGGATAAGCGTGCTGACCAATCATTTTTATTCCATTCAAGGTTTAGCCCATAACGGTTCGTTGGCATGTTGGGTAAGTAATTTCCATCATTTGCCAAACTGGTTTTGTTTGGATTAAGGTTTTTATTTTTCACCAAGTCAGCAAAAGCAGAGATCAAAAGATTGCCATACTGATTGAGTTCAAACTTTTGTTTTAAATCAATTTCAAATCCAGTAATTTCAGCATCTGTCTGGGTCCAATATTTAAGTGGCAAGCGATTACGTATTTGTGCCCCTGAATGGGTCAAATACAAATACTTGTCATATTTCATCTTATATACAGTCGCTTCAAAATTAAAATTTTTATAATTGAACAGACCTGTTAACTCAAGATTTTTGGATTTTTCTTCTTTGAGTTTTTGGTTACCTTCTTCTTGTAACATAATTGAATAATGTGGATGGCTGGCATAAAGTTCATTAATTTCAGGCGCTCTATCTGACACTGAATAACGCAACTTTAAACCCAATAGATCATTATATTTTAGGTATGAACCGAAACTGTAGCTTTCAAGATTAAATTTTGTATCGGTGAGTTTTGTATTCGGTGAATTTCTGGATGGTACAAAATCACTTTTTTGAATTTTATGTTCAACCTTTTCGTTACGATAACCAGCATCGAGTTCTAGCCAATCAAAGTCTAATTTTTCCTTGATAAACACGGCTTGTGTTTGCGTATTGATATTCGGTAAATAACGTAAATTTCCATGTCCTACCACTTTACGATCAATCTGATTAAAGCCAATAAAACCATTCCAAAATTCAACAGGTCTATGCTTCAGTAATAATTCAGCCTGTTGGGTATCAAATTTATAGTTATTGGCCATTTTTGATCCTAAATATTCCCCTGATGTATTAACGCTCTTACTCACATCAAATTGTATTTGTTTCAATAACAACGGGCTAAAATTAAACTCGCTGTCTAAGGCATATCTTCGCTGATCTGTTTTCACCCCGACTGGTATGCTGTCACTGGTAGATTGAAAAGATTTATTTTCAAGAGAAAATCCGGGTACCCCATATTCACTTTTTTTTGAATCAGCACTGAGCCCAATACGTCCATTGTTGAGAAAATAAGTGCTTCCAATCGCAAAGTGTTGATTGTCTAAATAGCTATTGCCCAGCTTGTTTTTATAGTTGGGTGTGACATCTTTATTAATTTTGTTTTCAGTATATTGCTGGGTATTGGGTACATATTTAGGGTTTACTGGATTGGTATAGGTTTTTCCACTCCAAACTGAGGTAGGTTTATCTGTATAGAAGGAAAATGAACCATCTGCCCAATCGGGATTTTCCGTCATAAATTGGTCAATATAAGGCTGTGATGCAGTATTATAATTTTTTTGAATGCGTGCTTCTTTTTGGCAAGCATCTGCCAATGCTGTATTTACCCCACCCGTCGCTGGAAATACACCACTATTACATACGCTCGCTTTACCCTCTCCCGGAATTTTATAAGCTGACATATCTTGGCTAGAAAACAATAAATTGGTAGAAAAGTTACTTTGGTTATTGAGATTGAGTTTAAAACCTTTGGCATCAAAATCATTCCAGCCCTTTTTCGCTACAAGCTCTAATTGAGAACTTTTATTCGGCATCGCTGTATCGATTAGACCAGAATCAATATTCACACTTCCGCCAATGGCATTACCACCATAACGCACACTGTCTGAAGATTTATTGACAGTAACAGATTGAGTGAATAAAGGATCAAAAGGGATATTAATATTGCCGCTGATACTATTCATTCCATAAATAGACTGACCATTTTCCAAAATCTGCACCCGGTTTCCACTTAAACTGCGAATCACAGGCGCACCTGAATTGGGACCAAAAGCGCTGCTTTGTACCCCTGAAAGATGCTTTAAAGCATCACCTAAAGTTTTATTATCTGCATTTCTATTTTCTACAATGATACTTTGATTGATAAATGGATCATTTTCGGCATTTACTCGAATCACTGGAAGTACAGTCAGCTGTTTATTTTCAATCGCATATGCAGGAAAGACCGGTAAAGAAATAGCGATTGCTAAAGTATGGTGACGCATCATGGATTCCGAATTGTAATTTATTGTTATGTTATAACATTACATAAACAGATGTACAACAATTATCATCAATGCTTATACAGCTAGACCAGCTAGCGCTTTATATAGGAAATGAAGAAATATAGAAGATGAAACAGGAAGCCGTATTAGGTCTGCTTGATCTGTTGCGCCAGCTTCTGAATATTCATGCTAATCTCATCTGGAGTATGCGCTGCATAGCCAAACAATACCGCAGCTTTTTCATAAGGCTGTTGACAGTAGCGAGATAAAGGCTGAACAGCCAGATTAATAGCAAGACACTGATCAATAAAGCTTTGCTCAGTCCATGGGGCTTTTAGCCAACAAATCACATGAATCCCTGAGTCGGTTGGCTGAACAGTCAATACATCTGCAAGAAACTGTTGAATCGCAGCAATTAATGCCTGTTGACGTTCTTGGCAAGCTTTACGCACTTTACGTACATGGCGTGCATAATGCCCCTCTTTGATAAACAAAGCCAAAGCCGCTTGTTCTAAATAAGCACTCCGCGTATCGGTATAATATTTTGCCAGACTCAATGTTTCTATCAGCGATTCTGGAACCACCATAAATCCAAGTCGAAACTCAGGAAACATCATTTTAGAAAAAGTACCCGAATAGATCACTCTTTGCTGTTGGTCTAAGCCCTGTAAGGCTTGAATTGGGTGCGTTCCATATCTAAACTCACTGTTGTAATCATCTTCAAAAATCCATTTTTGCTGACTCGCTGCCCATTCCAATAGGGCCAACCGTCGACTTAAACTGAGTGTTCCACCTAAAGGGAACTGATGAGAGGGTGCGGTATAGATGAATTTACTTTTGGAATAATGCTGAATAATCTCAGCAATTTTCATCCCTTCGTGATCACTTGATACAGGATGAACTTGAATGCCAAAACTCCGAAAAATATTTAAAGCGGCATCATAGCCAGGCTCATCTAAACAGATCTGATCCAAAGGTTGTAATAATGCATAAGCTGCAAGGTGAATCGCTTGTTGGGTACCATTTACAATCAAAATTTGTTGTACATCGCATTTTAGCCCCCGCGTAGAACGAACATAATCACAAATAGCCTGACGTAAAGGCAAATAGCCACGACAATCATGAAACTGACCCAATTGCTGATGAGACTGACGCCAAGCACGCCCCAATAATTTCCCCCAAAGCAAATGTGGAAATAAATCGGTACAGCCAACACCAACATGAAATATTTTTTCACCCTGCCCAGATACATTTTGTTTCTGCCAAGCAGGTAATAAATTTGCGATATGCGGATTAATATTTAGCTTGTGACAGATGTCAGATGCAGATTCTGTCGCTATCTCTTGTATAGAAATTAATTGGTCAGGAATCAGCTCTGCGACATAAGTACCAGAGCTCGGCTTAGTCACAACATAGCCTTCATCCAGTAAACGATCCATTGCAGCCAAGACTGAATTTCTAGAAATCGACATCATTTCCGCCAAGACACGACTAGAGGGCAGTTTGGTTCCAGAAGCCAGGCGACCATCCAAAATTGCATCACGTAAAACGCTATATAACCCCTCTTTAATCACCCCTTTAGGCAAGATCAAATGGGGGAAATAAGCCGATGCTGCTGTCGCCATAAGTAAAACTGGTACTGTTAAAAATACTCAAAGTGTATCTTATTTCAATACCACAATCACACTTAAACTCATTTCTCCTCTTTCTTTCCCGATGACTGGAGAATACCTGTGGAAAATTTAGTGGTTCAAATTGTGCCTGTTGCACAACAAGACTATAAACAATGGGTGGAGTATTGGCTGGCTTATCAAGACTTTTACAAAGTGGCTTTATCCAATACTGTTACGCAAACCACTTGGCAACGTTTTTTTGATGATCAAGAACCGATATATTGTGCTGTTGCTAAACAAGCTGAGCATGTTCTCGGCTTTGTACATTACGTGATCCATCGCTCGACATGGGCCGAGGCCAACTTTTGCTATCTAGAAGACTTATATGTTTCTCCACAGGCAAGAGGTCAACATGTAGGCAAGCGCCTGATTGAATATGTACAACAGCAAGCGATTGTTCAACCCTGCGCGCGCTTGTATTGGCATACTCAACAAAGCAATCAAACTGCGCAAAAACTCTATGACTGGATCGCTGAAAAACCAGGGGTCATTGAATATCGTATGGCTTTAAATTAATCCATAAAAAACCAGAAACACAATGCTTCTGGTTTTTGCTTAAACCGTTCTAAAGTCAGTTCAACAAGATTCAAAATACTTTCTAAGTTTCTTGAGCATCATCAGCTCACAAAAACCTGGTACAACTTTTCAACAGTTTGACGGATTTCCAATTCGGTCAGGGCTGCAAAACCAAAACGAATATAGAAACTGTGATCAGAATGATGCCATTCCGAACCAAAATCATATTCAGAATCAATATGTAATTGTTTTAAAACCGTTAAAAACTGCTGTTGAAAAGGTAACTTAAACTTTACCCACAACGCCATGCCGCCTGCGGGTGGGGCTATTTCAACCCACTCCTCAAAAGTCTGCTGAAAAGCCCTCACAGCAAAGTCTCTACGTTGCTGATAAATCTTACGCATTTTACGGATATGCCGCTTAATTTCACCCTGCTGCATCAGTTCAGCCATTGCCAATTCAGTAATCGCATTGCCCTGTTTATCGATCAGCAAAATGTCTTGTTTCATCGCCTGAATAATTTGCACATTGGTCACCACATAACCAATTCTTAAACTGGGCGCAAACACTTTAGACAAAGAACCGATATGAATCACTTTGTCTGCTGCTGGTAAGCTAATTAACGGCGGAATGGGGCGGCTGTCATAATGAAACTCATGGTCATAATCATCTTCAATAATATAAAAATCAAAGGCTTTAGACAGCTCTAACAACTTTAATCTTCGATCCATAGACATCGTCACTGTCGTTGGATATTGATGATGAGGTGTGGTGTATACCGCAGCAACTGCATGGCTGGACAAAATTTCAGTTAAATGATCGGTATCTAGACCATGCTTATCCAAACGCACGCGAATAATTTGATAATGATTAGACAGGAATGTTTCCACTGCAGGTGGATAAGCCCATTGCTCTACCACAATAATATGACGCTGAGACTGATGTTGAGCCAGAACCCGCGCAGCTAGAAAAATCCCCATTTGACTGCCACGAACCACACAAATGTTTTCCATAGAGGTCTGTATAAAACGCTCCATAGACAACATTTCTAATAAGGCTTGACGAAGTTCTAAACTGCCCTGCGGATCTCCATATCCCATGGTTTGATGACGTGTTACTTGAATCAATGCATGCCGATAAGCCCGTGAAAACAATTCATACGGGATCAGCCGATTATCTGGCACACCATCATTTTTGATCAGCACCTGAGTTGGTAAAACTGGTGTGATATCGACCTGTTCGAGTGTAGGCGATGACTGCGCTTTTAAATCCGGTAAATTCTCAGAGACAAAGGTGCCTTGCCTAGCTTTTGAAACCAGCCAACCCTGTGCCTCCAAATCTTCATATACCGATTGTACGGTTTTTCGGTTAATCCCGAGTTCATCCGCCAGTGTACGTGAACCTGGCAAGCGTGTTGCCTGAGTAATTCTGCCAGATAAAATCTCTTGAATAATCTGATTTGCCAACTTTAAAAAAAGGGTCTTTTCTTCACGATCTTCTAAATGTAGCCGAATTTTCCAAGGCTGACGCATAACTCTCTGGCCCATATAAGTTTTAGAAACTGGATATTTTAATCCATCCACAGAATTTTTATTCTGTACTTAGGCGATGTGAAAATCAACTCAGCGAGAGGTTTTATTTATGCAAACGGCACAACTAGATAAACAGCAATTGATGCAAAATGCGCAGCAAAATATGCAGCAATTTATTCAAGATTCAAACTACACAGATCGACAAAAGTTGGCATTAACCTGCCGTATTTTATTTGACCACGGCCATGATGCTGGCTTAGCGGGACAAATCACTTGTCGTACCACGCAAGGCAATAGCTTTATCACCCAGCGTTTTGGTCTCGGCTTTGATGAAATTACCGCGCAAAACTTATTGGAAGTTGATGAAGATCTAAAGCCACTTGATCAACAAGGCATGGCAAATCCTGCAAATCGCTTTCATACATGGATTTATAAACAACATCCTGAAGTGAATTGCATTATCCATACCCATCCAACACATATTGCAGCGTTGTCGATGCTCCGTGTGCCCTTAGCGATCGCACAAATGGATACCTGCGCTTTATATGAAGACTGTTCTTTTGTGGAAGAGTGGCCGGGAGTCCCCGTCGGCAATGAAGAAGGTATTTTTATTTCAGAAGCCTTAGGTAAAAACCGCGCTGTACTGCTGTCACATCATGGTCAGCTGGTGGCAGGTAAAACCATTGAAGAGGCTTGCAACTTAGCCATTTTAATTGAACGCGCTGCCCGACTTCAGCTTTTGGCAATGGCTGCTGGACAAATTCAACCTATCCCACATGAACTGGCAAAAGAAGCTCATGACTGGGTCTCTACCAACAAGCGTAATAATGTCAATTTTGCCTACTATGCGCGTAAAGCTTTAAAAAATCATGCGGACTGTATCGAGGAGTAATGAAAATGAAATTAGAAGGCATTATTGCATACCCAATCACACCATTTCACCCAGACACACAAACTGTCGATGTGGATGCACTGACCATCACATTAAATGCTCTGCTGGAACAACAATGTAATGCGATTGTGCCATTGGGCAGTGCTGGTGAAAGTGCTTATTTATCTTGGCAAGAATGGCAACAAGTCGCACAAAAAAGTATCGAAGTCGTTAATCACCGTGTCCCGGTCATGTTGGGAATTTCTGAACTCACAACGGCGATGGCAATTCAAAAAGCCCAAAAAGCCGAGGAGCTTGGCGCTGATCTAATTATGGTGATCCCAGTATCTTACTGGAAACTCAATGATCAAGAAATCTATGATTATTATCAGCAAATTGCCGCATCGACCAAACTGCCGATCATGGTCTATAACAACCCAGCAACCAGTGGCGTAGATATGTCACCAGAATTGATCGTGAAAATGTTTCAAGAAATTGAGAATATTTGCATGGTTAAAGACAGTACGGGTGATATTCAGCGCATGCATAAATTTCATGAATTATCTCAAGGACAGTTGCCCTTTTATAATGGCTGTAATCCTTTAGCGCTTGAGGCATTTTGTGCAGGGGCAAGTGGTTGGTGTACTGTGGCGCCAAATCTACTCGGTCAGCTACCAAGTCAGTTATATCAGGCAGTCAAAGATGGTGATTTAGACCACGCCAAAGCCTTGTTTTATCGTCAATTGCCTTTGTTGCGCTTTATTGTACAAGGCGGCCTACCGAAAACAGTCAAAGCAGGTTTAAATGAATTAGGTTTTTCTGTAGGTGAACCAAGAAAGCCATTACAACATGCCACCCCACTGGAAGTTCAGCAATTGAAGTCGTTGATGGCCTTAGCAAAACAAGCGTAACCGATCGTCGTATGCGCTTGTGAAGTTATAAAATTGATCCGATAAACATGCTTTGTTGCATACATAGCCGATCCGCTGCTTTGACAGATTCTCATTTGACAAATACTCAAATAATAAGTAAATGTCATCCAGCGGAGTTTAAATCTAAGTGCAACAAAGCGGTTATTGCCACAGTAAATATCGGCATAACAAACAAATCAATTCCCAAATCAGCTTTCTAAAAACTAAATCCAAGGTTTAAATTGATACGATACAACCATTGGTCACTATAGGGTGAAACGGTCGAGCTAAAACCGGTTGAATTCATTGCACCACCAATAATATTGGCATTTTTCCCCCAAGTATAATCGGCCCACACCATAAAGGGTGACGCAATAAACATCATCCCAGTGGTATTCATTTGAGAATCCGACCAATCATCACGTTTCTTATCCATATAACTATAATCATTGTAGAAACGGATCGCTTTGAGTTTGCCCATATTTTGCATAGGTAAGGTATAGGCAAGATTTAAACTGGCAACTGTCGCTTCAGAGGCAATAAAATAAGCAGGGGTAAATCCATTATTCCCCATTAAAGTCATATCATTATTGACCCCGTCAGGGTTCTTTGCATCATATTGATAATGAATCACAGAGCTTTGTAAATTAAAGCGTTTGTAATTGTTATCGCTATGCACACCCACTGCGTAATATTGGCCATTTTTATCGGTGGTTTTATTATGCAATTGCGCAATTGCCCCCGATACCCCGACTTCCTGCTTACCCACCTTGGTGTCTAACTTGCGCACAATCCGCGTATTGAATTGATGGCGCTTTTCATTTTGATAAGCTTTTTGACTTGGAAATGCATTGTCGGCTAGGTCATCATAAGTGGCAATTTCGGGCGAATAGCGCAGATTGGTTGCCAGCATTTCTGGGTAATAGCCCAGTTTTACATCCCAGTCCTGATTATGAAAATTCCAGTTCAAACCTGGCGCAATGTTATTGCCATAGCCCAAAAAGAATGGGATATGGTAAGTCCAACCATTTTGCGGATAAGGATAAATCGCAAAAGGTTTATATACAAAGCCGGCTTCTAAACTATTCTGTTGATCTAAATTGTAGCCCACGTAGGCTTTTTCGATCGAGCGTTTCTCTTGGTCTTGAAACAAGTAGCTTGCATTAAAATAGGCATCGTCAAATTTACCTTTGACATCGACTCTAAAAATATCAAAATAGAGTTTGCCAAAGCCATCATTCGGTCCTTCCCAATTTTCATAGCGTTGGTTTAATCGCACCACGCCACCCAATTTTATAGAGTCCGTCTCATCTTCACTTTTCCATTCTAATGCTGAGCTTTGCGCCAAAACATTGGATGTGGTACCCAAATACAATGCTGCAAGTAGTATCGCGATAGCTGTCTTTTTCATAATTGCTTCCTTCCCTTGTGTTCCAACGATCCTGCTGGACTTTTGTTTTACCTATAAAACATAGTTTTTATTGTATTTTGAGCAAAAAAATTTGCTGGTGAATTTACTGAACATCCGATGCCAACATCGAATGTTCAACTGGGTTTAATAGAGTTTTTTCTGCGGCGGTCCTGCAAAGTTCAGTGGTCCAATCGAATTCATATCCAATTCGATCACACTTGGCCCTTGAAAATCGACTGCTTGTTGAATCACGCTTTTAAACTCATCTGCACTGCCCACTTTCCAGCTTTTCACTCCCATTGCTTCCCCTAAGACTTTATAATCTGGGGTATGCAATTCGTTGAAATATTGACGCCCACCAAAGTAATTCTTTTGAATACCACGCATTACGCCATAACCGCCATCGTTCATGATCATCAGCACCATGTTGGTATTTTCTTGCGCCATGGTGGCAATCTCACCGATACCGAGCATCAAACCACCATCGCCCACTAACCCAATCACTTTTTTATCTGGATTGGCAATCGAAGCGCCAATTGCCGTGGCTAAACCAAGACCAATTGCCCCTGCAAGTGAGTGAATATTTTGATTCGGTGCTTGTACTGGAAATAGTCGGCTGCCCCAAGTACTGCCTGACATGGTAATGTCACGTACAAAGATGCCATCTTGTGGCAGTGCCGCACGTAAGTGATCACAGATCAGTGCATATTGATCCAGCTGAGTACGCAGTGCCTCAATAGCGGACTGTTTTGCTGCAACAACCGCTGCATCATAATCTGCATCAACTTTTGAGATACCGCTTAGCCCTGTGAGCACACGTTGTAATACATCTTTGGCATCAGCACAAATGAAGTTACGAACTTTATAATTACGTTGCTGCGCCACTGGATTGGCATCAATCTGAATCAGATTATCAGGGAACTGCACCGAATAGGTTTTGGTTTCATTGCTGCGTAAACGCGAGCCCACTACCACCAATAAGTCAGCCTCTTTTAACAGTTGCTCAACCCCTGCTGAGTTATGGAATGCACCTAAACTGCGTGGATGCTCATCCGCTAACACACCACGGGCATGGGTAGAAGAAACAACAGGAATCCCAAGATCCGCAATGGCTTTCACTTCATCAACACTATTTAACGTGCCACCACCAATCCAGAAGATGGGGCGTTTGGCTTTTTTAACTTCTTCAACAATTAAATCAATTTCAACTTGCTCAGCCTGTGGTAATTCAAGCGCTTTGACAGGACCTAAATTCAATGGCAAGTCAATTTCTGCAGCTTGCACATCAATCGGTAGCTCAACGCTTACAGGCCCCATCGGTACTGTGGTTGCAACACGAATTGCTTCACGAATTACACCCACTGCATTGTCTGGGCTGGTAATACGAAATGCAGCTTTGCTTGAAGCACGTAAGAAGGTCAGTTGATCTTTGGTTTCATGGATAAAGCTGGCATCACGATCAAGATATTCACGTTCAACTTGCCCAGTTAAATGCAACACAGGACTCCCAGCATTCATCGCTTCAATCAATGAGCCTACTGCATTGCCTGCACCTGCACCGGTACTGGTCAAAGCAACCCCTAAACCTTTAAAGCGTGAGTGACCATCTGCCATCGTGACTGCACCTGCTTCGCCACGCGCTGCCACAAAACGAATTTTTTCACGACGCCCTACGGCATCTGCAATTGGTAGGTTATGAATTGAAATCACCCCATAGATACTTTCCACTTGGTGTGCTTCTAAAACACGCGCGATTGCTTCGCCTACATTTACACGTTCTGTCATTGTTTAATCCTCAAAAACTTTTTCATTCCATGAATTTATTATTCACACCAAGGATTTGGCTGTTCGCTTAATCCCATATAAATACTTTTTTGCTGCATATAAGACAAAATACCTAAACGCCCTTTTTCACGCCCGATACCACTTTCTTTAAAGCCACCAAACGGTGCCGAAATAGAGAATTTTTTATAGGTATTAATCCAGACTGTACCAACTTCCAAAGCACGTGCAATTTGCCAAGCTTTACGGTAGTTTTCAGTCCAGATTCCTGCTGCAAGCCCAAAACAACTGTCGTTGGCTTGGGTGATTAAATCAGCTTCATCGTGATACTTCATCACCACCAAGACCGGACCAAAAATCTCTTCCTGACAGGTTTGTGCAGTATTATTTAAGCCCGTGATGATGGTCGGTAAGTAATAACTTCCTTTCGCCAAATCACCATCCGTCAGCGCTTGACCACCCACTACAACCTGACCACCTTCTTGCTTGGCCAATTGCACATAGGCATCGACAGAAGCCAAATGCTTTGGATTAATTAAAGAGCCCAAATGTACATCCGCTGTTTCTGGATGTCCCACTCGTAAAGCTTTGGTAATTTCAACCAAACGCTTAAGGAACTGATCGTAAATACTGTGATGCACGAAGAGTCGTGAACCTGCAATACAGGCTTGTCCTGCGGAGCTAAAGATCCCATAAGCCACACCTTTAGCAGCCAATTCAATATCTGCATCAGGCATAACAATCGTAGGGGATTTTCCACCAAGCTCTAATGAGGTGGTAATCAATTTATCTGCGGCAAGATGAGCCAAATGACGCCCTGTAGTGGTTCCGCCAGTAAATGAAATTTTGCGGACCAAAGGATGCTTTACGATGGCATCACCAATTACAGAACCACGCCCCACTAAAACACTGAGTAAGCCTTTTGGCAGTCCTGCTTGTTCAAAGATTTTGGCGAGTTCCAAGGCAATTAAAGACGTTGCCTCTGCCGGTTTAAGGATCACCGCATTTCCAGCAGCAATGGCAGGGGCAAGTTTTTGAACTTCACTGGCAATCGGTGAATTCCACGGTGTAATCGCGGCCACCACACCGACAGGTTCATGCACACTCATGGTCATAAAGTCAGCCGCACGTTGTGTGGTGAGTTCATCATTCAGCGTTTCACATGCTGCGGCAACATAGCGTGCTGTCGCGGCTGCACTCATCACTAAACCACGTGTTTCAGCCAGTGGCTTACCATTATCACGGGTTTGTAATTTTGCAAGCTCATCTACACGCGCTTCAATAATCTCTGCCACTTTATACAAAATACGTGCACGTTCATGTGGCATGCTATTGCGCCAGCCTGCTTGTCGCCATGCCAAATCTGCTTTTTCAATTGCTTCATTGACATCATCTAAACTCGCTGTAGAAATTTCAGCATTTACAGATTGATCTGCTGGAAACAGACTTTGAATCGTATTGCCTTTACCTAATCGCCATTCACCTGCGATATAAATTTCCTTTACCATGATCAAATCCTTTTAAATCTGAATTGCTTCAACGCTATTGCGACATGCACGAATCACGCTAAGCGCAGCCAAAGTTGAGGTTTTGGGATTGCTTGCCAAAGGTACACCCACCAATTCAATAGTCATTTCACCAAACACGCCTTCTGCCACAATGGTGTGCTTGTTCTTATTGGTTTTTGGATCAACCGTAAGCTCAACCATGGTTTCATCCATGCCTAAACCTGCGAGTGCAATAGTTGCTGCAACATTGGCATTGGCTGGAAACTTCAGTGCTGCTTCTCTGGCTGTACCACGAAAAAAAACCATAGCTTCACTGACCTGATCGAGATCAACCAATTGTTCAGCATAACTGCCACGCCAACTCTTCGGACTTTTACAGCCTTTATAGGTAACCTTTTCCAAACCACCTTCTTTTGCCGCAGAGATACCATCGATCCCCGCAATCGCACCCGCTAAAAGATGTAGATGGGCATCGTGTTGTTCCGCAGTCTGTTTCAGTTGAGAGAAAAATTCGCTATCGGCTAAGGTTCCCACTGAAATCAGACCAATAGTCCATCCTTTCTCTAACACCTTTTGGGTATGTTCTTTTACCGCCGCTTGGCCTGCCACTTCGATTACATAATCAGGCGTGCCAAGGCATTGATCAATCGAACTAATTACCTGTACCTGAGCGGATACTTGTGCCTGTACTTTTTCAACACTGCGTGCAGGCACCACAATCCATTTAAGCTGTAAATCTTGTGGCATATGTGCGTACACTTCTGCTGCCATTGCACCGAAACCAATCATCATCAACTGTTTCATGGGCACACCTTATAAATGTTTGTTAAATCCACCAGAGACATCCAAGGCTGCACCCGTGGTATAGGATGCCAATGGTGAAGCCAAGAACACCAAAGCGTGTGCTGGTTCTTCAGGTTTACCTAGACGTTGCATTGGAATACCACGGTTTTTTGCAATATTGCCTGTCCACTGTTCCCATGACGCTTGGCTATCTGAACGTGTTTCAAAACGGCGTTTCCACTGTGCTGACTCCACCATGCCCAATAAAATTGAATTCACCCGAATCCCATATTGGCTAAATTCATGCGCTAAGGAGTGGGTTAAATTCAGCAAAGCGGCGCGTGCCGATGAAGTCGCGATCATGTGTGGTTCAGGTTGCAAGGCCAGTAAGGAATTGACATTGGTGATTGATCCACACGCCGAATTTTTTAAATCATCTAAAAATGCACGAACAGGATGCAAGACACTGAAATACTTCAATTCAATTTCTTTCATCCAATCTTCATCTTGGGTGTCTTCAAAATTGGATACACGCCCTTGACCTGCGTTATTGATCAACATGTCGACATTGCCTAAATTTTGATTGACCTGTTGTGCAAAGCGTTTTACATCTTGTTTGTCTAAAACATTGCAGGCTTGAGTAAAAATATGGGCTTGCGGATACTTTTCCAAAATATAATTTTTTGATTCTGCTAGACGCTGTTCATCCCGACCACACCATGCCACTTTGGCACCTTCTGCAACTAAAATTTCGACAGCAGCCAAACCAATGCCTGACGAGCCACCTGTTACTACTGCTACTTTTCCTTCAACTTGGAAGCTCATATTTTTCTCTCGTTTGAGTCTTAACGTGCCGATAAAATAATGTCGTTAAACTGTTGTGGTTGATCGACATAACTCAGATGACCTGCATCTGTAATCAAATGACATCGGCTCAATTGCATTTCTGCGGCAAGGTCTTGAATACCTTGTGCAGATGTAATTTGGTCCTGATCGCCTGCAATCACGACGCAAGGAACACGAATATCTGTTAAATAATTTCTAATTTCGTCATAGGCCAGCAAATACGATGCATGGGTAAAACCGTCTAAGGTCAAATCCTGCATCACTGCTGTGACCAAAGCCAAAGCTTGAGCGTCTTGTTTATAAATTAAATGCGGTCCACGACTTGCTGCCATGCCTGCATGACCTAAGCTTTTCAACAGCATTGGTCGTTTTTGATAAACCTGTGATTTGCTTTCCTCATCTGAACGTTGATAACCTTGTGCCACATTGGCAATCAGCAAAGTCTGTACACGTTCAGGATAAAGATGAGCAAAAGCACTGGCCTGTAAAGCCCCAAGGGAATGACCAACCAGAATGGCTTGCGAAATTGCCAAAGCATCGATTAAACCCAACAAACGTTGTGCATAATCTTCTGCATTCGGTTGCGCTGTATTTAAACCTTCCGATAAGCCATAACCCGGTGCATCCCAAGCAATCACACGAAAAGACTGATTCAGTACATCGAGCTGATTGATCCATGAAGCAGAACCCGAACTAATCCCATGTAGCAAAATCAACGGCTGGCCTTGACCCGCCTCACGATAGGCGTGTACTTGACCATCTACTACAATGGTTTTGACTGGATATTTGGCTAATCGATCAAGCAATGTCATGGCTGGATTCCTTTTTTGCTGTAAACCTGGGCTTTGTCGATTCAATCAACGTTTGATTTGCGACAATGGATGTTCTGGTGGATAGTTCGGAATAGTCGGTTTACCCGCACCTAACATCACACACATCAAGGCATCTTCCTGACCCGGATTAAACAAGCCACGGTAAATTCCAGGTGGAATTGAAATCAGATCACGCTCTTTAAGTTTGGTTTGAAATTTCTCACCGTTATGTTCGATAAACAGGTCAATCTCACCACGCAACATAAAAAACACTTCCTCAACATCATGATGAATATGCAAAGGCCCTTCGCACTGCGGAGGTAAAACCATGGTTGAAAAAGTGAAGTTTTCTGCTGGAACGGTGTTGCCATCATTGACTACGCCTGTTGCACCTGTGCCCATATAACGCATTTGGGCACGGCGATATTTGGGGTCATAGTCCGCTTGGAACTTCAAGGCATCAAAATCATATTTACGTGTTTCAAAACGTGCGATACGTGTATTTAACCAATCTTGTAAGCTTGTACCTTCAGGCTGTGACCATGATTCGAATTGTTGAGTAGTCATGTTTTAACTCCTAGATATCTTGAATTAATAACGTTTTAGTAAAGGAACCAAGAAGAACGATCCAATCACAGCAACTGCTGCTAAGAAGGTAATTCCTAAATTAAAACTGTGGGTTTGCATCACGATGTAACCGATCAGAACGGGTGCAATTGCACTGGCAAAATTACCCAGTCCATTAAAAATCCCACCCGCAGTCGCGCCCACATCAGCAGTGGTCACACGAGCAAGTAGTGCAAATATTGCTGCGACACCAAAGCCCCAAGCCATTGCGCTGAGAGACATTGCAACAATCACTAAAATTGGATCTGTCATAATGACCATGACATACATAAAGATGCCGGCCACCAATAAGCCACTAAAAACTTGAATGGCACGACGACCTAACTTGTCAGAAAGAAATGCACCAATCACTTCACCAATCAACATGGCGATAAATGGGAAACTTGAATAAATACCAAACTCTTTAAGGTTAAAGCCCTTGTCTTGAATCAGGTAGGATGGAACCCAACTGTTTAATCCCCACAGATAAGTCATCAGTGCAATATTAAAAATACACACCAACCAAAATGAACCGTTCTGTAATAGCACTTTGGTGTTGTGGATATGCCCTTTAAAATTGACACGTTTACTGGTCGATTCAAGCTCAATGGTTTTCTTGAGTTGTAAATTACGTAACCCAAACACAATCGCAATTAGTGCAATTACAGTTAAACCAGCCATCACAAAGAAGGTAGTATGCCAATCATGGTTTGCGAGAACAGCCGCGGTAATTGGAAAACCCAAGAAGGCACCGATCGGTGTACCCAACAAAAACATGGTGGAAGCACGTGCTTGCTGACGATCTGTATAGGTTTGTTTCACGATGGTATAAGCCAAGGCAAATAATGGGCCTTCAGCTAATCCAAGCAGAACGCGGAGAATCAACATCCCTGTATAGTTGGTGGTAAAACCCATACAGAACATGAGTATCCCCCAAGATAAGACGCTCCAAAACAGCATTTTTTTAGGGCTAAAAATATCGCCTAAGAAGCTTAAAAACACAGAGGAAAAACCATAAGCCAATAAAAAGCTGGTCATTAACCATCCAAGCTTTGCTTTGTCTTGGGCAATCCCCATCGCACCCTGAAAGTGCGGGTCCGCAAATAAGACTGCGATACTAATTTTGTCGAAAAATGCCAGAACGACACAGATCATCAGGACAAAAGCAGGAACCCAATGCTTCAATCCACTTTTCTCTTCATTACTCATATTTCATTCCTTCGATTGAGTCATGAACCGGATTTAATGTTTACGGTTTTAATTTCATTACATTAAATTCAGGGTCTGCTAATAATTTGGGGTCTAACACGGTATTGGATTGCATCCAGCGCTTTGCCAGTTTGACCAGTTTTGAGTCATTGATCGCAATCATGTTAATCAAACAGTTTTGCTCATCCAGATAAAGATAACAGCACTGATCTGCTGCGTTTTGACGTAGCACAATCTGCTTGGTTTTTTCAGGTTGGTAAGTCCCTAAAATCTGAATATTGTAGTGATACTGGTCTGACCATAACCAAGGAATATCCAGATATTCCGTATCCATACCTAACATTGACTTTGCCGTGGCAATGGCTTGATTTTGCGCATTGGCCCAAGACTGAATGCAATAGCCCAAACTTGGATGTGTCGCCACATCACCTGCGGCATAAATGTCTTGGTCTGAAGTTTGTCCAAAAGCATTGACAACAATGCCATCTTTAACGTCTAAACCCGCACTCACACCCAGCTCTTTGGCAATATCTGCACCCGCACCCACCACTACACAATCAAACAGTTCACTGGCATTTGGATGATTCACCACTTCAACTTGCTGTTGACCTGCTTCAATCAAATGCACATTTTTACTATTTAAATGGATCTGAGTACCTTGTTGTTGATGCATATTTTGCAAAAATTCAGATACATCAGGGCTAACGCTACGTGCACAAAGTCGATCACCGTATTCAAAAACATGCACTTGTTTGCCTTGTTTCCGTGCCGTTGCTGCAATTTCTAAGCCGATCCAACCACCACCAATTACTGCTAACTTTTGCGTATGTTGTAAGATTTCGGCTAAACGTTCGCAGTCTTGTACATTACGTAAAGTCACCACATTGGGAATAAATTGCCATGTATTGACTGGTACACGTGCTCGGCTTCCTGTTGCAATCAATAATTTGTCATAAGGCAAAACTTGACCGCTTTCTAAAACCACATGTTTTTGTTGGCGATCCACTTGTGTTGCCACAGCGGGTTTGTGCCACTCAATGTTAAAATCTTGCATCTGTTCAGCAGAGAACAGATGCAAACTGTCATAACTGGCTTCTTTGGAGAGGACTTGTTTTGACAGGGGTGGGCGTTCGTAAAATACCCGTTCCTCATTGGATACCACATGAATTTCACCTAGAAATCCATGTTGACGGAGTGTGCTTACTGCCCAACCCGCAGCTTGTCCTGCGCCAACGATGACTATTCTTTGCATAGCTTAATCTCCCTGTTCCAACTGCTTATACAGGTTTGACTTGGCGACGAGTATGGTCATCTAAACCACCTTCAACCGCCCACTCAGTAAAGAGTTCTAAACAATGTTCTTCAACACGTGGTTGCCATTCTTCCGTCAAATAATCATCATTGGTGTAGTATTCAAATGCACCACCCAAAGGTGAGTTGACATACCAGAAGTAAGCCGAAGAAATTGGATGACGACCCGGACCAATAAAAGTAGACCATTCAGAACGGTTCATGTTTAAGCCACCGCCAATCACTTCATGAATATCACGCACCACAAAGGCCACATGATTGAGTCCAGCAGGTTTATTGGGTACCGAAAGCAAAAACAAATCATGGTGATAGCCTTTGCCACGACAACGTAAAAAAGCACCACGATTACGATAAGCATCCGATAAGAAGAAACCGAGCTTTTCGATATAGAACGATTCTGTTTTTTCTAAATCTGGGGTAAAGAACACCACATGTCCAATCGCAACAGGTTGCCCTTTTTCATACACTGGACTGGCTGCATTGACACGAGTGATACTGCCGTATTGATTAATCCCTTCTGTTTTTAACGCAGGTAGCTCTTGGGTAAAGCTGGCTTGAAAGCGAATGGTCATCCCATTTGGGTCTAAGCATTGCAGCATGTCAGCCGTGGCTTGATAACCATCTACATCTTTCAGGCGAGTCGCTAAATCAGCCAAATCCTGTGCTGCATCATCCAAGCCCCAAGTCACTTCACGTAAGGTTGAACCTGACTCGATGGCCTGTGGTAGACGCGGATCATCACAATCAAATAAATAAATTTTACTACCATTCTGGGTTTGATAAAGATCCGTACCCTCAATATCTGATTGGCTTGGCTTTAAACCAAAATCTGCCAAAAATTTATTTGAAGCAGCCCGATCCTCAACGCCAAACTTTAAAATCTCAATCCCTGTAATCATGAAACAATTCCTTAATTAAAGACAAAACCACCATTTACGGGAATATTCTGTCCAGTCACAAATGAGGACAAATCCGAAAGTAAATAAAGTGCTGTTCCGTTCAGATCCTGTGGTAACTGCTGACGTTGAATCGCACGACCATTTACATATAAATCATGACGATCTTGCGGTACATATTCTGTTGCTTCAACCAGCGTCAATCCTGGAGAAAGCGTATTGATACAAATATTAAATGGCCCTAACTCTCTTGCCATCGAACGGGTCATTGCCAGCAAAGCACCTTTACTTGCAACATAAGCCATCAAGTTAGGTGCGCCCCATAAAGCCGTATCCGATGCCACATTAATTACCTTGCCTGCATCGGACTGCTTGAGATATGGCACACATGCTTTAGTGACCAACCACGTCCCTTTGACATTGATGTTCATGACCCGGTCCCATAGCTCGGCGTCATAATCCATCAAGCTTTTACCACCCACATTGGTCGCAAGTGCAGCGCAATTCACCAAACCATCTATTCCAGCTAAATGTTCAGCTGCTTGCTGAACAGCCTGTTGAATCGAATCAGCATTGGCCAAGTCAATCGTGACCGCAGTCACCTGTAGACCCTGTGCCTGCAATACTGCTGCTTCTTGTTGCACAAGATCTGTCAAGATATCCGCCATGACCACTTGAGCACCTGCTTCGGCAATGGCCTGTGCAAAGTCTCGTCCCAAGCCTCTTGCTGCGCCTGTAACAAAGACTTTCTTGCCCTGCAACAATGCGACATTAACCATGAACTTGTTCCTGCATTTCAATACGGTTTGAGCTATTCAAGCTCGCAATTTTCTTTAACTGCTTTTCCGCTTCTTTTTTCATTAAACGGCGTAAGCGGGATAAACCGACATCATGTTGATAGAGGAATTCATGTTGACGTGCGTTTGGCGCAAGATTTTCTAAAATAATTCGATCTTGTTCCAAGACATCCCAATGCAGTTTTTCTAAATGATTGCGATAAAGAAAACGCCAAACATTACGTTGCCAACCACTGACTTTACGACAACGCCAGAAGAAAACACGGGTATTTTGAGCATCAATCGGTGTGGCATAACCCACAATCCAAAACTCACCGCCTGGACCAAAATCTTTACGATAAGGAATCGAAAGACGCAACCAACTTGCACCAGTATTGGCATACTCAACCCAGTCAAAATTGACCCCTGTTTGCCCTTCTTTTTCGAAGACAAAACCATTTTCAGTTGAGCGGTGTTTCATTTCTGCAGTACGTTCGCCGTCCGCCATTGAGTGCGAGGTACAATGCAAATAGGTGCCATGCATTGGATCCATTACATTATCAATCGCATATTGATGATTGACCTTCCAATCTGCTTGGCATAGAAATGAACTCCACTCCCCACTCGCCAATTGCTCAGGAAAATCAAGTGGTTTAGCGACTTCATTTGGATCAATGCCAAACCACAGGAAAATTGCACCATGTTGCTCAATCACTGGGTAGCTTTTCACACAGGTTGTGCCTTTCATTGGACATTCATGTACTGCGGGTACATCTTCAACCTTGCCATCATGGCGAACTTCAACGCCGTGATACCAACATGCCACGCGATTACCTAAGTTCCAACCTAAAGAAAGACGCGCACCACGGTGCGGACAACGATCTTCTAAAGCATGCACCTGACCTTGGTCATCACGCCAAACCACGATATTTTCACCTAAACGGGTAATACCCACAGGATTGGCTGCGACTTCCCAACTTGCCAGTACCGGATGCCATTGATCACGTAAACCTAAATCTAAATACTCCTCAACACTCGGAGTCACTGTTACTGCTGCATTCATCACTGTTCTTCCTTGAATCAATAACCTAAACGTTGCATTTCTTCAGAAAATGTTTCAGAAGTCCAAAGTTCACCAGACTCGCAACGAAAACCTTGTTGATTTAAAGATTGAACCAAATCAGTAAGTTCTGTTACGCCTGAAGAAAAGGCTTGAATTAAATGTTGAACAAAATCCTGCTCATAGACTGTTGGCACTTTATAACGTGTTTGCCAAACCAGAAGCTCTGGCTGTCCCGGTATTTGAATATTGTTGATCCCTGCTTCGGTCGCTGGCGTGGCATGAATCCAGTTCGCTAGCTTCTCATTAAATGTTTTCATGAGATTCCATCCTTATAAATAAGACTTATAGTTGAATTTGAACGTCCTGCCCTTCAACACGTACGGGATAAGTACACAAATCACGACATCCCGGTCCACTCTTTAGCTCACCTGTTTGAATATCAAAAATTGCCTCATGTAATGGGCATTCCACGGTTTGATCTTCAATAAAACCTTCTGTTAGTAACGCAAAGGCATGTGGGCAAACATTCTCGATCGCAAAATAATTGTCATCGATAAAAAAAACACCAATTTTCTTACCCTCGACTTCTATGGCTTTCGGCTCGTCTTCGGTAATGTCATCTTGCTGACAAACTGAGATCCAACTCATTTTTGCATCCTTATTTGTTTTATATATAAAACTTAATTTAGCATTTAAAACATAATGAATAGCATAAGCTTTGATCATTTTGCTTGTCAAATACTATATTTTTATGTTTTTCAATGAATTAATAAAAAGTTATATTTTTAGATGTTTCTTAATCAAAAAAATGTTTTATATATAAACATTGAGATTAGAAAAATTGATGATTACTATAGTGATATTCCATGTGCAGGAATTGCAAAATAAACATAGGGCAACTTGGCAATGAACTTAATAAATGATGCTCTCTTGGAGCAAAATGCTGAACCCAATAATGATGAACGTTATTTAGTACCGGGTTTGGTGCGTGGCTTAGCCATTTTAAAATTATTTGATCAACAGCATCAGGAAATGACCATTTCTGAAATCGCAGAAAAATTAGATGTAAACCGTTCGAGTGCTTTTCGTTTAATCCACACCTTAGAGTTTTGTGGTTATTTAAGAAAAATGTCGCAAAAGACTTATGCGCTGAACAGCAACGTGATGGAACTTGGTTTTAACAGCTTATCCAAATCATCGCTGACTGATCTGGCTAGCCCCATCATGCGTGAATTACGCGATAAAATTAAAATTGCTGTGCATCTTTCGATTTTAGAAGGTACCGATATTGTCTTTATCAGCAATGCCCAATCTATTGGTTCATTTACCAGTAATGTGCATATTGGTACACGTTGGCATGCCCATGCCACCGTAATTGGACAATTAATTTTATCTCGCCTTTCCGAGGCTGAAGTGGTTAAGCGTTATGAACATTTTACCGATTGGAAAGTCTATTCTGATCGTACACCACGTGATTTGGCGAGTTTATTAGAACGTTTAAACTATGTCCGCAGTCAGGATTTTATGATCAGTTGGGGGCACTTTAATACCGATATGGCTGCCAGTGCTGCACCTATTTATAGTCAGGCAACTCAAGAAATCGCTGCCGTATTATCTGTAAGCTGCCCATTGAGCACCTATACAGAAGATTTATTTAGAGGTGAAATTTCTCAAAATGTGGTTGAGTATGCTGATAAAATTTCAAAATTTATTTATTTTTAAGCATCGATAAATCTAATTACTTCAATTTAGGCATAGTGAAGACTAACCAAATTTTCTACACATACACGCCAAATAAGAAGTCCTTCTGGTTTTTTATTTGGTGATCATTATTATTTTATTTCTTTTCTTCTTTTTTTGAGGGGGGGGGCTTAAAATCTCAATGCTCACGCTATGCTTCTTAAAAGAATCGCTGCGCTTTTGGCTAAACCTGAATGTTTAAAAGTCGCAAACATTGGGCTGCTTTATAATTCAATTTCTCTACTGATGATGGCAGAAGCAATTGCTTGAGCAGTAGATTTTACTCCTAAGCGCTTTCTTATACTGCGTAAATGATTTTCAACAGTTCTCTCTGAAATTTTTAAAATGTCGGCAATCTCAAAATGCTTTTGACCCACTGCTGCCCATTTTAAAACTTCTTTTTCACGTTTGGTCAGTATTTTTTTATGCGCAATTCTATGCTTTTGTTTATGTAAAATTTCACCAAAAGCAATATTACAAACCATCTGTACTGTGAGTTTAAAATCAGCACCCATATCCGAAATTTCACCCGCAAATGAAATTGCCCCTTCTAAACCTGTTCGACCAAATACGGGCACTTGTATTCCATTGACCTCACCAAGATGCAGAGGGCTTTTGATAATCCGATAGGTTTCTTTTGCAGTTTTTTTATGCGAGCTCTTTGCCCAAAAAAAGGCTTCATCGTATTCAAAAATATGCTTGGTGATTGGGCAGAGGCGTAAATAAACTTCACGCTCTTTGATATTGCTGCGATCAACCCAGTTACCATGCACAAAGAAAACCTCATCAATCCATTCATGTTGGTTTTGAGGTGAAACACTACATACAATAATCCGATCAAAATTTAGCTGAGCGGCAAATCCCACCAGAATTTTAAATAGACTTTCGAGGTCACGCGCTTGTCTCAATTGGTGAACGGTCTGAAACAATAAATCGGCCAGTTGATTGCTTGCAAGTCTCATAAAGCCGTCTTCTCACTAAACTGAACACTTAAAACTAAAATATTGGAGATCAGTAGCAGATCGCCTCTAGATCTCCAATATTGAGATAAAAAATTGCGTCTAAATAGAAACAACGTCTTGATTGATGCTTATACCAATTCAGGATCAGCCAATAAGGTTTCAGCGGCTAACTTACCTAAATTATGCGATGCCAAAGGACTATCTCCAGTCAGAAGTTTTCGGTCTTTATGGACCTGCCCTGTAATACCTTTATTTAGGATTTTAACGCCTAATTTATCGAGATTTTCACCCACCAACCATTGTAATGGCCCAGGCATATAACCAATTTCAATATTTGCGCCTTTATCTAAAAAGTCAGGAAATACACAAATTTCATAATCTTTAAATATATAGTTTTCTGGTTTTTCATCGACGGCTGCGGCAAGTAAAGCTGCGGGTCCATGACACAGTGTAATCACATATTTATCGTTGTTTATCGCCCATTCTAAAACTTTTTTTACACTTTTACTTTCAGGAATTTTCGCGAGTACACCATGACCACCGGGAATGAAAACCCCTGCATATGGCGAGTTTCCAGCAATGATCTCGTCCAAAATATCATCAAGCTTTAACGGGTTTTTAAGTTTTTCAGCATACTTTGCATAAGTATCTAAAACCACTTTATCTTCATTCGGCATCGCCCACATTTCCAACTTGGCAGGATTGCCTGAGAGCGTTGCAATATCAAACTCAAAGCCTGCATTGTCTAAATGAAATACTGGAAGTAACATTTCAACTGGATGATTTCCTGTAGAAAAGAATTTACCGTTTTGCATCAGGATATAGCGCTCATCCGTTGCAATCATCAGAATTTTTTTGTCTCCACGATATGGATTGGGATAAGTCGTACCGTCATAATCTGTTTTCGATGCGGTGTACTGGCTTAAAGAATAAGGGGATGGAAAAAATGCATTATCTTCAGCAGTATCTGGTGTAGGTATTTTACTTAGTTCAGTCATTTTTTACTCCAAGCGTTCTTATAGAGGATATATTCAACATGCACAGTATATTCTGCCCTAAAAAGATTTTTGAATGAGGGAAAACCCCTATTTCTACAATTTTAAAACATATGCTGAATTCAATTTTTATCAGGCTATCGCCACCAATAAACCCTGCTTTTATTAACAGTAAATATCTGATTTTTAATTAATTAGATTTTAATAAAGATTTATATTTTCTACGATCAATACTCACGCTCGATACAGAAATACAACGTGGCGATGAAATTGAATACTGTGAGAGATTTTGTAAATGTCGATTGTGTATTGGCTTTGAAACTCAAAATTCCGCTTAGAAAAAAATCAATGGCTTCAATGATGAAACTTAACCATGATCTTAGATTAAGTTTCACCTGATTAGATTAACCCATTATCCTTGTTCACCAACAATGACGAAGTTCATGAATTTAAAACAATAGGTCATCGTTAAATTATTTCCATTCCATCTCACCCGTCAACACTTTAGAGCTTAACTCCAAAGAACTTTCTTCGGCCAAGTTCGGGTATTTTTCTTTTAAAGCAGCAATCACTGATGCTGAATCTTTATGATCTTTTAAAACTTGATCAACATCCACAAGGTATTGATAAGTAAAGTCGATTGCTTGAGTTCCTGTTGGAATATCACCAATATAATGTCCAGGAATCACTGCACGTGGATTTAAACGATTCATTTGTTTTAGCGTTTTTCGCCACTCGTTACGTTCTTTTTCAGTTTGTGCATCTGCTGTCCACAGATGAATCCCTGAAGATAACCCTACACCACCTAGAATTGTACGATTGCTTGGAACCCAAAGATAAGATGCGTATTTACCCGGTGATTTGATCTCAATTTTTTCACCTTCTAGCACAATGGTTTTATCTTCACTGGCACTCGGTACAATCACTTGAGATGGCGCACCATTTTTTAAGATAGGTCCCCAATAAGCAAACTTGCCTTCTTTGGTTGCTTCAATATGTTTAACAACTTCTGGGGTTGCAATCACTTTTGCATCTGGAAACGCTTGTACCAGTGGCTCTAAACCAAAATAAAAATCTGGATCACCCGCTGTAATCACAATATATTTAAGGTTTTTACCGCTGTCTTGAATGATTTTAACCAAGTTCTTTGCATCGTTAACACTGAATTGCGCATCCACCAGCACTGCATCTTTTTCACCCGAAATAAGTGTAGATGTAACTGGAAAAATGCCTTGTGCTTGTGGGTTATAAACTTTATAGCTTAACTCTGCTGCAAATGCAGAAGCACTCAACATCACTGAACTTGCAAGAAGTGATTTTAAAAATAATTTCATATTGTTGGCTCTCTTTAGAATTAAATTAAGATTTAAGTAGTTGTTGCTCTAAAAAACGTACAAAATCCTCTGATTTATTATAAAAACCATGAAGCGGTATTTTGCCCATTTCACCATGTTGATTTTCATACACCAATGTTGGAAAACCTTGTCCTCGAACATGGGATAATAATTGGCGTGCATGTTGAATATATTCATCTTGTTGATCTTGATCGATCGCATCTAAATATTTTGACCATTGGTCATTATTCAGTCCTAACTCGACAGCAAATTGAGCCAGTACACTATATTGTGTGACATTTAGACCTTTTTGATAGTAGCCCAGTTGTATTAAATTTAATAACGATATCATCGCGCTATGCCCTAACCCCTGCTGAATACTCAGTAAAGCATGAGTTGCAGGGATAGAGTTCATGATCAGTGTGCTGTCTTTAAGCAAACCATTTTTATATTCATCACCAAAATCAACACCTGTGAGTTGATGGATTTGTTCATCATAGTGAATGATCTGTGTTCGCATTGCTGCTGTCATTTGTGGTTGATGATCTTCACTATAAAGTCCACCAAAATGTAGACGTTGTAGATTTGGAAATTTTTCTTCGACTGCATTAATTAAAGGCAGTGCACCATAACTCCAGCCGCAGATCGGGTCGATAATCCAGTGTAGAATTGGAGAAGCCATAAATTAACTCTCATCTATAAATATATGATTCAAAATATGTGAAAAGCCACACAGTTTTGCTGATATTTGTTATAGTAAATAATAAACTTACTTTTTGTAAGTACTTACTAAAAAGTAAGTGTTTTTTAGTCGTGGAAAGTTTATGAATACTGATGAATCTTGTTTAGCCGCAAATGTGTTGTCAAAGAATTGCCCGTCTCGGGTTAAGCTTATGCATTTAACCAATCGTTGGGGCGTTTTGGTCATGTTCTGTTTAAGAAGAGGGACTCACCGTTTTAGTGAGTTAAGACGGAGAATTGATGGCATCAGTGAAAAAATGTTGACTCAAACTTTACGTGATTTGGAAAATGATGGTTTTGTGATTCGTAAGGAATATCCAATTATTCCGCCACATGTAGAATATTCTTTATCTGAAAATAAAGGAGTTGAAGTCGCTGAAAAAATTTATGATTTGGTTCAATGGATTGAACAGAATGAAAATTAACTTAGAATTGTTATAAGTTTTCTGTTTAAGGTTCTTTTTAACTTTTCTTAAGTTTGATATTATCGATAAACATAAGGGACTGAGTGATATCTATTTCAACTTATATTATTTAGGTTCTTAATACTTTATTGCCTAAATTAAATTCATTCACCATCACTTCCAAATCATAACTAATTTTTAAGATTTTATTATCGATATATTTATTTAAATCTAAAGATGTAAAAGGTGAGAAAATATTCATTAACTTAATTAAATCACCAATTCTTTTCACTTCAAATTCGACAATATCTAAACTTATATTCTTTTTATTCATATTAACAAGATTTACTGTGACTTCATATTCAAACCCCACATACATATCACTTTCAATTTCTGGATAAATATAAAAATCTAAAATTAATTTTTATTTTTTGAATTTAATTCGATCTCATACAATTCATAAAAAATATTTTTATAAAATTATGCATCTATAACATCAAACTTTTCATCTTCTTCTAAGGAGCTTAGCTATTTCAAATCTACGTTATATAGATGATTTTTTACAATCATCCAATTTCTTTTTACCTTGTAAGGCATAAAAAAACTCTCATTCAAATAATCTTTAAAACTCATATTTAATTTATCCTTTTCTAATAAGAATCATTAAATAATCTTTCTAAGATTATTTAATGATCTCGCCAATCCTAAACAATATAATTGATTTTCCAAATAATTACACGACAATGATCACTAATTTTCAAAAACTTCAAATGAATATAAACTCAAATTATTAATTTTCTCCAATTGCTTTTTCATAAATTCGTATTTACTTTGTTTTTCTTTATTTTTTCCATTAAAAAATCCAAATTTCAAAATAGTTACAATTTCACTATCAGTTATTTGATAATTATTATCAGGCAACTTATTATTTAATAATTTAAACTGATCACAGAACAATCCCTCATATGAGTAGTATTCACCTAAGTAATCACTACTATGTTTAATAAAATAAATATCAAATTTATTTTGAAAAATTTCTTCTAAATCAAACATCTTAAGTTTTGAAGTATATGTTAAAAAAAAGCTTTTTTTCATTTTACACCTTATACAAAAAAGTAAAAATCATTACTTACTAAGCCTTTATTTGAATATTTCATATGTTATTATTTCAAAAATGAGATCCTATTTAAACTTCAAAGATTTTTCTTATATAATTCTATTAAACCAATTTTCCTATCCATTTCAATATTTTCATCTTTATTAATTTTTTTCAAAAACAAAATAATTAATAGCACCGTAAAAAAAGAATTTAAAAAATCAATCAAATCAAATTTTTTCTTTAAATAAACTATATTTTCTGATGTAATTTTAAGACTAATAATATTTTTTTTAATTTTTACCAAAACAAAACGTATATCCTGCGAAGGAAAGCCAATATCATAAACTCCTTTTTCAAAAAACTCATTAAATCCATCAGCAATAAATCCCCAAAACCAATTAATATCATCTACAATTTCTGATCCAAAAATTTCCTTCCCATAATAAAAAATTATGATTTTTCCTTGAACATAGTCCCAATCAAGACTCTTTACTTGATGAGATAAAGTAAAATCATTGATATCTACATAATTTTCATTAATTTTAATGAGTGACTTAAATTCAATCATACTGCCTCTTAATAAAATTGCCCTATTCGCCCACGATTCAACCCAACTACTCGACAATTTGTTTTAGGCAGTTGGAACATTTTTGCATTTGCCCCTGCCTCTGCTAATTTTTCACGATTAGCTTGTAGTACAGCTTTAATTTCTGTTTCAATTTGCGTTATTGACAAACTCGGACACAAGAAAGACTGTGTACTTTTAATTGAACCATCCCAATATTCTGGATGATGTCGTTTTAAAATATGAGTCATTGCAGCTTTGTCTAAAATATATGTATTGCTTCCAAACTGATACCTTTTTGTTTGGAAATTCTCTAAAGCATTAACTACATTCGAATGCGGGCATGTTTTTTAGGAGTGCCTTCTTCTGGCTTTGCTGATCCTTACTTTTGCTTACCACTTTTTTGAAGACCAAGTGGATCTACCCAACTAATTGAACTTATATTCTATCAAGCAAAAATTCTCTTTCACCCTGAACTAGAAGATTCAATTTATCAGCATTTTTATCAATTACCCGTGACTTTTAATACTTAGCCCTAAATTAAGAATTTAATTTTATAAATCTGTGGTTGTTAGCTTAAACTTACCTAACAGTTCTTTAGAAATAAATGACGGTGTCAACATTAGGTATTCCGTTTAAAAGAGTTATAATTTTTTCGTTATCATGAGTATTTATTCCGTAGCATTATCTTTTATATTAATACCATTTTTATTAGTATTAATAAGTTATTTAAATTACAAAGCCCATTAATTCCTCTCACTACTTTCACAATTTAATTTAATACATAGAAGTATTTTCCGTTTGAAATTCTTCTATTTTTTTAAAATTTAAATTGTTTTTTTCATTTAATTCTCTAGATTTACCAGATAGCAATTCAATACAGAATATTCTTAATAAATTTTTAACATGATTATTTTTCGATTGCTTAAACTCGTCAAATATAATTTCAAAAACTCGATTACAATTATCAGAGTCAAGTAAATACTCCCCCCACCAAGCAAATGGATAACTAGCCTTTGATGAGAATAATTCTTTAATCAAGAAAAATACAGCATCTAACATATCAGTATATTTAATAAAATACCCATTGGACTCATTTTGATATTGATCAGCCTTTAAACACGAGGTTAAATAATCAATAATTACAACATCAGGCGACTCAACCTCTTCATTATTATAGTGATTATTAATATAATTCCGTTCTGAGTTGAAGTTTAATAAGTCTTTTTTATTAAAACCTATTACATATTTTGGATGCACCCAAAATTCAAATTTCTCATCTTCATTTAGTTTTTTAATTTCCATTAACTCTATATTATGATTAAAATATTTCATATTCGCTTTCCAGTTGGTTGTACTTTAACAGGCATTGCCAAAGCTCCTTCTAACTTTCTAATATATGGATCAGCATACATATGTAATTTTGCTTTATCTTTCACACATAGACTGAATGCATTGTCTACACTTTTCATAGTCTTTTTAAAACTAGTAAGTAATCCTTTTCCTTTTTCAACGTGATCTCCAGCACCTGGCCCAACTAATATTCCTGTAGCTTTTGTATAACCAATCGAACCACTAACTCCACCTGCTATTTTCAATTTAGCATTTGGTCTATTAGTATAGTCATGAATAGCGATAAGATGTTTAATCTCCTTTAATTTTTCATTATAAATTTTCTGACTTTTTTCACATTGAGTCATTAACCCAAGTGGATCAATCCAACCAGTTGAACTCGATGCATATTGATAAGAATTATTTCCTCCCAATAATCCAATCGGATCCTTACTTACGAATCTCCCCACATAAGGTGAATAGTAACGATAACGGTTGTAATGGAGCCCAGTTTCTTCATCAAAATACTGACCTTGGAAACGAATGTTGTTGCTGATGATTTCAGAGTTTTCAAAGAAACTGGATTTAGCTTTTTCAGTTTTACACTCACCCCAAGCTTTATATTCAGCTTTCCAAATGATCGAACCTGTATGGTCGCTCATTTCTTGTGGTGTACCCAAATGGTCACAGTGGTAGAACCATACATCATCAAAGCCTTTGCTTTGCTTGGTAGTTTTCCATAGTGGGTCACGATGTACACTATACGGCTTGTCTGACCAATCAGGTGTTTGATGTAATTCTATAGGGCTTTGATAGACGGCTTGCAGCATCGGCACAAAACTATCTTTTTCGTAGATATAGTGTTTAGTGGCTTGTTCTGTTGACTCATAAGCTAATGTGTCACCATCCCATCCATAGATGATGTTGTGCTCATCACCTGTATGGTGGTGCTTACTACGTTTTTGTATTCTTCGTCCTAAAGCGTCATAGCGATATTCTGCTGTATATTGGCTGTTACGGCTTTTGATCATTCGACCATAAACATCCCACTCAAGATTTAAATCACCTTGCGTTGATTTTTGTCGAACCAATTGTCCGTATGCATCATATTGGTATTGTTGGTCGAGGTATTCTTTGACCACGTTATTGACTAGACGATTGTAACCATAGCCTTTTTCTTCTGCTCGTTGTACATGGTTTTGATCTTGATGTTGGGCTTTGTCATCATTGTAGCGATCTATGATGTTACTGGCTGGGTCAAAGCTAAAGGTTTCTTTACCGAGTTTACTGGTGGCTTCAAGTATACGTCAAATGCCCGCTAATCGCTTAAACTGAATATCTATAAGCTTTTGAATATAAATATATTTCTTTTTTAAATTATGCATCAATACTCAAACAATTTTGATTTATAAAAAAGACCTCAGATTGATTAATATTCAAAATTTAAAAAATTTCCTCTAAAGTAGGCAAAATATTTTTTAACTCATTAATTTCACAAATAATATTATCCTGTAATAAAAAAGAGTCTTCTTTATCTTTGAACTCATATATATTTTTTTTCAACATATCAATTATTAATGCTATAGAGTTAGTATAATAAAATTCTCGTCCCAATTTTTTTTCCTTGTTCCTAGTCTCGATTCTAGAAGCTATTTCACTTCCATTGATTACCCGATTAAAACGCTTTTCTTCCATTACTTTATTATCATTAAGATCTTTCATTAAAATAGAAATGATTTCTTTTCTTAAGTTAATATTCTCATTTACAACATATTTAATTTGATATAAATAACAAAGACTTGCCCATTGGATTGAATTTTTACGATTAAAATCGCAAAACTCTATACTATCTAAAAATTCTCTGATCACAGAATAATTATCAAACTCTTGAACAAATAAGTTATAAACCAATCTAACAAGTTCTAAAGTTTTATCACTTTCTTTTATATCAAAATTATTTTCCAATGATTTAAAATATTCCTTTTGATAATCATACTTTAACAACTCATTTAAAATTTCCAACTTTATAGTCATTGAATCACCCAAGCTAATAAATTAAATTTATTCAAAATACTATAAGTTTATTATTCATATATTCGATCACTAATAACTCTACCAATATCATGTTTCAGACTTCCTATATTTTTAGATTCGACAGAGATAATTGGGTTTTCCCAATCATTATCTTTAATTAATTCCGTTCTAAATACTCCATTTTCATCCAAATCAGGATACCACCCTACATCTAAAATAATTTTTTGATTTTTAAAATTAATTTGCAATAAATCTTGAGATAAATCAAAAACTGTATCTTCTGTTACTTCAAAATTATCATTTATCCAAGAAATAGAGTCATGATCTACAATTCCTGTTTTAATGTCTATTTCCCACCAAATACTCATTTTGACCTCTTAATATAACTATCATGTGTCGTTTTAGAAATTGGATGTCCATGAATAACGCCCTGTGAGCATTCTACATGCATATATTCAGTTTCTTTACCTAAACAATCGGTATAGCTAAGTAAGTTACCTTGATCATCGTATTTCAGGGCTTTACTCCCCCCTTAAAACTTGATAAAGAAAGAGACTAAAATCAGCCTCCTTAAACTGCTATAAAATTAGTTATTTGGCTTTACTCCTTGTTTTTCGACTTCTTTAGCAATGTCTAACATGACTTGGAACTTATCCAACTGAGCAACAAAAGGAATATATTGGAATAAATCTACTTTCTTCATGTTCTCTATGACTTGTTTCCCACCGAGTACCGCAGGAGGTTCAAATGCATAGATTTCATTTTCTTTAAGCTCACCTAAGTTAGTTAAACAGCGATCAAAAAGTAATTTTTCATTTTTATCATAAATATCTATATCTTCATTTTTTGCCTGAGTAACTATAGTTGATAAAAAAGCTCCAAGATGATCCATTTCTTCTAATTCTTGAACCTCCCTCATTGAGGGATAAATTCTTAAATTTACAACATCTATTGTTAATTTTGACCTCGTATTTTTACCAATAGTATGCAGCTCACCAAAAGCACTTCGACCAATAACATAGAAATCATCATATTGAGTAAAATCAGTATCTTTTAAACACGATTCTAAAACATCCTCATAATCCGCAGGATTAACTAACCAGAATCCACCGTTTTCAAATGAAGCAAAACCTAACTTTTCCCAAATATAAAATAGGTATTCGGGAAAAGTATGATTATATTGAGCAATAAACTCAGGCGAAGGCTTTTTACCAATCTTAATATTCGTAAATTTAACCTTAAAATAGTCAAAATATTTTTTTATTTCTTCCTGTTGGTTTATCGGTAACATTATTTACATCTCTCTAATTTTACATTGAGTTTGGTTGTGTCTTTAACAGTAGGGGAAACGCCTTTGACAGCATTGTCAATAAAAAAAGCCATCCTTTTATAGATAGCTTCTTATTTAATTGAAAAAATTTTAGTCTAGCCCATCAAAATACCAATACACTTCCCCCCAATCGGTCTGTGATAAGGTTGGTAATATTTCGCCTTGCGTAAAGTAAGGACGTGTATCAGGTTGAGCTGGTGTCGTCCAATATCCTGTCTTTGAGCATTTTTCCCCACCTTTTTGAGATATCCCCAAATTATTTGACACAAAATCTGCATCATTGTTTTCAGTCACTTGTTCAACCAATATCCATGTTGTTGGTACCTCTCTTGGGTCTTCAATCGTATCAGGTGTGGTCCAGAGATCTGGATTATTTTCAAAGGCACTTACTTCAGGCGCTAATTTCCAGTCATCATCGTTTTCAGCGCCCATTTTTAACTCCTGCATTAAAAACTTACACGCTGAATAGGGTTCAGTTGAGCGGTAAATACCAGTAACCATAATTGGTTCATCAGTTTTTATCATTACAGCAGTATTAAGTTTATATTTAGGCAAGGAATTAGGAAAATTTATACCGATTAAGTACCTATCTTCTAATAAATTCTTATAATCCCATTGGGAATCATGGTAATCACTCGTAATATAAATATTGGTTGCCCTAATAGATAGAATATCTCTTTTTTCTTTAAATACTACACTTGCACCTTTTTGCACTTGATCCATCCAGTCATAGGGATAATCTCGCCATTGAGCGATAAGATCATTACGAATACTACTCATCCGTCTAAGTATCGGCAAAAAACCAGCTTTTAAATCTTCAAGTCCATCTAATAAATGGTGAAGTGTCCCTTTAAAATTAGGCAGTACCATTGTTCCCCAAACATAGTCAGCCTGATGGGATGGATGCTGTGAACGATGATCAGGGGCTAAATTTGCACTGTATTGATCTAAAAGTTTTTCAGCATACTGGATTAAGTCTTCCCAAAGTAAAACAGTTTGGTAATAATACCTATAGGTTGTAAATTGCTCAATTACATATATTTCTTTGGGGAAGAGTTCCAGTTTTTGTAAATCAATCATTTATTTACTCACTATTTCACATAGACACTATTTTTAAGCACAGGCACACCCACCAAATCAACAACATGACCAAGATCGTCGTCTCCATAGCCCCAACCTGTGGGTTTACGTGTGCCAAGGTTAGAAACTTGTAACATTTTAGGATCCAGTACAATTTGGATCGCCCCACCATCTAATGAAAATTCTTTTGCTTCATTCATTTTTTTATCCCAATCCAATTGTGAAATGCCATCAGGCTTACGACCAGCGGTATCCATCACTTGTGACCCTGTTTTGCCTTCCCAGCCTTTTAACCCCCCTTTAGGAACAGTATAGGTTACATACTCTCCATTACTGTTCCAACTTCCCCACACGGCAAAGTTACGTCGCCAATCATCCTTATTGCTGAGCTTTGCAAACTCCTCCTTTCTCATCCAGCAAACTGAGTTATCCGCAGAACCAGGAGAAATAATTCGATAAAGCACCTCACCTTCTTTAAATTCTGTGGCACGAGCTGCATTTCTAGCAAAAGTAGTAAAACCATCGCCAATATCTGGGTAACCTTCATTTAAAAAATGGGCTTGACTTGTAGGTGGCTCAGCTCTTGAATGAGCTTTATATGGTAATGGGGTTTTATTTCTATCCGCCCATTTTGGGGTCTTCTTTTTCATCTGCTCCAATTCATCTAGGTACGGAAACCAAATTTTATCTAGATTCTTTTTATTCACTGTCGCTCTAAATGCCATATCACTTTCGATCTCTAATCGTCGTTGAACTTTTCTTAGCATTTTAATTGCAGCAGTTAATATTTCATTGTCTTGAAGCAATTTAGGTAATTTATTATTAATAAAATCTTTTAATTTTTTCTGTTCTTCAAGTGCTTCCTGGACAAGCTTATTATTACCACCGAATCGCTTAACATAACCAATCAATTTATCAAATATTCCAAGAAGATATTTGGCTTGCTTAATTACATATGAGCTGTTTTTGCTTGCTTCACTTATTAATATTTCAATTTTCCCTGCCACAAACTTATATGGGTCTCCAATTTTTTTAAACTGAAGATACTTTTGAACATCCGCTCTATTTAAAAAAACTTTCACCTGTTTTAATGCTTTTTCTAAAGTTTCATCTATCCTTTTTTCAAATGCAGGTAATCGATGAAAATTAGCGGGTACATTCTTAAACGTCCGACGAAGTATCGAAAGTATAATTTTCAACATACCTTTAGCAAATGAACCAATTGTTGGAACAACTCCAATAATCGTAATCACCATCATAATTTTGGGCAAATTATCATCCGGTTTTTCTCTAACTTGTATACTACAAGCAAAAAAATCACGTACATCACATATTTGATCAACAATAGGAATCATTGAAATAACCATTCCAGTCGCAATCTGCCCTACTGTAGGATCTTCATGAAAATCCCCTTTGATCACTTCCCACAACCAAATACCAACATTCTTTGCTGCTTCACTCCCTTGTTTTGCCGCAGAAAAGAAAGCCAATGCACTTTTTAAAGTTTGTTCGGTTACAGCATTAGCAGCCTGTTGTGCGGTACTTTCGATTTGCTTTTGTGCCGTTTCTAATTTCTTTTTTCCCACATCGATATTTTTAGAAACTTCTTTGCTAATTTCTTGAACTTTCTTTTTGGCAGCCCCAACACTTGCATCAACATTTTTTTGCGCTGTACTTATACCTTCTGAAACTTGTTTTTGAGCAACATCATACCCTCGAGATACAGTTTTTTGAGCACTGTTCACGCCATCTGAAACAGTATCAGAAACCGAGTTTTTTATTCTTTTTACACCACTTGCAATATCATCAAAAAAATCAGACATATTTTTCTCTCTATTTTATATTTTTTTCTATTGCTTGAAATAAATCATCATAATCAGGCCATGGCTCATCTTCTGGATTAAACTCATATTCAACTTTTATCGCTTTTTGTGGCACATTGTCATGATGCGCTTTGCCTGCTGAATCTAGCTTTCCTTCAATAATCTGATTATTTTCAAAATGAATTTTATAGCCAATATCTGCAAATGGCTCTCTAAGTGTATCCAGCAGTTCTAAGCCTATCCAATTTTGATTATTATATTCCGGTAGGACAGGAACATTGGTATTCACACTACTCCCACCCTGAAATACATGCTGCCCAGCATTTACCTCAAACTTCCCACCTGTTTTTGGGAAAATTCCTGAATTATTCAGTGCAATTTGCGATGAACCACCTGTAATCACAACCTCTTTAGGACTACTAATCACAACTTTGTCATCGGTAGATGAAATGGTAATACCCAGCTTGGCAAATACATCTAAAGCATCGGACTGTGCTTGAATTTCAACTTTACTTTGTGCTGCAATGGCTTTAATGCCACCTTGAGCAGCAAATAAACTGAGTTTGTTTTGCGCGTGTGCAATCAAATTCTTTTGCGTACTCAAGTTGATGCTATCGCCTGCAATTTGATTGATCTGCGAATCTGCTGATAAATGAATATCTTCAGGGGTACTTAAGGCAATCCCATCTTGTGAACTTAATAAAAGTAAGGCTTTATTGAATTTTGCAATTTTTTGCTCAAGCTGTTCTGTAAATTCTTTGAGTTGTTCAATCGATTCAATTTCATCCGTCTTTTGATTCTTGGCAATATCACTTAAAGCTTTACTGTTGGTCTGACTACCCTCAAGTTGCTTTTTGGCAAGCTCTGAATCAAGGTGATCACCTTTGGCTTGGTCTTGTTTATAGGTTGAAAGTAGTAAACCTTGCCCTGCCCGAACTGCTCCCCATTGGTCTGTACGAAGTTCAAAGCCTTCACCACGATCTTCACTTTCCGCTTTGTCTTTAGGATGACTCAGTTTGCCCAAGTTGAGTTGGCTGGCCCCATGACTACTCTGTAACTGGCTGCTGATTTGGCCTGTAGTATCGTCAAACCTCAGTTGATTGTAGCCACTGCCTTGATACTCTCGACTTTTTATTCCTGCCAGTTTCTTGGTGTCAGGCAGTTTGCCTTTGTCATCAAACTTACTTGGATGACGTTGTGCTTCATGGATGCGCCCAACCACAAATGGACGGTCAATGTTGCCATCAAAGAAGTCAATCACGACAATCTCACCGATTCTCGGTAAGAATCGCGCCCCATAGCCTTCACCTGCCCATGGGGTCAGGACATCGACCCAAGCGGAATCTGTGTCATTGTCATTAGAACCCGCACCGCCATCATGGGTATTGTCTTCATTACGGCTAAACAGGAAGCGAACTTTAATACGCCCCCATTCATCGACATGGATTTCTTCTCCACTTGGCCCCACCACTTTGGCCCGTTGTGCTGATGCAATCGGTCGGTGTTGTAATGGGTTATAAGCTGGAACCGTGCTGATGTTACGACGTTGAATGGTTAAATTACTGGCTTGACGTTCATCACTCGTGTTGCTGGTGATTTGACTTGTTTGCCAATTGCTTTGTTGAACTAAAGCGGTGACTTGATCAGTGAGATCTTTAGGTAAGTTATTTTGGTTATAAAAGCTTTTAGCCGTGATTAAAAATTCTTTGTCTGCACCTGAGTGTTGATCTATCTCAGGGTGTTCATTCAGTTCAAACCAATAGCCAACATGTGCATCGCGCACAGTTGACGTTGCTGTAAATTGTTTGGCTTGTGAATCGTAGTAGTTACTGAGGTTTTGGTTAAACTTTTCAATTTGACTGTTGCCCGATGGCGTTGCGCCATCTTCACCATTCAAGTCTTGAATCCATGCAGGGCTAAAGTGCCATGCTTGTTCTAAAGCTAGACTGGCATTGTCATAATTTTCACTATGGCTGTGTTTACTTTGGACACTGCCAGCGCCTTCATCAATATCCAATACATCAGCTTGCCAACGTTGGATATGCACTGAAGTCGGTTGAATGGAACGCTGGCCAATAAAATTGGTAATTGAATCAGTTTTTTCTACGGCGCTGCTTCTATGGAAGCGAATATTGCGGCGTTCTAAGGCACTAAATTGCGAATTATCATCAATTAAACGAAGCTTTTGTGCTTGGATTTGTTCTGTTGAACTCGACACTTTAAGTTGTGCTTCATCGATCAGCCAGTTAATCCCTTCACTTCTCATCAAACGGGTCAGGAAGTCAAAGTCACTTTCAGATGCCTGCATAATGAATGGACGCACATCATAGTCTTTGCTCAGTCCACTCTTATCTAAACTTAGACTTGAAGCAAACAGCGGGCTGCGTTGTGCCCATTCTTGGAACACGGTCTGGATCACATCCACAACCGACTTATTCATAAATACTCGAGAGTTTCTACGGTGTTTCCAAAGTGCTGTTGGGTCTTCTACAGTCAGACGATAGATGGTAAGAGAACCATCAGATGCGCCAATATCGGCTTGGGTCACAATCCCTGAAATACGGGTTAATTCGGATTTATCTGTGACGATATCAATTGCAGCTTGCGTTCCAATAAAGCTTTTTAAAGGGATAGTTGCTGACGTTGCAAGACAGATGAGTTGGAGCCGAACACCCTCATTGATTTGATGTATTCCATCGATACGTTGTAGGAACACCTGTTGGCTCAACGCCGAATTAGAAAATTGTATGTGGATCGCACGTTTTTGTGCTGATAAGCCAAGCTGCTCCAAAGCAGCGTAAATATTGTTAGACATGCATTATTATTTAATTTTAAATTGTGATGTATTCTACTAAAAAGTTAGGCGGACTGTCTATACAGACCTGTCTATTTATTACTGGTTATTTACACAACACTGACTTGGTTTTGAATATGCCCGTTTTAGCTCAATATCATTATTGATAATGGTCATTTGTACTGATTAAAAGCTTGAAAGTGTGCTTAGAGTTTTTTCACCAAACATAAGTGATCAACAGCTCAAGATAAAAAGCTAAAATATCAATCACATAAAATATTAATATTGGATTCTTATTCACGCTCTAAAATACGGGGACCGGATCCTTGGTGTCTCAATATATCTTCTGGATTACGTAAAGGACATTGCTTTAGAGATAAACAACCACAACCAATACACCAATCCATTTCATCTCTTAAACGTGTTAGTTTTTGAATACGCTCATCTAAATCCTTACGCCAATGCGATGATAACACTGACCATTGTTCTGCGGTTAATTTGCTTCCCATAGGATAAACACTTAATGCATTTTTAATTTCCTCCAGAGAAATTCCGACTTTTTGTGCAACCTTAATAATTCCAATATAACGTAAGACAATTGATGGAAAACGACGCTGATTTCCATTTGTTCTAATACTTTTAATTAGCCCTTTCGACTCATAAAAATGCAAGGTTGAAACGGCTACACCACTCCGTTTAGCCACCTCTCCTACCGTCATCATTCGATTAAAATCAATTTTTTCTTCTGTCTGCATTTTGATATTTCTCAATATTACTTGAGGTTTTATAATTCAGCAAAGTACATTTGTCAATTGATCTTAGCTGCCATGGCTTTTCATCATTACAACTCAAAATACAAAAAACGCTATCGCCAATTTAATCCATTGTAAAAATCTTATCCCTCTACAAATTTTCTGATCAAAGCCCATTGACCTAAATATAACTTGAGGTTTTAGACTGCTTGCCACAGCTGTTATGAATAACAACAAGCTATTCATTTTAAAGGTTTTAATTATCCAGTCTTATTTCTTCAGGAAATATTCTCATGCCATATTTCATTAAATTAAGTTTAGAAAGCCAATGGCTGTGGGCCATCAGCAGATGTTGTCTTGCGCTTCTATTTCTAAGTTCAGGACTTAGTAAAATTCTTGCTGTTGAAACAGGATTTTTGGAAATGCAGGCTGCTGGTCTAGAGCCTGCGTGGTTATTTAATTATGCTTCTGCGTTGATTCTGCTTGTGGGCGCCTATTGTATTTTATTTGAGCGGCATATGTGGTTCGGCACACTGATTCTTTCTGTATTTTTAGCACTGACAATTGTGATTGTACATCACTTTTGGAACATGTCTGGTATCCAAGCCAATATCGCCTTTTACTTTGCACTTGAACATATTTCAGTGATTGGCGGTCTTTTAGCGCTGACCATTGCCAGTCATTTTCGACAACAACTCCGCAACCTTGGAGTTGTCGCATGAAAAACAACAAATGGCTTTTTCTAATCGCGATCACTTTAATTCTCGTGGGTGTCTCAATCTATTTTTATTTAAATTCTCGTTCAAGTGAAACGCATCAATCTGGCGCTTACCCTCCAGTCAAAGTGGCCTTGAGTACAGTGGTCGAACAAAATATTCCACAAGTGCTTTCCAGTATTGGTGAGTTGGAAGCAATCCGACAAGTCAAAGTGTCAACAGAAATAACAGGTATGATCAAACAGATTTATTTCCAATCTGGACAAGCTGTTCAACAAGGTCAAATACTGATTCAACTCAATACCGATGTTGAACAAGCTCAATTAGGTCGCTTGCAAGCCAAATTGAAACAAGCCGAAATGGCCTATCACCGCACCAAACTCCTGATTGATAGTCATGCGATTTCAAAGGCAGAAATGGATACAGCATTGGCTGATCGAGATATGACGCGTGCAGAAATCCAACAGCTACAAGCCAGCATAAAACAGAAAGCGATTCGTGCCCCCTTTTCTGGTGTCATGGGAATACGCCAAGTACATCAAGGACAATATTTAGAGGCAGGCACTAGTATTGCTAATCTGGTCGACTTTCGACAAATTCTTGCCAATTTCACATTGGATGAACAATTGGCATCGAGGTTAAAAATCGGACAATCTGTACAACTCAAAATTGATGCATTTCCTGAAAAGTCCTTTACAGCTGTGGTAAGTGCAATCGAACCGCTGATCACAACATCGCGAACTGTGCAAGGGCAAGCAATTTTAAATAACCATGATCAACAGTTAAAACCGGGCATGTATGCCAAATTAGACATCCAAGAATCTGAACTTCCAAGCTTGGTCGTTCCTGAAACTGCAATTACCTATACAGCTTATGGCAATACTGTCTTCCTTGCAAAACAAGACCAGAACAAGCTTATTGTGCAACGTGTGGCTGTAGTACTCGGTGAGCGCCATCAAGCCAAAGTTGTAGTCAAATCTGGGCTCAAAGCAGGTGATCAAGTTGTTGTATCAGGGCAACTTAAATTAAGTGATGGTATGCAAGTTGAGCCGACCGTAAATACACTTGAGCATCCCCAATCTTCCTCGATCAAGCCCAAAGTCTAGGGAGATAAGCGAATGAAATTTACTGACCTTTTTGTAAAACGCCCAGTATTGGCCTTGGTTGTCAGCACCTTGATCTTGCTGGCGGGCTTGTTTTCCCTGAATAAACTGCCTATCCGACAGTATCCTTTACTTGAAACTTCAACGATAAGTATCAATACAGAATATCCCGGTGCATCTGCTGAGCTTATGCAAGGTTTTGTCACCCAACCCATTGCTCAAGCAGTATCTTCGGTGGAAGGCATCGACTATCTCAGTTCTTCTACTGTACAGGGTCGCAGTGCTGTAACGTTACGTATGCAATTAAATCGTGACTCAACCCAAGCGTTAACAGAGGTAATGGCAAAGGTTAATCAAGTCCGTTACAAACTACCAGAACAGGCATTTGATCCAGTCATTGAACGTTCTTCAGGTGAATCTACCGATGTTGCCTATATCGGATTTTCCAGCGAACAACTGTCCTTGGCTGAATTAACAGATTATTTGTCTAGGGTGGTAGAGCCCATGCTGTCTACAATTGATGGCGTTGCTAAGGTACAGACCTATGGCAGTCAGCGTTTGGCTATGCGGATTTGGTTGGATGCCGATCGTTTGGCCAGTCGTGGTGTAACTGCCACCGATGTCGCCAATGCGATCCGTCAAAATAACTATCAAGCCGCACCGGGTCAGGTCAAAGGCGAATTGGTGGTTTCAAATGTCAATGTTTCCACAGATCTCACCAGTATTCAGGACTTTAAAAATCTGGTGATACGCAATGATGCTCAAAATCTAATTCGTCTACAAGATGTGGCAACAGTTGAACTTGGCGCTGCTTCGACAGAAACAAGTGCCTCTATGGATGGTAAACCTGCAATTTTTGTCGGTCTACAAGCGACGCCTACAGGCAATCCCTTGGTGATCGTACAGGGAATTAAAGATAAATTGCCTGAGATCCAAAAAACCTTACCGCCGGGGGTTACAGTCAATCTTGCCTATGAAACAGCCCGTTTTATTGATGCCTCTATTGATGAAGTTTTACATACTTTTATCGAAGCGCTGATTATTGTTATTGCGGTGATTTATCTGTGTTTAGGTTCTTTACGTAGTGTCTTGATCCCTGTAGTGACAATTCCACTGTCAATGTTAGGTGCCTTGGGTTTAATGCTGTTATGTGGCTTTAGCATCAATTTACTCACACTTTTAGCCATGGTACTCGCCATAGGCTTGGTTGTAGATGATGCAATCGTGGTGGTTGAAAATGTCCATCGGCATATTGAAGAAGGTGCATCCCCTGTTGCAGCAGCTTTGATCGGGGCACGAGAAGTCGCAGGCCCTGTAATTGCAATGACCATTACACTGGCCGCAGTGTATGCTCCGATTGGTTTAATGGGTGGATTAACTGGTTCCTTATTTAAAGAATTTGCTTTTACTTTAGCGGGCGCAGTTTTAGTTTCAGGGATTATTGCCTTAACCCTATCTCCTGTTATGAGTTCATTTCTACTTCAATCCAAACAGCAGGAAGGTAAAATGGCAAAAGCAGCCGAATGGTTCTTTGAACATTTGACCCAGCTTTACAGTAAATTGCTCAATTTTTCCTTACATCATCGTTGGATCACAGTGGTTTTTGCGATCGCTATTTTTATTAGCCTTCCATTGCTTTACCAACTCCCTCAAAAAGAATTGGCGCCCAATGAAGATCAAGCCAGTGTATTGGCAGCCATCAAAGCACCACAACATGCCAATCTGAATTATGCTGAGCACTTTAATCAAAAACTCGATGAAATCTTCTGGACTTTCCCCGAAACCAGTACCACGTGGATTATTAATGGTACAGATGGGCCTGCATCAAGTTTTGGTGGAACAACCCTTTCGACATGGTCTGAGCGAGTGCATTCTGCGGATGAAATTCAACAGCAACTTCAAGCCAAAGTCGGTGATGTAGAAGGCAGCAGTATTTTTGTATTCCAAAATCCTGCGCTTCCCGGTTCAACAGGTGGATTACCCTTACAAATGGTGTTGCGTAGTGCACAAGACTATTCAACCATTTATCAGGCGATGCAGAACATCAAGCAAAAAGCCCGTGAAAGTGGCCTTTTTGTGGTGGTCGACAGTGATCTTGACTTTAATAACCCCGTGATTCGAATCGAGGTTGATCGGGCCAAAGCCAATAGTCTGGGTATTCGTATGCAAGATATCGGTGAAGCCTTGGCGACATTGGTTGGTGAGAATTATATCAATCGTTTTAGTATGCAAGGTCGTGCCTATGATGTGATTCCTCAAAGCATCAATACACAACGTTTGACAGCTCAAGCACTGACACGACAGTTTATTCGTACGGACCAAGGCACACTGATTCCCTTATCGACTGTGGTCAGTCTAAGTGAACAGGTAGAACCCAATAAACTCACTCAATTTAATCAACAAAATGCTGCAACTTTTCAGGCAATCCCCGCCGCTGGGGTTTCCTTAGGTCAAGCTTTAAGTTTTCTGGAACAGGCTGCATCTGAGTTACCGACTGGATTTAGTTATGACTGGCAAGCCGATGCACGTCAGTATGTACAGGAAGGTAACGCTTTGATGTTTGCATTTTTAGCCGCGCTGATTGTGATTTATCTGGTTTTAGCCGCTCAATATGAAAGCCTAATGGATCCATTTATTATTTTAATTACGGTTCCGCTGTCGATCTGTGGCGCATTAATCCCCTTGGCTTTTGGACTTGCCACAGTCAATATCTACACTCAGATTGGTTTAGTCACACTGATTGGACTGATTAGTAAGCATGGTATTTTAATGGTTGAGTTTGCCAATGAATTACAAGTTCATGAAGGTTTAGATCGGCGAGCGGCCATTTTAAAAGCTGCTCAAATTCGTTTACGTCCAATTCTGATGACCACAGCGGCAATGGTGTTTGGGCTGATTCCTCTCCTTTTTGCCACAGGCGCTGGTGCACATAGTCGTTTTGGCTTAGGGCTTGTGATTGTCTGCGGTATGTTGATCGGGACCTTCTTTACGCTTTTTGTCTTACCTACCATTTACAGTCTGTTGGCTCGTCAACACAATCAAGACCTTCACTCTAGCCGTTTACAAGAGCTACAACAGATTGACCAACAGGCGCAAAAATCATGACGTTGAGTGGGCTGAACAACCAGCATGCTGCTGTCTAAGCTTCTGTGTATGATCAGATCGCTTGAATATATTTTTTTGATGATAAAGTTCTATATCTATAGAACTTTATCAACTTTTTAGTGCGTGATTCTAACCACTGATTTAGAGCTACTGATTTAGAGCGACTGATTTTTCACTACTTTGTTCACTCATATTTTTACAGTTGGGTTTTGCCGATTTGATTGTTTTATGATTCTAGAATCTCATTTCGAACCCTGCTTTGATGGTACGGCCGGGAATCGGCATACCGATCACTGTACCAGGATCAAAGTTATAACGATTCGTTAAGTTATCAACATTAAACGAGAGATTTAGATTTGGATTCAGTTTATAGCTCGCAAAAATATCAACTAAGGTTTCCGAAGAAATTTCAGTCACCGCACGCCCACTCACCCCTGTACCCTGTAACCAACCTTTAGGATTTTTCTTTTCAGAATGATATCTGGCACGTACCCCCACATTGAGTTTATTTTCAAACAAACTCTTGCCTAAGCTAATATTAAAAAGTTTACGTGGTGGCAAGCGTGTTGAAATCAGACTCCAAGAATCTCCGACCTCATTACAATCATCTTTCGTTGCTGGGCATACTTTCGGTGCTTGATATAAAGTTCCGTTCATGTTTACAAAGAAACTTGGATGCTGGTAAGCAAGATTAAACTCTAAACCTTTCAATACAACTTGCTCATAATTTAGAAAAGTATATGAGGTGGTATAAGGCAAAATAAAATCAGGCGTAATCTCATTAACAATCTCTTTACGTTGGACTCCTTGGGTAAGGAAATTTTGGGTTTGATTACGGAAATAATTGATATTGAATTTTAACTGATCTGCTTCAGTGAAAACGTTATCGTTGTGCCCAATAAAACCAAACTCAACAAGACGAGAATTCTCTGATTTAATCGGCAGATCTGGATCATAACTAAAGGTTTGTTTGGAAACCGTCGATTCAAACAAACTTGGACTGCGGTACATATTGGAGAGTTTTCCATAGACATCAATACCATTCAGCAACTGATAATTCAGCTGCGCTATCCAGTCGATCTTTCCGTCATAATCTCGAAGCGCATAGCCTTTGTCATTTAAATCGGAATTGGCGACCGGTCTCATTGCGACATACTGGTCTCCATAATCCTTAACTTTTGCCTTATGCCATTTACTGCCTAAACTCAGGGTAAAATCTTTAAAGATATAATCGCCATTGAGAAATAGAGAGGACTCTTGACGTAATCCATCACGTGCGATTTCAGTATCAATAAGATTTTGTGGCTTCATCCGTTGCTCGTCATATGTCAGACCATAATTCAAGGTTAAAGCATCAATTTTACTGGTGTTTTCTAAATTAATCCCACTACGATAGTCCTGAAAACTTCCCCAGTATTGGTCGCCATAATGAGAATTGGCTATGCCAAGCATGCCATTGTGCTGGCGATATTTGGCATTGGTATGCCAAACCCCTAACTCTAAATCAAACCACTGATTATTCTTGGGCTTATAGGTATAGTTGGCACTGAATGCATTAATCGCTGCGGTTCCAAGGGACCATTGTGGCATGGTATATGCACCCTCTATATATTTGGGTAGAACATAATCACCATCGATATATCCCCAAGGTGGGGAGTTGGGATCAATCACTTGCGATCTATTCCAATAAAAAGCCATGACCTCACCCGCTTTTTGCATATGGCGGCGCATATTCACTTCAACACGATGTTCGTCTGTAATATTCATACCCGCTTTGATGATGCCAGAATCACTTTTATAACTGGTATTTACCACCTCTTGACCGGGTCCAACATCAACAATATCTCGCGCTTCATAATAATCAATGCCATGTTTTCCAGCATAGTAATTACCGACTTCGCGTTTACTATAAGCAGCGACCAGATCGAATACATCATTCCGATAAGCAGCAGCGATTGTGCCAGCGCCATTTTGAAAATTATTCGAGGACAGTTTATTACGAAGCAGATAAGACATCTGTTCACGCTCATTATCTGAGGTCTGTGGTGCTTTGTTATTGTTATAAAAACTGCCTTTTAGCATGACACCTGATTGACGATTAGGCAGCAAAATATCGTTTGCACTGAGTGTACGCATTTTCACGATTCCGCCAATACCGCCCACACTAAATTTCGCTCGCGATGCACCTTTTTCGACTTCAATCTGACTAATCAAATCCATATCGATATAAGTTCGGTCACTCTCTCCTTGATAGCCTCGAAAGGTATGACTGGATTGTAGGCTACCATCAATAATTACAGGGACACGTCCCTCACCTTGTACTCCACGGATACCAATATCTATTGCACCCGCTTCGTTACGCAGGCTATTGACTTGTACACCAGCGATATCAGAAAACACATCACCATTCCCCGTGCCTCTAAATCGGCTAATGTGTTCACGATTCAGCTGTGTTGTATTGACCTTTTGTTTTTGTTGTACAGCATTGACTTTAATCTGAGGAAGCGTAACAACATCACTGTCCATATTATTGAAAAGCGAAGTGTTATTTAACGGAGTGCTTGTATTTGCAATCGCAGTGTTTTTCTCTGTATTCGGTTTAGCTGAGCCAGATTTAGCAATTAAGACATAAGTCGAACCTTGCTGCTCTACCCGAAAAGGGTGATCTGTAAGCAAATAATCGAAGCCTTGCTTTACACTATAATGCCCGGTAATTCCTTTACTTTTCAGCCCTTTTAAAATATTTGCATCATAACTTAAGGCAATACCCGACTGTGCTGCAAAACTTGATAACACATAGCCCAATTGGTTCTCTGAAATTTGATAATATTTTTCTGGCGCTTTTTTCGCTGCCATTGAAACATTGGGAGTAATTTGTGCATAAACACCACTGATGCAAAAGCACTGTATTAACATGGCCAGAGTTTGTTTTTTAAACTTCATAGGAACGCCCACACTTGTGAATGATTTTCATTTTCAATAATCATTACCCAGTGAATTGTTAAAACATGACATGAAAATTTATATTTTTTCTGGTCTGGTCCAAATCCAGATCAACCCAATCAGCAAAATGACCAGCAGGCTAAGTTTTAAGTGCAAATGCAGTGAAGACACCATTAACATTGTCGTACCGAATAAAATACTCAATGTCATCATCCATTTACGTGAACGCGAAATCTGTTTAAAACCGCCACGATACTGTGCGAGCAACATTGCAATATAACGATTTTGATGTAACCAACGATGCAAGCGTGCTGAACCTTTTGAGGCAAAAATCGTTGCTAAAAAGAGGAAATCAAAAGTTGGGATCCCCGGCAATAAAATGCCCACCACAGCGAGAACAAGACACAAAATTGCCAAGATGATGCAGATCACACGCACCACTGAGGATGAATGTAAATTTGCAGATGGCGTTACCGGCAAAGACGCTAACAGCGTTAAGTCTTTGCCTTGTGTGTGATTGCTGACAGAAGACGCTTTCTTCATGTTGAATGAATGTCTTTTAATAATGCGCCAAAATAATCAAAGGCTTGTTGAGCAGCGTAAATGACGCGATCTTGCTCATCTTGAGTAAAGTCAGCCTGATCAAGTTCCTCAATAAAGTGTTTCCAGACTTTGGCCCGCCCTTCTGGATAGGCAGCTAAATTTCTCGCAGCAAAATCTGCGGAAAACCCCAAACTTTGTTGCGCTTGTTTAAATAAGAATGCTGCACCCAGCGTAGAACCTTCAGATACATAGATCCAACCCAGCGCTTCAGGAAAGCCGATCTTTTCAGTAACCAAGGCCAACGATTCTGGTTCGATCTGAAGGTCTTGTAGATCTAAGTAAGCTGCTTGCGAACGCCCACGAATATCTAAATCAGAAATCAAGTCTGCAACCTTGGGATGTTGAAATAAATATTCGACATTTTTTTGAAAATAATACTGCGACAAAGTAAATTTTGCATAATGTGCGACGTCTTTAAATACTTGGGCTTTTTCCATTAATTGATGCATATATTCATGTTGACTGGCTGTTTCTGTTTTTAAACGAGATGCAAGGCGGTTGAGTGTGAATGAGGTGCTCATCAATTTTCTCCAGTTTGTTTGGTTTAACTGTATTACCCGCCTTGTCTGTAAAAACTGACATCATTTCTTAATTATTTTTACTTTTCTGATTTTCAGCTTTAGGCTGAATACTCAACACACGATCCCCGAAATAACGTTCTACTTTGATTGGATAGCTGAATTGCAATGCTGTTTGTAAGGTGCCAAAGTCATTGACTGGATATGAACCTGAAACTTTTAACGACTTCAATTGAGGGGCAATATCTATATATTGGTGTTGATAGCGCCCAATCTCTTGAAGCAATTTTTCCAACGGCATTTCAAAAGCCATGACCATATGGTTTTTCCATGCCAATATATTCGGATCTAAACTTTGTAATGCTTTAAAATTGCGATCATCAAAGCATAGCTGCTCACCAGCATGGACAATTTTAGTGTGTTTGGACTGGTTCAAACTGACTTTCACTGCGCTTTCTATGACGCCTAGACAGGTTTGCTTTTCACTGTTGTTGAAATACTGAACATTAAATACAGTGCCAAGCGCTTGCAGATTTGCCGATTCAGTTTCGACCAAGAATGGGCGATAAGCATGATTTTTTTCTTTGGCCGTACGTATTTGTATTTCGCCATAATGTAATTTTACAATACGTTGTTGCGCTGTATAACGCACGTCCAAAGCCGTATGGGTATTTAATTGAAGTTGTGTCCCATCTTCCAGCTCAACCTGTTTCTGCTGACCCACAGCAGTACGATAATCCGATAACCATATATAGCGATAATCCGAGTTCCATAGCATGACACTGCCAAAACACAGTAAACAGGCAAGCACCAGTTGTTTGTTTAAATTAAATTGGGCATTTTTCTTGCCTTGCTGAATCAGCTGCTGCCCATCTTCGGGAAATTCCTCAAGGCTATACAATAAGCGTTCGGCTTTAGACCATGCAGCTTGGTGTTGGGAACTTTGCTGTTTCCATTGTTCAAATTCAAGCTGTTCAGTTTCATTCAATGGTGCGTGTTGGATTTTAATGATCCATTGCGCTGTTTCTTGATAAATTTGATCATGCAACATGCAGGCATTAATCCATAACAGCTAAACATTGACTCAGTACTGAAACCAGATCACGCATCACGGTTCGGGTAGAAATATTTAAGCGTGTTGCAATTTCCTGTTGAGTCAGCCCTTCTAATTGTGACCAAATAAAGACCTGTTGCTGGCGCTCAGGCAATTGATTGAGTAATTGATTAATCAAACATAAAGATTCAATTGCCGATATTTTTTGCTCAGGTGTAATTTCATCATATTCAGGTCTGCTTGAAAGCGCCTCTAAATAGGCTTTTTCAATCGATTTACGTTGATACCAATTAATCAAAATTCCCTTGGCAACAGTGGTCAAAATTGCACGCGGCTGATCAAAATACAATTCATCTTTACGCTTTAAGATACGCAGAAAAGTATCATGGGCTAAATCAGCGGCATCTTCACTATGGTTGAGGCGACGTTTTAACCATTGATATAACCAAGAATGGTGATGACGATATAGTGTGCTAATAGGATCAGACATACTTAAAGAGAATGAGAATTATTAGCAATATCTTAGCAGAAAAATAAAGAAAATAAGAGCTCGGTTTGCCCTTTTAATTGAATTTTTAATTCATCCAACTCATTTATAAGACTACGCAACATACTCGAATGGGATATATTGTAATTCTTAAAGAACATTTAATTTAGAATTATGAGCCCTCTTTCATAAATCAAAAAATGATCATTTGAATTAAATCATATGAGTATTGAAAGTTCATTCTTCCTTTGGGAAAATGCAAAGATGTGGGTGTTTTTATGTCAATTTATACTTTAAAAAAGAACTTATAAAAGAGACCGAATATATTTATATCAAAGATTTATCTTAGTTTTTAAATAAAAAATTTCTCGATCATCCTCAAGATGACCGAGAAACTGTTTATTACGTATTGACTATAATTTATTGACTGATCGCTTGATCCATATTTTTAGCAAATTTTTGAATATCACTGGCTTGAATTGTTGTTTTACCTTTGCCAATCAATTGAAATTGTTGTGCTGCCGTTTCCTGCATTTTGAATTTACCTGTTGCGATATTGGCATCAAAACGTTGCATAAACTCATCCACATATTCCTTCTCAGTGACAATATGATCACCATTCACATCGGTTGCAAAATATTGTTTGTCACGCGTTGTTAGATAATCTCCAAGCGTTACATAGTTTTTCCCTTGACCATATTGGCTAATAAATTCGTTGATGTTACTTGGCATCGGCATCGAAATTGGTAGTTTCACGCGGAATCCATCATGCGTTGCATTACTATTGCCCGCTAATTTGGCATCTTCTGCATTTACTAAACCATCCAAGTTTTTATCAAACTCATTAAAGGTTTTTAAACCTGTCTCCTGAAATTCCTTTAAAGTCAGTTTCTGGTCTTTATTATTATCGAGAATGCCATAACGTACATGCGCCTGTTTTTCTGACATTTCACGGCGCTGTTTAAGTAATGGCTCTAAACGTGCTTGCTCGTATTGAACAAACTGCACTTGATTGACTTTTTTATTCGCCTTAAACAATTCGGCATAGTCCTGAGTATATTGCTTAATTAAAGTGCTACTGTTCTGCTCTTTATTATTAGGATGGTAAAGCACATACAATGCATATGCCTGTTGATAAGCATTGGATTGATCGACTGTAGCAGCAATCGCTGATCCAGCAGTTGCCATTGCAGTTAAACTGGTCATCCATAGCGCCAATTTTTTCATGTTCGTTTCCTTGGAGGTGAATATTTGTTGAATTAAAAAATTCTTTCCATTTTGCTATTTAAAAAATAAATATTTAAATTCGATACTTGTTATATCGATTACCCTCATCCTACCCCTATTCATATAGCTCAACAGGGTTTAAATTGATGAGGGAGAAATCTTATTAAATGATATTAATCATCATTAAATGTGTATATTTCAGGTCATCCAGTATCTTCAAATCAGAAGTAAAAATATGGATTACAAATATACACACACAATCAACAAATGAGAATAATAATCAATTACAATTTTATTTACAATAACAATGTTAGTAGATCTGCTTTTCAACCTTCAACAAAATCCATCAAAATATTGAAAAATAATAAATATTTATAATTAAACTTTACTTTTTTATAAAGGTTTGAACATGACTTTAGGGAAGAATCTGTATTTTTCGATGATCTTACTGCCTTAAAATTCGTATATTTTGTTGTTGTTTATATTTTAAAATGTCATTTTCAGTTTAGCTTTTCCACCTCCATCATCCTATTGTTAATATAAAAACTTATTGCATCTTTCCTTTTTATTTCCTTTTTATTTCTTTTTTATTTCTCGTTATATTTAGGTTTGTCTATTTTTTATTCTGATTGGCGTTATTAAAATATAAACACTCAAATATTCACCATAATAATCAAGCATTATAAAAATTCTAACAGCAAAAAATATTAATTTTTAGGTTTTAGCATAAAATTGATTTTGTTATTTTTTATTCAAGGCTTGCGGATTTTTCTAGGGTTGAGGATTTTTCACTGATGCCCTATTTCTGAGTTTGCTCGTGCTTTTATCCAGTCACTAAATGCTTTAACTTTAGGTAATTCATTATTTTTCAATGATGTAATATAGTAGTGCTGATCACATTTTAAATACATGTTTTTAAATGGCATTACCAGCTCACCACTTTCTAAGTCTTTTTCTACTAGTTTTTTTCGTCCCATGGTAATACCCAAGTGATTTTTAGCAGCAATCAAAGCCAGATCAGATCGGTCAAAACTCATCTCTGAAGAATGATCCATATTTACATTAAAATGCTGCGTCCAACTGTTCCATTCATCTGCGCCTGTGCCGTTACTCCATGCTTGGCAGTCATGCAGCAATGTGCAGTTTTTTAAGTTGTCTAGATGATCGTAGAGGTTAAATTTTTCAGCATATGCAGGACTACATACGGGGATAATATATTCGTCCATTAAATACTGATAATTCAACTGAAAAGACGGTTGATTGTCAAAATAAAGCGCAATATCAATTCCGCTACGTTGAAAATTTACATCCTCATTGCCCGTTAAAACTGAAAGTTGAATCAATGGATAGCGTTGGATGAAATCAGGCAATTGGGGCACTAACCAACACTGAGCAATCGATGGTCTTGCATAAATCGTGAGTGAGCCAACAAGTTGCTGATTTTGCAGTGCCTTAATTTCAACGTTTAACGAGTCTAATGAAAATTGTAAAGCAGCTAAAATCCGCTGTCCCTCCGTGGTTAACTTTACTTTACGATGCAAACGTAAAAACAGTTTGATATTAAGTTCTTTTTCTAACAAATTAATTTGGTGACTTACCGCACTTGGGGTTAAAGACAGTTCTTCAGCGGCGAGTGCAAAAGACTCATGTCTTGCCGCAACTTCAAATGTATACAGTTTTGAGAGCTGAAAACCAGTTAGATTTTTATGTGCGTTGGTCATGCGTTTTTCCTTTTTGCTGAAACAAAATGATTGATCACATGCTTCTTGCTGTCCTATGCCCATATAAATAACGTATAAATCATTTAAAAATCAAAATTTATTTAGGATTTATTTTTCAAGTGAATTATTTTAACCCGTAGATCAAATATCATCGTTTGACGGATTTCTCTGGTTTAACTTCAATAGACAAAGAACAATTTTTGTCACAGAGATATATGGTATGGAAACCAATTTCGTGGATGTCGGTATATTATTAACCAGTATCGGGTTAATTATTTTCACTATTTTAAAATTTAAACTGCATCCCTTTTTAGCTTTACTTCTGGCAAGCTTCTTTGTCGGTGTAGCAATGAAAATGCCATTACTGGATATGGTCAATGCAATTGAAAATGGGATTGGAAGCACCTTGGGTTTCCTTGCTACAGTCATTGCATTGGGTACCATTCTCGGCAAAATGATGGAAATCTCTGGCGCTGCTGAACGTATCGCCCTGTCTTTGCAACGGTGTCACTGGATATCCAGTGATGTGGTCATGGTGTTGATTGGGCTATTTTGTGGCATCACTTTATTTGTAGAAGTTGGTGTGGTTTTATTAATTCCCTTGGCTTTTTCTATAGCGCAGCATACCAAAACCTCTTTGTTTAAGTTGGCTATTCCATTATGCACAGCATTAATGGTTGTACATTGTGTAGTACCGCCACACCCTGCCGCACTTTATGTCACCAATAAACTAGGGGCTGATGTCGGTACCGTGATTATTTTTGGCTTAATGGTGGGTTTAGCAGCCGCACTGGTTGGTGGCCCACTGTTTTTAAAATTAGTTGGTCAACGTTTACCGTTTAAAGCAGTACCTGTCGAGTTTTCAAAGCTCGCCCTGAAAGAAGAACATAGCTTACCCTCTTTAAAAATCACCTTATTTACGGTATTTCTTCCAATCGGATTAATGTTAATCAAAACAGTGGCTGAATTAAATCCCCATACATCCACTCAGCTTTCACACATTTTAGGCTTTATCGGCAATCTGATCACCGCCATGTTTATTGCGGTATTTGTTGCTTACTACACCCTTGGTCTACGCCGTAATATGCAGATGGGAAGCTTATTAAAAGCCACAGAAGACTCATTTTCTGCAATTGCCAACATCTTATTCATCATTGGGGCTGGTGGTGCATTTAACAGTATTTTAAAAGCCAGTGGTTTAGCTGACTCAATGGCTGTTACGCTTTCCCACTTGCATATGCATCCAATTTTACTTGCTTGGTTGGTTGCGCTGATTTTACATGCAGCTGTAGGCTCTGCCACTGTTGCAATGATGGGTGCAACTGCAATCGTTGCGCCAATGTTACCGCTCTATCCGGATATTAGTCCTGAAACATGGCGATTGCGATTGGTGCAGGTGCCATCGGTTTTACCATTGTGACCGACTCTCTATTTTGGTTAGTCAAACAATACTGTGGTGCTACATTAAACGAAACCTTTAAATACTATACCTCTGCAACTTTCCTTGCCTCCCTCACCGCATTGGGCTGCACCTTCCTGCTTTCTCATTTTATTTAAGCCTTTAGGAATATTTTATGAACGCTCAACAGATTAATCAGCTTATTGCCCAATATCCGATTGTTAAAGACCTTATCGCACTCAAAGAAGTGGCGTGGTTTAATCCCAATTTTACCTCACTGGTAGAAGGGCTGCCCTATGTCGGGTTGGACCAGAAAGATATTGATGATGCCAGTGCACGTTTGACACGCTTTGCACCCTATTTGATGAAAGCCTTTCCAGAAACAGCGGCATCTCAAGGTATTATAGAATCCGAACTGGTAGCGATTCCTCAAATGCAGCAACAGTTGGAACAGTATTTTGGACAATCGATCCATGGTCAATTATGGCTTAAAAAAGACAGCCATCTTCCAATCTCGGGTTCAATTAAAGCGCGTGGTGGCATCTATGAAGTGCTTTGTCATGCTGAAAAACTTGCGATTCAAGCACAACGCCTAAACATTGAGGATGATTATGCAAAACTGGATAGTCCAGAGTTTAAACAGTTTTTTAGTCAATACAGTATTGCGGTCGGTTCTACAGGCAATTTAGGCCTTTCTATTGGTATCATGAGTGCAAAATTAGGCTTTGATGTGACTGTGCATATGTCAGCAGATGCACGTCAATGGAAAAAAGATAAGTTACGTGCGCACAATGTCACAGTAGTTGAATATGCTGAAGATTATGGTGTTGCCGTAGAACAAGGCAGAAAGGCAGCATTAGAAAATCCAAACTGCTTTTTTATCGATGATGAAAACTCACAAACCTTATTCTTAGGTTATGCAGTTGCTGGGCAGCGTTTAAAACAACAATTAGAACAAAAAAATATTTTGGTTGATCAACAACATCCTTTATTTGTTTATTTACCTTGTGGTGTTGGCGGAGGCCCCGGTGGCGTTGCATTTGGCTTAAAAATGGCCTTTGGTGATCATGTACATTGTATTTTTGCCGAGCCGACCCATTCACCTTGTATGTTACTCGGTGTTGCAACAGGTTTACATGATGAAATTTCAGTTCAAGATCTGGGTATAGACAATATCACCGCTGCTGATGGCCTCGCTGTTGGGCGAGCATCTGGCTTTGTTGGTCGAGCCATGCAAAGGTTATTAGACGGTTTTTATACATTAACTGATGAAACCATGTATGTACTCTTGGGCATGCTCAATGATGCAGAACAGCTTAAATTAGAACCTTCTGCGTTGGCGGGTATGCTTGGACCAATTTTGACCAATCAACATCAAGACTATGCCGCGCTACATCACTTTAGCCAACAGCAATTGGAAAATGCTAATCATATTGTCTGGGGGACTGGAGGAGGAATGGTTCCAGATGAAGAAATGGAAAAATATTTAACCCAAGCGAAAGCCTATAAAAAATAATTTGTATAGCCTTGATTCTCACAGACTTTGATCTCATCAGAATTTGGGGCGGTAGCAGATAAATAAAGTGATTATCTTCTATCGCCCCAAATTAAATCCTTGAGCCAGGATTTTCCCTCTGGAATTAAACGATCCCACCATTGACCCGAAGGACTTGGGCATTGACCCAATTACTCGCTTCATTTACGGCGAAATCTAACACTGCGGCAATGTCTTGTACAGTGCCTAAACGCTCTAAAGGTGCAGCTTTGCTCAACTGAGCAATCAATTCATCACTTTTGCCTTCAAGAAAAAGTTCAGTTGCCGTAGGCCCAGGTGCAATTGCATTTACCGTGATATTTTTTCCTCTTAACTCTTTGGCTAAAATAGCCGTTAAAGATTCAATAGCAGCTTTTGATGCAGTATAAACACCATAGGTTTCGAGTTTCATCCCCACCACACTACTGGATAAATTAATAATTTTACCGCCCTTTTGCAGTCGCTTAGCAGCTTCACGCATGGTATATAAAGGGCCTTTAATATTAATTGCTAAAACTTGATCAATACTTTCATCGTCTAATTGTTCAATCTTACTTAATTTCAAAATCCCTGCATTGTTGATCAGCACGTCCAATCGACCATAGGTTTGAATTGCATAATCAAATAATGCAGTCACTTCATTAGAATGGCTGATGTTGGCTTTAAATAGACTCGCTGTTCCGCCTAACGCTTGAATGCTGCTCAAGACATGCTCCGCCTCTTTATCATTACTGGCATAATTGATAATGATCTTATGGCCTTGCTGTGCTAATAAGCTGGCAGTAAATGCACCAATTCCGCGAGAAGCGCCTGTAATTAAAATCACTTTTTCTTGCTGTGTATGACCTGTTGTATGCATCGTGATAACCTCATGGAATAAAATATACCTCTAATCGCTTCTATGATACTGTTCAGATAAAACCAGATAATCTATTTAAACCTGACATCTTTATCCGAATAAATCGAACAATTGGAATGGCGTATGGATAAACTCAATGCAATGTCTGCTTTCGTCAATGTGGTTGAACAACAAAGTTTTACCAAAGCAGCACAGATCTTAAATTTGCCACGTTCAACACTGACCGATGCAATTAAACAATTAGAATTCCAACTCAATACGCGCTTATTGTTGCGTACCACTCGTCAGGTAAAAGCAACCGATGAAGGTCATATTTATTATGAGCGCTGCAAATATATCTTGGGTTATATCAATGAGTCTGATCATGATTTTCTTGATGCAAAACCTCAAGGGCCTTTAAAAATCGCAGTTCATGGTATTTTTGCTGCGCATTTTATTCTGCCAAAATTAGATGATTTTTTAACTGAGTTTCCACAGATACAGTTGCAACTCACCGAAAGCGACCGTTATGTAGATCTGATAAAAGAAGGCATTGATTGTGTCATTCGTATAGGTCAGCTCAATAATAGTGAGTTAATTGTCAGGCATCTGGGCGATATTCAACAAGTGACATTAGCCAGTCCAAAATACTTAGAAAAATATGGCACACCACAACGCTTAGACGATCTGAAATCACATTTTATGGTCGGATTTTATTCTTCTGCTCGACAAAAGCCACTGCCGCTTGAGTTTCTGACAGGCAAGAAAACACAGTTTTTTGAATTGCCGTTAAAGATTCAAGTCAATGGTGCAAATACCTATGCAGCAGCAGCCAAACAGCATTTTGGCATCATCCAAGCACCACGTTATGGTTATTTATCTGAGCTAGAGCAAGGCACACTTTGTCAAATTTTAACTGACTATCCTGTTCCATCCCTGCCTGTTTCTTTACTTTATCCATCAAAAACACTGGTTTCACCACGACAAAAAGTTTTTATCGAATGGATTGTACGATTGTTTCAGGATAATCGATTGCTTTGAAGTTTGAATCACGCTGCTTGATGGATATGATTAACTAGCTCTCTCGCATTGATCACCATAGCATTTATACACCAACACTCAATTCCTGACTCCAAGTTGAATCAGGTTGTTGATAAATATGCCAACACATATTTTTAACCGAATCCATCAAGGCAACATTCTGACTATGCCAACTTTCCAACATACAATAGGTAATATGGATGCCTTTAGGATGAAACTCTCTTGCCAAAGATTGTGCCAATGCCCGAATACTGGCAAACATACTCTGAGTTAAGCCATTGTTTTCAGCGATCAGGTTGGGCTGTGTTCCTAGAAAGATCAAAGTTCCTTGTGACTTTATCAGCATCTGTCGAATGATCGCTTGGGAAATATTTACCGCAGCCAAACCAGTATTTTGCCAAAGCTGTTCGATCTGTTGGACTGAAGCATCGGAATTCGACAATGATTTTGAAAAATCAGCTTGGAAAATACACAGTTCAATTGAATGCCCTGTTCGTTGAATATAGCCAACTAAATTTTTTAAAGCAGTCGGATTGATCAGATTCAAACGAACCCGCTTTAGACCTGAATCTTGTTGCTCAATCTTTAGATTAGTTTGCGTAGGATCATGCTGAACTTGATATACAGGCATTGTGCTGTTTTGTGCTTGATGCACAAAAAGCTGGCTGAGCGAGTGAGTTTCATTGCCAATAACAACGATACAGCCCTGTAGTTTGGATTTTTTTCTCAGCAATGGAGGAATTAAATTGTACATATTAGAATTTCTCCTGATAAGGACGTAAATCCAGCTCATGGGTCCATAAATCACGCTTTTGTTGATAAAGCATCCAATAATTTTCAGCAATCGCTTCGATATTTAAACCACCTGTGCCTCGTGTAAGTCTCAGTAAGCGTCCTAAACCAAATACCGCCTTATTGACACGATCACCATCGACCATGCCATCAACAATAATATGTGCAACATGGATGTTTTGAGGCTTATACATCTGGGCGAGATGCATCGCATAATTACGTAATGCGGATTTGCCCATGGTAAATGCCGCAAAAAAAGGTTTACCACGAAGAGATGCACTTGCCCCAGTAAAAATCAGTGTGCCATATTGCTGTTGTTCAAAGATTTTTAAGGCTTGATGCGACACTAAAAAAGCTGATAAAAAAGTAGAACGCCACATTTGAGTAAAAAACTGAAGTGAGGTCTTTAAAAAAATTGAGGGGATATTGCCACCCACATTATGAATAACAGCGACGAGATGCTCCTTTTGCGCATTCCTCTCCGCAAAAAAAGCCTGTACTTGTTGTTCATTTTCAGCATCCAAAGCATGTGCTACGGCATGTCCACCCTGCGCATTGATCGAATCAGCCACGGCTTGCACTTTCGCTAAAGTACGCCCCACAACATGTACTTTTAATTTTTCTTGAGCAAAACGACGACAAACTGCTGCTCCAATTCCTTGTTCAGCACCTACGCCCATAACAACCACACATGGAAGTGCTGCTATATTTTGAGATGTTGCATTCTGCGTATTCATAGCAAGTCTAACCATTGAGCAATAGAAGGATAAGCTTTAATTTTAGCGCCCCAAATTTTACTGGTGCGGACAATCTCTAAAAGCTGCGAACCTACTGCAATATCAGCCAGTGTTTTAACCTCGCCAACCAGCCATCCTGTTTGCGCCAACACCAATTCGATACGTTCTAAATGACGAGTAAATTCCGCTTCAATATCCTGCTTAGCCATACGACCTGTACCCTGCATTTTAAGTTGCAGGTTTAATGTTACTTTGAGCAAGGGTTTTAACAGATATATTTCATGTTTGGGGCGACCTGTTGCACTCATTTCAACCGCATGATCTAAGGCATCAGCATCACTGACACGAAAGTGCACCTCATAGAAATATAACAACTCGTCTGACCAATCTTCCCAAAGCTCAACATAGGCCTTTTGTAAAGGATCTTCAGGATATAAACGTGGTAAGTCTGGGTAAGCATCATCAAGATAACGTGCAATACGGGTACTGTCCTGAATACGTTGACCATCAATATCTAGAACAGGAACCTTGCCTGCTTTACTGAGCATTGGCACTTTTGCGCCCAGTACACCGTTATAATCCACAGTCTGATAAGCAATCCCTTTAAATTGCAACATCCTGGCAACTTTTTGGCAAAAAGGAGAGATTTCCCATTGATGTAATACAACTGAATTCATTTTATATTCTCAGCTTAACTTTGGGTCGATTGACATTCGATGAACTACATCACAGGATCAGCGCTTAATAAATCAAAGCTCTGATTTAAAGCCATGAGCCAAAAATTCTGGTCCAAAACCATAATGCAGAAATAGAATCTTTCAACGACGGATGATCATATTGGTTGCTGTTGCATGTGCATACAATTTTCCATCTTCATCTCGAAGATAGCCTTCGGAAATGACTAAATTTTTCCCTACGTTGATGACTTTACCTTCAGCAATCAACTTTTTATTAAACGGCATCGGACGGCACATTTTTATCGCAAGATCAGTAGTTCCATAGCCCTCACCCACAGCCAAGACGGTATGTGTGGCACACCCTGTTACTGAATCCAATATCGTTGCGGCAAAACCACCATGTACCCCACCCAATGGATTGCTATGACGTTCATCCGCAATGGCCATAAATACAATGCGACCATATTCAACGTCTCCGACTTCCTCCATCCCCATAGTTTTTGCAATACCAGGCGCTGGCACCAGTCCTTTTTGGAATGCTTGCATAATTTCCAGACCAGTCATATTGAGTGGATTCATCAGTATTTCCTATTTTGATAAATAAAATGCTTATTGGAGAAGGGTTGATTGTTCAGGAGATAAACCAATTTTTACTTTAGTTTGTGCGACAATTTCGGATTCATCAGTATCATTCGGATGAAAATCAAACTGATAATAAGAGAAAAATTGTGGTACCAGCTTACGATAGGCTTGCACTGTAAACCCAGCAAACTTAGTCCAAGACTTAAGGTTTAATAATTGTTTATCTCTCGACATCAACACCACTTGATATACATTAGAAAATAGTGTGATCAGCACAAGACTAAATGTAAAAATCGCCACGCGAGGAATGTAGGCATCTAAGCCCTTGCCATATAAGTATTCATACATGTCATAAGCCACAGCCTTATGTTCGGTTTCTTCAACGCTGTGCCATAACCATAAATTACGAATAGTAGTATCAGTCATTAATTCATTGACATTTTTCATCATCTCCACCACCAACACGGCGGTGTAATGTTCCAGACCCACAGTCACCAAGAGATTCCATTTTTTAGGAAAAGTACGTTCTACCGCTTTTAATATGATCCCTGTGACTTTTTCTAAGGATTCAGGATCTAAACCATATTGTTGTGCACTGACATGAAAAGCATGATGTTCTTTAGAGTGCATGGCTTCTTGTCCAATAAAGGCACCAATATCACGATCTAATTGTGGGTTGTTTTTAATTTTTTCACGTAAAGCGCGCACTGAACGGACAAAGTACGATTCACCTTCAGGAAAAAGTGTCGATAGACCTGTGAAGTAATGGGTAAAGGTTGGTTCATCATTACACCAATACTTGGGCATATCCTGAAATTGATAATCCATGCGACGTACTGGAAATGATGCAGGTGTTTTTTGCTTTGATTTTTCTTTCACCGCTGATATAGACATGGTTCACCTCAAGAATTTATCTTAAAATAACAAGTTCCAAAAAAGAACTTATTGAGTTAAAATAATGATCCATGCTGATCTTGTCAATGGTCTGAATACGCTAAAGCTTCAGGTTGTCCTTAAATGACAGTATCATTCCTATAAAGACAAACTGTAAAGACAAAAGATAAAACCAAGCTGTCAAAATAACATGATGATGAAATAATAAAGTAATAAGTTAAGGGCTGAACACCTTGAAATGAATGATTTAATTACATGAATTTTATCTATTTCAAACAATCTTAGAACTTTACTGATGATCCAAAATGTATGTAGACAATCAGCTTTTTCAGTACTTTCATTCGCATATAAATAATTCTTCCTATTTGTGTTTTGAGAAAACATATGAACAAAAACATCCCTCTTACTTTAAAAAGTTGTTTGATCAGTTTAGTACTTATTAGCATAGTCGGTTGTGGGACTGGCGCTGATTCCTCAAATAATCAATCTGAAATCAATCAACAGAAACAGACTCTCTCATCATCAAATCAGCATAAAAAGCATGCGGCTAAAGATCAAACAGGAAAATTTATTGCGATTTACCAACCCGCTAGAAATGCCCAAACCAAGATCGAAGAAAAATTCTGGCGCGCGAATTATTTATTAGAAGACTTTGCGGAATATATGAACAGCTATATCAATATACCGCAGGATATCAAGGTGATTGCCAAAGAATGTGGTGAAGTGAATGCATTCTATGATGCTGATACTTCCACAATAGAGATGTGTTATGAATTAGGCGAAGAACAAAGAGAGCTATTTTCTCAAGCAGGTGCTAAAGGTACCGAACTTGAAGATGAGCTGTTTCAAAGCGCACTTGGTACTTTGTATCATGAGGCAGGCCATGCCTTGATAGATACACTTGCATTGGATATCCCCTATAAATTCGAAGAGGATTATGCTGATCAAGTCGCTGCTTATATCCTAACAACTTATGATGAAGATAAAGATTATTTAATTTCTATTTCAGACTCTTATGGGTTAGAGCAACAAGGGCCAGCCGTTTCAAGAAAACTTACACCAGAGGGGCACTCACCTGAATGGGTAAGAGCAGAAAATTTCTTATGTTATGTTTATGGGTCTGACTCGCAAAAATATGCGTATCTGGTCAAAGAAAAATACTTACCCAAAAGCAGAGCACTGGGCTGTAAAACTGAATATTCAGCATTGGTTCAAAGATGGGATGCTTTGCTTAAAAAACATTTAAAATAAACGGCCGTCAATAAATGCAGGAACCATTCATTCCTGCAATATCCTGCATGCTCAGCTATAAATTTAAATGCTGTTCTGACTCTTCGCATTTTCACACGTTGCCTGATCATTCATCCTATAAAAATATGACTAATAAAATTAATCTTTTAAAAGCAAAATGCTTAGTTGATATCTTAGATCTCAGCAACAATTCAAATTAAAGTTAAACGTCACACCTAATCTCTCCATCAAAACCGCTTAAATTCTCTCCAGTTTTATTTTCTATTTCTATCTGGATTTTTGCCTCGATTTCTAGCGCTATTGCCATGTCAATGATTTGTCATAAAGGTGACACCTTGCTGTCACAAGCGCTGTCTAATGTGTGGGCATCTTTATTATGGACGAAGCACATGTTAAAAAAACCGAAACGATGGTTATCGTACATTTATATTTTCCCCATTTTACTGGCACTCACCGCTTGTAATGATTCAAATGATGATCAGGCCACTACACAGCCTGATGGATCTAAAAAACCATTAATGCGTTGTGCACCATAAACATAAAAATACCAAAGGGAAATATTGTGATTAATCGTCGTCAATTTTTAGCAAATACACTTAAAACAAGTTTTGGTGCTGCTGCCTTATCTACATTTCCAGCCAGCATTCAAAAGGCATTGGCTATTCCTGCAAATAATAAAACAGGAACCATTCAGGATGTCGAACATGTGGTTATCCTGATGCAGGAAAACCGCTCATTTGACCATTATTTTGGTACATTAAAAGGCGTTCGTGGTTTTGCCGACCGCTTAACCATTCCTTTGCAAAATGATCGTACTGTATGGCAACAACAACGAAGTAACGGTGCCTTATTAACGCCTTTTCATTTAGATGGATCAAGTAATAATGCACAACGTGCACCCGGTACAAACCATACTTGGGTGGATAGCCAAAAAGCTTGGGACAACGGCCGTATGTCAAACTGGCCAACCCATAAAACTGATTATGCAATGGGTTATTTTAAAGAGCAGGAAATCCCTTATCAGTTTGCTTTAGCCAATGCTTTTACCATTTGCGATGCATATCACTGTTCAATGCACACAGGTACAGATGCCAATCGTTCATTTCATTTAACGGGCACCAATGGCGCAGTACCGACCAGTACCGCATTTGTGAATAATGAATGGGACTGGATTGATGGTGATCCCCAAAACGTTGATGTCGGCTACACATGGAAAACCTATGCTGAACGTTTAGAAGAAGCAGGTGTTAACTGGATTTGCTATCAAAACATGCCGGATGAATGGGGCGATAACATGCTCGGTGCATTCCGTACCTTTAAAAAAGCCAATATTGCTTCAGGCTATCCAGTTTCAAGTGGTGGTGCGCCGAATAGTCCATACAATAAAGCAGCGCAACCATTGCCTTATAAAGCTTATGATGCCACAACCGATAATGCTAAAAATCCACTGTATAAAGGTATCGCAAACACCCTGCCCGGCAATAAACCCGAAGAGTTTTTAGATGCTTTTAAAAATGATATCAAAACAGGCAAACTCCCCCAAGTGTCTTGGATCAATGCACCTTCTATCTATTGTGAACATCCAGGTCCATCAAGCCCAGTACAAGGTTCTTGGTTTATTCAAGAAATCTTAGATGCTTTAACAGCAGTGCCAGAGGTTTGGAGTAAAACCGTTTTCTTGATCAATTTTGATGAAAATGATGGTTATTTTGACCATGTTCCTTCTCCATCTGCACCGACCTTACAAGCAGACAATACTTATGCAGGTAAATCCACACTCAGCCAAGCTGATATGCAGCATGAATATTATCTACATGACGCGCCACTAGGCAGCAGCAGCCAGCCTAAAAAAGACAATGGTGTTTATGGACCGGGCCCACGTGTACCACTCTTTGTAATTTCACCATGGAGTCGTGGTGGTGTGGTTAACTCTCAAGTGTTTGATCATACGTCAGTATTAATGTTTTTAGAACAACGCTTTGGGGTAAAAGAAACAAATATCAGCCCTTATCGTCGTGCGATTTGTGGTGATTTAACCTCAGCATTTAATTTTAAAACCCCAAATGAAGATGTACTGCCAGAATTAAATGGTAAACAAACCCGTGAGCAAGCAGATCAACTTCGTTCAGCTCAGCAAAAGTTGCCCAATGTTCCGATTCCAACCAATTTACAACTTCCAATTCAAGCCAGTGGTATTCGCCCATCTAAAGCATTGCCTTATGAATTACATACCAGTGCACGCTGTCAAAATGATGGAACAGTCAAACTCTTGTTCTCGAATACAGGGACTCAAGGCGCAGTTTTTCATGTCTATGACAAGTTAAATCTCAGTCGTGTTCCGCGTCGTTATATTGTAGAAGCGGGTAAAACACTGGATGATGTTTGGAATGTGAAAAAGGATAATCAAGGCTTATACGATCTTTGGGTGATGGGACCAAATGGTTTTCATCGCCATTTCAAAGGTGATTTAAATCGTAATCAAAGCCTGCAAATCAATCCTGAAATTCGAGTGTGTTATGATATTGCCAATGGTAATGTTTATTTAGACCTGACCAATACGGGCACAAAAGATGTTGAACTGGTCATTAACCCAGTCGTCTATCGTAGTGATGCAGCGTTAAAAATCACTGTAAAAGCAGGTCAAACATCAACACGACATTGGGAACTGAAAGATACATGGCAATGGTATGATTTTGCCGTAACCTGTACTCAGGACACTAAGTTTTATCGACGCTTTGCAGGACGCGTTGAAACAGGTGCAGATTCTGTCAGTGATCCAGCGATGGTTTAATATTTAAAGAATTTTGAATATTCAAGTTTTTAGATTATTAACAATGAATCAAATTTGACAGCATCCCAGCTTTATTTAAAACTGGGGTGCTTTTTTATAGTGCTTGCTTAGGAACACGTCACTCCTTCCATCACCACAGCTTTATTGGCTTCTGTCGCAACAACAGAAGCGGCAATCGCTTCGACAACCTTACTCAATGACTGTCGTGAAACACTGACTATATCAACAATTTTATTGCCATCTGCACCAACTGCATCGGTAAATGCCATTCGACAACTGAGTTGTCGGTTAGGCAACACTGCATTTTGTACACCTGTTGGCTGATTTAAGGGTCTGGCTGGATCATCACGTTTAATAATCCAAGCAACTGCCACCTCAATATCCCGATTCATCGAACCCATTAACGAACGTGTGTTGGAGTGTTCGATAATATCAAAGCGAGAAAAGTCGGTTGCAATACGGTAAGAGACTTTACCACCCGTCATACCACTGCTGTAACGATCGACAGCACCTAATTTCTGTTGCAAACCCGCGGACAAACCATCACGTAACTCTGCCCCCAACGTGGACGTCCAGCGTTCATTATCCAATACATTAGATTTACCACTGCTGTCCTGTAAGACTAAGGGGGCCCTGTTTAAACGGTCGGGTAATCCCACTGGCAGTACTTCAATCACCCGTACATTTGAACTCACCAACGGTTTAACCGTTGGCGTCAAGCTATAGTAGTTTGGTGTAGGCGAACTGGAACAGCCCGTTAAACCCACAACGGCCAATAACAGAGCACAACCTGCTCGACTAGACTGCGGCAAATAGGACAGAAAATGTGAGCTATTTTTTTTATTTAGCATTCTTAACCTCAGGCGTTTTCCCACGAATGAGTGATTCTGGGTGTTGTTCAATATAGTCAGCCATTAGCTGTAAAGATGCGGCAGCACGTGTCATTTGCTGTAAAGCACGGCGTACATCCTGTTGCATTGGCGCATCACTGGATAGAATGGTTTCAGTAGAGCGCATGGTTGTACGTACATCATCCAAAGTCGCCTGTAGTCCTGGCGCAACTTTGCCATCCAACTGTTTCACCAATTTATCTGTAGAGCTAATCGCTGAATTCATATTATTGAGGGTTTTACGTACATCCTGCCCAATTTCCACCAATGGGAATTTATTCAGTTTATCCGCAATTTGCGATACTTGTGCTTGTAATCCCTTCAACTCGGTTGGTGTGGTTGGAACCTCAATCACACCATTTGATCTGATGATTAAGTTTGCTGGTTTTGCTTTAGGGAATAGATCAAAGGCGATATAGTTCTGCCCTGTCAGTAGATTTCCGGTGCGCATCTGAGCACGCCAGCCTCTTTCGATAAAGCGTTTAAAAATAACACCATCAGGATCAAGTTCTTTGCCATTGGCTAAACGAGATGGATAAATGACCCCCTCAGCCCGCATCCGAATCTGAGTATAATTTGCATCAAACTCCGCATTAATCGACTGAATATTACCAATTTCAATCCCCATAAAGTCAATCGGTGCACCTGCCGACAAGCCACGTAAAGACTGATCAAAATACATGATGATACGGTGTGGATTGCCATCTGGCTCTTTCAAAGCTTCAGTACGAGAATCCCATAAATTAAAACGACTTTGATCCGAAGCAACAGCAGCATGTGAATTCTCAGGATAACCGAAAGCAATCCCGCCAGCGATAATACTCACCAGAGACTGGGTATCTAGCTTAAATCCTGATGCACTTAAGCTGACATCGACACCACTGGCCTGCCAAAAACGCGCATCTGTGGTCACAAACTTATCATAAGGTGCTTGAATAAAGGTCTGTAACTCAACACTCTTACCATCTTTGGCCAACTGATAAGCCGTGATTTGACCCACATTGATCTGACGATAATAAATAGGAGAACCGATATCCAGTGAGCCTAGGTTATTGGCTTTGAGGAAAAAGATTTTACCCGGTATATCTGATGAGATGACTGGAGGAACTTCTAAGCCAGTGAACTCATCCTGTTTTTGTTCTGCCTTACCGCCATCAACCTCAATATAAGCACCTGACAATAAGGTATCAATTCCGGAGACACCACTGGCACCAATGCGTGGGCGAACCACCCAGAAGCGAGAGTCTTTTGCAGCAAAATTACTGGCATCCTTACGCAGTTCAATTTTGGCAATGACATGTGAATGATCATCGGCAAGATCAATCTGGCGAACAAGACCGATATCCACTTGTTTAAAACGAACAGTCGTCTTACCTGCAACCAGTCCTTCAGCCGTTCTAAAAGCAACATTAATGGTCGGACCAGTATCTAATACCGCTTTGACTGCCAACGACAGACCTATCAACAAGGCAATAAACGGAATCAGCCAGATCAACGATGGTCGCCAGCGTCCTTTATTTTTCTCAGGTTCAGGCAAAATCTGCTGCGTTTTTTCTACAGCATGAGGATCCTGATGATCTGAGCTTTGGTTATTGGTTTTATTTTCAGACATACACACCCATCATTGTTTTATTGACTGGAATTAGATAAATCATGATTCAAGGGAGGATGATCCACGTGAATCACATCTGAGCCTTGCAGGGAAAACTCGTTCTTGTTGCGCGTATTCTGGGCAGCAGAATAATTATCCCAGATAATACGCGGGTCAAAACTCAGTGAAGCAAACATGGTTAAAACCACCACTGCACCAAAAGCAACGGCGCCCGGCCCAGCGAGAATAGTTGCCAGTGATTGAATCTGAATCAGGGCGGTCAATAAAGCCACCACAAAAACATCAATCATCGACCATCGACCGATAAACTCAACAATCCGATAAAGCATTGAGCAATGCTCAGGTGAAAAATGCAAACGTTTAGAAGACTGCATTTTTACTGCAATCAATAGAAAACACAGAATCAAAAGTTTTAACATGGGAATAAAGATACTGGCCATAAAAATAACAGCAGACACCAGATAATCCCCATTCTGCCAAAAATAGATCACACCACTCATGATCGTATCTTGCTGACTGCCTAACAAAGAATCTGTCACGGTCATCGGAAGTACATTGGCTGGAATATATAAAATACTCGCCGCAATCACCAAAGCAAGGGTTCTGTCTAAGCTCTTTGGTTTACGTTGATGCAGCACACTATGACATTTCAAGCAATGTGAAGCGTGTTTAGTTTCAGCCTCTGGAAGCTGTTTATTAAGCGTTCCACAGCAATGACAAAGCACCAAAGACAAATCTTTGGCTCTTGGGAATTGCAGCGAATTTTTACTGTCGATATGCGCTGAGTATTTTGAAAAATTAGCCTGAGACTGTTCAGTTTTCATGAGAGTCTCCTGTCGATCTCATCCCAAAGATCTTTGACTTTTACTGAGGCAATATAAACCAGCAATACACTCAATATGGAGAATCCCCATAATGCAACGCCCGGAATCACCACAACCATACCGACCAGTTTAACCAAGGTGACCAATACCCCAATCAAAAATACCTCAACCATTCCCCATGTTCTAAATAAAAACAGAGTACGAAATGCTGCAACTAAATAACGAGGCCGAACTTTAAAAAAATGAACTGATGAAAGTACATAGAACAGCAGCAATAAATCCAATAGAGGCACCACAAAAGTCGTGATAAGAATCAACACACCTACGGGCCCTTGGCCTGCATGAAACATTGCCCATGCCGCACCCAGTAGTGTTGTCTGGGAATCATTCCCCTGCAATTCCACCTTAACAATCGGAAAACTATTGGCAATCACAAATACGATCAGTGCTGTTGTTACCATTGCCAGTAAGACACTAAATGGTTTGCTTTGCCGATAAAGCTCAGCACCACAACAGAGACAATAAGCACGCTCACCTTGGGTCAACTGAATTCGATGATAGAGCGTGTCACATTCCTCACAGGCAACCAGCGTTTGCGGTGCAATATCACCATTTTGAATCAATGCTTGCTGATTCATAGGGGTAGAAACTGGCGGACAGGAGGACGGTTCACGCATAGAACATCAACACCATTTTATAAATTCTTTTTAGACCGAAGCTCATCTTGCTATATTTTACTGAGATGTATACAGATGAGTTGTGATATTTTTTGATGATATCCTGTTGGTTTTATATAAACAATTGATCTGGCGAAATCTAGTCTAACAATTGACCATGCATTTTATCTATACGCAATAGCAAGCGCCTATTTTGACATGATTAAAGACACAGTCGTTGCACCAAAAAATCGATAAAGACACGAGTTTTTGCAGGTAATGTTCCCGTATTCGGATAGAGCAATTGAACATTTTGCACAGGTAAATCAAAATCAGCTAACACCCGAGTTAAACGATTTTGCTGAATATCTTCATCGACCAACCAAGCTGGCGATATCGCAACACCCAATGAAGCAAGTGTCATCTGGTGTATCGCTTCTGCCGAATTAGATTCATACTGACTTCTAACAAAAGGCAATGTATGTTTTTCACCTTGATCATTTTGTAAAACATATTGCGCATCCTGCCAATTCAATAAGCGATGACCAATCCAAGGAACATGTGCTAAATCAGCAATGCTATTGATTGGATAACGTTTTAAAAATTCAGGGCTGGCAACCAAATAAATCGGATATTCAGCAATTTTTCGTGTCCGCATGGATGAGTCTTTTAAGTTTCCCAACCGAATGACCAAATCTAATTTTTCAGTGACTAAATCATCTAAGGAAGAATTAAATGAATATTGTAGCTGTAATTGAGGATATTGGCGGCAAAACTCACCCAGCAAAGGTAAGATGAATTTCCGTCCAAATTCATTGGTCGATGAAAAACGCAATATCCCTGTGATACTTGTGGCTAAGTTTTGACTGCGCTCAAAAGCTTCTTCGATTTGCAATTGAATGTGTTTGAAATCCTCATAAAAGCTTTTGCCTATTTCAGTCAGTGCGATATTACGCGTATTACGAATCAGCAAACTCACATTTAAATGCTGTTCTAAATGCTTGATATCAATACTCACCATCGATCGACTTAACCCCAAAATCTCCGCTGCCTTGGTAAATGATCCTGAATCAACCACTTGCAAAAAACTTATAATCTGTTTTAGGTTTTTTTGCATAATCACACTGATTGTTTGAAATTATTAAACAATGATTTTACTTCGCATGCATCGACAATAAAAGGCCTGAATCGTACCCTCCTGCATCTTGGAGGTCGCTATGTCATATCGCTATAAAATAGCAACAGTGTTTTTACTTGGGTTCTTTATTGATTGCATCAATATTTTCATGTCTGCAATTGCCTTACCCGATATAGCAACAGCTTTCTCAGTCAGCCCATCGATGGTTGCATGGGTAAGCAATGCTTATATTTTGGGTTTGGTTTTAATCATGCCCATGAGCTTATGGTTAGCAAGCGTATTGGGTGATCGGAAATTGCTGTGTTATTCAATGCTGCTTTTTTCCGTCAGCGTTTGGTTGATTGGCATGAGTGAATCAATCCATAGTTTAATTTTTTGGAGATTTGTTCAGGGTGTGGCTGGCGGATTATTAATCCCTGTCGGTCAAGCATTGGTATTTGCACTGTTTCCAAACCATGAACGGCAACGTATCTCCACAATGATCATGGCAATTGCATTAATTGCACCAGCCTTTTCACCAACGATTGGCGGCATGATTATTGATGCTTTATCTTGGCGTTGGGTGTTTTTTGCCAATATCCCCTTTACCGTGATCACTGCTTTTTTAGCATGGCGATGGATCAAAGAAAATAAAGCTAAAACGTCCGGGAAACCTGACTTTTTAGGACTGTTTATGGTCAATGTCAGCCTGTTATGTTTGTTACTCTCTTTCTCATTATTTAACGATTACCATAGTATTGTACTCGCGATCAGTAACTTTCTGCTTTCCGTCACAATGCTTCTGATTTATCTCAAATACGCGAAAGGATCTGCTCATCCGATTCTTAATTTGCAATTGTTAAAAAATTATAATTTACGCAATGCATTTATCGTTTATTACGCAGTACCCGGTATTTTTACTGGTGTGAATTTACTGAATATCTTTAATTTACAACGTAACCTTGAGTTTAATGCAAAACAGACTGGTTTATTTATGCTGCTCTATGCAGTAGGCGCATTGGTATCGATGACCAGTGGTGGACTTCTCTATCGCCATCTCGGTAAAAAGCAGCTCTTTATAATCGGTATTACGCTACATAGTTTAGGAATTTCACTGCTGTTCTGGGTTTCAAATGCCAATGATTTAAGTACCTTAATTGTTGCTTATCTACTGATGGGAATGGGTGGTGGTCTAAGTGCCAATACTGCCCAAATCAGTGCCCTCATCGATTTTAACGGCCAAGACTTATTACAAGGCAGTGTGCTGTGGAACATAAATCGACAAGTCGCTTTCAGTTTAGGTACAGTTGTCCTTATTTCAATCTTTAATCTGTTACCTGCTGCAAATGACTTAATACGTTATCAGCATACTTTTTTGCTTGCAGCACTGCTCTGCCTCTTATCATTAATTTCCATTTTTAAGGAGAAAACCCATGTCTAATCCTATGGACAATGCATTACAACATGTCATCGATTTACATATTTTGATTGAAAACGTATTTACAGGTCAAAATGCAAAAGAAAGCCTAAATCAACTCTTAGCCAGTTTTGACCCAAATTTTAAAATGATTACGACGCAAGGCAATGTCATTGGTTTACCCGAAATAAATGCCTTGTTTAGTCAAAATATAGGTAACAAACCCGCATTAAAAATTAAAATCTTAAATACGCGTGCTTTATTTGAAGCAGACAACCACTGCTGGATTCAATATCAAGAACATCAACAAAGCCATGAACCTGATACATTACGGATATCGACGGCTTGTATCAAAGTTGAATCAGGTCAATATTATTGGGTTTATCTACATGAAACATTGGTCAATTTGGCCTCATCGAGTTAGCTGAATTAACCGCCATTGGTTTAGCTCGAAATAATTTTATTGAATAAACTTACACTGGATTAAGGCTAATTGAACGCGATAACTCATTATTAAACAATGATCTATTGTTCTACATAAGTTTTTACTTTAGCAAAAATCACTTCCCCCAATCTTGACCTATCAACGACAAGGTCATATTTGGGGGATAGATCAAAACATGAAATGACTCTAACTTAACCGTTTAAGTAAGTGGCTTTATCTCTCTTGTAAAGCTTGTTTCATCCGCGTAATCGGTTTAATCAAGTATTGAAATACGGTCTTTTCACCGGTCTTTACATCAACAGTGGTCACCATGCCGGGAATAATCGGAAGCTTTTTCCCTTGTTTATCCACTAAACTATTTGCATCGGTTTTGACCAAGATACGATAGTAGACTTCATTTTGGTTTAATTTCAATTCACTATTACGTTTGTCATTACTCAGAGTATCGGGACTAATCAGTGTCACCACCCCCTCTAAGCCACCATAAATCGAATAATCATAGGCACTTATTTTAACAACAGCAGGCAATCCGGGACGAAGAAAAGCCACATCCTGTGGGCGTATATAAGCTTCAACCAAAAGTTTGTCATCTAAAGGAACAATTTCTAAAATATCTTGTCCTGCATTGACCACACCGCCCACTGTATTAATTTTAATATTTTTCACAATGCCGCGAAGCGGCGCTTGAATGAATGAACGATCAACAGGATCCGCACGCATCGCCATATTTTCTCGCGCCTGTGCCAATTCAGCTTCTGTTTTTACCAACTCATTATTCGCATCGGTTAAATAGCGATTTTTCCGATCTAAAATTTGCGCACCCAGATCTGCCGATTGTCGTTGCATACGCAATACTTCCACATTTGAAACCAATCCCTGCTGTGCCAGCGGTTGGGTAATCGAAATCTCATGATCCAAGAAACTTTTACTGGCTTTTAATGCTTCGATCGCATCGACCATCGACTGTCGTCTTACCGTATAAGCCTGATATTCTCTTTGCTTTAATTCACTTGAAATCTCTTGAGGAAATATCGGCTTCGTCTCTGTAGTTTCCGCTTTCAATCGTGCTGCAATTGCGGTTAAATTTTCAACCTTAGCCTCGCTCTCTCTTAAAATAGCAGAACTGCGAGTATCATCCAGTTTGAGTAGAATTTGATTTTTTTCAACAACATCCCCCTCTTTCACTCTCATTTCCATGATAATTCCGGGGTCTAAGCTTTGAATAATTTGCTCACGACTACTAGAGATAATACTTCCTTGGCCTCGCGTCACCTCTTCTAAGGTACTGTTATACGCCCAAATTAAAAATACGACGATTAAGACGAATAGCAAAACAATCACCGCAAAATAGCCATAGTGTTTTTCTTGCTGTAAAGCGCCATTTAAATCGTTTAACAGCTTCAAATCAGATTGGCTGATTGGTGGCTGTTTAGTTTGTTTTTTCATTTCTTTCACTTACTTAATCTGCATAATCATAACAACATCATTTCTCATCCGACCAAATCTTGACGTTCAAAGCATCAGGTTATTTACGGATCCGAGCACTTACACTCACTCGATGAACTCTGGGTTTTGCAGGAGGAATATTTTGGGGCTGTTGTTGAACTAATTTGGCAAGAATCTCTTCTTTAGGACCATCCATCGCAATGGCGCCATTTTCCATCACAATAATACGATCAACCAATGCAAGGACTTGGGGACGATGGGTAACCACCAATAATGTTCTTTGTTTTGCCCAGTTTTGAAGCGCATCTAAGGCAGATAATTCTGTTTCTTGATCTAATCCAGTGGTGGGTTCATCAAGCAGTACAACTTGTGGGTCACGTAAGGTTAATCTTGCTAAAGCAATGAGTTGCTTTTGCCCGCCAGATAAACCTAAGCCGTTTTCACCGAGTTGCATGTCTAAGCCTTGCGGATGCTGATTGATCACCTTATCGAGGCCAAACTGATGTAAGACATGCATTAACTGTTGATCAGTTGAAAAATGATCAGTTCTTGCCAATTCGAGATTGTCCCTAAGCGTACCCAAAAATAAGCGAGGACTTTGGCTAAGTAAACTGACTTTGCTTCGTAAATCACTTGGGTCGATTTGACGTATATCAATATTGTCTAAAGTAACATGACCTGCATTGGCCTCATAAAGACCACTTGCGAGTTTTAACAAGGTACTTTTTCCACTCCCAATATGTCCCAAAATGGCAACTTTTTCACCTGGGTTAATATTTAGGGTTATGTCTTTGACTGCTGGTGCTGCATCTCGTTGATATTGAAATTGGATATGCTCAAAAGTAATCTGACCTTCGACCGATGCTAAACTGATATATTGACGGCTAGGATCCCGCTCAATAGGTCTTGCAACAATATTATTAATCCCTTGTAAGGCCAATTTGGCTGACTGAAATTTAATCGCTAAACTGGCTATTTGCGATAATGGCGCAAGTGCTCGACCAGATAAAATCACCGAAGCAATCAATGCCCCCATAGTAATTTTATAATCGGGATTACTGCTGTGAATTAAATAAGTCCCGAATACCACCAAGAAGACAGTATTTAACTGCTGCATACTTGCGGCAAAATTCACCACCAAATTACTTAAATTTCGAACTTTAATCGAAGATACAGAAGTTTTTGCAGTGAAATTATCCCAACGTTGTTGCGCCCAATTTGTGGCATTATTGGTTTTTAACGTCTCAATTCCATCAATTGCTTCAACTGCCAAGCCTTGCCTTTGAGATGACTCCTTCATAGACTCATTGATATAGCGAGCCAATGGTCTTTGCACAAAGAAGCCCACTGCAATCATAATTGGGATTAAGGCCAAGGGCACAAAGGCCAGCTTGCCACCGACTAATCCAATCACACTGATAAATAAAAATAGAAAAGGCAAATCAACAATGGTCAGTAAACTCGCACTGGTCATAAACTCGCGAACCGCTTCAAACTCACGAAGATTATTGGCATAAGCCCCAGCCGAACTTGGACGATCGACCAAACGTAACTGCATAACACGTCTAAAGAGTGACGAGCTAATAATTAAATCTGCTTTTTTACCTGCAATATCAGTTAAATAAGAACGAATTAATTTAGAAATAAACTCAAAACTAATCGCGATGATCACACCGATACTTAACACCCATAATGTTTCAAAAGCTTGGTTTGGAATAACACGGTCATATACGTTCATAACGTATAATGAACTTAATAAAGCTAAAAAATTAATCATCAATGTTGCCAATACAACTTGATAATAATATTTTCTAAATCGCCAAATCACCTTCCAAAACCAAGCTTTAGGCAAATGATATTCAGGTAAATCAGAACGTAAATCTGATTGAACTTTTGGCTTAATAAACCAACAAAATCCTAAGTACAATTGTTCCAACTGCATCGCAGTGATGACTTTGGTCATCCCATCTGTTTGCAATAAATGATAAGTCCGTTCGTCAGCATGATATGTAACTTCGGTAATCACCGCAGCTTCTTCATTTTTTAATAAGATCGTAGCAGGTAAAGCAAGTGTTGGAATATCTTGTAAAGATCGCTTCGACAATTGGTTATCAAAACCATAACTCCGTAAAACCTCTGTGAGCGTGCCATAATCAATCTTTAAGTCTTGATCACGCCCAACCCGAGCCAATAAAGCAGCTTCACTAATCGGACTACCTAATAATTTAGTCGTTAATGCGATATGTGAAATAATAGATTTCATGTTGTTCTACTTAAATAAATACTTTGAAAATAATCGGGAAACCAAGTTAGTTTGTGACACCAGCCCACTGACTGATTTTGGCTTGAGCCAATAAATACTCTAAAGTTGCAGCTCTAAAATCATTACGAGCTTCTACTTCTGTTGCTTCAATATTTGCAAGCTCGTTATAAGCATCGAGTACATCAATTAATGTCCGACGAGAGATTTTGAATTGTTGTTCATAAGCCCAAACGACTTTTTGTTGAACATCAATATATTGATTCACTAATTTAACGCGTTGTTCATTTTGAGACATATCAAACATGGCTGTTCGACTACGTTCAATGGTATCGCGTAAGCTTTGTTGCATACGCGACGCTACAGCGATCTTGGTTTGATTTTTCTGTGAGATCTTATGCTTTGAACCTTGGTTAAAGATGTCCCATGACATTCTTAAATAGATTTCTTTATTATCTGGACTTGCCGTCCCTTCTAAATTAATACTCGGCATTTGAGCCGCTTTAGACACTTTAATATCTTCAAGTGCACTTTCATGTTCTGCTTTTTGTGCTAAATAACTGGGTATTTGATCAACTTCAGCACGATGGTATTGGGTAATAAAATCTTGAGATGTCATTCCATAAAAAGGATCAACAATCGTATCTGGTGCTAAAAAATCTTGCGTATAGACTTCTAATCGACTCACAGTTAAACCTAACGTACGTCGTAATTCAGCAATACCTGTTTCTACTTTTAGTCGACGTGCCTGAGCTTGAGCCAACTCACTGAACCGACCTGAATCATGTTGCACAATAATATTTAAATCATGCAGCATTTTATCGTGACGTTTTAAATTTCGTTCTGCAACAACCAAAGACTCTTTGGTTCTTAATGCGGTTAAATACAATGTACTGATTTTATAACCAAGGTCTTCTCTAGTTTGTTCAGCAGTATATTGATAATAAGCTTCTTTTTTCTTATCTCGATCAACGGCTGCTTCGATCCCGCCCCAAGCATAAACATTGACTGTCGCGCGTAGACCAGGAGCAAAATGCGTTTCTCGTGCATTGCTTTCATATTTATGTTGTTGACCAAGTACCTGAGTCCCTATAGCACTGACAATCGGATAATGTTCAGCCTTAGTCGTCTGCATCGTACTATGTGCAAAAGACACATTTGCTTGAGCCTCCTGTATCACAGGATCATTGACCAGCGCTTGTTTGAGTATCTCTTTTAACGTCGCTGCATGTACCAATGGGCCATGTATTGCCAACATCCCTATAAAACACAGAGATATTGACCGTGTCAGTTTTCTATTCATTTGCATTGATGAGTTCTATCGGCAACCAGAAATACAATCAATGGTTATAAAACATAACCATTTGTTTTAACTGTGCTTTTAATAAATTTGCATTGAAGTATTATTTAAATGAGGTATAGCACCATCATGTGCGTGCCATACCACACTAAAAAACCCAGATAAATATACAAAAAGCATTCGCTACAGAATGTAGAAAATGCTTTTTGTGCGGGTTAATTAGACTTAAATTAAGTTAGGCTGCTCAACACTGAGTTGCTCTAAATGTTGTGAGACATTGATATGGTTTGTATGCACAGCTTCGGCTGGATTTGGCGTATTGGCAAAGCCATCTAAAGTATGACCAACTGCATTAAAAACCTCTAAATGATCCAACTGATTACTCATGCTCAGTGCTGTTTTACTGGCACTTGCTTCAGGAATTAATTGAATATCAATGAGCAATTTATCACTAGATTTATCGCCATCTTTATCGACAAGTGTAAATGTAAACTCTTCTTGGGTTTTACCTACAGGACGAGTCGAAGCTGGGTTATAGCTAAAATCACCAAACTTATCTGCTGACATATTTAATTTAAAGCTACCACCGATCTCTGTTTTCACCATCAGTACACCATTACCAGCATCTTGCCAAATACTCGCATTGCTATTGCTACTGGTGATTTGGTTTGTTGCATAGTCATAAGTATAGTCATACCCATCAATCTGAATGATTAACTGACCAGCACCATCGGCACCGAAAGATGAAACAATATTGCCCACATCATCCGTACGAATAGACCCCTGAGTATCAGTAGCTTCTGGAACCAACTCAGACATAATACCGCCGAGATCAGACATATCTTTCAAAATAATAATGTCACTCGAACCATCTTTGTTGGTGCCTTTTTCGCCATCGAAAGCAAGTGGTTTTAAGAAATCTGCACCCTCATCCATTTGAGGACCAATACCAATCGCAATAGATTTTATGTTTTGTTCTTTTAAGAACGCTGTCCACTTATCTTCACCGATATCGATATTTTGATTGCCTGGTTCATAATTTGATGGTGACGTTGGTTGGATACCGCGTACTCCATCAGTGCCATTACCAAAGTTTGGAATACCATCACTGACAAAGAGCAAACTATTGTTCACCTTCGCGCCGTCCACACCGACAACTGGACCAGCACCTTGATTATTCAAACAACTATGAATAACCTCTTGTAAAGCCGCATCGTAATTGGTATCTACACCAATATCTGTTGGTCGAGTGCCAAAATTATATAATCCTTTCACAATTTTCTTGGCATCGTCTAATGACACCCATGTATCTGTTTGACCAGGTAGCGAAAGATGCTTGGCTAATTTTGAGAAGCCAATAATATTCACTTTCACGTCTCCATTACCTGGGGCTACACTGTCAAGTTGCTCCTGATACTTATCTAGCATCGTTTCAATCGCTTCGACAGCTGCGTTCATACGCATTTTCTCGCCACCATTTACCGGATCTGGAATACCGCTATCTCTTGCACCCATACTGCTAGAGAGATCCAGACTAATGATCACGTTCGCATAAAAAGTCGTCTCACCATCTGCAACTACAGATATTGGCGCTGCTACTGATTTATCATCTTCCACAGTAATAATGAGGTTAGCATCGCCAATATTGGTATTGATACCAAAATCAAGATCTAAACGTTCACTGTTCTCACCAACATGATCCACTGGCGCTTTAAGACCAATTTCATAAGGAATTGTGGTTTTACCATTGCTGGTCACTGGTGTACCCAAAGTAATCGACATCACTTCTTGACCGCTTGGCGTGGTTCCAACTAAGCCGCCATTTGCTGTTTGAGTCCAGTTTATTGTCTCACCACCAGAAGTGACATCCACTGTTGGCAATGTCATTAAGATATCGCTAATGTCAGCATTACTAGGGTTATCTAAACTCAATTCACCATTTACAACAGCGGCTGTTGAACCATCTCCTAAATCAGCTTCTTTGAGTATCTCGGTTAAGGTACCTGTAGGGCTTATATCTAAAGTTACGTGAGCTGGATCCGATACATTGCCAGCTTTGTCTTTGACTGTATATTCAAATGCATCAGGACCGACATAACCCTTGTTTGGGGTATAGGTCACTTCGCCTGTGATTGGATCAATGCTGACAGTACCGTTCTGAGGCTGTTTCGTGATCACCACCGTACTTGGATCTAAGTCACCATCTTTGTCAGTGTCATTTGAAGTGACATCAATAATGATTGGGGTGTCTTCTTTAGTTTCAGCGCTATCATCAACCGCAACTGGATTAGCGGTGATATCAATTACCACAGTCGCTGGATCAGAAACATTCCCCGCTTTATCTTTAACTGTGTATTCAAATGCATCTGGACCAACATAGCCCTTGTTTGGCGTATAAGTCACTTCGCCTGTGATTGGATCAACACTAACGGTACCGTTCTGAGGCTGTTTCGTGATCACCACTGTACTTGGATCTAAGTCACCATCTTTGTCACTATCATTTGAAGTCACATCAATAATGATTGGCGTGTCTTCTTTAGTTTCAGCGCTATCATCAACCGCAACTGGATTAGCTGTGATATCAATTACCACAGTCGCTGGATCAGACACATTCCCAGCTTTATCTTTGACGGTATATTCAAATGCATCTGGACCAACATAACCCTTGTTTGGCGTATAAGTCACTTCGCCTGTGATTGGATCAACACTAACAGTACCGTTCTGAGGCTGTTTCGTGATCACCACTGTACTTGGATCTAAGTCACCATCTTTGTCACTATCATTTGAAGTCACATCAATAATGATTGGCGTGTCTTCTTTAGTTTCAGCGCTATCATCAACCGCAACTGGATTAGCTGTGATATCAATTACCACAGTCGCTGGATCAGACACATTCCCAGCTTTATCTTTGACGGTATATTCAAATGCATCTGGACCAACATAACCCTTGTTTGGCGTATAGGTCACTTCGCCTGTGATTGGATCAATGCTGACAGTACCGTTCTGAGGCTGTTTCGTGATCACCACCGTACTTGGATCTAAGTCACCATCTTTGTCAGTGTCATTTGAAGTGACATCAATAATGATTGGGGTGTCTTCTTTAGTTTCAGCGCTATCATCAACCGCAACTGGATTAGCGGTGATATCAATTACCACAGTCGCTGGATCAGAAACATTCCCCGCTTTATCTTTAACTGTGTATTCAAATGCATCTGGACCAACATAGCCCTTGTTTGGCGTATAAGTCACTTCGCCTGTGATTGGATCAACACTAACGGTACCGTTCTGAGGCTGTTTCGTGATCACCACTGTACTTGGATCTAAGTCACCATCTTTGTCACTATCATTTGAAGTCACATCAATAATGATTGGCGTGTCTTCTTTAGTTTCAGCGCTATCATCAACCGCAACTGGATTAGCTGTGATATCAATTACCACAGTCGCTGGATCAGACACATTCCCAGCTTTATCTTTGACGGTATATTCAAATGCATCTGGACCAACATAACCCTTGTTTGGCGTATAAGTCACTTCGCCTGTGATTGGATCAACACTAACAGTACCGTTCTGAGGCTGTTTCGTGATCACCACTGTACTTGGATCTAAGTCACCATCTTTGTCACTATCATTTGAAGTCACATCAATAATGATTGGCGTGTCTTCTTTAGTTTCAGCGCTATCATCAACCGCAACTGGATTAGCTGTGATATCAATTACCACAGTCGCTGGATCAGACACATTCCCAGCTTTATCTTTGACGGTATATTCAAATGCATCTGGACCAACATAACCCTTGTTTGGCGTATAAGTCACTTCGCCTGTGATTGGATCAACACTAACAGTACCGTTCTGAGGCTGTTTCGTGATCACCACTGTACTTGGATCTAAGTCACCATCTTTGTCAGTGTCATTTGAAGTGACATCAATAATGATTGGGGTGTCTTCTTTAGTTTCAGCGCTATCATCAACCGCAACTGGATTAGCTGTGATATCAATTACCACAGTCGCTGGATCAGACACATTACCAGCCTTGTCTTTGACGGTATATTCAAATGCATCTGGACCAACATAACCCTTGTTTGGCGTATAAGTCACTTCGCCTGTGATTGGATCAACACTAACAGTACCGTTCTGAGGCTGTTTCGTGATCACCACTGTACTTGGATCTAAGTCACCATCTTTATCGGTATCATTTGAAGTGACATCAATAATGATTGGGGTGTCTTCTTTAGTTTCAGCGCTATCATCAACTGCAACTGGATTGGCGGTGATATCAATTACCACAGTTGCTGGATCAGATACATTCCCCGCTTTGTCTTTGACGGTATATTCAAATGCATCTGGACCGACATAACCCTTGTTTGGGGTATAAGTTACTTCACCTGTGATTGGATCAATACTAACAGTACCATGCTGCGGTTGTTTGCTAATCACCACTGTACTTGGATCTAAGTCACCATCTTTATCAGTGTCATTTGAAGTCACATCAATAATGATTGGGGTATCTTCTTTGGTGTTAGCACTATCATCAACTGCAACAGGATTAGCGGTGATATCAATTACCACAGTCGCTGGATCAGAAACATTACCAGCCTTGTCTTTGACGGTATATTCAAATGCATCTGGACCAACATAACCCTTGTTTGGGGTATAAGTTACTTCACCTGTGATTGGATCAATACTAACAGTACCATGCTGCGGTTGTTTACTAATCACCACCGTACTTGGATCTAAATCACCATCTTTGTCAGTGTCATTTGAAGTCACATCAATAATGATTGGGGTATCTTCTTTGGTGTTAGCACTGTCATCAACCGCAACTGGATTAGCTGTGATATCAATTACCACAGTCGCTGGATCAGAAACATTGCCAGCCTTGTCTTTGACTGTGTATTCAAACTGGTCTGGACCGACATAACCCTTGTTTGGGGTATAGGTCACTTCGCCTGTGATTGGATCAACGCTGACAGTACCATGCTGAGGTTGTTTGCTAATCACCACAGTGCTTGGATCTAAATCACCATCTTTGTCAGTGTCATTTGAAGTCACATCAATAATGATTGGGGTATCTTCTTTAGTTTCAGCGCTATCATCAACCGCAACTGGATTAGCTGTGATATCAATTACCACAGTCGCTGGATCAGAAACATTGCCAGCTTTGTCTTTGACGGTATATTCAAATGCATCAGGACCAACATAACCCTTGTTTGGGGTATAAGTCACTTCACCTGTGATTGGATCAACGCTGACTGTACCATGCTGCGGTTGTTTGCTAATCACCACCGTACTTGGATCTAAGTCACCATCTTTGTCAGTATCATTTGAAGTGACATCAATAATGATTGGGGTGTCTTCTTTAGTTTCAGCGCTATCATCAACCGCAACTGGATTAGCGGTGATATCAATTACCACAGTCGCTGGATCAGAAACATTCCCCGCTTTATCTTTAACTGTGTATTCAAATGCATCTGGACCAACATAGCCCTTGTTTGGCGTATAAGTCACTTCGCCTGTGATTGGATCAACACTAACAGTACCGTTCTGAGGCTGTTTCGTGATCACCACTGTACTTGGATCTAAGTCACCATCTTTGTCAGTGTCATTTGAAGTGACATCAATAATGATTGGGGTGTCTTCTTTAGTTTCAGCGCTATCATCAACCGCAACTGGATTAGCTGTGATATCAATTACCACAGTCGCTGGATCAGAAACATTACCAGCCTTGTCTTTGACTGTATATTCAAATGCATCTGGACCAACATAACCCTTGTTTGGCGTATAAGTCACTTCGCCTGTGATTGGATCAACACTAACAGTACCGTTCTGAGGCTGTTTCGTGATCACCACTGTACTTGGATCTAAGTCACCATCTTTATCGGTATCATTTGAAGTGACATCAATAATGATTGGGGTGTCTTCTTTAGTTTCAGCGCTATCATCAACCGCAACTGGATTAGCTGTGATATCAATTACCACAGTCGCTGGATCAGATAGATTGCCAGCCTTGTCTTTGACTGTATATTCAAATGCATCTGGACCAACATAACCCTTGTTTGGCGTATAAGTCACTTCGCCTGTGATTGGATCAACACTAACAGTACCGTTCTGAGGCTGTTTCGTGATCACCACTGTACTTGGATCTAAGTCACCATCTTTGTCAGTGTCATTTGAAGTGACATCAATAATGATTGGGGTGTCTTCTTTAGTTTCAGCGCTATCATCAACCGCAACTGGATTAGCTGTGATATCAATTACCACAGTCGCTGGATCAGATAGATTGCCAGCCTTGTCTTTGACTGTATATTCAAATGCATCTGGACCAACATAACCCTTGTTTGGCGTATAAGTCACTTCGCCTGTGATTGGATCAACACTAACAGTACCGTTCTGAGGCTGTTTCGTGATCACTACAGTGCTTGGATCTAAGTCACCATCTTTGTCAGTGTCATTTGAAGTGACATCAATGATCACAGGTGTGTTTTCTTTGGTTTCAGCACTGTCTTTTTCTGCGATAGGAACATGCTGAGGATGTTCAATTACAGGAGATTTTTTATTGTTATCATGACCTTGACCAATAGCCACTGCCGCTATCGGAACCAAAGCCAATAGCCATAATGGATTAAAGGCCCAAAATGCTGCAACTTCTTCACCACCTAAAGCCTGACCAGCTTCAACTTGATCCGCAAGCAAACTCACGGCATCACTTTTTTCTGCACTTTCTGGGACATAAGGGTAATATTTGCCATTTTCATGCTGACCGATCAGTAAGTTAGACTCCCCTTCTGAATAGCCCAACTCACCATTTGCAGCATAATAGTTTTCAATAATCAGATCTGGCTGATCAACATCCCCACCTTCGAAACTAATCCACAAATCCTTATCATGGCGTTTAGTCGCAATATTTTCTGGCCCAAATGAAGTCTCTTTATCAGTAAACTCATAATGAACATTTGCTTTTGCAGCAATTTTTAATGGTTTACCTTGAGAACCACGACCAAACTCACCACCTTCAATATTCAAGGTATCGAGTGTTGATTTTTTAGCATTAATTTTGAGAACAATATTCTTTACAGTCACGTTTATTTCCTTAATTTCAATAATTAAGCATTAATTAATAGAATCAAAATACTAAGTTTTGAAATGAAGCGTAATTACGGCTGAGTACCATAAAGAAGGATCTCAACTCGACGATTGGGCTGATTACATGCCAAACGCGCAGTACGATTTTGAGTGTGTTTTTCAGAACAATCTGTGATCAATAAATTTGTTTTACCACGGCCTTCGGCAGCAATTAAATCAGCAGATAAACCATAATTTACCATCATATTTTTTACACTTTGCGCACGATGTGCTGACAACACTTGGTTATAACTTTCCGTACCGTCTGGATCTGTATAACCAATAACATCTATATGGCTTATCCCGGCTGTTTCATTACGAATGGCATCTGCAACATCCTTAATTTCTTGTTTACCCTGAGTTAACATATTTGCTTCATCTGATTTATCAAACTGAAACAAAGCGCCAGCTTGTAATGTAAATTTCTTCAACATTTTAACGGTAGGCTTACACTTTAAATCGCGATCAACACGTGGCAAGGTGTGGACTTGTTCTTTTAAATGCTGCTGAGCTTTTTTAATTTCATCCTCATTCATTGCTAAGAAATAAGTCTGCCCATTCTGATCCAGACTCACACGTAAATAGGTCGTTTTTTCGAGAGGTAAATTATAGTATTGCCCGCCTTTTTCTTTGCTTGCATAGCGATCTTTGACATCCGTTTCAATTGCAACCAACTTTTGGTTATCAGGACAAACTTCAAGCTCTTTATAAGCATTGGGTAACAATGAAGCCAAATATTCTCCACCTACAAAAATATTTACCGCTTTTCCCTCAATTTTCTCATCACGAACGAAAACAACATTTGCTTTATTCTTATTTACTTTTTCATTGATTTTTTGATTTTCAAAGTTATGCCACTTTTCAACAGCCGTACCATTACTACCACCTTTTACAGCACATCCAGACAAGATTGAGCTGAGGAGTAGTGTTGTGACCAACAAGCCTTTATTTGTGACCATCATTAAAATTTGTTCCTTACAGAATTTAAAAGTAAAAAACCTCTATAACGAAACGTTTAAGCTTCGTAGAGGTTGCACATAAAAACCTTTTAGACAGCGAGACCAATATTTTAAATTTCAGTAAGGCTGCCTAAAAACACGTTTTTTCGTGACATATTTCACGGTTTAATATTTAAGGTACGCAAAAATAATGAATTAGGATTAATACGTCAAATGATAAAAATTTGCTTTTGGGTTAAAATAATTCATCTGAAAAAACATAAGGTTAAATATTGATCTTTAAATATATTTTGATTTAGATAGCAGTATCTATTTTAAAATTTTTATTTAATATTTCACATGAATTATAAAATATATGACAGCGAGCAATAAAGTGATGAACTTAGATAAGTCATTAACAGGTTTTCAATTATCTAAACTTCATACATTTGAAGTAGCTGCAAGGCATGAGTCTTTTTCATTAGCGGCAAAAGAGTTATGTTTAACGCCAAGTGCTGTTAGCCACCAAATCAATTTATTAGAGAAAGAACTCAATATAAAACTTTTTTTACGCTTACACCGTAAAGTTGAACTCACTGCTGAAGGTAAGCACATTTTTTGGGCATTGCAATCGTCTTTAGACCATATCAATACTGAAATTAAGGCCATCCAAAATCAAACTTTATCTGGACCACTCACGATTTATGCTAGGCCATCGATTACACAAAATTGGTTGGTTCCCAAACTATCTGACTTTATACAGCGCTATCCTTTTATTGAATTATCAATTTTGACTGGCAATGAAAATGTTAATTTACAACGAGAAGGGATAGATTTAGCGCTTTATTTTGATAATCAACCCTGCCCGCAATTGAATTATCAATACTTAATGGATGAACATATTTTACCTGTATGTAGTCCTGAGTATGCTGAAAAATTCAACCTTGTAGACAATTGGCAGAATTTAAACCAGTGTACTTTACTTCACGACAGTCATGCATGGTGTAATAAGACAGGAACAGGTGAATGGGACAGTTGGGCCGCACATTTTAATATCAATATTGATACCCCTTCAGCGCTTTACTTCAATCGCTCAGATCTCGCCTCAATTGCTGCAAAAAATAACCTTGGAGTGACAATGGGAAGAAAACGATTGGTTGAAAAAGCCATTAAAAATGGCGAACTAATCACACCATTCCCCGATCAGTTTTTACTCTGCGAGCAACATTACTATATCACTTCATTGAAAGATCGCCACTGGCCAAAAATTGAGGCCTTTAGTCTATGGCTCAAAAATCAAACCATGAGTCACGACTAAAATGACTGGCCGATAAAATCATAATCAAATCAATGTTGTACTCATTTATAAATCGAGTACCTTCTGCTTTTAAATGGTTTTATATTCACATACTTAAAAATCGTCAGAAAGATATCGTTGATCCACTCTGACGAAACATAGATTTTTTATACAAATTCTTTTCACCATTAGACTAAATTAAAAAAACGGTTCTTTAAATCAAAGAACCGTTTAGTAATACAGAAACCTTAGAACTTAAAGCTATAATCTATATTTAAACGAGTTTCATTGGCTGAGTGAAAGACCATATTGGTTGGCATATCATTTCGGTAATGAGAAAAACGTGCTCGCATGCCTAAGCCTTTCAACTTCCCTTCTGGGATTTTATAAGCTAAATCCAGCTCCATCGATTCTTCTTTAAATCGTATATCGCCATAACTAAGTAAATCAATATCTTGTCCTTTGGCATAGCGGGTCATAAAACGCAGTCCATTAAGGGAAATATCAGCTAATTTTACATTTTTAAAATCATATTCATAACGCAATGAATAGACTTTCTCGTCTTTATTGGAATAATCCGAGCTCATAAAATCAAGCACCACTGGACTTTCTGTTCCCGATAAAAATGGTAAACCTGTCGAACCAAAAGCCTGCATATAACCCAAAGACAAGGTATGGTTTTGATAATTTAAACCAAATAATCCACTTAAATGCTGGTTATCTACATGACCAATTTTTTGTCTACCTGCCTCCTGACTATTGAAAAATCGTACATCGCTTAAAAAAGTTAACTGTTCATTTAAAGGCTGTTTACCATTGAAACCTAAGAATTGCTGTTGGTAGATATCGTGCAGTTCAGCCTGATAAGCACGTATTCGATACGCATCATCGAGTTTATAAGCACCACCAAAACTATAGAAGTAATCTGTTGTTGCAGATTGATCAAAACGGCGATTGATATTGTCAATACCAACATCACTATAATGAATTGAATCACGCTGTCGCACTTGGTCTACATAAAAGCCTTCCAATTGTAACTTTGGAATTTCATTGGAAGCAAACCGAGCACCTCGATAAGTTTGAGGAAACAAACGCGCAGGTGAAGAAAAAATCGTGGGCAATCGTGGAACCAAATCCCCCACAAAAAGCTCATTTTTCTTAAATTTTGTTTTGGCAGTCAGCCCTATTTTCCCATAATAATCATCTCGTGAATTATCTGCATTTACAGGTAATAAGTTACTCCGTGCATAGTCATCAGCTCGATCTCCAATTAAGTTAAATCCAGCCATTGCCAATACATCAACACCAAAACCAACTGTTCCATCGGTATAGCCCGATTGACCATTAAAGATAATACCTTGTGCCCAATCGCGCGCAGCAGTATAAGGATATGGATCTTGTTTATAGTCTCGGTCAAAGTAAAAATTTCTAAGCGTTAGCTCTGCACTGCTGTCTGTCACTAAATCGGCATGTGCCAGGGCACTAAATAATGGGCAAAAGTATACCCACACCCACATGGATGTTTTTTTCATTTTTTATCTCAACTATTTAATTTATAGAGGATTAGGTTGTTGTTTTAAGCGTATAGGCTGGTTCATCTTTATGTCGATAAAATGCATTACCTAACATTAAAATAAGTACAATTGCCAAAATAAATACCACCCCGTAATATGCATAAAGTGTGGATGGTGCTAAACCTTTATCTAAAAAAACGCCTGCAATTGTTGGCGATAAAATGGCACCAATACGGCCAAAACCAATGGCATAGCCTACGCCACGGCTACGAATATCGGCATCGTAAATTGTAGGTGAAATAGAATATAAACCTGCAATACAGCCATTAATCAGCGTTCCAAGTAATAAGCCAACAATCAATGCCACGCTCACTTGGGCCGAGACAGCCACGAATAAAAACACACAGGCGGCAGATAGTCCTAGAAATAGGCTCAAGGCATAAAAGATTTTGATACGAGATGCCAGCAAACCAATAATTGCTGCACCAAAAATCCCACCAATACTAATTAAAATACCTGTGGTAACCCCTTGTTCAGGCGACATTCCCATTGAAATTAAAATTTTCGGTGTCCAACTCATTACAAAATAGAAGCCAAACATTACAAGAAAGAAAGCGCCCCATAAACACAATGTTTGAAAGCCCTGTTGCCCACCAAATAATTTAGCAAAATCTCCGCCACCCTTTGCATCACTTTTTGCATAATCAGGTAAGGCATCTAGATGATTTAAGCCCATACGCTGTAACACTGAGTTCATTCGCGCTAACGCTTGTTGCGGTCTTTTTGCCAACAAATAATCTAAGGACTCAGGCAATAACCATATACTCATCAACAGCATTGCAATAGTTGTGATCCCACCTGCAAGAAAAATCGAGCGCCAGCCTAAATGTTCAATCATTGTCAGTGACAATATCCCACCAAGTGTGGCACCAATCCCATATCCTGTAGACATTAAACTTACCGCAAAACTTCTCCAGCGCGTATTGGCATATTCACTGGCCAAAACATTGCTACTGGCAAGAATACCGCCAACCCCAATCCCTGTGACAAAACGAAGGACCGCCAACATGCTATGACTATTCACAAAAGCGCATGCCAGCATGCTGATTCCAGCAATCACCAAACAAATTAAGATCAGTAAACGGCGACCTATTTTATCGGCAAGTGGTGCCAGAAAAATCGAACCAGCAGCCATACCAAATAGACCAGCACTTAATAACAAACCGATTTGAGCACCAGAAAGCGACCAATCCGCTGAAACTGAAGGTGCAGTAAATGCCATAACCATGACATCAAAACCATCAATAATATTGAGGAAAACACAAATCAAAATCACAAACCATTGATATCGGCTCATTTTATTTTGACTTATCTCACGAAGAACATCTCTTTCCATTTGTGTATCTCCCAATTTGGATCAGATACACACACGACATTACTGAGCTGCGTCGCTGGGTGGTTATGCATATCCGTATCCATAATTACCTAGAGGAATAATTTAATTTTTAAAACTCGTTTTTGAACAAGAATATTTTTTTGGAGCGTCCTGCTCTATTTCATCTTGATTAATTGGATCCAAAAAATCAATAGTATTATTAAAAAATATTTTAAAAATGAGATTAAAACAAAAAAACCACATGATTTAACTCAATATATTTAAATTAAAAAGAATGAAAAGCGAATATACACATTTAAAGATTACATTAAAATGGATCCATTAAATTCATTTAACCTCTTCTTAGTAAGTGACCTTATTGAAGATATTAAAAAAGCCCACCCCCTTATTTTTAAATATTTCAGTTTGCGCAATACGATAGGCATCCAACAAAAAACACAAATTGGATCCAAAATATTAATAAAAGTACAGTCAACCATATAAATCTCGTAGAGATAATTTTTAAATAAAAACAGCAGAATATTGACAAATACAAAACATTAAAGGCTATATTAAATGATTTAATAATCAAAAATGATCATTTTATGGATTGACCGTTTACTTGTGTTTCGATAAATTGGATCCAATAAGTGATAAGGAGTCGTCACAAATGTTTATAAAAAATGCCTGGTATGTTGCTTGCTATCCTGAAGATATCCAAGAAAAACCGCTTGGTCGCACCATCTGTGGTGAGAAAATTGTTTTCTATCGCGGCAAAGAAAATAAAGTCGCTGCTGTTGAAGATTTTTGTCCACATCGTGGCGCACCTTTATCATTAGGCTATGTAGAAGATGGCAATTTAGTTTGTGGTTATCATGGTTTAGTCATGGGATGCGAAGGAAAAACCATTTCTATGCCAGCTCAACGCGTAAACGGTTTCCCCTGCAATAAGAGCTATGCTGCTATAGAAAAGTTTGGTTTTATTTGGGTTTGGCCTGGTGATCAAGCTTTGGCTGATGAGTCCAAACTTCCAACACTAGAATGGGCAGATCATCCTGAGTGGAGCTATGGCGGTGGTTTATTCCATATCCATTGTGATTATCGTTTGATGGTCGACAACCTTATGGATCTGACCCATGAAACCTATGTCCATTCGAGCAGTATTGGGCAAAAAGAAATTGATGAAGCACTTCCTGTCACCAAGGTCGATGGTGATCATGTCATTACTGAACGTTATATCGAAAATGTCATCGCTCCTCCATTTTGGCAAATGGCACTTCGTTGTAATAACTTAGCAGATGATGTTGCTGTAGATCGCTGGCAACGCTGTCACTTCGTTGCTCCAAGTAACGTACACATTGAAGTGGGTGTCGCTCATGCTGGACATGGCGGATATCATGCCCCCAAAGATAAAAAAGTGTCATCGATCGTGGTTGATTTTATTAGCCCTGAAACAGAAACCTCACATTGGTATTTTTGGGGAATGGCACGTAATTTTCAACACGATAACCCGACCCTCACCGATCTCATCCGCGAAGGTCAAGGCAAAATCTTTACCGAAGATTTAGAAATGTTGGAACAGCAGCAACAAAATATTTTGCGAAATCCCCATCGCCAGTTACTGATGCTAAATATCGATGCTGGTGGCGTACAGTCACGTAAAGTGATTGACCGATTACTGGCACAAGAAAGTACGCTCACCCCTGAAACAACAAAACATAAGTTTCCAAATATTCGGGTGATTTAAAGGAGAATAAACATGGACGTTGTTATTGATAAAATTCATCAACTTACTCCATCAATTCGAGCATTTGAATTGATTTCAAGCAATGGTTCTGCCCTTCCAAGCTTTGAGGCAGGTGCACATATTGATGTACATCTCAAAAATGGCTTAACGCGTCAATACTCACTTTCAAACTGTTGTCGTGAAAAACATCGTTATGTGATTGGTGTTTTGCATGATGAGCATTCCAGAGGTGGTTCTCGTTGTATGCATACCGACTACCGTGAAGGTGATCAATTACGTATTGGCACACCACGTAATTTATTTGAAATTCATCCTCATACCCAAAAGGCAATCTTATTTGCAGGCGGTATCGGTATTACCCCGATTCTTTCAATGGCTTATCGACTTAAATCCCAGCGGATCCCATTTGAATTGCATTATTTTGTACGTAGTCATGAAATGATTGCCTTCTATGGAAATTTAACCGAACACTTTACAGGTCAGATTCATTTTCATATTCAAGATCAACCAGAAACTCAATGTGATATGTCATCAGTCTTGGAGCAGAACGCATCCGATAAACATTTATATGTTTGTGGGCCAGCAGGTTTTATGGCATTTGTGATGGAGTCAGCTCAACACATGGGCTGGCAGACAGAGCAGCTACATCAAGAACACTTTGTCGCACAAAAGTCAGAGACATCTAACAATGCAGCTTTTACCATTGAAATCAAAGGCACTGACCGTCGAATCGAAGTACAGCCTCATCAAACAGCAACCCAAGCCTTAATTGAAAACGGCTTTGATGTCCCTATTTCTTGTGAGCAAGGTATTTGCGGAACCTGTATCACGCGTGTGCTTGCAGGAATTCCAGATCACCGTGATGTATTTATGACTGACGAAGAACATGCATTAAATAACCAGTTTACCCCCTGCTGTTCCCGAGCAAAATCTACAAGTTTGGTGATTGAATTCTAATGAAAAACAACCCTTTGATTCGATTAAAAGAGCTGCTTAGGGTCTGTTGATATTTCATTTCGGTTTTATTGAGACAACACATTTCTTAAGGTCTCGCCCAAAACCACAACACTGCTATGCTCACGCATCAATGTTTCAGCACGCCCGGCTTGTCTATGTATTAAGGCATCGTAAATTGAACAATGCTGTAGATGGGCATAATGTAAACGACGATATTCTGAAAGTGCCTGAGTTTGGTCATAAGTAATGGCTTGGGCCGAGGCCATGGGCAATTGATTGTTTTTGGCTAAGGCTTGGATCAGCGCAACATTTTGTGCACCTTGAATAATGGTATCGTGAAAAATCACATTAAAGTGATGATAACGTTCCAGTTCATGATCACCAAACTCAGTTTTTCCATCAAAAAGTTTTTCTGTTTCGACAATGCAATTTTGTAGTGTTTTTTTCTGCTCTTCTGTCAAACCTTGTTCTGCAATGGTTTTAGCTGCCAGTCCTTCAAGGATACCTCGTACTTCAAGTGCATCATTGACCAGCTTTTCTGAAATTTCTCGAACCGTATAACCTCGAGTCGGATTTTTAATCAGTAAGCCTTCTTGCTCAAGCAAACGAAATGCCATACGCACAGGCTGTCTGGACACCCCAAGCAACTCAGCCGTTGGGATCTCTGCTACTCTGGCACCGCCCTCTAGCTCTCCAGCAATAATCATTTTTCTAAGTTTAATTAAAACTTGTTGACCTGAAGACATTCACTGTCACACGCTATCAAAAATACCCTTTGATGCTAACAAGTTCATCTATAAAATGAAAACAAATTTTCGATTTGAATCTATTTGGTTTGAAGCTAATGTTTTGGTTTACGAAGTTACATTACAGGCATAAAACCTATTTAGTATTAAACTCAACCTTAACTATAACTATTGATCCCCTCTCAATTGATGCAGTTCTTTGATAAAAAAGCAACACGTGTGCTTTTTTATCAAATCTTTGACATATCAATTACGTAGGAGAATAATTCTATTAGTCAACAGCGATGATTGTAGGCTCGCTAGAATTATAATCAATATAGTGCCATCCATTTAAAACGGTTGAACAACTATAGTCATCACCACTTAAATCATAAAATGTAAATCCCCAACCTTTTGTATTACGAAATTGTATGCGGCATTGATATATCTTACTGATACCGCCTATTACATTCCCTTCAGCAATACCTAATGCTTTTGCGCAATCCGATGTATAACCTGGTTTTACATTGACTTCCCATTTCAACTCACAACGGCTTCCTTCAACTTTATCAATTTGCTTTTTATTCAATGTATTTGTCACTAGTTCTAAGCTATATCCTGCAGATTTTGGATAGCCAACCTCATAGCTTTTACCCTCATTATTTTTAAGGGAAACCACAATGTACTCTTCATTTTGATCAATACTTAAAATATTTAAATTAGTCATTTTAATTACTCTTTGAGTTATGGAGTAAATAAATTATTATTTTCCAATTGGTAAAAAAATACCCAATTCTTGGTATTTTCTCATTCTTAAGTATTTATTTTTATAAAATAATTTGTAACATCCAGAACCATTTGTTTTTTAAATCTCAAAATTCCAGTATTTTTTATCGCATTATTTATGAACAATCACACTACTTTTTTCTAATCTTAGTATCCTTTTCTTAACTATATCTTTTCATTGTTTATCAAAAAGTTGCTTAAAATACTTTAAAAAAAACTTTAAATAAAGCCATATCATTTTAAATTTAGCTTAATCATAAACATGAAGATCAAGCTTTTTATTTTGCGTTTAATTTGGTTAGCAACAAAAAAGTCACCTATATTTAATTAAGATTTAAAAACCTTGCTCAAAATAGGTAACTTTCTATTTTTCAAAATTAATGACTAACCAAGTCTGAACGACTACCCTGCATCTCATTAAATGTTTTAATTTCATAAGGTAAACCCACATAGTTTTCAGCCAATGTGGTTAAACCCGCATGTGAATCTAAAATATAACTCAATTCAGCCTGCTTAATTTTATGATCAAACTCACTTTCCGTTTCAAAACGATGTAATAAATGCGTCATCCACCATGAAAAACGTTCTGCTTTCCACACACGTTTTAAGCATTTTTCAGAATATTCCTCGATGCCTTGTTCTGAACCATTGAGATAAAATTCAATTAAGGCATTTGACAAATAAGCGATATCAGATGCAGCTAAATTTAAACCTTTTGCCCCAGTCGGTGGAACGATATGTGCCGCATCTCCTGCTAAAAATAGTTTCCCAAATCGCATTGGCTCTGTCACAAAACTGCGTAAAGGTGCAATACTTTTTTCAATTGAAGTGCCTGTAACCAAATTTTTACGACTTTCTTCATCAAGGCGATTTTTTAACTCATCCCAAAATCGTTGGTCAGACCACTCATCAACGTGATCCGTCACTGGAACTTGCAAATAATATCGGCTACGGTTTTTTGAACGCATACTACATAAAGCAAAACCACGTTCTGACTGCACATAGATCAATTCATCTGAAACAGGTGGAACATCTGCAAGTACACCTAACCAGCCAAATGGATAAATTTTTTCAAAAGTTTTGATTTTATCTTGAGGCACACTTGCACGACAGACTCCATGATAACCATCACAGCCTGCAATAAAATCACATCTAAGCTGGTACGATTGACCATTTTGCTCAAAGCTAACATACGGGTTTTGCTCAAAATCATGAATTTGCACATTCTCTGCTTCGTAGTAAGTGCACAAACCAGCCGCTTCACGTGCATGCATTAAATCTTTTGTGACTTCCGTTTGTCCGTAAACCGTAACTTGCTTCCCCTGAGTTAACTCAGATAAATCCACACGATGCTTTAAGCCATTGGTTAAAATTTCAATACCATCATGTGCTAAGCCAAACTTGTTTAGATTTTCATCCACACCCGCTTGCTTCAATAAATCAACCGATACTTGTTCAAGTATCCCTGCTCGAATACGTGCAGCTACATATTCAGCACTGCGTTGCTCAATGATCACGTGGGAGATACCTGCTTTAAACAACAATTGTCCAAGCAATAGCCCTGCTGGGCCTGAACCAATAATCGCCACTTGTGTGGTTAAATTTTCCATAACATTTTCTCCATATCCTGACCATTAAATTAATTTTTTTGATCTCTTTTTGATATGGTGAAAATTGGATAATCGCCGTATAGTGGCAACAATGACCGTATATCGGCCATAAAATTATACTCGGGAATGGATGAACGATGAGATACGATTTAATTGAGAACGAAGTTTCAGGTGAAACCATTAAGCAAGATGATTACATTGCTGGACTCGCCAAAGGACTAAGCTTGCTTGAAGCCTTTGGGGTTGATCGTCAAAAACTCAATTCGACTCAAATTGCGAAGCGCACAGGATTGAGCCGTACAGCGGCACGAAGATATTTACGTACTTTAAAATATTTAGGTTATTTAGAAACTGATGATCACTACTTTTGGTTAACTCACAAAGTATTACGCTTATCGAGCTCCTATTTAAGCTCTGCACATCTGCCTAAAGTTGTGCAACCTATTCTCAATCTGTTAAGCGCACAAACCAGTCTGACTTTTTCACTGGTGGTTTTAGATGAACATGAAGTCGTTCCAATTGCCCGAAGCTACCTACCTCAACACGATAATTTACGCCTCAGTCCTTATGGGATGCATTTGGGCAATCGTTTGCCTGCACATGCAACCTCAACAGGCAAGGTTTTATTGGCAGCATTAAATTTAGAAGAACAAAAACACTGGGTAAATAAATATAGTTTGAAGCGCCTCACCGCTTATACCATTCAAGATGAAGTCCAGTTTTATCAAGTATTGGCAGAGATTCAAAAACAAGATTATTGTCTATCAAAAGAACAACATGAATTAGGGGTTATTGCGATTGCAGTCCCAGTATTAAATGCACAAGGCAAAGCCGTCGCTGCATTAAACTGTATTGCACAAACACATCGTGTCACTGAAGAACAGCTGATTCAGCAAGTTTTGCCTTTACTGAGAAATACAGCCTATGAGTTAAGGAGTATGGTTTAAAACACGCTGAATAAATTTTAATGGGAGCCAATCTTTCAGCTGACATATCAATAGAACTCAAATATTTTTTTAGTCTGTAAGTATGCTTGTACAAAGCAACATAAATTTATAAAACATATAGATCCATATTGATTTTTACCACCAACTTAAAAGATAATAATTATTATTCGCATATTTATAAAAATCAATTTTATGATCCAATCTATTCTTATTCAGCCAATAGCAAATCGTGTACTCAGCTCTATGACTTTGGTCAGTTATAAAAATACAAACAGATGCTGCAAAACACCTGTTTCTGCTAAAAGCACTATCAGCCAACAATTAAACCTGAACTGAATTTAATCTCATTTTTCTGTAAATCATCAGTACCCATACTTGAGCAATCAATAAGTTTACTCGACTGGGGTAATCACATCACTATTATCGAATAGGTCATTTTTCATGTTGAAGAAAACTTCTCTCTATTTGGCGCTAGGCATGTTGATCATGCAAATTTCAATACATACTTTTGCCGATAACAGCATTCGTATTGGAGAAACACAAAACATATCTTCCGCTATTTTAAATGAAAAAAGACCAATCCAGATCTATCTCCCTGCTACATATGGCAAATATCCCAAGCAAAAATATCCTGTGATTTATCTATTAGATAGCGAAAGTAACTTCCATTATTTGACAGGAATTGTCGAAAAATTATCGAAGTCACCTTACCCCTCGATTCCTGAAATGGTCATTGTGGGCATCGTCAATACAGATCGTGCCCGAGACTTAACCCCAACCAAGCAAAAGCCTGAAATTAATGAAGGACGGCTGATTGAAGGTCAAACTGGCGGAAATGTCGCATTTTTTAAATTTTTAGAATCAGAGCTTATGCCTGATATTGAGAAAAAATATCGTACTAATGGGTTAAATATATTGATTGGTCATTCTTTTGGAGGTATTACCGCACTCAATCATATGCTCAATGGTCAACAAAATATCCAAGCCTATATTGTCCATGACCCTAGTATTTGGTGGGATGATGAGATCATGCTGAAACGTTTTAAGGAAGCGAACAATCAAGATTTTCAGCATAAAACTTTATTTTTAACCCAAGTTGGTGCCAGTGAAAATACAGACAGTTTAGACAACCATTACAAGGGTATCAAAAAGTTCAATCAATATTTAAGTCAACAGCCTTTTACTCAACTGAACTATAAATATGTCCAGTATGAGGGTGAAGATCACGGTACTGTACCAATCAAAGGTAATCTTGATGGTTTGCGTTATATTTTTGAAGGTATGCGAGTCAATATTAAAGCGATCCCAGAAAATCCCAATCTTATAAAAGAACATTATGCTCAATTAAGTCAAAACTTAGGTTTTGAGATACAACCCAGTGAGGCTTACTTAGATCGTGTTTTCGACTATTTAAAGCGTTCAAACAATCCAAAAGTGATACAACAATTTCAGGACTATATCCTTTCGATCTATCCTCAATGGCGTATTAAAACATCATCTTAAAAACGTATATGATTTAAATGTGCCGCATTGATGTGACCGCTTATTTAAAGTGTTCACATCGATGTGGGTTTTCTCTTTATACACTGTTGTTTGAGATTGAGTTTTTCTACACGCAAAAAATTAAATACGCAAAGCATGCAATTTTAAAGCCTTCAATCATCTACTCACTGATTATTACTTTAATTCAAGAGAGGGAGGACAGAGGCCATCTTTAGGCTGTATTGGATTCCAGTAAAAGCTTCTTGCGATCTTTTCTTGGTCAAATAAAATTTTAAACTGACATGTTGTAATAGTGTCATTGGTACGGTCTGCAGTCGTGAAATGGAACAAATAATTCCATTCTCTAGCTCTCCAGCCATCCTCATATTGAGGTCGACCAATCAGCGCGTAAAGTTGATCTTTGGTCATTCCTGCTCTGACTTGATTCAAGTTCTGTACATTTGGGAATGTTCCCGCTTTTTTATTTAAAATGACATCATCCACCTTGTGCCATTTCGCTTGCTCGGTTTTACCCTCTTTAGAAATAATGGTTCCTGTGGCACAAGCACTCAATGTTACGGCAATTAAACTCAATATTAATAAATTTTTCATATGTCGACTCTCGCATAAATTCTTGTTCTCGTTAATTTGAATCCCAAAAATGGTAAGCTAAGACACTGTTTACATGGCTAAAATGCCTTAGCTTCCCTAAACTACCATTGGATCCCAGTACCTACAGTTCCCCCAAAATCACCACGCGAGTTACCACTTCCACTCACCTTAAACACCCATCGACCATTATCTGAAATTGATGACATCCCGATCGCATACCCACTTTCTCCACGGTAAGTCCCCCCACTGATTGCCATCATACTTTTGCCTGGAATATAAGCTTGAGGTAAACCTGCTGTTGCAAGTGCTTGCGCATTCCCTGCACTGGCTCTTTTCTCTAAATCATCTATTCGACCATTGGTGTCATAAAATACTTGCTCTAAACGATCGCCTAGATTGGTAATTTTATTACCTAAATCAATATCAGCCTGATTAAGCGCACCTAAGGCATCACCCACATTATGATATGAGCCATTATTTACATTGTAGGTTGGCGGAGTGAACTGACCATTTTCATATTTTGCGCCACCGCCTAAAGATGTTGTGATGTATTGGTTTGATGTATTGAGTTGTGAACCATTAACCGCATCTTTTGAAGTGCTGGATACTTCACCTGCTGCAACATTGGTGATTTTTTTATTCCCAGCATTTATTCCATTTTGATCTATTGCAACATCACCCACTTTGACTGTGTTTGCTATGACATTATCTGCGGTCAGCGTATTTGCAGTAACCGTGTTAAATTTTACGTCATCCGCTGTTGCAACCTTATATTCCTTACCTCCTAGGCTATTGGTTGTTTCAGTGACCGTCATATTCTGCCCAGCAATAACTGTAGAATGTTGCCCAGCTTTTTGGTTGATTGAGCTAATCGCATCATTAATGTTGGTTGCACCTGTCCCACCGATGTTGGTAATGGTATTACCATCTCCACCTTGAAATGCACCATCCCCAATAATATTATGAATCTGGCTTCCATTCACCGCATCTTTACTGCTTTGAGCAATACTCCCCTCTGCAACATTGGTGACTTTATTGCCCGCAGCATCAATACCATTTTTAGTCACACTTGGCCCGCCAGTAATGCTAAGACCATCATTATTGATTACGGTATTACCTGCGGTCACACTGTCAACCTGAATATCTTTGGCTAATTCGACACTGACATTACTGGCATTGTTACTGATATTAATATTGCCATCTTTGTTACTAAAATCGACCGTATCGCCTGATTTGACTGGATTACTATTGGTTCCATTGGTGGTCAAATTCCAACCTTGGTTTGCTGTTTGAATACGATCGCTCACCGCTTTAAGCTGATCCTCTGTCGCAGCTTGACCACTGACAAAGTTATTTGGATTAAATGTTTTATTGGTCAGCCCACCAATAGTCCCTGTTGAGCCATTCACGGTTACAGGGTTTGCACCGCCCACAATAATTTGTGTTGGTCCCATTTGCGTTTGATAAATACCATTACTTAGATTGATACTGCCTGCACCAATCCAACTACTATTATTATTTGTATCACTCACCAATGTACCATCGACGGTACTGATATTCGATTTGGTGCCATCTTTCAGTTCGACTTTGCCATCGCTCATTTTGCTTTTACCAACCGTTAAGCTTCCTGCAGAAGTAAGATCAATATTTTTTGCTAACTCAACCTGTACTTTTCCAGCTGCCACCTTGGTACTGATATTACTGTCAGCACCAATTACATCAACGCTTTCACCTAATTTCTTGTTTACTGTATTGCCATCCTGAGCGGTTAAAGCAAAACCGGCATCATTCAGTCCAGTTTGGATTTCTTTAAGCTGTTCTTCTGTCGCTGCACGACCTGTGGTAGCAAAATCATGACTTGATGTGGTCTTATTGGTTAAACCTTCCAGTGTGCCTTTGTTGGCATCAAGGACAACATGATTGACCGTATTTTTGACGCTAATCACGCCAGAACCCACCACACTTTGAGTGCTACCATCTTGTACGGTAATACCATCTTTATTCAGCACAGTGGAATCCGTTGCGGTACCTGCAGTGACGCTATCAATACTTAGGTCTTTATTTAAGCTGAAATCAATGGTTGTCGTTCCATTACTGTCATTTTTTGCACTGACATTTAAATTAGTTTCACCTGTTGCTAAACCGACATCGACCGTATCGCCTGGTTTGACTTGCGTTGTCCCCAAAATAGCATCCGTTTTGATGTTCCAGCCTTGATTGGCATTTTGAGCCACATCACTGACTTGTTTTAATTGCTCTTCAGTCGCAGCTTGTTTTTGATTGTAAATTACATTTGGATCCCAAGTGGTATTGCTTAAACCACTCACCCGTCCTGTTGAACCATTCACGCTAACAGGATTTGCACCACCTACAACAATTTGTGTTGGGCCGACTTGGGTTTGATAGATGCCATTACTGACATTGATATTACCTGCACCCAGCGTACTGCTATTGCTACCATCGCTGACAATTGTGCTATTCACTGTACTAATATTGGATTTGCCCGCATCTTTTAATTCAACTTTACCATCTGTAATTTTACTGGTACCGACCGTTAAACTGCCTGCAGTGCTCAGATCAATATTTTTGGCGAGCTCTATTTCAACTTTGCCACCAGTGACTTTGGTTGCAATATTGCTATCGGCACCAATAACCTCAATACTTTCGCCCAATTTTTTATTGATGGTATTACCGTCGCCAGCCGTTAAGCCAAAGCCCGCATCATTGAGCCCAGTTTGCATCTGTTTGAGCTGTTCTTCTGTGGCCGCGCGACCGACTGTAGCAAAGTCATTACTGGATATAGTTGTATTGCTTAGGCCTGTAATTGTTCCTGTATTACCATTGACTGTTATTGGATTTCCACCTGTGGCAGGTCCAATCTTGACCACTGGCTCAAGCCCAAAGCTAATTCCATTATTGCCTGTGTTGGTAATTTTAATGTTGCCATCGGTTGCACTAAAATCAACATTTTCACCGAGACCAATCGTATATTTTGCTGCAGTGTCAGCATTTGCACTAATGCTAAATCCTTTATCGATGATCTGTTTAATCTGGCTACCATTTACTGCATCCATAGAGCTGTCACTAATATCACCCAATGCAACATTGGTAATTTTATTGGTCCCCGCATTGATTCCTGTCACGGTCACACTTGGTGAATTCGGCACAGCACCGCCACTTGCGTTTACAAAAGTTAAGCCTTTGCTATCGATCACGGTGCCACTCGCATTTACACTATCGAGCTGAATATCTTTAGCGAGTTTAATGGTTAGTTTATTGTCGGTACTGTCTGCAACCACACCGATGTTATTGTCGGTTAAATTACTCGCAACAGATTCACCACCGACAATACTCAAGCGTTGCCCCAATCTACGATCAACATTCACACCAGCATTATCTCCAGCAAAAGTAATTGGTGTTGCCAATTGATCCTCTGTTGCAGCGCGCCCAGATAAATAATTACTTGGATCAAAGGTAGTATTGGTTAATCCTGTAATCGTGCCATTTTTGCCATTAATGGCAATGTTTGCCCCACCAGGAAGTCCGCCCACATTAACGATTTATGCAAGTTTTAGATCGACATTTGCACCAGTGTGACCAATGGCTAGATTGCCATCACTATTTGAAAAATCGACTGTATCTGTGGCTGCAATATTTGTAGTGCCTGTAGTGTCTTTATTGGTGGTTAAATTCCAACCTTTATTAGCATTTTCAGCCACCTCATTGACTAACTTAAGCTGTTCTTCTGTTGCTGCACGCCCCATTTTGGCAAAGTCTGATTCAGTTAAAGTTTTATTGGTTAGTCCTGTCAAAGTACCTGTCGTACCACTTAACACAACATTATTGCTCGCATTTTTTAAGTTAATGATATTGGCATTTGCGCTATTACTGCTTGCCCCAGCAGTAATCACTGTCTGAGTGGAGGTGCTGATATTACTATTATTGGCAATGTCTTTAATTTCCACCTGCCCATCTGTAATTTTGGAAGTGCCGACGCTTAAGCTTCCTTGAGCAGTCAGGTTGACATCTTTGGCCAATTTTAATTGCAAAGTATCGGTACCATTACTTACAACCCCAAGATTGCCATCTGTAAGTACCCCAGTCGCTCCACCAGTGAGCTTTAATTGCTCACCCAATTTACGCTCTACTTTCGCGCCAGTGTCTCCAGCAAAGCTTAATGGCGTATCTGCTAAATCGGTAATGGCTTGATTGGTTTGATACAATTGACTGCCATTGATTGCATCTGTACTTGAGCTACTGATACGCCCAGCAGCAACATTGACAATGGTTCGTTCAGCCCCGACATCTCCGACACTTACACTAGAAGAAGCAGCGGGAGCTCCTGCAAAATTATAGGTTTTGCCATTAATTGTGGCTGATTTGGTTGCCACATAAGCTGCCGAAACTGAGTTATTTCCTAAAACTACAGCATTTTCATGTGATGCTGTTGCAGACTTACCCAATACAGTTGCGCCTTTCGCACTCACCGAAGCACTATTTCCGATTGCGACCGCATCCTCTTGAAGTGCATTGGTTTCCGTACCCACCGCAATTGAATTTAAAGCATTTGCATTGGATTGTTTGCCGAGTGCAATCGCATTGATTCCATTTGAAGTTGCATTATTGCCTATTGCAGTGGCATCTTTAGCACGACTTACACTGTTGACACCAAACGCTATCGCATTTTCACCAGCACTTTCTGCGTTTTGACCAATTGCCGTGGCTTTTGCTGCATAGCTTTTTGCTTGAGAGCCTATTGCCAAACCATCTTGAGAAGTACTGTTTGCATCTGAACCTATTGCAGTAGAATTCGCACCTGAAGCTTTAGCATTATCTCCATAGGCCATACTGTCTTCAGCAGTTGCTGTGGCAAAGCGTCCTAATGCAACACTCTGCGCACCATTGGCTTTAGACTGATAACCAATTGCCGTCGCATTATCTCCCTGAGACAATGCTTGGCGACCGATTGCAATCCCTTGATCTGCGGAATTAACTTCAGCGTCACTCCCTACAACGACCGCATAGTTTGACTTGGTGCCGTCCGCCTCAGAACCATTCCCTATAACAATACTATCTTCGCCACGGCTTTCTGCGCTTTTCCCCATCGCAATATTATTTGTACCTGTGGCAATCGAAGAATCACCGATTGAAATTGAGGAAACCCCTACTGAACCCGCACCCGCACCAATCGCAACTGATTTTTCTCTTGCTACAATCACATTACTACCTAAAGCAACACTCCCCGCTGCAAGGGAAGATGTACTGGCACTCGGGCCAATTGCTAAAGAATTGTCGCCATTTGCCCCTGTATTGTTTTTATTATTGATATCCGTGGTATTTACTGAAAAGTATTGTGGTCCTGCTTCCGCAACAGCTGTTTTTAATTGCCCAAAATTCACCGCTGAGGATAGATCATTTTCATCGCCTTTTACGTTGCGAATAATCGTTCCATCAGTACCGACTAAATTCACAACTGATTTGTCTGAGTTATACAACACAGCATCAGGTACTACTCCACCAATCTGTCCCGTACCCAGTAAATCAAAAGCATCTTGAATTGTTGTTGGAAGCTTACTGGTGTTTCCAGAGGAGTCTTTAACATTGACTTGGATTAAAGGTAAAGTACCACCACTTCCAATAGTTGCTGGATTACCTTTTGCATCCGTTGCGCCCATCACACGGATAATGTCATTTTGTAAAGCTTTAATCTGATTGACCGTCACCGCATCTTGCAATTCTGAACCATCTGCAACATTGGTAATTCGACGTTGCTCATTTTTATTCCCGACCGAAACAATGTTAAAGCCCCCCACACCACCAGAGACATTGGTGATATAGCCATTTCCAAGTGAGTTATTTTGCGCAACACTTCCCGAGCCTAATGCCACATCACTTTGACCTGCTAAAGAATCTAAGCCAATTGCAACCCCTGAAGTACCTGTCACAATCGAGTCATAACCGAGTGCAACACCGCCTTGAGCAACACTTGCTCGTGTTCCAACTGCTACACCTAAACTTTCAGTAAATGTTGCCGCACCGATCGCCACTGAGCTTTGTACGGTAGCATTTCTATCTTTATTGCTGCCAAAACCAATTGAGATATTCTGATTACCTGATAAGTTTGTTCCCGCATCACTCCCTAAAGCAATATTGTAATCAGAACTTGATACATTGCCTGTCGAATTACTTCCTGCCCCGACTCCAATAGCAATCGTTTGATTACCACTTATATTTTGTCCTGCGTTTGCTCCAACAGCGATATGCCCATTACGGTCAAATGTACCAGAACCATTAGAACCTACTCCTGCAGCACTACCAATTGAAACACCATTAACCACACTAGATTTTGCGCCATCACCCAATGCAATTGAACTCGCACCTCCTGAAGTCGCTTGATTTCCAATTGCGACGCTCGCAGTTCCACTTGCAGACACTGAATTTCCGATCGCATTGGCATTGGTCGCAGCGGATGCCGAGGTTCCTATCGCATTGGCATTGGTTCCCACGGCATTTGCACCCTGACCAATTGCATTTGAATGCGTTCCTGTTGCTATAGCTGCATCCCCGATCGCAATACTTGAAGGCCCACCCGCCAATGCAGAAGAGCCCAAAGCAACACTTTTATCGCCAACAGACATATTGGCGCCATTTTGCAAAGCTGTAAGGAACTGATTCACTTGTGTCGCAGAGACAGCAACCCCATTAATTTCAGTAATAGTGCTGGGATCCGTTCCCATTGCGGTGACAGGAATACCATTGATTGCAATCAGTTGCGTATTGGATACGTTATAAGTCGGGGTCAATGCTCTCGCTTGACCACCATTTCCAATAGAGGTTGAATTGGCGCCAAGTGCGCCTGTTTCTTTACCAAAAGCAATAGAATAATCATTGATGGCATTGGCTGTATTTCCGACAGCAATACTGTTGAGTCCTGTAGCATTTGAGAGATGACCGATAGCGATTGATAGCTCACCTTCAGATTTTGCCACAGGGCCTATAGCAAGAGAATTTAAACCATTGGCTTGTGAATCAACAAGTGATGAGTTGGTGTGGAAATATTTGATACCTTGACCACTTTGGAAAAGTAAATCATTCACTTGCCCGCCTGTCACTGCATCTGTTGATCCCGCAGCAATATTACCATTGGCTAAATTTGTGAGCTTATCGCCACCCAGGTCTAAACCATTTGCTGTACTGGTCAATACAGTATTATTTGCAGTATCACCAATTTTTACCGAGTTAAACTCTGGATCATCCACTGTGGAAATTGAAATATCTGTACCCGCATTGGTCACAGTAATATTTTTACCATTCACAAAATTCACGGTATCTGTAGCTTTTACAGCGCTAGATGCCCCTCCATTGCTTTGTATATTCCAAGTTTGGTTCTTCAGCGAATTCAAATCTGTCGCAGATGCCTTGCTGGTTAATCCAGTGTTTACATCATTGACTTGACTATTCAATGTATTGAAATCTGACTGTGACACTTTCGTCGCCAGCCCCGTGCTTGAATCATTCACTTGGTTATTTAAGCTATCAAAATCAACCTGTGATACCTTTGTGACCAACCCCGTAGAAGTATTATTAACTTGATCATCAAGAGTATTTAAATCATTTTTTGTTTGGTCTAAATCAGTATTTACTGTTGTTAATGAAATACCATTTGCAACTACATCTCCAGTTGCAGTTAAACTACCATTTACATTTAAACTCTCGTTAATATCTTGCGCCAAAATAGCATTTGAATTAACAATAACTAATAAAAAAATCGAACCTTTCACAATTTTATTAATTTTCGATTTCTTATTACCTTTTACAATTTCAGAAACTACAACCCAGCTCCCTATTGCAGTATTCCAGACCAATTTATACACTTTATTCATGATATATATACCTACATTTATAATGATGTTTTGATTTATTAATTACTTTTCAAATAAAATGCACAATATATTTATATTTTTCTATACTGTTTACCAAACGATACACTTTGCTAACACCAGAAAAACAAATATCCAATATTAAAATAAATAATATATTATTTTCAATAATTTATGATAAAACAACCATCGATACAAACACCTTAAAAATACAAAAGAATTTGTTTATATTTATTAAATTTATTCTTTAAATAAATTAACTTTTAATAAAAAATTACCAATTAACATAGTTACATTAGAAATAAATAAGAAATTCAAGCACAAAATAAAGGTTAGAATTTTTATTTAGTTAAGTAAAATTTAATATTCTATATATTTTTCATATTATTAAAATGAATAAAAAAACAATGAAATAATATATTTTAAATATGAGTGTTTTACACAACCTCGATTGATATAGTATTTTCCATTTAACGTAAAAAATGAACATTCTATTCATAATCAAATATAGATTAAATAATAAAGGTGGGGCCGTAAAATGATTGAATGGCTACAAGGTGAATTAAAACATAGTCCTGAAATCCTATTATTTTTATCCTTAGCAATAGGGTTTTGGATCGGTCAATTTCAATTTGGAAAGTTTCAATTTGGTGGTGTTGCAGGATCATTACTTGTCGCTGTTATTCTAAGTCTTATTGGGGTACCAATCGACAATGGTGTAAAAGCGATTCTTTTTGCTTTATTTATTTACGCAGTCGGTTTTGAAAGTGGCCCACAGTTTTTTAAATCGCTTGGACCACAATCCATTAAAGAAATTTTGTTGGCTATTTTTATGGCTGTATGTGGACTCATTACGGTCTTAGTCATGGCAAAAATCTTTAATCTAGATAAAGGCTTAGCCGCAGGTCTAGCTGCAGGTGGGATGACCCAATCTGCGATTATTGGTACGGCGGGCGATGCAATTTCTCGTCTAGACTTACCACTTGCAGAAATTCAAAAACTTCAAGCCAATGTTGCGATTGGATATGCCGTGACCTATATCTTTGGTTCTCTAGGTGCAATTATTGTCTGTGTGAATATCTTGCCAAAATTTATGGGACGAGAAATTCATGATGATGCCTTAAAAGCACAAGCGGAACAGTTAAAAGGTGCATTTGAACTGGCACCTGGTCAAGAATTGGCTATGCCTGAAATTGTTGGTCGTATTTACAAAGTCAAACAAGCATCAGGACACACCATTGCCGAACTCGAAACACAAGTACCGAGCGTCACCATTGAACGATTAAAACGCAAAGATCAATTTATTGATGTTGCGCCAGAAATTACCTTACAGAAAGATGATGTTGTTCTGGTCGTTGGTCGCAGGGCAAGTATCGTTTACATTGCCGAGTTTATTGGATCTGAGTTGCAATCCTCACAAGGCATGGAAATGATCATGGACACCACAGATGTCATATTACGAAACTCAAAATATGCCAACCGTACCCTTGGAGATATAAAAGCTAATACACCAGATTATTTAAAGCATGGCATTTATGTACTTGCAATTAAACGTAACAGTGAAGCACAAGCTTTAAGTGATGATACGGTCCTGCGTCAAGGCGATGTGGTCACCGTATATGGAACTAAAAGTGATCTTGAGCGCTTAGTCAAAGAAGCGGGTAAAGCTTTACCAGAAAGCTTAAAAACAGACTGGATTTTCCACGGTGCAGGTTTAGTTGTTGGTTTAGTCATTGGCCTATTTGTTGTCCGTATTGGTGATGTTCCTTTAACCCTTGGTGCAGGTGGCGGTGCGCTGTTATCAGGTCTGTTATTTGGTTGGCTACGTAGCCGTAACCAAGTCCACGGCAATATGCCTTTAGCCGCTTCACAACTTCTCAAAGATTTAGGTCTTGCTGGTTTTGTTGCTGCTGTCGGTTTGCAATCAGGTTTACAGGCTATTCAAACCATTAAAGAAAGTGGCTTGTCCCTGTTTATGATCGGAGTGGTGGTCACACTAGTACCGCTGATTCTTTCAATGCTGTTTGCCCGTTATGTACTCCGTTATAACAATGTCGCCGTAATGGCTGGAGCATTAACTGGCTCACGCAGTGCAAACCCCGCTTTTGGTGGCGTACTCGACAAAGCTGGAAACTCAATTCCGACCGTCCCATTTGCAATTACCTATGCACTCGCAAATGTATTTTTAACCTTGCTTGGCCCTCTGATTGTTGGTTTAGCATAAATAATTTTATAAATTTCAGACTCATTCACTTCAAGATAATTAAGGAGACTTCCCATGGGGAACGTTGATTATTCAAAATACGCAAAACTTAGCCCATTTGAACTCAAAGATGAATTGATTGCTTTGGCACAAAGCCATACCGACCGTATGATGCTCAATGCGGGACGAGGAAATCCAAACTTTCTTGCAACTGTTCCACGGCGTGCCTTTTTCCAATTGGGTTTATTTTCTGCCACTGAATCAGAATTTTCTTTTTCCTATATGCCAGAAGGACTTGGTGGATTTCCTCGTGCGGAAGGATTGCAATCACGCTTTGACCACTTCATCCTAGAAAATCGTGACAAGCCAGGTGTTGTTTTTCTGGGTAAAGCGATTTCTTATGTTCGTGACCAATTGGGACTTGATCCCGATGCATTCTTACTCGAAATGGTCGAAGGTATACTTGGCTGTAATTATCCTGTCCCAGATCGAATGCTAAGAGTCAGCGAAAAGATTATTAAAGAATATGTTTTACGTGAAATGGGCGTACAAGGTATGCCTAAAGAGGAACTCGATTTATTTGCAGTGGAAGGCGGTACAGCTGCAATGGCTTATATTTTTAATTCATTAAAAGAAAATAAAATTATTTCACATGGTGATCGTATTGCCATAGGTTCGCCTATTTTTACCCCTTATCTCGAAATTCCAAAACTCAATGATTATCAGCTCGAAGAAGTACTCATCAAGGCTGATCCTAATCTTGGTTGGCAATACCCTGAATCAGAATTACGTAAATTAGAAGATCCATCGATTAAAGCATTTTTCTTGGTAAATCCAAGCAATCCACCTTCGGTTAAAATGAGTGATGAAGGTTTAGCGATTTTGGCTGATATTGTTAAAAAACGTCCTGACCTGATTATTTTAACAGATGATGTTTATGGAACATTTGCAGATAACTTTAAATCCTTATTTGCAATTTGCCCTGACAATACCATCCTGGTTTATTCTTTCTCTAAATATTTTGGTGCAACTGGCTGGAGACTTGGGGTCATTGCCTTGAGTAATCATAATATTTTAGATAAAAAAATTGCGGCGCTTTCTAAAAAAGACAAGAAAGAACTCGAAGAACGTTACTCATCCCTCACCACAGATCCATCTAGTATTAAGTTTATTGATCGCCTTGTTGCCGATAGCCGTAATGTTGCTTTAAATCACACGGCTGGATTATCCACACCTCAACAAGTACAAATGGTTCTTTTTGCTTTATTTAATATGATGGATTCTCGTCAAAGCTATAAAAAAGCAGTGAAATCTGTAGTTCGAGAACGTGATGCTGCGCTTTATAGACAACTTGGCGTTGAAGTTCCGCAAGATCCGAATGCCGTTGATTACTATACCTTGGTTAATTTAGAAAATACCTCACGAAAACTATATGGTGATGCATTTGCTGATTGGGTGATGAAAAATAAAAATCCAACAGAATTACTTTTCCGAGTTGCTGATGAAACAGGTGTAGTACTACTTCCGGGTTCAGGTTTTGGTGTTCAACACCCTTCTGCACGCGCCTCGCTTGCCAATTTAAATGAATTCCAATATGCAGCAATCGGGACTTCATTACGAAAATTTGCTGAAGAAGCCTATCTGGAATATAAAAAAGCCAGCAAAAAGAATAAATAAGCATGGATAGCTTAAGTATTCGTTTTAAAATAAAAAGATTGCATTAATGCGATCTTTTTTGTTTGCGAATGGATAGCCAAGTTAAGCTCTATTTACCTGTGGCGATCAAATCTCATCACAGTATTCAAACACTCTTAATTCTGCACTTTACATTTTATTGTTTTTGCAGGAGTAATATTGGTCGCTGAAACTAATTGAGTTGAATCAAAACCTTCAGTTTCCTCTATAAATAAATGATAGTCTTTAATTTGAATCGTTGCCTGTCCTTCATATTGGCAATAACCTTTTTTAATATTGTCTGGTAACTTAAAAGTCTTTTTTGCTGCATCAAAGTTGCTAAAGCAAAACCATACATCTCGTGTATCACCTTTTGGGCGTGGAATAAGTGCAGCTGATGTTTTGTTAGGTTCAAAGCAAATATCATCGTCCATATAATCCAAATATTCAGGGTCTAAATTACGTGAAAATTTTCCTGTTAAAGTGGCTAGTCCCTGATAATTTTTAAAACCAGACTCGGTGTTTTTGTATTTGAAGCTTTGTGCTTGTGCAAATACTGGCAATATCCCTAAGGCGATTACTAAAATTTTGTTCATCATCATCCTAATCTACATTTTATAAAGTGCTAAATTTGCAGTAATTTTACCCAATCTTAGCAAATAAAAGAACCACTTAGACATCTATGACAACAGCCTTTTACTCAACAGCTTGACTTGTTCAATTTGTTGCGTGACCACCATAAGCTTTGGATAATCGTCAGTAAGAGGATGTTTTTTCTTATTTTAAGAGATTGGCGAAAAATTATAAGTATAAGCACTCCACCCACTCATACTCATCAATCCAGTTGCCAATACTATTGTTAATTTTTTCATTATCCATTCCTTGTTATTTTGAAAAAAAATATAGAACAGAAAATGAATTATATGAAATAAATCCGATAAAAATTTACTAACTATTCAATAAAAACAACCCGAACCTAACTTCTTTTAAAACTATACATAAAATAGAATTTCTCAGTACGCTGAGCACTTAAAATTAAAATCAACATATTGATATTTAAATAAAAATACCACAAACCATATTTTTTAATTTCAAATTATCCACCTTTGTAAAAGGCCAACTCTAAAGCTCTATATTCTGAAATTTCATAACCAACTTTATGCTGAATTATTGTGAAAAAAATATTGAAATCCTCTTCTAACTTCAAGTTATCAAGTAACTGCAGATATTCAATATAAATTTCAGCTTGTTTAAATTTTGAAATATATGATTTTTCTCCACTCAAGAACTTAAAGACTCTACTGTCCCAAATTGCATATTTATTTGGATTAATGAAATGTAATAGCTTTGATGTTCCAACAAGAGAATTGTTAAATGCTTGCTTTAATAAATTAATTTCTTCAATTGAGATTACCTCTCCATTTTTTACTTTATTCAAAATTAATATTAAATTTTCAGAATTTGTAAGATCAATTTTTTTTAAAATTGTTGGCATCCATGAATAAGTAAAACTTATTCCTATAACGATATCATCCAATTGAATACGATCAATTTTTCTAAAATAATTTAAAAAATAAGAATATGCTTGAAGATAGTTTTCTTTCTCACTGTTAAAATTATTTGCGATTTCCATTATTTGTTTAAAAATTTCTTGATTTTTTTTCGAAGTTAAAGACACGGCGTTTTTTACCTTAATATTGATTCATACATATAGTTTATATTGATTTTAACCTTTCCATTTAACATATTCAGCGTATACAACCCACCTATATCCCTTAATACCTTTCCGTTACAGATGATACATCTAATCACAACTTTATATTTTACTAGTACAACTTATGCTCAGCTTTAAAGTTTGTAAAATCCAACCGATTTTCTAAAGAAATCAAAGGTTCCACCTCTCGTAATGAATTTATACAACGCTGTGTAAGATGAATATATTCATTTGTCCCATTTCGCTTCCATTCAATTTCTTGTTCTAGTAAATCACGAACGACTTTTGCAGGACTTCCAAGAGCGAGCACATTTGCGGGTATAACTGCCTTGGCTTTAACTGTGCTATTGGCCCCAATAATGGTATTTTCACCAATTTCAGCTTCATCAAGAATGACACTATTCATGCCAACCAAAACATTTTTGCCAATTGTACAGCCATGTAAAATAGCAGCATGACCGATATGCCCATACTCTTCGATTAAAGTAATACTTTTCGGAAAGCCATGAATCACGCAGTTATCTTGTACATTGGAATTTTTACAGACATGAATCTGTCCAAAATCAGCACGTAACGAAGCAAAAGGGCCAATATAAACGCCCTCTTCAAGAATAACATCACCAATTAATACAGCAGTTGGATGTACAAAGGCGTTAGGGTGTACGACTGGAATTACATTATCAATAGCATAACAAGGCATGTGAATAATCCATATTTTTCAAAGCCCAACTCATTTAAATAATTAAATGCGTTGGTGGGTTTAAGCGTCCATTTCCTCAACTTTTAAACCACCAAATCGCTTATAAAACATAGGATGTAAAGGTGGCATAAAACCTTCTGATGTGCGAGCAAACTGCATAAAATACTCTTCCCCTGCAAAAACAACCAGTTGATAGAGGTTACTACTCAAATTTCTCGCATTCAGCGATAACCAGTTTGAAGGTAATAATTCAAATGGTAAATTTGGATCTTTTAATAAAATTCGGCGGAATTGATGAATAAGCAAAATACGGATTTGAAATGCTTGTGCGGCATCCATATCATCTGAATTTTCCACAAGATTTAAGAACTCTCGAAAATCTTGGATAAATTTTTCATAACGTGAATGTAACTCAAGAATTGGCCAATTAACTTCCACCATTCGTTTTACTGTTGGATAAGATTCTTGCCACAGTTGCAAAGTTTCAGCTTTAAAAATTACCACTTGATCTGTCATGTTCTGACTGAGCAATAAATTCTGTAATTTCAATTTATCGCAACTTGGATAAGCCATTACATTACTTGCGATACTGGCAAAACCCAGCCACTCCAACTCTTTCTTTAAAATTTGTTTATTATCAATATCTAATGAACTGAGTAAGACCAAATCCCAACTTTGATCCCATTCTTTATGATTAAAATTATAAATTTTAGTATCTGCGAGTGTAAAACCATTGAGACTACTTTCAGTCACACGATAATAACTTGTACGACCAATTTTTTCAGACACTAACCAGCCATTTTGTACCAATCTAAATACAGCAGTCCGTACCGAACGCTCATTGAGTCCAAAAACACTCATTAACTGAATCAAACTTGCAAGACTGATAATCCCACCGTGATGATGAACACAATCACCAAAAACCGTCATGATCAGTGACGTTCCACTTAACATTTCTTTGGTAATAAAATCATCTATAGCAAGTTTTAATTTTGAATTCATAATGTTCGATAGGACCTTAATTTAAAAATCTCAAATAACAACAATCAAATTAACCGAGGCTAAGCGTACTTGATGGATGTGTAACATGATTATTGCTGCGCAAATCAAATACACGCTGAGCCTTACCTTCTGAACGTGGCAATGCCCCTTCTGTCAAAATTTCAATGCTTACCGTAATTCCAACCATCGTTTTGATCTTAGTTTTGAGCTGAGTACACAGTTGTGCGTGTATTTCCTGAGGTATATCTTGACGCATTTCTGTACGGATGTGCAATCCATCCAGATGACCTTGTTTACAAATCTGAATCTCATAATTAGGAACCAATTCAGGGATTTGTAAAATTTGTTCTTCAATTTGAGATGGAAATACATTTACACCACGAATAATCATCATATCATCACTACGTCCAACAATTTTATCCATACGGCGCATTGTTCTTGCTGTGCCTGGCAATAAACGAGTCAAATCTCGGGTTCGGTAACGAATGACAGGCATGCCTTCTTTGGTAATCGTGGTAAAAACTAATTCGCCCAATTCACCATCAGCCAACACTTCCCCTGTTTCTGGATTGATAATTTCAGGATAAAAATGATCTTCCCAAATGGTTAAACCATCTTTAGTCTCTAGACACTCCATCGCCACACCGGGTCCCATCACTTCAGATAGGCCATAGATATCCAGTGCATCGATCCTTAAACGATCTTCAATTTCTTTACGCATCTCATTGGTCCACGGTTCCGCACCAAATATTCCGGTTTTAATGGAGCACTCTTTGGCAGTACCAAATCTTTTCTCCAATGCTTCAATGATATTTAAGCAATAGGATGGTGTCACCATAATTGCCGTGGGTTTAAAGTCATGTATTAATTGTACTTGCTTTTCAGTTTGACCACCTGACATAGGAATGACCGTTGCGCCTAAGCGCTCAACACCATAGTGCGCACCTAGACCACCAGTGAATAGTCCATAGCCATAAGACACTTGAATAATATCTTGATTACTTAAACCTGCAGCACGTAATGAACGCGCCACAACATCAGACCAAACTTGAATATCTTTTTGAGTATATCCCACGACAGTGGGTTGCCCCGTTGTACCTGACGAGGCATGTACTCTGACTATTTGCTGTTGTGGAACTGCGAACATGCCAAATGGATAATTTTCGCGTAAATCTTTTTTAGAGGTAAATGGAAATTTAGCTAGATCTGCTAAAGTTTTAAAATCATCAGGATGTATCCCAACTTCATCAAATTTCTGACGATAGACGGCACTATTCTGATAAGCATGTTGCAATGTTTGTTTCATACGTTCAAATTGAACATTGCGTAATTCATCAACCGATGCTTTTTCTAAATGTTCCAATGTATTGTTATTCATATTGTTACTCCCTGAACAGCCATCCTTTGGCTGTTTCTTAAAATCCTTGGTTTGGCATTGCTGTGGTTGTTATGCGTCAAAATTTTCCAAAATAAGCGCAACACCTTGCCCAACACCCACACACATCGTACATAGTGCATATTTTCCATTACGGCGTTTCAATTCTTTCATTGCCGTGATCACCAAACGTGTACCACTCATACCCAATGGATGACCTAAGGCAATTGCTCCACCATTGGGATTGACCCGTGCATCTTCATCGTCCAGACCCAGTGCACGCATTACTGCAAGTGATTGTGCTGCAAATGCTTCATTCAGCTCAATGACATCCATTTGATCCAGACTTAAACCTGTCTGTTTCAGCAGTTTTTGTACTGCTGGTACTGGACCAATTCCCATATATTTTGCTTCAACGCCTGCACTTGCCATCGCAATGACTTTAGCAAGTGGTTTCAACTGATTTGTCGTTGCAAAGCCTTCACTGGTCAATAACACACAAGCGGCACCATCATTTACCCCCGATGCATTTCCTGCTGTGACAGAACCATCTTGTTTGCGGAACGGCGCTTTTAATTTTGCCAAACTTTCCAGTGAGGTATCTGCGCGTGGATGTTCGTCTTCAGTTATACGTGTCAGATTCTTTTTATGATCGATTATTTCTACAGCACATATTTCTTCTGCAAACACGCCATTAAATTGCGCAGTTGCCGTTTTTTTCTGACTATTGAAAGCAAATAAATCCTGATCTTCACGGCTAATCTGATACTTTTCAGCAACGTTTTCTGCGGTTTCAGGCATGCTGTCCACCCCAAAATTCGCTTTAAATTTTGGATTGATAAAGCGCCAACCAATAGTTGTATCATAAATACTTGGTGTTCGGCTAAAAGCGGTTTCTGGCTTGGACTGTACAAATGGCGCACGACTCATTGACTCAACACCACCTGCCAATACAAATTGTGCTTCACCTGACTTAATAGCACGTGCAGCCAAACCAATCGCATCTAATCCCGAAGCACATAAACGGTTTACCGTAATCGCAGGTACTGATTCTGGTAGTCCCGCAAGTAATGATGCCATTCGAGCGACGTTACGATTATCCTCACCGGCTTGGTTGGCACAACCAAGGATAAGCTCATCTAACTGATCCCAAGCCAACGTAGGATGTTGTTGTTTTAAATATTGAATCGGCAAAGCAGCCAAATCATCTGTACGAATACTACTTAAAGCTCCTGCATAACGACCAATTGGAGTACGAATAGCATCACAAATAAACACTTGTTCCATTTTTTACTCCTTATCCTGCTTGTTTTAATTGTTGTGCTTGCTGCACGGGTAAAGCCAAAGCAGCAACTTTTTTTCTTAAATACAGACTTGGGCGATAGCGTTCCTCACCATAAACTTGATGTAAATTTTCTAAAATCATCAAAATCTGTTGTGCACCCAGTTGCGTCATCCATTGGAACGGACCTTGCGGATAATTCACTCCAAATCTCATGGCAGCATCAATATCGTGTTCTGTCGCGATATCATGCAAAACCGCCTCGCAAGCTTCATTGACTAACATTGCAATGCTTCGCATTACATATAACCCAGGATGATCTTTTGTCCAAACTACATGAACACCAATTGCAGCAAAGAATTGTGTCATTTTTTCTTGATCTGCTTGGCAACATGCTGGAGATGCCGTCGCTGCAATTGCTTTAGCCTTGTTCCAATCCGCATGCCAATCCATCAGTACAACTTTTTGATGTGTATAAACAATATCGCCAGATTCGCCTTGCGTGACTTGGAGATCAATATCATCAATTTGAATATAATTTTGTTGAGACACAACTTTGTTGATATTGAATGTCGTTTGATTTTTTAGGCGCTGAATAAAATCAGCTTGATTGGCCCATTCACCATGGATACTCACATTCATGTTCTGTGAGCTATCCTGAGTCATTTCAGGTAAGCGATATACTGGTGTTGGTTGTTCTTGATGATAATTATAGAAGCCTTGTTTATTTTTACGCCCCAAACAACCTGCATCTACCAGTTGTTTTTGAATAAGAGAGGGACGATAACGTGGCTCGTAAAAAAATTCCTGATAAACGCTCTGTGTCACTGAAAAATTCACATCTTGACCAATTAAATCCGTCAACTCACATGGTCCCATCGCAAAGCGACCACATTCACGTAAAATGAAATCTAACTGTTCAGGCGTCGTCACATTTTCCTGTAAAGCACGAAAAGCTTCAGCATAATACGGACGAGCCACGCGGTTCACAATAAAACCAGGCGTAGATTTGGCTAAAACGGGTACTTTGTTCCATGTCTGCATCAGATTACACAAAGCATCTGCATTCACTTTGGCAGTTTTTAAGCCTTGTACAATTTCAACTAGTTTCATTACCGGTGCAGGGTTAAAAAAGTGTAATCCAATCACACGTTCAGGTTGCGGAATCACAGACGCTATTGCAGTTATTGAAATGGAGGAGGTATTAGAAGCAAAAATAGTCTGTTCTGAGCAAATTGCAGCAAGTTGTTGAAAAATGCTTTGTTTCACTTCTTTATTTTCCACTACAGCTTCAATAATTAATCCTGCTGCCGCAAGTTGTTGAATATCATCCGCCACAGTTAAATTCACCAATGCACTGTCCACAAGGGCCTGTGTTATTTTTCCAGCTTGTACACGTTTATTCAGTTGTACTGTCAGCTGTGCAAGTGATGCCTTGGCTATATTGAGATCATGGTCAAAGAGCAGCGTTTGATGACCATTCATCGCAGCCAGTTGAGCAATCCCGATACCCATCGTTCCTGCACCAATAACAGCGACATTTGCTTGCTGTAAATTGAATTGTTGCATGATTAGCATCCTTTAAATTCAGGGCTACGCTTTTGCATAAATGCTTGTACGCCTTCTTTATAATCGCTGGAACGACCGGCTAAACGCTGTAAGTCACGCTCTAAAATCAATTGATCATCTAGGCTATTGTCAGCAGCAGCATGGATTGCTTTTTTTATTAAAGACAAGCCATAGGTGGGTTGTGTTGCCAAATGCTTAGCCAATTTTTCCGCTTCAGCTTTGAGTTGTTCATCTGCAACACTTTGCCAAATCATGCCCAGTTGCTCTGCCTTTTCAGCAGAAATTTTATCGCCCAGCATTGCCAAACCCATTGCCTGCGCGCGTCCAACCAAACGGGGTAAAAACCAAGTGCCTCCTGAGTCAGGCACCAATCCTAAGCGACAAAAGGCTTGAATAAATGATGCAGATTTTGCGGCAAGAACAATGTCACAAGCCAAGGCAATATTTGCACCTGCTCCAGCCGCCACACCATTTACTGCACAAATCACGGGTTTCTGCATTTCTGTAATCAGTTTGATTAATGGGTTGTAATATTTTTCAATCGATACCCCCAAATCAGGTGCGTCTGCATTGGGATCAACCACTCGATCAGCTAAATCCTGCCCGGCACAAAAACCACGACCTTCGGCTGAAATCACCACCGCGCGAATATTTGAATCTTTGGCCCAGGCCTTTAATGTTTGTGATACTTCATGATGCATCGTTTCATTAAAACTATTCAGTTGCTTTGGGCGATTAAAAGTTAAATAACCGACTGCATTTTTTTCTTCAACAATTATGGTTTGGTAATCCATCACACACCTCTAAATTCTGGTTTTCTTTTTTCAAAAAATGCATCAATACCTTCCTTACGGTCTTGAGTTGCCGTAAGCCAGACAAAATGCTGACGTTCTTGCTTCAAGCCTTGGCTTAAAGTTACTTCATGGATGGATTTCAACGATTGTTTAATGACACGGATTGCCAATGGCGCTTGTTTGGCAATTTTTTCAGCCAGTTCAATTGCATATTGCACCGTCAGTGCGCTTGGGCAAATTTGGCTACTAATGCCATGTTGCAATGCAAGCGCTGCAGAAATACGTTCCCCTGTCATTGCCCAACGCATGGCCAATTGCTGTCCGACCAAACGTGCTAAACGCTGCGTACCACCTGCACCAGGCAACATACCCAAACCAATTTCGGGTAAGGCAAATTGTGCATTTTCACCAGTCAGCACAATATCGCCATGCAAGGCGAGCTCAAAGCCTGCACCAAAGGCAAAGCCATTGATCGCCATAATGATTGGTTTTGAAAACTCATCAATGTGTTTCCATAGTAACGGACGTTGATCTTGCTGGATTGTCACCACATCAAGGGCTGCCAATTCTGTTAGATCAGCACCCGCTGCAAAACATGTTTCATTACCGGTAATCACAACGGTTTTAATACTTTGGTCCCGCTCTAAATCTTGCAGCACATCCACAAGTTGTTTTAAGGTGGCATTATTTAGCGCATTATGTTTTTCTGGGCGATTTAACTCGATAAGCATCACGCCTGTTTTCACTAAACTGGTTTTTAAGAAATCCATCTCTCTGCTCCAATGTTATTCCGTTTTATTCATCAAAACTCAAACGCACATTTGGAGTCGTTGGCAATGCTTGACAGCTGAGTACATAACCTTTTGCAAGTTCTTCAGGTTCAAGACTATAGTTAATTGCCATCTCGACCTTGCCTTCAAGTACTTTGCATTTACAGGTTGCGCACACGCCACCTTTACATGCATAAGGTAAATCAGCACCGGCACGTAATGCAGCATCTAGAATACTGTCATCTTCTTTGGCGACTTCAATGATCAACTCGCGCCCATCCAGCACAATATTGACTTTTTCTTCATTACGATTGCCAATATGCTGCGCTGTGGCTTTTTTCACAGCCCCAGTATTAAAACGTTCAGTATGAATTTTGCTGCGTTCAATGCCAAATTCAGGTAAAACCGTTTCGATGGCCTCCATCATTTCATTGGGACCACAGGCAAAACAATGATCAAATTCTGCATGAATCAGATTTGCTTTAAATAATAATTGCAGTTTTTCAGCATCAATCCGACCATTAAACAAAGCACTGTCATTCATTTCACGAGAGAAGACATTGATCAATTGAAAACGCTCTTTAAAACGATCTTTTAAATCCATAATTTGCTCAGCAAACATGGTTTGTTTCCAAGTACGATTGCCATAAATCAGGGTAAAACTGGCAGCTTGTTGCTGTAATAACACTGTTTTTATAATGGATAAAATTGGGGTAATTCCACTGCCTGCGGCAAATCCTAAGTAGTTTTTTCCTCCAGTTTTGGCAACTTTTTGAAAAAAAATCCCTTGCGGCGGCATTACTTCAAGTTGATCACCGGCTTTTAAATTGTCATTTGCCCAAGTTGAAAATTGACCTTGATCAATTTTTTTAATCGCGATACTCATATCTTCTTGAACATCACTACAAATCGAATAACAACGACGAATTTCACCACTTTCTGTTAAATGGCGAATGGTTAAATGTTGTCCTGGTTGATACTGAAAGCGCTGTTGTTGTTCTGGTGTAAGATCAAACGCAATACAAATCGCCTGCTCAGTTTGAGGCGTAATTGATTTTATGGTTAATGGTACAAATTGACTCATGTGAAAATCCCTCTTTCATTTTAACTTTTCAAACTGTTGAACAATGTTCAACTTAAATACATTTGAAATAGTCAAATGGTTCTAAGCAGTCTTGGCATTGATATAAGGCTTTACATGCAGTAGAACTAAATTCGCTTAATAATTTGCTGTGTATGCTGTGGCAATGTGGACATTCAATCCCATCGGTTAATGCGACATGTGTACCACAACTGTGTGCCTCGCCTTTTGGAGGTGCAATACCGTATTGTTTCAGCTTGTCTTTGCCATTTTGGCTCATCCAATCGGTGGTCCAAGCTTCAGATAAATCCACCACAACTTGAATCGGTGTGAAACCTTTTGCAGTAAACGCGTGTACGATTTCATCTTTGAGCACATCTGTTGCAGGGCAACCGCTATAGGTGGGTGTAAGTCGAACCACAATATTATTGTCCTGATTCAACTCCACCCCACGAATCATGCCTAAATCCACAACCGATAACACCGGAATTTCAGGATCAGAAATCTGTTGTAAAATATCCCAGCAATCATCACTAAATTGTCGAATTAAATTCATGTGCTTCACTCCTTGTGAAAAGCTGAACTTACCAACTCATATTGGGATAAGTACGTTGCATATATTGCAATTCAGCCAAAACGAAACCTAAATGTTCGGTATGCAGGCCTTGTTTTGCACCACTACGATAAGCCCCTGTTTCAGGTAAACTAAGCTCAAAACGTAGCAGTTCAACTGTTACGACATCCAGCCATTGCGCTTTTAAAGGTTCAATATTTGGAATTAAGCCTTCTGATACCAAGCCTTGTTCTTCGGTGGTTAAGACAAATAATTCTTTGCTAAAACGCCACAATTCGTTTAAACCTAATTGGGTTTTTGCATGTGCTTCGCTTGTTCCTAAACTTAAACGTTCCATCCAAGCGGTTGAAAAACGTAAGTGATATTTCACTTCACGTAATGATTTCAGCGCAAATGCAGCTAACGCTTTGTGTTGGCTATGGCTTAATTCAGCAAATAACAAATGATGATAATGATCCATTAACCACTGGCGTACCATGGTTTGTGCAAAGTCACCATTGGGTTGTTCACATAACAATAAATTGCGATATTCACGTTCGTTACGGAAAAATGCCAATTGATCTTCGTCACGACCTAAGCCTTCCTCTTCACCGGCAAGACTTAACAAGGTTCTGGCTTGACCTAGCAAATCCAAACCAATATTGGCTAATGCAATATCCAGCTCTAGCTCAGGCGCATGACCACACCATTCGGCCAAACGATGCGATAAAATCAGTTGGCTATCACCCAAATGCAATAGGAACTGTGCAAATACTGAATGACTCATCTTCGTCCCCCTTACATATGCTCAATGCCATCTGGAATATGGTAAAACGTCGGATGACGATATACCTTGTCTAATGCTGGATCAAAAAATTCATTTTTTTCATTAGGTTGAGATGAAGTAATCCATTCAGATTTCACCACCCAAATACTGATCCCTTCATTGCGACGGGTATAAACATCACGGGCATTCTGGAGTGCAATTTCTGCATCTGGCGCACGTAAACTACCCACATGACGATGGCTTAAACCTTGTTTACTTCGTACAAAAACTTCAAATAGCGACCAGTTATTTTTATTGTCCATCATAAAATCCTTATTAAATTTGACTAAAACGCTGAACTAAGCAACTTTGGCAGCAGCTTGTTGTTGCTTTTTTTGTGCATAGACCACAGCGGTATCACGTACCCATTTGCCGCCTTCCCACGCTTTACGGCGTGCTTCGATACGTTCGTAATTACATGGGCCTTTACCTGCAAGAATGTCAAAAAATTCGTCCCAATTAATTTCACCAGACTGGTAATGTCCTGTTGCTTCATTAAAACGTAAGTCAGGATCTGGCACAGTCAAACCCAGCTGTAAAACTTGCGGTACCGTGTTATCCACAAATTTTTGACGGAGTGCGTCATTACTAAAGAGTTTAATTTTCCATTGCATGCTTTGCGCGCTGTTTGGAGAATTATCATCACTCGGACCAAACATCATTTGTGCAGGCCACCAAAAACGATTCACTGCATCTTGTGCCAATTGTTTTTGCTCAGGTGTCCCATTTGCCAACTGCATCATGGCTTCAAAGCCTTGGCGTTGATGGAAACTTTCTTCTTTACATACACGTACCATGGCACGTGCATAGGGACCATAAGAGGTACGACATAACGCAACTTGATTGACAATTGCCGCACCATCAACCAACCAGCCAATGGCAGCAACATCGGCCCAAGTTAAGGTTGGATAATTAAAAATTGATGAATACTTCATCTGCCCAGCAATGAGTTTATCCATCATGTCATCACGATCGGCACCCAAGGTTTCAGCCGCACTATATAAATACAATGCATGCCCTGCTTCATCTTGAACTTTAGCAAGTAAAACAGCTTTACGTTTTAAGCTTGGTGCACGCGTGATCCAATTGCCCTCAGGTAACATTCCCACAACTTCTGAGTGTGCATGTTGTCCAATCTGACGAATTAAAGTTTTACGATATGCATCTGGCATCCAATCTTTAGGCTCAATCGAAATATCCTTTTCGAGAGATTGATCGAAATCTTTTTGATGATTATTCATTGTGTCCTCACTTATCCCAAGTGTTATGCCATTTAAATTAAAACGATACAAATAAAAAATCAATACATATTTTTATGTATCATAATTATTCCAAGATTAACTTTTGCAAACAATTGTTTTAATTAAAATTATTTTTATTATATTTTTAATATCACAATATTTAGCTAAAAAAATTTGACATTTTAAAATTTAAAAGACAAATTATGAGTCATTAAAAATAGAAAGCCATCTAAAACGTATCACAAAAGGAGTTTGAGTAATGCTTGATTTAGATACGGCAATACCCCATACGGAACCCGATGAAATGACCACAAAATCAACCACGCAGCCTGCGATTAAAACATTAAGCTCTTTGGTTTATGGACAAGAATATATCGCTCAACAAGACTTCCGTACTGTCTATCATGCGATAACAGGTGAAGCCATTTATCAAGTGAGTAGTCAAGGAATCGACACTCAAGCCGTTGTTGATTATGCAAAACAAAAAGGTGCTGCACTTGCATCACTGACTTTCCATCAACGTGCCAATGCATTAAAACAAGTCGCTCAATATTTGCTGGAACGCAAAGAAAGCTATTATGAACTTGCTAAAGCAACAGGTTGTACCCGTAAAGATGCTTGGATTGATATCGAGGGTGGGATCGGAACTTTATTCGCCTATTCAAGTTTAGTTCGTCGTGAACTCAGCGATGAAACCGCCTTGGTTGAAGATGCTTGGATTCCGCTGTCTAAAAACGGTACCTTTGGTGCAAAGCATATTCTTAGCCCAAAGGCTGGTGTCGCTGTGCATATTGATGCTTTTAATTTTCCAATTTGGGGAATGTTAGAAAAAATTGCCCCTACATTATTGGCGGGTGTGCCATGTATCGTTAAACCGGCCACGGAAGGTGCAGAATTGACCCACGCTGTTGTCAAAGACATTTTGGCTAGCGGCATCTTAGCAGAAGGTGCATTACAGCTTATCTGTGGTCAAACTTATGATTTATTCGAACATTTAAACCCTCAAGACACAGTAACGTTTACAGGTTCTGCATCCACTGGGCAAAAATTACGCGCAACGCCGCATTTAAATCATTATTCAATTCCATTTACCATGGAAGCAGATTCTGTCAATAGTGCTATTTTGACTCAACACACATCTACGGAAACAATCGATCTATTTGTACGAGAAGTTTTTCGTGAAATGACCACAAAAGCCGGGCAAAAATGTACTGCAATCCGTCGTGCCTTTGTTCCCGTAGAGTTACTTGAAACAGTACAAACACGGTTAATCGCAAAATTAAAAAATGTGGTCGTGGGCAACCCTGAACGTGAAAATGTCACTATGGGGGCATTAGCCAGTGTAAAACAAAAACATGATGTGGCAGAAAAAGTAGAGCAACTCAATCAAGAGGCTGAAATTGTATTTGGTAGCCACCTCCGTCAAGATTTCACCATTCAAGCTGAAAATCCTGAACAAGGTGCATTTTATCCACCGACTGTTTTAGTCTGTAAAAATCCAAGCCAAGCCACGACCATTCATCAAATAGAAGCTTTTGGTCCAGTTGTTACTTTAATGCCTTATGCAAACCTTCAAGAGCTCGCTGATTTAGTTGCACGAGGAGAAGGTAGTTTAGTTGCTTCTGTGGTGCGCAATGCGGATGAAAATGTAGAGCAGATCATTGCCAAAATTGCACCTTGGCATGGTCGTGTACATATCCTAGATAGTGAAAATGCCAAAGAAAGTACAGGTCATGGTTCGCCTCTTCCTTACTTAGTTCATGGCGGTCCAGGTCGTGCTGGTGGTGGTGAGGAATTAGGTGGTTTACGTGCGGTAAAACATTATATGCAACGGACAGCAATCCAAGGTTCACCCAAAGCCATGACACAAATTGGTCATAGTTGGACCATTGGTTCAGAGGTTTTTGAAGATCGAGTTCATCCCTTTAAAAAATCATTTGATGAATTACGTATCGGTGAACGCCTATTGACTGCTCGCCGCACTGTGACAGAAGCTGATATTGTCAATTTTGCTGGCTTAAGTGGCGATCACTTCTATGCACATATGGACAAAATTGCTGCGGCTGACTCAATATTTGGTGATCGTGTTGCGCATGGCTATTTTATCGTATCCGCCGCTGCGGGGTTATTTGTAGATGCAGCACCAGGTCCAGTGATTGCAAACTATGGGATGGACAATTTACGTTTTGTAGAGCCTGTTAAAATCGGAGATACCATTCAAGTCGAATTAACCTGTAAACAAAAAACCCCGAAGCCTTTACAAGACCCAAGCCAAAAAGCCCACGGCGTTGTTGTTTGGGACATTAAAGTAAAAAACCAACGACATGAACTAGTTGCCACTTACGATATTTTAACCTTAGTCAATCGCGACTAATTAAGCGTTTGTTTAAAAATAATTTTTATTGAATCAGCTCTCCTAAATTTCCAAAGTTAGCCTCAGTCATTTTGTAGCAATTTAGGAGAGTTTTTCAAACATATCCTAGAATAAATTATCTCAGAATAAATACTGAACAGATGCAATTTCAGTTAGCGATCTCGGCATTAATAAATCACATTGTTGGTCGTGATGATGTATTTGCCTAAATAAAGATGAAATTCATGGAATTAAACACGCGACCAAAATAACTTTAGATGAGGTGATTGCTCACACGGATACAACGTTGATTGATAACACGACAGTACACATTACAGCTTAATCGATTGGATGACTGAGTGAAGTTATAACTTATAAGGGTTTATACAAAACCTGATTCAACTTCGTCTGCAAAATCATATTTACCCAAATCAGTTTATTTGGGTTTTCCTGTTGCAAAAGACTTAATAAAAGACATTAAAAGATACCAAAAAATTATAATTTAATTAATTTTAGTATCGAATTACAAATAAAAATTAAAACCAATACATCGATAAAAATTATAATCATTTGATTTAAAATATTTTAATATCATTATTTAAAATTCAAAACATTACCAATTTAAATTAAAAAGATACCATTTTTATTTTATTTTAAAAATAGTGTATCCATTTAAAAAATATTCAAGCATAATTATTCGATTGATTCATGATGAGTCAATACGACAAGGATTTTGTTTCAATCAAAAAACCAAGAATAGATTGAAGCATAAGTGAAATACAAAAAGGAAAAGCTATGGAAAACTCTCAAGCAGAATTGCACGGCTCGACGCTTGCACTTCCCACTTCATCGGCATCACGTACTCGCAAAATTGCGATAGCAACGATTGTTGGGACCACAATAGAGTGGTATGACTATTTTATTTATGCCGCTGTAGCAGGCTTAGTTTTTAATCAACTGTTTTTTAAACCCGCAGGTCCGGCCTTTGCCACCCTGTTGGTTTTTGCATCTGTAGGTATTAGTTTTATTTTTCGGCCTTTTGGCGCATTTATCGCAGGTTATTTTGGCGATAAGTTTGGACGTAAAACCGTTCTAGCCGCTACGTTAATCATGATGGGTGGAACCACAACTCTGATTGGCTTATTACCCACTTACGACAGCGTGGGTATCATTGCGCCTATCATTTTAATTTTACTGCGTATTTTACAAGGAATTTCCGCAGGCGGTGAATGGGGCGGCGCTGTATTGATGGCCGTTGAACATGCACCCACCCACAAACGTGGATTATTTAGCTCATTCCCACAACTCGGTGTTCCACTTGGTTTATTACTGGCATCACTGGTTTTAGTGATCATGACTGGCTATGTTTCACCAGGAGAAGAGTTTTTAGCATGGGGTTGGAGAATTCCATTTATATGCAGTATTTTCCTCTTTGCTTTAGGCTACTGGATTCGCCGTTCTGTTGAAGAAAGCCCTATTTTTGAGGAATTAAAACAGAAAGGCACCACACAAAAACCGATCCGTGAACTTTTTGGACAGTATAAAAAAGTCATTTTTAGCTCAGCATTATTGATAGCTGGTACAACTGCGCTGGGCTACATGACTGCTGGTGGCTTTATTCAAAGCTTTACCACCAATCCAAATGGTCTGAATTTAGAGCGTCCAATCATTTTGACCTTGATCAGTATTTCTGCCGTTATTTGGACCTTCTTTACTTGGTTATCTGCAGTGCTTTCAGATAAATTTGGACGTAAACCAGTTTATATTTTCGGCTCATTGATTCAAATCATTACCGCTCTGGTACTTTTCCCATTGATCAGTACAGGCAACTATAGCTACATCATGTCAGGCTTAGCCCTATTATCAATGGGTATTGGAATCACCTATGGTGTACAAGCTGTCTTTTATTCTGAACTCTTCCCTGCTTCTATTCGCTTTTCAGGTATATCCATCACTTATGCAATTGGCTCTATCATTGGCGGTGCGTTCGCGCCATTAATTGCAGCAGCATTAATCGGCAAAGTAAACGGTATTTATTTAGTCAGTGCGTATTTAACCGTGATGTCCGTGATTGCTTTTTTAGCGATTTGTATTTTTAAAGACCGTACAGGTATTGCTTTAGAACCTGATGCTGAAGAAACCCAGAAAAAATCACCTTTCATCTGGAAATAAACTTAAGTCAAGGATGCCTTATGTTATTCAATACACCATTTACAAAGATTTTTACTACGCTCATATTCATCAATACTTGTGCTTTTACACAACTAACGCTAGCCAAAGATGAATGGAAATTAACTTTAAAAAATGCCTATATTGATCGCAATTTTGACCAAGAAAATGTCAAAGATTCGGGGAGTTGGTCACAAGGCGTATCATTATTTTATCACTCACAATTTTATGACACACCGATTGAAATTTTAGAACATCCTCTGCAAATTGGCGTTGATGGTTCAATACAATATGCGGTACGTCTAAGCAATGACAAACATGTCAATGATACCGTATTGCCTTTTGACCCAATCAAACAAGAACAAGCAGCAGACTATTTAAAATTTGGGGGTACACTTAAACTTAAATATGATCAGGCAGAATTGAGAGTGGGTGAGTTATGGCTCAATTTACCCATGACCGCAATCGACACAAGCCGTCAGCTTTTAACGACTTATCAAGGTGTGAACTTAAAATTTCCAATTCAGGAAAAACTTAAAGTCGAACTTGGTCATGTGTCGAAAAACTCTCCTCGCAATGAGGAGGATTTTTATAAATTTTCTTATACGCAGAAAGGTATAAAACATTATTCAGATGGATTGGATTACCTGAATTTATCTTATGATGTGAATAAAGATTTTAATATCAATTATTACTATGGGCATTTAGAAAATTTATATGATAAACACTATTTAGGTGTGGAGCATCGATACCCAATTGCTGACAATATCGCCCTGCATTCAAAATTACGATATTTTAATTCGCAAGATAATAGCAGTGCTTTAGATATCGATAGCCAAAATGTAGGTTTATTGGAAACATTAAAACTGAACAATCACACTTTAGGTATTGGTTATCAACGAATTATTGGAGACGCCTACCCTTTACCTGATGGTTTTTTACCTGAGCTTTATTTTATTAACTGGAATGTCACCGGCTTTTTTAAAGAAAATGAAAAATCATGGCATTTTATTTATGGTTATGACTTTAAAGATTACATCCTCGGTTTAAACAGCATTGCAAAGTACGCGGTTGGGCGAGATATTAAAATGAGCAATGGTGATAAAAACAAAGAGTCCGAACTTGATGTTCTGACGACTTATAATTTTCAACAATCTGCGCTAAAAGGACTGTCTTTACAGCACTTATTTACACGTTACCAGCAAGATTATGGGAGTGATTTTACAGAAAATCGTTTCTTTATCAATTATCAATATAAGTTCTAATCCTCTCGTCTCGAAATCGCTTCAATCCATGCCTGATGAATTTCATAGGCATGGATGAGGAGAAAAGGTTTATATCAACTGACCGTCGCTTAATCTAAGGCAATATTGTCAGACTAGGCCTAATTGTTTTAAATCACTAAAACTGGTTTTTTATTTATGAAAATCGAAGAGCTTTGTATTACAAAAAAATTTTAAATTGTATTTCCACAAATATCTTTCGTACCTGTTGGATAAGTAAATTGGAATTGATTTTTATCTGTAATCAGTTCTACTGAATGGACCTTTCCAATATTAGGTGAAGTCGAATCTGTTCCATAGTAAGCCATTCCATTTGTAAAAGCTAAGCTATTAATCTTACTTGGATTTGCTGAAACATAACCCTTATTAACGCCATTATAAATGACACCAACCTGCTTTGTATCTTGGTTAACATATATACCAATTTTTTGATATCCATCAGTTGTACTTGTCAAAGGCAGCTCAATCATACCTGTTGCACCATCAACAGTACTCCCCACGCCAATTGTGACTTTATTTGGAGTGGTACTACCGAGTAAATGATTTGCATATAGAGCTACTATTTGACCTTTTCCATTATCATAATAAGCATCAGCATAATTAGGATACATAAATATCTGTTCATTATTAGGAAGCAAGGTTGTTGGCACTTTAATCTTGTATTCATAAGCGAAGATTCCACTCTGTGGAACAGCACTACCATTACTTTGACCTGAAATTGCATTACCATTTGCTGCAATATACATCTGTTGAGAGTTCTCTGGAGTGACAGCTGTTGTAAATGATGTCTTTTGTCCAACTATACTGGGGAATTTCTGAAATCCTGAGAAAACTGCAGATATTTGAGCTTGTGTCGCATCAAAATTATAACTACAAGCACTCCACCCACTCATACTCATCAATCCAGTTGCCAATGCTATTGTTAATTTTTTCATTATCCATTCCTTGTTATTTTGAAAATAAAATATAGAACAGAAAATGAGTTATATGAAATAAATCCGATAAAAATTTACTAACTATTCAATAAAAATAAAAGTTAGTTTTCTAATTTCCTAGTAGCTCAATCTTGTTATTTCCAATAAAAAATCTATCATTGAATAAACAAAATAAAGGATCAAAAAATGAAAAAATTCCTACTTCTCACCCTCTTAATTAGTGGTGGAACTTGGGCTGAGTTACCAAAATCCAAATCATCATGTCAAATCCAAGCTCAACAATTAAAATTTGCTCGTTTAGTTGCTCTTAGTAGTCTTTGTGATAAAGATGAAAATTCAACTTACGGAAAAAGCTTAAGTGCTTTGTTTTTAAAAAATCAAAAGAAATGTAAGGTTTCCCGTGAACAGATTGACCCTACAGATGAACAGGTAATGAATGCTTATGATGAACTCATTGGTTTACCTATAGAACAGCAAAGAATACGATGCAGAACGGCAGATAAACAGATCAAAGTCCACTTTTAAAAACTTAAGACTTACTCGGTAAAACTATTCCATCATGCCGAATTCTAGAACTGCTTTGGCTAAGATATAGATGTTGAAAGTAAGATTTCAAGTCACCTATATTATGATAATTTTACAGAAATCAGAATTATTGGCATTCTCGTATACTCTTATCCCGACTATTGAAATTCATAATTGAATTTTTTTTACTTAGACAGAAGTAATTTATAAATTCATATTGTCTAAAGGATTTTCCTTTTTTTAACTCAATACGGATCTGAGTCTCTAAATAATTTGACATAAGCATATCTTTTGAAAAGCAAAAAATATACTTACTATCTTTATTAGACAAATTTTCTAAACTTTGTGCATATATTTTCTTTGATAATTCATCATTGAAACTTCCACTTTCATTTTTAAATGATGTGTCAAACATTGAAAACTCATTAGAATCATAAATTTCTTGGGGTTTTAATGAACAAATGCTCTTATCTTCTAATATTTCATATTGGAAATCAGCTACACGTTTCTCTTTACAACCAATTAATATTATTGATATAAAAAAAACACTTAATAAATTAATATTTTTCATGAGATGATAATTCAGTAAATTAAAGGAATTAATGGAGTCGGAGTAGAATTAGAAACCAGTGTATATCCTGAAGGATTACTTATAATCGGTTGCATTACCTGTCTTATATACTGTGAATTATCAGCTATATGATTTCGCCAAGCTAAACTGAAATTAATCTGATTATATCCTTCAATTAATCCAAAATAATCAGCTACAATATTAGCCTGTTGCTCAGGATTCAATTTTTTAAAATCTGTATCTTTATTTAATTCATAATCATATGGGTCATAGACAGAATCAGGTAAAGTCCACTCTAATGTTTGTAGCATAAGTCCTCTGCCCATTACATTGATATTAAAGTATAAGAAAGAAACTATACAAAATTTGATCACCCTAGCTCAAAACTTCCTCCATTAACAAAATGATGCTTATAAGAAATAGCAAGTATTTCTAGTACCAAGCTAGAATCATCCATTAAACAAAAACCACCCGAAGGTAGTTTTATTTGTCTTAAAAACTCGCTTCAGCTCGACTCCGTAAACGTCTTCCCAAGCTTTGTATTTCATATTTTAATCACAAAATAAAACACTTATGGAAGATTAAGCCTACGGCAATCTTCATAAATAATTTTGCATTGAGTCTCAGGAAAGCCATCATAACGACACGCCTCTAAAACTTTTTTCCGTCCTAAAGCTTTTCTACTTCCTGGGACTAACATTGGAACAACATCGCTTACTTCACCCGCCGTTGTTCGTGCTTTATACAACCTATTTGTTCCTTCCGCTTGACCTACAGTCGCACAATGGTTGTCATCATAAGTAAACCAAATTCTGCAATCAGTCCCACCTTTTTTTTCACAAGCTTGCAATGCTTTCTCTTCTAACTTTCCGCGGAAAATTTTTGCAGTAGCCACACCAATTACACCATTTGTACCCGAAGCGACATAACCTTCTGTGCTTGGGGTCCGGTAGCTTGGAGCTGAATATCCCCCACTGCTTCCATAATTCGGAATAGGCGCACAGCCTTGTACACCTTGACCACCGATAGGATAATAGCTCGGAGGACAATTCCCCTCAGCATGCGCAACACCTGACATCGTTAAAGAAAATAGAGTAAGAGAAATTAACGATATAAAAAATTGTATGATCTGCAGTCTATTGTATTTAGCCATAATTGTTTCATCCATGTTGTAAATTATTTTGTGAAATATCTATCATTTATAAGTTAACTTTTAGTTGTTCTAAATCTTAGAATAATTCATCACTAAACTCAAATTTTGAATTGGCATTACTTAGTTTTATCCTGATGATCGTGCTCATCACAACTTGATATTTACGAAAAATTATTAAATAAATCAATATATTGATTAAAAAACCCAATATAATAAAGTTTATCCAAAACAGCTCTCAATACGAGGGTCGCACCTTTTAAAAAGATCAGCAATGGACTATAAGTAGAGGAAAATTGACACCCAACTATTTCAGTGGGGATGGGCTTTTGACTATCAATAATTATGCGATATAATCGTGTGAAATATATACCAAATAATAAATTATGATGAATTAATATCTCGCTCTGCTCTGTACGTATAACATTGATTATTTTAGGAGTCTTTTCCATGCCTTTATTCAAATATAGTTGTGTCACCCTCATGGTGCTTAGTATCAGCGCTTGCGCCACCTTGGCCACCAAACCCAATGAAGTCGAAGTGGCTGCACAAAAACTAGTTGGGCAACCAGCCAGTAATGCATTTAAAATATTTGGCAAACCTGATCATGGTCTAGGTCCATCGTCGTATGGTAGTGGTGGCTTCTATGGGTGGAATCGAGTGCAGACTCATGTAACACCAGAAAAAGTTTTCGTACAGACAGGTGTTGAGTATATTGGCCAAAAGACGACCATGGTTGGAATCGGTGGCGGTGGCGTGGTTGGCCAAATGCCAGTTGGTAGCGAACCAGTATATCGGAAGACTGGATATACAGAAAATCGGACTGTTATCGATTACTTTTGCAATATCACACTGTACACAGACAGTAAGAATATCATCACCGATGCCATAGTGATCGGTTGCGATAAAAAGAAGAAATAGAGTAGCTTAAACCTATAATTTCAAATGAGCTTATATCTGATTTAGGCTCACTTGAGCACTTTATTCTTCGTATGATTCAAAGCCCTACACTTATTGTGTTTAGCAACAGTATCAATACCTCAAAGTAAAATATCTTTACTCTGCCCTGATTCTATTTTTTGCGGCAAGGCTATTATTAGGCGATTGATCTATAAAGAAACTATCTAGAATTTCTTATCACGACCATAATTTTAAATTGGTCTATATATTTTACTATAGTGAATAGCGTAATGACTGATATAAATGAACATATGCTTATTCGCCTAGCGACTGAAACTGACACTAAAGACTTAATCGCTATCGACAGTGTTGCCTCACACGATCCGCAGCGAATGTTGCAAATCCACAATTGGTGTATGCAGGGTTTCTGCTTTCTTGTTGAAAAAAATGGAAAAGTAATGGGCTACGGCGTTTTAAATTACCATTTTTTCGGATGCGGTTTTATTGAGATGCTGATGGTCGCAGAACCTTATCGTCGCTGTGGTACGGGACGTGTATTACTGAATGCATTAAAGGCTAAATGCCAACATCCAAAGCTTTTTACCACAACGAATCGATCTAACTTGCCAATGCAGCAGTTATTACTAAATTCTGGATTTATTACGAGCGGTCACATAGAAAATCTTGATGATGGCGATCCAGAGTTAGTTTATTTTTATTCTAACCATCTAATATAATCACATTTTAGCTTAATTTTTTTAGGTAATACGGATGAATCGTAAATACTATGATAAAAACTTAAATCAAAGATAACGAAAGATTATAGAATTGCTTATCACGATTTCAACCTGTAGAGAAGTTGAATTTTTAATGTGCTAAAGAAGTACCCTAAGGTACTTCTTTATAAAAATAAGTAATTAAAAAACTCGTTCAACACCAATCACTTTTAAAGATATTCATCATCACTCCCCTACAGGGATTGAATATTTAAGTTGATTATTCTTCTGTTCTAAAGGCATCTGATTTTGCTTAATCATTTTCTGTTGATAATCGCGCTCTGAAATTACCCCTCTATTGCGGGCCTTTTGCAATGATTTTAGCTGTTGCTCGCTTTCATGTGCATTCAAAGCATGAGTATCATTATTTTTCAGAAGATATTGAGATCTTTCAAATGGACTCATATTAGAAGTATTTGCTCGATTTTCATACATTTTTGCGACATTTACATCACGTTGAGCGATACGATCTTGCTCTTGTTGCTTTGACAACTCAAAAAAATCAACATGTTCACTATTGTTATTCCCATATTGAGGTTCTTCATTTTGTAAAAATACATAGGATTGAGGTTTTTTCGACCAATCTTCAGCACTATACACAGAACCAGCAATTACAGGACTGATAAGCAACATTAATATTTTTTTCATCAAGTATACTCAACTCAAAATAGTGAAAGTCATCGCGATGTATCATACCTTATTTGTAATGTGCGTGATTTTCAAATTGTACTTGTAATTATATTATTGCTTACATCTCTTCGTAATTTTAGCAAACATTCGAGACCAGGATTTTTTAGAAAATACTGAGTTAGTAAGATACTTTGAAGCCATCATGCTTTCAAATGATCCTCAGCGGAAAAATTGAATTTCTCAAGAATAATAGTCAAAAAACGTTACGCTAAATGGATTCATGGTGATAAAAACAGGATAGAGATGGCAAAACTAAATACAGGCACTCAATAAGTGCCTTTTTTTATTTATAAGAATGTGGCGCAAAAAGTGGGAAGTGTGGCAAAAATGTGGCATTAAAAAAGCCCTGAAACTGTTAAATTTCAAGGCTTTATTAAGTTTCATGATACATCGTATAACTAAGTGACAGATCATGATTTACAAATTTGGTGGAGATGGCGGGAGTTGAACCCGCGTCCGCCAACACTACACTCGAGAATACTACATGCTTAGATATCGTCAATTATTTTAACATTAAGTGACCCGACGAACAGGGTACAAAACGCGATCCTCTAAGTTTAGTATAAAGCCCCGAGGCTTGACTTTATACGGACTTGTGTGCGTGCGCTACAGTCGGGTCCACTGACCACAAGTATTCAGTGAAGCGGACAAGCTGCCCTTAGGCAGCTAGAGCGTAAGATTCGTCGTTTGCGACTAAAATATGCAAATTTGATTTACGAGAGAAAATGCGCTCTCGGCATGCATCTATGAGCTTCATCATCGGCGTCGAAGCCAATAACATCCCCAGATAACACGGCCATCATAACATAATTGTTGCAAATTAAGCAGATAATTCACTACATTTATATCAAATGATGCGCCTAGTTCTATAATTGCGCTACTATCACTATTTTTCAAGGGACAAATATAAAAAAGATGAGCTATTTACTCTCACTTGATCAAGGAACGACCTCTAGCAGAGCAATTATCTTCGATGAGCATGGAAGGGTATACGCCTCTGCTCAACGGGAAACCCAAATTAAAACCCCACATTCGGGCTGGGTTGAGCAAGATGCGATGGAGATTTGGACCACACAAATCACCGTTGTACAACAAGCAATCGCATCGGCAAGACTATTGGCCAAAGATATTAAAGCACTTGGTTTAACCAACCAACGTGAAACCACAGTAGTTTGGGATAAGCGGACAGGTAAACCACTGGCCCCTGCCATCGTTTGGCAAGACCGACGCGCTACAGACTGGTGCAATCAGTTAGTTCAAAACAATTTATCTGAAAAAATTCATAAAAAAACAGGATTAAGAATAGATCCTTATTTTAGTGCTGGAAAACTGGTTTGGTTATTGGAAAATGTGCAAGGCTTAAGAGCACTGGCTGAACAAAATCATGTCGCATTCGGTACAGTCGACAGCTGGTTGATTTGGAATTTAACCCAGGGTTCAGAGCATGTCATCGAAGCAAGTAATGCTTCACGTACCATGTTGATGGATTTAAAAACACAGCAATGGGATGCGGAATTAATTGAATTATTTAATATCCCGGCGAGTGTTCTACCTAAAATCATTCAATCTGATTGTTATATTGCCAATACCGCCACAGGGCTTCTTGGTGCGGAAATTCCAATTTGTGGCGTATTAGGTGATCAACAGTCTGCACTCTTTGGGCAATCATGTTTTGAAGCTGGAACAGCCAAAAATACCTATGGGACAGGCTGTTTTATGCTGTTCAATACCGGAACAGATATTCAATATAGTAAAAATAAATTACTCACCACCTTAGCGTGGAAATGCCAAGACCAATCCCATTATGCCTTAGAAGGCAGTGTATTTATGGCTGGTGCGATTGTGCAATGGTTAAGAGATGGTTTAGGAATTATCAAAAATAGTGCTGAAGTTGAAAAGTTAGCTTGCCAAGTTGACACTACTGATGGTGTCGTTCTGGTTCCAGCCTTTACAGGTTTGGGAGCGCCACATTGGGACAGTGAGGCACGTGCTTTACTCTGTGGAATGTCACGTGGAACCAATAAATCACACATTGCCAGAGCTGCCTTAGAATCCATTGCATTCCAAGTTTCTGATGTGTTAACTGCAATGCAATCGGATATTGCACAACCCTTAAAACAATTACGTGTGGATGGTGGCGCAAGCCAAAATGATATGCTAATGCAATTTCAGGCAGATATTTTAAATGTACCTGTGCTACGCCCTAAACTTTTAGAATCTACCGCTTGGGGTGCTGCTGCATTGGCAGGATTAAAGGCAGGTGTTTTTAATAATCTCAGTGAAATTTCCGAATCTTGGCAATTAGATCGCGCTTTTGAGCCGAAGATGAGCGCAGACCAAAGACAATATCACCTAAGCTTATGGAATGGTGCTTTGCAGCGCGCGAAGTCCAATTAACAATATCCAATTAGCAATTCTACGTAGAAAAGCTTGGCTAAAATTCAAGATATATTTTTAGCCAAGCTTACTCAGTTTAAAGTCTTTCAACAAACAGTATCCCATTTAAATGGTCGATTTCATGTTGCACAATGCGTGCAGGGAAACCATGAAACTGCTGGATAATCTTTTCGCCAGTCAGCGTGAAAAATTGTACAGTAACTGCTTCAGCACGAGCCACTTGCCCTCTTTCATTCGGCACACTTAAACATCCTTCCTCACCCAAGATGGTCTGTTCAGACTGCTCTAAGATTTCAGGATTAATCATTGTGATTGCATCCATTTCAGGTGCGTCTGGGTAGCGAGGGTTCGCTCTTGAAGCAATAATAATCACCCGTTTAGAAACATAGACTTGTGGTGCGGCGATCCCCACACCATTACGCTCTAACATGGTGGTCTGTAAGGCCTTGGATAATTCGTTTAACCACGTACTTGAAAACTCAGCTTCAGCCACAGGCGCTGCGATTAATTTTAAAACGTCTTCACCACGTTGGGCGACAGGTAACACGGCACTCATTATCTTGTACCTTGATTAAATGTAAATTGAATAAAGATGAGTGTAGCATTTGAAATGCGCTTTCCAATTCAATTATTGTGCAAAAGTATGTAGGTTATGTACAAATGAATTTCTATTTACCCAAGCCAAATGACAGCTTGTCTTTTAAGCCATTTTTAATCATGATCGTGTAAATAACAAGCATCCAGTCTATCGTCGAAAATAATGAATATAGCACCCCTATTCTTAGGCTTGATCTTTAGCTCAATTGGCTTAGGCTATTTTATCTATGGAAAAAGACAGCGAATGAACATGCCTTTTATCTGTGGCATCACTTTAATGATTTTTCCTTATTTTATTGAAAATACAATGATTATGTCTGTATGCGGTATTATTCTGAGTGTTATCCCGTGGTTAATTCGCATGTAAGTGATCAATATTTAAATCTATTAGAATCTAGCTTAGCGCAATGCTTTTAAAGCAAAAATGATTTTTAAGCCGCCTCGATCACCTATAAAAATAAGTAGGATGCATAAAAATAAATATTGATTTTTTAAGTAAAAAATAGTCAATTAAAATGATTACATTCACATTCAATATCTCTTTTAAGGCATTGCATCATCATGGACGAAAAATTGGGCCTCAATAAGGAAGCAAAAAGAACGCTTGCATTGTCTTCTCTGGGCGGTGCGCTCGAATTTTATGATTTCGTCATTTATGTATTTTACGCAAAAATCATTGCTGAACTATTTTTCCCTAGTTCTTTAAGTCCTTTTTGGGCAATGCTGAATACTTACGGAATTTTTGCCGCAGGATATTTCTTCCGTCCCTTAGGTGGCGTGATCATGGCGCATTTTGGTGATCTCGTAGGACGTAAACGCCTGTTTAGTTTATCCATATTATTGATGGCACTCCCTACTTTGTTTATCGGTCTAATGCCAACTTATACAGACATTGGTTTAGCTGCTCCACTGCTACTGTTGTTGATGCGCGTGGTTCAAGGCATTGCGATTGGTGGAGAAATTCCCGCAGCATGGACATTTGTTTCAGAGCATGTACCAACAAAGAAAATTGGTTTTGCCAATGGTTTGCTTACCGCAGGTTTGTCACTGGGGATCTTACTGGGCGCTTTGATGTCGCTGTTTATTTCGCTTAAGTTTAGCGAAGCAGAAATCCATGCTTGGGCTTGGCGTCTCCCGTTTATAGTCGGCGGAGTTTTTGGATTAATTGCCTTATATCTAAGAAGTTATCTTAAAGAAACCCCAGTATTTAAAGCGATGCAGGCGCGTAAAGAACTCTCAAAAGATTTACCCATCAAGCAAGTTTTGGTATCCCATAAATCTGCTGTTGTCATTGGGATGCTGTTCACTTGGTTTTTAACTGGTTGTGTTGTAGTAATTATCCTATCTACCCCCAATTTACTGACCACCACATTTAACTTTCAACGTGCGGATGCATTTCAGATGCAAAGTATGGCAATTCTGATGCAAATGTTGGGTTGCATATTGGCAGGTTTGCTCGCTGATCGTTTTGGTGCTGGGCGCGTAATTTGTTTGGGATCGCTCAGTGTGGCAATCACTGCAGTGCTTTTTTATTACAGTTTAGGTCATGCCGCTCATTCAACGATCTTCGGATTGTACATGTTGCTTGGACTATTTTCTGGCACAGTCGGTGTGGTTTCCTATAGCTTGGTCAAGATGTTTCCCGCTCCAATTCGCTTTTCAGGAATTTCATTCTCATACAATGTTGCATACGCAATTGCAGGCGGCTTAACCCTGCCATTGGTCCAATGGCTAAGTTTATATCGCGATATTGGTGCTGTGTACTATATTGTTGTGCTTTGTCTAATCACCCTTATGACAAGTGTAGTTTATCGCAAAAAATTTGAAACGGTTTAACCGCGTTGTTTGTATCCGAATGAATGGGTAAGCTCTACTTCAAAGAAATGACAAACCTGATTACGCCCATTGTTTTTTGCCAGATATAAGGCCTGATCAGCCTGACGAATCAATTCTTCTTTTGTTGATAAAAAAGGATTCGTTGATACTGCGACACCAAAACTTGCCGTCACTTTGAGCGTCTGTTGATGATCTAATCGTATTTCTTCTTTTTCAATTGCTTGACGGCATCTCTCAGCAAGTCTCAGCGCATTTTCTAATGCACCATTGCTCATGAGAATAATAAACTCTTCACCCCCAAATCGTCCAACAACATCCTGTTCACGAATATTTTCAGTCAAAATTTTTGCAACCTGTTTTAAAACTGCATCCCCAATATCGTGTCCATACTGGTCATTAACACTCTTAAAGTAATCTAAATCTAATAACACGATCGCAAAAGAACTTTGCTGCTGTTTTAATAAATCAATATTCTCACCAATCCTCCTTCGGTTATAAATGCCTGTAAGTGGATCTAGAACGCTAATTTGCTGGATCATTTGCTCTCTTTTGCGCCATTGAATTAAAAGAACCTCGAATAAAACCAGACTTGCAAAAAAAATTGGAATATAAAAATACAACATGCAAAATACCCAAAATGTATTTTTATATAGCGACATGGATTGTAAATATTCACTAAAAATTGGTGCATAAGTCATTTTATTCGTCAGGCTTAATCCAAGACTGATCAACATAAAACAAGTGATTGGAATGACGATTAGATACACTACTTTTCGTTCAAATAATACCAGTGCCACCGTGACTAAGCTGACATAACCTGCACTTGATGCTGGGCTAAAAATCCCGATGCAATGTGCGCCAAAAACAAAAATAAGACCAAAATATGCAACGGTTATATAAGGTATTATTATTTCAAAAATAGTAATTTTACTTAAAGCACGAATAATAAAAATAAGTGCAAAAAAACCCAGTGCGGCTAAAGATAATAATTTCATATAGGTTGGATAAAAATCTTGATTAATCCAAGCTTGTAATTCAACTTGACTGTTGCTAAAAAACCACCAGACAATCCACGATAAAACAGCAATACCTCCCAAGAGGAGCACAAGGCTACACTTCTTAAGATTACTCCAATTCATGATCATGACGTCATGTGTGAAGTGTTCCGTTGAGGACTGTATTGCCGTTCTATGTTTTTGTTCCATATAATAACTATTCCATAAAATTGTGAATTTCTATCCGTTGTTTTATTTATCTGTATTGATCACTTAAATATAACACTCTAGTAATTTTATGTAAGTGTATTTCAAAAATATAGATTTTTATTCTAAATAAACCTTAAGGTTAGGATATTAATCCTTTATATTATTTGTAAATATTTTCCAAATAACAATCATTTTATCACGTTTATTTTATCAATTTTAACTTTAAATTTTTCCTAATATTTCAATAAACAAAGGGATTCCACTTACATGCTTTGGCCGAATGGAATTATTTTTATTTTACTGATGATATCCGTCAACCTTTAGCCTATTTGGACATATACGCTGAGTTGGATACAAGCACTTTTAAAATAAGATTTGTCGCCTTAATCGTTTTTATTGTTAATTTACTCTAATGTATTTTTAATTTAAATTTTAATATTCTAAAAAATTAATTTAGGCCGAATCCAAACTTGAAATATCCAATTAGACTGGCCTGAATCTCTGTATTGATTGTCATACTGTTTTAAACTGCACACCATCAATATTGTCATTTAAATTCAATGCCCAAATCACTTTGTTATCACCATCCCAAAATCATTTGGATACAGTTTTAAGCTTGATTAAAATAAAATAATCTTTTCAAATGCTTAACAAAAAACTTGGCTTTATATTTTTTTATAAACTCTGATATTTTTACTGTTAAATTTTAAACCGATAGAAGTTGATTGAATTTCTATATTAAAAATCAACTCTCTATATTTGATCTGAATACAAAATTCTTCTGCGCCATCATCCAAACCAGAAGTGCTCCAAATTGTGCCCTGTGGGAATTGATCTAACCATTGGGCTTTGTAAAAATCAGAGACTGAATCAAAGTCGAGATATTGCTCAGGTTGAGCCATGATTTTTTCAACAAGTTCTTCAAACTTTTGTTTTTGTATTTGAACAAAATCAATAATCATGGCAGCCCCTTAAAGGATGTTAAATTCCTTTATACATGCTCGCCGATTGTTTCTTTTTGACCTGTTCCCATTGCCACCATCCAAATCCAGCCAGTCCAACAAACGCCGCATATAAAGCAGCTGTTAGGAATAATTCTTTATACATAAACATCCCTACATAGACGATATCAACAAAAACCCAAAGTACCCAAGTCGCAATATGTTTACGGCTGGTCCAATAGGTTGCCAGTAAACTAAATGCAGCCAATTGAGAATCTAACATAGGCAAAGCAGCATCGGTAAAATAGTGCAGCGATAACCCAAATACTCCCCCTCCAACAGCAGCGATGATCATTTGCAGGATCACTGTTTGTACAGCAATGGGCTCTATTCGAATCTCTTGATCTTGCTGCTTGCCTTTTAGCCAGTGATAAAAGCCATAAAAATTCACCACCATAAAGAACACTTGTAAGATTGTTTCACCATACAATTTGAATTCAAAGAATAAATAGGCATATAAAACAAAGGCAAAGAAGTTAAATACCCAACACCACATATTTCGCTTAATCGTCAATGTGACACCAATAATACTGATAATAACCGCGAATATTTCTAATGGTGACATGGTAAAAAACTAATCAAGACAGGAAAGGCTATTATGAAAAAATACGGCATGATTGCAAGCAAAACCAGAACTAAAATTGAGAACGGAATCTTTAATATAATTTTTTGAATTAAAATTCACAAAAAATACTGTTGTCCTGCTTTTTCGAATAGTAGTTACGATAACAATATAAATTCCTTAAAAAGTGAATAATTAGCTTTAAATCACAGTTTATGACGTATCGATTTTTAAAATCTTAATTCTGCGTCTCAATCAGCATACTCAAACATGATGCAATATAGGAAGTTGAGTTCAATACAATAGACTAATCAGCACTTTTGAAAGCTGCAATTTAAGCTTTGAACTATAGCAAAATTAACTCAAATAGCTGATAAAAACTGTCTCGTTTACATTAAAAAGCAGAGAAAAGATTGATCGGGGAAACGCAGCGCAAAATTTATTTATTTTAAATAATATGTTTAAAAACATTGATTAGCATATTGTTTTTAGTTGATGTTGTTCACATTTTAATCATGTTTACGAGATTTAACACTTGTTTACGTGAATACCAATGAATTTACAGAGGGGAACCTCTACTATCAACCTTAAGTTATGAACAATCCCCAAAGTTCATAACATTTCTCCTTAACCGAACTGTGAAAGCAGATTCGTTGTTCTACGCAGTGATCACCCCAATCATTGCGTATTTTTTTGTCTTCAGTTCCCTCTGTAAACTCAATCAGTTATAAGGAATAGTTGGCTAAAATGCAAGCATTACTTTTCAAGCAATTTTCAAAATATAAAAGAATATATTAAATTATAAGATATTGATTTTAATTAATATCGTAAAATATTTTGTTGCAATACCACGACAAAACCGATAAACTTAATTTATTAATTGAATTAACTGATGATCATTTAATTATTCAGTTCAAATTAAAAATTTTATTTATAAAAATGCGCAACAATAATTTTGAGTAAAACAATATGTGGGAATTATTTACACACTCATCCAACTTACTGTTTAGTGTCAGTCTGTGCCTGATGTTTTTATTGGGTATTGTGGAGTGTTTACTCCTTATTATTGGTTCAACCTCTCAAGGTTTCTTAGACCAGTTTATTCCAGATCAACTGTTAGAAACCCATCATGCGGATCTAGACATCCATACAGATCACAATCTTTTAGTTCAGCTGTTAGATTGGCTCTATCTTGGCCGTGTCCCCGTCTTGGTTTGGTTGATCATTTTTCTGACTGTTTATGCGCTATTTGGTTTTATTGTGCAAAGTATATTTTTCAATTTCACTGGAAATTATTTTTCAATTTGGCTGATTGCGCCAGCCAGTCTTTTTTTATCTATGCCGATTGTTCGAGTGTGTGCAGCACTCGTTGCAAAAATTTTACCGAAAGATGAAACCACTGCGATTCACAGTGATGAACTGATTGGGCGTACAGCTCAGATTATTTTAGGTGAAGCAAAACAAAACTACCCTGCACAAGCCAAAGTCATCGATCAATTTGGACAGACACATTATATTTTGGTTGAACCAGAATTAGATGAAATCTTCCAACAAGGTCAAAGTGTGATTTTGACACAAAGAACAAAACTAGGCTTTCAAGCAACGCCACTTTAATTTTTCAATAACAATCCTGGGTATAATAAAATGTTGAATTCAAACTTATATCAAATTCTTGTTTTAGCAGGCATTATATTGGTGGCACTGATTGTCATCGGGGTGATTATCGCCCGCCTGTATAAACGCTCAAGTAAAGAAGTTTCTTTTGTCCGTACTGGTTTTGGCGGTGAAAAAGTCATTTTAAATGGCGGTGCAATTGTATTGCCGGTTTTACATGAAGTGATTCCCGTCAATATGAATACCCTTCGTCTTGAAGTCAAACGTGCCACAGATCAAGCGTTGATTACTCGTGATCGTATGCGTGTAGATGTGATGGCTGAATTTTATGTACGGGTTAAACCAACCGCTGAATCTATTGCGACAGCTGCCCAAACCTTGGGTAAAAAAACCATGTCTCCACAAGAACTCAAAGACTTGGTGGAAGGTAAATTTGTAGACTCACTGCGTGCTGTTGCCGCTGAAATGGCAATGGAAGAGTTACATGAAAAACGGGTTGATTTTGTTCAGAAAGTTCAACAAGTTGTTTCTGAAGATCTATTTAAAAATGGCTTAGAATTAGAAACGGTTTCACTGACAGGTTTAGACCAAACCAGTTTTGAATATTTTAACCCTCAAAACGCTTTCGATGCAGAAGGTTTAACCAAACTGACCGAAACCATTGAAGACCGCCGTAAAAAACGCAATGACATTGAACAAGACAATGACTTAGCCATTAAAGCAAAAAACTTAGAAACTGAACAAGCACGCTTGCAAATTCTACGTGAAGAAGAATATGCAAAACTTCAACAAGAACGTGAAATCGCCATTCGTAAAGCTGAGCAATCGGCAGAAATTGCAACACAAGAAGCCGCAAAAAAACGCGAAGCAGAAGAAGCCCAAATTGCTGCTGAACGTGAAGTCGAATTAAAGCGTATTGCATCTGCACGTGATGTTGAAAATGAAAATATTCAAAAAGCACAGTTGATCCAAAAAGCTCAAGTCGAACAGAAGAAAACCATTGAATTGGCCGAACAAGACCGTGCAATTGCGATTGCTGAAAAATCACGTGCTGAATCTGAAGCCAAAGCGTTAGCTGACCAAGCACGTGCACAAGCGGTAAAAGCGGAAGAAGAAGTGACAACTGTTCGTGAAACTCAGCGTGCAGAGCGTTTAAAAGCCGTTGAATTGGTGGCTGCAAAGCAAGTCGCTGAAACAGATGCGATTGCGATTACCGTAGCAGCAGAAGCAGCTAAACAAGCAGCTGCAGATGATGCTGAAGCAGTGCGTATTGCAGCACAAGCGGATGCTGAAAAAATACGTTTAAAAGCCAAAGGTGAAGCAGATGCAAAAATGTTGCTTGCTGCGGCACAAGAAAAGCAATATCAAGTTGATGCTGAAGGTACGCGTGCAGTCAATGAAGCCAACAACGTGCTTTCAACAGAACAAGTTGAGATGCAAATCCGTTTAGCTTTATTGAAATACTTACCTGAAATCATTCGTGAAAGTGTTAAACCAATGGAAAATATTGATGATATCAAGATTCTTCAAGTCAATGGTTTAGGCGCTATGGCAGGTTCAAATACAACAGGTGAATCTGGTGAACAAAATCAAATCGCTTTGTCTGATCAAGTGGTCAATAGTGCGCTGCGCTATCGTTCTCAAGCCCCACTGATTGATAGCTTAATGAATGAGTTAGGCATTAAAGGCGGTGATATTAATGGTTTAACGCAATCCTTAAAACCAAGCAATGACTAATAGAACTGACCTCATAATCCCTTAATTACCAGCCTCTGTCATCAGGGGCTTTTTATTGAATGGATTTTTATTCATGATCTAATAGACCTGATCGTTTTTAATGGTATAGATGTTAACGATACAGATATGCTTATCTCAATAAGTCATGATGGAAACTCACGATTTCTTTTAAAATCGGCTAATTCAACCAAGATTGCTTATCTCAATGCTATGCTCTAGTCCTATCCAGTTTTGCTTAATTTAAAAATGACTTGGTTTATTTTTATTCTCGGTGCCATGATTGCCGGTTTTGTCCAAGGTTTAACCGGTTTTGCCTTTGCTTTGATTGCGATGTCTTTTTGGATTTGGGTATTACCACCACAACTGGCAGCACCATTGGTGGTGTTTGCTTCTCTATGGAGTCATATCATTGCATTAGGGAAAGAACAAAAACATCAACTCCCGTTTTCCCTTGTTCTCCCTTATATCATTGCAGGATTGATCGGTGTACCTCTCGGTACCTATCTTTTACACCTCATTGATGGAAATACCTTTAAGACCATCCTTGGATTATTTTTAGTGATTTGGTGCCCAACCATGTTCTTTGCACCTGTTTTCCCCCGTATTCAAGCATTGGGGAAAATTGCAGATGGAAGCATTGGTTTTATTGGCGGTATTTTAGGTGGTCTAGGTGGTTTTTGTGGCGCAGCACCATCAGCTTGGGTGATGCTTAAAAATCTGCCTAAACAACAACAGCGTTATATTTTAAGACATTTTAATTTTGCGATTCAGTTGTTTACAATTATTATTTATCTATGCCAAGGAACCATCCACAAGGTCCATCTCCCCTATTTTGCACTGATCATTCTCACCGTAAGTATTCCAGCGCTGATTGGTGCACAAATGTTTTATAAAATATCAGAAAAACAATTTAAACAATTGGTGCTGAGTTTATTATTTGCCTCAGGTTGTTTCTTATTGCTGACATCATTGCTTTAGCAGAATAGAGAGAAAGTTGAATGAATCTCACTGACTATTTATTCAGCAATTGGTTACTAAAGTGAAAACAATATCCGAGCGGCTCTATTTTTAATACCCGATTCATCCTACAATTCCGCCACTCATTTTTCTTAAATATCTGTGATGAAAAACTCATTTTTGTTAAGTGCCAGTATTCTCTTAACAGGATGTGTACTTGGCACATCTAGTGAAATTAAAACTGCGGAAAAACTGCTCAGCCAATTTCAATGTAATAATATTGAAACAGCAGAATTGGCCCATAGTTCAATTAATACTTATCATGAACGCTCACTTGCTGTGAGTAAAGAAAAAGCCACTGAGTACGTCGATCGCTATAAATCTGGAGATGAATTATTTAAAATTCCTCTCGATGAAGTGGTTCAACAACAATACGATATTTATAAGACAGCCTGTGAATCTCTCGGCGGTGTGCAACACTCAACAACAGGCAACGCTAAAAATAAATAAGCCGATTATTGTTGAATACTGCAAAATGTTTATGATCTTAAAAATATCGTGTTTTCAATGATTGTGTTTTAAAATCATAAGCGTAAATCATGATGAGCAGCGTTCATTTTTAAAATTGCCTAGACCATCCTCTATACTGCTGAGTTTTTAAATACACCCTCTAGTGAGATATAGCGATCTCATCTCCAGATTTTATCTGATGATCAAAACAGCCTCAAAATCAGCAAAAATAGTGGCTGTAGCAAACCTAATATGGGCAAAGTGATATGATTGCTGCATCATCACAATAGACGTGCCGTAATTTATTTTTTTGCCTTGTATGAATGGTCTTTGATACCAAAAATTTTGATCCCCATCAGATAAAAAATAGAGGTTAAAATTAGACCGACAACCCATGAAACATCAGCACCATCAAGTGCCTTGGCAATAGGACCTGTATACAAGTCTGTCGCAATAAAAGGCACTTGAACAATGACACCAAAAATATATGCAGAAATAGCCATGAGGTTAAATTTTCCATAGATTCCCCCATCTTGATGGAAAAACGAATCGACATCATATTCCCCATGACGAACCCAGTAATAATCAACCAAATTCACAGCGGTCCAAGGGATAAGTACGTAGATGAGCAAGAAAATAAAATTAATAAATATGGGCAGAAAATTACTGGATGCTTTGATTCCAATCCACAACGCAATAGCAATCAACAAAAATGAAATCACAATTCGCCCCTTAGCCAAGGGCATAAATGATGGAATAAATGTCTGGATAAAAGAAATTAAAGTCAGTACACCACAATATAAATTCATTGAATTGATCGCTGATATGGAAATGACTAAAATCAAAATAAACACGCTTCCCATCTTAGGCACGTAATCGATCATCCCAGCAATAACATCTCCACTCGGTGTCACCAATCCTATTGTTACTCCCAAACACATCGGGATGATGGTCCCCAATCCACATCCCCAATATGTCGCCCAGAATGCTGCCTTAGCCCCTGTTTCTTTTGGCAAATGACGAGTAGCATCAGAGACATAGGGTGCATATGCAATCTGCCACAGTGCAGCAATCGAAAGTGTAGCGAGAAAACCTGTAGCTGAAAAAGAATTACGCTCGAAAAAGTCTGAAGGTAAACCTTGAATAAAAAACACCCACACATATGCTGCCAAAAAAGCGAAACCAGAGATCACAAAGGTTATTTTTGTAAATAGATGAATTAATCGATAACCAACAATTGTACCGATCACAGCAACGACACAAGTGAATAATATGCCAGATGACTGACTGAATGAGGGAATAAGCAAATTCATGGCTTGTCCAGCCAGCGTCGCATTTGAAGCTAAGAAGCCGACATACATGATGACTACGACTCCAAGGATTGGAAGCGCGCCATATGCACCAAACTGCCCTTTGGTTTGAATCATTTGAGGGACACCGAGATGAGGTCCTTGAGCGGCATGGAGTGCGGCAAAGATGCCACCAATAAGCGTCCCTAGAATAATACTTAAAATAGCAGAGACAAAAGATTGATGAAAAATGGTGACTGAAACTGATCCTGTCACAAACGTCAGTAGCATCAAATTTCCACCAAACCAAAGTGTGAATAAATCCTGAGCTTTACCATATCGCGCATTTAATGGGATTTGCTGAATGGTATGTTGTTCAATCGAGTGAACATATTTGTCTTCCATGAGTGTCTCCTAATAGAGAAATCGTTAAAAAATTACGATTAACCAAATTGCTTTTTTTAAGATGCAAATCCCCCTACGCTTAAATTGCGCAATTGAAAATGCTGAGGATTATGGGTGCAGACGTTCTGCTATGTGGTCATTGGCTCAAGCACAATGGCATCAAATAATGCTTGGATCTGTTGATGAATTTCCCCTTCAAAAATAAGCACTATTCTCGATCTGTGGTCATCATCAGGCCACGCATTTAAGTAAGATTCGGGAAATAGATAATGTTGAACACCGTGTAATATCACCGGTCGTAATGACTCTTCCACCTGAATCAATCCTTTAATTCGGAGCAAGTTCACGCCATAAAGTCGTGCCAACTTCTGAAGAAAATGGGTCACACGCGCCCAAGACAAAGCTTGGTTAGCATATAAACACAGTGTAAAAATATTATGATGCGGTGCGTTATTGAAAGCGTATTGAGAATTTGTCTGATGTGTAACCAACTGCGCACCAAGTAAATTACGTGTTACTGGATACTTTTCACGATCAAAAATAACCAAAGCAACAGCCGCTACATCCGTACCATCAATAATTTCAGCACTCGCATTCAGAGTACGGATGCACTTGGTAAATGTTGTAAAGGCATGCGACAAATCTGTTTTAGTTAAAATGATTTTATCTGCAACAGCAATTTGACGTAGTCTCTCCGTCCGCTGATGCGGGACATTTAAGGACAATAATGTATCAACCGTAGCAATCACAGTTTGCACACTAAATAAAGTCGCAACACTTTCATCTGCTAGCAAAAGTTTAAGCAAGGGAATTGGGTCGGCCATACCTGTTGTTTCGACAATAACACGGTCAAAAACAGGAATTTCTCCTGCCTCAGCACGACAGTAAAGAAGTTTAAGCGTTTCTGAAAGTTCTGTTTTCATGCTACAACAGACACAACCACTTTTTAGCAAGACAATGTCATCGTCAAGTCGGCCTATCAATAAATGATCTAAGCCAACCTCACCTATTTCATTAATAATCACTGCCGTGTGTGCCATACGATCATCGGCCAACAGACGATGCAGCAATGTTGTTTTACCACTCCCCAGAAAACCTGTCAGTAAGGTCACAGGAATACGTTTTATTCCGCTCATATATGTCTTCCCTTACGCACATAAACAATAATTTAACCCAGTAGATTAGTTAGCACGCTGAAACACATGCTGACCTTGTAATACTGTGGTGATAACTTGAGTCTTAGCAATTTCTTCAGGGCTTGATTCAAAAATATTGCGATCCAAAACAATAAAGGTTGCTTCCTTACCCACTTCTAAACTCCCAGTACGATGACTATGGCCAACAGCAATTGCGCCGTTCAACGTCATGATCCTGACTGCCACATCCAAAGGCACACTTTCATCTCCGTGCTGCAAAATACCTGCCAGTGCAGGAAAGAGGTTTGGCGTAGGTGGCAAAAGCCAATCTGTACCAATCGTCATGGTTGCATCAGCATCATACAAAGTTCGAAAATCATAGGCTTTGCCAAGCGCTTGTTGATATTCTGGGATATGCCAAATCGCGGGGGACATTTCAGCAATAATGTCTAATTCTGCAAAACGGCTACGATCTTTTGCAGAAACATAATGGGCATGTGCAATGTCATGAAATTGCCCTGTTTGACGTTCAACATCGTTGGCATTTTCATAATTGTCTAAACCAATACGCACAGAACCATAACCCGTACAATGTGATTTAACGATCAAACCTTCTTTGGTCCATTCACGAATTTTTTCAGTGAGTTCATTAGAATCGAGAAGTAAATTGTAAGTAATAGGTTCATCTGAAATCGGATCTAAGGGGACATGGCTAAAGGTGGGTGCCATAGATGTACCATCTAGCATCACTTTGATTCCATTCACCATGACACGTTTTGACGCATATTGCGCTCGTTCTGCGATCACCCTTTCATCTTCTTCACGATCACTCAATGACATAATTTCTGCTTTCCAAGGAATATGACAAATCAAATCCAGTGTAAGCTCATCGTCATCATCCAAAGATTTAGCTGCTGTCAGGAATGATCTTGTTGCTGAAGCTTCCTGTGCCGAAGTAATACCATATTGATTACATATACTTGCCGCCATTTTAAGCGCGAACTTATTTTCCTCATCGGTCTCTGTGGGTGCGACCATATATAATTTCACCCATCCACCTTCACGCAAAATTCCAGTGGGTTCACCTGTTAGGGGATCTTTTTCAATTTTTGCGCGGGTCGTACTCGGTGTATCACGGGTGATACCTGCAAGATGTAGTGCTTGGCTGTTCGCCATGACGTTATGAAATGAAAAATCATGAATCACAATCGGCACGTTTGGAATGACTTGATCTAACCATTCTCGTGTCAGTAGCTCAGCTGTAAAAATCAATGGGTTATAGAGCCCTGCAAAAATCCATGTTCGTTTGGAGGCATATTTTTCCCAATATGCTTTGAGTTGCTGTGCCAATTCTTGCAAGGTTTGTGGATCATTTAATTGGCAAGAATATTCCAGTCTCAGAAGTGCCGCTTTTAAAAGGTGAGTATGTGCATCATGAATGCCAGGCATTACTAATTTCCCTTTTAAATCATATTTCTCAGCATCCGCTGCCAAACTCAAAATTTCATCCTGATCGCCAATCGCTAAAATTTTACCGTCCTTTACCCACATGGCTTCTGCCCAAGGTTGGGATTGATTCACGGTATGAAATTTTGCATTGTAATAGACGCTATTATTCATCTTGTTATCCCTGTCTATGCCCAATAAATGTTGAATTTAACTTTTAGAATTATTTACGCGATTGCTTTAAGCTGTTTACAACTTAAAGCCAATTTCAACAATTTATTTATATACGTCATTTTAAAAAATTAAGTAATTTTTAAATAACGATGTAGATCTTTTGAATTATTAAAGTAGTGTTTTAATTGAGCTAAAAAATAGGTTATTTATAAAATAATATCTAAATGCGCAGATGGTGTATCAAGGGGGCAACAGCAAATATTTAAGACCGACAAAATATGGGAATGAGCAAAATCACCCTTCCCATATAAAAATTAAATTCATTGTATTTGAGTTTGCAAAGATACTTGCAAAACAAAACTCAGCTTATGGAATAAATCTAGTATCTATACTAAATAAATCTGGATGTTTCGGATTGATCTGAGCATAAAATTCCATGATTTCAGCCATGTCTTGTTCATAGTCCCCAGTCGGATAAACAATTTTACCAATCCCTGTTTTTTTGTTTTTATAATCCATATACGCCAGTGCAATAGGTACGCCAGCACTGGTGGCAACATGATAAAAACCTGTTTTCCACTGTTCTTGCTTTGCACGCGTACCCTCTGGCGTCACCAGCATCACCAATTTAGGATGGGTCTTAAACAGATCACTCATCAGCTGAACCATACTTGGACGTTCCTCACCATCCTGCTTGGGACGGCGATCAATCCCGATTCCGCCCATAGCACGCACAAAAGGTCCAAAAGGCAATTTCATATAGCTGTCTTTAATGGTAATACGCACATGAACACCCAAAGCTTTCAGTGCTAAACGTGCATATAGTGCATCCCAATTACTGGTATGCGGTGCTGCAATCATGACACATTGGTCGATGTTTAAATCCCAATGGTTATCAATTTGCCATCCCATCCAACCCAAACTTTGTTCAGCTAATTTTTCAAACACCCAGCACACCAAAATATAAAGAATTTGCGCTGGATTGTAGCAACCAATAGATCAGATAAAAATCCACTTCGTATAGAAAAACAGCAATTAATATATAAATGTATAAAATTAATTCGATGTAAAACTTGTAAGTAAATATTCAGTTTTGATTAAATTCTGCAATGAATTTGCATATATCAATTTTTCGTTTGGTTAAAATAGTTAATCCAATGTAATTCACGACAATGATTATCAAAATGAATTTTTTGTGGCTGAATATTTGCATTTGACTGCTGGATGACCTGATATTCAATCCAGCTTTCTAGACAAGACTCCACTTCAAACAACTGATTGTCTTGTTCTATGCTTTGTTTCAATTGTGTGCCATCTGAAAATGTATAAATTTTGGTGGTCTGAGTGATCTCTATATCTTGCTCATAATTTTTTTCGCATTGCAAAATGACATTTTCAATTTTGATTTGATCATTGCTTTTTTGATTGTGGTTTTTTTGATTGTAAATACGAGCAACATATTCAGCCAAATGAGACATAGATTCGAATACTTAAAATAGAATGCGTATTCTTATTCAGATGGACATCTAGTGGCGCTTTGTACTGGACACCGATTATTCTTTTATTTGGACATGGCTTTTTTGCACAAGCATCTAGATAATTTGTACTGAAATTACAGGCTCATGTTGGGCGCTGTTACAACCATATTTTTTTAAAGACTGCTATAATTTGGTTTAGGACTTCTGACGTTTTTAGACCTTTAGCAAATTCAGTAACAATCATACTTCTGATTGCTACTTCATATGGATGAGATAGCTTTTGTAATTATCATCTTCAAGTTAAAAGAAAATTAAATAGTTATACAAAATTTAAAGCAATCCCATAGTACTACTAAGTTATATATCAAAACTAACTTTTTGCTTATCAAATGTTAATAGATACTCTATCCATAACGTGCTGCACGTTCATATTGATAATCGTCAGGATATTGTTCAACATCTGCTCACAGAGCATCATCATCTATTTTTGATGGTTTGCGTGGTCGAGTTCTTTTGATCTCTATACTTTTTTTCCAACTTAAAATTGTATTCTTATCAATTTCAAATTGTGTGGCAACGGCTCGAATAGAATTTCCTTCCTCAAGCTTAGCTAAAACTTTTCGTCTAAAATGTTCTGAATAACTCATTTATCTATTGTCTTACATTTTTAACAGTTTGACTATATAAGATCTCCGATGTGCCTCTAGTTCATGCTGTACAAAGAAAACCTTTCAATTTAAGTTGTTCTATACCAACCATTCAATGAATGCTGAGATTTTGGCACGTCTTGAGAATAGTTTTAACTTTAGAAAAATAGATTTAGATGGCGATACTGTACTTAATGTGTATTCTTATTCAGATGGGCATTTAGTAGCGTGTAGAACTGAACACAGATTCTTCTTTTACTTGGACGATTACCTTTTGTTCATCTTCAAATTTAATTATACAATTCTAGTAACGTTACTTGATAGAAATAAAATTGGTACAGTAAAAATTTAGCTCAAATTAAATCTAACAGCCCCAATACAATGAAGGACTGTCAGATAGGATTTGCACAACAGTGAATAATTTACAGGCTCAATAATGGCTTGAGCTTTTTTATACATGCTCCTCAAAACTGATATTAGTGATCTTCAATTTCATCTCACTAATAAATGGTATGATTCTCTCTAAATACCAGTTAACATCAGTTATATTTTCCAAAAAAAGCTGACGATTAGTACTCAGATTTATTGTAATACTATTTTCCGTATTAAATAAAAATTCCCCACCAATGTTAGAAGATTCCCAGGTCATTGCAACACCAATTAATTCATTTATTTTGTGTTTTCTTTCTAAAATTAGAAATAGATCTTCATCCGATATTTCTTCAAAACACCAATTAAAACTCCCATTATCACCTACTGGTAAATAACCTTTTAAACCATGATCATTAAAACTCCAACCTGCTTGATAAAGGCATTTCAATACTTGTATTGAGCTATAATTTTCATCTGAAACTTTTAAAGTGAGGTCTGCTGATGTCGTCATTAAATTTTACCCTTTTCAATGTTCATAAAATTTTATACCTTTTTGTGTAAGCCAGTCTTTAATATTCTGAGGTATGGCTACATTTGAGTGTAACTCGTAAGAAGCATTATTAACTTTTGCAATAGATTGTCTTGCTCCCATATCAGATTTAAATTTATTTAATCCATCAGTTTTACTGGTAATATCATTCCAATAATTACCAGATTTAGCTTCATACCACCTGTTTCCTATAGCTCCATCAAATTCTCTGCCGTTTTGTTTGAAAGAACCCTTTCCACCATACAAAGCTTTCAGATAGATCTCAAAATCCACGCCAACTAAACCTTTCGCACCACCTGAAGTAGGTATACCGTTGAGATTTTTGTTTAGGATTAATCTATCACTCTTAAGTGTGTCTATATTTTTGCCAGCTTTTAAATCAATCCCTATAACTAAATCAATTGCAGCAAAAGCCTTATCACCTAAACTTGCAGCAGGATTAATTAACGTAGCAATGTTATCACCAATATCTACAATTTCTTGTACACCTTCTTTCTTGAAGAGTTCGATAACATCATTTGACGTAACTTTTTGCCCTTTACCTTGCATATCTTTGATATTCTTAGCTATTTTGTATGCAATTTTACCACCCGATGTTGCGAGTTTACCTAAGCTATTATTTTCAACTGCTATATTTGCACTATTTGCAGCAGTATTAACGTCATAGCCAGCAAATGCTGCCGTTGTTCCAGCAATAATCTTACTGGTATCTTTAATACGTGTTCTTTCATCATCCGTTAAATCTAATGCTGTTTTGCCTTCTGGAATCATAAGACCTGCAACAATCTCACCAACACCAGCACCAATTGCTCCAGCCTCGCAACTTGCTTTGGTTGCAGCTGCGGCTGCACATCCAGCTGCTGCATGCGCAATTTTATGTAATACGTATTCAAATGTACTAGGGTCAACTTTATCTAAACCTGAACCACCGATTTGACTAGCGAACTCACCTTGCAATGCACCGGCTAAACCTGCCAATAAAGCCTTTTCAAGATTATCCTGTAAATCTCCTCCGTTAATTGCAGTTTGCACTAATGTTGAACCAACAGCATTTGTAAAATTATTCATTAAACGATCAGGGAATAATGTACTTTCAGGTTTCAAACCAAGTGTAGTACCTACTTGCTTTAAGAGGCCTGCGGTAACAACTGAAGCGACTAATCCTTTTACAGATTCTTTACTTCCTAAATCTTTGAGCGTTTTTCCTATATCCCCACCATTATTAATCAAGCTTATACTCGCCTGTGATGCAATGGTCGAAACTGCTGCTCCAGCACCTGCACCTAATGTAGCTCCAGCACCTGCACCTAAAGTTCCACTAGTTAAACCAGAAATTCCACTTGCTGCACCTGCAGCGGCCCCAGATGTGAGTACTGTTACGATAATCACAATAATCGCAGCACCTGCTCCTGTGAGTCCTTGCGATTTATAATTCCAACTTTCTTGAGCAAGTTTTACTGCTTCCCAATTCACATCATTTCGGGCAACAATATCTTTTAAATATTCATTCCCAGGTTCATTTGATAGTCGTATGATTTCAGCTTGAACATCATTGTTTTGTCCTGAAACAACAGGCACCTGAACTGTTAATCCACCACCTGCAGTAAAGGTCGGAGCTGTTGATCCATTAAAACTTGGTAGTTTGCCTGTTTCTGTGATTGACCCCTTGTCTTGCATTGACTGCCAGACCACACTGCTACTTTCTTTTTTTAAAGTTTCTTCAACTGTTGTAGAGGCACTTTCTAAAGTGATTGTTCCTCCAGACTCAATATTTGCACCTTCTAAGTAATTAAATACAGTTCCTACTAAAAGCGTATCAAATCCTGCTTTAGTGCCAATGTAATTTGCTTCAAGTACGGCTGGTAATTCAGAAATGATATTACGTGTATTTGTCGTCTTGGAATCATTAAGTTTAATTCCGATGAATGAACTTTTTTTACTAATGTCTAAGGTATTCAGCGAGACATCATCAATGGTCAGAAAATTAAGATCCCCACCAGCTTGAATATTTATTTTTCCGCCATTTGCGGTAAGTTGACTGGAATATAAATCAATACTTGTACGGTTTTGACCGATCATTTCAGGAGTATTGATCTCCTGACTTTTGATATTAATATTTTTTGCATCAATATCTACAGACATACCACCACTTTGCTCAGCAGTTTTTACTGTTGTTGTGGTTTTCTTTTTACCGTACCACTTTCTTTTCGTTTCTGTGGTTTTACTTTTATCGTAGCCATTTTCAATGGCGACATCAAAAATGATATTCTTATAAGCTTCAATATTGACATCTCCATTATTAGATGTCACTCCAACGCCTTGCAAAATAAGATTATCTGTTGCAGTCTTACCTGTGGCTCTGATCTTAACACCCTTATCACCATTGATCGTTGTGATATTGACAGGACTACGCCAATTATAATTATCATCTGAGACTTGACCAATTTCATATGAATCTTGAAGACCATCAATGATTATACTTCCTTTGATTAAGCCTTGTTTTACACTTGTAGGTGCTTCGCTTTTATATTGGCCTTGAATTTTATGATCTACTTCGTTTAATGTGCCTGCTGCCTCAATATTGACTACACCATTTTTGGCATCGATATCAGATCCACTAATGCTAATTCCTTTAGCTGAAACAAGGTTGATATTGCCTAAATTACTTGTAAGCTTACTTCCTGCGTGCTCATAGCCATTGATGTTACTATTTAAAAAGTTAATTGTTCCTTGAATATATTGCTTTTCACCTTCTAATTTTGCTACTTGAGCGTCGTATTTACTGATTGTTTTATCAAGACTTTCTACTTGAAAGCCATAAGAACTGTAATTCGCTAAGTCAGCAATAGAAGCAACAGCATCAGGTTCGATTCCTTTATGTGTCTGTTGACCATCAGAACTATACATAAAACTTATTCTTGGTCGACCTTCATCATCATAAATTAGGCTAGCTGTCGACATATCAAAAATTGAACTATTATAATTAGGCCAGTTCCCGTCTGAGTACTTCATTTCATAGGCATTCAGGGCACTATATACAGCTTGGGCCAAATCTCTTCTTTTAATTTCCAATTCATTTTTTTTATTAACCGTATCTACATATTCTTTATTAAGTCTAATTTCTGATTGTTTATTATCTAAATAACTTTTTTGATTATTCAGCCCCTGAATATGTGATGATGTTGACTTGCCTTGTAAGGTATTTTTCACACCATCTATATACAGATCTCCATCAGTCGATACAATCGATATATCTTTTACTGCACTTAATTGTGTTCCTTGTAATTTAACATTCTTTCCTTCTAAGCTAATGCCTCCAGTTTCTGTACTCAACTTCACAACTTGTTCAGATCCATTCCCCATACCTCCACCAATACCCGTAAAGATTAAATCTCCACCTTTGGCACGCAGATCGATGTCCCCATAAGCGTTTAATTTATGGATTTTTGAATCTAACGTTAAAGTATTTTTAGTTTGTATTGTGAGGTCACCATCTGTGCTATTGAGTTTTGGATCATTTCTCAGTAAGTCATTCCCCGTTGCATTAAGTTCTATCGATTGAGGGGCATTGAATGATTCACCAGCTTCAATTAAAACTGCACCACCTTTTAATTTTAAATTTTGTGCATGAATATTTTTGTCTGCTTTAACTGATAGGATACCATTAGAGTCCATTTGACTCGTATTACTTGCATCAAAAATAGCACTGTCATTGTCACTCGCTTGACCATTAAAAATAATATTCTTTTTTGAGTTCAAAGCTGTGTGTTGGGTAGATGTAAGATTAGTTTTGTTTAAAACCAAATTTTCTTTTGTAAATAACTCAATATTCCCTAAAGTATTTAAGCTAGTACTTGTTGTGTCTATCCCACCTTCACTTTGAAGGTGTATACCGCCTAGAGTTGTTTTAAGTCCCAAATTCTCAAGTGAAATGTTATTTTTTTGATTGTTTATAACGATTGATTGTGCTTCTAAAGATGTTGGAATATTAATTTCGCTTACTTCATCCGCATGTGCTCGTTGATCAAGGTGACCTGAAATACTCACGCCATTTCCAGCAACAAGGTTGATCCCCCCTAGTGTAGATTTTATATCTGCTGCACCAATCGTTAATAAGCCATCATTTTGTGAACCAATCGTTATTGTACGATTTGCTGTAATATTTGTTTTTGTTGTGATTTTATTTTCATTTGACCCATACGGTGTGATCAATTGCTCAGATGCTAATTTTACATCTTTACTGGCTAATATCGAAATTTCACCATTTACTGATTCTGCGTTTAGGCTCAATGCATCAATAGCACCTTGATTTGAATGAATATTGATATTATTGTTGGTTTTTAATATTGCACCTTTACTAATATCAATATTTTTATTAGCGTAGATATTAATATCTTTTGCAGTGTTCTGATTGATAGAACTATTTAACTTAATGTTATTAGCACTATTCAAATTAAAATTATTATCACTGTATAGTTTAGCATTATTAATATTCAACAATGAATTGTCATTTAAACCTAAACTTATTAAATTTAAATCACCCTTATTTGCTGATAAATTTGAGTTTTCTATATTTAAATTATTTTTTGCTTCAATTGCTAGGTTACCAATACTTGAGACATTACTCGAATTTTGTATATTGAGATCATTTCTAGAAATCAGTGAAATTTCGCCACTTCCACTGATATTTGTATTTCCTCCAATCAACAAGTTCTGAGCGCCTAAATATACTCCAGCACCTTCACCAAAGTTTTGAACATTAGTACTGTTCTGTAAACTCACATCCCCCTTAGCACTCACAGAAATAATATTTTGGTTATCAGCACCATGCTTTTCCAAGCGGGCTTTATCCAAAGTTATGTTCTGACCAGACTCCAAGAATAAATTACCATTGGTGATCATTGAACCACTACTGACTATATCAGCCCCATCTCCAGTACTGATACTCAATAAACTATCCTGTGGATTGGTATTTTGTATTGCACCCGTATTTTCAATTTTACCTGCACTGGTGATGACTAAACTTTGTGGGGATTGAATAGTTCCGGCATTGCTCACCCCTAAACCTTTGTCTGTACCAATAATATAAATGTTATTAGCATACATCCCTCCCAATGCTTTCACGTCCAGTGCAAATGTTGGGGTAGTACTATTTTCTTGATTGGGTGTAATTGCACTTAAGTCATCACTAATCGTATTTGAACCCGTAACTACTTGTAAGGCTTGATTGGCATGAACTTGGGCATTGAGTTCAACTGCTTTGGCATAAATATCAACATAATCAGCATTATTGTTATTACCGCCAAGCCCTAAGTTGTTTCCATTTGAACTAACATTAATCTTTCCTTGATCAATCACAAACTGTTTAATACTTCCATCTTCATTCAGTTGTGGTTTCCCTGTTGTGAATATGGCCTTATTCGCATTGATGAATCCGCCACCTTGAATATTGATCCCGGATGGATTGGCAATAATCACATCAGCACGTTGACCAGCAACCTCAAGATTCCCTTCAAAGCGTGAAGCCGCAGTAGAATTTACTTCGTTTAAAATGACGCGTGCCTCACCTGTTTGAAGATAAGGGTTTGCGCCCACTTGCCCCACAATCACTGAACCTGCACCATTACGACTATTATTTAATACAACACCGGGTTGCAATACATCAAATTGGTTATAGACGTTATGCGACACACCATTCTTAGGCGTTTGAATATTCACTAAAGGTACGTTTTGACCTTGTTGATTCTGTCCCACCCCAATGATGGCTCTTTGTGAAGCTGCCGCATTTGGATCTGCCTGCATTTGTGCATAAACAGGTGAAAATGCCATAAATAAGCTCATCGATGCGACAATACTTTTCACTTGCCACAACTGATGAAATGATTTTGAATCCACAGACTCAGTTATGGGCATTGAGTGCGTACTTTGACCTGTAGCTTTACTCTGGCTTTTGATATTCTCTGCAACCGCAATAAACATATTTTTTGCTTTGCTAAAAATAATACGATAACGATTTTTATTCATTTCTAATGTTCCAAAAAGTTTTTGATTAATATGAAAAATTTAAACTAAAGCCAGTAACCCATTCTTTTTTAATGACCTTAGGTGCCTCAATACCATGCCCCACAAAGGTATCTAGATAGATACCTTTAAAATAACTGCGTGTACCCAATACACTTCCAATTAGATGACGTTGTCCAGAATAACTATTCCGTCCATTGACCCATCCTTGATCGATAGCTGCATAAAACTGAGTCGCGGGGATAGGAGAGTTCCAACTCAACTCTTGTTGTAAATAATGACCATTATCCCCTGACAGCATGAGCTCTCCATCAAAGCCTCGAACACTGTAGCGCCCACCAATATAAAAACGATCTTGAGAAACTAAAATTTTGGGTGCAAATTGTCCACGCCAATTTAAGCGGTATTGGACAGGTTGATTCAGAATTGTAAAAGGCTGGGAGTAGCGAATATCAGCACTCCAAAGCGGAGCACGTGCATACCCTTCGACAGGTAAAGGTTGGCCAAAAATATCAACAATTCTTTCTTCTGGTGCAGATTGAGCATTCAATGCCCCAGTGCCACGTCGATAATCAAGATTCAAATCTAGTAATGCATTGCCAATATATTGTCGATGTTGGAGACCAGCATTCCATCCCGTAGTTTCTCTACGCTGTACACCAACTTCTATATTCTCAATAAAATTTTGATTTTCTTTATGATAACCCTTGGTATAAATACTGGTTTTATGATGTGAACCCCGGCTGATCATACGTGTAAGTGTTAAATTACTTTGTTTAGTTTTTCCACTATATAAAATTGGAGCATCAAACCCTGCAACCTTTTGCTCATATTTATATTCATTATGAGTCGCAGATAATTCATAGTTCCGAAATGGGAATGAATAATTGATATAAAAACTTTGATTAAAATCTTTTTTCCAATCATCGAGTGAATGGCTTAAATTGATATTCAGTGAATCATTTAAATTCAATGGATTGTTGAAGCTAATCCCTAAACTTCCAATATATTCACCAGTACTTTTTGATCCTGAATTATCAATATTTAAGCTTATTCCTAATTTTTTATAAGGTCTTGAAGTCACAATAAGATCACTATAGCCAACAAGCTCTTTACCATCTTGAGCTATAGCGGGTTCTATTTTGATATCCACATCGCGATTTGAAGTTCGTTTTAGATTTTCTAAACCTTGATCAATTTTTTTAAGATTTAAGATTTCATGATTTTTTATCGGTAATGCAGTGAAGATCTCTACCTTATTTACTGATTTATCTTTTGAAAGTATTTGATGAATTCGACCTACATGAATATTTAAAACTAGACGACCTTGAGTCAAGTCTTGTGGGTTGACTACAATTTGAGTGGTAATCAATCCTTGTTTGATCAGTTCATTTTGCGCATATTTGACTAGATTCTGTAGGCTTTGAGTGCCAATACATTGTCCGACAACAAAATTAGGCTGATTCAAATTATAGAGCAAACTATTGAAAATATTTTGATTTTTATTCAGTAATGGATCATTTATAACGAAATTAAGTTGTTTTATTTCAAAACAAGGTGCTTCAGAAACAATGACAAGATCATGACTCAGTTTTTCAACTTTTTGTTGTGGCGATAAAAGTATATTTTCATCAGTTAACTTTTTTTCTAATTCATTGATGCGTTGATCTTGGCGTACATTCTCTTGGATGGATTTATCTTCTAATGCAGAAAAACTCGATGTAGTAATAAAAGCACAGCTGCTAAATAAAATAAATTTGTACATCTTTTTAAAAGTATATTTTACAAAATTTAACGAAAGGTAAAGATTTACTTCATAATTTGCAATTTTTTTAATCAAAAATTAATAGTTGTATCAAAACTGAAATATTCTTGATTTATATTCTTTGGCTCAAAATACTCATCATGTGAAGATATAAAATGCAAATTAAACTTTGGTTTCCACTCATTATTGCAAGCACTTTTATTGGATGTGCAACTGCACCTATCCAACAAGCAGTCTAATAGAAATAGATTGTTCCAATAAAAAGGGGTTATCTAACGATATTCTACAAAGTTTTGCTGATTGTGGTTGGATTAGATCTAAACATGATTTGATTTTCACAGGTGCCACAGAAATTAGTAAGACTTGGCTTACATCGGTTTTTCGAACCAATGCCTGTAAATTAGGATTTAAAGTTCTTTTTTATAATACAACTGAATTATTTGAAGAGTTTAATTCTGCTTTGCACTTGGGAACGATCACAACGCTAAAGAAGTAGTTACTTTCGAGTAAATTACTCATTCTTGACGATTTTGGTCTATCACAAGTTAGCCATTCATAGATGGCTCATTTTATAAGTGTGATCGATAAACACTGTGATAATGGTTCATTACTAATTACAAGGCAGTATGAAACAAATATTTGGTTAAACCATTTTGAAGATCAAACTGTAGGAGAGGCCTTGCTTGATCGCATTATTCATCGTTCTCATGTATTCAATTTAGAAGGTGAATCTATGCGTAAAAAAGAGGTAAAAAAGTTGGATAGTTTTTAGATTTGTCCAAGTAAAGCGACACTTTTATTTACGATGTTGTCTCTTAAAGTGTTCAAGTTGAATGAGAAGGGGTGTCCGACTAGTTGTTGATTTTTCAATGGCACAATAAGAGAACACCTATAATAGCCTAACTTTTTAACATCGAACTACATTACTCAGCAATTTCTTACATAATTCACATTTCATATCAGGGAGATAATTTATATTCTGGATAAAATCATTCACATATAATTATTTATTCATTTGGGTTATGTTATGAAAAAAACACTCTTCGTCATGTCTATTTTAGCGCTGTCATTAAGCGCTTGTTCTAAGCAGACTCATAATGCATCAGAAGATATCAAAGCGACAGCTCAAACACAGGCTGCTGCATCGCATGAAGCAGCAACCCCAACCATAGATTCAGAACACAATGCTCAAAATAGCTTGGATTGGGCTGGGGAATACAAAGGCTTACTTCCGTGTGCTGATTGCTCAGGAATCAAAACCAAACTCATCCTAAAATCAGATCACACTTATGAACTGACTGAAGAATATGAAGGGGTTAAAGGTGAAGGCAAAGAATTTAAAACTCAAGGTCATTTCAGTTTTGATGAATCTGGATCGATTATCGGTCTAGATAAAAATGCAGATAACCGCAAATACTTTGTTGGTGAAAATATCTTAGAAGCACGTAGTTTTGCAACGGGTGAAAAGATCGAAGGTCCAAATGCTGAACTTTATCAATTAACCAAAGATGTGGAATAATTTAAAAATTATTTCCGAATAACAGCATAATAAAAAACCTGCTTGAAGCAGGTTTTTTTAAATTTTGGAGCATGCTTTTTAGCGATGACCAATCAAATATGCCCCAAAGAGTGTAAAGATCCCACCTGAAATACCATCAATCCATCTTGAGGCATTTTGGTAAGCGGCTTTAAAGCTAGGTAATGAAAATACAAAGGCAACAAAGCTAAACCAGATCAGCGTTTCCACGGAAACAATTATAAATAATAATGAATGCACACCATCTAAATGTGGATTGGCTAAAAACACTGAAAATACACTACCGAAATAAATTACCGCTTTCGGGTTTGATAAATTGGTTAAGAAACCTTTGAGAAAGAAACGCAGATTGCTTTGCGGTAACTCAAAATGATGCTGTGATATATTCTCTTTCTTACTCAAAGCAGATCTAAGCATTTGGTAGCCTAACCAGCACAGATAAATCCCACCAACAACCAACATCACTTGCTTTAACCATGCCATTTTTTCAAAAATGATATTCAAACCCGCCAAAGCTAAAAAAGCCCAAAACATCACCCCTGCGGTAATCCCCAAAACCACAAAAATAGATTGCTTTCTTGAACGGCTAATCGCAGTTTGCGAGACCAGAAAGAAATCAGGGCCTGGTGTAATCAGGGCACAAAAATGAATAAAGATTAACGTACATAATGCGATCAACATGGACTAGATTCCGTTCAGCGAGACAGATTTATATTAGTGTGAAAATTCATGTTTTTCCATCGATATCGGTACATCAATAAAATTCTTTAGGCTGAACTTCGATGAACATATACCACAAATAAAACATCAACCATCTTTTAAAAAGACGGATTTTAATTATTGGAGAAAATAATATTTTATCTTTATAATCAAAAATTAAAACGTGCTTAAAAAATAAATCATGCTTAATTTAGAAAAAATTCAACCTCACCCATTGAGCAACCCCCACATCATCCTGTGGAAGTGCAGAAGATCATCAGCATCAATAAATTTATGCTCTTGTGCTTTTTGACAATGGGTTTATATCAGATTTGGTGGATGTTTAAAGCGTGGCGCTTCTTTATGCAAAAAGACAAATTAGACATCATGCCGGCTTTTCGGGCAGTATTTTATATTTTTTTCCTATACTCCTTGTTTAAAAAAATAAATAACTATGCCAAGCAACAAGGATATACAGAGAATTTTTCATCAGGCTGGATGTTTATAGGATTTATGGTTTTTTCAGTACTGATTAAACTGCCTGAACCTTATGATCTGATTACTGTATTGAATTTCATTTTTCTAATGCCTGCATTTAAGGCTCTCAATTTTGCCAAACAACAATCCAATCAATTTGTGGTCATTGAACAAAAGAAATTTAGTAAAGCTCAAATGGTACTTATCGTGTTATTTTCTATTTTTTGGTGCTTGTATTTACTCGGACTATTTCTATAGCCTAAACAGCTTGCAATGAGCCTAAGCTCATTGCAAGCTGTTTAAATTAGACCAAAATATCTCGCTTACCATTCGGTCCTTGTTCACTGACAATACCCTGCTCCTGCATTTGATCAACAATACGGGCAGCACGGTTATAACCTAAGCTAAACTTACGTTGCAGTGAAGATACAGACACCTTACGTGTTTCTAAGACAAATGAAACACATTGGTCATAGAGTGCATCACGGTTCGGATCGCCATCACCATCTTCGAAACCACGTGTGGTCGGTTCTTCGTCAAACGGCGTGAGAATTTCATCAACATAATTCGGTTCACCGCGTTCACGCCATGCGTCACAAATACGGTTGACTTCATCATCGGAAATAAATGCACCATGTACACGCTCAGGATCAATTTTACCTGGACCGAGGAATAACATATCACCATGGCCCAAGAGATCCTCTGCACCACCACCATCCAAAATAGTACGCGAGTCAATTTTACTGTTTACACGTAATGCCACACGGGTTGGAATATTGGCTTTAATCAAACCCGTAATGACATCTACCGATGGACGTTGTGTTGCTAACAGTAAATGAATTCCTGCTGCACGAGATTTTTGTGCCAGACGGGTAATCATTTCTTCTGCTTTTTTACCCACTTGCATGATCATATCTGCAAATTCATCGGCAACAATCACAATCGAAGGCAATGGTTGCAAACGTGGTGCTCTGTCTTGTGTCGCAGAATCACTTGGTTTCCAAGTTGGATCAATCAGATCCTCACCATTTGCAATGGCTTCTTCCACTTTACGGTTATAGTCGGCTAATTTACGGATCTTTAAAAAAGACATCAGCTTATAACGACGTTCCATTTCATTGACACACCAATTCAATGCACTAACAGCATCTTTCATGTCAGTCACAACAGGTGTCAATAAATGAGGAATATCATTGTAGTTCGCTAATTCCAATTGTTTTGGATCGATCAGAATCAAACGCAATTGATCAGGTGTATATTTCAACAACATCGACAGGATCATTGAGTTTACAGCAACCGATTTACCTGAACCTGTTGTCCCCGCAACCAACATATGTGGTGCTTTACCTAAGTCAGTGATCACAGGATTACCCGAAATGTCCTTACCCATTGCCATTGAAAGCAAACCATTTGGATCTTTAAAAACGGGAGTTTCTAACAATTCTATCAGACGTACCATTTCACGACTGCTATTCGGTACTTCAATCCCGATATAAGGCTTTCCGGGAATCACTTCAACCACACGTACAGATGCCATTGACATAGAACGTGCCAAATCTCGGGAAATATTGGTCACTTTCGAGGCTTTTACACCGGGTGCCAAATCTAACTCAAAACGTGTAACCACTGGCCCAGGTTGGGCTTCGATCACTTTGGCTTTGACGTTAAACTCTTGAAGTTTAATTTCTAACAGTTCAGATAAACGTGACAATTGTTCTGCGGTAAAGTTGACTTTTTTATTTGGATCGACTTTATCTAACAGTTCATAACCTGGCAATGTTGGTAAGTCTCGACGCTTATTTGCAACTTGCATTGCACGTGACATCGGACGACCAAATGCATCTGTTAATGGTGCATCCAAGTCGAAATCATCTTCAAGTTCTGCAAACTCACTTTGCAATTCGTCTTGAGGTTTACCCGCAGTTTCTTGCCAAGCATCTCTAAATGCATCTTTATCTGCAGCAATTAAAGACTTTTCTTCTTCACTGACCAAGGTTGATGCATTTAAATTGGTTTGAATATTGGCACGGGTAAATGGCGTAGATTGAGCATAATTACTGGTTGTACGAACATCTACAGATTGCTGATTTGGTTGGTACGCAGTTGGGCTTTCAGTAAGCTCTTCATCTGCAAGCGATGCAAGCTCATCTAATTCATTGGCTAAATTTTGTATTGCTACGCCTGAAGTTGCCGCTACTGCGACACCACTCGCAACGCTTTGCCCACCCTGAACAGCAGTATCTACATAACCAGCTTCAATATGAGTCTGCGCTGTAGCGGTATTAAATGGGCTATGGATATCTGTGGCAGTTTGTCCATTTGGTACAACTGATAACAATTCATCAAACACTTGGTCATCATCCCAATCAAGTGAAGATTTTTTATTGATCTGCACAGGATCAACATCATGTTGATGCGCGCGTGGCAAATGATCTGCATATTTATCTTCAGTTTGATCTTCTGACGCTTTGATCAAGGCATCAATATCACGATTATGGTCTTGATCTTGATGTAAGGCTTTCCATACTTCACCAGATGAAACAGTACGTTGACTGTCTTGTTCTAGACGATGTGCTTTTTCTAAAGTCCGCTCTAATTCCAAATCATCAATATCGTCTTGATCAAATTGAACATGATGTTGAGTTTTATTTTCTTGCTCAATCATGTCATCAAATAAGCGTTCTGCTGTTTGATTGTGTTTAGTATTTTTAACAATCAAATGCTCTTTTACTGGTGCCTGATCATCAGCTTCGACAAATTCAGCTTGAGCTGTTATTGGCTCAGCTTTATGCGTATGCGCATGATTTTTATTTTTCTGCGGTGATGTCAAATCAAAAGCAGATTCACTTTCAGGAACATTTTTATAAAACAAATCTTGTAAATAAGCAGGCATGGCTTTTAGTGTTGCCCAGGTTCTATTCCATTGAATACCAAATGCTAAGGTAAATAGAACAACGAGCAAGAGCAAAATAAATACAACTGCGCCATAAATACTCATCAGTTGAGATAGGCTTTCACCGAGCTCATAACCAATGATTCCACCAGAAGCATTGGCTAATGTATCTGCTGGTACATTCCAAAGCAAGTACAATAGGCTTGAGGTTGCAAGCAAAATAAAAAATTGAGCAGCATAACGAAACGGGCGACTCACAAAACTTCGTGGCCACCACACTTGGACTGCTTCTATAAAAATAAATACAGGAATGAGTAAACTTGCCCAACCTAAAAAACCAAACAACAAATCAGCAATCCAAGCACCCGCTACACCACTGGCATTTGAAACCTGTTGTGTATCACTCGAAATATGCATCCAGCCTGGATCAAATGGGGTATATGTCACTGTTGCAAGGAACAGATATATCCCAAATGAAATCAAGAATATTGTTGTTAAAAAGCGCTGTGCATAAACATTTGACACCGCAGTCATATACTATCCTGTAACCAATTGTTCAAATTACTCTTTTCTGAAGCTTGATCAGCTTTCTTGAGAGAAGAAATTTTTATATTATGCACCTGTTCTTAAAAAAAAGATGCACTATTATTTACTTGTGTTGTAAAGCATTGTTAGAAATTTAAGCTTTTATTTCGATAAAAATGCCAAACAATATTATTTGATTATTCTATATAGCTCAATTCGATTTAGATGATCAATATTATCGACATTGAAGCCACACAACTTTGATAAAGTTTCACGTATAATTCAAACAATTTCTATATTTTTCATAAAAAAGGATGACTCATGAGCGCTCGTCACTCTCGGTTAATTATTTTAGGTTCTGGCCCTGCTGGTTATAGTGCTGCTGTTTATGCAGCGCGTGCAAATTTAAAACCAACCTTAATTGCAGGTATGCAACTCGGTGGTCAATTAACCACGACGACTGATGTTGAGAACTGGCCTGGCGATGCTGAAGGTTTAACAGGTCCAGCGTTAATGGATCGTATGCAAGCGCATGCTGAACGTTTTGGTACTGAGATTTTATACGATCATATCAATGAAGTTGATCTTCAGGTGCGCCCTTTTGTGCTTAAAGGCGATATGGACGAGTACACCTGTGATGCGTTAATTATTGCAACAGGTGCAACAGCACAATATTTAGGCCTTGAGTCTGAACAGGCTTATATGGGCCAAGGTGTAAGTGCTTGCGCAACTTGTGATGGTTTCTTCTATAAAAACCAAAAAGTGATGGTTGTGGGTGGTGGTAACACTGCTGTTGAAGAAGCACTATATCTTTCCAATATCGCTTCACACGTTACCCTTGTTCACCGTCGTGACAAATTACGTTCTGAAAAAATCCTTCAAGACCATCTCAACGAAAAAGTTAAAGAAGGTAAAATTTCGATCATCTGGAACCATCAAGTTGATGAAGTTTTAGGTGATAGTAATTCTGGTGTGACCTCTGTACGTATTAAGTCTACCCAAGATGATTCAACTCAAGACGTTGACGTATCAGGTATGTTTGTGGCAATTGGTCACAAACCAAATACCGCAATGTTTGAAAATCAACTTGAACTGCGTAATGGCTATATTCAAGTACGCAGTGGTACTGCGGGCAATGCCACAGCGACATCTGTAGCGGGTGTATTTGCTGCAGGTGATGTTGCTGATGATGTTTATCGTCAAGCAATTACATCTGCAGGTTCAGGCTGTATGGCAGCACTTGACGCTGACCGCTATTTAGATGGCTTAGAATAATTGATTTATTTTGTGTAAAAACAAACCGCCTACATGGCGGTTTGTTTATTTTTGATTTATAAATAAACAAGAGAAATGACTTTAAACGAATACAAACTATAGGAAAAAACATGACAACAGCGTGGACCGATGGCTACCAGACAGAAGTAAATTACACCTATGGTTACTACAGAGACTTAAGCCCGAACTACCAAAAGTTTTGCTTATTACTCAATGGGGTTGATTGCCCACCCACCAATGAACGTCACAAACATTGTGAACTCGGCTTTGGTCAAGGTGTCAGTCTAAATATTCATGCTGCATCCAGTTTTGGTTTATTTTTTGGTACAGACTTTAACCCTGCTCATGCTGCCCATGCCAATGTCTTGGCTGAACAAAATCAAGTCCCGCATCATTTCTATGATGCAAGTTTTGAAGAGTTGCTCAACAAAGACTTACCGATGTTTGACTCGATTAGTTTACACGGAATCTGGAGTTGGATTAGCCACGAAAACCAACATATTATTTTGCAATTTATCCGAAAATTTTTAAGTCCCAATGGGATTGTCTATATCAGCTATAACTGCCTGACCGGTTGGGCTGCCAATATGCCAGTCCGCGAGTTATTTCACAGTCATTTTAAATTTAATAGCACCAGTACCAACCCGCTACAAAAAGTAAATGATTCACTTAACTTTAGTGAAGAGCTATTAGCGCAAAATCCCCTCTTTGCTCAGAGAAATCCAAATGCACTCAACAAAGTGCAAGATTTAAAAAAACAAAATCCAAACTATTTGATCCACGAATACTTAAATCAAGATTGGCAGTGTTTTTCTTTTCAACAAGTGGTGCGAATTTTAGAAGAAATTAAACTGACCTATGCGGGTTCAACAGATTTAAATTCACATCTAGATAACATTAATTTTAGTGAACAACATCAGCAATTTTTAAACACCATTGAACATCCTGTTTTTAAAGAGCAATGCCGTGATTATTTTGCCAATACACAATTTAGAAAAGATTTATATATCCGCGGGAAAAATACCTTAACTGCATTAGAAATTCAGCATCGTTTGAGAAATACAGCCTTTGTCTTATTAACAGCACCAGAAAAATTGCCAAAAACAATTTCAGGATACTTAGGGGAATTCGATTTAATCCAAGAGATTTATCAACCACTCGGTGCTTATTTTAAGCAATGTGACTATAAGCCACAGACGATTGCAGAGCTTGAACAGGCCATTCCTGATATTACCTATTCAAAGCTACTCAATGCCTTGGTGATTTTATGCCACTTAGGTTTGGCACAACCTTGTCAGGCGGCTTCAAATCAAGATATGGTTGAACATGCTCAGAAATTAAATCGTTATTTCCTTGAGCAAGCCAGCTATCATACCAATTATCAAGTATTGGCCTGTCCACTCACAGGGATTGGTATTCCAGCCGATCAGTTTACCCAACTCTTCTACCGCGCTCACTTTATCGATGGTTTAGACTCTGCCGCAGAATTTGCACAATATGTTTGGGATGTGCTGACTCAATTAGGCTGGCTGGTATTGGACCAACAAGGCAACACCGTTTCAGATCCAAAAACCAGCCTTGAAGTCATTCAAGAGAAAGCCCAATTCTTTATAGATAGTGACAAACTCAAAATTGCAAAACATTTGAAACTTTTTGCATAGGGTCTGTTTAGACATTTAATTACATGATCAGCTAAGATAAAGCTGATCTTTTTTATTGATGAATTCTCGTGAATCAACTCCCCCTTTCACAATTTATTTTTCCAGATCCAATAGAAGCTGATCCAGATGAACAAGGCTTGATTTGTATAGGTGCAGACTTAGCACCTTCTACATTATATGAAGCTTATACGCATGGCTTATTTCCATGGTTTTCCGAAGGTGAGCCAATTTGTTGGTGGTGTCCAGAACCGCGTTGCATCATTCGCCCTCAGGATTATCATCCAAGTAAATCACTACTGCGAAATATGAAAAAGTTTGATTATAAAATTACCATCAATCATGCTTTTGAACAGGTCATTCGTTCTTGTTCGCTCCCACGTAGCTATGCGGATGAAACGTGGATTTCTGAGGAGATTATTCACGGTTATTGTCAACTATTTGAAGCTGGCTATGCCTATAGTGTTGAAGTCTGGGATCAAGACAAAATTGTAGGTGGGCTGTATGGTGTGACAATTGGCCATGGTTGCTTTGGTGAGTCGATGTTTAGCACTCAAACCGATGTTTCCAAAATGGCTTTTTACACACTGATGTTATTAGGCCGAGAAAATAATTTACCGTGGATTGACTGTCAGTTGGTCAATGATCACTTACTCAGCCTCGGTGCTTGTACACTTTCTCGCCATGAATACCTTAAATCGTTACAAGATGTAATAAAACAACCCTCTATAGATTGGAAAAGTTATCAAGAGCGTGTATTTTCAAGTAAAACAATAGCGATTTTATCGCGCTTAATGGAATGAAAATAAAAGGAGGGACATGATTTATGAATTCTTATCATCCTAAGTCCCTATTAAACGACTTACAGTACTATATTACGCCACCGCATGATTGCAGTTATCTAGAAAATAAATCTGCACGGATGGTGTTTCTCGATCCTGTACATCGTATTGATGTCGTCACACTTTCAGAATTATCGCGTGTAGGTTTTAGACGCAGTGGCGACTTTGTTTATCGCCCTGAATGTCATCTTTGCCGCCAATGTTTATCTTGTCGGGTGCCAGTGACTGAATTTAAAATGAGCAGTGCTCAGAAAAAAGCCTGGAAACGCAATCAAGATTTAACCGTTAAAATTATTTCGACCCAAGAGGCCACACAAACGCATTATCATCTGTACGAGCGTTATATTATTGAAAGACACGCTGATGGTGATATGTTCCCACCCAGTTATGACCAATTTGAAAAATTCCTGATTCACAGTTGTACCAACAGTTTTTTCCTTGAACTGTGGAAAGATGATCGTTTAATTAGTGTCTCTACCTGTGATCAATTGGACGATGGCGTTTCTGCGGTGTATACCTTCTTTGATCCAAATGAAAGTAAGCGTTCACTGGGGGTTTTTGCGATTCTCAAACAAATTGAATATGTAAAATCGTTGAATCTAGATTTTGTTTACCTCGGGTATTGGGTTCCACATGCTGAGAAAATGAATTACAAATCTCAATATGCACCATTTGAATTATTATTAGATGGACAATGGCGACGGATCAATCGTCACTTGGAAGCCAAAGAAATTCAAGAGTTAGGCGATATGTTGATGACTACCCTGCCCTCAGAATGGAATGAGCCGATTATCAAATAATCGGCTTTCGCTATTCGCATTCTCGGTATTGCTTAGCCTTATTTAAATAATTTTGAAAAATCATCACTACAGGCTTTGACCATAATAATTGCATGTTCACGGCCGCCCTGTTGATTCGGATAATAATTTTTTCTTAAATCAATTTGATGAAAGTTGGCTTTTTCATACAGCGCAATCGCAGCTTTATTGGACTCACGCACTTCAAGAAAGATTTGTACTGGATTATTTTTTAATAATGCAATCGACTCATCTAACAGTTGATAGCCTAATCCTTTACCCTGCTGGCTCGGATGAATGGCCATAAGTAATAAATTGGCTTCATCTAAAACAGGTTGCAGAATACAAAAGCCCACCACTTGATGGTCTTGCTCAATCACCGTACTTAGATAACTTGTTATAGACTCTTCAAATTGACTTTTTTTCCAAGGATGACTTTGTACCAAGTCTTCAATTTGAGAAACAGCGTGCAGATCTGAAGATTGCATTAAACGAATCATCTGCGTTCATCAACTCAATATAAAAAATGAATTATAAGAAATTAAACCAAGAAGTCTAATAAAAAAGAGCAACAATTGTTGCTCCTTAATCAAAATGCTGACTTTAAAACGCGTTACAGACCCAGTTTCGCTTTCCATGTCTCAAGCAAACTCACTGTATCGAGATCATTTGGATGAAAACCTGGCTTAAAGTATGCCAACATTTCTTTGGTCATTCCTGTGATAATGCCTTTAGATGGGCTATAAGCATATTTATAAATAATACCGAGCTCTTTTAGGTTGAGCTTGCCATCTTCTTTTAATAAACGCACCACAAAAGATGATTGCGCCATAAAGATGAGTACCATTGCAAAAACTAAAGCCGTGGTACGTAAGCCATAAGCCTTGATACCTTTACCAAACACCGCTTCATAAACATCATAAGCCACTGCTTTATGTTCATTTTCTTCCACAGCATGCCAATACCACATATACGACATGGTTGGATCAGTCATTAACTTTTGGATATGCCCATTGACCAGCAGTTGCGAAGCAATTGTTGCAGTAAAATGCTCTAATGCAGTAGTCGCGGTTAAATCCACCATTTCTTGAGTCATACCAAAAGGCTTGACTACACGTGCAAACCATTTACGTGCGCCTTGAATTAACACACCTGTTTCACGCTCGTATTTCTCAACATCATGACCAAACTTTTTTGCTGAAGCATTAAAGTTTTCATGCTCTTTGGTGTGCATAGCTTCTTGACCGATGAAAGCACTAATCTCTTTTTGTAATGCTTCATTGTCCTTGATCGCAGGGTGATAACGTACCGCACGCACAGAATCGATAAAAAGTTTTTCGCCATCTGGGAACAATGCTGACAATGCAGTCATGAAATGTGTAATACCCGCTGAACCACTTGCCCAATATTCAGGTACATCGTCAAAATTAAAATCCATACGACGTACAGGGAAAGATGCACCAGCACGGTTTGAAATATTCACTTTTGCATTCATTGCGATTCCTCCTATTAAGTGAGTTTCACTTAAATTCTTTATGTTTGTTTTTCTCTTTCTTTATATTACGTTTATATGAAAGTTTAATAATTGCAGATTAGGTCACACAAATATCAGTTAAGGACAGCTTTTGATAGGTATTGTCTAACAATTTAAATACTATGTGTAAAATGATGCTTATAGTAAATAAATAAAAAAATACAAATCAAAAATAAAATAATGACTCCCAGCACCCAAATACGATTCTTTCTTTTCGCATGGTAAGCATCATGATCAAAATTAAAATGTTCAGGATGAATATTAAATTGATAGTAAATTTCTGGAGCTACTGTAATATCAGGACGGTGTTGATGCACTCGCTTAAAAAACTCACATGCAAGTTCATGGGAATTTTTAATTACATACTCACCAAAGAATCCACCCAATTGAAAATATAATTTTTCTACAATAACTTTATTGGTGTTTATATTATTAATATGAACATAAAGTGAACTTGGTAATTTTGTATAATTTACAATATAAATATCAGGATTAGATCTATTTAAGTCATGATTTAATTGGTTAAATAAAATTGATCTTTTCCCTCCACCAAATAAATGATAATGAAAACCCAAATCATCAACTGAATAGCTACATATTTGACTTTTAAAAAATTTTTTTGAAGTTACGACCTTAAAAACATACCACCAAATCAAAGCACTTAATCCAAAAGATATAATGACTAGCATAATAAAATTTATTCTAAGCCATTGATCAGATTCATAAAAAATCATCGGTAGAGTAATTATTACATTAATAAAATACGCAAAGAAAAAGAAATAAACAACGCGTAAATAATTGGTCAATTTTTTATTTGGTATAGATTTTATGATATTCATATTCTTCACTTTATAAAAAAAGCGCCCCAAAGGAGCGCTCTTTTTACACAATCAGCGATTATGCAGTTACTTTAGCAACTACACCAGCACCAACTGTACGACCACCTTCACGGATCGCAAAACGTAGACCTGGGTCCATTGCGATTGGGTGAATTAGTTCTACTGACATTTCAACGTTGTCACCTGGCATAACCATTTCAACGCCGTCTTGTAATTGGATTGCACCAGTTACGTCAGTTGTACGGAAGTAGAACTGTGGACGGTAACCGTTAAGGAACGGAGTATGACGACCACCTTCTTCTTTAGAAAGTACATATACTTCTGCGTCGAATTTAGTGTGCGGCTTGATTGTACCTGGTTTAGCAAGTACTTGACCACGTTGTACGTCTTCACGCTTAGTACCACGTAAAAGAACACCACAGTTCTCGCCCGCACGACCTTCGTCAAGAAGTTTACGGAACATTTCTACGCCAGTTACAGTTGTTTTAACTGTATCTTTGATACCAACGATTTCAACTTCTTCGCCGACTTTAACGATACCAGATTCTACACGACCTGTTACCACTGTACCACGACCAGAAATAGAGAATACATCTTCGATTGGCATCAAGAATGCTTTATCGATAGCACGTTCTGGTTCTGGAATATAAGAATCAAGCGCTTCAACAAGTGAAAGTACAGCTGATTCACCATATTGACCAGCATCACCATTAAGTGCAGCAAGTGCTGAACCACGGATGATAGGAGTGTCATCACCAGGGAAGTCATAAGTAGAAAGAAGTTCACGAACTTCCATTTCTACTAATTCAAGTAATTCTTCATCATCAACAAGGTCACACTTGTTAAGGAATACAAGAATATAAGGTACACCTACTTGGCGAGAAAGAAGGATGTGTTCACGAGTTTGTGGCATTGGACCATCAGTCGCAGCACATACAAGGATCGCACCGTCCATCTGAGCAGCACCAGTGATCATGTTTTTAACATAATCGGCGTGACCTGGGCAGTCTACGTGAGCGTAGTGACGAATTGGAGAATCGTATTCTACGTGTGAAGTATTAATTGTAATACCACGTGCTTTTTCTTCTGGTGCAGAATCGATTGCTGCGTAGTCTTTAGCTTCACCGCCGTAAGTTTTTGCACAAATTGTTGCAATTGCAGCAGTTAAAGTTGTTTTACCATGGTCGACGTGACCAATTGTACCCACGTTTACGTGTGGCTTATTACGTTCAAACTTAGCCTTAGCCATGAGAGCTTCCTTTTTAAACTACTCATGCAGGGTCACTGCATGAGCACTTGGTTTTTAACTATGAATTAGTTTGGGCTTATAGTAATCGAAAGATTACTCGTCGTCACCTTTTTTACCGCCAGACTGGAATTTAGAAATGATGCCTTCAGCCACGTTACGTGGAGTTTCAGCATATTTAGCAAATTCCATAGAATATGTCGCACGACCTTGAGACATAGAACGCATTTGAGTCGCGTAACCAAACATCTCAGCAAGTGGAACTTCAGCACGAATTGCTTTAGTACCGCCAGGTAAGTCGTCCATACCCTGAACCATACCACGACGACGGTTTAAGTCACCCATGATATCGCCCATGTAGTCTTCTGGAGTTTCTACTTCAACTTTCATGATTGGTTCAAGCAAGATAGGATCTGCTTTCATGAAACCATCACGGAATGCGTAAGAACCTGCCATTTTGAACGATAATTCGTCAGAATCGACATCATGGTAAGAACCATCAAATAATGTCGCTTTGATACCCACAACAGGGTAACCAGCCAATACACCATTCTTCATACGTTCTTGAATACCTTTGTCAACCGCACCGAAGAATTCTTTAGGTACTACACCACCTACAACTTCTTCAGCGAATTGGTATTCTTTACCAGCTTCTTCAACATCCATAGGCTCTAAACGAACATATACATGACCGAATTTACCTTTACCACCTGTTTGACGTACGAATTTACCTTCTTGCTCAACACTCTTTTTGATTGTTTCGCGGTAAGCAACCATTGGTTTACCAATGTTCGCTTCAACGTTAAATTCACGCTTCATACGGTCAACAAGGATGTCAAGGTGAAGCTCACCCATACCCGCAATAATCGTTTGACCAGATTCTTCGTCTGTGCGTACACGGAACGATGGATCTTCTTTAGCCAAACGACCAAGAGCGATAGACATTTTTTCTTGGTCAGCCTTAGTTTTAGGCTCAACAGCAAGAGAAATTACTGGCTCTGGGAATTCCATACGCTCTAGTGTAATGATGTTTTTCTCATCACAAAGCGTATCACCAGTTGTTACGTCTTTAAGACCTACACATGCAGCGATGTCACCAGCGCGAATTTCTTCAACGTCTTGACGATCATTTGCGTGCATTTGTACGATACGGCCAATACGTTCACGTTTAGACTTAACTGGGTTATATACTGGGTCGCCTTGTTTAAGAACACCAGAATAAACACGTACGAAAGTCAAGTTACCTACGAACTTATCGTTCATGATTTTGAACGCTAATGCAGAGAACGGTGCTTCATCAGATGCTTCACGAATCGCTTTAGTTTCAGCTTTGTCGTCAAGAATACCTTCGATAGGCTTAACTTCTGTAGGCGATGGTAAGAATTCAATTACAGCATCCAACATACGTTGAACACCTTTGTTTTTGAATGCTGTACCACAAAGCATTGGTTGGATTTCGCCAGCCAAAGTTTGCGTACGAATACCTGCAACGATGTCTTCTTTAGAAAGATCACCTTCTTCTAGGTATTTGTCCATCAACTCTTCAGATGCTTCTGCAGCAGCTTCAACCATATTGGTGCGCCATTCTTCAGCAGATGCTTGAAGATCAGCAGGAATATCACCATATTCGAACTGCATACCTTGAGAAGCTTCATCCCAAATGATTGCTTTCATTTCGATCAGGTCAACAACACCTTGGAAATTTTCTTCAGCACCAATTGGAATCACTACAGGTACAGGATGAGCACCTAAACGAGTACGCATTTGTTCAACAACACGGAAGAAGTTTGCACCAGTACGGTCCATCTTGTTCACGAATGCTAAACGAGGCACTTTATATTTATTTGCTTGACGCCATACAGTTTCTGACTGAGGTTGAACACCACCTACAGCACAGTAAACCATGCACGCACCGTCAAGAACACGCATAGAACGTTCAACTTCGATTGTGAAGTCTACGTGTCCCGGTGTATCAATTACGTTGATACGGTGTTCAGGGAACTGCTTGCCCATACCAGACCAGAAACAAGTCGTAGCAGCTGAAGTGATTGTAATACCACGTTCTTGCTCTTGTTCCATCCAGTCCATTGTTGCTGCACCGTCATGTACTTCACCAATTTTGTGAGATACACCTGTGTAGAACAAAATACGTTCAGTAGTTGTAGTTTTACCGGCATCAATGTGCGCAGAAATACCAATGTTACGATAACGAGAAATTGGGGTTTGACGAGCCATGATTTCTTGCATTCCTAAATTTTGTTGTTTAAAACAGGACGCATCAATGAAGCATTGATGCGTACGGATACTCGATACGTAATGGGCAACTTAAATACCCGCAAATCCCCCACTTTGGTAGAGGGCGATGTTAAATCGTGCTGCAGTACGCATGAGTATTCTCCTGATTAGGGACTGTTTTAGCCGCTTAGAAGCGGTAGTGAGAGAAGGCTTTGTTAGCTTCAGCCATACGGTGCACATCTTCACGTTTTTTGATCGCTGCGCCTTTACCTTCAGCTGCATCAAGCAACTCACCAGCAAGACGTAACGCCATAGTTTTTTCAGAACGCTTAGCAGCAGCATCTACCAACCAACGCATAGCTAGGGCAGTACGACGGGATGGGCGTACTTCCATAGGTACCTGATAAGTAGCACCACCAACACGGCGTGCTTTTACTTCGACCATAGGACGAACTTTTTCAAGAGTAGTCTCGAAAAATTCAACTGGGTCTACTTTATTTTTTTCTTGAACGCGGTCTAAAGCACCGTAAACGATACTTTCAGCAATAGACTTTTTACCATCTTGCATTACGTGGTTCATGAATTTAGCGATTGTTTGGCTACTGAACTTAGGATCCGGAAGGATTTCACGAGCAGCGACTACGCGACGTCTTGGCATTTTAATCTACCTATAAATATGACACTTCAGGTTTATCCAGCATCAGCACAAAGTGTCGTGTGCTATTCGCTGGCCTTACTACACGTCGCTTGAATTTCACAAAATTAATGCAGAAATCAGACAAGCGAGACGATAAAGGATTGCGGCTCTATATTCTTAAGAAGCTAATCTTTAAAAGATTATTTCTTAGGACGTTTAGTACCGTATTTTGAACGAGACTGGTTACGATCTTTAACACCAGCACAGTCCAAAGAACCACGAACGGTATGGTAACGTACACCTGGTAAGTCTTTAACACGACCACCACGGATAAGAACAACACTGTGCTCTTGTAGGTTATGGCCTTCACCACCGATATAGCTAGAAACTTCGAAACCTGAAGTTAAGCGAACACGGCAAACTTTACGCATTGCTGAGTTAGGTTTTTTAGGTGTAGTTGTATAAACACGTGTACAAACACCACGACGTTGTGGACAAGCCTTCAACGCAGGAACTTTTGATTTTTCAATCAAAGTTGTGCGACCCTTACGGATCAACTGATTTGTTGTTGCCATATGGCAATTCTCCCGTTAATAAAAAGCCTCAAAAAATTACCACTTTTTGAGGGCATGCAATTGTAAGCCAAGAAGTAAAAATGGTCAACATTCAACATGGTGTCAAATATTGACCATTTCAAGCTTTGGCTAAATGAATGATTTAACTTACTCAGGCTTACTTTCTGATTTTGTTTCAGTAGCTTCTTGCGTTTTTTCAGACGCTTTTACCGTATTTTCTGTAGTCGCTTTGGCTTTTACCGGGGTACGCTTTTTTGTTACAGTTTTTGCAGTTGTCGATGTTTTCGCCACATCAGTTACTTTCGCTGTAGTGGTCTCCACTGCTGCGACTTTCTTTTGCGCGGTACGTCGAGGTTTTACGGGTGTCGCCTTGTCTTGCTGTTGAGTCGCATGTTTATCTTCAATGTGCGTTTCAGCCAGTTTTTGAATCCCCTGCTCAACTTTTTGCTCAGCATTGGATTCTTCAACAGCTTCACTGGTTTTTTCCTTCACTTCAACATGAGTAATTGCTTCATTTTCAACCTGAGGCTCGACTTTCTCTGCAAGCGTTTCTGTTTTGCTGTCTTCTAAAAGCAAGGGATGCGCGTCTGAGATCAATTGACTAAATTTTTCATAAGCATCTAGTACATCAATTTTTTCATCAGAATGCTGTAGCAGATATTGCCTTGCGCCAGAAAATACGATTTGAGCTTTATCGGTTGCATCATCGACCAGTTTCCAGTTATATGCAGCACTGATGCCCATCGTGGCTAAGGGGGTGAGTCGTGTCAACAGACTAAAATGTGGAAGATTATTCATCCATGGCAACTTAAATGTACCATCCTCATTTGCCACCCATTTTTTTAACAGCTCTATATCATTGCTTGAACCTAATAGCTGTTGCAATTGGCTCACATTGTGGGTTTGCAACACCCCTGCAAAAGTTCGTATTGCCGCCATCAATGCGTGTTTTTCAGCAACAGTGCCTAGATCAATTTGTTTAAAAATGTATTCAACAACAGCATGATCTTTTGCATTCAACTCAAAACCATGCGCTCGCCCAGTGTGATAAACACTTCGAAGTGCCAAAGCCAGTGAACTAGGTACATCAAGAATTGCGCCTAAGCCGCCGAACGCGCCTGTAACCGTACCTTGAATTGCAGCAATAATTTTATTCTGATTCGCCAGCGCAGTACTGATCCGTTGTGAACGTTCAGGATCCTTGGCCAATTCTGCCAAGCTTTTTGCACCCACTTCTTTTAGAACAGCATCTACAGAAGTCAGTTCTGAAACAAATTCATTGAGCTTATCAAAAATAAAATCAGACAATTTATCGTTTAAATCTGGTGAAATAAACGAAGCGACATTATTGATTTTTTTATAATGTTTCCCCAAAAGCTGCCCGGTTACATTGGGTAAATGTTCCCGTAGCATTTGTTGAGGATTTTCATATTGTTTACCTTCAAAAGCACTTTTTTCTTGAGCAGTACCTTGTACAACGGATTCATCTTTAGGACTGTGGCTCAATTTACTCACCGTACCAGGAGCAACATGATTGATCACACTTAAGCCTGTTTCGCTTAGCTTTTTGGCCACGCCAAAAGCATTTGAAATAAATCCGCCTGATTGTTTTTTATTAGAATTTGCCATGTGCACCCTCGTAACTGTGGTTTTTCAAACACTAAAGCTTGTATTAAATAGTTTCTCAACGCTTACATTAATGTACTGATTCACGAATCAATACAATCACTATTTCACAAAATTTCAATACAGATCATCATACTATACAATTATAAACAATCTACCCCTAGTTCACTTGCAATTACAGCACTCAATTTACTTAAAAATACTTTTTATAACAAATAGATGTCACAATTTGTCGCAGACAACTTATGTACCAGTGGTCATCTCAGCCTTTGCCAGTTATGATAGATTCATTGGATAAAATATATATAGAATCATTATGAAGCAAAATTTTCAAAATCAAATTAAGCACAGTTCAGAACAAAAATATCAAGCGGAACTAGAACGATTAAAAGAACAAGATCAACATAGAAAGCCAGCAGGTTGGCAACTTTCTGCCTACGCTGTTCGCTCATTTATCTTGGGTGATGCCAAGCTGGATATTCAAAAAAAGTTTTATGGTGATGATGCTTTAGTTGACCGCGCCTTGGTTACGTTGATGGGCAATCAGGGTTTGATGCTGGTGGGTGAACCAGGTACAGCAAAATCGATGCTTTCAGAGCTATTTAGTGCTGCCATTTCAGCCAATTCTCAGCTCACAATTCAAGGGACAGCAGGGACAACCGAAGACCATATTAAATATTCTTGGAACTACGCACTCCTTTTATCGGAAGGACCAACAGATAAATCACTGATTCCCTCCCCGCTCTTCTATGCCATGAAAAACGGACAAATTGCCCGCTTTGAAGAAATCACCCGTTGTCCACCTGAAATTCAGGATGTGTTGGTGTCTTTACTGTCTGAGAAGCAAATGATGATCCCTGAAATGGGACAAGATTTTAGTTTGCAAGCTACACAAGGATTTAACATCATCGCAACAGCAAACTTGCGTGATCGTGGCGTACATGAAATGTCAGCAGCATTAAAGCGCCGCTTTAACTTTGAAACAGTAAAACCAATTCGTGATCAAAAATTTGAAATCGAACTGGTGGGATTACAACTTAAGAACCAGCTTGCTGATTTATACAGTGAAATCCAAGTTCGCCCAGAAGTTATCGAACTCTTGGTGACCATTTTCAATGAGCTCAGAACAGGACAAAGTCTGCAAGGCGCAACACTTAAAACGCCTGATGCTGTTATGTCTACTGCTGAAGCGGTCAATATTGCCCATGCGGCAGGTCTACAAGCCATTTATCTCAGTGATGGAAAATTAAAAGCAGAACACCTCGCACAACAATTGATTGGAGTTGTGTTTAAAGATAATCCAGATGACGCTAAACGCCTACGTTACTATCTGGATACTGTGGTGAAAGAGCGTGCACGTAAAGATGCCGACTGGAAAAGTTTCTATGACGCCAGCCGAGAGTTTTAATCATGCAGCTGTTGGATCGAAATATAGAGAGAGGTGAAATGCCTGAACGCTTAAAACAGGCATTTCAACTGAAACAGCAAATGGCAGAGCAAAACGTTTTTTTTGCGCCAATCCGCCATCATAGCCCCGCTTGTGCATACGCGTTAAAACAATATATCGATGAACTGAAGCCCACACACATTTTAATCGAAGCACCAACAAGTTTTGAATTCTTAATTGAAAGCTTACAGAACCAAGCCACTCAGCCTCCTGTGGCTATATTTGCACAAGCACAACGCTCTTCAAATAAAACCTCACCCAAAAAAGGCGCTGCAAATAAAGATAGTGCTGCCGAAGAACATGAAAGTGATGACGAGGTTCAACCAGAAATCTTTTCTGCCTACTTCCCGTTTTGTGAATACTCACCTGAATGGGTCGCCATCCAACAGGCAAAACTCATTCAAGCAGACGTTAAATTTATAGACTTGGATTGGGCAAAACAAAGTGCCTTAAAAACACAACAGTCCGATTTGGACTGGCAACAAAAAAATTTGCTGTCTGAACGTTATTTTGCGCATAGCCAATATATCCAAAAACTTGCTGAAAGCATGCATTGCCGAAATCACGATGAACTTTGGGATCATTTATTCGAGCTGCAAAATGTTGAACAACTGCAACATGCTCAAACTTTTTTTGATGATGTTTTTGCTTGGTGTTCATTGGCACGTCTGGATTATGAGCGTGAGGTACTCTTACAAGATGCTTCATTACATCGTGAAGATGTGATGTGGAATTGCATCCAAGACAGTATTGATCCCAAGCATAAAATTTTGGTGATCACGGGTGGCTTTCATAGTCTTGCCTTAATTGAAAATCTAGCAGCCCCACAGCAAGCAGAACGTTTTATTGTCCAAGATCAAAAGCAAAACTGGCAAGAGCAAGCTTGGCTGATTCGCTATAGTTTCGATCGTTTAGATGCTTTAAATGGCTATGCTTCAGGTATGCCCTCACCTGCATATTATCAACAACATTGGCAAAATTTAAAATCTGCAAACAATCCAACGGTTGAACAAACGCAACTGCAATTTTTTCAATATTTAAATGAGTTATGCCATTTTTTAAACCAAGAAAATGCACTGGATGTAACGCCTTATATCGCGCTAAAAAATACCGCTGAACTTGCTTGGCAATTGGCTTGCCTTCGAGGGCATTATCAACCGAGCCGTTATGATTTACTCGATGCCTTACAATCAGCCCTAATCAAAGGGGAAATGGATGATGGACAACAGCATTTATTTACCCTGATTTTTCAGTTTTTAAGTGGGCAACAGCTTGGTAAGGTTGCTCAAAATCAGCACAGCCCTGCCTTATTACAAAATACCTATCAACAGATTAAAACCTATCGTTTTAATTTAAATGACACCATTTTACGCAATCGAAAACTCGATATTTATCGTAAACCTTTACATCAGAACATTAGTCAATATTTGCATTTATTGGAATTTGTCGGCTGTAATTTTGCTCAACGTATTTCGGGTCCAGATTTTGTTCAAGGTGCCAGTCTGGATTTGCTGTTTGAGGAATGGCGTTATGCATGGACACCCAGTGTCGAAGCGCGTTTGATTGAATTGGCAGAAATGGGCAATCAACTCGAACAAATTGCACTGCTTAAAATTATTAAACTACAGCAAGAAAATGAAGCAAAAGGTGTGGGACAATCTGCCTTTGAAACTGCCAAATTGCTGGCTTTGGCATGTCGCTTAGGATTAAAGCAACATTTAGAATTGCTCCGTCAACAACTCGATACTTTTTTAGAAAGCGATCAAAACCTTGCCTCGGTGATTGGTGCAGCACAGCAATTGTATTATTTGTGGCATGGTCACAAGCTGTTAAATTTACCCGAAAATATCGTGATACAAAGTTTAAGTTTTGCCGTCTATCAGGCCTGTTTTTTACTTGATCAAATTTACGATACCCACGAAGAAAAAGTTGAACAAAATCTTAGCAACTTAAAAACCTTGCATGAACTGATTTTAAATATCAAGCAACGAAATCTTTCACTACAGCATGCAGTCGTAAATGCACAAGATGTAGATTTACTGGAACTGATGTATAGCCAAATTGATCTGGCAAAAATTGATGAGTTTCATCTTAGTTCACTCAAAGGTGCGCTACATACTTTACAGTTTTTAGATCATGAAATTGAGCAAAATCAGCTTCAACAACAATTACAACTGGCTTTTGCAGTGGGAAGTGATCCTGAAGATGCTGTGCAATACCTACATGGCATGTTTTTTATTGCGCCTGAAATCTTTGCGCAATCCAAGGTTGCAATTGATGCACTTCACCAATTGGTCAGTCATTGGACTGAAGATACCTTTATTCGGATTTTACCTGATTTACGCTATATCTTTAGTCAGCTTACCCCAAAGCAAAGCACTAAAGTATCTAAAATTATCGCAAAAACCACAGGACTTGGCGAGGATGTCATTCTCGATCAGGTACTCAGTCATATTGGGGAACAGGATGTATTCCAAGGCATACAACTTAACCAGCAACTGCAAAAAATATTTGAATATGATCACTTAGATCGCTGGGCAAGCAATCGCTCAAAACAACTCAATCCAGAACAACAAGGAGTGAATGAATGAGTCAATTACCTCCTGAACCAAATCTTGATGAAAACTCAGATACCCCCGCTTCTCTTGATGCAATGGATCAAGCACGCCGTTGGCGCTTGATGCTCGGTCGCTATGCCGACCAGAATTTATCAGCAGCGGCATTGTCAGGCGATCAACTAAAACTTGAGCGCAACCTCGATTATCTCTACCAAAATGAATATAAACGTCGTGGTATCCAACAAGGGAAAAATCGCCATGGCGGTTTGGAAGCCTCGCAGCTTAACGCGATTAACTGGCTCAACCAAAGTCGAAAACTGTTCCCAAAATCGACCTTTGAACGTATGCAAAAACAAGCCATAGAACGCTATGAGTTAACTGAGTTATTTAAAAACCCAGAGCATGTAAGACAACTTGAACCCAACCCTGCAGTGGCTAAAGCTTTGCTGAGTATGCGTGGTCGTTTAAGCAATGAAATGAAAGATGCGATTCGAGAATTAATTCAAAAAGTCGTGGAAGAACTCTTACAAAAAATCCGCACACAATTTTTAAAAGCGCTACAAGGTCGTCGTAATCGTTTTAAGCGTTCACATCTTAAACAGGCACAAAACTTTGATTGGAAACGGACCATTCAAGCCAATCTCAAGAATTACCAGCCTGATTTACAAAAACTGATTATCCAAACCCCTTATTTTAATGCCCGTGTACAAAAACATTTGCCGTGGGAAATTGTACTGTGTGTCGACCAAAGTGGCTCGATGATGGATTCGATCATGTATGCAGCAGTATGTGCCAGTATTTTGGCAGCTCTCCCTGCGGTCAATATTAGTCTGGTCCTGTTTGACACCCAAATTGTTGATTTAAGCCATTTGGCACATGACCCAGTTGAAGTCTTACTGACCATTCAACTCGGTGGCGGAACCAACATTGGTCAAGCTTTGCAATACTGTCAAAAAAAGATTAAACAACCCAATCGCAGTATTTTAGTCTTGATCAGTGACTTTGAAGAAGGTGCATCCGTTCAACAAATGCTCAACACCACCAGTCAACTCAACCAACAAGGCTGCAAACTGCTTGGGCTTGCGGCGCTGGATCAAGCAGCTAATCCTGTTTATGACATCAATATGGCACAAAAACTCCAAGAACGTGGTATGCAAATCGCAGCAATGACTCCTGAACATTTGGCGACATGGTTTGCAGAGGTGATGCAATGAGTTGGCATATTTATACCCAATACGATGAAGACAGCCTAACCATGCATAGCAATGCTGGTCTTCTACGTCGTGCCCGTAAAGCCTTAGATGCTGTTGAACTACTACAACAAGAGCACGATCAACTGGTATTTAAAGTCGAAGAATGTGAAGTTAAACTGCCCTTTGAAGGCATCACCAAAGCACTGTGTAATTGTTCAGCACAAGGCTGTTGTAAACACATTCTTAGCAGTATTTTATGGGTTCAGGAACATGAAACACTACTGGCTACCGCAAATAGCCCAAGTGAAAATAGCCCTAACAATAATCGAGAAGATACAGTACTGCTAGCTCAACAAGAAGCATCTCAACATACTGAGCCATCTGAGCAAGCAACAACATCAGCCCTTGAAACTGTTTTAGAGTTTGATCCAAGCAAAATCCAAAAACAAGCAGGCAAAGCCAATATTCGTTTGGCCTATGAATTTGTACAAAATTGGTTGCTTCAACCTGAATCCTGTCAAATTGATATGCAAGAACATAAAATCACTTTTCAAACTGATTTAAGTCCCAATCCAGTTATTCTCTACCCTGCAACAGGGTTTGAAGGCATGTTGTCAGAAATTACAGACAAACAAAAAATTGCTGGGCATTTGGCATGTATTGCTTATTTATTTCTGAAAAATGCCCCTGGAAAATGGCAATGGTCAATTGATACAACAGCGCAACAACACCATCCTACACAGCAACTTTCACCTGATGATCAGGTATTGATCCAAGAACTTATAATCATTTGTCAAAACTTTATTCAGCAAGGTTTGTCACATCTGGCCAAAGAAATGGTCATGTCACTGCATATTTTAAATATGCAAGCACGCGCACAAAACTTACCACGTTTAGGGAGCTTATTGCGTGCCTTACATGGCTCAATGAAGCAGTTTTTGGAAGCAGATGTACAGGTTGATGAGCAGCAGATTTTTAATCAATTGGCACATTTGTATGCCTATTTGGCTGCACTGTCAGAAATCGAGCATTTAGGTCCAGATGTTCAAGCCGAAGCATTGCGACAACTTCGTGGTGCTGTACAACGCGACTATCAACAAGAAACCATAGCACATCTGATCCCGCTTGGTTGTGAATGGTGGAATACAGAGAGTGGTGCACATGGTCTAACGGTATGCTTCTGGGATGTAAAAGAGCAACAACTCAAAGAAGTGACTCAGGCACGTGCCAATCATTTAGATCGTACCTTTGATATGCACAGTGCAGCCAATACTGGAATTTGGGGAAGTTCTCTCAGCTTTTTACTCCAACATCAACTTGAACTAACCCATGCAAAATCCAGTTCAGATACACAACTCAGTGCCAGCACAGATACTCGTTTTTTACCAAAAGGCTTGTTCAATGCACTCAGCCAATCTGACTTAGAACAGATGAATATTGGCATTTCAACATGGCAATCTTTACAGGAAATGCTTGTTCCGCATTCAAGCCTAGAACAGCTTAAATCTCGTTATGTACTGCTTCGCCATAAAAGTATCACAGCGCCTGAACTCAACGAACTAGAGCAATATTTTGAATACCGTATTACTGACGATGAAAATAGAGCACTCAAGCTGGTCATTCCGATAGAACCAGAATACCGTGCACGAATTAAACATCTCACCCAACTGATTCATAATGAAAAAATTATCGCAACGTTGGTGCGTATCGAAGCAACACAGCAACAGATTCAATTCATTCCATGTAGTGTGTTTTTAACAACGCCAAAAGGTTTAAAAATATTCAGTCTGGATTATGACCATCCTGTACAGAAGAAAAGTAGCTTGGTTGAGCTGATTACTGGTCGAATTGAAAAATTGCTCGAACAAAAAAAGCAATGGAAACATCAGCAACATTTATCTGCATTAGACCTTTTGATCTTGGAATCACAAGCCTTGTTTGAATTCTATGCAAATACAGGTCGTTCAAAACTGGATATGGATGATCTGGTTAAACTGGATGATTTTGCTGAGAAGTTTGCAGATTTGGGTTTAAGCTTTATTCAAAACTTACTCAAATCAGATTCCACACAGCACAATTTAGCCAGTCAGCTTTTAAAATGGCGACATGTTTTATTACAACTACAACGCCTAAATCATAGAATCGCTTTAGAAGGACAAGTTACGTCGTGATAAATTAAGCTTGCTATTTAAATTGATGATATTTTTCTATAATTTTAGTGAACTACCAAGCACAGTATTAAAGCCTAAAGTATTAGCGCCTATAGAAAAGCAACAGCGAGTTGCTCAAAAGGAATACAGATGTTAAATAAACTTTTTTCAAAAATTGAGTCGATGTTTTTAAAGCCTGAGGATAAGGCAGTGAAAACGCAACAAGCAGACTCAACCGCTGATCATGACCACATTCAAAAACATAATGAAGATCTAAAAAATAAAGTTGAAAAGCTCTACCATATTTTCCGGCCTTTGGCCGTCATTGAAGACCAACTTGATCAAAATGTGGTTTTGTTTATTTTGGATGGAGAAAATCCAGAAATATTACTTAAATTACAGCAATACCCGAATGAAAAAGCACTGCTTTTACTGGAAAAGCCAGGTACCTATAGCTGGTATTGGCCTCAAAACAATCAATCACTGGATAAAAAAGAAAATAAGCTTGCTGAAGCGGCACTAAAACTACGCCGTCGTTATTATGGTGAGATTTTTGAAGAATTAGAATTTGAACAAATTATTCGTTTTGCCAAAGTGCTTGAAGCGGCAACACAACAGAAAAATTTTACCAATATTTATGAAAAAGTGCCCGCTTGGTTTATTTATCTCACGGTAGATACATTTATTACTGCTTTTGATAGTCATCATTTTAGCGAAGCAGATCCGAATAAATTGTTAAAGCAAAATTGGACTCAACAGAAACTATTTGATTTGCTTGAAAGTGATCAACAGGGTTTAGGCGATGAACTACTGCCTTATTTATTTGAACGCCAAAATATCGACAGTTATCATTCTAGTAAATTAGATAAAATATTATTACTCAAGGACACCCAAGATTTCATTTCAGCCCGATTAGATCAACTCAGAAAACTTATTCCAACATTGAGCATCATTGGACAAGAAAACTTTTTAGACTATATCGCCAAACAAACGACATTGATCAAACAAATCCCTGACTTGATTGTAAAACTTTCTGTAGGGAAATCTAAAACCATTCGTACTAAAGCCACCAGTTTATTGACGAATTTAAATCCAGAAGATAGCCAAAAATATTTAAATCAAAATCTATTGGAAGGTTCAAATCAGGAACGTGGCTTTTCTGCAGATCTATTGGCACGTTTAGGTGCTGACAATCTAACTGTACTAGAACAAGCTTTTGCACAAGAAAAACAAAAATCTGTACAACAAATCTTACAAATGGCAATTCAGCGCTTAAGATCTGTTGATACTGCTCAATTACAGCAAGATTTTGAAGCACCAACCTTTCAACCGTTTGTTGAACAAAAAATTCCAGCAAGTTTTACCGAGGTTATTTTAGAAAATTATCAAGAAATTTTGGCTAAAGCTGAACAGAATGCTGCCGATGAAATTGAAGAGAATAAAACAGCAAGTTATAAAAGAACTTGGGCTCAAGATCATTTAAAGCAGCTTAAAAAAATCAATCATCAAACCTTAACGTCGATTGTTGACCAGCTGAACGGTGATGCATCTTTTAAAAATGTACACCAAGTTGAAAATATTATTACCCATAAAAATAAATATAAAAAATATCCTGAGTTTTCCATTAATCATGCCATGAGAATCATTGCAATACGTAATCGGAATTGGATTTATTGGCCTAATTTATTTGAAATGCTTAAACCTGAAGAATATGCCAATTATGAACTTCGCCATATCGTTCAGGCCCTAGATGCGGCTAAATTTAACAATCCCAAACGTAGAGTCGCTCAAGGGATTCTAGCGGGATCATCCTATTATCAAAGTTTACAAGATCATATTTATGAAAAAGATAAAATTTGGCCATTTTTTGCGGAAAATCAAGAATATTTAACTGAAGCGTTGGGGCTTTCTCCGTCTTTAGAAAAAAATGAATATCAAAGCTTTAACCCATCCGATGCCATCTTTGTACTTAAATGTTTCCCATCCTTACCAGTACAGTTTATTCCGCGCTTACTCGAATTTGCATTGGGTGAAAATAAGCGTTTGCGTTATGAAGCGCAAGAAACCTTACAGCACCTTCCTGACGTTCATCAACGTGCCATTGAAGCTCTAGATTCGGGTAAACAAGACATTCGAATCACTGCAATTGAATGGCTAGCACGTCTACAAAATCAGGATGCAGTAAAACCGCTGAATACTTTACTTAAAAAAGAGAAGAAAGAAATCGTTCGAGCTGCTCTTTTAACAGCATTGGAAAAGCTTGGACAGGATATTAGTGCTTATCTCAAACCAGAAGTGCTGCTAAAAGAAGCAGAAGACGGTTTAAAAGGCAAACTTTCAAGCAGTTTTACATGGTTTGATTTTGACACATTGCCAAAAGTGAAATGGCAGAATGGCAAAGAGGTTGACCCTAGAATTATTAAATGGTGGGTGATATTGGCGGAAAAACTTAAAGAGCCTAGAGCCAATGCCTTATTACAACGCTATAGTGACTTACTCGATCAAAAAGATCAGGTACAACTTGCCAATCATTTATTACACAGTTTTATTCATCAAGATACCTTACAAACACCATTGGATGAAGCAACGCAATATGCAACCACAGAAGCACCTGGCCGTCTGAGTTCTTATCGGGATTCATACAAACGTTATGGTGAAAAATACCCTGAATATTATGCCAAATATGGCACCATCACCTTAGAAGAAGTGATTGAAGAGATTAAACGCGAACGTTTAGGACTTTATCTGGGTTCCGCGATCAAAAGTAAAGGTATGCTTTCACTGACTGCCAATGCACAAGGAAGTTTTGCAGTAAAACAATTGCAGAACTATATGAAGCAGCACTACCCTCGTCGCTCACAAATTGAAGCCATGATTAGTGCATTATCAATCAGTAATGATCCATTAATCATCCAACTGTTGCTTTCACTTTCACGTCGTTACCGGACTGCTTCGGTACAAACACTTGCAAACACATTGGTTGCTGAGATTGCTGAACGTAATCAATGGACAAGTGATGAACTGGCTGACCGTACTATTCCAACAGCAGGTTTAGATGAAAATGGAGTGTTACAACTGCAATATGGTTCACGTAACTTTAGCGCCATTGTTGATGATAAAGACAAATTCATTCTTAAAAATGAAGAAGGTAAAGAGGTTAAAGCGCTACCAGCGGCCCGCCAAAATGATGATGAAAGCCTGATCAAAGAAGCCAAAGCACTATTTAGCACCAGTAAAAAAGAGTTTAAACAAGTCGTGGATATGCAAACAGGTCGTTTGTATGAGGCGATGTGTAGCGAACGTCAGTGGAATGTTGCAGAGTGGCAAGAGTATATCTTTGCCCATCCAATCATGAGACGCTTAATCCAAAAACTGATTTGGCTTGAAATCAAAACCAATGATGAAAAAATCAGTTTTAGACCAAGTGATGATGGTGCATTACTGAATTTAGATGATGATGAAATCGAACTCAGTGCAGACAGTAAAATTCAAATTTCTCATGCGGTTTTGGTTGGTGAAAAGGAAGCGCAAGATTGGATTGCACACTTTAAAGACTATAAAGTGAAATTCTTATTTGAACAGATGACCCATCACCTACCGAAGCTTGAAGACGATAATGTCACTGAAATCAAGGATCATAATGGCTGGCTTACAGACACCTTTACTCTACGTGGTGTTGTAACCAAATTGGGCTATCAACGTGCCAGTATCGAAGATGGTGGCTCATTTGACCGCTATACCAAGCCGTATAAACAGTTGGGGATTGATGTAGAAATTACGTTTAGCGGAAGTTATGTACCAGAGGAAAATATTCCTGCTGTACTTTATGAACTGACCTTTAGCAAAAAAGCCAGCCGCTCTTGGAACAACAATGAACTTCCACTTAAACAGATTCCACCAATTTTACTGGCTGAGAGTTATGCAGATTATTTAAAAGTTGCTGCTTCTACATCAGGTTTTGATCCAGAGTGGGAAAAGAAAACGCCTTGGTAATCTGGATCAAAATGTATAAATAATCGCTAAAAAAGGGATAACAGCCAGTTTTTCAAAACTGGCTGTTTGATATTTTATTGTGAAAATGGAATATTAATATTCACAAAGACACATCATGTCGTCATAAAACTAAGCACGATATCATCCATAAAAAATTTAGATTAAAATTCAATGAGATCCAAAAATGAAATTTAATAATAAGGTGCCAAATGCAAGATATGACATATATGCAAATAAATGAATTATTTGCCCCATTTAGCCTAGATACAGCTCAAAATTTACAAGATATTTTTAAACCTTTAGTCGATATTGATGCTGATTTACCAGCCCAAACCTTAAAATTTGTAATCACTGGTGAAAATCCAGAAATATTACTTGTTTTTCAAAAACTCCCTGATGATCAAGCCACGGCCCTACTGGGTAATCCTGGCACGTACAATTGGTATAGACCCAATTTTCATATTAATCGTCAGCAAGAGCACATGGCTTATCATTCGCAAAATGCACGTCAAAAGTTATATGGCGTAATTTTTGACGAGCTTGATCATGCGCAGATTGTACGTTTTGCAAAAGTGTTAGAAGCAACAACCAAACGACTTAATTTTATTAATTTTTATGAACAAGCACCTGTTTGGTTTTTATATTTTATCGTCGATGCATTAAACACAACTTATGGTGTTGGTTTTAAAGCTTTAGGACAGTCGCAAAATATCAAATCTCATTGGACCTTACAAAAACTCTTTGAATTGCTTGAAAGTGAAAAAGAATGTTTCGAACAACATTTATTACTGGTCTTATTTGAACGTAAGAATCTGAGAAGTCACGATTTTGATCGCTTACACTTGCTTTTTAATTTGAAAGACACAGAATCTTTTTTAGCAGAACATGCAGATGAATTGATTGAAAAAATTCCCAATTTAACCAGCAACGGGATTCATACATTCTTAGATTTCTTGCAAAAACATGGCGATTTATACGATAAACTTAGCAAACTCATCGTACGACTTTCATTGCATAAAACCAAAGCCATCAGTGATAAAGCTTCGCCATTATTGAGCATCATCGATCAAAATATCGTTCAAAAACATATGCGTTATTTCTTATTTTCAGGGAATAGCCAAGAACGCTCTGCGGCAGCGGAACTTTTTGCACGTTTAGGGCAAGATCATGCTCAACTTTTAGAAAAAGCCCTTAATGAAGAAAAGCAAAAGTCAGTACAACAAGCCATACAAATGGCATTACAAAGACTAAAACCAAGTGAAAAAACTCAGCTTGAACAAGTCAAACTGCCTGACTTTGTAGCGTTGGTCGAGAAAAAACTTCCTGAATCTTTTACTGAAATCATATTGGAAAATTATCAAGAAATTTTAACTAAAGCAGAGCAAAAAGCATTATTGGAAATTGAGAAAAATAAAACCTCAGATTATCAGTCACGACATTTTCAAAACTACTTTAAAAATCGGACATATGTCAAAAAAACCAATTTAGAATCAGTTGTACAACAGTTAAATGGTGAAATAGAACGTAAATCATTTGCTTATGATTTTGAGATTATTCATTATAAAAACCGCATAAAAGAACAAAATAATTATACGATCTTCCATGCACTTCGTTCATTCCACTCTGAACGTGGAAATCTATATTGGGAAGATTTATTTGATATATTAACAACAGAACAGACAGCAACACTCGATTTAAAACAACTTGCTGATGCCATGCATCGGACCAAATTCAGTCAAGCTGATCGTTTAATTGCTCAAGGTATGTTAATGGATGAGTACAATATGTTGTCTCATTATATCGTTGACCCTGAAAAAATTTGGCCATTTTTTGCCGATCATCAAGCATTTTTAACAGAAGCTTTAGGTTTAACACCTTCTCTTTTCAAAGACAGTTGGCAGCAATTTAATCCCCAAAAAGCAATCAATATTTTAAGATATTTCCCACAAGTGCCAAGTGAGTTTATTCCCAAATTATTAGAATTAGCACTTGGTGAAAATAAGAGCTTACGCTTTGATGCACAACAGGCTTTGGCAAAAATTCCAGACATCCATCTACAAGCCATCACAGCACTTGAATCTGGTAAGCAAGAAGTAAGAATTGCTGCAATTGAGTGGTTGGCGCGTTTGCAAAATCAAGATGCATTAAAACCACTGAATACTTTGCTGAATAAAGAGAAAAAAGAAATCGTTCGAGCTGCACTTTTAACGGCATTGGAAAAGCTCGGACAAGATATTAGTGCTTATCTCAAGCCAGAAGTACTGCTTAAAGAAGCAGAAGCTGGGCTAAAAGGTAAATTGTCAGTGAGTTTTAAATGGTTTGATTTTGAAACTTTACCAAAAGTGAAATGGCAAAATAACACAGATGTTGACCCCAAAATTATACAATGGTGGGCGATTTTGGCAGAAAAATTGAAGGAACCAAAAGCCAATCAATTGCTACAACGTTATGTAGGATTATTGAGTGAAAAAAGCCAACAAGAACTTGCAAATTTCGCCCTACAGAGCTTTATTACTGAAGATACTCGTGGCCCTAGATTGGATCAAGCAACAGAATATGCTGTTAAAAATGCGCCACAACGTTTACAACAGTATCGCAATGCTTATCAGGCTTGGGCGAAAAATGACACTTATTATGCATACTATGGGACGATTACACTTGAAGAAGTCATTACAGAAATCAAAAACATTCAGCTTTCTTGTATTTTAGGTTCAGCAATCAAAAGTAAAGGTTTCTTAGCACTGGCATTTGCAGCTCAAGGAAGTTTTGCAGTAAAACAAATACAAGATTTTATCAAACAGCACTATACGCGCCGAGCTCAATTAGAAGCCATGATTAGTGCATTATCCATTAGCGATAACCCGTCTATCACCCAACTATTGCTTTCACTTTCACGTCGTTACCGTACTGCTTCGGTACAAACACTTGCAAACACATTGGTTGCTGAGATTGCTGAACGTAATCAATGGACAAGTGATGAGCTGGCTGACCGTACTATTCCAACAGCAGGTTTAGATGAAAATGGAGTGTTACAGCTACAATATGGCTCACGTAACTTTAGTGCCATTGTCGATGATAAAGACAAATTCATTCTTAAAAATGAAGAAGGTAAAGAAATTAAAGCACTACCTGCTGCCCGCCAAAATGATGATGAAAGCCTGATCAAAGAAGCCAAAGCACTGTTTAGCACCAGTAAAAAAGAGTTTAAACAAGTGGTTGATATGCAAACAGGTCGTTTGTATGAGGCGATGTGTAGCGAACGTCAGTGGAATGTTGCTGAGTGGCAAGAGTATATCTTTGCCCACCCAATCATGAGGCGCTTAATCCAAAAACTGATTTGGCTTGAAATCAAAACCAATGATGAAAAAATCAGTTTTAGACCAAGTGATGATGGTGCATTACTGAATTTAGATGATGATGAAGTCGAGCTGAGCACAGACAGCAAAATTCAAATTTCTCATGCGGTTTTGGTCGGTGAAAAGGAAGCAAAAGATTGGATTGCACACTTTAAAGACTATAAAGTGAAATTCTTATTTGAACAGATGACCCATCACCTACCAAAGCTTGAAGATGATAATGTCACTGAAATTAAGGATCATAATGGCTGGCTTACAGATACCTTTACCCTCCGTGGTGTTGTAACCAAATTGGGCTATCAACGTGCCAGTATCGAAGATGGTGGTTCATTTGATCGCTATACCAAGCCGTATAAACAGTTGGGTATCGATGTAGAAATTACATTTAGCGGAAGTTATGTACCAGAGGAAAATATTCCTGCTGTCCTTTATGAACTGACTTTTAGTAAAAAAGCCAGCCGCTCTTGGAACAACAATGAACTTCCACTTAAACAGATTCCACCAATTTTATTGGCTGAGAGCTATGCAGATTATTTAAAAGTTGCTGCATCGACATCAGGTTTTGATCCAGAGTGGGAAAAGAAAACGCCTTGGTAATTCATAAAGACAAAGAAATTTTGTTGAGGCTTGCTACAGGCTATAACAGTTGTATTGCAACCGATATGATTACTGTTGATGGTCATCATATCGGTTATATGGATAATTCAACTCAGCAGGTAAAGAGAAGCCTTGTTCTACAATAGGGATAAAACACCATGCTTATCCCAGCAATTTAAAATTTATTTCAAAAATTAGTGCTTCAAACCATCTCTGCTAAGCCCTGCTTATGGATGGTTTTGCCTAATTGATGTAAATATCCATCATGAATTCATATTATTATAAAAATAATAAATATATTTATTTTCAGCTATTTAATTAACTTTTAAGCATACAATATATTGTTTTAAATGATGCACAAGAATCAATATCTTTCGCCATTGAACTAAAAAAGTAAACGCGTTTAAATGTAAACATTCATTCTGTATTCTAAAATAAAGGACTTTGCATGAACCGTCGTGTTGTCATCACTGGTATGGGCATTAACTCATGTATCGGTAATACATTGGAAGCTGTTAAGCACTCTTTGGAAAATGGTATTTCAGGGACACGTCATAATTCAACTTACGAAGAACTTAATTTTAAAAGTCATGTCAGTGCCGCAGCAGAACAAGATTTTGATGGTATTGACCGTAAACTCAAGCGCTTCATGGGCGTATGTGCAATGTATGCCTACAATTCAGCGCTTGCAGCTGTTGAACATGCTGGCTTAACACCAGAGCAATTGGGCGGTAATCCTCGTTACGGTATTGCAGGGGGTTCAGGTGGTAACTCAACGGCGTCTGTTACAGAGATGGTTAAACTTTTAGAAGAAAAAGGTGCGCGTAAAATTGGCCCATTCTTCGTACCACGTAATATGTCAAACACCATTACTGCCAATGTCGGTGTTGCATTTAAATTACAAGGTGTTGCTCATTCAATCACCAGTGCTTGTGCAACTTCAGCTGATGCGATTGGCTATGCTTACAACCTGATTCAATTGGGTAAACAAGATTTAATGTTGGCCGGTGGCGGTGAAGAAGATCACTGGTCACAAAGCTTATTGTTTGATGCAATGGGCGCACTATGTTCTAAATATAATGATGCTCCAGAAACAGCTTCACGCCCATACTCAGCTGACCGTGACGGTTTTGTGATTGCGGGTGGTGGTGGTTTCGTTGTACTTGAATCACTTGAACATGCTCAAGCACGTGGTGCAAATATTCTTGCAGAAGTTGTTGCTTATGCTGCAAATTCGGATGGTGCGGATATGGTTGCACCATCGGGTGAAGGTGCGACCCGTTGTATTTTAATGGCTTTAGAAGAAGCTAAACAACATGGCGTAGATAAGGTTGACTATGTCAATACCCATGGTACTTCAACACCTGCTGGTGACGTGACTGAACTTCTTGCGATGGGTCGTGCATTTGGTGAAGGTAATGTTCCACCATTAAGCTCAACCAAGTCTATGACAGGTCATAGTCTGGGTGCTGCTGGTGTTCAAGAAGCCATTTATTCTGTATTGATGATGCAAAATGACTTTATCGCGCCAAACATCAATGTCACTGAACTTGATGAAGGCACAAAAGGTTATGACATCGTACTTGAAAAACGCGATACAAAATTGAATACTGTGATGAGTAACAGTTTCGGTTTTGGCGGTGTCAATGCTTGTCTCATTTTTAAAAAATGGGAAGGCTAAACAAAGAATTGTCGATCATCCAAATTAAAAATAAGTTTGGATGATCGACATCTCGCACACTGCCCTTAAAAGGGTAAATTGATGGATGCTCCTTCAGAAGCTTTCCTTTGGGTAAAAGCTTTACATATCATTGCAGTCGTGTGTTGGTTTGCAGCACTGTTTTATCTCCCGCGTTTGTTTGTCTACCATGCCATGAGCGATGACAATATAAGTCATCAGCGTTTCGAAATCATGGAGCGTAAATTATATCGGGGCATTATGTGGCCTTCGATGATCGCAACATTAATCACTGCACATTTTCTTGTGGACTGGGGTGATGCAACACGTCATTACCATGAAGCTTTATGGTTTTATCTAAAAGTCGGTTTAGTTGGTCTTTTAGTAATTTACCACTTTGTTTGTGGCTATTACCGTAAAAAACTGATTGGCAATGCACATTATAAATCGCATAAGTTTTGGCGATTTTTCAATGAGATGCCAACCCTGATTTTATTTGCAGTGGTGATTTTAGTGGTCGTTAAACCAACATTTTAACTTGTAGATAGAAACCTCCTAAATGGAGGTTTTTTTATTCATCTCGATTGGGTAAAGGCGGATCATAAGCATCACCTAAATATTGAAAATCATCTTGTAACCAATACCAGTATTGCCCTTTATTCAAATATAACTGATGTAAAAGCGCAGTAAAGTTCTGGGCAAGAATAGGTGAATCACCAATCGTTGCATGGGTTTCAAAAAAGCTATCATAACATTGACCTCGTCTAGCTTGCGCCGTATCAATACTGATGTATTGACTCATTTCATCTACCTTTGCAATTAAAAACCAGTCATGACTGATATCATCATTTTCCAATTCCAAATCGGTTGATTCGTCTGAGAATAAATAAGTATTAATCGGTATAAATTGATGACTCGCGACGATTTCAATTGAATAAGCTTCTTGTGGAAAAAATTTTATTCCATTGGTTTCACGATAAAAGATCTTCACATCATCAGGAATATTTTGTGGCAAATTTTGTGCTAACTGTGCAGGATGCACCTCACAGCTTGGATCTTGTTTTATGGTTTCTATTAACTGCAATATTTCCATTTTTATCACCCATTTTTAAGTAAAACTTGGCGTATTTTTCTGTTCATCGGTGTTGAATAATACTTTTCAATGGCCCAACTCAATACAAAAACAGCAATAAAATAAATTGGTAATAGCATTAATTTTTCAACAGCTAAGGTTTCTTTGGGAAAATAAAAAACTTTAAATAAACCCAAGATAATCAAATGAAACAAGTACATTTCATAACTACGTTGTCCAATCCACGCTACACCTTTTGACAATATAGAGCGAGATTCAGTATATGGGTTCTGAGCAAAACAGAAGATCAACATTGCTGACAATAGAGCAAAAATGCTGATTCCCCACGTACTAACCTCTTTGATTGGTGCATATAAATAAACAGCGGCCATCAACAAAACAATGATTGGAACCACGATTTTTGAAACCTGTATTTTTTGTCCCATCCGCTGAGTCATTAAAGCAGTTAAGCAACCCATCGCAATTCCGTCAAAACTTGAGAAGTAATGATAAAGATAAGCCCCGCTTTCCTCAGCAAAATGCAATGAACGGAAATAAGGTGCATAAATGATGATTGCCAATAAAAATATAATAAAGCCTTTACCACGGCCTAATACAACACATAAAATTGGAAATGCTAAATAGAAGACTTCCTCAACAGATAAAGACCATAGCACGCCTAGCGCATAATTCACCCAGCCATTTTCAATGATCAGGATATTCATCCAAAACGTAAAAGCAGAAAATACAGTTAAGCCATAAGAGACTTCAATACCGTTTGGCGCTTGATTGATAAAGGGTTTTAACCCCATTGCACCCAGTGCCGTCACCAGCGCCACCAGTAGGACCAAACAAGGCATAATTCGGGCAATACGGCGGATATAGAAATCTTTGAGCTTAATCTGCGCGAGTGTGCCACTTCTTTGTAAAGTATGTTGGGTGATTAAAAAACCTGAAATCACAAAAAATAGGGTCACACCATAATTACCATTGCGGGCAATTAAGGTACTTAAGCTTTCGCCAAAGATTGGTATACCTAGAAATGTGTCATGCAGTTTATAAGGAATATTAAAATGGTGGAGAAGTACCAATAAAATTGAAATTCCACGTAAGAGATCGATCTTGTTATTGCGCATATATGCTGTTGTTTAGCGTAAATGATGCTATTAAACGTGCTTTTTATTTTTATTTCAGTAATTTATTTTGAATAATTTGTTAAATTTCACATTGAACCTATGCAATCAATCACGGATAAAACCAAAAAGTTGAGTATTTTATATTTAATCTAAGCGTTTAATTTTTAAATTTAATTTATATCAAAAATTTTCATATCATAGTTATTCAGGAGATGATCTAACACCATCTCCTGATCAATTGAATATTCAACATTAAAGCTGCTGATTACGCTTTTTCATACGCGGTTTATACATCATTTGATAGGTCACCGCTAAAATAATCACCCACAATGGGCTGATGATTAAAGCTTTTAAAGTATCAGGCTCTAGACTTAAAATCACCAAAGTAAAAGCAAGGAAGATCAAAACAAGATAAGACATCCATACACCACCCGGCATTTTAAAGTTTGATTTCTCATGCAATTCTGGGCGTAATTTACGGTAGCGTATATAACACACCATAATAATACTCCAGATACTAATGAATAAAATCACACATAAAGAACTGGCTAAGGTAAATGCTTCAACGGTATTTGGAACAAAATATTGTAGTGCTGCACCTGCCATAATAAAGCCACAAGAGAACAATAAACCTTTTGCAGGAACGGCGCGTTTAGACAGTTCAGCCAACTTAGTCGGTGCTTGCCCTTCTTTGGCCAATCCAAACAACATACGACTGGTCGAAAATACACCACTGTTCATCGATGACATTACCGAGGATAAAACCACCAAGTTCATAATCACAGCCGCTGCACCAATACCAGCATGTAGAAACAATGTGACAAATGGACTTTGATCCGCAGGAATTTCATTCCAAGGGGTTACCGACATCACGATAAAGAGTGCCAATACATAGAACAAAATAATACGGGTCGGAATCGCATTGACCGCTTTAGGTAAGTTCTTTTCAGGATCTTTGGTTTCTGCCGCCATAGTACCGATCAGCTCGACACCGACAAAAGCAAACAAGGCAATTTGGAAACCTGCTAAAAAGCCACTTGCGCCTTTCGGGAACATGCCACCATGCGACCAGACATTGCTAAAGCTTGCAACTGAACCTGTCGGTGCTTGGAAATGGCTCAACACCATATAGCCACCAATAAGAATCAATCCGACAATGGCTAAAATTTTGATCAAAGCAAACCAAAACTCAATTTCACCAAACAACTTTACCGTGAGGAGATTAATACCCAATACCAAGAGTACGCATCCTGCACTAATTAAGGCTTGTCCCATGGGGGTAAAGGCGGTTCCGTCAGGAAGCCAAAAGTTGAGATAATTGATAATTGCAGCTAAATCCGCAATACCCACTAAGATCCAACCGAGCCAGTATGACCAGCCAATATAATAGCCAGCACCCGGACCAATTAAGTCATGTGCCATATCAATAAAGGATTTGTAGTGCAGATTTGAAAGTAAAATTTCACCCAATGCGCGCATCAGGAAAAAGAACATTGCACCAATGATCATATAAATGATCAGAATTGAAGGGCCTGCAAGGGAAATGGTTTTCCCTGAACCCATAAATAAGCCTGTACCAATTGCACCACCAATCGCAATTAATTGTAGGTGACGATTGGATAATTTCCGTTGTAGCTCATTTGGCGACGATGGTACGTCATCTGAATGGCTTGAAGTTGTCATAAAAATATCCTTTTTGACAATTTTTTGGAGGTAAAACCCGCTTGTGGCATAAGAACATTCCCGTTCTATTGTTCTACCTAACGCGAACTGGGCCACATGGTTTACATGTGACCAGCTTTAATTCGGGGCAAATACTGCTTTAATTATTGACAATAATCAATTCTACTTTATGACAAGAGATTAATTTATGCCTGCGCCGCAATAACTGCGATCTCAATCAACCAATCTGGATTAACCAAATCCGCTTGAATCGTTGCGCGAGATGGTGCAACACAGCCTTCTAACCAATCAATCCAAATGGTGTTGAACGTTGCAAAATCATCTAAATTTTTGATGTAGACATGAGCAGACAATAAACGTGATTTATCAGTATTTGCCTCAAGCAATAACTGATCAATCGTTGCCAAGATTTCTTGAGTTTGAGCAATAATATCCTGTTGGGTGTTTTTAGGAACTTGGCCTGACAAATAAACCACTTTATTGAAAATGGTGACTGCACTCATCACTTGATTGCTGTTGAGTTTTTGAATGTCTGCGTGTTGAACGTTGTTTGACATGTTGATGTCCTTATTTTGAAATTTTAAAATTGACCCGTGCAGTTACACCACACATGAGCTCATAACCTACGGTTCCAGAACTTGCTGCAACTTCATCAATCGGCAGTACAGTTCCATTTGAAGACTGTCCCCAAAGTACCACTTCACTTCCAACACGAGCATCTGGGATATGGGTTAAATCAACCGCTAACATGTCCATGCTGACACGACCAATAGTTTGGGTTCGTACAGAATTAACCAATACGGGTGCATCCATAGAAATACGTTGGTAACCATCTGCATAACCACATGCCACAATACCGATTTTCATGGCTTGGGTTGCCGTGAATTTAGATCCATAACCCACTGTTTCACTCGGCTGTAAATCTTGAATTGCAATGATTTCACTGCGTAAACTCATGCTTGGTTTAAGATTCCAATCTTGAATTGAATGTGTTGGATAGTCTGGAGAACTGCCGTACAGCATAATCCCGCTACGAATATAATCTGAACGTAAATCTTGTGAATGTCGGAGAATGGCCGCACTATTTGAAACTGAGCGCTCACCGTCTAAATCTTGAATGGTTTGTTCAAAAATAGCCTGCTGGTATGCAATCCCAGATTGCCCCAAACGCTCACCATCTGCATCTGAAAAATGCATCATATGTGTGATAGATTTCACCACATCGAATTGCTTTAATCTTTGCCACATTGCCCGATACGCATCAGGTTTAAAACCAAGGCGATTCATTCCTGTATTCATTTTTAAAAATACATCGAATTGCGTCTGTGCTGGATTGTCTTTGAGAGATTGGCTTTTAAATTGTTCTAGCCAATTCACTTGATCTTCATTATGTAGGCTAAAACTTAATTGATACTTTTCACAATCCAATAAATCATCTGCTGAAAAAATGCCTTCTAAGAGCAGAATTGGACCTGTCCATCCCGACGTTCTTAGGCGTTTTGCTTCATCGATATCCAACAAAGCAAAACCATCTGCGGATTTGAATGCATCATAGACACGTTCAATACCGTGTCCATAAGCATTGGCCTTGACCACGGTAAAAACTTTACTTTGTGGCATAAATTGACGGGCGACATTCAGGTTATGCAACAAAGCATCCTGATGAATGACGGCAGTAATTGGTCTAGGCATTTTATTCATCCCTGAATATTAATTGGCGTTGTAAATTATTTATCGCTAAACAATTTATTTATCACTGTTTTAACAACGTGGCACTTAAGCAGCGTGTGGATAACGCTGAATAGATAAACCTTCGGTACTGATATCGGTTTGATGATTAAGCACCAAATCACTAATCAATTTTCCTGAACCACATGCCATCGTCCAGCCTAAAGTGCCATGTCCAGTATTAAGGAATAAGTTTTTAAAACGTGTTGCGCCAATAATTGGTGTGCTGTCTGGGGTCATTGGGCGAAGACCGGTCCAAAATGACGCTTGTGCCAAATCACCACCCGGGAATAAATCTTGGGTCACCATTTCCAATGTGCCACGGCGATCCGCATTTAAACCATGATTAAAACCGCTTAATTCTGCCATTCCACCAACACGAATACGTTGATCAAAACGAGTAATCGCGATTTTATAGGTTTCATCCAAAACTGTAGATTGTGGTGCAAATGTTGGATCAACAATTGGAATAGTTAAAGAATAACCCTTCACTGGGTAAACAGGTAAATTCAATTCCAGCGGCTTTAAGAAATCACGTGAATAGCTACCAAAAGCCAATACATAGCGATCAGCAGTTAACACTTCACCATTGACCACAACACCTTTGATTTCATCACCTTCAACCACCAATCTTTCAACATTTTGGTTGAATTTAAACTCGACACCTAAACCTTTGGCTAAATTGGCTAAAGCATTGGTAAATAAATAGCAGTCGCCCGTTTCATCATTTGGAAGATGTAAACCACCGACCAATTTATCTTTGGCATGTTCAAGTGCTGGTTCTACTTTAGCAAGATCATCTTTAAGCAATAACTCATGTGGAACACCACATTCTTTAAGTACAGCAATATCACGCTGAACCATTTCTAATTGAGCTTCATTACGGAAAACTTGCAATGTGCCTTTTGAACGGTTTTCGTATTCAATGCCAGTATCTTTACGTAATTCTCTTAAACAGTCACGACTATATTCTGCAACACGGGTCATACGTTCTTTGTTGATCGCATAACTTTCTGAGTTACAGTTTTTAAGCATTTGCGCCATCCACTGTAACTGCCACATACTGCCATCGATATTAATCGCAAGTGGCGCATGATGTTGAAACATCCACTTAACCGCTTTAAACGGAATACCTGGGGCAGCCCACGGTGTCGAATATCCTGGAGAAATTTGACCTGCATTACCAAAGCTGGTTTCTTCAGCTGGACCTGCTTGACGGTCTAAAACTGTAACTTGTGCTCCTTGCTGCGCGAGGTAATATGCACTTGCTACGCCAATCACACCACTACCTAATACTATTACACGCATTTCTTATCCTTTATGCATTTACTAGTTTATTTCACTAGTATATTTTTGGTTCAATAGTTTATTTCACTATTTTTAATGCTAAAATTTAGGTGTTTTAATTTATTGTCGTGAAAAATGATTAAAAAAAAGGGAATAATTGATGCGTAAATTAGACCGTATAGATCGAATGATTTTAGATATTCTTCAAAATGAGGGTCGAATTGCCATCAGCGAATTGGCTTCACGGGTCAGTTTATCGACCACACCTTGTTCTGAACGTGTCAAACGTTTGGAGCGAGATGGCATCATTATGGGCTATCATGCTCGTCTAAACCCGAAACATCTTGATCGTAACTTATTGGTTTTCCTAGAAATTAGTTTATCTGCAAAGTCTGGCGATGTGTTTGAACAAGTGGCCAAAGACTTAATGGAAATACCAGAAGTACAAGAGTGCCATCTTATTTCGGGAGATTTTGATTATTTAGTCAAAGCCCGACTAAAAGAAATGAGCGCTTACCGACGCTTACTTGGTGATTTACTTAAAAAACTTCCATCCTCAGCCTCATCACATAGTTATATTGTGATGGAAGAAATTAAGGAATCATTGTATTTGGATGTGCGTTAATTCCATCATTTTTACCTTTAGATGGATTGACTTGCTACCCATTTCACATTTGAATATCTCTCCACATCAAACCCATGTTTTATTGGAAGTAGATCGTAAATTTGGCGGTGATTGGTTTAAGCGTTTAACGATTCCACATCATGCAGTATCTCTACCCAATTTAGTGAATAACATTAAAAGACTACTGGGGATTTAGTCCCTGTTTAAATGTGTGATTGCTACTAACTAACTATGTGATTACGAGTAAAATCCCCAACCGAGAATATTTTATCGATGTGTTGGGGATGATTAAGGTGAATTGGAATTATCTCAAAAGTCTGAACTAAAAGCAGATTTAGAGCAGGTTTAACAATTCAGAGAACTTCTCAATTCTTGCTTTGGGCGCTGCTTCGTCCAACTCTTGTTTTGAGCCATATCCATACTCTACCGCAATGGTTTCAATCGCATTTTTACGTGCACCAAAAATATCATGTTCCCGATCTCCCACCATCAAACACTCTTCTGGATTTAACTTTTCTTTTTCAAGGATATAAGTGATTAACTCACCTTTATTGGTGCGCTCGCCATTTAACTCACTGCCATAGGGATAATCAAAATATTTTAATAAATCAAAATGATCTAAGATTTGACGTGCATAAACTTCAGGTTTTGCGGTGGCTAAAAACAGTCGATAGCCCTTACTTTTTAAGGCTTCCAAGGTTTGTGCAACATCATCAAAAACATGGTTTTCAAATAGGCCAGTTACAGCAAAGCGTTCACGATAACCCAATAAAGCTTGTTCAGCTAAAATATCATTTGCTTCAACATTGAGTAGCTTTGCCAATGATGCCTTTAACGGTGGACCAATAATCCAGTCGATATTTTCACTGTCAGGAATCGGATGCCCAACCTTTGCAAGTCCATAACGTGCAGATGTCGTAATGCCTACTTTTGGGTCGGTTAATGTGCCGTCGAGATCAATTAAAATATTCTTTATCACCATCCAATCCTTTAAATCTGTGTTTGAAACAATTATCAAATTACTATCGAGTGTTCTCGTAAACTTGCCTATACTAACGTAAATTTGTGAATTAAGGACATCATCGTGCGCCCTACTGTACTTTGTTTTTCAGGTCTAGACCCTTCTGGTGGTGCTGGTATACAGGCTGATATTGAAGCGATTGGTCAAAGTGGCGCACATGCGGCAATTGCTTGTACAGCATTAACCATTCAAAACTCTCAACAAGTTTTTGGTTTTGAAGCCAGCTCCAAAGAACTACTGCTTGCTCAGGCCAATGCAGTTGTTGGTGATTTACCTATTAAAGCCATCAAATCGGGGATGTTAGGAACCACAGACAATATTGCTGCACTGGCTGAGTTTTTACGTGAACATCCAGATTATCTATATGTACTTGATCCTGTTTTAGTGGCAAATAGTGGTGGTTCACTGGGTAATCAAGAGACTTTGGTTAAAGCCTTTATCGAACTGATTCCTCTGGCAACAATCATTACCCCAAATACTGTGGAATTACGCGCCTTAACAGCAGAACAAGACATAGAAAAAGCCACAGCCAAACTGTTTGAAATGGGCGCACAAGCTGTTCTGGTAAAAGGTGGTCATGAAGATACCCCAGACTATATTCGCAACGCCTTGTATGTGAATGGTGAAATGATCGCTGAATCTAAATGTCCCCGTTTAGAAGGTGAATACCATGGTTCAGGTTGTTCATTGGCAAGCTTTATTGCAGGACGTTTAGCACTAGGAGACCCGCTTAAAATCGCGGTACAACATGCTGAAACATGGTTATTTGGTGTATTGAAAAATGCTGAAACACCGATTGAAGGTGGGCAAAAAATTCCAAAGCGCTTTTAAATGTTGAATATTACTCTGCACTTTTGAAAATAGCATCCAAGTTTCAATAAACAGCTGAAACTTGGAAATCCCCTAAAACAATGGGAATGACAATGAGAATAATAATGTACAAAACACTCACGACAACAATGCTATCAAGTTTACTTTTAACCCCATTCGCATTTGCCCAACCTCAACAACAAACTGTAAATCGCAATATTAACGATGTAGTGAATGGGCAAAAAACCCATTTTATTTTTAAAGATGGCGATGACGAATCAGGTCAACTCATCATTCAAACAGCGGCTAAACAGCAAGCATTTGATCTTGCAGAATTACCATTTGAACGAAAACGACAGATTCATTTTCAAGACTATAATTTTGATGGATATACCGATATTGCTGTGTCTACACCTGACATGGGAATGGGGGTTTATTCTATTTTTGATATTTTTCTCTATCGACCTAAAAGTAAAGATTATCAAGTGTTGGACCAAGAAAAAATTGATTTTAGCCATGCACAATGTTCTGGATTGACGGATCTCAAACTGATTACCCAGAAGAAACAAATGACCAGCTCATGTCGAGGTGGCGCAAGATGGTGGATCGACACTTACCAATTTAAAAATGGGCAATGGAAATGGTTAAAGTCTAAAGCTGCGGATGAGTGATTTTTCCCCTCATCCTCTGCTGATCTTAATGCCACAGTTACAGGATACGGATCCAATCATACAAAAAATATAATTTAATCAGTACGATGTTGATTATGAGTAATATGTTCATTTCTCAGTATATTTATCTTTAAGGCTTTGTATATGTTGGCGATTGGTTTTCCACGACTTTTCTAAAATTTCTTTCTCTAGACGATACTGAATACGTTTTAATTTCATTGGAGAAATGTTGATTTGCTTAAATTGTTTGACATAATCTGTCCAACCTGCACCACGAAAGACGTGGTTTGGCATTTGGGTTTTAAATTCGCAATCAGGCATAAAAACTACGATTGAATGGATCTGAGTAGAATCAACAATATCTGTGAGCACACTTTCTAAAACTTTTTGGTGCTTATAATTTTGATGTAATGGATTTTGGAACTTATAGCTCTTTTTATAAATCTTTTGTGTCCAAATCTTTTGACGCTCGCCACCAAATATCCAACCTTTATAATTCTTTGTTTCAATGACAAAAATACCATAAGGACTTAATAAAATATGATCTATTTGGGTGGTCTGATTTTGCTCATCAGGCAGAGTACAATCATTTAATAAAATATAATTTTCTTTGTCTAAATAGAGTTTGACATGGGTGCTGACAGCAAATTCACCTATTTTCCCTTTTAAAAAGGGCTTAAAGAATTTAACCAGCGTAATCGCAACGAAAAGTAAAACGATCCAACCTAGATTTGATAATAATGGTGCAAAAATTTGAGCAATCATTTTAAATTGTAATGTAATAATGAATAGCGTTGAGTCTATGGCACTTGTTCAATTTTTAAAAGAATATCCTTATTATCCAACCCACCCGCGAAACCCACTAATTTACCATCAGCCCCGACCACACGATGACATGGCGCAATAATAGAGATGGGATTTTTACCATTCGCTGCGCCTACCGCCCGAACCGCTTTGACATTTCCGATCTGTTCTGCGATCTCTTTATAGCTACGCGTTTCACCAAATGGAATCGTCAATAAAGCTTGCCAAACTTTCTGCTGAAACTCAGTCCCCGCAAAATCTAGCGGTAAATCGAACTGGGTTCTTTTTCCTTGAAAATATTCATTCAATTGTTTCGCCGTCTCCAACAAAACAGGATGTGTATTGTTTTTAATTAATTCAGCCAGACGAACCCGTTTAGGATTTTCATTTTCCCAAAGTACTGCAACCAAGGCATGATCGTGGGCGACTAATTTTAATATCCCGACTGGGGAGCTCATTTCCATAAATGAAAGTTGCATGTCCTTATTCCCTTTCCAACTCACCAACAGCTTAACTTAGCTTGAAGATAATTTCATCAAAATAAGACCTGAAATAATCAATACAGCAGCCAACATCCGCATCGCTGAAGCAGCTTCACCTAAAAAGAAAATTCCGACAGCAAAAGAACCAATCGCACCAATACCTGTCCACACTGTATAAGCAGTACCAAGTGGTAATGTTTTCATTGCATAAGAAAGTAATGCAAAACTTGCAATCATAAAGATGATGGTCAAGATACTCGGTGTCAGCTTGGTAAACCCGTCAGACACCTTCATAAAATATGCCCAAACCACCTCAAGTACACCCGCAACTGCCAATAAAACCCATGCCATTACACATTCACCATTTTCTATTGGGTGTTTCCACTATTGATTACACCATGAACTACACGTAAAAAAAGTGCTATCTCCTACAGAAATAGCACTTAAACATTTCAATAAATTAAGTCGAAGAAAGTTTCATTAAAACTAAGCCAGAAACAATCAGTACAGCAGCGAACATACGCATTGCTGTTGCAGGTTCGCCCAAGATAAAAATACCAACCAAGAACGAGCCTATCGCTCCAATCCCTGTCCAAATGGTATAAGCAGTTCCCAATGGCAAAGTACGCATCGCATATGCCAATAGACCAAAGCTTAAAATCATGAAAAATAAGGTGACAATACTTGGTGTAAGCTTTGTAAAACCTTCGGACAATTTCATACTATATGCCCAAACGATTTCAAAGATACCTGCAAAAATAAGAAAAACCCAAGCCATGACCAGCTCCAAATTTAAATTAGAATCAGGCCGTCCTGACGATTTTTCTCAAATTGAGGGAGGTCGTTCCTCCTGAAGAAGCCTAATTATATCAACTCATGTTGAGGAATTTATTAAAATTTACAAAATTTGACCTTTTTTACATTTCGAATAATTTTTTTTCATGAGGCTTACTTTATGATCAAGCATGCTAAATATAAAAATCAGGAATCAAAACCATGAAACATGATTATTGGGGTGATATCCACCCGAGCTGGGCTGGGTTTAGTTCAGAAACATTTTTTTCACATTGTTTTTTTAATCAAAATGCTGATCGGGAGATTTTCTTAGGGGAAGAGTTTGATGAAGATGGCGATGAAATCGAAGAAACGCCCAATCTAGATCAACTCAACGCTTTTGCGAAAACCTACCAGTTATTTATCAACAGTATTGAACAACATATTCAGACCATTCAGCAACATGCTTTTGAACGCTATCAAAAGCTTTATGCACATTATTATGAAAATCCAGAAAAATCAGGTGAGGCTGCATTGAATATTCAAGATGTGGAATCTCATAATCCTTATATACAGACCATGTTAAATTTGCGTGTGAGTGCACCCGATACCTTAACCCTCTCTATTCACTATGATTTAGATACAGAGCATGGAATGGAATTTAAGTTTGTAAATAACCAGCTTGAACGTGTTGCTGGCATTGCAGAAACTTAAAGACATGACATAAATGCTTTTTTTTGATAAATTAATTATTTAGCTTTCCTAAAAAGAGAAAATAATTATGATTAAAGGTAGTTGTTGCTGCGGTTCCATAAAATTTGAATTAAATACTACGCCCGATATGATGGGAACATGCCACTGTTCTCGTTGTCGAAAATTAGGTTCTAGCACAATTGTTTTCGTTAAAAAAGAATCTTTTAATTTGCTTCAAGGTAAAGAGTTCATACAAACATATACTCCTGAATCTCCATTTGCTTATGCCCGAACATTCTGTAAAAGATGTGGAACAGCTTTAGGTGAAATTGGCTCAAACAGTGAGTCTTTTCCTGTGCCTGTGAATTGTTTAGATGATGATCCTGTGCTTAGAAATCAATTTCATGTTTTTGTTTCGTCCAAACCCGTTTGGTATGAAATATGCGATTCAGCCACACAATTCCAAGAAAATCCGACATGATACCAATCACTCATAAATTACATTAAATCATGAATTGTCGATTTATCTAAAAAATTAAGATTACATTTAAAAAGGTCACTCCCAAAGAAGTGACCTTTTGCTTTATACGAAAAACGAAAGCTTAGAATCTAAAACGCAGACCTGCACCATATAACCAACCTGATTCGGAGTTAGTTGCAGTTTGCCATGCTGTCTCTTTGTTACCTTTAGAATATGCATAGGCCACACTTACATAAGGCATCACCTTTTTTGTGATTTCATAACGGGTTTCTAAACCTGTTTTAATACTGTTTAGGCCTGTTTTTTGGGCATAGCGTGAATCATCGCTAAAGACCACATTTAAATCTAAATAAGGCTTTAAAATCAGCTTTTGTGTCAATAATAAATCACGTTCAGTTTCTAGGCTAAATGCAACCCGACTGTCCTGTCCGAAATACAGATAAGCATCGGTTTCAAAAAAGTACTGCGCCAAGCCGTGTAAACCCAAAGCCGCATCTACACGTTCCTGATCAGTGGTTCGTTCAGGATTATCACTGTAGCGCACACCCGCCTGTACATCCCAAAAATCAGCAATGTTACGGCTATAGAGGGCACTTAGATCATATTCTATTTTGTCTGATTCAGCCTTACTGGAGCTCCCTTTAATGAATAACTTATTTTCATCAGTACCTATGCGTAACTCTAAAGATGAATCTAAAGTACCTTTTCCATCTTCATCCAGCATCCAAGCATTATCAATAGTCACTCGCTGATAAACCTGCGCACCATGTTCTTTACGATGATCATGGGTACTATGTGAAGCTATGCTTTCCTCTCCCGTAGTGGTTGTAAGCGCTTGATGCTGTGTATGATCTACAGGATTGCTTTGCTCATCCAACTGATTCATTTTTGAATGATCCATGCTTGAATGATCAGTCACGACAGCTGAGTCTGTCGCAATACTCACATCATTTTGCATCTGATGCCCTTCATGGGCCAAAGCCAAACCACTCAGCATAAGTAATGAACTTGCCAGAACTGATTTAGAAAAAAGATTAATGATTTGCATGTTCGTCTCCTTTCACTTCAGCCTTTTGAGTGGTATTTGTTGTTTGAACTGGCTGGGTGGACACTTTGCCATCACTCACATTGGCAACAATCAATTTATTCATCATCCCTGCACTCATGTGGTAGAGCAAATGACAATGGATTGCCCATTCACCCAATTCATCAGCGGTTAATAATGCTGTAACTGTTTTTGCAGGTGGTATAACAATGGTGTGTTTATTGGGCATATCCGCAGCAGGCTGACCATTTTCCAATTGCATAAACATGCCGTGTAAATGCATTGGATGTGCCATCATACTGTCATTGATAAATTTAATTCGGATACGTTCGCCGTATTTCACTTTGAGTGGTTCAGCATCACTGAATTTTTTACCATTAATTGTCCAAACGTAGCGTTCCATGGTTCCGCCTAAACGAATTACCAATTCACTGGTGGCATCCCGAGTATCAGGTTGTGGGGTTAGTGATTTTAAATCACTGTATTGCAGTGCTTTATCTCCTTGCGGTGTCGAGGCATTTGCCCAACCATAAACCACTTGATCATTTTTTTGCGCTGCCGATGAATTGCGATGCTGTGAATGATCCATAGCTTGGGTATCATTCGCATTCATTTTTGAATGATCCATACCCTGCATATCGTCAGCATTCATTTTTGAATGATCCATACCTTGCATATCGTCAGCATTCATTTTTGAATGATCCATGCCTTGCATATCGTCAGCATTCATTTTTGAATGATCCATGCCTTGCATATCGTCAGCATTCATTTTTGAATGATCCATACCTTGCATTTCGTTGGCATTCATTTTTGAATGATCCATGCCTGACATATCACCCATACTCATCTTAGAGTGATCCATCCCTCCGCCACCATGACCTCCCATATCTTCCATAGTCAGCACAGCACGTGGACGAGCAGCAGGCATATGAATAGCAGCACTTTTTGCTGTTAATTCATTGTGGAGTGTTCCAATCGCAAATCCTGAACGGTCAATAGACTCTGCCTCAATCTGATAATGATTGGTTTTAGGTTCAACAATCACATCATAGGTTTCAGCAGTACCTATACGAAATTCATCCACAGCCACTGGCTTTACAGGCTGCCCATCGGCACTGACCACTGTCATTTTAAGCTGAGGTATACGTACATCAAAGAACGACATTGCCGATGCATTCACAAAGCGCAGTCGAACTTTTTCATTTGGCTTAAACAGACCCGTCCAATTTTGTTCAGGGGTTTTTCCGTTTACAAGAAAGGTATAACCTGTCACATCTGACATATCTGTTTTTAACATACGCATCTGATTCCACATTTTGCGATCAGACCACGTTGCTTTTAGACCATCACGTTGTAACTGTTTCCAAACATCCCCTAATGTTTCACGTCGATTTTGATAATATTCTGCGGAAACCTTTAGATTTTTTTGGATCTGGTCACTGGTTTGCTCATGAAAATCCGACAACATCACCACATAATCACGCTCTGTGCGTTCATGCGCTGCCAGCGGTTTTTTATTCTTTGGATAAATCACTAAAGAACCATATAAACCATCCTGTTCTTGGCCTTTCGAATGGGCATGATACCAATAGGTTCCACTCTGACGAACTTTGAACTTATAGACAAATTCTTCGTTGGGTTTGATCCCGTTATAACCATTAAAGCCAGGTACACCATCCATAATGCCTGGCAATAATAGACCATGCCAATGGATCGATGAATCTTGGTTCTTTAAATTATTTTTAACTCGAATCACCGCTTCATCACCTTCTTCAAATTCTAAAAGTGGTGCGGGGAACTGGCCATTTACAGTAATTCGTTTTACCGGTTTACCTGTTACATTGACAATTCCTTCATCAATGCTGAGTTGATATTCTTTAATTGCGGCAATTCCCCAAGTTGAGGAGACCAAGCACAATGTCGCAATCAAGCTTTGAGCTAATCGCTTTTGAGATAACTGAATAAACATAACTTAACCTAAATTTTAACAAGCAACTTTGAATAAAAAAGTGTCTAAAATCAGATTAAGCTTTTGGAGGGCGTAGGATTTCTTGCCAATGCCCTGCGAGGTGCTGAGCTTGGTAATTGATTTGATAGGCTTGAGTATTGTGCAGGTGATCAGGTGCAATCAATTTTGGAATATCAGGATTGAACCAAACCACTGAAGATTGGCATGAGAATGCAGCACAATCTAGACATTTAGTCAGTTGCCTATCTTGAGATTGAACCTGTTGATTATGGCAATCTTTTAGATTTTGCGCCTGTTGCTCATGATTGAGATGCGAGTTTTGATCATTTTGTTTTTGTTGTATATCTGCACAGTGCTGTTTCATTTCTTGTACAACACTGTTTTTCATCATCGATTGATGTTCATCTAAAAGCGATGAATTCATCATTTGCTCATGTTGCATCACATTTACAGATGCAATAGACACACTGCTCCACCCTATGGCAAAAACCATAAGACAAACAAACCAAAGCCGTTTGTGCAGTTGTCTAAACAAAACTAAAACCTATGTTTTAATCTAAGATGAAGCTAAAGCATAGCCAATAATGACGAGTTTGGCAAATATCACGCGGAAAGATTGCCAATATCACTGAATAATTTTCCATCAACTGCACTTTGAATAAAAAATGAATAATTAAATTGATGAGTAGCGGACTATTCTTATTAAAAAAGAGCTCGTTTGAGCTCTTTTTAAACAAAAATTGCATGTGTGATAAACGATTGATCACCCTTTGATTAATCTATACCCAGCTTATCCATATGCTTATCAACATGGTTATCCATATAGTTATCATCAAAGTTATCCACAATTCACACAATACATTTGTGGAAAAGTTTAAGCCGAAACTTGTCCAACTTTTGCTAATTCAGCGCGCATTTCGTTAATCACAGCTTGATAATCAGGTTTACTAAAAATCGCCGAACCAGCAACAAACATGTCTGCTCCCGCTTCAGCAATTTCACGGATATTTGCTGGCCCAACACCGCCATCAATTTCTAAACGAATGTCACGACCTGAAGCATCAATAATTTTACGTGCCTCACGTAATTTATCCAAAGTGGTAGGAATAAATTTTTGACCGCCAAAGCCAGGGTTTACACTCATCAAAAGCACTTGATCCACTTTATCTAAAACATAGTCGAGATAGTGCAAAGGTGTTGCTGGATTAAACACTAAACCTGCTTTAGCACCACCATCTTTAATCAATTGTAATGAACGGTCGATATGATGCGTTGCTTCAGGATGAAAAGTAATAATATCTGCGCCTGCTTCTAAGAAATCACCAATCATACGATCAACAGGGGAAACCATAAGATGCACATCAATTGGGGCTTTGATCCCATATTTCTTTAATGCCTTACATATACCCGCACCAAAAGTTAGGTTTGGAACATAGTGGTTATCCATGACATCAAAGTGGACAACATCTGCACCAGCTGCCAATACATGTTCCACATCTTCACCCAGACGGGCAAAATCAGCAGATAAAATTGAAGGTGCAATCAGATATGGCTTGGACATGAAACAACCTGGCAAAGATAAAAATTTTTCCTATTATAACAAACTTACCCTACTGGGTTGTTTTAAAAAGCAACAGTTTTACTCATCTTGGTTAATTTATCAGATCATAGCAATCAACCTAGTTTAATCAACGACTGCCTATTACTTGATGATATGGGTTTTAACGAGTGCTCTGGTCTTTGAGAAAAATACAAAAAAATAAAGGGCTTAATTAAGCCCTAGATCAAGTCACCGCCACCTTGCATAATCTATAGATAAGCATCGCTTATCTTTATTGTTTAAGGTTTAGCCTGTTGTTTTTTCTCAAAATCACGAACCATTTTAACGCGTTCTTCAGTTGCAGGATGTGAAGACAATGCATCAAAAATCTCTAAAGAGCTCTCTTTTTCAGTAGATTCATTTTGAGGTTGTTTTTTATTTGGATCCGCTTTTTTATCAGCTTCAGCCGTTTTGCCTGCTTGCTTTGGTTTTTCTTCCAACGCAGTTTCATCACCTAAGCGTTGTAAGAAGTTAGCAAAATGAGACACTTCAATGCCTTTACGATCCATCAATTTCAGCGCATACATATCCGCCTCAGCTTCAAATTTGCGTGAATAATTTGCACCGATCATCGCAGCAGGTAACGAGGTCAATAAGTCTGAACTGTCTCCCGTCATGGCAATATACAGCACACTCAACCCCAAACTGGTCAAGCCTTGCTGTAAGCTATGGCGTTCAACCAAATGCCCTTGTTCATGTGCCAATACACCTAAAATCTCTTGATCACTATGCGCCATTTCAACCAGTTCATCGGTGATAATAATCGTATTGTTGGGTAAAGCCACCGCATTGGCGCCCAATCGCCCACCTTCACGAAAGACCAATTTTGCTGGCTTTCCTTCAGCGATGGTATTTAGATATTGCTTGGAAATTTGATCTTTTTGACCTTGTGCCAAATGACTGGGGTTAGTCCAATTATTCAACACATATTTTTCCGCTTCATCGCCTAATTTATTTAAACTATTTTCAGGCAGCTGAAAAGCAACATAATGCGATGCCGCAGGAACACCCCATTTTACTAAAGCAAAAACAAAAGCCACCACAAAGATGATACTGAATACAATTAAACTTGGAGAACGTTCTAATTTCCAGATCGAATGCTGGACATTTTTAGCCCCCAAATTAAACCATTCTGGTAAAGCACCCTGAAATTCAATACGTGCATCATCTTTAAGCTCAATCGCAGGATTTAATTGCCCAAGTGCGCCAATTAATTCCATATCGCGATATGCATAACGGCGTTGATGCTCTAAACGCTCACCATACTGAATCAGCACTTCGGACTCAGATTGAGCAGAAAGTTGGGCATGGTGTGGTTTAGACACCACACCATCATAGAAAATGACTTCTATTGGTCGTGACATAAATTATTCAACTCATATCATTATAAAGAAATATCAATGTCAAAGATGTCGCTAATCTCTTCAGCTAAAGCACTTTGCTCTTGCTGTGCAAGATTCATCATTTGATCTGGATCATCATGCAAAATTAAACTCATCGACTCAACTTGATATTTGTGAATACGAATTGCCGCCCAGGCAGACATTAAACCAATACTTAATATTTTAACCAGCCAATTTGATGCCACAATCCATGCATAACGCCATTGATTACAATCTGTTTTAAATTGGCTGCTGCCAACTGTTGTATTGTTCCATGTGGTAATAAAAATACGTGCCGCGATCAATGGATAAATAAACAACCCTGCCACAGCGTACATCGCAAAGATACCAAAGATAAAAAAGTTTGGCGTATACCCTGCAATAAGGCCGATAATACCGAAATAGATAATGCCAAATGCCAGCATAATTCCAAAAGACATAAAAATTGGAATGTAAACTGCCGCCATATAAGCTGACCAATCAGCATTCAATTTAAAATCCAACTGCCCTGCATATAAATGATCGATGTAGTATTTTTTATACAACCAGATCGCAACAGGAGCAAATATCCCTAAACTAAAAATATAAATTAAAATACTCAGAAAAAAGACTTTATAGGATTCTTTTGTGGTTCCCGCAAAATAAAACCGACTGTTGCCGAATTTGCTGTTTCTTGCGGTAAAGCGCATTGTTGCCCGAATCAGCCATGGCACTGCTGCATACAGCACCACTAAACCAACCACCGTCGCAATCATGGAATACTGCGAGGAAATTGAAAAGGCGGCATAAATACCCAATGCAATCAAACGTCCAACTAAAATCTTGGTGGGGATACCAGTAAAGTCAAAACGTCTTTTAAAGAATTCAGTATTACCATAAAAATAACGTAAACGACGTACTTTCGCCCAAGGCGCGTACAAACTTAAGGTAATGATGGTCAATAAGATATTCACAATCCATATACCAAAATATTCCATCGCATCACCGTGAAATTTAAAACGGTGAATTCTAGGATATTGCTGATCTACGGGTTGCTGTATTTCTGGTGGTGTAACGCCTTTTTCCAAACTCAAATGACTCGGAAATGGAGGCGGTATTTGTTCTTGCATATTCTTCTCTTTATTCAAATTATTTGATGACAATCTAAAATGATATGAAATAAAAAACCTCAAAAAGCAGTTTATATTTTTTCTGCGCTGAAAGAAATAGAGTAAAAGCAAACAACGATTTACTTTTACTCAAAATTCAGTTTTTGTTAGACGATTCAATTATTTTTGTAGTTGCAAAGCATGAAATTGTAAATGGTCATCAATAAAACTTTGAATGAAATAATAACCGTGATCATAACCTTCATGAAATCTTAAGGTGAGTTTTTGCCCAACTTTATGACAAGCTTGTTGGTATTTCTCGGGATTCAATTGACTATAAAACTGATCTTTTATACCTTGATCGATAAGCACTTCGTCAAATAACTGACCTTTAGAAAGCAGTAATTGAGTCGCATCATGCTTTGTCCACTCAGACTGATCAGCGCCTAAATAATGAGAAAAAGCCTTTTCACCCCAAGGACATTCTGTCGGTGCACAAATCGGTGCAAATGCAGATACTGATTTAAAATAATTTGGATATTTCCAAGCCAGTGTTAGTGCGCCATGCCCGCCCATACTATGACCAAAGATTCCCACAGCTTCAGATTGAATCGGTAAATTTTTTATTAGCAATGGATAAAGTTCATCTACAATATAACTTTCCATCTGAAAATGCTCAGCCCAAGGTGCTTGAGTTGCATTGAGATAGAATCCTGCACCCTGCCCCAAATCCCATGAATCGCCTTGTGCAACGTGTTCACCACGAGGTGATGTATCAGGTGTAATCAAGATTAAACCAAGCTGAGATGCCAAGCGCTGTGCATGCGCCTTTATGATAAAGGTTTCTTCTGTACAGGTCAGTCCTGCTAAATAGAATAATGCAGGACATTTCTGCCCTTTTAATGCTTGAGGCGGAAGATATGTCGCAAACTTCGTTGCCCCTTTTAAATAATTTGACTGAGTTTGGTAAATTCTTTGTTCACCATCAAAACAGATATTTTTACTTAAAAGTTCCATCAGCGCATCGCTCCACATTTTGATCTTTAAATTGTTTAGGGCTACCGTCTTATAGCATCAATAGATTCAACTCAATATAAATTAAAGCGCTTTTGCTTTCGCATTTAAAACGCCGTTATTTATCATGGCTTTTGTTGCGTATCCAATTTTACATTTTGGGTTTGTGCAGAAGTGATAACACCCTGTTGTGGAAATAAATGTTGTTCCAACTGCGGTAACATCATTTCCATATTTTTCCCAATCACCCATTGCGGCTCAGATGGATCAAAACCTTGTGCATTTTCCCATTTTGCAACTGTTTCAGTCGCTTCTTTAAATGCGGCTTTGAGAGAACCTTGCTCACGCATTGCCTGATCAAAGAAAGCTCGACCAAAATAAGTATAATCGGCTTCATTTGAACATCCAAATGAGGCACGATCTGCTGCTGAAGCAGTAATAATCAAAGTATCTGGTGATTGGAGTGCTGAAACAAAGCTACCGGAATAACAGGCTGAAATCACGATCACTTTCCAGCGAATACCCGATTTATCGAGGGTTTCTCTTAACCATTTTGGATCGACATCATCCAAATTAATCGGTTCATTTTCTAGTTCAAAACGATTAGGTAAGCCATGAGAAGTCATATAAAGAAATAATACATCACTTTCGCGATTCATCTGTTGGCCAATACGGCGTAAAGCAAGGTCAATACTGGTTTTAGATGCAATAGGAGTGTCTTTAATACTTTGTGGGTTATTGACCAACTCAACAGAGCGTCCAAAGGTTCCAAAGCGGGTATCAAATTGTTCTTTAATTCGATCTATTTCAAATTTGAACACGTCTTGATAACTTGCACCAGCAACACCTAAAAAGTACCAATGCGTTTGAGCAAACTCACCAAACTGAACCTGTTCCAATGCCTTATTGAGTAAATGGCTTTGTGCATAAAAAGCATTTTCACTGATCGTTGGAGGAACGTCTTCTACTTTCCAAATCGGCTGTTCCTTAATCGAAACCTGCCAAGTGAACAAAGTGGCTACAGTAGCAAACATGATCAAAGCACGTTCCCACCATGGCCATTTTAATTCTCTTGAAAATACCCACACCACAGCAAGGCTTTGCCAAATAAACAAAGCAAAAAATAGCAGTGGGATTACATCGTAAGTGAAATAAGGTAGTAGATCTTGATTGCCCAAATATTGCAGCAAGCATTGAAACAACATGATGTGCGTATCAAGCACCAGCCATAACAGTGCTGGAACCAACATCAAACGCGGATTATTGGTTCGTTGTGATAGGAAAATCCCTACAATTAAGGCAATAAAAGGCCACAATGCGTAGCTGACAAGACCTTGCCGATTAAAAACACCACCATCACCAGCAACTAACCAGCTAAATAGTGTATTGGCACCTGCACCCAACAGCCCCCAAAAAATCAATTGAAGAATCGATGGACGAACAATTTGTAAAGACTTTCGCGAACCTAAGAATAACCAAATCCCTGCACGTTGGTTACTTTTCAAATCATGCCAAAAGTTAATCGAGGGTTTAAGATCTATCATAAAGATTCTGTTAAGGCAGTGGCTTCAATCAGCCTATCTAGTTTAGGCTTGGCTAAAAAATTATCAATGTTTGATTTAACTATATATCAATAATTCGACTATTATTGAAACAGTTACCAAATTACTCAATAAGATTGCTGTTAAAATAGGCATCAAAACGACAAGCATCACCTTGCCATTGATGATCGGTTGCCTGATCATTTAAAAATACAGCCAGTCTAGGACGTTTTACCACAACTCGCTTAGCAATTTGACGTGCTAAGACTAAAAGATGATCGCCTAAATCCATTTCACCATCTTCAGGTAAAAGCATGTGTAATAGCTGCATTTGCTTTTTCACTTGTGCCTGCTTTTTTATGGCTTGCTGATTTTGATCCCGTTGCGGAAACATCGGATCTAAATAAACAACATCGACAGTTTGATGGGTGATGATCAATTGTTGTAAATATTCAGCTGAATCAGAAAAAATCAAATCAATACGCTCAACAACTTTGGCTAAAAACGGGTCGTTTTCCAGCTGTTTTTTTGAATCTTCCAGTAAAGTAAATAAAATTGGATGACGTTCGATCAGGGTTACTTTCGCCCCTAAGTGTGCCATCAACAATGCGTCATGCCCTAGACCAGCAGTTGCATCAATTAAGTTTGGTTTTTCTGAAATATTACATGCCCGTGCAATCATTTCAGATTTTAAACTCGCACGTTTTAAACGTGGGATCTCAGCTTTCCAGTCAGGTTGCATTTTCATGCCATTGGCGCACAGGCTTAACCCTTGCTCATCAACACACAAGGCAAGTTCAGGGTTCAATCTTAAAAACCGTGCATTGAGTTTTTCAATCGTTGCAATGTTTACCACGACACCACGTAAAGAAAGCACAGTTTGGTAGGACTGTGCTTTCTCAAAAAATGTGGATTCAGTAAATAAGCGAATTTCGCTTACCATAATTTCCAACCTGTTAATGCAAACAATAAAATCAACAAACCTGAAGCAATACGATACCAAGCAAAGACCATGAAATCACGCTTAGAAACATAAGCCACCAAAACACGGATCAAAATTAAAGCAGAAACAAAAGAAACAATTAGCCCTACAAAGAATACGGTCCAATCTTGTGTTGTTTCATAAATATGGTAATTTTTAAAAAGATCTAATAAGCCTGCACCAACAATGACAGGTATACCGAGGAAGAACGAAAATTCAGTTGCAGCCTTACGCGATACACCCAACATCATGCCGCCAATAATGGTTGCACCGGAACGTGAAGTCCCTGGAATAAGCGCCAATACCTGAATTAAACCAATATAAATCGCTTCTTTAATCGAGATATTTTCCACTTCTACCGCATTGACTTTTGGCGGATTTTTTTCAACCCACCAAATAATTAAACCACCGACAATCAAACCAATCGCCACAGAAATATCATTAAACAACAACTCTTTTACAATATCGCCAAAGGTTAGGCCAACCAGCATAATTGGAATAGAGGCTGCAATAATACTGATCCCAAGATGACGCCCTTTCGGTTCACCTGAAAACAAACCAATTGCTGCACCCCAAAGCTTGCCCCAATACTCATAAATCACCGCAGCGATTGCACCCATTTGAATAGCAACGACAAATAAGTCACTTTTTTCTTTGGTCCAGAAATTCATTAATTCAGATGCAAGAATTAAATGCCCTGTACTTGAGATAGGTAAGAATTCGGTAATACCTTCAACAATACCCATAATGGCTGCTTTGAGTAGCAGTAAAAGATCCATTGTGAAATCCTAAAAATTAAAGCGAAAAACGATTATGGTTTACCTTGTTCTGGAATTTTCTTCCATGCATTATCACGTAAATATACAGGTAAAGCTTGTTCTGCACTCAACCATTGCTTTTGCAGTGCATTTTGACGCGCAATTGTGGCGATATCATTAGCGGAGGCAGTAATCTGTTGAAACGCAACAGCCTCTACATTCACCAAAGCTGAACCTGAACCGATCAAGGTATATTTTTGATATTCTGCAGCATGTTGATAGTCTAATAATTTTTCTTCGTCTACAAGTTGCATAATGTTATTTTGGTCAAGCTTAAAACTTGCCATATAAACTTCTTGCATACGTGCATCTAAAACAGCCGTGACTTCAATCAATTGGGCTTGCTGATAAGCAGCTTGCGCCAAAGCTTGCAAGGTTGAAACTGGAATCACAGGAATATCATTTGCCCAGGCTAAAGCTTGAGTCACTGCTGCATTGATACGTACACCACTAAATGAACCTGGCCCACGGCTAAATGCAATTGCAGTCAAGTCTTTACTGGAAATTTGATTTTGCTCAAAACCTTGCTCAATCATCGGCAAAATGGTTTGAGTTTGTGCTTTTGCTCGCGTATCAAGTTGAAAATAGAGTGTTTGAGTTTCATCAACAATCGAAACGGAACACTGCTCATTGGCAGTTTCCAATGCCAGCAATTTCATGCACAACCTTACTGTGTTAAAAATGCTGCCTATGATACTCCACTCATTTCAATAGCGCGAGGGCTTAGAGATAAAGCCAGTCAGATAAAATCCATTAGACCAAAATAATCCATAAAAATGCCAAGACATTGTGCTTGGCATTTAAGTGATAATTTTAAAACCACGACTTTAATCAAATTTAAATTCTTCTAAATCAATAAAATTCTTGTAATGGGATGCATAGTGCAAAGCACTCATTTTTAATAAATTCTCTGCATTCTCATCCAAAGTTCGCACGACTTTACCTGGTGAGCCCACCACCAAAGAATTATCGGGAATAACTTTACCTTCAGGAATCAAACTATTTGCACCGATGATGCAATTTTTACCAATCACAGCATGATTTAAAACCACGGCGTTAATACCAATTAGACTGTTATCGCCTATCGTACAACCATGCAACATGGCTTGATGCCCAATGGTTACATAATCGCCAACGGTTAATTCAATCCCAGTGTCTGTATGTAAAACGGCATTTTCTTGAACATTACTAAAATTCCCAATATGAATTTTGGCATTGTCGGCACGAATGACTGCACCAAACCAGACACTGACTTGTTGCCCCAGTTCGACCTGACCAATCACCGTCGCATTATCCGCAATCCAACCATCAAAAGGTGCATGCAAAGCTTTTGGCATAAAACCTTTAAATTTATACATCATGGTATTACATTCCTTTGAGATACTTTGAGACCATTCGCTTTGATCATAGCTTTTCAGCATTACTTTTTATTGAATATTTGTGATTTAAATGATGGAGAATTCAATAAAAATGGCCAGTTTTTTTGATAGTCCAAACCATATTTAAATAATGAAATTAGAATTCTGGCGGTTAAGCCCCAAATGATTTCATTTTCAATTCTTAGGCTGGGAAAATAAACCGATTGATGTGCCAAACGCACCTCATAAGGAATAGGCTGTGATTCCATCATTTTTTTAATCGGTGCATAGAATATACGATCAATTTCACTTGGCTGAGCAATCAATTGAATATCTGGCGGGATTAATCCAACAACAGGTTTTACTGTCATTCCACTTTTCGCCCGTTCCATGGGTAAATCACCAATCAGCTTAACATCAAAGGGATTGAGTGCTGTTTCTTCCCATGCTTCTCGCAAAGCCACAACGATATTACTGGTATCATTTGGATCACGCTTTCCACCTGGAAAGGAAACTTCTCCAGCATGATTTGATAAATAAGCAGAACGTCTGGTCAGCAAAATTTTAGGATCAGCTTCTTGAGTAATTGCAATGAGCACTGCGGCATTGGCGGCATAGGTTCTTTTGCCAAAACGTAATCGATTTTGCAATACTTGGGTTAGCTCATCATCCTTCATTGATCTCACTCTATCTTTTTTGTTCTCGTTCTATCATATAGGAAATTTTATCGATAAGGCTATAAATGATGCGAAAGTAGAATTTTTCAGTTATGCTGAGTTATCTCACATTTTTAATGAAGCTTATGAGTTTTTGCAGTGCTTGTGGTCATCCAACCATAGAAAAAATTCCTTTAGGTGATCAAAAAATCCGTAAAGTTTGTACACACTGCGGCACCATTCATTATGTTAACCCTAAAGTGATTTGTGGCGCTTTGGCGATCTGGGAAAATAAAGTTTTACTATGTCGTCGTGCAATAGAACCACGTTATGGACTATGGACCTTACCTGCTGGTTATATGGAACTTTTTGAAACCATGGAACAAGGTGCAGCACGCGAAACACGTGAAGAATCTGAAGCTGAGGTTGAAATTGAACAACTTTACTGCATGTATAATATTCCACGGATTGGGCAAGTTTATGTTTTGTTTAAAACACAAATAAAAGATGGTGTATTTGGTGCTGGTGAGGAAACTATCGAAAGTCGTTTATTTGAAGAACATGAAATTCCTTGGAACGATTTAGCTTTCCCAAGTGTAGAACGCACATTAAGACATTATTTTGAAGACCGTAAAACCAATACCTTTCCAATGCATCTTGAAACATTAGGCACCCGATTAGATCAGACAGGATAATCACAAATAGATATTGCTTCGACCAATGGTTGAGCATTAAAAATATGAGCACAAAAAAGCCTCAATTCAAATCACTTGAATTGAGGCTTTTTTAATTAACATAAATTACTTGGTTTTAATGGTATAACACTGCGGTAAGCTTACAGTTAAAGTCCCTTTTTGACGCTTCGCTAGCTCCTTTTGCTCGTTGGTAAGCTTATTTTGATTGGCTTCTACAATATTATACATCGACTGATAAACTGCTTGTAAATTTAACCAAGTCGCTGTAGTAGGAACATCCCCGTTCCAACTGGTAATATTGACACCACTGGTGGTATTCTGTTCATTAATTAATCTCTGAAGATTTAAACGTATACCACCAGAAGATTCAGAGGCTTTAGCTAGGTCTTCTGGAGATGTCTTACCTGAAGATGTATTGATGGGTCTAACAATTAATGTTTCATTTAAACCCGCTAATGCGCCATCAAGACTGCCAAATACAGGATTGGCCAAAATCATACGTAGTGTAATCGACTTTTCAACATCCCCTCTAATATAAGCTGTACCTGTAGTACCAATACGATATTGTTGTACATCTGTTTCTTTATCTATATAAGTGATTGGATCTACCTCAGCACATGTATCTGAATTTAGCGCACCATTTTTACCTAAATTGGTGCGAATATTTCCATTTTCATCAATCACAATACCGAGTGTTTGCCTATTTGGAGAAACCTCTTTATTATCAAACGTAAATGTAATATTCGCATACAGTGGGAAATAATATTTTTCGCCTGTTTTCACTGTGTTTTTAGTAAGAAAAACTTTTCGATCCAAATAGTTGGCAGAATTGGTTTTATAAATATCAATTCCGCCAGAAAGCTGATCTCCATTTAAAGTTTGGCGCCATTTGCCATATACCGTTGGATCTGTAGGTGCTGTTGTTGCACCTGTTACTTGCTTATACATATATTCGGTACCAGCAACATTGGTATTATTCAGCAAAGTACCCTGATAAATTTCAAGCTTATCCGTTGAATTTTGATCTTTTTTAAACACCAGTGGATTAGTAATTTTACGGGTGAGTGGATTGATCCAACCTTGTTGACCATTTACATTGAGTTTTTCTGGAGCAACTTGGCTTAACAATAAAAACCTTAAGAGTGTGTTAGTAATATCATTATTATTGTTATTATTCCCTTCTATTTTTTGAGGTACACCGACCCACTGCATTGCATAGCCTGTGGTATAACCCTGACGGTCAGTGACTAAATACATATTGGCAATAGATTCATTTTTGGTACTTAATTCACTTTTACCTGAAAAACCTTGAATATCGGCATTTACAGTATTTAAAATAAGGAAATTTGTCGAATAATTATTAACCAATGATTGTTGAATCAAGCGTTGCGCAGTCGCGACTCCTGAAGCTTCATCGACACTATCAATATTGACCCACGGTTTTAATTTTTCAACATAGCTACCATTGATAAAGTCGCTTACAACAATATCTGCATTGACTGCTTTTAAATTATTTTTAATATTATCCGTTAAATCAAGAAGCTGAATATCACCAACCTGATTGGTATCTTGCTCCAATCCAATTGCTTGGAAAACGCGAACCAACCCAACCATCACTTTAAATGTCTCATCACTCATGGTCATACTTGTTGGTGGCTTGCCTGTCATAGCACTTGCAATATCAATCAAGCCGATTGTTGCAATTTGTCCTCGAATTTTCAAAGGACGAATTTTTGCAAGATCAACATCACCTAAAACAATTTTTCTTTCCGATTGAGAACCTTTTATATAGAATTTCGCTTTATCACCAATTAAACAGCCACCGACTGCTGCCCCTCCTTCGATTTTAGTCATGTAATGATTTTTAGTATTTCCACTACAATCAAAATTTAAACCTTCTATTGGATAGTCAACATTAAAGCCCAAACATTTTTCATCAATTGAATTACAACCATTTGCATACATAGTCATGCCTTTATATGGATCTTCATTGACTGTTGCGCTTTCACCACCACACCCTACGAGTGTTAGGCCTAAACTTGTTAAAACTAAAGGGGCGAATAATCTTTTTTTCATATCTTCATCCTTACTGAAGTACACTCAGCTTAATTTGTCCATGATTTGTTAATTGTTTATTTTCCACATCTAAAGCTGAGGATAATGGAGTTAAAAATAAATATACAGCCTGATCAGGTTTTCTTAAAACGCCTTCCATAGCCGCATATTGTAAATTATTGTCGTGAGATTCTTCATTTTTAAAACCGCTGACACCTTCGAGAACACAGCCTTGCCCATCTAAAAATACCACCAAAGGCCAATAATAGCTTTGAAGCTTTGAAGAGGATGCATAGGATGTTAATAAAATATTTTGCACTTGAGAATCTAATTTCACCACTTCATAAGCAAAGGTCTCTTTGATTGGAGCAACTGGCCACAAGCCAACTTCCTGATTTTTTATGGATAAATCTTTTGCTTTAGCTATTTTTTTACCAGAAAAACACGCTTGTTCTAAATTATGAACAACTTCATCTTTAGGTAAACGAAAATAGGTTGAAGATAAAACAACTGGCTTTTTTTCTTTCGATTCTGAATTGCCGCGAATACTATTTAAAAGACTCGCACTTAGACCTTTTTGCCGTTCGATGGTTTCATAACGACCATGCACTGCGCCGATCTCAGGCGTCATATAAAATCTTTTTTTACCTTCTAAATTAAATTCACGATCCTCTAAATACTCATTATTGACATATTGTTCACCATCAATAACGGTGAAATGCTGATCCTCTATCGTTTGAGTACTTTTTGGGGCAACTTCTTTATTGGTCTTGACCGCAGTTTGGTCTACTGGCGTTATTTTCTCTAGTTTCTCAACCTTATTGGTTTTTTGAGTAATATCAGCGGGCTGCTGTGGAGGTTTTTCCACAACAAGCTGAGGTACTATCATCTGTGACGCTGGTGGTAAAGGCTGATCAGGTATCTGAACAGGGCTTTGAATTTTAGCTTTATGCTCCATTAAAGCGGGTTGCTGTGCAGGCTGAGCAGTAGTAACCGCTGATGGCGTATTTTTAGGCGCTCTCTCTTTTTGACTTTGTTTAACGATAGCTGGAGCTTCTATTATTGGTACATTAGGCTTGGCAGCTTGAGTCTCTTGTATTTGTTTGACTTCTATTATTGGTTTAACATCTTGTATTGGTTTATTTTTTTGCTTTATATCTACTTTTGGAGCTGCTTCAGGTTTTTGAACAATCATCGGATGTCCATCAGGGCCAATAATTGTATAAAAATTGGCAGCATAAGAAATTGATGTGGCTAGACTAAAACTTAAAGCTAGCCACAAAGAAGTTACGACTGTTTTTTTTCCAACATTCAAACGCATTACCATCTCGTTCTGTAGTTAAGCCCTAGAATTGTAACTTTTGTATTGGTCTTTACATTTAAACCAGCATATGGGTTGAGTAACAAGTTATCCACCCCTGTTTTATTAGCCAAACTACTGGTATTTGCTGGAATATTATCTCGGCTACGCAAGAAACCGATCGATAAGTCGATATCACTATCTTCATCAAAACGATAACCTAAACCTAAACCAAATAATTGTGCATTGTTAATCGGCACCATGGTATTACGTTTATCATCGGGGATCGCACTGGCACGAGGTTCATAACCAGCACGAAGTTTTAGACGATCATTTGCTGAATACTCAATACCAATTCCCCAGCTCCACGATGATTGAAAGCCTAGTGGAAAAGCCAATGAGGTATCTGTGACTTGATTGGATAATAATTTGGCAATTTTTAATGCTGAAATTTGTCGATCAAATTCAAACTGAAACTTTTCCCATGCTTTAAAGTCGGTCCAGCCCACATCAAAATTCACCTGTAAATCAGGTAAAATCTTATATTTTATACCGGTTTGAAAATGAGCAGGATATTCCAAATCCATTGAAATCAAACCTGATTCGGTTGGTGGAATATAGCCTGGAAAACCTAAAATCGCCGCAAGAATTTGACCTGTTGCTGAAGAGTTTAAGCCTTTTATAAGCTCGCGTGGTGCGTTGGCATTATCGATAAAATATTTACCTTTCATACGCATTTTGGCGGAACTTTGATACACCATACCAAAACCGAAGTTTTCTGTAGGTTCCCACATTAAACCTAAGTTATAACTTGGGCTTAAACTTTGCTCAAGACTCACCTGCATTTTGCCGAATTGACCAAATGGGTTCATGCCTTCATCCGCATTACAAATACCAAATAATAGAAGATCTGTAATCACATTCGAATTATTACGGAAAGGCCCACAAACCGATTCATCAATCAATCTTAGAACACCGATCATTTCATTTGGAAATCTTAAATCGGTTTTTAATGCCATTGCGTTGTATGACATCCCGATCGAAGCACCAATAGACAATTCATCGCTGACTTGGTATGCAATAGATGGAGACAAATAGGTTATACGCTCAATGGCAACTTGCTGCCCCATATAGTTACCTGGGTTACCATCTTCTGAGCCAAAACCTGCCACCATTGGTGCATATACAGCAGTTGCATAGGTCAATTTTGAGCCTGGAGGATTATAAGAAATCCCTCCCGTTGGCGCTAACACTGGCCAGCCTGGTCCCAAATCCACGACTTTTTTTAGAATGGGGACATATAAACTTGCATACTCTACATCGCCACGCACTGAATCTTTATAATCTGTACAAAGCCCCGAAGGATTGTCTGGTGCATCATTACAGATCAATGGGTCATCAGAATAACCAAATACGTTATAACCAGGTGGCGCAGAAAATTCACGTTGTATATCAAAGTTTGCAACAATCCCTTGTACGTCAGTTTGTAAGCCTTTGAGTTTCGTTAATGCTGCGGGGTTAAAATGAATCGCACTAATTCCAGGTGGGTCTGCAGTTACTGCATTCCCCATGGTTAGTGAGCGTATATCTACCGATAGGTTAAGTCCTAACGCCGCAAATACTTGAGTTGAACACCCTGTTAATAAAATCGCTGTAACTAATGGGCGCAAACGTATGTTTTTCATACTTTACACTCCTTTAGTTCGCTTTCTTCTTACCAAAGCCTAAAATATCCAATGGGAAAGATAGACCAAGCGAAATATCTGGTGAGTCTTCAGTTAAACCGATCCCCAATGTACCATTGACAATCGTATCTGGATTAACACGAACCCCTAAAGCGATGGAAAACATCCCACTAGATTGGTCAGCTGCTTTATATGAATCTGCAAGTCCCGCTGTAGGTCTATACTTAAACGAAGTATTCATATTGAATGATTGTTGGTATGACATGGTCATTGAAACATCATAATTAAATGAATAAGCAAAACCAAAAGAGAAACCACCGGTCATACCAGGATCAAACTCTTCTAAAACACGTTGGTAGGTCTGATCACCACCTTGACCATTGGCATTACCCCCACCACGCACTTGATTTAAGCCGGTTTCTTTAAATCCATAATTGGCAGAGACCGATGCAAACAGTACAACAGGGTCGATATATTTACGGGTACTTGCGCCAACACCTACAGAATAATAGCCTTTACCTGTTGAAAGGTCTTTTTCAGGGTTTATTTCATATGGGCTATCCCCTGTCTTGGTAGATAAACTACCAAATAAAATAAGTGGTAAACGCCCTGCTTTCAGCGGGAACGGTTCCCAACGTGCACCAAAGTTAATATCCCCTAGGCCCGCAGCCGTGGCATCTTTTAAGCTATCTGATTTAGCAATAAATGGAATAGATGCGGTAAAGGTTAAATTATCACGTATCCCGTACTGTGCAGTAAAAGTATTACTAATGGTATGACTTGCATCTTCATCAACACGAAGTTGATAAGCTGTGCCTTCGTTAATTCCTAAATTTAATTGCGAATCACGATAGTAAGAATAATCTAAATCATAAAAAGTTGAGAACTCACCTTTTTTAATTAAAGAGTATTGACGTTCATTGGATGTAAAAACTTCTTGTAAGTTGGTTTCTTGAGAAGCATCACCTTCTTTCTTTTGTAATGCTTCTGCAGCTTGCGTACCAGGTTTAGGTGCTAAAGATTTTGTTTCATCTTTATTAATTTTTACATCTTCTGTAGCTTGCGCCACATTTGCAACTGGAGCTGCTTGACTGCTGGTTGCAGAACTGACATTGTCTCTATTTGCAGCCTGATCTGCTACTACATCCGCACTTGCCTCTGTTTCAGCTGCATATAAACTTCCAATTGCAAACTGAATACTCACTGCAAGTAAAGTCCGTTTCATCCACTGATTATTCATATTCTTCCTATTCCCAAAAATCCAATTCAATTATGTAATTTTTTAATCCATCTTTTACTTACGTTTATAATAGAGTCGCATATAGGATGTAATTGGCTGATTGTATGTTGCAGACTTGGTATCTTGGTCAATCACCTTACGCATTGTAGAGGCTCTATCTGCTAATTTATTGATATAATCCGTTGAATATTGCGTTTCAACTAAAGCATAACGGTTGATCGTTGCATCCTCTACATGACGCATATCCGCATCTTGTAGTGCCAACAGATTACGTTGCTGATCTTTTGGCGCATTGATCACAAATAAGGTGTTATTTTCCCAAATTTGCTTAAATCGCTCTTGATCAAAACTAATATTCCCCAAGGCTGGATCTGCCACATAAACACGGCCATCTTTATAAGCTTTAAACACAACAAAATGTTTAAAACCCGCATAAGAAATTGGCACAATCACCGGTTGATTTTGATTGATTAGGTCTGTGAACTCGCCTCTATAGCCACCGCTTTCATATCCAATTGCAGCAACAAAACGCTTCATATCTAACAATGAAAAACTTCGTCGCTCAATAATGCGGTTGTATTCACCAAATCGTAATAAGCCTTCCATGGTTTGCTGCTCAGTTAAATTTGTCCCAACATAGCCATTTAACAGTGTTGTTAACGCAGCAGAACCGCAACTATAGTCATATCCTTGACGTACGATGCCACGGAATTGATTTTCTAAGGCGGGTTTAACATGCACCATTTCACGATGATTACGTGTAAATGATTTATCTCTGGAATCCGCAAGCTCAGTATAGTAAATCGCATCCTTTGGCTTGGGTTTCACATCTAAGGCGTGGTTGGCAAAATAATACATTAATGCCGAACCTAAAGTAATTTCTATCATAATTTTAACTATCAAGTATCGGCAGTATTTTGCCTAAAGTGCTGATTTTATTTTTAGAGTGAACACTCTACGTCCCTGTGATTATGAAGATAACGGTTTTTGAAAAAAAAAACAGTCTTTTTTTCAACTTTTGTCGCTTTTTATTCAGTTTTTTGTAAAAAAAAGACGCATGCTTTGCATGCGTCTTTTTTAAGATTTTAATTCTAGGCTTAGTGACCAGAAATCGACAGTTTTACACCATTTGCTGTTGCTGAACCACCGTTATAGAATTTCATACCTGTAATCGCAACATCACCAATCGAACCCGAACCTATTCCTGTACCTGCAGTGCCTGGCGTACCTGGTACAAAGCCAGTACCACCACCCAATACAACTTTACTTAGATAAATATCTGTACCTGTTGTACTTTTCATTGCAGTTACAGCCAAACCTTTCGTTGTAACAGCAACATCAGCATCTAAAGCTAAATTCGTTGAACCAGTGTCAGTCACTTTAATACCGCCTAATACGATATAACCACCACCTGCTGCAGAAGCATCTTTCAAGGCCAAGTTACTGATTGATAAACCACCAATCATCGAACCATTCAATTTAATCATTGCACCTTGAGGCGTATTACCCAATTGAATATTTGCAGTAGTAGAACCTACATTCACAGTCAAGCCACTTAAAATTTCAGCTGATCCAGCATCAGGTTTATATGCGCCTGCTGAACCCGTAACATTATTCACTTCAATTTTGCCTAACTCAATTTTTAATGCATTAATTGCAGCAGCAACATTTAAGAATGGTGTACCAGTAGCACCAGCCGTAGCACTACCATCAGTATCAATAACCAAATCAGCTAAGTTACCTGTACCAGTTTTAGTTACAACCACGTTATTTAAAGTAATCGCACCTGCTTTGCCTGAACCACCAGAACCAGCAGTAACACCAGGAGTACCTGTAGCAGCTAAACCATCACCATCAAAAACATGTAGTTTTGCAATTTCAATTTTATCTGCATCGATACCAATACTGATACCATCCTGACCAGTAGTAGCACTCAGCGCTGCATCATCCATTGCTTGCATTGCCATTGCGTTTGAACTCATAGCCACTGCGGAAACTAAAGCAAGTTTAGTAAATAATTTCATAATCTGTACTCTCCCAAGAGCATTTTTTTTCATTTTTAACCACTCTCCATAGTTCCCTGTTGTTTTTAGTTGTTTTACAACTTAGAACACCAATCCTTGAGTAGTCCGTTTTGCCCTTTTAAATTAACGGTATGTTACTTTTTGTTCAACTGCTGTTTATCAAAAAGCCAATTAAACCGATAAACGGTAAACACTTTTATAAGTGCTATTTTCAGGTAGAATAGTGCCTTACAAACCCTTTTTGCGCTTGAGTTAAACCTCCCTATGTTTCGGAAGTTATTAGATTTTCCATCAAATAGCACTGCAGATTTATTACACCGTCTTGACTCATTATTCGGTTGTATCTATTTAAAAAACGCGGGTGAAGACATTGTTGCTTTTTCACCTGAACAATACTGTATCTCAACCCAGCAACAACTTTATCGTTATACAAGAAATCATTTTACCCATTATCAAAAAGATAAAAGCGATCCTCATTTAAAACACTTCTTTAACTTCACCGCTCAATCAGCTCCGAAACAGCACAGTTTTCAGGGTGGATACATGGGTTTTATTGACTATAACTATGCCAGTCAGCAATATGTTGATGCTCAAAGCAAATCTCAGCCCAATTTTTACATGGGTATTTATAAAACATTTATCAAACGAGAAAATGAGCAACTCTTTTTTTATAGTTTAGAAGCCTGTGCAGAAGAGTTTTTCAACTTTATACAAGATTTATTAACCACACCAGTCACCCAGAATCAAAGCTTTAAACTTTTATCAAACTGTACTGCGACGTGGACAAAGCCACAATATGATCATGCATTTACACAAGTTCAAGAATATATTAAAGCGGGTGATTGCTATCAAATTAATTTAACTCAGGAATTCACTGCAAAGGCACACGGTTCACTTTTAGATACCGCTGAAAAGTTTTGGAAACTCACAGATGCTCCCTATTCGGGTTATTTAAAAATCAATGATTTTGAATTACTGAGCTGCTCACCTGAGTTATTTATTGATTTTGAAACTGATCGTAAAATTATCACCAGACCAATTAAAGGGACAATGCCTCGTTATGACGATCCAACTTTAGATGCGCAATCAAAAAATGCTTTGATTCAATCTAAAAAAGATCAAGCAGAAAATGTCATGATTGTGGACTTATTACGCAATGATTTAAGTGTCTATGCTGAAACTGGCTCAGTAAAAACCCCAAAACTGTTTAATATTGAATCTTTTAACCAAGTACATCATATGGTGAGTGAGGTGACTGCCATCCTAAAACCGGATGTCAACCCATTTGAGGTCTTATTTTCAGCGTTGCCAGGTGGTTCAATTACTGGTGCACCCAAAATTCGCGCCATGCAAATTATTGAAGAACTTGAAAGTGCGCCAAGAGGCGCTTATTGCGGATCACTGGGCTATTTTAATTTTGATGGAACCGGTTCTTGGAACATTTTGATTCGTTCAATTCAAAAATATCAAGATGATGTTTCATTGTGGGCAGGCGGTGGAATCACCATCGCTTCAGATTGTGATGCAGAATATCAGGAATGTTTTGATAAAGTTGCTGCCATGCTTGATTTACTCAATACATGGCATCAACATCAACATGAATCCTAGACTAAAATCTCATGCTTTAATGTATCAACAAGGCGTTGATTTTGTTCATCTGTACCAATAGTGATACGTAAGAATTGATCAATCCGTGGCTTATTAAAGTAGCGAACAATAATGCCACGCTCACGCAATGCTTTTGCCAATTCACCAGCATCTTTTGAGGGTAAACACGCAAAAATAAAGTTGGCTGAAGATGGCAATACGTTAAACCCAAGCGCCGCTAAATCTGCCACCAGTTTGTCACGACTCACAATAACTTTTTGACATTGTGCTACAAAGTATTCTTGATCTTCAAATGATGCGACAGCTGCAGCTATTGCAAAACGATCAATTGGATAGGAGTTAAAACTATTTTTAACAGCTTCCAATGCTGCAATCAAATGTGGCTGTGCAATTGCAAAACCAACGCGTAAACCTGCCAAAGACCGCGATTTTGAAGTCGTTTGGCAAACCACTAAGTTTTCATATTTCTCAACCAGACTCACAGCTGACTCAGCACCAAAATCTACATATGCTTCATCAATCACAACCACCGAATCTGGGTTGGCTTGCAAGACTTGTTCAATTGCAGATAGTCCCAATGCAATACTGGTTGGTGCATTAGGGTTGGTAATGATAATCCCACCATTAGGCTGTTTATAATCAGCCACATCAATTTCAAAATTCTCATTTAAAGGCAATATTTTAGTTTGGGTTGAAATTCCAAAAAACTGACTATAAACAGGATAAAAGCTATAGGTAATATCTGGGTATAGAATCGGCTTATCTTGAACAAAAAATGCTTTAAAAATATGGGCCAAAACCTCATCAGACCCATTACCAACAAAGACATTTGCGACATCTACATGTTGTTGTTTCGCAATCGCTTGTTTGAGTGCCGATGCATCTGGATCTGGATAAAGTCGCAATACATCTGCTGAATCTATAAGTACGGACTGAACCGCTGCAACCACTTTTGGCGATGGTGGATATGGGTTTTCATTGGTATTCAGTTTTAATAAGTTTTGGATTTTAGGCTGCTCACCCGGAACATACGGTTCTAATTCACGTACATCAGGGCTCCAAAAACGCATTTGCTCAGGGCTAATATTTGGCATTTTTATCTCGTATTTTTTCTCATTTGACTTACTTCACATAAGCGCGCTCACGCTAGGAGAGAGTTTGGACATTTCAATAGAATCCCCAAACTAAGTCAGTTAAATTTTTATCCCCTCATCCTCGCCCTCTCCCTCAAGGAGAAGGATTTTTTACGGATACTGGGCCATTGGTGAATTACTGATAACGATATCTTGCTGATCGGGCATGCGCATCTAAATTTTCTTGTTGTGCAAGAATATCTGCGGCCTTGGCAAGCGATTTTACCCCTTGCTCAGAACACATAATCAAACTTGAACGTTTTTGAAAATCATAAACACCTAACGGTGATGAAAAGCGTGCTGTACCAGAAGTAGGTAGGACATGGTTAGGTCCCGCACAATAATCACCAATCGCTTCTGGTGTATAGCGCCCCATAAAGATTGCACCTGCATGGCGAATACTTTGTGACATCTGCTCAGCGTCATCTAAGCACAATTCCAAATGCTCAGGCGCAACTTGATTAATCAAATCAATGGCTTCTTGGCGATCTTTAACCAAGACCAAAGCGCCACGATTTGCAATCGAAGTTCGTGCAATTTCAGCTTTAGGTAGTGCAGCCAAATGTTCTTCGATAGCTTGCTCAACATCATTTAACAATTGTTCATCTGGTGTAATAAAAATCGCTTGCGCAACCGTGTCATGTTCAGCTTGTGACAAAACATCCATCGCCAACCATTTCGGGTCATTGTGACCTTCTGCATAAACCAAAATTTCAGAAGGTCCAGCAATCATGTCAATACCGACTTGACCAAAAACAGCACGTTTTGCGGCAGCAACGAAACGGTTACCCGGTCCTGTAATTTTATCTACCGCTGGAATCGTTTCTGTTCCATAAGCAAGTGCGGCAACTGCTTGCGCACCGCCAATCGTAAACACACGACTTACACCCGCTAAATAAGCAGCCGCCAATACCAAAGGATTTAAATCACCATTTGGCGCAGGTACCACCATAATAATTTCTGCTACCCCAGCCACGTGCGCGGGTAAAGCATTCATCAGCACAGAGGATGGATAAGAAGCCAAACCACCTGGAACGTAAATACCAACACGGTCTAAAGGGGTAACTTTTTGACCAAGAGTATTTCCTAATTCATCCACATAGGACCAACCTTCTTGTTTTTGAGCCTCATGAAATGAACGAACCCGATTGGCTGCCATTTCCAAAGCTTCACGTACTTCTGAAGTTAAACCCTCAAATGCAACTTTAAGTTGTTCTTGTGTCAGTTCTAAATCTGAAAATTGATGCGCTGGATGTCGATCGAACTGTTGAGTGAGTTTAAGTACATGTGCATCGCCATGTTGACGCACATCTGCAATAATTTGGTCTACTGTTTTTAAAAGCTCAGGATCACTCACTGTTTCAAAAGCTAACAAGTCAGCAAAGACTTGTTTAAAGTTCTGCTCTTGAGTCGATAAACGTCGCATCAATTTACCCACAAGGTTGTTTAAGAAAGATTTAGTTTACCTTGTTTTGAGTATCTTGTGGGCAACATCACCGCAACATTTCAACTTACTTTAATAGGAAAGTTTGATTGCAAAAAACTTTTGACACAGCAAATTTTTATTTAGGTACTCACATCAGGATGATCCCAGTCACTATCAGCCTGAATCAGCCAGTTCAATGCACCATGCCGTTCCACAACAATAGATGAATTTAAATTTTCAGGTGCATCCTGTTGCTTTAAACGCGCATTTACACATGCCCAATCATAACGATAGATTAAATCAGCCTGATCTAAAATTTCTTCGCTATCCCGCAACTGTACTTTTGCCATAAATTCAGCAAAGGTATCGCACGACGATACAGCTTGAATAGCAAAATCACAATCAACGATATCTGCTGGATAACTTAACTCAGCCACAATCCCCACAGCCCATAACAATACCCAATATGCCTCATATTTCCACACCATATTGATGATATCTTGCGCTGAAGCCTCACGATTTAAAATTGCCTGTTCTTTCTCTGTTAAAGCATCTAGGACCTGCATTTTCTTCAAAATATCAAATACAAATAGCTGTGTTTCATCATCATATTGATCATTATTCAGATCACATGCGACTTGAATCACCCACAAACAAGCAATCGCACGTTTTGCAATCTGTTCTGCACTGCGTGCTTGCACGTCTTCAGCAGATTCGATCACAGGTAACCAGTCAATATAAGGAATTGAATACTTTTTAAGTTTTAAAATAGATTGTTCTTTGCGCTGTTGAGGTGTTTTCATAAACTCTTTTTTTTAAATCATGGATGGTTATTTTTTAACATAAATTGCATAAAAAAACCGCCTAAAATTAGACGGTATCTTTATCGATCAAACCTAAATGAATTAATTGTTCTTTTGACGTTCTTCTACTGCTTTTTCAAGCTGAGTAAGAATTGGATTTAATAAAGTTTGCTTACGCTTAAAGCTGGCTTTATTGACAATTAAACGTGAAGAGACTTTACAGATTTCTTCCAGAGGCTCTAGACCATTGGCACGTAATGTATTTCCGGTATCCACTACATCGACAATATAATCACCCAAACCAACCAATGGGGCTAATTCCATTGAGCCGTAAAGTTTAATCACATCAACTTGCTCACCTAAGCTTGCATAATATTGACGGGTTAAATTTACATACTTGGTGGCAATTTTTAAACGTCCTTTAGGACGAACCATGCCCACTTTACCGGCGGTCATTAATTTACAGTTGGCAATCTTTAAATCTAATGGTTCATAGACATTTTGAGCGCCATGTTCCATCAACACATCTTTACCCGCTACACCAATATCCGCGGCGCCATTCTCAACATACGTTGGCACATCAGAAGCACGCAAGATTAAAATACGAACGGATTTGTGTGTGGTTGGAAAAATTAACTTACGAGATTTATCAGGATCTTCCAATAAGTTAATTCCAGCAGTTTCAAGTAAAGGCAACGTTTCTTTTAAAATACGCCCTTTACTCAATGCCAAAGTTAAACCATGATCAAAATTGCCCATTACGTCAAAGTTAGGATCATCGTTTCTCATATCGCTCATTAACTTACTCGCTCACTCGCTTAATTTGGGCACCTAGACCTTGTAACTTTGCTTCGATATCTTCATAACCACGATCAATATGATAAATACGATCGATGATGGTTTCCCCTTCAGCAGCTAAAGCAGCCAAAACTAAAGAAAACGAAGCACGTAGGTCAGTTGCCATAACAGGTGCAGCAGATAATTTTTCCACACCTGTCACAACAGCATCATTACCTTCAACCTGAATATTTGCGCCCATACGAGCTAACTCAGGTACATGCATAAAACGATTTTCAAAAATCGTTTCAGAAATTGTTGCAAAACCACGTCCAATGGCATTTACCGCCATGATCTGTGCTTGCATATCCGTTGGGAATTCTGGATGTGGCAAGGTACGGAAGCTGACAGCCTTCGGACGTTTCCCCAGCATATCCAATTCGATCCAGTCTTCACCGCGTGTGACTTCTGCACCCATTTCTTCAAACTTATCTAAAACAGATTCAAGAAGATTTGGGTCAGTATGTGTGGTTTTTACCTTACCGCCCGTAATTGCTGCCGCGGCCAAATATGAACCGGTTTCAATACGGTCAGCAACCACTGAATATTCACAGCCATGGAGACTTTCAACACCAGTGACCACTAAGGTATCTGTGTCTAAACCTTCAATTTTTGCACCCATTTTAATAAGCATTAGTGCAAGGTCTGTAATTTCAGGTTCGCGCGCCGCATTACGAATTGTTGTAACACCCTCTGCCAATACTGCTGCAGTTAAAATATTTTCGGTTCCACCTACAGTCACCATATCGAAGATGACTTCACCGCCTTTTAAACGGCCATCCACTTTGGCGTGAACATAACCTGCTTCGACCTCAATTTGTGCACCCAAAGCTTCTAAGGCTTTTAAATGCTGATCAACAGGGCGTGAACCAATTGCACAACCACCAGGAAGTGAAACTTTTGCACTACCATAGCGCGCCAACAGTGGCCCGAGCACCAAAATAGATGCACGCATGGTTTTAACCAGTTCATAAGGTGCAAACTGATTATCCAGTGTAGAGGTATCCGCGATAACCGTTTCGCCCTCATAACTCATGGTGATACCTAAACCACCAATCAGCTTAACTAAAGTACGAACGTCTTTTAGATCTGGAACATTTTTTAATGTAATCGGTGTATCTGCAAGAATCATTGCAGCCAATAAAGGTAAAGCCGCATTTTTCGCACCAGAAATACGAACTTCACCTTCGAGTTTTACACCACCTTGAATGACAAATTTATCCATTGACGCTTAAGCTCCAAACATACTGGCTTTGCGCCATTCTTCTTTAGTCATTGCACGAATAGTTACCGCATGTACCTCACCACTGGCAATATAAGAATTAAGTGGCGCGTAAACAGCTTGTTGACGAGGAACAGGACGTTTCCCTTCAAACTGATTGTCGACAATACGGAGGTCAAATTTACCTGCTTGTCCACTGACAGCAACTTCAGCATCAGGAAAAGCTGCTTTTAAGATTTCAGTGAGCTGTTCACTATTCATTGCATCGACCTCTTATAGGACTGACAGTGTAAAAACCGGATATTTTACTATAACTCACCGAAATAATTCATTAACTTGTACAAAAAATATAGATAAAAAAAAGAGGTCTTTTCAACCTCTTTTAAAATATCAATTTTATGTCGCTAAAATTTCCATTGGTTGATAATCCAACTGCATTTTCCGATGCTTATCTAATTGCCTTTTTAATTTATCTGTCAATTTTGTAATCGCATTATACATATCATCAGCGCTCGCTTGGGCGAAAAGCTCTATACCCGGCAAACGAACAATTGCCTCAGCAATATGATTTGCACTGCCTTTTTTTGATCTTTTATCCAATTGATGATCTTTACTCAGCTTGACCTGCATACTATTGACCTGATCAATATGCTTGGTCATCTGGGTAAATCGATCTCGAATATTTTCTTCTATTGCTGGTGTAATACTTAAGTGATGTCCACGGATTGTAATTTGCATAGCTTTATCCCTCTCCTTATATAGGAATATGAAAGTCATAACCCAAACGATCTCATGACAGCATTCACCAAGGAAGAAACTGTGCTCAATATCATGCAATCATTTAAGTTACTCCAAAAGACAAAAAGCGATTCATTATTTCGTCATAATGAACAATTAGAATAGCCACACTTTAAAATTTAGATCAACACTTTTCGGTCAGATGAAGACGGAATATGTAACGATTCACGATATTTTGCGACTGTCCGTCGTGCCACATCAATCCCCTCTTCTTTTAATAAATTGGCAATTGTATTGTCTGACAACGGCTTACGCGGGTTTTCATCTGCAACAAGCTTTTTGATTTTTGCTCGAATGGCCGTCGACGATGCTTCTCCTCCAGAAGTGGTTCCAACGTGACTCGAAAAGAAATATTTCAGCTCAAATAGACCACGAGGTGTCAGTAAAAACTTATTGGTGGTGACGCGGGAAACTGTTGACTCATGTAATTCCACTTCTTCTGCAACATCTCGCAAAACCAAAGGTTTCATTCCTTCAGCACCGATTTCTAAAAACTCACGTTGATGTTGCACAATGCAACTTGCAACTTTTAATAAAGTTTTGTGACGTTCATCGACACTTTTAATAAAGTTTTTTGCTTCAAGCATTTGATTGCGTAAATATTGATTATCATCACTTTGATCAGCACGTTTAATCATGCCTGAATAAAATGAGTTAATTCGAAGTTTTGGTAAAATATCTGGGTTCAGTTGAACATACCAATGGTCATTTTTCTTGGACACCACCACATCTGGAATTTGATAATCTGATTCTTTTTGCTCAAATTCAGCACCCGGATAAGGTTTAAGGGTTTTCAATAAATCAATTGCTGACTTTAATAACTCAGCATTTAAACCCGTTTGCTTAATCAGTTTATTTAAGTCATTACTGACCAAAAGCTCATAATGTTTCAACAACATCAGCGCTTCTTTCCTAAACAGTGTGGTGGTAGCTAAAGCCTCAATTTGCACAAAAAGACATTCTGCAAGACTACGAGCACCAATACCAATCGGTTCTAAGCGTTGAATATGTTTTAAAACAACCAGAACTTCATCCTCTTCAACTTCAATGTCATAATCCATTTGTTGTAGTAGATGCTGTACTGAGCTAACAATTTCTTCAATATCGGCAGCCAAAAATCCTTTTTCATCCAAAGCATCGACAATGCAATACGCAATCAATTTATCCACTGGAGAAAAATGCAATAAATTGACTTGCCCCAACATATGTTCTTTTAATGATGCTTCTGAATGACGATTATCTTCACGATCTTCAAATTCTGGGCGCTCCATTGCAGTTGATTGATGGGTATAGACATCATCCCAATCTGTATCTACAGGCAGTTCATCAGGTAAGTGGTTGGCATTTAAAGAATCTGAAAGCTCATATTCTTGTTGTTCTTGTTTTACATTTTCAGGGCTTTCATGTGTCTCTTCTTCAACTTTTTCAAGCAAAGGATTACTATCAAGTTGAATTTGAATTTCTTGCTCAAGCTCCAAACTCGATAATTGCAGTAATCGAATGGCTTGTTGCAGTTGTGGCGTAAGCGACAACGAATTTGCAACTTTTAATCCAACCGATAACTTCATACCCATAATTCCCACACTGTATTATTTCATTTCATCTTATGTGAATAAGCAATGCAAAATTCATGCCTACTGATTTTTTATATCACAGGAAAGGGATTAGGACCAGTAAAAAAAATGAATACGTTACATAAAAATGTTTGTTATTTATCAATTAAAGATAAATTTTAATTATGTCGTTTTTTTATTCAATTCTTTAAAAAGACCTTCGATCCAGATCTGTTGAAATAGTCATCAATTATATAAATAGAGATTTAAAACCTATAAGCAAAAATAAATGGCTTTAGGGCTATTTATTTCAAAATATTTAAATAAAATAGGTTCCACTTTGTGAGACCAGTCACATTTCTAGTTTGTGAAATTTATTATTTTTATCCTTTACTTATTGGAATAGTGAGTATAAAAATAATGATATAAAGAAATATGATGAATCGTAGTTTCAAGGAAAAGGTTTGGCACGATAACTGCTTAATTTTAGAAACGAGCGGCTTAAACTGCCAAAAAAATCATGTAATGGAGAACTCAAATGACACTATCTACAAAAACACTATCAAAAAAAGTTTTAACCACAGCGCTTGGTATACTTATGGCTGGCGGTGCTTTTTCACAGGTTCAAGCAGCAGATACATTAGCAAAGATCAAACAATCAGGGAAAGTGATCATTGGTTACCGTGAGTCATCTGATCCGATTTCTTATGTGATTGGTGGTAAACCAATGGGATACGCTGTTGATATTTGTAATAACTTTGCCAATGAGCTGAAAAAAACGCTCAAGATGCCAAATCTTAAAGTTGAATATAAAGCAGTTACCTCTTCTACGCGTATTCCAGAAATGTTGGCAGGCAATATCGATATGGAGTGCGGTACGACAACAAACTCTATTCAACGCCAACAACAGGTAAGCTTCTCAACCAACTATTATGCAACAGAAGTACGCATGGCAGTTAAAGCCAGTGCACCAATTAAAACAATTGCAGATTTAAATGGTAAAGCAGTTGTAACCACCCAAGGGACTACATCTGACAAATACATCAAAATGGGTGAGAAAGGCGAAAAAGTCAACGTAAACAACGTTTATGGTAAAGACCACTCAGACTCATTTGCCATGGTCGCTTCTGGCCGTGCTGCAGCATTTGTGATGGATGACAATATTCTTGCAGGGTTAATTGCAAAATCATCAAATCCAAAAGACTTTAAAATTGTAGGTCCAGTACTTTCTTCTGAACCATATGGCATTATGTTACCGAAAGGCGATGCAGCATATAAAGCAATCGCAGATAAAACAGTAACAACAATGTGGAAAAATGGTCAAATGGCGGCGCTATATAAAAAATGGTTCCAATCACCAATTGCACCTAAAAATGTCAATTTAAATATGCCAATGAGCTCATCATATTTAAAGCTTAAAGCTAATCCTACGGATGCTGGTATTAACTAATAACGTAGTTTAAAACAACGGTTTATAGATCAGATTCGGTTTAAAGTCTGGTCTATAAATTTTTATAAAATTAAAAATACAAGGAGCACACATGTCCGTAGGCTCACTTAACTGGACAGCATATTGTCTCCCCTCGAATGAATATAGTCTTGATAAAGCTGCATGGGCTGAATCTGTCTGTAAAGCGATTGGTGGTGAAAGTTATTCCCCTGTTGCAGATGCACCAACCTGGCTACAACTTCTAGGCTCAGGTGTTTGGACCATGGTCTGGACCGCGATTGCTGCATTTTTCATTGCATTTCTTCTTGGATCTCTCATCGGGATTTTACGTACGTTACCCAATAAACCACTTTCATTTATTGGTACCTGCTACGTCGAACTTTTCCGAAATATCCCCTTGATCGTTCAACTGTTTTTCTGGGCATTTGTATTCCCACAATTACTGCCACTCAGCTTAAGTACTGGTAGTGGTGAGATGGTTCATGGTGGATGGTGGCAAAATATTCTCAATGACAATCCCGCCGTGGTTGGGGTGTTCGCACTCGGTCTATATACTGCAGCACGTATTGCTGAACAAGTACGTTCAGGTATTAATACGGTTTCAAATGGACAAAAAAATGCAGCTTTTGCAATTGGTTTAAATCAAAGCCAAAGTTATCGCTATGTCATTCTCCCTGTCGCTTATCGTATTGTTTGGCCAACGCTCACTTCTGAAGCAATGAATATTTTCAAAAACTCTGCCGTGCTTTATGCACTGAGTGTTTTGAACTTCTTTGCTTATACCAAAACCATGCGTGAAGAAACATCCCAAGATATTGTTATTCTTATTCTTTCGACACCAGTTTACTTAGTCATTACCTATACCATTAAATTGATCATGGCTTGGATTGAAAAACGTATGGCTGTTCCTGGTCTAGGCTCGGGGGGTAAATAGTCATGGATTTTAGTATTTTACAAAATCAAGATGTTATTCAAACGCTGATCGCAGGGTTTAAATTTACCGTTACGGTGACGATTTTATCGATTATTGGCGGGATTCTGATTGGCACACCTTTGGCCATGATGCGTTTATCCAACAATAAAGTCGCCAGTAATTTTGCTAAAGTTTATGTCGATTTCTTCCGTGGTGTACCACTGATTCAAGTCATCTTCATTTTCTATTTCTTATTGCCAAAGATTTTTGAGTTTCAGTCAGATACCTATTATGGCCCACTGTTTTCAAGTGTGGTGACCTTTGCAATTTTTGAAGCAGCATTCTTTTCAGAAATTGTCCGTTCAGGGATTCAGTCTGTTTCCAAAGGTCAGGTCAATGCAGGTTATGCACTTGGTTTCACCTATGGACAAACCATGTCCAATGTGGTGTTGCCACAAGCTTTTAGAAACATGCTACCTGTCATTTTGACTCAATCTATCGTACTTTTCCAAGATGTATCATTAGTTTACGTGATTAGTGCGCCAGACTTCTTGGGCAATGCCAATACCTTAGCAAATACCTACGGTGCTGAAACCAAAGCAACTTTCTACCTGATTGTAGCAGTTGTTTACTTCTGTATCTCCTTTGCGCTTTCACGACTTGTGAAGCGTTTACATCAAAAAATAGCAATAATTCGATAATTGGAGAATCAATATGCCAATGATAGAAATACAACATATCTCAAAATGGTATGGAGATTTTCAAGTTCTTACAGATTGCACCACTTCAATTGAAAAAGGTGAAGTTGTGGTGGTGTGTGGACCTTCAGGTTCTGGTAAATCTACACTGATTAAAACTGTAAATGCATTAGAACCGTTCCAAGAAGGCAATATTGTTGTTGATGGAACAGCGTTAAAAGACTCAAAAACTGATCTGGCAAAATTCCGTTCTCGTGTGGGAATGGTCTTCCAACACTTTGAATTGTTCCCACATATGACTGTTTTGGATAATTTAACCATTGGGCAACTTAAGGTTTTAAATCGTTCTAAAGCAGAGGCTGAGAAAAAAGCGTTGCAATATTTAGATCGCGTTGGTTTGGCAGCCCACAAAAATAAGTTCCCAGGTCAACTGTCTGGTGGTCAGCAACAGCGTGTTGCGATTGCCCGTGGTCTGTGTATGGATCCAGTGTGCATGTTATTTGATGAACCTACTTCGGCATTAGACCCTGAAATGGTGGGTGAAGTGCTTGAAGTCATGAGTCAATTGGCAAAAGAAGGCATGACCATGATGTGTGTAACTCATGAGATGGGCTTTGCTCGTAAAGTCTCAAGTCGAGTTATTTTCATGGATCAAGGCAAGATTTTAGAAGACTGTGCAACAGATGACTTCTTTAATAAGCCGGATGAGCGTCATGAAAGAACCAAATTCTTCTTAGACAAGATTTCTATGGTGCACTAATCAGCAATATGCTTTAAACATAAAAACCCCAATTTTTAAATTGGGGTTTTTATTTGATGCTCGCAAACAGTACCAGTGCTTAAGGTTTCACCGCATTTTGGGTGAAGTTTGGAGATCGTGGTCCATATAACAGACCTTTTTGCTGATTTAGACTTGGTGAATATAATTGCGAGCTTACAGTACTGGATAAAGTATAGGCTTTGTCTGACAAATGATTGGATATTTGATCAACTAAAGCACCGACCAGCGCGCCAATCAAACCTGCATTGCTATTATCATTGGCTTGCTGAAGTCGCTGCTCACCTTGCCAGAGTAATGTTCCAGTTTGCAAATCTACAAGTTTGGCTTCTACTGAAACTGCAGCTACAGATTGAATCACCTGATATTTAGAACCATACTCTTTAACTTTAATATATAACGCGGCGTCTGCTCCGAAAATCTCTTTTAACTTTTGAGGTGGAATTGCTTGAGCATCAAATCCATTGGTCACCCCATTCTCTTTAAACATGGTGTCAACAACAGAAATTGGAAATACATAATAACCAGCCTCAGCCACAGGCAATGTTACTGTTGACCAATATCCATAGGTTGCACGCGTATCAGGAGACTCATTGATTGGAGGAAGTACCAAAATCGACTTAGGGATATGCTCACGATATGCTGCTAAATCACGATTCTGTTTAGGTGATACCGCACAACCGGTGAAAAGCATCATCAGTAAACCAAGTACAAATAATTGTTTCATATTTTTCATTTGGGATTTACCTCAGTCGATTGAGTGGTCATCTTCTTCAATAAACGATCCATCAATACGGTTGACTCAGGATAAATTTGGCGCTCTAACTCAAAATATTCAATTGCACGTGGGCCATTTTGAATATTAAGATTTAACAAGCCCAAATGCGCATATAAACCTGGCGGAACTGCGGCATTTTTTGCTTTTGCTTTCTCAACATCTTTTTCAAGCGCTAAAATTTGTTGCTGAGGCGAAGTTTTTTCTGGAACCGCCAGCATTAAATAGGTTTGCTGTGGATATCCGCCCCAGCTATATAAAGACTGTGGTCCAGATGCACACCCAACCAAAGTTAACGTTGTAAAAAAACTTAAGAATAATAAAACCCGTTTCATTTATTCAAACCTATTGTACGGACCACTTGTTTGTTTGAATATCTGTGACAAGGTGATTAACTGCTTCGCGTACAGCCAGATCTAAAACCTTACCATTTAAGGTTGAGTCATAAGATGCTGTAGAACCAAAACCTAAAATTTCGCGTTCACTGAGCGCGTATTCACCTGCACCCTGCACAGAATGGACAACTTCTGCTGTTTTTACATCGACAACATTAATATTGACTTTTGCATAGGCAATTTGAGTTTTACCACGCCCTAATAGCCCAAACAATTGATGGTCACCCACTTCTTTACGTCCAAATTCAGATACATCCCCAGTGAGCACATAACGTGCACCCTTAATGGATTGAGATGCTTTACCAAAACCAGCCTCTTGTTGCAGCTCTGATAAATTGTCTCGATTTAAGACTGAAAAATATCCTGTTTGTTGCAAGTGCGTTTCTAAAATCGTTTTTGCTTGACCGCCTAAACGATCGACATTATCAGAGAAGATTCCACGCATATAACTTGAGCGGTTATCAAACTTACCAATCGAAACTGCTGTTTTCGCACCTGAATATTTAACCGCTGAAGTCGCTACAGCCACTTGAGGTGCTTGGATGGTTTTAGAGCTTTCAGTGGTAGAACAAGCTGTAAGTACCAAGCCATTTAAGGCAGCAATCAATAATATTTTTTTCAAAATTACATCTCTAAGGTCTAAACCATTATAATGAATATATATAACACAAACTAAACACACTATTAATTAATTTTTAACAAATGAGATCTACTGATAAAATGTATAACTATTTTTACTCGTAAAAACAATCATTTCATACCAAAAATTAACTTTAAACCAAGTAATGTCATGACACCGCCTGCGACTCGATCGAAGACTTTTTTAAACTTTAAATAAACACGGCGCGGCTTTTCTGCTGAAAGCGCCACTGCAACTAGTGAATACCAGCCTGCATCGATAAAAAAGCACAAGATAGGCAAAACAAAATAAAAATATGTTGGAATTTCTTTGGGTAAAAGCGCAGTAAAAATACTGGCTAAAATAATCGCAATTTTAGGATTACTTAACTGGGTAATTAAACCTAAACGAAACGCTTGTTGATAACTCATCACCGTGGATGAGTCAGATGCCTGCGCCATAGGATCTTTAGCATGTTTAATAATTTTATAAGCCAGCCAAAGTAAATATAGACCACCACAAATTTTTAAAGCTAAATATGCAGAAGGTACAGCCAATAAGATTGCCTGTAATCCCATTACAGCTAAAAAACCAAATAAAGCTGCGCCCGTGCCTGTCCCTAAAGCGGTAAACAGACCATGTTTACGAGAAATCGCAATTGAATTTTTAGCCACATAAACAAATGTAGGACCAGGGCTAATTGCGCCTAGCATTAATGCCAATGCAATTGAACCTAAAATCAATAATGATTCCAAGAGACACCCCGACCTAGACTATTTTTAAGAATAGATATTTTACGCTACAACCGATTTTTGAAGATATAAAAATCTTTATTATTTCGCGATTACACTTTTATTCAATGCAAATTCATCAAAATTTCAATCATAAATTTAAGTACACTTGTGTATTATCACCACAAACAGAGTAAACAAATGTTTTTAGAGTAAAAACTCAATAAAAAATTTATTTTTCAATATTTTAATTATATCAATAAAATCATCAAGGTATATAAAATATCCTAAAAAGCCATAAAATAGACAACATTAATCACAAAAATTAACTTCCATTTTCATGTATTTATAGGCTATAAAAAACCATAATAAAACTATGGTTTTAAATTATCCAAAATCAATATTTATACTCAGGGGTAAAAAATGCACAACAATAAAACCAACCGCTTAGATGCAAGCCAAGCACATTTGTGGATCATTGGCGGTGGAATTGCTGGAATGGCAGCTGCCGCATTTGCCATACGTGATGCCAAAGTACCGGCTAAAAATATTCACATTCTCGAAGAGTTAGATGTCTCAGGTGGTTCAATGGATGGCGGCCATACGCCACATGCTGCACAAGCATGGGTTACCCGTGGCGGGCGGATGCTGACAGATGAAACATATTTATGTCTTTGGGACTTATTTTCGAGTATTCCATCCTTAGAAAATCCTGAAATTTCTGTTCGTGAAGAATGTCGTGAGTTCAATGAGCAAGTCAAAACCCATGCACAAGCCCGTTTAATTAATGCGCAGCATGTAATTTCAGATGCCGCTAAACTGGGTTTAAATACACGCCATCGCGCGCAAATGTTACGCTTATTGGCAGCGAAAGAAGAAAAAATTGGCAGCCGTCGTATTGATGAATTTTTTGATGAGACCTTCTTTGAAACAAACTTTTGGCGTATGTGGCGTACGACATTTGCCTTCCAAAAATGGCACAGTGCAGCAGAACTTCGTCGCTATTTCTTACGTTTTATCCAAGAGTTACCACGTATTCATACCCTCGCTGGGGTAAAAAGAACCAAATACAACCAATATGATTCCATGATTTTGCCGCTACAACGTTGGTTGCTTGAACAAGGCGTAGATGTTCGTTTTGGTAATTATGTGACAGATGCAGACTTTCAAACCGATGATGTAACCCTAGAACGTCGTGCAACACGCTTGTATGTCAACCTTCCTGAAGGTACTGAGCAAATCAACCTTCAAGAGAATGATCTTGCAATATTTACTTTAGGTTCAATTACAGCAGATTCTCGTTATGCAGGGAATGATGATATTCCAGCGCTTATTCGTGATCGACTTGATCATGGTTGGACCTTATGGGAAACCCTTGCGAAAAAAGCACTGGACTTTGGCCGACCAATGACCTTTTATGGCAACATTGATGAACATAAATGGGAGTCTTTTACACTCACCATGAAAGACGATGTTCTGTTAAATCGCATCATTGATTACACAGGCAACCAGCCAGGTACTGGGGCACTGATGACTTGGTTTGAATCTGGTTGGCATTTATCGATTGTGGTGCCAGCTCAACCGCATTTTGCAAATTTACCAGAAGGCACCTTTACCCTCTGGGGCTATGGTTTCCAAATTGATCAAACAGGTGACTACATCAAAAAACCGATGTCACAAGCAACAGGCAATGAAATACTCACTGAACTGATTCTACAACTCGGCTTTGATGACATTCTTGAACATGTTCTAGCAAACACTATTGTAACAACAGCCATGATGCCTTATGCATCAGCTTTATTTGCTTGCCGTAAGCCTGGTGACCGCCCACAGGTTATTCCACAAGGCTCACAAAACTTCGCATTCTTGGGACAATTTGTTGAAATTGAAGATGATGTGGTTTTTACAGTTGAATATTCTGTTCGTGGTGCCATGATTGCAATTTATGAGTTCTTTGACGTAGAACGTGAAATTCCTGATATCTATAATGGATTACTTGATCCTAAAGTCGGACTAAAAGCTTTAGAAACTGTTTTTCATTAATTCATTTAAAATCAACTGAGTTAAATTGAATTAAAACCAAACGAGTGCATCCTCTTTTGATGCACTCGTTTTTATATTTTGAATAAAAATCAGGGTTGTGAATCCACTGAACGAACACTGAGACGATAGTCTTTTTCATACACAGGCATACCAGCGATATGGATTGAACGAACTTCAGTTTTTGTTGGTGTAGGTGGTTTCTTTTCACACCCAACCAAAAATACTGCAAGTATTACACTCAAACTGATGGATAGCTTTTTCATGGCATCTCCTCCATTTTTTGTTTTATTTATAGTTCGAGCATAACAGTTCTGATTAAAAATACAGCTATTTTTTATTTCAAAAGGTGTCTATCTCTATAGAAAGTTGCTATACCTCACAAGGATCTATCATTAAAACAGTTTGATCTTCACCATTTTTATTTTTGTAACGATAGTGAAAGCCACCATTTCCATCAAATTCCATGTCACTAAAATATTGAAAAGCATCTACGCTTACAGACTCAATTTTAGAGTATTGCTCTGGTTGAAATTGAATTTTATTTAAAACTTTTGCAGTAAATACTTTTTGGAAAATAATCGTAGGCGCATTTTTTAATTCAAATCGGGCGATACACTCAGTGTTTTCATCCACAGCAACAACGTTGTCTAAAGCCTGAACGATCCCCGCCTTCGAGATGAAAAGACTATGATGAACATTAAAGGTATAGCCATAGCTTAAATGCAAGAAATCCTCGGTTTGGTTTTCAACATTTAAACCACGCTCCCAGTCCATGACCAAAGGTAATCTATAGTCATCGCCTTCATAGAGTACAAAATCACAATGATAATTTGCATCTTCATCACATGTTTGCTGAATGACTGAAAATTGCCCTATCTTGGCCACTATTCGATGAATCTGCTCAGCATAACTACTGCTGGAATAGACCATCATGCTAAATAATATCGGAAATATTGTATTGATTATTTTTTTTGACATCAGATTTCTAATCAAGTTTTACTCAATACCAAATATACAGCTTCACTGGTAAATGTGCCATCTTGCTGAATCTGATAATACTGTTGTACTTGATCAGCGGCTTTGGACTGCAAATAGCGAATGGTATTGATGCCCTCTACTGGTGTTTGCATACGCTCCACCCAACTTTGAAAATTTAACTTTAAACTTTGCTTTTCAATGGTTTCTACCTTAAAGCCTGCTTGTTCTACGATTTGTACCCATTCCGCCAAACTATAATTTCGAACATGGCTTGGATCACGAATGGTTTCTATGGTCTGAATAAAGGTGTCTAAAATAGGGTTAGAGTTGCCAATAATATCAAACAGGATCACTTTGCCATCAGCACGTAATACACGATAAATTTCATGAATTGCTTGAGTGATACTTTGCCAATGATGCGCAGAATAACGACTGATCACACAATCAAAATGCTCAACAGGAAAATCCAATTGCTCTGCTGCACCAACCTTCCCTATGACATGATCGAATCCCTTTTGTTGAGATTGCATGGTCACAAGATTGACCATTTCAGGCGTAATATCATAGGCAATTACTTGCTCAATGAATGCTGCAATCTGATAAGTGACATGCCCACCACCGCAGCCTAGATCCAAAACTCGTTTGAATTGATGCTGTTGGATTAAATTTTGCATTTTTTCAAACTCAATGCCTTGTGCATGTACTTGGCTATTTAAGTATGCTTCTGATTTATTTTGATATTGTGCCTGATTAACTTGCTGTTGAGTGGTCATTGTCGTGTCCTCTTGTTGAATAAAACGACAATAGACAACTCAATTCAAAAATAAAAATGATGAATTTTAATAAAATTAATAACTTTATTTTATTTATATTAACTCATGATCACCCGATAATCAGACTGACAAGGGTTTTGAATGATAACATCCTGTACCCCCATCTCGTTTCCGATCTTGATATTATAGTTAAATGAAAAATCACCATTATCCTCAAAATTTGCCGTTGCAGGATAGTTCAGCTTTTTAAACTGTGGCACTTTGTTGTTGAGCACTAAACGTACCCGAAAATCAGGAATACTATAAAATACCAATGAATTTGGCATATTTTTTAAATTCGATTCAAAAGTTACAAAACAACTTTGCTGCCCATTCATCGCAAGAAAACTGCCATAATCTTTTTGTTGATTTTTATCGTTAATCACAGTGAGATTATACTCACTTCCTGTTAGCCCCAACAAAAAACCCATTAAATTTGGATTAAATTGATAAACATTTGCGGTTTTACTCCATTTTTCCATTAATACCTGCTTCTTTCCTTTAGCATCATAGAGTACATAGTCACAACTAGAACCATACTGAGTGCAAGACTCTTTTTGAATTTTCAGTTTTCCTGCACGCCCCAATACTTCGTATTCAGGGTCAACTTCGACAGCAGCATCAGCTTGCGCAAAAGCAGAATAACTACTGAAAAAAGGCAGAGCAAATAAACAACCCTTTATTAGGGTCTGTAGACATTTCATAAATGGCTTGCGTTGTAGGTTAAAATTGAGCAGTCAAGGCAGGAAACGAAGAGAATAGCGAGACTATTTTCGAGTTTCATAACGTAGGCTGAGATAATTTTAGCCACAACCCTTCGGGACTAGCGTGTTTTTGACGTTACGTCGTTACAAACTACTCATTTAGAATGACTAAATTTCCTATTTCGCGCCTAGTATCGTCTAAAAAACACACGTAGTCGCAAACATAGACGAATTGTCAGCAGACCCTATGTTCAACATACATAACGTTCCCAATCTCTCAACATTTTTTAATATAGATTCAAGTTCAATTCTTGCTCAAAAATACAATTTTAACTTTTTAGACACGGCGAACTTTTCGATTTAAAGTCCTTACCCCAAGTACGATATCCTTGGGTATCAATATGATAGCGATTATTACCATAAACACCTAAACCCATTTTATAACTTTTGCCTTCCACTTGCCAAAAATGACACATTTTTTTAAGCAATAATTCGCGATCTTTTTTAATGGTTTCTTTGGGTGATAGCACATGAAAATCAACGGCATAATTACTTAAATGCTTACTTTTTTCCGCCCCACCTATGCATTTATTTAATTCAGGGGCACGATAGATTGCTGAAATCGTATATGTTTTAAAATATTCATTTCGATTTAACTTTTCCACCAATTGCAAACTACTCACCACATTTTTCCAAAAGGCTTTAGGTGGAATGGCAAAACGTTTTGAGTAACACTGTTCTGGCATATAGTTTCGGCTGGTTGTCAGCTCCATCAGACTAGGCGGATGTTTTAAATACTGCGACATAAACTGATAATAATCTGCCAATAATTGGGGGTCTTGTTGCGCCTTCCAAAGCTTGAATTGTTGTTCAATCTGATGATCTGATGATTTTCTTGAAGATGCGGCCTGATCTGCTTTTTTCTCAGATGGCGTACAGGCATTTAACACCAATACACTGATGCAGCAGATCGAAATAACAATATTTTTAAAAATTTTCACAATTTCAGCACACTTATTGTTTTATTTTAAAGGGTAAATATTTAGAAATCTAAACCTATTTATACGATTTATTAATCATTGACCTAAGTCATTCTAACCAATCTCATTCACTTTAAAGCTGCTATTTACAAAAATCCACAGAGTTAGCAATTTACAACGGACAAAAATGTCCGTTAAATATCAGAGTAAAATTTAATGCAATTTTCCCTATGCGTATACGTCAAAAACAAGCGGCACAAAATCGCGAAGATTTGCTCAATGCTGCACTGAAAATATTCCGTAAACAAGGGATTCGTGCGCCATTACAGCTCGTGATTGATGAAGCTGGCGTTGGACGAGCAACCTTTTATCGTAATTTTCAAGATCGCCGTGAGTTAGTCATCGCCTTGATGGAACAAGCATTAACTCGTCTAGATGAACGGGCAAAAAGCTTTTCAGAATATCCTGACGGTTTGATTCGGTTAATTCGTAATCATGTCGAGAATCTGCCTTATCTCACCGCATTGATGGAATATTGGCGTGTGATTGATCGTAATGACCCAAGTATGGTGGATATTTATCAACGGCGTGACGCAATTCTTCAACCGCTGATTGATCAAGCCATTGCCCATCATATTTGCCGACCAGATCTCACCCCAAAAGATTATGCGCTAATTACCGGTATTCTAAGAGCTTCCTTTCAAGGACTAACCGATGAAGAACAGGTTCAACTGGCCACTCGTGCAGTTGACTTACTGATTGATGGCATCAAGGCATAATTGAGGCAATTATGGATAAATCGCCACGTTTACTTGAACCTGCCCCAGATTGGACACCTGAAGAACGTCCAACATTACCAGGCTCGCCTGCGGCTATTGCACATCCAACACATAAGAAGCTGATTTATTTTTTTATTGGCCTGTTTGTTGCGATCTCAGGCAGTTTAAGTAATGGTTTTATTACCGCAAATTTACCACTTATTCAGGGTGAATACTCGCTAACGCCTTCAGAGGCTGCATGGATTCCCGCAGCTTATGTGATGGCAAATATTAGTTCCAACATGATTCTATTTAAAGCTCGGCAACAATATGGGTTACGGCTTTTTTCTGAAATTGGTTTAGTGCTTTTTATTTGTGTGTTGGTGCTGCATATCTTTGTGCACACCTTTGAAATGGCATTGTTTGTCCGTGTGATCAGCGGTTTGGTTGCCGCCCCCCTGAGTTCTTTAGGCATGTACTACATCATGCAGGCCTTTAAACGAGAAAACTTTGGGCGAGGAATTTATCTCGCGCTGGGCTTTCAACAATTGGGTATTCCACTGGCATGGATCATTTCCCCATCTCTGGTCGATGTAAATGACTGGATTGTGCTCTATACCTTTGAGTTGGGTTTAGCGATATGTTGTTTGGCTATGGTGGTTTCTTTAAAACTGCCGCGTAGCTTAAGAATCGAAGTCTTTGAAAAACAGGATTTCTTTACTTTTGCCTTACTCGCACCTGGCTTTGCCCTGCTATGTATCGTCCTGACCCAAGGCCCAATCCTTTGGTGGTTTGAAGTCAAATGGTTAGGGTATGCCTTAATTGCAGGATTCTGTCTTATTATTATCGGACTGACTTATGAACATTACCGTGTCAATCCGCTTATCATTACCCGTTGGCTAGGTTCAGCCACCACACTTAAATTTGTGTTTGGTGCGTTGGCGATTCGCTTGCTCATGTCTGAGCAAAGTTACGCGGCTGTTAACTTTTTAAAAACTATGGGCATGGGACCTGATCAGTTCGTTACCTTGTATAGCGTGATTTTTCTTGGCATTGTGCTCGGCACTGTTTTTAGCGCCATGACCTTTAAAAGAGAGCGCATCTCATGGCACTTGGTCGGTGCTGTGGTCTTGGTTCTTATCGCCTGCGCTTTAGACTATCACCTCACCAGTGATGTACGACCAGAAAACTTTTACCGCAGCCAATTTATCGTTGGCTTTGCCAGTGGTATGTTTATCGGACCATTGTTGCTGACAGGGATTATTAACGCCTTACAAAAAGGCCCATCACACATGGTCACTTTTGTGGTGTTGTTCTCTGCAACACAAAGCTTTGGTGGTTTAATTGGAAATTCATTCTTTTCAACCTATCAACAATTACGCACCCAAAATTATCGGGCTGAAATTGTCAGTGACTTGTCACCCACTGATCCATTGGTGGTGCAACGACTTGCAGCCTATCAGCAAGCAGCCAATAAATATACTTTAGATGCATCACTCGAACAGAACCAAGCTTATCGCAATTTAAACCAGATTGTGACACGAGAAGCGCAAGTGCGTGCCTATAATGATGTGATTGCATTAAATGGAATTTTCGCCATTTTACTGTTGATTTGGAGTAGTTTTAATATTGCTTGGACACGCTATCAACTCAAAAAACAGCAACAGGTCCTCAATAGCAGTTAGACAGATCTCAGGCTATTCCGAAATCAGATGATCCATGATGTCACGCTATGTATTAAAAAATATTTGAGAATTCTTATGTCGCAAGATCAAAAACCAACAGAGCAAGCAGCAGTTACACCACCACAAGCACCTGCAACAGCAGCAGCGCCACCACCATCCAGTAAGCTTATCCCAACTGCAAAAAGAACATTGCTGTTGATGCTCTTGGTCTTGTTGGTGGGGATTGCTGTGATTATGCGCGCATGGAAAATTGGCCCTTTTGATAGCAGCATAGAATCCACCGACAATAGTTATATCAAAGGCAGAACCACAGTTTTATCTTCTCAAATCAATGGTTATGTCAAAGATGTATTGGTGACTGATTTTGACCATGTCAAAAAGGGGCAGCCGTTAATGCATATTGATACCACAACCTATGATCAGAAAGTGACTCAAGCTGAAGCAGGTGTTGATCAGGCCAATACCACTTTAGTCAATCAAACCCAAGCGATTGAACAACGCAAAGCAGATATTGTGGCTGCACAAGCCAAAGTTGAACAAGCCAAAGCAAGTTATGAACTTTCAACAGCACAACTCAATCGTTATCAACAATTGGGAAATACTGGCGCAACCTCTAAAACAGAACAAGACAAAGCGGCTGCGGATGTAAAAAATAATTTAGCCTTACTCAAACAAGCGGAAGCCAATGTATTGGTTGCTCAAGAAGCGTTAAAAACAGCTCAAGTGGCTCAATCGGGCTTAAAAGCACAAGTCACCAATGCCAAGGCACAATTTGATCAAGCGGTAACGACAAAAGACTACAGCGTGATTGCAGCACCGATGGATGGACAGTTGGGCGAAGTTACTCCTCGTGTGGGACAATATGTTGCAGCTGGTACCCAGTTAATGTATCTAATTCCGCAACAAACCTGGGTGATTGCCAATTTCAAAGAAACACAAATTGCTGATATGCACATCGGGCAAAAAGCAACATTTACGGTAGATGCTATGAAACATCAAAAATTTACTGGCCGTATTGAACAGATTTCACCTGCTGCAGGTGCTGAGTTTAGTGTGCTTAAGCCTGACAACACCACAGGTAATTTTACCAAGGTCGTACAGCGTATTTCTGTGCGGATTGCTATTGATCCCAATCAAAAAGGTTTAGAATTTTTACGACCGGGGATGTCTGTGGTGACTTCTGTCGATACCAACACTCAATGATCCGCCTAAGTGAAAAGCTTGAGTTAAAAAGGCTTGAGTTAAAGCCTAGAAATTTATCCCCAATAATAGACATGAAACTCAATCAAACCTGTCTTGCTTTACAGGTTTGATTAGAATATCTTGAACAGGCTTAATTCAAAGCAAAGCTACTCATATACCCCCATTCAGTTAAAAAATCAGCATGTTTGATCGTATTGCCCAAACTATTCCCTACCAAAGTTTAGATTTTGCTGGATCTGTTCAACTTACAGTTAAACGGCTTGATCTAATCCATCCACAAATTTCTGGCAATAAATTTTTTAAACTCAAATATAATTTGATTGAAGCACGTCAGCTTGGCCTAAAACACATTCTGACTTTCGGTGGTGCGTATTCCAATCATATCGCTGCCACAGCCTATGCAGCACAGTTATTTGGATTTAAAAGCATCGGGATTATTCGGGGCGAGGAGTTAGCGCATAAACCGCTCAACCCTACTCTAACGACAGCACAGCAGTTGGGCATGCAGCTAGTTTTTGTTTCACGTGAAAAATATAGACAAAAAAATAATCATGACTGGATCGATGAATTAACACAACATTATCCAAACACTTATATTATTCCTGAAGGTGGAACCAATGAGCTTGCTATACAAGGTTGTCAGGAAATTTTAACGACAGAAGATTTAAATCATTATGATGTGATTTGCTGTGCGGTAGGAACAGGTGGCACAATCACTGGGCTGATTAACGCCAGTTCACCACAGCAGGAAATTTTAGGATTTTCAGCACTTAAAGGTGATTTTTTACAACAAGATGTCAGTCAACTCACCCATAAAAGCAATTGGAAAATACTGGATGATTATTGTTTTGGGGGCTATGCCAAAACCACTGCTGAATTACTTAGCTTTATAAACAACTTTGAGCAACAATATCACATTCCGCTTGAACAGATTTATACTGGAAAAATGTTTTATGGAATTTTTGACTTAATTTCAAAAGGTTACTTTGAAGAAAATGCAAAAATTTTGATCCTGCACAGTGGTGGCTTGCAAGGACGTAGCTAAATCTCATCTGTTTATAATTGTCCTGAAAATTACTTTAAATTTGTCTATAATCCCCTGCTCAAAGTTTCCATGAGTGTGATATGTCTTCTAACCAATATGATGTGATTGTCCTCGGCGCGGGTGCTTCAGGTTTAATGCTTGCGGCAAAAGCAGCTGCTCGAGGTCGTAAAGTCTTAGTGGTTGAGAAAGCCAATAAAATTGGTAAAAAAATCCTCATGTCAGGTGGTGGTAAATGTAACTTCACCAATCTTTATGTTGAGCCTGAAAATTTTATTTCACATAACCCACATTTTGTCATCTCTGCCCTGACTCGTTATACCAATTGGGACTTTATTGGGATGGTCTGTGAATATGGCATTGACTATGAAGAACGCAAACATGGACAACTGTTTACCTTAAATGGCGCAAAAGAAATCTTAAGCATGCTGCTCAACGAATGTGAAAAAACACATCATGTTGAGATTAAAACCAGTTGTGAAGTCAAAGCGATCAACACGGTTGACGAACAGACTTTTCAAGTCGCCACCAATTTAGGCTATTTTCAGGCTGAATCTGTTGTTGTTGCATCAGGTGGCTTATCTATTCCAACATTGGGTGGCTCTGGCATCGGCTATGAAATTGCCAAACAATTTGGTCACCACATCTATCCTACACGCGCAGGTTTAGTTCCCTTCACTTTTTCAGATCAATTTAAAGAAGTTACCACTCGTTTAAGCGGCAATGCAGTTGAAGCAACACTATCTAACGAACTGATTGCATTTACTGAAGCATTGTTGTTTACACATCGTGGTTTAAGTGGTCCAAGCTCATTACAACTTTCAAATTATTGGAATGCAGGACAAGCATTCCATATTAACTTTTTACCAAGTCTTGAGCTGTTTGATTTTTTAAAGCGCAAAAAGCAAAGCCAACCCAAGGTGTTAATCAGAACCTTACTGACTGAACTTTTACCGAAAAGTGTGGTGATTGAACTACAAAATCTCATTTGGTCCGAGTGGGCTGAAACGGCGATTGGGCAATTAAGTGATGAAAAACTTGAAACGATTGCCAATAAACTACAGCAATTTGAAGTCAAACCCTCTGGTACTGAAGGCTATCGGACTGCAGAAGTCACTTTAGGCGGTGTTGACACCACTGAAGTTTCATCAAAAACCATGGAAAGTAAAAAACAAAAAGGTTTATTTTTTATAGGTGAGATCTTAGATGTAACTGGTCATTTAGGCGGGTTTAATTTCCAGTGGGCATGGGCTTCAGCACATGCAGCTTCAGAATATGTCTAATTTAAATTGATCAATAAAGATCTTTTATAAATCAAAAAATGATCATGTGGAGTGAATCATTTGGGTATTGAAAGCGCCTTCTCTCGCTGGGAGAAGGCTAGGATGAGGACACTTTTATGTTGTTTTATGGTTTTAAAACGAACTTATGAAAGAAGTCTAATAGAAAGCTTATTCCAGATAATCTGTTTTAAATAAGATAAGTTGATTCTGAATTTGCTGCTTCTGGGTCACACGTTGAATCGCCAAATCCATCGACTTTAGATCATGGTTTTTTGCAAATAACGACTGATGAATTTTGTGTAAAAAATAGATGATCTTCATTTCAATTCCTTTGAAAATGATATTTATCAGATGAGTGTGTTTTATATTGCCTACATATTCACCCATTCAATCTAGACAATAAATCATCTGATGTCTATCTGTTTTCTATAAAAAAACCGATAAAATTCATGCTTTGCGAACACAATCACTCTTGAGATTTGTTTTGAGATTCATGTTGTTGCTTAACAATTTCTGATGGCTGCTTTTTCGGTTTTGCAAACACAAATTTATAAGCGCTTGCTAAAAAACCCACAGTGATTCCTGCAATCACAATGGGTGCAATGAAATTATTTGGCTTTTTCTTAGACATCTCTATTCCCTCTCACTTTTGACCTAAAAATAAAAAGATCGATCAAGCATCAATCCTGATCGATCTTTAAAAGAATTTAAATGTTAATTCGGGTCATCTTTGTCCTGTTTCAATGAATCAGTAAGTGACTTGTACTCATTTTCAATCGCAGGGGTATCCGCGGTTACTTGCGTAGCATCTGTGCCACTTGGCTGTGATGAATAAGTATTTTCTTGCTTTAATGGATTCGGTTGATTTGCCTCTTTCTTGGCTTTATCGATTAAATCCGTTAAAACGCGTTCTGCAGGTTGACGTCCACCTAGACCAAAGGCCAATGCAAAAGCAACTGCCACAGAACCCAAGGTTAAGCCAAAAGCAAGATTAACGATCGAATCGGCAATTCCCATGGCTTTTAAACCCATTGCAATCACCAGCCCCATGATCAAAACACGAACCAAGTTGCCTAACCATCTTGAGCTATTGTACTCACCACGCTGTACCACATTCGCCACGATATTGGCCAACCAGAAACCGATCACCAAAATCACTGCGCCTAACAAAATGTTGGCACCAAAGTAAATAAACATTGAAATCAAATGACTAACTTGCTCAAAGCCCAGTCGATTTGCCGCTTCGGAAACAGCAAATAACATGGTAAAGAAAACAATCAGATAACCAATGATACAAGAAACTTTCGTGTCACCTAAAAAGCGTTGCAAATCTAATTTTGCAGGAATTTCATCAACACCTGTTCCAGCAACAACTTCTGAAACCAAACGCCCCACAAAACGAGACACCACATAGGCCACAATTAAAATTAATCCGGCTGCAATAATATGTGGAATTGCATACATGATTTCACCCAGCATTGCGGTTGCTGGTTGTGAAATAGCCTGTATACCAAGTGCTTCAAAAGCCACAATTAACGCAGTAATCATGACAACGGCAAAAACAAAAGAGCCTAAAAACTTCGCTAAACCTTGGTTTGAGTTTTTAAATAGCCCTACTTTTTCTATTTGGGTTTGTAAATTTAGACTGTTGATTAAACCCTCAACAATCCCGCGCAGGATTTTTGCCAAGATATAACCGACAAAAACGATGACACCCGCAATGAAAATATTTGGTATATAAGAGACTGCCTCATTCAGCATGTTCTGCACTGGAAGCAATAAGCCTTGCAAACCTAAAATTGATAATACAATTGGTAGGAACAGCAATAAAATTAGCCAGTACACAATATCAGCGATATTCTGACTGATCGGACTGACCCCAACATCGGCACTTAATTTTTCATCAAGTTGAGTCCGATCCAAGGCTTTTTTTAAGCCGACTTTAACCAGATTTGCCACAATCCAGCCGATGAACCCGATGGCCACGGCAGCCAGTAATTGTGGAATAAACAATAAGAATTGCTGAATCATTAAACTAAATGGGCTGCTTACGCTGGTAAGATTCAGCACATTTAATGCACCAATCACCGCGATCACCATCACCACCCAAAAAACAATTCGAGAAAGAATACTTTCAATATTTGAACGATGACCTGTTGCTGAAGACAATTTTGTATTTGTACCTAGTTTTTCTAGGATTTTTTTAATTCCTGCTGCAACAATCAGTGCAATAATCCATCCCACAATAAGGATGGCAACAGCGGCGAGAATCGGGTGGAATTGATCCCAATAATACATGGCATCAAATCTCCCCCTTGTTTGTAAAATTTCATTCATTTTTATTTCCTCAAGTTATAGATTTATAACAATCTGAGCGTGCTCAAATGACTTTAAGCAACATTCTTTATTTGAATTGGATACTTGATGAATTACTCTTCTACTTTATCTATTGCTTATATAACGAGCAAATTTAACTGCATAAATACAACAAAAGCATGCAAAAATGAAAAACTCCAGCTTTGCAGCTAGAGTTTGTCTGATCAATATAATCTTTATAGATGATATATGGGATTAAACCCAATCGGCGATCATGTAAACAAGCAAGGAAACAAGAAATAACCCCACAAGAATAAGCATATAAATGGGTAAGCGATTCTTATGCGTTATATCTTCAGTACTTGTTACATAAGATGGTTTATTGAAATCGTGTTTCATGACGTCCACCTCCATCGAATTGATGTATTTTTATACTAACAGGCTATTTGTGATCAGTGTGTAAAAATATTTTAAGCAAAAGTAAATTTTAATTCGAGCAGTTCTTGATAGATAAATGAGCTATAATATGTACCCCATTTTTTGGCTATTGTAGATATGGCTTATCAACGACAAAGTGTCGGGTTGGACTTGGACACTGATGTCACGCATCAATGCTTCACACATACCTCAAGAGATGATCATCTCATTGGAATTATTGAATTTAACAAGCCAAGTTATATTCTAAAATGGGGCGATTTAGAGTATTTCCGTCGCCGTACAGATGAATTGTCGGTCATGCCGTTCCCAGAATGTGTCAATGCAATGATTATTGATATTCGCAATGTCGTACCATTTCTGGATAATGAAGTTCCAATCGTGCCATGGCGTTTACTTGAAGAAGACTGCCCGATACGACTTGTTGTTCCTCAAGATCGTTTAGAACATTATGCAGGGATCTTTGAACCAACGTGGTTAACCACAGACATTGAAATTGCGATTCAAGAATTACGCGAATTTATGGATATGTTCGTACACTAACAGCATATCCATAGCTTAAAAATAAGATTTATTTTTTGCTTATTTGTATTGATACAGATTTCATCAATGACTTTGATTTCTCAAAGTAAAGTCAACAATTTAAACAGATCATTGACCAAACATTTTAACTGCCATACGCTGCGCTTGCTTTCCATAAAACCAATAGGTAATTAAATATAAAGGGATTGCCAACATCAACAACATGATCAATGCAGTGAGCAAAAATTGAGTATTTTGCAGATACATCACAAAAGTTTTCCACACTTCTGGATCATTTTGAGAAAAAAACCAAACGCCCGCAAATACCCCAAGTAAATTATAGCCCCAAAATATTGCAGTATAACCAAGGGTCAGTTTTTTACGCTCTTGGTCTGTAGGTGCACGGCGTTGTTGTTTGAGAAAACGATATAACACGATAATCATCGCAATCAAATAAGGTATTGCGGTTAACACGCCAGCAATTTCATTGGGCAGTAATGCTGCTAACACACCTGCAACCATGGTCAAGACTAAACAAAGCAGCAAAAACCACAAAAAATATTTGTTTAAAGACACCATGACGACAGCCTAGATTGCATAAAGAACAATATTATAATTTTTTTTCAACTTTTTTTCATTTTCTTGTCAACCAATTTGAAACTGTTGTCGTTATATAAGTATAAGGTCTGCAGCAACCAAATTGATTGCACGGCATCCGCAAAGAAATTTGGAGACCTTCTCTCAGAGAAACTAAAAACTTATGCTTCTTAAGATTCAACTTAGCAGCCTGAATCTTTATAACGAAGTATTTTGGCCGACGATTTACTCATCACTCGAATCGTCGGCTTTTGTTTTTCTGGCGTTTGTGTTTTTATCGTTTCTGCTTTGACCGCGTGTATGTGTATCGCGTACTTGTTCAGTATCGATATAAGCTTAAATTTGTTTCATCTTGAACTGTTGAGCCACTTTTAAAATTGCCATAAATCCAGCCACAGTAAAAGCCAACATCAAAATTCCCATATTTAATAAATGATTCCATATGAGAAAATTCAATACCACACCACCCAATAGACCACACGCAAATTGCATACTGCCCATAATTGCACTTGCAGTTCCTGCTCTTGAGCCTTGTTCAGACATCGCCAATGCCATCGCATTCGGTCCAGTAAAACCAATCCCTGAAACAGAGAAAAATAAGCCCAACATCACAATCGCCAATGGTGCATCAGACATGAAACCTGCGCTGACAATAATCAATGCGCCTGTGACCTGAATCAAACCACCAATTTTTAACCGCAGGATCACCGAGAGTTTGTTGGCTAAACGCTTATTGATAGAAGACAGTAAAATGATACCAAAAGCATTAAAACCAAAGGCAATAGCAAACTGTTGCTGAGTTAAATGATAACCATCCATCAACACTGCTGCCGCGGAACTGATATAACAAAATAGTGCTGCACCAGTAAAGCAACCTGCCAACATTGGAAAGCGAAAGCTTCGATCTTTAAAAATAGCAGCATATAAAATAAAAACTTGTTTAAAGTTGAGACGCAGCCTACGTTCTGGTGCGAGTGTTTCCTTAAATAAAAAATGTACACAAAATAAGCAAAACAGACCAATCACAAACAAGGCAATAAAGACACCTTGCCAACTAAAGAATTGTAGAATGGCGGCACCCAAGGTTGGAGCAAGAATTGGGGCAATCCCCATCACAATCATCATACTGGAAAAAGCTTGTGCTGAACCTTGCACATCTAAACGGTCTCGAATTGCAGCCCGTGCCATCACCACACCCACACAGCCCCCCAAAGCTTGTAAAACGCGTGCGGCAATCAATGACCAATGATCAGGTGCTAAAACACACAACAAACTGGCAAAAGCAAACAAGGTCATACCAAAATAAAGCGGTTTCTTACGCCCAATACGGTCACTGATTGGACCATAAATCAATTGACCAACAGCAAGACCAAAAAAATACGCCGGCAAGGTATTGGCGACTTGCTGGGTCGTCACATTAAAATCTTGCGCCATTTGTGGTAATGCTGGCAAATACATATCAATGGATAATGGACCCAAAGAAGTAAATAAAGCCAAAAGCATAATCCAGCCCGTTGAATACTGCTGACCAACGTTTTTTTCAGACATAGATGGTTTATAATTTGATAAGGAATGTTGCAGACAAGTTTACACTGTCCATTGTATGATTTGTCACAAAGATAAGTGAAAAGTCATATAAGCCAAATCGCATTTCCCAAGTAAATAACACCCTATTGATTTAACAAGGATTTCCTTTGAACACTTGGCTGTTAAAACTCAGAAAAGCAACCTACAACACAAGTTTCATGTATAACTTGAGAATGATCATTGCCTTTACAGGGACTGCATTTGTACCTTATCTGTTGGGACAGCAGTTAATGACCATTCCTCTCACCTTAGGGGTGGTTGCAGCAGGTCTCAGTGATATAGACGATCGCTTCTCTGTACGTATCATGAATTTGATCTATACCTATATCGGATTCTTTATCACCGCTGCCTCAGTGAGCCTGCTCTTTCCTTACCCTATTCTGTTTGCCTTAGGTTTGATTGTTTCTTGTATCGGTTGGATTTTATTGGGTTCTTTGGGACGTCGCTATGCCACCATTTCTTATGGCTGTCTGGTGGTTTCTGTGTATTCCATGCTTGGGGTGCATTTATTTGATCAATGGTATATCCAGCCAAGTCTATTGGTGGTTGGTGCAATTTGGTATGGGGTTATTTCAACCATCAGTTTTTTACTGTTCCCAGTACGGCAAGTTCAAGACAAGCTGTCTCAATGTTTTTCCTCATTAGGTAATTTTCTATTTTCCAAATCCAATTTGTTTGATGTCGATATGACACCAACCAGCTATCAAGACAGTATGATTAGTTTGTCTATGGAAAATGGGCAGCTCATCAGCATTTTTAATGATATGCGTACCGCCTTGTTGACGCGTTTAAAGGGTGACCGAGGACAACGTGATACACGTCGTAGTTTACAATATTACTTTGTTGCACAAGATATTCATGAACGGGCCGATTCAGCACATATTGATTATCAAAAGCTGGCCAAAATGTTTGAACATAGCGATGTGTTATTTCGTTTTCAACGCATTTTAGCGCTGCAAGGCAAAGCCTGTAAGGATCTAAGCGATAGTATCTTACACCGTACCACTTACCAGCATAATGTCCGTTTTGAGCATGCTTTTAAAAACCTCAGATACTCGCTGGATAAACTCAAAAAAGAAGAAAATTATGACTTAATTTGGATCAATTCATTGTTTGCACTTTATCAAAACTTAAAGTCGATTGATGCCCAATTACAAAATCTCGAAACTGAACGACATATAAAATACGATCAAAGTAAAAATTTCGAAAACCAACTTAAAGATGATGACCTCAAAGGTTGGGATGATATTGTCATTCGAATCAAACAAAATTTAACTCCCGAGTCTGTACTTTTTAGACATGCAATTCGTGTTTCGATTGTTTTGTTTATTGGCTATGTTTTTGTGCAACTCACCAATATTGAATATGGTTACTGGATTCTATTAACCGCACTGTTTGTCAGCCAACCGAACTTTAATGCGACCAAACGACGTTTAAGATTACGGATTATTGGAACCTTAGGCGGCATTATTTTAGGCTATGCAATTTTGTATTTTGTGCCCTCTATTGAAGGACAACTCTTATTACTCGTACTCAGTGGTGTATTGTTTTTTGATTTACGCAGTAAACAATATGCCCAAGCCACTGCCTTTATTACCATCATGGCGCTGATCAATTTTAACTTGGATGGGCTTGGCTATGAGGCAGCGCTACCTCGTATGATTGATACAGTGATTGGCTGTGCCCTCGCCTGGTTCGGTGTCAGCTTTATTTTCCCTGACTGGAAATTCCGTCGTTTACCCCGCACGATTCAACGCTCATTGGAAGCTCAATGCAATTATTTGGCAAATGTAGTCGCTCAATATCATCAGGGACGCAATAATAGTTTAGAGTATCGAATTGTTCGCCGTGCTGCACATAATCGGGATGCAGATGTTGCCTCACTGATTTCAACCCTTGCCACTGAACCAGATTTTGACCCAAGTCAAAAAAGCTTAGCTTTTGAGTTCTTATGTCTAAATCATACCTTTCTTAGCTATATTGCAGCACTCGGCGCACATCGTGAGCAAGTGAAAGACCAACAGGTACTTAATTTATTGGATCAAGCTTTAGATGATATCTCTGGGGCTTTATTACGGGATGAAATGCCTGATTTAACCGCGCACAATATGTTGAAAGCCATTCGTACCCGTTTAAGCCAATCCGAGTCAGAAGACTCTAAATCACTCATTATTCTTCAACAATTGTCATTAATGTTCAGTATTTTAAAGCAATTAAGTAGCTTGAAACAGAATTTAAGCCATGAACGAGATGATCAATCTACTGAATTGGCTTCTTTATAAATCTGCATCAAAATTGCATCGTTATTTGGTACAATAGGTGCACTAAATCTTGAGATTTAGTGCTAAACTCTGACTAGATTTACATACATTACTGACACTATGACTGCCAAGAATATTTACGCTTATACCTTACAACCTGTTCCGTACGAAGTTTCGGAAGCCGAACAACGCGGCGCTCAACTTGCAATTTGGCGTAGTACCAATAAAATTGGGATTAAAGCTTGGGCAATCATGGGTGTAGCAGTGGTACTCTCATTACTTGGCATCGCTTTAATTAAAAACTATTCAACCATTATTTTTTGGGTGGTTCTTGCTGCAGTTGCCATCTATCTTTTGGTTCGCAAGTTCGGTCTTGAATGGTATGTAAAACGCAAGATGAATGAATTTCCAGTTCAGGAAATCAAAGGTGTAAAATTAGGGGTGCAGCCAAGTGGTATTGTGATGCGTCAACAAATGGGTGTACAAGAGGGTGTTGGAACCGTGGCTTGGAAAGACATTTATGAATGGTACAACACCCCTGAATTCTTACTGGTAAACTTTAAAGTAAAAGGCCAACAAGGCGCATATATTCTACCTAAACGTATGGATAGCAAGAATTTCCCCTTTGAAACACTGCGTAAACATTTAAAAGAAGTTGTTGGTGAACCCAAGACACTTTAATTTAAAATTTTAAAAGGCCTCCATTTTTGGAGGTTTTTTTGTACTTCGCTATTTTAATAAAAATGATAATGAGAATAAATATTATCTGCAAAATTCATTATCTCTCCGATTTATTCAGCTATAATTTGCTATCAAAAATATTCTGCCCTTTGCATTGCCATGTTTAAAAAGACTTTTTTTCAAATTCACTGGTTTCTAGGGATTACAGCTGGTTTAATTCTCTCAATTATGGGAGTGACTGGTGCAATCTATTCTTATGAACAACCTATTCAAAGATGGTTAAACCCAGACAGCTACACGGTAAAAGTTGAAAATCAGGCAAAACTCACGCCTGCTGAAATTTATCAACATTTCCAAACCCAAAACCCTGAAATGAAGATCAACAGTATTACTGTCGCAAAAGCCGCTGAAGAAGCTTCAAACATTAATATTGTCAAAGAAGGCGCTCGTAGAGGTTATACCATGATGGTAAACCCTTACACGGCCGAAGTTCTTCCAGAAGTGAAAGGCAAAGATTTTTTTCAATTTATACAGCAACTGCATCGTAACTTAACTGTCGGTGAAGTCGGTAAACAAATTACTGGCGCCAGTACCTTGATGTTAATTTTCTTTGTACTCAGTGGCCTCTATTTACGCTGGCCGAAAAAGCATTCTTTTAAACAATGGTTTGCCATTAAGCCTAAACTCAAAGGTCGTAATTTTCTTTGGGATCTACATGCTGTAGTCGGAACGTGGGTGGTGATCTTTTATTTACTTTTAGCATGTACTGGGCTGTATTGGTCGTATGACTGGTGGCGTAATGGTATGTTTAAAGTAATGGGGGTTGAACGACCTCAGCCTGAAATGCAAGCGGCACGCGGTGGAGAAGGTCAAGGACGTCAAGGGGCTTCTGGCAATCCTCAACAACAACCACAACAACGTGGCGAAAAGCAAAATCAAACGACAGGTCATCAACAACCAGACCGTGAAAATAAGCATGAGAATAAAGAAGGTTTAAAACCAGAACAAATTCAACATGTACTTACTCGAACATGGAATGGGTTTAATGCTCAAATTAATCGTGACTATTCGACACTGACTGTTTCGATCCCTAAAAAGCCAGATGGTAAAGTTGAACTCACTTTTGTTGATGCTATTCCACAACATGAGCGTGCACGAAATAAAGCAACCTATAACTATCAAACTGCACAAATTGAAAAATTAGACTTATACGAAAGCAAACCACTCAATGAAAAAATCATGGGAAGTATGCTCCCTGTACACCGTGGTAGTTTCTTTGGCCCAGTTTTTCAATTCATCGCAATGCTTGCGGCATTGGCAATGCCATTATTTTTTGTTACTGGATGGATGCTGTATTTAAAACGTCGTAAGCAAAAGCGACTTACGCTTGCTGCAAAACAAGCGGGTTCAGCAATTCAAATTGATCCAAATGCAACACCTTGGTTAATTACTTATGCCTCTCAAACAGGAATGTCTGAGCAATTGGCATGGCGCACCTCAACCAGTCTACAAGAAGCCCATCAGCCAACAACGGTAAAAGCTGTACAACAACTCTCTGAAGATGACCTCAAGCAAGCCAAACAGATTCTCTTGATTGCAAGTACCTATGGTACAGGTGAAGCACCTGACTTAGCCTCGCACTTTGAGAAAAAGCTTATGGCTACATCATTTGATCTTTCGCATTTAAAATATGCGGTTCTAGCATTGGGTTCACAAGACTATCCTGAGACCTATTGTAGCTTTGGGCATCGCATAGATGCATGGTTAAAACATTCTGGTGCGCAACAATTGTTTGCTACGCTTGAAGTCAACAATGGCAATAATGCAGATATCCAACATTGGAATGATGCTTTAGCAAAAGCCACAAAACTCGATCTACAAACAATGTCTATTGATAAAGTTTTTGATCAATGGCGTCTAACAAAACGAGAATTACTCAATCCAAACAGCTTAGGCGCACCCGCATTTAATCTTGAATTACAAGCCAGTTATGATACAGCTTGGCAAGCAGGTGATATTGCTGAAATTCAAACGGGAAATAGCCCAGAACGTATTCAATTGTTCTTGGATAAATATCAAGTTCATGCAGAAACAAAAGTGGATTCACTCGAACAAAGTATTCAAGAAGCGCTTTGGAATCGCGATTTAACTGTTGCTGTTGAACCTTTTGCCAATATGGAACATTTACTTGAGCAACTCCCTACACTACCGACTCGTGAGTATTCGATTGCCAGTATTCCAAGTCAGCAAGTGTTGCGTTTGGTGGTTCGTCAGCAACAAAATCCTCAAGGTGAGCTTGGTCTCGGTTCTGGTTGGCTGACAGAACATGTGCAATTGCGTGATAAAATTGCGTTAAGAATTCGTAATAATGAATCTTTCCATTTAATTACCGATAACCGCCCGATTATCTGTATCGGAAATGGTACCGGGATTGCGGGATTAATGAGTTTGATTCATGCCCGTGTTCGTATGGACTATACTGAAAACTGGTTGATTTTTGGTGAACGCCAACAAGCAAACGATTATTTCTTTAAAGATACAATTCAAGCTTGGCAAAATACAGCGATGCTAAAACGTATTGATTTAGCCTTCTCTCGTGATCAAGCTGAAAAAATTTATGTACATCATAAACTGCGTGATCAAGCGGAAGAACTGAAAAAATGGGTGGCCAATGATGCGGTGATCTATGTCTGTGGCAGTATCAATGGTATGGCAACTGATGTTGATCTTGCTTTAATTGATATCCTTGGAGAAGACACAGTTGAACAATTACGTTTAGATGGTCGTTATCGTCGTGACGTTTATTAGGCTCTATTGAATAAATTTACCCGCCAAAACCGAGCTCGATTGCTCGGTTTTTTTTGATTCATATATAATAAATACACAGATTTCGTTTAGAATTAGACTAATTTTTAATGATTTGTTTTCACCCATGTATAACAATAAACTCTTCCGCATTGTCTTTTTTTTGCTGGGATTTGTCTTATTCCTCGATGGATTTATTTTAATTTTATATAAAAAAATCCACTTAGGAACAATACTCCCTTTGCTGATTGGCTTAGTCTTTATCACTACAGCGCTATGGAGCCAACACATTCAGCAGTATTTGGCACAACACTTAAAGTTAAAGAAAATCTGGCGCTTAGGATGGGTTCTATTTACACTTTGGTCAGTCAGCTTAATCGGCTTCTTTGGTTATATCCACTTAAAATCCCAACAAAATACAGCAGAAAACAATCTACAAGCAATTATTGTTTTAGGCAGTGGCATTACTCAAGGAAAAGCCTCACCGACCCTCGCAAAACGTTTAGATCAAGCCGGTGAAATTGCAAAACAACAATCACAAGCTTTGATCATTGTCAGTGGTGGTTTAGATTTTGGTGAAGAAAAACCTGAAGCGGAAATTATGTCGCAATATTTACAAGAGCATATGCAAATCCAAGCCAGTAGAGTCCTACAAGAAAATAAAAGTACCAGTACTGACTTAAATCTAAAAAATAGCCAAGCGATTTTAAAAGCGCATGGTTTAACTTTAGACTCTAAAATTGCGATTGTGACCAGTGATTTTCACACCTTACGTGCCGCAGCAATCGCCAGAAAGCAAGGCTATCATAACTTCATTACTGTAGGTGCTGAAACTCCACTCACGACACGCTATAACGCATGGTTAAGAGAGTATTTTGCCTATATCAGCGGTTGGGTGCTCGGTGAATATTAAGACGTAGAACGCCATATGATTGTTTATACAGCGTTACTGATGTAAGCGAATTTTCCGTGGTAACGGTAAGCGTTTATTGTTTTGAAATAACTCAGGTTGAGTCGTATACATCTGATATAAATAATTTTTGATATCGAGTAAAAATTTATTTGTTGAAACTAAAATATTCCGCCCTTCTGGGGTTAAATTTATAGAAATTGCCGTATTATTTTGTTTGATAAAAGGAATCATCTGTTCAATAAAAACAATGAGTTCAACTTCTTGAACTGCATAGCGGCTCCAGTTATCTTTAATCAAAAGTTGTGCCAAATTTTTACTTTGCCAAACAGCTAAAGACTGTTGCCCTGTCGGTGATGCGCACAAAGCCCAGCCGTCATCATACAGAACAAAAACCTTGGTTTGCGAAACAATCATTTCGACAAAATGTTTGTATTGGTCTAGGGTTTGAACTGAGTTTCTTTGAGTTGAAGACGCTGCTTTACGTTGATATGGATTTCGCATAGAAAATTTATTTTTAAAATACTTATGCTTATATATTATACAGAAGTTCTAAACAAATAACTAGATTGGAAAATTTGGTGGGCGCTGACGGGATCGAACCGCCGACATTCTGCTTGTAAGGCAGACGCTCTACCAACTGAGCTAAGCGCCCTGAGTGAGGATAAACAAAGTAGTTACTCTGTTTGAATCTATAAGAAAAATCGATGATTTAATCTTAAGTTCTAACCTAAAGATGGGGAGTAAGCGATACGAAGTTTATAATGTTTGATTTTTAAAAATCAAAAAACTTCAAATTCTTACAATTCCAAATATCTTAATCTCAGGAAAAAAGATAAATGGCGCAGCGGACGGGACTCGAACCCGCGACCCTCGGCGTGACAGGCCGATATTCTAACCAACTGAACTACCGCTGCGTTGTATATGGTGGGCGCTGACGGGATCGAACCGCCGACATTCTGCTTGTAAGGCAGACGCTCTACCAACTGAGCTAAGCGCCCTGAGTGAGGATCATCACAATATTACTTTATCAGAACATAAAAGAAAACAATATTCCCTTTCAAATTCTTATACATCCAAATATCTTAATCTCAGGAAATAAGATAAATGGCGCAGCGGACGGGACTCGAACCCGCGACCCTCGGCGTGACAGGCCGATATTCTAACCAACTGAACTACCGCTGCATTGTATATGGTGGGCGCTGACGGGATCGAACCGCCGACATTCTGCTTGTAAGGCAGACGCTCTACCAACTGAGCTAAGCGCCCTAAACTAGAATAAATAAAAAACTATTTAGACTCTAATTCAGTATTACATGTCACTGCAAAATCATTGTAAAGTGGCGCAGCGGACGGGACTCGAACCCGCGACCCTCGGCGTGACAGGCCGATATTCTAACCAACTGAACTACCGCTGCACTTTAACAAATGAATTGCTATACATACGATGATTGAATTTAAGTGGCGCAGCGGACGGGACTCGAACCCGCGACCCTCGGCGTGACAGGCCGATATTCTAACCAACTGAACTACCGCTGCACTAAAAATTCAACGTTAAAGCTTGGTGGGCGCTGACGGGATCGAACCGCCGACATTCTGCTTGTAAGGCAGACGCTCTACCAACTGAGCTAAGCGCCCTAACGACTTCATCGTTTGTGAGGTGCATTATAGAGAATCTTTACTGAGTGTCAAACGCTTTTCTCGATGTTTTACCTATTTTAGGTTTGAGTGATTAAAAAATAGATCATTTTAGTTTAAATTGGTGTTTTTTGTTTATTATTTATCTATTTATAAGGTTTTAAAACCTGTATTTTAATTAAATTGAGTTGATCATTTAATCAATATTTTAACCCTATTATCTATTTGCTCTAAACTTAATAAAATATTCAGTACTGAATGATCAAGAATATCAAATAAAGGCTATTCGGATTTATCCATTTCATTCAGATTTTTTACAATAGGTTTTGGTTCAGGGCGCAACCAAAGCCAGATAGCCACAATCAACATGGTCACATCGGTAAAAATTTTCACAGCCAGTGGTGCATTGGTGAATAACATAATTACTCCACTGATCAACATCATAATACTGGCGATCCACTTCGCTTTACGTGGCACAGTCCCATTTTCACGCCAAGCACGAAGCGTTGCACCATATTTTGGATGATTGAGTAACCAAGCATCAACCTGTGGCCAACCTTTTGATGCCGCCCAAGCTGCCAAGATGAGGAAAACTGTCGTTGGCATTCCCGGTAATATTGCCCCAATAAACCCGAGTACAATAAAAACAATCACCAATGTTCGCCAAAACAAAACTTTCATAGATTAACTCAATCTGCCCATTCGACTAGTATACCGCCCAAATGATTTTGCCAGTATATTTTAAATCAATTGAAATCATTGTATTTTAAAATCACGGTGTTCATCATTTCCAATACAGTCAAATTGAGCTTGCATGTTGATCCACTTATTTGCTTGAATCTCAACACACTAAAAACCTTTTCTTTAAAAATAAACTGAGTGAGTCCTCAGCTTAGGACAACATACAATGACAGACTTCTTTGAGCCTTGGTTAAAGTACAAACACCCTATTGTTCGTCAATTGGCTTTTTGCATTGCCAGTCCCAATATTATTCAGCATCTGCCTGATGAATTAGAAATTAAAAATCGTTTTGAAGTACACGACACGGCGTTTTGGCAACAACAATATATAGATTTTCAAACACGCTTAGATCAACTTGATCATGACCCCACCCCACTCATTGAATTTGTACAACAGCTTAAAAGCACACGTTTAGGTTTACGTTTTGAATATTTATTTTGGTTCTGGTTACAAGATGAAGCCAATCAACACTATCAACTGATTCAGCATAGTATCCAAATCATTGAAGCAAAGAATACATTAGGCGAAATTGATTTCCTTGTTCGTAATCAGGCCACAAAACAGATTGAGCATTGGGAAGTTGCTTTAAAGTACTATTTAGGCGAATCAAACTTACACTTAAAGCATTGGTATGGTCTAAATCGTAGCGACACCCTTTTACGAAAACTAAATCATTTCTCAGAAAAACAATTTCAATTTACCCAGGCTTTAGATCTTAAAATTGAAAAGAAACTGGCTGTGATGAAAGGACAGCTTTATCTGCCTCACAATAAAGACGGTGTTGCATCCCCCTCATGGATCAATACGCAACGTCGATTGGGGCAATGGGGACATCACATTGCACAAGATTTTTACCGCCTACAACGGCATGAATGGATTTGCCCAGATCTAAAGCAAAGCTCAGCTGCTGCCCAATTTTGGTGTAATGGTTTATATCATGATACCCATAGCCTGCAATTTTATATGTACCGCCAAGCCCCTCTGGCGCTTTTCTTTGACATAAATGCTTAATTATTCACGTTTCTTATACATGGTTTAACCAATCCACTCATAAAAACATAACGATATATTGACCCGATGCTCGTATACTAAAATTCTAATTAACGCGTGAAACACGGAGATAGTAATGAAAAAAATTTTAGCAGTTTCAATGTTATTCGCTTTTGTTTTAGCTGGTTGCAACACATTTAAAGGTGTTGGTAAGGATGTATCTAAAGCGGGGGATGCTGTTACGAATTCTGCAGAAAAAGTTGAAAATAAATTGTAAGACTCAACTTCATTCTACAACATGAGCCTTATCTCAATAGATAAGGCTTTTTTAATGCCAATTTAAATAGTTTTATCCTTTCTCAAGCTTTAAGGTTTTCATTCGGTTTTATCTTCCTCTATTATATTGTTCAATTTACTTACTTGATCAATGTCCATGAATCATTCGGATACCTTAGAACTGAGTTTACAACTTCTTCGTCAGCCTTCCGTGACACCTATAGACCATACCTGCCAAACTATCATGGCAGATCGTCTGTCTGCTATTGGCTTTAATATTGAAAATATGCGTTTTGAAGATGTTGATAATCTTTGGGCAAGACGCGGAACGGCATCTCCAGTTTTCTGTTTTGCAGGTCATACCGATGTTGTGCCTACAGGTCATCTAGATGCATGGGAGTCTGATCCATTCCTACCTGAAATTCGTGATGGCAAACTCTATGGTCGTGGCAGTGCTGATATGAAAACAGCATTGGCTGCAATGGTGGTTGCATCTGAACGTTTTGTAAAGAATCATCCCAACCATAAAGGTTCTATTGCTTTTTTAATCACCTCTGATGAAGAAGGCCCTTCTATCAATGGTACGGTTAAAGTTGTCGAAACCTTAGAAGCACGTAATGAAAAAATGACATGGTGCCTTGTCGGTGAGCCTTCAAGTACAGATACGCTGGGCGATATCGTAAAAAATGGCCGTCGTGGTTCATTAAATGCAGTGTTAACAGTAAAAGGGAAACAAGGCCATGTTGCCTACCCACATTTAGCCATCAACCCCATTCATACCGCGTCAAAAGCCTTAGCTGAACTATGTGATACGGTGTGGGACAATGGCAATGAATACTTCCCCGCAACTTCATTCCAAGTTTCCAATATTCAAGCAGGTACAGGCGCAACCAATGTTGTACCTGGCACGATGACCGTTACCTTTAACTTCCGTTACTCAACTGAAGTAACTGCAGATCAACTCAAATTACGTGTTCTTGAGATTTTAGATCGCCATCATGTTGATTATGATATTGAGTGGACCTTATCAGGTTTGCCCTTCTTAACCCCAGTCGGTGAATTGGTCAATGCTGCACGAACTGCAATTAAAAATGTGACAGGAACAGAGACTGAGCTTTCAACCAGTGGTGGGACTTCTGATGGTCGTTTTATTGCACCGACAGGCGCTCAAGTGCTTGAGTTAGGTGTTTTAAACGCAACGATTCATCAAATTAATGAGCATGTGAATATTGCTGAATTAGAGCCTTTGGCTGAAATCTACGAACAAATCTTAGTCGAATTACTCGCTTAAGCTGAGCGATTCTCACTAAGTAAAAAAGGACGCAAATGCGTCCTTTTTTACAGATAAGCTTTGAAAGCATTGCAAATCAAGCCTTCTTTATCCCAATCTGTAACTGGATTTGATCCAAATCCGGCACATGATAAGTCTTATCGCCAATTTTCACATATTGTAAAATCGTCTTATCTTTGATGCTATCCTCTGCGTCGACCACTTCTGAAATCCGTAGCCGTATCGAGCTTGGCATTTCATTGCACATCAAGGCAAAACGCTCGTCTGCATCTTCCCCTTCAATGATCAGTGCGACACCCAGGGTCTTTTTAGGATCACTGACACTAAATGTCGGTAACTTCTTTTCATGCCATTCCACGACATTGACATAGGTTGGACTATTCTGAGCAGAAAGCACCACATTTTGTGGTAATAACATTGGTGCTTTATCATAACAATCAATAATATATGCATCAATAAACCCAGTAGACACCGTAATTAAATGCTGTAATTCCCGTGTGCTAATTTTATCAATTGCAGACTTTTCGATATTCTTTGTCATGAGCGTTCCTATTTAACCGTCAACAAAGCTTCAATATTTTCCAATAAATCAGCTTCTTGGAATGGTTTACCCATATAATTTGTCACACCTAAGCTAAATGCCCGTTCACGATGTTTTTCACCTGTTCGTGACGTAATCATGATGATTGGCAAATCGCGGTGAATTTCATGATGGCGAACCAAGTTGGTGACTTCAAAACCATCCATTCGAGGCATTTCAATATCCAGCAACATCAAGTCTGGTTTGACATTTTCAAGTTGCTCAATCGCATCCACACCATCTTTCGCAGTAATCACATCGAAACCTTGGCGTTCAAGCAAACGTGAAGTGACCTTACGAACGGTAACTGAGTCATCCACGATCATAATCAAACGGCGTTGATCACGATGACGTTGTTTATCATGTTGAAGATGTTCAGCGCCACCTCGGGTAGATGCTTGAACTTGTCGTGCAATATTTTGTCCATCCAAAATCAAACACACCTGACCATCACCCAGAATGGTTGCACCCGCAATCGCATTGATGGTAGCAAACTGCTTACCAATCGGTTTAACCACAATTTGTGAACGTGAACCAATTAACTGATCAACCAGAATGGCAATGGATTGCCCCAAGCTTCCCTTGATCAACAACACTGGTAATGAATGTGCAAGTCCATGTAACCGTGGAGTGACTTGATTCGAGGTAAACTCACCTAAATAACGTAGCTTATAGCTTTGGAAATCGATATCAAAATAGTCATTTTGAGTTTCAAAATATTCTTCCAAAGCGGCTGGTGAAATTCGAACAATACGATCAATTTGCGATAATGGGACTGCAAATTGCTGATCACCGACTTTCACCATCAAGGCATCGCTGACCGCAACTGTTGTAGGTACGGTAATCGTAAAGGTTGAACCATGCCCCAACTCAGAACTGACACTCACTTGTCCACCAAGTGATTTAATTTCACTTTGCACAACATCCAAGCCAACACCACGACCAGAGATTTGTGTCACTTGCTGTGCTGTACTAAAACCTGGATGGAAAATAAACTGTAGGATTTCCTCAGGCTCTAACTGCTGATCAGTTTTGATTAAGCCTTTTTCGATTGCTTTATCACGAATAACTTTTGGATCAATTCCTTTACCATCATCTTTAAACGATACAAGTACATCTGTACCTTGACGACTAATATTCAAATCAATTCGACCTGTCAACGCTTTGCCCGACTTCTGACGCTGTTCCGCCTCTTCAATCCCGTGGTCAATCGCATTACGCAACATATGCTCTAACGGTGAAACTAATTTTTCCAGAATATTACGATCCAACTCCCCTTCAGTATTATTGACTAAAAGCTCAGTGGGTTTATTCACGGTTGAAGAGGTCTGACGAACCAAACGCTGTAATCGAGGCAACAATCTTGAGAATGGTACCAGACGAGTACGCATCAAGCTTTCCTGAATTTCAGCTTGAATACGAGATTGCTGAAGCAATAAACCTTCAGTATCACGAATCTTTTCAGCCAACGTGGTCTTAAAATCAACCAAGTCAGATGCAGATTCAGCCAACGATTTTGATAACTGGTTTAGAGATGAATATTGGTCCATTTCTAAAGGGTCAAAATCTGCATAGCGAGCGCTTAAATCACCATGTTTTGCAATAATTTGGCTTTCTAACTCACCTTCCATACGGCGTAGCTGATCAGCCAAACGTTGAATAGCCAACTCCATATCAGTCAAGGTATTCCCTAACTGCCCCAAATCCATCTCAATACGTGAACGGTTGATCGCGTTTTCACCAGAAAGGTCAATCATTTTTTCAACCAAATCCGCAGAGATACGAATCATCTCATTGTTGGATTCAGTTTTTTGTGAAAGATCCCATTCACCCAGCATTGACGGTGGCTCAGTACCATCCCCCTGAACAAACTCACTGATTGATTGCTCAAAGATTAAATTTGTTCGAGATAATTTTTCTGGAAGCTGTGCAGAAACATCAACATATTCAATGCCATGTAAACTCGACTTTAAGCCTTCAAAGTTATCGTAGTGATGTTTAAAGATTGCTGCATCTAGCCAATGAAAGGTTTTTTCCAGTAAACCATCATAAACATTCGAGTTAAAATTATGTAAACCAAATTGCTCAAATGCATTTTCTAATTCATATGCAATATCAGCAACTTCTTCCAATTTCACCATTTTTGCACCGCCTTTTAAGCTGTGTGCAATACGTTGTAATTGGAGTAGGAAGCTACGGTTGCTACGCTGATCAAACCATTGAGATAAAATGCTTAAACCATCATCAATCAGCTCTCTTGCTTCTTCGATAAAGGTTTCTCGGGCAACAACTTCAACAGGATCTAAACCTGCATCTTGATTTGCATCTATAAACAATTGAGTAGCATCAATTGCAGGTTGTTGATCTTGATCCGAGGGTTCAGTTTCAAGCAATTCTGGAGTTTGATCAACCGCTAAAACGATATCGTCTTCAACATATGCGACTTCATGTAAATCTGCTGAATCATGGCTAAATTGTGGTTCAACCACTGTTGGCGCTTGAACAGTTTCAATCGGATCTTGCTGATCGATATTGTGTAAAACATTGAGAATATGAGTTGCAGGATAATCAATTGTTTTTTCACGAATCAATTGAATGCGATCTGCCACATCATCTTGAATTAAACGAATTGCTTGAATAATGTGTGGTTCTGCTTTGAGTTGACCTTTAATCACGCGTTCATAAATGGTTTCTAACTCATGCGCAATCAAACCAATATGGGTCGCTTGCACCATATTTGCACCACCTTTTAAGGTATGCAAATAACGCATCAAATTGTTTAGTGCTGTTGTGTCATCAGGATGAATTGACCAAGTATTTAAGTCATGGTCCATCCCAACCAACAACTCGTCAGCCTCTTCAATAAAAATGTCGAGGACATCAGCATCAAATTCACGTTGACTATGTTCTGATTCAATATTCTGTTTATCCAGATTAATTTGCGTCAGTACATAGTTCCCTACTGATTCAACAGGGTTCGCTGCAATTGAGACTGTATCTGGCTGCTGTTCAGTGTCTAGCACAGTCCTTGTTTCAACACTTTGACCATCAACACCTGTGTCTATTTCTTGGTGTAAATAGTCATGTAACTCAGCCAAAATCGCTTGTGTTGATTCATTTAGGCTGACTCTTTGTCCTGATGCCAAAGTATCGAATAAATGAATAAATTCTTGATGAGCCTTAGAAAACATTTCAAAAGCATAATCAGTATTTAATAAGTCAGGCTTGCGAATAACTTGTTCATAACCATCTTTTAAAGCGAGACTAAAATCATGAATGCCTTGTGCAGCACGATTATTGGTATGATCTATCAACATCTGCGCTTGTTGAGCCAGTTGTTGGAAATATGCTGGATATTCAACTTGGGCACGTTTATCAAACTCAAACTCGGCATCAAGTAATAGATCGATCTCAAGATCAACCAATTGTGTGACTAAACCCGTTTGTGAATGTTGATATTGGTGTTGGAAATCGTAGCGTTCCCAAGCATCATTAAATTTTTGATAAATGGTTTGTAGCTCAACAGCTTGATTACCTTTCAGCTTTAAAACATAGAGATAATCACTGACAAATTCAGCATAGTAAGTCAGTAGCGCATTTTCATTTTTTGAGGACTCGGTATCTTCTTGAACCAATACTTTAAATAAATGCTCGACCTTACCACTTGCTTCAAAGACCTCATTGACATGCGCCATTGAAGAACTACCACGCAAAGTATGCAAGGCACGAATCAAGCGATTATATTGATCAGGCGTATGTTCTTCTAAGTGCAAAAAGTCTTTAATTGCCGCCAGATGCTCCTCTGACTCTTCAACAAAGATTTCCAAGGTTTCAGAGGTTAAACTATCATCTGCAACAGTCGATTCAACTACCACTTCTTCTTCAGTCGTATCTGTAGAGCCATCTGCAACGAGATCAACCACATGCGGAGTGGTCACAGAGGTTCCTGCTGCTGTTGCAGTATCTTCACCAATCTCCAACCCCGTAATGACATTTTCATTATCCAGTGTATTTGATAATGCCAATAACTCGTCTAAAGCAGGTTCTAAGCTTTGTTTCTGTTGTAGCTGTTGCCCCAAATACACCAAAGGTGCTAAATCTAAATGATGCGGTTTTCGATTTAAAAACTCTGAGTAGAGTTTGAATTTATAAATATTAAATACTGCACTTACATAGTGTTGAATCTCGGAAGTAAGTTCCAGATTTTTCGTAATAATACGATTTAATGTATCTTCAACAGTCCAAGCAAGTTCACCAGAACGTTTAGCCCCCACCATACGCCCAGACCCCTTAAGCGTATGAAAATAACGGCGAATATTGACCAATTCGGTATCTTTAAACTCTTCGAGTTGCCATCGATCAAGAGAGGTTTGTAGCTGTTCAAAAATTTCTTCAAGTTCTTCTACAAAAATTTCTAAAATTTCCTCATCCTGACCAAGATACGCATCTTCAGGTAAAGTAACGTGTTCCACTAAATGTTTTAATATTTCTTTCATAGCTCAGGCTTCTATGTTAGTTCCCGTCTTTGGGACTAAAACCTTTCAAAATACAGTCAAGCTGAATGGCTTTAGATGGCGTTCCATTCTGTGCAATAGCCACTTGTTACAGTCGATATTGCACATATATAAAGTATCAATCGTTTTAGTCAGGCAGTTTAAAGTCTGAAACTGATTGACGTAATGAATCCGCCATACTTGCCAATTCAGAAACCGAACGGGCTGTATCAAATGTTGCACCAGTGGTTTGTGAAGTAATTTCTTGTACGACATTCATCGTATTTGCAATATGACCTGCTGAAGCAGACTGCAATTTCGCCGACTCAGAAATACTTTCAATCAAACCAGCCAAGTTACTTGATACTGTTTGAATCTCACCCAAGGCAACACCCGCATCTTTTGCAAGGTTCGCACCACGCACAACTTCCGAGGTGGTTTGTTCCATTGAAATTACTGCTTCGTTGGTATCGGTCTGAATGGTTTTAACCAGTGTTTCAATCTGCTTGGTTGCAGATGCTGAACGTTCAGCAAGACGCTGTACCTCGTCCGCAACCACGGCGAAACCACGACCCGCTTCACCTGCCATAGATGCCTGAATTGCTGCGTTTAATGCCAAGATGTTGGTTTGGTCGGCAATATCATTAATCAGCGATACGATGTTACCAATCTCTTGAGAAGATTCACCCAAACGTTTAATACGCTTAGAAGTTTCTTGAATCTGCTCACGAATCGTATCCATCCCCTCGATTGAACGGTTTACCACATCTGCACCATTTGATGCAATTTGTACAGAACGCTGTGCTACCTCTGCTGATTCAGCAGCATTTGCAGATACGTGGTCAATCGACTGTGCAATTTCATTAATCGCTGTTGATGCCCCTGCAATCTCTTGCGCCTGATGCTCAGAAGCTTCAGCCAACTGGTTAGTAATCTGTTGCGTATTCTGCGTATATTGTGCAACTTCTTGAGAAGTGTCATTAATTCGAGATACCAGGTCACGTAATTGGTCAATCGCAAAGTTAATCGAGTCGGCAATTGCACCAGTAAAGTCTTCCGATACCGTAGCATACGAACTTAAATCACCATCTGCCAAATCGGCAATTTCATCAAGTAAACGTAAAATCGCATTCTGGTTACGGTCATACTCATCTTGTAAACGTGTTACACGAACTTTATCTGACTCACTACGTAAACCGAGTAGTTTAAATACAGCAAATAAGAATGCGCCAAGTGCAAGGAGTAAAATCAATGCAGGTAAAATCGTACCCACACCAGTATTTACCGAAAGTCGATCCAAACCTTTTAATAAATTATCCGATTGCGCAAAGATGTCTGACGATGCCTGACGTACTTTAAAAATCTGATCAGAATTCTTTAGTACAGAAGTTGATGCCAATTGCACAATTTCATTGTAATCCGCTTTAATACTTTCTAAAGACTCACGTAGTTCAGGTTTATCAATACGTATTACACCTAAATCGGCACTACCATTAAGTTGCGCATTTAAATACGTACCAAATGTTTCGGTATCCGCATTAAAGTCATCTGCTGAAACACGGGTATTCTCTGAACCACTTAATACTGAACCAATAGAACGTAAAATACGTTCCGCAAGGAATACTTGGTTTTTTGCGATAACAACCTGAGTACTTGACATATTGTCACGTGCCATTTGGTCAACCATTGCATTATATTCAGCCTGCATGCCAGGGATCACATCCGCAACAGCGATATTGGTATCATATAATTGATTAATGATCTTTTGATGTGTCGCAATCATGTCGATATCAGCAGAAACTTGTTTCCATGTTTTTTCAACGTCTTCCACTTGTTTTGAAGATGCATGAATATCTTTGACAACATCTAAGTTTTCTTTAAATTTCTTTTGTGATGCAACTAAAGCCTCTATTGATTTTGTCGAACCTGATCCAGTGGCTTCAGCTGCTTGACGAGATAAGGTCTGTGATAAAAGTTTTAATTCACCCAAGCTACGAGTTAAGTCGTTATTTCGAGGAACTGTATAGAATAGAACCAAAAGCAAAATAATCGCAACGATGATGCTGGCAATTGCCATTTGAATAAATGGCTTTGATTTGTCGCTTTCCCCAAACAACTTAGCAAATTCATCAATTTTTGATTTGGTTTTGGTTAATACGCCTGAACTACTTTTTTGAGCAGTATCCCCTGTATTTTTCTTCTTTAGTTTAAAGCCCATTCAGCTTCTCCCGATTCGCTTAACTCTCATTAGGCGTCAAAGCTAGTTTATAAATTTTTCTGATGCATTCATGTATTGAGGATCATTTAACAAACGACTAAACAAGAATATATTCCAAGCCTGATTATGCTGCTGAAAATATCCCTGACAATAGGTTTGAAGGTTTTCTTCTAATTGATTGTTTTTAGAAAAAAAACCTTTTTTATTAAAATGTTGAATCCCCAAAACCTGATCTACGATCAGACCAACATAGTGGTCATTATGACTAATACATAAGACTTTTTGAGTAGGTAGAAATTGGCTTCTTTGCCCCGTTAAATAAAAAGCCAAATCAGAAACTGACAATAACCGTCCGCGAATATTCGCTAAACCTCTCACCCATCCCTGAACATTGGGAACGGGTGTGTATTTTGGCGGATAAATAACTTCTGAAACCTCACCCAAAGGCGCAACAAAATATTGCCCCATCATTTCAAATGCAATGCCTGACCATCGGTTTACTTCATTTTCATTGTCAGCGTAATTTTTATTTCCTCGCTTAGACAATCGAAGTAATTCGATAAATCCATTTGCTGCCATACATTATCCTGCTTGTAGATGTTGCTTAATCGTACTGATCAGCTGATTCTCATCAATCGGTTTGGTTAAGTAGTCACAAGCCCCTTGACGTTTTCCCCAAACGCGGTCGGTTTCTTGATCTTTAGTACTTACAATCACAATTGGAATATGCTTGGTCGCTGCACCACGTGCGATCTGACGAGTCGCTTGGAAACCATTTACACCAGGCATAACAACATCCATTAACACAAGATCCGGCAATTCAGCTTGCGCGAGTGTAATACCATCTGCACCATTGGTTGCTTCAATCACTTCAAATCCATGCTTAGCTAGAATTTCTTTAAATCTAAACATTTCTGTTGGTGAATCATCAACTATTAAAATTTTTGTCATTATTTCCCCCAAATTAACCGTTCAGTTAAGCAGTCACATGATTGCGAATAGCATTTAATAGTTCATCTTTACTAAATGGTTTTGTTAAATATTCGTCAGAACCGACAACACGACCTTTTGCTTGATCAAATAAGCCATCTTTACTAGATAACATGATGACTGGAATATTTTGATAATTTTGGGAGTTTTTAATCAAAGCGCAGGTTTGGTAGCCATCTAGACGAGGCATCATGATATCGACAAAAACAATATCTGGATTTGCTTCAGCAATTTTAGATAAGGCTTCAAAACCGTCTACAGCAGTGACAACTTCACAACCTTCTCTTTGTAATAATGTTTCAGCAGTACGACGAATGGTTTTAGAATCATCGATCACCATGACTTTTAGATTTTGAAATTTATCGTCCATTTAATGCCCCTTTCCGTAAGCTTGGAATGAATTGTGCTGTACAGATTTATTTTTACAATTAATCATGTTTTTTTAACATATATTAACTCACTTTATCAATGAACATTTCTTGTCGGAAATCTCACTTCAAACAGTAAAACACAGTAAAGCTCACATAAAAAAAAATATTCTGCTTTTTTTTAGAAGTTAATTGTTTATTAAAATTTTGTAACCACATAAAATGACCAAAGATAGTTTCAAAATCATATAACTTACATTGATTTTTTGGGGATGGTAGACTTTAAATGGATAGAATAATCTATTACCAAAATATAGCGTCAAAAACAAAAAAAATATGCAATACCGCCCTTTCAGTCAGCTTACTCATCTGTACTTTATCGGTCTATGCCGATACGCCTCAGGCTAAAGCGGTATGGTATCGATATTATGATAAAAATGGAGTGGCCAATATCAGCACCTCGGTCACACCAGCACACATAAAAAATGGTTATGAAGCGCTGGATCGCAACATGCAAGTGATCAAACGAAATCACGCTTATAATGTCGAAAAAGATTTACAACAATCGACATCACGCGCATCTGAAATGCGTAAATTAGAACAAGATGCGCGCTTAAAGCGTGCCTATGGCAACTCATCTGTCGCTGTTAACAAAAGAAATGAACTTCTAAGCAATATAAAACAACAAATAACACTACAAAACCAAACACTTAAACAGCTTCAAAGTGATCGTATTATACTTAAAAGACAAGAAATGGAATACTACCGCAAAGGTAACTCTGTTCCTGTTACACTCAAAGATCGGATTAAATACAATTCTGAAAACATAGATAAAACAAAGAATTATATTGGAAGCCTACAAGACAACTACCGCAAGACACAAACCTACTATGATGATATTATTAATCGCCTTAAAAAACTTGAATAATCACTTTTTAATTCGAAACTTCTTGACCCTATTGTTGATAAAAACTTAACAAAACAATATAAATGATTTGAACAACCGATCACGATATCGGATAATTTCAAGTTAAAACCGAGCTCTGATCGCATCGCCAATATAAGAATAGAAAGTTTTCAATTTAAACAATCATTAAAAATGTTCAGCTTATTTTTTTATCGTATTTTTTTATCGTATAATCATTCCTTTAAATCTAAAAATTTTAGGACAGTTTCCATGCGCGCGAGTCGCTTTTTATTTGCAACGTTAAGAGAAACCCCAAACGATGCTGAAGTCATTTCACATCAGCTCATGTTACGTGCTGGGATGATCCGTAAATTGGCTTCAGGTTTATACACTTGGTTGCCGATGGGTGTACGTGTGCTCAATAAAGTTGAAGCGATTGTTCGTGAGGAAATGAATCGTGCAGGTTCTTTGGAAACATTAATGCCCGTGACGCAGCCGGCTTCACTATGGGAAGAATCTGGTCGTTATGTACAATACGGCCCAGAACTGTTGCGTTTTAAAGACCGCCATAGCAATGACTTTGTTCTTGGTCCTACTCATGAAGAAGTCATTACGGATTTGGCTCGCAATGAATTAAAAAGTTATAAACAACTTCCAATGAATTTCTATCAAATTCAAACTAAGTTCCGTGATGAAATTCGTCCACGTTTCGGTGTGATGCGTTCGCGTGAATTTATTATGAAAGATGCTTATTCTTTTCATGTCGATCAAGCGTCATTACAAGAAACTTATGATGTTATGTACGACACGTATTGCCGAATTTTCACCCGCTTAGGTTTAAATTTTCGCCCTGTTCAAGCAGACACAGGATCGATTGGTGGTTCAGGTTCACATGAGTTTCACGTACTTGCATCAAGTGGTGAAGACGATATCGCTTTCTCAACACAATCTGACTATGCTGCCAATGTTGAAATGGCTGAAGCAGTATTGACTGGTGAACGCGCAGCACCCACCCAAGATCTAAAAATTGTAGAGACACCAAATCAAAAAACCATTGCTGATGTTTCTGCATTTTTAAATACAGATCCAGCGCAATCCGTAAAAGCCTTACTTGTACAAGGTATTGCTGATGAAAAGGGTCATGTTCCTGTAATCGCGTTATTCCTACGTGGCGACCATGAGCTCAATGAAATTAAAGCTGAAAAGCATCCACTGATTGCAGCACCTTTAACATTTGCAACAGATGTTCAACTGAATGCTCTTGGTTTAACTGCGGGATTCTGCGGACCACAAGGACTGGTTGAGAAAGGCTTAACTGTGATTATTGACCGTGCAGCCTCTGTGCTTTCAGATTTTGTTGCGGGTGCCAATGAAGTAGATAAGCATGCCACTGGTATCAACTGGGACCGTGATGCAACATTTACCGAAGTTTTTGACTTACGTAATGTGGTTGAAGGTGACCCATCTCCAGATGGTCAAGGCACGATTTTAATTAAACGTGGTATTGAAGTTGGTCATATTTTCCAATTGGGCACCAAATACTCAGAAGCACTCGGTTGTAAAGTTTTGGGTGATGATGGCAAACCATTGGTAGTGACAATGGGCTGTTATGGAATTGGTGTAACCCGTGTAGTTGCTTCCGCGATCGAACAAAACTTTGATGAGAAAGGTATTATTTGGCCATCTGCAATTGCCCCTTTCGAAGTTGCAATTGTGCCAATGAATGCGCAAAAATCTCCACGTACGCTTGAAGCAGCTGAAGCGCTTTATACTGAATTACAAGCTGCAGGCTATGATGTATTACTGGATGATCGTAATGAGCGTCCTGGTGTTAAGTTCTCTGACTTGGAACTAACAGGTATTCCTCACCGTATTGTCATTGGTGAAAAAGGCTTAGATGCAGGTACTTTTGAATATAAAGGTCGTAGAGATGCCGAATCTGTAAATTTAAGCAAAGATGATTTAATGGCTAAATTGGTGAAGTAATTTTTCAACCGCATTAAAAAAGCTCTGAAATAAACTAAACCCTATAAGCACACAACTTATAGGGTTTTTTATGCTTTGGTATTTTATAGACCATCATTACAGACCATTAATTTTTACTTTTAAATCTGTAACTGATGTTCCGATTGCCCCAAAGTTCCCCATCGAGCCATTTTGCAGACCATTAAAAGTCCCTGTCGCACTTGCCCCACTCGTTCCCATAATCATCTGATTGATACCCAGATCAAACTTACTCGATTCACCTGTATTACCAAAGACAAAACCTGTTGGTTCAACGCCAGCATAGAAACCGTTTAATGAAAAACCATTGACCTTATCTGTTCCAGTTAATTGGAAGTTAAAATTTGCACCAATATCACTATCATCCGATAAAAGTGCAATAGCACAGCCTGATCCTGTACCACAAATCGATTGAATTGCACCACCAAAGGCAATCATACGCCCTTGAGGCGCATTGCCAAACTGTAAATTAATGGTGGGTTTGGATGCAGCAAAGTTGATATCAAAACCATCACTCAGTTTTAAAAATTTAATGACATCGGATTTTTCACTGGTACCTGTAAAAATAGATTGATATCCAGCAGGCCCTGAAGATGAACTCGCTCCAGCCAAGTAAAGTGCAAATGGAGAAACTTTAATCCCGGTAATATTACTTGCAAAGCTCATTCCGATATTGGCAAAAGGTTTACCACTTGCTCCACCTGTAGCGCCCCCATCGGTATCCATAACTATATTCATCGTTGGGGTATTTGAAGCCCCTAGAAAAGTGATATCAACAGTTTGGTCAGCAAGCGTACCAGCACTTTTACCCGCAAGAACCAGCGATGCTTTATTTGCATCATTCACAGTTGAGCCTAATCCGTCACGATCAATAATTGAAATTTGATTGAGTTGAACTTTACTCAGATTTATACCAACATTTATCCCATCTTGCCCCGTTGTTTGGGAAAGACTTTGATCATCCATAGGTTCCATTGCCAGCGCAATTGGACTCAGTATCAATAATGATATACATCCTAGGTTTCTATTTTTTTTCATTATCCTAATCCTTAGGAAAATTTATATACTGCCTACCACATCACAGTCTAATCAGAAATTCTGTACGATAAAAGCACAAGCCGACCAATAACGAATTAATTCCGTGGAACAATGTTGAATTCACTGGTCAACCGGCCTCCTGTTAACGCAATTTCACCTAAGCGCGCACCTGATACTAAAGCACCATTTATAGATGGAGGATAGAAATTTAAATCTCTCGCTCTAAATACACCGCCGACTGACTGTGTTGGATTAAATTGTAAACTTGCATTAAATCCAACCTGACCAGTCCCACTCGTTGAGTTTTTACTGAGCACAATAGCATTGTTAAAGCGAATATCACCCGTCAAGTTATCTAAACCGAGTATAGAACCATTGACAGGATCACTAATCTGGATGGTGTTATTTGTAGCTGCTAATTTTAAATCACCGACCACAGTTAAACGATTGCCTGTGCCATCTGCTTTAATTTCACTATTTGGAATAAGTGACAAATCCATATCACCACCAAAGCGAAGTTTTAGACCAAACAAGACATCATCACTTTTGGCGAAATTATTGGAATCAGATGCTCCCTTGTTGCCACAAGCGACACTTGCTGTCGCAATACCACCTGCACATGATGCATAAGTTGTTCCAGGTAAATAACCTGCCGCAACTTCAGCTGCCATCACCACCAACATATTTTTTAAACTTAAATTTAAACTTCCGTTTTCAACTCCAATACTGCCATTACCTTTCAGCAACATATCGATGTTTCTTAAACCTAAATAATAGTCTTTAGAGGTACCCGCAATTGGAATACCTGCATCATTTTTCACCTGACCACCATCAATCACCAGAATCGAGGTTGTTTTATTGCCAAGCTTAGTTGTACCATTTTTATCCACACCCTCTGTACTTAAACCTAAAGAAAAACCGAGTCTAGAGGTTTGCATACCGGCTGTATTTGAGACACTGCTTTTCGCACCATCTGCTGAATAATAATAGGCTTTATCAGCATCAACGGTTGTGCCATACATCGCTAAATTGGCATTTAAGTTATAAAAGGGTAAAGCCAGTCCCCACTGATTATTTAAACCACTCTCTGTAAATAAATTACCAGCAGCAACACCAGCGGCAGTGGTAAATCTCCCTCGTCTAGAGATGGCTTGGAATTCCCCACCACGAATTGAAGCGACCACAGCATAAGGACGATTACCAGCTGATAGGGTCGTATAAATATCTTGTTTATAATCACTTAAATTGGTTAAAGCTTGGCCATTACCAAAACTTGAATTTTGGAAGGTTGTGTTTACAGGTATCGTAACTTGCTTAGAGTCGGTAAGGTTTAAAAAAACATTCCCTGTGTCAAAAGAAGCACGCGTTCCCTTTTGTAAACCGGTTAAATTACCAAACTCAAAACCGTAACTATTTAATCCAGCGCCACCAATTTCCAAAGTGGTTGCATCGCCACCACCAGCAAGCATTGTGTCACCTTCTTTGGTGAAATCCGTCTTCATACGAAATGCGATACCAGAACCACCAACAATATCTTTTCCAGTGTCTGCACCACTCGAATTAACAGCAGAACCAATTAAACTACTGGCATTCTGTACACCACGAAATTGCAATGAACCATTCACCATACGCCCACTGGCACCCACGCGAATCAGCCCTTTAGCACCTGTTGGGGTATTATAGCTATCGACATCATAAAGCGATGTAGGATTGATCCCTTTATTATTCACCATAATTTCAAGATTTAAACCCGCATTGGTTGTGGAAGTCCCATTTCCATAACTGCCTGTGTTTATAAAACCCGCCTTTAATGAAGCGGGATCAACCACACGGGTTAAATCCACATAACCATAGTTCGTATCTGGTGCCTGATTTGCACCCGCGATATTAGTTCCAGAATTCGTTTGTAATTTAAAGCCTTCAGCTGCATCGATAAACGCAAAACCTTTTCCTTTAAAGTTAAAGTTAAAATTCTTTAAAATCAGTTGATTTAATTGATTTGTGGCACTGCTTTGGCCTAAATAGATGTTGGCATTTTGAAGCCCTAAAGTTAGCTCAACTTGATCTGTTTTACTTAAAAGACCATTGCTTGTTTTTAATCCAATACTGGTATTTGAAGCCGTCTGTACCGCTAAATTACCCAACTTTGCACTACAACGCGCCCCACTTGGATCACTATCACAAACACGAAATGAATCGACGGTCATCAGCATAGGAGAGAGTGATAAATCTAAATTCACTCCAGTTTTGCCCGCAACAGTGCCCATATTAAGCTTGATATCTGCTTTTAATGGATCTGTAGAAGTATTGCTCTGTTGTATTTTAACCGTATCTGCTGTTGCAACGAGCGCTTGACTGGTTGCATCTGCTTCTGCGCGACCCGCCTGATCTGTCCAGTACAATGTTTTGATATTGGCTTCTTTTAAGCTTGCCTCTATATGTACGCCATCCTGGCCATTTACGTTTCTTAAATCGCTATCATCTAAAGCTTGTAATGCATAAACAGGCGCATGTATAGCCAACAAACTCAAAGCCAATGTATTTAAAATAAATCTTTTTCCATGTTGTTGTTTTTTAATGTTCATCCCTAAACCCTCAGATTTATTTTAGCAACGCTTATTCATTGTAGAGTCACAACTAAACATCATCAGCTTGCCCTGCAGAACAAGATTACCGTTCATTTGTACACCCATAAAGCCCGTTTCTCGACCAACATCATAATTATCTGCGGTAGAGCCATTAAAACCCGTTGTTTGAGGTTTTGCTACATATTTATTGGCTTTTAAATAACCATACTGGCCTTCTGTTGCACCCGATGAACTTTCCGTAACTGTCCCATCTGCATTAGTTTTACTGGTGAAATCATCTTTTTCTATAGAAAGAGAATTGAATCCAAAATTACGAATTTGGATCGGTTGATTCGCATCAAAAGATAACTGAATTGCGGGTTTGATCATCTGCATAGCTGTGGTATTTTTATAGACCAAATCAACGCCATCCAAACCCAATTTCTGAATATTAATCGTCCCTTGTACACCTTTAAAGACGACCCAAAGTTTGTTCCCTTCAGTACTACTGGCTAAACCATTTGCATCAACATATCGATTATTGACAGACAATGCCAAATGGCAAAATTGTAATTTCTCACAAATACCGCCAGACCCATTATCAAACTTATAGGCATTATTTGTGGTGTAATATGAATCACTTGCATTAATTTGATTCAGTACCAATTTTAAAGATAAATCTGCACCAGCTTGCCCTTCAACTTGCTGCATGTCTGAATCAGTTAAAGCCTCCATCGCTGCCAAATGAAAACTCACCAAGCTAGTTAAAATAAGAATTACTGTTTTTTTCATTATAGTTCTTCCTATCCTATAGGCCTTTGGTGGTTATTTTCATATGCTGAATCAGCATTCCATCAATCAAGGCTGATCCTAAGTTATTCTGTGCATTTGAACTGGTCGCATTATTTAACTGATTAAATGAAACCCCTACAGCACCTGCAGATTTATCTGCAAGTAAAGTCTTCCCTGCATCCATACTATAAACAGTACCTATACTAATACTACTGTGTGTTGCCGAACTGCCTTGATAACCCGCTATTGAACTTGTGCCACAGTTATAAACATTACAAGTAGACCCAGTATATGAAGTATCCGCCCCTGTATAATCCGTATAGATCTTCTTATAAATTGATTCTTTATTTGGGATTCTAGCCAGTTCTATACTAAAGTTTGTGCCATCAGATCCGAGAATCAAAGGCTGATATAATGAACCAAGCACCAAATTGGTGTTCAAATTATAAATATAAATACCTTCTTTATCTGAAAAAGTCGGTGCTGTTCCGCCATTAATTGCTGGAGTCGACAAGATATCTTGTGCTGAAGGCGTGGTACAACCATTTAAGTTACCAACCCCACATTCCTGAGTACTAATTCTAAAAACATGGCTCATCAAATTCGCTGGAGCAGTCCATGAGTTTGCTGTAGATGTTCCCAATAATTTTGAACCATCACCACTATTTAGTCGTATAACACCAGCCAAACCTAAAGTATTGTTATAAAAAGCACTCATACCACCCGTATTTGTAGCACCACCGAGCGTTTGGAATAATTGAATTTTACTGCCATTTAATCCAAAACCGTTAAAGATACCTTGTAAGCGAATACGGTTTGCTCGCCCCGTCGCAGTGGTACTAAACCCCTCGCCTAAATTAAATTGATTTGGATCTTTGTCAGCCTTACTTTGATCGCGTACAAAACCATCTGCCCAAAATGCAAGTTTAAGGTTATATGCATCTTCCCCACCAACATCATTGACAAAAGCACTTGTCGTCACTGTTTTCTTATCAGCAGCAAATGAATATAAATTTTCATATAACGGCGCTTCAAAATTTAAATACGTTACAGAACCCGCACCTGCACCAAAGTCAGGTACATTGAGGTCTGTTTTTACATTGAATATCCAAGGGTTGGTTGCAGTTCCCCAGCTTTTAATCGCAGCGTTCGCTACGCCATTGGTTGATCCCGCATCTAATCTAAGGTTGGCATTATTGCTTGCATTTTTTGACAACGCCAAACCATATAGATATAAATCAGCTTTGCCGACTGAATGGTCACTGGCATTCACAACACCATCTTTATTGGTATCTTGAACGATTGATGACAATGGTCCCACAGGAACATAATAGATATAGCCAGTGTCTAAACTACGATTTGTAAGCACAGTATCTTGAGTTTGGTTTACTCCAGCGCCCTGAAAAACCATATAAGTGTCTCTAGGCAATAAGGCAATACCTTCGCCTGTGGTATCACTTAACTTTTCATCAGACATTTCTTCGAGTGCGAAGCAAGATTGGCTTAAGCATAAACCAATCAAACTCACCAAAACGGTTTTATGAAATTTTACCGTATAATTGAGTGTAGTCATCCACGACCTTCCTGTGTTATACGATGCTCCGCACCATATTTTATTTTATTTCTTAAATTTCCAACTTCAAACTGCACAAAAACACATATCCTTGTTTATACAGTTTTGTTATGTCTATCACACTTCATACTATGTAATTTTTTTAATTATGACAAAGTTTTTTTGGTTAAAATCTATCATTTCCGACAAATGAATCTTTTTAAACAAGAAACCAGCCATAAGGTTTGGCACAATTACTGTCAAAGCATAATAACCATCTAATTATTAACAAAACTTTAATGAGCCGTAACAGTTTGGAGTAAAATCCTGTTTAGCTAATTGTAAGTTATTTAATGTCATATTAGGTCTAGGTGCATTTGCCAAATCCACCTCTTTTAAAGGAATAGAGCTCCCTAAAAGACAATTTAACAATCCCACTGGACCACACTGTACTGGCTTTTCTTGCAAATATGTACTTACTTGATTCATCACTTCATTTAATGTGGCTTTAGGAATATCTACCCGATCAGTCGGATCAATCTTGCCAATATCAATCGGATTGGAAAATTCTAACCACCATCCTTTTTGTGCAACTGATTTATTTCCAGTCCATTGAATATCTTGTCCTTGCAAAGATAAGGAAGCAGGCGTCCCATTTAAACTGGCCTTATGGAAATATCCCAAATCCTCATTGATATCCACATCAACTGTTAAATTTTTGATAGTCCCCTGTGTTTCCTTATTTAAATTTAACCCGATTACATTGGCAATAATATTGCCTGTTAAATCAATATCGCGAACATTTGCACTTGCTTTCAGTAGCGCACTATTAATACGCTTACCAGTTATAGCTTGCTGTTCTAAAACCAAATCTCCTTTTAAAATATTACTGCCCGTTGCTTGGTCACGCAAATTTAAGTTGTATGCTGTTGTGGTAAAATCTAAATTTCCAACAAAAAAAAGACAACAAGCCTTACCGTTAATTGCATTATAACCATCAGATTGTCTTAACTGTGTTCTGGCTGCTTCTCCAGCAATAGTACTTGTACCAAAACCATTAACCAATGCTGTTCCTGTGGTAGCAGCAACTTGCATATATCCACTTAAGGAATTAATTCCATTTTTTGTACTACTATTTTCTGTACCAAACGTCAGTAGTCCCACTGCTTTTTCAGAGCTTAAATTTATTCCCACGACTTGTCGTGTAGAAGCGCTTCCTGGATTTTTAATTGCAAATTGAATAAAAGGATTGGTTAAAACAGCACTTGATCCTACACGTGCAGCACGATCAGCATCGCTACCAGTATTTGATGTTGCAGAGTTTCCTAAGCCACTTAAACCTAAATTATCAATATCAATATCACAACCATTTGCGCCGTTAACGCCACCACAACCTAACTGTAATTTTTTAATATTGGCATTTAACTCAAGCTCAGCTTCTAGACCTAGCTTATAAAATCCAATATTTTTATCACCACCTGTCCGTTTCGCTTCCATATTTGCTGAATCGGTGGGTGCAACATAAGTCAAACTCATTAAAGCTTGACCTGTCGTTTCAGACAGTTGTTCATCAGACATACTTTTTAAGGTTGTTGGCTGTGCATATACAGCAGACATTGCAAAGACACTGAATGAAAAAAGTGTTACACACAAAGCCTTAATTTTAAGCATGAACATCTCCTTATCCTTAGATTATGTTCAAAATTGTGAAACTCTATTATTCCAATAACCAAACCTAATCTTAGATAAACTTCATATAATTTAGGCTCTTACTGTTATGGAAATGTATTTTAGTTTTCAATAGAGAAATATAATGTGATTAATCTATCATAATGTTTTCAAATACAGGTTAAATTTCCGACAAAATGACTGTAATTTTTGTTAAAAATTAAGACATCCAGCACCATCACAAAACATGAAAAATATTCCATAGAAATTATCAATGATAAAAAATTATTTAAATTCAAATATAAATAAAAAATTAATGATAGATATAAAAATAGTTCAAATATTTTAATTAAAATGAATCCATTTAAAGCAAGTATTTAATATTTAAATTTTTTGAACCTTTTTATCGGATATTTTCACACCTATTCCATTTTAATCTTATAGTAAAATCTCAAAATAAAAAGGGATACACCATGAAAAAAATGATATGCGGCTTAATGATAAATTCAATCTGTATAAGCAGTTGGGCTGCATGTAGTTATGATTTTGATGCAACAGCTGCTGAAATCCAACAGATGATTGGAAATCCTATTCCGCCTGCAAAAAAATTTCCATATTTAAATGGAGCAACTGCTAGTTTTCTACTCGAGAATTCGTCATATCAATATCATGCAAGTACTTCTTCATTTGCGCAATCTTATAAAAACTATATAAATGGAACAAACAACACAATTCTAGGCGATAAGAATCTATCGAGTACAGGAATGTACGCAGTAGAGCTAAAAATTGATAACTTTGCAGATATCCCTATAGGATCTCATTCTGGAAATCAGAGTGGTGTATATACATTAGGATATAATTTTTATGGTATCAAAAATGGAAACCTGAAGTATGGAGGCTTCGTATGGCTTACAAATTCAGATGATACGAAAACAAAAAAAGTCTATGTTAGTTTTTCTGATTTGGGTGCAGGCATTAATTATGAAAAAGAATTTGATATAGCTTATAGCTCTGCAAATAATTATAAAATCGGCCTTTATTTAGATCAGGATTCAAAACAAATTGGAATAAATTTAAATGGTATAGATAAAGGCTATATTAACAATACCCCCTTATCAGACTCAGCCACTCAAATCAGCTTCCAAATGTTTGGTCTTGTAGGTGGTTATCCAACATCGCTAATAGGCACTTATCAACCAAGAGAAACGCTTATCTTTGAGCGTAGCCAAATGACTTTAAACTATTCTTCCAACACGAAAGACATCTGCGAGAATACAATTTAAACTATAAAAAACCCACTGGAATGAAGTGGGTTTTAAAACGTTTGATATAGAAAGCTGATTCATCATGAGTGCTAAATTTCTTTATTTTTAAGCCTCTAGAAGCCAAAAATTAACAGAATTTTAATGAACCATAACAATTACGATAAGGCTGTTCTAATAAAGTAATATTTCCATCTTTCGCATTTGAACTTGAAGCAATATTACTCACAAGATTACTTACTTTATCTGAAATATTAAGCGTAAAAGCATCTTGAAGATACATACTCCAACCTTTACTCACTGCTGCTGCATAGTCAGGATATTGTAAATTTTGTGCAGATAGAGCAATACCAAAAGTATTTGAATTCACATCTATTTGATGCACGTTACTTAAATTATAAGGCATTTGATAGGTACTCAATCCCGAAACAGAAGTACCAAGCCCTGTTGCTAATTGTTGTTTAATATAATCAGAAATACCACCTCTTAATCTTGGTAGTAAAAGATTACCAACATTTGCCCCAAAAGATCCTGTGCAAGCACCCAAAATCCGTACACAAGAGTTACTGGTATTTAACTCCAGTGCTGAAGTAGTTGCAGTACCATTTATAATATCATCTACAACCGAACTCAAATCTAAACCTATTATTTTTGCTTGACTAACACGGTTACCAACGACAGAAACAGCTAAACCATTTCTACTTACAGTTGAATAATTTGCGGTAATTTCACTATATTTTACTGAAGCGAGGAGTACATCTAAAATTGTAGCATCATCTAACCCCAGAAAAGCACTAGGCGTTGATATTGCTTTTGAATTCCAGGTTGTTGAAGTTACAGGAGAAACATTTGTTTCACCTAACATGGTTAAATTTGCCTTTCCTGTAAAATAACCACTAAAACTATTTAAATTACCAATAGATAATGGACCTTCTGCTTTTTCAGCTCCTATGCGTATACCCACCACTTCCCGAGTAGAAGCACTATTAGGATTTTTAATTGCAAATTGGAAATAAGGATTTGTTAAGACAAAATCCTTCATATTCTTTTGATTACTGATGGCGTTATTACTATCAAGACCACTAGGTTGATTCGGGTTTGTTGTTGCAGAGGTAATACAATAACCTGCTGCGCCTGTAATACAGCCAAAAGAAACGCTATCTAAATCTAAATCACAACCGCCACTTCCATTGATACCACCACAACCTAACTGAAGTTTTTTGATATTTGCATTTAATTCAACATTCGCTTCTAAGCCTAATTTATAAAACCCAACACTACTATCTCCACCTGTACGGCGAGCCTCTAAATTCGCAATATCTGTTGGTGCAATATAACTCAAACTCATCAGTGCTTGACCAGTGGTTTCTGACAATTGTTCGTCAGTCAAGGCTTGTAAAGTCGCAGCATGAGTCATACTCATCGCTAAAACACTCAATATTAGTAATACAACATTTAGATATTTTCTTTCGAACATCGTACGCTTCCATCCTGAGCAAAGCTTGACCTTATTTTTATACCAACACTAAATTACCATTCGAATCTTGAACAAATAAAATAATATAAATCACATTTATATTTAGCATATTTTTATACCATAGATTAAAATTTATTCCGATAAATTTTTTATACTTTCCGATAAAAAACAATAATTTCAAATACATTTAAATCTCATTTTGTTCTGTTTAATTATGATTTTATTTAAAAATTTTTATTGAAAAATAATGCATTAAACATATTTATCATATTGATATATACATAAAAAAAGCAAGTGATTTACACTTGCTTTTTTCCAAACTCATTTTTAATTTAAGCTTTAGGTAAGGTTACCCCAACCTGACCTTGGTATTTACCACCACGATCTTTATAAGACGTTTCACAAACTTCATCAGATTCAAAAAACAGCATTTGAGCAACGCCTTCACCAGCATAAATACGCGCAGGTAAATTCGTCGTATTTGAAAACTCTAATGTCACGTGACCTTCCCACTCAGGTTCAAGTGGCGTTACATTTACAATGATACCGCAACGCGCATAAGTCGATTTACCTAGGCAAATCGTCAAAACATTTCGTGGAATACGGAAATATTCAACAGTACGTGCTAATGCAAATGAATTTGGAGGGATGATACAGACATCAGATTCAATGTCGATAAAACTACGCTCATCGAAATTTTTAGGGTCTACAATAGCAGAGTGAACATTGGTAAAGACTTTAAACTCACGTGCACAACGTACGTCATAACCATAGCTAGATACGCCATAAGAAATCAGCTTTTCACCTTGTTCATCATAACGCACTTGGTTTTCTGCATACGGTTCAATCATACCGTGCTTTTCGCTCATTTCACGAATCCAACGATCAGACTTAATTGCCATTTATCTCTATCCCAAAACTGTGCTATTTACTGCGCTGTACTTTAACTGAAATTGCTTTTGAAAGGAATGTTTATGACGAAATAGAGCAACCCAAGTCTGTAAGTAAACGTACAAACTTAAGTTCAACTATAATCGATTGTTAAAGGCTTAAAAGTGCTGAATAGCTCAGTGGTACAGTAAAACTCACTAAAACTAAAGACGCAGTTCTTTGCATATTGCGCTGATTGAGCCACGTCACTTTATTACTGCAAATCACAGAACCAATAAATGTCCAAAAAAATGCAATGGGTACGATTAATAATAAAAACACCAACATATGTGAAGTATAAGCAGACGCATTTTGCCATACATGTGTTGGGAAAATTGCAGAAGCGAAAAGAAGTGCTTTCGGGTTTAAAAGGGTTGCAAAAAATAACTCACGCGCCCGAATTGTCGCGTGATTAAAGTTTTCATCTCGATTTGCTGTACGCCATAATTTCAAAGCCAGGAATAAAATATAACCTGCACTAAATAATTTGAGAATAACGGGTACACTTGGAAACTGTTTAGACACAGATCCAATAATTAATCCCCAAATGGTAATGGAGATAAGATAGCCAAGCGCTTCCGCTGGAATTAATGCAAGAGATTTTCGAATTCCAACTTGAATCCCAGAAGATGCTAAAAGCGTATTGGTTGGTCCTGGTGTTAAAAGAATCGTCACCACCAAGCCAATAAAAAACCATGAAATCATTAAATGACCTCATCAATGGATTGATCGCAGATTAAATCTTTTAAATTGAATTGGCAAAAAAATAATTGTAAGAGAACTTATTGAAGAACAGTCCTATAAATGAAAATATATATTATTTTCAATATCTTAAAAACGTAAAGTCAGATAAAAACCGCAAAGTCACTGATCAAAGAAATGCTGTTTTTATGTCCAAAATCAAACTTTAAAATCAATAAGAATACCTTTTAAATCAGTAAGTTTATTCCCAAATAGCACACTGATTAGCGGTAAAATAACAAGTAGTTCCGTTAAAGGCCATCTTTGGTACGAATCAAGGGCTTTTTAAGTAAATTTTCAGTTTTATTGACTATTCTTTATCCATATTTCTCTCTTACTCATTAGGTTTTTTGTCAGAAAGGTTGTCGTTTTTATCTACATTGATGCACAATAGTTACCTTTCTTGCATTTTCTACTTTTATGGCAAAGCATTTTTTTCAGTCTTGGCTCCCTAGTCCAGAGCGAGTCAACAATTTGAAATTCATGAAGATTTTTGGCGATAAAGCCTTAAGTCCTCAGCTTTGGTATGTCAATCGAAAATCGATTTCTAAAGCAATGTTTATTGGTACCTTTTGGGGCATCTTGCCTATCCCATTCCACACCTTATTAATTATTTTTTCAGTTTTATTCTTTGAGGCAAACTTACCGATTGGTTTAATTTTAGCTTGGATCATGAATCCCTTAACCATTGTGCCAATTTTGATTTTTGCCTTTTGGATTGGTTCCAAAATTTATCATGTGCATATGATCAATAAGGAAATGTTACTCGGTGTTTTCCATCAAATCATTCATTGGATCAAAAACTTTGGCCATGGGCATATTGATTTTAGTCTAGCCAAAATTCTTGCAACTGGTTTGTTTATTGAAGCATTTGTATTTGCATCGCTACTCTTTATTGTGACACGTATTTACTGGCGTTGGAGCGTGATTAAAAAATGGAATAACCGTAAAAAACAGCCAAACATTCTTTAAACAAGCTCCAACTTATTCTGATAAAAAATTTACTTCAAAGCGGCTTGTTTAGCTTTCATATATTCAACAACTACATCTAAAACATAATGCTGGCATGCTTCTCCAGTGCCTGGGTCATATGCACCGCCATTGGTAATATTGTTCGATAAAATACGAACACCAAGGAATGGTACTTTATATTGGCTGGCAATTTGTGCCACAGATGCAGCCTCCATTTCCTCTACAGAAGTGCCATAGTTTTTATGGAAAAAAGCAATTCGATCCAATTCATTGTTCCAAACATCTGCTGAACCAATAGTACCTTCAACCACACGGCCCTTGCTATAATTGGTTTTTGCACGCTGCGCCGCCAATAACAGATCTTTATCTGCTTCAAATTTACGAATCGCAATCGGTTCAGGATCAGACTCATCCGTAGGCAGCACATCAAAAGCTTCTGTCCATTCAAGAGAATTCGAACCCTCTCCAACCGCTTTTTTAGGTGTTCTAAATGCACCAATATTGGTGGTGTAACGACCTAAAACAATATCATAGACATTAAGATCAGGATCATGTCCACCTGATGTTCCTTGGTTAATAATCGCAATGGGTTTATAACGTTCAATCGCAATTGCTGTTGCGGCAGCAGAGTTGCTCATTCCCATTCTTGTTTTAGAGATAATCACCGGATAACCTTGGTAGGTGCCTTTCCAAAACTTCCAACCACCGAACGTTTCGACTGTAGAATTGCTTAGTTTTGAGGCCATTTGCTCAGACTCTACAGGTAAAGCACCTTGAATAATGATGGGTTGCAATGATTTCTGTGCCGTTGAATTAGAATTGGTTTTATCTGAATCACTATCATTACATGCAGTCAAGAACATCGAACTACAGATTCCCAAGGCACATAAGATTTTTTTTAATAGCATGGTCTACTCAATGGTTTAAATAAGAAATTATACCTAAGCAATGAATATACCAGTTGATCAATTTTCTATATTTTTATACCTATATTTAAGAAAAAGTCTTTTAAATTTTATTTTTGAATTAAAAATATCTTCAATCAGTTTAGTATGATCTGTTGATCAGTCCTATTTGTAGCATACCCTTCATATTTAACAGTAATTATTTGAATTTCTTTGGGATATTAAAAATGGGCAATGTTTATAAAATCTTATTATCGAGTAAGTTTAAATATTTCATTGATTCATTCTCAAGTATCCTCTCTTTAATTCGATTGTTAAGATAAAGAGAGGACGCTTAAGAGGTCAATTCTTAGAAAATTCTATGCGGATCTTTTTCGGCTTTAGGTAAAGCTTGTGCAATTTTTTCAGCAATAGCCATATAGTTTTCTGCAGCAACATCTCCTGCAATCACAGAAGGTTTACCAGCATCAGCATTTTCACGAATTTGAACATTTAAAGGTAATCGACCCAGCAACGGAATATTATATTGCTCAGACAATTTATCTCCGCCACCAGTACCAAAAATTTGTTCTTCATGACCACAATTTGAACAGATATGTGTCGACATATTTTCCACAACACCCATAACTGGAATATGCACTTTATTAAACAGTTCGATCCCTTTAACCGCATCCATCAAGGCTACATTCTGTGGTGTCGTCACAATCACAGCGCCAGTTACAGGAATACGCTGGGCAAGGGTTAATTGAATATCACCTGTACCAGGTGGCATATCGATAACTAGAACATCTAAATCAGGCCATAACGCTTGATTAAACAGTTGCATCAATGCACCTGTGGCTTTTGCACCACGCCAAGCAACTGGTGTATTTTCTTTTCCAATCAAATGACCGATCGAAAGTACCGCCATACCATAAGCTTCTAATGGTACAAAATTTTCACCTTCTATTTTAGGTGTTTGCCCTGCATTCCCCAGCATTGTTGGAATACTTGGACCATAGATATCAGCATCCAAAACCCCGACTTTTAAGCCTAGTTTGTGCAAAGCCAATGCGATATTTACTGTGGTGGTTGATTTACCCACACCACCTTTACCCGATGATATGAGGATCACATTTTCAATTCGAGGGTGTTTCGGAATATCTCGTTGTTGTGGTGCTGCTTTTTGAATCGGTGGATTATTAGGATCTTCTTGTGTATTTGCCATTTTAGCAGAAGCATCGACAACTGGAGGAAGATTAGGATGTTGCTCTTTGGGCTTTGAAGCGCAACTATGCCCTGCTTTTCCATGTTGGTCACTGCCACAACTCGAATCATGTTGAATTTTTTGTTGGATCACATGCAAATTCAACTCTTGAATACCACACTTCTCCAATGCATCTGCGAGATCATCATGAATTTTTTGTAAATGATCTGCCTCTTCTGGATAAGTATTAATTGTCAGTTGTAATACTCGGCCTACAACATTCACTTGAGTAATACGATCTTTTAAGACATTTGAATTTGGCAAAATATAGTTTTGCAAAACAGATTGGACTTCTTCCTCTTTCACCTCCTGCGCAGGAGAAAAAACTGATTTAAGCGAAGAAAGCCACGACATAGATTTGCTCCAAATTTGCAAATACAATAAATACTGAGAACAGATAGTTTAACTGTAAATTGACCTGAGGTTAAGCAAACTTCTATTCAGCTTTTTGAATGTTGTTATTAATCCTACTGATTTAGTTGGTTTAGCATCCAAAATAATCTATTCAATCATTTTATCTCATTGTTCAGAATGAACTTTTTGTTTTTGCGATTTAAATTTCTATGACAAACACCTTCTTAATAATTCCCATACAAATACTGGATAAAAAATAGCTATAGTCACGTTGGGTAAATAACAACTTTGTGTGGTTTTTGACAATAATAAGGTAGGTCTATGAAGTCTCTATTATTTTTAGTTTTTTCTGTAATCATTTCGAGTTCAGCTGTTGCTGGAACCTCTACAACTGCGGTGCGTACATCTTCAGGGCAATTGGTTTCTGTAGGTGATAGTTTGACGGAAATGTCGACACGTATTGGCCAATCTCCAATTTCAATGAACACTTATGAACGTAAAGAAGGTAAAACGACGGTTACCGTATCCAACTATATCTATGAGATTGAGAATGTAACTTATACTTTTACGGTGGTGAATAATCAGATTCGTGAAATTGAGTGGATTCGTAAAGAACCTTAATTAAAAAGTATCACTGAACAGCGTGGCGCTGTTCAGTGATTGTTCAAATTACTTTTCATCATCTTTTTTGTGCTTCAAATCATTTACAGCTTGCTCACCTTTAAGCAGTGTTTCTTTTGCTTTATGTTTGAGATCATCTGCAACCTTTTCAGCACCTAATTTTGCTTCTTTGGCTTTTAACTTCACATCATCAATTACTTCAGAAGCTTTGTTTTTTAAATCGTCTAAATTTGTCATGATTTTCTTCCTATTTAATTAAGTCTCACCCTAGTTATAACAACTGAAACTCCATAAAATGTAAAAAGATGCATTTCTTTAACAATTCATACACAGTTTGTAGCGATGTGTTTTTTTGTTTCAAAATGAATAAAATAGCCTATTCTGATTGATTGAAAATCATTGAATTAAAACAAACACTGAGTCTTATCGAATGCAACACTTAATGAAAGAAAAAATTATCCGAGTCTGTAATGATAAAATTGCTAAAAAGGGAGATGATGTTGGTTTATCTTTTTATGCATTCTTTGCCAATAAAAATAATGACCCAGAAACCTTAATGCAAGTGGCAGAATGGTGGATTAAAACCCATCAGCTTGATCATTTTGAAAAGGCAATCAAAATTAAGAAAATGATTGAAGATGAACGCTAAAAATTCATTTTTTAAACAATTCATCATAATGTTGCATATGGGTAAAAATTCCATCTTGTCTTCTATGTTGATCAATTTGCGGGACTAAATCCTGAAAATGGGAGGATTGGACATGGGCATCTAAAGCAGCTCGATCCACCCATTCCTCAATAAATACAAAATGCCCTGTATTGCGTAAATCATGATATAAATCATAGGCAATACAGCCCGCTTCTCGTTTAGTTTGCTCAACTAATTGTTGATATAAAGGTAAAACTAAATCAATTTTATCCACTTGGATAAAGTCTTCGGCAATCAGTTTAAGCATAGATAATTTCTTATTGATATCGAAGTTCGAACATAACATGAAACGCAAATTTAAACCCAATGATGTACTTGTTTTCTAAACATATTCTGCGCATTAAATTTTCTGTATAAAATGAAATAAATTGCATTTCCGAGAATTAGACCGATACAAAACGGGAGCAATAACAGTAAATAAACGAAGAGTAAATAACTCAATGCCTCGATAAAACTAGATAGAGCACCATCTAAACATAAAACTAACAATAAAAAACTTAGCATCATGATAAAGATCAAAGTCATAGATTTTATAATCTGTGTTGTTTCGATAATTTTTTGAGGTGCTTTAAATACTTTAAAAATAACTGTGTAACTAAGAAACCCGACCAGCAATAAAAATGGGGTTAAATACAATACGACTTCCATGCCTCGACTTGAAGTTCGTTCAGAAGCTGAAATAAATAAATCGCCCTGATAAAAATATAGAAAAAGACAAAATGGCACAATTAAACTGAGAACAGCGCCCAAACTCGCAAAAGCTGAGGCGACAAAGACATACCAAGACCGCATGATTTTCTCCTGCTTCGATCTTGGTGTTAGTTTCTAAAATTAAAATGTAAAGTGTTTGATTAGGATGTGAAGTTTAGGTGAAGAATCATCACGATTCGAACTTTATGATCGGACATTTCCCATAAAACTGACTGCCGCAAATAGCCAAATAAACAATACAAAACTGCGTCCCTGATTAAAATGATTCAAATCTGTACCATGTAGAATGTTATGCCGTGTCATACTTACCGTTGAACTACTATCCATCTTATAAGCAGCCAACTCTAAAAAATAATGATTCAATTCATTGGCAATTTTAGCTTTATGCCACAAACTTTTAATCTCATGACCTTTTAACCCAGGAACGATTTTATAGACATCAATAAACTTGGTGTCCTGTTGTTTTAAATAACCATTTTGAACTAAAACAGCTGTTAACAAACCTTCCAATTGGGCATAAAGCAATGGAATACATCCCGCATACAACTCTAATTGATAGAGTTTAAAGCTTTGTTCTAACACAGCTTGGTATTGTGACTTCTGCTCACCCAGCGCTAATTGATCAAAAGCTTTAAACATCTCGGACTGAAAAAACGCACAGTTGATCACATCTAAAAGATTAAACTGAGCAATATCCTCAGCTTCATGTATCAATTGCCAAAAATGTAATAGATTGAGAGCATCATTGGCAATTTTAGCCCCTACAGGCTGATCCAATTGATTGGCTAGAACTTCAAAATAAGGCTCTTCTTGAGCAAACCCATTGAGTGTTTCAATAAGATACTGATGTTCATCTTCAGAAATATCTTCAAAATAGCGTTCAGCTTGTTTCAGAATATTTTTTTCAATCAGATTTTTACTATTTTGATTTTGTGGAATACGAGTTACAGGCTGGTCATCATCAAAATATTCATCATCAATCATAGATTTATTACTCTTGGGAAATACACGAATACGTCATTCTATAATAATGAATTGGCAGATATAAGAATATGCATAAAAATCTACATTTGAAAAGAATTCACCTATTCTGTTGTGCATCTTCATAGCAATTACGCTAAAATCAATGCCCTTGCATTAACTTTGAGAAAGAGAGTTATATCCGTGCGAAATATTTTAGTCACTAACGCCCTTCCATACGCAAATGGTCCTATTCATATGGGTCACCTACTCGGCTACATCCAAGCAGATATCTGGGTTCGTGCCATGCGTGCAATGGGTCATGAAGTGACTTATGTCTGCGCGGATGATGCACACGGTACAGCAATCATGCTCCGTGCAGAAGCAAATGGGATTAGCCCAGAAGCACAAATTGCCAATGTGCAAAAAGAGCATATCCGTGATTTTGATGGCTTTGGCGTACATTTCGATCACTATGATTCAACCAATAGCGATGAAAATAAAGCACGCTCTGAGGAAATCTATATTAAAAACCGTGAGGCAGGCAATATTGCGATTCGTCCTGTTACTCAGTTGTTTGATCCTGAAAAAAGCATGTTCTTGTCAGACCGTTTCATTAAAGGGACTTGTCCAAAATGTAAATCAGAAGATCAGTATGGCGACTCTTGCGAAGTGTGTGGTACGACCTATAATGCGACAGAGCTATTAAATCCACGCTCAACATTAAGTGGTGCGACACCTGTTGAAAAATCATCAGATCATTATTTCTTTAAACTCCCAAATTTTGCCGAATACTTGCAAAAATGGACGCGTGACGAAGGTCGTTTACCTGTTTCGATCGCCAATAAGTTAGATGAATGGTTTGAAAATGGTCTAAACGATTGGGATATCTCTCGTGATGCACCTTATTTCGGCTTTGAAATTCCAGATGCACCAAATAAATATTTCTATGTTTGGGTTGATGCCCCGATTGGTTATATGTCAAGTTTTGAAAATTACATCAAAACGAAACGCCCAGAATTAAGCTTTGACGACTACTGGAAAAAAGATTCTAAAAATGAGGTCTATCACTTCATTGGTAAAGACATTGTATATTTCCATGCGTTGTTCTGGCCTGCGATGTTAGAAGGTGCAAATTACCGCACCCCTACAGGTCTATTCGTAAATGGTTTCTTGACTGTAAATGGTCAAAAAATGTCAAAATCGCGTGGCACATTTATTAAAGCTGAAACCTATTTACAGCACTTAAATCCTGAATATTTACGTTATTACTTTGCTTCTAAACTCTCTGATAAAGTTGAAGATTCTGATTTGAATCTTGATGACTTTGTACAAAAAGTAAATTCAGATTTAGTAGGAAAAGTTGTGAATATTGCCAGTCGTTGTGCAAAATTCATTAACAGCAATTTTAATAATAGCTTGTCTACAACATGTGCTGAACCTGAACTGGTTCAAAGTTTCATTGATGCGGGTGATTCGATTGCTCAATCTTATGAAGCGCGTGAGTTTTCAACCGCTATACGTGAAATCATGGCACTTGCTGATCGTGCAAATCAGTATATTGATGAGAAAAAACCATGGGCTTTGGCAAAACAAGAAGGTCAGGAACAACAAGTTCATGATGTCTGTTCTGTTGGGATCAATCTATTCCGCCAATTGGCTGTTTACTTGGCACCAGTACTTCCAACTTTGGCAAAACAAGTTCAAGACTTCTTAAAACTTGAAAGTTTTGATTTTACTTCAGGAAAAACGGTTTTAGTTGCGCATGAAATTGCTCAATTCCAACCATTGATGCAACGTGTTGATCCCAAAGCAGTTGCTGCAATGGTTGATGCATCAAAAGAATCTTTAGCTGCTGCAACACCAGCGAAAGCAGAAAAGAAAACTGAAAAAACCAAAGAGAAAAAGCCTGAAGCCAAAGTGGGTGAAGCAGAAATCATTACGATTGATGACTTTATCAAAGTCGACTTGCGTGTTGCTGAAGTCTTAGAAGCTACAACAGTAGAAGGTTCTGATAAGCTGCTTCAATTGACTCTAAATGTCGGTGAAGCTGAACCACGTAATGTATTCAGTGGGATCCGTGAGTTCTACAAACCTGAAGACTTAACTGGCAAATTGGTGGTTATGGTTGCAAACCTTGCGCCGCGTAAAATGCGTTTTGGTATTTCAAATGGTATGGTGCTTGCTGCTGGAAATGGTGATGGTGTTTGGGTGATTTCACCTGAATCTGGTGCGAAACCAGGTGATAAAGTTTCTTAATTATTGATTATCTCATCCTAGACGATCATAAATCACTAAAAGGCTTCTTCGGAAGTCTTTTTTTATGCTAATGTTTTACTACACTATCATTATAAAAATGAAAAAAAGGGGCTAGCCTCAATATGGATATGTCAAAAAATAACAAAAGAAAAATATCTGCATTTATCCTCTGTGGTCCATTCATCGGTACATTTATTATCGCAATCACATTTCACAGCGAAATTATTTTTTATAATCCAATGCGGTTTTTAAAAGGACTCATTACACCATCTATTATATTTCCAATGATCGCTGCATTCATCTTGATTACTCCATTTGGTTATCTCCTAGGGTGCATTCCAGCCATCATTACCAATCTCTTATTTAAACACTTTTTTGCAAGTAAATTAGTGTTAGCCTCTTGGCGTTATAGTTTTATCTATGGGTGTCTTTTAAGCTTTATGCTAGCCCCTTTTATTCTTATCATTGCTATAGTCACGCCGTCCCCTTTATTCACTTTTCTTTACCTCCAGTTTGTCCTTATACTACCAACAACGCTGATTTGTACTTTTATTGAATGGAAAAGAGCCAGAAATCGTCAGGATATAAATGAATGACCTCACATAGCTGATTCGATCATTGTGCATATTAATAAAAAATTCGCTTACAAAAAAGTAGATTTTTTTTCATATATAAAAAGCGCAGTGCTGAACGAATCCATGTTAAAAAATAATTCGTTAAATTAATTTTGATCAAATCCAATGAAAAAAACCGCCCTATCATTATCAGTACTTTTATTCGGCTTATTCCCTCTTACATCACAAGCAGAAGTCACTAAAACATTACCGATCATTGAACAACAAGCACAAGTAGCAGGATTTTACCAACATCAGCTGGGCAATACACAAATTACCGCCTTGCTAGATGGCACCAACTTTATGTCTCCCACACTATTTAAAGATATTTCACAGGATAAGGTTCAAGAAATTTTAAAGAAATATCATGCAGATCAAGCCAAAGGTGTACAAACATCGGTGAATGCATTTTTAGTTAACACAGGTAAATCACTGGTTTTGGTGGATAGTGGTACTGCAGATTGTTTCGGTGCGCATCTAGGCTCTGTATTAAAAAATCTCAAAGCTTCAGGTCATCAACCTGAACAAATCAATACGATTTTACTGACACATTTACATCCTGATCATTCTTGTGGTGTCAGTAAAAATGGCATAGCAAACTACCCAAATGCCACCATCTATGTCTCTGAAGATGAAGAAAATTATTGGTTGAATCCGAAACAGGCTGAAAAAATAGCACAAGATAAACGTGCCAATTACTTAGCAACTGTAGAAAAGATCAAAGCCGCCCTTGCACCCTATCAAGCTAAAAAGCAGTTTAAAACATTTAAACTGGGTGACAACATCAATGGATTTGAAGTGATCAACACAGCAGGTCATACCCCGGGACATTTTAGTTACAAACTAAAAACAACGGGTGAAGATATTGTTTTTATTGGGGATATTGTCCACTCTCATACAGTACAATTCGATAAACCAGAAACAGCAATAGAATATGATATTGACCCGAAAACAGCTGTTCAAACCCGATTAAAGCAGTTTGCAGATTATGCCAAAAATGGACAGACCATTGCAGCGCCACATTTGCCATTCCCGGGCATTGGACATATTTACTCAGCAGATGGGAAGAGCTATCAATGGATTCCTGTTCATTTTAAAGATTAATAATTTTACTGTTTAAGTAGAATCTTTTTAATGGTCTTTAAAAGCTCCTGCTAAGGCTAGAGCTTTTATTTTGCTTCTTAATTTCTTATCTTTTTCTTTCATCTGGGCATAAAAAAACACCCCGTTCTCGCTAGAGATCGGGGTGCTTTAGATTTAAAAGCTGGCGATGACTTACTCTCACATGGGTAACCCCACACTACCATCAGCGCTAAGAGGTTTCACTTCTGAGTTCGGGAAGGGATCAGGTGGTTCACTCTTGCTATTGTCGCCAGCAAACTGTTATGGACTTGTTCGGGTCTTATTTAAATGCCTTACTTCGTACCAAATGAGTTTAACAGAACATTTGAGTTGGGTATTGTAACTAGCTTTACAACTAAATCAAGTATGTTTGATCTTTTATGAATCAAATGATGCTTCGTATACAACTGCTTGGGTGTTGTATAGTCAAGCCTCACGAGCAATTAGTATTGGTCAGCTTCATGCGTCACCGCACTTCCACATCCAACCTATCAACGTCGTAGTCTTCAACGGCTCTTTAGAGGACATAAAGTCCTAGGGAAATCTTATCTTGAGGTAGGCTTCCCGCTTAGATGCTTTCAGCGGTTATCCCTTCCGAACATAGCTACCCGGCGATGCGACTGGCGTCACAACCGGTACACCAGAGGTTCGTCCACTCTGGTCCTCTCGTACTAGGAGCAGATCCTCTCAAATTTCCAACGCCCACGGTAGATAGGGACCGAACTGTCTCACGACGTTCTAAACCCAGCTCGCGTACCTCTTTAAATGGCGAACAGCCATACCCTTGGGACCTGCTTCAGCCCCAGGATGAGATGAGCCGACATCGAGGTGCCAAACACCGCCGTCGATATGAACTCTTGGGCGGTATCAGCCTGTTATCCCCAGAGTACCTTTTATCCGTTGAGCGATGGCCCTTCCATACAGAACCACCGGATCACTAAGACCTACTTTCGTACCTGCTCGACTTGTGGGTCTCGCAGTTAAGCGCGCTTTTGCCTTTATACTCTACGCGTGATTTCCGACCACGCTGAGCGCACCTTCGTACTCCTCCGTTACTCTTTAGGAGGAGACCGCCCCAGTCAAACTACCCACCAGACATGGTCCTCGTCCCGGATAACGGGACAGAGTTAGAACCTCAATATTACCAGGGTGGTATTTCAAGGATGGCTCCATAGCAACTGGCGTCACTACTTCAAAGCCTCCCACCTATCCTACACAAGTAAGATCAAAGTTCAATGTCAAGCTGCAGTAAAGGTTCACGGGGTCTTTCCGTCTAGCCGCGGGTACACCGCATCTTCACGGCGATTTCGATTTCACTGAGCCTCTGCTGGAGACAGCGCCCCCATCATTATGCCATTCGTGCAGGTCGGAACTTACCCGACAAGGAATTTCGCTACCTTAGGACCGTTATAGTTACGGCCGCCGTTTACTGGGGCTTCGATCAAGAGCTTCGCTTACGCTAACCCCATCAATTAACCTTCCAGCACCGGGCAGGCATCACACCCTATACGTCCACTTTCGTGTTTGCAGAGTGCTATGTTTTTAATAAACAGTTGCAGGGGCCTGGTTTCTGTGGCTGCCAATAGCTCAAGGAGCAAGTCCTATCACCGTCAGCAGCGTACCTTCTCCCGAAGTTACGGTACCATTTTGCCTAGTTCCTTCAGCAGAGTTCTCTCAAGCGCTTTGGTCTACTCGACCTGACCACCTGTGTCGGTTTAGGGTACGATTCCTGTGTAACTGAAGCTTAGAGACTTTTCCTGGAAGCATAGTATCAGCCACTTCGCTAGTAAACTAGCTTGCTATCAGCTCTCAGCATAGAGCACCCCGGATTTGCCTAAGATGCATGCCTACTGCCTTTCACCTGGACAACCAACGCCAGGCTGACTTAACTTTCTCCGTCCTCTCATCGCATTACACAGAAGTATTGGAATATTAACCAATTTCCCATCGACTACGCCTCTCGGCCTCGCCTTAGGGGTCGACTCACCCAGCCCCGATTAACGTTGGACTGGAACCCTTGGTCTTTCAGCGAACGGGTTTTTCACCCGTTTTGTCGTTACTCACGTCAGCATTCGCACTTCTGATACCTCCAGCATACTTCTCAATACACCTTCATCGGCTTACAGAACGCTCCCCTACCACGTATACATAGTATACATCCGCAGCTTCGGCATATAGTTTTAGCCCCGTTACATCTTCCGCGCAGGCCGACTCGACTAGTGAGCTATTACGCTTTCTTTAAAGGGTGGCTGCTTCTAAGCCAACCTCCTAGCTGTCTATGCCTTCCCACATCGTTTCCCACTTAACTATAATTTGGGGGCCTTAGCTGGCGGTCTGGATTGTTTTCCTCTTGACTACGGACGTTAGCACCCGCAGTCTGTCTCCCGGATAGTACTCATAGGTATTCGGAGTTTGCATCGGTTTGGTAAGTCGGGATGACCCCCTAGCCGAAACAGTGCTCTACCCCCTATGGTATTCGTCCGAGGCGCTACCTAAATAGCTTTCGGGGAGAACCAGCTATCACCGAGTTTGATTAGCCTTTCACCCCTATCCACAAGTCATCCCCTGGCTTTTCAACGACAGTGGGTTCGGTCCTCCAGTTAGTGTTACCCAACCTTCAACCTGCTCATGGATAGATCACCCGGTTTCGGGTCTATACCCAGCAACTAAACGCCCTATTAAGACTCGATTTCTCTACGGCTCCCCTATACGGTTAACCTTGCTACTGAATATAAGTCGCTGACCCATTATACAAAAGGTACGCAGTCACCAAACAAGTTGGCTCCCACTGCTTGTATGCATGCGGTTTCAGGATCTATTTCACTCCCCTCACAGGGGTTCTTTTCGCCTTTCCCTCACGGTACTGGTTCACTATCGGTCAGTCAGGAGTATTTAGCCTTGGAGGATGGTCCCCCCATATTCAGACAAGGTTTCACGTGCCTCGCCCTACTCGTCATCATTATATGTGCCCTTTCGTGTACGGGACTATCACCCTCTACGGTAGCACTTCCCAGAGCTTTCCGCTAAAACACATATAACTTAATGGGCTGATCCCCGTTCGCTCGCCGCTACTGAGGGAATCTCAATTGATTTCTTTTCCTAAGGGTACTGAGATGTTTCACTTCCCCTCGTTCGCCTCGCATGACTATGTATTCATCATGCGATACCTACCTTATGGTAAGTGGGTTTCCCCATTCAGAAATCTCCGGATCACAGGATATTTGCCGCCTCCCCGAAGCTTATCGCAGGCTATTACGTCTTTCATCGCCTCTGACTGCCAAGGCATCCACCACATGCACTTAATTACTTGACTATACAACCCCAAACAGTCGTTAATCCCTACAAGGAGGATCAACAATGTGAACTTAATCACTTCTATTTGTTGCCTGTGAATTTAATCACTATACAGCTTCAATTTAATTCATATACCAAAACGCTTGATTCAGTTTTATCGCTAGTGCTCATTTCATTCAACATTAACAATTGCTTGCTAACATCAACTAAAACGAGTTTAAACAATTATTTCAACTCAAATATATTCTGTTAATGATTCACTACCGCCTCGTCAGCGAGTAGTTAACTGTGATAAATCACAGAACTTAATAAGCTATCTGCTTACTAAGTTCTGTAATCACTTAGTCTTTAATTAGTGGTGGAGACTAACGGAGTCGAACCGTTGACCTCCTGCGTGCAAAGCAGGCGCTCTACCAACTAAGCTAAGTCCCCAGCTTAAGATCTTAATATATCTGCTCTTCTGTGTTCAGTAGACTTGGTGGGTCTGACAAGACTTGAACTTGTGACCCCACGCTTATCAAGCGTGTGCTCTAACCAACTGAGCTACAGACCCTCAGATACATCAATGAAGAACAACTTGTTGTGGATTCTTACCAATCGTCAATCTTTCGTTAAGGAGGTGATCCAGCCGCAGGTTCCCCTACGGCTACCTTGTTACGACTTCACCCCAGTCATCGGCCACACCGTGGTAAGCGTCCTCCTTACGGTTAGACTACCTACTTCTGGTGCAACAAACTCCCATGGTGTGACGGGCGGTGTGTACAAGGCCCGGGAACGTATTCACCGCGGCATTCTGATCCGCGATTACTAGCGATTCCGACTTCATGGAGTCGAGTTGCAGACTCCAATCCGGACTACGATCGGCTTTTTGAGATTAGCATCCTATCGCTAGGTAGCAACCCTTTGTACCGACCATTGTAGCACGTGTGTAGCCCTGGTCGTAAGGGCCATGATGACTTGACGTCGTCCCCGCCTTCCTCCAGTTTGTCACTGGCAGTATCCTTAAAGTTCCCACCCGAAGTGCTGGCAAATAAGGAAAAGGGTTGCGCTCGTTGCGGGACTTAACCCAACATCTCACGACACGAGCTGACGACAGCCATGCAGCACCTGTATGTAAGTTCCCGAAGGCACCAATCCATCTCTGGAAAGTTCTTACTATGTCAAGACCAGGTAAGGTTCTTCGCGTTGCATCGAATTAAACCACATGCTCCACCGCTTGTGCGGGCCCCCGTCAATTCATTTGAGTTTTAGTCTTGCGACCGTACTCCCCAGGCGGTCTACTTATCGCGTTAGCTGCGCCACTAAAGCCTCAAAGGCCCCAACGGCTAGTAGACATCGTTTACGGCATGGACTACCAGGGTATCTAATCCTGTTTGCTCCCCATGCTTTCGTACCTCAGCGTCAGTATTAGGCCAGATGGCTGCCTTCGCCATCGGTATTCCTCCAGATCTCTACGCATTTCACCGCTACACCTGGAATTCTACCATCCTCTCCCATACTCTAGCTTCCCAGTATCGAATGCAATTCCCAAGTTAAGCTCGGGGATTTCACATCCGACTTAAAAAGCCGCCTACGCACGCTTTACGCCCAGTAAATCCGATTAACGCTCGCACCCTCTGTATTACCGCGGCTGCTGGCACAGAGTTAGCCGGTGCTTATTCTGCGAGTAACGTCCACTCATCTTGGGTATTAACCAAGAGAGCCTCCTCCTCGCTTAAAGTGCTTTACAACCATAAGGCCTTCTTCACACACGCGGCATGGCTGGATCAGGGTTCCCCCCATTGTCCAATATTCCCCACTGCTGCCTCCCGTAGGAGTCTGGGCCGTGTCTCAGTCCCAGTGTGGCGGATCATCCTCTCAGACCCGCTACAGATCGTCGCCTTGGTAGGCCTTTACCCCACCAACTAGCTAATCCGACTTAGGCTCATCTATTAACGCAAGGTCACAAGTGATCCCCTGCTTTCCCCCGTAGGGCGTATGCGGTATTAGCATCCCTTTCGAGATGTTGTCCCCCATTAATAGGCAGATTCCTAAGTATTACTCACCCGTCCGCCGCTAGGTCAGTTACCGAAGCAACCTCCCCCGCTCGACTTGCATGTGTTAAGCCTGCCGCCAGCGTTCAATCTGAGCCATGATCAAACTCTTCAGTTAAAAATCATTAGTGACTTAAGGTCACAATTCTGGCTCATCAATGTACTGACAAATTCTCTCAAATAAACTTCGAGTAATTTAAACCAATCAATCAATGATAATATTTCGATCAATCAATCAGTAAAAATCCACACAAGTTGTTCTTCATATTCTCTTAATGATCTTCTCAATGCTTCGTCAGCATCAAGCTAGGTCGGCTATACTACTCTCTATCTCTAAAAAGTCAATCAATAATGTTAATTATTTTTTCTAACAAACCCAACTTCAACCTCATCTTAAAATCTCAATTCGAAATCTTAACAACTTAATCAAGTGTCTGATTTATCAGAAGTTTTATTTAACATCACCACCGATGGATGTGCATTCTACAGCATTCCCAATCCAACACAACCCCTTTTTTTAAACTTTTTCATCAACTGGACATTTTTTCGACCAAAATAGCAAAAAAAGTCCATTTTTAGCTATTTTTTGCACCATTTTTTCTCATACTAATAAAGCAGAACATGTTTTTATTTAAATTTTAAGCTATTTATATTTGTTTTTTTTCTTTAAACTATTTGAAATAATTTTATCATTTAATAAATTAAGTCGAATATGGCCCGTTTTATAAATAGAAGAAGCTTCTGTTTAGGAATTTTGCTCTTTTGCTGCAACTATTCCTCAGCCAATTCGTCACATAATATTTTCATGATGACATTGTCGATATTAAGTTATGCAAAATGGAACACTCCGAATCCAGAATTATGCGTCGTTGATAATGCATCTTATGCAAACCAATTTTCTGCTTATATCAAATCAAATAAGTCTCCTTTTAATATAAGTGCGATACATTCCGCCGATCTAAAAAATCGTCATTGTGATGCGGTATTTTTTTCCAATACTTCAGCACAAACCGAACAGGCCCTTATTGGGAAATCATTAAATTCATCTATTTTATCGTTTAGCTCAAGTAATTCTGAATGTGAAATTGGCAGCGTTTTTTGCTTATCCACCAACAAAACAGGAAATACTATTTTTAAAGTGAATCTTGATAGTTTAGCTCAGTCTAAAATACATGTTGACCCACGTGTTTTATTGCTGGCAAAGAATTCGGATTAAAATAATGATGAATAAATTTTTTAAATCGAGTTCTCTACAAACATTGTTTCGTAAATCTCAATTTACGACCTTTGCAATCACTTTATTTATTAGTACGTCTACTTTTGTCACGATTTCAGTATTTACCGTTGAATCTTATGCGAAACAAAACCTATTATTAATCAGCCGCACCGTGTCTGAACGTGTTCAACCTGCGCTGGTGTTCTCTGATAGAATCGCGATTTCGCAGATTATCAATGAATACACCTTTCAACATTCAGTACGCCTGATTGAGGTTTATGATAATCAAGGTCATAAAGTTGCTGAAAGCCTAAAAAATGTTGAACACTATTCTTATATTCAAAACTTTTTTGATCATATCTTTTTAAAAGATTCCATCAAGTTAAACGTCCAACATCAAGGAAAGCTGGTTGGTCAAGTTGTGCTATATGGAAGTTCCAATGAAATTTTAATGTTTATTTTTAAAATTTTTACCGGCTTAGCGTTTGGCATGCTCTTTATGGTTTTTGCTGTATGGTGGTCAGTAAACTTAACCTATCGCCATATTATGGGTTCTTTTTTACCAATTATACAAATTGCACAACTCTTAAGAAATCAAAAGGCGTATAACTTAAGGTTTCCAAAAAGTGATGTAAAAGAATTTCAAGACTTAAACAGTGTGTTCAACCAACTCTTAGATGAAATTCAATCTTGGCATACCCATCTTCAAAATGAGAATAGTGAACTTTCTTATCAAGTTCAACATGATCATTTAACCGAATTACCTAATCGTAATTATTTTTATCAAGTGTTATGTAATTTATATGAAGACACCAATCAACGTGAAAATTTAGCTTTATTATTTATTGATAATAATAATTTTAAAGCTATTAATGATCAATATGGACATTTGGTCGGTGATGAAGTTTTAAAAGAAATGGCTTCTCGATTAAGACGCCATATTCGCCAAGATGATTTTGTCGCGCGTCTTGCAGGGGATGAGTTTGCAATTATTTTACGTTCCATTTCTAAAATTGAACACCTCATCTCTATTGCGGAAAATCTGATTAAATGTTGTGACGATCCTTTAATCTATAAAGGACAATCGATTTCTTTTAGCTTTAGTATCGGTATTGCTATCTCTAGCCAGGCCTCAAGCCCAGAAGACTTAATTTCTCAAGCAGATCAAGCCATGTACAAAGCAAAATCTTTACAGCATCATTGGTTTATTTACCATTCATAATATTAGGGGGTTTTTATGACTTTAAAAAACGTACAACTTTCTATTCTTGCAATACTCTGCCTAGCACTTACAGGTTGTATGAATCTAGGTGGGTTGAGCTATAAACAAGCTCGTGTACTTAAGAAAGAAGGTTTTGTATTAACGGATGAAGGCTGGAGTCTAGGTCTACCAGAACGTTTATTGTTTGGTTTTAATGAATCGAATATTAATACCGAGCGCCAAACTGAATTGGTTCGTTTAGCCACGCAATTAAATAAATATCATCTCGATAAGCTTAAAATTGTAGGTCATACCGATAATATCGGAAATCCTGAATACAATTTAAAATTATCCAAAGAACGTGCTCAAAATGTTTCAAATATATTCATTGAGCAAAAATTTAATCCACAAAATATCCAAGTGATAGGAAAAGGGGCTGACCAGCCACTTAAATCAAATGATTCAGAAGAGAATAAAGCTGAAAACCGTCGTGTTGCGGTGATTATTATTCCTTGATAATCTTCTCTTTATTAAAAAAAAGATCTCTACGGAGATCTTTTTTTAGATCTATAGAATTTGACGCTTCGTTGAAAAACACAAATTTCAGGCATAAAAAAACCGCCTTTAAGCGGATAATTTATATTTAAGCTGATGCTTAAATGGTCGGAGCAGTAGGATTCGAACCTACGACCCCCTGGTCCCAAACCAGGTGCACTACCAGGCTGTGCTATGCTCCGAATTTACAACAAACTTAAGGAATTGGGGTGAATGATGGGGCTCGAACCCACGACAACCGGAATCACAATCCGGGGCTCTACCAACTGAGCTACATCCACCGTCACATTAAGTTTTAGGATCTATAGTATCAAGCAACATATGGTGCGCCTGACAGGATTCGAACCTGTGACCATCCGCTTAGAAGGCGGATGCTCTATCCAACTGAGCTACAGGCGCATGACCAATGATACTAATATCACAGATTAACTTGCCTTGAAGAATTGGTCGGAGCAGTAGGATTCGAACCTACGACCCCCTGGTCCCAAACCAGGTGCACTACCAGGCTGTGCTATGCTCCGTTCATCTCAGCTTTTGTGTATCGCACATCGTGCGGTACGGTGTGCATTCTAGGCGTGACGCCACAAGACGTCAACACCTATCTTGAAAAAAAGTTAAAAAAACACGTCAAATGTATATTAATCAAACATTTCAGATGTTTTTTATACAATTTCTATCGTTTTAATTGAGCACTAAAGTTCAACATACGATCTAAAGGTAATTTAGCACGTTCAGCCAAAGCAGCATCTACGAATATTTCTTGATCGGCCTTTTGCAAAACTGCCAAAATACCATCTAATTCATTCATTGCCATCCACGGGCAATGCGCACAAGAACGACAAGTTGCACCCTCACCTGCTGTAGGTGCTTCAATCAAGGTCTTATGCGGTACAGCTTGTTGCATTTTATAGAAAATACCACGGTCTGTAGCCACAATTAGAGTGTCTTGTGGCAATGTTTGAGCTGCTTTGATCAGTTGTGAGGTACTTCCCACCGCATCCGCAATATCAATCACGGATTCTGGTGACTCAGGATGTACCAATACAGCTGCATTCGGATACAGCGCTTTCATCTTTTCAATACCACGGGCACGAAACTCTTCATGCACGATACAAGCACCATCCCAAAGCAACATATCAGCACCGGTTTTCTTTTGAATATAACGGCCTAAATGTTGATCTGGTGCCCAAATAATTTTCTCGCCCAAACTGTCTAAATGTTCAATGATCTCTACGGCACAACTTGAAGTCACTACCCAATCTGCACGTGCTTTAACTGCTGCTGAGGTATTGGCATAGACCACAACAGTATGCTCAGGATGCGCATCACAAAATGCGGTAAATTCATCTACAGGACAACCGAGATCAAGCGAACAGGTTGCTTCCAAAGTTGGCATAAGTACTGTTTTTTCAGGAGAAAGAATTTTTGAGGTTTCTCCCATAAATTTAACCCCAGCGACCACCAGAGTAGATGCCTCATGATCACGTCCAAAACGTGCCATTTCTAAAGAATCAGAAACACAACCACCTGTCGCTTCCGCAAGTTCTTGTACATCTGGATCACAATAATAATGTGCCACCAAAACAGCATTGTTCTTTTGCAACTCAGCTTTAATTTGCGCAAACTTCTGCTGTTTTACCGCTGGACTCAGACTATTGTCCTTAGGTTCACCTAAACGATCTAAATGCGCTTGCACAACCGATTTTGCTTCGTTGGCAATTAAATTATTCGCATCATTCATAAGAGGTCTTCTCTTCCCTTGTCGCTGGCATCATGCTAGCGTTTATACACTTGTGAATTGATTGTACGGTTTAGCGCACATAAATTCACCACGAAAAATGTTTTGTTATAAAAAAGCCTCACGAATGAGGCTCCTTAAAAAATCAGCAATTAAGAACGATAGTCCGCATTAATTTTCACATAATCATATGATAGGTCACAGGTATAGACCGTATCTTTGGCCTGCCCTCGACCAAGATTTACATGAATGGTCATTTCTGTCTGTGACATTACACGCGCACCAGCTTCTTCGGTATAGTCTTCAGCAGCACCACCATCTTTACAAATTTGCACGTCGTCTAACCAGACTTGAATTTTTTCAACATCCAAATCTTTCACGCCAGCATAACCAATCGCAGCAAGGATACGCCCCCAGTTTGGATCAGACGCAAAAATTGCCGTTTTGACCAATGGTGAATGGGCAATGCTATAAGCAATATCACAACATTCTTGTGTGTCGTTTCCACCGTCAACCATGATAGTAATGAATTTGGTTGCCCCTTCTCCATCACGAATAATCAGTTGTGCCAAACGCTTCATCACACGCGATAAAACATCCAAGACCACCGTATAGCGTGCATCATCTTCACTGCTAATTTCTACACCACCAGCCATGCCTGTTGCAGCAAAGATGCATGAATCATTGGTAGAAGTATCACCATCCACAGTAATTCGGTTAAATGATTGGTCTGCGCTAATTTTTAACATTTTTTGCACAAGATTTCGTGCAATTGGCGCATCGGTTGCAACAAAACTCAGCATGGTCGCCATATTTGGGCGAATCATGCCTGCACCTTTAGAAATCCCAGTCATTGTATACGTTATACCATCAAGCTCGAACTGTTCTGAGGCACCTTTTGGTGTGGTATCTGTGGTCATGATCCCAGTCGCAGCGTCCGGCCATGAAGCGTCATTCAAACTATTTAGTGCAGGCTGTAAACCTTGCGTTAAACGCTCAATCGGCAGCTGTTCGCCAATGACCCCTGTAGAGAATGGCAATACCTCAAATTCTTCTACCTGCGCTAACTCAGCAAGCTTTAAACAGGTCAATTGTGCATTTTGCATGCCCAATTTGCCTGTACCCGCATTGGCATTCCCGGTATTGATGACCAAATAGCGTGGATTGGCTTGTGCTAAATGTGCTTTGGACACATGAACGGGCGCTGCACAAAATGCATTTTGGGTAAATACCCCCGCAACATTGGTATCTTGTGCAAATTCAAAAATAACTAAATCTCGTCGATTTGGATAACGGACATACGCCTCAGCAGAGCCAATTTTTACACCTTGTACCACATGCATATGCGGCATAGACACGTCACCAACAGCCATTTTCAAATGTCCATATGAATTAGAATGAAAACACAGCTTATTAGAATTCTCTATAAAAATCGAGCTTATTAAAATGCTTATTTATTTTTACTATAAGAAAAGCTTATTCATTTGAATATAAAATAAAAAAGCCAGTAAATATACTGGCTTTCATCACATCATTAATACCTTACTGTTGAACAGCAGTCGTGGTATCCGCAGCCAATAATGCTTGCTTTACTTTTTCTTGACTAGATACTGACAACGCTGGATTTGAAGCAACAACGCGATTAACCGTAGCAGGTGTTACTGCTGCAATCGCCGCAGTTTTTAAAATAATTGGGCGTCCGCCTGTATTCCCTAAAGTATAACGAATACCAGTACGTGGACTGATTACAGTCGTGGTTTCATTTTTTACTTCTGCTTGGGCTGTCACTGCGCCTGTAGCAGCTTGTACTTTTTCCACTGTCGTCGTTTGTGGTGCCGTATCTGCAAATGCCAATGCTGGAACTGCTAAAGTTGCAACAAATAAAGGTTTTAATAATTTTTTCATTATCTTCCCAAAGATCTTTTCCAATTGAGCAACTTAATACCACTTAATCACATTTCCTGCAATAAAAATTAACGCATGGTAATAACTTGTAAAAAAAGCAGAACAATTGTTCTGCTTTTTTGTAACACTTTCAGGGTCTATTCACTCAATTAGATTTTGCCGTGACATTGTTTGTATTTCAAACCTGAACCACAAGGACAAGGTGCATTACGGCTTTCTGGAGCTACAACCTCATCACTATGAGTGAATTGTGCATCAACAATCTCATTACTTACCGTACCGCTTAAGCCATCCACTTCATCATGTGCGAAGTTAAGACGCATAGATTCAGCTTGAGCCTGTTGTTGAGCTTCCATTTCAGCAAGCTCTTCAGGTGTTGGGATATGCACACGAGAAATATCAGTAACCACGTCTGACTTAATCACACCCAACATATTGACGAATAAATTGAAGGCTTCCTTCTTATATTCTTGTTCAGGGTTCTTTTGTGCATAACCACGTAAGTGAATCCCTTGACGCAAATAATCCATCGCAGCCAAATGGTCTTTCCAATGACGATCTAAAGAACCCAGCATGAAGTGACGTTCAAGTGTCGCAGCAGTATCATCGCCCATTTGTTCACGACGATTACGGTAACGCGTGACAATCTCATCAGAAATACGTTCAACCAAGGCTTCTTCATCAAGACGACGATCTTCTTCCAACCATTGATTTACAGGAAGATTAATGCCTAAGTCTTCATTCAATGCATTTTCAAGCCCTTGAATATCCCATTGATCATGGATTGATTCAGGTGGAATATAGGTTTCGATTAAGCCTTTTACGACTTCACGATGCATTTCTTCAATATAATCTTGAAGTGAGCTTTCTTCTAAAATTTCATCACGTTGAGAGTAAATAATTTTACGTTGTTCGTTATTTACATCATCGTATTTCAACAAGTTTTTACGAATGTCAAAGTTACGTGCTTCAACTTTGCGTTGTGCATTTTCAATAGAACGCGACACCATTTTATGTTCAATGGCTTCATTCTCTTGTAGTCCCATCGCACGCATCATTGCAACAACACGATCACCTGCGAAGATACGCATCAAATCATCTTCTAATGACAAGAAGAAACGTGAAACACCTGGGTCACCTTGACGACCAGAACGACCACGCAACTGGTTATCAATACGACGTGATTCATGACGTTCAGAACCGATGATGTGTAAACCACCTGAACTCAACACCATTTCATTGTTTTGTTCCCATTCTGCTTTAAGACGAGCTTCATCTTCCGCAGTATGGTTTTCAATTTTGGCAAGTTTTGCTTTCCAGTTACCACCAAGCAAAATATCGGTACCACGACCTGCCATATTGGTTGCAATGGTCACTGCACGTGGTGAACCCGCTTGGGCAATAATGTCTGCTTCACGCTCATGTTGTTTAGCGTTCAAGACTTCATGGGTAATACCCGCATCTCGTAACTTATCAGATAAAATTTCTGAAGCCTCAATGGTTGCAGTACCAATCAAGATAGGCGCAACACCTGCTTCATGAATTTTCTGAATTTCTTCAATAATTGCGTTGTATTTACCATTACGGTTTAAATAAATTAAATCGTTTTGGTCATTACGAATCATCGGACGATGGGTTGGAATAAGCACAACATCCAAACCATAAATTTCTTTCATTTCCGCAGCTTCAGTATCAGCAGTACCTGTCATACCTGAAAGCTTTTTGTATAAACGGAAATAGTTCTGGAATGTGGTTGTTGCTAAAGTTTGGTTTTCAGGTTGAACTTCGAGTGCTTCTTTGGCTTCAACAGCTTGGTGCAAACCTTCAGACCAACGACGACCTGGCATAGTACGACCAGTATTCTCATCGACAATGATTACTTCACCATCATGTACAATGTAGTGAACATTACGTTGATACAGGAAATGTGCACGAATTGCAGCAGACACGTGATGAACGAGGTTTAGATTTGATGGTGAATATAAGCTTTCGCCTTCAGCCAATAAACCCATTTTAATCAATTCATCTTCAACAGTTTCATAACCGACTTCAGTCATTTCAACTTGACGTTGCTTTTCATCAATCCAGAAATGACCGCCATCTGCGACTTTTTCTTCTTTTTGAGCATGCAACTTTGGTGGAATACTATTGATTGCAACATAAAGCTGTGATGAGTCATCACTTTGACCAGAAATGATCAACGGTGTACGTGCTTCATCGATCAAGATCGAATCGACCTCATCGATAATCGCATAAATCAAACCACGTTGCTTTTTCTCTGCCATAGAGAAAACCATGTTATCGCGCAGATAATCGAAACCAAATTCATTATTGGTACCGTAAGTAATATCTGAACGATATGCCTCAGCTTTCTCTATTGGTGATTGCATCGAATAGATTACACCAACGCTTAAGCCCAAGAACTCATAAAGCGGACGGTTTAATTCAGCATCACGTTGTGCCAAGTAATCGTTGACCGTGATGACATGAACACCTTGCTCACTAATTGCATTTAAATATACAGCCAAAGTACCCATCAGGGTTTTACCTTCACCTGTACGCATTTCTGCAATTTTTCCTTCATGCAAAGTAATACCACCAATGAGCTGCACATCATAATGACGCATACCCATGACACGTTTTGCTGCTTCACGACACACCGCAAACGCTTCTGGCATTAATTTATCTAGGCTTTCACCTTTCTTATATCTTTGTTTGAATTCTTCAGTTTTTGCAGATAAGTCTGCATCGCTGAGTGCAGATGTCGTCGGCTCGAGCGCATTGATCTTATCGACAATTTTACGCATACGTTTTAGTTCGCGCTCGTTTTTAGTACCGAAGATTCCTCCGATCAGACTTGCCAACATATAAACTCTCTAAATCTTTGTGAAATAAATTTTTCTCAGACGATATTATGGTGGTAGAAATTTGAAGTACAAGGGTTTTGCACAAATCCAATCAAAAAAATCTGACGATTAGTTCTAGCACGTATCAGCTAAGGCGCATTAATGTAGCAAATTTAACCGATATTTGCAGTGAGGTAGAGATCAATTATATGTTTTTTTTCATATGCTTCTTTTATTAATATCTATTTTCTTCATAAAGAAATACAAAAACACTATTTTTAATTATAAAAAAACTGGGTAATAGTAGTTTGGACGAGCCAAATAACAAACAACATTTTTAAATATTGAGGTTTCAAAATGACTTTACGATTAGGTGACATTGCACCAGATTTCACTCAGGAATCTAGTGAAGGTCCAATTAAGTTTTATGATTACTTGGGCGACAGTTGGGGTGTTTTATTCTCACACCCTGCTGATTATACGCCAGTATGTACCACTGAGCTGGGCTATACCGCAAAACTAAAAGATGAGTTTGAACAGCGTGGGGTAAAAGCCATTGCCCTTTCAGTCGATGATGTTGAATCACATAAAGGTTGGATCAACGACATCAATGAAACGCAAAATACTACTGTAAACTTCCCAATCATTGCAGACAAAGATCGTAAGGTGTCAACGCTGTATGATTTCATTCATCCAAATGCCAGTGAAACGCTCACCGTACGTTCTTTAATTATTATTGATCCCAATAAGAAAGTTCGCTTAATCATTACTTACCCTGCATCAACTGGACGTAATTTTAAAGAAATTCTACGTGTGCTTGATTCATTACAACTGACTGACAATTATAAAGTTGCCACACCTGCAAACTGGCAAGATGGTGAAGATGTTGTCATCGTCCCGTCGATCAAAGATGAAGCGGAGCTTAAAGAACGCTTCCCAAAAGGTTATACGGCGGTTAAGCCTTATCTTCGTCTTACCCCACAACCCAATAAATAATATGCAATATTGATTTTTTAGATCGGACTTGGGTCTGTTGACATTTCATAAATGGCTTGCGTTGTAGGTTAAAATTGAGCAGACAAGGTATGAAACGAGGAGAATAGCGAGACTATTTTTGAGTTTCATAACACAGACTGAGATAATTTTAGCCACAACCCTTCGGGACTAGAGTGGTTTTTGCCGCTACATCGTTACGAACTATTCATTTAGAATGACTAAATTTCATATTTCGTGCCTTGTATCATCTAAAAACCACTCGAAGTCGCAAACATAGACGAATTATCAACAGACCCTAACTAACTTCAAAAGATCACATCCAAACTTGATGTGGTCTTTTTTAATATATCCACTGATTGCAATGAAACTCTTTTCCCCCTTCAAAATACACCAAACAGCAAATACTAAAATAAAAGCAAAATCATTTAAAAAAAAGGCACCGAAGTGCCTTTTATGATCAAAGATCAGCGAACAAATGTTATGCAGGAATACGTAAAACTTGTCCTGGGAAAATATCATCCGCATTTTTTAACAATGGGCGGTTCGCTTCAAAAATTTTATTATATTGGTTGGCATCACCATAAAATTCTTTTGAAATTTTAGACAAATTATCGCCTGATTTAACCGTATAGAACTTACTTTCAGGCTCAGGTGTGGCAACTGTCATTTGATCATCAACTTGCGCCACATGGTCAATATTCCCCACAGCAAGAATGATTTTCTCTTTATCTGCCTGAGTTTGTACCTGACCGTGAATCGTGGCCAAATCAGAAGTACCATTATAACTTACCGAAAGCCCTGTTACTGGCAAGCCTAACGCTTTAATGTGCCCCAACAACTTATTGGCAATTTCTTGTGCAGACGGTTCTGCTGGCGTTGCTGGTGCCGCTTGTGGCTCAGCTGGTGCAGTATTTTTCTTGCCAATTCCTTTAATAAAATCAAAAAGACCCATATGTCGTACTCCATATCATTATTGAAAATTGTTTTACTGTGAATGTATTACTGTGAACTGTTATACAAATTTAAGAACTCTATTTTTATAGCGAAAAAGTGTCAGGGTGTGCGTTGTCATTGGTGATAAAAAGGTAACGGTATGTAACCAATGCTTTTGATTTTAAACTTATTTAATTGCTTTTTTAGCTTAAGGATCGCCAAGCAAGCATTCACTCAATACAGCTAAATTCAGGCATAAAAAAACCACCTAAAGGTGGTCTTTTTACGTATAACAACAACGTGCTATACAATCAACACATTAACCAAGTTTTTTAGTTACATAGTCGATAGCTGATTGAACAGTTGTGATTTCGTTAGAATCTTCATCTGGAATAGTGATGTCGAAGTCATTTTCGAAAGACATAACAAGTTCTACTAGGTCTAGAGAATCAGCACCCAAATCATCCATGAAAGATGCTTCGTTTTTGATTTCTTCAGCTTTGATACCTAATTGTTCTGCAACAGCTTGTTTAATGCGTTGTTCGATATCGCTCACAGGAATTCTCCTCATTGCTTGTGGCGGCTTTTAATTGCCTGATAGTTTAATTGAATATTTACTTTTTTCAAAGTTTATACATCGCATTACGCCATGTATAAACCACCATTTACGTGTAATACTGTGCCTGTAATGTAACTGGCTTTGTCAGAAGCCAAAAAACTTACTGCATTTGCAATATCTTCTGGTTGACCAAATCGGTTTAACGCAACTTGATCACTCATTTTTTTGCGAATATCTTCACTTAACTGCTCAGTCATTTCTGTTGCGATAAAACCAGGTGCAATACAGTTAACTGTAATCTGACGGCTTCCCATTTCTTTTGCAAGACTGCGACTGAAAGCCTCAATCCCTGCTTTTGCAGCAGAATAGTTGGCTTGTCCTGGGTTAGCAAAATGCGCAACAACAGAACTGATATTGATAATGCGTCCAAAGCGAGCTTTGGTCATACCTTTCAATACACGTTTAGATAAGCGGAATACAGCTTTAAGATGAATATTCAGAATATCGTCCCAATCATCTTCAGACATACGTAACAATAAATTGTCTTTGGTAATCCCTGCATTGTTCACAAGTATCATCACTGAACCATATTTTTGTTCAATGTCAGATACCAATGCATCAATTGCAGCACCATCACGTACATCAAGTAATGCACCAGCACCGTTTTCAGCAAAAACTGTTGAAAGTTTTTCTGCGCCCGCTGCTGATGTTGCCGTACCTACAACAAAATAACCGTCTTGAATCAATTGCTGAGCGATGGCAGCACCAATCCCTCGGCTCGCGCCTGTCACTAATGCGACTTTGCGTTCTTGTGTCATGCAATTTTCCCTTCAGCCACTAAGATAGCATTCAGTGCATCTTCCATACGACTTTGTGTATCGAGTGGAAATGCTTTTTCGATATTTGGTAAACGTTTTGCTAAATTCGCCAATACATTACCTGGACCACATTCAGCAACATACTGAATACCTTGGTCTTGGATGAATTGCATGGTTTTAGTCCACTGTACTGACTGATACAGTTGCGCCGTTAATGCTAAGCGTAATTGGCTTGTATCTGTCGCGATTCCAGCATTGACATTTTGTATTACAGGAATACTTGGTAGCTCAATGGCAGTTTGTTCCAAAGCTTCTGCAAACTGTTCGGCAGCAGGTTTCATTAGAGAACAATGTGATGGTACAGATACAGGTAATGCAATTGCTTTACCGCCGTTTTCTTTGGCAACAGTCATGACAGCTTCGACTAGAGTTTTGTCTCCTGCGATAACAACTTGGCCTTGTGCATTATAGTTTGCAGCTTCAACAGAACCACGGCCTTGCACATTGGCTTGCTCGCACAGTTCAAGTACTTTCGCGTCATCTAGACCGAGAATAGCCGCCATCGCGCCTTGCCCCTGAGGCACAGCACTTTGCATTAATTTACCGCGTAAATTTACCAACTTGACTGCATCTGCCAAAGTCATCGACTCTGCAGCAACTAAAGCACTGTATTCGCCTAAGGAATGACCTGCGAGGTATTTTGGTACAACACCACCAAGATCTAACCATACACGCCATAAAGCAATACTTGCTGTCAATAAAACAGGTTGAGTATTTTCAGTTTGATCTAAACCTTCACCGCTTTGTGCAATGTGCCATAAATCAAAACCGATGGCATCTGATGCTTCAGTAAAGGTTTCTTGTACACCACTAAACTGTTCTGCAAGTTCAGCAAGCATACCCACTTTTTGTGAACCTTGACCTGGAAACAAAAATGCAGTTTTTGTTGCTTGAGCTGCTTGTTCGAGTCGTTTGGCAGACATATAAAAAGTCCCTTATTTAATCTTGATCGTTTCCGATGGCGCAATTTTACATTAAAAAAAAATTTATTTAATTGCGAAATACAACAAAAAACCCAGTCATTGAAAACAAAAAAAGGGAGCTTTCGCTCCCATTTTTTTACTAAGCTTGCGCTTAATAGTTCACCAATTATTCAGCATCAGCTGCTTTAGCGAATAATTGACGACCACGGTAGAAACCATCTTTAGTCACGTGGTGACGACGGTGAGTTTCACCAGTAGTTTGGTCTACAGTTAATGCATTCTCGGTTAAAGCGTCATGTGAACGGCGCATGTCACGGCGAGAGCGACTTTTACGGTTTTGCTGAACGGCCATGATGGCTCCTTACAAATCGAAAAAATGGATCAGAACAAATTCGGTTGTCTTAACTTAACAGTATAACACAAAATTTAGTTAAGTTTACCCTTCAAACCTGCCAAAACTTCAAACGGATTATCCCGTTTTTCTTCAACAGTGTCCTGAACGGCTGGTTGATGCTTATGTTCACAAGCGTCATGCTTAGGAGACAGAGGCATCAACAATAACAATTCATCTTCTAAAAGTGCAAGTAAATCAACAGTCGAAGGAGTATTGGTTAGATAATCCCCTTTAATTGTTGCTTCACTTTCACCTAGTACGATGAAATCAGCATCCTCATCCAAGCGCTCTATCAGTGACTCATCATCTATTAAAGCCAAATGGAAGTCAGAAACTAACGTAATTTCAACAGAATCCAGACAACGCTGACATTCCATTGGAACTTTAGTATCTACATGACCATCTAGCCAAACAATACGATGATACGCATCCATTGATAGCTTACAGTCTATATTGATCAATTGATCATCAATTGATCCAACAGCTTCACGGGAAATACGAACAAAGCGAGACAATGGCAGGGTACCTGACCATGTAAAGCCTTGTTCAGCCCATTTAAACGGCTCTATCTGTGCCGGAAAGGTATTTGCTGACATAATTAAGGCGGCAATTCTACAAATTCATAGGTACTCTGTCAAAGATTAAGATACAATTTTGTACTTATTTAGACAGATCTCTTGAGTAATACAAGCCATGCATCAGTTGCAGCCGCAACCTGAAGTCACTACTTCATTACAATTCAATACGCATTTAACTTCTGAAAACACATTGCAAGCCACCGATGTGCAACGCTTATCATGGGCTAACTTACAAACAGAAGTGCAACACGTTGATTGGCTTATCTTACACTTTAATCACTGGTTTTCCCACTTAAATGTGACGCTTGTTCGTGGTGATTTTGAACCAGAGTATTTCCCTGCTAGCCAACACAGCCCTGCCCGTATTCAGTTTGCGCATGGTTTTTTCAACAGCGCTCTGCACGAAATTAGTCATTGGAGCATTGCCGGAGAACAGCGCCGTTTATTGCCTGATCTCGGTTATTGGTATGCACCCGATGGTCGTACAGCTGAACAACAAGCCTTATTTGAGCAGGTTGAAATCAAGCCTCAAGCCATTGAATGGTTATTTTCCAAAGCATTTGGACGAAAATTTCGAGTTTCGCTGGATAATCTGACTGGTGAAGGTGGTGACGGCTCGACATTTAAAGACAATGTTTATGCACAAGTTCAGGATTTTTTTTCGGGTAAAACCAAACTTCCACGCGATGCAAAGCACTTCATTCAGTGTATTTGTCTATGTACTCGAGGTGGCAAAACATTACAAAGCACTGAATTTAATCGTAACGATCTTGATTAAACCCGTAATTTTTTAAAACATTGATTGCAACGATTTACTTTCCCAAGTAATAATTGAATTAACAATAAATCAGGAGAATAAATATGCTGCATTTAAGAGTACATCCTGACAATCCTCAACCACGTTTAATCAGCCAAGCAGTCGAAAGAATTCGAGCAGGTGATGTTGTGGTTTACCCAACTGATGCGGCTTATGCAATCGGCTGTCAGATTGGAAATAAAAGTGCAATGGAGCGTATTGCTCAGATCCGCGGTCTAGGGGCAAAGCATCAATACGCGATTATCTGTGCAGATTTATCTGATATTGCAACCTATGCCAAAGTAGACAATGCAATGTATCGTCTACTTAAAGCCAATACCCCAGCCGTAACCACATATATTTTACCCGCAACCAGTGAAGTTCCGCGACGCTTGATGCATCCCAAGAAAAAAACCATCGGCTTACGTGTTCCAAGTAATCCCGTCTGTCAGATGCTATTAAAAGAGTTGGGAGAACCCTTACTGACCAGTACTTTGATTTTACCTGGTCAAGATGCACCAATGGATGATCCCTACGATATTGAACAATTATTGGAAAAACGTATTGATGTGTTTATTGACAGTGGTTTAGGTACCTTAACCACCACCAGTATCGTTGATTTATCAGGAACGAACCCTGAAATTATCCGTCGTGGTGTAGGCGATGTAAGCGCTTTTGAATAAGTACCGAAATATATTTAATCATTGTTAAGTGATTAAAGAATCAAGGCTTGATAGAAGTAAGATGCGATGGATTTATTCACCACATTATTAAATATTAATAATGTACAAAATGATCAAATTTTATTTGTTGAAAAGCCTTGGACACCGGAATCACAAGTTCGTGTGTTACATGTCTCTTTCGTTAAAAATCCCTTAGCAAAAAACTTTCAGTTCTTTTTAGCAGTCAATGAACTAAAACGTTTGGTCTTGCAGTTTGAAACTCGAAATGTTTGTTTAAGAGAGATGTGCTATTTAATTATCGAACATGCCCTTGAAAAAAATTAAATTATTTAACATCTTTAAAATTAAGATTAAATATGAAAAAAATTCTTTATGTCTTGGTCATTATTCTTGGGGTACTTATCAGCTATCCCTTTATTAAATCACCCAATGTTCATATTTATCATGAACAGCATGAAATCATTTTAGAAAACATTTTCTTGGATGAATATTATTTAGGTTTCAATAAGCTAAAAATTCAATCTATACAAAATCATACCCTTATTTGTGAAATTGAACACTCCCACATGCCTCACCCCGAAGATCAGCAACAGGTTAATACTCATCAAGTAAGCATTCATCAAGCAAATAATAAGCAACAGATCAGGCTCAAAAAAGGGTTCAATGATGAACTGAGTATTTGGGGAAGTGCATTCCAACACCCCACAGCAAAACCGTGTTTATTAAAAAATGAAACTTATATTGTTTCGGTCTGGGGAAACAACGGCTCTGGTTTTTCAACACGTAAACGCTTAAAAATCACCATTCCATGAGCTGTGATTTGAGATCTATCAATTACACAACAATTATATTTTTAGATTGGTATTTTTCTCAATTCAGTTTATAAACAAAGCACAATCCTAAAAACAAATGCTTAATTATGATTTATAAGGTACATCATTTACATTGTGGAACCATGTGTCCGATATGCGCACCACTATACGGACAAAAAGGTTTGTATGGCAAAATGGTGTGTCATTGCCTATTGATTGAAACAGACAAAGGTCTTGTATTGGTCGATACCGGTTTTGGGATGCAAGACTACCTACATCCGCAAACCCGCTTAGGTAAAGCTTTTACTAAAATCAGTGGGATACAAGCTGATTTCAATCTCACAGCCATTTCTCAAATTCAACAATTGGGTTTTAAACCATCTGATGTTCAACATATTTTGGTGAGTCATTTAGACTTAGATCATGCTGGTGGTATTTCAGACTTTCCCAATGCAACAGTTCACATCTTATCCAGTGAGTTTAATGCAGCACAAAAACTTTCAGTCATGAACAAATTGCGCTATCGGCCGCAACAATTTAAAAATCATCGTTACTGGAATTTTCTTGAACCTAAAAATGGCGAAGCATGGTTCAATTTCCAAAAAGTTCAAGGTTTTAATATTTTCAATGATGAAATTCTATTGATTCCTTTAGTCGGCCATACTGTAGGACACTGCGGTATAGCGATCAAACAACAAGATAGATGGTTATTGTTCTGTGGCGATGCTTATTTTAATCATCTAGAACTCAACCCCAAGAATAGATTACGCGCGCTCGACAAAATTGAATATCTCCTAGCGGAAGATAATACATTGCGCTTAAAAACATTATCACAACTGCAACAGCTTGCACAGAATGAAGCAAAAATTGAAATTATCTGTGCCCACGATCCTGTTGAACTAGACCGATATTTAAAACATGCTTAAATCTCAATTATTACGTTATACCACTATTTTCGCACTCAGCGTACAGCTTTCAGCATGTATGACAACTGCTGCACTTCCAGATCATGAGCGCCCAAAACAATGGGGAAGCATCGTTGCTCCACAGTATAATTTTTATCGGATCAGTGACACCGTTTTTCGTAGTGAACAACCCAGTGCTGAACTTATTCCTGAGTTAAAAACCAATCAAATTGATGTCGTGATTAATTTAAGAAGTCGCAATAAAGATAAAACAGTACTTTCAAAACAAAACTTTCAATTGGTTCATATCCCGATCAATACTTGGGCAATTGATCGTCATGATCTACTCAATGTCATGAAAACAATTCAAATCGCAAAAGCCCACAACCAGAAGGTTTTAATCCATTGCTATCATGGTTCTGATCGTACTGGGGCAAGTGTTGCAATGTACCGAATTATTTTTGAGAACTGGTCTGTGAATGATGCTTTAAATGAAATGAAGCATGGCGGTTATGGCTTTCATCCAATCTGGGGCAATATTGAAAAACTTTTTACCCCTGAAAATATAAAATGGATCCGTGAGCAGCTCGCGAATCCATCTTTAACCACAAATACCTAACTCATAGCGTTTAACGTCGGTCTAGAGGTACCCACTCGATTACCCAAGCCGACTTCATGCCTAGACTCGCATCAGAATTGATCTTCTTACGTGCTGAATCCGCAGTCTCTCGATCTTTCGATGGTCCAACCATAATACGAATACCTTTTGAGGTTGGACTCTTGGTCACTTTATACCCTTTGGCACGTAATTTAGCAGCGACAGCATCGGCATTGGCTTCATTGGCGGCAAGCGCAACTTGTACCATCCATTGCTTATCACCATTTTCAAGCAAATCACGTGCTTTTTCAGCTTCCGCTTTTTTCTTTGCTTCTTCTTGTGCTTTGTGTTTTTTATCCGCTTCTGCTTTCTTGTCTTCCGCTTGCTTTTTCTCAGCAGCGGCTTTCTTTTCAGCATCTAGCTTACGTTTTTCATCTGCTTTTTGTTGTTCTTCTAATTTACGTTTCTTTTCTTCAGCGGCTTTTTTATCTGCTTCTGCGGTAGCTTGACGCTTCTGCTCAGCTAACTTTTTTTCAGCATCGGCTTTTTGCTTTAATTGAGCATTTTGCTGTTCAAGTTTTTTCTGCTCTGCTGCTTTCTGTTGTGCTTTGGCTTTTTCATCCTGTACCAGCTCAGGAGGAATATCAGCCCCTTCCTGTGCTGCCGCAGCAGCTGCACCACGTCTTGCATTTGCAGCAGCATACTCTTCAGCTGCTTTACGTGCAGCATCTGCTTCTGCCTGTTGTTGCATACGTAAAAAATCTGCTGCTTTTGCTTCTTGTTCAGCAACCGCTTTTTCACGGGCACGCTTCTGCTCTTCTAACAGACGTTTTTCAGTCGCAACATCGACAGTCAACGGCTGCAATTGTACAGGCTCACCAGCAGGTGCCGCTTTATTTTGCTGAGCTTGGCTTGTCGGCTGTGTCTCTGCTTGGCTTTGGTGGATTTCTTCTTTACCTTTTAGAAGCAATGCCGCCAATAGAACACCACCACTTAATAAAACAACACCACCCATCCAGCGTTGTTTGTTATTCATTGACATTCGTCTAAATACTCCCAGACCGCTTCTAAGGTATGGAATGAACCACACACCAAAATCAGCTGATTATTATTGGTTTCTGCAAGCGCTGATTGAAATGCTGCTTGTACACAATCAAACTGTTCAACTGTCTCATGCTGTAAAGCAGTTTGTAATTGTTCCAATGATGCCGCACGAGGCACAGTTAACGGTGCAATTTTCCACTTTAATACAGTATTTTTCAACAACTTGACCACAGAATCTACATCTTTGTCGGACAACATTGAAAAAACAGAGACAACTTCTGTGTACTGTTTATTGTATTCTAGGAATTTTCGCAATTGCTTTAACAAAAATTCTACACCATGCGGATTGTGTCCCGCATCAAAAATTACTGTTTTATCGTGTATTTTTCTAATTTCAAAGCGCCCTGACAATTGTGCGTTCTGAATACCTTGCGAAATCGCCTGTTGTGAAACCGTTAAACCGCTCACCAAAATTGCAGCGACAGCAGCAGAAATATTTTCCAGTGCCAAGTGTCCTAAAGGAAGTTTTAAAGTCGTTCCTGAGCTTGCAAAATTCCAAGATTGACCATCTTCTGAATTATCATAAAAATAATCATGGTTTAGCGCATACAGCGTGGCATTGGTTTCTTGTACTTTATGTTGTATCGCTTGTGGTATGTCTTGTGTACCGGCAAAAATGACAGGGATATTTGCTCGAATAATACCGGCTTTTTCATAAGCAATTTTTTCAATTGTATCGCCAAGCCAATCAGTATGGTCTAAACCAATATTGGTAATCACAGCCACATCTGGATCAATCACATTGACAACATCCAAACGACCACCAAGACCAACTTCAAGTACCCAAACATCACATTGTTTTTGTTTAAAAATAACAAATGCAGCCAAAGTTGTGGCTTCAAAAAAAGATAAAGATAAATCACAAATACGGCGGGCTTGATCAACCGCAACAAAAGCATCAATCAAAGTTTGATTATCAACTTCTTGTCCAGCCAGTTTAACCCGTTCATTAAAACGATAAATATGTGGAGACTGGTATAAACCAACATTCAGCCCTTGCGCATTCAGAATCGCAGCGAGTGTTGTTGTGGTTGAACCTTTGCCATTTGTTCCAGCAACGGTAATCACTTTGGCTTTAGGGTTAATCACCCCGAGTTGTTCTGCCACAGGAATCACGCGCTCTAAGCCTAAATCAATCCCTGTAACGTGAACATGGCTCCAATAATCGAGCCATGTTTGTAAATCATCAGTATTTAAAGGTGCTGTTTGGTTGTTCAAGGCAAATTCATCAGTTTCGCTACAATACGATATACAGTATCACGTAATGCGTGACGATGAACAATTTGATCGATTACACCATGATCAAGCAAAAATTCCGCACGTTGGAACGGTTCTTCCAGCTTCTCACGTACTGTTTGTTCAATCACACGTTTACCCGCGAAACCGATCATCGCTTTAGGTTCAGCAATATGTACATCACCTAACATTGCCAATGATGCTGTTACACCACCATACACTGGATGGGTTAATACCACGATATACGGAAGATGCGCATCTTTGATTTTTTGAATCGCCGCAGAGGTACGCGCCATTTGCATCAAAGACAACATGCCTTCCTGCATACGAGCACCGCCTGAAGCAGCAAAACAAATCAGTGGTTGCTTATCTTTAATCGCTTTTTCAGCAGCTTGTACAAAACGGTCACCGACCACAGTACCCATTGATCCAGCCATAAAGTCGAATTCAAATGCGCATGCAACCATTGCAATATTTTTAACTTGACCTTGCATCACCACAAGGGCTTCAGTTTCACCTGTTTTTTCCTGCGCTTCTTTAATACGCTCTGGATAAGGCTTGCTGTCTACAAAATGTAAAGGATCTTTTGCTGCAAATTCTTGACCAAGTTCAGTGGTCACATTATCAAAAAACCAATTTAAACGATCACGTGCTTTCATTTTCAAATGTTCATCGCATGATGGACAAACATAGGCATTGAAAGACATTGCAGTACGAGTCACGAGTGCATGACATTCAGGGCACTCAATGGTTGGTTCTGTAAACGTCGCTTTGAGTGTTTGTTGTTGGTCAGGCATATGAATGCCTGGAACTGTACGATCTGTCCACGGCGTTGTTGCGCTGAGGATTTTCCCTGATTTCACTTCTTGATTCATACTAACTCATCGAGCGCGGCTCGAAGCTCCTTGACTTTATTCACTGCTGCTTCAACAGCTTGTTCTGGTGCAAGATTTGCAAATGGTTTGACAAAAGCACTTCCAACAATCACTGCATCAGCAACTTGACCTACGGCTTTTGCAGAAGCGGCATCACTAATCCCAAAACCTACCCCAACTGGAATATCGGTAAAGGTTTTGATTTTTTCAATACGTGCTGCAACTTCCGTTGTATCCAATGTTGCTGCACCCGTTACGCCTTTTAGAGACACATAGTAAATAAAGCCACTTGCTTGTTTCACTACATGCTGAATACGTTCATCGGTAGAGGTTGGTGCAAGCAAGAAGATTTGATCCATATTGTACTTTTGCAATACTTCATCTAAATCTTGTGCTTCTTCAGGTGGTAAATCCACAAGAAGTACACCATCAACACCACAGTCATTCGCATAAGCTACAAACTTTTCATAACCAATCACTTCTACAGGGTTTAAATACCCCATTAAAACAACTGGCGTTGTTGTATCTTTTTGGCGAAATTCTTTAACCATATTCAAGGCATCAAAGGTATTGGTACCCGCAGCTAAAGCGCGCTCTGCTGCAAGTGCAATCACTGGACCATCTGCCATAGGATCGGAAAATGGCAATCCAAGTTCAACTACGTCTACGCCTGCTGCAACCATTTGATGTAACAATGGTACGGTTACATGTGGTTGAGGATCACCCGCCATAACATAAGAAACCAAAGCCTTACGCTGTTGAGATTTAAGCTGTGCAAAACGAGTGGCTAAACGTGACATAGGATTGTACATTCCTTGAATTGTTCAAACTTGAGGAGTTTTTAGATCATTAAACACCAGTAAATAAATTCAAAATGGATTTATTTACGGTTTAATCATCCAAATGTATAAATACAAGACACTGCATTGTAACGCTATTTTTTACTCAAAGGATAGAGTCACATAGTCGCTCTCGCGTATCTTGTTTTATATCACCAATAATAAAACAACCCATGGATACATTTAGCGCTATTTTCAAGTTGAGGACAATGATCAAAGCTACCTATTTTCAAGCTTACAAAAAAATATCATTATGAGTAAAAAATAAAGTTAAATCATTACCCTACAGCCAAACACCCTATCACCCACATCACTTAATTATTTTTCAGAAATTGCAAAAGCTGTTTATACTAGTCAGGATTCTGATTTTTTATCTCCTCTTATGACCACACATTCTCAGGCTAAAGTGCAAGCCAGCGTGCTTGCGCTCTTGCCGCTTATTGTTTTTTTAGCCATTTTTTTAGGCAGTGGTATTTATCACACGATCATTGGTACTGAGTTTGCTTTTTATCAAGTGAAAGCCCCTATTGCTGCTCTTCCTGCAATTATTTTGGCCATCCTGCTGTATAGAGGGAAAATCAATGCCGCTATAGAAACATTTTTGCATGGTGCAAGCCATCCCAATTTAATTTTGATGTTTATGGTCTTTATGCTTGCAGGTGCCTTTGCCAGCGTAACCAGTGCAATCGGTAGTGTGGACTCCACTGTTCAATTTGGTTTATCGATTATTCCATCTGAATTTGTCCTTCCGATGCTTTTCATCATTTCGGCCTTTATTGCCACAGCAATGGGAACATCGATGGGAACCATTGCTGCATGTGCGCCGATTGCTTTTGGTTTTTCTCAAGCAACGGATATTCAGCCCATTTATGCAATTGGTGCTGTGGTCAGCGGGGCAATGTTTGGTGATAACTTATCCATGATTTCAGATACCACCATTGCAGCGACTCGAAGCCTAAATGTAGAACTGCGTGATAAATTTCGAGTGAATATCTGGATTGCACTGCCTGCTGCGATCATCACTATATTGATTTATATTTTGACCAGTCATCATGCACAAACCATTGAATATAAAAACTATAACTTATGGCTTATTTTGCCTTATGTAATCGTGTTCTTTTTAGCATTTACACGTTTACATGTACTTGCAGTACTGACCATCGGAATAGTACTTTCGGGTTGTCTTGGCATCATTGAAAATCCTGAATTTACCCTACTTAAATACAATACCGCTATTTATGATGGCTTTGTGGGTATGTTTGAGGTTGCCTTACTTTCTATGTTCTTAGGTGGTTTATCTGCGATTATGCAAAAAGAAGGCGGTTTAGAATGGTTAATTCAACGTATTTATGCCTTAACTCGCCGATTTAAAATCGGTCAGCAACGTGCGGGAGAAATTGGAATTAGCTTCCTTGTGGTTTTCTCGAATGTGTTTGTCGCAAATAATACTGTTGCCATCATCTTATCTGGAGACATGGCACGAGAAGTTGCCAAAGAATATGCTGTTGATCCCAAACGTGCAGCCGCATTTATGGATATTTTCTCTTGTGTGGTTCAGGGCTTGATTCCATACGGTGCACAACTATTACTTGCATGCTCAATTGCCAAACTGTCCCCTGTTGAGCTGATTGGTTCGATTTATTATTGTTGGGTATTGGCGATATTTGCAATCTTGGCAATCGTATTTAGATTTCCTAAATTAAAGATAACTTGAAATCATGCTGAATCATGGTTTTAAAAAACCAATTCAACAATCAGATCAACCTGTGTTTTGTGCATAAATTAAAAAATTACAATCGTACTAAGCACTTAGATAGTAGCAATATTATCTAAATGCTTTTTTTTTAAAGCATAATTTATTTGAACTGTTTTTTCACAATGACTTCAACTGTTGTTTTTTCTCGAGCAGGGTCTGCCCACTAAAAGCCTTATATGCTCTGGTTAAAGCTGACTGATCTGAATAACCTAACTGCATCGCAATTTCACTGAACGGCATGTGGCTTTCCAATAAAAAATCACAACGCTTCATCCGTTCAATCTCTACAATTTTTTTAAACGACGTCTGTAAGTCACTTAACTGTCGTTGTAAAGTCCGGGTGGATATATGAAGTTCTTGAGTAAGTTCTTCAATTTTTGGGGCTTGTTGTTTTAACTTTAAATATTCTGCCACAATCAAATGTAAACGCTGAGCAATGGTTTCATAGCGAGGTTTAGATGCAATAGCTTCCTCTGCCTGCTTGACCAAAAGCTGCATTAAGGACGGATCTGCCTGCTGGATTTTTAAATTTAAACCTGCTGAGGCTAAGACAAAACTGTATTGCGGTTGATGGAAAGAGACTTCACAGCCGTAGAACTTTAGATAATGATACATCGCCATTTGTGGTGCATGAGCAAAATGCACCGCATGTAATGGAAATTGGTTTGGCGGTACAATTTTACGCGCGAGATGCATCATTAACGCATTGGTAAATTCATTAATAAGAATGTATTTTTCATGATGAAAGGGCCAAATTAAATGTACATATTCTCCCTTGAGCTGCATTTGCATTGGAATAACTTCGTCACCATCAATCACCAAACGACTAAAGCGCATAATATTTTGTAAAGCTTCTGCCACGGTTGTACTTCGTGATGCCATATAGCCCAAAACACCAAAATGCTCAGGTCGCACATATTCTGCCATTTCAAAAACGATCTGAGGGCAATCTAGCGCTTGTTTGGTTTTTTCAATCAGTTGATGAAAGAAGAAATAGGAAGATTGTGTATCAATCGGCTGTGACAAAATTCCAATTAAATGTTTTTTTTCATCCGCTTGTAAGAAATCAAGCGTCGCAAGATCAATCCCTCGTTCAGACAGATACATCTGCCAGAGATGAAAATAACCATTTGGGATCTGTAATTCCTGCATCGTCTTGCACTCTTTTTAATCCTTTAACTTAGAAAATTGACATTACAAATTTTCATTTTGTCGTAAAATGTATAAAAAATGGCAATATCTGTCAAAACAAACTTGCAAAATCCCGACATACTGAAATCATCAACAGTGATGCAAGTAAAATAAAATGAATGCATTAGTTACATATCAGGTCGATCCAGTGGTTCGAACCAAGCTCAACTTTAAACTTGAGGAAGTCCCTCGCTTCTGGTTTGGTGGAGATCCATTTCGCACGCGACTATTTGACGCACTTAGTCTGACCTTCCCTGATGGTGAGCGCTATTTCATAGAAAGTGTCCGACTCTTCCGTGACAAAATCACTGATCCAGATTTACAACAACGTGTTGCTGATTTTATTCGTCAAGAAGCGCAACATGGTATTGCACATGACAAAATGAATCAGGTCATGAAAGATCAAGGCATGCCTGTCGATCAATTTATCCAACTTTTAAGTAAGATTTTTAAATTTGAATTGAGCCAACGCTCGCCTCAATACAATATTGCGATGACAGCTGCCGCTGAACATCTCACCGCTTTGATGGCAGAAACATTTTATCGCCATAAAGCAACCTTATCTGAAGCACATCCTTATGTCCGAGCCTTACTGGCGTGGCATTCTATTGAAGAAATGGAACATCGAGATGTGGCCTTTGATGTGATGCAACAAGTCGGTGAGGTCCCCGACAACTTACGTCGATTTGCTTTAGCCTTTACCACCATAATGATGTTCAACTTTACCCTCTACCGTGCCAATATCATGCTTAAACATGATGGATTCAGCCGTATAGAACGTTTAAAAATGGCAACGCAAGGACTGCCTTGGTTCTTCGGTAAAAAAGGGATTTTATCTGCAATGAAAAATGAATATTTAGACTGGTTTAAAAAAGATTTTCATCCGAGCCAACACCCTGTAATTCGACAATATCAAGTTTGGGTCGATACGATGGCTGAAACCAATGATCCTATTCAAGCAGGTGAAGCATTCTGGCAGGCTGGACTATAGCTGTCTTGATATAAATTGATCAGTTCTGTCTTGTATAAGGCTTTGAACTGAATAATGCGAGAAATAAAACAATGAATGCATATGTAAAACACCAAGTTGACCCTGTGGTTCGCAGCAATTTAGATTTTAGATTGAATGAAGTTCCACGTTTTTGGTTTGATAATGACCCTTTTCGTACCCGTATGTTTGATGCACTGAGTTTGACCTTTCCTGTAGGGGAAAGATATTTCATTCAAAGTGTTCGGGCACTGCGTGACAAAATCACCGATCCAGATTTACAGCAACGTGTCACGGATTTTATTCGACAGGAAGCACAGCACGGTATTGCACATGACAAAATGAATGAAGAAATGCTGCACCAAGGCATGCCTGTTGATCAGTTTGTAAAATTTATGGGTGCACATTTCGAGCATATACTGAAACATCGTTCCAAACAGTACAACATTGCCATGACTGCCGCAGCAGAACATCTTACCGCATTAATGGCAGAAACTTTTTATAGTAAACAAGAGACTTTAGCGGAGGTCCATCCTTTTGTTCGTGCTCTATTTGCTTGGCATTCAATCGAAGAAATGGAACATCGAGATGTCGCTTTTGATGTCATGAAAGAGGTTGGGGAAGTTCCTGAAAACTTACGTAAATTTGCGCTTGCCTTTGTCACTTTACAAATGTTTGGATTTACCTTTTACCGTGCCAATGTCATGCTTAAATACGATGGATTTAGTCGTTTGCAACGTGCTAAATTTGCACTCAAAGGTATTCCATGGTTTTTTGGCAAACACGGTAAATTATCAGCAATGCGTGAACAATACCTAGATTGGTTCAAGCCTGATTTTCATCCGAGCCAACACCCTGTGATTCGACAATATCAAGTTTGGGTCGATGTTTTGGCCGAAACCAATGATCCGATTCAAGCAGGTGAAGCGTTTTGGAAAGCCGCGTTATAAGGTTAAAAAAGCTTTAAATAAGAACAGCCTTACCATTTCGCGTAATGCTGTTCCAACAAGCCATAGGCTTGATCTAACTGAATACACTCACCAACTTCAGATTCGACCGTACCACTAATGCGTGATTGCCATTGGCTAAACTGACTCCCCACCAAACGTAAATTTAAGTTTTCAAATCTCCGCCAGCCGGTTGCTACTGTCAGATTTAATTTCTGGTCTAAAGAGCGAATTGACCACAGGTTCGCATCTAACTTTTCAAACAGTACATCGGCAACTGCATATAGAACACCATTGACCCACAGACAATTTTCATTGCCAAAACTCTCATTTACACCCGAAGCGAGGTTTAAGCCTATACGGTTTCCTTGCGTATCCCAAAAGTTACACGATAACCAAAACCATGCTGTTTCTGGTCTTAGAAATCCACAGGTGTCATCGAGAGATGCCAATGTTTTTTCATTAAAATCTATACGCGCTTTATCTTTATTGATAAAAAAGCCTTCTACAGCCAAGGTGGTTTTCTTTTGCGTATAGGTCCAACCATTAATACCATTGGGACTGCATAAGCTTAAAGGCTCTGTTCCTGCACAAAAAATGCGGGCTTTTAACTGCTCTTCACCATTTCGAGTTGCCCGTATATAACGCACACCATTGGCATGTTGCATTTCAAATTCAAAAGGTGATTTACTAAAGTGACTTTGGCTATACAAAGGTTGCTCATCTAAGCTTGTCCCTCGCCCTAAAATCGTATTGGCATTCCATTCTAAAACTTCATTCGTTGAATGGTCATAGACATAAATAAAGCCATGCCCTGCCCAACCAATATCTGCAATTGCAATACCGATAGAATAGTGTTCATGCTGGATACCACAAAATTTAAACTTTTTATATTTTAAATGTTTACGCCAACCTGTTAATACTTTGCCATACGGGGTTTTGTAGATATATTGATTAACATTAATCTTACTCGGCACATCTTTAAAACGCCCATAACGGGGTTGACCATTGCTTTGTATTAAATCCATGTGAATTCCCAATCCTTTTATAAGGGAAGTATCAGACTTTAGTCGGTCCTTCGATTATTGCTATTTTTTCAAATTTAGCAACACCATCACACACCAAATCAATCCACTTTTATCACGATTTAACCTATAAAATATTCGCTTGATAGATAAAATTTAGCTTTGATTTAATTCATAAAAAATAGGGCAAATGCCCTATTTTTTAATCTGCAAAAATTACTTTGCAGGACCACCCCATTGATTTGTTTCAGGCTTGGTATCTGAAGCAAACCAGTAAATTAAAACAAAGGCACCAAAAGGAACAAAGATAAGCAGATACCACCAACCTGTCTTTCCTATATCATGTAAACGGCGAGCTGCAACTGAAATTGAAGGCACGATCAGTGCTAATACAGTGATCAAATACAACACAAACGGTTTTTTAAAAATGATTGAGTCTAAAATCACTGCAATGATCAGTACAACAAACTGTATCAATACAAAGTACCAATATTCTTTACGGCGAGCACGCCCAGAAAAGTTGGCATAATTACTTAGACATTTTTTAAACCAATCAATCGCATTATATTGATCTTCGGTTTTATTTTGTGACATTGCTTTTCTCTCTTTATTTTATAAGTGTTACTGACATTTTTTGTACTAAAGCTGTAGCCAGATACTAACTGGTTTTGCATGTTTTTCATACACTTTTATTCTATAAAAAGTAAAATCTATTCGAAAAAAGAAAGAGGTACTTGACCTCTTTCTGTGCAAATCATTGTCTAATCTATGCTTGAGACATTCATCTACAATTTTTAAAGCAATATATAAAAATCAGATAATCTTTCCATGTGGAATTTGATCAATTAACTTTTGCGGTGCTTTAAAACGTTCGCCATATTTTGCTTCAAGCGAGTTCGCTCGAACTAGAGCTTTTTCTAAACCATACTGATTTAAGAATTGAATCGCACCACCCGTCCACGGCGCAAAGCCAATACCAAAAATCGAACCAATATTGGCATCAATCACAGATTCCAACACATGCTCTTCATAGCAACGTAAGGTATCTAAAGCTTGAACAAATAGGAAACGGTCGATCATTTCCTGCTCAGAAATATCAACATTTTTCGTCCAATGGCTTAAGCCATCCCAAAGATGCTTTTTACCACCTTCTGGATACTCATAAAAACCAGCACCTGCAGCCTTGCCTTTACGTTCAAAGGTGTGAATCATAGTTTCAATAACATCATCAGCACCTGAAAGCGGTAAATCCTTACCTTCAGCCTGAAGTGCTTTACGGGTTTCTTTGGCCACATGCTCAGAAAGTGTTAATGCCACTTCATCTTGAATCGCCAATGGGCCAACAGGCATACCTGCTTTCAGTGCTGCCATCTCAATACGTGCAGGATGTACGCCTTCATGCAGTAAACGTAGACCTTCTTGCACAAACGTTCCAAACACACGGCTGGTGAAGAAACCACGGCTATCATTGACCACAATTGGCGTTTTGCCAATTTGTTGCACATAGTCATAGGCTTTTGCTAAGGTTTCGGCAGAGGTGTTTTTACCTTTGATGATTTCAACCAATTGCATTTTATCGACAGGACTAAAGAAATGTAGACCAATAAAATGCGTATCATCTTTAGAGGCTTTGGCTAAACCTGTGATCGGTAATGTTGATGTATTTGAGGCCATGACACCATTATTGGCAAGAAATTGTTCCGCTTCTTGAGTCACTTTGGCTTTTAATTCTTGATTTTCAAATACAGCTTCGATAATCAAATCACAGTCTTTTAAGTCTTCTGCAGATGCTGTTGCGGTAATCAAACTTAAAACTTGATCACGCTTTTCCGCGCTCATACGACCTTGCGAAACACGTTTATCCAATAGTTTTTGACTATAAGCTTTACCCTTTTCAGCATTTTCCACAGAGACATCTTTTAGCACAACTTGAATGCCTTTGATTGCTGTCGAATATGCAATACCCGCCCCCATCATGCCTGCACCAAGTACACCCACTTTGGTCGCTTGCCACTTAGCAATGTTTTTAGGACGACTTGCACCTGCTTTAATTGCATTCAAACCATGCCAGAACGTGCCAATCATATTCTTGGCAACTTGCCCTGTTGCAAGATAAGTAAAGTAACGCCCTTCTATACGGAAAGCGGTATCTACATCAACTTGGGCGCCTTCCACTGCGGCAGCCATAATCGCTTCAGGCGCTGGATAACAGCCCTTGGTTTTATCACGTAGCATTGCCGGTGCAATTGCCAGAATCTGAGCAACCGCAGGTGTTTTAGGATCGCCACCCGGAATTTTATAACCTTTCACATCATAAGGCTGTTGAGATTTTGGATTGGCTTTGATCCAAGCAATCGCTTTGTCCAGCATGTCTTGCTCGCTATCCGCAAGCTCATTGACCAAACCTAAAGACTTGGCATTATCTACCCCGAATTGCTTACCTTCCATAAGGAATGGGAATGCATTCTGTAAACCCAGCAGGCGCACCATACGCACCACACCACCGCCACCGGGAAGTAAGCCCAGTGTTACTTCTGGCAAACCTAATTTGGTTTTTGGATTATTTAAAGCAATACGGTAATGGCAACTTAAAGCAATTTCCCAACCACCACCTAGCGCTGTACCATTAATCGCCGCAACCACAGGAACACCTAATGTATCAATCGCACGAAGATCACCTTTTAGCTTGGCAGTCATATTAAAGAATTCAGTGGCATGTTCTGGCGTTGCCTCAATCAGCTCATCCAGATCACCGCCAGCAAAAAAAGTTTTTTTCGCAGAACGATAAATCACACCTTTTAAATCTGTTTCAGATTTAAGTTTAGACACAACATTTTCTAAAGCCACACGAAAATCAGCGTTCATGGTATTTGCAGACTGGTTTGGAGAATCCATCGTTAAAATAACAATGCCATCCGCATTTTTTTCATATTGAATTGCACTCATTATTATTCTCCTTATACCAACTCAATAATGGTCGCAATACCCATGCCACCACCTACACACAATGTTGCTAGACCACGTTTTTTACCCTGACGTTCTAATTCATCAAGCAGCGTACCAAGAATCATTGCCCCTGTTGCGCCCAATGGATGCCCCATTGCAATCGCGCCCCCATTTACATTGACTTTTTCAGCAGGAACTTTAAGTTCAGTCATAAAACGCATCACCACAGATGCAAAGGCTTCATTCACTTCAAAGAGGTCAATATCATCTATGCTGAGACCTGCTTTAGCCAGCGCCTTACGCGCAGCAGGTGCAGGGCCTGTTAGCATGATGGTTGGATCTGTTCCAACCAATGCCGTTGCCAACACTTTTGCACGAGGTTTTAAACCTTGTTCTTTGACTGCTTTTTCAGAAGCAATCAGCACCACAGCTGCGCCATCTACGATGCCCGATGAGTTTCCAGCATGATGTACATGGTTAATTTTTTGCGCTTCTGGATATTGTTGTAATGCAATCGCATCAAAACCCATTCCACCCATCATTTCAAAACTTGGATTGAGTTTAGCCAAGCCTTCAGCAGTTGTGGTCGGTTTAATGAATTCATCTTTGTCAAGAATCGTAACACCAGCTTTATCTTTAACCGCAACCACAGACTGATCAAAGCGTCCCGCTGCCTGTGCAGCAGCAGCTTTACGTTGTGAGTTGGCAGCAAACTCATCCACATCTGTACGGCTATAGCCATCAAGTGTGGCGATTAAATCCGCGCCAATCCCTTGAGGAACAAAATGTGATTTTAAATTTGTTTCAGGATCCAGTGCCCAAGGTCCACCATCGGAACCCATTGGAATACGTGACATAGACTCTACGCCGCCAGCAACAACAATATCTTCCCAGCCTGAACGTACTTTTTGTGCAGCCATATTGACAGCTTCAAGACCTGAAGCACAGAAACGATTGATTTGCACACCGGCAACATCATTGTCCCAGCCTGCCGCAATTGCAGCAGTTTTAGCAATATCACCGCCTTGATCGGCAATTGGTGTTACACAACCCAGTACGATATCGTCCACTTTTGAAGTATCAAGCTGATGACGATCTTTCAATTCATTGAGCAATGTGGTTAATAATGTAATTGGTTTCACTTCATACAGTGAACCATCTTTTTTTCCTTTTCCGCGTGGTGTGCGAATGGCATCAATGATGTAAGCCTCGCTCATAGCTGTTCCTTCTTATGACTTCTAGGTTGTTATCTGCCTTGAGTGTACGTTATAAAGTTGAGAGTTCAATGACGAGAACGAAATAGTCAGTTGATATTTTTTGTCAATTGAAGCAAATGCGTTGTCATTTTTTAATGGCTTAATTCAGGTATTGAATCCTCAGTTTTACATTCAGAATAATGTAAAAAAATGATGATCATGGTCTCTGCAAAAAATCCATATTCAGAATATCTGTAAACTTTCTTTTTCCTGTGTGTACTAAATGGGCTTCATATTCAGAAAAGTTTATCGGCTGATCTTCGCTTAAATCAGAATGTAATACTCCAACCATTAAATAATCTATTGCTGCAAACTGAGGGAACTCATGTTCCACAGCATCCAATTGCTCAATGTATCTAGATGCTTCACTTTCGAAACATTTAATGGTTTTTAATTCCCTTACAATCTGTCCGAAACCCTCCAAATACTCACTAATTTCAAAAATGACCTGACCATTTTGAAATTCACCATCCACTTGAATTATCTTTATATCACTTTCTAAAGATGTTTCCTGATAGGCTTGATCTTGCCATGGATCATTTGCTTTACGGTGTTGTATATAGGTCATTTTCGCTTTTTCAACATCTTCTAAAGTGGTAAAAATTCCTAGAATAATATCGATAAAGCGATAGGCTGAAATTGTTCTCATTAACATCCACATATTGTTCTCTTTTATATTGTATCCGTAATGATTTTTTACATAATAAATTTTAAGAGAGTAATACTTCCAGATCAAACTGCAAAATCACTACCAATCATTTAAGCGCCAATCTCATTGCACATCTACTGTTTCGAGAAAAACCACATGCAACTTCATGCTCAAGTTTATGCTGAAGATAGATAGGCATCTCGATCGTATTGATCTTTTGAAAGCCTAATTTTTCATAAAATGGCCGATTCCAAATCACATCATGAAAGGTGGTTAATGTCACAGCATCACATCCCTCTCCCTGAGCAGTAGCAATCACATATTCAATCAATTGCCGACCAATCCCTTGTTTTTGAAATGCTGTACTCACATCTAACTCGATGATATATAAATCAAGTGCTTGTCTTTCTGCATATAAAAAGCCTGTTGCTTGATTCTTTTGATTAATCGCGACAAATGCATAAGCAGAAGAAATCAATTGCAAATGATCTTGTGCTGACAACACTGGGCTTTCGACAAGCCAAGCTAACTCGGGAATACTTGAAAATGCTTGAGTAGCAGATTTTTCTATTTCGATCAGTTGCGCTATATCCGAAGGGTCAATTTTTCTAATTAAACATGTCATCTATATATCCAGCCAAAAATATTTTAAATAGCATCTGTCTATTTATTTAAATCAAATCTAACTGTTTAAATCAGATCAGAATTAAGCAGGCACACTATCAAATAACTCACTTGCGCTTTATCGCTTATATCTTACAAGAAATGTTAGATGAAATGATCATGCATAAAAAAGCCCAAGTATCACTTGGGCTTAGGATCAGCAAAATTACTTTTGAATTCATCTATGTCGAATTAATGATAACCATGCAATTGACGATAAAGCCCTGGGGTAACCCCTGTCCATTTTTTAAATGCGCGATGGAAGGTACTGGTTTCACTAAAGCCCACTTGTTGTGCTACATCTTCCAATGTTAAATCCGGATTTAACAACAAATGAATCGCAGCATCTCGACGTAAGGCATCTTTAACACCTTGGTAACTCTTACCTTCTGCTGCCAAGCGACGGCGCAAGGTTTGTGGTGATAAATACAACATTGAAGCCACATCATTTAAGGTTGGCATTTCTTCACCAATTTGACTCTTTAAGACTTCACGAATACGCGAAGTTAAAGAATTGGTATTTTTGAACTTCACCAAAAGCTGAGCAGGCGCAGCTTTTAAAAACTCTTCTAAACTTGCTTCATCCTGACGAATCGGTAAATCCAAATAGTCTGCGGCAAAAGTAATTTCAGTACGTGGCATATCAAATTGCATCACAGGTGCAAAGAACAGCGCATCATACTCATCTGCATGATTTGGACGCGGGTAACCAAAATGTACCCGTTCTAAAGGGATACGACGTTCAATTAACCATGAAGCTAAACCATGCCAAATCATCAACATACTTTCAGTAATAAAATGATCAGGGTCCATGGTTTTTGGAATCAATGGCACTAAACGCGCTTCATGTTTATCACGTTCAACCGCGACCGACCATTCATCCCCAAATAATTTATAAAATTGTGATGATAACTCTAAAGCATCACCCAAAGTTTTAGCGTGGATAATCAATTGGCACATGATGGCAAAAGATCCCAAACGACGAGGTTGGATATCAAAGCCAACATGTTCATCTTGGGTCACCATCCACAGCATTTTCACAAAACGTGTATATTGCTCTGGTGAAATACGTGCTTTAGGTTGGCGAAGTAATTCTGCTTCTATGCCAACATGTGAAAGTAAGGTGTCAACGTCCATTCCTAGACGCTTCACACCTGTTAAGGCGGCATTCACAAAATGGATACTGATCGTATCACGACTCATGGTAAATCCTTCACTCTCTTTGATGTTCACTAACAATTGACCTAAATGACGCTAAAAAATGTTTTATTGGCGATTTACAACAGTGCAGATCACCTTTTTACATCATAAATTGCCGAAATGATCAAGGTAAATGGCTGAACATGACATTGTTTTGTTAATTTTATATTTCTATTATGGGTGTAAAATCAAGACAGTATTGGTAAAAACAATTATGACAACAGCTTTAAAGGGATTGAAAGTACTCGATTTTTCCACTTTATTACCCGGTCCATTTGCAACTTTATACCTTGCAGACCTAGGTGCAGAAGTGATCCATATTGAATCGCCAACGCGTCCAGATCTGGTGCGCTTGTTCCCGCCTTATGCCAATGGACAAGCGACTTCACACAGTTATCTCAACCGAAATAAACAATCCGTCACTTTAGATTTAAAAGATCCTGCCAGCATTGAGCAAGTTAAACAGAAGATTTCTGAGTTTGATATTGTCGTTGAACAATTTCGTCCGGGAGTGATGCAACGTTTGGGTTTGGATTATCAAACTTTGGCTGAAATTAACCCACGTTTAATTTACTGTTCAATTACGGGTTATGGCCAAACTGGCTCATATAAAGATAAAGCTGGACATGATATTAACTATATTGCCCTGTCTGGTATCGCAGGACACTGTGGTCGCCAAGACAGTGGACCACCGCCGATGGGGATTCAAATCGCAGATGTAGCAGGTGGTTCCTTACATGCTGTCATCGGTATTCTTGCTGCTGTAGTTGAACGCCAAAATAGTGGTCTGGGACAATATATTGATATTTCCATGACCGATTGTGTGGTTGGACTCAATAATATGGCAGCCGCAGCCAGTTTGGCGGGTGGTCAACAGCAGCAACGTGAATCTGAACAACTTAATGGCGGCACCTTTTATGATTATTATGAAACGGCCGATGCTCGTTACTTATCTATTGGTAGCTTAGAGCCACAATTTATGACTGGACTGGCAAGCGCGTTAGAATTGCCAATCCTTCTACAAAAAGGTGCTTCTTTCGATACTGAAGATCGTCAAATGGTCAAGCAAGCGATTCGAGATAAAATTAAAAGTAAAAATCTGGCTGAATGGAATCAACTGTTTGAACAACTGGACGTTTGCGTAGAACCCGTACTGAGTTTAGATGAAGCACTACAGTCCCAAATTTCTCAACAACGCAATTGGGTGGTCAATGTGCCATTGAAGCCTAATTCTGATCAAACTGAACCACAGTTAGCCTGTCCAATTAAGTTTTCAAGATCACAAATGCAATATCACTATATTGGCCAACAACTGGGTGAAGGGAAATGGTAATTGCCCATTTAATACAACATAATTCAAGTTAAATAAAATTACAATTCTGTCATTTTACTTACAATTTGTATAATTTGTAACCTCAGCATCCTGTGTAATCTTAATTCTAAATACGTTACACAGGTAAGCTGATCTTTTCAGATCAATTTTAATCCATGGTTTTTCAATTAATTTTTAAATAAAATTTAGTAGTTTAAAAACAATAGATTAAATTGACCAAAAACACCCAAAAACCCAATGTTCATTTATTAAAAAATTATCACCATGAGATAAAATACTCACATTAATTACAATTAAAAGTCAAAAATAATAGATTTTTATACAAATATGAGAGTATTATAAATAATTAGTTACAAAGTGTTATCAAGGTCACCAAATATGAATAAATCTAAAGGTCACTTTTATTGGGCTATCAGCTTATTATCTTTATGTAGTTCTTTTCAAAGTGCTCATGCAGCTGAAGCATTTAATGCAGAAAGCCCATGGATGTTTGGTGATTGGAACGGAAAAAGAACCGAGCTCCAACAAAAAGGTTATGACTTTAGCTTCGGCTATACTGGCGAATTAGCCACCTTATTAGATTCAAAAAACCATTCAAGCCATGGTACTGAGTATGCAGATCAGTTTGCGATTGGTAGTCATGTAGACTTGGAAAAAGTGCTTGGATGGAAAGACACTGAAGCCCAAATCACCATCACTGAACGTAATGGTCGTTCATTGTCGCAAACCTCTGATGCCCTTGCAGGACAACTCAGCTCAACCCAAGAAGTTTGGGGTCGCGGTCAAACTTGGCGCTTAACTGATTTTTGGATCAAGAAAAAATTCTTTGAGCAAAAATTAGATATTAAAGTGGGTCGTTTTGGCGAAGGCGAGGATTTTAACAGCTTTGACTGTGATTTTCAAAACCTTGCACTTTGTGGCTCTCAAGTGGGTAACTGGGTAGGCGACCAATGGTATAACTGGCCTGTTAGCCAATGGGCTGCGCGAGTTAAATATAACATCCAACCTGACTTATATGCTCAAGTCGGTGCTTATGAATACAATCCTGAAAACTTAGAACGTGGCAAGGGGTTTAACTTAAGTACAGACGGTTCACATGGTGCAATTATTCCTGCGGAAGTGGTTTGGCAACCAAAACTCAGTGCTGCAAAATTGCCAGGCGAATATCGTTTGGGCTATTACTATAGTACTGTCGATGCACAACGCATTAAAAATCCAAATGAAACAGATCATAAACAAGGTGGATGGCTGGTTGCCAAGCAACAATTTACAGCACACCACGGTGATGCACGTCGTGGCTTAACTGGTTTCATTAATTTAACCATTCATGACTCAGATACAAACACTGTCGACAATATGCAAAATATTGGACTGGTCTATAAAGGTCCTTTCGATGCGCGCCCTCAAGATGATGTCGCAATCGGTTTTTCTCGTATCAGCATCAACAATGATGTGAACGATACTCAAATTCGTCAACAAGATGAAGAGTACAACACTGAAATTTACTACGGTGTACATGCAACAAATTGGCTGACGATCCGTCCAAATGTGCAATATATTCGTCATGTTGGGGCATATAAAGATGGCGAAAATGCATGGGTTGGCGGTATTAAATTCCAAACTGCATTCTAGTGTTATAGATCATAAATATTTCGATGCAATTTTAACTCTTTCTCTCCCCTCGCATCGAAATATTTAAAATCTAAAAATTTAAACAATGTGCTTCATCAATCCTCAATGGAATGGTAAAGCATAAAAAATTAATCAAATAGATAGGTGGTCAATATGCAAACTCCATCTTCAGGACTCAGAACCCTAACAGTTGTGATTGCAATTGTTTTCGGTGTAGTTCTATTAGGCGGCGGAGTATGGCTGGCAGCACTTGGTGGGTCTTGGTACTACATCATTGCCGGGATACTTTTCATTGCAACAGCAATCTTATTACGCAAATTAAATAGTTCTGCTTTATACGTTTATGCAGCATTAGTACTCGGCACAGTTGTCTGGGGACTATGGGAAGTCGGTTCAGACTTCTTCGCGCTTGCACCGCGTTTAGATATTTTAGGTGTGTTTGGCTTATGGCTACTCATTCCAGCAGTAACACGTGGTTTCGATGCCAAAGGTGCTAAAATTGCACTTTCAGGTACATTGGCGATCACCATTGCGGTTATGGCTTATTCTATCTTTAATGATCCACAAGAAATTCGTGGGACTTTAACCAGTAAACAACCAACGCCAGCAGCGATTGATGGTATTGCAGATGCAGACTGGCCAGCTTATGGTCGGACTCAATCTGGTTTACGCTATTCTCCGTTGAACCAAATCAACTCAGAGAACGTTAAAGATCTTAAAGTTGCTTGGACCTATCGTACAGGTGAATTCAAGACTGAAAATGATTCAGGCGAAACAACCAATCAGGTCACACCGATTAAAATCGGTAATAACATGTACCTGTGTACAACCCATCAAAAATTGGTTTCTCTTGATCCTTCTACAGGTAAAGAGAAATGGGTATTTGATCCAAAACTCAAAGCGGATAATACCTTCCAACATTTAACTTGTCGTGGTGTTTCTTATTACGATGCAGACAATACCGTTGGTTTCGCTGCAAGTTTACAAGCAAAAAAATCCTCATCTACCGAATGTCCGCGTAAAGTTATTTTACCAGTCAATGATGGTCGTATCGTTGCGGTAAATGCTGAAACAGGTAAAGCATGTTCTGACTTTGGTCATAACGGTGAAGTTGATTTACAAAAGGATATGCCATTCCCTTATCCGGGTGGTTATATTCCAACATCACCACCTGTTGTCACAGGTACCACAATTATCATTGGTGGTTCAACGACAGATAACTATTCTACTCAAGAGCCTTCTGGTGTTATCCGTGGTTATGATGTAAATACTGGTGCATTACTTTGGGTATTTGATACAGGTGCTGAAAATCCGAATCAGATTCCGGGTCCTGGTCAGAAATATGTCCAAAACTCACCGAATGCATGGGCTCCGCTTGCATATGATGCAAAACTCGATATCGTTTATGTACCAACAGGTGTAGGTACGCCAGATATTTGGGGTGGTAACCGTACAAAACTGCATGAACGCTATGCAAACTCAATGTTAGCAATCAATGCAACAACGGGTAAATTGATCTGGAACTTCCAAACAACTCACCATGATTTGTGGGATATGGATGTACCATCACAGCCAACCTTAGCTGATATCAAAGACAAAACTGGACAAACTGTTCCAGCAATCTATGTATTGACTAAAACAGGCAATGCCTTTGTTTTAGACCGCCGTAACGGTAAAGCAATTGTACCGATTAACGAACGTCCAGTACCACAAAGTGTAAAACGTGGTCCGCAAACTAAGGGTGAATTCTATTCTCCAACGCAACCGTTCTCAGACTTTAACTTAGCACCTCAAGAAAAATTAACGGATAAACAAATGTGGGGCGCAACCATGTTTGACCAGTTAATTTGTCGTGTGTCATTCCACAAGTTAAATTATGACGGTATTTATACTCCACCTTCAGAAAACGGAACTTTAGTTTTCCCTGGTAACTTGGGTGTATTTGAATGGGGTGGCTTATCACTTAACCCTGACCGTCAAATCGCAGTCATGAATCCAATTGGCCTACCTTTTGTCAGTCGATTGATTCCTGCTGATCCTAACCGTAAACAAACAGCCAAAGGCGCAGGTACAGAAGCGGGTGTTCAACCCATGTATGGCGTCCCTTACGGCGTTGAAATCAGTGCATTCCTTTCACCATTTGGCCTACCATGTAAACAACCTGCATGGGGTTATGTTGCTGGTGTAGATTTGAAAACACATGATGTTGCTTGGAAACGTCGTATTGGTACAATTCGTGACAGTATGCCAGGTATTCCATTGCCACCATTTAAAATGGGTGTGCCAATGTTAGGTGGTTCGATCTCAACAGCGGGTAATGTGATGTTCATTGGAGCAACACAAGATGATTACATCCGAGCAATCAATGTCAGCAATGGTGATGAGCTATGGAAAGGTCGTCTACCAGCAGGTGGGCAAGCAACACCGATGACCTATGAAAGCAATGGTAAACAGTACGTTGTGATCATGGCGGGTGGTCATGGTTCATTTGGTACCAAAATGGGTGACTCTATCGTTGCTTATGCATTACCAGATAAATAATCTTAAATTGAGGTAAATAAAAAACAGGTCTTGATGGCCTGTTTTTTATTGCTTTATCTAAATCCATACACTTGTATAAAAGTGAATCTGCTTTTGGGATAAGATAGATATTCTATCCCCCGTTTGATCGCGATATCCATACCACCATGCGATAGCCAATCTTTAAAATGCCCTACTCTTTACCTGACCATCAAAATGAAAACAATCTTCAATACGAATTTTTTGCACAGGTGAAAGTTGGTCAAAGTCAAACCATCGATACTCAGAATGCTCATCGCTTAAATTGATTGACTGATCGTTCTGCAATGTACACCTAAACATAAATGCATGGGAGTTTACTGCAGCATGATAATAAACCCCTGATAAATATTCGATCGAAACATCACAGCCTAATTCTTCTTGGCACTCACGAATCAGCGCATCATGCACTGTTTCTCCCTGATCCAGCCCGCCACCAGGTAAGCCCCATGCACAATCTGCATAGGTTGCTTTCAATAACAAGACTTGTCGATTTTCATTAAAAATCACAGCGTGCGAACTCAAACGATAAAAATCATGAAATCCCATTGCTCAAAACCCACTTAATTGATTATCTTGCCAAATAACATTTTGAAAAAATTAAACGTAGCGCATAAACAATTGCCATAGCAAAAACAGCATAACCCACTTGGGTAAAGATCATCGGAATACAGAGTACGATGGCGGCTGTAATTGGATAAAACCATTTCTTGATTCCTGAAAGATGGTGAATTTCCTGTAACAACCAAAGGCTCGCAGTATAGACAATCAAAGAGATAGCAACAAAATAACTGACGATGTCAGCCGAGATCTCAGCCTTATGCGTCACCACATCCACCGCAGCAGCTAAACCCGCACCAAGGGCTGCAATACTCACGAAAATAAAAAAGTGACCATAGCCCCATGAAAATGCACGTTTACGACTATTGAGTCGTTCAGCCACATCATGATCGAAATATGCCCACCACATGGTAAACATAATCAATAAGCCACCAATGGTCAAAAAGATTAATTCTTGGCTTAACAACTGATTATTTAATGCATCAGAAATTGCTGCGAAACTTCCAATGATCGATTCACCAAGGACAATGATGGTGAGTAAGGCATAACGCTCAGAAATATGATGTGGATGCCACGGTGTCATGTTATTTACTTCAGCAAAGATGGGCACACTCAGTTCAGCAATGACCAAAAGTAGAAACAAATAAATGGTAAAATTTATCGGTGTAAAATGAAAAAGTAGCCAGCCAATCTGTACGATGATAATACCAGCCGCATATCTCAACGCTGTTTGTTTACGCTCAGGATCATTTTTGGCAACACGAAACCATTGTGTAACGAGGCCCAAACGCATGATGACATAACCAATAATGATCACATCAAAATCTTGTTGCTGAAATGCGCTAGGTATCCCTGCTGCAATCACAAGTGAACCAATAATCTGCACAAAGGTCATGATTCGATAAAATACATCATCATTGTCGTAGGCAGATGCAAACCAGCTAAAGTTCATCCATGCCCACCACAACGCAAAGAACACCATAAAATAAAGTGTTAAGCCATGTGATAAATGATTTTCGATAATGCTATGGTGTAATTGTTGCCCTGCTGTAGCAATGGCGACCACAAAAATTAAGTCAAATAACAATTCTAATGAGGTTGCAGCGCGATGTGGTTCGTGTGGATTTCGTGGTGCAAGTGGCTTTAACCACCCATATTTTACAAATAATGAATTTGGCATTATTTTCACATTATTGAGATTATTATCATGATTTTTCCAAAACTCTAGCTTTCATTCAAGTAAAAAACTGAGTTCTTTTGACAATTTTGTTAATGATCTAACATCTATCTCTTAAATTTAAAAATTCATAAATAAAAAGCCCAATCAAAGGGCTTAATAACAAACAAATCTAGCTTGCTAAACCACTAATTTCAATTTAGCAATGTCTTTGATCACGATCGCTTTACCAGTGCTCATATCAATCGGCATCGAAATATGTTGATGTACGACTAACCATTGATCACCTTTCTTTTTCAGACACAATGTAGTTCGACACCATGGCATCTGCAACTTATCTTTAAGCACAGAATTTTCCACTTTTGAATGGCAATGCAATACAGCCAAATCATTTGACGCATAGATCTTCATATTGCGACGTACAATTTGCACATTTTCACTAAAATATGGACTGAATTTCTCCCATTCTTTTTTGTACGCATCGATACCGTCTAATTGTATACTCACATCAAACATATTGATATCATCCGCACATTGATCTAATAGATGATCAATTTTATTACCAAGAACAGCAGCATCCCATAATTCAATTTGAGATATTATCTCGTCGGCAATTTTCACATTACCATCGATTGCTATTTTCATCATAAAACCTCATTATTCTTATTTGTGATGAATTTAACACTTAATAAGTATTATGTGAAGTGTTTTGTTTATTTTTTCATATCTAATCAATTTAAATCAAAATAATCACTGTTCATTAATCTGATTTAAGCAGTTTATAAAACCAACCGTATTATGCTTAGATATTAACCAAAACCTTTCACAAAAATAAATCACTCAATAATACAAATAGATATAAAAAATTCGCACTTCATCATAAAAAGCTTATTTCTAATTTAGTTAATAATTCTTCAATAATTTATTAACTAAATTTAATAATCTTTTTAATTAATGTTGAAGCTGTTATTAAATAATCATTCTCCTTTTATTTAATATTGAAGTTAGCCTAACATATTTAAACTTTAAAAAATCTTTAAAAAAATCATAAATGACTATGAGAAAAAATCATACTACCCCTCCAATATAAGAAGAAACTCAAAACTAAAAATATAAATAGATGATCTAAACTGATATCCAACTCAAGTTTATATATTACGCTTGGAATGATTATTCTATACAACTTAATAATATATATTTTTATGGTTTAATTTCTATGTTTTAAAACCCATTGCAACCATTCAAATATTAGAATTTTATTACCATAAATAGACACTTATTTTTTATCATTTGTTTTTTAGATTCAAAAAAAGCATGTCATTGCAATGACATGCTTTTACTGATTGATGTGGATCATTTATTGCGGATTTAGGTTGGTTCTGTTAAATCTTTTATTTTCTCTGAAGGGCCATTTTTCTTCACCGACTCAATTCCATTATCTCGAGCAGCATCGCCTGAATAGAATTGACTTGTTCCGATAATTTGATGATTTGCTGCTTTTAAGTTGAAATAAGGTTTACCATTTTTCGCTTCTAGGCGATCATAACGTGCATCATCTGGGCTATTTTTTTGCACAGATGCAATACCATTTTGTGCAGAAGCTTTTGCTTTATAGAGCTCACTGGTGAGAATAATTTCCCCATTTCCTGCTTTTAATACAAAGCGATATTGACCATCTTTAGCTTGACTAATTTCATACCATCCTGACATGGTTCACCTCTTCATTATTTTCGGTTTATTTTATTTCACAGCGCTTATTGGACATAAATTAAGCTACTGATATGAAATATAAATGACTTTTCATGTTAAAAAAAGATTAATTTGTTATAACTTTATTGTTTATGTAACGATGCAGAGTTACATAGTTCAAATCAGAAGAATGCTTTTATTATTAAGTCACAATAAAATTTAAAGCCATTTAAAAAAAATGACTTTAAATTTAGATTCTGCATTTAGCCACTAACGATCAATGATCAAAAAAACCTGTGCTGGTATAACCTGGATAGACTGTTTTCATTAAACGCTCGATTTCCGAATCATTGCCACGTAAAAAATTTTCCAAACAATCCCGAAATACCGCAAAAGGAAGGTCATCGTTATCAAAACTGGGCATCTCTTCAGATTTAAACAAACCAAAAAAATGCGATTTTTGTTGTTTTTGATAGAGTTCAGCATGTGCATTAAAGTTATATTGATTGCGACTATAAACCACAAATAGTCCGCCGAACTTACGCCCAGTTTGGATATGCTCAATTTGAAAAAAAGGAAAATCACCGTGGTGCTCCTCCATGTATCCCCAGACGACTTGTTGCATCCAATCAATCTGATCAAAACGACTTAAAATTTGCGTTGCTGCATTACTTTCAAAATCAAGAGAAGTTATTTCAAGCTCTTTAAATAACTCAATTCGAATTTTAAAACTCATCAGGATTACCTTTTATACACGTCGCTTATTTAAAGCATTCAGATTTTTGAAAAGCGACAAGAAAACAGCAGGCTCGGAACACTATGAATCAGCTGTTTCAGCACTCAATTCGATGAACAAACTAACAGATTACTGGAATATCAATCCATGCACTGTTCGGAAAATGTTTCACCAAATAATGCTTTAAAAATTCTGCGGTATCTTTTGAAATCAGTTCATCCTGAGATTCATCATTTAAATTATAAGCAAGTGCATAAAGCTCAAGCCCACGACTTTTTAAAGCCTCTAAACTTAAAATCGTATGATTAATACTGCCCAATCGGCCTGAGCTGACTAAAATCACAGGAAGCTTTTTCTGGGCCACATAATCAATTGAAAGTAAGCTGGTGGTTAGGGGTACCATCAATCCACCTGCACCCTCTAACAAAACAACATCATACGTTTCAGAAAGTCGTTGAGTAGCATCTGCAATTTTTTCAAAATCAATCTCACGCCCATCAATTTTGCTGGCTAAATGAGGCGATGCAGGATAGCTAAAGATTTCAGGCATGGTGAGCTTGGTTTCATCCTCTGGAAACCAGCCCATTCCCATAATCTCACGATGTTGTTCGATATCTTCTGAAATATCGGTATTACCCGTTTGGATTAATTTCTGCGTAATGGTTTTTTGACCTTGCTCATTCCATAATTTGGCTAAATATCCGGTGGTATAGGTTTTGCCAATTCCAGTATCTATTCCACTGATAAAGTAAACTGATCCAGTCATGACATTCTCCGCAAAATACAATAAATAGGATGATAAGTCAGTGAGTAGCGTATATTTCCTGACTGATCAGCCTGTGAAAACTGTTGATAGTGATGATAAAAATCGGCGAGACTCTGCTTTGTCCATCTAAAGCCAGATGCTGTCGCAGTCACTCCTGTGGCTTTTAAATGCTGCAAAATATATTTGGGATGAGAAAAATTGAGATGCTCAATTTGCTCTGAAATATGTAGAATTTCAAAACCATTTCGCTTTAATTGTTGTTGCAGATCGTCAAGGGATAGGTAATTCAGACCTTGCCCTGTTAAGCTTTTAATTTCCTGTAAATTATGCTGTCCAAAAGTTGAAAAACAAAAATACGCATTAGGATTTAAATGATGAAAGGCCTGTTGAAAAACACCATTTAAATCACTCATCCATTGTAAAACGGAACTTGAGCTAATTAAGTCTAAATGTTTTGGAAATTCAAGCTGTTCTATATCGCCAATCCGATATTCAATCGGTTTATCCGCAGGAAAATGCTGCTGAACTTCGGGGTATAGATCATTTAAAATCAAATGTTTAATTTGCAAATTTTGCAGTAAAAGCTCAGTTAAGTTTCCAGAACCACAACCGATTTCAAACACATTTTCATAGTGTGCTGGGCAATATTCACTTATTAAATTAAACAGTTGTTGTGCAATATTTTTTTGTACGACCGCATGTTCAGTATAGCTCTGCCCTGCCTGAGCAAAACGCAAGGCAACCTGTGATTTATCAATTTCTGGATGTTTCACATTCAACTCACAACAACGGAGTTAGCTGATCTAGATCAGCATGGGTGATTTGAGCAGTTAAACAGATACGTAACCGTGAGCTGTGTTGCGGCACAGTCGGGGGACGTACAGGCATAATATAAAATCCCACATCTTGTAATGCTTTGGCCTTTTCAACCGTTTTAATCGAGTCACCTACAATGACCGGAACAATATGTGATGTTGATGGGCACTCAAAACCTTTGCTTTGAACAGCCTGTTGTAGATACTGACTTGTAGACTGCAAATATTGACGGCGCTGATCTAAGCCTAAAACTTTCTGAAAAATAAAGTTTGTCCATGCCATACATATTGGCGGTTGTGCAGTACTGAAAATCAAAGGGCGCATCGCATTAATCAAATAATCGCGAATCACCGCATGACAAATTAAATAACCACCAACTGAAGCGATTGCCTTACCAAAAGTTCCCACGAGTAGATCAATATCATCAATCACCTCATATTGTTCAGCACAACCTAAGCCCTGCTGACCACGTACTCCAATTGCATGTGCTTCGTCTACATAGAGCATGACTTTTGAAAATTGTTGCTTAATACTCACCAATGCAGCCAAGTCTGTCTCATCACCATCCATACTAAAAATCGACTCAGTCACGACAATAATGCGCTCAAAAGCCTCATCTGCATGATATTTTTGTAAAAGCTGAGTCAGGTGATTTAAATCATTATGACGATAACGCACATATTTGGCTGAGGATAAGCGAATCCCATCAATCATACTGGCATGAATCAATTTATCTGCCAGAATCAGCGTTTTACTGTCTGCAAGTGCAGGTAAAATACCAATATTCATATGATAGCCACTGTTAAATAACAATGCCGCCCGACCATGAAAAGCCTGAGTTAAACTATTTTCAAGCAGTTCATATTCTGGAAAATGTCCAGTCAACAAGCGTGAAGATGATGAACTCATTCGTCGTTGATCATTAGGTGTTTCATCAAAAAACTGTTCACGTAATGTGAGATCAGATGCCAATCCTAGATAATCATTTGAAGCCAAATTGAGCATTTGATGCTGATCAAGGCAGATATAACGTCCTTGCTGAACATTCGAACGAAATTGGCGTAAATTGCCTTGCTGTTTAAGCACATCAAGCTGCTGTGAAAAATGTTCAAGGTGCGTATTGATCAAGCTCATGTGCTTTGCTCCATACCTTTGACCACCTCGACCAATTGTTCCAGCAAAGTTTTTAATTCTTGTGCTGTGATGATATATGGAGGCATGACATAGACCAATTTACCAAATGGTCGTATCCAGATACCACGACGTACAAATTCCTGTTGTAAAGTCTTCATATCGACATTCACAGTCAATTCAACCACACCAATCGCACCAAGAACTCGCACATCATGGACATGATTAAGGGACTGTAAGGGCTGTAAGGCATCTCTAAGCTGAGCTTCAATTCTTTGAATATTGCTCTGCCAATCTTGAGAAATTAATAATTGTGTACTTTTGACAGCAACTGCACATGCCAAGGGATTTGCCATAAAAGTTGGGCCGTGCATAAATACACCCGCTTCGCCCTGACTTATCGTTTCAGCAATATGCTTGGTGGTTAATGTCGCAGAAAGCGTCATATAGCCACCCGTTAGGCCTTTACCGAGACACATAATGTCAGGTTCAACTTGTGCATGCTCCCATGCAAATAGTTTTCCTGTACGCCCAAAACCCGTAGCAATTTCATCAAAAATCAGCAAAACATTGTATTTTTCGCAAAGCAATTTGGCTTGACGCAAATATTCAGGATGGTAAAAACGCATCCCTCCCGCACCTTGTACAATTGGCTCAAGAATTAAACCTGCAATCGTTGCATGCTGTTCAGCCAAAGTTTTCTCAAGTTCAGCAATGTCATTTTGATCCCATTGCTCATAAAATCCGACTTGAGGGGCTGGAACAAATAAGCGATTAGGCAAACTTGAACCAAAAATTTGATGCATGCCCGTTACAGGGTCACAAACAGACATCGCATTCCAAGTATCGCCATGATAGCCAGATCGTGGGGTAACAAAATTAGTTTTCTCTGTATAGCCCTGTGAAGACCAAAACTGTACAGCCATCTTCAACGCCACTTCTACAGCGACAGAACCAGAATCTGCAAAGAACACTTTATCTAAATTAGGCGGGGTCAGTTGAACCAGTAATTTTCCAAGCTGGATCGCTGGATCATGGGTAAATCCACCAAACATGATATGTGACATATCCTTTAACTGATCTGTCACCGCTTGATTCAACTCAGGATGATTATAACCATGAATCGCACACCACCACGAAGACATCCCATCTATCAATTGGCGCCCATCTTCAAGTTCAATGGTTGCACCATAGGCTTTTTTAACCTTAAAGGTCGGTAAGGGATTGGTCATAGAAGTATATGGATGCCAAATATGTTGCCGATCAAAGTCCAGATCATCTAACTTTGATTGTTCAAGATCGACATCATCAAACCCATTATTTAAATCGGTCATCCGTTTACTCCATGTGCATTACAATTACAGCAAAAAACAGTTTAGCGATGTTAAACCTGCGCGCAATAAAAATAAATTGCGAGATTCACCACTGATCCATAGATTTATTCTATTTTTTGTAAATATTGGCAGATTTTGTCACTTAGACTTAAAAAATCAAAAACTGGAACGCCATGTGAACCATTTACCAGCTCGACATCTAAAAACTTTGCTGTGAATTTTTTGAAATTCTCATAGACTTTGTTACTAACTAAGAAATCCTGTTGAGCAAATATATGATACTGTTTGCCAGCATAGTTATTTAAGATCGTGACATTATTTAATTGCTCAAGACACGCCAATCCCTGTTTTAATAACGCTAAATTTTGTGGCTGAATCAAACTTTGCAAATGTACAAAATCTTCTCGCGTGGTTGCGGTGCCCTGACAAACCATAAAACCAAATTTCTTTAATGTCGCAATCGCATCATGTTCAAAGGACTGTTTAAAGTTATGAAAGGTTGTTTGGCTCATTGCCGTTTGCCACTCAGCATTTGCCACAAAACAAGGGTTTGAAGCCAGTGTAATCAAGACTTTTTGTTGTTGGTATTGCTGTTTAATTTGCTCGACCAGCAAGCTTGCCAATTGCCCACCTAAAGACCAACCACAAATCACATCAAAATCTTTGGCTTGCTCCACCTGCTGTTGTAAAACACTTTGATCCAGCGCATTAAAGATATTGATCAATACAACTTCATGGCCTTGTTGTTGTAAAGCCTGTTGTAAAGCATTGAGTAGTTTGGTTCCACCGCCCCAACCTGTGATCAGCAAAATACGTTGATTCAATTTAAGCCACTATAAAACAATAACGATGTTTTATTAGATCATGCTTAAAATTGAACGACAATCGGACTTCTAACTATTTCTGATGGTGTAAATCGACCAATAAGCTGGCTGGAATCACTTTTTGCCAAGTGCGTTTAAATTGCTGATGTACTTGATCAATTGCAAACTGACTTTTTCTCGAAATTTCATGTGCTTTTGCAATATCATCTGCCCGTGTATAAGCAATCAAATAATCTAGTCCATCCAGTTCCACATGGAACCATGATTCAACATGCACACCTTCAGCCTGAAGTGTTTCAATTGCCTCATGCTTACGCCTATTCAATTGATTTTGCCATGCAACAACATCGTCCATCATGGCTACTTTTAGTTGAATCAATACTGCACCGACATCCATAATGTTAGGTTCTATTTATTTTAAACGGTCTTTCATCATAAATGGCATGTGAACAATTGCAAACATTTTACATTCCGCCTAAACCTTAAAATTTGCTAAGATCAAATCAGGATCAATTTAGGAAAGTGTTTGTCATGAAACTATCACGACTGTTCAGTATTAGCTTACTTTCCGTTTCAGCTTTATGCATATTGAACACGGCCAGCCATGCGGAAAGCTCTATTCTCTCCAAACTGGATTCCAACCAAAAGCAATGGGTAGGTAAGCCTGCACCAAGTTTTAAACTACAAGATCAAAATTCAAAATGGCACGAACTGAGTCAATATAAAGGTAAATGGGTTGTTCTCTACTTTTACCCAAAAGATGATTCACCAGGCTGTACACAAGAGGCCAATCAATTTAAATCACTCTACCCACAATTTATAAAAAATAATGCGGTGGTGCTCGGTGTAAGTTTGGATGATGTGAAATCTCATCAAAAGTTCTCCGAAAAGCTGGGACTAAATTTTCCAATTCTTGCCGATAGCAATCATCAACTCGCAGACCAATTTGGAATCATCCGAAACTTGGGCATTGCCAAAATAGCAAAACGAGAAACTTTTTTGATTGATCCACAAGGAACAATTGTCTATCACTATAGCAGTGTAAATACCCAAACACATGCCGATCAAGTTTTAGCAGATATTCAGAAGTTTTCAAAGAAATAACCACTGAAGTATTAAAAAAAGCCTTTAGATAAATATCTAAAGGCTTTTTTTAATCTAAAACGTATCACCTTAAGCAAGACGCTTAGTGTGTCTTACATTTGAGATTGAATATAATTCTGTAAACCAATTAACTCAATCAAACCTAATTGTTTTTCAAGCCAGTAAGTATGATCTTCTTCAGTATCGTTCATTTGTTGACGCAGCATATCACGGGTCACGTAATCGCCTTTTTCTTCACATAGCTTTACGCCTTGCGCCAATTTTTCACGTACATGATATTCCAATGCCAAATCGGCTTTTAAACAGGTTACAACATCTTCACCTGTGACAATATCGTCACGCTTCATGTTCGGCGTACCTTCAAGGAAAAGTACACGGCGAATTAAAGCGTCTGCATGTGAAGCTTCTTCTTGCATTTCATGATCAATACGTTCATAAATTTTGCTTAAGCCCCAATCTTCATACATACGTGAATGAATAAGATACTGATCACGAGCAGCCAGTTCGCCACCGATCAACATATTTAGATAGTCTATGACTTCTGGATTGCCACGCATTTCAATTACTCCACATTCTTTTGCAATAGTATGGACAAATTTTGCAAGTTTTGCAAAAGACAAAATGTGTAAGTTTATGATTTTTATAAAATTAAAATGATAAACATACGCATTTGCAATTTGAATAAGTATTTTTTCATATAAAAAATAACCGCTTACAATATTTCATTGATGGTTTATTGGTGATTTTTCATCAAATTTCAAAATGATTTATTTTGTAACCATTAAAAATGCTTCTTATTCACCCTCATTATTCCATTTTCTGTTCATTTTCAATGACAGAACCATCACTTTATCTTATTGGCTTTTTTTAATGCTAATATTTCAAGACAATTTTAACTTTAATATTTATGATATTGAATATTAACAATTAGCAGGAAAAAAATAATGTCTCAGGGAAACACATCAGCACCTATTCTAGTTACAGGTGCAACAGGCTATATTGCCAGTTGGGTTATTCAAAAATTACTTGAGCAAGGTTATACCGTTCATGCCACTGTACGTGATCTTAATAAGAAACAAAGCTTTGCACATTTAGAGAAAATCGCACAAGCTAGCTCTGGCACACTAAAACTATTTAAAGCCAACCTTTTAGAAAATGGTTCTTTTGATGAAGCCATGCAAGGCTGTGAAGTTGTGTTGCATATGGCTTCACCATTTGTTGTGACCAATTATAAAGATGCCGTTAAAGATATTATTGAACCTGCAATTTTAGGCACGGAAAATGTCTTAAATAGTGTCAATAAAACAGATTCTGTCAAACGAGTCATTGTGACTTCAAGTATCGCGTCTACTTATGGCGATGCAATTGATATTTTAAAAACGCAGCATAATCAGTTTGATGAATCTCATTGGAATACCACCAGTTCAACCACGCACCAACCGTACCCTTATTCAAAAGTTATGGCAGAGCGTAAAGCATGGGAAATGGCAGAAGCACAAAATCGTTGGACGCTGATCTGTGTTAACCCTGCATTGGTACTTGGCCCATCACTGACCGCAAATACACAGTCAGGGAGTGTAGAAGTCTTAGAGCAATTTGCCAACGGCATGACCTTACTCGGTGTCCCACCGATGTGGAATGGTATTGTGGATGTTCGTGATGTTGCTGATGCGCATATTTTGGCAGCATTCAAGGAAAATGCAGCTGGGCGTTACATTATTAGTGGTGGCTCACTCAGCCTTTTGGAAATGGGTAAAATTTTACGTCAAAATTTTGGACAAAAATTTCCTTTTCCACGCAACCAAGTTCCGAAAAAAGCATTTAAATTTATTGGACCTGCATTTGGCTATTCGCGTGATTTTATTGAAAAGAATATGGGCTACCCTATCTTTTTTAATGCTGATAAAAGCAAACAGGAACTGGGGATGAGTTATCGTAATATTGAAACCAGTTTAGTCGAGCATTTCCAGCAGCTCCTTGATGACGGTGTGGTGAAGAAATATATTTAATAACAGCTCAACTGATTTTTAAATCAAAAAAGCCTTTTTCAATCATGAAAAAGGCTTTTTGGCTTATAGCGTTCAATATCAGCTAAGGCTTAAAAATCAAAAGTTACGCCAGCTTTATAAGTACGGGCTCCCCCCACCACTGCATAGTTTTGGTTAAACATCCCTTCCCAATATTTTTTATTGGCGACATTATCCACATTGAATAAGAATGTAGTATTTACCCCACCTAATTTTGTTTTATAACGAGCGCCTAGATCAACAATAGTATAATCAGGTAATTCAAGTGTATTGGCATCATTCATATATTGATTACCAACATAATTTGCACGAGCATTGACATTGAACCCTTCAAGCATCGGAATTGCATAATCTAGCCCTAATGATGCTGTCCACTCAGGTACACCAAAAACCGTATTTCCTTCATTTGATACACCTTTGGTTACTGCAGCTTTAGTTAACTCTGCATCTGTATAGGCAATATTTCCAAGCAGATTTAAGCCATCCATGATTTCACCTGAAAATGACCATTCCACACCGCGAGAACGCGTTTCTGCATCATCTGTGGTAATCTGCGTATTTTTATTTGCATCAGCTTGATTAAAAGTAGTCACCATGGTGCTTGGTTTTTCAATTTGATAAAGTGCAAATGTATTTAACCAAGATCCTGCCTGATACTTCGCTCCAACTTCATATTGTTTGGTTTGAAAGGGTGCAAAGGTCTTTCCTGCATTCACATCTTTTAACGTTGAATCTACAGTTGAACCTTCAACTAAACCTTCCACATAACTTGCATAAAGAGAAAGATTTTCACCAAACGGTTTCAATACAACACCTAAACTTGGTGAAACTTTATCATCACTATAAGCTGTCTTTTTCTGAAGATTTTTAGTGTCTATATCTTGGTAACGTGCACCAACGATTAACTGTAATTTATCATCTAACATTGAAAGCTGATCTGTTAAGGTATAACTGACATATTTATTATCACCCAAAGGTAGAATCGTAGGATTCGCTAAAGGCATATTTCCATTATCGGATGGATTGTAAATATTGGTCTCGAAAGGTACAGGCGTCGCACCTTGTCCAGTATGCTGATTGTATTTACGTTTCAGATAATCTGCACGTAAACCTAAAGTATGCTTGATCATACCTGTATCAAATTTTGCTTCAAAGCCTGCATTGGCAGCAATGTTATGCTCCTGTGAACCCACTCGGTAATATTGTGAGGTTGCATTTCCATTTAAATTCGTCACAATCATACGAGTACCAAATAAATGTCCCGCGTACTCTTTCTCAACATAACCTATTCCAGCAAATGCTTTGATATCAGGAGTAAATTTATATTCTCCCGATAATCCAACAAAATTGCTTTTAGTATTTCCTTCTAAATGCGGAAAATAATTTAAATCCCCTTTAGGTGCTGCGAGCACTTGGCTAATTCCATTCCCTTTTGAGTCTTTTACTCCCATTGCAATCATGGCAGGAGAACCACCTTTGCGATTGTCACGAATTGCATAAGAATCAAAATTAATCTTTAGTTTATCTGTGGTGTAATCAGCAGCAATCGCTCCTGAAATATGACGATCATCCATTCCATCAACAATATGCTCGCCTTGACCATACACACCATTCACACGCACACCAAACTCTTTGTTCTCACCAAAACGACGAGATACATCAAAGCCTGATTGATAATATCCCACATCTTGAAACGATGCAGAAACTTGGGTGAGTTCTTGATCTGCTCGTTTAGAATTGGCAATCACCACAGCTCCTACACTGCCTGTAGGTGCAACACCAGTTACCAAAGCATTAGGACCTTTAAGTACGGTTACCGATTCTAAAAACTCTGTTGGAATACGTCCATAAGGTGCAACACCAAAAAATCCGTTATAGTTCATATCTTCATGATTGACATCAAAACCGCGAATTTTAAAGTTCTCGTTTAAATGCCCTTGATTGGTTGTAATCCGAATCGCAGGATCATTTTTCAACACTTCAGCCACAGTTTTAGCTTGTTGATTTTCAATCAATTGTTCCGAATAAGACGTGATACTAAACGGCGTATCTATAATTTTCTTATTTCCCAATGGCCCCAAATCTGTATTTTTTTGCAAAGCACCATTGGCAAATGTTGGTTTTTCTTGTTCTTTTTCAGCAGCGACCTTAATCGTAGGCAAAGCAGTAATTTCATCATTTGCCCAAATTGTTTGTGTAAGTCCCCCACCAAAAAGCACGATTGAAATAGAATTGACCAGAAATGTTCGAGAAAAATTTTTCATATAAATAATAAGACACTTTTCAAATGATAATGATTATTATATATACTTTCACTATTGTTAAGAATTGTAATTTCTCATCTAAAGTTAAGTTTAATGGAAAATTCTAATAAATAAGAATTATTATCATATAGCGTGCTAATGATAGATCAAGCAGCCTTGCGAAATACAATCGCTAAAATACAGTGCTCAAAATTCTATTGAAAAATGATGACTTGTTGATTTGCTATCGCATCAATCTCGAATTGATGATTTTAATTTTTGAAAACTGCAAAGATACAACAACTGTATCTTTGCAGTAATTTTAGAGTTAATTTAAACGAATCTATGCCTGTCCATACTCAGCCATTAATGCTAAAAACTCCTGCTCATTCAGTACAGCGACACCCAGTTTCTCTGCTTTTTCAAGCTTAGAACCGGCTTTTTCACCCGCAACCACACATTTGGTTTTGCTCGATACACTGCCACTGACACGCGCACCAAGTGCTTGTAGCATTTGAGTCGCATCATCACGCCCCATGGTTGCCAATGTGCCTGTGATCACCCAACTCTCACCATTTAAAGGCTGACGGGTGGGTGCAACTGGTGCATCCCAATGGATCCCTGCTGCAAGCAAACGATCAATCACTTCAAGATTATGTGGAGCTTGGAAAAAATCAACAATCCACTCAGCCGTAATATCACCAACATCTGGAGTTTTCTTTAATGCTTCAAGATCAGCATGACGAATCGCATCCAGCGTCTGGAAAGTGTTGGCAAGCATACGTGCCGTGGTTTCACCTACACCACGAATACCCAAGGCATAAATAAATGCAGCAAGTGTAGTTTTCTTACTGTTCTCAATCGCATCCAATAAGTTTTGGACAGATTTTTCACCCATTTTTTCAATGGTTAGTAACTGTTCACGATGCTCATGTAAATGGTAAATGTCGGCGACATCCTTTAACAAATCAAGATGTAATAGTGACTCTACCCAGCGATCACCGAGACCCTCGATATCCATTGCTTTACGTGAAACAAAGTGACGAATGGCCTCAATACGTTGTGCAGAACAATATAAACCACCCGAACAACGTGCCAAAGCCTCCCCTTCCGGCATTACGACAGGAGAAGAACATACTGGACAATTTTCAGGTAAATGTACTTCTGTCACGTCATTTGGACGAAACTCTAACCATACTTTTTCAACTTTGGGAATCACATCACCACTACGATAGACACTGACCGTATCGCCAATACGAACGTCCAGACGGTGAATTTCACCAATATTGTGCAAAGTCACATTAGAAACCGTTACACCGCCCACAGCCACAGGATTTAAGCGTGCTACAGGGGTTAAAGTCCCGGTACGTCCGACTTGCCAATCAATATTTTCAACCGTTGTTAAGGCTGCAACTGCGGGAAACTTATACGCTGTTGCCCAACGCGGTTCACGACTTAAAAACCCCAGCTTTTGTTGCTGTTGAAGATCATCAACTTTGATCACCATGCCATCAATTTCAACCGCTAAATTCGGGCGCTCTTGGTTGATTTGCTGATATTTTTCTTGTACTTCTTGAATACTTTCACAAATAAAATGACGTTCACCCACAGCAAAACCAAAGTTAGTCAACCATTCAAGACTCGCTGACATTGACTCAATGCCATGATGCGGCTCACATTGTGCAATACCATAAGCATAGAAAGCCAAAGGGCGAGATGCTGCAATACTTGGATCAAGCTGACGTAGACTACCAGCCGCAGCATTTCGAGGATTGGCAAAGGTCTTTTCACCTTTCGCTTCATTTTCAGCATTGAGTCGTTCAAAGCCGGCTTTTGGCATCAATACTTCACCACGAACTTCTAACAAGCGTGGTACTGTCACTTTATCCGAAGACAAGACTTTCGGTAAATTACGAATAGTTTTTACATTTTGCGTAATCACTTCGCCTGTTTCACCATCGCCACGGGTTACGCCACGTGTCAATACACCATTTTCATACCAGAGCGAAATTGCCAATCCGTCAAATTTTAGCTCGACATCATATTGAATCTTTTGATTGGGCAATCGTTCTTCGATACGGCGGGCAAAAGCAAATAACTCGTCCTGATTAAATACATTGCCCAAGGACAGCATTGGTACAGTATGGGTAATGGTTTCAAATTTAGACAGCGGTTTTCCACCCACTTTATTGATTGGGCTATCTGCCTGAACCAATTCTGGGTGTTGTTGCTCTAAGGCTTTGAGTTGGTGAAATAACTGATCATATTCACTGTCTTCAATACTCGGCTGATCCATCACATAATAAGCGTGATTATGTTTTGCAATGAGTTGAATCAATTGACGCATTTGCGTCACGACAGGATTATTTTCCATAAATTTTTTCACCATAAAAAGGCGGAATACTCCGCCTAAAATTCTGAATACCAATTATAAAGTAAATATGACGTTATGCTAAGCATCATGTCCTGAACGATAATCGATCGCTTTATGGCGCCAATGCTCTTTCAGTTGTGGGGTAAATTCAAGATTGTTTTCATCATAGACCGTACCGTCTATTTCACGGGCAATTAAGCCAGCAATACTGACCATGGTATCAAAGCCTTTTTGCACATCTGAATGAGGAAGTGCCAAGAAAAAAGCCAAACCTTGAACTTGTTCAGTCGATAAGGTTTCTAAATCAAAACCATCTGGACCATTGTCGGTGACACGTAATACAGAAAACAGTAAATGGCTTTCTTCCTCTGGATTCTCATAACGATGGAAGCAAGAGAGTTCACCAAAACGTAAACCATATTTGAGCAACATTTTTAAGGTTTTATCCCCAGACAATGCTTTACGTGGATTCGGATAAACATTCAGCGCAATAATGGTTTCAGCCGTAGACAATACGCTTTCATCATCATATTTTTGTTGCTCATTTAAATGAACATCTAAAATACTACTTTCCTCATCAAACTCTTTGATTTCAGCTGTTTCAACATTGGCATTAAATTGAAACGCTTCCTCTTTGTCCTGACTGACTACGGCTTTGGCAGAATCATGAGTTTGAGTCGTCGGTTCTGTCTGCACATCAAGTGCTTTTACAGATTCTGTTGCGGATTCAGTGCTTGCCACTGTTTCCGTCTTTTCAGTTTGTTGTGTAATTGCGGCATGCTCAAGCTCAGTTGAATGAATAGCATTCGACTCCACTGCTACATCCTCAATCTTTTGCTGTTTTTCATCTGCAACTTCGACCGAGTCTAAAGCAGTTAAATTCGGTTCAACACGCACTTGCTCTTGAGACTCACGGTCTGTTCGCAATTGATCTCGTACATGACGAGGAATTACCGGTTGTTTACAGTCTTCATTGATATGCAATTCAGACTCTAAAGAAGGTGCGGCATCATTGGGCTTTCGTAGCACCATCCTTAAACCCACCAGAATGATGATTACTGCAACAACAATTCCAATAATTGTGGTGACTTCCATACTACGACTCCGCGGCTAAACCGTATTCTCTTGCCTCTTCCAAATTCACAGTGACGAGCTTTGATGTGCCTGGTTCAGGCATCGTCACACCCAGCAAATCGGTTGCCATCGTCATTGCAACTTTATTATGTGTAATGTAAATGAATTGGACTTGATCAGAAAGCTCTTTTACTAAATTACAAAAACGCCCTACATTAGCATCGTCTAAAGGTGCATCAACTTCATCCAAAACACAGAAAGGTGCAGGATTCAAACGGAAAATAGCAAATACCAAAGCCAATGCCGTTAATGCTTTTTCACCACCAGATAACAAAGCCAATGAACTATTTTTCTTGCCGGGTGGACGTGCCATCAACTTCACGCCAGACTGCCAGTCATCTTCAAGACTTAAACTAGCTTCACCACCATCAAAAACCTTTGGAAATAATACTTTTAATTCAGCATTGACCTGATCAAAAGTCCCCATAAATAATTTTTTGGTTTCTTGGTCAATGGTCTTCATAGCGTCTTTCAATTGCCCAACCGTATTTTCCAAGTCTTGCATTTGATGGGTTAGATCGTCAAAACGCTTAGAAACTTCTTCATATTCTTCTGAAGCTGCTAAATTGACCGCGCCTAATTTTTCAAACTGACGCTGTGCTTTCTCAAATTTTTCTTGATGTACAGGTAAATCAATCAATACGCCTTGCTTAACTTCAGCATTCATCTCTTTAAGTTGATCGGAATAATGCTGTAAATCTGATTTTGCCGATTGCCAAGCCAAACGTCGCTCTTCCAGTTTTGTACGCAATTGCTCATCATTTTGCTGATGCAAATGGCGCATTTCTGTAAGTTGTTGCTGTTTGGATTGAATATTATTCAATTCAACTTGCCACTCACTCCAAGTTTTTTGCAGTTTTTCAGTTTGTTGTGCCTGCTCAGCATATTGCGATTCTAGACTCGGCAATTCCAATTGAATTGGATCTACAAACTTCTTGGCTTGCTCCATTTGCGCAATAATTTGTTGATATTGCGTTTTAGAGAAGGATAGGTCTTTGTCTAATAATTCAATTTGCTGTTTATTTTGTTCAGCTAGACGACGTGTAGTTTCAGAATCTTGCTGCTTAAGCTGTAATTGCTGTTGCTGTTCTTCAACCTGCTCATTGAGCTCATCCAACTTGAATTGCAAGGTTTTAAACTCAGGAAGATTTTGTTCAAGCTTGAGGATGACCGAGTGCATATCGATTTCAAGATCATCTTTCTGCATTGCATCTTCTTCAAGTTGCTCATCTAACTGTTGCAATTGACTATTCAGCTGAACTTTCTGTAACTCAAATGCTTGTGAAGCACTTTGCTGCTTAGCAATTTGCAGATCAAACTGTTGTAGCTGTTTTTGCTGATGTTTTAGCGTGTCTTGCTCTGTTTGGATCTGTTTTTGCAGGTCCAGCAATTGCTGATTTAAATTTGGCAATACAGTTTCAGCTTCAATCAACTGTGGTTGTAGCTGCGCAAGTTGTGTTTCAATTTCTTCAAGGCGAATACGATGACTGAGTGCACCCTGTGCGGCTTGGCTCGACTCATCAAAGAACAGACCAATCACCCAATCTTGACCAACATGATAACCATCCAGCGTCAATATGCTTTGTCCTGCTTTTAACTGTGCTTGTACCGCTAAAGCTTGAGCGAGGTTTTCAATTACAGCGACTTGATTCCACAATGAATACTGTGGAGATTCAATCCAATCTGCTAAACATGCCAATCCATTCAATTGAATTTTATCTTGCGAGCTTGTTGCTTTAAGCTGGCGTGCCACACTTTCAGCAAAATCAGCATCTTGATCAACAATATGGGCTGACAACCATTTGGCTAAAAACTTTTCAACCAGCGGTGCATGTGCTTTGCCTTGTGCATTCAGCGTTAATACCTGCATCAATTGCACAGTATCAGCCTTGCTATTTACAGCACTTTTCGCCATTAATTGGGTGAGGTTTTTCTGTTCAGATTGCAACACTTGTACATCAGATTTTAAAGCTGAAATCTGAGTTTTTTGCTGACTAATGCTTTCCTGTAGTTGTTCAAACTGCTGCTTTGCTTGATTAATTTTTTGTTCTAATTCAACAATCGCAGCTTGGATTGCTAATTTATCTTGCTCAAGTTGTTGAACATCTTCAGTTTGAAATTGACTTTGAACCTGAACGGCTTGGGTTTTTAAGGTGTCTTTTTGCTGTTCAATACGCGCAACATTTTTTGCAAGCTGTTCAATTTGCGCCTGCATTTGTGCTTTTTGCTGCTGTTGCTTTTCAACTTGAACTTTGACCTGTTCATACTGTTGTTGTGCTTGCAATTGCTGCGCTTTTAAATCGGTAAAGGCTTGGCTACGTTGTTGTGTTTCAGACTCAGCATGTTGTAAATGTTCAGTCTGCTGCTCCAATTGACTGTGCAAGGTTTCCAATTGCAATTCCATCAACTGAATCTTTTCTTTGGTTTGAGCTTTTTGCTGTTCAAAATTTCCCAAAGCTTCTGAGTTCTGTTGAAATAAACTTTGTTTCTGTTCCAAAGTCATTTTCAACTCAGAGAGTTTTTTCTCAGCTTGTTGCCACTCATTTTGCAAAGGCGTGGACTGTTGAATCAAACGTTGGAACAACTCATTGGTTGAAGTCAGATCATGTTCCAAAGTACTCATGTCAGAGCGCACCAGTTTAAAGTGCTCTCCCAATTCGTTCATTTCAACCGTATATTGTTCTTGTAAACGAGAACTACGATCACACTGGAAAGATAGAATTTCAATCTTTAACGTACGAATTTCAGTTTCTAAAGTCTTATATTGAACCGCAGTTTCAGACTGTCGTTTTAAGGTTTTAAGCTGTGATTTGAGTTCTGAAGCAATATCTTCGAGGCGGTCTAAGTTCTGCGTGGTATGTTCTAAGTGTTGTAGTGTTTCACGACGACGAGCCTGATAACGAGAAACTCCAGCAGCCTCTTCAAGAAAGATACGCATTTCTTCAGGTTTGGCATCAACCAAGCGGTTGATCATCCCCTGTTCGATGATTGCGTAAGAACGAGGACCCAAACCTGTACCCAAGAAAATGTCGGTAATATCACGACGTCGACACTTCGTCCCATTGAGAAAGTATTCAGATTTTCCATCACGATTCACCTGACGGCGAACAGCAAGTTCAGTATACGCGTTATAAGCCCCACCTAATTTGCCATAGGTGTTTTCAAAGCGCAGTTCTACACTTGCCATACCTACAGGTTTACGTTTTGCCGTTCCTGTAAAAATAACATCCTGCATACTGCCACCACGGAGCTGGCGTGCACTGGATTCCCCCATCACCCAACGGATCGCGTCAATCACATTGGATTTACCACAACCATTAGGACCAACCACCGCTGTACGGTTATCTTTGAATTGTAGTGTTGTACTATCGGCAAAAGATTTGAAGCCTGAAAGTTTTAAGCTGCTTAAACGCATAATGTCCTAGTAATTACCGACGCGATCTCCGCGCCCAAGCGAGTTCGATTTGTTTCATCCGTGTCAGAGATTCCAACACTAGATTACGTAAGTGTCGACAAAAATCTTCCATAAATAAAGTAGCTTGTTGTGATTTTCGGATTAAAATTGCGTCAATCACCAACTTAAGCAATTCTAAAGCTTCTTGAAGCTCGCGTCTTGAAGTATTTAAGGTTAAAAAATAACTTCTTCGTAGGGATGGTAACAACTCTTTATAAAATTTCATCAGGTAGGGATTCCCAACCATGTCCTGTTGCCCTGATAAAAATTGAAATATGCCATCATAAAACTTTTCAGTATTGCCTTGCTTCACCTGCTCAACCAAATGATTCATCATCTGCTGAATCGCTTCAGCTTCATGATTGCGCCATGTTTCACTCATACGTTGCACGATTTGACCTAATAACAATGCGCTGGTATCGAACAATGCACGGACTTGTTGTGCTGACATTTCTGAGACAATTGCACCACGACGAGGATAAATTTCAATCAGATGGGTTCTTTCTAAAAGCAAAAGGGCTTCACGTACCGAGCCACGACTGACATCCAGTTCTTTGGCAATACGTAGTTCTTGTATTCTTTCCCCTTCAACCAACTCGCCACTAATAATTTGTTCACTAATATGTTTGGCAATCTGTTCTGAAAGGCTATCCACTTCTTCCGAATGCATATAATTCCTATCTTGGTTTATTATTCTTTACTTGGACAATGTCAATTGTCATTATTTTAGTTGTACCTGATTTAATTCAATTGAAACCATGACATTGTCCGACAATTTTAATGTATTTTAAGTCAACTCAGTGTTTAGAAAAAGTACCATTGATCGGAATCTACTTAGTAATACCTTGATAAATAAAATAAAGACCGACCACTGTAAGTAAGCATGCAAAGCATTTTTTCAACATCGCTGGAGAAAGTGCATGCGCCACCTTTGCGCCAAATTTGGCAGTGATAAAACTCATTACACTGATTCCAATAAAGGCATAAATATGCACATAACCAATTGAATTTTTAATTTCGGTTGGTTCTTGTGCACCAAAGAACATAAAACCGAGCGCACCCGCAATTGCGATCGGTAAACCACAAGCTGCTGATGTTGCAACGGCTTTTTGCATCACCACACCATTTTTGTTGAGATAGGGAACGGTCAGACTTCCACCACCAATACCAAAAATTGCCGATGCAACTCCAATTCCCCCACCAGCCAGCATTTGCATAGGCGCAGTTGGTAATTGTTTAGATTCATCGACTTTAACATTGGCCCCCTTAAACATTTTAAATGCCACCCAAATTGCAAAAGCACCAATGATTAGCTGTAAATGCTGACCTGATAAAATATCTGCAATGCCAGCACCAATAAATGAGCCAATCACCAAACCTGGGGCTAAGTTTTTAAAAACATTCCAAAGTACGGCACCTTTTTTATGATGCGCTGTTACGGAACTAATTGAAGTTACAATAATTGTTGCAAGTGAAGTTCCCAATGCCATGTGCATAATGACCGAAGGATCATAGCCCATTTTAGTAAAGACCACATAGAGAATTGGTACAATAATTAAGCCACCACCAACACCAAATAGCCCAGCAGCAAATCCTGCGATTGCACCAATACCTAAATATATGATTAACTCCATAAATGTTCCTTCATTCTTCTCAGATTCAACATGGATTTAGAGACTCGTCATCTTAGACAACTTCTTACACAAGCAAATGAACTCCCTGAAGTGCTGCTTTTAAAGCAGACGACAGCATCGACCAATGTTGATGTGCGTGAAATTGCGCTCAGCGGCGTCAAGACAGTTTTGGTCTGTAGTGAAACTCAGACTCAAGGACGAGGTCAGCACCAACGGGAATGGGTTTCGCCCATTGGTAACATTTATTTAAGCACATTGCTTGAAACTCGAACACCCTTAGATGGGCGTTTAGCATTGGAAATTGCTTTAAATATCTTACAAATGCCAACACTTAAGAATTTACCAGCATTACAAATTAAATGGCCCAATGATCTATATAGCCCTCAAGGAAAGTGGGGGGGAATTTTGGTTGAGCCCATTTCACCACATCAAGCCATTGTTGGAATCGGGATCAACTTATTTCCGATCCCCAAAGAAAATGTGACTCAACAAGCCACCTCGATAATGCAATTAGGCCTACAATTTCCAAATCGAATCCAAATCATTGCAGAAATGTATTTGGCAATTCAACAAGCTGGACAATGGTTTGATCATGGTTGCTATAACCTTGCAGCACGATTTAATCACTATGCTGCCTTTATGGATCAGCAGGTTTATTTTGAACAAATTCAAAATTCAATTGAGGGTATTTTCAAAGGAATTTCTGATGATGGCGCACTGAATTTATTGACAGCTCAAGGCTTAGTCAATGTCTATCAAGGGCGTTTACGCTTAGCTGAAGCATAAATAACGATGTGATCCGTTGTCTAAAATGAGTTAGATTGAGCATATAAATTGCTAAAAAGTGTTCGGCAATTATTTAAAACAGGACTTTTTTCGCTATACATTTCGCTATATATTGCGCAGTAATCGTATTGATCCAAAGATCATAGCAAACAGTTACTAACAGTACGGAACAACGTTCAGCAAAATGAACCGCAGGTTATTTGCCCTATTTGATTGATCAGATTGAGATGCTCTCTAAGTCGTTCAATATTTTCAAATAAAATAATTATGCAGATTGTGTTCAGTTTCAATTAGGCAAAATCATGAAAGCACTTTGGTTAGATATTGGAAATACCCGTCTAAAATATTGGATTACTGAAAATAATCAAATTATCCAACAGGCAGCAGAATTACATCTCCAATCCCCTGCGGATCTGCTACTGGGTTTAATTCAACATTTTCGTGGTTTAGGCTTAGACAAAATTGGAATCTCCTCAGTCCAAGATAAAAAGAACAACGAACGCATTGTCCAGATTTTAAAATTACTCGATATTCCGGTAACTTTTGCCAAAGTGCATGCTGAATATGCAGGATTACGTTGTGGCTATGACCATATAGAACAACTTGGAATCGATCGTTGGTTACAAGTTTTGGCAGTAGCGAAAGCTGATGATGACTTGTGTGTGATTAGCTGTGGCACAGCTTTAACGATTGATTTAACCCAAGGCTTACAACATTTAGGCGGTTATATTCTGCCTAACCTCTATTTACAACGTGATTCTTTAATTCAAAAAACCAAAGGTATTAAAATTCCAGATGCGGCTTTTTCAGAGCTAAGTCCTGGTCGGAATACCATAGATGCAGTACATCATGGCATTTTCTTGGGGCTGTTAAGCACCATTGAAAAAGTGCTTGAGCAACAACCACGAAAGCTTATTTTAACAGGTGGTGATGCCAATCTATTTGCACAATTTCTAGAGAAATATCAACCAAGAATTGAATCAGATTTATTACTCAAAGGCTTACAGTTCTATATAGATCGACAAACCGCTTAAACCTAAATACAATTTAATAGAAGATCAGCAATCTTCCATTTTTAATAAATAAACACAATCATAAACACGATAAATGAGCAATCATTATGAAAACGATACCCTTACTGCTTAGTGCCTGTTTAATGAGCTTCACAATGGTGGGTTGTACCAGTTTACAAACTACGCACTCATCTTCAACAACCATGGCAACAACTGAACCTGTTATTGCTTACTTTGCTCCAGATGCAGGTGAAGAAGCCTGTGACTGCGGCTTAGTCATGGATCAGGGTTATTCACTCACGCCTGTAGAAAATGGATATTTCAGAAAATTATTAGGTCGTGATAAAGATGGCCGTTTCTTAGTTCAGGACTTCTATCAAAATAGTCGTAAAAAACAATCAGACCCATTTTGGATTAAAGCCCCTCAAGGCTTAAATAGCTTTGATAGTAAATATGTCGACGGTGAAGTGGTGGGCTATTTTGAAAATGGAAAAATCAGCTTTAAATCGACCAGCGAAGACCAGAAATTAGTTGGAAAAACTGAAACGTACTATTCAAATGGTCAACTTGGGCTACAGGAAGAATATTCAGATGATCAGCCCATCGTTCAAAAGGTATGGTATGAAGATGGCAAACCTGCAGCTGAACTAAAATTAAGCCCAAGTGAAGATTATTCAATTCTGGACAGTAAGGTTTGGGATCAACAAGGCAATTTGATTCAAGATGAGCAACGCGCTCAGGAGATTCTTGACGAGCTTTATCAAAAGCTCAATCAATAAAACAGCATCAAAATAAAATCGAAAATGCAGCCTGAGTACCAGCTTGGGATTCAGGTTGTAATAAAACTGCTAACTTTTCCCAAAGTACAGTTAAGCTGGTATGGCCCTCTGCTGCCATGAAATGCCCTGCACCTTTCACCTCAATCATTTGTGAATTCAGCGAATAACCCAATTGAATACTGACAGGCGCTGGCACAAAAGGATCATTGTTAGAGAAAAAGATAAAGCGATTCAGAATATTCATTCTGAGCAGCGCATCATCGACTCGAGCGTGTTGTAAAAATAAATTAAGTTCAGGTAAAACGGCTAAGTTTTTACTGAATCCCGCAACCAAAAACAAAGCACCTAATTTTCGCCCCAATAATTCACTCGAAAGAAAATCCAGACTGGCAATCCCACCTAAGCCATGTGCCACAATGATGGTATCGTCATTGAGTGACTTAATTTGCTGCGTAATATTATGCTTCCACAGCTCATATTGGGGCTGCTCTGGATGTTCTAGATCAATCACTTCACATGCATGTCCTGTAGACAATACTTGTTGCTTTAGCCATGGATACCAATGATGTTCAGGGGAGTCTTTATAACCGTGTACGATAAATACTTTTTTCATAAATAAACTTCTTATCAATTATTGTTTAAATCATATTCAAATAATGGGCTCAGAATATCTAAAGAGCCAACAAAAGTATGTTATTTTTATTTAACAAAAAAGCGCCCTAAGGCGCTTTTTATAAAAAAAATGAGACTTATTTTTTATCGTTATTACCAAACAATGGCCCCATACCGCCGCCACCGCCAAACTGTTTTTGCATTCCACCCAATGAGCGCATCATTTTTGCCATACCCGATGGATTGGCAAATTTCTTCATCATTTTCGCCATTTGTGCATGTTGTTTGATCAGTTTATTGACTTCAACCACATCCATACCACAGCCTGCTGCAATACGCTTTTTACGGCTCGGATTCATTAAGTCTGGGTTACGACGTTCTTTAATGGTCATCGATTGAATAATCGCTTCCATCTTTTTCACTTGCTTTTCAGGATTTGCTTGTGCAATCGCATCTTGAATGCCTGAATTGCTCATGCCAGGCAACTTATCCAAGAAGCCCATCATACCGCCCATTTTGTTCATCTGTTCAAATTGCATCAGCATGTCTTCAAAGTTGAAGCTCCCGCCTTTTTGCAATTTTTTTGCCATTTTTTCGGCTTTTTCTTTGTCGATTTTACGTTCAACTTCTTCGACTAAAGAAAGTACGTCACCCATACCCAAGATACGTTGTGCAACACGCTCAGGATGGAATGGCTCTAAGGCATCGAGTTTTTCACCCATACCTAAGAATTTAATTGGCTTACCAGTAATCGCACGTACCGAAAGCGCTGCACCACCACGTGCATCACCATCAGTTTTGGTGAGGATAACACCCGTTAATGGTAATGCATCATTAAAGGCTTTGGCGGTATTTGCCGCATCCTGACCTGTCATTGCATCAACGACAAATAAGGTTTCAGTTGGGCCAATTGCGGCGTGTAATGCTTTAATTTCGTCCATCATGTCATCATCGACATGCAAACGACCTGCCGTATCGACAATCAAAACATCGTTAAAGTTAATTTTGGCTTGACCAATTGCACGTTGTGCAATTTTAATCGGATCTTCAGAAGCGTCCGATTCAATAAAATCAACACCCACTTCAGCAGCAACTGTTTGCAGTTGCTTGATCGCAGCTGGACGGTAAACATCGGCAGAAACCATCGCCACTTTTTTCTTTTGACGTTCTTTTAAGAAACGTCCAAGTTTTGCAGCTGTCGTGGTTTTACCAGCACCTTGCAAACCTGCGAGAAGAATCACAACAGGTGGTTTTGCAGCTAAGTCTAGGCTTTCGTTTGCCTCACCCATCATTTTGGTGAGTTCGTCATACACAATTTTAACGAAAGCTTGACCTGGTGAAAGCTGAGTCATGACTTCTTGACCCAATGCTTCTTCCTTAACTTTCGCAATAAACTCACGAGTTACAGGCAAAGCAACATCGGCTTCAAGAAGTGCCATACGCACTTCACGTAAGGTATCTTTAATATTATCTTCGGTTAGCTGCCCAGAGCCAGTAACATTTCTGAGACTCTGCGTGAGTCGTTCTGTTAAGGTATCAAACATTGCAAAATCCGCTTAAAATAGCTAGTAGCAAAAAAATCTTTCTTAAAATAGAAAATTTATGCTCAAGATGCTATAGGATACTGTAGTTCACATGGAATTTATATCTTATAACATGAATATTCATCATCCTGAAAAAGGTTTGACATGATTAGCCTACCCTTGGTTTATACGATTTTAGCATTAATTGCCTATACCTCTTCATTTTGGTATTTGTTCATGCACTTAATGGCTAAACGTTCCGCAAACCCTTGGTTTATTGGCATCATGTCAGGTTTAGGGCTGATATTACATGCAAGTGTACTGCATAACGACATACTTACACCACTAGGGATTAATTACGACGTCTTTAACTTGATGTCTTTTACCTCTGCGTTAATGTTGGTTCTAAGTATGCTTTACAGTACCTATCGTCCTGTTCTTTCACTAAATTTGATTGGAATTCCTGTTGCCGCCTTTGGTTTGATTCTCGGTTTTTGCTTTAGTAAACCAGATCAATTTATTGAACAGCATTCTATCGGTTTAGACATCCATATCATTCTGTCTTTATCTGCTTATGCCGTTTTACTCATGGCAACCATACAAGCCGTTTTGATTTGGTTTCAAAACCGTGAACTCAAAAAGAAACAAAAAAAACGTATTTGGGTCAACTTCTTACCGTCATATCAAGCCATGGAATCCTTACTTTTTGATATGCTCATTACTGGTTTTGTTTTATTAACTGTCGCCCTATGTTTTGGTTTCTTTACCATTGATGACTTCTTTGCACAGCACCTAGCACATAAGACTGTGTTTAGTATTGTGTCTTGGTTTGTTTACGGTGCGTTGTTAATTGGTCACTATAAGTTTGGCTGGCGCGGTCAGAAAGCCATTCGCTTTACCATGATTGGATTCTTTTTATTGGCAGTTGGCTTTATTGGTTCTAAATTTGTTTTGGAAATGATTTTGCATCGTTGATAAACGCAGCACTGAGCAAAAATGGGCAGTATTTTGTATTCTTACTATAAATATATTGATACAGAAGCAGAAGAAATTGTTTTATATGAATTAGATCTGGAATATTACTGCCTCAGATCAATTCTGGTGACAGCTTCACTCAGCATCAATACAAATTTAAACATAGAACAAGCGCATTTTTTCTTACCTGAAAGAAGTTTTTCTGATGTTTTAGATGAAATTATTCCCATTGAAAAAGATGAGTTTTTAAATTTTTGGAATCAATCAATCTCTAAATATTTAAGTGATTGGAATGAATTAAAGAACAAATTTAAAATTGGACAAAATATTGAAACCGAGATTGTGTGTTTCTACCCTCAAGGGGTGATTGTTCAATATGGCGAAAGGTTTTATGGTTTAGCCAGTTACAAGGATTGTGAATCGTGTTTAGGTTCAAACAACATGTATCCACAACAAAAAATTCGACTTTATGTAGAAAGTTTCGATCATGAAAATTTATGGATCAACTTTTCAATAACATCCCGTTCAGCACTGACCTAGAATATATTTTGCATCGGTAGACATCTCCTACAAAAATGCGTATAACGCTGTTTTCATCTCATCAGGTAACAATTGTGAAACTTATACTCGCCCCAATGGAAGGCTTAACCGACCCTATCATGCGTGACGTTCTCACACATGTCGGTAGCTTTGACTGGTGCGTGACTGAGTTTATCCGTGTAACGGATTCGGTCTTACCTGACCATGTTTATCATAGCTATTGTCCAGAATTAAACAATCAAGGCAAGACAGCTGCTGGCACACCAGTACACGTTCAGTTTTTAGGAAATAATCCTGAAATGCTCGCAGCCAATGCGGTACGCGCTGCTGAATTAGGTGCTCCTGCAATCGATATGAATTTTGGTTGTCCTGCTAAAACAGTAAACCGTCATAGAGGTGGTTCAGTACTTCTCGATGAGCCTGAAGTTGTACATGAGTTGGTCAAGGCTGTACGTGATGCTGTACCCAAACACATCCCTGTATCTGCAAAAATGCGTTTAGGTTATATGGACCGAAATTTTACCCTTGAAAATGCGCATGCCATTGAAGATGCTGGCGCAGCTTGGGTCACTGTCCATGCTCGGACCAAAGCTGATGGGTACACCCCTCCAGCATTTTGGGATCAGCTGCAGCCTATTCGTGAAGCACTCAAGATTAATGTGATTGCCAATGGTGAAATCTGGACCAATGCTGATGCGAAACAATGCCAACTTGAATCAGGTTGCCAAGATTTGATGATTGGTCGTGGTGCTGTGACTACACCTGATCTCACCCAGTGCATTCGTAAAAATACGGATGAACCACTTATCACTTGGTCTGAACTATTAAATTTACAAATTCGTTTTTTAAATGGCCCATATAAAAAAGAGCTGAACATGGTCGGCCGTTATAAACAATGGATTGGGATGATGTCTAAGCATTACCCCGAAGCCAAAGCCTTATGGGATGAAATCAAACGGTTGAAAAAAATTGATGAAGTGCTGGAGAAATTGAATCCTGCACATTTTTAAATTGCTTCATCAATCTCTAAAATTGCTTTAATTTCTTCAGGTTGAAATTCTTTTGATAATTCAGAAGTTGGATTCAATACCAATGTTGCACCCTGAGTCATTTCAAAAAACTGCCGTGTATTTAAAGTGATATATTCGGCATCGACTCCAATATCATTTTGAATGGTTTCTAGTTCAATGAAGAATGGTATTGCTTGATCGCCTTCTGGTGTTTCTAAAATACGGAATTGAATTTTTTTATGCTGATCTTGTGTTCCTAAACAATAAATATCCGATGCTAAAAGCAGATCGATAAAATCAGGGATCAATTCATAGTTTTCTTGGGTGTTGACAAAGAGTTGTTGTAAATTTTGCATGTTGTTGATTGTCTATTTTTGGTGCCATTAATATAGCTTATTCACGGTAGATATGGAATTGACCTGAGTGCTCAATTGGATATCCTAAAGCTTCGAATTTTAAATTATCAAGATTTAAGTTATTGAATTTGAATTATTATAAAAGCTTTAATCTCGTTTAGGAAACTATATTTATAAAGCATCTACTGCTGAGGAGACACGAAATCACCATTACTATTAGTTTTTTTATAATGACCACAGGATACAAGAAAAGGGACTAAGCAAAAACTCCAAACAAAGAATTTCACAAATTACATTTTTGAGGAATTCCTTTACTTTGGTAAATATTGAAATAAGTATTATTCTTTGTGAGTTCAGTATTAAATACTAACCAATAATCCTTAATATTTACTCTCGTCGTCACTAAAAATTCACAATACTCATTCACATTATTTTTTATATTTAAAGTATGTTGATTCATTAGTGAAACATATACCTCTTTTGCTTTCCTCTCATCAATCACATTCAAAGCAGAAATAAAACTTGTGGGAACAATCGGATCTGTATTCATTTTTTTAAATCTTTTCCCATTGTATTCAACACTTAACCCTAGACGAATGCTTTTGAGTTGATTAAATTTAGAGTTCGTTGCATAAATCTCAGAAAAGAGATCAGATGTTTGACTGTTATTATTAAAAAAATAAATTTTCTTGGTCGTCAATCCATATGCTAACACTTCATAGCGTTTACTATTCGAGACTGTACCACTATTGATATAACCTATTTTTGCAAGGTTCTTTATTATTTCATCTAAATCTACAGGCATTGCTTTTAAATTAAGCTGGTTTACTGGTGCAAATCTTGAGTAATTTATTTCAGAAGATAACGCTGATATTTCTTTATCTTCATAATTAAAAATTCGATTTTCTACATTCGCTCCAAAACTATAGGATGTCATAGAAAAAAATATCAGAAATACGCTTTTAAGTTTAATAATATAATGATTTTTCATAATTTTTATCTGTCATTTTTGGTATAGTATACAGTATAAGCACAGCTATTGACTTGACCCTTCTCTGCAAACCATTCTGGTCAGATTCCAAGATAGCTTAAACAGCAAACATACAGAAAACTAATATATTGATGTTTCATATTTTTTATCCGTTTTCTTTGTAAAATAAATAAAAAAATTCAAACTATTATATTTCCTATTTTTAATTTGTTTTCCATCAGCTTCCAAAACAATGTGCATATCATTTACATTCCATTCTTCCACTTCAGGCTCATTTGAATTACTACATTTTAGTTTTTTTATAAAAGTACTAACTTTACTATTCAAATCTTCCCCACCCACGTTATCACCACTTACCACATAAATCTGATCTTTAACCATAGATACAATTTTTTCTTCTAATTGCTCACTATAAGGAACATAGTTATCACTACTAAAAAATATATGATTACCCTTTAAGTTACTATTAGCTGAAAGACGGGAAATGTAATCAAAACTCTTCTTCACATTATTATTAACAGTACCATCACTAAAACCTATTTCAGGAGAAAGGCTATCTATAACCTTTAACACCATGTAATTGCTATTTAATTTTTTATATCTGTTAATTATTTCTTTTTGATCATAATTTAAAAAAATTCTATTTTCATCTACAAAACTATAAATATTTTTTCCAACTTTAACATCATAACTATTTCCAACATCTGAATTTTCACTATTTTTTAAACTACAGTTATCCTTATTTGAGCCAAATGAACAAGCTGATAGATGTATTAAAGCTATCACCAAAATGAAAGATTTCATAACACCACCATCGCTAATAACCTAATAAATAATTATACCTGATGTCTAAAATCATTAAGATTAATGTTTGAATATTGAAAAAAGTGATAATTCCAAATCTTTATACTCATTGTATTTTTTAGTTTTGCAATCGATATCTCTAATTTCCCCGCTAGCAACTTTAGCTGCAATAAATTTTTTATTAATTGTAGATACTTCATATATAACTTCATTCTCATCAAAAGAACCTGAATATATACCAGTTCGAGGATTAAATTTACCATCCTTAATATTGTTAATTAAATTACTTAAAACTTTGTCATAGATTAATTCAGAATCGGTATCACTTACTGCAGAAATCACATCTATAAGTGCACTTTTTATAAGTTTTCCTTTAAAAATTTGGGGATCAGATCTAACTTCAAAATTAATATATTTAACATAAGTGCCTGCTGAAATAATTAGAATTTTGCCTACTACATCGTAGTTATCATCAACAATATCGATATAATCTTGATTTTCATATACATTCATATTATTCAAGGAAGTAGATTTTTGAATTTTATTATAAAAATCACTAACCTTTATTCCTAAGTTTTTTTCTATAGGACTCTCCATTGAACTTTCAAATGGTAAATATTTATTTATATCAAAACTAATATTGGGCTCAGGATTAAGGCAAAATTTATTTATTACCTCATCACTTTTACTACGTGAATAAATTAGATTTTCAACACAGCCAACGATAAAAAATAAAATTAAAGCCAAATGATATTTTTTATAATTACTTTTTATAAATATCATTATTTAAGCTCCCATTTAAATTAAAAATTTACTACTTCTTATAAATATGAAATTGACCTTTTTTAGATTTAATATTACATGAAATTTCATAAGTAATTCCATTCTCCCCATACGATGTATTGGTTAAAGAATCTTCATTATTTTTTTTAGTAAAATCAAATTTAAAAAAACTATTTTCTAAATTATTATTTTGAAATATTTTTAATATTTTCCTTATTCTATCTATATCTATTGAGCTGATTGATGAACACATAGAAAAATCATAATCTATTGATTTCACCTTACCATTTGATGGATTCGGATTAATTGTTAACATAGCTTCATTTTCAAAATCTATATAATTTGAATTATCTTTATCTTTAAAATTATAATCTTTTAAAATCTCAGCATTTAAAATACCGTTATTTAACAACACGACACCAAAATCTTCATAATTTAAAAATTCTAAATCTCTTAATTTTTCATATGGAATTTTATAGTAGGGTGAATTAAATTTATCTGGTGTGCAATCCGCATTAGCGCATGGGTCATTTATATTATTTTCACTTGTGTTCATACTCCCTAATTGAGCATCACCTCTATTTTCAGAAGAACAAGATACAAAAAAAACAAAAAAAATTGTTAAAAATAATTTTTTCACTTTAAACTCCTATCACTTCTCAAAATATCCCACTGAAACTTACTAAAATACTTTCTAGTAATTTTACTATCAACCTGTTTAGATTTTGCATAAAACCAAGTATAGTCCATTAAATTCCCCGATTGCCCCTGATAAAATACAAATTTATTGTTATTTTTTTCAAAAACATGTGGCAGACCTAAGCTATGCCCAATCTCATGTACTAGCACATCCAATCTAGTATGTGCTTGTTTAAACACGACTATAGCATTTCCCCATTTCATTCGCCTACCTTCCATTCTTGATGGGGCGTATCCATTTACATTCCCAGCAGATATATTTGTATAAAATATATAAGTTCTCGTATGCCCATCATCATTTATATTTAAATACTTTTTATCTTCTATTGGTCTATATTTTCCACCATATTTATCGAATAAATTTACAAATCTATTTGCTAAATAATCAATATCTAATTGTTTATTTGATGCTACTTCTGCCAAAAAATCTGCAACATCTTCATTTGTCTTTGCTAAGTCTAATAAATCAAATTTTGTTTCTAATCTTTTCTCAGCTCTGATTAGAGCCTGATTGTAAGACTTAAACTTCAAATAATATTCATAACTACTTGGTTTATCTAGTGAGTTATTATCACTAATTACATCAATAAAATTAAGTTCTAATTTTGGAATATCATTATTTTTATATAACATTAATTTCCCTACTTTTTCTCTTACACCTTTCTTTATCGCAAATACATTTATCTCTTCATGCTGATTTAAAGCTCCACCTTCACATTTTATATTTATTATCTTTTTATTTTCATAAAAAAATTCATTTTTATTATTTGTTTTATCAATTTCTCTACTTTTCCTATTATTAATTAAATGTTTAATATCAAATTTAGATGGAGTTAATTTTATAAAATCACTTGTAGCTAATAATTCTATTGAAGTTCCATCACTAGTAAGAGGATCTTTTTCATCACTACTTAATTGAACAATTTCTAAATCTAAATCCACACCATTTTTATTAATTTCCTGTGAACCAGATGCACTTTGTTTACTTGTTGTCTTTGGAAAAATTGCTAACCATGCAGGTATATAATTATAGCCATATGGCCGTATTAATGTCTTTTGACCCTCCGAATAAATAGCAAGCAAATCTGAAATATTTCCTCTGAATGTATTTTTATAACTTATGCCGTCTACTTTTTTGAGATTATTAACATACTCATTTCTTAACCAGTCAAATCCATAACCACCATCGAAATCTTTCTCATTATGCCTAAAATGAACCGTAAACTTCCTTAAACACGTTGCACATGAAGCACCCGCTGCAGGACTTGCACCACCAACACCCATCTTAAACCTCCAAATTAATCAAATTTTTTATAAAAACGTTATGATGAAATTCTTTTCCCAATACATACTCTTTATATGATTGGATATCTTTGGAATAATTTTCTTGAAGTGAACCCAATAAATCTTTTTGTTTTAAAAACTCTATTTTTTCTGGATAAATAATTGAAAGATTTTCTTGAAGATTGGAATGACTAAAACTCTGATTTAACTGCTCAATTGCTTTAAAAACAAATTTAAAATCATGCCCTAAAACCACACTTTTATAGCTTTCCAAAAGTGTATAAAAAGCATCCACATAAGATACTTGCTCCGCAATATTGTAATGCTGCATTTCATTTTGGAGCCAAAGATATTGCGGATCATTTGCATAATCTATTCCCAAATAAACATGGCTCTTCACCATATATTTGAGTGTATAAATTTGATTGATGCCTTTTTCAATATATAGATTGATCAGGCTTTGGACAGGTTCTAATAGCTGATCAAATTGCCCATTCAGTTTAAGGGCTGGGTTTTCTTTTATAATTTCATAGACAAGGTCATATAAAAATTCTTTATTTTGCTCAACATCTAATTCATATAATTTTTCTTGGCTGAGTATGAGCATTATGCATTCTCCAATACCATTAATTGATTAGAATCTACATCCTGATAATTTCGAATTGAAATGACCCATTTTGTAATACCCTCAAAAAACTCATCTTCTTGTTGATCTGTCAGTATTTTATGAATTTTTTTAACATTTCTTGGATCAAACCATCTAAATAATTTTTGTGTACCATCAGGAAATTCTACTGTGAGATAGCGTTTCATCTTTTTAACAAACTGAGTCAAATCCAATGAACTGCATACCAGATTTAAAGCCTGTTCATCTTTCCATGTTTGATGAATAAAGCTAAACCCTTCTTCTTCGAGCACCTCTAAATCATTGATTAAGACAAGTACAGGGGCAACTTCAAAAGGTGCATTGCCCTCCGTTGTACCTGAAAATAATGAATAAAACTCGAGCCTTGCGTCATTTCGCCATGTATTGATAAAGTGCAAAGTTTGATCTGAAACTTGCGCCGCATCCAAGATTAAATACATGTTCAAATCATGTTGATCATCTTCGATACAGCTTTTTATATTTTTAAATGGAACAATTTTTCTTTTCATTTTATTTATCAACAAATGCCATTCCAAACTTTGCTGCATCCAATAAACAAGGCTTACAGATATTTTCATAGAATGATGGAAGTGAATAATCGACTTTTGCTCCACCAATAAAACTATGTTGCCCTGCCTTCACTTCGAACTTAGCAGCCGTGGTCACAAATACACCTGAACCATTAATCTTTAATTGAGAGCCACCAGAGGTGATAATAATTTCTTTGAGACTCTTGAGCTCAATCATCTCTTCAGTCGAAATGATTTGAATACCTTTACGTGCAATCAAATCCGCACCATCGCCTTGTGCTTGGATCTCAACCTTACCTTTTCCAGCAAAAAGTCTTGCCCCTTCCTGTGCCGCAAAAAGACTAATCTTTGATTGTGCATGTGCAACTAAATTCTTTTGCGTACTCAGGTTGATACTATCACCAGCTGTATAACTGATTTGTTTATCCGCAGAAAGATGTAAGTCTTCATTGCTTGCCAATGCGATTGAATTTGGTGCAGCCAAAATCATCAAAGCTTGTTTAAATGCATCCGCTTTGTCTTTTTCATCTTTTTCGATTTGATCAAGAAATTGCTTGAGATTTTCCAATACATCCAGTGGATCCGTTTGCTGATTCTTAGCAACTTCACTTAAGGCTTTAGAATTATTTAGGCTGCTTTCTAACTGACTTTTCGCCGCAGTTGCATCAAGGTGATTGCCTGAAGCTAAATCTTGAGCATAGGTACTGAGTAGTAGGCCTTGCCCAGCTCGTAACGCTCCCCATTGATCTGTTCTTAGTTCAAAGCCTTGGCCTCGCCCTTCACTGGTATCAGTTTCTTTAGGATGACTCAGATTACCAAGGTTAAGTTGACTCGCGCCGTGACTGCTTTGTAGCTGGCTGCTGATTTGGTCTGTGGTATCGTCAAATCTAAGCTGGCCATAGCCACTGCCTTTAACTTCTCGACTTTTGATCCCTGCTAGTTTTTTAGTATCAGGCAATTGGCCTTTGTCATCAAATTTCGTTGGACTTCGTTGCGCTTCATGGATACGCCCCACCACAAATGGTCGATCGATATTGCCATCAAAGAAATCTATCACCACAATCTCACCGATCCTCGGTAAGAACCGTGCACCATAGCCTTCACCTGCCCATGGGGTCAGTACATCCACCCAAGCGGAATCGGTGTCGTTGTCATTGCTCCCAGCACCACCATCATGACTATGATCTTCATTGCGGGTAAACAGGAAGCGAACTTTAATACGTCCCCATTCATCGACATGGATTTCCTCTCCACTTGGCCCAACCACTTTGGCACGTTGTGGATGGGTACTAGGACGATGTTGTAATGGATGGTACTCGGGAACAGTGGTGATATTACGGCGTTGTAGCACCAATTGATTGGCTTGGCGCTCTGGGTTGTTTGAGTCTACATTTGAATTGACCCAATTGCTCTGTTGGAGCAAGCGATTGATTTGTTCATTCAGATCTTTGGGTAAGTTGTTCTGGTTATAGAATGTCTTTGACGTGATCAGAAACTCTTTGTCTGAGCCACTGTGTTGGTCTATTTCTGGGTGTTCGTTTAGCTCAAACCAGTAGCCTACTTGCGCATCACGTACAGTGGAGTTGGCAACGAATTGTTTAGATTGAGCATCGTAATAATGGCTGAGGTTTTGGTTGATCTTTTCAATTTGATTGTTATTTGAGGCAGTTGCTTGATCTTCACCATTTAGGTCTTGAATCCATGCTGGGCTGATATGCCAAGCTTGTTCTAAACCGAGACTGGCATTATTCTGGTTTTGACTATGTTGGTGTTTGCTTTGAACACTGCCTGCACCCTCTTCTTGCTCTAACACATCTGCTTGCCAGCGTTGTACGTGGACAGCAGTGGGTTGTAAGCTACGTTGCCCAATAAAGCTGGTGATGCTGTCTTGTTGTTCTGTGGCACTGCTACGATGGAAGCGGATCTTTCTTCGTTCTAGCGCTTTGTATTCGCTGTTATCATCCACCAAACGCAGTTTTTGCGGCTGAATTTGAGTCGCAGAACTAGGCACAATCAATTGCGCTTCATCAATCAGCCAGTTGATCCCTTCACTGCGCATCAAGCGGCTTAAAAATGCATAGTCGCTTTCGTTACTCTGCATAATGAATGGTCGAATATCGTAATCTTTTTTAAGACCACTTTTATCGAGGCTTAGACTCGATGCAAAGAGTGGGCTTTTGTCTTGCCATTCTTTAAACAGCGTTTCTATGACTTGCACAATCGACTTATTCATAAACACTCGGCTGTTACGGCGCTTATGCCACAGTGAAGTCGCATCTTCGAGTTTGAGTTTATATAACGTTAGTGCGCCATCACTTTGCCCTTGTGCCGCTTCAGTAATCACCCCTGTGCTACGAAACAGTTGTCCATGATCTGTGACTTGATCAATGGCCACTTGGCTACCAATGAATTGTTTAAGCGGAATCACAGCCGAAGTGGCAAGGCAAATCAGTTCAACAGACACACCTTGGTTTAGACCATGTTGTCCATCGATACGTTGTAAGAAGACTTGGTTGTTTAAGTCTGTATTGCTAAATTGGATATGCAAGGCTCGTTTTTGTGCGTTTAGTCCAAGCTGATCCAATATTTTATAAATGCTATTTACTAAGCTGTTCATTTTAATAATTTATTCGTTTTAATTGCCTCTATTATAAATTAATTCTAAAATTTTTCTATTTAAAAAAACAATTTCATTACTAAAAACACTTAAATTCAAATAGATTTTTTGATTAATTGTTGAAAAATTAAATAAATAATCTCACTAAAAATGTAGTTTAAATATTCATATATTTCTAATAAATCAACATTATTCATTTCCATAAACACCTAAAATCAAGCTCAAAATAATCTTGTTTGTATGCTTGATTTCAATTTTAATCTCAGCCTGTTTGTTATGTCTGATATGTATTCATATGCTGATCAATCCATGTTGTGTTTATATACATAAGCCTCATTTAATTTATGTCTTTTATAGCAATGCCAACTTTACTACTGCTTTATGTTATAAAATAGCTACACATTTCATTCTTTTAGGAATTTTCCTATGAACGATGTTAACTCTCCCAAGAAACCGTTGTGGAAATCTAAAGCAGTAATTTTCGCAACAATCTTTAGCTGTTTATTCCTTGTATTCTTCTATATGGCTGTAACCAATGAACCAGATTATATGCCGAGTCAGCAAAATAAGCAGATAGCGACGCCTCAGACGGAGAATACAGATACAGCACCTCCACATGACACGCAGCAAATGTCGAATGATGAAATGAAAAACATGCCACACAACTCAGCTCAGCCAGAACATGCAAACTAAACAATCTATGATCAATGATTCACGTAATGCGCTTGTCGTAGAAGGTGGCGGTATGCGTGGGGCTTTTACCTGCGGTGTACTTGACGCTTTCCTACAACAAAATTTTAACCCTTTTGATCTTTTTGTTGGGGTGTCTTCTGGTTCAACAAACCTCGCCAATTACCTTGCTCGACAACAAGGTCGCAATATCGAACTCTATTTAGACCATTCACTTCGACCTGAATTTATTCGTTATGCTCGCTTTTTTAAAGGTGGGGATTTACTGGATATGCAGTGGATGTGGGATATTGTCGAGAAAGAGAATCCTCTAGATCAACAGGCCATATTTAGTCAAAATCCTGACTTTTATATGGTGTTGACTCATGCTCGTACAGGTTATCCTGAATATTTACGTGCTGGGAAAGACAATATTATCGATGGATTACGTGCTTCTAGTTCTATTCCCTATCTAACACGACAGGCTGTAGAAATTTTTGGAGAGCCTTATTTTGATGGCGGTGTCGCAGATGCTCTCCCTGTTCAATGGGCAGCGCAACAAGCAAATATACAAAACCTCTTGGTGATTCGTACGCGTACACAAAATTACTTTAAAGCCAGCAGTAAAGCAGATCAATTCTTGGCAAAATATTTGCTTAATCAACATACTGGCTTTGCAGATAGTCTGAAAAACCGCTGTACTCGTTATAACCAAACTGTCGATTTTATCCGCCAAAATACTCAACAAAGCATTTTTGAAATCTGCCCACCTGACAATAAAAAGTTAGCAGGCCGTTTATGTAAAGATAAACGCAAATTGCAATATACCTATGAAGTTGGCTTAGAAAGCGGACAAAAAGCCATAGAAGACTGGAGTAACGCACACAAAGGCTAAAAGCGAAATTCCCAACAGACTAGTTTTTTAGCTTGTATTGCGTGACATATCCTTCTTGTGGAAAAGCATCCTTAGTGATGCTTTCTACTTGTACAACTTGCCCTTTGACTAAACTGATCAAAGGTGGCTGTTCAATCGTAATTCGCATGCGTTGATTGACCAGTGATTGGCATCCACTGTCAGCTCTTCCATTCTTTTCAGCTTTTAATATTTTGATATACATCGTCAATTTACTTTTTTCAAACTCACCTTGTGGCCCATTGATTGCCATAGTCATGGTTGAAGTCGCTTCTAAGACTTTAACCGTTAATAGGCAATGGTTCAGATAAGATGCCCAAGTCAAATTGGGTACAATAAGACCCATCATCAAAAAAATACCAAGTATTGCACTTTTCATTTACTGATCCCTTTTCCAAAATTTCCATGACTTTTCAGGGCATGCATAAAGCTTGTCAGACACAGTCACTTCTTGATTGGTTTTTAGATCAAATACTTGAAATTGGCATTGGTTATTTTGATATTTACCTAAAATTTCATAATCGTGTCCAGCCTGTGGTCTGAACGAAGCAACAGCATCCACACATTGATCAAAAACTTGTGCTTTTGTCCGAGATGAATCAGTCGCTCCAAATACAAAACCATATAAATTCACAGGTTGGTCGGCATTTAAAATAAACTCTTTATAAGAAATCAGTTGGTAAGTTCGCATAGCATTGCTATCAGCTTCTTTCTGAATCGCACTACGAGGCATCCCTTCTTCGATATTAAAGGTGATTCTGGCATACGCTTTTAGCGCAGATAATGCACCATTTCCACTTAAGTAATCCCGTATCCCAGCTTTTCTTCCTGCACAATCAAATGAATGTTGAATTAAAGTTTTTGTCGCACCCTTTCGATAGACCCGAATCCGTGACTGTGTCGCTGGATCATAAGTTTTTGGCTTTGTTTCTACCTGCAACTCATAGGCTAACGGTTGTTGTTTATCTGTTTCGGCTTGTGCAAATACACTGAATTGAGATACAACTCCAAATAAAAATAAAACCTGAAACTTTACCCTACCGTGCTTATATAATCTTTTCATTTTATTTTTAAAATATTAAGTATGTCTTGAAAATACTTTACACGATGATCGGCCTGTGTCGATGTTACTTTTTGTTGAGGGTCAAATAAGATCGTTTTCATGCCCAAAGCTTTTGCACCGCGAATGTCTGCTATCTCATGATCGCCAACAAAAACGCAGTGCTGAGGAATAACACCGAGCTGCTGACATGCCAATTGGAAAATTTCTGGATGAGGCTTTCGCAGTCCAACAGCTTCTGAAACAATCACACTCGAAAAATACTCACTTAAACCTAAGGCTTTAAAATTATCTTCCTGAAAAGGCGTCTTTCCATTAGAGATTAATCCAAGAGAAAAATTTGCCTTAAACAAGCTATAAATAACCAGATCAACATCGCTAAAGCTTCGACAAAATTTATTAAAGTCTTGAATATAATTCTTTAATAGCGCTTGTGTCGAATAGCTGGATATTTGAAACTCTTGAATAAGTTGAGCATATATCTGATCTTTCCATACAGAACCATTGTTATCCAACTCAATAAAACGCTGAATAAATTGTGGTTTCTGTTGAATCGTAACCAGCTCGAAGAAATTTACCTGCCAATTTAAAAAAGCCTTTAGGGAGGAGGTGCGATCAAGTAAGGTTTGATCTAAATCAAAAAGTACAACTTGAATCATCTCACCATCCTCTAAATCGAAAAGACTTGCTAAAGGATCAATAGATTATAATCATTGATTATCTATTCAATCCGATCTATCCATTGAATGCTTGTAGTGTTTCTAGGGTAATCCCTGCGCCACCACATACAATCACCAAGACCTGATCAGCGGGTTTAAATTGAATCGTCTGATCATAAAGCACTGATAACGTTGCACCACATGCCGGCTCAACCAAAATACGATGATCATCCACAAATTTTAAACAAGCATCTACAGTGTCTTGATCTGAAACAACCAAACTACGAACTTCAAGTGCTTGGCTCACTTCAAATGCATTTTGACAAACTTTTTTTGCTGCAAGTGTTGTTGCTATACCACTCACTTGATCCAATTCAACATGTTGCTTAGCGACAATCGAAGCATGTAAGGATGCTGTACCTTGGGTTTCAACCGCATAAATTGGAATATGGGCTAAACCATGTTTCTTTAATCCTGCTGCAACACCTGAAAGTAAACTTCCGCCACCCACAGATAAGACCACCGCATCTGGAGTAACACCTTCTGCAATGACTTCATCAATCATCGGGATAATGCCTTCCCATAACAGTGGATGATCAAAAGGATGAATAAATACATCATGCTGTGTTAATAAGGACTGCGCTAAAGCATTGGCTTCGGTCCATGAAGCGCCATGTACAATAACCTCTGCACCTTGCTGGGCAATTAATTCTCTCGCACGTTGTGCTGTGGTTTCAGGAACAACGACGGTCACCGGAACACCCAGTTGTCGACCTGTATAAGCAACAGCTAAGCCTGCATTGCCACCCGATGAACTGATAAAACGCTGAGCACCTTGCTCAAAATATTTTTGACAGGCATGGCTAATGCCTCGTTGTTTAAATGATGCCGACGGTTGTAAGGCTTCCATTTTTAACCACACCTGACATTGATTCAGTTGGCTTAAAACTAAAGATTGAATTAACGGGGTTTTTATACTGAGCATGGGCAAATCGATTCTCTTGGCTTATTTCAATGTGGGTTTATTTCAATCTTGGCTTATTTCAATGTAGGTTTATTTCAATTCAGTCATTTTTTAAACTTAACCCCATATCGATATGTGGAATCTCACAATCTAAATATTCTTCACCTTGTACCTGAAAGCCTAAGTTTTCATAGAAGCGCGTTGCATAGACTTGAGCGGATAATTGAAGAAATGCTCTATTTTGCTGTTTTGCTACTTGAATAATCTGTTGCATAAGCAGTTTACCAATCCCCTCACCTCGATATTGTTGCAACACAGCAACTCGACCAATACTGTTATTTTCCAATAACCGCGCTGTAGCAATCGGTTGATCTTGAGCATATACAACAAAATGTAATGAAATGGCATCCTGCTCATCCCATTCATCTGCTTCACTGATGTTTTGTTCTTCGATAAAAACCATGCTTCGAATCAGTTTTGCATCGTGTTGAAGCTGACTCCACGGCCCAGATTGAATGACAAATTGGCTCATTATTTAAATCCTAATGGTTGAGAAATTGATCCTTCATTCTTGCAATTATGCTAATGTAATGCACAGTGACAATGCGTTCACTTTCACCAACTTAACTAAACTTGTAGAATAATTATGTTTCTAAATCATAAATTTAAAGTATTTATTTATAGCGCAATTTTACTGACGACTCAAAGTATTTATGCAAAAACATCCGAGCTAGATCGTGTGAACATTATCTCAAAAAGCATGATTGGCTTATTTTCTCAAGACCCAAATCAAGATCAGCTTAATTTAAAAATGAGTGCCGCAATTGCAGGTATCTCAGAAGCTGAAGCTAAAAAAAACCGCGATGAAAGTGGCGAAAAACAAGCCACTGCATCTGAAAAGATGAAGGAAATACTCAAAGAACAATTTAATGCCAACGATTTTAAAATTGTTGCGCCAGCATTTGAACGCCAAATGAAAGCTCAAAGTGCTGCATATCAGAGCTGTAAACAGGATGGTAAAATTATTGAAAATAGTCAAAGTTTTCAAGTACCGTTAACCTGTAAAGTCCCTGTGCTTAATTTAGACAATGTTCAAATGCCTGAACGTGGTAGCAAAGAAAGTGATGCGCAATTTGCAGCTAAAGCAACAGACTTTCTGACAGAACTACTGATTAAAGCCCCAACAGAAACATTAAAAACCAGTATCTTGATTCATAAAATGGGTGAGCAATTGATTCCAGAAATGGATGATCCGCAATATTTTCCAGATACCATTTCTCGAAAAACCACGGGCACAAGCGAAGCTGAGCTTGATGAAATGAATCAGCAATAAAATAATTTATCTAAATAGTACCAAGAGAGAAAGCAGTTAAACCTGCTTTCTCTCCTCACAACGCGCTAGCACTTAGCGCCAATGTCTTGCTGGTCCCACTGATCATTCAATAATAATTCTAAGGATTGCTTTTGAATCCCATACATCTCTTTTAAAGCACGAATTTGATCTAAGACTGTTTGATCAGGTGCAGTGAAATCTTTACGCTTGGTTGCCAAAATCATTTTGTTTTTACTGGTATGTTCCAATGCCACAAATTCAAAGACTTTGGTTTCATAACCATACGCTTTCAGCAACAGAGCTCGAATGGTATCTGTCAGCATTTCAGCTTGTTGTCCTGCATGAATACCGAATTGCAACATCGGTTGTAACACTTGTGGACTATTCAATTGTGGGCGTAATTCTTTATGGCAACAAGGTGCACACATAATCATTTGAGCGTTTAAACGGATACCTGTATGTATCGCAAAATCTGTTGCAACATCACACGCATGTAAGGCGATCATAATATCCAAATGGGATGGATGATACGTTCTCACATCACCTTGGAAAAAATCCAATTGATTAAAATCAGACTTTTGCGCAACCTCTTGGCAAAATTTCACCATTTTGTCATTCAGCTCAACACCCGTTACAAATGGAGTTTGATGTTGTTTTGCCAAATAATCATATAAAGCAAAAGTTAAATAGCCTTTTCCTGAACCAAAATCGACAATTTTTAAAGCCTGCTCTTTGGTTTTTCCATCATGCGCTAAAATCTCTGGCCGTTGAATATGCACTAAAGCACCTGAAAAGATTTCAACAAATTTGTTAATCTGCTTCCACTTACGTGCCATGCTTGGAATAATCTGTGCATTGGCATCGGTAATGCCAAGCGGTTGGAGGAAATAACTTTCTTGGTCGACAAAACGATGTTTTGTACGATCATGCCCTTGTTGTTGGTTTTTAGCGGTTTTATCCAGCTTATTTTTACTGACGGTCAGCAAGGCTTTCTTTTTATTTTTCTTCAGCTGCGTTTCAGCCTCATGGGTAAATAAATTGGCTTGTTTACAATCCTCAGCCAGCCCCTGAATCGTGGTTAACGCATGGGTAAGTGGATAGTTTTTAGTAATATCATTGGTTTTATAACGATATAGACAGCTTAGAACCGTTTCATTCTGTAGCTGAATGACGCGAAAGGTCATTTTCTCTAAATCAACCAATTCTCCTTTATACTGACTTAAAATCAAACGATCTAAGCTTTGATTATCAATAGCTTGCTGTACGCTATCAAAAAATTGTTGTTCCTGAACAGATAAGCTTGCCACATTGGACATAATCAAAACTCGTATTAATTAAGTTACCTATTTTAAGACGTCTTACTTTAAAGGTAAAACTCCATTACTATACAGTTGTATTTTTAGGATAATAAGATCCAATGTCGACAGATAAATTGATTCACATCTATGCACCACAAGAAGAACGTATTAATGCGTTGAGTCATGCATTCGGTGCAATTTTGGCTGCTATAGCGACTGTTTTGATGCTGATTAAAGGCAACTATCTGCATGGATGGCAATTTTTTGGATTGCTTGTCTATGGTCTAAGCATGATTTTACTGTTTTCCAGTTCAGCAATTTATCATTTTTCTGTCGATGAAAAAAAACGCCAATGGTATAAAAAGCTGGATCATACTGCGATTTATTATTTAATTGCGGGAACCTATACGCCCTTTTTGGCAATTGCCATCCCAACAGCAAAAGCACATTATTTATTGATTGCACTTTGGGGCATTGCAGCCATTGGAACACTATTCAAGTTAATATTCATTCATCGTTTTGAAAAAATTTCACTGATTGCTTATTTGGTCATGGGTTGGCTTGCCGTGCTTGTAATGGATGATATGCAACAGTATTTAAAACCAGAAGCATTAAAATTATTGGTCATTGGTGGTTTAGCATATACAATAGGCGCATTGTTTTATGCCTTAAAAAGAGTAAGATACACTCATGCTATTTGGCATATATTTGTTTTGGTCGGTGCAGGATCACATTTCCTTGCAATCTATCTTTACGTCATTTAATTCATAGACACTCAAAATTCAGTGACCCTGATGGAGTGAATTTGGGTTGATCTCGTTGTTTTTTTAAGAAATTACGCCTTTTTTAAAAAGATTACGCTTTAAAGACTCGTTTTACTTTTAAAAGTGTAAGGTTCACCATGGCGTCATTATCTACTGCTACTCCAGAAATTCAAACAAATTCAAAGGCTCGCGTTCTTTTCGCAAGTCTTGTAGGTACAACAATCGAATTCTTCGATTTTTATATCTATGCAACTGCTGCAGTCCTTATTTTTCCGCATCTGTTCTTCCCTGCAAGTACAGATCCGATGACGGCAACAATTCAATCACTCGCAACATTTGCCATCGCATTTATTGCCCGCCCTATTGGCGCAGCAATCTTTGGTCACTTAGGTGATCGTATTGGTCGTAAAGCAACCCTAGTCGCGGCTTTATTGACCATGGGTGTTTCAACAGTGTGTATAGGCCTACTTCCAACCTATGCACAGATTGGTATCGTTGCACCGCTATTACTTGCACTTTGTCGTTTAGGTCAAGGCTTAGGTCTTGGTGGTGAATGGTCTGGTGCCGTCCTACTTGCAACTGAAAATGCTCCTGAAGGCAAACGTGCTTGGTATGGAATGTTCCCGCAACTGGGCGCACCGATCGGTTTTATCTTGGCAACGGGTTCATTCCTTGGTCTTGGCGCATTGATGTCTGAAGCAGACTTTATGCAATGGGGCTGGCGTATTCCATTCCTTGCAAGTGCTGCATTGGTGATTGTGGGTTTATATATTCGCTTAAAATTGCATGAAACCCCAGCGTTCCAAAAAGTATTAGACAAACAAAAAGAAGTTAATGTTCCATTTAAAGAAGTTGTGACCAAACATTATAAAATGCTCTTCCTCGGCACAATTGCTGCGGTATGTACATTCGTGGTGTTCTATCTCACAACAGTATTTGCACTCAACTGGGGAACCAAACAACTGGGTTACTCACGTGCAGAATTCTTAGAGATGCAACTGGTCGCAACACTGTGTTTTGCTGCTTTTATTCCGCTTTCTGCTGTATTTGCTGAGAAGTTTGGGCGTAAAGCAACCTCAATTGGGGTATGTATTGCCTCTGCACTTTTTGGTTTAGTATTTGCCAGTATGCTTGAGTCAGGTAGCACAGTGATTGTGTTCTTGTTCTTATGTGTAGGTTTAGCATTGATGGGAATGACATATGGTCCAATTGGTACGGTCTTGTCTGAAATTTTCCCGATTTCTGTACGTTATACAGGCTCAGCATTAACCTTTAACTTGGCAGGTATTTTGGGCGCATCTTTTGCACCTCTGATCGCAACTGAACTTGCAACCAAATATGGCTTACAAGCGGTGGGTTACTACTTGACAGCAGCATCCATTCTTTCACTGTTGGCATTCTTGGCCATTCGTGAAACAAAACATGATGATGTTAACAACCAAGTTTAATCCCCCTCTCAATGATCAAAGCCTGCAATTTTGCAGGTTTTTTTGATTTAGCCAAATGCTAAAACTCAGGCTCAGATACAATCTCAACCAGTAGATTATTAAAAGGCTGCATAAAGGACAAATAGCTTGCATGCAATGCCATACGCGCTAAATCGGTGTTAAACGGCGTAGGATGATAAAGCTTATCGCGCATAATCGGATGCCCGATATATTGCATATGCACCCGTAATTGATGAGAACGTCCTGTAATCGGTGTAAGTAGCACCCGACTTACATCCTTTTCAGCATCATAGCTCACAGATTCAAATAAAGTTTGAGCGGGTTTGCCTAACTCAAAATGCACGATCTGGCGTGGACGATTTTCCCAATCGGTAATCAAAGGCACATCCACACGACCATTGCTATTGATTTGCCCTTGCACCAAAGCAATATAATTTTTTTTAACAGTTCTCGCTTGAAACATTTTACTTGCTGCAACTTCTGCATCACGATGTTTAGCAAACAACAGAATGCCCGAGGTTGCCATATCCAAACGATGGGTAATCTTGGCATTTGGATATATTGCTAATACTCGAAAATAAGCGCTGTCGTGATGTTCAGGCAAACGCCCCGGAACTGAAAGTAACCCTGCGGGTTTATTGATGGCAACAAAGTCATTATCTTCAAAAATAATGTCAAGTGGATCTAAAGGAGGCTGATAAACAAAGCCATCATCAATCGGCATGTGGATCGCATATTGAGAAGAATTGCCGAAAAATAACAATAGACTAAAAAGCTGTCAAGCATGTACATGCTTTATTATTTTCAGCAATCAAAAAAACTCCAATACACGAGAATATTGAAGTTTTTAAGTCTCTATACAATACGTTTAATCCGATCAATCAAGCCTGAATATTCAATACCAACTGACGTTTCTTTACCTGTTGTCCAACTTGCCCAACAATCTCATTCACGACACCGTCCACATCAGACTTAATCTGTTGCTGAATCTTCATCGCTTCTAAAATCAACAAAGTTTGACCTTTAGTCACCGTATCACCCGCATTTACCAAGATATTGATAATCGCACCATCCATTGGTGCGCGAATGTGACCATCGCCTGCGACATCGGAAGTTTCAGGTGCTGCATAGGTGGTATTTTCAATGCTGATATTGCCATTTATCGCATCTAAATACAGCTGATTTCCATCTAAGACATAGTCAATCGAACGGCGTACACCATCCACCTCATAAATCAATTTTTCTGCTTGCTGTCCAATAATGCTGATCCCAAGTGTCTGCCCACAAATTTCAACGCTCACTTGGTTTTGATCACGTTTCACCAAAAGCTGTAATAACTGATCATCATGCTTGAGTTTTAAAGGTAAAGATAACGCAATTCCGGTATTCCAACTGCTTTGACTAGAAGCATTGGTCAACAGTGCCGCAGCAACAGCTAGGTGTTCTAAGCCCAAAGCTTGTTTATGTAAGCTGGCATCTGTTTGGAAATGTTCCTGAATAAAAGCGGTATTGGTGTCGCCTTTGACAATAATAGGGTGTCTAAGCAAATTCACTAAAAACTGCTTATTACTATTCACCCCCAACAATACGCAATCATCTACAGCACGCGCCAAGAGCCGAATGGCATCCTGACGGGTTTGACCATATGCAATGACTTTTGCCACCATTGGGTCGTAAAACGGACTAATTTCATCCTGTTGCAACAAACCATGATCAATTCGAACATTGGGTAAATCAGCAGCTTGCCAGCGCTGTATTTGACCAGTCTGTGGCAAGAAGTCTTGGCGTGGGTCTTCTGCATATAAGCGAACTTCTATCGCATGCCCTGATAAGGTCAATTCAGATTGTTGTAAGGGCAAGGTTTCACCATTGGCCACACGCAGTTGCCATTCCACCAGATCTAAACCCGTGATCAGCTCTGTTACTGGATGCTCGACTTGCAAACGTGTATTCATTTCGAGGAAATAAAACTCACCTGATTGATCCAATAGAAACTCAACCGTTCCTGCACCGACATAATCACATGATTTCGCTGCTGCAACAGCAGCCTCACCCATTTGTTGGCGTAAGCTTTCGGTCATCACTGGACATGGAGCTTCCTCAACCACTTTTTGATGACGGCGCTGTATCGAACAATCACGCTCAAATAAATACACATAATTGCCGTGGGTATCGCCAAATACCTGTATCTCAACATGGCGTGGAGCAATCACAGCTTTTTCAAGAATCAGCTCACCTGAACCAAAGGCATTTTCTGCTTCAGAACGCGCTGTTTTTAAGGCTTCAACAATATCAGCAGATTGCTGTACCAGACGCATACCGCGCCCACCACCACCTGCTGAAGCTTTGACCATCAGTGGATAACCAATTTTATTGGCTTGTTGTTCTAAATACTCTATATCTTGCTGATCACCTTCATAGCCCGGCACACATGGTACACCCGCCTGAATCATGGCAATTTTTGACAGACGTTTACTGCCCATCAATTCAATTGCAGGTGCAGGTGGGCCAATAAAGGTAATTCCATTTTTCTCACAGGCTGCTGCAAAATCGGTATTTTCAGAAAGAAAACCATAACCGGGATGAACAGCATCAGCCCCCGTTTTTTTACATGCGTCGATAATATTTTGAATAGATAAATAGGACGCTGAAACTTTTGAAGCACCAATATATACAGCCTCATCTGCAAGCTGTACATGGCGCGCATGACGATCTGCATCTGAATAGACAGCCACGGTCTGATAGCCCATTGCTTTTGCTGTTTTCATCACGCGAACAGCAATTTCACCACGATTCGCCACCAATATTTTTGAAAATGCCATTCTCGTTTTCCCTATTTTTGGTTTTATATTCACTTGATTATCTTGGTTGAATCACACCGATCTCAATCAAGATCAGTGATCCGCATTGTCAGACTTATGCATCAAACCAATTTGGATGACGCTTTTGGATAAAGGCCATTGTCCCTTCTATACCTTCTTCACCACCCACAGCATTGGCAAATTGCTGCGCAGCATCATCCAATAAAGGCGTCAAAGCTTCATTTAAAGTACGATGCAATAAAGCTTTAGTCACACGAGACGCTTGCGGAGCGGTACGTTTAATCTGCTGAATGGTTTCGATCAATAAAACTTCCAGTGCTTTTTCATTCTCAACCACTTCATGTACAACACCAACCTTCAATGCGGTATGCCCCTCAAAACGTGCACCAAGTAAAGCCAAACGACGCGCTTGAGTTAAGCCAATTCGCTTTACCACAAATGGGGCAATCTGGGCGGGAATAACCCCTAATCCTGTTTCAGGTAAACCAAATTTGGCATCGGCAAGACTGATTGCAATATCTGAAACACAGGCCAAACCAAAACCGCCACCCAATACTGCACCTTCTAAAACTGCAACAACGGTTTGTGGCGCTTGATCCACTTGCTCCAGCATATGTCCAAATTGACGATTGAAATCAACATAAGGCTGATTAGAACCAACACTGGTGGCCTCACCACGCAGTTGGGCCATATCTTTAATGTCACCGCCTGCACAAAAATGTCCATCTTTGCCACGTAAAATGACTGCACGAATGGAGATATCATCTTGAATCGTTTTAAACACCTGTTGAATCGCTTTGACCATATTCAAACTCATGGCATTGCGACTCTCAGGTCGATTAAGCCATAGGGTTAAAATGCTACCTTCTTGCTCAAGCTCAATACTGCGATCAAACTGTTGTGTTGTTAGAGATTGCGAAAGTGCCATATTTATTCTCCTTGTTATTTACGTTTAGATGGAAGGATGTCCATCAACTTACAAATAATTCCAAGCATAATTTCATCTGCACCGCCACCAATCGAACCTAAACGGCCATCACGATACAGCTGAGAAGCGGGGTTATCCCACATAAAACCATTTCCACCCCAGAACTGTAAGCAACTGTCTGCAACTTCTCGCGTCAAACGACCTGCTTTAAGTTTTGCCATAGAGGCAATTTCTGTTGCATTCCCACCGTCAATGTGGATTTCACAGGCACGATAGGTTAAGGCACGTAAAGCTTCTACTTCAGTCATCAACTCCGCAAAACGAAAATGTACATATTGGTTGTTAATCAGCGGTTGTCCAAAGGTGCTTCGTTCTTTGGTATATTGAATGGTTTGTTGAATGACATTTTCCAAACCACCAATTGCATTGGCAGCCGCCCACATTCGTTCTTCTTGGAACTGCATCATTTGCATCATAAAGCCCATACCTTCTGCACCCACCAAGTAGCGTTGTGGTACACGAACATTGTCAAAATAGACTTCTGCTGTTGTGGTTGAACGCATTCCCAGTTTATTAAGCGGTTCAGAGAAGGAGATACCTGTGGCTTTTGCAGGAACAATAATCATGGACTTATTGACATGCGGTTTATCATCAGAGGTATTGGCCAATAAGCAAAAAAAGTCAGCTTGTAGGGAGTTGGTAATCCACATTTTGCTGCCATTAATCACATAATCATCACCCTGTTTTTTTGCGGTGGTTTTGATGGCTGCGACGTCTGAACCTGCATGTACTTCCGATACAGCAATCGAAGCGACATATTCACCCGCAATTGCAGGTGTTAAAAATTCATCCCGTAATTCTTGACTACCAAAGCGAGCCAAAGCAGGCGTTGCCATATCCGTTTGCACACCAATCGCCAAAGGTACGCCACCACAGGCGGCTCGCCCTAATTCTTCTGCAACCACAAGGTTATAAGAATAATCTAAACCTAATCCGCCATTTTCTTCAGGCTTACAAATCCCCAGCAAACCTAAATCCGACAGTTTTTTAAACACATCATGAATAGGAAATCGCCCTTCAGCTTCCCATGTCGGAATATAAGGATTGAGTTCAGTCTCAACAAACTGACGTGTAGTACGGCGTAGTGCTTCATGCTCTGTTGTAAATTTCATTGTTTTTTTCCTTAAATTTAATCTTCTTTAACTCGCTTTAATAAAGCGGAGAACACCCCACTTTTAAAAGATGAGGAATGATGAGCTTCGCAAGGGCGAGGATTTTTAAAGCCTCGATACACCAAATCGTATTGGATTTAGTTTGCGATGTTCTGCTTCATAAATTGTTTCTAATAAGAAGATCAGGACTTTGCGTGTATCACGCGGGTCGATAATTCCATCATCATGCAACATGGCCGTATTAAATAAGGCGGTTGACTGCTGTTCTAATTTTGCTGCTGTACTTTGCTCTAAGAAATCTAGCATCTGCTCGTTAGGCTCCATCCCTGAAGCTTTTTGCTTTCCTTCCGCTACGATACGTAATACCTTGCCAGCCTGAGCTGAACCCATCACCGCTACATGCGAGTTTGGCCATGCAAAAATAAATTGCGGTGATAATGGACGTCCACACATCGCGTAATTGCCCGCGCCATAGGAACCTGCCACAACGATAGAAATTTTCGGTACAGTGGTATTGGCAACGGCCTGAATCAATTTCGAACCATGCTTAATAATGCCGTTCTGTTCAGCATCAGTTCCAACCATAAAGCCTGTGGTGTTATGTAAAAACAGTAATGGACGTTTGGTCTGTTCACAGAGGTGAATGAACTGTGCAGCTTTGGTGGCGCCTTGTGGGGTAATCGGTCCATTGTTGGTGATAATTCCGATATGTAATCCACCAATTTTTGCCCAGCCACACACGGTCAATGCATCATATTCTTGTTTTACTTCAAAGAATTCAGAGTCATCAACAATTCGTGCAATCACATCTTTCATGTCAAAAGGCTGCTTCGGACTTGCAGGAATGATCCCTAAGAGCTCCTCGGCAGGATAACGTGGCTCTTTATAGCTTAAGTTTAACTTTTGAGTTTGCTCTTTCCAGTTAAGATGCTCAAAAACCTCACGAGCAATACGAATTCCATCGGCATCATTCTCGGCTAAAAATTCTGCTGTTCCAGCAACCTGTGCATGCATTTCTGCACCACCGAGTTCCTCTGCTGTTGCCACTTCTCCGGTTGCCGCCAAAAGTAAAGGTGGCCCTGCGAGTAACATCTCAGTTTGCTTACGAACTGCAATCACATAATCAGATAAACCCGGTTGATACGCTCCACCCGCTGTTGCATTGCCATGTACCACGGAGACTTGGGGTAAACCTGCGGCAGACAGCCGTGCCTGATTGGCAAAGGTCATTCCACCATAAGTAAACACTTCAGCAGCGTAATTTAAGTTGGCACCCCCACTTTCAGTGAGAGTCAGCATCGGTAATTTTTGTTCAAAAGCAATCGCCTGCAAACGTAAGGTTTTTTGTACCCCCATCGGTGACATTGTTCCGCCTTTGATTGCACTGTTACTTGCTGAAATCAGACAACGAACACCGCTGACAAAACCGATCCCTGAAATAATCCCACCACCTGCATCTGAACCATCTTTATCATCATGCATGGCATAACCCACCAAGCCACACAGTTCAACAAATGGTGAATCAGGATCAAGAGCTAAACGGACACGTTCATGCGGTAAAATTTTGCCTTTCTTGTCAAATTTGGGTTTGGCTGCATAAGATTTTTCAATATTCTTATTTTGTACTGCACGCACTTCGGCAATTTGAGCAAGTAATGCCTGCTTGTTCTGTTCAAATTGCTCACTGCCAACTGCAATTTCGGATTGGAGAACAGTCATGAATTTTCTCCTGTCTGTTGGTTATTGGTTTGATCACTCAATTGTTGTTTTAATACATCTGGAATAAAGGCACGATGGAAGCCATTAAACGACTCGCTATTCGAAGCATCTGCCAATGGATACATTCGAGTGCCTAAGGATGCAGCGCCATCAATACGAATCGTCATGCCAGAAATAAAACCTGCTGCTTCTGAAAGTAAATAACAAATAGCAGAAGAAATTTCAGATTCGGTCCCCATTCGTTTCAGGGGTACATTCCCCGCCAAACTTGGAATAATAAATTTGGCAAAATCACCGGTGTAATTGTCCATTCCTGAAGAAACAACCCAACCAGGTGCAACACAGTTAACACGTACCCCAGAACGTCCCCATTCCACCGCTGCTGTTTTGGTTAAATTATCTACCCCAGCACGGGCTGCACCAGAGTGTCCCATCCCCGGCATGCCACCCCACATATCGGCTGCCATATTGACAATACTGCCACCATGTTTTGCCATCCACTGGTTATAGGCTTCTTTCATTAAGTAGAAAGTTGAATGCAGATTGTTGCGTACCACAGCATCAAAACCGTTGGCAGAAATGCCTTCTAAATTTGAGGGAAACTGACCGCCAGCGTTATTAACAAGCCCATCAAGTCTGCCAAATTTTTCAATCACTTCAGCAATCATCTCTTTCACGTTGTGTTCTTCGCGATTATCACAAACGATAAAATGAACTTTGCCACCATCTTCGATGATTTCTTTGCTGACATTTTCCAGCTTTTCAATTTTTCGCCCTGTAATCACCACTTGAGCCCCTAAAGCAGCCAGTTCATGAGCAGTACAGCGTCCTATACCCGAACCACCACCGGTCACAATGATGACTTGGTCCTGAAAAGCATCCGATCTAAATATTGAGTGATAATGCATTTTTATATCCAAATTGTTGTCTTTTAACTTGCTTAAATCCCGCTCCAAGCTCCCTTTTAAAAAGCGAGGAATTCACCCCACGTTCATAAACAAGGATTAGAAGGACTTTAAACTCGCTGGGATTTTGACTGGCATATCTAAAAGCTGCTGAGCAAAAGCTTTACCTTGTGGATCAATACGTAAACTGGCAATTCCTCCACCACCTAAGGCATTTTCCAGCATAAAATTTAAGGCATTAAACCCTGTGATTTCATAACGAATCACTTTAGACTTTTCAGGGTCTAAAACATGCTGCATATATTCTTTGACCTTTTCCTCAGTCAAATTGGCGCGAATCCAGGGTAGATATTCAGGCTGACGTGCGATCACTCCAATATTGCTATGATTGCCTTTATCGCCACTCCGAGCATGGGCAATTTCAACTAAAGGAACTTCAATCTCCTGACCCGTAAATTGAGCAACCTCACCCACTGCAACAACATCAAAAGATTGATCTGAGCAACCTGATGGAATCTGTATATTTTGACGCTGACCATTGATGTCGATCGCAACACTTAGTTTTGATTTATCCACTAAAAACGAGAACAACTTAATCACAGGAGAAGCTTTGGGACGCCCCCCAACAATTCCAGCCAATGCAGGTGCCATTCCGGTAGATGCTTGGGCAATTTCAGAAGCAAAGAACATACATGCTTCTTTAAACATGTGCTTTACAGCGATTTTGACAACCACTTCTCGACTATTGATCTGCTGCGCATTTGCACCATAGGTACTTTCAATACCCAATATTTCAACTGATTTTTCTAAGAATGGTGGAACTGAACGTAATGCTAAAACACGCTCACACTTAGTTAATATTGCATCTGCAATTACTTGGGCTTTTTCAGGGGCTTCGCGTCCTGCAATCAGGAAACTCACCAAGACACGATAACCATCAGGATAGGTTGCACTGACTTTATATTGTTGTGTCGGTGCTCTACCTTTTGCGCCAATCACTAAAACTCGATCTTCACCCACCTGTTCTAATTTCACTTTGCTAAAATCTGCAGTAACATCGGGCAATAAATACGCTTGTGGATTACCAATTTCATAGACAACTTGTTCAGCAACAGTTGCAACCGAAACCAGTCCACCAGTTCCTTTTGGTTTAGTCACGATAAATGATGCATCTGCTTTCACTTCAACAATTGGAAACCCCATATTGTCAAAGCCTTGTACTAAGCGCCAATCCGTGAAATTGCCACCTGTACATTGTGCACCACACTCAATGATATGCCCTGCTAAAGAACCTTGGGACAGCTTGTCATAATCCTCTAAGGACCATTGATATTCATGCAACAAAGGTGCAAGCACCACAGCTGAATCCACCACTCGCCCAGTGATGACAATATCTGCACCTTGATCAAGTGCGTCTCGAATTGGAACAGCTCCTAGATATGCGTTACAACTGGCTAATTGGCTAGGCAAATCTTCGCCACTAAACATCTCTTTAATATTTTGTGTGTTTAATTCGGCTTGTTGTGGCATTAGGTCATCCCCCAATACCACTGCAATTTTTAAATCCAATCCTTGTGCTTCAAGCACTTTCTGCAAGGCATCACGACATGCCAATGGATTAACACCACCAGCATTGCTAATCACTTTTATTTTTTTATCACTGATTTTTTTAAGCAGCGGTGTCATCACCCGACTGACAAAATCCAAAGCATAACCATGTTCTGGATTGGTCATCATCGCTTTTGCCATGATAGACATGGTGATTTCTGAAAGGTAATCAAAAACCAAATAATTGATGTCAGACAAATGTACCAACTGAAATGCTGCGGTATTGGTGTCCCCCCAGAAACCTGAAGCACATCCAATTTTCACAATACGTTGATCTTCCATTTTCACACCTATCTTGTTTTCATTGTTCTGAATAAAATTTATACGCCAATCTACCAAGCAAGCGCTTGGTTTGTAAAGGGCAAAATGTTATCCTGAATTGGCAAATGTGCTAAAACACGTTTTAAACAATGAATAATTTGCTTAACTTTATGGAAAAAATGATCCGATGATTGCTCACTCAATCGATGATATCCAACCAATCGCATGTTTTGATGACAGCCCTAAAGGTCGTTTATTACTTGGTGCTGCTTATTTATTTCATAAGCAAGGTTATGCCAAAACTACAGTTCGTGAGTTAGCAAATTTCATTGGAATTCAATCGGGTAGCTTGTTTCATCATTTTAAAAGCAAGGATGATATTCTTGCCAATGTCATGCATGAAACCATTATTTACAATCATGCCCGTATGCTTGATGCAATCCAAAAATCGGATGATGCTGAACAACAGTTAAAACACTTGATCAAAGCTGAGTTAATTTCGATTACTGGAGATACCGGTTCAGCCATGGCTGTTTTAGTTTATGAATGGTTTGCGTTGTCAAAACAACGGCAAGATGAACTTCTTAAACTGCGAAATGATTATGAGGATATCTGGTTCGATGTGATTGAGAAATTACGCGACCTCGGCAAAATTCAGCATGATGCTTTTATTTGGCGCCGTTTGTTGGGCGGTGCGATTGCTTGGACCGTCACTTGGTATAATCCCAATGGTAAAATGAGCTTAGATGAACTGACTGAAATCGTTTTGGAAATGGCTTTGAAATGAGCACAGTTTATCTTCGCAAGCCTCATATTTCAGATAAAGACTCCTTAAATTGACAATAACCCTAGGCCTCTAGCGCACCTATGGTTATTTTTAGCAGAAACCAGCATTGTAAGTTTTTATTATTCCCAAAGGAGTGATCAAAACCCCAACTGCTTACTAATCAAATCTTTCATGATTTCTTCAGCACCGCCACCGATCATATTTACTTTAACTTCACGATAAATACGCTCGGATTTAGTCCCTCGCATAAAGCCCATACCACCCAAGGTTTGCACTGCTGCATCTGCACAGAACTGCATGGTTTGGGTTGCGATATTTTTTGACATACAAATTTGTGCAATTAAATCACAGCCCTGTAGTTCAGCCTGCCCCATACGATAAGCAGTATCCTCCAATAATGCCCGAGTTGTGGTTAAACGCGTCGCCATATCAACCAACTTATGACGTACCACTTGATGATCAACTAAGCGTTTTCCAAAAGTCTTCCGCGCTTTAGACCACTCTAAAGCCTCTTGATAACAGACCAAGGCATAACCATAGGCCATAGAGGCCAACCAAAAGCGTTCCATATTGAAGTTTTTCATAATGACCTTAAAGCCTGCATTTTCTTCACCAAGAAGATTTTCTACAGGAACTTTCACTTGGTCAAAATGCAAATGAGCAGTATCTGATGCCCACCAACCCATTTTCTTTAAAGGTGATTTAGTGATGCCATCACTGTGTGCATCGACCAATAACATCGAAATACCACTCGCACCTTTATTTTCAGGATCGGTTCTCACCGCTACCGTATAATAATCTGCGCGCATACCTGAAGTAATAAAGGTTTTTTCACCACTCACCAGATAAAAATCACCTTCACGGATTGCTATGGTTTGTAATGCAGCAACGTCAGAACCGCCGCTTGGTTCGGTAATCGCAAGTGCAGAAATTTTTTCGCCTGAAATAATTTGTGGCATCACCTTGTCACGAATATGTGGCTGAGCAAAATGATGAATTGGTGGTGTACCAATGGTATGAATCATCAAAGAAATATGTACGCCACCAGAGCCAGCTTTGGCTGTTTCAACTGCGGCTAAGAACACATGAAATGCATCTGCATCTGAGATTCCCCCATGCTCATCATCAAAGCCTAAACCCAATAGACCAATTGCAGCAGCCTTTTGATAAAGCGCACGAGGAAAAGTTTCAGCCTCATCCCATTCATTCACAAAAGGAGAAATCTCTTTTTCAACAAATTTCTTCACACTGTCTGCAAATGCACGATGCTCAGCGGTGTAGTAAATCGGGTTATTTAAATGATCCATATCTTGTTGTTCCCTGCTTATTTTTATTGCGATTTATTGTGTACAGTTCTAGTTTAATCCATTCTCGATTTTCTAATAGCCCAATTGACGACTCGCGAGGTCTTTCATAATTTCTTCCGCCCCACCACCAATCATATTGACTTTAACATCACGGTAAATCCGTTCAGACTTAGTGCCTCGCATAAAGCCCATGCCCCCTAACGTTTGTACAGCTGCATCGGCACAAAACTGCATAGTTTGAGTGGCCACATTTTTAAGCATACAGATTTGCGCAATCAACTCATTGCCCTGCATTTCAGGCTTCCCTAAGCGATAAGCAGTATCCTCCAACAAAGCAAGTGTTGTGGTTAAGCGAGTCGCCATATCGACTAATTTATGCCGAACCACTTGATGATCAACTAAACGTTTACCAAAGGTTTTTCGTTCTTGTGCCCATTCCAATGCTTCTTCATAACAGGCTAATGCAAAACCATAACTACTGGCAGCAAGAAAAAACCGCTCCATATTGAAGTTATTCATAATCACAAGGAAACCCATATTTTCTGCCCCCAACAAATTGCTTGCAGGAACACGAACTTGATCAAAATGGAGATGAGCTGTATCCGAAGCCCACCATCCCATTTTGTCGAGTTTTGATTTGCTTATGCCGTCACTATAGGCATCAATCAATAACATCGAGATACCATTCGGGCCTTTGGCATCAGGATCTGTACGTACTGCAACGGTATAATAATCAGCACGAATGCCCGATGTAATAAAGGTTTTTTCGCCACTGACAATATAGTCTTGACCATCCCGTACAGCTTTGGTCTTAAGTGCTGCCACATCAGACCCACCCGTGGGTTCAGTAATCGCCAACGCTGAAATTTTTTCGCCTGCTAAAATTTGAGTCAGTACAGTTTGTTTAATCTCATCTGAAGCAAAATGATTGATTGGAGGTGCGCCAATCGAATGTGACAATAAGGAGGCACATAAACCACCTGAACCTGTTTTGGCTAACTCAATCGAAGATAACAACACATGAAAAGCATCGGTTTCTGGAATTCCCCCATAGTTTTCGTCAAAACCTATCCCCAATAAGCCGATATCTGCGGCTTTTTTATAAAGTTCTTTTGGAAAGGTTTCAGCCTCTTCCCATTGATTGATATGTGGCATTAATTCTTTTTGAACAAACTTTCGAATGGAATCTGCAAATGCAAAATGCTGATCTGTATAGTAAATTGGATTATGCTTCATCTTGATTTGCTTCCCAGCATTATTTTGAAAAACTTATACTGACAGATTTTATTTAATTTAAAGTTGCAGAAACGATCAATTTGTATTTAAAAACATGTCATTTTTGATCAAAACTCATATATTAATTTCAGATTCATGATCAAAAATCCGTTACACTGTTAGTAATTTCCTTTTAATTTTTAGCTCTATAAATAATGGCGACATTGAATCAATTTTTATCACGTTTTAACCCTGCAACCATTCAAAGAAGCTTGAGTTATGTCAAAAAAATTGATCTAAAATCCTTAGAGGTCTACCCTGATCGGGATAATTTAGTCATCGAAGCACAAATTCAGGGAACGGATTATTATGAAACAGCTGTTATCTATAATCCTTTAACCAATAAAATTGTGGATACCGACTGTAGTTGCCCTGTTGGTTACGATTGTAAGCATTCGGCTGCACTTGCACGTTATTTTTATGATCAACAACTTTCAAACCCAGCTGCACGTCAAAAACTAAACCCATTAGACCAAGCTCAAACCACAACAAATAGCTCTACCCACACTACGGCAAAAGCTTGGCTCGCTCAATTTAAACAACAATTGGCACAAGTTCAACGCACTGAAACGCCAGTACAGCACCAACTAATTTATATTTTCCAACCAAAAAATAATACCGCCAAATTACAACTTAGTGTTTTTAAAGTTCGTCGTAACAAAGATGGAAAAATTAGAGATACTGCACTCTACACCAGCTATGACAATGTATTAAATGAACGTCTTAAAGTGAGCAAAGAAGAAAAGAAAATCTTTAGTCATTTGTACTTTTTCGCTAAGCTAAATTTTAGCGATGTTCATTTCTATCCAGCGTCATGGGATATTTCAGGAATCTATCAAGAACATCTAAGAACGGCTATTCAAAGTAGCGCTTGTTACGCACTTGATGTACAAAGATTACCTTTAACATGGTCTGACCAAGTTTATAAAATTGAATTCAACTGGCAAACGCGTACAGAACAGCAAACAGAAAAACTCAAGGCACAATTTTTTGATGAAAATCATCTAGAGATTTCACCTGACCATGCTGAACAAATTTATATTATTCATTCTCATCCATTAAGTTATCTCGATACCCTTAAAAACCAAGTCGGTGTACTTGAGTCTTTATATTCTAGTGAAATGATCGAAGAATTGCTGAATATGCCACAAATGCCTGTGGAATTAATGGCTGAATTTGAGCAAGTGATTCAACCCTATGCATTTTTTGATGATTTACCTCAAGCACCATTTGCACAAAGTATAGAAATATTAAAAGGCAAACCCACACCTATTTTACGTTTTGGAACACATCCGCAATATGATCGTCTTGGTCATATGCATCATTATGCAATTGCTGAAATTGAATTTGAATACTCAGCTGGACGAATTAAAGCGGGTTTCCCTGATGAAAGTTTCATTATCAATATTGATGAAAAAGCAGTTCGCCAACAACGCGATTTAGTTGCTGAAAAGAAACATATTGATGAATTAATTCATTCAGTTAAATCCATGCAAAGGATTAGCAAGCTACCAAAAAGCAAACGCCCTGCTTTTGATGACATCAGTGAAAACTCAATTGTTTATGCAGATCCCATGGCTTGGGTTGAGCAATTGGTTCCTGAAAATAAAATCGAAGCCCTCGGCTGGAAAGTTGAACATACCCTAGATAGTCAGTTCAATTTAAGTGCAACACAAAACCTGCAACTCTCATTAAATGAATCTGAAAAAAAACAAGACTGGTTTAATGTCGGTGCGACAATTCAGGATATGAATGGCAACACCTATAACCTGATTGATCTTCTTGGCTATGCAATACAGCATAATCCACATCTTTTAGAAGATGACTATATTGAAAAAATGGACAGTGACAGCTTCTTAATTGTTCATTTAAAAGAAGCTCAAACACAACTGGCACTTAGAAATCAAGAAATTAAGCCCATTCTGATCTATTTAAAAGAAATTTTACGACATCCTGAATCTGCAACATTAGATCAATACGATGCCGCTCAATTCTTAGATTTACAGCATCATTTGGGCATGCCTTGGCGTACCAATGAGCGTCTGAAAAAATTTGCTGAAAAGCTTCAAAATAGTTATCAAGATCAAATCTCTACACCACAAGGTTTCCAAGGCGAACTACGCCCATATCAACAACAAGGTTTAGCATGGCTACAGTTTTTACGCGAAACTGAACATGGCGGTATCCTTGCCGATGATATGGGACTCGGTAAAACAGCACAAACACTTGCACATATTCTATTAGAAAAGCAGGCAGGCCGATTAAATCAACGCCCAGCCTTGATTATTGCACCAACATCTTTAATGCATAACTGGCGTAAAGAAGCTGAGAAATTCACCCCTGAATTAAAAGTTTTGGTCTTACAAGGACATGACCGAGTTGAGCATTTTCAAGAGATTAAAAATGTAGATATTGTGCTCAGTACCTACCCGCTTTTGGGCCGTGATGAAGAATTTTTACTGCCCTATCAATATCATTTATTGATTTTGGATGAAGCGCAAAACATTAAAAACCCTCGGGCCAAAGCCTCTCAAGTTGTACGACAAATCAAAGCAAAACATCGTCTATGCTTAACTGGCACACCGATGGAAAACCATTTGGGCGAATTATGGTCATTGTTCCATTTCTTGATGCCTGGTTTTTTATATAGTCAGGAATTATTTAATAAAAAATATCGCAATCCTATCGAGAAACATGCAGATCTTCAGGTTAAAACCAAGCTCATTTCTCGTATTAAACCGTTTATGTTGCGTCGTTTAAAAACAGAGGTGGCGAAAGAGCTTCCTGAAAAAACCACGATTGAAGTCAATATTGATATGAATGAACAGCAATCTAAGCTCTACGAAGCTGTTCGTGCAACAATGCAAAAGAATATTCGTGAGTTGATTGCAGCTAAAGGCTTCCATCGTAGTCAGATTCAAATTTTAAGTGCATTGCTTAAGCTTCGACAAGTTTGCTGCCATCCAAGCCTTTTACAGCTTGATCAAGTCAAGAATCAAAATGTTGAATCAGCAAAATTAGATCATTTATTGGAAATGGTTCAAGATATGGTTGAGGAAGGGCGTAAGATTTTAATCTTCTCTCAATTCACCACGATGCTACAACTTATTGAAGAGCATTTAAAAGCCTTAAATATTCGAAATGTAAAACTTACTGGACAAACCAAGAAACGTGATGAAGTGATCACGGCATTCCAAGCAGGCGATATTCCTGTTTTCCTCATCAGTTTAAAAGCAGGCGGTGTCGGGCTTAATCTCACTGCTGCTGATACAGTGATTCATTATGACCCTTGGTGGAATCCAGCCGCTGAAGATCAAGCGTCTGATCGTGCATGGCGTATTGGTCAAGATAAACCTGTATTTGTTTATAAGTTGATTACCAACCAGAGTATTGAAGAAAAGATTTTAGCCTTACAGAAAAATAAAGCTGATCTTGCCAAATCTATTCTAAGTATTGATCATGAAAATGAAGTGAAATTATCTGAAGATGATGTCATGAGTTTATTGGATTGAAACTTTAAAGATAAGGTGTGGAATTTAACAAAAGTTAGATCTAACGCATCAATACGAAGAAACCCCGTCACCATGATGGGGTTTTGTTTTTTATATGTATTAGTTCCGATCTGATCAGACATTGATCTTGAAAAAGAGAAAGTTACCCGTTTTGATAAAGGTGTCGAATCTTAATCAAACAAAGGTAACTTTCTTATGTTGCATACTAACAATCAAATCATCAAACACAAAGTAGGCTTACTCAATTTAGCTGAAGAACTTCAGAATGTATCCAGAGCTTGTAAAGTCATGGGTGTCTCTAGAGATACCTTTTACCGTTATCAGGAACTCGTTGAATCAGGTGATGTTGATTCACTCATCAATAAATCCCGAAGAGTACCGAATCTTAAGAATCGTGTAGACGATGCCACAGAACAAGCCGTTATTGATTTCGCAATCCAATATCCAGCTTATGGTCAACACCGCAGTAGTAATGAGTTACGTAAAAATGGTGTATTCATTTCAGGTAGCGGGGTTCGATCTATTTGGCTCCGCCACGATTTAGAGAATTTTAAAAAGCGATTGAAAGCCTTAGAAGCCAAAGTGGCACAAGATGGCTTTGAGTTAAATGATCATCAGATTGCTGCACTTGAGCGTAAACATGAAGATGATGTTGCTTGTGGCGAAATAGAAACACACCATCCAGGATATCTTGGAGCCCAAGATACATTTTACGTTGGCAATCTGAAAGGTGTCGGTCGAATCTATCAACAAACTTTCATCGACACCTACAGCAAAGTCGTTCATTGCAAGCTCTATACAACGAAAACACCGATTACAGCGGCAGATCTGTTAAATGATCGTGTACTACCATTTTATCAGTCGCAGGATCTACCAATGCTGCGTATCCTGACAGATAGAGGTACTGAATATTGCGGTAAGGTTGAACAACATGATTATGAGCTATATTTAGCCATCAATGATATTGATCACACCAAAACAAAAGCAGCATCCCCACAAACGAATGGAATATGCGAGCGTTTCCATAAGACGATCTTGCAGGAGTTTTATCAAATTACATTTAGGAAGAAGCTTTATAATACATTAGAGGAATTACAAGCTGATCTAGACGTTTGGCAAAAATTCTATAATACTGAACGAACTCATCAGGGAAAAATGTGCTGTGGTCGCACACCACTGGAAACATTACTTGATGGGAAGCGAATTTGGGCTGAGAAGAATTTAGCTCAAATTTAACCTGACAGGCACACTAAAAAATGGGTAACTGTCAGATCTGGTTTGAGCTAGTACATTTTATACCTACATTGTTTTAGAATCTATAGACTTCTAAATACGGCTGCTTCACTTTACTGCATCGTTAGCTTTCCCAACTTAAATGATCCAAATTACCGTGATCATCTGTTTTAACGACGATTAACTGATCAGTTAAGTCTCTATTTGTAGTGTAATCAAAGACAGCAAAATACGATGTATCATACTTTCCATCTGGATAAAGCCCAACTCTTGTTAAATATAATTTGGTTAAAAACTGCTGTGCTTTGTCTATTGGATTAGAAATCCCAATTTTTTCTAAGAAATCATCGCCTAATTCTTCAATATGAAAATCCACATATTCTTTAACAGTCCCTTCCTTTTCATTTTCAAAATCTTGTTGAATATAATCTTGGTTTTTTTGATCAAATTTTTCTATATTTTCAATAAAAGACTTAACTCGTTCAAAAGTTTCTACATCTAAAGTATTCGCTTCAAAATTTAAATCAACTTGAACGGCTTTGCCATTAAGCTCAAGATCAACTTGGTAATATTCTTCTAGTGATTCTAATTGCAGTGTTCCAAAATGCGGCAAGGTGTATTCTGGCATTTTTTATATTCCTATATTTTTTACATATTAGATAAAACAATTAATTTATCATTCAATAATAAAAAATTCTTGGTCTAGATTTTATATTTATGTCTTTAAAAATAATAAAACACTTAAAATAATACGCATAAAAAAACACCCCGTTCTCGTTAGAGACCGGGGTGTTTTAGATTTAAAAGCTGGCGATGACTTACTCTCACATGGGTAACCCCACACTACCATCAGCGCTAAGAGGTTTCACTTCTGAGTTCGGGAAGGGATCAGGTGGTTCACTCTTGCTATTGTCGCCAGCAAACTGTTATGGACTTGTTCGGGTCTTATTTAAATGCCTTACTTCGTACCAAATGAGTTTAACAGAACATTTGAGTTGGGTATTGTAACTAGCTTTACAACTAAATCAAGTATGTTTGATCTTTTATGAATCAAATGATGCTTCGTATACAACTGCTTGGGTGTTGTATAGTCAAGCCTCACGAGCAATTAGTATTGGTCAGCTTCATGCGTCACCGCACTTCCACATCCAACCTATCAACGTCGTAGTCTTCAACGGCTCTTTAGAGGACATAAAGTCCTAGGGAAATCTTATCTTGAGGTAGGCTTCCCGCTTAGATGCTTTCAGCGGTTATCCCTTCCGAACATAGCTACCCGGCGATGCGACTGGCGTCACAACCGGTACACCAGAGGTTCGTCCACTCTGGTCCTCTCGTACTAGGAGCAGATCCTCTCAAATTTCCAACGCCCACGGTAGATAGGGACCGAACTGTCTCACGACGTTCTAAACCCAGCTCGCGTACCTCTTTAAATGGCGAACAGCCATACCCTTGGGACCTGCTTCAGCCCCAGGATGAGATGAGCCGACATCGAGGTGCCAAACACCGCCGTCGATATGAACTCTTGGGCGGTATCAGCCTGTTATCCCCAGAGTACCTTTTATCCGTTGAGCGATGGCCCTTCCATACAGAACCACCGGATCACTAAGACCTACTTTCGTACCTGCTCGACTTGTGGGTCTCGCAGTTAAGCGCGCTTTTGCCTTTATACTCTACGCGTGATTTCCGACCACGCTGAGCGCACCTTCGTACTCCTCCGTTACTCTTTAGGAGGAGACCGCCCCAGTCAAACTACCCACCAGACATGGTCCTCGTCCCGGATAACGGGACAGAGTTAGAACCTCAATATTACCAGGGTGGTATTTCAAGGATGGCTCCATAGCAACTGGCGTCACTACTTCAAAGCCTCCCACCTATCCTACACAAGTAAGATCAAAGTTCAATGTCAAGCTGCAGTAAAGGTTCACGGGGTCTTTCCGTCTAGCCGCGGGTACACCGCATCTTCACGGCGATTTCGATTTCACTGAGCCTCTGCTGGAGACAGCGCCCCCATCATTATGCCATTCGTGCAGGTCGGAACTTACCCGACAAGGAATTTCGCTACCTTAGGACCGTTATAGTTACGGCCGCCGTTTACTGGGGCTTCGATCAAGAGCTTCGCTTACGCTAACCCCATCAATTAACCTTCCAGCACCGGGCAGGCATCACACCCTATACGTCCACTTTCGTGTTTGCAGAGTGCTATGTTTTTAATAAACAGTTGCAGGGGCCTGGTTTCTGTGGCTGCCAATAGCTCAAGGAGCAAGTCCTATCACCGTCAGCAGCGTACCTTCTCCCGAAGTTACGGTACCATTTTGCCTAGTTCCTTCAGCAGAGTTCTCTCAAGCGCTTTGGTCTACTCGACCTGACCACCTGTGTCGGTTTAGGGTACGATTCCTGTGTAACTGAAGCTTAGAGACTTTTCCTGGAAGCATAGTATCAGCCACTTCGCTAGTAAACTAGCTTGCTATCAGCTCTCAGCATAGAGCACCCCGGATTTGCCTAAGATGCATGCCTACTGCCTTTCACCTGGACAACCAACGCCAGGCTGACTTAACTTTCTCCGTCCTCTCATCGCATTACACAGAAGTATTGGAATATTAACCAATTTCCCATCGACTACGCCTCTCGGCCTCGCCTTAGGGGTCGACTCACCCAGCCCCGATTAACGTTGGACTGGAACCCTTGGTCTTTCAGCGAACGGGTTTTTCACCCGTTTTGTCGTTACTCACGTCAGCATTCGCACTTCTGATACCTCCAGCATACTTCTCAATACACCTTCATCGGCTTACAGAACGCTCCCCTACCACGTATACATAGTATACATCCGCAGCTTCGGCATATAGTTTTAGCCCCGTTACATCTTCCGCGCAGGCCGACTCGACTAGTGAGCTATTACGCTTTCTTTAAAGGGTGGCTGCTTCTAAGCCAACCTCCTAGCTGTCTATGCCTTCCCACATCGTTTCCCACTTAACTATAATTTGGGGGCCTTAGCTGGCGGTCTGGATTGTTTTCCTCTTGACTACGGACGTTAGCACCCGCAGTCTGTCTCCCGGATAGTACTCATAGGTATTCGGAGTTTGCATCGGTTTGGTAAGTCGGGATGACCCCCTAGCCGAAACAGTGCTCTACCCCCTATGGTATTCGTCCGAGGCGCTACCTAAATAGCTTTCGGGGAGAACCAGCTATCACCGAGTTTGATTAGCCTTTCACCCCTATCCACAAGTCATCCCCTGGCTTTTCAACGACAGTGGGTTCGGTCCTCCAGTTAGTGTTACCCAACCTTCAACCTGCTCATGGATAGATCACCCGGTTTCGGGTCTATACCCAGCAACTAAACGCCCTATTAAGACTCGATTTCTCTACGGCTCCCCTATACGGTTAACCTTGCTACTGAATATAAGTCGCTGACCCATTATACAAAAGGTACGCAGTCACCAAACAAGTTGGCTCCCACTGCTTGTATGCATGCGGTTTCAGGATCTATTTCACTCCCCTCACAGGGGTTCTTTTCGCCTTTCCCTCACGGTACTGGTTCACTATCGGTCAGTCAGGAGTATTTAGCCTTGGAGGATGGTCCCCCCATATTCAGACAAGGTTTCACGTGCCTCGCCCTACTCGTCATCATTATATGTGCCCTTTCGTGTACGGGACTATCACCCTCTACGGTAGCACTTCCCAGAGCTTTCCGCTAAAACACATATAACTTAATGGGCTGATCCCCGTTCGCTCGCCGCTACTGAGGGAATCTCAATTGATTTCTTTTCCTAAGGGTACTGAGATGTTTCACTTCCCCTCGTTCGCCTCGCATGACTATGTATTCATCATGCGATACCTACCTTATGGTAAGTGGGTTTCCCCATTCAGAAATCTCCGGATCACAGGATATTTGCCGCCTCCCCGAAGCTTATCGCAGGCTATTACGTCTTTCATCGCCTCTGACTGCCAAGGCATCCACCACATGCACTTAATTACTTGACTATACAACCCCAAACAGTCGTTAATCCCTACAAGGAGGATCAACAATGTGAACTTAATCACTTCTATTTGTTGCCTGTGAATTTAATCACTATACAGCTTCAATTTAATTCATATACCAAAACGCTTGATTCAGTTTTATCGCTAGTGCTCATTTCATTCAACATTAACAATTGCTTGCTAACATCAACTAAAACGAGTTTAAACAATTATTTCAACTCAAATATATTCTGTTAATGATTCACTACCGCCTCGTCAGCGAGTAGTTAACTGTGATAAATCACAGAACTTAATAAGCTATCTGCTTACTAAGTTCTGTAATCACTTAGTCTTTAATTAGTGGTGGAGACTAACGGAGTCGAACCGTTGACCTCCTGCGTGCAAAGCAGGCGCTCTACCAACTAAGCTAAGTCCCCAGCTTAAGATCTTAATATATCTGCTCTTCTGTGTTCAGTAGACTTGGTGGGTCTGACAAGACTTGAACTTGTGACCCCACGCTTATCAAGCGTGTGCTCTAACCAACTGAGCTACAGACCCTCAGATACATCAATGAAGAACAACTTGTTGTGGATTCTTACCAATCGTCAATCTTTCGTTAAGGAGGTGATCCAGCCGCAGGTTCCCCTACGGCTACCTTGTTACGACTTCACCCCAGTCATCGGCCACACCGTGGTAAGCGTCCTCCTTACGGTTAGACTACCTACTTCTGGTGCAACAAACTCCCATGGTGTGACGGGCGGTGTGTACAAGGCCCGGGAACGTATTCACCGCGGCATTCTGATCCGCGATTACTAGCGATTCCGACTTCATGGAGTCGAGTTGCAGACTCCAATCCGGACTACGATCGGCTTTTTGAGATTAGCATCCTATCGCTAGGTAGCAACCCTTTGTACCGACCATTGTAGCACGTGTGTAGCCCTGGTCGTAAGGGCCATGATGACTTGACGTCGTCCCCGCCTTCCTCCAGTTTGTCACTGGCAGTATCCTTAAAGTTCCCACCCGAAGTGCTGGCAAATAAGGAAAAGGGTTGCGCTCGTTGCGGGACTTAACCCAACATCTCACGACACGAGCTGACGACAGCCATGCAGCACCTGTATGTAAGTTCCCGAAGGCACCAATCCATCTCTGGAAAGTTCTTACTATGTCAAGACCAGGTAAGGTTCTTCGCGTTGCATCGAATTAAACCACATGCTCCACCGCTTGTGCGGGCCCCCGTCAATTCATTTGAGTTTTAGTCTTGCGACCGTACTCCCCAGGCGGTCTACTTATCGCGTTAGCTGCGCCACTAAAGCCTCAAAGGCCCCAACGGCTAGTAGACATCGTTTACGGCATGGACTACCAGGGTATCTAATCCTGTTTGCTCCCCATGCTTTCGTACCTCAGCGTCAGTATTAGGCCAGATGGCTGCCTTCGCCATCGGTATTCCTCCAGATCTCTACGCATTTCACCGCTACACCTGGAATTCTACCATCCTCTCCCATACTCTAGCTTCCCAGTATCGAATGCAATTCCCAAGTTAAGCTCGGGGATTTCACATCCGACTTAAAAAGCCGCCTACGCACGCTTTACGCCCAGTAAATCCGATTAACGCTCGCACCCTCTGTATTACCGCGGCTGCTGGCACAGAGTTAGCCGGTGCTTATTCTGCGAGTAACGTCCACTCATCTTGGGTATTAACCAAGAGAGCCTCCTCCTCGCTTAAAGTGCTTTACAACCATAAGGCCTTCTTCACACACGCGGCATGGCTGGATCAGGGTTCCCCCCATTGTCCAATATTCCCCACTGCTGCCTCCCGTAGGAGTCTGGGCCGTGTCTCAGTCCCAGTGTGGCGGATCATCCTCTCAGACCCGCTACAGATCGTCGCCTTGGTAGGCCTTTACCCCACCAACTAGCTAATCCGACTTAGGCTCATCTATTAACGCAAGGTCACAAGTGATCCCCTGCTTTCCCCCGTAGGGCGTATGCGGTATTAGCATCCCTTTCGAGATGTTGTCCCCCATTAATAGGCAGATTCCTAAGTATTACTCACCCGTCCGCCGCTAGGTCAGTTACCGAAGCAACCTCCCCCGCTCGACTTGCATGTGTTAAGCCTGCCGCCAGCGTTCAATCTGAGCCATGATCAAACTCTTCAGTTAAAAATCATTAGTGACTTAAGGTCACAATTCTGGCTCATCAATGTACTGACAAATTCTCTCAAATAAACTTCGAGTAATTTAAACCAATCAATCAATGATAATATTTCGATCAATCAATCAGTAAAAATCCACACAAGTTGTTCTTCATATTCTCTTAATGATCTTCTCAATGCTTCGTCAGCATCAAGCTAGGTCGGCTATACTACTCTCTATCTCTAAAAAGTCAATCAATAATGTTAATTATTTTTTCTAACAAACCCAACTCCAATCTCATCTTAAAATCTCAATTCGAAATCTTAACAACTTAATCAAGTGCCTGATTTATCAGAAGTTTTATTTAACATCACCGCCGATGGATGTGCATTCTACAGCATTCCCAATCCAACACAACCCCTTTTTTTAATTATTTTAATTGTTCGAACAAATATTGTTCGTTTATCATATTTATTCACACTTTTTAATCAAATTTGCTTTAATACATATGTAATAACTGCTGTTAGAATACGATTATGAAGTCTTTAATATAGCTATATCGTTATTGACTACTTTTACTTTAAGAATATTTCAAGGAATTCTATGCGTCCTTATCATGTACTCTGGGCTTGTTTACTTAGCATTGGTCTGACTAGCCATGTATTTGCTCAAGACGAATTATCTACTCAAGAGAATTCTGACAATGCGGTTTCTACAGACTCTGTTTCAGATGATAAGTCGTCTCAAGAGAATTCTTCGACACTAGAAAACGAAGCAACGTCAAAACATCCAAGAATCGAAGCGCTTAAAGAGCTTAAAAACATCACAAAAAATGACTTAAAAGTGAATGCCAATGCAGCACAACCAGATGCTGTAAAAGATCCACTTCAACCATTGAACCGTGAAATTTATGCGTTTAATGACATGATCGACCGTAATGTGGCTCGACCTATCGCAGTTCAGTACAAAGAGAAAGTGCCAGGTGATGTACGTTCCTCATATAGTTTATTTCGTAAAAACTTAAGTGAACCATGGAATGCGGTCAACCAACTTGCTCAAGGACGCTTTAGCCGTGCAGCAAAGTCCTTAGGTCGTTTTACTATTAACACAGTCACCTCTCTAGGTTTAGCCGACCCTGCAACTCGCTTAGGTTTAGCAACTGAAGAAGAAAGCTTGGGTACAACATTAGGTTACTACGGTATTCCAAGTGGTCCTTATGTGATGCTACCTATTTTAGGACCAAGTACCCTTCGTCACTCAGCTGATTATGTTGCTGAAGGTTATGCCAATCCGCTTACTTACCCAATGGATAATAACCATCAAACAGGTTTAATCTGGGGTAATCGTACTTTAGGTGGGATTAATACGCGTTCTAAACTTCTAGATGTTGAAAGTGTATTGCAAGGTGATCGTTACTCAGCAATTCGCGATATCTATTTACAACGTTTAGCATTCCAAATCGCTGAGAAAAAAGGCCGTGGACAGGAAGCTGTCGCGTTTGTAGATGATGACGAGGATGATAGCAATAGTCCTGCTGATACAAACGCAGACAAATAACCACAATATTTTGTTAAACTTATTTGCTAGTAATTCATATGGTTTTACTAGCATTGTGGTGTCATCTATAGTAAATCTACTGGATAATGCTTTTATACCGATTAAGGATCATTCATTTCTTCTATGTATTTCATTCAACCCAGTCGCCAAATTTCAAGCTTAGAACAAGTATTAGATACGCTTCCTAGCTTGCAGATGATTACCATTGAAGACATTCATCGTTATGATCCAACAATTATTGCAATTGCAGACGTCCACGATTTTTTACAATACCAATGGGCTTTGCCTACCATTGTCATTGCACAAGAAAATGAAGGAAGCGAACTTTCTCAAGCATGGGAACTTGGCGCTCTTGCTGGTTGGATCTGGACCAAGCTTCCAGCCAATCTTGAAGATTCTTTATTAAAAATTGATGCGCAATATAAACGTAATCAAGATAGCCGTGATTTACCATCTGCCGCAGAACTACAAAAGAAACTTCTTCCAAATCCAATTGAACTACAAAATTATAAAGTTGAAACGCTTTTCCAGCCTTCTGCGTATTTGTCTGGTGACTGGTATGACTACTGGAAAATCAGTGATAAAGAGATCATGTTCTATTTGGCTGATGTGTCGGGACATGGTGTAACCAGCTCGTTACTGACGTCTTGGATGGCCGCCTTTCACGGCCGTTCGAAAACACCAAGAGAATTGATTAAAAAACTCAATGGTATGCTGGTTCAAGAAAATATTGAAAAACATATCACGATGTTAGCTGGAATTCTAAATCTAGAAACACATGCTTTAAAATGGTCAAGTGCGGGGCATTACCCTCCCCCCATCATTTTTGAGCCCAACCAAGCCCCTCGTGTCTTAAATACCAGCAGTTTTCCTTTAGGACTCACAGAAGATTTAGAGGTTGAAGAATTCCAATGTACCTTAACCAAGCATGCGCGGTTCATTATTTGTTCTGATGGTGCCCTTGAACCATTCTCAGGTGGTTTGAATGAACAGTTCTCACAATTGGTCTATCATTTGCAAAATCAATCATTCCGCGCACCAGAACATGTAGCAGATGACATTGCAATCCTCAGTCTTCGCAGAATGAATTAACAACATAATCAAATACATATAATAAATTAGACTAATAACCTATACGCAAACGCTTGAGTATAGACTTGCGCTATGTGATAATTTTCCTATCCTTCTCTGCAAATGGCATTTATATGTCAACAGGTCATGTTGAATATGCAAGCTTGAATGGAACGCATATTTTCAAACTTATTGGTGAAGTGCGAGCCCAATCTTGTATTAGTTTAGACAAACTTTTGGCAAGGATTGAACAACAGAAAAACGTCATTGGCGCAATTGTTGATTTAACCCAAACCACATTTATTGATAGTACAGTTCTTGGAATACTTGCCAAGCTTGGCTTAAAGTTGAAACAAGTACACCACATCCAAGCGGTGATGCTGTCCACAAATCCAGATATTACCACTCTAGCCAATAGCATGGGCTTAGGGCAGGTTTTTGTCATTTTAAATTACTGTGGTGACCCTCAAGTGTGCACCAATGCTTTGATTGACGATAACGTTAATCACAGCACAATGCTGTGTACCGTTCTCGATGCACACAAAACATTAATGAAGCTCAATGAAAACAATCAAAATATGTTCGAGCCATTAGTTAAACAACTTGAAAAGCAGCAAGATACAATGGAATGTGTATCTTCAAACCAGCAAAACGCTTAATAATTTCAAAATTGCTTTATCAGGGATAGCCCATGACTTTACTTTCCGTTGTTCAAATGAACTCTCAAAATGACATTGAAGCAAACTTCAGTGTGATTGAGTCGTTGATACAACAAAGTAAAGCTGATGGAGCTTCTTTGATTGTGTTTCCTGAAAATTTTGTCTGCTTTGCCGCAGGTAAACAACGGGAAACTGCTGCACGTTTTGAAGAAATTCAAAAGCGTTTAGAAAACTTAGCACATCATTATCAAATATGGATTGTTGCAGGGACTTTACCTTGCCCTTTCCGTCCAGATGGTTCAATTATTGCTGACGGTCGAGTTCGTACTGTCAGCCTATGTATCAGTCCAGAAGGCACTGAAGTACGTTATGACAAAATTCACTTGTTTGATGTACAAGTGGGTGATGCTGTTGGTGGGTATCAAGAATCTCAGTTTTTTGAACCAGGCAGTGATGTTGTTGTCGCAAAAACACCTTTTGGACAAATTGGTTTGATGGTTTGCTACGACTTACGCTTTCCAGAACTTGCACTCACCTTGAGAGCGCAAGGTGCAAATATTTTGACTGCACCAGCTGCATTTACCTATACCACAGGTCAAATGCATTGGCAGTTATTACTTCAAGCACGTGCGATGGACAGCCAATGTCATGTTTTAGGTGCAGCACAACAAGGTTGGCATGGTGAAAAACGTCAAACCTGGGGACATGCTGGCGCAACCAATAGTCGTGGGCAGATTTTAGCGATTACAGATGCAGAAGGCGCGCAATTGATGACGGTTCCTTTTGATTTAAATGAGCAGCGCTCAATTCGTGAATCAATGCCTTTAATGCAACATCGCAAATTGATGTCATTCTAAGCCTGTATTGCCATTAATGACTTTTATTTCCTGAACGAGACAAAACAACGTTATACTTGTGAGGCGTAATATCTTCACGAGACAAGCATGCAACAAGACTATTCAAACTTAAATCTTGATCATCAACTCTGCTTTCTTGTTTACTCTACAAACTTAGCATTAAATCAACTTTATCGTAAATTACTCACACCACTAGGACTGACCTATCCACAGTATTTAGTTATGTTAGTGCTTTGGGAAAAAGATGGTCTAACTGTATCTGAAATCGGTGAAAAACTCTTTTTAGAATCATCTACACTTACCCCCTTACTCAAAAAATTACAAAGTAATGGTATTGTTAACCGCGAACGTTCTACGAAAGATGAACGTCAAGTAATTATTAGCCTCACTGCTCAGGGCCATGCGCTAAAATTAAAAGCCGTGGATATTCCGTTACAAGTTGCTCAAGCCAGTGCCTGTGATTTAGACAGCATTACTCAATTGAAAGATCTTCTTTCAAACTTACGCGAAAACATTTCAAAATAAAGTTATCAAATTTTACACAAACGCTACTTGTTTAAATATTTATATCGTATACGATATAATTGAACGCAATCAAAAATGGATAATTTCCGATGTCTTTAGAAAAAGTAGTTTATACAGCACATGCAAAAGCAACTGGCGGTCGTGATGGTCGTGCAACATCATCAGACGGAATTTTAGATGTTAAATTAGCAGTGCCTAAAGAAATGGGTGGTGCTGGTGGTGGTACCAATCCTGAACAACTTTTTGCAGCAGGTTATTCTGCTTGCTTCCTTGGTGCGATGAAGTTTGTTGCTAACCGTGATCATTTAAAAATTACCCCAGATGTTTATATCGAAGGTGATGTTGGTATTGGTCCAATCGCTACTGGTTTTGGTATTCAAGTGACTTTAAATATTCATTTAGAAGGTTTAGAGCAAGAAGAAGCACAGAGGTTAGTAGATGCTGCACATATTGTTTGCCCATATTCAAATGCGACTCGTGGCAATATTGATGTGACATTAAATGTAATTGTTTAATGTTATGATAAAACCTACCTAGAAGTATAAATTTATTTTTAGGTAGGGGTAATTTACAAAGCTATTTAAATCAGTTTGAATTTTCACCCAAGTATATTTATTCGCTAAAAAAATGTTCTGTATAATTTTATGTATCTAAATCTTAGGGTAAACAATGGCACTTAGTATTAAAGATTTATATTTTAAAATATTAGACTTTGAAAAATTTTTATACTTTGAAACAATATTAGACTTTAAAGCTGAAGATTTTTTTGAATCTGTAATTAAAAAATGGATTGTTGAAAATGACTATAAGAATTATATTTCGAATATATCCAACAAAATAAGTGGTAGAAAAAATGAATTATTGCAAGAAGATATTTGGGAGCTTTATGCATTATCTCGTGTATTAGACCTACTGACACTTCCTTTTCAAACTGACAATGATGCTGATGATTCTGATTGGAAAGGACCAAGAATTACAGTAGCAGAATACATTGAATTTAATAACCTTCTTGGTCTTGAAATAACTACACCCTTTTCATTCAAACCTTTTAATTGTGAAATAATAGAAGCACAAATAGGAATGAATGATTTCGAAATTATTGAGTGTAACTTTCCTGCTGTAAAACTAAATAATTTAATGATAAAAAAAGCTGGTGTGAAAATTTTACTCAATCCAGATAAATTCAATTTAAACTTAATAAACAAGGCTTCAATTTATTGGGCATTCAGACGTAAAAATAGAAAATACTTTGACTTATCTCAAGGATGGGGAAGTAATTCACAATGGAGAACCGATTTAAGATTAGATATTGAAACAGAAAACTCTTACATCTATAACGTAACAGGGAAATTTAACCTAAACTCTCCAACAATAGAACTCATGGAAGAGTTAAATCAACAGGACTTAGAACTAAATGAGGCAGTGGAATTAACTGTTTTTAGGCATTTTATGAAATGTACAAAAGATGATTCTGATCTATTTCCATATTATTTTAGATTTGAAGAACAAAAAAGTTAACATAACAAGGATGATTTTCATTTAGAGATGACGAAAATCCAAACATAAATTTCCATACCCTAAATAAATACTTATCAAAAAAAGCTGCTTTAGCTAAATATCTATTTTGATAAACGATTATTAAGGGCTAGGAAATAACATATAAACTATTAAAGAATCAGGCTTACTCAGCCGCTTCATTGGTTACCCGTAAAACCTCTTCCATTGTGGTTTTACCCGCCAATACTTTACGTAAACCATCATCTCGAATTGAGCCTGCATCTTTACGTGCATATTCTTCAAGCTCATATTCTGCTGCATTACCATGAATCAAACGGCGCATCTGCTCATCAATCGGTACAATTTCATAAATCGCAGTACGTCCTGTAAAGCCCGTATGGGAACAAAAATCACAACCATTCGGCACAGGCAGTTTTAAATTCGATTCTAAACTCACAGGTTTAAACACATCTTTTTCAAAGTCATCTGCTTCACGCCATGTATGACAATGAGAACACAATGTCCGAACTAAACGCTGGGCAATCACCCCAATCAATGAACTGGATAATAAGAAGGGTTCAATCCCCATATCTTTTAAACGGGTCACAGCACCAATTGCAGTATTGGTATGTAGTGTAGACAAAACCAAGTGACCTGTTAAAGACGCTTGAACTGCGATTTCAGCCGTTTCCAAATCACGGATCTCACCCACCATCACCACATCTGGATCTTGACGCAGCATGGCTTTTAACGCACGGGCAAAGGTCATATCCACTTTGGTATTCACTTGAGTCTGCCCAATCCCTTCAAGTTGATACTCAATCGGATCTTCAGCAGTGAGGATATTTTTAGAACCATCATTCAAATCAGAAAGCGCGGCATACAAAGTCGTCGTTTTACCCGAACCTGTAGGGCCAGTGACTAGAATAATGCCATGTGGACGATGAACCAATTGCGTTAAACGCTCATAGTCAGGCTTCATTAAACCCAAATGGGTCATGTTGAGTCGACCCGCTTGTTTATCCAACAAACGCATAACGACACGTTCACCATGCGACGATGGCAAGGTCGAAACACGGACATCCACCTCACGTCCTGCAAGACGTAAAGAAATACGACCATCTTGTGGAATACGTTTTTCTGCAATATCGAGTTTTGCCATGACTTTAATACGCGATACCAACAATGGCGCAAGTTCACGACGAGGCTGTACGATTTCACGCAATTGCCCATCTACCCGTAAGCGAACAGATAATTTCTTTTCAAAAGCTTCAATATGAATATCAGAAGCCCCGACTCGAATCGCTTCAGACAATAAAGCATTGATGAGTCGCACGATTGGAGCATCGTCTTCCTGATCCATCAAATCTTCAGTTTCAGGAATCTGATCGGCCAGACTCAATAGATCAGGGTGATCTTCAAGACCAGCTGCAACCTGTTGCGATTCGCCCGTTTCACCAGCATAGCTTGAACTGAGCATGTGATTAAACTCAGTTTCATTACATAATTGATGTTGTGCTGTACGACCGAGATAGCGGCGGGCTTCCTGAATCGCAATTTGTGCGGTATCCTGACGGCGAACAATAAAAACTTGATCACCTTCATAACGCAACAGCACTCCATGCCGTTTTGCAAAACTATATGGTATTTGTAATTGTTTGAGAACTTGCATTACAACTTATATTAATGATTTAAATTGCTTTGAGTGTACTCTATGCTCATGACAGCGTGAAGTCTGTTTGTTAAAGATTTGATGATGATTTTATGAATGGGATAAACACATTTGTCTAAGAAGAAAGAACATCTGGAACCAGAACTCCCTGATTTAAAGTGGTGGGGAGAACAACTGTTTGAATTGAACCAATCCAAAGCATGGCAATTTGGTTCTATGATGATGCGCATTACTCGTGGTTTACAAGAATGGCGCTTGGAATATTATCGTCCAAAATTCCAATATGACTATGAGCAGCAATGGCATAAAATCCATGATGTAAACTTTGGTTTTCCTGAACCTGTACATGTTGAACGCTATATGTTTCGCGAGACCCATAAAGCATTTCAACTTATGCCCCGTTTAGCCGATCGCTCTGTGGTGATTCGTCCTGTCGATCCAATTTATATTCCGGCAGGCCAACGCGGCACACTCTATATCAGTACACCACTGTGGATTTCAGGTTTTGTGCAAGCCCAAAAAGAACCCTTATTTGATATTCCTGTAATTTTACCTAAGGATACATGGTTTGGCCCTGATCACCGCACAGGCGAAATGTGTTATGCCACCTCAGTCGATGGTCGTACCGAATTAAATTTATTACGTCCACGTGCCTTTCGTGCAGTAACACCGATTGATTTCCACAATGTCAGTAGTCATCAGCTTCGATTTGACCGTATGAATGTGCCTGTTCCTGCGCTACCTTTATTTTATAGTGAAAGTACAGGACGTTTATGGACATCACAAATCAAAGTCGTGTATGAAGGCAATGACCGCCCTGCCCGTGTAAGAATTGAAAATCGTACACCACCTTTGGCCGGCGAAGTGATTTATGTACATCCGCCACGCTCACCAGGTGGCGCTTTGTTCAATATGTTTGATTCATTTTTCTAAGGGATGAGGTAAAAATGGCTGAATCCAATATTCCCAAAGACATTGCCAATAGCCTAAAAGGCATCTTTACCAATGTAAATGTCGACCGCTTAAGTGAAATTGCTGTTGCTCTGATCCTCTGCTTTGTGGGTTTTGTACTGGCACGTGTCATTTCCAATACCTTTATCCGTACCATAGGCGCGCGCTTTAATGCGCATCAACGTTTGGTTTGGCGTAGAGGTATTTTTTATTTTATTTTCTTACTGTTTGTGATTGCCAGCTTAAAAGAAGCAGGCTTTAAACTCAGCGTATTTTTAGGCGCAGCAGGGATTTTAACTGTTGCATTGGGTTTTGCCTCACAAACTTCTGCATCAAATTTAATCAGTGGCTTATTTTTAATTGGCGAAGGTTCATTTGAAGTTGGCGATACGATTCAAATCACCCTGATTCGTGGACATACTATTGAAGGTGAGGTGATTTCGATTGACTTACTTTCAGTGAAACTTTTGACTATGGACAATGTCTATGTGCGCCTCCCCAATGAGCAATTGATTCGCGCCCCCGTACATAACCTATCAAAATTCCCGATACGGCGATTGTCGATTACGGTTGCAATTAACTTTAATGAGAACATCAATAAAGTTCGTGAAGTTTTAATTGATGTTGCCAACGATTACCCGTTGGTATTAGCAGATCCTAAACCGCGTGTAACTGTTTCTGCCTTTGGAGAATCCTCCATTGAAATTTTATTTGCGCTGTGGTGTATGCAAGCAAACTATCTACAAGTCAAAGATGAAATTCATGAGTTAATCCGCAATCGTTTTGTGGAAAATCAGATTGAAATCCCTGTACCTAAAATTGGCTTTGTAGATCGTCCAAATCCAAATGAAGTTCTTCAAAATGAAGATATTGATGGTTATGCCAATAAACAGGATTTAAAATTAGAGCAACAACAAGATAAACAGCTTTAAGCAGACCAAAGCGATAACCTAGAAAACAAAAGTCCCTCATTTATGATTGAGGGATTTTTGTTTTCAATTACAAAATATTCATCAAGTTTTAAACCATCAGCTGATAAATTAATCACTTCAAAACAACAAAATGGACAATCACAATGCAACTTAATCACTATTTAAACTTTGAAGGTCAGACCGAAGCTGCTTTTAATTTTTATAAATCTGTTTTTGGCGGTGAATTTTCATTTTTAAAACGTTATTCCGAACTGCCCGATGTCCAAGTGCCAGACCAAGAGAAAAACTATATTTTACATGTTTCTTTACCGATTAATGAGTTTACCGTATTGATGGGTTCAGACACCAGCGAGCAGTTCTGTGCACCTAATAGTGCACCATTCAGCAAAGGCACCAACCATTATATTTCGATCAACTTAGAAGCTCACGAAGCGGATGAAGCTCAGCGATTATTTACAGCACTCTCTACCAATGGTCATATTGAAATGGCACTAGAACCTACATTTTGGGGTGCTTTATATGGTGCTTTCACCGATCAGTTTGGTATTCGCTGGATGGTGAACTGTCAACTGAGTGAAGGATAATGAACAGAATATTGCGATAGCCTATTGATTGACAATGATATAGGTTATATTGCTATTACGATAACAACGTCATTTATAACAATATGATCACTGGTCTTACCCATACCCTTCTGATTATTTTAATCACACTTGCGATTTCTTTTATTGCTTGGCAGCAACGCAATGTAATGAATCGTTTGATTTTCAATGTTTCAGCGATTAAGCATGGTCAATATGATCGCTTTTTAACCCATGGTTTTATCCATAAAGATGGTATGCATCTATTTTTCAATATGTTTACTTTGTACTTCTTTGGACGAAATGTTGAATGGTTTTTCCGTGATTACTTAAGTGGTATGGGCTTTGTCTTATTTTATTGTAGTGCTATCATCATTGCTGCGATTCCCAGCTATTTGCATAATCGAACCCTAAATTCCTATCGAAGTTTAGGGGCTTCGGGTGCCGTTAATGCAGTATTATTTAGTGCGATTCTATTTAACCCTTGGGGCATGATTTATATCTATATTTTACCTGTGCCCGCGATTATTTTTGGCACGATTTATTTATGCTATAGCCTGTATGCAATCCGTTCAGGACATTCGCCATTAATCGACCACCGCGCGCATATTGCTGGTGCAATCTATGGTTTCTTATTTCCTTTACTGTTAGAACCATCATTAGCTACAGCATTTTTCTATAAATTTATTAATTCGCCATTATTCTAAATTTCATATGGATTCAGTGATATCTAAACTGCTCTGTAAGGAAGTAAGACCTCAATATTTGAAAATTGCGCAATGATCTTAAAAGCGTTCTATCTTGAGAGAATAAATACGACTAACTCAATCTCATCAATACTATAAAAGTTGAATCCTTAGACCCAACTTTTATATTCTTAACATTTGAAATTAATGTTGATCAAGTCGAAATGAGGTCATGGTTAATGAACCAGCAACGGCTTGATCATTAAAAATATGTAACTCATCTTTCTCTTCCTGTAAGCCTAAGGCATATAACATCGGATAATAGTGATCAGGTGTGGGAATCGACAATAAAAACTCAGCACCTTGCTTTTGCCAGTCAATCAAAGCTTGATGGTTATGCGTGGCTAAGAAATTTTTCATCTTTGCATCAGCTTCTAAAGCCCAATCATAACCATAATGATCATCAAATTTATCAAAGGCAATTTTGCTTAGGTTATGTACGAGATTACCACTGGCAACAATCAATACCCCTTTACGACGTAACTGCGCTAATTGTTTAGCCAAGTCATAATGATATTGGGCACCTTGACTATAGTCGACACTCAATTGAACAACAGGAATATTGGCTTGTGGGAATACATGACATAACACGCCCCATGTTCCGTGATCTAATCCCCAACTATGATCATGATGAATTTCTATACTGTGAATTGCTTCAGTTGTTGCCTCAACCAAAGCTTTATTTCCAGTAGCAGGATATTGCACATCAAACAAAGCTTGAGGAAAACGACCAAAATCATGAATGGTTTTCGGTTGTTGCATTGCAGTGACGGCAGTACCACCTTGGGTAAGCCAATGTGCGGAAATACATAAAATTGCTGTGGGCTGTACGTCCATTTCTGCACCAATGCTGTTCCAAGTACGGGTAAAATCATTGGTTTGAATCGCATTCATGGGTGAACCATGTCCCAAAAATAGTACAGGCATGACTTCAGTATTGGGTAAAGTTGCGTTCCAGCCTTTGAGTAGCGATAAGTCACCCATTGTTTGATTTAACATTTCATCCACCATGAATCATCTTTGTTTAATTATCTGCTGTTCATTGTTGTAGATATATAGACTTTTCCAGCCTACAACATTGCAAAAATGCAACGATGATTTTTTATAGATGCTTTTAAGTAGAGAAGGTTTACTACCTAATGATGTTATGTTGAATCAATATTGATTTGGGCACGATACAAATAAAGCCGAATACCAATTTATATCGTTCATATCATATTCATAATAAGCAATGGCTACACCAGCTTTAACTTGAGAACAATAAAAAGCCGAACTTAAGTTCGGCTTTCATTTCAAAATCAGTACTTAGAGCAATCAAGCACCTGTTTGATAATGTGCTTTTGGTACAGCTGTAGATGCTTGGTAAGGGTGAGTAAAATCACCTAAACCTGCTGCTGCCTCATGGATATCTTTACCTTCTTTTACAACAAAAGTATCGAAACCAGAACGCTTCATATAGTTCAAGACATCTTTAAACACATCGCCTGTTGCCCGAAGATCGCCTGTATAGCCTTGGCGACGTAACAACGCAGCAAATGAATAACCACGACCATCATTAAAACCTGCGAAATCAATAAAGATCGCATCTAACTGATCTAATGGAAACGCATTGGTTTCAGGTGAAGCATCTACGGTAAGAAATAGTGCTTTTTTTCCCGTCACATTCGCAAGCTGATCCAACTGGTCAACGGTCAACAACACATCACCTTGTGGCAATACACCATCTTCAGCAATGATTTGATAGGTATTGTCTGCAACAGTGCCATCTTTAGAGAGGACTTGAAGTGCGGTATTAAGCATATGCGCGCTCCTTAAAAGGTTGGATACCCACTCGGCGATAAGTTTCAATAAATTCTTCACCTTCGTTACGAAGATCAAGATAAGTATTTAAAATTTCATCAATAATGTCAGGTACAGATTCTGCTGCAAATGATGGTCCTAAAATATCACCAATTGAAGCGTCATGGTCTGCATTTCCACCCAAGGTAATTTGATAGAATTCAGCGCCTTTTTTGTCCACACCCAAAATACCGATGTTGCCGACATGGTGATGACCACAAGCATTCATACAACCTGAAATATTCAAGTCGATATGGCCTAAGTTATAGACCGTATCTAAATCATCAAAACGGCGTGTAATGGCTTCAGAAATCGGAATAGATTTCGCATTTGCCAATGAACAGAAGTCACCACCTGGGCAGCAAATGATATCGGTAATAAAACCAATATGTGCCCGAGCAAGATTATTCTTTTCAAGCGTTTGCCATAATTCAAATAAATCTTTCTGTGGTATATCAACCAATGAAATATTTTGTTCGTGTGTGGTCCGTAATTCACCAAATGTATATTTGTCTGCAAGATCTGCAATCAAATTCATTTCTTCAACAGTCATATCACCTGGTGCAATACCCGCACGTTTTAGTGAAATAGTGACAATACGATAGCCTGCAACTTTATGTGCATTGGTATTGATATTGAACCACTGTTTAAACTTTGGATATTCAGCAAATAAGCCACTGAAATCTTCATCTGCATAATTTTGATAATCAAACGGCATAAACTCTTCGTCTAATTTTTGCAAAATTTCAGGTTGAACTTTCAAGGTTTTAATTGTTTCAGCAAATTCAGCTTCAACTTTTTCAGCAAAAACTTGTGGTGTTAATGCTTTAACCAAAATTTTAATACGAGCTTTATATTTATTGTCACGTCGACCGTGCAAGTTATAAACACGCAGAACCGCTTCTAAATAAGCAATTAAATCTTCACGTGGCAACCACTCACGAATCATAGAACCAATAATAGGTGTACGGCCTAGACCACCACCCACTTTGATTTTATAACCCAACTCACCCGCTTCATTACGAGTTAAATACACCCCAATGTCATGGAATGAAGTTGCTGCACGATCAATTTCTTCAAGTGCGGAAACTGCAATTTTGAACTTACGCGGTAAAAATGCAAACTCAGGATGGAATGTAGACCACTGACGAATCAATTCACACGTCGGGCGTGGATCTGCAATTTCCCCAGCAACAACACCAGCGTATTGGTCTGTTGTGGTATTACGGATACAGTTTCCTGAAGTTTGGATCGCATGCATCTGAACAGAAGCTAAACCTTCAAGCATATCAGGCACATTTTCTAGCGCAGGCCAGTTAAACTGAATGTTCTGACGTGTCGAAACGTGTGCATAACCACGGTCATATTCTTTGGCAAGCTCTGAAACTTTACGTAATTGTTTAGAGTTCATTAAACCGTAAGGTACAGCAATACGTAGCATTGGCGCATAACGCTGTACGTATAAACCATTTTGTAATCGTAATGGACGATACTCATCTTCAGTGAGTTTTCCAGCTAAATAACGTTCCGTTTGATCACGGAATTGTGCAACACGTTCATTGATCAGTTGCTGATCGAAATCAGTATATAAATACATGGCGTACAGCTAGTAGTTTCATTATAACGATGCACAATATAACGAGTATTGATCTATCAAAGAAATGCTTTTTTTCCATATTTTATAGCGGTTTTATTGATAAGCATTGTGCAAAGATCGAATTGGCAATGCTTTACGGGCAAAGCATGCTTTTATTACGTTATGGATGATTTTCTTCATTGCTTATCTTTATTTTAGATAATAAAAAGAGCATATCGAATATGCCCTCTCTTTGATCACAGCTGTCATCCCGATACTGAACTTATTCAACCCTGTAGCTTATTGATATGTACACAGGATTGATTAAGATCAATGCCCAAAGCTGAGTTTAGCGATCTTGAGTTAATCCTCTGCTTTCTGCTGCTCATCACTATTTTCTAATTTATCTTCGGCAATTTTTGCGGCTTCATAACCTGCAAATGCGCCAGCTGCTTTTTCTAGAAAGCCAGCATCAGGATCTAACGTATCGACACTTTGCTCAGCAATCACTGCACCTGCAATTTTACCTAACTCGTCTAATAAACCGCTCATTGATCACACTCCGCAGTGTTTTGTTTGAGTTTTTAGTCTATGTAAACTTGTTGAAAACATTGCGAAGTTTCTGTTGTTACACTGACTAGATTATGAGAGAGCAATGCAATGATTGATGTCAATTTTTTAAAATTAAGATCCGCTTAATCTTTTAAGGCTGCAATACAGCGCCCTTTTTAAGCAGATCAAGCGATGACAACTCAGATGGTCAAATAGGTATTCTCCCAAACACTTTGGTCAAGCTCTGCATGAGAATCAGCATTCAAATCTACTTCAACCAATTGCACATAACGGCCATATACCTGATCTATCGCCAGACAATCATCTACCTCTAAAACTCGATCGGTATGTGGTTTTTGCCAATGCCCTGCAAAATGCTGTTTACCCTTGGCTTTCGCTTCAATCGCATCTTGAGCAACAATCAGGATATAGCGGTGTAACTCACCAAACTCATTTACATCATAGCCGCCTAAATTAATTAGCCAAAGCTTCTGATCTGATGCATTCGGTTGCGCATCAGTAAAATGTATTTGATATTTCTTATTTTCAAACACTAAAGCCTGTAATTTTTGCCATGCGTCGATGTGTAAGCCCTGTTGCTCACCAAACCACGCATTTTTTAATTGAGGATAAACCTCTTCAAGTGAATCGCCTACGGCAAGAACCACATCATGAACTTCAACATTGGCACGTGCATGACGGCCACCCAACATAACGATAAATAAACTAGACATATTCAGTCACTAAGTTAATGTTTGAACAAGTTTTAATAATAAAATCCCACCCACAGATAATACGGCATTGTTCAAAAAATGAATGAGTAATACATGCCAAATATTGCGTGTCCACAAATAGATCAGATTTAAAAATAAACCTGCACTCATAAAGCTGATTGTCGCGATTAAATTTCCGTCAAAATTATGATAATGGATCAAACCAAATAATATAGAGTTCAATATAATCAGTACAATGCGCCATAACCACGGTTGGATAAATAACTTTTGCAATAAAGTATAGCGAAACACAATATCTTCTAAAAGCGCAGTAAATAGTGGACCCAAGCTAATGATCAACAGACTGAGAAAAGGAATATGTTCAGGATCAATCAGGCTTTTTTCTTGTGTACTCGGCCCGAGGGGTAAAAGCTGACGTGTCAGTGAGATCACCACTTGTAGCACGATTGCACCAACCACCACTAAGACACTTGAGCGCCAAAAGGCCTGTTTATACTTTTGCCAATGCGTAAGCAACATTTCCTTATATAAGTAGCACACTAAAATAAACAGCACGCCTCTTAAAATGGTATCGCCCAGACTAACAGCTATCGAGATTCCAAATATTTTTTCTAAAATAAAGCCATTTAAAATAATTAAAGGGATGATACAAATCGCAAATGTGTCTTTCCATCCCCAGGCAATTTTTTCAGGAAAAGGTTCAGCTCGAACCCGTTGTAAAAAACGCATATAAAAAATTAACCGATTATTTTTGGTAAATTCTGGGTAATTTAGCTCATGATTTCCATGTGCTTTTTGTAGAGTTTCCCCATGATCCTGTCTAGTCCAGAAATAAAAAAGCCTCTATAAAAGAGGCTTTTAAATTGATCGAGTAAGATGAATTACATCTCGACCATTTCAACACCATCAATACGTGCAACAGTCATTAAGTCTTTGTCACCACGACCCGATACCGTCGCAATAATAATTTGATCCTTCGACATTGTTGGCGCGAGTTTAGTCACATAAGCCATTGCATGTGAACTTTCCAATGCAGGAATAATCCCTTCAATATGAGTCAAATCACGGAAACCTTGAAGAGCTTCTGTATCATTAATTGGCACATAATTCACACGATGCATGTCTTTTAAGAAACTATGTTCAGGACCCACACCAGGATAATCCAAACCTGCTGAGATTGAATGTGTTTCAATAATCTGACCTTGCTCATCTGACATTAAATAAGTACGGTTACCATGTAAAACACCAACATGACCTGCATTTAATGGCGCAGAATGTTTTCCTGTTTCAATGCCTAAACCCGCGGCTTCAACACCGTACATTTTGACATCTTGATCATTTAAGAATGGATAGAACAAACCCATTGCATTTGAACCACCGCCGACACAAGCAACCAAAGCGTCAGGTAAACGACCTGCTTGCTCTTGAATTTGTTTACGTGCTTCACGACCAATAATCGATTGGAAATCACGTACCAATTGCGGATATGGATGTGGACCTGCAACTGTACCAATCACATAGTAAGTCGAATCTACATTGGTTACCCAATCACGCATCGCTTCATTCATGGCATCTTTTAATGTTTTAGAACCACTTTCTACAGGTACAACTGTTGCACCAAGCAAACGCATACGGTAGACATTCATGGCCTGACGTTTTACGTCTTCAGCACCCATGAATACCACACATTCAAGACCTAAACGCGCGGCAATTGTTGCTGTCGCCACACCATGTTGACCTGCACCCGTTTCCGCAATAATACGTTTTTTGCCAGAAAGCTTCGCAAGTAGCGCCTGACCAATGGTGTTATTGACCTTATGTGAGCCTGTATGGTTTAAGTCTTCACGTTTAAGATAAATTTGCGCACCACCCAACTCTTTCGACCATCGCTCAGCATAGTAAAGCGGACTAGGACGTCCGACATAATAAGCGAGATCACGGTCGAATTCTGCCAGAAACTGCGCATCATCTTTCATACGGAAATAGAGTTTCTCTAAATCCTCTAAAGCTGCCATTAAAGTTTCTGACACAAAACGTCCGCCATGGATACCGAAATGCCCGTTTTGATCTGGGAATTGGGTATAGTCAATCACACTATTTTGTTGATTACTTTGCTGATCCACGTTGGACTCCTTGCATAAATCGTTCTACGAGTTGTTGGTCTTTGATACCTTTTGCGGATTCTACGCCTCCGCTGACATCGACTGCATACGCTTGAGTCGTTTGTATAGCGTCTTCAATATTTTCAGGTTTTAAACCACCTGCCAAAATTAAAGCAATATCGAGTTTAGGGAATTGAGACCAGTCAAAACTGTGTCCAGTCCCTCCTTTCAGTTCAGGATGCCATGCATCTAAAAGCATAGCACTCGCGCCAGCCTGTTGGTATTGCTGAATTGTCGTAATAATATCTGAATTTTTTGCATCAGGTTTAATCTGAATCGCTTTGTACCAACGGCGCTTATTATACTGTGCGATCTGCTGACATTGTTGTGCAGTTTCATCACCATGAAACTGAATAATATCCAAAGGCACGTGTTCTAATACTTGTGCAATGTCTTGTGCACTGGCATTAACAAATAATCCAACAATGTTGATATACGGTGGAATAAGTTGTGCCAATTGCTGAGCCAATTCAATCGTGACATAACGTGGACTAGGTTCATAAAACACAAAACCAATCGCATCCACACCTGCTTGTACAGCAGCTTGGATATCCTGTGGTCGTGTAATCCCACAAATTTTGGCACGGGTACGCATAGCTTTGAACTCGAATTTGTTCAGATCAAACTGATTTTTTCAGTATTTTAAGCAAATCATTGTAAAGCAAATTTATTCACTTGCGTTAAAGTTCTATAGGATTATCTGTTTTACATTGTTTATACACTAAACAAACTTTATACTGCACACAAATGCAACAAGTCTAGCTTAAGGCTTTGGGAAGTTGGTGGAAATCCAACACTGCCCCCGCAACGGTAAAATGAAAATATTATTCTTTAATAAGTCAAAAGACTTACACCACTGCAATGTTTTGTGGGAAGGTGGAATAATCTGAATCGCTTTAGGTTCTATATTTAAGTCCGGATACCAGCTTGTTGTGCCCTTAAACTCAATCATTCACGGGGAGTGAATGTATGGAGCATATCATGTCTGTTATTTTTAAACCTACTGCACTTGTAGGTGCTGTCGCTATTGCGATGGGGTTATCTTCTACTGCTTTTGCAGAAAATCAAAATCTGACTTCTGATTCGACAGCATCATTGTCACCAATTGTTGTGACAGCCACTCGTTCAGAAGAAAACCTTAAGAATGTCCCAGTTCGACTCACAGTTATTGAACAAAAGACAATTGAACAAAATCCTTTACTCAATGTCTCTGATATTATCCAACGTGATCCCTCTGTTTACATTAAGCAAAGTGGTGGTATTGGGCAAGTTTCAGAAATTGCACTTCGTGGTACGAAAGCTGTACATACATTAGTTTTAAAAGATGGCGCTCGCTTAAATAGCCAAAATGAATTAGGCCCTCTATATCCTGCTTTTCTAGATACAACAGACGTTCAACAAATTGAAATTTTGAAAGGTCCTGCATCTGTTCAGTATGGTAGTGATGCAATTGGCGGTGTTGTTCAACTTATTTCAAAAAAACCTGTAAAATCTGGTGCGGAAGTGACCGGTATTTATGGTGAAAACAATACTTATAAAGCGATTGCCAAAGCAAATTTAGTGACGGATCAAGGCTTCTATGCACAGGTCGGTGGTCAACGTTTAGAAAGCGATGGAACACGTATTTTTGAAAGCCAACCTAAAAGTGAAAAAGCAAGCTATGACCAAAAAGGCTACAATGCCAAATTTGGTTATTCACAAGAAAACCTAGTTGATGCATATGCCTCGATTAGTGAAAATAAAGGCACAAATATTTTTAGTAATGACTATATTGTCAATACTGCACCACGCGAATTTGAAAACCGTGTGATCAATGCCAAAGTTGCTTATAATATTTTTCCTGATTTAATTTTGAATGCGCAGTATGCAAATGTTCAAGATAAACAGAATGTTCCAGCTTATGCATCTCACTACAATACTGAAAACAACCAAGGTGATTTAAACTTAAAATGGAAATTCACACCAAATCAAAATGTCTTGGTTGGTGCAACATATAATGATGCGAATTATAAAAGTAATACCATCTTGAAAAATGATCAAAGTGTGAATAGCACAGGTTACTATTTACAACACCAATTCAAAAATGAGTTGTTTGATACCCAAGCTGGTATTCGTGTAGAAGATAATGAGCGTTTTGGTACTCACACTGTAGGACAAGGTGCAGTACGTTATCATTTCTTACCTAATGCAAGTGTATATGCCAATATCGGAAGTGCTTTCCGTGCACCAACCTTAAATGAACTATATTCACAATGGGGTGGTAATGAAAAATTAGAGCCTGAAGAGAGTACCTCTTATGAACTTGGCTTTGACTACGATTTAACCTCAAATATTAGTACAAATCTTTCTGCATACCATACCAAAATTAAAAACTTGATTATTTTCAATTACCCTGCTGGTAATGAAAATGTTGATAAAGCTAAATTTACTGGCGGTGAAGCAGAAGTTAAATGGCATCAAGATGACCTGTTCCTCTCTACAGCATATGCTTATGTGAAGACAGAGAATGGCAAAGATGGTAATGAAATTGCCTATCGTCCTCGCCAAACACTCACTTTAACCACAGGTTTAGAAAATTCAACTTATGGTATCAGTGCTTCATTAATTGCACGTGCTAAAGCATATGCAGATGCTGCGAATAAAACTCGCGTTCCAGGTTATGCAACTGTGGACTTAAATGCTTATTGGAATGCAACGCCAAATGTTAAAGTCTTTACCAACATTCAAAATGTAGGTGATGTTGAGTATCGTGAAGTATTCAATAATTATCCAGCACAAGATTGGTATATCAACAGTGGCCGCCAAGCTTCAGTTGGGGTAACTTTCCGCTACTAAAAGCAACACCCAAAAAAATATCTAAAACAGCGCAGTTTATGGATAATGTTTTGACCGACATTATCCTTTTTTATTCTTTATCTTTTCATTTTTCTCTAGGACAAAATTATGGGACATCGTTTAAGTAAAATTTATACCCGTACAGGTGATTCAGGTACCACTGGATTAGGAGATGGTTCTCGCGTAGCGAAAGATGACTTACGTATTACCGCTCTCGGTGATGTAGATGAACTAAATTCTATTGTTGGTGTATTACGTTCACAAATTTCAATGAGTAACATCGTCGATAAAGCCGATTGGGATAAATCACTGAGTTTAATTCAACACTGGCTATTTGATTTAGGTGGTGAAGTCTGTATTCCTAACTACAACTTGCTTCAACCTGTTTGTGTTGAATTTCTTGAAAAGGAAATCGACAAAATGAATGAAGACTTACCAATGCTTAAGGACTTTATTCTACCTTCAGGAACATTAGCATGTAGCTATGCGCATCAAGCACGTGCTGTATGTCGTCGTGCAGAACGCAGCTTAATGACCGTACACAGTCGTGATCAAAATATTCAAGCAACTGCTCTACAATTAATTAACAGATTATCCGACTGGTTTTTTGTTGCTTCACGCACCTTACAACGTGCAGAAGGTGGTAGTGAAGTGCTTTGGCAAAAGAACATCAATGATACGATTTAACGATAAATCACTGTCTAGAAGTAAATTTTTAACAGTATGATAAAGTCAAGTTATTGCTAAAAGTAAGACTTAAACGATTACTAGACAGATGAAAATGAGAATGTGAGTTCATTATGAGAATTATCGGACATCGTGGCGCGCGTGGTGAAGCACCTGAAAATACCTTAGCGGGATTTCAATATATTCACGATTTAGGTATTCGTGCAGTTGAATTCGATGTTCGACAATTAAAAGATGATGAACTCATTATCATGCATGATGATAATTTTTTAAGAACGACCGGAATAGATCAAACACTGTATGATTTAAACAGCACTGAATTAGCGGCCTATAACCAAGCCAATATCTGGATGGATTGGGAAAAACAAATTACCCCTACCTTAAGCCAAAGCCTAAAGATTATGCAGGACTTTGAACATATTGAAGTTGAAGTGAAAGCTGTAGAAACATTGCAACACGCTGAACAACTCATCATCGAATTACAAAAACAACTGCGAGGTTTTGAAAATGTCGCAGTGATTACCAGTTTTGATTTAAAAATACATCAAGCCTTACAACAGCAAAACTCAAGTTTTAAACGTGGTCTACTGATTGAAGATGACATCCAACAACGTGCGATCGAACAAGCATTACAACTGGGATGCTGCCAGATTGGATGGATGAATCAATTAGCAACAGATGAGCTCATTCAAGCAACTCAGCGTGCAGGTTTGGGCATCAGTGTTTGGACCGTCAATGATATTGAGCGCGCTAAGCATTTAAGAGATTTGGGGATCAATGGATTAATTACTGATTTCCCAAAAATGATGCAGCTTGCCTTAGCGCAAATTCAATAACTCAAATCCATTTAATAACACAATAAAGTAGAATTTTATTTTGAACTTTTGAGGGTCCCAAAATTAAAATTTAACTTGAGAATCAATTATCTAACCCCCTAAAAATCAAATTGGATAAGACAGAAAAATTCTTACACTATTGTGACATTTAAATACGACGTTTTAACCATTCATTTTTTTCGATCAAACCGCTAGAATTCATGTTTTATTCTGTTACTGTTTTATACAATACAGATGTACACTAATACTAGTGAACACATGTTCGCCCATGATAATATCTGTGAAAGTATAGCCTAGAAAAATGCTGAAGCTATGCGTTTAACTTTACCTGATTAAGGTTCTTAGGAGTGCTGTTGGAGATGAATGCTCCCCTACCCAAAGCCCCAATAAATTGGATCGGTGTTTTTGCCTTGGTGTTTTTACCCCTTGTGGCAGTAATTGCGATCCCTTTATATGCCTACCACCATGATTTTAGTGCGGCAGCTTGGATTAGTTTATTCGTTTTACTCGGTCTCAGTAGTTTAGGTATTACTGCAGGTTATCATCGCTTGTGGGCACATCGTGCATACGAAGCGACTTTACCACTTAAAATCATTTTGATGATCATGGGAACTTTTGCTGTTCAAAACAGTATTTTGTTCTGGGCTTCTGGTCACCGTACACATCACCGCCATGTGGATGATGTGGATCAAGATCCGTATTCGATTAACAATGGTTTTTGGTACGCTCATATTGGCTGGATGTTACGTAATTATCCTGCTGCTGAATCAAATTATAAAAATGCACCTGATTTGTTGAATGACAAAGTGGTTATGTTCCAAGACAAGTATTATGTTCCACTTGTGATTGCTGTACATGCTGCGATTTTAGTTCCACTGGGTTGGGCTGTAGGTGACATGTGGGGCGTATTACTCTTGGGTGGTTTACTCCGCTTAATCATTAGCCACCATGTAACATTCTTTATCAACTCACTCTGCCATATGTGGGGCAAACGTCCTTATACTGACGAAAATACTGCACGTGATAACTTTGTTCTTGCCATTGCAACATGGGGCGAGGGTTATCATAACTATCACCATATTTTCCAATACGATTATCGTAATGGTGTGAAATGGTGGCAATATGATCCAACAAAATGGTTGATTTGGTCGTGCTCTAAAATCGGTTTAGCCAAGAATCTACGTCGTATCCCAAGCTTTAATATCAAAAAAGCGGAATTGGCGATGAGATTTAAATATGCTGAACAGGATTTAGCGATTTATGGTCATAACGTCAATGCAGACATCATCGCGATGAAACAAAAAGTATCGCAAGAATATGAAGCATTCACCAATACGTTAAATGATTGGGCTGCGTTAAAAGAACAAGAGCTACAAGCGAAAAAAGCATCTGTTGCTGAAAAGATCCACCAAATGGATGTCAAACTCAAAGTTGATTTCCAATTGGTCGAACAGAAACTTGCTTTCCATCGTGAACGTTTAGAAACATTGATGCGTGGAATCAAAAAGAACGTTGTTTCTTAATTCTCAATACACATCAAAAGCAAAGCTCCGAAAGGGGCTTTTCTTTTATCCATTTTTTACAGACATTCATACTGAGAATATTGAGAGAAAATAATATGCAAATTAATAACATCCCCTTTGGCATTACCAACTGGGCAGAAGTTCCAACAACGCGCCATGAGGGTGAGCAAGGTTTTGCGCTTTGGCGTACACAACAATTTGATAATATTCGAGTGCGAATGGTTGAATATTCTGTCGATTATTTGGCTGATCACTGGTGTCTTAAAGGTCATATCCTGTTTTGCTTAGAAGGTGAATTGCACACTGAACTTGATGATGGACGTACCTTTACCTTAAAAGCAGGGATGAGTTATCAAGTTGCAGACCAAGCTGAAGCGCATCGTTCTTCTACCGCATTTGGTGCAAAACTATTTATTGTTGACTAAAACAGTCGACATTATCTCAACAGCTTAAAACTTTGCTATATTGAGAGGGACAAGTAAAACCATTGTGACCGATCGCTATGCAATTTGCCCCACGTTATCCATCTCTCGATTCAAAGCTCTACCATGAGCAAATGCCTAGTCCACTGAAAGGTGCAAAGGCTGGGCATTTTAATGCTGCGCTTGCGGATGAATTACAATGGTCTGAAGATGAAAAAGCCCAATGGGTCGAAATTTGTAGTGGACAAAAAACCTTTGCTGAATTTCATCCCCTTGCCATGGTTTATGCAGGGCATCAATTTGGACAATGGGCAGGTCAATTGGGGGATGGACGTGGCCTATTGATAGCGCAAATTTTAAATCGACAAGGTCAAACCATTGACCTACATTTAAAAGGTGCAGGCTCAACCCCCTACTCTCGTATGGGAGACGGACGTGCTGTATTACGTTCTGTGATTCGTGAATATCTAGCGGGTCATGCACTCAATGCACTGGGGGTTCCTTCAAGCAATTCCGTAGGCTTTACTTCTTCAACCCAAGGCGTACAACGAGAAAAACTTGAACTTGGTGCAATGATGTTACGCACTTCGGATTGCCACATCCGTTTAGGGCATTTTGAATGGATTAATCAATATCAGCCTGAATTACTCACTGAATTTACCCAAAAATGTATTGAATGGCACTATCCACAATGTTTGAGTACTGAACAGCAAAAGTTTGAAGACACTGTTCTAGCATTTGCAACGCAAGTGATTCAAAACACCGCTGTCATGATCGCAAAATGGCAATTGGTGGGTTTTGCACATGGGGTTATGAATACAGATAATCTCAATATTACAGGTTCTACCCTTGATTTTGGCCCTTATGGTTTTATGGAGCGTTTCCGTCCCAATTGGATTAACAATCATAGTGATTACAATGGTCGTTATACCTACCAAAACCAACCGAGTATTGCACATTGGAACTTATGGAATTGGTTAAACAATTTAATTCCACTGGCACAAGCAGAAAATAAAGAACAATTTAAGCAAGACCTCGTCGAATGTTTAGAGCATTTTGAACCGACCTTTCTAGAACATTATACCCATGGGCTATGCCAAAAACTTGGACTACCCGCCTTCCATAAAGATAGTTTTGATTGTGGTATGGTATTTTTAAGAATTCTACAAAGTGAGCAACTCGACTATACTGACAGTTTTCTTCGCTTACAGAATAAAGAATACGAAGCTATTAAAGATGATTGCCTAGATCGCTTTCAATTTGAAAACTTCTTGACGCAATATCACAGTATTCGTGAGCAGCAAGATATTGATGTACTTGATGCAGAAATGAAAAAGGCCAATCCAGTCTATATTTTAAGAAATCATATGCTACAAACAGCCATTGAACAGGCTGAACGTGATGATTTTTCTGAGGTTGATCGTCTATTTAAATTGCTTAGTCAGCCGTTTACCAAACAAACGGATTTAGAAACAGCCAAAGATTTAGCGCCTTTACCGAGCGACGTTCCTGAAGTGATGGTGAGTTGTTCGTCTTGATCAAATAAATTGCCGAATCACTTTCTTTGATCTGCCCCATCATAGTTACCCACAATTTCTGTGGATAAACTTGTGTTTATCCACAGGATAAATCCACAATCACAAATTAACTACAGCTTTTATCTTTAGAATGAATAAAATTTAGGCAATACAGGGTTTTACAACATTAGTATTCTAAAATGAATAAAAAATACCTCATTCCATGCTTGATTCTTTTGGCTATAGCTATAACAAGTGTCTGGACTTATCAAAAATATAATCAATTTATTCCAACCGCAAATGCTGCTATACATGTGCAGAATTTATCTGAGCAAGAGATTCAACGTCTTCGTCAAAACACGCCAATCACCGAAGTTAAAGTTTATAAATCGGATCGTATTGTTAAACTCATGCATCATGATCAAGACATACGAACATATCCAATGCGCTTAGGCTTTGATCCTATTGGACATAAAGTTAAAGAAGGTGATGGAAAAACCCCTGAAGGTCGTTATATTCTAGATTGGCGTAATCCCAATAGTGCATTTTATAAATCGCTGCATGTGTCCTATCCAAACCAACAGGATAAATCTAAAGCCAACCAACTTGGCGTTTCTCCTGGTGGCGACATTATGATTCATGGTTCAGCAACACGCTCACAAGTGGAAAAACTCCCGAGTTTAATGACCTACTTACCTAGAAATGACTGGACATGGGGGTGTATTGCCGTTAGAAATATAGATATGGATGAAATTTGGAAACTGGTCGATGATGGAACAGTGATTAGCATTTATTCATAAATAATATTTTAAAAAGAGACAGTGATGACTGGTGAAGAAATCCGAACTTTAGCATTTAAGATTGCGTCACATTTGCCTAAATCCGAACTTGACTATCCTTTTGGTGAGGATGTTCCTGTTTTTAAAGTGATGGGAAAAATGTTTATGTTAGGCTCTGAACTGCATGGCAAAAAACTGATTAATTTAAAAGTTGAACCTGATCATGGCGAAATGTTGAGAGATCTCTACCCCTCGATTCAGGTGGGCTACCATATGAATAAACGTCATTGGATTTCAATCTATGAAGGCGAACAGATCAGTGCTGATCTGATTCAAGACTTGGTTGAAGGCTCTTATGAACTTGTGGCCAAGAGCCTGACCAAAGCCCAAAAGCAGGTATTGGCGGTTTATCAACACATTAAATAATTAGCGGGCTTTGGATCGCACATTAGATTAACAGACCTAAACTCTATCTATACACGATTCAGTCAAAATCAGAATGTATCAATAAACATAAAGTTATATGTTTATTTTTCAAACATAACTTTTTACATTTATAAACATTTACCCACAATATCTGTGGATAAACCTGTGTTTATCCACAACGAAGAACTTAAAATGTCGAAAACTTAATCTTCTGGATATTCAAAACGGTAGCCTACGCCATAAACAGCTTGTACCCATTCATGACGATTTCCGGTTTCCGCTGCTTCAGATATTTTACGACGTAAGTTCTTGATATGACTATCAATAACACGGTCAGCAACATCAAAACTATCTGGGTTAATATGGTCTAAAAGTTGCGCTCTAGAATAGACTTGTCCCAAATGTTCGAGGAAAAGCTCTAAAAGACGGAATTCAGTTGGCGTTAAATTCAACGATTTTTGTTGATACCAGATACGTTGTTGTGCTTTATCAATACGAAATAAGTCATTGGCTTCAGGTTCAGCTTTACGTTCCAAACGGCGTAATACCGCTTGTACACGTGCCACCAACTCTTTTGGGCTAAAAGGTTTACAGACATAGTCATCTGCTCCCATATTTAAACCCAAGACACGATCGATTTCTTCAGTTCGTGCAGTCACCATGATAATCGGTAAGTCGGTTTGCTCACGCACTTTACGGCAAATGGTCAAACCATCCATACGCGGGACCATCAAATCCAACACCATTAAACTTGGCTTGCGTTGCAGGAAGCTGTCATACGCTTCTTGACCATCATGAAACATACTGACTTCAAAGCCCGCTGCTTCTAGATAATCCCGCACCAATTGCGCAAGTTCAACTTCATCCTCTACCAGCATGATATGCTTCATGTTGTACTATTCCTTTTAAACTTTAGTATGTTTTGAAAATGTCAGTTTGCAACGCAAACCGCCTAATGGCGAATGATCAAAAGTAAGCTGACCACCGAGTGTTTGTGCAATTTTACCTGATAAAGCCAATCCCAATCCTGTACCGCCTGTACTACGTGTACGTGAATTATCCACACGATAGAAACGTTCGCCCAAGTGTACAATCTGTTCATCACTCAAACCCAATGGGCTATCATCAACGATCACACTCCAAGAATCTGCATCTTGCTCTGTATGCACTTGGACTTCACCACCTGCTTCAGTATAGCGAATACTATTTCCAAGTAAGTTGACCATAATTTGCTTAAAGCGATCTATATCTAATTGTAATTTCGCTCCCTCACCTGTGGCTGAAATTGTTAAATCAGCCTGTTCAAATTTAGGTTTAAAATTCTCGATTTCCTGTAAAACCACCAACCAAGGATCAATTTCTGCAAAGTAGCATTTTAATTGTTGTGCTTCAGCTTGCGCCAAATCGGCTAAATCCTGTGTGAGCTTTTTCAAGCTCGTGACCTGACGTAACATCGCTTCAAAATGTTCTGGTGTCGGCTTGCGAATTCCATCCTGCATGGCTTCAATCTGTGCTTGCAATACTGCCAATGGCGTTTTTAACTCATGTGAAGTATCTGCAACCCACTGACGGCGTGATGTTTCATGCTGGTCGAGAATGACAGCCAGTTGATTTAACTCTGTTGACAAGTCTCCTAATTCATCATTGCGGTTAATCACCACTTGATGCTGGTAGTTACCTTTGGTTAATTCGCGAGTTGCGTTCAATAAACGTTGAATCGGTGTTTTAAAATAAGTCGCCAATAACAATGCGGCAACCAAGCTTGATAAGAAGGTGAAGATATAAATCAGCACTAAATAACGCTTTTGATTACTAAAGAAGTTAATACTCAGCGCATCATCCTGATCTAAAACTGGTTTTAAACCCAAGTAACCGACCACTTCGTCATTGACTAAAATCGGACGATAAGACACCTGGTCATCTGACGGTTCACCTAAAATAAACTGTTGTTTTGCATCATATAAAGAAAGTCGTGAACTCAGCCCCAAACGGTCAGGCAATGACACAAATATCTTTTTGCCATTCTGCGGATTTACCGTTCGCATCGGATCTCGCGTTGGCGCTTCTTTCGCTACAGAAGCTGATGCTTCCTGTCCCGCTGAAAGATGCCCCTTGTCTTTGCCTATAGGCGGTTTATTTCCTTTACGATCTGAGGGTCTATATAAGTTTTGATTTGAACTAAGCGGAAATTTCAAACCTTCAAAGGGTTGATAAGCTGAGGGTAAATTTTCTTCGAGAATTTTCAGTTCTTCTTTATCCAGTTGAGACTTATGAACGGCACCGTCCGTTTGTCCCAAAGTCGCCACCATCGTATGTTCTTTAAAGTAGCGTTGCTGTAAAGCGATATCATACTGGCGACGTAGCCACCAGCGTGATAATTTATCATAATCATCAGGCGCAGCATCACCTTCAATTTGCAAAATCTGTGCTTGAACCGCGTTACCCCAGTCTTGATAGACTCCATATACATCTGCCAAGTTTTCGATCAGATGATCAAGTTTCTGCATTTCAACATCTGCAACATATCTGGCAAAGTTCTTTTGCATGGTCCAATGTAAAACACCCAAGCTCACTGTTGTAATGACTAAAGTTGTCAATAAAACGGTCAGAAATAAGCGTAATGCAATGGGAACTCGACGTATTTTCAAAACTGGTCTCACGTTTTTCTTCTCATTTCAACATTGTACCCAACAGTTGCTCAAAATTCTCTCCATTGTTTCTACATCATTATTATTTAATCTTTACTGTATCAACAGAACATCAAAATATTCATTGGAGTAGTAACAATGAAAGCAATGACAAAAATCGCACTGGTATCAGCAAGTATTTTAACTGCAGGGGCTTTGACGGCCTGTCAATCCAATCCTGGTCCTAAAGAAGGTCCAGATGGCCGTCCAATGATGCATGGTGGACATCATAAAATGTCACCAGAACAACGCGAAGAAATGAAACAGAAACGTGCTCAACATAAAGCGTTACGCCAACAAATGCAAAAAGCCTGTGATGGCAAAGCAATTGGTCAAACGGTTCAGGTGACAGCAGGTCAGCAAAATATTAATGGTACATGTAATATCGTATTCAAGCCTGATCACAAGGCGATGAAAGAAATGAAACAGGATTACCGTCGTGATGGAGAACAACGTGGCCGTATGATGCATCATGAAGGACCACGTATGAAAGACATGACCGAAGAGCAACGTGCTCAAATTAAGCAAGAATTTGCACAAAAACGTGCAGAACGTAAAGCACAGTGGGATGCGATTCAAAAATCATGTGCAGGCCAAACTGATGGCAAGGCAATTCAAGTAAAAATGAATGACAAAATCATCGATGGTAAATGCGTTGTTAAATTCCAGCCAGAATTTAAAGCAGGCGAAAACATGCCCATAATGCCATCAAAAGTTTAATCTATCTCGGCTAAATATAAAAAACGACCCAAAAGGGTCGTTTTTTATTTGTCACGATATTTTACTTGAATTTACTTGGAATTATCCGAAATCAAAGCCACTTGTTGGGCATAATTTAATAACTTAAGTTTAGAAGCCGCTAATTCTTCAGCAGTGGCTTGGCGGGTGATATCCCGATGAATACGCAATACATGCTGACGTAAAGAATGACTTTCTGCAGCATTGTAAGATTTACAGAATTCTTTAATTGCAGGATCACGCTGTTCAATCATTCGATCAACCCAACGATCCAATTGCGCCAACTTTTTAATCCCTTGTTTAGGGGTTAAATAAGACAAAATGATGGCTTCATCTTCATTACGCAAAAGCTTACCAATCCGTTGAAATTGACGGCGACGTGCTTCAAAAGATGTGATCAATTGCACATCAAGCAAAGCCTCAATCAACCGATCTTCAACAGGTAAAGATTCAATTTGTTTCTTCGACAACTCTGCGAGTTGTTCACCTAAAGCAGCCATACGTTGTACAGCTTTTTTCTGTTCGGTTTTACTTGCACGCCCTTCTAAAGACTCAAAATCATCTTCAGTAAAACGTTGCGGACGACGTGCCACGATTATTCTGCCTCGTAAAATTTATCTGCGAACAGTGCTTGAACTTCAGACAAAGCTTTTTCTTCATCTGCACCATCAATCACTAGACGCAAGGTGGTTCCTTTACCAGCTCCGAGCATAAGTAAAGAAAGGATATTCTTGGCATCGACTAACTTGTCACCCTTACCAATTTGAATAGAGCATTTAAATTTAGTCGTGACTTCGATTAGTTTTCCAGATGCACGCGCATGTAATCCTAATTTATTAATTACGTCAACAGTTGTGTCAATCATGACCAGTGCTTCATTTCTCTATGTAATACCTGAATAGTCCATTTCGACTCAAGAGCCTTTTTCAACCTATCCACAATATAAACCGAACGATGTTGCCCCCCCGTACAGCCAATTGACACTGTAATATAGTGACGATGACCTTCCGAAAAAGCAGGCAACCACTTATTTAAAAACTGATAGATGTCTTGATACATCTCATTTGCTTGCTCGCTGGCTTCTAAAAATTTACGTACTGGTTCATCTAAACCCGAATATTTACGTAACTCTAAATCCCAATGTGGATTCGGCAAATGCCTTACATCAAAAACAAAATCTGCATCTAATGGAATACCATGTTTATAACCAAAAGATTGCAAAATTAAAATGAGTTTATCGGACTGTCCCAGTTTGGACAATAAGGTATCTTTTAAATCGTGTACACTTTTATCCGTTGTATCGATATGTACTGTTGCTCGCAGTTGAATTGGGAGCAATAAATTTTTTTCTTCTTGAATACATTCATTCAAACTTTGGAAGCGGTTTGATAAAGGATGTGGACGTCGCGATGCACTAAAACGCGAAATCAACTCCTGATCACGAGTCGTTAAATAAATAACGTCTACACTACCATGTTTCTGTAACTGTTGAAAAACCTGATCAAAACCTTGTAAATCTTCTTTGGCACTTCGAACATCGACACCGAGTGCCAATAACTCTAAATTGTTTTCTCTATCCAGCTTTTCAACGATTTCAGGAAGCAATGCCAAAGGCAAATTATCGATACAGTAATAACCCAAATCTTCAAGCACCTGCAAAGCAGATGATTTACCTGAACCAGACTGTCCTGTTACGATAAGTATGCGCTTCATGGCATGGCGATCCTAAAAGCAAAGTTTATGTAAAATGTTTTACTTGTAAATTGTCAATCAGACGAGTCTTGCCTAATTTCGCTGCAACAAACAATACAACATCTTGGTCGAATTGTTCAACTTTTTGCAACGCTGGGCTACGTGCTTCGACATAATCCACAATTAACCCTGCATCATTTAAACTTTCACAAATTTGTGCCAAGACATCTGCAAGTGCTTTACCTGCATGTAAATCTTGTTCAGCAGTCGTTAAGCTCTTAAAAATAACAGGAGCTGTTTGACGATCTTGTTCAGATAAGTAACCATTACGAGAACTTAAGGCCAAACCATCTTCAGCACGTGCAATTGGTACACCAATCACTTCAATTGGCATATTCAAATCACGAACAACCTGCTTAATCACAGCCAATTGTTGATAATCTTTCTGTCCAAAAAATGCAAAGTTCGGCTGTACAATATTAAACAATTTGGTGACAACGACAGCGACACCATCAAAATGACCGGGACGTTGTAAACCGCACAAATCATTGGTAATTTCGCCTACACTGATATTGGTTAAGCGCGGGAATTTACCATACATTTGTTCCACAGAAGGTGCAAAAACAATGTCGCAACCCACTTCAGCAAGTAAATTACTGTCTTGCTCAAGTGTACGAGGATAATTATCAAAATCTTCATTCGGTCCAAATTGGATTGGATTGACGAAAATACTGACCACCACCACATCACATAATTTACGAGCTTCACGAACCAGATTTAAGTGGCCTTGATGTAGATTTCCCATCGTCGGTACAAAACCAATGATTTTACGTGCCGATCGAGCAGGCTGAAGTGATGCTGTTAATCCTTGAATGGTCGTTTCTGTTTTCATGTTTACAGCTCTACTTGGAAAGTATGTTCTTTGGCAGGGAATGATTGCTCTTGTACAGCAACATGATATGCCTTGAATGCATCCACGATTGCAGTTTCCCCTGCTTGTTCTTTCATAAAATTACGTACAAAACGTGCCACTTTACCAAACGTCAAACCAAGCATATCTTGCACCACAAGTACTTGACCATCGGTATCTGCACCAGCACCAATGCCAATCACAGGAACGTGTGGGAATAATTCAGCAATTTCTTTACCCATCTGTGCCGGAACACATTCGAGCAATAACACAGCGGCACCTGCCTCGACTACAGCTTTACAGTCCGCAATCAGTTGATCTGCTGATTCACGTGTTTTCGCTTGTAATTTATAACCACCAAAAACATGCACCGATTGTGGTGTTAAACCCAAATGTACACAAACAGGAATACCATTTCGTGTCAAAACTTCTACAGTTTCAGCCAGCCACTCACCGCCCTCAATTTTCACCATTTGAGCGCCCGCTTGCATCACGGTTTTTGAATTGAGCAACGCATCATTGAGCGTGGCATAACTCATAAAGGGTAAATCACACAGGACAAACGCATGTTGATTTGCACGACGTACAGCAGCAGTATGATAGGCCATATCTGCAACAGTCACAGGCAAGGTAGAATCATGCCCTTGGATTGTCATCCCTAAAGAGTCACCAATCAAAATGGTGTCAATCTCAGCAACTTCCATACCTTTTGCCATACTTGCATCATAGCAAGTTAAGCATGAAAATTTACGTCCCTGAGTTTTGAATTGTCTTAAATCACTTAGGCTAATCATGACGATATTCCTCTATCAATGAGAGTTCCTCTGCCCATTCAATCCTTTAATCAGCCCATGACTGATCTGCTAAAACACTAAGGGTTGAATGTTGCACGAAATCTAACTTTTGCAATGATTGTCCATTGACTTGAAGCTCAGGATCGAGATCCAACAATGGAATCACCACAAAATCACGCTCTAAAATACCAATATGCGGTACTGTGAGCCGCTCATTTATAATGTTTTTTTCAGCATAAAGCAAAAGATCTAAATCTAAAGTACGCTCACCCCAACGGCGTAAACGTACTCGACCCGATTCATTTTCAATACCTTGCAACTCATCCAGCAAGGCCAAAGGCGCTAAATCAGTGTGTAATTCTGCAACTGCATTGTGATAATTTGGCTGATCTTGAGGCCCCATCGGTGGGCTTTGATACAGCTTTGAAACAGTAACAACACCTAAGTTTCTGAGTTTTTCTACAGCTTCCCGTAGAATTTGCTCAGAATCACCTAAATTACTGCCTAAACCAATATAGGTTTTAATCATGATTGGGTCGGTCCAAAAATCACACTGCTTAAATCACGTTGTACGCGTCTACGCTTGGTGATTGGATGATCCGCTGTAATCTCGCCTTTGTTTACTGCCGTTCGAGCATCACTTCTACTTCTAAAATCTTGAGATGATGTTGAGTTTGGTTTAGCCCGTGAACGACGGCTACGAGATTCTTGTTCTTTCACCAATGGTTCAATTTGCATGGAAGCTGTTGCTTTTACATCTTCAACAGGGGCAACTTCAGCAAGTTTCTTACGACTCTTGGCACGCTGACGATTATAACTGCCAATTGCACGTTCTTTCTCATCAGTCGACATGTCTTGGTAAGCTTCCCACCATGCACCCATGCCATTGGTAGAAGCATCACCTGACTTCTCTCTCAACAGCAAGAAATCAAATCCTGCACGGAAACGTGCATGACCCGAAAGCGCTTCAATCTGTTGTGGTTTCGGGTTGAGCAAACGACTTTGCATTTCCCAGACTTCACGAATAAAGGTTTCGGCAAAACGAGGAATAATGGTTCGTGTCGCTTGACGTTTTAACACATCTAAGCCTGCTTGAGCTCGTGCTTCTGCAGCAACAACACCTTTAGCATGGTAGAAATCACAACGCGCTAAGAAATTATTCCAAAGCAATACCGCATAGAAAAATGCAGGATTAATGGTTTTACCCATTTGAATCCGTTGATCAGTATTTTTCGCTGCACGCTCTATAAATTGGGTAATCTCAGGGCTAATATCAGCAAATAATTGCTTCCAAATACCAAATTCAATCAACATCGGCATCACACGATGCAAATGCCCCATGGTGAATAATTTTTGCGACTCATCATATAAACGATGCGGAGAAACATCACGCAGCAATTGTGTCATTTCTTGGGTAAAAACGTCTAATATTTTAGGATCTATACTAAAATTTAACTTCGCAGCAAAACGTAATGTACGCAACATCCGTACTGGATCTTCTTCAAAACGAAGTGCTGGATCACCCAATAGTCTTAAAGTTTTGGTTTTTATATCATCAATAGCATTACAAAAATCGAGCACTTCCCCTTTTCGAGGTTGGTAATACATGGCATTAATGGAAAAATCACGTCGAGCAAAATCTTGCTCTATTGTTCCCCAATTGTTGTCACGTAAAATCATCCCTTGTGCAGAGGTAATGGCTTTTTTCGGTGGGGCACGGAATGTCGCCACCTCAATCAATTCACGACCTGAATACACATGTGCCAATTCAAAACGTCGCCCAATAATTCGGCAACGACGACCAAATACCTCTTTCACCTGTGAAGGTGTTGCATTGGTCACAGCATCGTAGTCTTTCGGATTTAAGCCAAGCATTAAATCACGTACACCACCACCGACTATATAAGCTTCATAGCCAGCTTTAGTTAAAGAATCAATAACATCTAAAATGGAGGAAGGTAATTGAGCGGTGGATAACCCACACTTTGACGCACGCAAAGTTTGCAAAAGACACTGTCTCCTACGTCAGGACGTAAAAATCATAATTGTGCTAATGATATCGCTTACACAGCTAAAGGGCAATTTGATTCTCGCAAACTTCACTTGAATTTATGGACTATTGATAATTCGTCGATCTACAGGCTCTTAAACCCATCATAAACTCAGTCGTGCCCTATTCTGCTCGAAAAGTTTCTCGCCAATCCCTTTGACCTTTTTTAAGTCATCGATACTTTTAAATCCGCCATTCTGATTGCGATAAGCAATAATCGCCTGTGCTTTCTTTGCTCCCACACCCGTGAGCTGTTGTAATTGCTCGACACTTGCAGAGTTTAAACTGACTTTTAAAGCTGAGCTGTTTAAAGATTGAGTAGGTGATGATGGGCCTTTGTGATTGCTATTCGATGGTGATGTTTGGCTATTCGGTCGCGAAAGATAGTATTGATCATCGACTTTTTTTAATTGTGCATCATGGGCCTGTTGTTGTGCTTTCCAGTTGAGATAAGCTTGATCAAACTGTTGTGCATACAAGCTCAAGGAGCAACTCAAAAGCACCAATAAAAAAGATAATTTAATTAGTTTTACTACACGATTAAAATAAAAATACTGATTACTCATTGCTAACCTTTGATTTTAATTGTTGCTTTGCCTGGTCCCAAAGGAGATCCATTTCTTCTAAAGACGCATCTTCTAATCTTTTATTTTTAAAATTGATTTGATCTTCAATATAAGCAAAGCGAGATTTAAATTTATAAATGGTTCCTAACAGCGCCATCTCACTTGAAATGCCTAGTTTACGCCCTACATTGATTAAAGAAAATAAACAATCACCAAATTCTTCCATAATTTCATCAGGTTTTTCCGATTGCAGCGCCTCTTCAAACTCTGCCAATTCTTCTTTGACTTTATCGTAGGCCTGCGCCACATCAGGAAAATCAAAGCCTACTTTTGCGACATTTTTTTGAATGTTTTCTGCCTGAGATAAAGCGGGACCATGTTTTACCGCATCTAATCGAGATTGAGTTTTGCCCTGTTTTTCTTGTTGTTTAATTTCCTGCCACAACACCGACACTTGTTCAGGGGTTAAATTATCAAATTGTTGTTTTTGGAAAACATGTGGATGGCGTCGGATCAATTTTTGACAAAGTACATCGACAACATCGTTAAAATCAAAAGCCCCCTGCTCACTGTACATCTGTGATTGAAAAACCACTTGTAGCAATAAATCACCTAATTCATTTTTAATTTCATCTATATCACCAGAACGTACTGCTTCTTCCACTTCATATGCTTCTTCAATCGCATAGTGCGTTAAACTTTCAGGTGTCTGTTCACGATCCCAAGGGCATTCTGCACGTAATTGTTTCATGATGGCGAATAGCTGTTGCATTTTATGTCCTTTAAGATCAATAACAAATGACTGCACAACACTTGTTGTTATGCATATTTTATGTTCAACTCTTTGCAATCAAAATAAACTAAAAAGGATGCTGCAATGAGTCAAAGCATATTCATTAGTGGTGCTGCGCAAGGGATTGGGGCTGCGATTGCACGTCTATTCTACCAACAAGGTTATCAAGTTGGTATTTATGATATCAATGAAGCGCAGGCTCAAATTTTAGCAGATCAATTGGGTGACAATGCCAAAGCGGGCAAATTAGATGTGAGCGATTATGCACAATGGCAAACCGCGCTTAAAGAATTTTCTCAATGGGCAAATGGCCTCAACATTTTAGTCAATAATGCTGGGATTCTTTATTCTGGAGATTTTGAAAAAACTCAGATTAGTGACCATCACCGCACAATCAATATCAATGTCAATGGCGTTTTAAATGGCTGTCATGCCGCACTTCCCTATCTGAAAGAAGCAAAATTTGCGCGTATCATCAATCTTTCCTCAGCATCAGCCATTTATGGACAAGCAGACTTAGTCTCTTATTCTGCCAGTAAATTTGCCGTACGCGGTATTACAGAAGGGCTAGATATCGAATGGCAAAAATACGGCATTCGTGTACTGGATGTGATGCCGCTTTTTGTCCAAACAGCGATGGTGACAGACATGGATGCAGGCGCGATTCAAAATATTGGAGTCAGTCTCACGCCCCAAGATGTTGCCGAACAAGTGTTTGCCTTAGTCAAAGCCAAAGGAAGCATCTTAACGGCTACGCATACGCCTGTGGGATTTAAGACCAAAATTATGTTCCAACTGTCTGCAATCAGCCCCCAGTTTGTCAATCGTTTAGCCAATTTACTGCTCACCAAAAAATAATTTTTGCTCGCCTATAGGTCATAAAACAATTATGGCGTATAGGCTTAGCCCATTTATATTGATATAAAAATATTTTAGATTTTGATTGTAATGCCGCCTTATGGAAAGCGCCTATTTCGCTTCCTGACAGCTTTGTAATTTTTGTTTTTGTTATTTTAATTTATAGTTTTGTTTCCAATGTGCAAATGGAATAAACAATGAAAAAAACACTCCTAACAATAACCATACTTGCATCAAGTACAATCCTAACTGCTGCCCCACTGAGCACTACTGAACTAAAAAGTATGGATTGTGCTGCGCTTGCTGTTGAAAAAGCCAATGCAAGCCGCGTGCTCTCCTCTTCTGAAACTAAGGCAACGGGCAAAACCATTAGTAAATGGGCGGGTCTTGCAAGTAGTGCTTTAAATGCTTTTGGTGGGGGCTCTGATACAGTATCCAAAGCTGGAGGCTTTGCCAATAAGGTCTCGACTGAGTCAGATCCTGGTCAAGTCGATACTCAACTTATGACTGATGCTCAAGCCAACATAGAAAATATCGCCATTTACCAAAACTCAAAAAAATGTAGCGTGTAATTTTTATAGGGTGATTTCAAATCAAAAAAACCTGCATTGTGCAGGTTTTTTTGAAATAAATGAGGTCAGAACAGCGAACTAATTGCCTTGAACCAAGCGTCGAGCACTGATAATGCCAGGCTGTTGTTCCAATCTCGCCAAGAGGCGAGACAATTGTGCCAAGCCTTTCACTTCAATCAACAATTTCATATTGGCAATACCATCTGCTTCAGAAATCGTATTCACCTGACGGATATTGATCTGATCTGAAAAAATCACTTGGGTCAAATCTTTTAACAAACCACGGCGATCATACGCTTCCACCACAATTTGCACACTTTGCCCACGTGTCGGTTGCATTTCCCAATCTGCTTCAACCGCACGATCAGGTTCTAACTTGATCATGCGCATATAATCTGGGCATGCAACCTTGTGAATACTAACACCACGATTCAATGTGATATATCCAGCAATCGATTCACCATGAACGGGCTGACAACATTGTGCAATATGTAATTCAACATTGTCCAAACCATCAATTAAAATTCCATGCGCCGACAAGGTATGACTTGCGCGTGGATTTAATGTTGGTTTTAAAACTAACTCTGGTTCATCCTGATCTAAGTGCATGTGGCGATTGACTTGATTGATCAAGGCATGCAGGCTAATTTCCCCACTCACCAATGACACAAGAATGTCATCCCCAGTTTTCACATTGAAATGATTACAATAATCACTTAAATCAATACTTTTCGGGTGAATCGCTAAACGTGAAAGTTCTTTATTGAGCAACTCACGCCCAACTTCCAAATTTTTACTGCGATCTTGTTGTCTAAACCAGTGGCGCAACTTGTCACGCGCACGTGCTGTTTTAATATAACCCAAAGAGTTAACCAACCAATCACGATTGGGTTCTCGATCTTTCTTGGTTAAAATCTCAACCTGTTCGCCTGTTTTTAAGGTATAGGTTAACGGCACATAGCGTTGGTTGACCCGTGATGCATAGCACTTATTGCCGACCTCGGTATGCACATGATAAGCAAAATCAAGCACCGTCGATCCGCGTGGTAATTCTTTAATATCCCCATCACGACTAAACACATAGATTTTTTCAAAACCTTCAAAATCTTGAATTTGTTCAAAATCTTCTGTTTCATCTTCATTGGGATGCGCACTGGTTTCGGTACGTTCTTGATAATGTTCAAGCACTGCACGTAAAGAATGCAAACGATGATTAAATGAATAGTCAGTGGTTTTCGAGCCTTCTTTATAATTGAAGTGTGAACATACCCCCAACTCTGCTTCTTCATGCATTTCTTTGGTTCGGATCTGGATTTCCAAGGATTTATTTTCTGCAATCACCGCAGTATGCAAAGAGCGATAACCATTGGCTTTTGGGTTGGTAATATAGTCATCGAACTGATGAGGAATATGACGCCAAATTTGATGCACAATGCCTAAAGCGTGATAACACTCTGCGACAGATTTAACCAAGACGCGTAACGCGCGAATATCATAAAGCTGATCAAAACTCAGATTTTTACTCTTCATTTTGCGGTAGATCGAATAAATATGTTTTACCCGACCTGAAATCTCGGCCTCGATATCATGCCCAGCCAGCTCATTCTTGAGTTTATCCACTACAAACTGGATATATTGTTCACGCTCTAGACGCTTTTCATTGAGTAAAGAAGCAATCTCTTTATAACGTTCTGGTGCCAAATAACGGAAAGCAAGATCTTCGAGCTCCCACTTTAATTGCGCAATGCCTAAACGATGCGCCAAAGGCGAATAGATGGTGAGAATTTCTCGTGCAACACGCTCTTGACGTTCTTTTGAAGAGTGCGCCAATTCACGTAAAGCAAAGGTACGTTCAGCCAGTTTAATCAAGACCACACGAACATCTTCTGTCACAGAAATCAACATCTTGTAGATGCCCGTCAGGTGTTCACGCTGATTATTATTAAAGTGATCTTCTAAACGTTTATTCTTTTCAATCAGTTCAGAAAGTTTACCCATCGCCAAAGTGCCTTTGACAAGGTTGTAAACCTGCTCACCGCATTGTTGCTGTATTTCCTCTAAAGTCGTGAGATCTTCACGCACACTACGATAAAGCACAGCTGCTGCCAGCGTATCTTCATCGACATGTAAATGCGCGAGAATATCGGCCATTCCAATGCCTGTTGCAAAGGTATTGGTTCTGGAATTTACTGTGGTCGCCAATTCTTTTTGTAATACTAATTGCGCGACTTCTTCTAACTGCTTAAGTTCAGCACCGTCTAAAATTCCACGCACTCGATCTAGCCAAGTTGCTAGAGCCTGTTGCGCTTCATCGGCATGTTCTACAGTCGCTTCCTCTGATAGCTCATTGAGCTGATCAGGAAGTTGCTCACGTACTGTGACCATACCCTACTCCTCTAACTCTATATTTCATTATAAATCGTTTATCTCTAATTTCTTTTCAAACAAAGCAATCGATTCTACATGCCCTGTGTGCGTAAACATGTCCATCACACCTGCTTTAGTGAGCTGATAACCATGTTGTACCAAAATTCCAGCATCTCTCGCCAATGTTGCGGGATTACACGACACATAAACGATTCTTTGCGCACCAAATTTGGGCAAATAATGCATAACTTGTTCTGCACCCGCACGAGGAGGGTCAATCAATAATGCATCAAATCCTTGATTTGCCCAAGAATAATGCGAAAAGTCTTTTGTTAAATCTTGTGAATAGAATTTAACATTGCTTATACGATTGTTCAGTGCATTTTCTGTACCACGCTTCACCATCGCTTCGCTACCTTCAACAGCAATGACTTTTCCTGTAGCACCCACACGTTTAGCGAGCGGCAGAGAAAAATTCCCCAATCCACAAAATAAATCCAAAACAGTTTCACCTGCTTTCAACTCAAGCAAATCACATGCCAGATTAACCATCTGCGGATTTACAGTGGGATTCACTTGGGTAAAATCTGTTGGATTAAACGCAAACTCAATATCAAAATCTTTTAAACGGTAATGCAAATGCATGTCTGCCTGAGCACCATCTAGACGTTGTACACTTTCCACACCCGCAGGTTGCAAATACAACTGCCACTGTTTCTGTAACGCATATTGTTGCAATAGGTTGACATCATGGGCTTTTAATTTTTCAGTATGGCGAACCAATAATGAAATTTCGCTATCGCCTTTGGCTAATTCTATATGACCAATGCTGCTTTTGCCTTTTAGACTTTCGAGTAATGCCTTGATTTCAGGTAAAGCCTGATCTAATTCAATATCTAAAATTTTACAGGTTTCAATTGCAGTTAAGTGGTTGCTCTGTGCTTCACGAAAACCCATCAGTAATTTATTTTGTTTAGCTAAATAACGCACCCCTATTCGGGCTTTATGTCGATAGTCGGTACGTGTTGAACGCAATGGCGCTAACCACTGTTCAGGTACTAAGCCCGCAAAGTGGCTGAGATGTGACTTTAAAACATCTTGTTTTAAGCGAATTTGCTCATCTGGATGAATATGTTGCATATTGCATCCACCGCAAGTACCAAAATGTGGGCAGATCGGTTGAATACGATGTGGATTTGGCTCACTAAGTAATTCAATACTGTCCGCTTCTTCAAGTTTGGATACTTGACGCGTCACTTGAGCTTTTACGATTTCACCAGGCAGTGCATAGCGAATAAAAACTTTTTTACCCTGCTTTTCACTTGGATGATTGAGTTCTGTACCATAATGCGCAATCCCTCGCCCTTCGTGTGACAATCTTTCAACTTTAAAAATATATTGTGGAAGCTGAGATGGTCGAGGTTTGGCTCTATGTTTCAAAGGGATACCTAATCGGGTGTGGAGGAAAAATCTGCTTGAGTAAATTCAGTTCGTTGTGAGGTTTCACGCCAAACATTTAAAAACTCATGTTGTTGAGTTTGTCCTTGCAAATAATGAATCGAGGCTTGAATCCATAAACGGTGATCTTGCAAAGAAATCTGACCTTTAAGCAAAGCCCATCTTAAGAAAATCAACCATGTATTTAAAACATCACCTTCGCAATAGCTGGTGAGTTTCAACCATTGCTGTGTATTCACATATTCGGGAACAAAATAACCTGAAATACCACGTTTACCGGGATAACCCAATAAATGTGCAACATCATCCAATTTCTGGAAATGACGTCCATTAAACATCGCCATGACATCCATTAAGTCAACATGACGGTTGTGGTATCTGTTCTGATAGTTATTATACCTTTTTTGTGTGTCAATCTCACCTTGATCGAACAAACTTGGCGCAGATAGTCCATGATACATGGCGCGGAATAAAATCACAGGCAAATCAAACTGTGAGCCATTCCAGCTCACGAGTGTTGGATGTCTTTTATCAAAGATAGATAAAAATTTTTGTAAAATTTCAGTTTCAGTATAGTGCTCTCGACTAAATGAAAACAGTTTCATCACACCATTTTCATCAATCCACAATCCCGAAATACAGACAATTTCATGTAAAGCCAAGCGCTGAAAATCCATCCCCGATTCTTGACGGCGTAGTTTTGCCAACGCCTGTTCTAAATCGTCCTGTGGTAAATCCAAGCCATATAAATGCGCCCCTGACTTAAGATCGGTCAGGGTTTCGATATCAAAAACTAAAACTGGAAGACGCATAAAAGCTTTACTCAATACTCAAGTTTGCCATCATGAAGCAATTTATGACTTCGAAGCAACTATTCTTCATCCTCAACAGAGAACAAACCTGTAGAAAGATAACGATCCCCTCTGTCACAGACAATACAGACAATCACTGCGTCTGGGTTTTCTTCGGCAATTTTAACCGATGCCCATACAGCACCACCTGAAGAAGTCCCAGCACTAATGCCTTCTTGACGTGCTAAACGGCGTGCGGTTTTTTCTGCTTCAATTTGCGGAATATCCATAATCTGATCGACACGGCTTGGATCAAAAATAGTCGGTAAGTATTCTTGTGGCCAACGACGAATACCCGCAATATTTGAACCTTCTGAAGGTTGTAATCCAATAATTTGAATATCTGGATTTTGTTCTTTTAAATATTTAGAGATCCCCATGATCGTGCCCGTTGTGCCCATAGAGCTCACGAAATGGGTGATTTTCCCTGCGGTTTGTTGCCAAATTTCAGGGCCTGTGGTCAGGTAGTGTGCTTCCACATTATCTGGGTTGCCAAACTGATTTAATACTAAACCTTTGCCTTCACTTTGCATTTGCAAAGCCATATCACGCGCAACTTCCATATTGGTTGCTTCGATCAATTCAGCCCCATAGGCACGCATCGCATCTTTACGTTCTTGGCTAGAGTTCCCAGGCATGATCAATTTCATTTTATAACCACGCATTGCGGCGACCATTGCCAACGCAATCCCAGTATTTCCACTCGTCGCCTCGATCAACGTATCACCTGGCTTAATTTGACCACGCTGTTCAGCTTTCATGATCATGTTATATGCAGGACGATCTTTGACAGAACCAGCAGGATTATTGCCTTCTAGCTTTGCCAATACTGTTGCTTGAGTATGACTTGCCAAACGTTGTAAACGCACCAGAGGAGTTTTTCCTACATAGTGATCTAACAAAAATTCGTCGGCTAAGAAATCAGGTTGTGTGTGACTCATCGGTTGCACCTATATCGAGGTGGGCATATTGTATGAAAAAAAGAAACATACTGCACATCTTTCCGCTTCATTTTGCTTGGAATGATCAAACTAAATTCATATATATCAACACACCCAAGTAGGAGCATGATTTTCTTTATTGAATAAAATTAAATACATATAAAAAAATAAACTTTACTTAGAATTAGAAATGATAAAGTTATCTATAAAACAGCATAACTCATTTTCAATTCACAAGATTTTTAGTCATATTGTCATGCAGGATGATTAAAGCATGTTAATATCTTTGCCATGGGCAATGAGTTGCTGGAACAATGTCGAATTTCAATAAAAAACTCTTTAAACGCTTAAAACTCAATCACGCTTATGGTCAACTTATTGCGTTAATTTTCGTGCCAATTATGATTTTGGCATGTGTTGGAGCAGCACTGGTTCTTTCTGAAACATCAGCTGCTGCCAAGTCTAAACAGCGCTTCCAAGCCATCGCGATATTGAGTCGTTACCAATATACTGCTGAGCAACTCACTGCAGTCATGGAACAAGATCCAATTCAACACGCCAAAGCTGAAAGCATTTTACAAAAAATGTTTAACGAAAAGCATTTACTCAGTGCAGCGATTTTAGATGAAAATAATGTTAATCATTTAAGTGTAGGCTACCAAAATCAACGTGCTTGGCCAAAAATTCCAAAATCAGGCACTTTCTTTGGGCCAATTCAAAATAAGTACAACAATATTTATGGGATTAAACTTAATCCCAGCAAATCTGCTGAAAATATGTGGTTGGTGATTGAACTTGATAATCAACCTTTAGAAATTTCACATTATCGTGTCATGATCGTATTAATTACGACTGCCTTATTAACGCTACTGTTGCTTCTATTGTGTCTAAACTTCTATTCAAGACGCTGGATTGCACCGATGTACGAAATTCGGATGCAATTGCAACGCTTAAATGCAGATACGCTTGATCAACATATGGTGATCAACAGTACTGGGGAACTGCGCTTATTACAGCGTGATATTGCCAATGTGGTGAAACGGCTACATTTCAGTTTCCTTGAACTAAAAGAACATACTGAACAAACGGAAGATGATTTACGCCGTACATTAGACACCTTAGAAGTCCAGAACATTACCTATAAACAAGCCCGTGATCAGGCGATTTCATCCAATCAGGCGAAGTCGGTCTTCCTTGCCAATATCAGTCATGAATTACGTACCCCATTAAATAGTATTGATGGCTTTATTCATTTGATGTTGCGCCAAGACAATTTAAGCAATGATCAAAGTTTATATTTACAGACCATCCGTAAGTCTTCTGCACATTTATTGGCATTGATTAATGATGTACTCGATTTCTCGAAAATTGATGCAGGTAAATTAGAACTCGAAACCGCACCTTTTGATCTTGAAGAAGCAATTTTCGATGTGATGGATATGCTCTCGCCATTGGCAGCGCAAAAGCATATAGAGATGGCATTCTATTTTGCAGACAATGTGCCTAAACATGTCATTGGTGATGCCTTACGCTTTAAACAGGTGCTGACCAATCTGATTTCCAATGCGATTAAATTCACCCCTGATGGTGAAATTATTGTTCGTGCGCGGATGGAACATGATGATATCGGGCAATGTTTGCTGCACTTTAGTGTACAAGACAGTGGTATTGGTTTAAGTGGTACCGATCGTAAACGACTATTTGAATCATTCTCTCAAGGTGATGCTTCTGTCACTCGCCAATTCGGTGGTACAGGACTCGGTTTAGCCATTTCTAAGCAACTTGTACATTTGATGCATGGTCAAATTGGCTTTGAAGATAACCAAGAACGTGCACCCACAGAAAAAGGTTCAACCTTCTGGTTTACTGCCATGTTAACGGTAAATGAAGATGAAGAAATTGTTCATCCATCATTTAAAAACTTAAATGTAGTGTCTTTCTTGGCACACCCTGCAACTGCCAATGTATTACGACATTACTTAGAAGACTATCAAGTCCAGCACACTGAAGCGCAATCGATTTTAGATCTGTTTAGCCGCCTAAATAGCCTAGAAAAAAATACTGAAAATACCTGGTTGATCGTTGATCACAGTGGAGATACCGAAGCCTTACTTAAAGAAATTCGTGGTCGTTATCAAGGTCATTTGGCGGTATATGGCTATCAAATGTCACTTGATCCAAATATGTTGACTGAATATAAAGCGCGTCCATTGTATCAACCACTAAGCCGTAGTTCAGTGATTCAACTATTAAGTAATCAGCCTGTTTTTGAACAAGAACATCATAAAGACTTTAAAGGGCAAGATTTACACGTTTTAGCAGTAGATGATCATTTACCGAATTTGATCGTACTAGAAGCGCTATTAGGTGAGCTCAATGTAAAAACCACCAAAGCTCTCAGTGGTCAAGAAGCCTTAACCATCATTCAACAAGGGGTTGAACAAGGCGCTAAACCATTTGATCTTATCTTTATGGACATTCAAATGCCAGTCATGTCTGGGATAGATACCACACGGGCAATTCGCTCGCTGGAATCTACCTTAGATGGTATGCGAATGCCAATTATTGCATTGACAGCTCACGCATTGGCTGATGAGAAGCAAAAACTACTCAAAGTGGGTATGGATGACTATGTAACCAAGCCGATCCAGATTGAACAAATTATTCAAATTCTCACCAATTGGACAAGCGATAAATTTATTCAACATCAACAACCTATCGAAAATACAGTATATATCGAAGCGCTGGACTCTTATATTCTAGATTGGAAACAAAGCCTTGCTTTAGCGGCCAATAAAGAAGATCTCGCACAAGATTTGTTAAAAATGCTAGTCGACAGCTTCCCAACGGAGTTGGCTGAAATTGAGCAACTCATTGAGCTTGAGGACTTCCCGCAATTAGAACATGTCTTACATCGCTTATATGGTGCTACCCGTTATGTCGGCACACCAAAATTGCAACGCATTACGGGTGATTTTGAACAATTTATTTCCATGCTACGCAAAGAGCGCCGTAAAGCAGATGAAGCCTTTATCCAAGACGTGATGAAACGCTTTGATGAGCTTCAATTGGCGATTCATGAAGTTGAAACCGCGGCACAGCAGATTTTACCCGCCTCATAAATACAGCGCAGTTCTATCCGATTCAGCGCTATAAACGCTTTTCTTATCGCGCTTTAAGCTGTTTTAAATCGTCAGGATAAAACCCAAATTGACTCTGGGTTTTATCCTGCGTATGGTTTTTATTGTTTCTTTAAAACAGCATGAATTAGAACAATCTTTTTATTGCAATCATCTTATTAAAGATCCAATAAAATTATACAAGTCACTATTGCAATCCTGTTTTGGCTTTACTACCCAATTGGCACATCAACACAGTTTCGGTGACTCTACTGTCATGTAACTATTCAATTCACATGCTATGCTGATGACCAAGGAAAAAATGAGTCAAGATCATGGCACTACTACATATAGAAAAAAACAATGGTATCGCAACAGTTTCATTAAATCGTCCAGATAAACGCAATGCCATGAGTTTTGCTTTACTCCGTGAACTGGTAAGCGTCGCACAACAGATTAAAAAAGACCGCAGTATTCGTGTGGTGATTCTAACGGGTGAAGCCAATGTATTTAGTGCAGGTATTGACCTTGCTGACTTAAATAGTCCAAAAAATACAGCCTTTGCTGCTTGGGAACTGATTAAACCTGGTCAAAGCCTATTCCAAAAAGCATTTTTGATCTGGCAAGAACTGCCTGTCCCTGTCATTGCAGCAATTGAAGGTTTCTGCTTTGGTGCAGGGATGCAACTTGCATTGGCTGCAGATATTCGTATTGCACACCCAGAGACTAAAATGTCAATCATGGAAAGCCGTTGGGGGCTTGTGCCTGACATGGGCTTAACCCGTTCAATCAAGGGCGTGATTGGTATTGATTTAGCCAAAGAGCTTACTCTCACTGCACGTATTTTTGATGGCAATTATGCCAAAGACATTGGTTTGGTGACGCATGTAGACGACTCACCGTTGGCAAAAGCTCAAGCCATTGCAGAAGAGATGCTGCAACGCTCGCCAGATGCGCTGATGGCGGCTAAACGTGTTTTAGATGCTATGGAACATCAACCCCAGAAATCTTTACGTTTAGAGAAGATTTGGCAGTTAAAATTACTCTTGGGTAAAAATAGTCAAATTGCACGTAAAAAGGATAAAAATCCTGAATTAAAATTTTTACCGCGCCAATATAAATAATCCAAAATTATTATTGAAAGCTTTTTGAGTTATAAAATGAATTTTGATCGTAACAGTAAAATTGCATTTTTAGGGATGGGATTAATGGGTAGCCGTATGGCAACCCGATTAATCCAAGCAGGCTTGCATGTCGCTGTCTGGAACAGAACAGCATCTGCTTGTGACGCCCTTATTGATCTAGGCGCTCACCCATTACAGCTTGAGAATATTGCAGAATATCCGATTATTCTCAGTTGCCTTGCTGATGATAAAGCTGTACAGCTAGTCTATGAGCACATTGAGCCCTATTTACAAGCCAAGCAAGTGATTGTGGATTTCTCCAGTTTATCTGTGGATAAAACCAAGCAGCTGGCTGAAAGCGCCACAACAAAACAGGTGATTTGGATTGACTCACCTGTTTCAGGTGGAACTGCAGGCGCCGAAAATGGCACGCTGGTCATTTTTGCTGGAGGCAATGCTGAGGTGATTCAAGCACTAAGCCTTGTTTACAATATCCTCTCTCAACGTGTCACCCGTATGGGTGAAACAGGTACTGGACAAGCCACTAAAATCTGTAACCAACTTATCGTTGCTGCCAATAGTACCTTGATCGCGGAAGCTGTTGCGCTTGCCAGTAAAGCAGGTGTAGATACAACCCTACTGGCGCCGGCTTTGGCTGGTGGTTTTGCCGACTCAAAACCTTTCCAAATTTTAGCCCCACGCATGGCAACACATACTTTTGAACCAGTACAATGGAAAGTACAAACGCTTTCTAAAGACTTAAATAATGCCATTCAACTTGCACAAAAATTTGATTTAGAAATTCCTGTGGCTCAACATGCACTTGGGCAATTACAAAGCCATCAAAACAACGGATTTGCTGAATCGGATTTAGCCACAGTCATTCATCAAGTAGAAAATAAATCGGGTTAAAATACACGGAACTACACATAAATAAGTTGAAAAATAATCTATTGCCTACTACATTGAAGATGAGAGTCCAAATATAGCAAGGAGCGTTCTTATGACTAAACTCGCAGTAAACCTATCCTTGATTTTTACTGAAGTGCCGCTCATTGAACGCTTTGCTTTGGCACATCTTCATGGCTTCCACAATGTCGAAATTCAATTTCCGTATGAATTAAGCATTGAAGAGATTCAAGCGCAACTTGAACAATATGACCTCAGCCTTTGCCTGATCAACGTTCCCGCCGGTGACTTGATGCAAGGTGGAAACGGACTTGCTGGTGTGCCTGGTCAAGAACTGGCATTTCATCAAGCATTGGAACTTGCAATTGAATATGCAGAAGCGCTCAATGTTCCAAACGTCAATATTTTGGCAGGTAAACAACCACAAGATGCCGATTTACTCCCCTGTTTAAACACCTTGGCAAACAATTTAAAACTGGCTTGTCATCTGCTCTCTAATCGTGATATTCAGCCTGTATTTGAAATGATCAATGGTACAGACATGCCACGTTTCTTGGTTCAAAATATTGCACAAGGCCAAGAAATGTTAGAAGCAGTACAGCATCCTGCATTAAAAATGCAATTTGACTGTTACCACATGGCGATGATGGGCGAAGATGTACTGGCAGCCTTACAAGAAAATATTGATTGGATTGGGCATATCCAATTTGCTGACTGCCCAGGACGTCATGAACCAGATACCGCACAAATTGATTATTCTGCAATTTTTTCCTGGTTAAAACAAAGCGCCTATACGGGCTTTATTGCAGCAGAATACAAGCCACAATCGCATTCAAATCAGTCATTTGCATGGAAAGAAAAATATTTTTCCAACAACCATAGCTATTAAATAGGTGTTTACTTAGGCAAACGGTTGCATTGTATAATTTGTATTTTTTAGACAAAAGCGCTATATTAGAAGATGAGATATTTTCTGGAAAATATACCTTATATGAATTTAGAACCATCGCCCAGCGCTTCTAATTCTCACGAACTTGCAATGAACACTCAAAATCAAGACGTACAGACTTGTTTAAAAGTCGTACAAGAAGCTCTACTTGATGTAAAAGCCAAAGATATTATTCAACTTGATGTCAGCGCTATTAGCAACGTTTCAGATGCAATTGTCATCGCGAGCGGGACATCAACACGCCATGTTAAAGCACTTGCTGACAATGTTGCTGAAGAAGCACGTAAAGCAGGCTTTCGCCCAATTGGTGTTGAAGGTGAACGAGACGCTGAATGGATCCTTATCGATTTAGGATTTGTAGTCGTACATGTGATGCTACCAACAGCACGTAAATTTTATGATCTGGAAAGTTTATGGCGTGCGACACCTGAAAGTGTTGCCTAACTTTTAATACAGAACTTAAATATGAAAAAAGCGACTTTATGTCGCTTTTTTTAGTGCTTGGCTTTTTTCAAAGCTTTTAAGTACTCAATTTTTTAACGACTTAATTGAGTATGCATTACGCAGTTTACAAATCAGTTTAAATACTAAGAATGCAACGCCAAAACTCCACACAAAATTTACCGCAATCCCAATACTTTGATCGATAACACTGGCCTTGTTGGCTAAATTAATCACGGGGTTATCTGTCAAAGAAACAGCCAGTGTGCCCCATGCTCCACAAATACCATGTACCACAACAACTTCACGAATATGCTTAGAATCAATCCAATAGGTCAATAAACGGGGTAAATAGATTGTGAATAATCCAGAAACTAAGCCAATAATCAATGCCGATGACAAATTCACTAAACCACAACTTGCCGTGATCGCCACCAAGCCACCCAAAGCACCTTTAATCATTTCAACCCATGAAATAATTTTATTGTTGAGTACCAAGGAAAAAATCAAGGGGGCAATCATTGCCCCAAAGAGTGCAGCAAAGGCATTGATGACAATGACTCCAATATCCGCATAGAGTGCTGAGATATAAACTACATTTAGACCTGACCATGCCAGCCAAAGAATAAAGCCAGCCAATGCCAAAGATAAGATTTTATAATCTTCAAAGATTAAGTCTTTTTTTAAGATTTCTTGTCGGTCTTGAGGTTTTAAAGTTAAGTAGCCCGCCAACACAATCCATGCTGCGGTGGAATGCACCACTGTTGAACCCGCAAAATCAATAAATCCTAACTCTTTTAACCAGCCCTTACCGAATAAGATATTTCCCCAAGTCCAGCTACTAAAGAAAGGAAAGATCACACCTGCGATCATTAAACCGGTTATCCAGTTGACAAATAAGGGAACTTTACTCGGAATCACTCGCCCAACCACAGTGGTTATTGTGGTGGCCATTAGGGTATAAAAAAATAATAAATTCCAATGCCAACCATGCAGCATGCCATTCATATATTTTTCGGAGCTGGCATCGCCTGCAAGGAGAATTTTTGCGCAGAAGAAACCAAAAATAAGCGTTCCTAAAACTGCTGAAACATAATTGACCAATAATGCGGAAATTGACTTATAGGTATTTTCATATCCGCCTTCAACTACAGCAAAGCCAGCTTGCATCAGAATGACAAATATTCCACCAAAGAATAAAAGCTCGTAGTTGGTAATGAGATTAAAAGCAGCAAGGTCACTTTCTAAACTTGAAGCAAAACTAAAATTTGGATAAAAAAATATGATGCAAATTAAGCTGATGAAGTATTTAAATCGCACTATATAATTAATCCTAACCTATCGCTTTTTCATCGCTTTAAATTCACAATAATTAGTATTTTCGCTACTTAATTATCATTTAATTTATCAAGTATAGAGAATTTCATGGAGAAATAAACTAATTTTTATGTAAAAAATATAGCTTACAAAGTACACGCGACGAGCAAGATTGTTTGATCGTGATCGAGTACTATTTATTTTTATTTAAAGATAAGCAGCTTACATTTAACTGGTTTTATTAAACAATGCCGATTTGCAATACATGTGGCTTAAGCTTGAAAATTTCAATACTTAGACGTATAGATGCCACACTCTAATATGGAATAACGTTGTTGCAATTTATGTGTTATGCAGAATGAAAACGTCTATACGGTCTTTAATCAACCATGTTGAATGATTTGAATCTGTGGAAATGCAAAGCCCTTACAGGATAATTCAGAACGCCATGCCACCGTCAGCATGACTCGGCTCAGCTGGAGATTTTGGTAGGCAAAGCTGCCCAATAACGGATGCGTAGAGATCCCACCATCATTCACCACATGCACTCCAGTATTTAGCTCATTTAGACTCAAACGAATCCCTAGGCCTGATGCTTTTAAAATCGCCTCTTTGGTGGTCCACACCTTAAACCAAAAAGTAGGATCAAAGTCTAACGCTTGCCAAGCTTGATATTCTTGGGGATGAAAAGCATGTTTTGCTAAAGCTTCAAAGCGAACTTTTCGATCTAAATCCTCAACATCCACACCCAAATCTTGGATCTGCTGGCTACTCGCCAAAGCATAATGTTGCTGGCTATGTGAATGATTCACGTGAAACTTTGGATAATCAATTAAATAGGGTTTACCAAAATCTGTTTTTTCAAAAGAGTGGTTACTGATTTCAACTGAAAAAATATCGGACAACAATTGGTTTCTATATTGATAGATCGCCTGTTTCAGTTCTTGGATCTGCCCCTTTCGATCGATCGAATGGTAACTCGGAAGAATATTTTGAATAGAATTAACATCCAATTGAATAATACGATTCACAATCCATTCCCAAACATTTTTCATTATCTTAAATCAAAAAAACCCAAAGATCACTTTGGGTTTTGATGTGTTCAACGCTAAATTTAGCTTCTAAATTTCTTTTCAGCCTTTTTAAATTTCTGTACATAACGACGACGACGTGCTGCAACACGCTCATCAATTTGAGATTTACGGCCTTCAAATGGATTTTCAGCAGTTTTAAAGTCAACGCGAACTGGTGTACCTTCAAGGTTATACACTTTACGGAAGACATTTTCCAAATAACGACGGTAGTCCGCAGGTGTCTTATCCACCTTATTACCATGAATCACAATCGTTGGTGGGTTTTGTCCACCCATGTGGGCATAACGCATTTTAATACGTTTACCACTGATCATTGGCGGTTGATGTGCTTCAGTTGCATCATTCAAAATCTGAGTTAATTTTGCAGGTGAAACTTTTAAGTGTGATGAATCATAAGCACGGTGAATGGTTGGATACATCTCACCGACACCTGTTCCATGCAAAGCAGAAATCAAATGTACTTTTGCCCAAGGAATAAAGTCAAAACGACGATCAACATCCAATTTACATTGTTTGCGATCATACTCTGTCATGTTGTCCCATTTGTTAATGGCGATCACCATGGCACGACCAGCTTCAAGTGCATAACCGATCAAATGTAGATCTTGTTCAACCACACCTTCACGTGCATCTAAAACTACCACGATGACATGTGCATCTTTAATCGCTTGTAGCGTTTTAACGATTGAGAATTTCTCAATCATTTCATCAACTTTACCTTTACGACGTACACCAGCAGTGTCGATCAAGGTATATTGACGACCATCACGTTCAAACGGAATATAAATCGAGTCACGGGTTGTACCCGGTTGGTCAAATGCAACAACGCGATCTTCACCTAACAAACGGTTAACCAAAGTAGATTTACCGACATTTGGGCGACCAATAATTGCTAAGCGTAAACCTGTTGCCTTATCGTGTTCTTCTGGGTTTTCATCTTCAGGGACATCCACCAAGATATCCTCAAGCATTTGTTGAACACCACGACCATGACTTGCCGCAACTTGTAAGGGTTCACCCATACCAAGTTTATAAAATTCAACTAATGCAGCTTCAGCATGTACACCATCGACTTTGTTGGCAACCAAGTAAACCTTTTTACCAAGTGTACGCAACTCACGGGCAATCTGCTCATCAGAAGCCAATAGACCAGCACGTGCATCGACAACAAAAACAATGATATCGGCTTCATTAATCGCAGTTTTTGATTGCTCTGCCATATATGAGTCGATACCACCTTCATTTTCACCGATACCCCCAGTATCAACGACAATGAAAGATTTATTTTCATAAGTTGCATCACCATATTTACGATCTCGGGTAAGACCAGCAAAATCAGCAACGAGTGCATCACGGCTCTTGGTAATCTGGTTGAATAACGTTGATTTGCCGACGTTTGGACGACCAATGAGCGCAATTACGGGTTTCATAAAATAACCTTTATTCAAGATCAGCCAGTATGACTGGTCTGAACATCAGAAATGTATAGGAAGAAGAATAGGAAAAACCTAAAATAAAAACACGGGGTATTGATTTTCAATCACCCCGTGTATGGAATTCATACGGATTGCTCTATTTTAACACAAGACTAAAAAAATAGAGAATCCTAATCGTGTCTGTTGATTAACTGTTAACGACTTTGCCAGATACTCATTGCACCTTTGCGTGTCGAAACATAAACTTGATTATCAATCACTCTCAACGTACGTACTTCACCACTGGTTTTAGCACGACCTAACGTTGTTCCTGTATTTGGATCAATTTGATGTAAATAACCATCTAAATCACCCACAACAAGATTTGAACCGAGCAATACAGGGTTGCTTAAGTTACGATTGAGCAGTTGCTCATTTTTCCAAAGCTGCTGACCTGTAATCAAGTCATACGCAATAATTTGACCATCAGTTTGCGATACGATGACTTTACCATCTGTCACTTCTGGACGGTTGATACTGCTTGAATTTTCACTCCACAAAACGCGTTGTGAAGCCAAATCTAGAACAGTGACTTGACCTTGGAAACTCGTTGTAACCACATACTGTCCTGAAACGACAGGCTCACTGTCCACATCAATCAAGCGCTGAATATCAGAACGACCTTCAGATACCGCAACACGACGTTGTAAACGCGGCACACCTGCAAGGCTATCTATTGCAAAAATATAGCCAGTAGAGGTACCGATAAGCACGGTACGTGGATCTAGACTAACTGGAGTGGCTTGACCTCTTAAGCTAAATGAAGCGCTTGGTAATTTATAAGTCCACGCTTGCTGACCTGTCGCAACATCTAAGGCATAAACCGTACCGTCATTTGCAACCACAATCACGCGACCAGATTGAATCAAAGCAGAACTGATAATTGCACCTGACAATTGCGCAGACCATTTGGTCGCACCCGTCGCTTGATCTAATGCAAAAACATGCCCTTTTTGGTTACCAACAATCACCACACCATCTGCTGCTTCAACACCAGAACTTAAGCCGTCTTTGGTAACTTTAGCATTCCATAAGCGCTGTTTGCCTTTATAGGCAGCCACTTCGCCTTTTGGGTTTAAAGCAAACACAACACCATTGTCTGTATCTAAACGTAGACGTAATGCATCTTCACTGCTGGTCGAAGAGACACTGGTCGAAAATACTTGAACCAAGCTTGAAGCTTGTGCAACTTTAGGCAGTGGATTTGGCTTAATCTTCACTTCTTTCGTCTTATTACTTGAACAGCCGATTAAAGCGATTGATAAGATTGCTAAAGCAAAAGGTATTTTAAAATTTCTATCCATTAAGACTCATCCACTTGTGTTGCTAAGATTGGGCGTTCAAGATCAGGATCTTCTACTAATACGCCAACACTTTCGAGTTTAATTTGTAAAATTTGACGTTCTTGTTTACGCTCAACGACTGCATTCCATGCTGCTTGATACGATTTTTTTGCATTTTCAGTGTCATTTTTTGCCACATAAATATCACCTTTTAACTCATCAGCACTTGCCTGAAAAGCAGGATCATTCACAGCTGACAAGGTTTTCAAGGCTTCATCAAACTTCTTTTGCGCCAATTGAGCATCGGCAAGTTTGATTTTTACAACTTGTAACAAACCAGCGTCTTTAATTTTAGAATTTTCAACTTTTTTCAGTTCACGCTCAGCCAATGCATAGTCATTTTTATCATAGGCAACTTTTGCCATGACAATTTGTGCTTGAATTGCATGAACAGAATCTGGATTGTCTTTGACAATTTTATCTGCTGACGCAACTAAGGCAGCAGTGACTTTAGCATCACCATTAGCTGCTCGCGCTTCATCCATCAATTGCTGGACTTTGGCTGTTTCATTTTGATTTTCAGCCAAAGTTTTCTTTTGCCAATATTCCCAACCGAAAAAGGCAATCAATGCAATGAGGACACCTGTCACCATAGCCGAGCCATATTTCTTAAAAAATGACTTCACACTATCCAGTTGCTCATCATCAGTCATTGCACTCATTTGACTCCCCTTTTCCTTATGATTATCGGCTTATTTTGACGAAAATTTTTCAATGAAAAAAGGCACAATTTCAGTGGCCTTAATTTCATATTGTTCTGCTGTCGCAAGTTCTTTGACTAAAACTTGCTGCGCTACAGCCTCACGCTCACCAAAGATCAAAGCATAGATGGCACCCGATTGGTCTGCCTTCTTCATTTGACTCTTCATTGAACCCTGTGAACCTGTTTTCAAACGAATTGTACTATTTACAGCTTCAAGTTGATCACGAATTTGTTCAGCCAATACCAAAGCCTGACCTTGTGTTGCAGGATCCGATAGCAAGAATAACTCACATTCACGCACAGGTGTATTGTCTTCAACTTGTTCAAGAAGCAATAATAAACGTTCCATGCCCATGGCAAAACCAACTGCTGGTACAGATTGATCAGGCTTACCTTTCAGCTGTCCAACCAAACCATCATAACGACCACCCGCACACACCGTTCCTTGAGAACCTAAATGTGTCGTTGTCCATTCAAAAACAGTTTTGTTATAATAGTCTAAACCACGGACTAGTTTTTGATTGATGACAAACTCAATACCCGCATCAGTTAAATACTGTTGCAATTGAGCAAAATGATTCAAACTGTCTTCTTTTAAGAAATCATGCAACTTAGGTGCATTTTCAAGAATTTGCTGAGTTCGTGCATCTTTCGAATCTAAAATTCGCAATGGATTGGTGGTTAAACGACGTTGCGAATCTTCATCCAAATCAGCATGATGCGCTGTAAGAAATTCAACCAATGCAGCGCGATACTCTGCACGTTCATCAGACTCGCCCAAGGTATTTAGTTCAAGTTGAACTTTATCTGCAACACCCATGCGTTTCCATAAACGTGCAGTCATGAGAATCAGTTCAGCATCTTGATCAGGTGTTGCTACACCAAAAGTTTCTACACCAAATTGGTGAAACTGGCGATAACGACCTTTTTGCGGTTTTTCATAGCGGAACATTGGTCCAACATACCAAACACGAGGATTTGCACCACGGAGTAAGTTATGTTCCAACATTGCACGTACACAACCCGCTGTGCCTTCTGGACGCAAAGTTAAAGATTCAGGCGGATTACCCTTATCGAAGAAAGTGTACATTTCTTTTTCGACGATATCAGTTGCATCACCAATTGAACGCTTAAACAAATTGGTATGTTCAACCACCGGCAAACGGATTTGCTGATAACCGTATGCATCCATAAGCGATGCTAAATGCTGCTCAAGACGTCTCCACGCAGGTGTTTGCGATGGAAGAAAGTCATTAAAACCTTTAATTGCGACAATTGAACTCATGATGAACTACGAATAATCTCTTTAGCTTTAGCTTTTTCAAGCTCTTGAACACGTTGACGAACCATGCTTTCGATTTCATCAACCAACTGATTTGTATCTATTAAGTGACTCTTTTCGCCATTACGATACACGAGTGAGCGCGGACTTGCACCGACTATACCAATATCAGCTTCTTTTGCTTCACCCGGACCGTTGACTTTACAACCAATGACAGACACATCCATTGGTGTACGAATATCTTCTAAACGCTCCTCTAAAGCCTGCATCACTTTGATCACGTTAAATTCCTGACGTGAACAGCTTGGACAAGCAATAAAGTTAATCCCATTTGAACGAAGGCTCAGGGATTTTAAAATATCAAAACCAATTTTTACTTCTTCTTCAGGCTCAGCCGCCAATGAAATACGCATGGTGTCACCAATGCCATCCAACAGCAAACCACCTAAAGCAATCGCAGATTTCACTGAACCCGTACGATAGATCCCAGCTTCGGTTACACCTAAATGTAATGGATTATCAATTTGTGCAGATAATAAACGATAAGCATCCATTGTTAAAAATACATTTGATGCTTTTACTGAAATTTTAAACTCATGGAAGTTTAAACGATCCAATATATCGATATGACGCATTGCAGATTCAAGTAATGCCTGACCTGTCGGCTCACCATATTTCTTTTGGATATCTTTTTCTAAAGATCCAGCATTAACACCAATACGCATAGAAATATCGTGATGACGTGCTGCTGCAACCACTTCACGAATCTTGGCTTCAGAACCAATATTCCCGGGGTTGATCCGCAAACAGTCTGCACCCATGTCTGCAACTTTCAATGCGATTTTATAATCGAAATGAATATCTGCAACCAATGGTACTGTGACACGTTTACGAATTTCACCAAAAGCTTCAGCAGCTTCCATAGTCGGTACCGATACCCGCATAATGTCCGCACCAACATCTGCACAGCGTTGAATCTGCGCAACTGTTGCATCGACATCACAAGTTTCAGTATTGGTCATACTTTGAATACTGATCGGTGCATCACCACCGACATACACTGAACCTACACGTATTTTACGTGTAGGACGGCGCTTGATTGGATTCTCAATCATGATCTTATCTACTCTTGCCCATTAACGTGACAAACGGAATTCTGCTTTTCCGTTCACTGTATATGGAGACAATGAAATCTGTTCATTATTAAGGCTTAATGACACAGCAGTTGCATCATCGAGACGAATTTGGAATGGTGATTGGCCATTAACGGTTAAAGCAGCCGACTGGCGACCAGTCGCCAAAACTTTTCCTGTACTATCTACAATATGTACAGAAGTTGGATGACTGAAATTCAATACCATTTGGTCACCTGAAGTCGCAGTTGCATTGTTTAAATTCAACACTTCTACTTCTGAGGCTTGTGGTTTGGCATCGACATCAGCGCTTTTACCCGATGTCATTTTTTGAATTCCAGCAATCACAGCCCAAATCACCGCAAGCGCAACAATGGCAATTAAAATTCGCTTTAACCATTTTTTATTACGATCACTGTTTGATCCAGGCAATTTCCCCATAATCTTGATTGGAGAGTTGTTCAAGGCGTGGTTTGGCAAAAGCCCAGTATCATTTTGATAAATTTCATCAAAGCGTTGAATGACTACCGTTGCATCAACGCCTAAAAACTTGGCATATGAACGATAATAACCTTTAATAAAGGTTGCTTCTGGCAAAGACTTATATTCATCTTGTTCCAATGCTTGTAAGGTTTTTACAGGCATTTTTAGTTCGTTTGCAACATCTTGAATGTCTAGGTTTTTGGAGACTCGAATTTGACGCAAGTACTCACCTGGACGTTGAACATTTCCTAAGCCATTAGATGCTACGTTTGAACCTGTAGGTTGCTGTGAATTAGGATTTACTTCCATACGGCCTCAGTACTGTACTGTAATTGCAGATAACGTTGATATTCTTTACTGTCCGGGAACAATGCACGCAGTTGATTGACCAACACTTGCATTCCCATCTGATCATTATTGGCACGTGCAATACGTAAACCAATCCAAAGCGCTCTCGCACCCTGTTTGTCCTGACCTACTAAACGAACATATTGCTCATAGAGTTGACTTGCTTGCGCACTTTTTTGTTGCAAATAGAAAATTTCTGATAACTCTACCAGAGAAATAATCGAATCGCGATTGACTTGTAAAGCTTGTTTGAATGCTTTTTCAGCATTTGCCACATCACCCACTTTTAAGTAAACCCGACCTAAATTTTCTAAAGCCTTGTAACGCTGATCATAGCCAAGCGCAGCACCAGCTATGCTCAATTGTTCAATCGCGTCATTATAGCGCTCAGTAACAAATAAATATGTTCCATAATTATTACGAGCTTGTGCATTTTTTGAGTCACTGGAAATTGCACGCTTAAAATAGCCGTCTGCCTTTTCCATACTGATCTTACTGCCTTCTTGTTGCAGTAAGACACCCATCATCATATTTGCCGCAGAATCACGTGAATCAGTTTCTAAAGCTTGGTCTAGTGCACGTTTTGCAGCATCTAAATCACCTGTACGAATATATTCAGCAGCAAGCTGAGTACGTACTTTAACGGCTTTTTCAGGATCTTTTTTTATTATTGTGTCTGAATTTGTCGTTTGACAACCCTGTACGACCAATGCAGATAAACCAATTGCCAATATTACAACTGCTTTTTGATACATCGATTTTCTCAAAGTCAGCCCCTGATTATTTGTTGATATAAATGTATGTCTACAAATCTTTAAGCTTATGAACGAATAATCTCACCACGTTCAGCAACTTTCTTTTTCCACTGCTCTGCACGACGGGTACGATCTGCCACTTGCCCGACCAACTGCCCACACGCAGCATCAATATCATCACCACGTGTCTGACGAATCGTACACACAAAACCTGCATCAGACAAAGTTTTTTGGAAAGAAATAATACGATTTCGACTTGAACGGCCATACGGCGCATGCGGAAATGGATTAAATGGAATTAAATTAATTTTACTTGGTAAGTTTTTCAGTAACTTAATCATTTGTTGTGCATGTTCAGGATGATCATTCACCCCTTCCAACATCACATATTCAATAGTGACATGTTTACGAGAGCTTTCATTACCATCTTTGGCAATATAGCGCTGACATGCAGCAATCAATTGTGCTAATGGATATTTTTTATTAATCGGCACCAATTCATTACGTAACTCATCATTTGGCGCATGTAAAGAAATCGCCAAAGCCACATCTATATCTTGTGCCAATTGGTCAATTTTCGGTACAACACCTGAGGTTGATAATGTAACGCGACGTTTAGACATGCCATAAGCAAAATCATCTAACATGATATTCATTGAGCTTAATACAGCATCATAGTTGAGTAATGGCTCACCCATTCCCATCATCACCACATTAGTCACCGAGCGCTCACGTTCAGCAACAGGTACGTCTTCCATATAAGAATAGTTGGCCACCCATAACTGTCCAATGATCTCGTCAGGGGTTAAATCACGCTGAAAACCTTGCTTTCCTGTTGAACAGAATGAGCAATCTAAAGCACAACCCACTTGTGATGAAATACACAGTGTTTTACGTGAGCCTGTTTTATCTTCTGCTGGAATCAATACCGTTTCAACCAAAGAGCCCGCACCATCACCAACACGGAATACCCACTTACGAGTTCCATCTTTCGAATAGTTACGATGCACCACTTCTGGCGCTTTGATTTCACAAATTCTTTCTAGTTTTTCACGCAACTTCCCTGAAATATTGGTCATTTCAGCAAAATCAGTGATAAAAAATTGATGCATCCATTTCATTACCTGCCCAGCACGGAATTTTTTCTCGCCGATTTCTTCGAAGAATTTTTCCAATTGCGGACGTGACATGCCAAGTAAATTCACTTTCTGCACATTTGCAGTCTGAATACGATCAGCCTGTACAGATTTTGATGATGCAGGCTGCTGTTCATCTAGATTTAACGATGAAGCGACAACTTCAGAATTCATGGGGATTACCTAAATCATGCCGTAGTAATAAAACATATTGACCAATATTTAGCCAAATAAAGCAACAAAAATAAAAAAACCAGACAAGTAGTATATCACCTATCTGGTTTCGGGTCTGTTATCAATTCATAAATCGGAGATTTATTCGTGTAGAAAAAGAGACCCTAGATACGTCGAATTAACGAGTACGTGGGCAAACTTCAGTTTGAGCGAAGAAGTAATTTACTTCACGGTCAGCAGATGCAACTGAGTCAGAACCATGCGCAGCATTTTCATCGATGCTTACAGCGAAATCTGCACGGATTGTACCAGGAGCAGCTTCTTTAGGGTTTGTAGCACCAAGAATTTCACGGTGAGCAAGAACTGCGTTTTCACCTTCAAGAACAGATACTACAACTGGACCAGAAGTCATGAATGCAACAAGGTCACCAAAGAAACCACGTTCTTTATGCTCAGCATAGAAACCTTCAGCTTCTGCTTTAGAAAGGTGTTTCATTTTAGTCGCAACGATTTTAAGACCAGCTTTTTCGAAACGAGCAAAGATGTCACCAATGTGGTTTTTAGCAACTGCATCTGGTTTTACGATAGATAAAGTACGTTCAATAGCCATGAGTGGCTCCTTTAGTCAAATTGACACGAAAATTTGGGCGCATTATACCGAATAATGAACAATTTTCTGCTTTTAATCTGTAAAAAATTTGGATTTTTCGATGCGCTGTGACGTTTAGCATCATTCAGCAACATCTCAAGCCATTAATTCGCTTCATCAATCCATGCCATTTGAATGGCTTCTAGCAGACCTTCAGTCGATTTGGTTGGATCATCACTAAATTCTGGCAATGCACAAATCCATGCATGCATATCGGTAAAACGCACCCATTGTGGATCCACATCTGGATGCGCTTCACTGAGTTCAATTGCGATATCAATTGTATCTGTCCAACGTAAGCCCATATCAGGTCTTCCTTTGCTCAATTTAATTCTGCTACTGTATCAAATCTCAATTCATTCAGAAATAAATCATTCTAGACATTTACAAGATTCACCACGGATTCAAGCGTTTAATTTACAAGACGGATTGAATTGAGCCAATTATTCAAAGTTAAAACCTTGATGATCAAAATCATCAGATTCTTTAAAAATAAAATTACAGACCAGCAGTAAGTAAACCATCATAACATCACTCCTAAATATGGTGCGCTTAACACAATCAAACTCGCGACACTTGCACCAATCAGTGCGCCAACAATGACATCGCTTGGATAATGCAGACCCAAAACCATCCGAGATAACGCCACAAGAATGGTAAAAGGCATCATAATGAACAACATAACTGGTTGAATATAGCCAAAGACAATAGTGACCATGACCGCATGTAACGTATGACCTGACGGAAAGCTAAAATGATCCAATGGTCGTTCACCCAGAATAATGACTTGATGAACTTGATAAGGTCGTGGTCTCACTGTTTTGTGTTTTAAGAACTTATAAATTCCTGTTCCTAAAAGACCCATAACAACGACATAGAGAAGTTGCAGACCATAGATCCAGCTCTTTTGTAGCCAAATCAGAACCAACATTGCGCACCAGAAAGGACCATCTCCCAAACGGCTCACAGTTTTAAAGAACGTCGCAATACTTTGGGTATGCGATAAATTATTAAGATATAAACAACCTCTAAGGTCGAGATCGAGCATTTTTATTTTGGTATTTTTAAAATTCATTTTCCACTCTCCTCTCATTATTTGAGATGAACTAGGTCAGTCGTTTTGCATACTGCGTTACCTGGTATAGTGCTTCTTCGAATTGTTGTACGGGATGTTGCCATCCAATGCTTTGCACATCATGCATCGCTTGTTGCCCGAAACGTTTGAGTGTGCTGTTATCTGGAAGATCTAATACATGTTGAGTGAATTGCTTGATGTCTCCAATTGGACATAACCAGCCATTCTGAGCATGTCTGCCATGAAGTTGAGCGCAGGCATAGTCATAAGCAATAATCGGTAAACCACTCGCCATCGCTTCGATAACGACATTCCCAAAGGTTTCTACCTGACTTGCAAAAACAAAAACATTTGCACTCGCATAGGCTTCAGCAAGTTGTGTGCCAGTTAGACTGCCCATAAAAATCACATGTTCAGCACCCGGCATTTTTTCTAAACGACCGCGATCTGGGCCATGCCCTACCAGCACTAACTTTACTTTTCGTTGTGCTTGTTGTCGCAGTTCAGAATAGGCATCAATCACCACATTGACTTCTTTTTCAGAAGACAAACGCCCAACATAGATCAAGACTGTGGTGTCTTCATCTGCACCCCACTGTTGTCTCAACTGTTCGGAGTAGCGTTGTGATGAAAAGCGTTCTGTATCAATTCCTCGCCCGACCACAACCAATGGACAGGTCACACCAAACTCACGTAATGCCTGCTCTGTATCACTGCTTGGCACACAGGTCAGTTGCGTTGCGTTATGGAACCATCGCAAATAACTTTGAATTGGTTTGACCAAGAATGCTAAATCAAAGAAACGGCTAAATTCTTGGAATTGTGAATGAAAACCACTTGATACCGGAATTCGTCGTGTCTTTGCCGCATGCAGCGCAGTAAAGCCTAAAGGCCCTTCAGTCACGATATGTACCACATCAGGTGAAAATGCCGTAATCGCTTGAGAGACTTTTAGAAATTGGGGCCAGCCAAACTTCATGTCTGGATATTTCGGAATTGATTGCCCAGTCACCAAACACTCTTTATTCGGGCTAAAGTCTTGACATTGGGTCTTCTGTGCAGGGCGAATCAGTAATATTTTATGACCTTGATTTTGCAAGCCTTTACACAGTTGCATCAAAGACAAAGCAACACCATTGATTTCTGGTGGCCATGTTTCAGTCACGATTGCAATTTTCAGTCGAGGTCGGGATAAGTCACGAATAAGATGGTCTTTATTCGTATCGATTTTTTTCTTGTTTGGATTAAAATAAAATTTAAAGTTATCGGGAAAATCTTGTTGTTTAAATTGCAAGGTGTTCGCGTACGGTTTATTCATACGATACCTAATCTCTTCATTTTTGAATAGATTAGGCTAAGTTTTTGACATTTTAATGATTATTTAATGACAGTTTTTTGACCATTTCAATTTTCATCAGAAATACGATTTAACAAACCATTCTGAACTTGATAAAGCTGTCCATTACCAAAATCAATTTGTTGTTTTTCACCATGTAAACTTGGAAAACCAACAATTTTTTCAAGTTGCGGAGAACGTTGAAATTGTTGTGTTTTTGGATTGTACATCCAGTAAATATAGCGCTTATCATCGACTGTACGACCTTGCGACAAGTCCGACACAATGACATCATAATAACCATCAAAATTGATATCCATATAGCCAATGCTGTTTGGATAACCAGTAAAACCTGTCAAGCTCTGTACCACTGTATTGTTGGTTTTATTTAACACATCAACACGTTTTAAGGTTTTTCCATAAGGGCTATTGGCATCATCTTGACCATAAAATTTAAAGATAAAAACGGGTTTATTGCTGACTTTAAAAGCAGGCTCAAACTGTATCGACTGCCAAGCTGCATTTGGTTTCTTTAACAATGATGCTTTAAACACGCCTGTATTTGCATTTAATAGGCCAGTTAATTGATCACTACCATTTACAGAAGGGTCTGATTGAGCAGTGATCGACTTTAAATCCAACTGATCAGCTTTTTGTGTCCCTTTAAAATCTGTTGTTGTACCATCCATTAAATCCGTCAGCACACCGTGCGGATGGGCAATCCCCGCATAAAGGTTCATAAAGTATCGACCTTCGCTCGACTTAAGCATACGTTGCATCGATACGCGTACGCCACTAAAAGGCTTTAGTGCGGTATTGGTCGAAGTGGGCTGCGTTTCAGCAAAACTAAAGCATGAAATAGACAAAGTCGTCATTGCGATGAGAAGTTTAGATTTCATGCTTGAATACCACGTTTAACCATAATCAATAATGTGTAATTTATCACAAAATAAATTTTTATTAGTTAAAAATTGCTACCCTAAAAGATGATTTTAAAAAACGCGATTTAGACGCGACCAATTGGCTGCTTGGCAACATGACCTTTTTTCTTTAACTCCTCAATGTAGTTTAATTCATTACGCGCTTTTGCATCCGAGGGATCAACCTTTAAGACTTTATTAAAATATTGAGTAGCTTCATCCAGTTGATTTAATTCAATCAAACTCACCCCTAAACTACGTCTTACACTCTGTTGAATCGCCAATCTTTTTTCTTCAGGCTCAAGCAAATACAGATACTGTTCAGCAGTTTTAAAACTTTCCAATGACGCTTGCCACTGTTTTTGTGCTTGCTGAATAAACCCTGCCTCTTTTAAATACTCACTATTAAAAGGTGATAGCGTTAAAGCACTTTGTAACTTCACTTGAGCACTCTTTAGATCATTCATTTCAATAAAGGCATAAGCGGCTTGAAAGTATAAGTCCGCCCAACAACCTGAAAAAACTCGAATATTTTTTTGCTTTCCCATATCAAGTGTCAGGTATAGCAAGGTTTCAGCTGTTCCGTTGGCTGCATAGAGTGTGTCTTGACTACTGTTTTGGTATTTTTCAAAATACTGAATTGCAGTCTGTAATGCCGCGATGGCCTGTTGTGGATGACCCACATTTAAAGACTGCTTGGCTTTTTCTAAAGCATTGTACGCAATCTTTTCATCGAGTAATTTATTTTGCGTATTTTGAAGCTGATTATGATTCTGCCTAGACTTTTGCATAGAATTATCAACGCTCGCGTTCTGTGCATATACTGGATATATAGCACAACAGCCAAGCAGACTGGCGATGGCGAAATATGTTTTTAATGTCATGTTGTTTTCTGCTTTATTATTAACTTTAGCTAAAATATAGCATAAAAAAACCCACTCAAAAGAGTGGGCTTTGATAAAAACTAAAAATTAGTTCTTTTCTTTATCTACGATTTTGTTGGCTTGAATCCAAGGCATCATCGCGCGTAATTTACCGCCAGTCACTTCAATACCGTGAGCTGCGTTTTGACGGCGACGAGCTGTCATAGATGGATAGTTCAATGCACCTTCTTGGATGAACATCTTCGCATATTCACCTGATTGGATACGTTTAAGTGCATTACGCATCGCTTCACGTGATTGCTCGTTGATCACTTCAACGCCAGTCACATATTCACCATATTCAGCATTGTTAGATACTGAATAGTTCATGTCCGCAATACCGCCTTCAAACATTAAATCAACGATTAATTTAAGTTCGTGCAAGCATTCAAAATAAGCCATTTCAGGTGCATAACCCGCTTCAACAAGCGTTTCATAACCCATTTTAACCAATTCAACAGCACCACCACAAAGTACTGCTTGCTCACCAAATAAGTCAGTTTCAGTTTCTTCACGGAATGAAGTTTCGATGATACCTGTACGACCACCACCTACACCTGAAGCATAAGAAAGTGCAACGTTACGTGCATTACCAGAAGCATCTTGATGAATCGCGATAAGATCAGGTACACCTGAACCACGTTGGAATTCTGAACGTACAGTATGACCTGGTGCTTTTGGTGCAACCATGATCACGTCTAAATCTTTACGTGGAACAACTTGGTTATAAAGTACAGCGAAACCATGTGCAAATGCTAAAGTCGCACCTTCTTTGATGTTTGGCTCAATCACGTCACGATAAAGCTGTGATTGAAACTCATCTGGTGTCAAGATCATCACTAAATCAGCTTGAGCAACAGCAGCTGGAACTTCAGCAACTTTAAGGCCTGCATTTTCAGCTTTTTTCCAAGAAGTAGAACCAGCACGTAAACCAACAGTAACGTCTACACCTGAGTCTTGAAGGTTTTGCGCGTGAGCATGACCTTGTGAACCATAACCAATGATCGCTACTTTTTTACCTTGGATGATAGATAAGTCGCAGTCTTTATCATAAAAAATTTGCATTGCTGTCTCCGCTAAAATGCTGTGTTTCCTCTTCCTATCCTGAAGATTATTGTTTTGAATCTTCTAGTCTAAGTCCCTCTCCTATTGCGAGGAGAGGTTATACATGAGGGAATAAAAAATCAAATAATTAATTACTGGTTGAGGTGCAACTAGAGTGAAAGAACCTTTTCACCACGAGCAATACCAGATACACCAGAACGAACAACTTCTAAAATTGTGTTTTCTGCAAGTGCATCAATAAAGCCATCAATTTTTTCAGTTGTACCCGCAATCTGAATGGTATAAGTCGTTGGAGTAACATCAACCACTTGAGCACGAAAGATATCCGCTGTGCGCTTAATTTCAGCACGTGCAGAACCCAATGCTTTGACTTTAATCAGCATCAGTTCACGCTCAATGTGCGCGCCTTCTGACAAATCAACCACTTTAACCACTTCAACCAATTTATTCAGCTGTTTGGTGATTTGCTCAATTTTATGGTCATCACCATAGGTGGTTAATGTCAAACGTGACATGGTTGGATCTTCAGTTGGTGCGACATTTAAAGTTTCAATGTTATAGCCACGTTGAGAGAACAACCCCACTAAACGAGAAAGCGCACCAGCTTCGTTTTCAACGAGTACAGAAATAATATGTCTCATTCAGTACGCTCCCCTTTAGACAACCACATATCTTGCATAGATTGACCTGCGATAAGCATTGGATATACATGCTCGGTACGATCAACCATCACGTTAATGAATACACATTTATCATTAATCGCCATTGCTTCTTTAAGCTTAGATTCAAGCTCATCCGCATGGTCAATCTGGATACCTACATGACCGTAAGCTTCCATCAATTTTGGAAAATCTGGTAATGACTCAACATAAGAGCTTGAATGGCGTCCTTCATAGTTCATATCTTGCCATTGTTTTACCATCCCCAAAGCACGGTTATTCAAGCAGAGGATTTTCACATTTAAGCCATATTGCTTACATGTAGAAAGCTCTTGGATACACATCTGAATCGATGCTTCACCTGTGATACACACCACTTGTTGGTCTGGGAATGCAAGTTTCGCAGCCATGGCATAAGGTAAACCCACACCCATTGTGCCTAAGCCACCTGAGTTGATCCATTGACGTGGACGTTTGTATTTGTAATACATCGCACCAAACATTTGATGCTGACCAACGTCAGAAGTAATGATCGCTTCACCATTGGTTACTTTGTCTAAGACTTCAACCACTTGTTGTGGTTTCATCACACCATTTTCACCTGGCGCATAACGCAAACCATGTACTTTGCGCCATTCGTTGATTTGTGACCACCATGCCGAGATTTCTTCAGGGTTTGGTTTAGAAACATTCATTTGTTTCAATTGAACCAACATCTCTTGAAGTACTGGCTCTACCGCACCCACGATTGGGATATGCGCCATAATGGTTTTTGAAATCGTCGCTGGGTCGATATCAATATGAATCACTTTCGCATTGGTACAGAACTTCGCTGGATTATTGGTTACACGGTCATCAAAACGCGCACCGATCGCCAAGATAACATCCGCATTATGCATACTCATATTGGCTTCGTATGTACCATGCATACCCAACATACCCAAGAATTGCTCATCATCGCCTGGGAATGCACCCAAACCCATTAGCGTATTGGTCACTGGGTAATTCAATAAATGCGCCAATTCAGTCAGTAATGCAGAAGCATTGCCCTGAACAACACCACCACCTGTATAAATGACAGGGCGTTTGGCATTAATAAGCTCATCAATGGCTTTACGAATTTGACCTGAATGACCGCGGTGAGGTGGCTGATAAGAGCGCATCTTCACTTTTTCAGGATATTCATAAGCAAATTTGTCGACAGGATTAGTGACATCCTTCGGAATATCGACCACAACAGGACCCGGACGACCTGAAGCAGCAATATAAAATGCTTTTTTAATAACGGCAGGAATTTCACTTGCATGACGCACTTGGAAACTATGTTTTACGATCGGGCGAGAAATACCGACCATATCTGTTTCTTGGAATGCATCTTCACCAATAAGATGGCTGGCAACCTGTCCAGACAAAATCACCATTGGGATTGAGTCCATATAGGCTGTAGCGATTGGTGTTACAGTATTGGTTGCGCCAGGTCCAGAAGTGACCAGCACTACACCTGTTTTACCCGTCACACGTGAGTAAGCATCTGCCATATGACCAGCAGCTTGCTCATGACGTACGAGGTAATGATTGATTTTATCTTGTTTAAATAGCGCATCATAAATATGTAATACTGCGCCGCCTGGATATCCAAAAACATGTTCAACGCCTTCGTCCGCCAATGCACGAACGAGCATTTCACCACCAGATAAAAGTTCCAACGTATTCACCCTAATCTTTATTCCACAGCGCTATGGGAGACACAGACTGTGTTTCATTCATTGATTGTGCGCTCTGTTATAGCACACATATTTACTAGTTTTTGCAGCAATAAAAAAATAAATCGTCACGCAGCTGTTTGAGCTGTATGAATCACTGAAATATGTTGGGATAAACATGCTTCGGTAGAGTCATTTTCTCGGCTTAGAGAAAATGTTATTGCTTGCTTTGATATTTTTACTCGAAGGGTGATCGAAAAAAACATCTGAAACTAAAGCAAGCATTTTTGTAGTTTTAGCGAACAAAGTCAAGGTTTCTATCAGGCTTTTTATTGTTTATTTACCAAGCGTTTATTTTTAAAACTATTCCTTTTTTTTGGTTGTCTTATAAATAAAATTTTCAAAGACTTATAAGCCAATAAAATTGCAAAAGAATTATTTAAAATTTTATTTTTCTGTATAAAATAAATACGATTTCTAAAATACCCAGATCAAGCGAAAACAATCCGATGTATATTAGATAACAGAATGATTTTTCGTTTTTATCTGAATAAAAAATGACTCAAAGGTTTTATAAAATGAAACAACGTCAACGCTTTGCACACACCGTTTTTGTATCGACAATTTTTGCCTTATTCTCTATGGTTGGGGTCAGCGCCAGTCATGCAAAACAGTATTATAAATGGGTAGACAGCAAAGGCTCTACCCATTACACCACCACACCGCCGCCGAAGAATGCACGTAGCCAAAGCAAGGTGAATACTTATGGCTATCATGGAGATTCGAGACCCACCAACCCAGCACCAACTGCTCAGCCAAATGCCTCACAAAATCAGTCACAAAATGGACAACCACAAAGTGCGCAACCTGTAACACCTGCACCAGTGGTTAATCCACCGAATACACAACAGCCGAATGTCGCACCACAAAATGAGCAAAATACACCTCCTAGCCTTGCGACGCCTCAATAATTAAATTAAAAGTAAAATCACAAGTTTTTCAGATTTAAAAGCGCGCAAAATTCACTTTTTGATGGATTTTGCGCTATGCTGTGTGCACAGTTTTTTAACCATTATTCTCAAATACATTTATGACTACTCATATTGACCCTGAATATCAAGCAAATGCGATTGAGCCTCAAGTCCAAAAAGACTGGGAAGATCGCAAATCGTTTAAAGTTGCCGACACTGTAGAAGGTCCACGTCGTTATATCCTCTCGATGTTCCCTTACCCAAGCGGCAAACTGCATATGGGTCATGTGCGTAATTATACTATTGGTGATGTGATCAGCCGTTTTCACCGTCTCAAAGGTGAAACTGTGCTACAACCAATGGGTTGGGATGCTTTCGGCTTACCTGCTGAAAATGCAGCGATTGCTCATCAAGTTGCACCAGCAAAGTGGACCTTTGAAAATATTGCATATATGCGCGATCAATTGAAGAAACTTGGTCTATCTGTCGACTGGGATCGCGAATTTGCCACCTGTACACCAGAGTATTACCACTGGGAACAATGGTTATTTGTACAGCTCTATAAAAAAGGCTTGATCTATCGCAAGTTGTCTACAGTAAACTGGGATCCTGTAGACCAAACTGTTCTTGCAAATGAACAAGTTGAAAATGGACGTGGTTGGCGTTCAGGTGCATTGGTAGAAAAACGTGATATTCCAATGTATTACTTCCGTATTACCGATTATGCACAAGAATTATTAGACGATTTAGATACCTTAAAAGACGGTTGGCCACAACAAGTTTTAACCATGCAACGCAATTGGATTGGTCGTTCAACAGGTATGGACATTACCTTCCCGTCGGCAAATCCTGAAGTTTATGCAGATGGTTTAACGGTTTATACCACACGTGCCGATACCTTGATGGGGGTAACTTATGTTGCGGTTGCAGCTGAACACCCTCTAGCACTCAAAGCTGCTGCGATCCAATCAGAAGCAGGCAAGCCAGAACTTGCTGCCTTTATTGAAGAATGTCGTATGGGTTCTGTTGCAGAAGCGGATCTTGCGACTGCTGAGAAAAAAGGCATGGCAACAGGTTTATCTGTTAAACACCCTGTTACGGGTCAAGATATCCCTGTTTGGATCGCAAACTATGTATTGATGTCATATGGTTCAGGCGCGGTGATGGCCGTTCCAGCACATGATGAACGTGATTTTGAATTTGCCAATAAATTTAACTTACCAATCAAACAAGTCATTGATGCCAAAGGCTCAGATGATGCCGAATATTCTGCGTCAGAATGGCAAGAATGGTACGGTTCTAAAGAAGGTAAATTGGTTAATTCGGCTGAATTTGACGGTTTAGACTTCCAAGCTGCTTTTGATGCATTCCTAAGCAAATTAGAACCACAAGGTCTTGCCAGCGCTAAAGTTCAATTCCGTTTACGTGACTGGGGGGTTTCTCGTCAACGTTACTGGGGTTGTCCAATTCCGATGATCAACTGTGACAAATGTGGTCAAGTCACAGTTCCAGAAGAACAACTGCCAGTTGTTCTTCCAACAGATGTGGTTCCAGATGGTTCAGGTAATCCTTTAAATAAAATGCCTGAATTTTATCAAACAAAATGCCCAAGCTGTGGTGGTGATGCACGTCGTGAAACCGATACTTTGGATACCTTTGTAGAGTCGTCTTGGTATTATGCACGTTATGCTTCTCCTGATTTCACGGGTGGTTTAGTTAAACCTGAAGCTGCAAAATCTTGGTTGCCTGTAAACCAATATATTGGTGGTGTAGAGCATGCCATCCTACATTTACTTTATGCTCGTTTCTTCCATAAACTTATGCGTGATGAGGGTGTGGTACAAGGCAATGAACCATTTACCAACTTATTGACTCAAGGTATGGTTTTAGCGGATACCTTCTATCGTGAAGCGGAAAGTGGCAAAAAAACTTGGTTTAATCCTGCGGATATTGAGTTAGAAAAAGACGAGAAAGGTCGTGTACTTTCTGCTAAATATTCAGGTGACGGTCAAGACGTTGTGGTTGGTGGTCAAGAGAAAATGTCGAAATCGAAAAATAACGGTATCGACCCACAAGCGATTATTGACCAGTACGGCGCGGATACTGCACGTGTATTTATGATGTTTGCTGCACCACCAGATCAATCTTTAGAATGGTCTGATGCGGGCGTTGAAGGTGCAAATCGTTTCTTAAAACGTGTATGGCGTTTAGTTGCAGGTTTCCTTGAAAAAGGCAACCATGCAACAGCAATTGATGCTTCGAAACTTTCCACTGAAGCACAAGACCTGCGTCGTAAAACTCATGAAACGATTCAAAAAGTGGGTGATGACATCGAACGTCGTCATGCATTCAATACTGCGATTGCAGCTTTGATGGAATTGCTCAATGCCAGCAATAAGTTTGAAGCAAAAGATGACAACGATGTTGCTGTAGCACGTGAAGCGATAACCACTTTGCTAACTTTACTTGCACCATTTGCACCACACTTAAGTCAGACCTTATTGACTGAGTTCGATATCGATTTAACTTCGGTACTGTTCCCTACGGTTGATGAGTCTGCATTAACACGTAATACACAAACCATCGTAGTTCAAGTCAATGGTAAGCTTCGTGGCAAGTTAGAAGTCTCTGTTGATGCATCGAAAGATGAATTATTGGCATTGGCTAAAGCGTTACCTGAGGTTCAGCAATTCTTAACAGGTCCAACCAAGAAAGAAATTGTGGTTCCAAATAAGCTTGTGAATTTGGTGGTTTAATTTCCTGCTTAAATCCCCTCTCCTTCTAGGAGAGGGTTAGGGAGAGGTCATTCCCCTCATCCTAACCTTCTCCCTAAGGGAGAAGGGACTTTAGTAGAATAAACAAAACCCAAACAAAGCCCGTTGTCTTTCAACGGGCTTTGATTCTAAAATGGCGTGAATTTATAAAGATTAAATATTCCATATCCAATGGAATTTCATGAGGACAAAGCATGCATTTAGTTCAACGTGTTGCTGCAGTTGTATTAACTTTGGGTCTGAGTGCGGGCTTAGTAGGTTGTGGCTTTCATTTAAAGGGCACCAATGCCCAAGCAACGCCTTTGGTTTACACCAAATTACAACTGGTGTTACCAGCGAATACTGAAGATCTTGAAAAGAAACTCAGTGTTTATTTAACTGCAACAGGTGTCCAACTGAGTAATTCAAGTGACGCTTATGTATTACGAGTATTAGACTACAAGCCTGTTCGTCATGAGTTAAATGGTAAATTGGTAGAAACACTACTCCGTCTAAGTGTTACTTTCCAGATTGAAGATAAACAAGGAAATCCGATTACTGAACCTCGCACCTTAAATGCATCTCGTAGTTATCAATATGATGTTGCAACGGTCAACACAGATGATCAACAATATAAATATCTGAGCCAAATTTTGATTGATGACATTGCACAACAAATGTCGCGTCAAATTGCAGCCAATCGCTTACCTAAAGCACGTACTCTTTCGACCCAACCTGTAGCGCAATAATTCTATGAAACTTGACTATTTACAAGCCCTTAAACGTGTTGATGAAGCACGAGGTGTTTGGATTTTACATGGTCAAGAACCACTTCTAGAACAAAACCTACTCGATGCTTTAAGAAAAAGCTGGGCAAAATATGAAGTAGAAAGACAACGCTATGATCTCAATAGCGTTTCCGACTGGAAAAATGTCTTTAATGCTTTGAATAGCTTATCTTTATTTTCTCAAAATCTTGCACTCGAAGTCCATGGTAATATCAAACCCGATGCCAATGGACTCAAACAACTCAAACACTATATTCAACATAATGAACACAACTTGCTTGTGATCATTATGCCCAAACAAGACTCAAGTAGTCTAAAGTCAAGTTTCTTTCAAACCGTTGAAGCCAATGGTGTTGTGATTGCTTTAACCGCAAATTACCCGCAAGACCGTCAGCGAATATTGTCAATCGAAGCAGATCAGCTCGGTGTCCAATTAAATCAAGATGCCTGGATCTGGCTTGAACAACATCATGAACATAATCTTTTGGCTGCCAAAAACAGCCTGATGCGTGTTGCCGATACCTTCCCAGATCAAAAACAGATTTCAATTGAACATTTACAAGAATGTTTACAGGATCAATCACGTTATAGCACCTTTGATTTAAGTGATGCATTGATTGCTGGAAACTTGGCACTTTCGATTAAAATTTTCCAATATCTTGTGGAGTCAGGCGAACCCAACAGTTTAATTTTATGGACAATTAGTAAAGAAATGCGTCTTTTGATGCAGTTGTATGAACAACCACAAAATGCCTTACAGCTCGGTATTTGGAAAACCAAGATTTCTTTGTATCAACAAGCACTTAGACGCTTAAATCCGCATTCATTTTTAACTTGGCCACAACTGTTATTGCGTGTAGATGCTGCAATCAAAGGACTCAGCAAAGAAAGCCCAGAACATATCATTCAACAATGTATTGCTGAATTATGTGGAAAAACTTTATTTATCAATGCTTAGATAGATATTATGCAGAATAATTCTCATTTCCATTTATTTTAAAAAATTCACGCTTTATCCTTATTTAATCATTATAATTTGATCAATTTTTCTCTCAGCCCAATTATCGCTATGCCAAAAATAAAACCAGCCAAAGCCATTCTTATAGCGGTTTGTCTTGCCATCATTGCCGCAATCGCATGGTACGTATTAAAGCCTAAAAATACACAACCGCAGTATATAACCTCAGAAGTCACACGTGGTGATATTGAAGATGCAGTTCTTGCAACAGGTGATTTAGAAGCAACCAAGATGGTGAGCGTTGGTGCGCAGGTTTCAGGTCAAGTTAAAAAAATGTACGTCAAGCTGGGTGACCAAGTTAAACAAGGTCAACTGATTGCACAAATTGATTCAGTGCGTCAAAGCAACGATTTAAAAACGGCTGAAGCCAATATTAAAAATCAACAGGCTCAGTTGACAACCAAACAGGCGACTTTAGCCAAAGCTGAGGCAGAATATAACCGCCAAAAAAATATGTTTGCACAAGATGCAACCTCTAAAGCAGATTATGACAGTGCCTTAGCCGCATTTAAAACAGCACAAGCTGATATTGCTTCGATGGATGCACAAATTGAGCAATCCAAACTTACACTTGCAACATCACAAGAAAACTTAGGTTATACCCGTATTGTTGCACCTATGGACGGCACCGTGGTAGCCATTGTGACCGAAGAAGGTCAAACGGTAAACGCCAACCAAAGTGCACCAACTATTGTGAAACTTGCAAAATTGGACACCATGACCATCAAGGCACAAGTGTCTGAAGCAGATGTCATGAAAGTTCAAGAAGGTCAAAAAGTTTATTTCACTACACTGGGTGATAGTGAGAAAAAACGCTATGCAACACTGCGTCAAGTAGAGCCTGCACCAGAATCAATTAATACTGAAACATCAAGCAACTCATCTTCATCATCAACAAGTACAGCGATTTATTATAATGCCCTATTCGATGTACCAAACGATGACGGTAAACTCCGAATTGATATGACCGCACAGGTGTATATCATTCTTGCTGAAGCCAAAAATGCACTGACTGTTCCTGCTGCGGCATTACAGTCTTCAAACCGCCCACAACGTGCCAATAAATCCGCAAATGGCGCATCTGGTGCAAATTCAACTCGTTCAGCATCTGCACCTCAAGGTCAAGCAAATAAAAATGGACAAAATACTGCTGATCGCCCAGAACGCCTTGAACTCACAGCAGATGAAAAGACCTTGATTGATCAAGGTAAAGCTTCGGTTTCGATTGTTCGCGTTTTACAGGCGGATGGTAGCGCTCAACGTAAACAAGTTTTAATTGGTTTAAATAATCGTGTAACCGCCCAAGTACTGCGTGGCCTCAATGAAGGTGATCAAGTTGTACTAGCAGATGGTTCAGATACATCCAATGACTCTGCAAAACGAAGCAATAAAAACAGTGGCCCAATGAGACTCTAAGCATGGATCAGAACAATCATCAGATCAAACCTCTACTTGAGGTCAGTAATCTGATTCGTGAGTTCCCTGCGGGTGAATCCACTATTCAGATTTTAAAGAGTATTAACCTTAAAATTTACCCCGGTGAACTGGTTGCTATTGTAGGGCAATCTGGTTCGGGTAAATCGACATTGATGAATATCTTGGGATGTTTAGATCAACCTACATCAGGTAGTTATCAAGTCAATGGACGTGAAACAGGTCAACTTGAACCCGATGAACTCGCGCAATTACGCCGTGAATATTTTGGTTTTATTTTCCAGCGCTATCACTTACTGGGTGATTTAAATGCCGCAGGAAATGTTGAAGTTCCAGCGATTTATGCTGGTATGGATCCGAGTGTACGTCAAAAGCGTTCACATGAAATCTTGACTGACTTAGGACTCGGTGAAAAAACTGAAAACCGTCCAAATCAGCTTTCGGGTGGACAACAACAACGTGTTTCAATTGCACGTGCTTTGATGAATGGTGGTGATGTCATCCTTGCGGATGAACCAACTGGTGCACTGGATAAGCACAGTGGTGTTGAGGTTATGCGTATTTTGCGTGAGCTCAATGCTAAAGGGCATACCATTATCCTAGTTACGCATGATATGAATGTGGCAAAAAATGCGACACGTATCATTGAAATCAGTGATGGCAACATCATCGCAGATAAGCCAAATGTTCCCGAACATGATGATGAGATTGATATTGTTGTCGATCCAGAACCTAAATCGAATCGTAAAAAGTCATCTAAATGGCGTTCTGCATTAGATCGTTTTGCAGAAGCCTTCCGTATGGCCTTGCTGGCAATGAATGCCCACCGTATGCGTACCTTTTTAACCATGCTGGGTATTATTATCGGGATTGCATCTGTGGTCTCGGTGGTGGCTTTGGGCAATGGCTCACAAAAGCAGATTCTTGATAACATCAGCAGTTTAGGCACCAATACCATTACCGTCTTTCAGGGACGTGGCTTTGGTGATAACTCGAAAACAGCACAGTTTAAAACCTTGGTTCCAGCAGATGCTGAAGCACTCTCAGAGCAACCTTATGTCGAAGCAGTCAGTCCAACAGTCAATAGTAGCGTAACAGCGCGTTTTAAAGACACCGAAGCTTCTGCAACCGTCAATGGTGTCAGTGCTGATTTCTTCTATGTACGTGGTATGACCTTTAAATCTGGGCAAGCTTTTGATAAAAACAGTATCACTGGGCGAGCGCAGGATGTGGTGATTGATGCCAATACTGAAAAGACCTTCTTTGCAGATGGCACTAACCCTGTAGGGCAAGTGCTGTTATTGGGGAGTGTTCCAAGCCGAATCATTGGTGTGATTGATGCACAGCAAGGTTTTATGGGCAACTCAGACAGTCTCAATGTTTATCTGCCTTATTCAACCGTCATGAGCCGAATGTTAGGACAATCCAATGTCCGTAGCATCATCGTGCGTATTAAAGATGAATATCCAACTGCGGTTGCTGAAAATGCCATTTTAAGTTTGTTGGAACAACGTCATGGCGCACAGGATGTCTTTACTCAAAACTCTGACAGTATTCGTCAAACCATTGAACAGACCACACAAACCATGACTTTACTGGTTTCAGCCATTGCGGTGATTTCATTGGTTGTCGGTGGTATTGGGGTAATGAACATCATGCTGGTGTCTGTAACCGAGCGTACCCAAGAAATCGGTGTGCGTATGGCTGTAGGTGCTCGTCAAAGTGACATTCTGCAACAGTTCCTGATCGAAGCTGTTTTGGTGTGTATTTTGGGCGGTATCCTAGGGGTTCTGCTCTCTTTAGGCATTGGACAGTTGATTGGACATATTGCCAAAGGCAGTTTCCAAATGGCGTATTCAAGCACCTCAATCATTGCGGCATTTGTATGTTCAACCTTGATTGGTGTGGTATTTGGATTTATCCCAGCTCGCAATGCAGCACAGCTTAATCCTGTTGATGCACTTTCGCGTGAATAACCGAAGAATAAGGAAATTATTAATGCAAATGAATTTAAGCAAACTTGCAAGCGCCTTGATTCTTGGGAGTTCATTGGTCGGTTGTGCGGCTGTGGTTAAAACCCCATACGAGGCCCCTGCTGTGCAAATTCCAAATGGTTTTGTCTATGACAATGCAAAATCTAAACACGTTCAGGCAGATTTATATGCAGATCAGTGGTGGACCTTATTTGGTGATGCTCAGTTAAATCAATTGGTCAATCAAGTAATTCAACGTAATGCTGATTTGGCTGTTGCAGGGATTAACTTACAAACAGCCCGTTTAAGAGCTGGCTTAGCGCGAGACCAACAAGGTCCTCGTGTTAATTCAGGGGTATCTACAGGCCATAGCTTTGACCTCAATTCAGGTGATGATGCTGCCAAAGGTCTATCTCTCAGTGCGGGTGTCAGTTATGAAGTGGATTTGTTTGGAAAATTAGCACGTCAAACTGAAGCATCGAAGTGGGAATCTTTAGCCACTGAACAAGACTTACAAGCGACTGGGCAGACCTTAATTGCCACAACCGCAAATTTATATTGGCAATTGGGTTATTTAAATGAACGCTATAGCTCTGCCCAACAAAGCCTAGCTGCTACTCAAAAAACCTTTGAATTGGTGCGTACTCAATATCGTGCTGGCGCAGTTTCAGGACTAGATTTGACCCAAGCTGAGCAATCGGTGCAAAGCCAAAAAGCCAGTTTAAGCCAAATTGAACAGCAACGTGTTGAAACACGTACCGCTTTGGCCGTGTTATTACAAATACCCGTGCAACAGTTAAATATTCAAGAACCACAGCAATTACCGCAGATCAGTCTACCCAATATCTCAGCGGGTTTACCGGCAGATATTTTGTCGCGCCGTCCTGATTTAAAAGCAGCCGAATTGCGTTTACGTGAATCTTTGGCGACCAAAGATGCCACCAAAGCCAGCTATTATCCTTCAATCAGTTTGACGGGGAATTTAGGTTCAACCAGCACATCATTGACAAATTTATTGAAAAATCCTGCACTGACTTTAGGCGCAAGCTTAAGCCTGCCGTTTTTGCAATATAATGATATGCAAAAGAATTTAAAAATCAGTGAACTGGACTATGAAAAAGCCATTGTTCAATATCGCAATACCTTGTACCAAGCTTTTGCAGATACTGAAAATGCACTGTCGAATCGTACTGAGCTAGATAAACAAGTCGCCTTTCAACAAAAGAACTTAGAACTTGCGGAAAAAACAGAACGTTTAACCAATGTACGTTATCGTAATGGTGCAATTGCTTTAAAAAATGTTTTGGATGCTCAAGAAACCACGCGTAGTGCTCGTTTGTCTTTAGTCCAAGCTAAGCAAAGCCAATACAATGCTTATGTCACTTTGATGCAAGCTTTGGGTGGCAGTCCGATTAAGCAATTACCTTAAGAATGTGTTGAGATGAGAAAGCCCTGAGGGGCTTTTTTTTAATTACTATTTGAATAACACAAACACTCTTTCCGAAAGATTCAATTTATCTTATGATTGATTTATATTTAATCAACTCCATAATTTAAAACAATATAATGAAACACAATATAATCGCGATTTTACTCTCGAGCTTAGCTTTATCTGCTTGTGCAAAAACAACTAATGAGACGCATACCAATTCAACAACTCAAAAGTCCAATGAAAAAAATGATCTTGAGTTACGGGAACGAATTAAAACACTGGTAGACAAAACCCAAAAGAATATGATTTTTGTTCAGGGTGGATCTTTCATGATGGGAGATTTCGGTGAACTCGTGAATAAAGGAAATTTACCTTTTGATGGCGATGGTCATAGCAAACCTTTACACAAGGTCACTTTAGATAGTTATAGCCTAAATGCATATAAGTCCAGTTATGAAGACCTAGACACTTATAGCGCAGCAACAGGACAGCCTAAAGTTATGGATGATCCTGATTTGCAAGATCTACGATATAAAAATGCAGCGGCTGGACTGAATTGGTATCAAGCTCGTGATTATTGCCAATGGTTAGGCAAGCAATTAGATGTACCTATGGACTTACCAACCGAAGCACAATGGGAATATGCTGCTCGTAACCGCGGGCAACAAGTCGTCTATCCAACCCATAATGGTAAAGTAGAGTATGGTAAAAACTTTAATAGCTATGAACAACAACAAGCATTTACAGAAACTGTTGCAGAGAATTCGATAATACTCATCACTCAACTCGGTGCCCATCAGCCTACTCCATTGGGTTTTTACGATTTAATCAATGAAAACTTAGAATGGGTCGCTGACTGGTATGCGCCTGACTATTATGCTAAATCGCCTGAAAAAAATCCCAAAGGGCCCGAGACAGGTACTGCAAAAGTACTTAGAAGTACCAATATTAATGATGAATATATGATCCGTACTGCTTTTGGTTTTACATTTTCCAGAATGTTTAAAGAACCTGGTTTAAAAGGAAAGGATTTTTCTCGCTATTACACTACTTCAGTTAGATGTGCTGCCAATAGCCCTACACCTTTATCCTAAATTGTCTTTGTTATAAAACTCAAAGCTCGTTTGACCTTAATATTTTTTAACAGAATCAACCTTTATATCGTGCAAATTAGCAGTTAAAATAAAACTAAAATACTGATAATCTTATTTAAAAATAATGAAACAAAATCTGGTCCTAATACTACTGTCTACTTTTGCTTTAAGTGCCTGTGCAAAAAGTACTGAATCTAAACAAGCAACAAATAATACTCAATCCAAAGAAATCATAGCTATTGCTCAGTTAGATTCTGAACTACAAAAAAAAGTACAAGGCTTATTAGAAAAAACGCAAAAAGAGCTCATCCTTGTTAAAGGTGGAACATTTATGATGGGAGATTTTGGCCCACAACATAGTAAAGATAAACTTTCTTATGATGGGGATGGGGATGCCGTTCCTCTTCATAAAGTTACTCTAAGCGACTACAAACTCAGTGCAACCAAAGTCACTTATGCTGATTTTGATATTTATACAGCAGCAACTCAACAAAAGCCTGTGGGTACTTTTAATAAACTTACACAGATTGATCTGATACCTGAAGTAGCGGCAGGTATCAATTGGCAACAAGGACGTGACTACTGTAAATGGTTGGGTACGCAGCTAAATTTAAATATGGATCTACCGACTGAAGCCCAATGGGAATATGCTGCTCGTAATCGAGGGCAAATGGTTATTTATCCCACTAATAATGGCAAACTTGAAAATGGTAAAAACATTTGGAATTTTGAACAGAAACAGCAAGCAAAAAGAAAATATAAAACTATTGTAGTCGTTCCTGAGCTAAAACAGTTTCCGCCAACTGCTATGGGCTTCTATGACATGATTACCAATAATTATGAATGGATGCTGGATTGGTATGATCCTGAATATTATCGTAAATCACCTGAACATAACCCTCAAGGACCCTCTACAGGAACAAAAAGGGTGGTACGTAGTTCTTTTCCTGATGATGGGCAAAATATAATAATGTCGGGAGGATTGACCATTAGTCGTCACTCAATGCATCCTGTAGCTGACCCTGAACTTGTCAAAGATTTACAAGATTTAAAATATGGTGCCCATGATTTTAATAAAAATAACTCTGTCCGCTGTGCTGTCAATCTTTAAAGAGTATTTACAGTTTTCTAAATAAAATCCTATACTTTTAGTGTATATCAATCTGTATTCTCCGAAGATCAAATAGAATTGATCGACTATTTCGACTAATACAAGATGCAGAATAACATTCAAACTTTCATTTTTTTACTGGTTCATATTGTATATTAAAGCTTTATCTATTTTAAAACATATACAACATAAACCAACTTTGTGAAACTCTTAAATTGGCTTATGATTCTAGATAATTAACACAAACCCATAATTTCCAAAAAGATGATGAAACAAAATCTAGTCCTATTACTACTGTCTACTTTTGCTTTAAGTGCCTGTGCAAAAAGCACTGACTCTAAACAAGCAACAAATAATACTCAATCCAAAGAAATCATAGCTATTGCTCAGTTAGATTCTGAACTACAAAAAAAAGTACAAGGCTTATTAGAAAAAACGCAAAAAGAGCTCATCCTTGTTAAAGGTGGAACATTTATGATGGGAGATTTTGGCCCACAACATAGTAAAGATAAACTTTCTTATGATGGGGATGGGGATGCCGTTCCTCTTCATAAAGTTACTCTAAGCGACTACAAACTCAGTGCAACCAAAGCTACTTATGCTGATTTTGATATTTATACAGCAGCGACTCAACAAAAGCCTGTAGGTGTATTTGATGAATATTCTAAAAAAAATCGAATACCTGAAGTAGCGGCAGGTATCAATTGGCAACAAGGACGTGACTACTGTAAATGGTTGGGTACGCAACTAAATTTAAATATGGATCTACCGACTGAAGCCCAATGGGAATATGCTGCTCGTAATCGAGGGCAAATGGTTATGTATCCCACCAATAATGGCAAACTTGAAAATGGTAAAAATATTTGGAGTTTTGATCAACGCAATCAAACTACTTCTAAATATAAAACTGTAGAAGTTGTACCTTTACTAAAACAGTTTCCACCAACTGCTATGGGCTTCTATGACATGGTTACCGATAATTATGAATGGATGCTGGATTGGTATGATCCTGAATATTATCGTAAATCACCTGAACATAACCCTCAAGGACCCTCTACAGGAACAAAAAGGGTGGTACGTAGTTCTTTTCCTGATGATGGGCAAAATATAAAAATGTCAGGAGGGTTAACTATTAGCCGTCATTCAATGCATCCAATAGCTGATCCCAAATTAGCTAAAGAGTTAAAAGAGCTAGATTTTAAAGATGGTGAACACGACTTTAATAAAAATAACTCCGTACGATGTGCTGTAAATCTCTGATAAAGTCTAATTGGGTATAAGAATTATACCTTATACTCAATTACATCATTAGCTTTACTTTGTTTTTCAAAAGGCTCCAAAATTTGCAAATTACTGGCCATTAATACTCTATCTTCATTTCCCAGAGCACCTGGTAAATTTTGTTGTAGTTCAAGCTCACGAAAACGCGGATCATTTTGATTACGTACAATCATATAATTCATATGATTTCTCACTTTCTGCGCCCCTTTACGGTACTTCAGATATAACTCTAACCAGTGGTTAAGATCATCTCCCTCATACTCTTGGTCGGTATTAATACAATGTATTATTGTTTTTATACGTTTTTCACTGGTGCTTTTTGCTTCTAATTTGTCATAGTTTAAAAATCGAATTAAGTCCCCTTCGATCTTACCCAGTTGCTGATCAGTCAACTTAATTCCTTTAGGATGAATATGCTGAATGGTATTTTCCCATTCCGCCTCAGAAGTACAAGTTGCTAAAATATTAGTAATTGCTGTTTTTCGCTCAGGGAAAAACTTGATATCGATCTCACTCCACGACAAACTGATACTGATATCAAGAATTGGGGCAGTTTGATCGGTCCAATGAGAAACCGCATAGAGTAGAATACCTTTTGTTTCTGGTGTCGCATTTAACAATTCCTTACGACCCAAATTGGAATTTACTCGCCGTGCTGTTTGTAATCTACCTTGGTCAATATCCAAACGGTTGATCCACTTTAAATAAGCAATAGATAAAACTTGTGCATTTTTAGTCAAAGTATGATCAGAACCAATACAATAAGCCAATACCTGTGAAAGCATCATATATGCTGCTGAGTTTATATAAGCTAACGTTTTAAACCCAGCATAACCAATCTGAGATTTTATAAAGCCTGCAAAATTTATTAATTGATCTGGACCAACGTCAAAAGCAGCAGTTCCTTTAGCCCCGATCCCCCAGCATAAATGAGCTGCAACCAAGACTCTAAACGTATTTGTGGTAGCAGAATACCCTATTTGAAATTGGCCTTCTGCACCGACACCAGCACTTACCCCACCACCTGCCGATGCAGAAGCAATCGTGACAAATTTAGCTTTAGAATCTTTAGCTATTCCAGGGTCAAACCACTCTATACCACCTTTTAAAATGCCTTGTACTTCAATACCAGCAAATGCCTTAATTTCTGCTTGAGCCTGATTTGATCCTTTTTCTTTCAGCTCTTCCATCAACTCAAGGTTACCTTCTGCAGCCCTAAATTTTGCCCCTTTGACTTTATCCATCATATTCGCCATAGAACGCTGAGGATCTCTTTTCACTGCTGTAATAACTTGTTTGGTTCCTTGATGTGTGATATCAACCGATAAATTACCTGCAATACCCAAATGAGCACCTGAAAAACCAGAAATTTCGCAACCAATAAGAAATCTTATTTCCCCTAAGTCATAATTCCCATGCTCAATATACCAACCATTTTCACTAGGGAAAAAATAGCGCCATTCTTTTGTACCTTCAAACAAAGTCCATTTAGCTGAAGCATTTCCATCCAGTTTCATTTGTACGCCAGCAGATGAGGCACTAATTTCCCCTTCACCATGAGCTCCAGCAACCAATCTCATCCATTGAGCTTCTTGTCTAACATCAATACCACGGCTATTTGTATATTGTTCAGAGATTTCCCCTCCTAATCCACCAATCAAGTTATAAACTGCCTTTTCATCACTTCCAACCTCTCCTTTAGCACTTAAGATTTTCTTTGATATCTCATCAAAACTTTTCTTTATTTTATTTGGGTCTGCTACACCATTTGCATTTTCAGCATTAGTAATTTCTACACGTATTTCTTCATTAAGCCGAGAATTTTTTAAATTTTCATAGGCAGCAGGTTTTAAATATCGCCTTAATAAATTTGTTTTGGATTGGCCTTTATCAATCTCTTTAGATGCGATCCAAACTTCTTGTAAATCTGTCCTTTCTCGAAATTCCCCATTAATCTTATTCAACGCTTCTTGTTGACTAATATTAAGCCTCTTTTCCATTTCACGAATCTCATCGATATTTTTATTCTGAATAGCTCTTCTTAAACTCGCATTCGTTTGATGCACTTTTTCTACAGAGTCGGTTAAAAGCTTAGTTTTATTATAAAATTCTTCATAAAGTGATGGTGGCAATACCACTACTTCATTTGTATAAGGATTTATTACAATTGGTGGCTTCTTTACAGGTCCCATACCTATTTTATTATTTACATTAGGATTCGTTACACCACCACTAGTAGGAATAATAATTTGAAAAACGATCTGATTATCTATACATGTTATCGGCTTATGTAAAGCTGATTTTATCGGCTTTCCTGCCATTGAATATTGGACATAATTATCTAAATGCGTGTAAGCAATTTCTGTAAAACCCTTAAGATCAGTTGGACCAGGTCTCATATTTACAATAGGCTTCTCTTGTGCTTTTGCAAATATTTGATAATTGAAATTTTGTATAGATTTACCATTTGAAAATAAAAACTGATAAATACAATAGTTCTTAAACTTAAGATATTTCTGCTGTTTAAAGGTTATGGTATTTTTCTTTTTATAATCTTCATAAGACATATTTAATGGGCTGTTTTTCAAAATATCGCCCATTCCATTGCTAGATGATTTTTGACTTCCAAAAATAGGAAATGGTTTCGGATTTTTGCCAAGATTCCCAAATATTTTAGAACCATTACTTGCATTCTTTTGAGCGATTTTTTTTAAATTCTCTAACTGCTGTTCTGCATCTAACTGCATTTTTTTATATTGCTCAGCTGTTGGAAATTTTAAATTTCCCTCTAACTTAGTTTCATTGATTTCTAAGGTATTTGTACCCTCAGCTAAAATAGGGGAGATTAATTTTTTTTTACTGAAAATTGATTGATACCCTTCAACAAAAACTTGAACTTTACCATTTGCGTCTAAATGTATAGTCTTAGTTTTTCCGTTTTGATCCGTTGTGTCCTTATAGGTTTCTTTAACCCCATTTTTTTTAGTAAAGATTAGAGTATATTTAACATTAGCTAAGTGTTCATTTCTTTGAGAATAAAACAGCAAATTAAATTCCAACACATTAAATTTATTCATTTTAGAACCTACTCATTATTATTTTGAACAATTTTATACTTTGATGCATTTTCATCTGAAATATGTATTGCAATTTGCTCAGGACCTTTTGTTTCAAATCTTTGAGTGCAACCAGATGCATTGGTTTTACCCTTTTGTTGAGTTCCATCTTCTCTAAATACGACGTACTCAATATTTTTCCCAGGATTTCCCTGCTCATCGACAATCTCAAATGTTAAATAACATGGAGAAGAATTTAACTTTAATGGTGGTACTTCAACCTTCGCACCACTGGTAAATTTCTGTTGTCCCGACTTCACCTCAAACAAACCACCTGTAGTTGAAAATACCCCTGAACCATTGATCTTTAACTCAGAACCATCCCCTATCAGTCTGATCTCTTTCGGGCTGGTAATATAAACTGCTTCTTCAGTAGAGATAATTTGAATACCTTTACGTGCAATCAAATCAGCACCATCGCCTTGTGCTTGGATTTCAACTTTACCTTTTCCAGCAAATAACCTTGCCCCTTCCTGTGCCGCAAAAAGACTGATCTTAGCACTGGCATGCCCAATCAAAGCCTTTTGTGTACTTAGGTTGATACTGTCGCCTGCGGTATGACTGATTTGCCCATCTGCTGAAAGATGAATATCTTCGTTACTGGCAAGCGCAATCGAATTAGGGGAAGCCAACATCATCACCGCAGACTTAAATGCATCTGCTTTTTTCGGATCTTGTTGGTCTAGTGTATTGATAAACCCTTTTATTCTTTCCAACACCTCCAAAGGATCAGTTTGCTGATTCTTAGCAACTTCACTTAAGGCTTTGGAATTATTTAGACTACTTTCTAACTGACTTTTCGCTGCTGCTGCATCGAGATGATTACCCGAGGCTGAGTCTTGAGCATAGGTACTGAGTAGTAGGCCTTGCCCAGCTCGTAACGCTCCCCATTGGTCTGTTCTTAGTTCAAAGCCTTCGCCTCGTCCTTCACTGGTCTCGGTTTCTTTAGGATGACTCAGATTACCAAGGTTAAGTTGACTCGCACCGTGACTACTTTGTAGCTGGCTGCTGATTTGCTCTGTGGTATCGTCAAATCTAAGCTGGCCATAGCCACTGCCTTTAACTTCTCGACTTTTGATCCCCGCCAGTTTTTTGGTATCAGGCAATTGGCCTTTGTCATCAAATTTAGTTGGACTTCGTTGTGCTTCATGGATACGCCCCACCACAAATGGCCGATCGATATTGCCATCAAAGAAATCTATCACCACAATCTCACCAATCCTCGGTAAGAACCGCGCACCATAGCCTTCACCTGCCCACGGGGTCAGTACATCCACCCAAGCGGAATCAGTGTCGTTGTCATTGCTCCCTGCACCACCATCATGACTGTGATCTTCATTGCGGGTAAACAGGAAACGAACTTTAATACGTCCCCATTCATCGACATGAATTTCTTCTCCACTTGGCCCAACCACTTTGGCTCGTTGTGGATGGGTACTTGGGCGGTGTTGTAGTGGGTGGTATTCAGGAGCAGTGGTGATATTACGGCGTTGTAGTACCAATTGATTGGCTTGGCGTTCTTGGTTATTTGGATCTGCTTTATTTTCGTTTACCCAATTGCTCTGTTCGAGCAAGCGATTGATTTGCTCATTCAGATCTTTGGGTAAGTTGTTCTGGTTATAGAATGTCTTTGACGTGATCAGAAACTCTTTGTCTGAGCCACTGTGTTGGTCTATTTCTGGGTGTTCGTTTAATTCAAACCAGTACCCCACTTGCGCATCGCGTACAGTGGAATTGGCTATAAATTGTTTGGATTGGGCATCGTAGTAATGACTGAAGTTTTGGTTAATCTTTTCAATCTGATTGTTATTTGAAGCAGTTGCTTGATCTTCGCCATTTAGGTCTTGAATCCATGCTGGACTAATATGCCAAGCCTGTTCTAAACCAAGACTGGCATTGTTTTGGTTTTGACTGTGTTGGTGTTTACTTTGAACACTGCCTGCACCCTCTTCTTGTTCTAACACATCAGCTTGCCAGCGTTGTACATGGACAGCGGTGGGTTGTAAGCTGCGTTGCCCGATAAAGCTGGTAATGCTGTCTTGTTGTTCTGTGGCACTGCTACGATGGAAGCGGATCTTTCTTCGTTCTAGCGCTTTGTATTCGCTGTTATCATCCACCAAACGCAGTTTTTGTGGCTGAATTTGAGTTGCAGAACTAGGCACAATCAATTGCGCTTCATCAATCAACCAGTTGATCCCTTCACTGCGCATCAAGCGGGTTAAAAATGCATAGTCACTTTCGTTGCTCTGCATGATAAATGGTCGGATATCGTAGTCTTTTTTCAGTCCACTTTTATCTAAACTTAGACTCGATGCAAAGAGTGGGCTTTTGTCTTGCCATTCTTTAAACAGCGTTTCTATGACTTGCACAACCGACTTATTCATAAACACTCGGCTGTTACGGCGTTTATGCCACAGTGAAGTGGCATCTTCGAGTTTGAGTTTATATAACGTTAGTGCGCCATCGCTTTGCCCTTGTGCGGCCTCAGTAATCACTCCTGTGCTACGAAACAATTGTCCATGATCTGTGACTTGATCAATGGCCACTTGGCTACCAATGAATTGTTTAAGCGGAATCACAGCCGAAGTGGCAAGGCAAATCAGTTCAACAGACACACCTTGGTTTAGACCATGTTGTCCATCGATACGTTGTAAGAAGACTTGAGCAGTCAAATCAGGATTGCTAAATTGGATATGCAAGGCTCGTTTTTGCGCAGTCAATCCAAGGTGTTGCAGAGCCGAAAATATATTGGCAAAATTCATTTTCTTATCAAACTTAAAATAATATTAATATTTATGAATATTTAATCAAAAAAAACGATTGAATCCTAGTTTATTGATCGGTTAATTTTTTAAAATTTGTAAAAAAATCTCAACATTAAATGCTTAATGTTGAGATTTATGTTTTTAATTCAAATTGTTATATAGACTAAATGCTATTCACTGTCCATCATTGACTGGCTCATACCAACCGTATTAAAACCAGCATCAACATATAGAATTTCACCAGTGATCCCATTTGCCCAAGGTGAGCATAGGAATAAGGCTGCATTACCAACGTCTTCAATCGTAACATTACGTTTTAACGGTGCAATTTTTTCATTGGCATCTAACATTTTACGGAAAGATTTAATCCCAGATGCCGCTAAAGTACGGATTGGACCTGCTGAAATTGCATTTACACGGATACCCTCAGCACCTAAGCTTGATGCTAAATAACGTACACCTGCTTCCAAAGATGCTTTCGCCATACCCATAACGTTATAGTTTGGCATAACAGACTCTGAACCTTGGTAAGTTAAAGTCAATAAACAGCCTTGGCGAGCCAACAATAAAGGTTTTGCTGCGCGTGCCATAGCGACAAAACTATAAGCGCTGATGTCATGGGCAATTTTAAAACCTTCACGATCTGTGACGTCCGTGAAATCACCATCAAGTGTATGTGCAGGTGCGAAACCGATTGAATGTACAACACCATCCAAACCATCCCAATGCTTTGCTAATTCAGCAAATGCATGGTCAATTTCAGCATCCACAGCAACATCACAAGGGAAAACTAAAGTAGAACCGAATTGTTCTGCAAAATCATCTACACGTTTTTTTAGTTTATCGTTTGGATAAGTAAATGCGAGTTCTGCACCTTCACGATGTAATGCCTGAGCAATACCAAATGCAATGGATAATTTACTTGCAATACCCGCGATTAAAAAGCGTTTACCTGCCAATAGTCCTTGTGCCATGAAATTCTCACCTGATCAATTTTGTAAGCATAATGCCAAGTCTTGACCCATAACTAAATTGCATAATGCATCTTTTTTTAAAAGTTTACTAAAAACATAAAAAAAGCGCACTGAATCGAGTGCGCCTTTTCAAATCTATAAATCTATATAAAGGGAATGATTAATCATCACCTTGCAACAAGCTCAATAAACGTAAGAATGAATAGTACATCCATACCAATGTTGCCAATAAAGCGATACCACATAACCATTCATAAGCTTTTGGTGCACGTTGTGCTGCAGCAGACTCAATCAAATCGAAATCAAGAATCAAGTTCAATGATGCGATCACCGCAACAAATGCAGCAAAACCAATACCTAAAATGCTGCTTTCAAATAAGAATGGAATGCTTGAACCAAAAGCCAAACGCATAATGAACTGCACCACAAAAACCAATGCAATTGCGATAGATGCTGAAATCACAATAGATTTAAATTTTTCAGTTGCACGAATAATTTGGAATTTATATAAACCAAACATCACTAAAGTTGTGATAAATGTAGCTAAAAGTGCTTGTAATGGTACGCCAGGAAACTTCAGTTGGAAGATCACTGAAACACCACCCAAAAATGCACCTTCAAAGAACGCATAAGGAATAGCTAAAACACGTGCCGTATTCGGCTTAAATGTAGCAACCAATCCAAGAATCAAACCACCAATTGCACCGACCATTGCGGCAGCATAGGCAATTCCAACATTCATTGTGGTAAAGCTATAGAAAAAAATTCCAACACCGAGTATGGCCGCAATAACAGTCAATAAAACTGATTTTTGAATTGCGCCTTGTACAGTCATTGGCTGTTCATAATCTGCATACGTTTCCGCACGCGTTAAAATTGGGTTATTACTTTGCATAGTCAATCTCTTTGTAATAATTCAAATATATATAAGGATATTAAAACGTTTTTTATGCAAACAATTTGAACTGCTTGCTATTTTTTGTAACGAGTTGTCAGAGGACATCAGCTTTAGTATAGCTTAAAAAACCAAAATGCATAGCAAAAAAAGAGGCTAAAAAGCCTCTTGTTTCAATCTGATATGTAATGAGATTTAACCACTCAAATGATTAATCTTGATTGGCGATAAAGAAATACTGACGATAATATTTAAGTTCAGCAATCGAATCGCGGATATCATCCATTGCCAAATGTGAAGCATTTTTCTTTAGACCGCTCATAATTTCAGGTCTCCAGCGTTTTGCTAACTCTTTCACTGAAGACACGTCCAAATTACGATAATGGAAGAATTGTTCAAGCTCAGGCATTAAACGGTGCATAAAACGGCGATCTTGGCAGATTGAATTACCACACATTGGCGAAGTTTTAGGATTAATCCATTTCTTCAAAAATTCTAACGTTTGCTGCTCTGCATCTTGCGCTGTGAGTTTACTACGACGTACCCGTTCAATCAGACCTGACTGACCGTGTTGTTTGGTGTTCCACTCATCCATTGCATTGAGGATAACATCTGATTGATGCACTGCAAGCACAGGCCCTTCCGCCAAAATGTTCAAATGATCATCTGTTACAATTGTCGCAATTTCAATGATCTTGTCATTATCTGTATCTAAACCTGTCATCTCTAGGTCGATCCAAATTAAGCGGGTATCCGGAGTGCTGCTCATATAGTGCAATCTTATTAGGCCAATAAAAAATGAATAGTAGCAAATTTCTTGCATCTTCGCTGTAATTCATTCGCCTGTCATGGTATTTTTGCCTTCTCATTTTTAAGGTTTTTAGGATATGAATGGCTTTAATTCGTAAACGTCGTTTAACTGAACAGCAGCAACGCCGCATTCAGAAACAACATAAAACACGTCAAGAAGAAATCGACACTTCGAATGACCTTGAAGGTCTTGTTGTTCAGCATTATGGACGACAACTCGAAGTACAAGCCCTTTCTGTTCCTACTCAACATCCGCAAAAACCCATCGTCAATGAAGGTGATCCAGAGCCCTTTTGGAAACCGATTGAATTAGGCAGTGTCTGGCGCTGTCATACACGAACCAATTTAGAGCTGTTAGTGACGGGCGACAAAGTTCAGTGGCAAGCAGATCCAAATACAGGTTTAGGCATCATCACTGCCATTCACCCAAGGACCTCGTTGTTAACGCGTCCCGATCGTTATCATAAAGTTAAACCTGTCGCAGCCAATATCAGTTTAATCGTCATTGTCTTTGCAACTCTGCCTGAGCCAGCACCCACGCTGATTGATCGCTATTTGGTGGCATGTGCAGATGCGGATATTCCAGTCCTTTTGGTGTTAAACAAATCAGATTTACTCAAAGAAAATGATCCTATTTTAGATCTCATTAAAGAATATCAAGACTTGGGCTATGAAGTACTGATCACTCAGTCTGAAGGTGATATTAGCGAATTAAAGCAACGACTCGACAACGAAACTGTTGCTTTCGTTGGGCAATCAGGTGTCGGCAAAAGTACCTTGATTAATGTCATCGTTCCTGATGCAGAACAAAAGACCAATATTATTTCTGAAAACTCAGCACTCGGACAACATACAACCACCTCTACCCGTTTGATTCGTTTTGGTGAAAATGGTGCTTTGATCGACTCGCCCGGCATCCGTGAATTTGGGCTTTGGCATTTGAGCCTAGAAAAGATTGATGCAGGCTTTCCTGAAATCTCTAACTTGATTGGACATTGCCAATATCGTAATTGCACCCACACACATGAGAAACAGTGCGCAATTAAAAAAGCGGTAGAAAATGGTGAAATTCTAGCCAGACGACATGAAAGTTATTTACGTTTAATTGAAGAAATCACTGATGCGCAACAAAAAAATTAAATTTCTTCTTTGAGAACCTTGAAGCGGTGATTTTGATCACCATATATATACGCTATACTCGACGCAATTTTTGATTGTAATTAGGTGACTTGTGGAACGTTGGTTTGAGTTTATGGGGAATCACCCCTTCTTATTTGGTATTTTAGGGGTACTGGCGATCTTGTTCTTTATTTTTGAAGGACAACGCAGTGGTCGTAAGATTTCACCACAATCACTTGGTATTTTAGTGAAGGCTAAAAATGCGATGTTGATTGATTTACGCGATGCTAAAGATTTCCGTGAAGGTCATGTGAGTGGCAGCCGCAACATTCCATACAGTCAAATTGCCAGTCACATTGAAGAGTTAAAAACTGCTGACCGTCCTTTAGTATTTATCTGTAACTTAGGTCAAGTTGCAGGAAGTGCTTTACAACAAGTCGGCCATGCAGACAGCTATCGTCTTGATGGTGGTATCAGTAACTGGAAAGCCCAAGGCTTGCCATTAGTTAAAGCTAAAAAATAAGCTTAAGGAGCTCAACATGACTGCTGAAGTAAAAGTATATTCAACAACTTTTTGCCCATACTGTGTACGTGCGAAATCTCTACTTGAGCGTAAAGGTGTTGCTTTTACCGAAATCAATCTCGATGAAGAAGCACCTGAAGTTAAGACTGAGCTGATCCAGAAAACTCGACACCGTACAGTGCCACAAATTTTTATTAATAATGAATTTATCGGTGGTTTTGACCAGCTTTATGCTTTAGAAAAAGCCGGCAAACTCGATGAGTTACTTGGTTAATCCACAACTTAATTAATGAATCACTTCTTAAAATTTAAGGAATAAAGAATGAGTGAAGAACAACAAGCTCAACCACAACTTGCTTTAGAACGTATTTATACAAAAGACATTTCTTTTGAAGTACCTGGGGCTCAAGTTTTTACCAAAGAATGGCAACCTGAATTAAACATCAACTTGTCTTCTGCTGCTGAAAAAGTGGATGCAACCCACTTTGAAGTGTCTTTAAAAGTTGTTGTGCAAGCGAACAATGCTGGCGATACAGCATTTATCGTCGATGTAACACAATCAGGTATTTTCTTGATTGATGGTATTGAAGAAGACCGTCTTCCATACATCTTAGGTGCTTACTGCCCGAACATTTTGTTCCCATTCTTGCGTGAAGCAGTTAATGATCTTGTAACGAAAGGTAGCTTCCCTCAATTACTTCTTACGCCAATCAATTTTGATGCAGAGTTTGAAGCAAATATGGAACGTGCCCAAGGCGCTGCTGCTGAAGGCCAAGCTTAATTTCTCAATAATTAAGTTTAAAAGACCGCACTATGCGGTCTTTTTTATATTTGATCAGATAAAAATCACCCAAACTTCACAACCGTGGGTGATGCAATTTTTTATAATTTAAACATCACAATAAGCATGAACAATAACAATGCCATTTACTCCCTTACATTTGGGCTTAGGCGCAAGCTGTAAAGCCATTGCAAATAAAAAATTTAGCTTGTTAATTTTCTCTGGTGTTCAGGTTTTGATGGATATAGAACCTCTAATTGGCATCATTCGAGGCTGGACCACACTCCATTTATATACCCATAATTTACTTGGTGCTTTGTTGATTGCTTTGCCTGCAGTCCCCATAGGTAAAGTGATGAGTGAGTTTTGCTTACGCAACTTATTCAAACAAGCAAACTGGCAGATCACATGGCAAGTGGCGACAGTCAGTGCTTTGGTCGGTAGTTTTAGTCATGTTTTTTTAGATGCGTTGATGCATGCAGATATGTATCCCTTTTATCCACTGAGTTATTCTCAAGTTTTACTCAACATGATTCCCTACAATTTTATTTTTTATGGGAGTTTAATCAATTTTATTTTTGCCGCAATTGTTTGGCTTATCCGTGAGGAAAAATCATGATTCATCGATTGTTCTAAAGGTCAGATTAATCCGAGCCATATGCACTTTCTTTGTTGTGGCTAAGCGGTGCAGCCAATATGTTTGTGTGGTGTCTTTCATGACCAGCAAACTGCCATTTTCGAGAAAAATCTCAATCTTTTCTGGGCTATTTTTATGTTTAAAGGCAAATTTTCGAACTGCACCTAGGCTTAAAGATGCAATTGCACCATTCTTTTTTAGATCTGTTTCACCATCACTGTGCCATGCCATACCCTCTTCACCTGTATGGTAAAGATTCAGCAAACAAGAATTAAATGTTTCACCCGTGATCAATTCAATCTGTTTTTTCAGTTCGAGTAATTCTTCAATCCATGGCAAGGCATATTTGGAGCTATTTGAATAAGTGTATTCAAAAGCGCGATCTCCATACCAAGCCACTTTCCGTTTGGTGATAATCTTTTTGCCAAAAATAATCGCTTGGTCATTTTGCCATTCAATATGCGTTAGCAATTGCTCAAAATAATCATTGGCGATGGCTTCATCCATGATTTTTCCGAAATAATTCACTGTTCCATCTTGTGGAAGCAAGTTCTCATGGGGATCGGTTAGAAACTCAAGTTGTTGCATTTTTCCATTTCACATAGGCTGATTTCATACAATGTCCACACGGGCGAAATTGCAATGCCAAGGCTTCAGCTTCACAACTAAAGAACACCCGATTGGCTTTTAACATACGCTTGCCCGAACCACAGTTTAAACGTCCATAAATTTTTAGCTTTTGATTGCCTGCAAATAAAATTTCAGCATTCCTGATTTTTCGATATAACGCCAAACGCTCAATGTCATCATGCTTAATCATCATTTAACTCACAGCATCATGAAAAATAATCCCCAATGTATAACGCTCCCCTGTACGCACCTGACTGACAGCATGCTTCATATTGACTCGATAATAGCCATGAGTGCTTTTCTTGGGTCTAAACTGCGTGGTAAAAATTAACACATCCCCTTGATCAGGTTGTAAAACAATGGCTTTTGACTGTGCTCGTGGTACTTGCTCAGTCAACACCAACTCACCACCGGTAAAATCGCTATTGACTTGACTAAGAACAAATACCATTTGGATCGGAAAATAGACCTCGCCATATAGATCTTGATGTAAGGTATTAAAACCATCTTGCTGATAGTGCAAAATCAAAACAGTGGCCTTATTTTGACCCACTTGTTGGCATTGTTGTAAAAATTCAAGATGTGAATCTGGATATTGTCGATCCAACTTTAAAGCATCAGACCAAGCATTGGCGATAGGAACCAGATAGGGATAAAACTGAGTTCGAAGCTGTTGAAGCAAGTTTGGTAATGGATAATTAAAATATTTATACTCGCCATATCCAAAACGATGTTGCTGCATAGTGACGGTTTTTCGATACAGTTGTTGATGGTTGTAATGACTTTTGATCAACTCACACAATTCATCAGATAAAAAGTCTTTAAGGATTGAGTAGCCTTGCGTATGCATCTGAGTACGGATTATCTCCCAATCTAAACCCTCAATTTTATTGAGCAACGCTGTTGCTTGTTGTGAATTAAACGCTGGCATGTACTTGCACACCTTCCCAGCCAATCATTGCGGCTTTACGTGTTTTTCCCCAATGGTATTCACCTAAAACACCTGTCGCTTGAATCACACGATGACATGGAATTAAAAAAGCCACTGGGTTATTGCCAATCGCAGTACCGACTGCACGGGAAGCTTTTGAATTTCCAATCTGTTCAGCAAGATCTGCATAGGTTGCTAATTGCCCCATCGGAATTTTAAGCAAACTCTCCCAAACTTTAAGCTGAAAATCAGTACCTTTTAGATGCAGCTTAATTTGACTCCATGGTTTTTGTTCAGATGAGAAAATGGCCAAAGCATGTTCATGTAAGGCATCTGCTTGCTGATAAAATCTTGCTTTAGGAAATTTTTCAACGAGTGCACTATAGGCATCTTGCTCATGCTCCACAAAAGACATAAAACAAATCCCTTTGGCTGTTGAAGCCACTAAAACCATTCCAAAGCGTGTTTCAGCATACTGGTAGTGGATGGTTAAGTTTTCTCCGCCACTTTTGTATTCAGCAGGTGTCATCCCTTCAATTTGTATAAATAGATCATGCAAACGACTGGTGCTCGATAGTCCTGTGTCATAAGTCGCATCAAATACCGAATGCTCTTGTTTTAACAAGTTTTTTGCATGTTCTATGCTGATATATTGCAAGAATTTCTTAGGACTGGTACCAGCCCATTCAGTGAATAAACGTTGAAAATGTGCAGGGCTTAAATGAATATGCGCAGCCACCTCATCTAAATTTGGTTGTGCTTTAAAATTGTGTTTAATGTATTCGATGGCCTTTGCAATACGTTCAAACTGATGGTGCTGTTGCATCGCATTTCTCCTCACTTTTCTACATCTAACTTAACAGTTGTTATGCAATGAGCAAATCCGAATCATGCTGAGTTTAGTGATTCAATATCGTTTAAAAATCTCCTCACAATAAAAAACCGTTAGTCATTAAAACTAACGGTTTTGTGCTTTCAAATGAATCGATTACTGATAGATCTTATGCCCTTGATCACGTATTTCAGCAATTTTCTTGCCTTCCATTTTGGCATGATCTAAATGACCGCCTTTGACTAGCACTTGAGTCTTATCAATTTGCGCAATCAATTGATCATATAACTGAGTCGAAGTCGGAGCACTGGCATCACCACGACCTTTAAGTTTGACTTTTTTAGCGTCCGTTGCAGCAGCACGCATATTATCTAAAGCTTTATTTGCTTCAGCGGCATTATTGGTTTGATTAAATGCTTTATAGTTTTTACCTAATGCCTGCATATTTTGTTGTAGCGTTGCAGCAAAAGTCATTGAGCTGAAACCTAAAGCAGAAATCATCATGACGGTGGCTAAAGTTTTTTTGATCATTATGATCTTCCTTAAAACTGTGGCTATTGTTGGGTGTAAAAAAGCCCATTGTGGCTATTGTCCATTTCCAAGATTAAACATAGTTTAAAAGCACAAAAAATAGCAAATAAAAATGCAACGAATTCGTTGCATTTTTATATTCAGAAATAATTAGAAAAAGACTTAAATTGGTTCAATCTCATGGTGTAAGGCATCGTGGATCGCTTCAACCAATTGTTGTGCAATCTCTTGTTTCGAGGCTTTCTCTAAATCACGCTTTTCCATCTGGTACTGTTCTGCAAAAAACACGGTCATCGCATTTTGATCAGAAGCAAAACCAATATCAGCACGCGAGACATCATTGCAGGCAATCATATCGAGTTTTTTTGCAACCAGTTTTCCTGCTGCATATTCCTCTACATTACGGGTTTCAGCCGCAAAACCCACCATAAATGGGCGCTTTGACTGCTGTGCAATGGTCGCCACAATATCAGGGTTTTTCACCAACGAAACATTCAGCTCATCACCCGCTTTCTTGATCTTATGTTCCGCAACTTCTGCCACACGATAGTCAGCGACAGCCGCGGTTGCAATAAACACGTCACAGCCTTCCTCAAGCTGATGCATGCTTTCATCAAGCATTTTTATCGCAGAAGAAACATTGATACGACGCACACCATTCGGAGTATCCAAACTGACTGGACCAGCCAATAGTGTCACTTTTGCCCCTGCTGAATAACAGGCTGCCGCAATAGCAAAGCCCATTTTCCCTGTACTGTGATTGGAAATATAACGTACAGGATCAATCGCTTCACGTGTTGGTCCCGCAGTAATCACCACACGTTTTCCAGCAAGCAAGCCAAACTTCTCAGCAATCGCACGTTGTGCTTGATGGAAGTAGTTTTTAACTTGTTCAGCTAAATCTTCAGGTTCAGGCATACGCCCTAAACCGACATCACCACAAGCTTGCGAACCCGCTTCAGGCATAATCACATGTACGCCATCTTCAACTAAGGTATTCAGATTACGTTGTGTCGGCTTAGCTGCCCACATTTGCTGATTCATCGCAGGCGCAACCCAAACTGGTGCTTTGGTTGCCAAATACAAAGTACTGAGCAAGTCGTCAGCCAAACCCGCGGCGAACTTTGCGATGGTGTCACAACTTGCAGGTGCAACTAAAATCAAATCGGCCCAACGCGCCAATTCAATATGCCCCATTCCCGCTTCTGCTTCAGGGTCTAATAACTCAGTATGAACAGGATTGCCGGATAAAGCCTGAAAAGTTAAAGGGGTAATAAATGCCTGTGCACCTTTGGTCATTACCACGCGTACATTAAAGCCGTAATCCTTTAAACGACGTACCAGGATTGCACTTTTATAGGCGGCAATACCGCCTGTTACAGCGAGGATAATATTTTTATTAGAAAATACACTGAGATCAAAACTCACTATCAGGCTACCTTTCAGTTGCAGTGGCGCTCACAATATCATTAAATAGTCTATCTCCCAAGTCATTCAAGGGAGAAAAATCAGAAGTAAAATAATTTTAAAATGTGAAAAATAATGAATCATTCAATCAAACAATGGCCTGAACAAGAACGTCCACGTGAAAGATTACTCTTACAAGGGGCGCACAGCTTATCTGATGCAGAATTACTTGCGATTTTTCTACGCTCAGGCTCAAAACAACACTCCGCTGTTGAATTAGCACGCTTGCTCATTCAACATTTTGGTCATTTAAATGCTGTATTTGATTCGTCTTTAGACGATTTAAAACAATTTCATGGCATTGGCGAAAGCAAGTATTCACAACTGATGGCAGTGAAAGAACTGGGACGGCGTTACTTGAAACATCAACTAAACCAAGGTTTAGACTTGAGTCGTTCTGATTTAATCCGAGATTATTTACGTTATGAATTGATCGGAGAATCTCAAGAAGTCTTTGCGGTACTGTGTTTAGACAGCCAGTTACGTAAATTGAGTTTTAAAAAACTATTTTATGGTTCAATCAATTACTGCAATATTTCCATTAATCAATTATTACGATATGTCATACAAAAACATGCGACTTTTATCGTTATTGCCCATAATCATCCTAAAGGTTTTGCCAAGCCTTCACGTGAAGATTACGATTTAACTCAAGAAATATTAAAAGCCTGTCAACTGCTTGAAATAGAATTATTGGATCATATGATCATTGCTGCTGAGCAAAGCTACTCCTTTGCTGAACACGGACTCATCAAACCCAAAACTTTCCCTACAAATGTGATTGACAAGCACCTTTGAAGCGGTGAAGATCACTAAAAAATATAGATTTAAAAGTATGATTGTCCGCGATCAAAACGATACCCTTAAAATATTACTCTCTTGGCGTGGTACGATTTTACCCAAAGTGCTGCCACCGCTTGGTTTTGTGATGCTGATTTCTGCAATTGTGGGTGGCATTGAGTATACCAATTTATATCGTTTTCCTGAATTACCCTTGGTTGGCTTTACCCTGATTGGTGTGGTGCTTTCTATTTTTCTAGGCTTTAAAAATACCGCCTGTTATGACCGTTGGTGGGAAGCGCGTAAACTTTGGGGAATGCTGATCGCCAATGCACGTCACTTTGACCGTGATTGTCGTATATTCCCTCAAGGGCGTCGTGAACGAATCATTCAACATGTGATTGTATTTGCAAACTTATTAAGAGATCGTCTGAGACATCAAACAGCAAATCCAGATGCGCTGGTGGAAACCAGTGGTATGAGTCAACAGGCACTGACACAGTTGTATCAACAAACCAATGCGCCGCAATACACGCTGAGTTTGATCCAATGGGAATTGATGCAAGCGCTCAAAGAAGGCGAAATTTCCGACATTATCTATACCCAATTAAATGAACATGTAAATGAGCTCAGTTTGGTACAAACCGGTTGTGACCGTATTGCAACCACTCCTTTGCCTTTTGCTTATTCAGTTTTATTAAATCGTACGGTCTATTTTTTCTGCTTTATGCTGCCCTTTAGCTTAGGTTCATTACTGGGTTTAGCAACACCTTTGCTGGTGGGTATTTTAGCCTATACTTTTCTGGGGCTAGATGCTTTAAGTACCGAGATAGAAGAACCTTTTGGTACGCAAAGTAATGATTTACCTTTAGATTCAATGGTAAGAATGATTGAAATTGAATTATTGGGAACTCTAGGGAAACCGACTCCTCCACCGATTCAAGCCCATGATCACAATTTACTTTAATACATCAGTTTCTGATTTTATTGCCCTTTTTAAAGAGAAGTTAAAGTAAAGGCCGAGCACTGAAAATGAAATATGTGGTTATCTTTAAGGCACAGATCAATACGCTTGATCAACAGTATTTTCAAACTGCACAACTTTTACGAGAGAAAGCATTGAGCCAGTTTAACTGTCAAAAATTTGAGTCTCTTTGTGAAAATGATTTTGAAGTTGCGCTTTCTTATTGGAATACACTTGAAGATATCCAGGCTTGGCATAAAGATGCAGAACATCAAGCAGCTCAACGAATTGGTAAACAACAGTGGTATAAAAAATTTAGTGTCGAGATTTGCCAAATTCAAAAAAGCTATTAGCACTAGATCACTTAAAAATCGGTCTATTTATGAAGGTAGATACTAAAAAATAGAATCAAGATAATCCCATTACATCTTGTTCAGTTTCTAGCGCACTTCAAATTCAGATTCAGCTGGATCAAAACGCCAAGTACGCACGATCCGCAGTTCAGAAATATCTTTCATTTTTGAATCAAAACGTCCAAAAGGTGCACCTTTACGCACTGAGTTTTTGGCAGCTTCATCGAGGATTGAATGACCTGAGCTTTCAATCAATCGTATAGCACGAATCCCACCCTCATTATTGAGAATGACCATTAAACGGACCTCACCCGAAAGACGCTGCTGTTTGGCAAGATCTGGGTAATATCGGTTTCCATACATCTCAACTTTTTCACGAAATTTATCTAAATATCCAGCAGATGCATCTTGTTTGGCTTGAATACCATCTAAGGTTTTAATTTTTTGTTGTTTACTAAAATTTTGTTGTTTCTGTAAATATTGAGCTTCTAGACTCGCCACCATTGCCGTTTTAGCTTGCATCTGGCTCTGCAACTCTTCCATGGCCTTTTTACGATCGTTTTGTTCGGCCTGCTTTTGCCAGCTAAGAACCGTCATTAATACTTTTTCTTCGAATTTCAATTCTCGTTTTTGCTGTATTTGCTCTAAAGCTTCGAGTTGCTGATCACCCGCACTCTTGTCTTCTGCTTGCGCTGGCATATCACTTGAAATACGATGCTCTTTACGGAATGTTCCAGAACCTTGCTGATTTGCTTGCGCTAAAAAGTCTGCATCTTTAATTTCATCTTCACTTGGGCGAATACTGATTGCGATTTCTTTTGTGCTGGTATTATTTTCTTGTGGCATTCCAAATTGAACAGATAAAAAAAGTACATGTGCAATGACAGCTGCAGAAACAGCTCCAACAAATAATGCGTCTTGCCACCAGTACTCAGAATGCTGTGTATTGGCAAATAATTTTTTTATCATGACATTAATCCGACAAAATTCCCCAATCGCCAAATTTAAAATTTATTAAAATAAGTTTAACTTTACATTATTCACAAACTTTGTGACTTATTTAGTAAAAGTAAAAACGTAATTTTAAAACACTCAAAATGGTGCAATGTTTTTTGTTAAACTGCAATCGTTAGACTTGTATTTTTTTAATAATCGACAAGTTTATCGCCTTAAAAAATGATGATGATTTGGGACAATACTTATGCCGACGCTACTTTCTAACATTGTTAAACGTATTCGACAAGTATACCAAAAAGCAGAAGGTTTCATAGAAGAAGAACGCGAGTTTCCAGTATCACAAGTATTTTTAAATGCGACCTTTAAACGTTTTGTCACCGACAACGTCAAAATTTTAGAAGATTTACATGCCGACCTGCATGATGATTGGTTAAAACTTTATGCCACACTCAATGTCAAAGGCATGCATTTGGTTCTTTCTGTAGATCTTAAGTTAGTTCAAATGGAACTCAACAAAGATATGCAGTTGATTGTTTTTGAACAAATCAGCAACACCCAAGTGATCGAAGCTAGCTATCCCAATGTTTGGTATAAGATGGGCGTAAATACTGCTTTATTCTTCTATCAAAAGGTACTGAAAAAAGATCCTTTAGGAATGATCCTAGAAAAATTTAATGTCATTACCGTAAAAGATGAATTACTTCACTTAGATCTGAATCGTTGGTTAGGAAAAAATCGTTCTATTATGGACACATTAAACAAAGTCCATGTGAACCATGCAGAATTACGTGAAACTGAGTTGGTGGTGATTGGTAATGTAAACCTAACCGCTTTATTTAGTAAATTTAGAGAAGATAAAGACCCAGACTGGGACGAAGATGATTATCTTGAAACTGAAGTTACACCGATTGAGCAAAAGAGTTAAGTCTCAAATTGCAGATTAGATTTCAAGTTATCGCAATCAAAATGTATACATAAATTCACAGGATTAGAAATAAAGTGAATATTTTCTCTTTAATTACACCGCATAATAGGTGTCATATCCAAAAATACTTTTAAATGCATAGGACATTTAATGATGGCAAAAACGTTATTTAAAACATTAAGTATCGCAACTGGTGTTTCAACTGCAATGTTATTGGTTGGATTTTCAAGCAATGCTCTTGCCATGAGTCCGTTCCAAGCAAGCTACCAGTTTGCCTATAATGGTAAAAACTTAGGTACTGCGACCCGTACATTGAGTCAAAGTGGCAATAACTGGACCTATGTATTTGCAGCAAAAGCAGCAGCAATTGCTTCTGCAAGTGAAACAAGCCGTTTTAGCTTTACCAATGGTCAAATTAACTCAAGTAGTTTTAGTCGTACCAGTAAAGTGTTGGTACATAATGACACCATGACCATTAACTTTAATCCAAACAGCAAAACCATTAACACCAAGAAAAAAGATCAGGCACGTTCTTTCCCATGGAAAGCAGGTGCTTTAGATGAGTTAAATGCTGAATTACAAGTACGTGAAGACTTAAAAGGTGCAGGTCTAAAATCAAGTTATTTAATTGCAGATGCAAAAGGTTTAGATGCGCGTCGCTTTGTTAAACAAGGCACAGAGTCAATTAAAACCCCTGCGGGAACCTATAACACGGTCAAAGTTGTACTCACCCATGACAATGGTGAAAAGAGTTCAATTTTCTGGTTAGCGCCTCAATTAGACTATTTACCCGTGAAAATGTCACATGTTGATGGTAAAACATCTTATAACCTAACCTTGACCAGTTACAAAAAGTAAGACATTTTTCACCTTTTGATCAATTTCAGCTTGCATTTTTTTTAGTGCTTTTTAAAATACGCCTTTGCTTTAAAAAGCACCTTGCCTCTAGAGGATTCTCCCTGTGCACGCACTAGAACAGAAAATCTTAGCTGAAGGTATCGTTCTATCTGATCAAGTTCTGAAAGTCGATTCTTTCTTAAATCACCAAATTGACCCTGTGATGATGCAGCTCATCGGTCAAGAGTTTGCTCGTCTTTTTAAAGATGCCGGCATTACCAAAATCATCACAATTGAAGCATCAGGCATTGCGCCTGCTGTGATGGCTGGTTTGGAACTTGGTGTACCCGTTATTTTTGCACGTAAATATCAGTCTTTAACCCTTAAAGATGATTTATATCGTTCAAAAGTATTCTCTTTTACCAAGCAAATTGAAAGCACCATTGCGATTTCTAAGAAACATATTAGCAAAGGCGATAAAGCTTTGGTTATTGATGATTTCTTAGCAAATGGTCAAGCCGCTTTAGGTCTTGCTGACTTGATTCATCAAGCGGATGCAGAAGTTGTGGGTATTGGGATTGTGATTGAAAAATCTTTCCAACCAGGCCGTCAATTGTTATTAGATAAAGGCTACCGTGTTGAATCTTTGGCACGTGTTGAATCTTTGGCAAACGGTACGGTAAGCTTTGTAGAAGAATAAGCTGGTCTTACTTCAAAAGTTTTCATTAAAAAAGAGTGCTTTAGGCGCTCTTTTTTTTGCTTTTTGATCAGTAGCGTCTTTGTTTTACCTTTTATTTTGATCAAGCCCTCAGCTATATTGTGTAAATAAAGAGATAACTCAGGTAAATAATAAATGAGATCAATCACTCAAAAATTAGTTGATCTACTCGACGTACAACAATTGGATGATGGTCTATTTCAAGGGCAAAACACACGATTATTTGGATCACACCTTGTGGGTGGGCAATTGGTGGCACAAGCATTGATTGCCGCATCAAAAACCACCAATCGACCAGCACATTCATTACATGCTTATTTTATTCGCAGTGGTCGCACAGATATTCCGATTTTATATAAAGTTGAAAATTTAAGAGATGGCAAAAGTTTTTCGACTCGCCAAGTCCATGCTTGGCAAAACGGCCATATTATATTTTCGGCCATGGTTTCATTTGCCAATATTGAAGAGGGTTTAGAAAATCAGATTGAACCGCCTCTCTACCCTTCGCCAGATGAACTGATCCCAGAACAACAACTTAAACAAATGATTTATGAGGATGTTCCTGAACCTGCACGCGCAATATTTATGCGTCAATTTTTTATCAACATCCATCCTGTACAGCCATTCAATCCATTCAAACCGATAAAATTAGACACAAATTATGCTGAATATTTTCAAACCTTTGAAACTATTCCCACTCAACAAGATACACCCATGATGCACCAAGCCATTGCTGCATATTATTCTGACTATAACCTGCTGACGGTTTCACTTAGACCGCATGGTGTCAGCTATGCGAACGGCGGTGTACGTAGTGCAAGTTTAGACCATAGCATTTATTTTCATACAGATTTTAGAGTAGATGAGTGGCTACTTTATGATATGAATGCCACAGTATCTAGCCAATCCAGAGGGCTTAATTTCGGGCGGATGTGGCAAAATGGTCGATTGGTGTGTAGCGTTAATCAGGAGAGTTTAATGCGGCTAAAGCAATAACAAGATGTTTCTATAAGCTTGTGTCAATCATTCTATCTATTACATTCACACAAAATATAAAGACTGATCACGGTATTCAGTTACAATCAAAATCATGTCATATCCCTGACATGATTGTAACGATAGCGATAAGCATGACAAAAATGCCAGTAGTGAACGTGAATATAACGCTTAACCATAACTTAACGAAGACAAATGGACTTTGTTGAGTGAGTAAAAATCAATGACTGATGAACAAACAGTAAAGTGCCCAAAGTGTGGCGCTACAGACTTAGAACGCCGTGATCATGAACAACTTTTAGGCAAAGCAGGCAGTGTATTATTGACTTCTGCGGGTGCAGCAGCAGGAACTGTAGGTGGCGCTGCCTCTGGTGCTTCAATTGGTGCGGCTATCGGAACGGTTGCAGGTCCTTTAGGCGTTATTGTTGGTGGAACTGTAGGAACCTTCGTAGGCGCAATCAGTGTTGGAATTACAGGTGGATTTCTAGGAAATCGCTTTGGTAAACGAGCAGGTGTGATTGTTGACCAAAATATCTTTTTTGATTACCAATGTAAAAAATGTAATCATCGCTTTAATCTAAAATAACAAAATATAAAATATCAATATGATAAAAAACTTCTCTTTTTATCCATTAGACGCCAGATAAAAGAGAAGTCTTTGAATTTTTATCTAGATCTCGCAAGAGCATCAAAAATTATTGGTTTAACTTTTTAACCGTTTCACCCAGACGTTTGCCCTGTTCTGCACATAAAGCTTTTTCATCGGAACTTAAGTTTTGGTCATGACGTGGTCCACTGACATGACTGACTCCATACGGCGTACCGCCTGATTTGGTATTGGATAAAGCTGGATTGGCATTGGTCAGCCCCATGATCATCATGCCATGATGAAACAATGGCGGTAACATCGTTAATAATGTGCTTTCCTGTCCACCATGCATTGACCCTGACGCGGTAAATACACAAGCAGGTTTATCGTGTAATGCACCATTTAGCCAAAGGCTGGTGGTTTGATCCCAAAAGTATTTCATTTCAGATGCCATATTGCCAAAACGTGTTGGTGAACCTAAAGCCAATCCTGCACAATTTTGTAAATCATCCAATGTACAATAAATATCGCCATGTTCTGGAATACTGGCTTCCGCTTCTTTCACTACAGTGGAAAGATTAGGCACAGTGCGAATTTTTACTGCGACACCCGCTGCTTCTACCCCGTTGGCAATCAAGTGTGCCATCTCTTTGGTAGATCCATATTTACTGTAATAGAGTACGAGAACATAAGCTTGCATAGAGATTTCTTGATTTCAACATAAGAAAATAAAACTATACGGTATTTTTCTGCTTTTTTGGGTAAGCTAGACAATGAAAATGCAAGATATGCCGAAAAATAATTGAGATCAAAGATATATATGCTTGAATTACTTAAAAAACTACCCTTCTATGAAAAAACTTGGTTTCAATTCATTCTTTTTGTACTTGGTCGTTTTGAAGCAGATCGTTGTCGTGAACAAGCGGGATCGCTGACCTATACGACATTATTTGCTGTTGTTCCAATGTTGACTGTTTTCTTGGTTATTATCTCATCAATCAAAGCCTTAGAGCCTGCTAGACAGCAACTCCAGCAGATGATTTATAGTAATTTCTTGCCGAAAACCAGCATTGCTTTTGATAAAGCTTTTAATGTCTTTACCGAGAACTCAAGTAATTTAACTGTTATTGGTGTGCTGTTTTTATTCATTACCACAGTACTGATGCTTACCAGTATCGAAACGGTTTTTAATCGGATTTGGCGTGTTCAAGAAACGCGTAATGGCATCATTGGCTTTATGCGTTATTGGACCATTATTTCTTTAGGCCCGATTTTATTGGGGAGTGCCTTTGTCATTTCATCAACATTGGCCTCTATGAATGTTTTAAGTAATAACTTTGCAGGTTATGAAGTTGATGGTACAGCGTTACTTGGGGTCATTTCGTTTGCACTGACTACTTTAGGCTTTTTCATTTTATATTGGACGATTCCAAATCGCAGTATTCCTGTTCGAGCGGCCGCGATTGCAGGTCTTTTTGGTGCGATTGCATTTGAGCTACTTAAAAACCTATTTGGTTTTGTTATGGCAAATTTCACCAGCTATACCCTTGTTTATGGTGCTTTTGCTGCTGTACCAATTTTTCTGTTGTGGATCTTTTTATCGTGGAATATCGTCTTATTGGGTGTGGAAATCAGCTATGCCCTTACCGCATTTCATACAGGTAAAATCCAAACCCGCCATCCTGTGTTGATGATGCTCGATATTCTGGAATTATTTTATAAAAAACAGAAAACGGGTGACGTGGTGACTGATGCAGAAGCACTAAATATTTTAGGTCGTGGTGAAATTGGACGCTGGCCAGTTTATATCCAACTTCTAGAAAAACAGAATTTGGTTAAATGTACTGACAATAATGAATATGTGCTGGTCAGAAATTTAGATGAAATTGATTTCTGGTCATTCTATACATCATTGCCTTATACCCTCCCTCGTCGTCATGATGTTGAACATGTCCATGATGATGATGTTTGGATGAAACATATCGGTCCAACTTTAATTGAATCCGATGAATATTTGGCAGCCAAGTTATCAATTCCGCTTTCAACCATTTTGGATGATAAGTAATCTTAACCCAGATAGATAAACAACTTCCCTTTCCAAGCAGTGCCCATTGGAAAGGGAAGTGATATTACTTTTTCGATGAATCGTTATAATTTCGCAATAGCCAAAACCACTGCATAAAGCGGATAAAAGACACCACAATGGTATTAACCTGTCTTTTTTATAGGATATAATTCAAAGTAGACAAAAGATCTTTTTATTCAGGCAATCTTTGCATGACGATAACAAAAACCAGCGATAAAAATATACTGACTCAACTCAGTACCAATGATGAAATTGTTGCACCGCTGTGGCTTATTTTTCGACATGATCCTGCACTGTCTGTTTATCCTGAACATGGGCATGCTTGGGGCGAATTTATTTATGCCTTTAATGGGGTGATGGAAGTCAATATTGATCAAATTAATTATATTACGCCACCTCCATATGGAGTTTGGTTACCGCCAAATACGCAACACAGTGGTTTGAACCGGACTCCTGTTTCGCATGCAACTTTGTATATCCACCAATCGTTATGTAGTGCCTTACCTCAACAAGCTGGGATTCTCTTAACCTCACCCTTGGTTTCAGCGATTTTACAGCACATCAAACAACACCCAATGCAAGCATCTGAGCCCGAATATTTGCGGCTATTACAGGTATTACTTGATCAATTACAACATGCTGAGTTAATCGGTAGTTATTTACCCCATACCAATCATGCTGCCTTAAAACAAGTTTTGGATTTTTTACATGCCCACCCTGCTGATCACAGTACCCTAGAGGCTTTAGCCCAACGGATTAATATGACTGAACGTACCTTGGCAAGACTGAGTCAAAAAGAGTTGGCAATGTCACTCAATGAATGGCGACAACGCCTTAAAGTCATGAAAGCCATGTCTATGCTCAATGAGGGAAAAACGGTTGAAAGCATTGCACTGGATTTAGGTTATGCCAATGCTTCTGCTTTTATCAATATGTTTAAACGTTGGATGATGCGTACCCCAGATCAGTTTAGAAAATTGTTGCGTCACTAAATCAACTTTTTAAATTTTGAGTAGATGAAGTGGAATGATCTAAATACTGATAATAAACAATCTTCCCGACCAATCTATACACCGATCTAAAAATGCATGGGCTGAATTTAACTTTGGGTTATGTAGTAATTTACCAAAGTCATACAGCTTTTCTGCTTCTTCGCTATCAAAGCGTTTCGTCCGAGCTTCTGCACGATAGCTAAAAAATAGCGATGCTGTAAATTTCAACTGATAAATAAAGCAGGATATATCCCAAAAGTTAGTGATGAATTATTGTTTTATAAAACTGTAGATAATAAAAAACCCAATGCGTATTGATTATAAATAAACACTGGGTTGCTTGAATTTTAAATGCTTATTTTACAAAAGTTTTCCAAACAAAATCTTGGCTTTGACCATGTAAAGTCATACTCAATTGATCACCAGAAGCCAATGCTGCAACACCTGCTGGTGTCCCTGTCATCACCACATCCCCTGGTTCTAAAGAGAATACTTGGCAGATGTCTGCAAGTAAGTAAGCAATATCAAAAATCAATAAAGCAGTATCTCCCTTTTGACGAACTTCATCATTTACTGCAAATTCAAAAGTAACAGCCGACCAATCTTTAATTTCATCCACACTGACCCAATCTGCCAGTACACATGAGCCATCAAAAGCTTTTGAACGCTCCCAAGGCTGGCCTTTGCTCTTTAAGTCATCTTGGAGATCACGTAAAGTTAAATCTAAGCCTAAAGTCACCGCACCAATCGCATCCAATACTTTATCTAAATTGGTTTCGCCCTTAAGTGGCTTATCGATACGTAACGTCAGTTCACACTCATGGTGGCAATTTCCCCACGCCTCATTCCAAGAGATACCGTCTTGCAATGAAATCAAACTACTGGGCGGCTTGATAAATAAGACTGGACGATCTGGAATTGCGTTACCTAATTCTGCTGCATGCGCTGCATAACTACGACCGACACATACAATTTTAGATGGACGTGTACTCATATTGTTCCCTTCTTATTGATCAGCGTTAAAAACTTTATAATTCCAAATTACTTTTTAAAAGTATTGATAAAAATCGTTTGATCTGCGGGTGTCGCAAATGCTCGTTTAGGCACAATCACCACAGTACGATTTTTTAATTCGATCATATAGGTAAGCTTGCCTTCTGCAAATTTATCTACATCTGAATAATGATGAACTTGCTTTGGACGACCACTACTGAATAATTCCATATAGTCTTGAAATAATTCAATACCTTGTTCGCTTTTACCAAATTGATATTTAACAAATTGGCGTTTAAACATCATCGGTAAAAACCAATACCGCATCAGCATTTGCAGAATTAAGAAAAAAGCACCTAAGCAAACATAATATTTACCCACACCCTCTAAACCGAGGTAAATCCCCCAAACCATGATTCCGATGCTGACCAAAGGCGTGAGAAATTGGCTAATTTGCTTTTTACCAAAAGTTGCCAGTTTAAAACCGTCTTGAGATTCTTCTAAATTAAGATAATAACGTGCAGATAATGCAGGCTGGGTGTCTGACATAGTTGCTTCAATACAAATATTTTACGATACCAAGATATTACACTAGATTTTTCCAGCGAGATGCGGATTTTCATCTTGTTTTACAGAACACCTCTATTTTTTAAAAGTGAATCCTTTTAGGGTCTTTCATACAAATGGTTTTTATAAAAACAAAAGATTGCCGCTTATCAAGGCGCAAAAGGAATTGTGATGAAAGTTTTTTATTTAAATATCAGTCTAGTGCTCTTAATCGGTATCAGTCAAATCAGTTTCGCGAAATTGGTCACTTGGAGCGATAATATTCCCAGCGCACTAAAGCCATTTGACAATAATGCCCAGCAAATCGCAGCAATTGCACAAGACAATATTTTAATTTATGCCCATCCAGCGACCAAGACGTCGCTACCGACATTCAGCAAACAGCCTCAACCTATAGCTAAATTTTCAACAGCAGCCATTGTTGTGCCTGTAAGTAGCCAAGAAGTGGCTAAAACTTTAAGCCATTACACGCAATATGTTGGGTTATTCCCGACTTTAAAATCAGCAAAAGTCATCGAAACAGCAGGACCTGTCAGTCAATTGAAATATCGTATTTCCATCCCGACACCGATACCTGTATTGAATTTTAATGAAGATGTGGTGATGCAACATCAAATTGGACAAAATAGCATTTCAACCATGGTGATTGATGGTCCAATTCCTTATGCATTAGGAAAATTTGAATGGTTCAATTTAGCTGACAACAAAACCTTAGTGACCCTGACACAATGGGGCGATTTAAACCAACCGCAGGGTTTCCTATTTAAGAAAATTTTAAATGCTTTCCCTGAAGTAAAACTGGCGATTCCAAATGGTTCGAGCGCCTTTGTTTTAGAAGCACTCAAAAATAAATATACGGCTAAAAAAGTGACGGCATTAAATGCAGGGCAACTGCCTAGCCCACAATTAAATACAGCTCAAATCAATAAAATTGTTCAGGTCAGTGCCAACGCGCAACAGCCCGTCAGTATTGTACTTAATCCTGTTACTGTACCTTATACCCATGGTCGAGAAGTTTTACGCTTTACCACAAGCTATCAATATTTAAATGCCACCCCGCAACAATTACAACGCTGGACACAACCCTTATCCTATAAAGAAATTTTTCCAAAACAAATCAAAAGTATTAAAACCACAGCGATCAACACACAAGGACAAGATGCAGACTTTAAAGTCAGTGTCGGATTGGGGGTTATTAGCATCCCATTTGATTTTAAAATGCGTTTTAGCTATCCCAAAGCCACTGAAAATAACTTCTATGCCAATGGCGGTGATCTACGTTATCTCAAAGGTCAAATTCAATTTTTACCCCAAGGCAATAACACCTTACTCAAAATGACCACCACCATCAAAATTGATGAAAAAGCACCATTTCTACTCAAAGCAGCACGCAGTTTACCCTACCATGAAATGTTACCGGCACTGGGTGCAAATGCAATTTTTGCTCAAAAAGTAAAGTAGTGCTGATTGGGCTTTTAAAACTCAATTAATCAGCCAGATGTTTGATTGTTGTGCCAATATTAAATAGGAAATATAACGGGATTGCGACCAGATCACCGACTAAAGTGACTGGGGTTAAGGCGACTTTCTGCAACAGTGTTTTAGAATGTAGTGAGTATTTGGTTTTTCCTTGTGTATACATCGCAATCGTATAGTTCTGATTAAAGTTTTGAAATTTCATATTTTTAATTTCAGCGTTTAAACCCACAATACGCCCAACCAATCCAATTTTTCTTTGATAAAATTCAGAGTTTTCCTGACCATATTCGTACTGACTCAGTCCAAGTCGAGATAACCTATTTTCTTCCTGTTCAGTTAAATTGTTTTTTGCATAATACAGTTCAATATCACCGCTAAATTGAGTTGCTTGTGGATTTTTTTGATCATCGCTTTCAGGCATTAAAGACAAGCTAAAATGCTTGTCACTCGGACGGACTGGTTTGATCCGCCAATACTTGGGGTCTAAATCAGATTGAATGGTCTCTAAAATTTCCTTATTTCCAATATCAATCATATACGCATATTTTTGCCCAACCACGATTAAGGAGCGATCTACATTGTTTCTATCATGGCTATTTTTTGAGGAGGCATTTTCTTTTAAATAGGCAAAACCGACAATTTGATCCTGATCTACAATCACACGATCTGCATGGGTTGAAACCACTTTACCCGTCGCCAACCTGCCAGAATCACTGTTATTCCACAGAATGGCGGTACATCCTATCATTTGACTGATGACCAGCACGATAAACAATGAGAAATATTTATGCATGAATGATTGGCCTTATTTTTATTATCTCGCTCATTGTGCCATTTTTAGGCACAAAAAAACCGCAATAAAGCGGTTTTTTTAAATATTTTATCAAGTTGGTGCGCTCAGAGAGATTCGAACTCCCGACCCCTTAGTTCGTAGCCAAGTGCTCTATCCAGCTGAGCTATGAGCGCGACGTCTTGATGGGACGCATTATACGCCTTTTCATTTTTTTGTTAAGGATTATTTCAATAGTTAAACACCAAGTGTTTAGTATTTGGGCTATTTATCTTTAAATCGACAAAAAACCTAGGATTTATGCATTTATACACTGCTTGCATGCTGTTTCATTTGAAATTGAATTAAATATTTTTCAGTAAACAACCAAAATAAATAGCCAACTACACTCAATAGGACTCCAGCCGCACACACGGCATACCATCCCCAATGACCATAGAGTGTTGTTGCCAGTAATGATCCCACAGCACTGCCCAATGCATAAAACAACATATAAGCACCAACCAATCGCCCATGTAATCGAATATCCGCTTGGAAGATCAGACTTTGATTAATCACATGAACTGATTGAATGGCCACATCGAATAAAATAATCGCTAAAATAAAAATCCAAATTGAAAAATATAAGCTGGTTAAAATGACCCAAGCTCCGATCAGTAATAGAAACGCATATTGTGTAACACGCTGCGCATAGCCTCGATCAGCCAACCCACCAACACGGATTGCCATAACCGCACCAATAGCACCAATGATGCCTAAAAAACCAATCAAGCTATGTGAATATTCAAAAGGCTGAACAGATAAAGGAAATACCAATGCATTCCAAAACAGATTTAAATTGACGAAAATGATGAAAGCAAGTACGCCTCTAATCTGTAACACTCTATTTTTAAACAATTGTTCAAACAATGAAAAGATCATCTGGGAATAAGTAGATTGCTGAATAGGATCTTTTTCGATACGGATAACAGCTAAGTATTTCCATAAAAACACACTGATCATACTCATACATAGTACAGAGAATATATATACCCCTTGCCATCCAAACCAATCCGCTAAACTACCAGACAGTACCCGAGATAAAAGTATGCCAATCAATACACCAGCTTGGACTGTACCGACGATTTTGCCGCGTTCATCAGCAGCGGCCAAAACTGATGCATAAACAATTAAGCCTTGGGTCATCGCTGTGCCCAACATGCCCACAATCAGCATACTCAATAACAACGTGAAAATATGATCTGAAAAAACCAACGAGATTAAAGCTAGGCATAAAATGATGGACTGAAACAACATCAAAGATTTTCGTGGTAATAAATCGCCTAAAGGCACAATAAAAATTAATGCAATGATTGATCCCACTTGAGTCAATGAAACAACTAACCCCACCCACAAATAATCTAATTTAAAATCTTGGGCAATCAAATCCAGCAATGGCTGTGCATAATAAACATTTGCAACACTCAATCCAGCAGCACACGCAAACAGCATCACCAAGGCTGGAGAAAGCTGAGATCGCTGCTGTTCTCTTGTTTTATTGCGCTGATGATGATCTGTTTTGTTCATTTTGCACCAATCTGGTTTTAATTTGCAACCAGATTAAATTACGCAATCTTGTTTTAAATTGCAACTAGATTTATATATAGTCTATTTTTTAAGATGAAAGGAACGACTGATGAATCAAGACAGATATGAAGCTTGCCCAGTTGCACGGTCAGTGCAATTGATTGGAGATCGTTGGGCTTTATTGATCATTCGCGAAGCTTTTGATGGGGTAAAACGATTTAGTGATTTTCAAAAAAATTTAAATGTCGCCAAAAATATTTTATCTGATCGTTTGGCTAAACTTATTGATGCTCAAATTCTAAAGAACCAACCCGCTTCTAATGGCTCAGCCTATTTGGAATATGTGCTCACTGAACAAGGTTACGCACTGTTCCCGATCATCGTGGCATTACGTCAATGGGGTGAGCAATTTTTATTTGCTGAGGATCAACCACATTCTATTTTACTTGAGAAAAACACAGGTGATGAATTGGCACTTATGCAACCTATGACAAAAAAAGGAAAATATCTACTTGCACAAGAGACCTTTGTGAAAAAGATCAATTAAATGCAAATCATGTTTTCCCAGTTAAAGTCGATGATATTTTTAAAAGAGCAAACTTAAGTTTTAAGGGTTTTACTCAACCAATAAATCTTTTGGATTAATGCTATCACCGTAGACAGGTTTTAACGTCTTTTCATAGGCTTGCTGGATAACCCCTGCTTTAGATAATTTTTCTAAGTCTTGATTCAACCAATCCAATAATTCTTTATCGCCTTTTTTGACTGCAGGTGCAATTAAATCATGCTGACCTAAGCTGGTAATACCCACGGTGTAATTTGGGTTCTCTTTTGCCCAAGCCAGTACCAATAAATTGTCATGTGCCAAAGCCACACCACGTCCATCTTTCAGCGCATCAAAGGTCTCTGTATTCTGCTCGTACTTCTGTAATTTAATTTCAGGATGTGATTTGCTAAAGAATGAGTCTGCTGTCGTGCCTTTATTGACCAATAAAGTCTGGTCTTTAAGCTGCGCAATATCTGTAATCGGCTTAGCTTTAGGTGATACAACGCCCAAAGAAACCTTTAAATAAGGCTTGGCAAAATCGACAACTTCCTTGCGTTCAGGTGTCACGGTGAAATTGGCAAAAATAATATCCACCTTATTGGCTTTAAGGTACTCCACACGATTGGCAGCTTCCGTTAAAACAAACTGAACTTTGTTTTCATCTCCCAATAGGTCTTTGGTAACATGCTTGGCAATTTCCACATCAAAACCTTGGTTTTTACCTTGTGCGTCCAAGTAACCAAAAGGCGGCTTATCACTAAACACCCCGATACGAACCACACCATTTTTCTTAATTTGCTCGATACTTGAGCTGGTTTTTTCAGGTTCAGCAGCTTTTTCAGTTGTTGACGCGTTTTTATTACACGCCGCTAACCCTAAGCTAAGCACTGAGGCCGCAAGTAGATGAGTCAGCTGTTTTATTGATATATTCATTTAATTTTCCTCTGATCTATTTTCATATTTAAACAATGATTTCTTTTCATAGTTAAACGCTTTAATGCAATTTTTATTTCGGTGTCACATCCAAAAAGACTTGAGCATCCACAGTTCCACCGTAAACAGGCTTTAAGGTCTGATCATAAATCTTCTGAATTTCACCTGTTTTTTGTAAGCTTGAAATTTCAGTATTGAGCCAATTTAGAAGTTGGCTATTGCCCTTTTTCACTGCAGGTGCAATAAAGTCTTGATTACCAATTTGTTGAATTCCCGCCGTAAATGTTGGATTCTCAGCTGCCCATGCCAAGGCATAAGTACTGTCTTGAGAAATTGCATCACCACGACCATCTTTCAATGCATTAAAGGCATCAGTATTTTGTTCAAACTTTAATAAATTAATTTTTGGGTAATTCTTAGTGAAATAAATATCTGATGTCGAGCCTTTATTGACGATCAAGGTTTTGCCTTCAAGCTGCTGAATATCTGTAATCGTCTTGGCTTTAGGCGATACGATGCCTAAAGCAGCCTTTAAATACGGTTGAGCAAAATCAACCACTTGTTTACGTTCAGGAGTGACTGAAAAGCTGGCAAATACCGCATCTGCTTTACCCGATTTTAAAAACTCCACCCGATTAGCAGCCTCAGTCACCACAAATTCAACTTTATTTTCATCCCCAAGCAAATCTTTGGTCACTCTTTTTGCTAAAGCGATATCAAAACCTTGTGGTTTACCTGCACTGTCCACATAACCAAATGGAGGATTATCTGCAAAAACAGCAACACGGAACATGCCCTGCTTTTTAATCTGATCTAAAGATTGATCATTCTGGGTATTTTGCTCCGCTGATGCATTTGGTTCAGTTGGCTGACTACATGCGCTCAACATTCCCATACATAAGGCCATACTCAATGTTCTAACAACGTTGGAAATATTAAAAAAAATCGATGGTTGAGTTAAATAAGATAAAGCCATACATCCTCATTTTTATAGATCATTATGTGTTGCTATTAGGGTGAATATTGATGTCTAAATTACTGTTAGTAATTCAACATATTTAAAAAGGCTTTTGCCCGTTCAGTCTGTGGATGCTCAAAAAATTGTTCAGGTGTGGCTTGCTCAATAATTTTGCCTTTATCCATAAAAATAATTCGGTCTGCGACTTTTCTGGCAAAAGACATTTCATGAGTCACGATCAACATGGTCATTCCTTCATGTGCAAGTTTTAAAACCACATCTAATACTTCACGGACCATTTCAGGGTCTAAAGCAGCGGTGATTTCATCTAGCAGAATCACTTGAGGCTGCATCACCAATGAACGCACAATTGCGATACGTTGCTTTTGCCCACCCGATAACTGTCGCGGATAATCTCGCTTACGATCGTATAAACCGACACGTTTCAATAATTCGTCTGCGACTTTCTCAGCTTCAGCTCTTGTTCGTTTTTGAACTTTTAAAGGGCCTAATAAAATGTTATCAATCACATTCATATGCCCAAAAAGTTCATAGTTTTGAAACACCATGCCAATTTTTTGACGTACATCCACCCACGCTAAATCTTTGCCCAATACACCTGAGCCAGCTAAATTGATTGTGCCACCCTGAATTTTTTCCAAGCCATTGATACAACGTAACAATGTGCTTTTCCCACATCCCGATGGACCAAGGATCACCACGACTTCACCCTGTTTTACGTCCAAATCTATGCCTTGTAAAATATGACTTTCTGCAAATGATTTCTGTAAATGTTGTATAGATAACAAAGTCATGATTACTCCCAAACTTTTTCTAAATGCGTCGCTAAACGGGATAAGGGATAGCAAATGATGAAATATAAAATAAAGATCAAACCATAAATCCAAAGAGATGCATTCGGAACAATTAACAGCGAATTTTCAATAATTTGCTGTCCAACTTTAATCACTTCGACCACGCCAATCAGCACTGCCAAGGAGCTGGTTTTAATCATACGCGTGAATAAATTGATTGCGCCCGGTGTGACTCTTTTTAAACTCTGCGGGAAAATCACATAGCCCAAAGTTTGGATAGGACTCAGGCCAAGTGCGTGTGCAGAATCGCGTTGATGTTGATCTATCGATGTGATGGCAGCGCGGACTAAATCGCCCATTTCAGCAGTCCCCCACAATACGAAAACCACAATACATACCAGTACCGCTGAGAGCTGCCAGTTAAACCATGTTGCAAAGCCAAAATAGAAAACAAACAATAAAACCAGAATTGGAATAATCCGAATCGCTTCTAAATACAGTCGACACAAACTTTTAATCAGTAAATTTTTCGACGTCATAATGACACCGAAAATCGTGCCAAAAATTGCTGAAAAAAATACTGATATAAAGGCAATTTTTGCAGTAACCCATAGCCCTTCCAGTAATCGTGCAAGGTGGCTGGGTTGAAACAAATAATCAAATTCCATGGCTCACCTTCCGACTGCGGTATTCCAGATAACTGGTGAGAATAGACACAGGCAATAAAATAATCAGATAAGACATGATCAAGAGAAATAATGCTTCTGTGGTTTTATAATCCATACCAATTAAGTCTTTGGTGACAAACAATAGTTCCACCACTGCGATGGCACTCACAACAGAACTTTCTTTAATCAGAAACAAACAATTTGCACCAATTGCAGGAATTGAAATTGCTAGAGCTTGAGGGAAGATCACATATTGAAAAACTTGCAGTGGATTCAGTCCAATACTTTCACCCGAATCAATTTGCCCTTTGGCCACAGCTTGTAAACCTGCACGAAAGGCTTCAGCCATATAGCTTCCACCTAGAAAAGTTAGACCAATGACCCCACAGCTAAATCCATCAATTTTAATCCCCAGTTTTGGTAAACCGTAATAGAGAAAAAATAACTGAATCAATAAGGGCGTATTGCGTGATAATTCAATGTAAATTTTGGCAATTTTGTCAAAGACCCGTACCCGATAGGTAATGAGAATACTGCAAATTAAACCAACCAATATTGCGAGAATAATACTGATGATTGAGATTTTGAGTGTCGTCACCATTGCCGAAGCAAACTGTGGCATCACACTGTAGATATATTGCCAATTCAAAGAAATCGTCCAAAATAATTATTTTATTGTTACGCTCTAAAGCAGAAAAAATGATTTGGAACTATCTTACAGTGAGAATTTTGTCTAAATAAATATGATTATCAGATAAGCTTTTCTATAAAAATAATGCTGGATAATGCTTACTTTTTTACGGTGAGAAAAATAAGCGTAGTTAAAATTGAACAATCATCGACCCGAAGCAATTATTCGGCATTCACCACGTCTAACAATTCCATACATTCAGCACAGAAGATGACAGATTCATTTTCTAAACTTTGGATTTGCAGTTCATAGACAAAACCTGTCAGCGTGCGATTACAGCCATCACACTGTTGCAGGTTGAAATGACAAATAAAATCAACATGCTGGTAAATATAATATCCATCTGTATATTTCTTCATGTTCTTCTTTCTAAAGCTCCGGTTATTTTATTATTTTAAAGTTTTTAGCTCTAGAATAGATGTTTCAATCCTTACTCTGCGACAAGAATAGACGTGCAAAAAATAATAAAATTCATTTTATTTAAATTCCACATCAATCAATCCTGTACTATTATTTCATAAATATTCCTATAAAAACTCAGATGATAAAAGGAAACAATGGGACATTACTCAACACTTTTAATTTCATCCGATCTCGATAGAACCACGGGTGAAATGGATGAAAATGAAACCTATCAAGAAGTTAAATACTCGATTCCATTATTTTGGTTGGCCTTATTTAAAGTTGAAGACATTAACACTCTTCAAGATGAAGATGGCTTAAGCTATTACGTCTTTCGGGCAACGATCTTAAAAAGCTGTGAAACGTTTAAATCCAGACTCAATATATGGTCAGCACTCTATAATGATGAAAAAGTAGCAATTTTAGCTCAATCATTTTTACAATATTTACAACATACTCCAACATTTTCAGTCGAGCTTAATATTACCGATATTATGGCAATGATGATTGATCCATTTAGCATAGAAGCTAACAATGAAATGGTGGATATGATCCATTTCATCGAAGAAAAACATCGAGATCCCAAAAGTCCATCACCATCCAAATATTGGCTGCCAAAATCTTTTGAACTTAAAACACCCCAAAATCGATATTTAGATATCGATGGTTTTGGAGAGTCTTTACTGCCCTGTTTTGAGGTGGATAGATGGTTAAATAATCATGAAAAGACACAACAGCCTGTTAAAAATAAACTCAATGCGTCTTTTGATGAGATCCATTTTTATCGAATGCTGCTGTCCAAAGCTGAAATCTCGCCAAACAGTTCATTCGGTTTTAAACATCGGTTTTTATTTCTGACGCGAATTAAAAATAAGGCATTACGCAAATGGCTCTTTCAAGTATTCTTCTTTAATGAAATGCTATTTTTCTGTTTATTGTGGCTTAGTCTAAGTTTAATCAGCATCTTTTTTCTTTTTAAAATTAGCACTTTTTCCTATTTAGAGATAACTGGCATTATTATTGGGCTTATTGCATTTAGCTATTTTATTTTTCGAAAAATAGCCAAGAGAATTAATATATTCAACCAACTAAAATCACCGGCCTAAAATCATCGATCTAAATTTCAGGCACAAAAAAACCGCAATGTATGCGGTTAATTCTTCAAGTTGGTGCGCTCAGAGAGATTCGAACTCCCGACCCCTTAGTTCGTAGCCAAGTGCTCTATCCAGCTGAGCTATGAGCGCAATACTTGTGTTGCCAAAAGGCATTCGTTACATCATGATTAACTTATTGGTGCGCTCAGAGAGATTCGAACTCCCGACCCCTTAGTTCGTAGCCAAGTGCTCTATCCAGCTGAGCTATGAGCGCGTCATAAGTAATCGTTGGCGGTGAGAGAGGGATTCGAACCCTCGATACAGTTACCCGTATGCATCCTTAGCAGGGATGTGGTTTCAGCCACTCACCCATCTCACCGTAACGAGCCGCCATAATACAAACTAAAACCCGATTCGGCAAGTGATGACATTAAAAAAAATAGAGAAATTTACTCAATTAAATACTTTTTAAGCGATTTTCATCATTTTGTTGTTTTTTTATGCTGCAAAATAATCACAATCTACAAATACCTAGAAATTTTCTCTAAAAACTAAATTAAAAACACAATATTGCAATCAATTACGTGCAGTATTCCACGCTATGTCTTATGCTAATCATATCTTCTGACTAGAAACCAAATACATCATGAAAAATTGGGTCGATCCTGAAGCCAAAGCTGAAGCTGAGCGTTACGACAATCCCATTCCAAGTCGTACCCTTATCTTAGAAATCATTGAACGAAAACAAGAAGCATTGTCACATGCAGATCTTGTTGAACTGCTTGAAATTGTCGATCAAAAAAGTATAGATGCGCTCAGCCATCGTTTAAGTGCAATGGTCCGTGATGGTCAGTTGATGAAAGATGGTTTTAAATATCAGCTGATGGCCGATCAACCTACCCTAGACGCTACTGTTTATGTCAACGCTAAAGGTTTAGGTGTTGCAAGCTTAGATGGGAAGAAAGATGAGTTCCTTCTGCCTGAGCGCGAATTACGTCAAGTCTTCCATGGTGACCGCGTTAAAGTCCAACAAACTTCTGTAGACCGTAAAGGTAAAGCTTGGGGCTATATTACTGAAGTGACTCAACGTCGAGTTAAACAACTGATCGGTAAAGTTGCAGAATTTGAAGGTGAATACTTTATTCAACCTGCACCTCCCAATGCACATCAGCCCATAACTTTAGAAAAAGAACTGATTGAACATGCCAAAGCCAAAGTAGGCGATGCATTACGTGTTGAAATTGATGACTATCCAACTCGAGATGAGTTTGCGACAGGTCATGTGATTCAGTCAATGGCGGATAAAGCAGATACTGAAATCATTATCCCGCAAACCATTTTAGAATATGGTTTACCTTATGAATTCCCAGAAGAAGTCATCAAAGAAGCTGAAGCATTTAAAGAACCTTCTGCAAAAGATCGTCAAGGCCGTATAGATTTACGAGATCTGCCTTTAGTCACCATTGATGGTGAAGACGCACGTGATTTCGATGATGCAGTCTATGCGGAAAAACGTCCTGGTGGTGGCTATCGTGTCGTTGTCGCGATTGCAGATGTCAGTCATTATGTCCGTGTTGGTAAACCTTTAGATGATGAAGCGCAAGAACGTGGTACATCTGTGTATTTCCCACACTATGTATTACCAATGTTGCCTGAAGCACTTTCAAATGGCTTATGTTCTTTAAATCCACATGTTGACCGTTTATGTATGGTGTGTGATTTAAATTTAAGTCGTGCTGGTAAAGTGACTAAATTTGAATTTTATCCGTCAGTGATGCATTCAAAAGCACGTTTAACCTATACCCAAGTTGCACAATATTTGGATGGCGACAGCAATGCGATTCCTGAAGATCGTGATGTCCGTAAGTCAGTCAATACGCTCTACCAATTGTATGAAACCTTAAAAGGTTTACGTGCACAACGTCATGCAATGGAATTTGAAACCGTTGAAACCTACATGACTTTTGATGAATTGGGTGGAATTAAAGAAATTTTACCGCGTTCACGTAATGTTGCGCATAAGCTTATTGAAGAATGTATGTTGCTTGCTAACGTTGCAGCAGCAGAATATTGCTTAAAAAATGAAGTTCCAATGTTGTATCGTGTGCATGAAGCACCAGAGTTTTCACGCATTCAAAAAGTAAAAGACTTTGTGAAATTATTGGGCTTTAAATTCCCTGACCAACCGACACAAGCCGATTACCAAACGGTGATTGAAGCAACCAAAGATCGTATTGATGCACCGAGTATTCATGCGGTGTTATTACGTTCAATGATGCAAGCCTACTATGGTCCAAAAAATGTGGGCCACTATGGCTTGGCTTATGAAGCATATACCCATTTCACTTCACCAATTCGTCGCTACCCTGACCTGCTATTACATCGTGCGATTAAAGCCAGTTTAACCAACAAAAAGTATCCACTTTCAGGTGCGGCGTTAGAAGATGCGGGTGAACATTTCTCTGCAACTGAACGTCGTGCAGATGAAGCCTCGCGTTCGGTTACTTCATGGCTGAAATGTCACTATATGCAGCAACATTTAGGCGAAGAATTTGTTGGTGTGATCAGTGCAACCGCTGAATTTGGCTTATTCGTAACCCTAAAAGATTTATATGTGGATGGTATGATTCACGTGAGTCAATTGGGCGATGACTACTTTGTTTATGACCAAGTTAGTCAAAATTTAGTCGGTCAAAATCGTGGTCAAGCCTTTGGCTTGGGTGACGAAGTCAAGATCAAAGTTGCTGGGGTTAACCTAGAAGAACGTAAGATTGATTTTGAATTGTTACAACAACTGTCGCATGCGGGCCGTGTAATCCGTAGTCGTGCACCACGTGTTGCAAAACCCGTTGCCAAAGAAGAAGTCTTTTCTGAACGTCCTGTCAAAGTTAAATCTGAATCTGACAGTGGGAATGCCAGCGAAGATGGGGAACGTCCCATTCGAAAGAAAAAGCCCAAAGGAAAACCCAGCTCTTACAATAAAAAACCTGGAAAAAGTGCTGCAACTCAGCCTGAAACAAAGGCTAAAGATAAAGTGAAGAAAAAGGCTAAAGCAAAAAAGAAAAAGTCGAACGCAAAAGCAAAGACTGAGTAATTTTACTTACCACAAAATCAGAGAGCTTCGGCTCTCTTTTTTATCATTAAAATTTTAAATTTGAATACGTCTAAAAATACTTTTCTTGTACCCTCATAGAGTCTTCCTTGTTTTATAATGCATCTATAGCGACTCAAATAACTCTAGAAATAACAGCATGAAAATTAAAAATATACTATCACTCTCAATACTGCTACTCAGCTGTGTAGCTTCTGCTGAAACCATCACCTTTAAAACCCAAACTATTCCCTCAAAATATACGAATTTTTCAGGAAATATTCCCCTTATCCAAGGCAAAGGTTTTGAAAAAATCAACCAACAGATCAAACACGAACTTTTGGCAGATGATGCTACACGTATCAACTTTAGTTCAGGAAAGATCTATCAGGATCAAAACTATTTAAGTGTTTATGCCCATTTAGAAATTGAAGGCGGACAAAGCTATTATCGTGAAAAATATTATGTAATCGATTTAAAAAATAAACAGTTCGCAACATTGTCACAAATTCTACAAAAATATCAATTATCTGCAACGCAAATCTCAAATGAAATTGCTCAGCAACTTGCCCCATGTATTGAAAATAAAACAGCAACGCTTTCTAAAACGTCTAATGACTGTGATAGCGCAGATCTGCAATACCTATACCGATACTATGCTGAAGATCGAAATTTTATTGCGCTAAAAAATGCAAATGGCTTTTATCTTAAAAAAGATATTTTGGGCATCAGTTTTGATGCGGGCGCATATTCTATCCCTTTTGAATACAACCTCAAAACCAAACAAGTCCATTAACATCTGTGTTAATTTTATTGTCACACCTTGATTTCCCCTGCCAGAAGCCCTACATCTATCTATAACTTAAGAAATGATTTGGCATAAAGCTCATGACACTAGAACAGGCAACGTTGCCAGTACCGCAATTTGATCAAATTAGTTTAGATCAGCTCAAACAAAATATTGAAAAAGCCATCCAAGACGGTCAAAACTTTTTAAATGACTTGGTCCAAGTCCCTGAAAGCATTCAACAACAACTTGCAGTGATCGAAAATGTAGATTCACTTGAAAATAACATGAGTGAATCTTGGGGAATTTTGTCACACCTCAACGCAGTGATGAATAACACTGAAACGCGTGAAGTCTATCAAGCCTTATTGCCAGGTCTAAGTGAATACTACACCCAGATCGGTCAACACGTTGCTTTGTTCCAAATTTATCAAAATGTTTATGATCATGCGATTTTTAGCGACTTGCCAACGGCGCAACAAAGTGCAATTAAGCTGGCTTTACGTGATTTTAAACTTTCAGGTGTTGCCCTCGAAGGTGAGGCTAAAAAACGCTATGCAGAAATTTCAGCACGATTATCACAACTGTCTTCTGATTTTTCTAATCATGTTTTGGATTCAACCCAAGCCTATAGCAAAACTTTAACCACGGATCAGCTTAAAGGTCTACCGCAAGGCAGTATTGAATTACTCAAACAATATGGTCAACAACGCGAACTAGATCAGCCTGTTGCTACCTTAGATATTCCATCTTATTTGGCCATCATGACCTATGCAGAAGATCGCGCGCTCCGTGAAGAAATCTATCACGCTTATGTTACACGCGCCTCAGATCAAGCCAGCGATACGCAATTTGACAATGCACCCGTGATGGTTGAAATCCTCAGCTTACGTCAGGAAATGGCCAAGCTTTTAGGTTTTGACAATTTTGCAGAATACTCACTTGCTTCAAAAATGGCACCCGATGTGGCCACTGTTGATCAATTTCTGGTTGATTTAGCAGAGCATGCACGTACACCTGCATTAAAAGAAATCGAAGAACTCAAAGCCATTGCCAAACAAGATGGCATAGATGAGCTAAAACCTTGGGACAGCGGTTATTATTCTGAAAAACTAAAAGTTCAACAGTTCAACCTTTCTCAGGAAGATTTAAAACCATACTTCCCTGCGCCTAAAGTGATTCAAGGCTTATTTAATGTGGTCAATCGTTTATATGGAATTCAAGTCATTGAACGCCAAGCACCACTTTGGCATACAGATGCTCATTATTATGAACTAGAAGACCAAGGCACTGTGATTGGTGGTTTTTACTTTGACCTCTATGCACGTAACGGTAAACGTGGTGGTGCATGGATGAGTGGTTTCCGCTCGCGTATGCAAACCGAAACGGGGTTACAAAAACCAATCTGCTATATGGTTGGGAACTTTACCCCGCCTGTCGGTGATCAGCCTGCCCTATTAACGCATGATGAAGTGAATACCTTATTTCATGAGTTTGGTCATGGCTTACACCATATGTTGACCGAAGTAGACAATATTGCAGTTGCTGGAACGCACGGCGTTGCATGGGATGCAGTGGAGTTACCTAGCCAGTTTATGGAATTTTGGACATGGGATACGGAAAGCTTGGCTTTAATCAGTGAACATATTGAATCTAAAGACTCACTTCCTGAGCATCTTTTAAAAGCCTTACTCGATGCTCGTTTCTTCCAATCAGGTATGCAAACTTTACGACAAATTGAGTTTGCATTGTTCGATTTAACCATTCATAAACTTACACCTGCACTAAATGCCGAACAAATCCAAGCCACTTTAGATGATATTCGCCAGAAGTATGCTGTTTTAGCAACAGCACCTTATAACCGCTTCCAAAATGGCTTTAGCCATATTTTTGCGGGCGGTTATGCTGCTGGTTATTATTCTTATAAATGGGCAGAAGTTTTAGCAAGTGATGCTTTTGACCGCTTTGAAAATGAAGGTGTGTTTAATACCCAAACTGGACAAGAGTTCCGTAAGGCAATCCTTGCAGTTGGCGGAAAAGATACAGCACTTGATGCATTTATCAATTTCCGTGGTCGTGAACCTAAAATAGATGCATTATTACGTCATCAAGGTTGGACGAATAGCTAAAAAAACGCTTAAACTAACGGCCAAAATTGTTTAAAGTGTGGTGGGTGTATGAATATTAGACGTCGTTTCATTGCTGGTGCAAAATGTCCAAAATGTGAAGCGATGGATCGTATTGTTATGCTCACCCAAGGCGATGCTGAATGGATTGAATGCATCGAGTGTGGATATTCTGAAAATCGCCCTACCCATGTAGATGCGCCTGAAGAACCTGCTATACCTGATGAAATTGGGGTCATTCAATTCAAGCCTCGCTCTTCAAAATAGATCGGACCGAATAAAATGCATATAGAACAAAGAAACAATTCAAAATTAATGTGGATTATTGCAGGCGGGTTGGGGGCAGTTATCGTTTTAATTGCTATTTTTTTCTGGTTAAATAACACCTCTGAAAGCACCCAAATCAATGAGCCATTGAATCAGACTACACCTGCTGCGAAGAAAGTGGAAGCAACGGCACCACCTGTGGCAACGCCTGTTGAACAAAGTGCTGCTTCAGAGGCTGCCAATGTAGAATTGGTCAAAGCATCAATTTTAAAAGATAAAATTCCTGAAAATGCCAGTTTAGCTAAAGAAGAAGTGGCTAAACTAGAAGACATCCAAAAACAACTTGATGATCAGCAACAAAACCTCAAATCACAACATGCTGATGCGGATCAATTGATTAAACTTAAGGAAGAGCAAATCAAGCTACTTCAACAGCAAATGGCGGCACAAAATCAATAATTTTTGATCATGTGCAAAAATGACGATCTGATATCAGAAAGCCTTAACCTCTTTATAAGTTAAGGCTTTTTTCAATTTGAACAATAGACATTTCAATATTTTAAAGTGAGTCCAATGACTGCTGTGTTGATTTTTTCCATTGGATTGGCTTTTGGATAATTTGCGCCAATAAAATTCCACAGAGTGTTAAACCACCACCAACCAAATGAAAAACTTGTAAATGTTCACCCAAGAGCACCACGGCAATTAAAGCTGTAAACACAGGCAATAAATTCATAAAAATACTATTTTTATTGGGTCCCAAATGTCTTACACCTTCAATCCATAGATAAGACAATAAAATCGATGAGAAAATACTGGCATACAAAATCAAAGGAATGGTCTGTTGATTCAGTTGCATTTGTGATGCGGGTAAAAAGATAAAAAACGGCAAAACATATAAGATGGCAAAGCTCGACATCACAAAATTCGATTGCCATGCAGGGATCGGCATTTTCCAACGTTTTAACAGCACACCATATAAGGCGTAGCCGATTGCGGCAAGCAACATCAAGCCATCTCCAAGATGCATACCTTGGCTAAAAACTTGGGCAATATGCCCATGACTCAATAAATACAAAATGCCATAGAATGATAAGAAGCCTCCGATCACTAAGCCATAGCTAATCTGATCTTTTAAAATCCATGTACTTAAAATAATCGTCAATAATGGAATCAATGCCGTCACAATCGCCATATTGGTTGCTGTTGTGGTTGTCGCTGCTTGATAAGACAAAAATTGGAATAAGGATACAGAAAGAAATCCACCTAAAGCCAAATGTTTCCAATACTGGCGAATAATATGGCGATTTTTCCACGTGGGAATCAATACAAAAGTACTCATCACCGCGAGCGCAAAAACCAAACGATAAAATGTAATCGCCACAGGTGAAATTGCATGACTTGCCATTTTAGACACAATCACATTTCCAGCCCAAAATAAAATGGCGAACAATGGGTAGAAATAAGCTTTTTGAAACATGCTGCTCTGCCTATACAGAAAGATTCAACCATGTTAAAAAATAATCATTTTGTATTTGTACGACAAAATGACAATAACTATCGCAAAAAGGACATTATGCTTGAGGACTAAGCAATTCCACGAATATATGATTGACAGTGCCGTATTGATTGAGGAGTAAATCGTGGGGAATAATTATGATCATGGATTTTTAGATTATCCAATTTATGCCTTTACTGAAAATTATTCCCATGGGCATATTGAAGATTGGCATAGCCATGAACGTATCCAACTGATTCATACGCTTTCTGGTGTTCTCCGTATTCAAACGACAGAAGGAACATGGGTCACGCCACCGGGACGCGGTGTATGGATTCCAGCATATAAGGCTCATGCCTTACTGATCAGTGGTGATGTGCAAGCTTATGGTGTATTTATTGAGCCAGATGCGCGTTCAAAATTAGTCAATGAATGTCGTGTTGTCACGATCTCGCCTCTGCTAAAAGAGCTTATTCGCTCAGCGATGCAGATTCAAACCACAATCCATCCTCAAAGTCGTGAAGCACGATTGCTTGAACTAATTTTAGATGAGTTGGAGCTTCTCCCTGTTCTACCATTTAACTTACCTGAGCCACAAAATATTAAATTGCAAAAGCTTTGTGCTGAAATCAAACTTGATCTCAGCCATACATGGACACTCGAACATGCCGCCCAATTTTTACATGTTAGTCCGAAAACCCTTACTCGGCATTTTCAGAAAGAAACCAATATGCATTTTAGTCATTGGGTACGGCAGGCAAGGCTGATGCAAGCCATGACTGATTTGGCAATGAATAAATCTATTTTCAATGTTGCACTTGATTTGGGCTATGACAGTGCCAGTGCCTTTAGTGCCATGTTTAAACGTGAAACCAGTTTGACGCCGAGTGAGTACATTCAGCAGTTTCAATTTAAAGATCACTAAATCTATTCAAAGCCACAGACAGAAAAAAAGCGCCCGAAGGCGCTTTTTAGACATTCAATTATTTACTGGCATACCAGTCAAACAAGTTAAACATGTACGGCGCATAGGTCACAATCACCAATGCTGAGAACAGCACCACGATTGGCAAGATCCAACGCTCATAACGATAGTAGAAGCTTGTATATTTGGCTTTTGCCTCAGCATCGGCGGCGGCAACCTCTGCATCACCGACCGAGAGCCTCGTCAGCAAATGGTTGAGCGCAACAGGTGGCGTAACATAACCAAACTCAAATGCAACCAGTACGATCATCCAGAAGTGAATCGGATGAATACCATTTTCAAATGCAACTGGCGCAATCGTCGCAGCAACAAGAATCACCGCACCAAATGGATCTGTTGTCATACCAATTAATGCAAGTAACAATGCCATAAAGCCAAGTGTCACCAAGATACTACCCAGATGCGTTGGAACCATGGTCACGATTTCACTACGTTCAATCAGACCACCAACACTTGCAGACAACGCCATCAGGATAATTAACGCACCAATATGACCAACGCTTTCCGATGTTGCAAAACGAATTGCGCTACGGAAGCCACGTTTTGTTTCAGCGGTATCACCATGCTCACGTAAGTATTCAGAATTTTTTTCATGCTCTAGAGCAAGCGCTTTATTTGGGTTTTCTGGTATCGGTAATTTATTACCAAATAACTTATCAAATAAAATAAATGCCAATAACATGATTGGAAGAATTACAGGTGCAGTAAATTCATCCATTTTCGTGTCCAGACCAAACTGATAGAAGCCAATCACGACAGCAACAATCAAGATATATGGAAGCACTGGAACGAAAGCACGCAACATACCAGGGACAGCAGTTTTCGGTGAGTTAATACGGAACTTATTCTCAGCAAGGAATAACGACACCCCTAAGAAAATAAATGCGGTTAACCAGAATACATAAATACCATGATCAAATAACTCGTCTGAAGTTACATGACGGCTATCCAGCATTGAAATTAAGATCACCAATAGACACGGACGTAATACAACACCAAGTGAACCTGACATTGCTGAAACAGCCAATGCATATTGACGACGTGCACCTGAATTCCACACTTCTTTATAGATAATCGCACCAGCAGCAACAACGAAGATTCCCGAAGCACCTGTATATGCGGTTGGAATTGCTGCACCAATCAAAATGATCCACGTCAACGTTTCAGGCGCTAAGTTCCAAGGACGAAGAATCGCCAAGAAAAGATCCATCACACGTGTTTGGGTCAATAACATCCCTGCCCAAATAAACAGTGCTAAGTTAAGGAAGATATTTGAAAATTCAGTCAACAAGCCAAGGTAAATACCTTGCCCCATTGGGTAGTCCATAAAGAAAGTAAACGCAATACCTGTCACAATTGCCATAAAGGCATATAAAGGTATGCTCAACAGCGCAAGGCCAAATTTACCGCCTTCTTCAGCATTTTCTGGTGTCCGGAATAATTTGAACAGGCTGATGACTGTCAAGACAACGAACAGGATCATCCATAACCAATAGACCCCGATCGTTTCAAGGGTCGATTCAACACCAGAATTGAGTACTGAACGATATTGGCTAATAACCGAGAAGCTCAGTAAGGCATTCCCCAGTACCATCGCAATATTATAGACTTTAAAATCAAGCTTAGTACGCGCTGGACGTAGCCCAATATGATGCATCTTCAATGATGCTGTAATTGCAGCAATCACCACCATCAAAATCAGGATGAGTACGCGATGTTCAGAGCCCCATTTCAATATCCAGAAGAAACCCGTTTCCATCGAACGATATGAACGAAGGGATGGATGATCTTCCATATGTTTGATCGATTTATCATAGAACGCATACTTCTGTTCACAATCCGTTTGAGCTGAAACGAATGAAGCGCGAACATCTGCTTCTGGCGTTAAACCAAAAAATGCCGCATCAGGATCACTGGCTTCCTGTTGCATTTTTTCTTTGACAAGCTTATCGATATCTACATTGCGGTCACATGAAGGTTTGTTGGGCTCAGCACGTAAAAAGGAATATTGCATTCCTATTTTTTCGTCTCCATATAGGCGTTCACCTAAACGAAGCATTTGCCCATGAATCATATCCCCTGTCCCAATGATCAAGGTCAGGAGAAGCAGAATAAGGATGGAAAAGGTTGAGAACCACTCATTCCAGAGATAACTGAGTAGACCTAATCCCGATCTATTATTTACAGGTTCTTGCATTGTTATTCCAGTTTTTATAACCAGTGTACAATCGCTTGCACAGCTTATCTTTTATTATTAGGTGAGAGGTAAAATCCTTTACCAATACCCATTCCTATCATCACCACTCAAATTTGCCCTAATTTTCCTAAGAAAAACATGACAAAGATTAATTTTTTTGGCGAGCTTTTTGTCAACTCATCTATAGTCTTATCATTAAATGTGAAAAAACAACTAAGTACTTATATTTTTTACAACTAAAATAGATGTAACATTCACATAATTAACCACAAATGAGAATCAGCATCCATTCATTACAAAGTATTCATTCAAATTTATTTTTTAAATATCTTTACACTTCTATGTGCTTAACCTCATCAAAATAATGAAATTTTATAGAATAATACTTCATACAAATAATATTCTTGATTCATTTTCTATTTCATAACATTAAGTCGAAAAATTAAGCTCAAGATGGCACAAATACTTCCAAAAACCACCCCAAGCAAATGCGCCTGTATTAAAACAGGATGACCAATCAATTGTTCAGTTTGTAGTGCACCAAAAAAATGTTCCCATGCGATTTTGCCGAAGATGCATAACAATACGATGAAGGCAAAATTTCGTTCTGGCTTTTCTTTTAAACTGACGATTGCACAAAATACAAACAGACCATGAAGAATGCCAGACAAACCTGCATAAGCAAAAATATGAGGATAAATCAGATAAAAACAGAGACTGAGTAAAGGCGGTAAAATAAGCAATAAAGCAATAAAAACTTGCTTTTTAATGTTTGGAAATAAAAAGGGTAAACAAGCCAAAGCCAAAACATTTAAAACATAATGAATCCATCCCACATGAACCCAATGCCCTGTCCACCAGCGCCAAGGCTGGCTTAAAAAAACATCGTGCTGATAAATGAAATGAGTTTGAAAAAGCTGAAGAATTGCAAAAAAAATGATACTGGTTGCAATAAACAATATATTTTTATCTAACTTGTGTTGTTCCATGCTACACCATAAAAAAAGAAGAGCTGTCGCTCTTCCTCAATTCTAACCAATTCATGCAATTGAATACTATGGATTTGCTACAGGTTCGTCAGCTGAAGCACTTGGCTCTTCGGTCGGTGCAGGTAGATCATTAAACAATTCATCATCACCCGTAGATGCTTGTTCATCCCAGAATGTGGTCATTCCATCATCTGCTGCACGAACACCAGTATGTTCAGTCCAATAACGATCGGCAATACCTTGAACCATTTGACCGGCCATACCATCTAATAATCTAAATTCAGGGTTTACTGGCTTATCATCTGCACGCGATGCGGCATAGGCTTTTAACGCTGCTCTTAATTTAGCATCATCACCACTGGCTTGCGCTGCAACGGCATTCATTGCAAATGCTAAACGAACACCTTTCTGTTCTGCGATTTGCATTGATTGTTGTAAGGTCTGTGTTGGATCAGGCTTACCATCTCCTGCACCTGGTAACAATATCCAAATCACTGCACGTGTCGCCATTGGCGCACCCCAGAATTTGTTATTGTCTAAACATGCCATACCACGTTCGACAATCGCAGCAATATCTTTCGGTACATTCACTGCACCGCCAGAGTTAATGTCATTGGTCATCGATTGCAAACCACTGAGCATACCAATTAAATAGATGGTTTGATCTAAGTCCTTACGCATGGTTGGACAAGAATCACCTAAAGTATATTTATATTTTGCCTGCCAACGTTCTGCAAATAATTGATAACCCGTGTATTGACGTTCTGCGGCAAGGGCTGCCCAACGTTTTTGTTCTATACGAGCATCTTGCGCTTCAGTCACTTTACCATCTTTTGAAGCACGTAAATATCTGAGTTCTGCATCCAAAGCACGATTTTCTGCACACATCCCCGCAGCTGAATATAACAATACTGCCATACGGGTTGGGTCGGCCCCCATATCTTTTGTTGCCATAATCGCTGGCGTTAACGCATTGCCTGAGTTGCATGCCATATCAGTATCATTGCCCGCCAAAATGGGTGGGACGATATGTTTTTCACTAAAGCCAAGCGCAACATTGGCACCTGATTTTACAACATATGAACAACCTGATAACACAGATGAGGCAACAACAGCGGTCAGCATCAATTGACCAAGCTTGTGGACCTTAGACATACTTCCTGTCCTCTATATAATTGTGTTTATATCCCTTTTAAAATAACAATATCAGATGCAATCTCTGAATAACAGAGTAATAGCTCTAATTTCATCTGAAGAATTTGCCACAATATAGAAAGTATTCAATTGACCTGATCTGGTTTTTATACAAATTTTAAGCAAAAAAAAGTAGCATTGCGACGGTTCAGCACATGCTACTTGTTAAAAGGTAAACTCTTTAAGAGAGTTTATTGGTTTTAAGTCTTTTAAATTTGCTACCGTTAACACTGTTAGCGTTAGCTTTCTCAATCTGTTCCCTCAGCATAGTTCCTAGTCTTCCAAATATAATTGCAAAAACAATTGCAACCACTAAGAACCAAAACGTATGAATTTCACCCATTTGGAAATTCCTCCTCGCTGTTGGTAGTTTTAATTTACATGCAAGATCAGATTTTTACAGAGATAATTGTCGGACAATTTTACAATTGCGCTATTTTGTATATATTTGGTCTAACAATGAATATTAAATAAGCAAAAATCTAAATAAGGTTATGTTTTATTTAAATTAAATTAAAATTATATTTTTTATACTTGTTAGACAATTAACTTAATTTAACCCGAGATTTTAAAGATTTCCACTGTATTTTGCTCACTTGATCTTGCCAAATGATTAAACTTTTATTGTTTTTCTCACAAAAATACACTGCGATATAAAATCGATGATCAATCATTTGCTGAATTTGTACATGATGAATTTGATTGGAATCCTCATATTGTAGGGTCCACTGATCTAAGTCAAAATGTTCTAAACTTCGGACTTGTGGACGCATTCTAAATCTTTTTAGACTGAAGCATGCCAACAACAGCAGTAATACACTTATCCATACAGTGATAATGGAGTACAGCACTATAAAAATAATTGTTAAACACAAAAGCTGAAAACCCAGTGCAATACGACTGGGTTTGATTTGATATAGTTGGTGAGTTTTTAACTCATCCGTGGACATAATCTTTAAGTTTATTGATCAAGCTTCTGAGTTCAGGTCGAGGTGGCTCTGAAACTTCCATAAACCAATCCAATAAATCTGGGTCTTCCTGATCAACTAACTCTTTAAACAAGGCTTTTTCTTGCGCACTTGCTTCTAAGTAATATTGTTTTACGTATGGGTCAAAATATACATCAATCTCTTTTAAACCGCGACGAGCACGATAAATCACTTTACGTTCTTCTAAAGTAAGTTCTTCTGACATCATTTTCCCCCAATGGTTAATTCTGACTTAGTTTACCCTATTCCCGATCAATTTCTCGCTAAATTCTTCTAAATGACCAAATTCATCATTTAAAAATGAGTTTTGAGCATTCATCTCATTGCGACAAATAAGCAATTCACATAATTTCAACTCACTAAAACTCATATGGATATTATAAAAATGCAATCAGGTGCTATCCGACCTTTAACCAATATGTTGCCTCGTAAATTGTTTAATTCCGATCACGATGCTTTTCGTGAAACAGTACGTAAATTTTATGAAAAAGAAGTTGTGCCAAATATTGCTAAATATGAACAGCAACAACATGTAGATCGCGATTTATGGAACAAAGCAGGTGAAATGGGTCTGCTCTGTGCGACTATGCCTGAAGAATATGGTGGCTATGGCGTAGATCGCCTCTACAGTATGATTCTGATTGAAGAACAAGCCTATGCAATGGATTCTTCTACAGGTTTTTCTTTGCACTCGGATATTGTTGCCAACTACATCAACAACTTTGGTAATGAAGAGCAGAAAAAACATTGGATTGCTAAAATGGCTTCTGGAGAAACCGTCACAGCCATTGCGATGACAGAACCAGGAACAGGCTCAGACCTACAAGGTGTTCGCACCACCGCTGTTTTAGATGGGGATGAATATGTAATCAATGGTTCTAAGATCTTTATTACCAATGGTTATCTATGCGATATGGCAATTGTCGTATGTAAAACAGGCAGTTCAGAGAAAGGTTCTGCCAACCTATCTTTGATTATCGTTGAAGCTGACCGTGCTGGCTTTAGCAAAGGAAAACCACTCAATAAAATTGGTATGAAAGGACAAGATACTTGCGAATTGTTCTTTGAAGATGTTCGTGTGCCAAAAGAAAATTTATTGGGTATGGAAGGCATGGGTTTTATCATGCTGATGAAAGAGTTGGCATGGGAACGTATGCTGGTCGCGATTATCTGTCAAGCAGGCGCAGAAGCAGCGCTAGCACATACCGTTCAATATACCAAAGACCGTAAAGCGTTTGGTAAACCGATCGGTGCTTTTCAAAATACACGTTTTAAACTTGCTGAAATGCGCACAGAAATTGATTTCTGCCGTGCTTACCTCGACCGTTGTATGGAATTACAACTTGAAGGTACATTAGGTGTTGATGCTGCAGCTGCCGCAAAATACAAAATTTCAGAAGTATTCTCTAATGTGGTTGATGAATGCCTTCAATTACATGGTGGGTATGGTTATATGCTGGAATATCCAATTGCACGTGCTTATATCGATAATCGGGCAAATCGTATTTATGCAGGTACAAACGAGATTATGAAAGAACTGATTTCCCGTTCTTTATAATTTATCTCATGACAGTTAAAGGAGCTTTGGCTCCTTTTTCTATTGCCAAGCATTCTTTTTAAATCAATTTTCCTGTTGCAATAAAAAGGAGCTTTCGCTCCTTGTTTATTTCATAGCTTGTTTATTTTGCTATTTCTTAGTTGAGTGATTTCTAGGTTTGATTAAGAAACTAGTTTAGGCTTTTTTGCGAGTTGTGCTTCACGCTTATGAAATTTTAAAACGCCATCTTCAAACTTGGCATTTTTAAGTTCTTTACGATCTGCTAAATAGTTATTCGACACTTTCCAAGGTGCATGCTTACCTTGTTTTGGCATCACATCCGCTGCGCGGGCAATATAACCTGAACTTAAACTGCCCATCACCGTATCTTCCATCAATTCAGTTGCATCACCTTGAGGAATAACTTCGTCATAGCCTTTCTTGTCCATATAATTTACAAGACGGCAAATATACTCACCTGCAATATCAACTTTTAATGTCCATGACGCGTTGATATAACCAATGATCATTGCCATATTTGGCACATCGCTAACCATCACACCTTGATACAGCATATGCTGAGATGTATTCATTGGCTTATTATCAATTGTAGCTTTGATACCACCCAAGATTTGGATTTCTAAACCTGTTGCTGAAACGATGATATCCGCATCTAAATGCTTACCAGATTTTAACTGGATACCTGTTGCGGTAATTTTCTCAATTTGATCTGTTTCAACGCTGGCTTTACCAGAACGTAAAATTTTAAATAAGTCACCATCTGGCACAACACATAAACGCTGATCCCATGGATTATATGTTGGGGTAAAGTGTTTCATATCCACTTTACCTTTTAATTGCATTTCAATCGATTTGAGTAAGAACTTACGCAGTAACTTCGGTTGTTTTTGTGCAAGCGCATAGATACCGCGTTGCATACCAATATTACGTGCACGGGTTAACTTATATGCCACATCTTCAGGTAAAACCTTACGCATTTTGTCATAAACAAAATCAATAGATGGGATTGAAGCAATATATGTTGGTGAACGTTGCAACATGGTCACATGCCCTGCTCCACCTTTTGACATCGCAGGCACTAAGGTAATAGCTGTTGCACCACTACCAATAATCACCACTTTTTTACCCGAATAATCTAAGTTTTCAGGCCAAAATTGTGGGTTAATAAATTCGCCTTTAAAATCATTTTTACCTGGATAATCAGGTTGATAACCTTGGTCATAATTATAATAACCCGTACATCCGATTACAAAGTTTGCAACCCACGTATTGAGTTTTTGATTTTCATCTTCAATTTGTACGACCCATTTTTTAATTGAAGAATCATAATTTGCAGTACGTACACGCTGATTAAAATGAATTTTATCTTTTAATTTAAATTCATCGACAACTTCAGCAACATAACCTTTAATCGAAGCACCATCTGCCAAGACATTGGCTTTTTGCCATGGTTTAAAATTAAACCCAAAAGTAGACATATCTGAATCGGAACGGATACCAGGATATTTAAATAAATCCCAAGTACCACCGAAGCTCTCACGACGCTCAATAATTTCAAATGAACGTTGTGGTGAGTGTTTTGAAATATGCGCAGCTACACCAATACCAGAGATACCTGCACCAACGATAAGAATATCAACTTGCTTTTCCATGTTGTTTTTATAACCTTTTTAAGAGTACTTTTTTATTAAAGCACAAATCTGACAATACGCAATGTCAAGTTTGCATTTTTCTGACGAAATTTAAGTCAATTTGGGACAAAACCATAAATTGTCCAACAAAAAGGCATAAAAAAAGGCCGGTGAAACACCGACCTTTTTCGAACAACCGATTGTTCTGTGACGTGAGTAATTAGTTTACTTCACGATCCACAAGTTCTACATAAGCCATCGGTGCAGCATCACCTGCACGGAAACCAGCTTTAAGAACACGTAGATAACCGCCGTTACGTTCTTTGTAACGAGGGCCAAGAACGGTAAATAATTTACCAACTGTTGCTGCTGAACGAGTACGAGCAAACGCCAAACGACGGTTTGCTACAGTATCGTTTTTAGCTAAAGTGATTAAAGGCTCAGCTACACGACGTAACTCTTTTGCTTTAGGCACAGTAGTTTTAATTAACTCATGCTCAAACAAAGAATTAGCCATGTTTTGAAACATCGCTTTACGATGGCTGCTGGTACGGCCTAATTTCACACCACTATTACGATGACGCATGGTGATAGTCCTACTTAATTAACGGCTACGATAGGCGAAACGATCGTCCATACGGAGACTAGCTGGTGGCCAGTTCTCTAAACGCATGCCGAGCTGTAAGCCCTTAGAAGCCAGAACATCTTTGATCTCAGTAAGCGATTTTTTACCAAGGTTAGGAGTTTTAAGCAACTCAACCTCAGTACGCTGTACTAGATCACCAATGTAGTAAATATTTTCTGCTTTCAAACAGTTAGCAGAACGAACAGTAAGCTCTAGATCATCAACTGGACGAAGCAAGATTGGATCAACTTCTTCACGTGGCTCTTGAGCAACTGGAGCTTGATCTTTCTGAAGATCAACAAAAATTGCAATTTGTTGTTGCAAGATTGTTGCCGCTTTGCGGATAGCTTCTTCAGGATCTACAGTTCCATTCGTTTCAAGATCAATGACGAGCTTATCAAGGTCAGTACGTTGTTCTACACGAGCATTTTCAACTGTGTAAGACACACGTTTAATCGGGCTATAAGAAGCATCTAACTGTAGACGACCTACAGGACGCGTTTCGCCTTCAGGGAAACGTGAGTCAGAAGTTTCATAACCACGACCTTGAGAAACTTTCAAGCGCATTTTTAATGAGCCTGAAGCACTTAAAGTACCAATCAGATGTTCAGGGTTAACCACTTCAACATTATGTGGTAAACGAAGGTCAGCAGCAGTTACATCGCCAGGACCTTGTTTTTCCAATGTCAAATATGCTTCGTTTTGATCGAACAGCTTAATAGACAATCCTTTTAGGTTCAGCAAGAGCTCGACGATGTCCTGCTGCAAGCCTTCTAAAGTACTGTACTCGTGCTCGACACCCTCTATCTCTACTTCAACCACGGCTGCGCCAGGTAAAGAAGACAAAAGGATGCGACGTAAAGCATTACCAAGAGTATGACCAAAGCCACGCTCTAATGGTTCAAGAATCACTTTTGCCGAGGTCCCGCTTGCCGCTTCGACCTTGATCGCTTGCGGAGTTAGAAACTCGTTTGCAGTACGCGTCATTATTGCTACCTCAAGGATTATTTAGAATACAATTCTACAATCAAGCTTTCGTTGATTTCAGCAGGTAAATCAGAACGATCTGGTGCAGCTTTAAATGTACCTTCAAGTTTTGAATGATCTACTTCAATCCAAGCAGCTGTTCCACGTTGAGCAGCTAATTCAATTGCGTTTTTGATACGTAATTGTTGTTTAGCGCTTTCGTGAACTGCAATCACGTCGCCCGCTTTAACTTGGATAGACGCGATGTTAACACGACGACCATTTAAAGTGATTGAACGGTGAGATACCAGCTGACGAGCTTCTGCACGTGTAGAACCAAAACCCATGCGATAAACAACGTTATCGAGGCGGCTTTCAAGCAATTTCAACAAGTTTTCACCTGTTGCGCCTTTAACACGAGCAGCTTCTTTGTAGTAGTTACTAAATTGACGCTCTAAAACACCGTACATACGACGTACTTTTTGTTTTTCACGTAATTGTAGTGAATACTCTGATTGTTTAGCACGGCTTTGGCCATGTTGACCAGGAGCTTTAGCAGATTTTTTTGTTTTGACGTCAAATGGTTTAACGCCAGATTTTAATTGCAGGTCTGTCCCTTCGCGGCGAGAGAGTTTGCATTTTGGACCAATATAACGAGCCATGAATGTTTCTCCTTACACGCGACGTTTTTTAGGTGGACGGCAACCGTTGTGCGGAATCGGTGTCACATCGGTAATGCTGTTAATTTTATAACCCACTGCACCTAATGCACGAACCGCAGATTCACGACCTGGACCAGGACCTTTTACAAGGACGTCCAAGTTTTTCAAACCGTAATCTAAAGCAGCTTTACCAGCAACTTCAGCAGCTACCTGAGCAGCAAACGGAGTTGATTTACGTGATCCACGGAAGCCTTGTCCACCTGAAGTAGCCCAAGCCAATGCATTACCTTGACGATCAGTAATCGTAACAATGGTGTTATTAAAAGAAGCGTGAATGTGTGCAACACCTTCAGAGACGGTACGAGTGACCTTCTTGCGTGTGCGAGTATCTTTAGCCATCTTTTAGCTTCCAGAAATCTTATTTCTTAATAGGTTTGCGCGGACCTTTACGGGTACGTGCGTTAGTTTTGGTGCGTTGTCCGCGAACAGGCAAGCTGCGACGATGACGAAGACCGCGGTAGCAGCCTAAATCCATTAAACGTTTAATGTTCATGGAAATTTCGCGACGTAAGTCACCTTCGGTCGGAACCTTAGCAACTTCTGCACGAATCGCATCAAGCTGAGCATCATCTAATTCACGAATTTTAGTAGTAGTCGTAATACCTGCAGCAGCTAAAATGTTTTTAGCTGTGTGGCGGCCAATACCAAAAATATACGTGAGAGAGATAACAGCATGCTTGTTATCCGGAATGTTTACACCGGCAATACGAGCCATTCAAATTTCTCCAAAAAGGCAGTAGAGATAATCAACCGCCCCACAAAAATCTTGAGGGGCGGATAATAACCTAATTAGCCTACTGAAATCAACAGGTCTTAATTAAATTAACCTTGACGCTGCTTATGACGAGGTTCTGCGCTGCAAATTACGCGAATAACCCCATTACGACGGATAACTTTACAGCTACCACAAATTTTCTTTACAGAAGCTTGTACTTTCATGATGAAACCTTCTAAGTGCGCTTATCCCTTAGGATGAGCAGTCGTTTTTCTCATTAACGATTGATCGTCATACTGATGTGATGTCAAATGGGCTTGAAGCTGAGCCATAAAGTCCATAACAACAACAACTACGATAAGTAATGAGGTACCACCCAAATGGAATGGAATACCAAAAGAACTTTGTAAAATCATCGGCATTAAACAGATGACTGTAATGTAGATTGCACCAATAAACGTCAAACGATTAAGAATATGATCTAAGTAACGAGCAGTTTGCTCACCTGGGCGAATACCAGGTACATAAGCTCCACTGCGTTTCAAGTTCTCTGATACTTCTTTCGGGCTAAAAACAAGCGCCGTATAGAAATAACAGAAAAAGATAATTAACGCACCGAAGAGCACTAAATACAACGGTTGTCCAGGCGATAATACCAATGCCAAATCTTGTAGGCTACGTTTTACAATTCCTGCATTTGGATCAGCACTGCCTAACCATTGACCTAAACTTGCAGGGAACAACAATAACGAACTTGCGAAAATTGCTGGAATAACCCCTGCCATGTTGATCTTCAATGGCAAATGCGTTTGCTGTGCAGTGAATACACGACGACCTTGCTGTTTTTGAGCATAGTTCACAGGTATACGACGTTGAGCTTTTTCAATAAACACAATCGCTGCTAAAACAGCAACTGATAGCAATCCAAAGATAGCCAAACCAATTAAACTTGATTGGCCATTATCTACCGAAGTAAATGCTTGGATCACTAAGTTTGGTAAACCAGCAACAATACCTGCAAAGATAATCATTGAGATACCGTTACCAACACCACGTTCAGTAATTTGCTCACCTAACCACATTAAGAACATGGTACCTGCAACTAACGATGTTAGCGCTGGAATGTAAAAAGCAAGTCCTGAAGTCAAAGTAATACCTTGACTGATTAGACCAGCACACATCCCGATACCTTGGACTAATGCAAGTAAAAGGGTGCCGTAGCGCGTATATTGATTAATCTTACGCTTACCTTGCTCGCCTTCTTTCTTCAATGCTTCTAACGAAGGCACCACGGTCGACATCAACTGCACAATAATAGATGCAGAAATGTACGGCATGATACCTAACGCCAGAATGGACATTCGTTCTAATGCTCCACCCGAGAACATGTTAAACAAACCTAAAAAAGTACCTTCATTAGCTTTGAAAAAACGTTCTAGAGCAACATTATCAATACCTGGCAGCGGAATATGCGCTCCTAGTCGAAAGACTACCAATGCACCAATCAAGAACATTAATCGGCGAATAATTTCACGATATTTCACATGAAATGGTTGACCTTTCATCATGTTAACATGACCTGAAGAACTAGGAGACATAGTCACTCGCGATTACTCCTCGACTTTACCGCCAGCAGCTTCAAGAGCAGCTTTAGCGCCTTTAGTCAATGCAACACCTTGAACAGTGAATGCACGAGTGATTTCACCAGAAAGAACAACACGAGCACGCAACATATCTTTACGTACAACATTCGCAGCTTTCAAAGTTTCAAGTGAAATAATATCACCTTCAACTTTAGCAAGTTCAGACAAACGTACTTCAGCAGTTTTCAAAGCCAATTGGCTTGTGAAACCGAATTTAGGTAAACGACGATATAACGCAGTTTGACCACCTTCAAAGCCTGGACGAACGCCACCACTTTTACGTGATTTCTGACCTTTGACACCACGGCCACCAGTCTTACCGACACCAGAACCGATACCACGGCCTAAACGACGATTATCACGTTTTGCACCTTCAGCAGGTGCAAGCTCATTTAAACGCAGAGTCATGGCTTATTCCTCTACACTAACCATATAGTAGACTTTGTTGATCATACCACGGTTAGAAGGTGTATCTATTACTTCTACTGTATGACCAATACGACGCAGACCTAAACCTTGTAGGCAAAGTTTGTGATTTTTCAAACGATGCGAAGAAGATTTAGTCTGGGTAACTTTAATCGTTTTCATGATTGATTACCCTAAAATTTGTTCTACTGAAAGACCACGTTTAGCAGCAACTTTCTCAGGAGACGTCATATCACGTAAACCATTAAAAGTTGCATTTACAACGTTAGCCGCGTTAGTAGAACCATAACATTTCGTCAATACGTTACGTACACCAGCAGCTTCTAAAACTGCGCGCATAGAACCACCAGCGATTACGCCAGTACCTTCAGATGCAGGTTGCATGTAAACACGGCTAGCGCCATGACGAGCATGAATAGGATGTTGTACAGTACCATCAACAAGATCAACAGTGATCATGTTGCGGCGTGCAGCTTCAAGTGCTTTAGAAATAGCAGCTGGAACTTCACGCGCTTTACCGCGACCAAAACCTACACGACCATTACCATCACCCACAACAGTTAATGCTGTGAAAGAGAAGATACGACCACCCTTAACAACTTTGGCTACACGATCAACGGCAACCAGCTTTTCAACAAGACCTTCGTTTTGTTCAACTTTAGCCATGATTAGAACTCCAAGCCGTTTTCACGAGCAGCATCAGCCAAGGCTTTGATACGACCATGATATTTAAAACCAGAACGGTCAAATGCAACTTTAGTTACACCAGCAGCCTTTGCACGTTCTGCGATTAAAGCACCTACTTTAGTAGCTGAATCTACATTACCTGTAGTTCCGCTACGTAAAGATGCATCCAAAGTAGAAGCTTGCGCTAATACTTTGCCACCATCTGCAGAAATAACTTGAGCATAGATGTGACGCGGCGTGCGGTTTACACACAAGCGAGTCGCACCCAATGCACGAATGTGCAAGCGTGTGCTTTTCGCACGACGCAAACGGGATTGTTTCTTTTCGTTCATAAGAACCTCGCGCCTTATTTCTTCTTAGCTTCTTTACGAAGAACAACTTCGTCAGAATAGCGAACACCTTTACCTTTATACGGCTCTGGTGGACGATAACCACGGATTTCTGCAGCAACTTGACCTAACAATTGCTTGTTAGCTGATTTCAAAATGATTTCAGTAGCAGTCGGAGTTTCAGCAGTTACACCTTCAGGAAGAGCGTAATCAATCGGGTGAGAATAACCAAGGTTAAGGTTCACAACTGTACCTTTAACCGCAGCTTTATAACCAACACCGATAAGTTGTAACTTACGTTCGAAGCCTTCATTAACACCTTTTACAAGGTTATTAAGAACAGCGCGAGCAGTACCAGCTTGCATCCAAGAATCGCGAGATTCTTTAACTGGAGCAATATGAAGTTGACCTTCTTCCTGTTTAAGCTCGACCAGCGCATGCAGGTTGAAAGACAACGTACCTTTGCTGCCTTTCACTTCGACCTGCCGGCCGTTCTGAGTAACTGCTACACCGTTAGGTACAGTTACTGGGGCTTTAGCCACACGAGACATGAGGAATCACCTATTAAGAAACAAAAGCAATAACTTCACCACCAACGCCTGCAGCACGTGCAGCGCGATCAGTCATGATGCCTTTGCTTGTAGAAACAATTGCAATACCTAAACCTTGCTTAACGCTCGGAAGTGCATCTTTACCGCGATACTGACGTAGACCTGGACGGCTTACGCGTTTCACAGTTTCGATAACTGGTTTGCCTTCAAAATATTTTAAAGTAATTGTCAAAGTAGCTTTGCCTTCAAGATCAGCAACTTCTACATTTGAAATGTAACCTTCTTGTTGAAGTACGTTTGCAATTGCAACTTTCAACTTAGAATTAGGCATAGAAACAGTTTGTTTCTTTGCCATTTGTGCGTTACGAACACGTGTTAGCATGTCGGCAACGGTATCTTGCATACTCATTTATAGTCGCTCCTTACCAGCTTGCCTTAACAACGCCCGGTACATCACCCTGCATTACTGTGTCACGTAATTTGTTACGGCTTAAGCCGAACTTACGGAAGTAACCATGAGGACGACCAGTTAAACCACAACGGTTACGAAGACGTACTGGAGACGCATTACGTGGTAATGCTTGTAACTTCATCATCGCTTCGAAACGTTCCTCATCAGATGCATTTACGTTTGCAATCGTAGCTTTTAATTCAGCACGTTTTGCAGCGTATTTAGCAACTGTAGTTTCGCGTTTCAATTCGCGATTAATCATACTTTTCTTAGCCATATCGACCTCTTATTTGAACGGGAAGCCGAATGCACGGATTAGCGCACGGCCTTCGTCATCAGTACGAGCAGTCGTAGTGATAGTAATATCCATACCACGAATACGATCGATCTTATCAAAATCGATTTCAGGGAACATAATTTGTTCCTTGAGACCCATTGAATAATTACCACGACCATCGAATGATTTCGCAGAAAAACCGCGGAAGTCACGAATACGAGGGATAGCGATAGAGATCAAACGGTCTAAGAATTCGTACATTTGTTCGCCGCGTAAAGTTACTTTACAACCAATCGGCCAACCATCACGGATTTTAAAACCAGCGATTGATTTGCGCGCTAATGTAAGAACTGGTTTTTGACCAGCAATAGCTTGCATATCCGCCAAAGCGCCATCTAACAATTTCTTGTCAGCTGAAGCCGCACCAACACCCATGTTGATGGTGATTTTAGTAATGCGAGGAATTTCCATCACATTGCCCAAACCAAGTTCTTCTTTCAACTTAGCTCGGATTTCGTCGTTATAACGTGTTTTAAGTCTGGCCATAGCCTAGTTCAACCTATTACTTCGCTACCGCCACTGATTCACCATTTGATTTGTAAACGCGAGTTTTCACGCCTTCAATCACTTGGTAACCAACACGGTCAGCCTTTTGGGTTGCAGCATTAAAAACTGCCACGTTTGAAATATGAAGCGAAGCTTCTTGTGTAACAATAGCGCCTTCAGCACCTGTTGCACGGTTCGGCTTTTGATGCTTCTTAACTAAATTAAGGCCTTCAACCTTAACTTGGTCATTTGAAACAGACAAAACAGTACCCTGTTTGCCTTTTTCTTTACCTGCGATCACAATTACTTGATCGCCTTTTCTAATCTTAGCCATGATTGCCTCTATTATAGAACTTCAGGAGCCAATGAAATGATTTTCATGAACTGTTCAGTACGAAGTTCACGAGTCACTGGTCCGAAAATACGAGTGGCAATCGGAGCCTTGTTGTTGTTCAAGATAACTGCAGCATTATCATCGAAACGGATCACAGAACCGTCTGGACGACGAATACCGAATTTAGTACGAACTACAACTGCATTCATCACGTCACCTTTTTTAACACGGCCACGCGGAATTGCTTCTTTTACAGTAACTTTAATAATGTCGCCAACAGAAGCATAACGACGATGTGAACCACCAAGTACTTTAATACATTGTACGCGGCGAGCACCACTGTTGTCTGCTACGTCTAGCATACTTTCGGTCTGAATCATTGCCCTACTCCAAAACCGAGCATCACCGGTCGCAATTTCGAAAGGCTCAAAGAGTACTCGAAATTGACCGATGATGCAACAAGAACGTCTAATTACTCAGCAGCTGCTTCAATAACTTCCACTAAAGTCCAAGCTTTAGTTTTTGAAATTGGGCGGCTTTCTTTAATGGTTACAACATCGCCAGTTTTAGCAGTGTTGTTCTCATCATGAGCGTGTAATTTTGTTGAACGGCGGATTGATTTGCCATACAACGGGTGTTGAACGCGGCGTTCAATAAGTACAACAATAGACTTGTCCATTTTGTCACTTACTACTTTGCCTGTTAACGTGCGAACTGTTTGCTCACTCATTGTGCGTTCCCCTGTTTTTCGGTAAGGAGGGTCTTGATACGAGCAATAGTCTTACGAGTTAACGCAACTTCATGCGATTTACCCAATTGACCAGTTGCTTTCGCCATACGAAGACGGAATTGGTTAAGCTGTTGCTCATCAAGCAAAGCTGCCAACTCTTCTACCGATTTTTCACGTAGATCTTTAGTTTTCATTACATCACCGTCTTAGTAACGATAGTGGTTTTAAATGGAAGCTTAGCAGCTGCAAGCGTAAACGCTTCGCGTGCCAATTCTTCACTAACACCATCCATTTCGTACAAGATCTTACCTGGTTTGATTTGGCAAACCCAGTATTCCACAGAACCTTTACCTTTACCCATACGAACTTCTAATGGTTTTTCAGTAATTGGTTTGTCTGGGAAAACACGGATAAAGATCTTACCACCACGTTTAACACGACGGCTAATTGTACGACGCGCAGCTTCGATTTGACGAGCAGTCATTTGACCACGCTCAACAGATTTAAGTGCGATTGTACCGAAAGATACTGTGCTACCACGATGCGCTAGACCAGTGTTACGGCCTTTTTGCACCTTACGGAATTTAGTACGTTTAGGTTGCAACATGGATTATTCTCCTTTTTCAGCAGAACGATCATTGCGACGACCACGACGCTCTTGACCTTCACCACGACCGCGACCGCGTTTAGCTGGACGTTCTTCAGCAGGAGCAGGGTTCATGACTTGTTTCATGCCACCTAAGATCTCGCCACGGAAAATCCAAACTTTAACACCAATCGTACCGTAAGTAGTTTCAGCGCGCATAGTTGCATAGTCGATGTCAGCACGAAGTGTATGTAAAGGTACACGACCTTCACGATACCATTCAGTACGTGCAATTTCTGCACCACCTAAACGACCAGAAACTTCAACTTTGATACCTTTAGCACCAGCACGCATAGTGTTTTGAACCGCACGCTTCATAGCACGACGGAACATTACACGTTTCTCTAATTGTGAAGCAATTGCTTCAGCAACTAAACGAGCGTCTAAGTCTGGGCGATCGATTTCGTTGATGCTTACTTGCGCTGGAACACCCATAATCTTGGTAAGTTCACGCTGTAATTTCTCAATGTCTTCGCCTTTTTTACCGATAACGATACCTGGACGAGCAGTGCTAATTGTTACTTTAGCAGCGCCTGTAGGACGTTCGATAAGAATATTGCTGATCATCGCGCTTTTAAGTTTTTTAGTTAAAAACTCACGAACTTGAAGATCTTTAAGCAAGTATTCAGCGTATTGTTTCGGACTCGCATACCAGTTGGCGTTATGACGTTTTACAACACCAAGGCGGATACCGATTGGATGAACCTTCTGACCCATATCAAACCCCTACCTTAACGGTAATGTGACAAGTACGCTTAGTAATACGATCTGCACGGCCTTTAGCACGTGGCATAATACGTTTAAGGCTAGTGCCTTCATCAACGTAAATCGTAGTAACCTTAAGGTCGTCTACATCTAAACTGTTATTGTGTTCAGCGTTTGCAATTGCAGATTCCAATGCTTTTTTCACTACAACTGCAGCTTTTTTGTTGCTGAAGTTTAAGATATTAAGCGCGTGAGCAATAGATTTGCCACGGATTAGGTCTGCAACCAAACGAGTTTTTTGTGCCGAGATAGCGGCACCGCGTAATTTAGCAGTAACTTCCATCATAGCACCTTAACGTTTAGACTTCTTGTCAACACCGTGACCACGATAGGTACGAGTTGGCGCGAATTCACCGAGTTTGTGACCAACCATATGTTCAGATACGATCACTGGAACATGGTTACGACCATTATGTACAGAAATTGTTAAACCAACAAAATCCGGGAGGATCATCGAACGACGCGACCAAGTTTTGATCGGCTTACGGTTATTAGCCGCAATAGCCGCTTCAACCTTAGCGAACAAGTGCGCATCGACGAATGGGCCTTTTTTCAGAGAACGAGGCATTGTCAGATTCCTTTACTTGTTACTTAACGCGACGGTCGCGAATGATCATCTTAGTCGTACGCTTATTGGTACGAGTTTTGTACCCTTTAGCTTTTTGACCCCATGGGCTTACAGGTTGAATACCTTTGTTACGCCCTTCACCACCACCATGTGGATGGTCAACTGGGTTCATCGCCATACCACGAACGGTAGGACGAACACCACGCCAGCGTGCAGCACCTGCTTTACCAAGTGAACGAAGGTTGCTTTCTGAGTTAGATACTTCACCTAACACAGCGCGACATTCAACGTGTACTTTACGCATTTCGCCTGAACGAAGACGAATGATTGCGTAAGAACCGTCACGACCCAACAACTGAGCAGAAGTACCAGCAGAACGCACTAATTGTGCACCTTTACCGATTTTAAGCTCAATGTTATGTAATGTAGAACCGATAGGCATATTACGAAGCGGTAAGCAGTTACCTGGACGAATTGGAGCATCGTTACCAGATTGTACTTTATCGCCAGCACGTAAGCCTTTAGCAGCAATAATATAACGACGTTCACCGTCAGCATATTTCAATAAAGCAATATGTGATGTACGGTTAGGATCGTATTCAATACGTTCAACTACAGCAGGGATGCCGTCTTTGTTACGTTTGAAGTCAACGATACGGTAGTTTTGTTTATGACCACCACCAACGTGACGAGTTGTAATGTGACCGTTATTATTACGACCACCAGTACGTTTTTTAGCTTCAACCAACGGTGCATAAGGCGCGCCTTTGTGAAGATGATTATGAACCACCTTCTCTACAAAGCGACGTCCTGGAGACGTTGGCTTACATTTTTGAATTGGCATAATTTTCGTCCTTATTCCGCTGTGCTTTCAGCGGTATCGCCCAAGTCAGCCATTTCAACATCTTGGCCAGCTTTCAGGGTGACGTATGCTTTTTTAACATCAGAACGACGTCCTAATGTTTTACCAAAGCGTTTAGTCTTACCTTTAGTGATAGTCGTGTTAACTTTAACAACTTCTACACCAAATAATTGCTCTACTGCTTTTTTGATTTCAAGTTTGTTTGCATCGATAGCAACTTTAAAAACTTGAACACCAGCAGTTTCGCCTAGAACTTGTGCTTTTTCTGAAAAAACAGGCCCTTTTAGGACTTGATAGATACGTTCGTTGTTCATCCGAGTTCTACCTCAATCTTCTTAGCAGCCGCAACAGACATAACAACTTTATCAAACGCGATCAAGCCAACAGGATCGATCCCAGCAGCATCAACCACATCAACGTGTGGAAGGTTACGAGCAGCTAAATATAGATTTTCATCTACAGCTTCAGTAACGATTAATGCGCGAGTAGCGTTCAAGCCGTTTAGTTTTGCAAGCAATTCTTTAGTTTTTGGAGCTTCAACTGCAAACTCTTCAACCAATACAAGACGATCTTGGCGAACAAGTTCAGCTAAGATACATTGCATTGCACCGCGGTACATTTTGCGGTTTACTTTTTGAGACCAATCTTGTGGACGAGCAGCAAAAGTTTTACCACCACCAACCCAGATTGGGCTACGAATAGAACCAGCACGAGCGCGGCCAGTACCTTTTTGACGGAATGGTTTTTTACCACCGCCAGAAACGTCTGCACGTGACTTCTGAGCTTTAGAGCCTTGACGACCACCAGCTAAATAAGCTGTAACAACTTGGTGTACAAGAGCTTCATTAAATTCACGTCCGAAAGCAACTTCAGACAATTCAACAGCAGAGCCGGAAACAGTTTTTAAATTCACGTTATTTCCCCTCAGGCCTTGATCGTAGGACGAACGATAACGTCGCCACCAGTAGCACCAGGAATCGCACCTTTAACAACAAGAACTGAACGTTCTGCGTCGATAGATACAATTTCAAGACCTTGTACAGTTACGCGATCATCACCTAAGTGACCAGGCATTTTTTTGCCTTTGAACACGCGACCAGGAGTCTGGTTTTGACCTGTAGAACCAATTACACGGTGAGATACTGAGTTACCATGTGTAGCATCTTGCGTACGGAAGTTCCAACGCTTAACACCACCCTGGAAGCCTTTACCTTTTGACTGACCAGTAACGTCAACAACTTGACCTACTGCGAACAAATCAACACCGATAGTGCCACCAACTTCACGACCTTCAAGATCAGCTTCTGCAACGCGGAATTCTTTAACTAAACGACCAGCAGCAACACCAGCTTTCGCAAAGTGACCTTTCTGAGCATTTGTTACGCGAGATTCGCGACGTTCACCAGTAGTGATTTGAATCGCTTGATAACCATCAGTTTCAAGCGTTTTGATTTGAGTGATACGGTTAGGATCAACCTCAATCACTGTTACAGGCACAGAAACACCAGCATCTGTAAAGATACGTGTCATACCGCACTTGCGACCGACTAAACCAATAGCCATGTGCATAAACCTCTAAAAAAGCGGCCTAATTAACTTATAGAGCGTTAATTAACCGAAAGCCTTAACCCAATGCGATCTGAACATCAACACCAGCTGCAAGATCCAACTTCATCAACGCATCTACAGTTTTATCTGTAGGTTGAACGATGTCGATCAAACGTTTATATGTGCGGATTTCATATTGGTCACGCGCATCTTTGTTCACGTGTGGTGATGTTAAAACGTTAAAACGTTCGATGCGAGTAGGCATCGGAATTGGACCACACACTTGTGCGCCAGTACGTTTTGCTGTTTCTACGATCTCTTGAGAAGATTGATCAATTAAACGATGATCAAAAGACTTAAGACGGATACGAATTCTCTGGTTAGACATACCAGTTAACTCCAAGCCAAATATATAAAGAATCACCCTTGACGCATCTCACCCCACTAAATAAGGTAAGTGTCAAAGGCAGTGAAAATCACTAAGGTCGTGATCGATGCCACGACTGTAACGATCTGAATGACTTTCTTCGCCATTCACCCCACCATATCGGAGGGTCGCTCATTATAACGATTGTTTAACACTTAAGCAAACTTATTTGGACATTTTTACCTTTTTTTGAGTAATTAATTATAAATAAAGCGCTTATTATTTAAACACCAGCTTAAACCCTTAAAACGTAGTCAATCGCATGATTGAGCAACTGATTCCCAATCACATAATCCGTTTGTTGCGATTTTTTTAGCTTCAATAATGATTGACTGTGTACTCCACTAAACACCATATCTTCTTCTTCATGCTCAATGAAGATTTTTAGGCTATGCGGGGTGATTTCTGGATGGAACTGAAACCCCAATACATTTTTGCCAATTTGATAAAGTTGGTTGGGACATGCTGGATTCTCCGCCAAACGAATTGCGCCTTTAGGAATATCAAAGGTCTCACTATGCCATTGCATGACATTGACCCGCTCAGGCAATTGGAAATAATCTTCTGGCACATGGTTGCTTTTATTAACCAAGGTCCAGCCAATCTCTTGCACAGTATTACGCCGAACATTGGCACCTAGAGCATTGGCTATCAACTGCCCACCCAAACACAACCCGATTGCGGGCTTTTCCGAAGCCAAATAACGGCGAATCCATCGTTTTTCGACCTTTAACCAAGGATAGTTGGCTTCATCATTTACACTCATTTCCCCACCCATAATGATGAGTAAATCCACATCATTGACATGCGGCAAAGCTTCTATTTCTAATTGTGAATCTGTGGGTAAAGCAAAAAATTCTGTTGCAGTAATTTCTGCGCCCATTGCTTTTAAATACTCATAACAGCTACCAAAGCCTTCACCTGCAATATGCTGAAAATAATGCACTTTAAGTTTTTTCATGTTATCACCTATTCTTGTTGTATCAATTACGCTACAAATCACAAAACATAGTTGGATAAATGCAAAAATGAAGCCAATATCAATTTTATTTATTATTTTTCACAATTTATTGCTTTTCGTCACTGAGCGATTATGTTTTGCTTACTTTAGTCCAGCTATTAACAAAAATTGAGTATTCCTGTGAAACAAAAACCAGTTACTGCTTTAATTCATTCTTCTCGTAAAGCACCACAATATATAAATACAATACAGCCTCCCCTATTTCGTGCGTCAACAATTATATTTGAAAATACCGATGCACTATTTAATCGCCATTGGACAGATCGTTATGACTATAGTTACGGCACACATGGCACACCGACAACGTTTACCTTAGGCGATCAGATTGCCCAAATAGAAGGTGGTGAATATTGCTTGCTTGCGCCCAGTGGTTTATCTGCGATTAATCTAGTCAATTCATGTTTTTTAAGTCATGGAGATGAAGTCTGGGTCGCTGACAATATCTATGGTCCCAACATGGAACATCTACGTCATCTTGAAAAAAGTTATGGCATTATCGTTCAAGTTTATAATCCTATCGATGCAGACACATTCCAACCCAATGAAAATGCCAAACTGATTTGGTTAGAAGCCGCAGGTTCAGTCACACTTGAATTTCCTGATCTTGTTAATTTAGTCAAAAAAGCCAAAGCAAAAAATATCCTCACGGCTTTGGACAATACCTGGGGAGCTGGCCTAGCGTTTAATGCCTTTAATTTTAGTCATGAACATTTAAGTGTAGATATCAGTGTACACGCCTTAACCAAATACCCGAGTGGTGGTGGTGATATTTTAATGGGATCTGTGGTCACTCAAGATAAAGCTTTACATCATAAGCTGTTCCGTATGCACGCCATTCAAGGTATCGCGATTTCAGGTGATGATGCTGCACAAGTACAACGCAGTTTGGCCTCAATGCAAATTCGTTATGAGCATCAGTCTCAAAGTGCTCTAAAGATTTTAAATTGGTTAAAGAATCAAAATGCGTTTGCCCAAGTTTTACACCCTGCGGATTCTGACAATATAAGCCATACCTATTGGAACCAAACCTGCCAAACAGGACAAAGTGCTGGTCTTGTTAGTGTTATTTTTAAACCTGAGTTTGATATAAACAAAATCCGAAAGTTTTGTGATCATTTATCTTTATTTAAACTTGGTTTTAGTTGGGGCGGTCCTGTCAGCTTAGTTATGATTTATAATCTGACTGACATGCGTCATTTAGAACGCGCACATCTACAGCAAGGTCTATTGGTTCGTTTCTGTATTGGCTTAGAACATCCAGACGATTTAATCCAAGATATTCAAAAAGCACTTCAAGTCATTCAGGCTTAATATTTCAAGTAAGCATACTTAATACATAATATCTGGGTCTCTGCTATATCAAGTGATGGCAAGGGCCCTATACTCACATCTAAACACGATTAATAGCGGAGATTATTAAGTGGAAAGATCATTTTTAGATTTCACTTATTTCCTGTGCATTTCAAGACATAATCCGCACTCCCCCTACATTCATATTCAACAATAAAAACAGATTTACAACATCATCATTTAATGCAATTTTGTATAACAACAATGATATAAATATTGAGTCAGATGAAGAACATCCAAACTCAAATTAAAGCTATAGGAATAACAATGGGCACACCAATCGTCATCGCAAAAAAAACTTCAGATACAACACAAGATATTGTATTACACTCACAATTTGCTAACCGTCATGGTTTAATTGCAGGCGCCACAGGGACAGGTAAAACCATTACCCTTAAAGTGCTTGCTGAAAGTTTTTCACGGATTGGTGTACCCGTATTTCTTGCCGATGCCAAAGGGGATGTTTCCAGTATAGCCAAAGCAGGTTCAACCAATCCTAAATTTGAAGAACGCATCAAAAGCTTAGGGATAGACAGTGTTCCTTTTGCTGCGTCACCGACTATTTTTTGGGATTTATTTGGTGAGCAAGGACATCCGATCCGTACCACAATCTCTGAAATTGGCCCACTGTTACTTTCGCAAATGCTGAATTTAAATGACACTCAAGAAGGTGTGCTTTCAGCGGTGTTCCGTGTTGCAGATGATCAAGGCTTACTGTTAATTGATTTTAAAGATTTAAAAGCCATGCTGGCCTATGTCAGTGAAAATGCTGCGGCTTTAAAAGCAGAATACGGCAATCTCTCACCAGCAAGTTTAGGTGCTATTCAGCGTAATCTATTGGCTTTAGGTGATCAGGGCGGTCAACGTTTCTTTGGTGAGCCAAGCCTTGATATTATGGATTTTATCCAAACTGATGCCAATGGACATGGTTATATCAACCTATTGGCTGCGGATAAGCTGATGAACACACCAAAGCTCTATGCAACTTTCCTGCTTTGGATGCTTTCAGAATTATTTGAAAAGCTACCTGAAGTCGGTGACTTAGATAAACCCAAATTGGTGTTCTTTTTTGATGAAGCGCATTTGCTCTTTGATAATGCCAGTCCAGCATTACAAGAAAAAATTCAACAGGTGGTTCGTCTAATTCGCTCTAAAGGTGTCGGAATTTATTTCATCTCACAAAGCCCATTAGATATCCCAGAAAATGTTTTAGGACAACTGGGCAACCGTGTACAACATGCTTTACGCGCTTTTACCCCTAAAGATCAAAAAGCAGTAAAAACTGCTGCTGATACCTTCCGTGCTAATCCAGAGTTCAAAGTAGATCAAGCAATTACAGAACTGGCTGTTGGTGAAGCGCTTATTAGTTGTCTAGATGAACAAGGTACGCCTCAAGTGGTTGAACGAGCGATGGTGATGCCACCCTACTCATCATTTAGCCCAATTACTTTAGATGAACGAAAAGCATTGATGGCGCAAAGTATTGTTGCGGGTGTTTATGACAATGAAGTGGATCGTGATAGCGCTTATGAAATACTACAACGTAAAGTTTCTGATAGCTCACAACAACAGGTGGCTTTTGATGCAGTGGCTCAACAAGCCAAGCAATTAGAAGAGCTCACAAAGCAACAACAGACCATCGATAAACAACAAGCCAAAGAGCAAGAACGCTTAGAAAAAGAGGAAGCAAAAGCTGCAGCTGCACGCGCCAAACTGACTCAAGATGTGATCGGAACTTTTGCTAAAAGCGCCGCAAGAACCTTAGGCGGTCCTACAGGGCAAAAACTGGTCCGCGGTTTGTTAGGTTCATTATTTGGTGGGCGTTGATTCGTTTAAACACAAATATGAGGAGCGTTAGCGCTCCTTTTTTATTCTCCATTTTTATAGCTATGTTTTTAATCGCTTATCCCGCTTATCAAGCCCCTTAAACATATCTAGAAACTTATCAAAAAAATATTTAAAAAACTTAAAAATAAGTTCAATGATTTCAATAAATAAAGCTAAAATTACAAATAAACCATAATTATTTTATGTGTTTTTCTTAAAGGTGTATTGCAAATACATTTTATAAGGTATATTTTAAATACATCTTATAAATGACAGCCAAGAGAGATCAACAATGACTCCGCAGCAAATTGACCTTGTAAAAGCAACAGTTCCTGTTCTTCGCGAAAATGGTGTAGCACTTACCGGTTATTTTTATAACCGCATGCTCGGCAATAATCCTGAATTAAAAGAAACCTTTAACATGGGGCATCAACGCAGTGGTGCTCAGGCGCAAGCCTTGGCTGGTGCTGTTTTAGCATATGCTGAAAATATTGAAGACCCTTCAGTACTTTTGCCTGTGGTTGAACTGATTGCCCATAAACATGTCAGTCTGAATATTCAAGCACCTGATTACAACATTGTCGGTGAAAACCTATTACATTCAATTAGTGAAGTATTAACTATTTCGATGGAAGATCCATTGATTGATGCATGGGCTGCAGCTTATGGGCAATTGGCCGATCTATTTATCAGCACTGAAAAAGCGATTTATGAGCAGCACCAACAAACTCAAGGCAGTTGGTTAGGCTGGCGTAAATTTAAAATCGCTAAAAAAGTGAATGAAAGTGAAGAAATTACCTCTTTCTATCTTGCACCAGTCGATGGTGGCGCATTACCTAAATATGAAGCGGGTCAATATATTTCAGTGCGCGTATTTGTTGAAGCATTAGGCTTAAAACAACCACGTCAATACACGCTATCGACAAGTCCACAAGCAGACTATTTACGTATTTCAGTTAAACGTGAAGATGAAAAAGGTGATTTGGCAAGTGGTTGGGTATCAAATACTTTACATGGCTTAGCTGAAGGTTCAGAAATTGAAGTGTCTGCTCCAACAGGTAACTTCTACCTGATTGATAGTAGCAAACGTAATGTCTTCATTAGTGCGGGTGTAGGTTTAACCCCAATGATTGCAATGCTTAACCAATTGGTGACTTTAGACATGCCTCAACCGGCTAGCTTTATTCATGCATGTCGCAGTAGCCAAGTACATGCGATGAAACAACATATTCAAGAGCAAAAAACTAAATTCCCACGTCTCAGTACATTTACAGCTTATGAGTTCCCACATAGCGGTGATGTTATAGGTGAGGACTATGATGTGGCTGGTCGTTTAGACTTGGCAACGGTTGATACAGCACTACTCCCAGCCAATGCTGATTATTATCTTTGTGGCCCAATACCATTTATGCAACAACAACACCAAGCATTGGTGGCTCGTGGTATTAAACCTGAACAAATTCATAGTGAAGCGTTTGGTACGGGTGGTGCAGGTATCTAAATCTACATCCGTTCTTTATAAGGCTGGTCTATGATAGACTGGCCTTATTTATTTCAGGATGAGATACATCTTTACCCATAGATGAGCAGCCTACATGCAACTAAATAAATTTACCGACTACGCCCTGCGCATCTTAATGTACATCGCGCCTCCAAAAGATGTGCCTTATACGATTGCTGAAATTGCAGAAGATTTACATGTTTCAGAAAATCACTTGGTCAAAATTGTGCATTTTATGGGAAAACAAGGTTGGTTGATTACCACACGAGGTAAAGGCGGTGGTTTGCGCTTAAACCCAGATATCTTAGAATTTCGCTTAGGATATATTGTACGAATTCTCCAACGTGATGCACAAATTGTAGAGTGCAATACGCCACCTTGTGTGCTACGTCCACGCTGCGGCTTAAAGGGTATTTTAGATCAGGCCGTTGAACAGTTTTATCAAAGCCTAGACCACTATACTGTTGCCGATGTTCTCAACGCTCCACCACAACATCCAAAGATCGTAAACTCGCCTATTCCCAATCTCAATGTTTAAGTCACAAAAGCTCATCGCCCAGCATCATAATAGTCAATATTTCAGTTAACACGATCAAAATTCGCTTGAACCTCCGACTTCCTTTATAATGCACTTTGTTTATCCGTTTATTGAAGTTGAAATATGCATCGCAGTAGTGGAAAGTCTAAAAATAGTAAGACCTCAAGCGCCCCTAAACAAAAAATCAGTTATGAAAAAAAGGCTGATCCTGCGATTTCAGAATACTCAACTTCATCTTTGAACTGGTTGCGTAAAGCTGAATTTCTAATGAGTGCGCCTAAACTGAATCTTTGTGTAGAAGATACTGGTTATGAAGTTGCCTTTGCAGGCCGTTCAAATGCAGGAAAATCAAGTGCTATCAATGCATTGACCAATCAAAAGCAATTGGCACGCGCGTCGAAAAGACCTGGCCGTACGCAAATGATTAACTTTTTTAGTTTAGGTAATCCAGATCAACGCCTTGTCGATTTACCAGGTTATGGTTATGCGGCTGTACCTGAAGCAATGAAAATTGTCTGGCAAAAAGAACTTGAGAATTATTTGATTCATCGAAAAAGTTTACAAGGTCTGGTTCTACTCATGGATATTCGCCACCCTTTACAACACTTCGATGTGATGATGTTGGAGTGGGCATATTTACGTCACTTGTTTGTGCATGTACTGTTGACTAAATCCGACAAACTCAACCGTGGTCCTGCCAGTAAAGTATTGTTAGATGTACAACAACAATTGAAGAAAATGAAGTTGAATTTTTCAATACAACTGTTTTCATCACTCAATAAACAAGGCCTAGAAGAACTTGCGTCAATTATGGCAGGTCGCTTAAATTACACCTTAGACAAAACTTTAGATTTTGATATTGATGCAATTCCTGAAGCCACTGAAGATGATTTGGATGATGAGTTCATTGATCAAGACCAAGAATCCGAATTCAATAGTGAAAATATTGATGGAAATGTAGATGAAAATCCACAAGTATAAATAAAAAAGTCTTGTCTAACAAAATTCATCACATATTGATACTGGAATGTCCTAAATTGCTAATAACTATTTAGGACATTTTTTTATACTTGAATAATAAAGTGTGAAATCACCAAAGAAAAATTAGGACACTGTGATGAAGTTACTCGCTAAATTAAAGAACAGTCGGATTGGATCGTCTATTCAGTACCACATCAAACCACGTAAAGTGAAATTTGAATGGCAAGATACCCCTGTCGATTGGATTCCAAATCAGCCATTTGTCAGCTACTTTATCAATGAAATTAACAACATTCTTCCAGCAGGTGAATTTTGGTTTTGCCGTTTATACAATCGTGTTTTACCCAAAATCACAGATGAAAAATTAGCTGAAGATGTTCGTGCCTTTATCCGCCAAGAAGCCATGCATGCTCAAGCACATGCTTCGGCAAATAAAGAATACTTAACTGTGCGTAATATTGATATTCAACGTAATCTTGAGATTATGGATTTCTTGTTTGGCAAATTACTTGCAGATCAACCACTCGGCTTTAAAGTACCCAAAGTCCTCGATCATCAATGGGATTTGTTCCGCTTAGGTATCGTCGCCACTGTTGAACATATGACATGTGTGTTGGGTAAATATGCGCTTTATAATAAAAAATGGGCGGAATTGGGTGCAGATCCAAATATGCTTGATTTAGTCAAATGGCATGGTGCCGAAGAGATTGAACACCGTACAGTGGCTTTTGATCTTTATCGCCATTTGGGCGGTGGTTATATTTCTCGTTATTATCAAAGTGTTATCGTGATTGCCGCTGTATTGGGCTTATGGGTTGATGGTGCTGCACATATCATGGGACAAGACCCACGTTATGCAGATAAAAAGCCTGCTTTCTATAAGCCTTGGATTTGGCGTGAATGGGCGAGTATCGCACAATCAGATAATCGCTTAATGCCACATCCATTATGGTTGGTTTCACAGCAATTGGGCTATTTAATGCCTTGGTATGATCCAGTACATGAAGCTAAAACAGAAGATGCAATTGCTTATTTGGATCAATCCCCTGCAGCAAAACGTGCATTGCCTAGAGTTGCAGCATAATAACTGTTAAAACTAATCAATACTGAAATCAAATAAAAAAAGCAGGATTTAGATCCTGCTTTTTTTGGGTCAATCTTTTAGAACAAGATCCTAACCATGCACTAAGTTGGACTTTCCATATCTTTGGTATTTCGGTCAACAACCACACTAATCATCATATCCCCTTGTACATTCACTACAGTACGTACAGTATCGAGAATACGGTCAATTGGCAGAAGAATCGCAATTGCTTCCGCTGGTAATCCCACAGATTGTAGCACCATGATCATGGTGACCATGCCCGCACTTGGAATACCCGGTGCGCCCAATGAAGCAATCATCGCGGTCAAACAGACAATTACCTGCTGGGTGATTGATAATTCTAAACCCATTAAATTGGCAATAAAAAGCGCTGCTGCTGCTTCATAAAGTGCTGTTCCATCCATGTTTAACTGGGAACCAAAAGGAATCACAAAGCCTGCAATTTGTGGGCGCACGCCTAAATTTTCTTGAGTACACTTTAAACTCAATGGCATGGTTGCAGAACTTGAACTGGTTGCAAATGCTGTAATTAATGCTGCACGTGTTCCTTTAAAAAAGGTAATCGGATCCATTTTTCCAAAGATCCATAACAACAATGGCAGAACCACAACACCATGAAATATCGTGGTTCCCGTAACAACAATAGCAAACTCAGCAAGACGGCTTAAAATAGAGATGTCTTCTGTTGCAATCAGCTTTGCCATCAAAGCAAAAATACCAATTGGCGCAACTTTCATCACCCAACCAACTAACATCATCATGATGTCAAAAAACTGACGCGCCAGTTGTTTGATTGAATTAAAACGCTCTCCACCATGTACCAGTGCCAAGCCCAATAACAAAGCAAACAGTACGACTGCCAAAACATTACCATCACTAAATGCTTTAAATGGATTGATGAGGGTATTTTGAATAAAATTGGTTAAAAACGAGCTGGGTGTCAGTGAATCTGGGCTTTTATGTTGATTCATTGCATCCTGAAACATTGCAATATCCACACCTTGTCCAACATTGAATAGATGTGTTGAGGCTAAACCGAGAATAAGTGCCAATGTCGTTGTGGTTACACAACAAGCCAAGGTTATTTTCCAAACTCGACTGAGTTGACTGCCCGCTTCTAAGTTTGAAACACCCACCAAGATTGAACTAAAAATAAGTGGAACCAAAAGCATTTTCAATAAACCAATAAAAATACTACTGGCGATGCTCAAACCATAAATGCTGGCATCTAAAAATTGAGTATTGGGGAATTGATTTAATAAAAATCCAAATGCTACACCAAGAATGGCTGCAATAAAAATTTGGGTGTTTAAACTCATCTTCGCTGACTATTATAAATATTTACACGTTGAACTATGCCATTGAAGTTATTTAGAATCGAGCATTTTTTTGTCACAAGCTCTGCTAAAAAATAGAAAAGCCATCACAGGTGATGGCTTTTCTAGGATTTGAGTATCAGTATAAAATCTTATTGGTTTTCGATTTCACGTACTCGCATCAAACCTTCTTGCACCGTACTACAAACCAATTCGCCATTTTGCCACATACGACCAAAATTCAGACCGCGTGAATTTGCACTGACTGTTGCATCCATATCGTACAGCATCCAATCATCTGCTTTCACTGGCTTATGGAAATAGATCGTATGATCGATACTGGCACATTGTAAACTTGGCGAGAGGTAATTGAGACCATGTGGGCGCAAAGCAGTCATCATCAAGGTATAGTCCGAATAAAACGCAACAATTGCCTGATTTAACGAGATGTCATCCGCCTGTTCTGCAGCTAATGGCTCATGCGTACGCAAGTAATGTGCATAAGACGGCGCTTCAGGTTGTGGTTGAAATGGATTGGTCACATTGATCGGACGAATTTCAACCTGACGTGGACGCATAAACGCAGCACGAATATTTTCCGGGATAAAACTAATTAAATTTTCTTTAAGCTCTTGCTCAGCTTTTAATTCATCAGGTGCTGGGTATTCTGGCTCAGCAATTTGATAATTCAAGCCTTCTTCAGGTGTTGCAAATGACACCATTGCAGAAAAAATGGTACGTCCATGCTGGATTGCACGTACTTGGCGACTTAAGAAGCTTTTGCCATCACGTAACCGATCAACCTCATAAATGATTGGGGCATTGATATCCCCGCCATATAGGAAGTATGCATGTAAAGAATGTACGGGACGATCAGCGGTGTATGATGCTGCCCGCAGTGCTTGTCCTAAAACTTGCCCACCAAAAACACGCTTACCAACTAAATTTCGACTTTGACCACGAAAAATATGTTCTTCAAGTTTTTCAAGGGTTAAAAGCTCTACAAGCTCTTGGGTTAAAGCATTCATAAGTGACCTTTCTATATACTGAATACTGACTTTATTCCAATGGATAGAACAAAGTATCCATATTTTAGAGATTTAACTCTATTTTGCCATAAGTCCTGAGAGAAACATTAAATTTTCATAAACTGTATTGTCACTTCTCTTGTGCTGATGGATTGTTTAAAATACGTTTTTTAACGATAAAATCTGACAAGCGACCCGCAGTTTGTCAGAAAATGACATACTGTTCTGTGCTTTAATTACAGAAAATATTTTTTATCCGCTTTATTGCGTGATTCACCATTGGCTAGGAGTATTTATGTCCAAGAGTGGCTTTGGTCAAATGTATCGTCGACTTTCGAGTAAAATACTTGACCTTGTGGTAACACCACATGTTCTTGGAGAGGTTCCTACAGAAGCTCAACCTTTAGACCCTTCAACTGAAAATTCTGAGCTCATTCAGCCCACAACTCAAAAAGTTGTCTGCTATGTTCTACAGAATTACTCACGAAGTAATGCTTTAGTTGTTGATGGTGAAACACGTCGTTTGCAGCTTCCTCCTGCACTTGACCCATTAATGATTGGCAATAGTCGCGAAAAAGCTGCGATTTTATTTTTACAACACCAAGACGAAAACAATTATTTTAATCCACCTACGCATGCTTATCCGCCGCGTTTAGTTAGACTGATTGAATCACTTGATCAAAATGCTGATTTAGATATTGAATTAATCCCTGTCACAGTACTGTGGGGACGTTCACCAGATAAAGAAGACTCTTGGTTTAAACTGTTATTTACTGACACTTGGGCAACGCCAAGTAAAGTTAAACAGTTGATGAACATTGGTTTACATGGTCGACAGTCGTTCCTAGAATTCCATGAAGCGCAATCACTTAGAGCTTTGGTGGATCATGCGAAAATTGATCATCCCAATATTTCACCAGCCACTTATATTGTCAACCAATTAAATGACTACTTAGATCGTCAGCGTGAGGTCATTCTCGGTCCAGATTTATCTGATCGCCGTAATGTCATGCAATCACTGATTAAAGCCCCTGATGTACAGGATGCAATTCGTAAAGAAAGTATTCGCTCAAAAATCAGCATGATTGATGCTGAACATAAAGCAATTGGTTTTGTAAATGAAATTGCATCCGACTATTCTGCATCGGCTGTACGCTTTGCAGATATGGCTTTGACTCGTCTATGGACACAACTTTATGACGGCGTTGAAGTACATAACTTCAATACTGTGCGTGAGTTAGTCAAAGACTATGAAGTGATTTATACGCCTTGTCACCGTAGCCATATCGATTACTTGTTATTGTCTTATGTGATTTATAAACGTGGTTTGATGGTGCCGTATATTGCTGCCGGCGATAACCTTAACATGCCATTTGTCGGTCAATTACTGCGTGGAGGCGGTGCATTCTTTATCCGTCGTTCATTCCGCGGCAATGCACTTTATACATCGGTATTTAAAGAATATTTATTTAGCATCCTGTCTAGAAACACACCTCTTGAATACTTTATTGAAGGTGGTCGTTCTCGAACTGGACGTTTGTTACCCCCAAAAACTGGCATGCTCGCAATGACGGTACATGGTCATTTGCGCGGCCGTGCCAAACCGATTGTCTTTATCCCAACCTATGTCGGTTATGAGCGCTTGATGGAAGGCGCAACTTATGTGGGCGAAATGAATGGTAAGCCAAAAGAAGCTGAATCCATTTGGGGAATCTTGCAAACCCTGAAAAAAATTGAGCGTATTTTTGGTAAAGTGCATGTCAATTTTGGTGAACCTGTTTTCTTAGATGACTTACTCAAAGCACATGGCGCTGATCAAATCACCATTGAACATAATGATGATCCTATCCCGCAAGAAGTCTCAGATGCAGTAACCAGCTCGGCAAATGCAATTCTGGAAAATATCAACCGTGCTGTGGTGATCAACCCTGTTTCTTTATTGTCACTGATTTTATTGGCAACTCCAAAACACACACTTGATGAAGAAATCTGCATTAAACAGCTTGATACATATCGCAAGTTATTAACTGCAAATCCTTATGACAGCCGCACTCAGGTCACGCCATTATCAGGTAAAGAAATCATTGCCTATGGTATGAAACTGAAATTGATTAAACGTGTCCAGCACGTCCTTGGCGATATTATTGCCATTGAAGATAATCAAGCAATTTTACTGACTTACTTCCGCAATAACATTTTGCATGCCTTTGTTTTACCGTCGCTGGTCGCAGCATTGGTCGAACATAATGGCAAGATCAGTAAGTCTGATTTACTTAATGTGATTCGTACGCTTTATCCATTCTTAAAAGCAGAGTTGTTCTTAAAATGGAAAGATAGTGAAATCAAGGCTCAAGTGACTGAATATGTCGATGCTTTGGCTCAAGCGAATTTAATTTTTGTCGATGATGAAGATTTTATTTTCAGCCCTGCGCCAAACTCAGAAGACCATAATCAATTGGCTGTTTTAGCTGCGCCAGTACGTCAAAGTCTTGAACGTTATTACATGACGCTGGCTTTAATTACTCAACGTGGCTCTGGAAATATCTCGATTCGCCAAGTTGAAGAATTAAGTCACTTGGTTGGACAACGTTTATCTGTATTGTATGAGTTCAACTCACCTGAGTTCTTTGATAAAGCGTTATTCCAAAGTTTTATGAAAGTCTTAACTGAACAAGGCTATATCAAAACCAATGAAGACCATGCCATTGTTTTTGATGAGCAGTTTAGAAATGTTGCGCAATATGCCAATTTGGTGCTTGATGATGTAACTTTGCAAATGCTTCACCATATCACCTCATTTACAGATGAAGAGTTAAAAGAAGCTCTAGATGCTTTAGCCGCTCAACAAGCCAAGAAGCGTTTAAAACGGAAGAAAAAATAAAAGCTTTAAAGTGCCTTTTTCCTTTGGGAGAAGGTTGGGATGATTACCTCTCCCTAACCCTCTCCTGCAAGGAGAGGGAACTTCTCAAGTCCTCTATAATAAACAATACTGAACCAACCCATTTTAATATCTAACAATTTTTTAGTTCATTTACAAACTTATCTAAAACGTAAAATGATCCTTGAAAATACCTAGTATATTTTAAGGTTTAAATTCTTCTGATAATCAAGATAGCAATTTTGATGTGCCCACTTAAATCCTGTTGCAAGCATCCTCTCCGCAAAAATCTGCTTCCCTGTTTGATTGGAACTTTCTAAAACCAAGTGCGATAAATTCAACTGTTGTTGGAACCATAAAATTATTTCATGCAATGGTAGTGGTTGATTATTTGTACAAATATATGATTTTTCTGGATGTTCCACGTGAAGCAAATGTGCTAAGAAATCTGCAAGGTCATCTATATGGATTCGATTTGACCAATGAATATTGGGATAGCTTTGTATGGTTTCTGCAAGTTTAACCATACGAGCAACGGATGTGCCATAAATCCCAGTTGGGCGCACAATCACACATTTAGATGGATAAGCCTGTTGCCATCGCTGTTCCATTGCCAATAACAACTGCCCCTGTTGATCACTTGGAATAAGCACTGACTCATCATCAATACGTTCACCACGGTTTTCCCCATAAACACGTGTCGATGAAACCACAATAATTCGTTTGAGCGGATGGTCTTTTAAAGCTCTCACAATCGGCTGCACCGAATCGACATAGGTTTGTTGATAATTTTCGATAGCACTTAGCGGAGAATTTCGAGATGGTGCGAGCAATACATACACCACATCGACAGGCTGAATTTGCGCTAAATCGAGTTGTTGAATGTCTTGAATCAAATGTTGTGCGAAATCATCATCTTTCGCACTTCGGCTAACTGTGGTAATTTGGTGATCTTGCTGAAATAATTGTTTGGCAACACGTTGCGATGTTTTACCATAACCAATAAATAGAATATGCATTACACGACCTATTCTTTGAAACCGATTTTCAAAATCAATCAAACTTAAGTTGAGGGGACATGGCTGCCGTCCATCAATTGCAAGGGGTTGGCAATGCCGCCGCTGCTTTACTTGAAAAACTAAATATTTTCACCACAGATGATTTGCTGTTTCATTTGCCACGTGATTATGAAGATCGTAGCACGATCATTCCCATGAACCAATTACAAGTCGGTCGTAGTTATCTCATGGAAGGCGTGGTCAGATCAATCGATATGCCACCTGGTAAACGCAAATCGATGGCGATTTTATTGCAAGATGATTTTGGCAAGGTTACCTTACGCTTTTATCATATCTATAAAGCACTCACAGATCGTGCTAAAGCGGGTAATCGTTTAAGAATCTTTGGGGAAGTCCGTGTAGGGGCTCGTGGCCTGGAGCTTTACCATCCTGAGATCCAGTTAATTACTGAACATACAGCACTCCCTAAAACGCAACTGACAGCAATTTACCCTGCCACAGAAGGCTTAACCCAACCCAAATTACGTGAATACGTTAAGCAAGCTTTAAACCAGCATGCCGATGCTTTACCTGAGTTATTACCTGAAAAGTTCACCAATGGTTACGCGCTTAAACAGGCGCTGGAGTATATTCATCACCCTCCTGTAAATGCCAATATGCTACAACTTTCACAAGGCTCTCACCCTGCTCAACAACGTTTAATTTTTGAAGAATTGGTTGCACATCAAATCAGCCTATTAACCCGACGTGCTTATATTCAACAAATTGCAGCCCCAGCATTTTCAACCAGTAAAAAGTTTGCAAAAGCCTTATTGGCAAGCTTACCTTTTGAAATGACCAATGCACAAAAACGTGTATCAAACGAAATTGCCAAAGATTTAAAACAAAACAAACCCATGTTGCGACTGGTTCAGGGCGATGTCGGTGCAGGTAAAACATTGGTTGCAGGTGTTGCGGCTTGTCATATTTTGGAAGAAGGCTGGCAAGTGGCGCTGATGGCACCGACTGAAATTTTAGCTGAACAGCACTTTATCAATTTTAAGAAATGGTTTGAGCCACTCGGTTTAAATGTGTCATGGCTTTCAGGCAAACAAAAAGGCAAGGCCCGTGCTACGGCTGAACAAACCATTAAGGATGGAACTGCCAATATTGTGGTGGGTACCCATGCTTTATTTCAGGACAATGTTGAATTTTCCAAACTTGGTCTCGTGATTATTGATGAACAACATCGTTTCGGGGTAGATCAACGCCTAGCTTTACGTAATAAAGGCGTGGATAACACCACGCCACACCAGCTGGTCATGACGGCAACACCAATCCCTCGCACACTGGCAATGTCTGCCTATGGTGACCTAGATACCTCAGTGATTGATGAATTGCCTCCTGGACGTACTCCCATTCAAACAGTCACGATTCCACTTGATAGACGCGAAGAAGTGCTGAATCGTATCACCACCAACTGTGCTGAGGGTAAACAGGCGTATTGGGTCTGTACTCTGGTCGAACAATCAGAAACTCTCGATGCTCAAGCCGCAGAAGCCACCTATCAAGAGATTAAAGATCGCTTTCCAGAGATTAATATTGGCTTAGTCCATGGAAAAATGAAAGCCGATGAGAAGCAACTGGTCATGCAACAATTCAAAGACAATGAATTGCAACTGCTGATTGCAACGACAGTGATTGAAGTCGGGGTCGATGTTCCAAACGCTTCCATTATGGTGATTGAAAATGCTGAACGCTTAGGCCTGTCTCAGTTGCATCAGTTACGTGGTCGTGTCGGTCGTGGTGCAACCGCAAGTTTCTGCGCCCTACTCTATAAACATCCTTTATCACAAAATGGCCAAGAACGTTTACGTATCATGCGTGAAACCAATGACGGTTTTATCATTGCAGAAAAAGACTTAGAAATCCGAGGGCCGGGTGAATTACTGGGCACCAAGCAAACAGGAGATTTGGGTTTCCGTGTCGCCAAGCTAGAACGAGATGATCATTTACTTAATCAAGCACATTATGTTGCCAGTCAAGTACTAAAAGATGATCCAGAAAATGCTGAAGCTTTATTAAAACGCTGGTTACCTGAAGCGCCGAGATATGCCTATGTCTAAACATGTATTTAGAACATCCATGCATAGACATCATAGCTCAGATGTTTGATTCATTCAGTCTAACGACGCTTATCAAAATCTATGCCCACAAAGGATGACATGGAGGTTGTCATAACATGCTGATATGAAGATTAAGCGATATAAAGCTTAATAAAAATCTGCTATTGATCTATTCAACACACTATGCGAAATTAATCCGAAATAAAAAATAGAACAGAGCATGCTCCAATTTATCAATCAACTTCTCCATAAAAGCATACAAAGCCTTTCCCCTTGCCTCCTTTGTGGAATAGACCGACAACAACAGCATTCCCTTTGTAACACGTGTTGGAACGAACTTCCTTGGTATAAGCAGCATATAGAACGGCATCAACACCAGATTCTTTGTGCTCACCGTTACGACTTCCCAATTGATCGCATCATCCAAGTCTATAAATATGAACAACAACTGCAATATCAGACACTATTGGCACAAAGTTTATTGAATTTAAACCTACCTAAAATTCAAGCCATTGTCCCTATGCCAATTTCTACTGCTCGTTTAAAAGAACGCGGCTACAATCAAATGCTGATTATTGCCAAAATCATGGCAAGACAATTAAATATCCCGGTATGGCAACCCGTGATTCGAGAAGCGCAACATTCACAAAAAGGTTTAAGTAGAATTGAGCGCTTAGAAAGTATTGAATATCAATTTAAAATGATCAAAACAGAAAAAAGAAAATATAAAAAAGTACTGATTATTGACGATGTCGTGACCACAGGCAGTTCAATTCATGCTTTAACCCATGCGTTAGAAAACTTAGGCTGCCAGCAGATTTATAGTGTATGTATTGCCGCAGCTCAATAAATTTTCATCATCCTTCAGCGATACAAACATTGTGAAGCAAACATAGCGAAAATTATGAATGGATTAAATTTGCTTTACACCATGGGATGACGATCTCTTTGGTCAATGGTGCTAAAAGCGTTTGCGCATCATCCAAATCAATCCATTTCATTTCAGCAATTTCTGCATTAATTTTTGGTGTTTGCTCTAGGTCAACTTGATAGAGATAACTCACCAATTGAAAGTCTGCTTCATTGGCTGCTTTTGTTTCAAAACGCCCAATAAACTGAGTAATCTCTGCTTGAACACTAATTTCTTCTAAAATCTCACGCAACATGGTCTGCTCAGGTGGTTCATTAGGTTCTAGCTTTCCACCAACCTGCATAAAAAATTGTGTATTTTGCTTTCTCACCAAGAGCAATTGATTTTTATCATTCAAAATCACAGCTGCCGCGACAGTAATTACATTCATAAGATTTAAAAATAGAATAAAAACACAATATATTGTGACAGCAATAAATTTAAAAACAATATATTGTGTTTTAGTTTTTAACCAAATGTACGATCTGCTTGATCTAATTTAACCAATTCTTCACGTTCTTTTACGCCCCATTTTGGTTCTGGCGCTTGATAGTGACTAAACTGGGTTAGAATTTCTTCGATCGAGGCAGAATCAATCAACTGATCTGTAAAACGCGCTTTAGAAAAACCTTTGTCTGTCGTGAGTTGAATAAATTTCAATAAATCATCATAAAAACCTTCAACATTTAAAAATGCACAAGGTTTTAAATGAATTCCCAATTGTGCCCACGTCCATTGCTCAAAAATTTCTTCAATGGTTCCTGCACCACCAGGCAATGCAATAAAGCCATCGGAAAGTTCAGACATTTTTGTTTTACGTTCATGCATATTTTTAACAATATACAGCTCGGTCAAATCTGGATGTGCCAATTCACGATCGACCAATCCCTGAGGGATCACACCAATCACTTTGCCTCCTGCTGCCAAAGCACTGTCAGCGACGATGCCCATTAAGCCTGAACGGCCACCACCATAGACCAAAGTTTTCCCTTGCTTGGCGATTGTTTCACCAGTCAGCTCTGCAACATCAGCAAAAATTTGATCCGTACCTAATGATGAACCACAAAAAATAGCAATAGAATTCATAAATTTAACCTAACTTTAATTTTGTCATGCTAAAAATGCAGACGACCAATCAAGATTTTTTTTACAAAACAGCAATGTAATGAGTGTTTTTCCTAAAATCCTTGTCTAAAATACACACATCAAATCGACACCACACTGCGCAAGGGAGAAAAGACATAATGCTTGAAGCCTTTTACGCCACTGAGCGCGGTAGCTTAGAAGATGCAACAATTAATGGTGGATTCGACCTACATCCTGAATTGGTATGGGTTGACCTCATTGCACCTTCACAAGAAGAACAAGAATGGGTTCTAGATGCTTACCAGCAAAATTTACCAACTCTTAAATCTTTAGAAGACATTTCATCCTCTGCACGATTCTACCGTGATGATGATGGGATTCTACATATCAGTACTTATTTTTTAACAAAAAATAAAAATTACCAAGTTGAAGGCGATCCCGAAGATACTTCAAACATGCTTGCCAATGTGCAAACGGTTGCATTCATTTTGCATAAAGACCGCTTATTTACCTTACGTGGTGAAAAGCTGGTTGCCTTTCGTGCCTTTCGCGCACGTGCACGCCGTAATGACTATGAAATTGAATACAAAGATCCGACATGGATTCTTTTAGGCTTATTAGAAGCAAAACTAGATGAGCTTGCGGATATCTTAGAAGATATCCACAAAGACTTAGAGTTATATTCCACAGAAGTCCTCAACGTACGTCATCGTGAAATGATTTTAGATTTAGATGACATGATTACCCGTTTAGCACAAAAGGAAGATATGCTTGGAAAAGCGCAACTTTGTCTGATTGACTTACGTCGTGTCTTAACCTTTTTGTCTCGTCCTCGCGCATTGGGGAGCCATATCTATGATGCAGATATTCGAGAGTTAAGTGAGGATGTACGTTCCCTTGTAGAACATGATGCGTTCTTGTTCCAAAAAGTACGATTCTTGCTTGATACCACCTCTGGATTTATTAACACTGAACAGAACGATACCATTCGTCGCTTCTCCATCTTACCCAGCATGCTTGCTCCACCGATGTTGATTGCCAGTATTTATGGGATGAACACTGAGATTCTGCCATTTGCCCATGGCCACTGGAGCTTTTATGTGGTGATTACCATCTTAATTGCTTTCTTTGTGGGGCCTTTGGCTTACTTTAGATGGAAGAAATGGATTTAAATACTGCATTCCCCTTATTGGATTGAGTTGAGATTTAGCACTGCTCAAAGCAGAAAGAAAAATGAGTTAATAAAAAAGCACCTTTAGGTGCTTTTTTACATCAATCTTGCATAGGCTAAATTAATTTCAAGTCATCTTGCAAATGGCAAGCTTGAATAATTTTCATCATCTTTTCAGGCACTGCTTTAAACTGCAGTCCCTGAAGATTTGGTGTTTGACGTAACCACTGCACAAACACAGATAAAGCAAGGGTACTGCCATGTTCAAGCTGTGATAGATTCACAGTTATTGGAAAATTTTTCTCATTTTGAATCACTTTCAAACCATTTAAATAATAGCTTTCAGCATTCTCGTAAGCAATTTTACCGCTAACATATAATTCCTGATTTTTAAATTCAATCACTCGCTTGCACCTATCTATGTTATGAGCTTACTTCTTAACAGCAGCGTCTGCATCAGGCTTGAATGTTGCAATTGCTTTATCAATATTGCCGCCATTACGTTGCACGTTCGCAGCAAATTGGTTACGGAATTGCAAACCTAGATCGATACCAGACACATTCAAATTACGTACTTTCCATTGGCTACCTGCATCAGACAATTGGAAAGATACAGGGATCTTTTCACCATTGTTATTGAAGTCTAAAGTAACGACAGGAAACTTGCTGTTGGTTGCCTTATACGGACGCATTGAATACGATTGATTTGAATACTTCGCAAATGCGCTACCATAATTCTCAATCAAAGTATTACGGAAGTTTTGTTCAAATTGCGCACGTTGAGCAGGGGTACTGCTATTTGCATAAGTTCCCATCACAATACGTGTAAACGCTTGACCATCCACATAAGGATCAAGGTTTTGGCGAACAATCGCTTTCACAGTAGCAGGGTTTTGCAATTTACCTTGATCTGCTTTTAAGCGCGAAATCAGGCCATCAGCAACACGTTTAACAAATGCCGGTGGTGCTTCTGCTGGAGCAGCTTGAGCCGCAGTCGCCACCATAGTTGCCAAAATAGTTGCAGTAAAAGTTTGTTTTAACAGCATGTTCATTTTCAATAACTCCTCTAATGCCTATTCAACAAATGAAGTTTGAGCATCAGTTGTTTCAGTGGATGCAGATGCATCTTTAGCTTCCGATGCGCCTGTTGATGATTTTCCTGCACCACCCGTAATAAATTTGGTAATCAAATCTTCTAGATCCATCGTACCTTGGGTATTTTCAATGCTTTCACCACGTTTAATGTAGTTAATGCCGCCGCCTGGTACGATTTTCAAATATTTTTCGCCTAAAAGACCATTGGTTGCGACCATTATGTAAGCATCTTCATCAATATTTGTGATGGATTTCATGTTACCTAACAGTTGCGTTTCCATTTCTTTTTGTTTCTCAGGTGTCGCAGCCTGATAATCAGCACTGTAGTGTAAATCACCTAGCGCATTTTCTTTTACTTTTTTCAACTGTTCTGCATTGAAGGTGGTCAATGAACCATCCAAATCGAATCTAACCGTTGCATGACGGGTCACAGGATCAAGTGTAATCGCATCAACTTGTCCAATTTTAACACCGCTCATGGTCACTTTGGCACGCGGTTTTAAACCATTCACATTGTCGAATGTTGCAGTCATTTCATAACTGTCTTTTAAGTTTGTACCAACCAAACCACTCACTTTCATGGCTAAAAAGAATAGAGCAAGACCAAAAATGATGACAAAAATACCGACGGTCAGCTCACTAGCACGTGATTTCATTAAACACCTCCGAACATGACCGCAGTCAACACGAAATCAAAACCTAAAACACATAACGATGAATACACAACAGTACGTGTCGTAGATGTTGCGATACCTTCAGATGTTGGTTCACAAGCATAACCTTGATACACCGCAATCCAAGTACAAATTAAAGCGAATACTAAACTTTTAATGATGGTCCCGTTAAACACATCTTTCATAAACTGGGTGCTACTCAGAATACCACTCCAGTATGAGCCTTCGTCTGCGCCAAGAAAATCAACACCGACCATTTTGCCACCCATAATACCAATCGCAGCAAAGATCACAGACAGCATCGGTAAACTGACAATACCTGCCCATAAACGTGGAGAAATCACACGCTTTAACGGATCAACACCAATCATTTCCATACTGGATAATTGTTCAGTTGCCTTCATTAGGCCAATTTCAGCAGTCAAAGCAGAGCCAGCACGACCAGCAAAAAGCAAGGCTGCCACAACAGGCGCAAGTTCACGTAACAAGGTTAAAGCCACAGCCGCGCCCAACATGGCTTCACTACCAAAAGTGACCAAGATGTTATACATCTGCAAACCGAGTACTGCACCGATGAACAGACCAGATACAGCAATGATCAATAAAGACAGTACGCCTACTCGATACATCTGATAAATGAAAAGTTTTACACCAAGTATTGTTGGCAAAGAGAATAAAATGCGCAACAACATGAGCATTGCAACACCAATGCCCTGAACACGTTCTAGAACGCGTCTACCCAATAAGGCAATAGCATTCATGAACTAACCTCATTACTTAAATAGGCTTGATGACTAAATTGATAATCAACAGGACCTTCAACTGAACCTGTTAAAAATTGCTGTACAAATGGAGAAGCGTGTTGTTGCAATTGCTCAGGTGTCCCCTCGCCTTGCACCTTACCTTCAGCCACAACGTAAATATAGTCAGCAATTGATAATGTTTCATCAACATCATGTGAAACAATAATTGTTGTTAGATCTAAAGCATCACGTAATGATCGAATTAATCGGGTCAAAACCCCCATCACAATCGGATCTTGCCCAGCAAAGGGTTCGTCATACATAATCAAGTCTGGGTCAAGCGCAATCGCACGAGCAAGCGCCACGCGTCGATTCATCCCGCCAGAAAGTTCTGCGGGCATCAACTTTTCAGCACCACGCAAACCAACCGACTCTAATTTTAGCGCCACCAACTCAGCAATTAAATTTTCTGGTAATTTTGTATGTGCGCGAATTGGAAAAGCAACATTTTCATAGACGGTCATGTCGGTAAATAACGCACCACTCTGAAATAACATCCCCATACGCGCACGTGCAGCAAAAAGCTCATTACGTGACATCGAAGCAATGTTTTTCCCATCAAGTCGTACTTCACCAGCATCTGGGCTAAGCTGACCACCAATGAGCCGTAATAAGGTTGTTTTACCCGTTCCAGATGGTCCCATGATTGCGGTAATTTGCCCACGACGAATCTGCAAACTCACATTATCGTAGATAACGCGTTCACCTCGGTTAAAACTTAAATTTTTGACTTCAATTAAAGCTTCAGCTTCGGAATGACTGTGTTTATTCATAGCTGAACTTTTTCCTGCATTTATCAGCCCACATACTATACTCTTAAATATCTATATGTTTTGTAATTAAAAGATAATAAAAAATCATAAAGAATATTCATCTTTATAAACAAGGTTACTTGGGCTATTTTTTTAGTTTTTTACTTTTAAATTTTATTTAATGAGCAAATAGATTATCTAAAAAGCAGGCTATAAAAAAAGTACCCAACATTTGAGATCAATAAAAGTGAGAACATATATAACATAATTACCTCAAAGAAATCATCAACTTTATTAGATTCAATTTTTCATAAGTTAAGTCTAACTGTTTTATTAAATAAATTGAACTATGTCACACTTTATTCTACCAAATACTTTTCAACTTGCAATAAAAAACCAGCCTTTAGGCTGGTTTTTTATTAAAAATATCTAATTAATCGTTGAATTTGCGACGCGGACGGTCTGCATTGAATTCACGCTTTGGACGGTCTTCACCACCAAATTCACGCTTAGGACGATCTTCACCGCCAAACGCACGTTTAGGACGATCTGAATTAAATTCACGCTTCGGACGGTCTTCACCACCGAATGTACGCTTAGGACGATCATCACCGAAAGAACGTTGTGGACGGTCACCGAAACCACCTTCACGGCGTGGTGGACGATCACCAAAATCACGCTTAGGACGATCAGCAAAACTGCCTTCACGACGTGGTTTGTAATCTACGCTGTTGCCACGGTTGTCATCATTCGAGTTAAAACGAGGTTTATCGTTAAAACCGCCTTCACGACGTGGACGATCAGAGTTGAAATCACGCTTAGGACGATCTTCGCCACCGAATGAACGTTGTGGACGGTCACCGAAGCCACCTTCACGACGTGGTGGACGATCACCAAAATCACGCTTAGGACGATCTTCACCACCGAATGAACGTTGTGGACGATCACCGAAACCACCTTCACGGCGTGGTGGACGATCACCAAAATCACGCTTAGGACGATCATCACCATAAGATGGACGATCACCACGTGGTTTGTCATCGAAGCTACGACGTGGACGATCATCACCGCCTTCACGACGTTTGAAGTTTGATTCACCTTCAAAACGACGACCACCGCCGAAACCGCCACGACCGCCTTCACGACGACCGCCACCGTTACTACGACCACGACCGCCACCATCACGACTACCGCGAGCTGGAGGAGGAGATGGCTCTAAACCTTCGATTTCAGAAACACTTAAACGCGCTTCTAAATAATCTTCTAAAGCACGGATCTTACCGCGTTCACGGTAAGTTGCTAAAGTGATTGCTTTACCAGTACGACCCGCACGACCTGTACGACCAATACGATGCACATAATCTTCATTCTTCATTGGAAGACCAAAGTTAATTACGTGAGAGATTGTTGGTACGTCAAGACCACGAGCAGCTACGTCTGTAGCAACAAGAATTTTTGCACGACCTTCACGGATACTGCGTAAACGACGGTTACGTACAGTTTGTGGCATAGCACCATGAAGCGCAACAACTGAAAGACCAGCTTCTGCAAGCTCTTCAGCAAGCATATCTGTATCTTCTTGAGTTGAAGCAAATACAACTGCTTGATCTACGTCTTCTTCATTTAACCAATGCGTAAGCAATTTTTTCTTATGCTCGAAGCCATCAGTCCAATGTAAAGTTTGGGTAATATCAGTATTTGTAGAATGACCTGTTTCAATTGCAATACGTTCAGGTTCGTTCATCATGCGTTCAGCAAGATTAATGATACGTGGTGCAAATGTTGCAGAGAACATTAATGTTTGTTTACGATTTAAAGCTAAATCGCTGATTGCTTCTAGGTCTTCAGAGAAACCTAAGTCAAGCATACGGTCAGCTTCATCGACGATTAAAGCATCAACTAAATCAAGTTTAATTTGACGACGGTTTACAAGATCAAGTAAACGACCTGGAGTCGCAACAACAACTTGTGCACCTTTTAATTGTTGGATTTGCTTACCAAAAGGCATACCACCCATGATTGCTGCAACACGTACACCTTTCATATGGCGTACAAATGCAATCGCATCTTGACATACTTGTTGTGCAAGTTCACGAGTAGGTGAAATCACCAAGATATTTGGTTGAGTTACTGCTTTCATACGATCTTTAAATGGTACAAAAGTATCTTGACCAGCTAAAGCGTTTAACGTAGGGAGTAAGAATGCAGCAGTTTTACCAGAACCAGTTTGGCTTGATACTAGAAGGTCTTTTCCTTCTAAAGCCGCTGGAATAGATAGTTCTTGAACAGGAGTCGGCGTAGTAAAACCAAGACTCTCGAGTGCTTTCTGTAGCGACTCGTCTAATGAAAATTCAGCAAAAGTTTTGCTCATAGAGATATTCACCCTAATGTGGGTGCTCCATTAATATATGGTCTGATGGACATCGGCAAAAAGCGGCACAGCAATAATCGCTGAAAATATAGAATCAGCGGCGATCCGAGAACGACGATGCGTATAACGCACATTTGATAACAGCCGCAACCTGAAGGAATCGCTTAAGCGATTGGGTGGGGCGCGAAATATTGTCCTCTCTTTGGACCGGACGCGCATACACAATATAGAAGAGAAATGTTCAGGTAATGAACGAAATTTAGTGCGTGCGCAGAGTATAGCAGAATTTATAATAATGTCACGAAGTTTTATTGTTTTTTCCTGTATTGTATTAAGTCATTCATTATCATCAGGAATTAAATAAAAAACTTGATCTACAGCTAAACTTTCATCCTCAAAAATATCTGCTACAGCTACCGCTAAACACTCCACGGTAAACTCGCCTGGAATAATCGTATTGGATTGCCAATGATATGCACTCTTAGCGTCCCCCAATAAGTTGTATTATTTTTATATAAGTACTATTCGCTAGGTCTTGCAATCACGAAAGTTTAAACAACGACATTCACTATTGATAGTATCGCATTAAATCGCAACCCATAAAAAAGCCCTCATAAAGATGAAGGCTTTTTAAAACTCAATCTACACAAGTATAAATTACTTCGCAGCTTCACCCCAAGCAGGAACAACAGCTTGCATCAATGGTTTTAACATTTTCATAGAACACGCAATCACTTGACCATTTTCCATAGAATCTGAACCACCACGAGCATCAACGACTGTACCACCCGCTTCTTTCACCATAAGCTCGCCTGCTGCGATATCCCAAGGTTTTAAACCGAGTTCAAAATAACCATCTAAACGACCAGCCGCAACATAAGCCAAGTCCAATGCAGCAGAACCTGCACGACGATATTGTGCGCCAGCTTCAGTTACATTTAATAATGATTCAAAATGGTTTTTCGCATAAGAAACAATCTCACCATTACGTTTAGCGCGGTAAGCATGACCTACACCCATAAAGGTATTTTCAAGGCTGTCTTTAACATTCACACGAATACGACGTTGATTCAACATTGCGCCACGACCACGGCTTGCAGAGAATAGCTCATCTTTCACAGGGTCATAGATAACACCGTGTTGAGTTACACCTTTATGTTGAACTGCAATAGATACACAGAAATGTGGGAAAGCATTGATAAAGTTTAAAGTACCATCAAGAGGATCAATCACCCAACACCAATCAGCATCGTGACCTTTACCTTCTTGTAGCCCAAACTCTTCACCAAGGAAGCTGTGATTTTTATAACTTTTACGAAGCGTATCAATAGTCAACTGCTCGATATAACGATCTACACGAGTTACTGGACCATCAATACCTTTTTCTTCGACTTGTAGATCGAGTTTATGACGATTTTGATGCGCTTTTAAAAGCTCTTGACCAACTAACTGAGCCGCACGCGCAGCCATCACCACCATAGGTTCCATTGAACACCCACTACAAATTTGAAGATACTGATAAAGAATAATGCATAAAAGCGCCGACATTTTAGCAAATATCGGCGCTTTTTGGGAAATTTTGTTGCTAAAATTTTACAACTTTAACTTTTACATGAGGTTAAACGTGTTGTACCAGCTTTAACCAAGCCTGTTCAATCGAGTTTTGAATACCTTTTACATCTAAACCACAGTCTTGGAGCATTTCAGAATGGCTTGCTTGTGCGAGGAATTCATCAGGTAAACCTAGGTTTAAAATTGGCTTCACAATTTGCGCCTGTGCCAAGAACTCATTGACCGCACTACCTGCACCCGCCATTACAGCATGTTCTTCAACAGTTACAAATAAGTGAGTTTTGTCTGCTAAATCACGAATAATTTGTTCATCCAATGGTTTCACAAAACGCATATTGATCACACGAATTGCAATATCCAACTTTGGTGCCAGTTGTTTGGCTGATTCAAGCGCAGGTTGAACTCGACTACCAAAGGCCAAAATCGTGACACCTTCTTCGTGTTCAGTATTGAGTTCTAACAATACTTCAGCCTTACCAATTTCCAGCTCAATCAACTGTTGTTGAATTTCCACACCTAAACCGTTACCGCGTGGATAACGTACTGCAGTTGGGCCTTTGTATAGATATGCTGTATGCAACATTTGGCGACATTCGTTTTCGTCTTTTGGCGCCATGATCACCATATTCGGTACGGTACGCATATAAGCATAGTCATACGCACCAGCATGCGTAGGACCGTCTTCGCCGACTAAGCCTGCACGATCAATACCAAAGGTCACATCAAGATTTTGTAAAGCAACATCATGAATCAGCTGGTCATAACCGCGTTGTAAGAAGGTTGAATAAATCGCCACAACTGGCTTCAATCCTTCACACGCCATACCCGCAGCTAATGTCACTGCATGTTGTTCCGCAATAGCAACATCGAAGTAACGCTCTGGAAATTGTTTAGCAAACTGTACCATGCCTGAGCCTTCACACATGGCAGGCGTAATTGCGAGTAATCTGTCGTCTTGTGCAGCTTCATCACAAAGCCATTGCCCAAATACATCTGAATATTTTGGCGCTAGATTTTTAGTTGCTGATGCATTAATTTTGCCAATCGCATGATATTTAATTTGATCCGCTTCAGCAGGTGCAAAACCCTTACCTTTCACGGTATAGACATGGATCAGGCGTGGCCCTTTACGCTTTTTCAGCGCATTAAAGACTTGTACCAATTGCTCCACATCATGGCCATCAAATGGGCCAAAATAATCAAAACCAATCGCTTTAAATAGATTATCCGCAGCATCAGTCGCAGATTGATGTAAACGAGAGTTGTAGTTCCATTCAGGGCAATCCTGTACAAAAGCTTGCCCTTCTTCATCAATATTGATGAATTGCCCTTGTTCCCAAATTGCAGCTAAATGCTTTGCAAAACCACCCGTGCTACATGAAATCGACATATCATTGTCATTGAGCACCACCATCAAATCAGCATTATGCGCCACTGCATCATTCATGGCTTCGAATGCCATTCCAGCAGTCATCGCACCATCACCAACGATGGCAACAACTTCACAAGGGTCTTTTTGATAACGACGTGCCAAAGCCATACCCAAGCCAGCAGAAATTGCAGTCGATGAATGTCCTACACCAAAAGTGTCAAATTCAGATTCATCCCGTGCTGGAAAAGCCGCCAATCCATCTTTAGAACGGATGGTCATCAATTGCTCACGGCGTCCTGTAAGGACTTTATGTGGATACGCCTGATGGCCCACATCCCAAACTAAACGATCCCGTGGTGTTTCAAAACAATAGTGTAAGGCAACTGTTAATTCTATAACGCCAAGGTTTGCACCAAAATGCCCGCCACTTTGTCCAGCAGCATACAAAATAAATTGACGCAATTCGTCTGCGACCTGCGGCAATTGGCTTTGCTCAAACTGACGTAATTGTTGAGGATGATTAATTTCATTCAACAAAGGCGTAACAGGACGATGACTAGGTATTTCGGTATACAACATATGTGGCAAAGCCTTCTAAAGCCTGGCAAATCTAGCTAGGTAAACGGGTTAGCATGATTGTGAGAACCAATGATATCACATTCAATCAGCCACATTTATAATGATGCGTCATTGGAACTTCCAAGTCAGCAAGTGTGCTCTTGGTGTCAATTATCATGAATAATCTATCTATATATCAACTATTATCGTGTGCTTTATACAAAAAAGAAATTTTTATAGCAATGTTATCTATAAAAACATGCTTTACAAACCTACCAATGTCCAAGCATTACGCTATACTTTAGCCAATTTCTAAACAAATAGATGGAAGATTCTGTGTCAATAGAGTTTGTTGCCACTTCAAAATTACCCACTGCTTATGGTGATTTTAAAATTTCTGTATTTCAAGATCCACAAACAGGTGAAGAGCATGTTGCTCTTTCTAAGGGTTTAGAAATCGCGCCTACAAACCCCGTTTTAGTTCGTATTCATTCAGAATGTTTAACTGGCGATGCCTTTGGTTCATTAAAATGTGACTGTGGCCCTCAATTGCACAACACCATGAAAATGATGAATGATGCAGGCCAAGGTGTGATTTTATATTTGCGCCAAGAAGGTCGTGGTATTGGTTTGACCAATAAAATCCGTGCTTATGCTTTGCAAGATCAAGGGCATGATACCGTTGATGCAAATTTATTGTTAAACCTACCTGCTGATGCACGTAAATATGATATGTGTAGCATCATGCTCGATCATTTACAGGTTAAACAAGTCAGGCTAATTACCAACAATCCATTAAAATTAAAAGCTTTAACAGATTTAGGTATTGATGTATTAGACCGTGTACCGTTGACAGTCGGCTTAAATAAGTTCAATGAAGATTATTTAAAAACCAAACATGATCGTATGTCACATATGTATGAGAAAGATGATTTTTAATCATAGACGTCTTGCTTAGATACAAGTGATCAGATCTTCGGTGAAGTGAGAGCTCAGTCCTAGTTCAACACACAATGGGGCGACATCCCTGTCGCCCCTCGATAGAACCAACATGTATGACTCAAGTTGATACAAAATCAGCTTAATTAATTGATATCAAATCGTCATCGAGAAAATTTGCGTTTCAGGCTTTCTACGCTTTAAATGCAAATCAAACGCCATACAAATATTACGGACAAAAGGCTTCCCTTGCTCCGTGATCACAATCCGATCCGCTTCAATGTTCAATAAACCATCATGCTGCATTTCAACAAGCTGTTGAATCACATCACCACGCTCAGCAAAATCCATCGTTTGATCTGACCAAGAGGTTTGAAAGGTACACATCAAATTCAAAATATGCTGACGAATCTTTAAATCTTCGACACTTAACACATGCCCTTTCACCACAGGAATTTCATCATTTTCAAGACAGCTGTAATAGGCTTCTAAATTTTTTTCATTCTGTGCAAAGCTATACCAACTATCACTGATTGAAGATAGGCCCAATCCGATCATGACTTGTGTTTTTGATGAGGTATAGCCCATAAAATTACGATGCAAAGTACCTGCATGAAATGCTTGATACATCTCATCTCGATCTAAAGCAAAATGATCCATCCCAATCTCATGATAACCATGGGCTAAAAGTTGCTTTTTCCCTTCTTCATACAGGGTTCGCTTCATTCCATCTTTGGGCACATCATGATCTTTAAACCCACGCTGTCCATTGCCCTTAATCCAAGGCACATGCGCATAACTATAAAAAGCCAAGCGATCTGGCATTAACGTATTAGTCAAATCAATGGTATGCAACACATCTGCTAAATTTTGAAATGGCAAACCAAAAACCAGATCATGGGAAATCGATGTATAGCCAATGTCACGTGCCCATTGCGTCACTCTTTCTACATTTTCAAAGGGCTGGACACGATGAATGGCCTTCTGAACAGTCTCATTATAGTCTTGTACCCCATAGCTGACACGGCGAAAACCGAGCTCATACAAGGCTTGTAAGTGTTCTCGCGTGGTATTATTAGGATGCCCTTCAAAACTAAATTCATAACCATCCGCAATATTGGCTTTGGCTAAAATACCCTGAATTAATTGTTGTAAATGCTTAACTGAAAAAAATGTTGGTGTTCCACCACCCAAATGAATTTCTTTAATGATGGGTCTGTCTGCTAACAACTGACAATATAAGTCCCATTCTTTTAAAACTGCTTGAATATAAGGTAATTCAACATCATGCCGTTTCGTGACTTTTTTATGGCATCCGCAAAAAGTACATAGACTTTCACAGAACGGTAAATGAATATAAAGACTGATGCCTTCAACGTGATTAGACTCATCAAAAGAGCGCTTTAAGGTCTGTTTCCATTGTTGCAGCGAAAATGATGCCTCATCCCAATATGGAACCGTTGGATAACTGGTATAACGGGGTCCAGCAACATTGTATTTTTGAATCAAAGAACAACTCATATTCACTGCTCGATACGCAATTAACATTCAAAAGAAATAAACCCAAAAATTGAATTTACCTTCAATACATTGTGCTGAGCTTAAGGATAGATTTCAACCTAGCGAATTGCTCGGGATTGCCTAGCGTGTATCCGCGATACCCAAAGATTTTTTAGTCTCATTCGATTCATTCACGTCACGTTCAAAACATGCCTTTATGATGACTTGGTTTTGTTTTTTTAGCGTTTTATGTTTTGATGTAGAAAATTTTTCAATTCTCCTTTGAGGATGATCATGCAAAACCCGACTTCTGCAGATATTCAACGTGTTCGTGATTTCCTAACAGATTTACAAGCTCGAATCTGCTCTGCCCTAGAGCAACAAGAAAAATTAGGCCACGGCACTGCAACATTTGAAATTGATGACTGGCAACGCCCTGAAGGCGGTGGTGGTCGTTCACGTGTTCTACAGAATGGAACTGTGATCGAAAAAGGCGGGGTGATGTTTTCTCACATCAGCATTTCCAAACTGCCAGCTTCAGCAACAGAACGCCATCCAGCAATTGCTGGAGCCAAAGCACAAGCCTTGGGTGTTTCTTTGGTCATTCATCCAACAAATCCCAATGTTCCAACATCTCACGCCAATGTACGGCTATTTGTTGCAGAGCCTGAAGGACAAGCACCAATTTGGTGGTTTGGTGGTGGTTTTGACCTCACGCCTTTTTACCCAAATGATGAAGACGTTTTATCTTGGCACCAAACAGCATTTGATCTGTGCGCACCGTTTGGTGAAGAAATTTATGCGGAACATAAACAATGGTGTGATGATTATTTCTATTTAAAACATCGTGATGAACAACGTGGTATTGGGGGTTTGTTTTTTGATGATTTAAATCAATGGGATTTTGAAAAATGCTTTGAATATATCCAAGCGGTCGCTAATGGTTATTTAAATGCTATTTTGCCTATTTTCCAAAGAAATCAGGATAAATCCTTTACACAAGCCCAACGAGACTTCCAACTGTATCGTCGTGGTCGCTATGTTGAATATAATTTGGTTTATGATCGCGGGACTTTATTTGGCTTACAAACTGGTGGTCGAATTGAATCTATTCTGGTCAGCATGCCACCGCTTGCAGCTTGGTCTTATCGCCCAGAATGGGATGAAAATAGCCCAGAAAAATGCCTCACTGATCATTATTTAAAGCCTAAAGACTGGTTGTCGATATTAAAATAATCTCCCGCCATTTATGCTTCATCGTTTAAAAAGCTATCTTTCATTCAAGATAGCTTTTTCACTTAAACCGCTGAATACTTCTGAGAAAATAACGCTTGAAAGATTTACTCACAATTAAAATGAGAATAATTCACGATAAGAATACTTTTTTAATTTAATATATGCTCAAACTTGAGCTAAGATACCAACCTTAAAATTTCCTTAATTTTTTTGAAAAAAGTCTTAGCGTTTAAAGAATATTATAGCAGTAGAAACCAGAGGTAGGTATGAGGAATTTATTAGAAAATCACAAGGTTAGTCTTTCATTCAGTATTTTATTTTTATTAGCATGCTCCATTTCAACCACCATCATTTCCAAAGACCTTCTTTCTGACAGTATCTCAATTACTTCTAGTGTTGTTTTATCTGCTGGTTTTCTCGTTGTTTTTGCTATGATTTTTCTTGATTTCTTAGAGTCAGTTTGCAATCCATAAAACATCATTTTGAAGCACAACATTTCCCTCAAAACCTTCCTCTTAAAAACAAGCTTTAGCGCGATTAAAAAACGTTCTAAATCATCAATTTATTCAAATTTTAGCATAAGCTAAACCGCATATAATTTGGTTGTCTCACCCATTTTCACGTATATTGTTGCCATTCTCTAAAAATCAACACAATCAATACTTGGACATTTGGCATGAGTAAACTTTTCGCAGTCATTGGAAATCCGATTGAACACTCTCGTTCACCTGAACTACACCATGCCTTTGCAGAAAAGACTGGTATTGATCTCAACTATGTAAAACGTCTTGCTCCACTCGATGGCTTTACCGCAAGTGTAACTGAATTCTTTGCTCACAATGGTGTAGGTATGAATGTTACTGTGCCATTTAAAGAACAAGCTTTTGCCTTATGCCAACAACTGACAGAACGTGCAAAAATCGCCAAGGCGGTCAATACGCTTTGGATGGAAAACGGGGTATTGCATGGTGACAATACAGATGGGCAAGGTTTAGTCGATGCGATTAAAGCGCTAGACTGGACTTTAGACAACGCAGATATTTTGATTATTGGTGCAGGCGGTGCAACTCGCGGTGTGGTTTACCCTCTGGTAAAAGCGGGAGCTAAAAAGATTGTGATTGCCAACCGTACCCGTTCACGTGCGGAACAATTGGTGGCAGATTTACAAAGCGCTGTTCCTGAAGCAGAACTTTCCGCTTGTAGCCTAGATGAATTAGATGGGCAATTTGATCTTGTTATCAATGCGACTTCGGCAAGCTTAACGGGTGATGCACTGATTCTTCCTGAAACTTTAACCTTTCACCATGCTTATGAAATGGCCTATGGCAAACCTTCAAGCTTTATCGATCAAGCCAAAGCGCGCCAGATTCCAAGCTCAGAAGGCTTCGGGATGTTGGTTGGGCAAGCCATAGAAGCATTTTATATTTGGAATGGGGTTCGCCCAAATTTAAAAGATTTTCTTTAATCATGGATGTATCTTTGTTTAAAAAATCCATAAAAAAGAACCTCAATTGAGGTTCTTTTTAACCAAACCAAGACCAATTACTTTAACTTGGCATCACTCAAGATCTGATAGGTTTGCTTAAATAAATCATAATCAATAAATTCAGTCGCGTCTTGATCTAAGCCAGCAACAACTTGATCGTTAAATTTATTGCGTTTAAACGCAGTATAAGACTTGGCTAAAATCTTCGCTGTTTTGATAAAGTCAGCACGTTGCCCTTTTTCAATCTCATTTTCCGCTTCAAACTTCTGCATATAATATTGCGCAAAAACGGCTTCAGTGGTTTTGTATTTTTTGACTAAATTCTGAATTTCTAAAACACTTTGTTTATCTTTCCAGACTTTAGCCACGATCTCATCAACAGCATTTCCAAGTCCATCATCATATTGGTGGTCGTCTTCCAAATGATGCTTTTTCTGTAAAGCTTGGATCTGTTTTAAAGCCTGACCTTTCGGATTGTAAATCTCTTCATCAGAATAAGAATAAGCGTAGACCGTCGCAATTTCTTGTAAATCTTGAGCAGAATATTGTTTGATTAGCTCAGGTTTTTCTGCAGTCAGTTTGGCAATAAATACGGCTTTATAGGTTTTTTCATACGAACCCGTTTGTGCAAATACTTGTTCAGCCAACTGCGCCAAACGCTCATCTAAAGTTAAATATTTTTGCTCTGAATGACTACCTGTATCACCTGAAACACCCGCAATACCGCCTACAGCTTGCTCCATAATGCTGCCTTTAAAGATATCTTTAAATGGTTTGGCTTGCTGTAAAACACTCTGATCGATCTTGCTGGCATTTCCATAATTAAGGAATTGCATATCCATCTTAACATTCAGTTTACGATTTAATTTATCAAAATCCACACCCAAATCATAATCTGCTTTTACCGCCCGACCTTTGTTATCTAAAGACAGATCGACGATTAAAGGATTACGTTTGTTTTTAGGCGGCAAACTGGCTTCAACTTCAATATGATGTTGATTCCACAATTGTTTAAATTGTTGAGCATCAACCAACTGGTCTTTGACATAGCCTGTAAAGGTTTTGACAAGCGCTGCATTACTTTGCTGCTGTAAAGCTTTACTGGCTGAAGATGCATCATCCTTTGGTTCAGTACTTAAAACATCAATTTCATAATGATACTGACAATATTCCACATCACCAAAACGTGGATGAGCTTTTGCTTTTGTTAAGTCTTCACATTGTTGTTCAGTTAAAATTTTCTGACGCTCTGCTGATGCGTCTTCAGACTCAGCTTCAACGTTATCATCTTCCTGATCGGCAACATCAGAAGCTTGGCTAGTGGCATAGTCTTCATCATCTTCAACTGCTTTTTTAGCCGCGTCTTGTGCATCTGCATAAACAGCGTCCACCCCTTCTTCAGACGCTTCATGAGATTGACGATTGACGGCACTATAAAGTTGATACATGGCACTAGCGGCATCAGCCACACCCGCATCATCAGTACTGATCCCCGCTGAAGCTTCTTCTACTGCTTTCATTGCAGCTTCTGCCGCCTCGTTAGCAGCATCGCTTGATTGGCTTTCTCCAGCAGTATCTAAGAGTTTTGCAATATTTGTAGGGCTCAATCCAAGCACTGAATTCATGAAATATTGACGATTCACTGTAGAATACAATTGCCCTTGCAAAAACATTTCTTCAATGCTGGTAGTTAAGCGGATTTTTTCGACGATACCTGCTTGCTTCTCAGCTGAACTCACCGCGAGATTTTCAATTTGATTCGGGGAAGCAATCAAATAAGAAGTTGCGCCTGATTGTTTAAGGAACTCAACCAAGGCTTTTCCATTCACCTTGGCAATATCATCTTTGTATTTAGAAAAATCATAATAGGCATATTTATTCTGATCTTGTGAATTGGCCAAATAAGGCATTAAAGAAAAAATATGGGTATAGAATTTATAATTATTGAGATCCAATACTGTAGGAACACGCATTTCCACAGAAAGGTTGGGTTTTTTATACTGCGTTTCTAAGTTAAACGATGCCATTTTCTGACGATAATTCACAGTTCCATCATAACGAATCTGTAAATCATTCACGATATTTTGTACAACATCTGCCCCAATACCAACAAAGCGATTTGAATACTTAGAATCTTGCTTAGCAATTGCTTGATAAAGTTCTTTTTTCTGTGCATCGGTTAATTTGATTTTTTGCTCTCTTAGATACTGATTGACCTTTTTTTCAATTGTAGGATCTAATTGCTTTGTATCAGCTGCGTTGGCTTTCTGAGCACTATCAAGTCGAACCTTGACTTGTCCACGATAATCAAAATTCGGATATTCATACAAGGCATTCAAACCTTGAATTGCGCGTTGCGGAGCATCTTGATCTGCATTTAAAGCATTGCTTTTAATCACATGTGTAGAACATGCTGATAAACTCAAACCCAATAAACACAATGTTAATTTTTTTAAATGCATGATAGATCTACCCACTTGAATATTATAATGACAATAAAAATAACAATGAAACAATAAAAAACAAAGTGTACAAGACTATCAAAAAATCAACAAATTCACATGTGCTTTTTCTACCAAATTCGCATTTCTGACAATTTTTTTAGAGAGTCTTATCAATGTAATTCCCATATGATTATGAATAATGAAGCTATAGATTGAAAATCCAAAACTATTTTTAAATTAGGATTAAACACATGCCAGCATATAAAGCGCCGCTCCGTGACATACGTTTTTTAATGAATGAAGTTTTTGACTATTCTGCACATTATAAAACACTATCAATTGGCGAAAATGCCGATGCTGATACTGTCGATATGATTTTAGAAGGTGCTGCAGATTTTTGTGAAAATGTACTTTCTCCACTGAATCAATCTGGTGACGAAGAAGGTTGTCATTTTAAAGATGGTGAAGTCACGACACCAAAAGGTTTTAAAGAAGCTTATAACCAATTTATTCAAGGTGGCTGGCAAGGTCTGTCTTATCCTGAAGAGTTTGGTGGTCAAGGTTTGCCGATGTCATTAAACCTGATCAAATCTGAAATGATGGGGACTGCAAACTGGTCATTCACCATGTACCCAGGTTTGAGCATGGGATGTATGAATACCATCCTGCAATTTGGTACAGACGAACAAAAAAATACCTATATGCCACACCTGACTGCAGGTACATGGTCTGGAACAATGTGTCTGACTGAACCACAATGTGGTACAGACTTAGGTCAAGTAAAAACTAAAGCTGAACCTAATGCTGATGGTACTTATGCAATTACTGGGACAAAAATCTTCATCTCTGCCGGTGAACATGATTTAACTGAAAACATTATCCATATCGTTCTTGCGCGTCTTCCAGATGCACCCGCAGGTACTAAAGGTATTTCATTATTTATTGTGCCTAAATTCATCCCTACAGCTGAAGGTACAGTGGGTGAACGTAATCCTGTGACTTGTGGTTCTATTGAACACAAAATGGGAATTCGTGCATCTGCAACTGCAGTATTGAACTTTGATGGCGCAACAGGTTATTTGATTGGTGAAGTGAATAAAGGCTTACATGCAATGTTCACCTTCATGAACACAGCGCGTATTGGTACTGCTGTACAAGGCCTTGCTCACGCGGAATTATCATTCCAAGGTGCGTTACCATACGCCAAAGACCGTATGTCTATGCGTGCTCTATCTGGTAAAAAAGATCCAGATAAAGTGGCTGATGCAATCATTCACCATGCCGATGTACGTCGTATGCTTTTGACTCAAAAAGCATTTGCAGAAGGCGGTCGTGCCATGATTTATCACGCAGCTCAGCTTGCAGATAAAATGACCGATGCAATGTTACAAGGTGATCAAGCAAAATTTGAAGAATATGATGATAAGCTTGGTTTCTATACCCCGATTCTCAAAGGTTTCTTAACAGAAATGGGGCTTGAATCTGCGAATTTGGGTATGCAAGTGTTTGGCGGTCATGGCTATATCAAAGAGCATGGCATGGAACAAATTGCACGTGATGCGCGTATCGCGACTTTGTACGAAGGTACAACAGGTATTCAAGCACTGGATTTAATTGGCCGTAAAGTGCTGCTTTCATCTAAAGGCAAAGTGGTTCGTGAATATACCGCTGAAATCTTGAAATTCTGTGGTCAACATGCACGTAACAAATATATGCGTCGTTTTGCCTGGGATTTAACCAAGATCTGTGCGCAATGGAATGCTTTGACTGTTCGTATCATGCTTGCAGCACGTAAAGACCGTGAAATCGTATCGTCTGCTTCTGTCGATTTCTTGATGTTCTCTGGTTATGCAATGATGGCTTACTACTGGGCACAACAAGCAGCAGTCGCTTCTGAAAAATTAGCGTCTGGTAACGGTGCTGAAGTTCCTGAGTTCTATAAAGCAAAAATCAAACTTGCAGATTTCTACTTTGAACAATTATTACCACGTTCACAAGGTCATGCTGAGTCTATGGTGAATCCATCTCGTACCATGATGGCACTTGATGCAGAACACTTTAGTTTTGATTACTAAAATTTAAAATTTCTGAAAAAACAAAAGAGCGCTACGGCGCTCTTTTGTTTTTAAGATATAACAGTGCAAGCTGCACTATAGTGATATTCATTCACTTTTATCGAAATCACAGTCTTAAAAACCCGTAACTTAAAGATGCCCTTAAGCAATCGCTTTAATGCTTTTAAAAATTGATCTGTTTAAAAGCCAACAGAAAATTCTGTCATCCCCTACTATTGAGTTTTAGAAGCGGGTTGAGTAATGGTTTTAATCAACTTAAATCGATTTTTTTCAAGCACATAAAAACGTGTAGTCACTTGATCCACTGCATAGTTTTGATCCATATGCTCTTCTTGTGTGACTAAGAGACGGCTGTTTGAACGTGTTGCAATCACATCTTCAGTCCGTTCCTCACCACCAAAGCCATCCGCTAAAAGCTGACCCGTACGTTTATTGACAAAAGAATAGACTCTACATCCCCCACCACAGCCCCACATGGTGGTGACATATTCACCGGCAAAATCTGGTTTTTGTGTTAATGCATCTCTCAGTCGAGTGCGAAACATATTGGCACTTGGATCTGCAAGATCAAGTTTCGCGGTCTTGCCTGTATACACAGCTTTAACAGGATAGTCGCTAAATTGAGGGACAACGTTTTTTGCATATGCCAGCGATAGGCTTGCCACAGCAAATAACATACTGATTAGAAACTTATTCATTGTGATGACCTTAACTTTTAATAGATTATTGTTTTAAGTTAGATCATAACAAAAGCTAAATTGTTGTGCTGTAGATTTATAGAAACTCTTCCAGCACAGAATTTAAAAATACATGACCTTGCGCTGTACATGCCAACTGTGTGTCATCATTCAACATCAATTTACGCTGTTTTAATGAACCAATCACCTGATCTAAATCAGACAAATTCAATCCTGTACGTTCAAGATATATTTGGGCATGAACACCCTCATTTAAACGTAAAGCATTCATCATAAATTCAAAAGGCATGTCTTGTTTTTCAATACGTTTAAATTGCAAATGTTCAGCAGGCACTTTGGCTAAGTAGTCTTTAGGCAAACGGGTTTTTTGAAAACGGTATACGCCATCAGCTTGGGTAATTTTGCCATGTGCTCCTGCCCCAATCGCTAAATAATCGCCAAATTGCCAATAATTTAAATTATGTGATGACGGTTTTTCTTTACGCCATGCAGACACTTCATAATTGATAAAGCCATTGGCCTTTAAATATTGTTCACCCTGTTCTTGAATGGTTTCCAGAACATCATCTACAGGCAAAATAGGCTGAGTGCGGAAAAAAACCGTGTTCGGTTCAATGGTCAATTGATACCATGAAATATGGGTTGCCCCATTTTCAACGGCAAGTCTTAAGTCATACAAGGCTTGTTCTAAAGTCTGTTCTGGCAAACCATGCATCAAATCTACGTTGACCCGTTGAAAACCCGCTTGTTTGGCATGTTGAATGGCGGAAACAGCATCATCATTGGAATGGATACGCCCCAGCTTTGTTAAATGATCAGGATTAAAACTTTGTACCCCAAGCGATAAACGATTAATTCCAACATCTAAATAATCTGCAAAAGGATCATGTTCAACCGTCCCAGGATTGGCTTCCAAAGTAATTTCACAATCCGGCTCAAACGGGACTAAAGCTTTTAACTGGGTAAAAAGCCACTGATAACCTTGTGCGGAAATCAATGACGGTGTTCCACCACCAATAAACACACTATGAATTTTACGTCCCTGAGCAAAATCTACTTGGGTTTTAAAATCTTCAACCAGTGCCAATAAATATTCTTGCTCTAAATCTAAAGACAGCTTTCCATCGGGTACAGCATGTGAGTTAAAGTCACAATACGGACACTTACGGACACACCACGGCATATGGATATAAAGCGACAAAGGTATATTTTGAGGTGTTAAATCAGTCAAAGAAAGCTCAGAACAAGTTTAGAGAGTGATTATTTTAACATGACTTCTACCATCCGATTAGAACAAGTCATCAATTTGCTTTAGACTAAGCATTAACAATAAAAGTAGATGAAGAAGAATGCTGAAATTATCGAGTCAATTATTGTTCCTTTTACCACTCACCATGGGTATTGGCATTGCCATGACCTTTCAAACCGCTATCAACACTCAACTGCGCGAATATCTGCATTCTCCATTACAAGCTGCCCTTTTATCCTTTTTAGTTGGTACACTATTGCTCGCTATTTTGGTGATTGTGCAAGCTGAACAGAGACCAACCCTTTCAAGTTTAGCGGTGATACCTTGGTATCTTTGGCTAGGTGGCTGCTTAGGTGTTTATGCAATCAGTATGAGCATTTATACTGCACCAAAACTGGGTTTTTTAACCCTGTCAGGCTTAATCATTTTTGGACAAATTGCAATGTCGATGATCGTTGACCAATTTGGACTACTGGGTACAGATAAAACGCCAGTAAACTGGCAACGTCTTTTAGGTGGCGTGGTGATTTTTATAGGTGTGCTTCTCACTCTACAACGCTAACCAATCTATTTTCTAAGCACATTTAAAACGAGTATTTACTGTGTCTGCATCGATAAAAGCCACAACTACCCGCTTTGAATTAAAGCAACTTTTTAACTTAATGCTCCCAATTTTAATCACTCAGTTTGCTGCAGCAGGCTTTGGATTGATTGATACCATTATGGCTGGGCATATGTCTCCCGAAGATCTTGCCGCAATTGCTGTTGGTGTAGGTTTATGGATTCCAGTCATGCTGCTGTTTAGTGGCATCATGATCGCAACCACACCTTTAGTGGCAGAAGCCAACGGCGCACGCACCCCAGAAAACATCCCTTCGATTGTTCGCCAGTCTTTATGGGTTGCCTTATTGCTGGGTATTATTGGCATGCTGGTTTTACAGATCATTCCTTTATTGTTGCCGTTGGTCGGTGTACCTGAATCTTTATTACCTAAAGCCAGCTTGTTCTTACATGCGATTGCTTTTGGAATGCCTGCTTTTACCATGTATTCAACATTGCGGGGCTATTCAGAAGCTTTAGGCTACCCTCGTCCCGTCACAGTGATTAGCCTTGTTGCGCTTGTGGTACAAATTCCGCTGAACTTTATTTTTATGTATGGAATTGGGCCTATTCCACACTTGGGAAGTGCTGGCTGTGGTTTTGCAACAGCCTTGTTGCAGTGGATCATGTTCATCACGATTAGCATCTATATTTTAAAAGCCAAACGCTACCAAGCCACACAACCCTTAAATATGTTTGAGAAAATAGACCGCGTACTGATTAAACGTATCCTCAAACTGGGATTACCAATTGGTTTGGCGATTTTCTTTGAGGTCAGTATTTTCAGTACAGGTGCAATTGTACTCAGTCCGCTTGGTGAAGTTACCGTTGCAGCACATCAAATTGCCTTATCCATAACATCACAATTGTTTATGATTCCGATGTCATTGGCTTTAGCGCTGACCATTCGTACAGGGACTTATTTTGGCGAAAAGAATTGGTATGCGATGCGTAAAGTCCAGAAAGTTGGATTAATGACCAGTACCTTATTTGCCTTTATCACCATGTTACTCCTGTTAATTCTACGCCCTCAAATTGTGTCCGTTTATACCAGTGACTATGATGTTTCACAAGCAGCAATATATTTAATTTTATTTGCGATTGGCTACCAACTTATGGATGCATGGCAAGTCAGTGCTGCGGGTTGTTTACGTGGAATGCAAGATACCAAAGGCCCAATGTGGATCACCATGCTGGCCTACTGGATCATCGCTTTCCCTGTTGGGATTTATTTAGCACGCTATACCGATATGGGCGCCGCTGGGGTATGGACAGGACTGATTATCGGACTGACCATTGCCTGTGTTTTATTATTGACGCGTCTGTATATGAACAATAAAAGGTTGAGTCAGGCTTAAATTAGAAACGTTTATATTTAAAGCGTTTACCTAAAAATAATGCTGTTTAAATACAGCATTTTTTTTATAAGTGTACTTTATTTTACTCAGATTGAAGCTGATAGGCTTGCTGAAACTTTTCAGACATCTCAGATTCATTACCAACCTCTTTTACAATGGCTTGCCCGACAATGACATCAGTCCCATTAAATGTCATCGTCGGAGAACCATATAACTCATAGCCATCATTTAAAGCTTTACTGACCCGTGCACAGAAATTCACATCATCCTTACCAGTTAAATAACGATAAACTTTCATGATCCAACAACGATTAAAATATTGAAGAATATTTTAATCCAAAACTACTGAGAAGAAACCGATAGCGTGCTGGGTATTTTAAGATTAAAAATAGCCAAGTAGAAACAAACGCTTAACAAATTAGAGTAGGCAGTTTAACAATAGTCGCCTATGATCAAAATGAATTAAACGTCTAATCCCAATTAAAGGATGGTTACGAATGTCGAAAAGTACCAGTACCCCAGGTCGCCGCTTTATGAAACTTGCGAGTATGACTGCAAGTATCGCGACGAAAACGGTATCAAATTCAATTCGTAACTTTAATGCGGATGAAGAACAAAAAAATGAAGCGCGTAGTAAGCTGTTCCAAGATATTGGTGTTCAAATTGCAGATACCTTAGGAGAAATGAAAGGTGCTGTGATGAAAGTTGGTCAAATCGCCTCGCAATATAAAGATATCTTTCCACCTGAAGTCGCACGGGCAATTGCTAAATTGCAACGTCAAGCGCCTGCAATGCCATTTGCTGAAATTAAACAACAAGTAGAACGCGAGCTAGGCAAACCGATTGATCAAACCTTTCTGCATTTTGATGAACAACCCTTCGCAGCAGCATCTATTGGTCAAGTCCACAAAGCCATGTTAAAAAATGGCACTGAAGTTGTGGTCAAAGTACAATATCCTGGGGTAGATGAAGCTTGTGAAAGTGACTTAAAACAGGTTCGTTTGGCATTACGCTTAATGGGTGTTTTAAAAGTAGATAAAAAATTACAAGATCGCTTATTTAAAGAGATTCAAGACAGCTTACATGAAGAACTCAATTACGAAATTGAGGCACAAAACTTGCAAGTTTTTAGAACATTCCATCAAGCTTTGGACACAAAAATCATTATTCCCAAAGTGTTTACAGACTATTCTAGTCGTCGCATCTTAACCCTAAGCCTTGAAAAAGGTGAAAGTATTGAAACTGCAAGTACTTGGGATTTATCTGTGCGCAATGAAATTGGTCGCCGCTTAATCTTGGCATTGGGTCAACAAATTTTCTTCTTAAAACGTTTCCATTGCGACCCTCATCCTGGCAACTTTGCTTTCCGTGAAGATGGCAGTGTGATCATTTACGACTTTGGCGGTGTAAAAACCTTATCCAATGAAATCATTACTCATTTCAAAGCCTTGGTCAGAGCTGCACGAAAACAAGATATTGTGACAATTGAAGAGCATTTAACGGTTTTAGATGCGTTAGCTGAAAAAGGTAAGTTTCCCGTAGAATTGTATGAGGCATGGCTTGAAATTTTATTACGACCGCTGACTACACATTATGATTTTGCTGAAAATTCAGCACATCATGATGGCATCAAACTGGTGAAAAAATCATTGAAGTATTGGGATGTATTCAAACCATCGCCAGATACTTTAATGGTAAATCGTACGATTTCAGGACAATACTGGAATCTGATTCAACTTAAAGTCAATGATAATTTAAAAGATCTCTTTGAAGAGCTGGTGCCTTTACAAGACTAAGTTGTATTGATGTTTTTTATTGAAGTCGATTGCATCCAATTCATTTAAAAGTGACATGATCAACGCATTCATTTTAAAAAGTTTCGTTATGCACTTCATCTAATTTTAAGGATAAAACTTTACATTAAACTTATATTTGAAGTCTAAGCCAGATCCTCCGGCTTAGGCTTCTTTTTTATCTCACTTTTTTCCAAGTTCGATATACAACATGAATACGTATCAAATGAAGTACTTTACAAGTTAAATGTAATATTATAACATTACACCGTATTTAAATAATTAGAGGTTAAAACCATGCGCCAAGGTATCCACCCAGAATATCGTCAAGTGTTATTTCATGACACCAATGCCAATGCATACTTTGTTATTGGTAGCACCATCAAGACAACAAACACCAAAGAATATGAAGGCACACAATATCCTTATGTCACACTCGATATATCCAGTGCTTCACATCCTTTCTATACAGGTGAAATTCGTCAGGCAAGCAATGAAGGTCGTATTGCCAACTTCAATAAGCGCTTTGCCCGTTTTAAACGTTAATTTAACTGTATGTTGTGTCTAAGCCTAAGCTTCCCTCAGCTTAGGCTTTTTCATTTTGAATATTGCACATTATTTTGTGGATAAAAGCATTTGAAAAATATAAAAGCCAATCGCTAAACAGATCACACCAACGATCACACTAGAAACAGTATAAGCCAAAGCGATTGGAAACTGTCCCTGCCGAATCAGCTGGAATGTTTCCAGACCAAAACTGGAAAAAGTTGTAAAACCGCCGAGGATTCCAACCATTAAAAATAATCGAGTTTCATTCTGTAAAATAGGATAGCGCTGGGTAAAAGCAAAAAAAATCCCAGCCAAGAAACAGCCCAAGATATTGATCGACCATGTTGTCCAAGGGAATAGGCTATGTGGTTTAGAAATAATAAACCCTGCACCATAACGTAAACTTGCACCAATTGCCCCACCGCATGCGACCAATAGCCAATTCATGTTTAGATATCCTTAAAACTTTTTAAAAAACGCATTTACCCACCATCCGATTTTTTACAGCTCAGCTTGTTTATAAGCAGCTTGTGTATAAGCGGATAGTTATCCACAGATTAACATGGAGAAGCTTAACGATCTAATTTAAGTGGCAACTCATTTCTGACATAAAAGTCCAAAGTTGGCACAACAAAGGCAAATACATCTTGTTCACGAACACCCCATTGTTGTAGCAAGGGGCAAGCAATATTAAGCACTTGCGCAGGCAGAACCTGACTAAAATCAAAAGGCATTTCAATATCCCCTTGTGATAGTTTTTCAGGTTGATCGACCCATTCGACCCATGCATGGCCTTGTTCAGCCAGATATTGAATGGCCTCATCCCATGAAGAGAATAAATTTTGCCACGCCTCAGGCAAGCGCGGATCTGTATTGATTTGAACTGTGCTGGATAATTGATAAACTGGATCAAGTTCGAGTTCTGTTTGAATCAGCTGTTCAGCGACTTGATGAACAAATTTCTTTGCATATTGTGCTGGCATCGCATCACTTGCCAAACGCCCACTCAAAACATAAAGCTGCTGGTCAATCACAACTTGCTCGAAAATCACCGTTTTATCCTGTTGTGTAGGGGCAATATAAAAGCGCCAATTGCTTTGTTTCGGTGATGGCATCAATTTGCGTAATGGACCTAAAAAAGAAAAACCAAAATGTTCATGCTGATATGTCAGTATGGTAAAAATCGTTTTCCCTTGCTTTTCCCATAACTGAATAGGCTGTGGATAGCGTGAACGAACTTGATCTATATCCACCAACCACGACAAATACACAATATTCTTGACCTGACTTTGTAACTGTAGGAAAGGAATAAAACCCATCAAGATACGGCGTAGTTTTAATAATAATGGGCGTTCAGCAAAAAGACCGATCAGGCTCAAAATAAAGTTTGAATCTTGATTTTTAATATTATGACGATTCATACCGACCTATTTTTATGGATTTCGATGCTGTTATTTTAGCAAATATGGTTAAAGAATGGCCCATCTCAAAATATTAAATAGCATTACTGAATTATTTAACCATAGGCTATGATATTGGCACGATTTAACACGGAATTTTCACATCATGGCTCAAGAATTATTGAAACAACTTCAAGCAGGCGATGCAAAATTTGCAGATGTCATCAATCATATTGAAGCTCGTTATACCCACACCCCGACTGCATTCCAAAATGGTCAACAGCATAATGCTGCCACAGAGAACCAAGGCAGTGCCAAAGTTTTTTCTTTTGCACAATTAAATGATTTAGATCAACAACAAACACTGAATCTATTTGCAGAGCATTATGCTTCTGTTTTGGCAACGCCTGATGCAACAGACCATCAAAACATTCGCCAATTTATGCAAAATGGTTGGAATGGCATCAAATTTGAAGGCAATGCTTTAACTGCAAAATAACAACAACACAATCAAGTCAGGGATCTATTCGATCCCTTTCTACACAGTTATGGGCGCTCATCATATTGAGGTAAACCGTCACAAATCGTATCCCACTCTGCTTTATAAGCAGTAAAAATATGCATTGTTGGCTTCTGTTCTAAAGCTGTATCTAAAGTTCCAATTCTTAAACGATAGGTATCTGGTGTCTCTGCTTTAATACTGATGATCGGTGAGCCACATTCTTGGCAGAAACAACGTGTTGTTGTTGCTGTCGATGCAAATTTTTTCAGTAATTCCTCACCTTTGGTAATTTTAAAATCTGCTTTTTGAATTGGCGCATTGGTCGCAAATGCTGTGCCATTTGCTTTACGACAACGTTGGCAATGACACTCGATCACCGCTCCAATTTCACCATGAATCTCATAGTGAATACCGTCACACAAACAACTTCCTGTATATATTTTTTCAGCAGACATTGAGAAAATCTCCCTATTTCAAAGGCTATTGGCAATAGCATCAAACTAGCATAAAAGTCGCGTTTTTAATCAAAACACCATCATTTTTTTTGCCTAATCTCATCTATTGAGATATTGATGTACACCCTCACCCGCAGCACGCCCTGTCGCAAAGCACGCAGTCAATAAATATCCTCCTGTCGGGGCATCCCAGTCCAGCATTTCACCACAGCAAAATACATGGGGATTGGATTTTAGTTGTAAATGCTGTGTTAATACGGCTTGCTTTACACCACCGGCACAACTGATCGCTTCTTCAATCGGACGAAATCCCTCAAGCTCAATTTTTAAATGCTTAATCTGTTGTGCGAGTTTTTCAGGAGTGTTCCACACTGATTTATCTACCAATTCACGAATCAGATTGGCCTTGGCTGCATCTAAACCTGCTTTGCGCCAGATGTTGGTACTGGATTGCTTTTTGGACGGCTGTAATTTCTGTGTAAGCTGTTGAACAGTTTGATCAGGTAACAAGTCTAAATAAATCGACATCGGTTGATTGTGCTGTACCAACTGACGTAATAATCGCCCCTGCTTATAGATGAGACCACTTTCTAGCCCATAATGGGTAATCACAATATCACCTTGTGTCTTTGCAGAACTCCCCACCCAAGCGTCTACACGTTTAAGAGGCTGACCAAAGACAGGTTGCATATAATTCGACCATGTCCGAACCACACCGGCATTACTCGCTTGAAATGTCTCAATTTCAGAAGCAGGCAACCACTTTTGCCATGCACCATCACTGCCTAAACGTGACCATGACACAGCACCACAAGCCAGAATAATCGCATCAAAATTCAAAAGCTGTGCTTGATTGTTCCTGAGATCAAGAATTTCGAGTTGTTGCTGCTTTAAATCTATTATTTGATGACGATAATGAAATTGAACGTGCTGTGCTGCCAACTGCTTTAACCAAGCACGTAACAAAGGCGCAGCCTTCATTTCTACAGGGAAAATTCGTCCTGAACTGCCCACATAGGATTCAATCCCTAAACCATGCATCCAATTTTGAATCCAAGTCGCATCCCACTTTTCAACCCAAGGTCTTAACCATTCCGCATGATCATAACGTTGAATAAATTGTTCAAATGCTTCTGCATGGGAAATATTCAGCCCTGTCTTTCCAGCCATCAAAAATTTACGTGCAGCAGAAGGTTTCTGTTCAAAAACATGAACCTCATAATCAGCTGTAGATTGGCTTAAAACATCTGCAGCCATTAAACCTGCTGGTCCTGCCCCAATAATGGCAATTTTCTTAATTGGCATCAGACGACTCTGATAAGTTTTCAACACTTTTACCCTGACGTGGTCCGACCTCATCAAAACGGGTTTGATAATGCTCAGGTTTAGTAATAATCAATTGCTGACACAATTCACCACGTTCTAAATATTTAATTTCAAAATGGGTACGTGCTGAATCTGATGCAATCGTTTGTTTTTCATAAGGCAGCTTCCAAACATCTTTTAGTTGCTGTTCTGCTTCAGCAATATATTCAGGAATATTACTGGCTAAAGTGATGCTGCCTTTTGGAGATAATCTAGAAATCAGAAATTCAAAAAAAGGCATATTTAACCAGCGTTGCGCAGGATTATGCGGTTCTGGATTTGGATAGAGAATAAAAAACTGTTGTACCTGATTGGGATAAAGTGCATGCACCACCCACGGTAATGCATCAGCATGAATAGGGGTTAAATTTGTTTGACCTTCCAACTGATGCTGTTTTTGCATGGCAATATATTTTTCACGGGTTCTTTCTATCGCAATCAATTTCAGTTCAGGGTGCTGTTCAGAAAAGAGCAAGGCATGTTTGCCCTTTCCTGCCCCAATTTCTACACAAATTGGGTTATTTTCAATACATTGAAAATCACGAGGAGCATGCATACGCTGTGCTTGAAATTGACGAATCGACATAATCAGATCAAACTAACAAGAAATCGTTCACAAGTTTAACAACTCTTTACGGTTTTTGCTTTTTTAAATGAGGATTTCCATATGTCTAAAACTTTTCCTTGCCCCCGCTGTGGTGAGCCTTCTACATGGGAAGGTAATGAATCCCGTCCATTTTGCTCTGAGCGTTGCAAACTGATTGATTTAGGTGCATGGGCCAATGATGAATATACCCTACCTACAGAAGACGCACCGCAAGCAGAGGATTCTTAAGCTGTGTGACAAATTTATGTAATCATCACTGACTTAACATACTTAAACGCACCCTTTTCATTAGAAACAATTAAATAAAATTATACTTAAACTTTACAATAACTATTTATTTTTGGATCTGTATAGCGATATGATACTGCATGTTTCATTTCACACTTTATATATAAAAATTTGATTAGTTTCAATTTATAATGAAACTTGGAGTATTAAGGTGCCTATAGGCTTAAAATTTTTTGTCGCCATCCTTGCAATTTTATGTGCATTTTTTACTTTTATTGGAGTATATGCTCTCGATTTTTCTCTTATCGTAGTTGGAATTCTATTTGCAATAGTCATCTTATTAATCAAATTAGAAATGGTAAAGGAGCGGTGATTTAAATCAATTTAACAATATTATTAAACTATTTAATAGATCTCTTTCATAAATCAAAAAACGATCATGTTGAGCGAATCATATGGATATTGAAAGTCCCTTCTCCCTTTGCAAGAAGTCTAGGATGAGGGGGATTTTATATTGATTTATAGTTTAAAAAAGGACTTATGAAAGAAGCCTAATTTTAATTTTCTCATTCTCCACGAGTATTATTTCAATGATGGAATGAATAACTTTTTCATGAATTATTTAAAAATGAGCATAAACAGCATCGTTCTATGAACTGTTTTCACTCAGATCATTCACGTTACTATTACAGATTCTTACTAAATGTTGAATCATTAATAAAATATACATTTAAAACAAAAATGGTGAGTAAGACATTGATTACTTCACCATTTTTCATTTCTTATTTTTACTATAAAGCCAGACAGCGAATACTTAACCCGCTTTACTTGCTACAAAAGGATTGTGTTGCTTTTCAAAACCAATGGTACTCATTGGACCATGCCCTGAAATAAATTGAGTTTCATCAGGCAGGGTAAAACATTCACGCTGAATTGAATCTAAGAGCTGTTGATGGTTGCCTTTTGGAAAGTCAGTACGGCCAATTGAACCTTTAAACAGTACATCTCCTGTCCAAAGCACGCCATATTTGGCATTGTAAAAAATGACGTGGCCTGGTGTATGTCCTGGTGCAAAACGCACTTCAAACTCTTCATCCCCTAAGCTTAGCTTTTCGCCACCCTCTAACCATTGATTGACATGAACAGGCTCAGGAATTGGAAAACCATAACGGGCAGATACGTCTTGAATCATTTCCAACCAAAACAGGTCTTCTTTATGCGGACCAATCACAGGCACATTCCATTCTTTGACTAATGCACCTACCGCACCTGCATGGTCCAAATGACCATGTGTTAACCACAATGCTTTGACTGTCAGTCCTAATGCTTCAACTTCTTGTTTTAATTTCTCAGGCTCACCACCAGCATCAATCAATACCGCTTCTTTGGTTTCCGAATCCCAAACAATAGAACAATTTTGGGCGAATGCAGTAACGGGTACAATCTTGACTTGTAACATGATAATTTTCCTAAAAAACCCTATACCTGTAAATGAAACTTGAGTGTATTCAATTGAGTCTGTAAAAGTTGCTCAAATAAGTCAATATGATCCGCACGGCTATTTAATGCCGGAATGTAAGCATAGTGTTGACCACCTGCCTTTAAAAACAATTCAGCATTTTGAATCGCCAGCTCTTCCAAGGTTTCTAAACAATCTGCCGAAAATGCAGGACTCAGCACTTGAACAGATTCGACGCCTTGCGCTGCCCACTCTTGCAATAGCTGGTCGGTATACGGTTTTACCCATTCTTGTTTGCCAAAACGAGATTGGAAACTGATCGCCCATTGGTCGTCTTTTAAATTCAACGCCTGAGCTACCTTAAGTGCAGTGATCCGACAACGCTCTGCATAAGGATCACCTTTATCTGCATAAGGCTGTGGGATCCCGTGAAAAGACATCAACAGTTTAGCTGCTGGTCCATATTGCTGCTGATAATCACGCACACTGTTGGCTAGCGCCTGAATATAAAGTGGGTGTTGATAATAATCTCGAATAAAACTTAAACCCGGAATATTGCGTTGCTTTAACAACCATTGTGCAACGGCATCATATAAAGGGGCTGTTGATGTTGCCGAGTACTGAGGAAAAAGCGGGAAAAGAATAATATGGTCATAATGCTTGGTTTTCGCATCATTCAAAACAGCATCGATACCCGGTCGCCCATAGGTCATTGCTGGCACAATATCTAAATCTAAATCAGCATTCGTACTTATTAATTTTTTTTGTAATGATCCAACTTGTTCAAATAGAATTTCACGCATCGGTGAATCATTTGACCAGACTTGTGCATAAGCTTCGGCAACACGCTTTGGTCGAAAAGGCAGAACAAATGCATTTAAAATAATTGCCCATAAAATTTTGGGAATTTCGATGACGCGCTGATCTGATAAAAACTGCTTTAAAAAAGCCCGAACAGCTGGAGCTGTAGGCGCATCTGGTGTCCCTAAATTAGCAATAACAATCAGGACTTTAGGTTTAGATAAAGACATTTTCACCCGATTTACAGAATAGTTTATCTCGAATGATCAGCTTAACAGAGTCTTTATCTAAACAAAATTTTTTATCTTAACTCACTCAATTTATTTGATTTAAAAAATTGACGAACGACTGCTAATACGTTGTGAACTTTCAAGCAGTTTCACGCATTTATCCGTCATCTGCCATAGCATACGCTGACGATCATCACGCCCCACAGGGATGATCCATTCATTTTGACGGACTTGCTGCTTAATCGTATGCAAGGAACGCACATTAATCTGCGCTCTAGACACAGCATGGGCACGTGGCATCACCACTTGTGCGTCGGTTAAACCCGTATTATTCAAATATTCGTTTAAGACTTTAGAGAAAAAATCCTCAGACGTCGGTTGTCTAAATTCAACCGATAAAATTTTTAACAGCTCTGCCCAAGTCATCTCACGCACTGGCGATAACTCTTTAAAATTACCATCTTGATAGGCATGCATTCGATAATCAAAATTAAACACTTCATGCAATGAAACTTTGGGTAAAGTTAAAAATGGATCTGCTTCTTTTTTCCCTTGCTCTACGGAAACATGCGCCAACTTTGCTTTTAAACGATCAATCTCATCTTGTAAGACTTGAATATTCTGAGGTCTTACCCATCCTACAACAGGATAGCGCTCTAGCATTTGTGGCATATATGAACGTACCGCAAGTTCTAAATCTCGTAAAGTTCGATAAGTAACGACTTGCTCAACTTCTTTTTGTAGTTGATGTCTAAATTCATTAAACTTTTCTTTTAGCAGCGTACTTTCTTCTTTTAAATGCGGTTCGCGAAATTCAGGACTCTCATGCATAAATACAATAATTGGTTTCTGTTTGGTCACCGCATAAATATATTCAAGATGTAGATAACTCACCCCTGAAACAGATTGCTCACCATATTGACTCCCCAACAACAATAAAACGTAATCACAGTCATCTATCTGACGACGTGCAAATGCGGTACTTAATGGTGTCCGTTGTTCTAATCCCCAAGAAAAAAACCCCATCCCTATAAGGGTTTGTGACACGACCATCCGTTCTGGCTGCATTTCTTTGCCAGATGTTGTAATAAAAACTTGATACCGTTTATCGAGCATAGGTTAACCCATTCTTGTCACACCCTACTTAAATCCATCCATGAGCTTTAAGTTTGATATGCCCTACACTTATGAAAATATATTAAATCTGTTCAATATTGAAAGAATTAGCCGAGTTTTTCAACAATATTTTCTACAGACCATGTAATTTTTGGTTGTATTAGATGTTTGATGACATTTTCTAATTGTTTTGCATTTCCCCCACTCACAAAACATTGTAAACGCACCCCTTTTTCTTGCAAGCTGCTTGATATTAACTCATTTTTTAACAATATACGCGCCGTTTGTCGTGCAACGGCCAATCCAGAATCAATTAAGTTAAGCTGAGGACCGTATAATTCTTGAATACTCTGTTTTAAATAAGGGTAATGAGTGCAACCCAACACCAAATAATCTGAACCTTTTGCAATAACTGGATCTAAAACCTTTTGCAGGCTGTGTTTACATTCCAAACTGTTATAACGTCCAGATTCAATCAAGGGAACCAGTTCAAGATTGGTAATCGTCAGTACTTCAACATTGGCAGGTTCTGCAAAACGCTGCATCACATCTTTGATCAATTTTCCACGAAAAGTGGCAGGTGTAGCCAAAACTGAAACTACTTTAGACTGGGTTTGTAGCACTGCTGGTTTTAAAGCAGGCACCAGTCCAACAATAGGAAAGTTTTCACCATAATGATCACGTAAATAATCCAGACTAAATGCTGAAGCGGTATTACATGCTACAACTGCGATTTTACAACCTTGACGATATAACCATTCAATTGCTTGTGCAGTTAATTCACGAATATTTTGATCCGTACGGGGGCCATAAGGGACATGTGCAGTATCGGCATAATAAACAATACGTTCATTTGGCAAATAATTGGCAATTTCCTGTGCAATAGAAAGCCCACCGATACCTGAATCAAAAATACCAATCGGGGCATCTACCAAGGCTTTTGGCATTGGATTTTCTAGAGGAGAGAGAGGAAGAATCGCGCTCATTTGATCCACTATTGGCATACGGTAAAAATAATTAATAAGATTAAACCTCAAGTCCCTAATTGCAAGTGAAAATCACCACTTTCTAAAGATAAAATGGTATCTCCTTGTTCATTTTCAAGCAATTTCCCATATTCAATCAGATGGAAAAAAGCAGAACGTTGAATCAAGGCATTTATCCCGAAACGAACATGTACATAAGGTCTTAACTCACCTTGATATTCACGCATAAAAATAGGGTGTTCTGGATCAATCAGTGTAATGTCTTGATTGGTGGTGGTAACTTGTAGATAGACCTGTCCATCGAGATTCACTTGATCAATTTGATTGACCAATAAAGGTTCATCCTCAACTTGAATTTCAATCTGTTCAACTGGGGTTTTTAAATAGAACTTTCCGTCTTCTTTCCAAAGTACTTTTGTAAACAGGTCTAAAAGCGCTTGGCGTTTGATCAATTGACCTTCGTGCCACCATTCTCCATTGGCTTTTACCGTCAAATCCATTTTGCCACAATGCTTTGGCTGCCACTGCTCTAAAGGGGGTATTGACCTTTTGTGACCCGCCTGTACATCTTTTAAGTATTGTGCAATGCTCATTAAGTTTTTATTATCAGAATCTGGCTGATTTTGAGCCGCTGATGTTGAATTATTTTGATTTACCATGGTTTATGCCTTGCTGACTTAAAAATAATACGACTCAGCCAATTGGCTAGATTAAGGTTTCTAACTATACTAGCGCAAAATATATTATTGGTACGAGCATTAATTCGTATCACGGAATTTTTAGAACACTCATGGCAGCACCGATTTATTAATTCCCAATAAATGCTCACGGTTGCCACCCTTAGAAATATGAGGAGTCCTACATGGAACACATCGAACGCGAATCGATGGAGTTTGACGTAGTGATCGTAGGCGCAGGCCCTGCGGGTCTTTCTGCTGCGATTAAAATTCGTCAATTAGCTCTTGAAAACAATCTTCCAGACCTTTCCGTCTGTGTGGTTGAAAAAGGCTCTGAAGTTGGTGCGCATATCCTTTCTGGTGCTGTACTTGAACCTCGTGCAATCAATGAACTTTTCCCTGACTGGAAAGAACAAGGTGCACCTTTAAATGTACCTGTGACAGAGGACAAAACTTATTTCCTCATGTCTGCTGAAAAGTCACAAGAAGCACCGCATTGGATGGTTCCTAAAACCATGCACAATGATGGTAACTATGTTATTTCATTGGGTAATTTGGTTCGTTGGTTAGGTCAAAAAGCGGAAGAGTTAGAAGTTTCTATCTTCCCTGGCTTTGCTGCCTCAGAAATCCTTTATCATGAGGATGGTTCTGTAAAAGGTATCCAAACTGGTGATATGGGTATTGGTAAAGATGGTGAGCCTACTCATAACTTTACTCCTGGCTATGAACTTCATGCAAAATACACAATTTTTGCAGAAGGTTGCCGTGGACATCTCGGTAAACGTCTGATTGCAAAATACAACTTAGATCAAGATGCTGATCCGCAACATTACGGTATCGGAATCAAAGAACTTTGGGAAATCGACCCTGCAAAACATAAACCAGGTTTAGTGATGCATGGTTCAGGCTGGCCTTTGGCAGAAACAGGTTCTTCAGGCGGTTGGTGGTTATATCACGCTGAAAACAACCAAGTGACCTTGGGTATGATTGTCGATTTATCTTATGAAAATCCACACATGTATCCTTTTGCTGAAATGCAACGTTGGAAAACACATCCTCTAATCAAGCAATATCTTGAAGGTGGTAAACGTATTTCTTATGGTGCACGTGCAGTTGTTAAAGGCGGTCTAAACTCTCTACCTAAACTGACCTTCCCTGGCGGTTGCTTAATTGGTGATGATGCTGGTTTCTTAAACTTTGCTAAAATCAAAGGCTCTCATACTGCGATGAAATCGGGTATGTTGTGTGGTGAAGCTGTATTTGAAGCAATCCAAGCCGGTCATGAGAAAGGTGGCGATTTAGCAGTGGCGCGTGTCGCTGAAGGCGAAGACTTCTTTGCTAAAGAATTGACTGCATATACGGACAAATTCAACAACAGCTGGTTAAAAGAAGAGTTACATCGTTCACGTAACTTTGGTCCAGCAATGCATAAATTCGGTTTATGGATGGGTGGTGCATTTAACTTTATCGATCAAAATATCTTTAAAGTGCCATTTACCCTACATGACCTTGCACCGGACTTTAGTGCATTAAAAACTGTAGATGCTGCGACATTTAAACCCACTTATCCAAAGCCAGACGGTAAATTAACCTTTGACCGTTTATCTTCTGTATTTGTATCCAATACCGTACATGAAGAGAATCAGCCTGCTCACTTAAAGCTGACGGATGCTTCGATTCCAGTCAATGTCAATTTACCAAAATGGGATGAGCCAGCTCAACGCTACTGCCCTGCTGGTGTTTACGAGATTATGGAAAATGATGATGGTTCTAAGCGCTTCCAGATTAATGCTGCAAACTGTGTTCACTGTAAGACTTGTGATATCAAAGATCCATCTCAGAACATCACTTGGGTAACACCTGAGGGTGGCGGTGGTCCAAACTATCCAAATATGTAAATCAATAAACCCGCTTCGGCGGGTTTATTGATTTAATATCGTTAGAGCGATGTCAAAGCTAATAGTTTTTTAAGTTTGCTTACATAGATGTAGATTATTAAAACGATGATTTATATCTATGTCTTTCTATTTTAAAAAATCCCAAACATTTGGGTTGTGATATTCTTTTTTAATATCATAACCTAGTTTTTCCATTTTAACTTCTGTCCTTTGTCTCTCACTTTCCCACTTATTTAAATCTTTACTCAATAACACTTTCCAATCTTTATCTCTAATTTTCTCATCATATTGATAAAAATAGTGAGAAAAAAAAGTAATAAAATCCAAATGAATTTTTACTTCATCAATAGATTTGCGAAAATTTATCGTTAATATGACATTATTTTTATAAAATCTAAGAGGCTGGCGTTTTAAAGCACTCGAATACTTCTCCCATTTTTCCTCACTATCCAAATAAAACCCATCCAAACTCCCCTGATAGTTAGGTATTTTATTATTGGCTTCAAATGATTGTTTTCCAAACACTCTCGGTTCAGACTCGAAATAAAAGACTTTCCAACCATTTTTATTTAATTGCTTTACAATTTTCTCATAAGAAAAAAAATTACTTTTTTCATTAATTATTTTAGATTTTATATTACTAATATCAAAACCTATATCTGTAACGCCTTGTTTTGGATAGTTAGCATCTGAGACAAAAACCAAATTTTCTAAATTATTAAAAACTAAAACTGTGTGGTCATATCCATCTTTTAAATTTAATTTTAGTTTACTTTCTTCATTTACATTTAAGTTTGGTCGTATAAATCCAACACTTGCACCTGAACTATATTGTGAAAAAAACTTAGCATTACTATTAATTAAATTTTCACTAGGGTCGCCAGCCACAACGCTAATAACATAATCAGATTCATTCATTTCTTGTTCATGTTTACTCATCGTCTCAGATGACGAATTATAAGCGGCTAAACTCGATAACAATGTGATTACCAAAAATCGAATAATTTTCTTTAAAATCATTCTGCATCTCGACTTTGATTATTAGATTTTTCAGTTATTTCAGCCTTACTAATACAGCTAAATTATTTAAAATACAACCATAACAATTTTTCACAGCATAACAAAAACATTAATAAATATATACTAGGTATAGATTAACATACTCCTTTGGGTAAATTTACTTAACCAATTGACTATCACTTTTTAAATCTATTACACCTTACGTTTAAATTCAATTATTTAAAATGAAATTAAAAATCGAACCAAATAATAAAACCCAACTCATTATACTAAAGACAAAAAAAACTCTTAAAAAATTATAATTATTTTTTATAAAAACCAACAACTCTGATTTAGAAAAATTATTCATGACAATATTATGCTTTTCATCATAAAATGGTATTTTACCATTCACCTTATAAAAAATATTATACTGCACATACATCGCAAAGAAAAACAATTGAATTTCAAATATCTCAAAAAAAGAAAAATAATCTTTGTTAGAAAATTTAGATTTAACAAATTCATTTCTCTTCATAAAATTTAGAGAGTAAATATAACTAATAATATAAATAATAAGACTAATAATTAAAAAAATAAAGTTTAAATCCATTATTTACATAACCCCATACTCTTAAATAATGCTTTATCAACCATTACACTAGCACCAGCAGCTGATCCCATTCCTAATACCGTCATCACAACTTGTCCGGCACGCCCATATGGATTGAGTCCAATAACTGTAACTAATCCTCGACCTGCTGCTGCTCCTGCTGCACCTGCTACTATTGCTGCCTCGGCTTTGGATGTCTCAACAAAAATTATTTTTCTAGTATACATATTATTATTCTTTTTTGTTGCAGAATAGACCGTCTTGCCTGCTTCATAAGCAGTCCACATTAACATAATTTTTCCACCTAATCGCACCGCAGTTGATAATCCTGTTGTATGCTTTATCATTTTCTCATATACATATAACCTTTCCTCAACTGTTCCTATAACACCACTTCCTTTTATCAATAAGTCTTGTAATCTCATATAATCTTTACGGACCTCATAAGCTAAAAATTTCGATTTCAGTGCCTCACCCAAAGCATCAATTGAATATTTGTTAGCCTGAATAAATCTGGAAGTTTCAGCAAAGTTATTTGAAAGGGTTACACCTCTTGTTTTCTGATATTGCTCAGCTAATTCTGCCAATCTATTATATCGGTTCATAGCATTTAAATGAGCTTGCTTATTCAACTCAATCCTAGCATTATACTTTTGCTCATAATTATTTATTTGTTCAGCTGTCAAAAAAAATGCATTTGTTGTCTCATATCCAAAATTAACACTTGGAAGCTCATAATTATCCAGATCTATCTCACCTATTACACACCCATTATTATCATACTTAATTGATGCTAATGCTAATGATTTTCTATATTCAGCTTCACTAATCACCCCTTCTAGACTAATATTTTTATCCATTAAAATTGATATCAATAGCTCATTATGAATAGCATGAAAACGCTCATCAAACCTTGAGTCTTTTCTATGTATTGCTAACTCTTGCTCAACCCTAAGAGCAATATCTTTCATAGCTTTCAATTTAGAATTATTTGCAGATATTAAACTATGGGAGATAATAACAACCTGCCCTGGTCTCAGTTTTTCATTTAAATTCCCAGATTGTAAAACATCAATATGTGAATTATTTAGCCTAAACACCCTATAATCATCCGCTGTAGGTTTATTCTGATATATTCGACTCAAAAAATCACTAATAATTTCGAATGACATCAAAATAATATATCCACAATCACTTTGTGATTTTAAATATACATCTTTTATTTTATTATTATCTTCTGAATTTTTAGATATAGTCGACTTCAAACTAGTTTTATCAAATTTAATTTCCGCATCTGATTTATAGTGCCTTAAAATATAACCTTTAAACCATTTATCATTTAGATAAACATCTGCTTGTACTTTTTCAGAATTATCATCAACCTTTATTAGGAAAGTCTTGTTCTTACTAAATGACATAAACTTTGAAGTATAAATAACTTTTTCACCAATTTTTTTAGTTACCTTATACTTAAATTTTTCTATAGATAAATTATGTGAAACTTCCTCAATATACAACTGAGCTATTCTAGGAGAATCATACTTAGCCATTTTCATCCCCATTCTCTAAAAAACTTTCAATTTTTTTATTTAAAACATGTAAAGTATAATTTTCTTCTTTATCTGAATAAAAAGTCTGAGTGTATCCCTTTTCATCAGTTACTCCATAAAAAGTATGCCCTAACTCATTTATTAAAACATATTCTGTATTCTGTAAAGCTTCTTGAGTATCTTTATCCTTAACCTCAAATGCCAAATTATACATTCCAAGCTTTGGTATTAAAGGAATAGTCGAACTCATCATCTCTCCGCCCAAAAACTTATGCTGCCCCGCCTTACTCTCAAACTTACCCGCAGTGGTCGGTAAAACACCTGCACTACTAATTTCAACTTGCGAACCATCTGCAATCAAAATAATTTTCTTATCCGCTTTAATCTCAATCTTATCTTCAGTTGAAATAATCTGAATACCTTTACGCGCAATCAAATCCGCACCATCGCCTTGTGCTTGAATCTCAACTTTGCCTTTTCCTGCAAATAATCTTGCCCCTTCTTGTGCCGCAAAAAGACTGATCTTTGATTGTGCATGTGCAACTAAATTCTTTTGGGTACTCAATTGAATACTATCGCCCGCAGTTTCATAGATTTGTCGATCAGCAGAAAAATGTAGATCTTCATTGGTTGCCAATGCTATTGAATTGGGTGAAGCCAACAGCATTAGGGCTTGCTTAAAGGTATCTGCTTGATTTTTTGCTTCACTGGATTCACCTTTTTCCAAAGATGAAATAAAAGATTTCAAATGATCTAAATTTTCTAAAGGATCAGTTTGCTGATTCTTGGCAACTTCACTTAAGGCTTTGGAATTATTTAGACTGCTTTCTAACTGACTTTTCGCCGCAGTTGCATCAAGATGGTTACCTGAAGCTGAATCTTGAGCATGGGTACTCAGCAATAAACCTTGTCCTGCACGCACTGCTCCCCATTGGTCTGTTCTTAGTTCAAAGCCTTCGCCTCGCCCTTTACTGGTATCGGTTTCTTTAGGATGGCTCAGATTACCAAGGTTAATTTGACTTGCACCGTGACTGCTTTGTAGCTGGCTGCTGATTTGCTCTGTGGTATCGTCAAATCTAAGCTGGCCATAGCCACTGCCTTTAACTTCTCGACTTTTGATCCCCGCCAGTTTTTTGGTATCAGGCAATTGGCCTTTGTCATCAAATTTAGTTGGACTTCGTTGTGCTTTATGGATACGCCCCACCACAAATGGCCGATCGATATTGCCATCAAAGAAATCTATCACCACAATCTCACCAATCCTCGGTAAGAACCGCGCACCATAGCCTTCACCTGCCCACGGGGTCAGTACATCCACCCAAGCGGAATCAGTGTCGTTGTCATTGCTCCCTGCACCACCATCATGACTGTGATCTTCATTGCGGGTAAACAGGAAACGAACTTTAATACGTCCCCATTCATCGACATGAATTTCTTCTCCACTTGGCCCAACCACTTTGGCTCGTTGTGGATGGGTACTTGGGCGGTGTTGTAGTGGGTGGTATTCAGGAGCAGTGGTGATATTACGGCGTTGTAGTACCAATTGATTGGCTTGGCGTTCTTGGTTATTTGGATCTGCTTTATTTTCGTTTACCCAATTGCTCTGTTCGAGCAAGCGATTGATTTGCTCATTCAGATCTTTGGGTAAGTTGTTCTGGTTATAGAATGTCTTTGACGTGATCAGAAACTCTTTGTCTGAGCCACTGTGTTGGTCTATTTCTGGGTGTTCGTTTAATTCAAACCAGTACCCCACTTGCGCATCGCGTACAGTGGAATTGGCTATAAATTGTTTGGATTGGGCATCGTAGTAATGACTGAAGTTTTGGTTAATCTTTTCAATCTGATTGTTATTTGAAGCAGTTGCTTGATCTTCACCATTCAGGTCTTGAATCCAAGCTGGGCTAATATGCCAAGCTTGTTCTAAACCAAGACTGGCATTGTTTTGATTTTGACTGTGCTGGTGCTTGCTTTGAACACTGCCTGCACCCTCTTCTTGCTCTAACACATCTGCTTGCCAGCGTTGTACGTGGACAGCAGTCGGTTGTAAGTTACGTTGTCCGATAAAGCTGGTGATGCTGTCTTGTTGTTCTGTGGCACTGCTACGATGGAAGCGGATCGTTCTTCGTTCTAACGATTTGTATTCGCTATTATCATCCACCAAGCGCAGTTTTTGTGGCTGAATTTGAGTCGCAGAACTAGGCACAATCAATTGCGCTTCATCAATCAACCAGTTGATCCCTTCACTGCGCATCAAGCGGGTTAAAAATGCATAGTCGCTTTCGTTACTCTGCATAATGAATGGTCGGATATCGTAATCTTTTTTAAGACCACTTTTATCGAGACTTAAACTGGATGCAAAGAGTGGGCTTTTGTCTTGCCATTCTTTAAACAGCGCTTCTATGACTTGAACAACCGACTTATTCATAAACACTCGGCTGTTACGGCGTTTATGCCACAATGAAGTGGCATCTTCGAGTTTGAGTTTATATAGCGTCAGCGCACCATCACTCTGCCCTTGTGCGGCCTCAGTAATCACCCCTGTGCTACGAAACAGTTGTCCATGATCTGTGACTTGATCAATCGCCACTTGGCTACCAATAAACTGTTTAAGCGGAATCGTTGCCGAAGTGGCAAGGCAAATCAGTTCAACAGACACACCTTGGTTCAGACCATGTTGTCCATCGATACGTTGTAAGAAGACTTGAGCAGTCAAATCAGGATTGCTAAATTGGATATGCAAGGCTCGTTTTTGTGCGTTTAGTCCAAGCTGATCCAATATTTTATAAATGCTATTTACTAAGCTGTTCATTTGAATGAGTTAATTATTATTAAAAAATATGTTTAGATTATAATCATAAGTCAAAATTCTGTCATTTTTAATTTTGTAAAATGATTTAATATCCACAATATAATTATTAAAATTCAATAAATTACATATAACATAAATTTATTAGCCATTAAAAACAGGCCAAATAAATTTCAATATTCTTAAATCAATAAAAGGGAAATCATCACATATAACATAGACTGATTTCCACCCATCATGATCTTTTAACCTTTCTTCACTAAATAATGAAATTCCTTATTTCCAGCATCATCTAGTACTTCTTCTTGTAAAATCAACTCATGACCGAGATGCATACAAAATTTAGGAATGTCCCAAGAGGTTGAATTATCAGTTGCAAATACTTCAACGACATCACCTGATTTAGATTTACGAATTGCTTGATGCAACATCATTACAGGCTCAGGACAACGTAGTCCACGCGTGTTTAATTGAATGCTTGCTGTAGGCATCGGTTCAGACATTATCTATTCTCAAAAAGAAGCAAAATCAATCAATAATTTTAACACAAACTCAAATAATGAATAAGGCTTGCAATATATCTATAATATGACACATACATTCATCTATTTACCTTATTTAATAGATAGACATCTGTGTTTTCTTCGGTATGATAAAAAAACATTTACTAGATATTAAGCGTCTTTAGGAAAGATCATGCACGAGGAATCAGGCCCATCGTGGGGAATGCGTGGCTTACGCAAATGGTTAGGAACAGCGCCAGAAACCCGAGATGAACTGCTAAAATTAGTACAAGATTCACGTCGTTTTTTAGAACCCGATACTGTTGCAATGTTAGAAGGCGTATTAGACCTTCCTGCAACAAAAATCCGTGAAGTCATGACTCCGCGCACAGCGATGGTCAGTTTGCAAGAAGATGATCAACTTCTTGATATTTTAGATATTCTTATTGAATCTGCACATTCACGTTTCCCTGTTTTCTCTTCTGATCAGCCTGAAAACGTGGTGGGTATTTTACTTGCTAAAGATCTTTTACCCTTTTTAACTGATCGTTCATCTGTTGTAGATGTGCATGCGTTAATGCGTCAGCCATTATTTGTCCCAGAAAGTGCCCGTTCCGACCAAGTTTTGAGGATGTTAAAAAACACTCAAACCCATATTGCCATTGTAATTGATGAATATGGTTCAACAGCAGGGCTGGTCACTTTAGAAGATATTCTAGAAGAGATTGTCGGCGAAATTGAAGATGAGCATGATAACGTTGACGAAGAAGCACAATTTATCATTCCAGATACAACCCATACCACAGCCAATACATGGATTGTGCAAGCACTTACACCAATCGAACATTTTAACAATGTTTTAGATGCTGAATTTCCTGACGATGAAGTAGAGACTATGGGCGGATTACTGCTTCAAGAAATTGGTCTAGTGAGTGATCTTCAAGGCCAAGTGGTTGAGCTTGAAGATTGGGAATTTACAATTATTGAAGCAGATGCACGCACTATTCATCTGATTCGAGCTGTACATAAATGAGAGCATACTTTGACAAGCTGTTAAATTCATCACAACAACAAAAACAGCTGCCCTTCATTTTCCCATTATTGATTTCGTTAATGTCAGGCGCAGTGTTCAGTTTAGCACTGGCGCCTTATTATTGGTGGTGGTTGGCAATTTTATCGCCTGCCCTGCTGTATGCTTGCTTAAAAGGCCGTACACCACGCCAAGCATTTGCGATTGGCTTAAGCTATGGCTTTGGCCTATGGTTTGTTGGCGCATTCTGGCTCTATACATCGATTCATGTGTATGGAGATACCAATGCTGTATTAAGTGTCTTAATGATCGCCATCATGGCCATTGTCATGGGGCTTTTTACCGCGATTCAGACTTGGGTATATCGTAGATTCTTTCCTGAAACGCCATTAACTTTCGCTCCTTTGTGGGTTATTTTTGAATGGTCGAAGACTTGGGTCTTTACTGGTTTTCCATGGTTATTTGCAGGTTACGCATTCACTGAAAGACTCTTAGATGGCTATGCTCCACTGTTTGGTGTGTTTGCAGTATCTTTTGTTGTGATTATCCTTGCTTGTGCATTGGTTGAAATTTTAAATAGAAAAGTCTTTTGGATCTTTCCTGCAATCATTTTAATCCTTGGCGCATGGGGCGCATCGTTTATCACTTTCGTACAACCGAAAGCAGAAAAGCCGCTCTCCGTTTCTTTGATTCAAGGCAATATTCCGCAAGATTTAAAATGGTTAACTGAATATCAGGTTAAAACCTTAGAAATTTACGTCAATTTAAGCCGTACTGAATGGGGCCGAGATCTGATTGTTTGGCCAGAATCCTCGATTCCATTGTTCCAAACAGATATTCAACAATTCTTGGATATGATGGATCAACAAGCCAAAAGTTCAGGCACAGCATGGGTAACGGGTATTCCTTATTGGGACTTAAAAGAATCGCAGAAAAATGGCTATCCAATGTACTACAACAGTATGATGGCTTCTGGTGCGGATTCTTCAGGCTTATATAAAAAACAACGTCTGGTGCCTTTTGGTGAATATATTCCACTTTCAGGATTATTGGCTTGGGTGTTACCTGCGCTACAAAATGATCCATCCATGAGTGGATTTTCCCAAGGTGCATCCAATCAGAAACCTTTTAATATTAAAGGACATGATTTAGCTGCAGCCATTTGTTATGAAGTGGCCTACCCGAATCTCACTCGACGAAATGCGATTAATAGTGACTTTTTAGTGACTGTTTCTAATGATGCGTGGTTCACCGGTACAGCAGGTCCATTACAACATCTTCAAATGGTGCAAATGCGTGCCAAGGAAAATGGACGTTGGTTTATTCGTGCTACCAATACAGGTGTAACAGCATTTATTGACCACAATGGGCATATTGTAAAACAAGCCCCTGTAGATCAAAAAGCTGTGCTTCGTGGTGATTTACCTGCCATGCAAGGTGAAACTTGGTACACCCGCTTTAGTGATTACCCTATTTTATTGCTATCCCTCTTATTATTAATTTTAGGTTGGATCTATCGACCTAAAGCAGTCGATATTAGCTTTAAATCTAGACGTTAATGCTTGAATCCCTCATCTCTGGTTTAAGGAGATGAGGTCAACCTCAACAAAGCGCTTGATTCAATGATTAAAGTAACTTTGTTCCCAATGGCACATTTGCATCAGGCACACACAACGTCACATGCCCATCTTGATTATGGAAACCCGTCACTAAACACTCTGACTGAATCGGTCCAATTTGTTTTTTTGGAAAATTCACAACAGCAACCACAAGCTTCCCAATTAAATCTTCAGGTTGATACAGGTTGGTAATTTGCGCACTCGATTTCTTCACACCGAGCACTTCGCCAAAATCAACATGCAAAATATAAGCAGGCTTACGCGCTTTCTCAAACACTTCGGCTTGAATAATTTTTCCTATCCGTAACTCTACCTTAAGAAAATCATTCCATTCTATTTGTTGCATTGCTGAGTCCTCGTATTTTTATCAATTCATCTCAAGAGATAAAATCATTTTAGATAAATTTAAAGCGATCAACCTTATACAAAACAGACAAATGATCCTGTTAAAAAGACAATCATGTTCAATCCAAGCCCTATCAAAACGAAATTGAAAATATTTTCGGCGCATTTTTTATTATATTTTTTTCAAGTTTATGCTAAATTATTTTCGCTGATCATAAAGCCGTAAACGTTTACGTCAATCAACGTGCCAACATATCTCCAACAAGGCTTGGGGCTATTTAAATCAAGATTTTAATATTTTGATGCGGCACTGGCGTTTGTTGGTTTACGGAGTAAAAAGTGCAAAATTCTAAATCGTCTTATTTTAATTTTAAAAAGATTCCAAATCGCTATGCAGCGATTGTTTTACCTTTGTTACTGTCCATTATCATGACATTTATTGTTTCATGTATCAGTACATTCAGAAGCATGGGTTTTGAGAATTTTTCGCTATACACATGGCTTTCAGCTTGGGGGATTTCTTGGCTGATTGCCTTTCCAGTATTACTTTTTATCTTACCGATTGTGCGCAAAATCACCATGAGCCTTGTTCAGCCGACTTAGTTGAATAAACCTGAATCATTAAATTGTAGTGCAAAAAAACCGAGGATTATACCCTCGGTTTTCCATGATATTTCAACTAAAGTTGAGTCACCAAATAAGACATCATTGCAGCTAAAAATAACATTGGCACATAACGATATGAACGTACTAAATATTGTTCTAATAATGATGAGAATTCAGTTTTTAACTGAAATACTGTCAAATTTAAGGCATTATAAAAACTAATAATAGATAATGCACTAAATACGCTAATCGCCATAAAACCAATCATGATCTGGCTATTGGCATCGGCAACTTGCCAAATATTGAGAAAAAACTGGCTAATCGGTAATAGGCTCAAAATTAAAAGAACAGATTTGAGCATAGTCCAATGAAACTGGCTGATTTCATCTGGTAATAATAATGCTTTCATCTCATCCTCCTAAGCAATTCAGATTGCCCTGAGAACTATTATGCAAGCTTTTAATTAAATAAAAAGTCTATTTTTATACACAATTTAACTTTCTTGTAACTATTAAATATGGGAATAATTCTTATTATAACTCTCAAACATCGTTATTTTAAATAGCTGTTATATTTCAATAAATTAAATACACTTTAGCAAACAAGAAAGATTATCACTTCACTCAAGATTTATTAACTCGATTAAATGAAGTGATTAATCCCATAAATAATAACCTAAATAATCTTCAATTAAGGTTGGTAATAAATATCTGCATCATTTCCTTCACCACCTTGTTTACCATCGGCACCAAACGAATATAAATCAAATTTACGGCCTTCAGAACCTGGGATCACATATTGAATATCATTTTCCCAACTGTCTTTCGGATAACCACCTTTAACATAACCACCAGGTAACCAGTTTTTAGCCGTTGCAGGTTGATTTACAAGCGCGTCTAAACCACCATCTTGGCTTGTCGGATAACGCCCATTGTCCAGTTTATACTGGTCTAAAGCACCCGCTACACCTTTTAATGCAATTTTAGTGGTGTCAACTTTGGCTTTTTCACCACGTCCCATCACATTGGGTACGATCAATGCTGCAAGTACGCCTAAAATAACAATCACAACCATCACTTCAATTAAGGTAAAACCTGACTGACGAGTCCTATTCATCTTTCGTTGCATCTGCTTACTCTCTATATATTCTTTATAAAAATAATTGGCTTAAATCATATTGTTCATATTGACGATTGGCAACATGACTGCAATCACAATAACCAAAACAATACCAGCCATAAACACCAACATTAAGGGTTCCAGTAAAGCCAATAATGTTGAAATAAATGAGGATACTTCTCGATCCTGCATATCTGATGCACGGCTTAACATTCGATCTAACTCACCCGAAGCTTCACCGCTTTTAATCATTTGTACCATCATCGGTGGGAAATAACCACAACGCTCCAATTGTGTTGCAAGATTTCCACCTTCTGTGACTTTCTCTGCTGCAATATTAACAGCATCTCGTATCACCCAATTGCTACTCACCGCTGCTCCAATTTTTAAAGCATCAACCAATGGCACGCCTGATTGGGTAAGAATAGATAAGGTACTGGCGAAACGCGCTGCATTTATACCACGAGATAATTTACCAAATAATGGCAATCTGAGTGTTAAACGATCAAAAGCATAGTGCCCAGCAGAAGTTCGTAGGAACCGAATCAATAAAAAGATCCCAACCACACTAAACACCAGCATAAAGGGCCAAGCCTGCCGAATAATCTCACTGGCTTTCATTAACGCCACAGTGATCCATGGCAAGGCTTGCTTACTTTGGTCAAAGGTTTTAACAATGTCTGGAACAACATACGTCATTAACCCCATCACAATCGCAAAAGACATAAACATCAAGATGATTGGATAGATCATCGCACCTTGAATTTTCTTTTGCATCGCAAAGCGGTTTTCGGTGTAATCAGATAATTGATCTAAAATTAAATCTAAATGCCCTGAACGTTCACCCGCAGCAACGGTCGCAATATACAAATCTGGAAAGCGTCCTGTTTGTTGCATCGCTTGAGCCAAAGAGTGCCCTTCAAGCACTTTTGAACGTGCCGAAAGTAAAAGATTTTGTACATGCACTTTTTCACTTTGTTTGGCAACTGCTCGTAATGCTTCCTCTAAAGGAATCGCAGCAGCGACCAAAACAGAAAGTTGACGTGTCATTAAAGCCAGATCATAAGCCGAGAATTTACGTTGAAAAAATCCTGAACTTTTATTTTTATCTTTTTGTTCAACAGCATCCACCGTGACAGGAATCAATTCCTTGTCCCGTAGTTGTTGTCGAATCTGGCGTGCGGAATCTCCTTCTAACACGCCTTTTTGCTGCTTTCCTGAAGCATCAATTGCAGTAAATTGATATGCTGGCATTATTATGCTCTAGTTTTCCAAAATTTTTTGATTACGCTGTTGCGTCATACCCTATAAATCATTCATATTCATGTTTATAGATGACTGTTACACTCTAACACAAGCCGAATCTGGACATGAAACAATTTCATCACAGCCTCACTAAATTAATGAGTCACTAAATTAAAAATGTCGAATACCCTTGCTACGCCACAGACGATTTATCGTATTCAAGTTGCTGTTCCAGTCTATTTGAATGACTGCTTTGATTACCAAGTCACCGCTGAACAATATGCGCAAGCTGAAGTCGGTGCGCGTGTTGCAGTGTCTTTTGGCAGACAAAATCTGATTGGTGTTATTGTTAAGAAAGTACCGATTGATGAACCTGTGGATTCTCATTTCAAACTCAAAGCCATTACTGAACTGTTAGATGAACAGGCTATTCTAGACAGTAAAGTTTTAAGTTTATTGACATGGTCATCACAATATTATCAATTTCCTATCGGTGAAGTGATTCAAACGGCGTTACCTACCTTATTACGCCAAGGTAAACCTTATAATTTATTGGCACGTATCTGGAAACTTTTAGACTTACATGCCGAAGACAAAGTTAAGCGTTCTGAAAAACAACAAGAAGCCTATAAAATTTTAAAGCTACACCCGAAAGGGACACAGGAAAACATTCTTAATTTAAGTGGTGTTGAAACAGCCACACTCAAAGTCCTTGAGAAAAAAGACATTGTTCGTTGTGATTTAGAACCACAAAATGTCACGCCAGAACCTGTGCAATTGGCACAGATGCCACTCACGCCAAATGACGATCAGAAGAAAGCCATTCAAGCGATTTTAAAAGCGCAGAAAAAATATCAAGCATTTCTATTGGATGGTTTAACTGGGAGTGGTAAAACCGAAGTTTATTTGCAAGTGATGCATGAAGTACTTAAACAAGGCAAACAAGTCTTGGTTTTAGTGCCTGAAATCGGCTTAACCCCACAAACCATCAGTCGTTTTCAATCACGTTTTCATTGCAATATCGCCTTACTGCACTCAGGCTTAAATGACACTAAACGTTTACAAGCATGGCAGCATGCGCAAACGGGCAAAGCCTCTATTATTTTAGGTACACGCTCTGCAATTTATACGCCTTTGCCACATTTGGGTTTGATTATTTTAGATGAAGAGCATGATCTTTCTTTTAAACAACAAGAAGGCTTTCGCTATCATGCTCGCGATGTGGCCATGTATCGTGCACATTTAGAAAATTGCCCGATTATCTTAGGTTCTGCCACGCCAAGCATCGACAGTTATTATCTTGCTCGCCAAGAAAAGCTGACACGGATTGAGTTAAATCAACGTGCTGGTGCCGCAATTATGCCGAAAATGCATTTGATTGATTTAAAAGTGGCAAAAAAACAGCATGGCTTAAGTGATGTTTTGATTGCTGAAATCAAAAAACGTTTAGAGAAAAAAGAACAAGTTCTGATTTTTTTAAATCGGCGCGGTTATGCCCCTGTGCTTATCTGTGAAAGCTGTGGTTGGCAGGCCAATTGCCCCAACTGCGATGCTCACTTTACCCTGCATTTAAAGCCTTATCAGCATTTACATTGTCATCATTGTGGCACGATTAATCGTATGCCTGATGCTTGCCCTCAATGCAATCAACAACAATTAAAGCCTATCGGCATGGGAACCGCCAAAGTTGAAGAAACTTTGAATGAGTTGTTCCCTCATTTCCCCGTCCTACGCGTAGACCGTGACTCAACCAGTCGGGTTGGCAGTTGGCAAAAGATTTATGATCAAATCCAAAAAAGTGAACCGACCATTTTACTTGGTACTCAAATGCTGGCAAAAGGACATCACTTTCCTTATGTCACCTTAGTGGCAATTTTGGATATCGATGCAGGTTTGTTGAGTGTGGATTTCCGTGCTACAGAACGTACTGCGCAATTAATTATTCAAGTTGCAGGTCGTGCGGGTCGTGGTGAAATGAAGGGTGAAGTCTATTTACAAACCCTAAGACCGGATCATCCGTTATTAAACACCTTGATTCATAATGACTATCGGACCTTTGCCAAACAAACCTTAAAAGATCGCCAAGCCGCACTACTTCCACCCTTTCGTTATACAGCTTTGATCCGTTGTGATTCAAAGCATCAGGAAGAAAATTTAAAGTTTTTGACTGAAATGACGCAGCTCCTTAGACAAACTGCCGAAGAGAATTTAATTGATATTTGGGGACCGATTCCAGCGCCGATGGAACGTAAAGCAGGGCGTTACCAAGCCCATGTGGTTTTGCTTTCTCAAGATCGGGCAAAAATGCATTTTTATATTCGCCAATGGTGGCAACAGCTGTTACATAGCAAACCTTCTACGATGAAAGTCACCATAGATGTTGATCCGCAAGAATTGAGTTGAGTTTGTTGTTGTATGTTGAATATCCTCATATCTTGATTCAATTGCTTGCATAAACGAATATTGATGTATTACAACCACTTCCTGCCATTAAGTAAATTGTAATTATCAGTATTTTTATCAATTTCATGGTGCTGATTCCAATTCAATACTTTTTATTCAATATATTTAGGACTTAGCTCTCCACAGATAAAAAATACTATTTTTCTAGCAGATATGATTATTTCGAAGTTTTCCAAAAAAGTACTTAATTCAATAGATAAAAAGTAATCAACATCCCATGATTTTGCTTTTTCCATAGTTAGAGGTAGATTATGTATCAAATTCAAAATCATACCTGCACTATAGAAATCTGAGGATTGTATTTGCAATAGTACTTCTCTTAAACAAAAATCAAATATCCTTCGCGTACTTTCAACTGGAATAGATGACAAGTTATCTATTGCGTCTCGAAGGGAAGGGGCAACACACTCATTTATCCTTCTATTTAGTAAAATATTTCTACTACCTATTATGTCTGCCCAAATAGGATTAATTTTACTATCCATTAGTAACCTCCTGGTGTGTATATAAGATCTGCTGGGGTCCTATAATGACTAAATGGCAACTCAACTCTATTAATATATCCCTGCTCGTGGAGATGCAATTGCTCTATGATGACCATCAAGTATATATAACTGACCATTATGTTTAGTTACAGTAACTGGTACTTTTACACCTTATTGCCTAATACTTTTATCAGCTTATTTAATTATCTTTCATTCATACTAACCACTCCAAGAATTAGATTATATAAATTATTATGACAATAAAAAACTACCTTAAAGAATTTCAAATGAATAAAAATTAAAAAATACCTTTTCTCTATCCTCGTCCTCAAAGGAATATTTTATTCTATCCAAACCATCATTATTTTTAGTTATTTGACTAAACATAAATTGATTAAGCCCTCCTCCAAAATCATTAAGCTGAAAATTAGAGATATCTTTAAATAATATAATTAGAGGACTAGGATCATCTAAATCCGATCCTATTTCCAGAATTAAGTTATAGGAAAGATCTTCAAAATCAAAATTCATTTTAATAACGATGCTCTTTTCAAAAAGCATTTTGTTAATATTTTCTATATTCGTCATTCTATTCAATACTTTTTATTCAATATATTTAGGGCTTAACTCTCCACAGATAAAAAATGCTATTTTTCTTGCGGATATGATTGTTTTATAATTTCGTAAAAAAGTAATTAATTCTGAAGATAAAAAATAATCAACATCCCATGATTCTTCTTTTTCTTTATCTAGCGGTAGATTGTGTATTAAATTCAAAATCATTCCTGCGCTACGGAAATCGGAGGATTGAATTTGTAATAATACTTCTTTTAAACAAAAATCAAGTATTCTACGTGTACTCTCCACTTGAACGAATGAAGAGTTATCAACAACATATTGGATGCAATCAACAATATGCTCTTTGGGATTTCCATTTAACAAAACATTTCTACAAGATATTATGTTTGCTCGAATAGAATAAATAATATCCATTAATACCCTCCTGGTGTGTATATAAGATCTGCTGGAGTTCTGTAATAACCATATGGTAATTCAACTCTTTCAATCGGCACTTCAAATATCCCTGATCGATTGGCTCCAATTACCCTATGATGACCATCAAGAATATATAGCTGACCATTATATTTTGTTACAGTAACTGGTACTTTTACACCTTGTTGCCTAATACTTTGCGTTAGTTCATTTAAATCTTTTCTACTCATTGTTGGGCCATGAGTTGGTCTAAGATTAGTAATTTTTTCAACAGGATTGGTTTGTCTTTGGTTGGAGACACCACTTCCACATTGGCCTGCTGCTTGAGCATTACGTAGCTTTTCAGTTAACTCATTAATATTGCTTCTATTATATCTTGCTGGGCTGTAAGTATTACTAATTGTTGAATAATTAAATGATGGATCATAACGTCGAATTTGATTTATTAAAGACACCGCTTGATAGTTAATAAGAGCTGATCCACCAGAAGGATTCAGAAGCCTGCCATTACGGTTAAGCCCATTTTCATCTGTGTAATTAATCGGATTATTTTCTACATAAGCATAGGTATTTAAACCACCCGCCAATCCAATCGGATCACTCTGAGTATAACGCCCTATACTTGCATCATAATAACGGTTCCAGTTATACCAAAGTGTACTCTCTGCATCATAATATTGCCCAGGGAATCCAAGATTAAAAACACCTAATGTTTCATTCGTCACTGTACGCCCAAAACTACCGTTAGAAGCCTTCCACACCACCGACTTATTTGGGGCAGTAATTGATTCTGCCCGACCCAAATGATCATTGTGTATGAAATGTACATCACCTCTTGTGAACAGAGCGATAGGTTCGCCACCTAACCAGATATAGAAACGGCCTATGCTACCAACTCGCCATGTCTCTGCTGTTAAACGACCATCAGGCGTATAAATATAATCTGTGCGGGCTGAACCATTGACTTTACGACTGCGAAGATTGTCCACATCATAATCATAACGTGTAACGCTTTCACCTGATTTCACTGTTTTAAGACGCCCAAAACCATCATAAGCATAGTTGTAATTAGCTGTTCCGACCGGACCTGTACGAGCAGTTAAGTTTCCAAGCGTGTCATAACTATACGATTGTATACCCGCAGCAGTGGTCATTGATTTAAGCTGATTTCCAGCAGAAATTTCATAACGTGCTGCATTACTGGACTGGTTCAGTCTGTTCGACCCCGTATCGTAGCCCCATCTTAGTGCTTGTACATTTGTACTAGAACCAAGTAAACGGCCCATCGCATCATATTCATGACTAAGGCTCTTGCTATCGTCTACAACATCTTTGACTTGCGTGATCCAGTCATTGCTGTTGTAGCTGTAATCATAGTTTTGTAAGTTTCCACGAATACCAGTCAAGCGATAATCCTGATCATAACTGCGCTTTTCAGTCAGACCATTGCCATAGGTCCAACTTTTAACTCCACCATAGGGTTCATAAAGAATATTACTCACCACAGTTATGATAATATCTGTATCGAATTTGAATATTACCTCCTTGACTCGATTCAGTTCGTCATATATATACACGCTATTAAATATTAGTTCATGACCTTCTTGAAACACACGGTCATAATCATCGTATAACCAGTAATAATTGTATTCTGTACCATCAATTTTAGTCACTTGAACGGTGAGTTGGCCTGATTTGGTATAACCATAGCCTTTACCCGTTATCCCATCTGAGGTTGCACATAATCTTCCAATGCCATTGGTACAATCATCATAACGCCAGACTTGAACCTGATCACCTGTTCTGGCCTGAGTTTTTCGATTCAAGGCATCATAGTTATAATTGGTGATACTGCCATCGGCACGGGTCAAGCTGATGAGATTCCCATCATTGTCATAAGTGTAGCTGGTTTGACCAGTGGCTGGGCTCTTCTGGGTAAGAACTTCCCCGAAACCGTTATAGCTATAGGTGGTTGTATTACCAGCTGGATCAGTGACTGAGGTTAAGTTACCTAGGGAATCCCATGTGTATCTTACAATTGAGCCATCTAGCTGACCTTCTGTCAGCAAACGCCCCATGGCATCATAGCTAAAGGTTTTTACCTGGCCCAGTGCATTGCTTTGTTTAATCACATTGCCATTGCCATCATATTCCCGAGCAATGTTCTGACCATTATTACCTTTGTCTGCTGTTATCCAACCCAACTGGTTTTGGTCATTTGCTCGAGCGTAGCGAACAGTATTACCTTCACGATACTCTACTCGTTGTAGGACACCCAAATTGGAATAACTGTAGTTCTGTTGGCTGATGACATTACGGGCAGTGCCATGACTAATACTGGCAATCGTTCCATTATCGTTATAGGTCGTTTTTTCAACCATTCCATTTGGATAGATGGTTTTGGTACGACCAAAAGCTCCATATTCATAACGTGTTTGGATATACCTCGCCAGTGAATTTTTCAAGGCTTCACTGGTTACTCGCCCCCGACTGTCATAGCTGTATTGAATGTCTTGCCCATTGGCTGAAGTAATTTTAACCACATTGCCTAAAGCATCATAATTGCTATATGTCGTGGTTTGCCCCAAGGCATTCTTAAACTCGATCAGATTTCCAGCTGTGTCATACATATAACGGCTGATCTTTCCATTTTTAGTGACGGCCATCGTTGCCAGCATCGTATTGGCATGGAAGGTATAACTGTATTGTTCTTTACGACAACTGTGTTGGTCGCAGACGGAGAAGCTTTTTAAGCGGTTTTTAGCGGGTTCATTTGCAGCATAATAACTATAAGTTTCCTCTCGAATTAAACGATTAGATCCATCAAGCATTTGAATTTGAGTGATTAAACTGGTTTCTCCAAGGTAGCTATATTTTTTGATATACGCATTGGAAGCATCACTATTTTGGATACCTATAGTTTCTTGAGTGACTCTGCCAAAACGATCACGCTGATATTGTGTCTCTACGCCATTCCAGTCTTTGGTGGAAATCACATATCCATTGTTATCGTAAGTATTTTCCATACTGCTATTCGGGCAGTTATTTACCCCACTTCTTTCTACTTTTGCCAGTTTATTTTTTTTATTATCAGTATAAATATATTTAGAAACTGCGCCTAAAGGATTGGTAACTATTGTATAGTTATCACCAAAAGTTAACCTATCAACTTGGGTACCATCGCTACGACCGCTTTGAACCGCTTTTTTTCCATTAAAAGAATAGCTATTGTAACGCTTATCATTAATCGATATCCCACTCAGCATATCGGAGACAGCTCCATTTTCTCCATAATGATAAGTTCGTGAACCTAAACTATCAGGATAAGTTACTGATGCTAAGTAGGGGATTTTTATCGTCCAATTAATATTGAAAAATTCAAAAGAGAAATCATATGTATTATAAATATAATTATATTTTTTCCCGGATGGATCTGTGACTGAACTCAACATACCACCTTGCTTCCAAGTTAAATCAATCCTCTTTCCATTGGTATGTGTGACTTTAATTAATCTTTTATTTTCATCATAAGAAAGTATCCAACCGATACCATAAGCATTCTTTTTACTAAGCAACCTTCCATTTAACGTATAAACTTCAACCCCACCATCTGGTAAGCTAACAATAAATTCGTTATTAGATTTCTGAATACGCGTTAATTCATTTAAGTAATAATTTTCACCATTGGGTAATTGTCGAATTCTCTTTCCCTGAGGATCTATAGCTAAACGATAATCAAAATTATGCCTCCACTGTCCATTAATTGAAAAATTAGCATTACCTTTCGCAAAAGAATCATAATAGCGAATAAACGCTAAAGGCATCTCACCAGTGGTTGTAAAATCTAGCTCCTGCTGTATTTTTTTTCCATTTGCAATCACGATAGGATTAGAAGTGCTATCCGCTGAACATTGTGTCTGGGTAAAAGCAGGTACAATAAACTCCGTATCCTCAGAACTCGACGTTGGACCCGTGCTCGTAGAACCACCACCTCCACCAGAAGTACCACCACCAAGCCAAGGATCATTTATGCTAGGGAATGGACTAGGTTTTATAGCCTCTACTTCTATTCTTGGTAATTGACCTACGTCATTAGGTGGACAGGAGCTAGCTGACTCAGCTAGTCTTTTACACTCAGGACCGCCTGATGAACCATTACAGAAAAGCTTTAAATCCATTAGAATATCTTCACAACTCCCATAATATGAATATGAAAGTTGAGTTACAAACAATAAGAAGATCCCACAGAAAATTTTTTTTGTCATTTTTTTCATCTTAGATTCTAGTCATTATAAAAGTTAAGATTCCATTATATTAAGACAAATGAGAATTATTCCCAATTGAATTTTTAAATAAAATTTAAATTTTATTAAGTTTTTCTAAATAAATTGAAAAATATAGTATTCCATTTAAGCCCACGATCATCAGCATAAATAGATCATTTAGAAAAATGCAAAAATCTACCGCCATATAAAGCAATGGATTTTCAATACAATTTATTATCACGTCTTTATTTACACATCAGTTCTCGTTTTTACCTTGCTAATCACTTTTAAATTTTTATTGGGTAAAAAGACAATTTCTCAATAAATATCTCCAAGTCAATCACAAAATCACGCTACAATTTCTAAAGAAAGAAAAAAACTTAAGGCAAGTGAATGTCACTGTTACTCCAAATCACCATCTTCCTTGGTGCAGCATTAATTCTGGTTCCTCTAGGGAAAAAACTCGGTATTGCCACCGTACTGGGTTATTTATTTACAGGAATACTTCTAGGTCCAAGCGCGTTTAACATCGCCAATGATCCAGAGGAAATCATGCACCTTGCCGAATTTGGGGTGATTTTACTGATGTTCCTGATTGGTTTAGAACTTCGCCCACAGCGTTTATGGGAAATGCGCCAATCCATTTTTGTAATGGGAAGTTTACAGGTCGGGGTTACTGGTTTGGTGCTGATGGGAACCATCTATTTAATCTTTCAACAATCACTCCCTGCAAGTTTTGTGATTGGTTTTGCCTTAGCACTTTCTTCAACCGCCTTTGTTTTACAGCTTTTGGAAGAAAAACAACAACTCAATACCACCCATGGTCAGCAATCCTTTTCAATTTTACTGTTTCAGGATATTGCTGCGATTCCATTACTTGCCATCATTCCTCTCTTAGCAGGTAGCGAATCAAGTCATCATGGCGTTGCTTACTTTGCTGCGATTATCGCCACGTTTACAGGTTTATTTCTGTTTAGCCGTTATGTGATGCGACCATTTTTCCGCTTTGTGGCAAAAAGTGGTGCAACAGAACTGATCACAGCTGTTGGCCTATTTATCGTGCTGGGTGTGGTGTTGTTGATGGATACACTCGGGATCAGCACAACCTTAGGCGCTTTTTTAACAGGTGTGCTTCTGGCTGACTCTGAATTCCGTCATGAGCTTGAAGCCAGTATTGCGCCCTTTAAAGGTTTATTGCTCGGTTTATTCTTTATGACGGTGGGAATGACCACGCAAATCTCGTTAATTGCAGATATGCCATTACTGATTATTGGTGGCGCAATCAGTTTAATTCTAATCAAAATGATCGTGATGGCAGCCATTGCACGTTATAAAAAAATGAGTTGGACCAACAGTTTAATGGTCGCAACCTGTTTAGCCCAAGGGGGTGAATTTGCCTTTGTGGTATTAAACGTGGCAAAAAGCGAAAAAGTACTGGCTGAAGCAATCATGGAGCCCATCACCTTAATTGTGACCTTATCCATGGTACTGACCCCAATCTTCTTCTGGTTGGTAAGTACACAAGTATTGCCATTAATCAATAAAGACAGTGCACCGAAATACGATGAAATTCCCAACGAACACCCTGCTCTTATTGTTGCTGGTTTTGGTCGTGTAGGGCAAATTGTTGCTCGTTTAGCCCGTATCCGTCATTTTACCTTTACCGCCATTGATAATAATTTACAAAAAATTGATTTTGTTCGACGCTATGGTGGTACTTTGTATTATGGCGATGTGACTCAACCCGATTTACTCCGTGCAGCCGGAATTGAGCAGGCCAAGGTTTTTGTATTGGCAATTGATAATGTTGAAGATTCAATGAATGTTGCGCGACATATTTTGCTCAATTATCCAAACCTTACCTTATTGGTTCGAGCACGAGATCGTTATCACATGCACCTCCTGCGTGATGTCGGAGTTAAACATATTTGGCGTGAAACCTATTTAACCTCCTTGGGTATGGGTTATCGAGCATTGTGTGAACTGGGCATGAGTAAACAAGAGGCTTATGATAGTGTTGAGCTATTTAGAAACTACGATGAAGAACTGTTAACACGTCAACAGCGTATTTATACCGATGAGCAAAAGCTTTTTGAAAGCTATCGGGACTTTATTTCGGAGCTTGAGCACCTGTTTGAAAGCGATGCGCAAGTTGAAAACCACAATCCTGAGCAATATAAAGATGTTCCAGATTTGGATGAATCAGGCTTAGAAAGACCCACAGCAAAAGCTCAAACCGCACATGCCAAGCATGATCGTATTAATATTATGCGTGATGACGAAAATTAACTTTAAGATGCACCGTTTTTCAGGTGAAATAAACTTGTGATTTATAATATCGCCACCATCTAAACAGGGATTTGGAGAATTTTATGTCTGATTTACGTCAACGTTTTTATATTGAAGATAGCCCTGTACGTGGTGAAATTGTACATTTAGATACAGCACTACAAACGATTCTATCGCAGCGTAATTATGCACCTGCTGTGCGCATTTTATTGGGTGAAATGTTGAGTGCTACAGCATTACTTGCAAGCACATTAAAAATTAAAGGACGTATTAGCTTACAAATTCAAGCACAAGGTACATTTAAATGGGCGATGGCTGAATGCAACCATTTAGGTGATGTACGTGCACTTGCAGACTATGAAGAAGATCCGCATTTTATGTTGAGTGAAGACAGCAGTACTGTGCTCAGCACGTTGCAACAACCTGTGTTATTTATCAATATTGAACCTGAATTTGGTGAGCGTTATCAAGGGATTGTGCCACTTGATCAACCGACGCTTGCGGCTTGTTTAATGCAGTATTATGACCTTTCTGCACAAATTCCAACACGTATTGTCTTGGCAAGCACGCACCACAATGCAGGCGGTTTACTGATTCAGTTATTACCACGTAATAATGAAGAAGAACAACAACGTGTAGATGAAGATTTATGGCCACGTTTGATTATGTTGACGCAGACCTTAAAGCCTGAAGAATTGACGGATTTAACTGCACAAGAAATTCTTTACCGTTTATACAATGAAGAAGAGGTTCGTCTTCCAGACGTTGAACAGCTTCAATTCAATTGCACCTGTTCACGCGATAAATGCAAAAATGCATTGATCCAGATTGGTCTAGATGCGGTCAAAGAAACTCTAGAAATTCAAAATCCAATTGAAATGGATTGCCAATTTTGCAATAAAAAATATCAGTTCACTGCAAAAGAAGCTTTGAATCTGTTTGGTGAGCATTTGAGTTAATCTATTAAGATCTGAATGGTTTAAATTTGCAGAAATTTAACTATCGATTTTTACCAAGAAAAGAGCAAATTCAGTTTGCTCTTTTTTTTCAATTAAAATTCAAAGCATAATCAGCAAGTTTTATAAATTAAAAGGTTAAATAGCTATTTGGAATCGTCATTTACTTAACCAAAGCACCAACCCGAACACACAAAGCCCATAGAACATGAAACACCACCTTTATCAGCAATAAGCGGGCTTTTGTGCTAGATAAGTTTTGAAACAATAACCACACTAAGTTGCTCTTCCATCTGTAGCCAAAAAGGCATAAAACTAGAATAAAGTTAAACAAAATAATGACCTTAAGTATGGCAAAAAATTATTATGAAGATTTGGGTGTTTCTAGAAGTGCGACACCAGACGAAATTAAGAAAGCTTATCGAAAACTCGCACGTAAATATCATCCCGACGTGAGTAAAGAAACCGATGCTGAAGCAAAAATGCAGACTATCAATGTCGCCTACGACACCTTAAGTAATGAAGAAAAGAAAAAGCAATACGATTTTGAACTCGATAACCCCTATGCCAATACAGGTGGGTTTGGTGGGCAATCTACAGGTCAAAGTGGTTTTGATGGTAGCCAATTCCATCGTTCGTACAGTAGCAGTGGTGGACAAGATTTTAGTGGTTTTGAAGATCTATTTGGACGTTTCGGTGGTGGTTTTGGCGGTGGACATCAACAAGATTTTGGGCAACGCGGCTCTCAGCAACAACGCAGCTATAAAGGTGAAGACCAACATGCCAGTATTGAAATTCCTGTAAGCATTGGTTATGAAGGCGCAACCCAGAGTATCACCTTACAAATCCCAACCTATAACGCCTATGGTGAACCCGAGGTACAACGGAAAACCCTCCAAGTTAAAATCCCCAAAGGCATGAAAGAAGGTCAGCAAATTCGCCTTGCTAAACAAGGGCAAGCTGGAATTAACGGTGGTGAAAATGGCGATCTTTATATTGAGATCCAATACCAAGACACTGACCGTATCCGTGTTGAAGGTGCTGATGTCTATTACACGGTTGATGTCACACCTTGGGAAGCAGCACTTGGTCAAAGTATTGAAATTGATACCCCTGCAGGCAAAGTAAAAGTTACTGTGCCACAAAATGCCAAACCCAATCAGCAACTCCGTTTAAAAGACAAAGGGATACCGCATAAAACCCCAGGTCATCTTTATTTGGTGATCAATATTGTTTATCCCAAAGCAACCACCGAAACACAGCAAAAAGCCTATCAACAATTTGCTGATGCTTTTACTGACTTTAATCCCCGTTCATAATTTTATAGATACCAACATAGCCTTGCTAAAGGAGAGCAATCATGACAACTATTCAATATCGTGAAATTGTCTATGACGGTTTCCATGATGCAGAAATCGTGGATGAAAACCTAAATCTAGATCTCAAGCACTTTGCTGAGGCATGCGGTCAAAGTCCGGATTGGATTTTGCAATTGCTTGAATATGAAATTTTACCTGCACGTCCTGAAGATCGTATTCATCAATTTTTTGGAGAAGACATCTCACGCGCACGTCGTGCCTATCGTTTACAACGTGACTTTGAAGCCAGTTTATCTGCCGTTGCAATGATGATGGATTTACTTGATGAAGTTCAACAATTGCGTAAACAAGTCAAACATCTTCACCTTCATACTCATTAATTCATTTCAAAATGTTAATGCCTAGTGACAGGTTAATATTTAACCTGTCATGATGGAGAACTTGTCTCTCCGTTTTTGTTTTTTCGTTTAGAATTTTCTGACAAAGAGGTTAATGAGCTCTGATGAATTCGAAAGTAATGAATAAAAAGTTGAAACACATGTTCCCAGAACACCGCGATCTCATGTGTAGTTTAAAACAAGAAGATCCGCATTTTGCTAAACTTTTGATTGACCACGATGAACTTGATCGTGAAATCAGTCACCTTGAGCTTGATCCACTCAATCATATTCATGAAAATATTGAGCAGCTCAAGCGGAAAAAATTAAGATTAAAAGATCAACTCTACTTAATTTTACAAAAGACAGCTCAGATAAATCCTCAACTAGAATAATGCTTAATTATTTCAGTTTTGTGATTTTTTCGACTTCTTTCATGGTTTGTTTGATCGGTTCATAATCTAAAAACCAGAGTAAATTGACGTGCTGATTTTTATGCTGTTGTGCCAACATATCAATCACACTTCTTTCACCACGTCCGACCAAATGACGGCGGTAAAAATAGATTAACAGCCCAATCGTACAGCCCAACATCACACCCAGCATCACCCAGAAGCCTATCGGGCTACGTAAACCAGGAATGAATTCAAAATTCATTCCATATACCCCTGTTAATAAGGTTAATGGCGCAAACACCGCAGTAATAATCGCAAGAATTCGCATATTCTCATTGGTTTGATTGGCGATGGCAGAAAAATGTAAATCTATTGCAGTTTGAATTGCGGTACTTAAGCGTACCGTATATTTTTGAATACGCTCAACATGGCTAACCAGATCATCCACGCGAACCAACATAATATCTTGCTTTTCAGTGCGCTTTTTACCTTTTAAATGCGCATAATTTTCAACAATTTCATCTCGAAGTTCCTGTAGGGAATCTATTTGTTCTTCGCACAAATTTTCAATTTGTTGAAAAACCAGATTTTCCTGAAACAGTTGATGCCACTTGGTAAAGCGGCGATTGCCTTGCAAAAGTTCTTGTTGCCAGAATTCAACCCGACGAGACAGAGGATTACGTAAATCCAAATAGCCATCAATCATACTATTCAGCAAGCGTAGTGCTAAATCTAAAGGCGTAGTCGGTAATTTACGTGGTTTATTCTGTTCTTCTAAACTCTTATTCATGATATTGAAAATACGTGCAAGATAACTTTCAAAGGCATGGTTGCCCTTTTCATGAATGGTGATTAAAGCTTGTGAAGTAATAATAAAACTGACTGGCGAGGACGCCAAACCAAAAACACGATCATGCTGTTCAAGGGCATCTTCGCCACTATCGATTTGATCATCTGGGGTAATTAATTTACGAAAAATCAATAAATCATAATCTTCCATTGCATCAAATGCGCATGGATGTTCGATATTTAAAATATCTCGAATATGGTATTCATTGAGATGAATTTCGGTCGCATTATAGATTTCTTTTTGCCATAGCTCAGCACGATTGACCACATCTTCACGGGTACAATCCACCCAGACAAATTGTTGCTCTGCATTAAAAACAGGTTCTTTTTGTATACAGGTATAAGGTTCATCTGTGTGTTGAAAAAAATAAAAGCTTTGCATATTCACGATATTTTTGGTCTTTATTGTTATGCATCATGCCATAAAAAAAGCCCTGAGCAAGCCAAAGTTGTAACTTTGGCGAAGCACAAGGCAGTCTTTTCTGTATTAAATTTTAATCAAACCCTAAAGGATTTAAACCTTGCAAATATTATGCTTGGTCTACATCTTTCATGGTTAATTTAATACGACCACGGTTGTCTACGTCAGCAACTTGAACTTTAACGTCTTGACCTTCAGCCAAGATATCAGTCACGTTTGCAACGCGTTCGTTTGAAATTTGAGAGATGTGAAGTAAACCATCTGTACCTGGCATGATATTTACAAACGCACCAAATTCAACGATGCGAATCACGCGACCAGCATAGATTTTACCTGGTTCAACTTCAGCAGTAAGCGCTTGGATTTTTGCAATCGCAGCTTGAGCAGCCGCTTTGGTTTCACCAAATACACGGACAGTACCGTTATCTTCGATATCAATCGCTGCTTTTGTTTCTTCTGTGATTTGACGGATTGTCGCACCACCTTTACCAATCACATCACGGATCTTATCAGGATTGATGTTGATCACTTGGAATGTTGGCGCATGCATAGAAATTTCAGGACGTGCACGTGAAATCACTTGGTTCATTGCATTAAGAATATGCATACGACCTGCATAGGCTTGATTCAACGCAACTTCCATAATTTCTTCTGTGATACCTTCGATTTTGATATCCATTTGAAGCGCAGTAATACCATTTGCAGAACCAGCAACTTTAAAGTCCATATCACCTAAGTGATCTTCATCACCTAAGATGTCAGAAAGAACAGCAAAACGCTCGCCTTCTTTTACTAGACCCATTGCGATACCAGCAACTGGCGCTTTAAGAGGAACACCTGCATCCATAAGTGATAATGAAGCACCACATACAGAAGCCATTGAAGATGAACCATTTGATTCAGTAATGTCAGATACAATACGAATCACATACGGGAAGCGATCAGCTGGTGGAAGAACAGCTTGTACACCACGACGTGCTAAACGACCATGACCAATTTCACGACGCTTAGGACCAGATTCACGACCTGTTTCACCTACAGAATATGCAGGGAAGTTGTAATGCAACATGAAGTTGTCAGTTTTTGTACCAGACAAGGTATCAACCATCAACGCATCACGAGTATTACCCAAAGTCGTTGTAACCAACGCCTGAGTTTCACCACGTGTAAATAATGATGAACCATGAGCACGATCTAACACACCCACTTGTACGTCTAATCCACGAACAGTTTTAGTATCACGACCATCGATACGTGGTTTTCCTGAAAGGATGTTGTCACGTACAGTACGGTATTTAAGATCTTCGAATAATTCGTTTAAGTCATCTGCAATGCCAGCTTCGTCATTTTCAGGAACGAATTGAGCAGTTGCTTCAGCTTGAAGTGCATCTAAAGCAGCATAACGGTCATGCTTAACAGCAATGGTATACGCTTCAGAGATTTTAGCTTCAAATGCGTCTTTTAATTTTGTACGAAGATCTTCGTTTTTAACTGGAGCAGTCCAAGTTGATTCTGTTGCACCAGCGGCAGCAGCAAACTCTTTAATCGCTTGGATTGCAATTTGCATTTCGTCATGACCGAAAAGCACAGCGCCTAACATTTGGTCTTCTGAAAGTTCTTTTGCTTCAGACTCAACCATCAATACTGCAGATTCTGTACCTGCAACTACAAGGTCAAGGTCAGATTGAGCAAGTTGTTCTAAATTTGGGTTAAGTACATATTCGCCATTGATCAAACCAACACGTGCACCACCGATTGGACCACGGAAAGGTGTACCAGCGATTGCAAGTGCAGCAGATGTACCTAACATTGCAGCAATGTCAGCGTCCATAGTTTTGTCTGAAGACACAACTGTTGCAGTAACTTGGATCTCGTTGTAATACCCTTCTGGGAACAACGGACGAATTGGACGGTCAATTAAACGAGAAATTAAAGTTTCTGCTTCTGAAGCACGGCCTTCACGCTTACCATAACCACCTGGGATACGACCCGCAGCATATTGTTTTTCTTGATAGTTAACTGTAAGTGGGAAGAAGTCTTGACCCGCTTTAGCAGTAGGTTGTGCAACAACAGCAACCAGTACTGTTACGCCACCCATTGTAATTAGAACCGTGTTTGCTTGACGAGCAACACGACCTGTTTCTAGTACAACTTGATGTTGACCATATTGAAATTCTTTACGAATAACATTAAACATTGACATGTATTTTTGTTTCCTAATTTTATTCTAGTGGAGACCCCTAAGGTTTGGCATTCACATCAACCGCATAAATGACAAAGCTTAGAAGCCGACCTCACTAGACAATAAATCTTTAGTTAGACTAATTTTAAACACGAAGAAGGAGCGAATATTCGCCCCTTCCCTTTTATCCAGTAAATACTGGATAGACTTTAGTTTTCATCAGTACAGCATTCAGCATGCAATAATCCGAAAATAAAAGTTTAAATCGAATTAACGACGTAAACCTAAAGCAGCAATCAAATCGCTGTAACGAGTAGCATCTTTACCTTTAAGATAGTCAAGAAGCTTACGACGTTGGTTAACCATACGGATCAAACCACGACGGCTATGATGGTCGTGTTTGTGTTCTTTAAAGTGACCTTGCAAATCATTGATTTGAGCAGTCAATAAAGCAACTTGTACTTCAGGTGAACCAGTGTCATTTTCAGCACGAGCGAATTTTGCAACGATCTCTGCGCGATCTGCGTTTGTTAAAGCCATTCGATTTCTCCGAGATGCTTAATTTAAATATTTGATACAAATCAAATTGATTCTTCAAAATCAATTTAACTGCCGTGCATCACTACAGCAGTCGCCTATTTTAAAGGAAGTGGGGTGAGATTGCAAAAATATCGTACAACCATACGCCATAAGGCTTAATTACAAAACTATTGCATTTTTTTTACAAATCGCATGGCAATTGGGACACTGACATCATGCTCAACTCAGTTCACACTGCCGTGGAATAAAAATAATCATGGAAAAAGATTGTGAAATTGTTTTCAACCAATACCTGCTATGTACCCAAGGACTTAAGCAGTATCACGCAGCGCAAAAATGAAGTTTCTCCAGAACTGGGAGGGATGACCCAACAACAAATTGAAAAGATTTGGCAAAGTATTGAAAACCTGTATCAAACAGGCAACCATCCCCTGATCACCATGTGCTTAAGACGCAAAGGCGAGATTATTCTCAATCGTAGTCTGGGTTATGCGTCAGGTAATTCTGCCGATGGTCTGGCTTCAGATGCAGTACTTGCCAATCCAGACACCCCGATTTGCCTATTTTCAGCATCAAAAATAATTACAGCAATGTTGATTCACATGTTAGATGAAACAGGTGCAATCAATCTATTAGATCCAATCAGTTATTACATTCCTGAATATGCACAAAATGGCAAGCGCCGTGCCACAATTTTCCATTTATTGTCCCACCGTGGTGGAATTCCACGGATAGAAATGGAAGTCACCCCAGAACTGCTTTTTGACAAAGATCAAATTTTACAACACCTTTACGCTGCACAACCCATTTCACCTGCTGGTACCCATTTGGCTTATCACGCTGTTACTGCAGGCTATATTTTAGGTGAATTGATTGAGCGGGTAACAGGACAAGATATTCGTCAGTTTTTACATGAACATATTGAAAAACCGATGAATATGCAGTTTTTTAACTATGGCTTAAAACCAGAATATAGAGATCAAGTTGCTTTAAATTACCCGACTGGTGTACACCCTAAACTCGGTACAGACTTATATTTAAATCATGTGCTCGGTGGTGGCTTACAACTTGCTGTCGATGTGACCAATGATCCACGTTTTATGGATACGGTATGCCCTGCGGGCAATATTTACACCAGTGCTGAACAAGCCAATCGCTTCTTTGAGATGTTATTGAATGGCGGTCAATATAATGGCAAGCAAATCATGAGTCCTGAAACGGTATTTCGTGCAACTTTGCCTACCTCAACCACCAACATCGACCGAACCTTGCTTGCACCAATGCGCTATGCCTTAGGGCCTATGCTCGGCAGTAACCCAGTGGGTATATTTGGGCCAATGACGGGCCAAGCTTTTGGGCATTTAGGCTTTTCCAACATTCTCTGCTGGGCTGATCCAGAGCGTGATATTAGCGTCAGTATTTTAAATACAGGCAAAGCTGTAGTTGGAACACATATTCCTGCTCTGGCGCAAACGCTTTATCAAATTTCTAGCCAGTGCCCTAAAATCCCTAAAACCCAACGTCGAGCATTATTTGGCACAGATCGAACAGAAACCGAATTGGTTTAAATTGTCAGTTTAAACAGCGATTTTGGTTTAAACGCAACAGATAAAATATGAAAAAGCCCTAAGATTACTCTTAGGGCTTTTCCTTTGCGCTGTAGTTTCTTGTTTAGTTATTGTGCTTATCTTATTTATAGTATTTGCTTGTACCCTAAGCAGTTTTTGTTTTTGTACATGACACTTATTTCACAACCATGTGACTAATTATGTCCTTATGTGACTTATTATGCCTGTGACAGACATTGAACAGAAGTCGCATTTACCGCAAGATTATGTGAGAAATAACGTACATAGAGGCAATGGCTGTAGCGTTTTAAAAAACCTACTAAATTTAAATAATTTGATTCTCTTTGAAGTAAAAAATTCAGAATTTAATTTCAATAAAAAAGCCCTGTAGTCTCTCCCAAAACTACAAGGCTTAGCGGCTGTAAGTTTCCTCTTATCACTTACTTTCATGTAAGTTCGCAGTCTCACGACTTTAAATTGTTATTATTTTGCGATTTTACTCAACGATCCTTGCTGAGTTCTTTATGGCTTCATCATCTCAAAAAGTAACAAGAAGCTCTATGCGCAAATCTCTCGAATTCATGTAAGCAATTTCGTACATAGAGATAAATTATCAATAAAAACTACAAAATAACTATACCGTGTTAATCATGCTAACCAATCCACTCATTCTGGTTGTGGTAGTGTCTAAAGCGTGGATAAATGCTTGTCGATCAACCAGTAAACTCACCACTGATTTGGCCCGTGTGATGGCGGTATAAATCAACTCTTGGCTCAACAAGCGTGTTGCTGCAACATCCAAAACCACGGCGGTATGGGTAAATTCTGAGCCCTGAGATTTATGAATGGTTAAAACAAAAGCGGTTTGCATCGATTTAGGCAAACGCGTTGCAGCAATCCATTTGTCTAAACTGGGGAAATAGACTTCAAATTGATCAGCGTGCTGGCGATGTTTTAGACAAATTCCGATATCTCCATTGGAAAGACCAAGTTGATAATCGTTATAGCTCATCATCACAGGACGCCCAACATACCAGTCACCATAACGAGCCAATGTTGGAAGATATTCAAATAATGCTTTTTCCATTTCATGGTTTAAGCTATTCAATCCCAATGTGCCGTGCCGAACAGCCGTTAAAATACGATAGAGGTCAAACGCTTGTGTCACCGCTTCAATCTGATGATGAGGCTCTTCGGCCATCAGATAGCTGTTTAAACTTTGAAAATAAGCTTGAAAACCTAAACTGAGTTTTTGGTAATACTGGATTAGATCTGTTGGCAAAATCTTTTCAGGCAGATATTCAAGCTGAATCACATCTTGCATATTTACTTTGAGTTCAACTGGTTTAAGCGCACTCGCCTCAACAATCTCTTGCTCAAAATTCGCCAATAATTCTGCACGGTCTATACTTTGATTTTTCTGTGATTGAATAAACTGTGCCATTTTTCCAATTAAGGCACCATCTTTAAAGCGTTGACTGGTCTGTAGATTGACCCGATTGTGCTGTAATGATTGTACATTCTGTAAATCTGCCAACACCGAACCGACATCCACAGAAGCCAACTGATTGGCATCGCCCAAAAGAATTAAACGGCAATGTTCAGGAATGGCTTCAAATAACATCGTGGCTAAATTTAAATCTAGCATCGATGCTTCATCAACCACGACCACATCATAAGGCAATGGCTGTCGCAGATTAAAACGAGGAATATGCTGATTTCCCAAGCCCAATAACCGATGTAAGGTCATGGGGTTAAATTGATGTTGGTTCAGTCCAAAACTGTGTAGTTTTGGATCACTCAATGATTTTTGTAGTGCTTCCCCCATTCTTTGTGCGGCTTTGCCTGTGGGCGCAGCCATTGCAATACGAATATCAGGAAGGGTTTGCTGCAATACTGCAATGATTCTGGCCAAAGTATAGGTTTTACCTGTACCTGGTCCGCCAGTAATAATATTAAAAGCATTGCCTGCCACCATAGTTAAGGCAGCTTTTTGATGTGGATCGGTGAGAAGCTGATCAAATGCAACAACATCAACATGTTGAATATTCTGCTGTTTTAACCGTGTCACTTGTATCGCCAAACGGCGCTCAAGTTGCCAATAACGATATAGATAAATCAATCCCTGCTGTTGCACAAATGGTGCAACCACTGTTTCAGCTAAACCATGTTCTACAATAGCAGGCTCTACAATCAATGGCTTTAATAAAGCGGTGTTTTGCGCCTCTGCGGAGATACAGCTATCCCCTTGTGTGGTCGCTAATAAAATTTCTTGTACTAATTCAAGTGTCTGTTCATCTAATCCTGAAGCTGTGGAATACTGCGCTAAAATGTATTTACTCCATGTCTCAATCCATTGCGGGACTTGGCTTTCTAAATCCTGTTTATTTTCCACACGGTTATCCTCAGAGTTATCTACAAGGTTTTCAACAGAGTTATCCACAAAATAACTTATTGTTTGCAAAGATGTTCAAGCAACTATTCACACGATTCAACTGGATTTATCCTCAGTAAAATAGCCCAATATGGCATCAAGTCTTAAAATAAATTCCGTAGTGGGTCGCCAGAAGTAGTAACCTTGTCCACTTTGACCATTCATACCACGTAAATACAAATAGGTTGCGCCTCCCAGATCACGATCAATTTGATAATCTTCCAGCTGGATTTTCAAATAACGATGCAATGCCACCAAATATAAAGATGCCTGTAGCCAATAACTGGCATGCGACATACTGTCCTGAACAGCGTCAAAGGAATAACTTTGCTGATCTACACCCAAAAAATTACTTTTATAATCGGCGATATGATATTGCTGACCATCAAAAAACACCAAATCAATTGACCCATTTAAATAACGTGCTGAATTGGCATCTTTAAACTCAGGCATTGCAATGGCATGCTCATCAAACAATTGATGTATACGTTTAATTGCCAAAACTCGATCTGAAAGGGCCAGATAAAATGGAAACTCAGCTAAATGCTCATGTGGTTCAAGTTGCCCCATTTTAAAATGACTGAGAATCGGAGTAGATAAAACATCCTGTAGCCACTCAGCCATCCAGTCAATCAGCGTCTCTTCTACAGCCTGTTCTGTTTGAGAAATGCCCTCACTCGAATTGTCGTTGAGAAACGCTTGCTGATATTTTTCCAGTAACTCCGTCCATAAACTTGAATAATCATTTTTAAAGCGACGACGTATTTCCAAACGCCAATAATGCGTATCTTTAAAATCAATATGCTCAAAAATTTCATGCAGAAAATTTCCTGCAATTGTACCCATTGGGAAATTGGCTTTGATCCATGCAAGCGGTTGAGTGGGAACTGCATCTGCAATGATTTCAACAATGGGTTGTTGAATTTCGTCTTCTGCTCGATCCTGTTTTTGTTCAGAAACGGCCAAAGCATCCTGAATTTGTTGCCGAGTTAAATGCTGAGCCAAAGCACTAAAACTGGTTTTACCCCGCGGATAAAAGCGTTGGGTAGGAAAGGCTTGTGCAAGTAAAGGCAATTGGACTTCGCTCTTGGGTTTTTCTAAACGCGGTGGGCGTTCGGTCAATAACGCTTGCATGGCAGTTCCAGCATGCTGAAACGTATTTGCGCCCTGACCGCGCCAAAATGCCAGTCCTGTTGTGGATTTTTCCTTTACATCACTGAGCATTGCGTACACCCGATAACTGGCACGGGTCAATGCCACATACCACAACCGGTGATGTTCTGCTAAAGCGCGCTCATTGTGCTGCTCAATGTCTTTTTTATCGAGTAGATTGGCATCATTGATTGCCACCACACGCTGTTGTTCATTCTGTCCTGTTCGTACATTCAGCTGCTCAACCGTCGAGAAATTCAGCGTTTTATTAATCTCTTTAAAGTCTTTATCAGCTCCCAATAAAAACACAAACTTAAACTCAAGCCCTTTGGATTGGTGAATGGTCATCAACTGAACCCCTGCCTCATTGGACAGTTTCCGTTCCATCTCCCACTCTCTCTCCATCGGCGAAGTCAGTTGTTTTAAATACCAATGATAAAGATTTTGTGCACCTTGATAGTCTTCACTGTGCTGGCTCAATAACTCTGTTAAATGACGTAAATTTACCACCACACGTTCATTGTCACGACTGTGTTTTTCCACCAATTTTGTCCAGACAGAAAATTGGTTAAGCAGATATTGCCAAGCCGTTAAAAACCCTTGATTGAGCCACATCTCACGAATCTGATCGAACAGTTCAATATAGACACTCAAACCATCGGCATGCTGTTCCAAGGCAATCAACGCTTTTAAATCAAAGCCGATCAGGCGGCTTAACAAAGCCCGTTTTACTTTGGCTTCATGATAAGGATGCAAAATTGCAGCAAGCACAGCCCCAACATCACCTGCAATCTGACTCTCAAAGACACTTTTTTTCGAGGGGCGACTGGTTCGAATCCCTAAAAATTCCAGCGCGGATTGTGCTTTATCTAAGCCATCATGGTTTTTGGAGAGGATGGCAATATCATTTTCATCTACTGCACGATGCACTGATTTTTCAATAAAATATAAACTGCCTTGAATCCCCTGATTGAGTAGCTCACGAATTTTCCATGCCACTTGTTCAGCTTCTTGATTTTTATCTTCAAGCTTGATCCACCTTAAAGGCTGTGGATTGACATGGCCTTGATCCAGTAAATCGGGATGCGGACGAGGACCTGCTTGTACTGGGGTATACCAGACCTGTTCACCAAAATCCATTTGGCGTTGGAATAAGGCATCAACCACTTCAACCAAAGGCTTGACTGAGCGATGATTAAAAATCAGATTATATTCCTGCCCTGCTTTGCCAAACACATCCTGATGCGCTTTTAAAAAGGTCAACATGTCTCCACCACGAAAACCATAAATCGCCTGTTTACGGTCTCCGACCATAATCATACAACCCTGTTTGACACGGTTGGGATGCCGCCAAATTTGTGCCAACATATCATCTTGATCTTGGTTGGTATCCTGAAATTCATCGACCAGAATCAGTGGATAACGCGCATGAACAAAGGTCGCAAAACGCTGACCTTGTTCACCTTGCAAAGCCTCTGCAAGGGTACGAATTTGTTGTGCAAAGGTGGTTTCACCCTTTTGCTGTAACACTTGAGGTAAACGTGTTTTAACTTCTTTTGCCAAATAGTATTTTAAGAATGTATTGGTTCCAAGCAGTTGATTTTCATATATCTCAATCTGCGCATAAATACTGAGTAATTGTTGAATAAGCGTGTGTTGATAAAAATCGGATTGTACATTTTCAGGTGCGGCTTTTTTAAAAATTTGCTGCTCCCGAATCACTTTAATCAGGGTTGCAAAGTCGGACTTTTCAGCACTCAGCTTTGAACTTAAATAATGCTTATAGTCATGCTGTTGTAGGGTTTGAATAATTCGCGGCAAGCTCTTGGCAAAAATACGATTCAATCGATCATTTCTAAATTTTGTCCCATTCGCAAATTTATAAAACTCACCATCCAATAAATAATAATTTTGCAAAGTCTGCAATTGATCAAGTTGAATCTTGGCAAGCTGTTCGATAGCCTGTTGGAATAGCTGAACATCTGCATTGGAAAATTTAGGCTCAATAAAATTTGCCGAGGCAAAATTTAAGCTTTGTTCCACCGTTGCAACATAATAATCCACACCATGTAACTCGCCAGCAAACATCAAGCTGTCTACAATATCTTGAGGCTGTTTTTGAATCCATGCGCGAAGTACATCATGAATCAATTGCTGGCTATAACTTTTCGCATCATCAGTAATTTCAGCCCGCTCGATTTTGCCACTTTCAAAAGCAAACTCACGCAGTAATTTCTGACTAAAACTGTCTAAAGTCCCAACAAAAAGTTCATCCAGCTGATCAATCACCAATTTCAAGCGTTCACAGGCATACGCAATCCGTGAGGCAAACATCTTTAACACTTTAGAAAATAATGGATCTGACTCTTGGGCTGCTTTGGTCAAGACTTGCGCTTCGGTTAATTCACGACATGAGTCAAAATAGCGGTATGTTTCCTGTAATCGTAAGCGAATACGTGTTTTCAATTCTGCCGCAGCTTTACGGGTAAATGTGGTCGCAATGACTTGGCTCGGTAAGTATTTTTCTAAAAAAATCCGCACCATCAAGCTTGAGAGCGTATAGGTTTTGCCTGTACCTGCAGAAGCTTCGATCCAGTGCAATCCAGCAAATTGCATATCTTCAATCGGCTGAATCGAAACTTTTTTGGCTGTGCCGTTTTGTGCTGCTGGTAACTGTGAATTTACGGAAGTCATGTTTATTCCTCCGCAACAAATTGATGCTGATAAATCGGCTGATACAACGCATAGCCAAAATGATCACAAGCATGTTTTAACAATGCGGTCGCATCTTGCTCTTGCAAAATAAATTGCCAATCCCGATGCTTTTTACTCCATTCCATTTCAGTCAAATCATAAGGTAGAAACGCATCGCTTTTATTCCATTCATTTAAAAGATCTGCAAAGTTATCGATCAACATGCTTTCCACATGATGTTGTGTATCCGCATTTAAACCATGTTCATTTAAACGATGTTCAGCTAAGCCAGCTTCAATAGTCCCGAGTGACCATTGCAACTGCTTATTATTTTCAGCGGGTTTTAGTAACAAAGCCGCGGGCAAAACTAAAGGTTCCGATTGGGCATAGGCAAATGCTTTAAACCACGGCAATAAATATGCTTTCGCCTGTTCTGAACTTAACCCGGTACTGATAATCGTGACATCACTAAATACTGCAATACGTTGTAGCGTTTTAGACTTTTCAGCATCGACATTTAAATAGCTTAACCAAAGTAAATATTCTAACCAAACTTTGGCACGACGTTTAGCACGACCGCTTGACGCATCCAAACTCACCCAATGCTGCCCTGCTTGCTGAGGTACAGTAATATTCATGACCAAACCAGCGTCAATTCGCCATTGGCGTTGCGTTGTCACCGTCACATCAGCAGCATAACGCTGTAAACGCTCTTTTAAACTGTCTTGTTCCGCCAAACTGATTTGCCATGCGCTGTGCTGAACCTTGCCAATGGGTAATTGATTTTGCAGTAATCCAATCTCTTGAGACCAATTATCTTCGGCAGAATGAGTCGATTGTTTCTGCAAGAAATCTCGAATCTGATAACGTGCCAAACCATCCAGAATTAAGGGTTCGTTCATTGCGGGAATATCTTCTGCGCGCAGATTCTCTACGCCTAAAGTTTTTAAATATAACTGTGCTGGGAAAGTGACATCCTGAATCCACTGTCGCGCATCCAAAACAGTGAGCTCGTCTTGAACAACAGGATATTGTGTATTTGCCCAAGCCTCACGTTTAGCAAGCATTTCAGCTTGACGGATGTGTTGTGCAACATTGAACCATTGATCTTGAAAACGAAGCGGTGTTGTTGCCTCAAAACCATTTGGATCAAAAGGTTGTAAGGTATGAATGTGATATAAACACTGTAAATGTTCAGGGACTTGAATCCCCTTCAGCTCAATCATGTGATCAACAGGACTGATATCTTTATTGTCCGTAGATAATGCCGTTTCAGATTGGGCAATCAAGGCAATATGGTTGATCAATTCCTGTAACACGCTGGATGGCTCACGAACTTCACCATCACTCACATCAAAGCCATTATAGAATAACCATAGATTTTCCTGCGCCAATAATAAAGCATCGAGGAAAGCGCCTTGATCATCATCTAGGCGGGAACGATCCCCCAATTGCGGCTTGAGAATTTGCATTAAATCAAAGGGCAAATGCACATTTCGATCTGGAAATTTACCTCCATCCAAATTTAACAGGACGATCAACTTATAAGGCAAAGGACGAATCTGGCCAATTTGACTAAAGGTAATCTGACCTGTCGGTAAAGCCTGATCGATTTGACCTTCTAATAAATTTTGAATTTCATTCAATAGATAGGGTAAAGGTAAATAAATATTTTTAAGGATGGGTTGCGCATGTTCATCATAAAAACTGGCTAAAGTCAGCATACGCTCTTGTTTTTTGACAATTTCACGTACGACTTTTAACGACTCAACACCGGCTTGTTCAAACTCAACAATGTCTTGCATCAGCAGTTTTAACCACGCCTCAACATTGCATTTTAACGTGGTATTTTTCCCCAACTCATGCGCAATCATCCAGTCACGGCGCACATCAAAATCTTGATAAATCTGAATCAGTTTAGCCACTAACTCAAAATCACTTTGCAAAATTTGGGCATAACTTAGGGTATTGTCAAAAATCGTATGCTCTGGAATCGCAATACCTAAAGCCAAACGATCAAGAGCAAATTTAAAACTAAAACGAAAATCTTCATCATCCTGACTTAAAGATCGTCGTAAATGTTGTGCATCTAGACCACGTTTAAACCCAGCATTGATCAATAACTCAATCATTCTTTCTGTATTTGAAATATCCAGACCATAACGTAATTGCGTGGCATTTAAACTTAACCAATCTGCAAAATCCTCAACACTAAAACGACCTTCCACCAATTGAATACGACCTAAAACGGCTCGCCAAGCGTTATTGGCATCCAGTTGCGTTACTCCAGCAATCTTCACTGGCAGATAAATACTGTCTTGGTTTGGTGTGTGTGGAAATACACTGCGAATAAGTGGTTCAATTTGTTTTAAATCTGGCACTAACACCAAAACATCACTTGGCCGATGTGGCTGTTCAACAGTGCTTTTCATCAGCCAAGCAACCAACTGGTCTTTTAACACTTCAAGCTGTCGTAAAGACGAATGACACACATGGATTTGAATTGAGTCATCCGTTTTGGCAATTGGATAAGCATGCGGTTCAGGCTCAACCAAATACAGAATATCTGATTGTAATTTACTTAATAAATGAATCGGTTCTTCATCGACAAAGGCATCCACCCATTGTCCTTCTTCACCTGAAGACAGATTAGATAAGATCGAAAAGTGATCACGGGCTTGTTTACCAAAACGGGTTAATAATGGATGTCGTGATTCACGAATTTCTGCATTAAAATTCAAAGTAAATTCATCAAAAAACTTTTGAATATCTGCATCGGTCGCTTTAGGATGCTTACTGACAAAACGCGCCTTTACCCGCAAATCATATTGTTTTTTCCAGTTTGGATCGACACTGTCAGCCCAATATTCTTGTGATGGGTTGTAATGTAAAATCACCACATCCAAATATTGTCCCAGTCGTCTTAAAAACTGTAATTGACTTGGTGGTAAATCCAATAAAGTAAAGATAATCAGCTGGCTGGGTAATTTCTTTAAGGCTTGAGGACGTTGTACATCATCCTCCATGATTTGCCAAAAATCATAATCAATACTTTGCATTTCAATAAAATCATCATGAAATGTATGTTGCCACAGCCAACGTTGCCAAGTTTCCAGCTCTTGTGCTTGATTTAAAGTAAATGCTGAAATTTGTTGATTGGTTTTAAAAAACTGCTGTTCTAGGTTAAGTGCTTGACCACGTCCCCACTGCCCTAGCCAATTGCTTGGGCAACTACATGCCTGTCCATTGTTCTGTTGGCAACCGCGTTGACAGTCCCCACGATACAACATGTAATGACTGAACAATTTTGACACTTGTTCAGAGACCCAATACAACATACTTTGTTTTTTGAGTTGCTTCTCTAAACCTTGTTCGAGTTGCGAGGCTGCATCATAAATACGCTGGATAATGCCATGCAAAGGATGATCTTGGGCTAAGCTATTTTTATCCTGCTCAATAAAACTTTTTAACGTTTGATAAATTCGCCACTTCATAATCAAACGTGGAATATTGGCTTTACGGACTTTATCTTTGTCGTCTAAAACTTGTTGATAAGCAAACCACTGAAAACCACGAATACGTTGATGAAATAGACTGTTGGCACTGATACCTTGTTGTTCAGCAATACGTTGGCTCAACCATTCTTGTACCGCAGGACTTGAGGCAATAAAATGTTGTGTTTGCAAGACTGCAAAAGGATTCTTGGATGGCCGAATGGTATTTTGCAAAAGCCCTTGCACCAAGACATCAATGCGTTGGCTTTGAATCACATGAATGGCCATAATCCCTCAACTTTCAATCTTCTATTGTCTACGTTTATGCACAAAACATAAACATTCGCCACTATACAACAACACCATACTATGGCATTTTTAAAACATTATTTGGAAATAACTTCACAATTTCAAGCTTAAACATGCATTTTCAAAAATATGAAAAAAAGCTTGAAACAAAGGTAATCGTTTTATGAAAATTGATAAACTTCCAGACGCAATCGATCCAAGCTTAAACCTAGAACAAATTCGTGATGAATGCTTGGAGCAAGTAAAAAAGCGCTCTTATGTCTCTGCTGGTGTCGCAGTAATTCCTGTTCCGTTTTTAGATGTGGTGATTGATGTCGGGATGCTGTCGCTTCTGATTCCTGAAATCAATGCCCGCTTTGGTTTAGCACCAGATCAAATCAGTGTATATGATCCTGCAACCAAGAAAATTCATTGGAATGAATTACGTAAACGTGGTTTTGAGTTTTCAGGCTTAGTGGTTGCGCGTACAGCGGTAAAGGCATCCTTAAATAATATGGCGGCTAAAATCATTACCAAACAAGTGACCAAATTTATCCCACTGGGTGGCTCAATCATTGCAGCAAGTTTAGGCTATATTGTGATGAAAAAAGTTGCTGAAGCGCATGTAGATGAATGTTATAAATTAGCCAAAAATATTCAAAATAAACAAACGCAAAAGTTAGTCAGCTAAGCGCTGCCATACTTTAAGATCTATATTCAGTAAAATAAAGAGATATCAGCTGATATCTCTTTATTTTTATTCATTGTAAAAATACAGCAAACTCTTCAAGACTGAGTCGTGAGGGATGAAAAGAATTAATTTTTTCATTCACATCGGCATAGCCTAAAGACATGCCACAGACCAACTGCTCGTCATCTGTAGCACCTAAAATTGGCATAATAATCTTATGATAATCATTCCATGATGCTTGGGGACAGGTGTCTAAGCCCTGCGCTTTTGCAAGTAACATAATATTTTGCATCAACATGGCGATCGCCATTTTTGCACCCGCTTCTAATTGACGATGTGTGGTAAAAAATAAACCAACAGGCGCATCAAAAAACTTAAAATTTCGAAGCTGTTGTTGATGCATTTCCTGTCGTTGTTGTTTGCTAATGCCCAGTACAGCATACATCCCCCAACCATTCTCCCGTCTACGGCTCATATACGGTTCAAACCATTGCTCAGGATAATAAAGATAAGGGGCAGTAAATTCACTTCTTGAACTTTGACCAGAATAAATGGAATCCGCCGCTGCAATCACTTGCTGGCTAATCCTCAATTTGCTATTGCCCTGAACCACATAGACTTTCCACGGTTGTGTATTGGTTCCAGAAGGTGCATAACTGGCTTTTCGCAGCAGATCCTGAATGATCTCAGGATCTACAGCCTGATCTGTATATGCACGTACAGAATGTCGATTTAAAATCACTGCTTCGACCAGATTATTGGCTGGCAATTCCATTTATTCCCTCATAGGTCAAGACTAAAAGTTATATCCGACGTTGATATTCCACCTAAATTTCCAGTCATTGCTATAGTCCGAATTCGTCGAGGTATAGTCAGTTGAGTTTTTAGCCCCACCCAACACATTGACATTTTTCCCGACACTTCCATCTACCCAAATTAAGAAAGGCATCGCATTAAACTGTACCCCAAAGGTGTCCATTTGCGAGCGATCCCAGCCGGCTTTGTCTTTCCATAACACACTATAATCATTATAGAATTTTACTGTTTTTAAATTCGGAAAATACTTGGTTTGCACAGGTTGGGTATAACCAATATTAAACGAACCAATCGTCCCTTCAGCTGCGACAAAATAAGCAGGTGTTATACCATTCGCTTGCATTAAAATTTGATCATTATTTACACCCTCCGGGTTTTTTGCATCATATTTATAGCGAATCGCTGAAGTTTGCACATTCCATTTTTCGTAATTGTTTAAGCCATGCACTCCAAATGCATAATAATCGCCATTTTTATCCGTCGCTTTATTACGCAATTGTGAATATGCCCCACTGACACCAAACTCCTGTTTACCAAATTCCAAATCCATTTTATGGGCATAACGTAGATTGAGCTGATTTCTTTTTTCGTTCAGATATTGTTGTTGGTGAGGCAGCACATTATCCAATTTATCCGCCGAACCTGACTCTGGCGAATAACGAATATTGCCTGGACTCATGATTGGCATATACGCCATGCTAAAATCATGGGTTGGCGAGGTATTTTTCCAACTCAATCCTGGCGCTACACTGTCGGCAAATCCTAAGAAAAATGGAATAGGGAAAGTCCATGCATGCTCTGGGAATGGATAAATTCCAAAAGGCTTATAAATAATTCCGGCCTGAAAATCATTATTGTCATCAGGCTTATAGCCGACAAAACCATGTTCAACAGAACGTTTATGATCACTTTGGAAGGCATAACTTACATCCAAATAAAATTGGTCATATTTGCCCTTAATATTTAAACGAGCATTATCAAACAAAAACTTGCCATTATTGGGGCTTTCCCATCGCTCATCACGATAATTGGTTCGGACAAAACCGCCTAATTTCAATTGTTTTAAACCATCTTCAGTTTCCCATTGGAACGGTGAAGGTTGTGCATTGGCATAAGCTTGAAATGAGATCAAACTCGATATGATTAATCCTAAATATTTAATTTTTAACATGAGAACCTCCTCAGCAATTTGTTCTCCCGAACGCATTGCCATTCAATTTTTTTAATTTATTTGTTTACTAAAGTTTTAGGCAAAGACAGCACAATGAAGCAACTCAACAATAAACATGCTGAGAACACGATGAGTGCGCCTTCTGGTTTACCGGTAATCTGAATGGCATACCCCACCAAAGTGTTACTGACTAAGCCGGCAATGTTGGCAATAGAACACGCCAGCGCAAACCCTGTCGCCGCCGCAGTTCCTGATAAAAAAGTTGCAGGAAGACTAAAGAACACGGGGATGGTGCCTGTGGTCGCAATCGCAGCAATCGAGAACAAAATCAAGGTCATGACAATATTGGTACTAAACATTGTGGTTAAAAACAGTGCGACTGCACCAAAAATAAATGGTACGACCATATGCCAACGACGCTCTCTATATTTATCTGAGCTCCGCCCAATGACCAACATTGCAATCAAGCCAACAATACTTGGAATGGCAACCAGTAAACCGATATTTAATAAGTTGGCGACCCCAGTGGTTTTAATAAATGTCGGCAACCAAAAGCCCATAGAATAGGTACACAGCAACATCGAAAAATTAATTGCACCGAGTTTCAGGATATTGGTATTGAAAAACCCATCTTTAAAACTATGCTTTTGTTTAGCAGAGTCATTGCCTTCTAAATCTTTATTGAGATTTTTTTCAAGGATTGATTTTTCAGCATCATTGAGCCATTTGGCCTTAGAAAAGTGATTCGGTAACATTTTAAATGTCAAAATACCCAAGATCACACTTGGAAGTGCCTCTAAAAAGAACAGCCACTGCCAACCTGCCCAGCCATAAACTTGATCAAAGGTGGTCATGATCCAACCTGAAAGCGGACTACCAATAATCACCGCCAAAGGTAAACCAATCATAAATAAGGCAATGATCTTAGCGCGATAATATGTTGGGAACCACGTGGTTAAATAATACAAAACCCCAGGTAAAAAGCCTGCTTCCGCAGCACCGAGCAGAAACCTCAGCGCATAAAACTGCATCGGTGTCGTCACAAACATGGTTAAACCAGACAGAATCCCCCATGTAATCATAATGCGCGCAATCCAAATTTTTGCGCCGACCTTTTCCAGAACCAAGTTACTGGGTACTTCAAAAATAATATAGCCAACAAAGAAAAGCCCTGCACCTAACCCAAACGCAGCCTCACTCAAGTTCACATCATTTAACATGTGTAATTTGGCAATCCCGACATTAATTCGGTCTAAATAGGCTGCGATATAACAGAAACACAGGAATGGAATCAGTTTCCAAATCACTTTTTTATAAACCTGAACCTCTTGTTCAGGGTAAATTTCTTGTGGTTTTACAACACTGGTAGACATATCTAACTCCTTTAGATCACAAACCAAGTGAGTTGTTTTTCTTGTAATACTTAGAACAAAATGAACAAAGCTTTTATGTCACTGATGATCTGCACATTCTCTTTTGTTTTAATGCATCACCAAAAACCATTCTATCCTTGGTTTTTTATTACCCTAACATCCATAATTTTTAGTTGTATCAGTCATCAATTTTTGTTTTGAGTGAAATAATTCAAGACTTCTTGTTTTGATACAACATCTCCATACTTACTATCGATATCAAACAGATTGGCTTCATGCGGTTCACGATGACGATCCCCAACACAGTCACGGATCACAATGGTTCTAAATCCATGTTGCACAGCATCTACGGCTGTTGCGCGAACACACCCACTGGTCGAACAGCCCACGATAATCACGGTATCTATCGCCTCAGCGTTTAAAACCGATGACAAACTTGTTGCAAAAAAAGCACTTGCATAATTTTTAGTGATCACCAGTTCAGTGTCGAGTGGTTGAACTTGTGGACAAAATTGAGTGGCTGAATTATCCACCGTCATCGCTGCCATTACAGGTGATTTTTTTACCCACATTCCTCCGTCAATTTGATTTTTAGCGTGATAAAGAATATTGGTGTGAATCACTAAAATATTCTGTTCACGTGCCAGTGCTAAAACCGCTTCAGTTTCTTGAACTGCGGTAATCACATCTGGCGCATATAAAGGTTCAGATGCTGTAATATAAGACTGGATAAAATCGACCAACAACAGCACAGGTTTCTTGCCAAAGCCAATTCGATTTCCCCACACACCTTGATAATTATCATTCAGGGATTGTTGCTTCATTCCACACTCCTTATGCATATGCGCCAGAGAGCAATGCACCAGCACCCGGTACAATCGGCTCTAAATCCATTGCTTTAAGCATCTGATAGGTTGTTGCAATTGCTGCTGAAATCACGGGCTTACCTGTGAGTGCCTCAACTTTAGCGACTACAGGAAGTGACTGCATTTGTACACATGCTGAAAGCACAATCACATCTGCATCTTGGTAATTCAGCTTTTGCACAATGTCGGGCAAATGAGCAGGGTCATGTTGCGCAACAGCAATGTTGTCAGCGATTTCTAAGGCCACATAATCGAGAATTTCAAACCCCTCTTCAGCAATGTAATTCACCACCAGTTCGGTTAAAGGTTTCATATAGGGTGTAACAACAACAATTTTTTTCGCATTCATCAGCTTCAAACAGTCAACCAAAGCCCCCGCACTGGTGACGACAGGCGCTGCAGCATCATTATCAACCGTGACTTGATGTAGACGTTTTTCTGACTCACGGTGATAACCAATGCCCATGGACATAATCGCAACCAGACAGGCATATCCCAATACATCCACTTTGGCATCTGAAAGTTCTAAAGCACAACGATCAGACTGTGCATCCATTGCCGCAAGCTCTTCTTTTTTGACATTTTTCATCCGCATACGGCTAGAATGAAAGGTAAATTTTTCAGGACGAATCAGCTGACGTGCTTTCAACATCGCTGGAATTTCCGTTTCCATTGTGGTATTGGAACTGGGTACAATTTGACCAATTCTATAAATTCTTTGCATGATCATTCCTCCTTAAATAAGCCTCTGTTCTAAAAAATCTGAAAAGCCTGCTAAGAAACCATTTAAATCATCCCAAGGAATCATATGCCCTGCATTTTTCACACAATTCACCAAAATCCGTGAATTAAGCAATTGGATTTCTGCAATATCGCCTGCCAAGATCACATCACCTTTGCCAGCCACCATCAATAAAGTTGGCACTTTGACTTTTGGGATATATTGATGAATATCAATATGATGAAAATCATGAAAAGACTTGATAACGGCTGGTAAATAACAACTATGTAGCCACTCTGCGCGCAATTGTCTTTGCGCTAAAGTCCAAGATGGGCAATATTGCTTCATGTCTTCCGCATTCATACCCTGAATAGATTGCTGAATAGAGTCGACATACCAGGATAGCTGGCTCGGGTAAGCACGCCGTCCTGGACCTGAGACAGGAGGATCAATCAAGACTATTTTTTTCAAACCTTTGGGCTCAAATGCAGCACAGCGAATCGCAAAACGCGCACCCATCGAGTGCCCAACCAAATAATAAGATTCCAAGTCTAATTTTTTAACAAAATCCAGAATATCTTGTGCGCAGGTATCAGTGTCATATTGCAGATGCTCCCCCGAAGAAGACAAGCCCCTGCCTCGAATATCCAAAACATAGACATCAAAAAATTGAGCTAATTTCTCCGCTACAAATCCCCAGGTAATGGCAGGACTGGTAATCCCGGGGATCAACACCAAAGCATGCCCTTTCCCACCATAACGAAGATAATGTAAACGGACTTGATTGGCCGCTACATTTGACCCATACAGGAATTGACTCATACGGCCTCCTCCTCATTTAACGCTTGTGCATATACATCATATCCATACACCCAAGTTGGATCTTCTTGGCTTTTTAAGAAGGTATTGGCATTGGAAACTTCTTGCACTCGACTGGCACGTTGTTTACGATTTTGTTCATATAATTTGAACGCCTCTTGATAGTTGTCTAAACCTGTTTGCAGCAAACAACGCGTGAGCATTGCAGCATCTTCAATCGCCATACCTGCGCCTTGTGCCATATGCGGTTTCATGGGGTGACAAGCATCACCGAGCAACACCATACGGCCATTGCTCCATATCGGTAATGGATTACGATTGTTTAATGGCCACTTGGTAATATCTTCACTGGCTTCAATCATGGCTTGGATGGTTGGATGAAAATCTTTAAATGTTTCAAATAGTTCTTGTTTTGAACATGGTACAAAACTTTGCCCTTGGAAATCCCATGCTGGATGAGGCACACCTGTAACAAAGTAGTACTCATCACATTCTTTAGTGGTGTAATAGGCCATCATATGACGATCCTCATACCACCATTTGACACAGTCATCTAAATCAAATTGCTGTTTTAATTTCTCTAATTGTTCTCCTTTAATCATGGCACGGTGCGCAACCCAGCCACTGTATAAAGGTGCTTCTGGTCCAAGAATGATTTCTCGGATTTTTGAGTTAATCCCATCAGCACCAATCACAATATCAACATCACTCACGGTGCCATCTTCAAAGCTTAGCGTTATCCCATCTAACTTTTGAACAACAGCACTTAAGCGCTTGGCAAAATGTAATTTGTCTTGCTGTAAAGCTTCGATTTGTCGAGCATGCATATCACCACGATGAATCGTGATATAGGTCGCCCCGTACCCGGTCAAACTGACATTGGACATATAGTCTGCGGTATTTCCATCGCGGCTGACCCAATGCGTTGGATGACATCCCATGTCTTCCAAGTCTTGCTCCAAGCCCATTTCTCGAAAGATTTTCATAATGTTTGGGCCAATATGAATACCAGCACCTAAACGAGAAAATTCTGCTGCTTGTTCATAGACATCAACATCAAAACCCGCTCTCTGTAGCAGTAGCCCCATTGAAGCGCCACCAAGACCTGCACCAATCACTGCAATTTTTTTTGCTTTATTCATTGTTTACTCCATCAAACAAATTTTTCTTTTAATAGATATACCTGACGATAATATTAAAGTCTATACACTTTAAATTCTCAAACAAATCTCAACCTATAAAATCAATTAAATATTTGTTTATTATTAATAATTAATTTAATTACAATGATGTAATAAATTTACATTTTATATTATCAAAGTGTATACTCTTTAAAAATACAAAAAACAGCGATGAAAAAGGAGCACCATCATGCCTGTAAATAACACTGAACTGACCCAAATGTTTGAGCATGTTTTAACCTTATCCAAGGTCGATGAAACACAAAGTGTGGCGATTTTAAAAAGTCATTATTCACATCAACAAACCGTTCAAGCCGCACTTGATGCAGCATGTCGGTTAAAAGCTAAAGTGTTTATTTTAGAATTACCTTCATTTAATCACCCCCAAGCCATGGGGAACGATATGACCGCTTATTGTGGTGATACTGCATTAACGGGTAATTTTGCTGCACAACAAGCACTTGAATCTGTCGACCTCATCATCGACACCATGATGTTGCTGCACTCACCAGAACAAGAACAGATTTTAAAAACAGGAACACGAATTTTACTGGCCGTGGAACCCCCAGAAATTCTCGCTCGTATGCTGCCCACACAAGAAGACAAACATCGGGTTCAAACTGCTGAAAAATACTTAAAGAAAGCGAAAAGTATGCATGTAACCTCAAAGGCAGGCACAGATTTTTATGCTCCGCTTGGGCAATACCCTGCTGTAACTGAATATGGCTTTGCTGACGAAGTTGGGCGCTGGGATCACTGGCCGAGTGGTTTCTTATTCACTTGGCCCAATGAAAATATGGCAGAAGGCATCTTGGTTTTAGATATTGGTGATATTTTATTACCCTTTAAAACCTATGCCCGTGAAAGAGTCACTTTAGAAATTGAAAAGGGGGTAATTACTCAAATTCATGGTGGATTTGAAGCAGAATATCTTCGTGATTATATGAAATATTTTAATGATCCAGAGGTGTATGGAATTTCACACATTGGTTGGGGCTTACAACCTCGAGCACAATGGACAGCGATGGGTTTGCATGATAAAAATGATGGAATGTGTATGGATGCACGTGCTTTTAATGGTAACTTTTTATTTTCAACGGGACCCAACACAGAAGTAGGTGGTAGCCGCAAGACACCATGTCATATGGATATTCCACTTCGTAACTGCACAGTGAAACTCGATGATTTAGTTGTTGTTGATCAAGGCGTTCCTATAGCGCTCAGCTAACGCGAAGAAACTAACGATTAAAATCAAATGTTTAATACATCCAACCAAAGCATAACGACCAAGTAGCATTATGGTCGTTATTTTTATGCAATCCCTTTATACTGGCCCTATTAAAGTTTTTAAAAATCTTCAATATTTTAAATCTTCGGGTCTAATTTTCCTCACATGATAAAGAAGTCAAACATGAATGATGAATATGTAATTGAAGAACAAGTGGGATATTTACTTAGACGGACTTACTTTCATCATTTAACGATTTTTCAACAAAGTTTGGATGAAACTCGCCTCACTTCGGTTCAGTTCGCTGTACTTTATGCCATTAATAAATTAAAAGAATGTTCACAAAAAGAACTGGTTGAGGAAACCGGTATCGACCAAGCAACCATTCGTGGCATTATCCAGCGATTAAAAGACAAGCTTTTTATTTCACAAGATCCTGATCAACATGACAAACGCAAGGTGCTGATTCATATTACACCATCGGGCATCCAAGAGCTTTCGCAAGCGATTCCAATTGCGGCAAGTATTAGTGATTTAACCCTAGCCGCATTAAATCCCGCCGAAAAAATTGCTTTAAAATTTTTACTTAAGAAAATTCTGGGGCATCCATTCGATTAGGATCTTTTGCCGCATAGATCATTGAGATTTGTACCGCACTAAAGCGTAGAATAAGAGCATCTATTCTTTAGTGCGATACTGTTTATAACCTCAACTTAGCTGTTACTAGCAAACAATCAATCCGCTTTTAACTGCTTTAAAATCGTTTTAAGGATTTGAATACGTGCTGTGTACTTATCATTGGTCGCAACCACATGCCACGGCGCATACTCGGTATCAGTTCGTTCAAACATATCCGCAGCAGCATTTAAATAATCGTCCCAGTGTCCACGATTTCGCCAGTCATCAGGGGTGATTTTAAAGCGTTTATGCGGTGTTTGTTCACGTGCTTTAAAACGTGCTTCTTGTTCATCTTTGCTGATTGCCAACCAAAATTTAACCAACACGGTTTGATTATCGGTTAAATCTTTTTCAAAGCGATTAATTTCATCATAGGCACGTTGCCATTCCGCGGGCTTGGCAAAGCCTTCAATACGTTCAACCAATACTCGACCATACCAAGTACGATCAAAAATACTGATCTTTTCCTCGGGTTGAATCTTGGTCCAAAACCGCCATAAATAGGGTCGACGCAATTCATACTGTTCTGGTGCAGCAATGGTATAAATCTCGTATTCACGTGGATCAAGATTTTTCACAATCCGCTTGATTGCCCCACCTTTACCAGCTGCATCCATGCCTTCAAAGGTTATGATGACATTGCGTGAATCATTGCGTAGTGCTTCCGATACTTTTTTGGTTAATTTTTTTAATTCAGCTTTGTATTGGTCTTTATCCAGTTCTTCTGTGGCAGGTTGCAATAACGACTCAGGTACAGTTGCCTGTTTCCACTTGGTTCTCACCGCTGTTTTATGTCGAGGCAACTGCTTTAACGCTTGCAGAATATACTGAGCAAATTGTTGATCTCGGGCAACACAATCTTCGCAATCAATCACATACCAATCATCGGTAAAACGTTGACGTAATTTTTGCACAATATCGTATTGTTTTTTATTCCGCCAATCCAAACCCATTAACTTATGCCAATGCTGTTCAGATGCATCCATCGCATCTAAGCGCTTTTGTAAGCTTTTCCACGGCAAATCAAACCAAATTTTGATCACATCAACATGATTATTTTTTAGGTCTTGTTCATAAGCGCGCATATTTTCGATATAGGTATCGAACAAAGTTTCATCTAAGGGTTTAGAAACATGCATCGCTGTAGACAATAAATCACTGTACCAATTGCCAAAGAACAACTGAATTTGCCCTTCTGATGGAATGTGCCGTGCATAAGGCTGCCAAAAACTTTGTTTACTACTAAATAAACTGGCTGGATCTGCTTTAACCCGTAAGTAGCGAGGATCAACCCATTCACGTAATTGTTTAACCGCTTCCCCTTTCCCCGCAAGCTCGATACCACTGACTAAAATAACCAAGCTTTTGGCATTATTTTTATCTTTAGAATTCTTTAAGGCATATTGTGCCTCAATTAGATCAACTGATAACTCTTCTTCATCACGCAACGCAAACGCTAATTGTTCTTCAATCATCTGCTTCTCTATGGTCTGAAACTTCAATTGAGTATACCCATTCCCTAAAATAGAGTTATATTATTTTCTGTATAAAATCTTTGATATTGGCTATTTAAAAATCCACTGACCATATTTCTCTATTGTTTTTTAACTTTTGTCATAGTGATACGTGCCAACTGCCTTTATGCTGTTGCTAAACGAAATCTAGAGTTTTTATATGTCAAAACTTGCTGCACTTGATCAGCTTTTAGAACAATATCAACAATTGAGTTATCACACTGACCCAATTCTAGAAAAACGCCTGCATGAAGCACAAGACTGGTTAAAAATGCGTATTGAAAAGACTCATCATGCGCTGTTTAATCAAAAAGAAAATCAATTGATGGCAAAATATTTTATCAACCGCTTATATGGTGGGCCTGAATTTGATGATTTGGCGATACAGATTGAACGCTTACTAAAATATGCCCACAAAGCAGAAAAAATTCTCCCTGAAAATGCCATTAAGACCGGTTTAAAATCCGTTGGATTGGCTGTGCTTGCCATGCAACTTGATGAGCAGGTCGCGGCGCAATTACTTAAGGATTACCCTGCTGATCAAGTGATTGATGATGAAATGATGCGACTGACCTTGCTGAAACTAGATCAAGCAGAAGCCCGTCAACAACAGCTGGGTTTATTGGATGATTTGGGTGGTGCACTAGACAAATACATGCGCTCATTCATTATGCATACTGCATTTAAAATGTGTAAAGGCACTGCAATCAAATATAAATTTGAATTGATGTATGACTTTATTGGCGAAGGTTTTATTGCGATGAAACCGATGAAATCCGCAGCTGATTTTATCCATGCATTTACCCTAAAAGAACGTGATATTGTCGAAAAAGTGCATGCTGGAGATCCCAATCCATTTCAGGATTAATTTAATTTTTGGCTGTATCAAACCGATCTCTAAGATCGGTTTTTGTATATTATTCATAACAATTTCATGATCAGGACTGCAAAATTATGCAGAATCTGTCATTATGCAGAGCAATATAAAATTTCCCATTTTTGTGTTCAGGAGTGACTCAAATGTCGAATGAAAACCAAAAGCCTACAGCCCCTGCTGAAACGGCAACGAATACAGACAAAGTGAGTCCATTTCTAACAGAACCATTACCGCAAGGTACTCCACAAGGTCAACAACAGTCCTTGCAGCAACAACTGGTAGATACGCCAGTTTCAGGGACTGTGCCAAAATACAACCTCCCACGTGGTGCCAATACAGGTAATGTCGGCGCAACTACGCATTTCGGCTACAAAACTGTTAATAGTGAAGAAAAAGCGCAAAAAGTCGCTGAAGTCTTCCATTCTGTCGCAAGCAAATACGACATTATGAATGATTTAATGTCATTTGGTATTCACCGCCTTTGGAAACGCTTTGCGATCAATATGTCAGGTGTACGTCGTGGTCAGCACGTGCTTGATATTGCAGGCGGCACAGGTGACTTAGCCAAAGTTTTCAGCCGCGAAGTTGGCCCGACAGGTCATGTGGTTTTATCTGATATTAACGAGTCAATGTTGAATGTTGGTCGTGATCGTTTGATTGATGCTGGCTGTACCAATGTTGATTTTGTATTGGCCAATGCTGAAACCTTAGAGCCATTTGCAGACAATAGTTTTGACTTGCTCACCATCAGCTTTGGTCTACGTAATGTGACCGATAAAGACGCTGCACTCCAAGCGATGTATCGTGTATTAAAGCCAGGTGGTCGCTTATTGATACTTGAGTTCTCAAAACCAGTATTTGAACCATTTTCAAAGCTATATGACTTCTATTCTTTCACGGCTTTACCATTTATGGGCAAAGTTGTTGCCAATGATGCAGAAAGTTATAAGTATTTGGCCGAATCTATTCGTATGCATCCAGACCAACGCACCTTAAAAGGTATGATGGAAAATGCCGGTTTCCAAAACTGTGATTACCACAATTTAACCGGTGGTATCGTGGCGGTACACCGTGGCTTTAAACTGTAATTTCCTCAAGATATAACAAGCAAGGTTGAATTATGTGGTCAATTCTGGCACTCGGTGCAGTTGAACGATTAATCAATCAGTTTATTAATTTGGATGCAATTACCCGCATCCAATTTAATCAGTTACAAGGCAAACTGTTACGTGTCGTGATGGATACGCCTCAGCTTTCTGTCGATGTTTACTTTGATCAAAATAAAATCCGTCTTGAACCGACTGTGACTGGTAAAAGCGAAACACCTTCAATTTTTGAACAACGTCCTTTTGACAAAAATGTTGTGATTGCAGAAGCGACAGCAACATTACATGTAAAGAATGTTGTTGAATTGGCTAAATTATTTGTTGCGGATGATATTGGCAATATTCCCCTACAAGGTGATTATCACCTGTTACAGGATATTCAAAATATTATCCAACAGCTTGAGCCTGATTTGGCAGCCCAGCTTAGCCCGTGGATTGGTCCTGCACTCGCGCATGAAATTGGCAAAATCCAACTGGCGCCAAAGCATCTCAAACGCTCACTGCAAAGTCATTTATTTTTTGTAGAAGACTTTTTAAAAGAAGACACTGGTGTATTGGCTCCGCGTTGGCAAATGGATGATCTGCAACAAGATACCCGTCAACTTAACCAAAATATTGACCGACTTGAAGCAAAAATTCAGCAACTTCAATCTCACTTTACTCAAAATCAAGATCAGGTAATTTAATATATGATTCCGCATATTGCCCGTTTATTCGAACTTTGGCGCATCGCCGCGCACTATAGACTCGACACACTGGTCCCTGCGGAAGAATTACCTGAAAAAGCTCGGCATGCTTTAGCTTTAATTCGCTTACACCCTGCAGCATGGTCAAGTAAAGAACGTAAAAACCCGCTCAAGCTTAAAGAAGCATTAGAAGAAATGGGGCCTTTGGCAATTAAGCTGGGGCAATTACTTTCCACGCGTCGTGATTTAATTCCACCTGAAATTTTACAACAATTGGTTTTATTACAAGATCGGGTTAAACCCTTCAAGGTCAATATTGCAAAAGAGCGTATTGAGCAATCACTGAAAGCCAATATTTCTACAATTTTTGCCCGTTTTGATGAGCAACCTTTGGCTGCTGCATCTATTGCACAAGTCCATACTGCTGCACTACATGATGGTCGTGAAGTGGTGGTTAAAGTCACTCGTCCAGATATTCGCAGTCAGATTCTACAGGATTTTGAAATTCTGCAATGGCTTGGAGCAAGCTTAGAAAAACGGCTTGAAGCAGCTCGTGCAGTGCATTTGTCTGAAATCATCCAGAACTACCGTCAAGTGATCTTAAATGAACTGGATCTTACGTTAGAAGCAGACAATACCCGTCGTATGCGTCATTACTTCACGGGTTCAAGCATGATGTATGTGCCTGAAGTCTACATGGACAGCAAAGATGTTATGGTTGCTGAGCGGATCACAGGCGTTCCCATTTCGGATATTGAAACCTTTGAAAAGCTCGGGATGGATCGTAAAGATCTTGCTGAAAAGGGTTTAACGATTTTCTTTACGCAAGTATTTCGTGACAATTTCTTCCATGCTGATATGCATCCCGGCAACGTATTTGTTGAAACATTAAATCCAAGCCACCCTCGTTATATTGCCCTTGACTGTGCGATTATGGGTGAGCTATCTAAACAAGATCAGATGACCGTTGCACGTATGTTGCTTGCGGTCATGAACAGCGACTTCTTACAACTGATTCAAATTGTGCATCAGGCAGGCTGGATTCCACCGGGCACTGATCAAGATGCGCTATCCCGTGAAATGCGTCGCACAGTTGGACCAATGGTGTCCAAACCGATGTATGAATTGGACTTTGCAGGTATCTTGATTCAAGTCATGGACATTGCGCGTCGTTTCCATTTAGAAATTCCACCACAATTGATGTTATTACTCAAAACACTAGTACATGTGGAAGGTTTAGGTACCGATTTATATCCTGAACTCGACATTTGGAAGCTGGCAAAACCGATTCTCACCGAATGGGTAAAAGCACAAATGAATCCTCAGAAAAACTTAAAAGAGTTAGGACAGAAAATTCCTGATTTACTTTTAGGTGCACAGGATTTCCCAACCTTGATGGTTGACAGCTTAAATGGTTTAAAGAACCAATCTGCATGGCATGCAAAACAACTGCATGAGTTGCAAATGATGCGTTTAGAAGTGGAACAGCAACAAAAACGTAGCTGGATTTTCGGCAGTATTATGGCGATTTTGCTCTCTATTGCAATCATTGCACCGTGGTATATTTCAATTGTCTTGATTGTCTTGACCACTGTTTTAGCAGTTTGGCGGATTGCCAAGTGAGTAAAGCCGAAACCTAAATAAAAAAGGGTTAATTTTAAAAAAAATTGGACAATCAAAACTAGCGATAAATCATTATATTTTCAGTTGTTGTAATTTAACGAGCTGAGAATGGTCTATATCGTGAAAACAAACTTAAAAATTTGTGCTTCTATTTTCAACACGATTACTAAGTAGTTTTGATTGATGTCTCGCACTAAACTAATATTTTTATTACTGTTCGAACGATTATCCTTTACTTTATTATTGACTAAAAATAGGAAGAAAATTATGAATATAATATTTATATTTAGAGAATGTCAAATGCCATTTAAAGAGTTTGTAGAAATTATATAAAAGAAAATAAAACCAGATGGTAAAACAAAAATTGAAATAACAAGTTGTTTGCTATCAGCTAGACTGGGTCCAAAATATCGAAACAAGATGTGTAAAATTGGACAATAGTTTTTCAATTTAACTTTAGTTATGATATCGAAACTAAGGTTTCTCACCCAAACACAAAGCCACGAATCATGGTACGCAAGCTAAAAATACTAATCCCAAGTTGAATAAATGATGATAACCATAAAAGATATTGGAACATACGAAACAATTCCACCTATAGTCAATGATCTTATAACAGGAAATATTCCTTCTTTGGATGAATACTTTGCACAAGGTTGGAATATAGAAGAAAGTATTTCATTGTGTGAGTATATAGAGCAGACACCACTTGACTTTGCCTTGATAATGGAGAATTTCGATTCCGTAAAATGGTTGATTAAAAAAGGTGTAAATCTTAATGTAAAACATAATCCAAGTTTTTTATCTGCTGTTCGATATTGTAGTGAAGATATCACTCGTTATATGGTTGCTCATGGTGCCAAAATCAATGAAGTAAACAATGTGAAATCCGAAGCATTTCAGCAAGCTCTTTATGGGAAACGTTACGAAAACCTACCTGTTATCCACGAACTAGGTCACACAGTAAAACAATATGGAGGAGAAGCATTCCGTAAAGCTGTGAGTGATAAAAACTATAATGTATTGGAATTCTTTATTTCTCATCATGTTGACATCAATTACAACAAACCCGATATGGTTTATCCCTTTAAGCCAACGCCATTATGCGTTGCAGCAAGATATGTAGATCTAGACATGTGTAAATATCTGGTAAAGCACGGTGCCGATGTAACCATAACTGAAAAAGACGGAATGCGTCCATATAGCATAGCTGTAGAAAAAGGTGATCGAGAAATGGCTGATTTTTTTAAATCAATAGAACCAGCAGATTTTCATAGCCTAAATAATAAATTAGACGAATTAAAACCCTATAAGTTACCTAAAAATCTCATAACTTTTTTACAAGGAGATAAATTACATATTAATTTATCTCAATCTGATTTTAAGTTTATTGAGTTTTTTTCATTGATAGAAACCGTCCCATTTAAGGTCAAAAAACAAAAACTACTCCGCATTTCAAAGACTACAGGTGATTTCACGGATATAAATATTGTTTGGAATCCTAAGTCTAAAAAAATAGCCTATTACGATATAGAGCATAATGATCTTAGAGATCTATGTACATTTGAAGAATTTTTAGAGTGTCCAAGTAGACAATTAGAAAAATATTTTAGTTGAAATAGCCTATATACAATAAGAGTTATTCATTGGGAGCTCTTAAGGGAAAAGTCAGATGGCAGTTTTTTAATCGTCTTGACCACTGTTTTAGCAGTTTGGCGGATTGCCAAATAACACGATTCAGCCTATTCAATGAATAGGCTTTTTTGTCTATGACTGCTAAGTCACCGAGTGACAGCTCTCGCCATTGTTCAATCTATCACGCACTCTAAAATAAAAAATATTCGTTTGAGTGAGTGAAATCATGACCCAAATTCTACAAAAACGCCCTGCAGCAATCACCTTACGTGCAGGCTCACTCGCCAAACAACACATACAACAAGAAGGCTTATCTGCACATCAAGTCGATATGATTCCCGGCGCAGCTGGTGGCCCTAAAGGCATTGGTTTAATGGGCTTGGATCAGGCGATTTTCGGTGATTTTCTAAAGCGTGCCAAACAACGACGCTTTTTAATCGGTTCATCCGTCGGTGCATGGCGCTTTGCTGGAATTTTAGCGCAAGGTGAACAACTCGGTCCTGAACGTTTAGCTGAGTTATATATCAACTTGCCCTTTCATAAAAAGATGACCATTGCAGAGATTGAGAAAATATCTCGCGAGATGCTGTACAGCATTTTAGACCAACACAGCCAAAAATTGGTCGAACATCCCGAATATCACCTTACGATTATCGCAGCCAAAGCAGAACATTTATTTCAAAGTGATCAAAAGCTTGCACTGTATAGTTCCTTACTCGGCATTATCGGCAGTAATGCAATTTCAAGAAACCATCTGAATAAATTTATGCAACGGGTCATCTGTCAGCCTGCACAGTTCCCACAATTTAAAATTCAGGATGACGCTTTTAAAACTCATTATTTAAATTTTAATCAGCACAATGTTGCGGATTGGTTGATGGCCTCAGGTTCGATTCCTGCAGTTACACCTGCGGTAAAAAATATTGCCGATGCGCCACAAGGCGCGTATCGAGATGGCGGTTTGATCGACTATCACATTGATTTGCCTTTTGAAAGTAAAGGGATTGTTTTATATCCACATTTTGCCGACAGCATCATCCCAGGCTGGTTTGACAAAATGTTTAAATCTCGCACAGCCAATCCTGCAAACCAAGCACGGACTTTACTGATCTCGCCTTCTCAAGACTATTTAAAATCTTTACCTTTAGGACGTTTACCAGATCGTAAAGATTTTGTGATGAAAGGTCTGGATGATCAGAAGCGAAAACAATTGTGGAAGCAGTCTGTGGCAGAAAGTCAGCGACTAGGTGATGAATTTTTAGAAATGGTGGAGAAACAAAATTTTGCTAAAGTGATGCTAGATTTATAATTATTCTCCCCCATTGATCACCTCATCCAGCTGCGAATAAATATGATTTTCAACAACTTAAATACATCACACCTGCATTCTCGATGACTTGAGATATCAGCCTGCAACATGAGCCAGTCATGGCTCAAACTTTACATATTATTTTTTTACTGAATTTAATCCGTGTCTGGCCTGGTCTATAGGTGTTGATTCTTGGCTAAGATCCATTAGTAAAAAAAGAGCTTGATTCAAATTTCTGCTTGTTAATTCCCTGCTTTTTGTTAAATTTAAATCATTCAAAGCACTTACTCTAATAATGAATCAAACTAAAACGCCAAAATTTGCCATCGTCGGTGCAGGAACAGCAGGGCTTGCTACTGCAATTTTACTCGCACAACAAAATATTCAGGTTACTATTTTTGAGAAAGTATCTGAGCTTGAACCTGTCGGTGCTGGCTTATTGCTTCAACCGTCTGGACTTGCAGTTTTTGAGCACTTAGGTGTGCTTGATGATGCGGTTAAACTCGGTGCAATGGTCACAGGCTTAGAGGGACAACTCGCCAATGGTTTTAAACTGGTAGATAGCCATTATGCCCAAGCTCATCCCGATTTTTATGGTTTAGGCATTCATAGAGCAAGCTTATGTCATGTCTTGCAAAACAAATGCCATGAATTTCCTGAACTGATCACTTGGCACATGAATGCCGATATTGAAAAACTTAAAGAAACAGCAGATGAAATCCGAGTTTCGGGTAGGATCAATGGTGAATCTTTTGATGAAGTCTTTGATAGCGTTATTGTTGCCAATGGTGCGCGAAGCCAGTTAAGACCAATCGAATGGGTTAAAATCGATCAAGCCTACCCTTGGGGCGCGAAATGGACCATTGTGCCTGAATGTTTACAGCTTGATACTCAAATTTTGCACCAATTTTATGATCGCTCCAAGATCATGATGGGAATCTTACCTACAGGCGCAATCCCCTCTCAGCCCAAGCAACGACTTTCCAGCATCTTCTGGAGTCTTCCAACCGATCAGCTTGGAAATTTTTTACCTCATCAACAAGCCCGTGCTGAGTGGTTAAAAGCGCTATCCAAACGCTGGAAGCCCACAGCTGAATGGTTAGAGCAAGTAATCGCCAATCCTGAAGAAACGCAACAATGGCTTTCTGCCCATTATCGCGATGTAGTGCTGTCTAAATTTGGGCAAGGTCGCATCGGTATCATTGGAGACGCTGCACATGCAATGAGCCCACAACTTGGACAAGGTGCAAATATGGCGCTTTTAGATGCATGGGCTTTGGGACAAGCAGTTCAAGTTGCCCGAAACAATCAAACGATCGATTATGCAAAGCTATGGCAGTGCTATCACCAACATCGCAAAAGCTCATCCGCATTTTATCAATTTTTAAGCCGTTTACTGACGCCCCTATACCAGTCTGATCTTTGGTGGGCAGGCGGTTTACGAGATCTAAGCTTCTCTTGGATGTACCGTATCCCTTATTTTCGTAAAGAAATGGCAATCACTGTGTCGGGATTAAAATCGGGTATGTTTACCCAAATGAAGTATGAAGATATTGCTCGATCGTCTTTGGCAAGAGAAAAATGATGTGCACTCAAGTTGCTAATTCTGTAATTTAAAAGTGTGAACAAGCGTTTTAATATCGACTCCATCCATAATCAATATTTTCCTAAAATGCTGGAAATAACGTACACTATACAACCGCTACCATGTCAACGTAGCGCTCTTTCTTTTTATAACTTGGTGAAATCCTATGAACAATCTGCAATGGCTCGATGAAGTAAAATTTAACGAACAAGGACTTATTCCTGCTATTGCACAACATCATCAAACTGGACGTATTTTGATGGTGGCATGGATGAACCGTGAAGCATTACAACTGACTGCTGAAAAAATGCAGGGCGTTTATTTTTCTCGTTCACGAAATAAATTATGGTTTAAAGGCGAAGAGTCTGGCCATTTTCAAACCGTTTATGAAATCCGTTTAGACTGTGATGCAGATGTCATCGTCTTACAAATTGAACAGCATGGTGAAATCGCCTGCCATACAGGTCGAGAGTCTTGCTTCTATCGCAAACTCACTGCAACGGGTTGGGAAATTGTCGATGTACAATTAAAAGATCCAAATGCAATATACGGTGAAAAACCTTCATCGAATTCACATACTATTGCCATGAATAGCTCCAATGCGCAGGCTGAACAAGTCGAAGTCTTGGGTTATTTAGGCAAAATGATGGCTGAACGTAAAGCAGCTGATCCAGATTCTTCTTATGTAGCAAAGCTTTACCACAAAGGTTTAAATAAAATCTTAGAGAAAATTGGTGAAGAAAGTATTGAAGCCATCATTGCCGCAAAAGATTTTAAATCTGAAGCGTGTGAAGATCATAAAAATGATCTGATTTATGAAGTTGCAGACCTATGGTTCCATACCATTGTGATGCTTGGTTATTTTGAGTTAGATGTGCAATTGGTACTTAACGAGCTTGCACGCCGTCAAGGGCTTTCTGGCCTCGTTGAAAAAGCCAATCGAGATCATTAATTTGGGATTTATAAAAAAGGCAGCGAAATTTCGCTGCCTTTTTTATTCAAAAATTGAAATTAAGAAGATTTTTTCTCAACTGAAGGTGCAATCGGATCAGCCGTAATATAACCGACAGCTGCTGCAAACTTATTGTTATAGTTGGTGTTAATCGCTGCATCAAGTTGCGCAAGCATGTCTTTACTTAGACCACTACGCACACCATCTGTCTCTTTATAGAAACGATTCCATTCATCACCTGGATGCTGGAAGTTGCTCATAATATAGGTCCAGCCATTTACTTCATCAACAGCATGTAAACCTGTTGATTCAGCACCCGCAGGAGCAGATAAAACACGATCCAATTTCTTTGTATCTACATTATAAGCCCACAAGTAATTATTCAAATGATTACCTGAATCTTCACCGATAAATAACACGCGTAACTTTTCAGAGAACTTCAAATTATCAGGGCTAGCAATTTGTGATGGATCAGCAGTATTCCCGAAACTATCAAAACTAATGTCTTTTCCTTTGAGCAATACGCTTGATTCACTTGGAACCCATTCACTATTAATTGCTACATTTGTGCTGTCAATTTGTCCGCCAGCCAATTTATGCTCTAAAATACCGCCAGCGGTAATTTTAGGGAACTTCACATTATGCTCAGCAAGATAACCACTACCCCCTTCAACCATTGAGTCAACAATGTTTGCTAAAGCAGAGTAAGCTTTTTTATCCGTCGTATTTACGGTCGTTCCTTCATTTTTCGTCAATGCCATAGATGCACCGACATAAGCTGCATAACGGTGAGTTTCAAGGAATGCTGCTGCAAGTTTAGTTTTATCCGAATTATCTTTTAATTTTAGATAAACGCCTATTTTGCTTAAATAAGTAAATTTGAACCCTTGAGCTTCCAATTCTGCTTTTTGGTTGGTTTGTTGCGTTTTCAAACGAGCGTTTGCTGCATCTGCCAATAATTTTTGGTCAGCAGTTGGTTTTGAAGCATCAATCGCTTGTTTTTCATCAGCCGTAGCATCTGTTGGATATTTTACAATCTGTAATTTTGAATCAAAAATATCAGTGGATTTAATACCACTTTTAATCAAGTTTTCAATCTCTGCGCTGGTTGCGTGACCGAGTTTAATCCAAGAAATTTTACCCGATGTTGTATCGGTTAATTGCGTTGTGTATTTTGCAACATACAATGTTCCCGCAGATAAATCTTTTTCCTTATCTGCAACAAACATAAACAAACCACCATTGGTATAGTCATCACCCATAAGTACTGTACGATTATCCGCAAATACTTGTACCAACTCATGTGAAATACGACCTAGGCAGTAATGCTTTTTCACTGAACCAGTACCATCAGCTTTTACTGTAATTTCAGGTAAATGCCCATAGTTATATGGATTTGCAGAGGTCTCATCACCATATATATTTTTACTGAATGCTTTAAGTGTCGCTGCTGATTGACCTAATCCCTGATTAAATGCATCTGGCTCGTATTCTTCACTTGAAAGATGTGTTCCCCAAGGTGATAAACTCGCACCACAAGTAATCCATAGGCCATGTGCACTAGACGTATCTACATTGTGGTATTTAATTAAAGTTAAATGACCTGTTTTAGGATCTTGATCTAGAGTAAGGACTGCAATTGGTGATGACAACTTACCGTAAGTATCTCCGCCTGCTTGATCTTTAGTAAGGTATTCAAACTGAACCACATGAAATACTGGATTTCCTGTTACACCCAAAGCTTTTTTATCGGCATCGGTAAAGTCTTTGCCAGTTGCTTGTTTAAAACTGATTAGAGAACTACCATCTGGACAGTCAGAGAAAAATTGGCGTTCTTTGCCTGCTACAGATCTATCGATAATGGGTTGGTTTTTAATATCATAATAACCACCTGCTATAACTTTACCACCTTTACCATCTGGAACTTCAGTGCCTGTTAAGAAGAATGGCTTATATCCCAGTTGATAAGTGGTTGAGCTACCATCATCCCAATTAATCGAAAGTTTTGAAGTACATGTTGTAGTAGCCATTGCTGCAACAACTGTCGGTGCATCCATTGGTATAAATGTTGCAGATTTTAATTTAGCTGGATTGATCGGCGGTTTAACTGCAGTATTTTTATCATCATCGTTACAACCTGCAAGTGTGGCTGAAGTTGCCATTGCCCCAAGTGGAAGAAATGGAATGCTGGCTAACCAAGTAAGCACTTCACGGCGTGTATGTCGGCTGGCTGAATTTGTCATAACTTTATCCGAATATGTTTTAGAATTTTCCCGTGCTCAGTTTAGAAAGCAGTTATGACAATCTAGTTTCACTTTTAAGTCATTTTAAAGACAAAAGCCCCAATACCTCATATTATGATAAAAATGATCAAGATACGCTCCGCAGATTCTTAGCACAGTCGTTTAAATAACATCTTGTTAGATTTCACCCTAGTGCTGAGCAATTTTTGCTATACTCTGTCCCATATTGAATTTTCAAGCTAATAAGATTTTATAAATACTGTGCCTTATTCTTTTACACCCACATCTGAGCAAAGCTTTGCAATCGCAGAAGCGAAAAAAGGACAATCATTTAAAGTGATTGCCTATGCTGGCACAGGTAAAACCACGACTTTGCAGTTAATCAGTGATGCGATGACGGAGCGCCGTGGGATGTATTTGGCCTTTAATAAGGCAATTGCCACAGAGGCACAGAATAAATTTCATCAAAATGTAGATTGCCGCACCTTCCACTCTTTGGCTTTTCGTAGTGTGTCGCGTGGAGTAACCGATAAATTACGTCTGCCGCGTTTAAGTCCCAGTTTTATTGCCAAAGAATATCGTCTCGAACCGATCACGCTTAGACGTTTAATGGGCGGGCGTTATGAAAAATATGTGCTAATGCCCAGCCGTTTGGCGAGTTTAGTTGCCAATGCTGTAAGCTATTTCTGCTCGACCAGCTCACAATATCCAGCACCACGTCATATCCAAGCACCAAGTTGGCTGCATGCAGATGATATCGAGTCTTTACAAAAACATCTTTACCCTGCTGTAGAAAGACGTTGGTTAGAGTCGATTGATACCAATCATCAAGCAGGCATAGGTCATGATATTTATTTAAAACTCTGGGCATTATCAGATCCATTTATTCCAGCAGATTATGTGCTCTTTGATGAAGCACAAGATGCAGATCCATTAATGCTTGGTATTTTATTGCGTCAGCGTAATACTCAAGTGATTTATGTGGGTGATGCACATCAACAAATTTATGCATGGCGTGGTGCGGTCAATGCCATGCAACAAATGCCACTTCCTGAATCTCGTTTAACCACTTCATTCCGTTTTGGTGATGCGATTGCAGATGTGGCCAATCATTTGCTCGGTGCATTGGATGAAACTGTGCCTTTATTGGGCAATCCTGAAATGAAATCGAGTGTGGTCAATAAACCACATACTAAAATGCGTGATGCGATTTTATGTCGCACCAATGCACGTGCAATGGAGTTGCTTCTTTCTGGTCTCGTGCAAGGCGATAAAGTTGGACTACAAGCCGATCATGCAAAACTCAACCGTTTTGTTGATGCTGCAAGTTTACTTAAACAAGGTAAACGTGTTGTTGATGTACCTGAACTGGCTTGGTTTAACTCTTGGCATGATGTACATGAATACTGTGAAACCAACGATGGCAGTGATATCAAACCTTTAGTCAAATTGGTTGACGATCACGGTACGGAACCACTCAAAAAAGCACTTGCTAAAATAACCCCAATAGAGCAAGCTGATTATGTGATTTCAACAGCACATAAGGCCAAAGGGCTAGAATGGAATCGTGTGCATATCGAAGATGATTACCAATTTAAAATAAACGGTTTAGAACATAAAATCAGCGATGAAGAATTAAGACTGTTATATGTCGCCTGTACACGGGCAAAGGTCAGCCTAAATATTCATCACATCTATGATCTCGTGCAACAATTGAAAGTAAAAGCGCCATTTAAAAATAAAGCAACAGCATAAGGTTTTTGACCAATTCATCTGTCACAGCGAAAAAAATCGCAAGGTGAAAATATCAACAGCTTTTTATGCTGTCAGTCAATTTTCAGGTATCCTATGAAACTAGCAGCAATTCATTTTCGCCACACATACCATTTTGCTGATTTAAAAATAGACTTTAATTATAAAAACAAACCAATCAGTTTAATTGTTGGTGAACAAGCCAGTGGAAAAACGGCAATTATTAAAAATATTTACCAAGCTTTGACTTGGTTTCCTGCACGTCTAAAAGATTTGCGCACACCTGGTGTGGTGATGCTCGACCAAGACATTATGTTAGATCGAGTGCAATCTAAAATAGATATTAAAATCAAATTCCCAATAGAGTTTGGTCAACTCGCAGAAAGCACTGCAACAGCAGAACAAGATCCACAAACTTGTCATTGGCAATTATATAAAACCTTAAATAGTTCTGGTGTTGGTCTGAGTAAAGTTGACTTAGTACAACTCGAACAATTGGTAGAACGTTATAATCTAGTGCTCAAAAAAGATCCTGTTCAAGGCTTACCTTTAATTGCCTACTACCCTGCTGAACGATTTGTAAATGAAGTGAATATTCTCAATAAAAATAATCCTATTATTTTACAAGCGCACAATGCCTATGAATTAGTACCGATTCCATATACCACCTTTGCACGATTTTTCGAATGGTTTCGAGAAATCAGTGATATCGAAAATGCACAAATCGCGCAACTTTTTCAAAGTGTTTTAGCACAAAAAGAATCTTCAAATCAAAGCGATGAGGATTTTCAAAGTATTTTATTTCAAGCCCGTTCTCAGTTACATGCACCCAGCTTAAAAGCCTTAAAGCAAAGCGTAAGTATCGTCCTTCCTGAAGTTACAGATCTCTATTTAGAATATCAACCCAAATTACAATTGATGGTCACTTATAAAAATCAAAGTCTGACTTACTCACAACTGTCGAATACGGTTAAAAATTGGCTGGCCTTAGTCGGTGATTTGGTGCGTCGCATGTGCATACTCAATCCTTTAAGTCTTTATCCTTGTGAAGAAGGTGAAGGCATCTTACTGATTGATCAAATTGATGTTGATTTAGACCAATTTGGCCTACAGTTAATTCTCGATCGTTTAAATCAAGCCTTTCCTCGTTTACAGATCATCGCCACAGCCAGCCATGAAGAGCTGCTTGAGCAAGCCGACGAATATCAATGTTTTAAACTGGACAATAAAAAGCTTTATGAAATTCAGAACAATAAAGTATGGCAAGAATACCAAGATATTTATGCAAACTTGCTCAAAGAGGTTCCCAAAAGCGCTGAACAGGACTTGCTTGAACCCGAACCCAATCTGCCAGTAAATGTTCAACAGCTTTTTGAGCAGTTTAAACACCTGAGTGAAGAGCAAAAGACCGAATTAAAACGTTTAATGCAGTCTGGTGATGACCAAACGTCACATAAGTTCTTATTATAAAAAACCTCAGCCTAAACCCGTCAATAGCAGACAGTGAATGATCATCAATTGTGAAACACTGTCTTTTATACTCCATTCTCAAATCATGAATATATTCACGTTCATATTCATTGTTCTATAAAATTCCAAACATACTAGATTGATTGTTACCGCATGATTTTCAAGCAGCAAAAAGTCACATGAAGCGTATAATTACAAATGTTTGCGTAAAAAACGACAAAATAAATTGATGTTATTCTACTCATGTAATAAGATGAAAAAATCAATTTAAATTAGATTTTTCAATGCAAATTGATTTTCTAATCGCTTTCTCAAGTTGCGCAACACAACTCATTTTTTAATTACTAATTTAATTCGGCTTTCAAGATTTAAGTTATTGGACTGTTCCTTGCATTCCTCAAGTCCTTGAAAGATAAGATTCACATAGGTTTCACGACCTATTCACGACAATGGATACGCGTGTGCTTCCGATTATTATTCTTTTACCATTAATACTTGGCACTATCGTTGTTCTGTGGCTGAAGCAATTCTCTCGCGGGGTAACAGCCTTAGGGGCAATCGGGGTCAGTTTAAGCAGTTTTATCCTGCTGCTGACTCAAGCGAAAACAGTATTAAGTGGACAAGCCGTTTTAGAGCAGTGGCAATGGCTACCTCAAATTGGTATTGATTTTAGTTTCCGATTAGATGCTTTAAGTTTAATTTTTTCATTGCTGATCACGGGGATCGGCACACTGATTTATATCTATGCCTATTATTATCTAAACCCGAAAAATTCTCTGAGTAAGCTCTATGCATTGTTGATGCTGTTTATGGCCGCAATGTTGGGTATTTCCTTGTCGAATAACTTAATTATTTTATTGGTTTTTTGGGAACTAACCAGTATTTCATCATTCTTGTTAGTAGGCTATTGGAGTAACTACGACGCCGCGCAACGTGGTGCACGGATGGCGCTGACCATCACTGGTATGGGTGGCTTAGCCATGCTGGGTGGCTTTATTCTGATTGGTCAAATCGCAGGAACCTATCAAATTGACCAACTCACCATGATGGCGAGTACAATTCAAAATAGTGGTTTATTTGTTCCCGCTTTATTGTTGATTTTATTGGGTGCGTTTACCAAAAGTGCGCAATTCCCCTTCCATTTCTGGCTACCCAATGCCATGGCAGCACCAACCCCTGTCTCCGCCTATCTGCATTCAGCAACTATGGTAAAAGCAGGGATTTTTCTGGTTGCGCGCTTACTGCCAATCTTTGTTGGCTCGGCATTGTTCCATAATCTTGTCACCACAATTGGTCTGCTGACCTTATGTATGGCGGCATTTTTTGCCATCTTTAAAGAAGATTTAAAAGGCTTACTGGCTTATTCAACCATCAGTCATTTAGGTCTGATCATGTGCCTTTTGGGTATAGGCTCACCTTTAGCCGTGGCTGCTGCAGTTTTCCATATTATCAATCATGCAACCTTTAAAGCGGCATTATTTATGCTCGCTGGGATCATTGACCATGAATCTGGTACACGGGATTTAAGAAAGTTAAGTGGGCTTTGGCAACTTCTTCCATTTACAGCAACATTAACCATGATTACCGCTGCAAGTATGGCAGGTGTACCTTTGACAAATGGCTTTATCTCGAAAGAAATGTTCTTTACTGAGTTATTGGCAAACTTATCTGGTGGCTATGTTGTGTTAGCAGCGATTGTTGCAACATTGGCAGGTTTATTTGCGGTTGCTTACTCGGTTCGTCTGGTACATGGCGTATTTTTTGATGGTGATGTGGGGCCTAATGTTCCCAATAAAAATGCCCATGAGCCGCCAATCGGTATGCGAATTCCAGCAATCATATTGGCAACTTTATGTATTTTAGTGGGGATCATTCCTGCACTGTTGGTTGAAAACATTGTCAATGCGGGAACACGCGCATCAACACAAATTGCCAGTTTTGAAGGGGTTCATTTAGCCATCTGGCATGGTTTTAATTTACCGTTACTGATGAGTGCAATTGCCTTAATTGGTGGTGTGATTTTCTATTTCGCCTTGGCCAAAGGCGGGCGAATTCGTGAAATTGATCTTGATCCACGCTTAGGTCGTTTCCAAGGCAAATTATTATTTGAAGATTTCCTTAAAAATCTCTTGCTGATTTCACGCAAAATTAAGAAAAAGACTGAAACTGGCTCATTACAAAATTATTTATTGTGGATTTTGGCCTTAAGTATTGCCGTGGTTGCCACGCCATTGATCAACCAAAATTTAACTACAGGAACACGTGAACTCACACATGCACCCTTTACTGCAATCGTGTTATGGCTGTTATTATTCTCCGCCTGCTGGATGATGCTGTGGTTCCACCATGAACGTATCAAAGCGGTTCTGATTAGTGGTGCAATTGGTTTGGTCGTGACGATGATTTTCATCACACTCTCTGCGCCAGACTTAGCACTGACACAAATTACCGTGGATGTTGTCACGACTGTTCTGCTATTGATGAGCTTATCACTGCTTCCTCAATTGACCCCTTATGAGTCCAGCCAAACCCGTCGTTGGCGTGACGCAGTCATTGCAATTGGTGGCGGCATTGGTATTGGTTGGATTACCTGGTTAATCATGACACGTGATCATAACTCGATTTCATGGTTCTTTGTTCAGCAGTCAATTCCGTTAGGCGGTGGCTCAAACATCGTCAATGTCATTCTGGTTGATTTCCGTGGTTTCGATACCTTTGGTGAAATTGCCGTATTGGGTATCGCAGCCATTGGTGCGCTGTGCATGATGGATGGGATGCGTGCTCATGGCACCACGATCACTCAAGGTCTGAGCTATCGTTTCAATCCATCGCCGTTGATGTTCCGTATGACGGCTTCATGGGTACTGCCGATCGCACTTGTGGTAAGTCTGTATATTTTCCTACGAGGACATAATTATCCAGGTGGCGGCTTTATTGCAGGCTTAATTACCTCCATGGCCTTGGTGATCCAATATATCGCGATTGGACAAGATCAGGCTGAAAAAATGCTGCGTGCTCAATCTGGTCGTTTATACGAAATCTGGATTGGTTTAGGGCTAATCATTGCTGGGCTTTCAGGTCTGGCTTCATGGTTCTGGGCACGTCCGTTTCTTACCAGCGCACATATTTATGTGGAATCAGGACTATTTGGCAAATTCCATCTTGCCTCTGCTGCCGGATTTGACCTTGGCGTATACGTCACGGTTGTTGGTGCAGCAATGTTACTCATTTCTGTTTTAGGCGACTCTAGACATTCAAGCATGTCTGGTCCAGTACCCAAGGAGTAATGCATGATCAGTTTAGAATTTTTAATTGCATCTGCGATTGGATTATTGGTTGCCTCAGGAATTTATCTGATTCTTCGTGCACGTACCTTTCCAGTCGTTCTTGGATTAGCCATGATTGGCTATGCAGTCAATATCTTCCTGTTTTCGATGGGGAGAATACAAATCAGTTCACCTGCGATTTTAACCCAAGCCAGCAAAGTCACTGACCCTTTGCCTCAAGCTTTAGTGCTAACCGCAATTGTCATTGGCTTTGCAACGACTGCTTTTATCGTTCAATTGGCATTACGCAGTCGTTATGAGTCTGGGACAGACCATGTAGACACCAAAGAGGAACCGAGTAATTTTGACCCACGTGAGGATGAGCCATAATGACCAGCTTTTTAGATTTTTGGTATGCTCATTCTCCAATCCTGAGTATTTTAATTCCTGCATTTACAGGCTTTATGCTGATTTTATTAGGCAATCCTGGTTCAGGCGCTTTAAAACATGATTGGCGACAACCTTGGCGCCGTGGTATTAGCTTAATCTCGGTTATCCTTGGACTCGCCACTGCGATTGCTTACCTGATTCAAGCCAATACTGGGAAAATCTTTGTTTATCAACTTGCTGAATGGTCTGCACCATTTGGGATTGTCTTGGTCCTGGATCGCTTATCCGCGTTAATGCTGGTTCTCACCTACACACTTGCCGCGCCTGTATTGTGGTTTGCCAGCAAAGAATGGGATGAACGTGGGCGTTATTTTCATGCCATGTTCCATCTTCTTTTAATGGGTTTGACTGGTGCATTCTTAACAGGTGACTTATTTAACCTGTTTGTATTCTTTGAAATATTACTGATGGCATCTTATGTCTTGCTGTTACATGGTCAAGGCAAAGCCCGTTTCCAATTAGGCATTCACTACGTCACCATCAACTTACTGGCTTCTGCTCTATTCCTCATCGGTTTAGGTATGATTTATGGCAGTGTGGGCAGTTTGAATATGGCCGATGTCGGTCGTTTATTGCCAACCTTGGAACATGATCAACATCGTCTTGCTATAGCAGGTGGTTTGCTTCTATTTGTTGTATTTGGCATCAAAGCAGCCATGTTACCTGTGGGTTTCTGGTTGCCAAAAACCTATGCTGTTGCCGCGACACCTGTTGCTGCTATTTTCACCATCATGACCAAAGTGGGTGTGTATGCAATTTTACGGGTCAATGGTACTGTCTTTAATGATCAGCTTGGACAAACGATCTTTAGCAACTACTTATTGCCAATTGGTTTAATCACATCATTATATGGTGTGATCGGTGCACTCGCAGCTGAACGCTTACGCCGCTTCGTTGGCTTTATGGTGTTATCCTCAGTCGGAACGATTTTAGTTGCCATTGCCATGTTTAACACACCAGCATGGGCTGCTGGGTTGTACTACCTCGTTCACAGTACCATCATAGCAGCTTCGTTCTATTTGCTCTGTGGCTGGATTACCTCACAACGTGGTGCAATGAAAGATCATCTCAAAGTCGCACCAAAGATGAAGCAAGACAAAGTCATTGCCATGACGTTCTTTCTTATCGCTTTGATGATGGCAGGTTTGCCGCCATTTAGTGGTTTTTTAGGCAAAGTCTTAATCTTACAGGCAACTGCAAACTTGGCTGCACAAGGCTGGATTATTGCGATTATCTTGATTGTGAGTTTTTTAAGTATTCTGGCATTTACACGAGTCGGATTTATCCTGTTTTGGCGAGCGACCACACCTGAGGACAACCCGAAAGAAGAGGCTTATACAGCCTATCAGGACTTACCCGAGCAAGCTCCTGCACGCAATGACAAAAGCGTTTACCTGCTATTGGTAGGACTGATTGTCTATGTCATTTGTGCTGCTCCAATTTTAAATTATGTTGAAAAAACAGCGCTGCAAGTTTCTGATGCATCACTTTATCAACAGCGTATTTTAAAATTGGATGGGCATGGTGAAACTATCAGTGTACAACCTTTCGATCCGCACTATGTACCTGAAACAAAATACAATGGTGAAATGGTTGATCCAAATGCACACTATATTCCCTATATCATTAGCCCAGAAACCCTAAAAGGCGAACATATCTCTGAATTTAAGCAACGCCAAATTCAGGGGCAAGAACAGCAACAACATGTTGAAAATGCTCAACTCAAGCCTATGGAGCAATAAATGCAAAATAAATCATTATTCGCTCGTATTTTACCGCATCCTTTTGTGTCGGTGATTGTGGCAATGAGTTGGCTCATGTTGAACCATAGTGCTGAAAGCTTTGATTTTGTTGTGGCAATCAGTTTGGGATTAATCATTCCTAAACTGATTCAACCCTTTATCATTCATACACCCAATATTCATTGGAAAAGCGCCATTCAATTATTTTTTGTGGTGCTATGGGACATTATCGTCAGCAATATTAAAGTTGCTAAACAAGTCTTAGGCCCAACCAAAAATCTCACCCCAAAATGGTTTCGAGTTCCATTGGAAACTGACCATGAACATGTCAATACTTTACTGGCGATGATCATTACCACCACACCAGGTACAGTCAGTGCTGGAATTGATCAAGAACGTGGCGATATTTTGGTTCATGCACTAAGTTGTGATGATGTAGATGCAGAAATTCAAGCCATTAAAACCCGCTATGAAGTTCCGTTAATCGAAATCTTTGACCTGCAACGAGGAGCACGTTCATGAGTATTTTACCTTATGCACTTGGCATTTGCCTGCTCGCAGTGACCATCTCCATGTTGTTATGTTTGATCCGTTTGGTGATGGGCCCTTCTATCGTAGATCGATTATTGGCACTGGATACATTGTTTTTAAATGCAACCTGCTTAGTTGTCATTCTTGGCATTTATTGGGCAAGCACTTCAATGTTTGAAGGCGCATTATTGGTTGCAATGCTGGGCTTTGTTTCAACTGCTGCACTGGCTCGTTATTTTACAACGGGTCATGTGGTTGATTAAGGAGAAAGTACATGGAAAATAATATGCAAATTGTCATGGAAATCATCGTTTCATTCTTCTTGATTGTCGGTGCATTTTTTACCTTGGTGGGTGGCATAGGTATGGTCAAATTACCAGACTTATTTATGCGTCTACATGCACCGACCAAATCCAGCACCTTGGGCTTAGGCAGCTTTTTAATCGCGGGAATGATTTACGCAGCGTTTAATAGTCGTTTAGGTTTTGCAGAGTTATTGATCACCCTGCTTGCCTTTATTACAGCCCCAGTATCAGCAAACTTAATTGCGCAGGCAGCAATTCATTTACGTCTGCGTTCAACCTCTGGTGATGTACCTGAAGCGATTAATCGTCCTTTACCATGGCAACGTCAAAAAATCATAAAACAATTTAAAGATAAGATTTAATTCATTTTCTGACTAATTGTTGATTGGTTGGTTGGCTAAATTAAATTGGACTGAGTCTAGGTGCATACTGACTTATTCCAATTTAAGCCACAACTAAGCTTAGATCGTCTGAAATACGTTATCATCAAACTATAGTCAACCTGTTAAAAAACGCATACACAAGAATATAATTTCTCTTGATTAATATTTCTAATTAAATCAATTGTATGGAAAAATAAATTGTTTGATTATAAAAAAGTTTGCAATGCCACACCTTACATTCAAAGTTTAAATACCATTGCGTAGGCGATGCCTCACTTTTCAGAGATGAAAAGATACCGTCTTAACTGTCAAGCAAATTATTTCAGGATTCATGCCTTATAATTTGCCTGATAAGGTTGTTGGTTTTTAAGAACACCATAGCAAAGATGAATTAACTTTCGCATAGCAGCAGCAATCGCTACCATTTTAGTTTTCCCTTTCGCTAAGAGCCGTTCGCTCAACTCTTTAATGTGAGGATTGTACCGAGTTGCAACAATGGCAGCCATATATAAACCCGATCGAATTTTAGGTGAACCGGCTTTAGATAAGCGACTTTTTCCAAGCACAGAACTACCAGATTGTCTATGAATGGGAACTAAACCCACAAATGCAGCAGCTTGGCTTGCTTTTTCAAAAGAATGAGCACGAAAAAAAGCAAGCATTAATAAACTGGTCCGCTCAGCAATTGCTGGAATGCTTTCAAGAAGTTTTTGATCACGTTTAAGCTCATGGTCTTGATCAATATGATTTTGAATTTGTGTATCTAGATTCTGAATTTGCCTAGTTAATGATTTAATATTGGTCTTAATAGACTTTAAAATTGGTACAACTATTAGAGTGGAGTTTGCTTTTTCCAAACGATTTTGTTCACGTTTTAAGTCGTTCGCAAGACTTGACCTTCTATCTAATAAAGCATTGAGCAATCGGATATTATCAGGAGTGGGTTGCCATAAATGTAAATCTACAGTCATTGCAAATCGCGCCAATACTTCACTATCGATTTTGTCAGTTTTATTAAGCTTAGAGATACTTTGAGCAAAATATCGAGTACGGGCTGGGTTAGCCACACAAACTTGAAATTTTAAATCAAATAAAAATTGAGCTAACATTTCATGATAGACGGATGTTGCTTCCATTAAGGCTCTAGTTTCTTCAGCAACAAGACCAAAACGATTTAACCATGATAACAATTGATGAAATCCTTTATTACTATTGGAAAAGCATTTAGTTTTTATTTTTCCACTAGAGTCATCAAGAAATAAACAACAATCGAATTTAGCTTTAGAAACATCAATGCCAAGATAAAACATAGCTTCACCTAATTATTGATTGAATTAATATTAAAAAACCACAGTCTTTTCTTGTGAATGCAGCATCAAAGTGCTTAGTTACCGTCCAGATTTATGTCAGTGGTTAGGTGTAAATTGTAGGTTTAATCTTTTCAGGAAACTCGAAGTTTTGATGACAAACCAAACTCTACAATTTACGTGTAGTGATAGCTAATCACTACAAAGAACAAGATACAAGATGACAAAAATCTTCTGTTTGGCGAGGGATACGTCCTGTACCCCCGCCCAACGGCGACATCCATGTCGCCACACGGTAGGACAACCATCTAAGATTCAAAAATACAAAAAACGAATTGATAACGAATAGTTTCTAAAGGTTCATGAGAAATATAAATTTATTTATAATCAATAACTCGTATAATAATTTAGGTGATTTGACTATATAATCAATGATTTAGAATTTTCTCTATAAAATAAGCCTGTGCAATTCTTACTGCTATATTCATTCTCTTTTAAAAAGTCATCTAAGTATGATGTTAGGCTCTTCTATACAACATAAATCTAAAATTCAGCCCTAGTCCTCTTCAATGAAATCTGTACAATAAAAATCAGCTAAATAAAAGAGATCAGCGATGTATACAGGTATCGTTCAAGGCTTAGAAAAAGTTGTAAACATCCAACAAGGTGATAATTTTACAACCCTTTATATTTCCAATGAAAATGGCTTTTTAAATGATGTTTTTATTGGCGCCAGTGTCGCAATCGATGGGACATGCCTAACCGCAACAAGTTTTGATACTATTGCAAATATAGCCTCATTTGATGTTTCAGCACTAACCACGTCTCTCACCACATTACAATTTTTAAAAATTGGTGATGAAGTCAATATTGAAAGATCCATCAAAGCTGGCATGGAAAACGGTGGGCACAATATTTTTGGGCATATCGAGGGTATGGCAACCATTAAAGATGTGGTTCATACTGGTGAAACGCTACACATTGATATCGTTATTCCAGATGACAATATCAAATACTTCTTTAAAAAAGGCTTTATTGGACTGCAAGGTTGCAGCCTGACGGTCAATCGCGTGGATCGGAAAACCAATGAAATTTCAGTGGATTTAATCCCCGAAACCTTACGTTTGACGACATTTAAACATGTCCAAATTGGTGGCAAACTCAATTATGAAATTGACCAAATGACCCGCACTATGGTCGATACTTTAGAAAGTATCCATCAACGTCAGCAAGAAGACTAAAAGCCAATTTTCTAAATTGGCCCTTTGATCTAAAAGATTGTCTTAACTATATAACGGCAGGTGCACTTCATCTTGGAAACTTTCCATTCCATAATCATCTGCCAGCTTTTCTTTCCAGTACGCCACAATCTTCGAATAATCAATTTCATCAGGATGAAAGTCAGATTTGTAATAAGATAAATATTCAGGAATCAATGAAATCAACATTTTAGAAATCATATATACCCCGAAGATATTTTGCGGCACTTTAGGTAAACTTTTTCTCCAGTCTTGCATAAACAAACGGGTAGCCGAATAAAACGTTAAACTTGCAAAACCCGTAGTCACATTACGCATCACTGTACGACGAGTACGATCATCTTTATAAATCGCCTGATATACATCAAATGCCACTGCACGATGCTCAATTTCTTCGATTGCATGCCATACCCAAAGTTTAACCGCATCATCATCCAGAGTGCTTAAAACTTCAGGATGACGAAGAATATAGCCACCCAATAATGCAGTAAAATGCTCAAAAGCTGCGGTAACAGCAAGTTGTAATTTTGGATGTACACTTTTAATCAGTGCATCTCGACGTGCTAACCATGCTTGAAAACTGTCTAAGTTATAATCATCACGGCGCCATGCATCATTAAATTCAGTATGGGCTTTGGAGTGCATGGCCTCTTGACCAATAAATGCTGCAATTTGCGCTTGCAATTTTTCATCCGTGATTTTGTCACGTACATTACGCACACTATGTACAAAGAACTGCTCACCAATCGGAAATGTTGAAGAAAGCGCAGTCAATAAATGTGACATCACAGGAGAATTCGCAAAAAAATGTCTGCGAATTGCTTTTGGGTTAAAGCTTGGTTTACGGACTTTAATACCAATAGCTTTAGGACGATTTAAATATGATTTTTCTGCCGTCGCTTGAACTGTTGACATAAGGATAATCCTACATTTGTCTGAATTTAAGCTATATTGGCACAATCTCAATATTTGTATATTGCAGAATCATCCACACAGTTGACCTAAAATATCATTTTCAAAAAAACACATGGCTTAATTAAAAATCTAAAAAAATTAAAAACATAATCTATTGATATAATTAAACTTATTAAAAATAAATATATTTCTTATATTCACAAAAAAGTGCTTTATCGTTTACACAAAGCCTAAAATCGAGATTTATAAGCATGCTTTTATTGACTTAAATGACATTTTTCAATCAGGTTGAGTTGTGTTTTCATTTTTAAAACAATCACATAGGATCCATTCAAAATTAGAACTCAATTTATAAATATTTATGCTTGCAACGTCATATAAACATTCAACAAAAAAGCATGTGTTTTATAGAACCCAAACAAATATGATTCGTCTAGGAACTTTTTTCTATTAAAAAAACAAATTGTTGCTTTAGTGTGATTGGCAAATTTTATTGCTAAATTGCACTTTTCGTCGCTTTTCCATAGCCGATTTAACCATTAAAACTACTTATTTCAATGCCTCCACTTTGAATCAGTTTTGCTCTGAAAAGCCATGTGCCCAAGCAGATAAAGCGTCCAGTACAGGAATAAATGTTTGACCAAATGCAGTTAATTCATACACCACTTTGACTGGAGGCTTGTCACCAAATACGGTTCTGGAAATAAAACCATTCTTTTCCAGTTGCTTGAGTTGCAAACTTAAGGTCATTTCTGTGATATCTGGCATATCACGCTTAAGTTGATTAAAGCGTTTTGACCCCTCCTTTAGATAATAAAGAATCACTGTTTTCCATTTCCCACCGATTAAATCCATCACCATACTAATCGGACAATGATAAGTCTTATCGTGAAAAGTCACTTCACAGGTGTTTTGCTCAGTATTCATTTTTCTGCCAGCTATCAAAATGGATAGTTATTGTACATAAAAACTATAATATTTATATTCACTATAATTTTTATAGTGGGAAAAACCAAGATGGCATTACTGATTTTAGCGCATCCCAGTTTTACTGAATCTGTCGCAAATAAAACCATTGTCGATGAATTATCAAGAACTCAAACTGATTTAGAAATTCGCCATATTCATGATTTATATCCAGATTATCAAGTCGATATTGCTGCAGAACAAAGTGCACTATTAAGACATGAGCTGATCATTTTACAATGTCCTATGTACTGGTTCAGTATACCTGCCATTTTAAAAATTTGGTTTGATCAGGTATTTACATATCAATTCGCCTATGGTTCCAAAGGAGACAAGCTTAAAAATAAAAAGCTTTTGCTGAGTATGACCATTGGCCAACCTGAGCAGAATTTTAGTACAGAACAACAGCATTCATTATTGGAGGACTTTTTATCTCCAATTCAAAAATCAGCACTTTATACCGGAATGGAATATTTAAAACCCGTGTTCTTATATGATATTTCAACTGTTTTAGGACATACACATACTGAAATCAGAACTCGGGCAAAACAACATAGCTTAAAGCTAAGTCATTATCTGCAAACGATTGACTCAGATTAATTTTTTGATTTTTTTTGCATTAAAAAGCCCGCATGACTGCGGGCTCTTAAATAGATGTTATTTAATGTCTAAAAATTAAACATCAAGATAATCCAAAATTCCTTCAGCAGCTTCACGACCTTCCCAGATTGCAGTCACCACCAAATCAGAACCACGTACCATATCTCCGCCCGCAAAGATTTTTGGATTAGAGGTCTGGAATTTAAATTGTTGTTTTTCAGCTGCAATGACTCGGCCAGAACCATCTAACCCAATATTTGCACCTGCAAACCATTCTGCTGGGCTGGTACGGAAACCAAAAGCCAGTAATACCGCATCTGCGGGTAAAACTTCTTCAGAGCCTGGAATCGGTTCAGGACTCCGACGACCACGGCTATCAGGGTCACCCAGCTGGGTAGTCACAACTTTTACACCCGTCACTTTACCGTTTTCACCAACGATTTCGATTGGCTGACGGTTGAACTGAAAGTCCACCCCTTCTTCACGGGCATTTTTCACTTCACGACGTGAACCTGGCATATTTTCTTCATCACGACGGTAAGCACAAGTTACCGACTCTGCGCCCTGACGGATTGAAGTACGGTTACAGTCCATTGCAGTATCACCACCGCCTAAAACGATGACTTTTTTGCCCTGAACACTAATGTATTCAGATGGATCTTTTTCCCAACCTTGTGTACGGTTAACATTTGCAATCAAGAAATCCAGTGCATCATAGACACCATCAAAATCTTCACCTGCAAAGCCGCCTTTCATATAGGTATAGGTTCCCATACCCATGAATACAGCATCATAGTCTGCAAGCAATTGATCGATAGTGATATCTGTACCAATTTCAGTATTTAAGCGGAATTCAACACCCATGCCTGTGAAAATTTCACGGCGGCGTTTCATCACATCTTTTTCCATTTTGAATTCTGGAATACCAAATGTAAGCAATCCACCAATTTCAGGACGCTTGTCAAATACAACAGGTTTTACCCCGTTACGAACTAAAATATCTGCACAACCTAAACCTGCAGGACCTGCACCAATAATCGCAACTTTTTTGTTGGTCCATTTTACCGATGACATATCTGGACGCCAGCCCAAAGCAAAGGCGGTATCGTTGATATATTTTTCTGCATTACCAATGGTCACAGCACCAAAACCATCATTCAGGGTACAAGCACCCTCACATAAACGATCTTGTGGACATACCCGACCACATACTTCAGGCAAAGTGTTGGTTTGATGGCAAAGCTCAGCTGCTTGGAAAATACGTCCTTCTGCAATCAATTTTAACCAGTTTGGAATATAGTTATGTACGGGACATTTCCATTCACAATACGGGTTACCACAGCCTAAACAACGGTGGGTTTGGTTTGCTGCAACTTCCGCTGTAAAAGGTTTATAAATTTCCACAAACTCTGCTTTGCGGACATTAATATCTTTTTTCTCTGGATCTTGGCGTGCTACATCCAGAAATTGAAAGTCATTATTCAGGCGTTCAGCCATGTCTCTCTCCGTGGGTGAGCGTGGATAACTTCATTCGCTTGTGTATATCTGCGAAGTTATCCACACCTACCTAAAATTTGAGTAGTGGAATTATTGTGGATCTGCTTGAGTTGTTTTCAAAAGCGTTTGTAAATTAGCCGCTTTTGGTTTCACCAGCCAGAATTTACGGCTATAGAAATCAAACTCGTTGCGAATCTTGTACGCCCAAGCACTACCTGTTTCAGCAATGTGTTCATCTAAGATACGAAGTAAGAATTCTTGATGCTCTTCCATCGCTTCTGTAGAAATACGGTTTAATTCAATCAATTCGTGGTTGTAGTAATCAACAAAGTCGTTATCTAAGTCAAGTACATAAGCAAAACCACCCGTCATACCTGCACCAAAGTTGTGTCCAACTTTACCCAGTACAGTCACGATACCGCCTGTCATATATTCACAGCAATGGTCGCCTGCACCTTCAATGACCGCAAACGCGCCAGAGTTACGTACAGCAAAACGCTCGCCCGCTGTACCCGCAGCAAATAATTTACCGCCTGTCGCACCGTACAAACAGGTATTGCCGATAATTGCCGTTTCTTGAGTTTGGAATGGTGAACCTTTTGGTGGGAAGATCGATACTCGACCACCTGCCATACCTTTGCCCACATAGTCGTTTGCATCACCTTCAAGGCTGATATGCAAACCACCCGCATTCCAAACACCCAATGACTGACCCGCAGTTCCTTTTAAATTCACTTTAACAGGATGTGCTTCCATACTGAGGTTGCCATAACGTTTGGCAATTTCACCTGAAAGACGCGCACCAATTGAACGGTCACAGTTGCCCACAGTAAAATGGAACTCACCACCGGTACTTGCTTCAATCGCAGGCAACATTTCTGCCACCATTTTCTCAGCAAGAATACCTTTATCAAATGGTTCATTGCCTTGTACTTGGCAATATTGCGCTTTGCCTTCCGCAGATGGGTGTGACTCTAACAATGCACTTAAATCTAAATGCGCATGTTTATCCGTTTCACCTGGCAACATCTCAAGTAGATCAGTACGACCGATCAAATCTTTCAATGATGCAACACCTAAAGCAGCCAACCATTCACGTGTTTCTTCCGCAATAAAGTGGAAGAAATTAATCAGCATTTCTGGCTCGCCAATATAATGCTCTTGACGTAAATGATCTTGCTGAGTTGCCACACCTGTTGCACAGTTATTTAAGTGACAAATACGCAGGTATTTACATCCAAGCGCGATCATTGGGGTAGAACCAAAACCAAAGCTCTCCGCACCTAAAATCGCAGCTTTAACCACATCTAAACCTGTTTTCAAACCACCATCAGTTTGTACACGTACTTTACCACGCAGGTCATTGACACGAAGTGCTTGATGCGCTTCTGAAAGACCCAATTCCCATGGTGAACCCGCATGATGAATAGAGGATAAAGGTGAAGCCGCTGTACCACCGTCATATCCAGAAATGGTAATGAAATCTGCATAGGCTTTTGCAACACCTGCTGCAATTGTTCCCACCCCTGGCTCTGATACTAACTTCACAGACACCATGGCTTGTGGATTGACTTGCTTCAAGTCAAAGATCAGCTGTGATAAATCTTCAATAGAATAAATATCATGGTGTGGTGGTGGTGAAATCAAAGTCACACCTGGAACCGAATAACGTAAACGCGCAATTAAGCCATTCACTTTACCGCCCGGTAACTGACCGCCTTCACCAGGTTTTGCACCTTGCGCTACTTTGATCTGTAACACTTCAGCAGATGTTAAATATGCAGGTGTTACACCAAAACGACCTGAAGCAATTTGCTTAATTTTAGAGTTACGGATGGTGCCATAACGTGCAGGATCTTCACCGCCCTCACCCGAGTTTGAACGACCACCGATCGTATTCATTGCGATCGCAATGGCTTCATGTGCCTCCGGTGACAATGCACCTAAAGACATACCTGCAGAGTCAAAACGTGGCAGGATTTCTTCAACTGATTCAACAGCTTCTAATGGAATAGAATGATCAGTTTTGAGTTTTAATAAGTCACGAATCGTCGCAATTGGACGGGTGTTCACTAACTCTGCGTATTCTTTAAAGTCAGCATAATTGCCTGAACGCACCGATTTATGCAACGCATTGATCACATCAGGATTAAATGCGTGGTATTCCTTATCAAAGACAAACTTGAGCAAACCACCTTGTTCAATTGGCTTACGTGCTTTCCAAGCAATATCTGCTAGTTTTTTTAAGTCATTTTCAAGATCAATGAATGTTGCACCTTTAATACGGCTTGGCACACCTGTAAAGCACTTACTGACAACTTCTTCAGATAAGCCGACTGCTTCAAATAACTGTCCACCACGATAAGATGCGACTGTTGAAATCCCCATTTTTGAGAGGACTTTGAGTAAACCTTTATCAATACCTTTGCGGAAATTCGCTTGAGCATGAATTGGATCACCCAATAATTCACCTTTTGCAATCAAATCATTGATCACATCATAAGCCAAATAAGGGTAAATCGCAGTTGCACCAAAACCTAAGATCACGGCAAACTGATGTGCATCACGTGCAAGTGCAGTTTCAACAATGATGTTTGCATCGGTACGTAAACCAGCATTAATCAAGAAGTGATGAATTGCACCCGTCACCATTGCAGCATTTGCCGGTAAAAAGCCTTCACGGATTTTACGATCTGAAATAACCAATAAGGTTTTACCATCACGAATCGCTTGTGCAGCTTCTTCACAAATACGTGAAATCGCGGCTTCAAGACCTTCAGCTACAGGATAATTCAAATCGATATCTGCAATTTCGTAACCTTTACGACCAAGGGTACGAATCTGATGCATTTTAGAATTTGACAGTACAGGGCTCGATACAATTAAACGATCTGCATGCTCTGGACCTTGTTCAAATACATTTTGCTCACGACCAAAGCAGGTTTCCAATGACATAACGATTGATTCACGTAATGGGTCAATCGGTGGATTGGTCACTTGCGCAAATTGTTGACGGAAATAATCTGTCACATGACGTACTTGACGAGACAATACCGCCATTGGTGTATCATCACCCATTGAACCGACAGCTTCCTGTCCGCTTTCAGCGATTGGACGAAGCAGTTGATCACGCTCTTCAAATGTCACCATAAACATTTTTTGCGCCGCTTTAAGGTCATCACCTTTTAAGCCTTGATCACATAAATACTCTTCAAGCTCTGGACTACCTTGTAAGCGAACTGAGTTTTCACGTAACCATTCACGGTAAGGACGCATTTTTTTCAGATGATTGCTCACATCTTTAGTATCGAGCAATTTTCCAGTCAATGTATCAATCACAAGAATTTGACCAGGACCTACACGGCCTTTAGAGATCACATCTTCAGGTTCATAACCCCACACACCAATTTCTGATGCCAGAGTGATATAACCATTTTTAGTGATCACCCAACGTGCCGGACGTAAGCCATTACGGTCTAACATACAAATTGCATGACGACCATCTTGGATCACCAGACCCGCAGGACCGTCCCAAGCTTCCATATGCTTAGAGTTGAATTCATAAAATGCACGTAAATCAGCATCTAATGTTTCAACGTTTTGCCACGCTGGTGGAACAAGCATGCGTAATGCACGGAATAAATCCATCCCGCCACCCACAAGCAACTCAAGCATATTGTCCATACTTGATGAGTCTGAGCCTGTACGGTTTACAATTGGACTCAGTTCAGTAATGCCTGGCAATAATGGGTTTTCAAATTTTGGTGTACGTGCCACTGCCCAGTTACGGTTTGCAGTAATGGTGTTAATTTCACCATTATGTGCCAAATAACGGAACGGCTGTGCCAATGGCCAACGGGGTAAAGTATTGGTTGAGAAACGTTGATGGAATACAACAATGTGTGAGTCCAAACGTTCATCAGCAAGGTCTGTATAGAATTCTGCAATATATGCAGGCATCATTAAGCCTTTATAGGTGATCACTGTAGAACACAGTGTAGTCACATAAAAATAGGGATCAGCTGTTAATTGTTGTTCTGCACGACGACGTGCCATAAGTAACTTACGGTTAAATTCAACCTCAGTCACACCCATTGGGCAATTGACAAAAATTTGTTCAAATGCAGGTAAAGACTGCATTGCGATTGAACCCAAGGCATCATTATTGGTTGGAACGATACGCCAACCAATGACTCGGCAGCCTTCTTCTTCAATTTCATGGGTTAGAATTTGCTTTGCATGGGCCGCAAGTGCTGGATCTAAATTTAAAAATATCGTCCCGACCGCAAAAATTTCACTCAGTGTAATGTCACTGATCTTTTTTGCTTCTTCACGGAAGAATGCTTTAGGCATAGCCAAGAGCAAGCCACAACCATCACCGGTCTTACCATCTGCGGCAATACCACCACGGTGCGTCATACAGCTTAGACTATGAATCGCGGTCTTGACTAAATCATGACTCGCATCACCCTGCATATGGGCAATCAAGCCGAAACCACAGTTATCTTTAAACTCATCCGGTTGGTATAAACCTTGAGCGGGAGCTACAGTGTTAGGCGATGGCATGTGCATAGCGTACCCTTCTTTCTACATAGGCCCATGAAAGGGCGAAAAACATTCGAACACTCAATTACGATTTTTAAGTATTTTCTTAGCCCAAGTAAACCACTTAGTCAGAATCGAATACCAGTCTGTTTTTACTTTAATTGCAAGATTGTTTTACAACTTCCGCACTGAAATAAAGCACTCAACCAGACTTAAATCGCACACCAACTGAATCATTTCGCTCCAAAATAGGGACAATCAACTCAATTAGCGCAACAATAAAGCAAAAAATATGCCAAATTTTATTTTTGTTCACCAAATCACTAAAAGATAGTGAAATAAAGATATTCTTTAAAATTCTAAGCGTCTTATAAAGGCATTTATAGCACCATTTTTGTGCAAATATAAAATTAAATAATTAATTCTGCTTCATTTTAGAGCTAATTTTAATTGAATGGATCACTGACTTCATGCTCAGCTGGCTTTTTATCAGCAGTAGCACCGGTTTCTTTATTGTTGCTTGAAGGCTGTGCACGAGATTGCGACTTTTGTACATCTACCACATTGCCAGATGCATCACGACGCGTAATTGTAGTTTTTGTGGTCTGATTTGCAGGAGTTGAACCCGTTAAAGATGACAATGCTGATTTTGCTTGAGCCAATAGCGTTTCATCAACTACAGGTAAAGGTGCAGATTTTAATTTCACTTGATAGAGTTTATTTGCACTTGCCATTTCATCTGAGCCCAGATCATTAACTAAAGCACTATATTTTTCAAACTGGATCGCTTGTGGATGGATAGATGCAGGCAGTTTTAAATTTAATTGTTGTAACTGGCTCTTGGCCTGATCATCACTTTTAAATAGACCATAGGCTAAAACATATTGCTCTGCTTGATCTTCACCACTTAAACGGAAATAAATAAAATTTTTACGATCCGCTTGTTTCTGTAAAAATCCCAAGATGACATCTTCATCCGAGGTCTTAAATAACTCTATCGACCAAGCTTTCTTATTTTCTTGAAAAAACTTTGTACCACGAAATTCTGCATCATGGCTACCCGCAGTCACAATACGTGTGGTCATTTCAAGTGGACGTACTTCATCCATCAAAGCACCTAAATGCGATGTTGCGGCAACTTTTTCAGGTTGAATTTGAACTTGGGACTCTTCAATCGGATTGACCACAGTGACCAAATCTTTGGTGTCGGTCACTGCCCAAAAAACCAGTGCGACCAAAAGACAGATTAATCCACCAACCAACCAAATATATTGTCGAATATTTTGCCAATTTGTACGAACTGCTGCCATTTGGAACTAACCTTTTCTATATCTGATTCGCGAGAATCGCTTGTTTCATCAACTCAACATCAAAATCTTTAGTAATGATGGCTTGGCCGAGTTGTTTTATCAATATTAAACGAAGTTGGCCATTTAATACTTTTTTATCATGTGACATATATGCCAAAAATTCATCGAGCGGAATTTTAGGACATGCTACAGGTAATTGGGCACGTTGTATGATTTTTTTTGTACGTTCCAGATCATCTGATGAAATCCATCCCATACGCTGGGATAAATCAGCAGCCATCACCATACCCGTTGCAATTGCTTCTCCATGCAACCACACCCCATAACCAAGATACGATTCAATGGCATGACCAAAAGTATGGCCTAAATTCAATAAAGCACGTTCACCTTGCTCTTTCTCATCATTGGCCACAACTCTTGCTTTATGCGCACAAGAACGATAAACAGCTTCAGCCAATAATTCTGGATCTTGGGCAATCAGCCCATCCATATGCTCTTCTAACCATGTTAAAAATTCTAAATCACCCAACAGCGCATATTTAATCACCTCAGCCAAACCCGCTGAAAGTTCACGTTCAGGCAAGGTTTTGAGTTGTGCCATATCAGCCAAAACCACTTGAGGTTGCTGAAATGCACCAATCATATTCTTGCCTAAAGGGTGATTAATTCCGGTTTTTCCACCAACACTCGAATCTACTTGAGATAATAATGTGGTCGGAACTTGGATAAAATATACGCCTCGCTGGAAACAGGCTGAGGCAAAACCTGCCATATCACCAATCACCCCACCACCTAAAGCCAAAACCGTACAATCACGATTAAAGCCAGCTTGAAGCAAAGCATCAAAAATCAAATTGAGGTGCTGGATATCTTTATATTTCTCACCATCAGGCAAAACACATGTTGTAACCTGCTTCCCCAATTGTTGAATTGCTTCAACATAGTGCGACAAATACAAAGGCTGAACTGTGGTATTTGTAACAATCATCACTTGATGTCCCTGAATATAAGGTTCAAGCAATTCTTGAGGATTCAAATGACTACCAATAAAGATTGGATAACGACGTTCACCCAGTTCAACATGTAAAGTTTGCATGATTCTGCCAAATAACAATGAATGATAATTTACTGACTAAATAATTTCTTTTGAAACGATCAGTTGCAATATTCTCAGCGCTAAATCTCGCGCAGCACCCTGATTGGTTTCAATAATATAATGTGCAACATCTCTATACAGTGGATCTCGTGCTTTAAGTAGATCCTTTAACTTTTGCTCAGGATTCTCGACTTGCAATAAAGGACGATTTTTATCTCGATGTGTACGTAATAATTGGATTTCTACAGGGGTATATAAATAAATCACAATACCTCTATGCTTGAGATATTCTCGATTCATGGCTTGAGTGACAGCACCACCACCTGTTGCAACCACTAAATTTTTTTTTGATGTGAGTTCATCAATCACGATTGTTTCTCTTGTACGGAAACCTTGTTCGCCTTCTTTTTCAAAAATCCAAGGAATAGATGCCCCTGTTTTTCTTTCTATTTCATGATCGCTGTCTAAAAACTCACGACTTAACAGTTCCGCTAGATGCCGACCAACTGTTGTTTTTCCTGCTCCCATGGGCCCTACCAAATAAATATTTGGTAGGGTTTCCAACTCTTTGCTTGGCAAGGAGTCACCTATCGAATTGCTTTCATTGAAAGTATATTAATGATTTCTGGTACGACTGTCATTAACAATTCTTGGTGTCACAAAGATTAGCAACTCTCGTTTATTATCAGACTTTACATCCTTTCTAAATAATCGTCCTAAATAAGGAATATCACCTAAAAATGGAACTTTGGTCTGACTGTTTTTAGTTTCTTGTTCAAAAATGCCACCTAATACCACGGTTTCTCCATCATCGACTAAGACATTGGTATTGATTTCATTCTTGTTAATCGCCACATTTCCATTCACTATTTGGCCAGCTGAGTCACTTGTGACATTTAGCTGCATTTGCACTTTCCCTTCTGGAGTAATGCTTGGTGTAACATCCAAACTGAGCAAAGCATCTTTAAATTCAGTTGTTGCAACGGCACTACCTCCTGCCGTTTGCGTTGACTGATATGGAATTTGTTGACCCGAAGCAACTTTGGCTTTTTGTTTATCTGCCGTCATCACTTTTGGTGTTGAAATCACTTCCCCATAACCATCAGCTTGTAATGCAGATAATTCTAGGTCTAACATAAAATCAGACATACTAATTAAACCAAATGCAATCTTACTTGCACCCGCAGTGGTGACACCAAGATCTACATTTAAATTATCAGGGCGAGTAATGGTATATTTACCATTACTATCTGGGGTTTTTAAATCCCAAAGTGTTTGATTACTTCCACCAACCAGCAAATCATTATTCTTGGTAATCCCTTGAGATAAAATGCCCCACTTTACCCCCATTTCTTTGGTAAAATCTGTCGTAGCACGAACAATACGTGCTTCAACCATGACTTGTTTGACCGAAATATCCAATAGATCAATCATTTTACGGATTTTATCAATATTATTTGCAGTATCATTAATAATTAATGTATTTGTTCGTGTATCTGCAACCGCACTTCCTCTTAAGCTCAGTAGACTTTCTAAAGCTAAAGAATCTGTATTATTGGTATTATTCGCCTGCGCACCTTTAGGGTTTCTAGAGTCCTGTAACAGTTTAAGAACTTCTGCAACTTTTGCATAATTAAGTTGAATATATTCAGTTTGAATTGGTGCTAATTTTACACTTTGTGCAATCGCTTTGGCTTCATCTTCTTCTGCTTTAATCAGCTCGGTGACAGGCGCAATCCAAATCACACTACCATTACGGCGCTTATCTAAATTTTTGGTTTTTAAAATAATATCTAAGGCCTGATCCCAAGGTACATCTTTTAAACGTAAAGTAATATTACCTTGAACCGAATCCGCAGCCACCATATTAATACTGGTAAAATCAGCAAGTAGCTGTAGCACACGGCGTACTTCAATATCTTGAAAATCAAGCGAGATTTTCTTACCAGTATAAGATTGACTCACATTGGGACGATTTACTTTATTTTCTACAGGACGCTTTAAACTCACGGTTAATTTATTTTCCGCTTGGAAAGCCATATATTCATAGCTACCCGAAGATTGAATGGTGATTACACCATTGGAACCATCATTATAAGCATCCACAGAAGAAACTGGGGTCGCAAAATCATTGACATTTAATCGACGAATTAAATGTGCTGGAATTTTATTCCCTAAGGTTCGAATAACAACTTTACTGCCCTGTTGTTGCACATCCACAGGTGTATTTGCACCAGACAGATTTACAATAACCTGGCCCTCACCCGCATTGCCACGCTGAAAACCGATATCTGCGATGCCTTGATTTTGTTTATTCAGCGTAGATGCAGATGAGGCATAAGTCGGTAAAGCAGCAGCTTGATTGGCATTGTTAATCTTTAAAATAAAGGTATTCCCTTCAACACGTGTTGTAAAAGAACCACTATTTTTTAAATTTACCGTTAAGCGTGAACGTTGATCATCGGCCGCAATATCCACCGTCGACGCTTCTTCACTTGCCACAGCAATAGACGGCTGATTGATCGTTTGCTTCGCCTGATCAAAATCCAAAATCAGTCGAGATGGATTATCCAATTGATAGGCTTGAGGCTGTGGCGGTAAGCCATTAAACATCACCCGAATTTCTGTACCTTGCCCCGGTATTTTCATCGGTACAATATTGGTCATGGTTGTTTGTGCTGCTGCAACCTGCATAATCGCAATTGACACTGCCGCCATAGTAAATTGACGAAGTTGACTATTCATAAACTTACCATCCCCGTTAAAGATATTTTTCAAACTCTTTTTCATTTTTATTCCTTTATTCCGTTTTAATCTATTGGACCGATTAGAACTAGACTCCGTGGTCTTTCTATATAACCGTCTCGACCATCTGGAACAATTTCCAATAAATCAATACGGGTCGGCGTAATTTCAATAATTCGCCCCTGATTCATGCCCATGTAATTGCCAAGTTGTACCCGCTCAATCTCACCATCTGGTGTTTTGATCAAACCCACGGTCTGACCAACGGACCCTTTCATACTTCCTTTCAGTGTTAATGACTCCAAAGGATAGCTTTCAAGCGGCTGTGGCTGTCTTGAAAAATTCGGGTAGACGCGCTTGCCTGACATGATTTTCAATTCATTTGCTAATGAGTTTGGCAAAAATGGGCTGCGTAACTGTTGAGCAGAATAATTAAAACTTGGCACTGGATTAAATACTGGCGCAGGTTCAATCGGCAATGGTTGCTGATTTCTAATATTTGCCATTTCTTGATTAACGGCATCAATTCTAGAATCGCACCCCACCAACAGCATCGCAAATGAGATTCCACAAACTATTTTACTGAGCTGTTTCATTGTGGCGTCCCTCCTTGCTGAGGTGTCGTTGTCTGCGCAGCAGTATTGACAGATTTATTTATCTTCTGCTCATCAGCACCGATATAGCGATAGGTTTTTGCTTTAATTGTATAGTCAATCACTGGCACATCAGATTTTTTATCTTGGCTAGGTGTTCCTGTAATTGTGAAATCATGCAAAGTGACAATACGTGGTAACGCCGCCAGACTACTTGCAAAACTGCCGAATGAATGATAATCCCCTGTTGCATCAATCGAAATTGGCTGCTCAATAAAGAACTCCTGCTTCACTTCTGGTTCTAATTTGATATTCTTAAATTTCAAACCAGAACTTACTCCTGTCACGTTAATGTCTTCAACCAGACTCGGAATTTCAGTTTCTTTAGGAAGCTGTTCTAATTGCTGATTAAAATTTGCTTCCATTTGTTGCAATTGCGCTTGATATTGCTGCAAGTTTCTTAATTTAGAATCCTTTTCTTTAAATTCATTTAATAAGTTTTGTTCAACTGTACGCGCTTGATCAATTGCATCTAATTTAGGTCTAATTGCTAAAAAATAGCCAATTGCACACACCAAAAAAAACAAGAATACCCAACAAGTTACTTTAACGGATAGAGGCCAACTGCCATAGTTATTCATATCCAAGGTATTAAACTGTTGAAAAAACTTCTCAACGGTCATCTTGTTCTTTTTTGGAGCATCATTTACAGATGATTCTAATTGCTCAAAATCTTCACGACTCATTTTGCACCCCCAGCAGCTGGAACTTGTTCAGCTTTAGTTGTATCCCCATCTGCAGTCGCTGCTATTTCACCGATATCTACAGTCACAACAAAACTTCCATATGATTCTTCCACACGAGGAATCACCGAAGTCTGTTCTTTATTTTTATTTTCATCTGCGGCTAAGAATGAATTCATAAACGCATTTCGATACCATTCAGAAGCTTCTAATCCACGCAACAATTCAGCAACTGTGTTTGGACTTTCAGCTTTCCCCTCAATGGTAAATTTATCGCCCACACGACTAAATTTTGTGATGTACATTTGTGCAGGGACAATCCGAACCAATTCATCAACGAGGCGAACAATCACAGGACGTTGACCTTGTAAGCCTTGAATCAGTTTCATCCGTTCAATAATGGCATTACGACGTTCTTGTAAACCATCTAAAGTTTTTAATTGCGTATCTAAATTTTGATTGGTACTGGTCACCAATTGATTGGCTTGCTCCTGATCTTCTAACTTATGATCAAAATAGAACCACGCCAATAACACTGTAACTAAGCCAATCAGTGCAACCCCAACGCATATTGCAACAAATTGCTTCTTCTTCTGTTCTCTTAGCTCATCACGCCAAGGGAGTAAGTTAATCTTTGCCATTAATCAAAACTCCTCAAAGCCAAACCACACGCAACCATTAAAGAAGGTGCATCATTTTCTATTTTTTTTAAGTCAATTTGTGGTGAAAACCCCATCTGCAAGAAAGGGTTTGCAATCGTGACCCGATAACCGAGTTTTTGTTGTAATAATTTTGCCAACCCAGGAATATTGGCATTACCACCCGCCAATAAAATATGGTCGATCTCGTTAAACTGAGAAGATGAAAAGAAAAACTGTAATGAACGAGCAGCTTGTTGTACCACTGCTTCTAAAAACGGCATTAAGACTTCTGTTTCAAAATCGTCAGGTAAAGTCCGATCTTTTTTGGCCCGACCAGCTTCATCATAAGACAAGCCATAGCGGTTCTGTACATCTTGAGTCAGCTGCTTGCCACCAAAAACTTGCTCTCGGGTATAAATGATCTTGCCATTTTGCATCACAGACAAGGTGGTCATGGTATGGCCGATATCCAAGATACCCACAAGATTTACACCGATTGGTAAGGTATCGGAAAAGACATCAAAAGCACGCTCAATTGCATAACTTTCTACATCTGCAATTTTAGGTGATAAGCCTGCGATTTCTAAAACTTCAACACGAGAATCAATATTCTCTGCACGTGTTGCAACAAGTAACACATTGACTCGATTTGGATTTGCTAGCTTATCTTTTAACACTTCAAAATCTAAACTGACTTCATCCAGCGGGAAAGGGATATATTGTTCAGCATCCATTCGAATCTGAACTTCTCTTTCCTCATCCGACATATCGGCATCCATTTCGATGATTTTGTGAATCACCATAGATGTAGGTACAGCAACCGCAACATTTTGCGATTGAGGATTGCCAATATTGACAGCCCTTTCCAACGCATCAGCAACTGCTTCAGGATTAAGAATGTTTTTTTCAACAACACTCCCATCAAGCAGTGGACTTAATCCATAACTTTCAACCCAGTAACGACCGTTCTTAACAGAGAGCTCTAAAATCTTTACAGTAGTAGAACTAATATCTACTCCTATTAACCCCTTATTTGGCTTACGATATAGTCTAAGCACGATTGATTTCCTATTATTTTTTTATCCCCAATAAATAACACAAACCGACTGCATTTGGTCTTAATTTTTTACAGATACAATATCCCATCTAACAATCCATCACATGAGAAGCTATACTGAACGCAATTAGTTTGCCATTAGCTATTATTAAAACTTACTTGTTATGAAAAAGCTATCTTGTTCAGGTTATATTCATCCCTTTTTTTTGCTGATTATCATTATTTTAGTCGCAATTCCGATGGGCTTTTATGGAATGTATCTATATATTGCCCCATCACTACCAGAAATGAGCTCTTTAAAAAAGGCGCCATTGCTTAAACCTTTGCAAGTTTATTCAGCAGATAATCAGCTGATCGCTGAATATGGTGGCAAGCTTTCGGTGCCTGTTGAGTACAAGCAGATCCCACCGCATTTCATTCATGCCTTCCTTGCTGCTGAAGATTCATCGTTCTTCGAACATAGCGGGATTAGCTTTAAAGGCTTAGGGCGTGCAGTGAGTGAAAGTGTCACTGGATCAAATGTACAAACAGGTGGCTCAACAATTACCATGCAGGTGGCTAAAAATTATTATTTATCACCTGAACGAACACTTAAGCGCAAACTTACCGAAGTTTTTTTGGCACGTAAAATAGAACAAAATCTATCGAAAGAAGAAATTTTATCTTTATATGTCAATAAAATCTTTTTAGGTAAAAATGCTTATGGTATTGCTGCTGCAGCAAAAATTTATTATGACAAAAGCTTAGATCAACTCAGTGTTGCTCAAATGGCGATGATTGCTGGCTTACCTAAAGCACCATCAAAATACAACCCTGTAGTGAATCCTGAACGCGCATTAGAACGTCGTAACTGGATTCTAGGTCGCATGTTACAACTTGGCTATCTTAAACAAGCAGAATACGAAAAAGCTGTCGCTGAGCCGATTAACTTGAGTATGCCTGATCGCGGCTTAAGTAATCGATTTCCCTATGTAGGCGAAATGGTTCGCTCAGAACTGGTTGAAAAGTTTAGTGAACAAGCAATTGATTCGGGTTATAAAGTTTATACAACGGTCAACAGCAAACGCCAACAATATGCAGAAGATGCAGTACAAAAAGGCTTGGAAGATTATGATCGTCGTCATGGATGGCGTGGTGCTGAAGCACATGATAAACCTTTAAAAGAATTCATTGCTTATGCCAATACCTACCCTGCTGAAGTCATCAAGGTAGGCAACAATAGTTTTGATGCCAAAATGCAAGATGGCTCTACAGTAACTGTGCCTTGGTCAGGTATGTCTTGGGCGAGAAAATATATCAATGCCAATGCAGTTGGTGGGGCACCAAGCCGCGCTTCGCAGATTGTAACTGTTAAAGATATTATTCGCTTACGTCCCAATGAAAATAAAACCGCGTGGTCATTGGTTCAAACACCGAAAGCACAAGGTCAACTCATTGCAATCAATCCCAATGATGGTTCAATTGAAGCTGTGGTGGGTGGATACAACTTTTACCAATCTAAATTTAACCGCGCAATACAAGGTTGGCGTCAACCAGGTTCAACCATTAAGCCATTCGTCTATGCATTGGCGCTTGAACGCGGTATGACTCCGTATACCATGGTCAATGATAGCCCTATTACAATTGGTCGTTGGTCACCAAGAAACTCAGATGGTCGTTATTTGGGTATGATTCCTTTACGACGTGCATTGTACTTATCTCGTAATACGGTATCTGTACGTTTATTACAAAGTGTAGGTGTAGAACGTGCGCGCCAATTATTGATGGATTTTGGCCTACAAGAAGATCAAATCCCTCGTAACTTTACGATTGCGCTCGGTACCCCACAAGTACTTCCAGTTCAAATGGCAACTGGCTATGCAGCAATTGCCAATGGTGGATATCGTATTCAACCGCATTTCATCAGCCGTATTGAAGATGCTTATGGCAAAACCATTTATGAAGCAGCGCCTGAATATGCGTGTATTCCATGTATCAATCAAAAAGAGACGGTAGCCGATACCCAAGCCATTACCCCTGATGATGAAGTCATTGAAGGTGCAAACCTTACAGTGGATGAGGTTCAAACTCCATTAAGCAAAGAAGAACAAAGTAAATATCGTCAAGCACAACGAATTTTAAAATCACAATCTGCTTTTGATATGGCAAATATTCTTCGTGATGTGATTGTGCATGGTACTGGTCGTGCAGCACTTAAAATTGGTCGCGATGACATTGGCGGTAAAACAGGAACAACCAATGATGCTAAAGATGCGTGGTTTGCAGGTTTCAACGGCAAATTAGTTGCGATTGCTTGGGTCGGTTTTGACCAGCCTTCAACACTTGGTCGTCGTGAATTTGGTGGGATCGCAGCGCTTCCAGTTTGGACCGGCTTTATGGGTAAAGCCTTAAAAGACACGCCATCTGCTTGGGTACATTTTGATAAAAATGCCAAAGCACCAATCTCTCGTGAAGAACGTAATCAGACACAAGTTGAAGGTGCTACTCAAAATGAAGGCAATGGCTCATCACCGCCTTTAGCCCGTCCAATCTTTAAACCTGCACCTGTTACACCATCACGTAATTCATCAAATGACTTTGAAGACTTACCTGATGAAGGTTCAGATCAACCGCTAAAACCGAACAAAGTAACACCGCCTGCAATGAATCAAGGCAGTGCAAAACGAGAAAGTGATTCTCTTGAGAATTTGATTAATGAAGTTCAATAATTAGTTTCTCAAATAAAAAATGCCATCAATTGATGGCATTTTTTTATGGCTTAGTTTTTTATTATTTTTTCTGAAAAATATAAATTTGAAAGGCTGCCTTTAACATCGTTTTAACTTGTGCTTCCAAAACTAACCGCTTTTCAGGTTTTGCTTTATAAGCATAAGGGGTCATCGCAATCAGGTTTTTGAGTTGTGCTTGATCCAGCTCAAACGTTGTTTCGATAATCGGCTGCTCTACTAATTCAAAAGATGCCTGTAATTGCGTGACAAACTTTTGCGGTTCATGGCCTTTAACTTCATCAAACAAGCCCTCACGCATCCCATATAAATGCTCTGGTGCAGGTGTTACCACCATCAAATAAGCCTTCGGCTTAAGCACTCGGAGTATTTCTTCTTCTGGGATCGGGCTAAATAAGCTGGTACACAAATCAATCGAATGATCCAAAACAGGTAGAGTCGCTCCTGTTCCCACAATCCATGTCACATCTTTATTGAGTTTTGCAGCAACTTGAACCGCATTTTTTGCAATATCAACCCCAATACATTGCATCACTTGATGTTGCATTGCATCGGTATAGTAGCCTTCACCACAGCCGATATCCAGCAGGTTTTCAACCTGTAACTCACGAATTTTCTCAACAACGGCTTGCTGTAAAGGTGCATAAAATCCACCACTTAAAAATCCACGTCGTGCTTGTACAGATTCAAGCGTATCCCCTGGATTTTTACTATGCTTATGTTGTACTACATGTAAATTCACATATCCTTGTTTTGCCACATCATAACTATGATTATTTACACAGCGCCAAGTCCGATCCGATAGGCTCAATGCCTCACGACATACAGGGCACATCAACAAATTCATCGTATTCTCCAAAAGATATTTTTAGGCCATAAAAAAAGCCGGCAAATGCCGACTTTTCAAATCACTTTGGCTTAACGTAATTTTAATGTCATTAGACCTAAAACTACCAGCATAATTGTGATAATCCAAAAACGGATCACCACTTGAGTCTCACGCCAGCCTTTTTTCTCATAATGATGGTGCAACGGTGCCATAAGAAATACACGTTTATTGCGCATACGTAATGATCCGATTTGTAAGAATACCGAGATTGCTTCTACTACAAAGACCCCGCCCATAATTGCAAAGACGATCTCTTGACGAACCATTACCGCGATAGTGCCCAGCATTGCACCCAATGATAATGCACCGACATCTCCCATAAAGACTTGGGCTGGATGCGCGTTATACCAAAGAAATGCTAAACCCGCTCCAATCATTGCAGCACAAATAATCACCAGCTCAGAGGTATATTTTACATAGGGAATATGTAAATAATTGGCAAAGCGTATATCACCTGCCAAGTATGCAAAAACACCTAAACCTGCGGCAACCAAAACAATCGGCATGATCGCCAGACCATCTAACCCATCGGTCAAATTCACTGCATTTGACCCACCATTGATTACCAGATAGGTAAAAATAATGAAGCCAATACCCAATGGAATTGAAGACAATGGAATACTCAGATTTTTAAAAAATGGTATCAACAAATCCAGCATATTCGCTGTATGTACGGGGCTGTCTTGCTGAGTTGCAATGATATACAACGCAATACCCGCCCCCAAAGAGCCAACCGAAGTCCAAAAGAATTTCTTCTTGGCAGGTAAACCCGCATTGTCTTTATAACGGACTTTAATCCAATCATCCGCCCAACCTACAGCACCAAAGATCACCATAACAGCCAAGACAATCCATACATAAGGATTGGATAAATCTGCCCAAAGCAAGGTACTGATCCCGATCGAAAGCAGAATTAAAATCCCGCCCATTGTCGGTGTACCCATTTTTTTGGCATGATTTTCAGGTGCATATGAACTGACAGCCTGACCATATTTGAGCGCTTGTAATTTACGGATCATTACTGGTCCCAAGGCCCAACCAATCGCAAGTGCAGTCAATACACTGAGCAATGCTCGTAACGATAAGTATCGAACAACTTGGAACGCGTTCTCATAACCCGCCAAGTGTTGAAATAACCAATACAGCATTAAACTTTCTCCATCAAATCAGCCATCAACGTTTCCATATGGGTATAGCGAGAACCTTTAAACAGGAAACTCATGGACTGTGGTTGATGTGTTGCAATTAAACTTAACAATAAAGGTAAAGCTTGTTCTTGGCTAAGAAAAGCTTGTAATTTTTTACCATATTGAGTGCTTCGCGCACCTTCTTGTGTAGCAGGAGCAAACTCACCTACTGCAACAACAAATTGAATCCCATCCACTGAAACCAGATCACGACCCAACATATAGTGTTGCTGCGCAGCAGTATCGCCCAGTTCACCAATATCGCCAATCACCATCACTTTGATCCCTTGCTGTTGCGCAAGTACTTCAGCTGCTGCACGCATTGAAGTCGGGTTGGCATTATAGGTATCATCAATAAATAAATGCTTGTGCTTATGAATAAAATTCAAACGCCCTTTTGCACCTTGTGCCGACTCCAAGCCGATCACAATATCGTCTAAACCAACACCAATCGCTAAGGCAAATGCTGCCGCTGCTTCTGCATTATGGACATTATGTTCACCTGCAAAAGGAAGATTGACGGTTCTTGCACCTTGAGGCGTATTGAGTGTAAAGATTGCAGACTGTGCGTATAACTGAACATCTGTCGCAAAGACTTCGCCACCCTGACCAAAACTTAACACTTGCTCAGTGTCTACCACTTGACGAATCGTATCGGTAAAATCATCCTGAGCAGGAACAATTGCTATTCCTGCTTGATCAATATGACGGTAAATTTCAGATTTGGCACGGCAAATTCCATCACGTCCACCAAATTCGCCTAAATGCGCAGTTCCAATATTTAAAATACCAGCAACATGTGGCTGTACAAGATTTGAGGTGTAATCAATTTCACCTTGATGGCTTGCACCAAGTTCCATCACCGCATATTGATGCTCTGAACGCAGCTCCAATAGCATCATTGGCACACCAAGATCATTATTTAAATTGCCACGTGTAATCAAGGTCGGCGCCAGACGTGAAAGAATACTCCCCAACATCTCTTTGGTGGTGGTCTTACCACTACTGCCTGTAAGTGCAATCACTTTTAATTGTGGATGTTGAGCACGACGATACGCGCCTAAGTGCCCCAATGCCAAACGTGTATCTGCAACGACAAGTTGGCAGATATTTACATCAACAGGATGGCTAACGATGGCAATTTGACAGCCATTCTCAGCCACTTGGGCAACAAAATCATGTGCATCAAAACGCTCACCTTTGAGCGCCAAAAAAGCATCACCTAATTCAGCATGACGTGAATCAGTCAAAATACGTTTAATTTCACCTTGTGGTGCTTGATCTAAATACCAATAACCTTGAGTTGCTTCAGCAAGTTGTGCTGCTGACCATGGCTCCAAAGGCACAGTACTGGTGGTAGAGGTGTGCATCTCTTATTCCTAATGAGCTGGATAAGCTGAATTGGGTTTATGGTGTTGTGCATCTATTGCCGATTGCACTTCAACGACATCGTCAAACCAATGACGAACACCATCAATTTCTTGATAATTTTCATGACCTTTTCCGGCAATCACAACAATATCACCTGATTGGGCATGCTTTACTGCATATTTGATTGCTTCACGGCGATCACGAATTTCGTGAACCTCATGCTGGCTAAAATCAATTTCATGCTTCATATCAGCAAAAATTTGCTCAGGATTTTCTGTACGTGGATTATCTGATGTGATCATCACAGGATTGGCTTGTTCCAAAGCTGCTTTGGTCATTAATGGGCGTTTACCGCGATCTCGATCACCACCACAACCAAAGACGGCCCAAAGCTGATTTTCAACATGGCGTTTCAAGGTTTTTAAAACCTGAGTTAAAGCGTCTGGTGTATGTGCATAATCCACCACAAACAGACGATCCTGATCACGAATCACCTGCATACGTCCAGGTGCACCTTTCAAATTAGGTACGGTTGCGATAAGTTGTTTTAAATCAAAACCTGCTTGTTCGGCAACAATTAAACTGGCCACCAAATTTTCAATATTAAAATGCCCAAGCAATGGGCTATTTACTGTAAATTCAGCTTTAGCTGTTTTGAGATGGAATGTTGCCCCATCTAGACTATATTTAATCCCAAATACTTGGTAATCAGCCGCTTTAGAGGTTGAATAAGTCAATACTTTCGGATGTGACAGATTGCTGCTTGCAGCATTCATCATTAGGTCTGCATGCGCATCATCTATGTTAATTACTGCAACTTTTAATGCAGCAAATTTAAACAGTAACGCTTTTGCTTCAGCATAGGCTTCAAGCGTCCCGTGATAATCCAAATGATCTCGACTCAGATTACTATATGCAGCAATCTCAATATCACAACCATTTAAACGACCTTGTTCCAAACCATGCGAGCTTGCCTCAATTGAAGCGAATTCAGCACCTTGCATAGCAAAATCATGCAGAAGATTTTGTAAATGCAACGCATCTAAAGTGGTATGCGAAGATGCTTCTAGGTTTGGCAGAATCCCGTTCCCCGTCGTTCCCATCACTGCACATTTTTTATTTTGTAATGCCAGTAATTCAGCAACGAGGCGTGAAATCGTGGTTTTACCATTGGTTCCCGTGACTGCAAGAATTCGCGCAGCTTTTACAGGAGATGTCGCTTGTAAATATTGTTTTTGCCATTGTCCCATCAACTGACGCACATCTGGGCAGATCAATGCAGATTCAAAGCCTAAATCTGTTTCACTAATAATGCCCAATGCGCCTTTATCTAAAGCGATTTGAGCAAATTGTGTGGTTTTTTCTGGCTGCGAATAACTGGTCAAAGCAATAAAAATTTGCCCTTGTTGTACATAACGACTATCTAGAGAAAAGCCATTAAATGACTCAGACATCCAAGCCTTTGTATTATCAACTTTATAAATATCTTGAAAATTAATCATTATAGTTTACCTATGGCTTGGCCTTAGCCGTTTCAAGAGGTTTATCTAAAGGCACATTCATTAAACGTAAAGATTCTTGCATAATTCGGGCAAACACTGGAGCGGCAACCAAACCGCCATAATATTGTCCACGCGGATTTTCGACTACAACAATAACCGCCAAACGAGGATCACTAATCGGCGCCACACCGGCAAATAAAGCACGGTATTCAGTATTCGAATAACCTCTATGGTCAGGGCGCAACTTGTGTGCTGTACCTGTTTTACCACCCACGCGATAACCGGGAATATTGGCTTGTTTTGCAGTACCACCAGGCATCGTAACTTGCTCTAACATCAACAAAACTTCATCAGCAATTTTAGGCGCTAAAACCTGTTTACCTTTGGGCTGATCATTTAATTTATAAAGACTTAAAGGATATTCCACACCATGATTGGCCAACATTGCATAGCCTTGCGCCAACTGTAAAATCGTAGCATTTAGACCATAACCATAAGCCATTGTACCAATTTGCGAAGAATTTAACTTTTCAGGTGGAAGCACTAAACCTCCACTCTCACCTGGGAATTTAACTGCCGAACGCTGACCAAAACCGACTTTTCTAAAGAAACTTGGCAAGGTTTCTTTTGGTAAAGACAAAGCAATTTTTGCCGAACCGACGTTCGAGGATTTAATAATCACACCAGTGACGGTCAACGAACCATAGTTATGCGTATCACGAATGGTATGTGAACCTAAACGCATCGAACCTGGGCTGGTACTAATCACCGAGTTTGGGGTATATTTGCCACTTTCCAAACCTGCTGCAATGGTAAAAGGTTTCATGGTTGAACCCGGTTCAAACATGTCAATTGCACCACGGTTACGCATGGCATCTTTATTACTTAAGCCATTTTTATCGTTGGGGTTATAAGAAGGCCAACTCGCCATAGCCAGAATTTCGCCCGTTTTTACATCCACAGCAATTGCAGAAGCAGAACGTGCATTATTGGCAACACCCACCGCAGTCAACTCACGATACATAATATATTGCAAACGTGAATCGATACTTAAGGTAATGTTCTCCCCAGCTTTCACTTCTTTTACAACTTCCGGGGTGGTAATACGGTTACCATGTTTATCACGAGAAATCTTTTGCTCACCATCTTCACCAGCCAGACGGGAGTTTAACTGCATCTCTAAACCTTCAATCCCCGTCCCTTCACTATTGGTGAGACCAATAATTTGTGCATTGGGTTGTGGTTGAGGATAATAACGTTTATAAGTTTTCTCGGCATAAACGCCAGCAAATTTATGTTGGGTAATAAAATCTGCTTGTGGTGGCGGAACTTCTTTTTTAAGTACCAAATAACGAGAACGTGGACGTTCATTTAAACGTTTTTTTAAGTCGGCACGATCAAGACCAACCGCATCTGCCAATTCATCTAAATTTAAATTTTCATCAGGCAATTGGCGTTTGAGTTTACGACTGTTGGGTGTCTTCTGTAATTCAGCCGTGATGGTATCAAACTGTTTTTTAGTCTCAAAATATTCACGTGGATCAATCACCACTTTCATGATTGGAGAACTGATTGCCAAAGGCACGCCATGACGATCACTAATCACACCACGCATGGCTTTTAATGTTTCAGAACGTAGAATGTTGGCATTGGCTTTATTTTGTAAAAAGTCTTTATTAATCACTTGCACATAAAATGCACGTCCGACCAAGCCGACAAAACATAAAAGCACCACGCCCCACATTAAATAGAAGCGCCACATATCTATCGATACAGTACTTTTTTGGGTAATGGAAGGCTGCTTTTTACGTGGCTGCCGAGTCGGTTTAGTTTGCTTATCTGCCATACAGATGCCTTACTTCTTCTGCTCTGATTCAGTTGGTAATGAAATGACAACTGTTTGCGCAGCTGGCGGTGAATACATTCTCAATTGTGTTACTGCACGTGTTCCAATTTGCGCAGTTGCACCAAATGTTTGTTGTTCAATGAGCAAACGCCCCCATTCCGCATTGATATCTTCACGTTCACGCATATAGCTATTTAAATCACGAAAATCATGACGATAAGCAAAGACTTGCAACACCACCATAAAGGCACTGATCAGCACTGCGACAACCAATATGCCATAAACAATCGCTTTTTTTATTGCCAGCTTATGACTTGATTCTTCTATAATTTCTTGTTTCATTCTGCGCCTTTTTGTTCTAAGCGTTCTGCAACTCGAAGCCAAGCACTACGTGAACGAGGATTGGCTTTGACTTCTTCCTCACTGGCACGAATTCTGTCTACCTTTTTCAGTCGACGAGTATCTTGTACTTTTTGAGGCAATCCCCAACCATTATCTTCTGGCAACGTTGATTCTTTTTGAATAAATTGTTTAATAATCCGGTCTTCAAGTGAATGGAAACTAATGACGGCCAAACGTGCATTTGATTTTAACAAATCTACGGCTTGAGGTAAAAAGGTATGTACGTCATCGAGTTCTTTATTAATTTCAATACGAATAGCTTGGAACGTCCGTGTTGCAGCATGTTTATTCTTTTCCCACTTAGGATGCGCAACTTTCACAATTTCCGCTAATTTTCCAGTGGTTTCAATATAACCTGCTTGCTTAATCGCACGTGCAATACGACGACTATAACGTTCCTCACCATATTGAAAAATCACATTGGCCAAATGTTCTTCGTCTACATCCACTAGCCAATCTGCGGCTGTTTGTCCTTGAGAATTATCCATACGCATATCAAGTGGTCCATCTTTCATAAAACTAAAACCACGATCTGCTTGATCTAGCTGTGGTGATGACACCCCTAAATCTGCCATAATCCCATCGACTTGATAAATATCCAATTGATTTAATTCTTGTTGTAAATCTGCAAAACTGGCATGAATAATTTTAAAACGAGGATCTTCTTTTTCTAACTGATATGCCACTTCTAATGCTTGTGGGTCTTTATCAAAAGCATAAACTTTTGAATGTTCATCTAACTTAGACAACAATAAACGAGTGTGTCCACCACGCCCAAATGTCCCATCAACGTAAATTCCTGTATTGCGATCTGCAAGTAAAGCATCGACAGTTTCATGTAGTAATACAGAAATATGAGACATAATTATGATTTCAGTTTAAGCAAAAAAAGTAACTGCACATTATTACCTTGTTTTGCCAAAGCTCCAAACGACTTTTTGTAGGGAAATATTACTTTTTATAGAGAAAACCGTTTTAAAGTGCTTTTTATAAAAGTTCAGTACAAAAAATAGCTCATCCATCCTGCGACAAAGCGTTATCGTATCTTGAGCATTTTCACATCACCATTGTCAAAATACGCTGAAACACGCCAACCTTGTCGGAGATAAAATTCAAAAGCACGACTTTTTTGATCAGTTTCCAAGCAAATTTCTTGAAAGTATTCAAATAATAAATCTTCTGCTTTTTTCAAAAGTGCAGTTCCGACACCTTTGGCTTCAAAATCCGGGTGGACAAACATGGCAAATACGCTGCCGTCGGTTAAATCTGCGATCGAAAAACCACATACTTGATGCTGCAGTTCTGCAAGCCAGACAGTCGAAGTATTTTGAATTAAATCCAATATGACCGACTCAGTGATACCCAGTTCAGTCAGTTGTTGTTTTGACAAATGGTTTTCTTTGACTGACGTTCGTATATCAAAAATAACCTCAATATCATTTTCAGTCGCAAGCCTTAGTACAATATCCATAGTTTAAATTGATTACTCACTTTGATATTAGTCTAACTGATTCATAACAGATTGAAAAAACCTCCTAAAAAGGAGGTTTTTTCAATCAAAATAGTTGATGCTCAGCGCTTGCTATTATAAATCTGATCGAAAACACCGCCATTGGCAAAGTGCGTCTGCTGTGCTTTTGCCCAACCACCAAAGACTTCATCAATGGTAAATGTTTTCAGTTCAGGGAATTGATTGGAATATTTAGCTAAGATTTTTGCATTGCGCGGGCGATAGAAATGACGTGCTGCCATATCTTGACCTATTGGAGAATACAAATAGTTAATATAACCCGTTGCTAACCATTTATTGCCATTCTTCTCTACTGTTTTATCAACAATTGCCACTGACGGTTCAGTCAAAATTGACATCGATGGATAGACAATATCAAATTTATTGCCAGATGCTTTCTTACTCACCATGGCTTCATTTTCCCAAGTCAGTAAAACATCACCAATCCCACGTTCAGCAAATGTGGTCATCGATGCACGTGCAGCTGGATCCATAACTTTTACGTTATGGTACATCTTAGAAACAAACTCACGTGCTTTAGCATCATTACCACCCGGTTGTTTAAGTGCATAGCCCCAAGCTGAGAGATAGATCCAGCGTGGTAAACCGCCTGTTTTAGGATTAGGGGTAATGATTTGTACACCAGGTTTGGTCAAATCTGTCCAATCCTTGATACCTTTGGGATTGCCTTTGCGTACTAAAAACACAACGGTAGACGTATACGGTGCTGAGTTATTTGGAAATTCTTTTTCCCAACCTGGATTAATTTGACCTGATTTCACAATTTCGTTGATATCATTGGCCAAAGCTAAGGTCACTACATCACCTTTTAAGCCATCAACCACGGCACGTGCTTGTTTTCCCGAACCACCATGCGATTGTTTAAAATCAACAGTCTTACCTGTACGAGATTTCCAGTAAGCGCCAAATGATTTATTAAACTCATCATAAAACTCACGCGTTGCATCATAAGACACATTTAAAAATTCACGGTCAGCAGCATAACTTGCTGTCGTTGCAACAGTTAATCCCGTCGCAATAACCACAGCACTCATCAGTGCTTTAAAATTAGTTTTCATATTATGAGTGCTAACATCGCTAAAATTATTCTAAATATATGAAATAAGCGAATAAACTTCAATCAAAAAGCGAAATACCCGCAAACTTAGCACAGATTAAAAATCAATCTATTGTTTTAATTGATGAAAGCGCTCAACATCACTGTGGTGTATATTTTGTCTGTTTTATTTCTTTATCACAAATGTATAAGGGTAAAAAAAGCCCCCTTTGATCAAAGAGGACTTGTTTGTATTTGATTCAAATTACTTTTCAGCGGTAAATTGATCGTAAATTCCCCCATTGGCAAAATGGGTTTTTTGCGCTTTTGCCCAACCGCCAAAAACTTGATCGATAGTAAAGAGTTTAATTTTTGGAAATTTTGCCGCATATTTGCCCGCAGCTTTGGCATTACGCGGACGGAAATTATATTTTGCTGCCAAGTCCTGCCCTACAGGTGAATAAAGATAATTTAAATAGCCTTTCGCTAAATTACGATTACCATCTTTATCAACCACTTTATCGACGATTGCGACTGAAGGCTCAGCTAGGATTGAAATGGATGGATAAATAATTTGATATTTATCTTTATCTGGACCAGACGTCGCCAAAATTGCTTCATTTTCCCAAGACAACAAAACATCGCCAATACCACGATCCGCAAATGTTGTGAGCGAGCCACGTGCGCCTGAATCTAACACTTTGACATTTTTATATATTTGTTTGACTAATTCACGCGCTTTTGCATCATTACCACCCGGTTGTTTTAATGCATAGCCCCACGCTGATAAATAAATCCAGCGCGGCGCACCGCCTGTTTTAGGGTTTGGTGTGATAATTTCAACCCCCGGTTTTACCAAATCATTCCAATCTTTAATTGCTTTGGGATTGCCCTTACGTACTAAAAAAACAACGGTAGATGTGTAGGGTGCAGAATTATTCGGAAATTCTTTTTGCCAGCCTTTTTCAATCAGACCCGCATTGACAATTTCATCAATATCATTAGCCAAAGCCAGTGTCACCACATCTGCTTGCAAACCATCTACCACTGAGCGTGCTTGCTTACCAGAACCACCATGAGACTGCTTAAATTCAATATCTTGGCCTGTTTTTGATTTCCAAAATTGACCAAAACTCTTGTTATATTCTTGATAAAATTCACGGGTAGGATCGTAAGATACATTTAAAAATTCTTTCGCTGCATAAGCATTCCCCGTGACGATTAAACTGATCGCACTTAAAAGCAGTAGTTTTTTCATTTCTTTCTCGGTTTTTAATGATTTAGAAGCACTATATTTTTATTATTTTAATTTAACAATCAATTACTTATAAATATTTAAACTATCTTATTCATAATTTAAGATATCTAAAAATGTGTATTACTCATGTAAATTATTTGGTATATTTTTTACACAATTTAACCTAAAATTGGATTCTTCACGATTCATCCACATTTATGTGTTATCAATTAAAATATTACATTTCGTTTCAATGATTGTTTTTTAAACATTTTTTGTGTAGTATTATTAAAAAATGTGACGTAGTTATGCTTTTTGTAAGTTGTTTTGCTACAATAACCATGTTCAAGAACAAAAATTTGACCATCAAGGGGAGCCGATGGAATGAATGATTCTTATTTAAAGATCTTGGGCTTAAGTCTAGGACTCGCAGTAATGGCACAGACAGGCCATACTGCTGCAATTAAAGATACGACCAAGCCAATACAATCGTTAATTGTTGTGGTAGATAAACAATCACCGATTGAAAAAGCGCTCAATCAACAAAAGCGTGGCGAGAATAAACTGATCTCAGATAAAGATCAGCTTAAAGTTTTAACGTCGATTAAAACCACAGCCTCACAAAACTTTTTAGCTGAACAACATCAGAAATTTTCTTGTTTTGTACAAGCTTTATTCCAACCGCATACTTTGTAAAAATTTGATTTAGAAAAATAAATTCTACGCTCCTCAAAAGAATTTAGAAGCCCAATCGTTTATTGGTGAATTAACCCTTAAGCAGTTGGGCTTTTTCGTTATAATAGTTTCAATTTACATTCTGAATAATATTTAGTTATGAAAGTCCGTACTCGTATTGCACCCTCTCCAACTGGTTTTCCGCATGTAGGCACGGCCTATATCGCCTTGTTTAATTTATGCTTTGCACAACAACATGGTGGCGAATTTATTCTTCGTATTGAAGATACCGACCAACTCCGTTCAACCCCTGAATCTGAAAAAATGATTTTAGATTCGCTGCGTTGGTTAGGTTTAAATTGGTCAGAAGGGCCTGATATCGGCGGACCTCATGCTCCTTATCGCCAATCTGAGCGAATGGGAATCTATAAACAATATGCTTTAGAACTTGTTGAAAAAGGTCATGCCTTTTACTGTTTCGCAACAGCGGAAGAGCTTGATCAAATGCGTGCTGAACAACAAGCCCGTGGTGAAACCCCTGGTTATGACGGTCGTGGCTTAAAACTTTCCCCAGAAGAGGTACAACAGCGTTTGGCTGCGGGTGAAGCCCATGTGATCCGTATGAAAGTCCCTGAAGAAGGCGTTTGCCAATTCAATGACTTACTTCGTGGCGAAGTGGAGATCCCTTGGGCACAAGTCGACATGCAAATCCTACTCAAAACAGATGGTTTGCCAACTTATCATTTAGCCAATGTGGTCGATGACCATTTAATGGAAATCACCCATGTGATTCGTGGCGAAGAGTGGATTCCATCTGCGCCAAAACACCAGTTGCTCTACCAATATTTTGGTTGGGACATGCCAACATTGTGCCATATGCCATTGCTGCGTAACCCAGACAAGTCAAAATTGTCTAAACGTAAAAATCCAACCTCAATCAACTACTACAAAGACATCGGTGTGCTGCCTGAAGCCTTACTGAACTATTTAGGCCGTATGGGTTGGTCAATGCCAGATGAAAGAGAAAAATTCTCTTTGGCTGAAATGATTGAACACTTTGATATCCAGCGTGTGTCTTTGGGTGGTCCAATTTTTGATGTTGAAAAACTAAACTGGCTCAATGGACAATGGATTAAAGCACTCAGCCCTGCTGAACTGTTAAATACACTTTTGGCTTGGAAGTCTGATCGCCAAACCCTAGAAGATATTGCTGCGGCCATTCAACCACGTATTAACTTACTGTCTGAAGCGATAAATTGGGCTGGTTTTTACTTCAACCAATTCCCAACATTGACCAAAGAGCAATTTGACAGCAAAAAGCTGACTGAAGAACAAGTTCGTCAAAGCTTGCAATTTGCAATTTGGCGTTTAGAAAGCTTGTTTACTTGGAACAACGATACTGTAAGCCAAACCTTGATGGATTTGGCGAATCAAATGGAAATCAAACTCCGTGATTTCATGCCAGCATTCTTTATCGCAATTGCAGGTTCAACATCATCGACCCCTGTGATGCAATCGATGGTCACCATTGGTCCTGATTTAACCTTTGCTCGTTTACGTCATGCACTTGAAATTGTAGGCGGTCCGAGCAAAAAAGAAGCAAAAGTTTGGGAAAAACTGAACGAAAGCATCAAATTGCCGAAAAATGATGCAGTTGATGAAGCTTAATTAAATTTTCTGTTGACGTGTGAGCGCAATATCCCTAATATTGCGCTCACACAGACTGGGGGTTATAGCTCAGTTGGTAGAGCGCTACAATGGCATTGTAGAGGTCAGGAGTTCGATCCTCCTTGACTCCACCAAAAGTTTTACCTGTGTTGCCTCACTTGTCCCTATCGTCTAGAGGCCTAGGACATCGCCCTTTCACGGCGGTAACCGGGGTTCGAATCCCCGTAGGGACGCCATATTCAAGATGGCGACATCTTTGTAAAAAACCCAAGCATAGTGACTTGGGTTTTTTATTGCCTAAATTTTGCTTTTAAGCTGCAATTCAGTCTTTTTTGCATTCTAAAATAGAACGATTAGAATATGCTTAGATTATAAATGTGGAGCCACCATGCAATACCAATGTCCAAAGTGCCAAAGTCGAAAAATCTTGCCTGTTACCCATGGAAATACGCCTGCTGTACGTCCTGTTGTTCCAAAAAGCTTGGTATTTTTGATTCCGTTACTGTTTATTTTGTTGTTACTGGTCGTCATTAGTATTGTGATGTGGATTTTCAGCAACGGTGCAGGTCAAACATTGCAAATTGCAACAGTCGTGGTCTTCATTGCAGCTGTGATTGCAGGGGTAATGTTTTGGCGTGATCTGCCTGATTTTAAAATATCAATGCAATCATTTATGCAAGCCAATAAAAGCTGGAAGTGCCGTGACTGCAATCATGAGTGGCAAATCTAATCCTTCAGCTTTGCCTCATGTTCAAATCAAACCATTCACCTTAATGTGAATGGTTTTTTGCTTCATCTGTATGTGTGTCATCATCAGCATTACTGTGATCATGCCCATCTGATTCATGCGAATGCACCATACACTCATTGTCTTCAATTTGTAGCGTCATCTCAGTAATCCCATGTTGATGGCTGAGCATTTCCATGACCTGTTGATACAGTTGATTCCGATCCGCTTCTGGTGCAAATAAATGTACTGTCAGATGCACATTTTTAGATGTAATGGCCCAAACCTTAAGTTGATGAATACTTTCTACACCTTTAACCGATAAAAGATCATTACGTAATTTTTCAATATCAATTTCCTCAGGCACACCTTCCAGTAAGATATTGATACTTTGTTTTAGCAGAACCCATGTTCTTGGTAAGACCCAAAAGCCAATGAGTACAGCAATAATCGTATCCACCCACATCCAGCCGGTGAAATAAATAATTGCGCCCCCGATGATCACCCCCACAGAACCCAGTGCATCACTTAACACTTCCAGATAAGCACCTTTTATATTGAGGCTTTCCTTTGAACTGGAGAATAAAATCTTCATTGAAATGAGGTTAATCACCAACCCAATAACCGCCACAACCATCATATCGACACTCTGAATTTCAGGGGGTTGGCTAAAGCGCTGATACGCCTCATAGAGAATATAAATTGCAACCACAAACAGCATCATGGCATTAAACAGCGCTGCTAAAATTTCAAAACGCTGATAGCCAAAGGTCCGTTTATCATCTGCGGGTAATTTACCAATTTTGATGGCAACCAATGCAATTGCCAATGCTGCTGCATCAGTAAACATATGTGCTGCATCGGACAATAAAGCCAAGCTTTGCGTCATGAAACCCGCAATCACTTCAACAATTAGAAAGGTACTGGTTAACGCCAATGCAAAGGTTAGTTTTTTTACATTTCCTTCTGTGACGACAGCATGACTATGATCATGCCCTTGTTGTTCACTCATGTTCATACCTCTGATTTTGTTTTATCAAAATATTGAATATTTTTTCTATTTATTATTGATAATAATTATTATTATCAATAATAAGGTTTCTTCTATATAATGGCGACTATATTTTCCACAGTTCAAATACCCCTGTTAATGGAATATCGACAATGAAAAAATACCTCTACCTTTCTGTACTTCTTTGCTCTTATAGTTATGCACATGAACCCTATGTTGCACCTCTGGGCTATAACACCACAAATACACAAATCCCAGTGATTGCATCCTATGCTGAAGAAGCACTAAATGCAGAACATGCCATGAAACAAACCGCACTCAACGTGATTCAACCAGATCAAAGCAAGTTACAAGTTGAAGCTGCAAGCACTTTAAAATCAGCTACGGTGTTTGACTTAGCCTTACCACAAGCAGGCACCTATCACCTGTTCAGCAAAGCGTCTTTCCCACTCAAATATGTCCAACATAATAAAGAATGGAAAATGCTTTTTGATGTCCCTGCTGAGAAAGCAGGTAAGATCGCTGAGCGCGAATATGTGATTCCTGCTGACTTTAAGAAACCGCCTGTACCGATCACCATTAACCGAGAATGGTCAATCCAAAGCTATATTTCTAAAGAAAAAACGTCACCTATTCAAAACAACACTGATGCTGCAATACAAGTCGAATTTAAAACCCACCCCAACAGCATTACTGCGCAGCAACCTGTACAAATCTTGATTAAAAAATCAGGACAAGCACTCAAAAATGCTGAACTGCTCATCCGTGCTCAAGGGCAAACCGATAAACAAGCGCAAAAAGTTCCGGTTGCTCAAGATGGTTCAGCGACAGTCACTTTTCCTTATTCAGGGCAATATCTGCTTGAAATCAGTGAAGCATTTAACCAAACCACTCAACCTGTAAATCAAAATTACACCATCATTAGTTTAGGTGTATTGCCTGTTAGCCAATAATAAACTGTCTATACAGTTTCAATGCCTCACCCTTCTTGGCTAAGAACGGTGAGGTTATTTTTAAATTAACGATCAACCATCCGTTTGTGCTTTAACTTTACGTTCATTCATCCAGCGATAAATCACCGGTAAAATCACCAAAGTCAGTAAGGTGGATGACATGATGCCGCCAATCACCACGGTTGCCAGTGGACGCTGAACTTCCGCACCTGTCCCTGTAGCCAACGCCATCGGCACAAAACCTAACGATGCCACACAAGCCGTCATCAATACGGGCCTTAAACGTAAAATTGCACCTTGCCATGTGGCCTGATAAACATCCAGTTGTTGACGTAATTCCTTAATAAAGGTCAACATCACCAAACCATTTAATACCGCCACACCTGAGAGCGCGATAAAGCCCACACCTGCAGACATCGACAATGGTATACCGCGAAGCCACAGTGCAATCAAACCACCACACAGTGCAAATGGCACACCAGTAAATACCAGCAAACTTTCCTTAAAGTTATGGAAAACGGCCATCAACAGCACAAAAATAGTTATCAACGCCAGTGGAACGACCAGCTGCATACGTGCCTTCGCAGAGGTTAGGTTTTCGAACTGTCCGCCATAACTCAACCAATAACCCGCAGGCATTTCCTGCTTCGCCAAAGTCGATTGTAATTCGGTGACAAATGAGCCCAAATCGCGCCCTTCGACATTGGCAGTCACGACCACACGACGTTTACCATTTTCACGACTAACCTGATTAATACCGAGGATATTTTCAACTTTAGCCACATCCTGAAGTTGGATTAGACCACCATTCGGTGTTTGAATAGGTAAAACGGCCAGATGTTCAGGTGTACGTTGAGCATCATCCAGACGAATCACAAAGTCGAAACGGCGGTCACCTTGTAGGATTTGCCCAACATTCTGCCCACCGACGCTGGTTGCCACCAAGTCTTGAATCGCTCTCACCGACAGACCATATTGCGCTGCCGCGGCTTTGTTCACTTCAACATTTAAAAGTGGTAGGCCTGAAGTCTGTTCCACATTGACGGCAGTTGCGCCAGTAATCCCTTTGATTTGTTGTGCAATCTTAGTGGCTTGTTGATTCAACACCTCCATATCATCGCCAAAAATCTTGATCCCCACATCACTTCGCACACCAGAAATTAATTCGTTGAAACGCAGCTCAATCGGTTGAGAAAACTCACTATTATTTCCGGGTAATGTACCAAGAAATGCAATCATACGTTGACGTAGCTCATCAATTGTTTGCTTTGGATTCTTCCATTCATCACGTGGCTTTAACAGCACCACAGCATCGGAAATATTAGGTGGCATGACATCTGTTGCCACTTCTGCCGTCCCTGTACGGGCAAATATAGCTTTGATTTCTGGAAACTCTTTGAGCAATAACTTTTCAGTATTCTCCTGCATACGTAAAGACTGCTCTAGGCCAGTACTTGGTGAACGCATTTGTTGTACTGCAAAATCGCCCTCACTCAAGGTGGGTGCAAACTCACTACCAATTTGAGTGGCAAGCACACCTGTTAAAAACAGAATACTCACCGCAAGGGTGACGACTAACATTCTAAAGTTATAGGCTAAATTGAGTAGTTTTTCATATTTTTGCTTTAACCACAGCATCCAGCGACTTTCTGTTTCTTTAACTTCACCATTAACAAATAAAGCCACTGCAGCAGGGACAAAAGTAACCGAAAGAATGATTGCACCCACCAATGCCAATACCACCGTCATAGCCATTGGGTGAAAGAGCTTCGCTTCAACACCAGACAGAGCGAAAATAGGCAAGTACACCACTAGAATAATTAATTGACCAAAGATTAAAGGGCGACGCGCCTGCTTTGCCGCAAGAAAAACTTCTTTAAAACGTTCTGCTCGTGAGAGTAATCTGCCTTTTGCATGCTGTGCCTCTGCCAGTCGCCGAATACAGTTTTCAACAATAACGACCGCACCATCCACAATGATCCCGAAATCCAGTGCGCCTAAGCTCATCAGATTGGCACTAATTTTCTGCTCAGCCATACCCGCCAAAGTAAACAGCATCGATAACGGAATCACACACGCAGTAATTAACGCGGCACGGAAATTACCAAGAAATAGGAACAGAATAACAATAACCAGAATGGCCCCTTCTACAAGGTTCTTCTGTACTGTACTAATCGCACGCTCGACCAAAGCTGTCCGGTCATATACGGTTTGAATCACAATACCTTTCGGTAAAGATTGCTGGACTTCCTTGATTTTGGCATCCACTGATTTCGCCACAGTACGGCTATTTTCACCCATCATCATCATGGCGATACCGAGTACTGTTTCCTCGCCATTGTAAGTTGCACCACCTGTACGTAGATCATGTCCAATCGAAACAGTCGCTACATCTGCAACTCGGATCGGAAAACCATTTTTATTGCCGATACTTACATTTTGAATATCTTCAATATTGTTCAAGGTTCCTGGAACACGTACTGTCAATTGCTGCCCATTGGTTTCAATAAAACCAGCACCACGGTTTTCATTGTTTCCAGTTAAAGCGTTTTGTAGATCACTGACAGGGATTTGTAATTGTTGCAAACGATTTAAATCGGGCGTGACCACATAGGTTTTATTAAAGCCGCCAATGGAGTTGACCTCTGCAACGCCGGGAACACGCTGTAACTGTGGTCGTACAATCCAATCCTGAATTTCACGTAAATCCATCGCAGTATAGGGCGTACCATCAGGTTTTTTCGCATTCGGCTCAGCCTTGATCACCCACTGATAAATCTCCCCTAGCCCTGTCGATACAGGGGACATTGTCGGTGCAATATCATCTGGTAGTTCGGTTTGGGCTTCTTGTAAGCGTTGATTAATCTGTTGTCGTGCCCAATAAATATCCGTCCCATCTTTAAAAATAATGGTCACTTGCGATAAACCATAACGGGAAATAGAACGGGTCAACTCTAGCTTAGGTAAACCCGCCATCGCAGTTTCGATGGGATAGGTAATCCTTTGCTCAACTTCTAATGCAGTAAAACCAGCCGCTTGGGTATTCACTTGCACTTGGGTATTGGTGATATCGGGTACAGCATCAATCGGTAATTTTTGATAACCGTAAATCCCCACGCCAATCCATGCCACAATAAACAGCATGACCCAAATGGCATTTTTAATCGAAAATTGAATCAGTCGATCAAATAAACCTTCAGGTTGAGGTAATGCTGAATCCGCATCGAGATCTAACTTAGAATCAGAAGAATCATTAATGCCCATGGCTCGCCTCTCCTTTTTCCAATTCAGATTTCAGCAAAAAGCTACCCTGACCTGCATATTGCTGACCTTGAGTCAGACCAGACTTCACTTCAACCCACTGACCATCACCAGATACCTGACCCAGTACAACAGGCTGTGCAGTAAACTCGATTTTCTTGTCATGTTCACTGGAAACGAAAACAATATCCTTTCCTTCAACTTTCTGTATGGCACTTTTGAGTACACGTAATGCTTGAGCAGTGCCTTGCTGTTGTAGCTGAACATTGACCATCAAATTCGGACGTAATTCAGCCGCATTCGACAATACTTTGGCACGCACTTGTAAACGTCCAGTCTGCACATCAGCTTCACTATTTAAACTTTGAATCTGTGCTTTAAAGGTATTCCCCGTTTGCAGTGACTTAAATTCCAGCTGTTGATTTGGTGCAATCGCTGAGAATTCAGAACTTGGTACAATAAATTCAAGCCATAGCTGATCCAGTTGATCGATGATAAATAACTGGCTGGCAAGCTGTACATTTTCACCCATAACCAAGTCTTTTTTGCTGATAATGCCTGCAATTGGTGCTGTGAGAACATAACGACCATTACTGCTCGATGAGGCACCAAAAGCAGATAAACGAGATCTGGTGGCTTGTACCTGAATCTGTGCTTGCTTATAGGCATTGTAAGCTCGTTGATAATCCTGCTTGGCAGAAATACCTTGTGACCATAACTGGCGCTCTCGTTCATAGTCCTGACGTGCCAGCTCTAAGCTTGTTTGTGCGACCTGTAAATTCGCCTGCTGATCAACCAAATCAGGCACCACCAAGGTCGCCAATGCCTGCCCTTTTTGCACACGCTGGCCTAACTCAACATTGACGGCAACCACCTGCCCACTAAATGCAGGTGATACATGTGCTTGACGGTCGGTATTGACCATGACCTTTGCAGGATAAGAAGCTGATTTGGTAACAGTGCCCATCTCTACTTTAGCAAGTTTGATTCCTTGTTCAGTAATCTGTTGCGCGGTCAGACTAATGGCTTCAGCATTCTCTTTCTCGCCACCCTCTTCTTCACTGTGCTTCGCTTCTTCGGAACCATCTTTGGTGGTTCCCTTAGCATTTTCATCATGTGAATGCCCTTCTTCAGCATGCCCTGCTTCATTTTCACCAGCATCATTGCTACTTGCTTTTTTAGATGAAAAGAACAAACCCATAGCAATAAGAGCAGTCATCACAATAGTAATGATGATCAGTAGGCGTTGAGAAATTTTGCCTTTCTGAAGTTTAAAAGATTTAAATTGATTCAGCATATTAATTTCCCCCACCCACGATTGGTAAAGCTTGTGTTTCCTGCCATAAACTCTGATTGATCTGTGCTAAAGCGTCTTTTGCCATGATTTGACTTGGTTCAATACCGAGACTCAGACTTTCCGCTTCAATGGCACGTTGCCAGCCATCTTTCAATAATTGCACTTTTCTCAAACGCACTTCTTGCAACTGTAACGTTGCGAGTTGCACATCGTTAACGGCAAATTTACCGACAGTAAACCCCTGCAAAGTTTTACGTTGAACCTGAGCTGCAAGCGGAATCTGAGACTCATCGACTGCTTTAAACTGTACTTCCAGTCCTTGCAATTCAGTCAATAATGTTCCCACCTGCAAAGCATTTTGGCGGAGATAAAACTCCTGTTGTCTACTGAGTAAATCCTGCTTTGCTTGCGCAATTTGCACACCGTATTGCTGGCGGTTGAAAATATTCAATGGGATAGAGACCCCCACAACTAAAGCATTGTCAGTCGAGGTTTCAGGTGATCGAGTACGATTCACGCCTAAATTCACAGTCGGATTAGGCCGTGCCGAAGCTTTTAATTGCGCCACTGTCGCTTTTGCTTGCAACACCTGTAACTGACGTGATTTTTCAAAAAGATTGTCCGCGAGATATTCTTGTACCTGTTGGTGTGTCGAAGACGGCCATAAAGATTGAGGATTTAAACCGATACGAATCGATTTATCAGCATCCCCCCAAAGGTTGGACAATTGCTGCTTGGCAACTTGCACCTGCAAATCGGCTTGACGATATAAGCGAGCATTTTCTGCATGACTCAGTCTGGCACGATCTACATCAACCTGAGCGACACTTCCGGCTTGATAGCGCTTCTGAATCGCATTCAGATTTTCTTCACTGACGTTGAGCTGCTCTTGAACCACGTTGCGTTCTAATTCAAAAATCGCGAGCTGTGACCATTGGTATTTCACAGCCAATTCAAGTTGAGCCTGATAAATCCGCTGATTTAAGTCACTTTGATCTTTTGAAAGTTGTGCCAACCTCTGTGCTGACTTACGTTCACCAAAAATATCCAATCGTTGAGAAACACCAATTGAAAGCTCTTGATCTTGATTGGAACCAAAACCCGTTTGCGATACGGATAACTCTGGATTTGTCCACAGTTTTGCTTGTTTGATGTTCGCCGTTGCAATTTGTTGCTGTGTCTGCCAGACGTTCTGCGTTTGCTGATATTGCTCAGTTTTTGCAATTGCCTGTTGTAAGGTTAATGCTTGAGATGGGTTGTCTGCCCAACTAAGAGATGACATCACACTCAACATCAGTGCACCGAGCAAAGACGGCCTAAAACCAAATACAGGCTTTTGTACTAAATTACGTATTTCTTTTGACATAAAAATGCCCCACTAAATTAAACCATTAGCGGTGGGCAATCTTTTTGGCTACCCCACCTTATAGCGGGGATGAGAGAGGCGGAGGATTAGGCAAATATAGATCGGGTGACTGGTACAAATTATTCCAGCCAATAAAGCGGGATTCAGGGTAGCCTATAAACTTAGGCTGCGCTGTTTGTTGCTGATCATCAACCACAATAAAATGCGCAAAGGAAGGCAAATGGTCACGATGATCATCATTTATATGATTGAGGAAATCATTGGAACGCACATCATGTTGGTGTGCTGATAATTGTTTGAATGCGGACTGATCTGAAATCGGTTTATCTATCCCATACACATCCAATAGCTGCGGATGCTGCTGCTGATCTTGAGTACAATCAGGCGCATTATGGTGCCCAAAATGCTGACTAATTAATCTTTGTGATGGAAGCGCAGTATTTTCATGATCACAAAAAGCCGCCGCTACATTCCAAAGACTTTGGAACATAAACAAACTAAGCAAGACTGTGATGAAAACACTTGAGCGTTTCACAGATTCTATCCGAAATCAAAAAACAACCTAAATATAGCAAATTTTCTCAATGTAATAAAATTACAGTGCGTGATTTAATCTTTTAAATAAAAATTGTTGGTTTGTTAAATAATGTATTTTTTAACAAATGTGTAAAAATCGCAATTGACAAATTACATTTAACTATTTGCAAAGTGAAAAAAATCAGCTAGATTAATTATATCTAATCATTTTTTTGTGATTAGCAGTCTCTTTTACTTTGTTAATGGATTAGCAAGGAGGTTGTATATGTTGGTACATATTTTTAACCGTTTTTTAGGAGATTCAACATCTCGCCGGGCATTTGAACAGAATGCTTCCGAAGCTGCTCTCGAAAAAGCGCAAGCACATCATTTTGAAGATCAAAATCTAAGTTTAGATGAAATCGCAAATCGTAATGCTATGTGGTGCTACTTAAGAGCTGCTTTACGTGGAGATCAAGAAGCTCAGTATAAAATGGGACTCAGCTACTTAAATGGACAACTTGGGTTAGACCGAAGTTATAGTCATGCAGAAAAGTGGCTTGAACAAGCTGCACATCAAGGTCATACCCACGCCAAAGAACAATTAAAAAAAGCATATGATGAGCTTGCTTTTTCATAAATCATGATAAAAATATTACATATATCCACCTATAAACAGAGTTGAAATCAACTCTGTTTACTTAAAAATATATTCAAATTTTCAAGTGAATTTATTTGGTTATGTTTTATACAACAAGATTGATTTTTTGCTTTTAATACTCATTTTTATATGGTAAAAATCACGAAATAAGTAAAAATATAATAGAGTATTTACTCTAAAAATATTTTATAAATTCAGTCACTTAATACTAGTATTTTTATTTTTTTTGTATATTATTGCCTTCCAACAAAAGTGATCATCTTTTAAACAAAGACCCAATCACCCGAAACAAAAAATACAGCATATATTTATGCCAGTAGAATCAGGAAAATAGCTATGAATCAAAAATTAGAGCAACTTTTTCAAAAAAAGGTTCAAGGTAAAATTGCACTAATCACAGGTGCATCTAGTGGTATCGGTTTAACGGTTGCAAAAAAACTCGCAGCAGCAGGTGCACATGTACTTTTAGTGTCTCGTACTGAAGAAACATTGAAAGAAGTTCAAGCTGAAATTCAGGCTGAAGGTGGGCAGGCTGATATTTTCCCTTGCGACCTAAATGATATGGATGCTATTGATGAAGTGTCTAAACAAATCATTGCCTCTGTTGATCATATTGATATCTTGATCAATAACGCAGGTCGCTCGATTCGCCGCGCGGTACATGAATCTGTTGACCGTTTCCATGATTTTGAACGTACGATGCAGCTGAATTACTTTGGCGCAGTTCGTTTAGTTTTGAATATTTTACCGCAAATGATGGTTCGTAAAGACGGTCAAATTATCAATATCAGTTCAATTGGTGTATTGGCAAACGCAACTCGCTTCTCTGCTTATGTTGCATCAAAAGCAGCATTGGATGCATTTAGCCGTTGTTTATCTGCGGAAGTACATTCACATAAAATCGCGATTACTTCAGTTTATATGCCTTTAGTCCGCACGCCGATGATTGCACCGACTAAAATTTATAAATATGTACCAACACTTTCGCCTGAACAAGCAGCAGATTTAGTGGCATATGCGATTGTGAAACGACCGAAGAAAGTTGCGACAAACTTAGGCCGTTTAGCTTCTATTACTTATTCGATTGCGCCTGGAATCAATAACAAATTAATGTCAATTGGCTTTAATTTGTTCCCAAGTTCTACTGCGTCTGTGGGTGAGCCACAAAAATTGAATCTGGTACAAAGAGCATATGCACGTTTGTTCCCAGGTGAGCATTGGTAAGCTTAAGATGTCATGGAAAGTTTACGCTTGAGTAAGCTTTCCAACCAATCAATAAAGAATTGGAAATATACTGGTCGATATTTTCTTTCTAAAAAAAGAAAATTAATGGGTATTTTTAGACATGCTTCTTGCTCAAATATTCTGGTTAATCTTTTGGTCTCGATAAACGGGATTGCATCAAAAGCTGGAATCTGAATAATCCCCAACCCTTGCAAGCCCGCATGTAAATAACTTTCGGTATCCTCAACTGAAAGTTGATAAGGGAGTTTGATCTGGGTATCTTTAAATACTAAGCTTCCAAAATCTGAATCCATATTTTTCATTTGATAACCAATCATAATATGCTGATTTAACGACTCTTTTTCTAGAGTATTCTCCAATGTATTTAAATATTTTGGAGCAGCCACCGTATATAAATCAACGTTTGTGATGGGTCTCACAATTAGATTTTCATTCATCACATTTCCAACACGAAGCACACAATCCAGTCGCTGTTCAATTAAATCCGAATAGTGATCGTGGCTATAAATTGAAATTTTAATATTGGGATACTTTGCATAGAATTCATGCAGATAAGGAAGAAGATATTGCGTTGAAATTCTTAACGGTAAGCCAATTTTAACTTGTCCCTTATATTGACGGTTTTTTAATTTAAACTTATTTAGCCCTTCAGCCTGAAAAATCAATTGTTGAACTTCTTTAAGAAACTGAACCCCATCATTGGTTAAGTTAACTTTTCGCGTTGTTCGATTAAATAACAATACTTGATATTCTTTTTCTAAGCCTTGTATTGCATAGGTAATTGTTGAACGTGGTAAATCCAGCATTTTAGCGACTTGGGCAAATGAATGCTTTTCCGCAACTAAGCAAAAAATTTTTAGCCGGTCAATTTTATCCATTTACTATTCAACTTTTTCAAACAATCTATTCGATTCTAATCACTATTTAGAACAAAAAATAGCTTTTAGAATTTCAGCATCATTTATCAAAATTGGAGAATAAAAATGATGCAGCATAGCTTAAAAGATAAAACAGTGATTATTACGGGTGGCGCTAAAAACCTAGGTGGTCTGATCGCGCGAAAATTTGCAGAACAAGGAGCAAATCTTATCATTCACTACAACAGTCTAGAAACCCAAAAAGATGCAGAAGAAACACTCAAAGCCGTTGAACAACTTGGTGTTAATGCAACGTTGATACAAGCAGACCTCTCTAATATTCAAAATATCGAAACATTGTTCATCAAAGCCAAAGAAATCTTTGGTGGGGTCGATATCGCGATTAATACCGTAGGGCGAGTACTTAAAAAACCATTGATTGAAACAACAGAACAAGAGTTTGATTCAATGAATGACATTAACAATAAAATTGCCTATTTCTTCATCCAATCTGCGGGTAAACATCTTAACAATGGTGGAAAAATTTGTTCTATCGTGACCAGTCTTTTAGCAGCCTACACAGGATTATATTCAACTTATGAAGGCTTAAAAGCACCTGTGGAGCACTATACACGTGCAGCATCGAAAGAGTACGGCGATCGTGGTATTTCCGTCACTGCTGTTGCACCGGGTCCAATGGATACACCATTTTTCTATGGTCAAGAAGCGCCTGAAGCAGTGGCCTATCATAAATCTGCCTCTGCACTGGGTGGTCTAACCAAGATTGAAGATATTGAACCTTTGGTACGCTTTTTAGTGACAGAGGGTTGGTGGATTACAGGTCAGACTATTTTTGCCAATGGTGGTTATACAACACGATAATAATAAATTGCCCATTTATTGAAATGGGCAATTTATTGCTAGATCTGATGATTCCGATCTACCCATTCTGCAGTCAGTGCAATGGTCTGTTTAAGATTGGTTTCTGGTATTTGCCATTTCTGATTTAATGTTAAAAACTGATCCATATTTAATTGCTCAGTTCGGATGAAGCTCAACATCTCAGCAGATAGATCCAGCTTTTGAGCAAGCCACTTCCATTTTAAAATCAATTTTAAGATGTGTAGCGAAACAAAATATTGCGGCGCTTTTAGATTTAATCTGTGAGCCGCATTGTCAATAAGAGCTTGTAAAGAAATCTGAATAGGATTGGCAATCAATATATCTTGGTGAATTGTGAGTTGATCCTGTGATGCTTTGAATATCGCATTGACCAACATGGTCACTGAAACCAAAGGTAAATAATGCTGAGGAGTTGCAGGAATTGCAGTCATTTTACCCTGTTTAAGCTGGGTAATCAGGTGAGCAATTGGTTGGTTTTCTGCAATTTCACCAGAATTTTCATCCCCTACCACTGTTGCAGGATGAATCACTGTCCAGTCAATTTTCAACTGTTGAGCGCATTTTACCCAAGCAAAATGAGCTTCAATTTTAGAAGCCTCATAAGCACCCAGTTTTTGGTACACCCGCCTCCAACTCGTACTCTCGATATTTTCTAAACAGACTCCAGCATCTTGTAAGTGCTGAGTGAGTGTCAACATATAGCCAGAAAGATGAATTGCCCGTTTCAATTGGCAATGCTCGTTTACGCATTCAAGTAAATTGATTAAGCCTCTAACATTGACTTCCCTTGCCTGTTGTATCGAAAGATTCCATGCAAATAATGCACTGGTATTAAATAAATAATTTACCTTAGCAAGCCGTTTCCAATCTTCAGCTGAAACACCCAAATCAGGCAAGGTAACATCGCCTTGTAGACAGAATAACTTTTGATGACTTATTCCTTGTTTTTCCAGCCACGCTCTCAAACTCGGCTCTTGCTGATCGAGACGGCGACACAAAGCAAAAACTTGGTCATTGCTTTGAAGTAATCGTGCTACAAGAAATTTACCAATAAACCCTGTTGCACCAACCACCAAAGCAACTTTTTCTACACTTTGATTATTTTGCATCACTTTATACACCCTTTATATGCTCGCACTTAAGCTAAAGGATGGAGTACACTCCACAGTCAAGTGTTTCTTGCAAATACATAAAATTTGGAGCAAGTGATGTTAATCGGTGAATTATCAGAGCAATTAAATCTCAGTCGGGATACCATTCGTTTTTATGAAAAGCTTGATCTTATCCGCCCATTGACACGAAATAATGGTTATAAGGATTATTCAAAACAAGACTTACAGCAATTACAACTGATTCAAGTCGCTAAAAATTTAGGTTTTACTTTAGCTGAAATTAAACAGATTTTAGACTTGGTCAACGTTAATGAAATTCCAGCAGAACAATTTCATATGATTTTAAAAGACAAGCTCAGTGTCATTGGTGAAAAAATTCTCCAATTGCAAAATATTCAAAATCTACTTGAAAATCTTGTGGTCGGGGAAGCATGTCCATTTAAAAAAGATTGTGATCTTTCCGCAATTGTCTAATCCATAAAAAAAACCGCCTTACGGCGGTTTCTTTATGGAGAAATTAAGGCTTATTTAGATCCTTTAATCCCTGCTTGTAATAACAACGCACCTAAACCACCAATTTTGTTTTCTTGAGGTTTAGCTGCTTGTGGTTTCTTGTCATGACGTGGTGCTTTGTCTTTATTGTCATGGTTTGGACGACCTTGCTGTGGACGTTTACCCTGAGGCTTACGCTCACCACGTTGTTCATTGTTATTGAACTCACGCTTTTGACGTGGTGCTTTAGCTGGTGCTTCCGAACCTTCTGGGCGCATCGATAAATTCACACGATTTCGCTCAGCATCTACTGTCAACACACGTACTTGTACGATTTGCCCTGGTTTCACCACTTTATGTGGATCAGAAACAAATTCATTGGCAAGTTCTGAAATATGTATTAGACCATCTTGATGCACACCAACATCGACGAATGCACCGAAGTTAGTCACATTAGTAATCACACCCTCAAGCTGCATCCCTTCAGTCAATTGACTGACTTCAGTGATATCTTCACGGAATTTTGCTGTACGGAACTCTGGACGAGGGTCGCGACCTGGTTTTTCCAACTCGCTTAACACATCTTGAATTGTTGGTAGACCAAATTTGTCGTCAGCAAAATCTTCTGCTTTCACTTGACGAATAATTTCAGTATTACCAATGATATCTTTCACTGTGGTCGCTTTCGCTTCAACAATTTTGTTGACCAAACCATACGATTCAGGGTGAACAGATGATGCATCTAAAGGTTCTGAGCCATCTTGAATACGTAAGAAACCAGCAGCTTGCTCAAATGTGCGCTCGCCTAAACGTGGTACATTTTTCAATGCTTGACGATTGTCAAAACGACCATTTTCTTTACGGTAATCTACAATTTGCTGTGCAATGGCTTTATTTAAACCTGCGATATAGCCCAAGATTGCTGGAGAGGCTGTATTTACATCTACACCCACCGCATTCACACAGTCTTCAACCACAGCATCTAATGTTTTTGCCAAATTGGTTTGATTCACATCATGCTGATATTGACCTACACCAATAGATTTAGGGTCAATTTTTACCAGTTCAGCCAATGGGTCTTGTAAACGACGTGCAATTGAAACAGCGCCACGAATCGCAACATCAAGCTCAGGCAGTTCAGCAGAAGCCAATTCTGATGCTGAGTAAACAGATGCACCCGCTTCACTTACAGAAACACGCGTTAATGTAAGATCCGCATTTGCAGCCATCATTTCTGCAACAACAGCTTCAGTTTCACGACTCGCAGTACCATTGCCAATCGCGATTAAATCTACATTAAATTCACGGCAAAGACGTGCAAGTTCAGCAATCGAACCTGCTTTATCTTCTTTTGGTGCAAATGGATAAATTGTGCTATGCGCAAGCACATCACCTGAATTTGAAACAACCGCCAGTTTCACCCCTGTACGAATACCAGGGTCAACACCTAAAGTTGTACGTGAACCTGCAGGTGCAGAAAGCAATAAATGACGTAAGTTTTCTGCAAACACGTCCATTGCTTCTGATTCTGCTGCAAGGCGCTTTTCAGTCAACAAAGAATGCTCAATCGTTGGGCGAATTTTACCTAACCAAAACAGCTTTGCGATTTGCTTTAAGAAATCTTGACGTGCTTGTGGCTGAACACTTTCAAGCGCGTATTCAGTTTCAATACGTGCAAGTGGTGCATGATCATCACCATCAACTTTAAGACCCAATACATTTTCTTGGCGGCCACGTAGCATTGCCAATAAACGATGCGAAGGAACTTTATTTAAATTTTCAGAGAAATCAAAGTAATCACGGAATTTCTTACCGACTTCTTTTTTCTCATCAGATGCCACTAAACTTTTTAACACCGCTGTTTTGGCAAATGTTGATTTAAGTTCCGTGGTTAATGAAATATTTTGTGCCCAGTCATCAATGATGATGTGTTGAATCGCGTCTAATTGGCTTTCAACATCTGGGTATTCTTCATGGCTAAAACCAGCCAAAGCTTCAGTCGGATCAATTTGCTCTGCGATAATTTTCTCAGCAAATTCCCCTAATCCTGCTTCTCTCGCTTTGAATGATTTACTGGTACGTTTTGGACGGTACGGTGCGTAAAGTTCTTCTAATGCATTTTTTGTTTCAGCGCCATTTACCCGAGCAAGTAAGTCATCAGAGAGCTTATTTTGTTCTTTTAATGATTCGATTACTTTTTCACGGCGTTCAAATAAATCACGTAGATAAACAAGGCGTGTATCAAGTTGGCGTAATTGGATGTCGTCTAAGCCTTGCGTTACTTCTTTACGGTAACGTGCAATAAATGGAACACTAGAGCCTTCATCTATCAGTTTAATGGCAGCTTCTACTTGGTTTGGACGTACGGCAAGTTCACTTGCCAACTGCTGAACTAAGTCAGTCATCGTGTTTAATTCCACAAGGATAAGGACTAAAAGTTAGTGATTATAAAGACCAAGACCATAAAATCCACAATTGTTTTGCAAATTAGCAGTGAAAAAAGTGATAAAAGATCATTTTTCTTGAGTTTTTACAGTGCAATCGGGTATTTCATCCTGCTTTGCTACATTTAAATTGCTTTGTAAAATAATTTTTCCAACTTTCCACTGTGCACCTTTGCGCTGTCCACCCCCATGAGAATTGAAATATTGCAAATCACACGGCTGATAACCCTGTTTACTTAGACGCTCTTGTACAAATATTGGTGGTGCTTCCATATACATGATTTCTTTCAGCAAAAATGCAGCATAGCGTCGCTCCTTGAGTCGAAATTTACCCTGCACATCTGTTTGCGTTTCACCAACTTGAACCTGATCAATCGGTTGGTCAAATTGGTCAATCACTTGTCCTGAGATTTCAGGTCTGGAAAGTCGGCTAATACATGCACTTAAAGCAAAACTTATTGCCAAAATACATAAAACTTTCATTTGCATATGGTATATCTTTTTATTTATAAACATAGAATCATCTTAAATCGTTATAGATGTTGTTTTTTGGTTTCAAAACAGCCTGAAAATTGTATTTTTGAGCAATTTGATACATAGTCTTAACAAGAGCTTAGGCAGTATACTGAGATTGACGAATATTTATAATTTACAACATTAAGGGAGTACATCATGAGTTTGGTTGTACCTGCTGAAAATACAGATATCGTACATAACGAAACTGACCGCGTCGAACGCATTTTAGTAGTCGATGATGATGTGCGTTTACGTACCCTTTTACAGCGTTTCCTTGAAGATAAAGGCTTTGTGGTAAAAACGGCCCACGACGCAACGCAGATGGATCGCCTATTACAACGTGAGTTATTTTCACTCATCGTTTTAGACTTTATGCTTCCTGTAGAAGATGGTTTAAGCATTTGTAGACGTTTACGCTCATCAAATATAGATACACCTGTCATCATGCTGACCGCACGAGGCAGTGACTCTGACCGTATTGCTGGCTTAGAAGCTGGTGCGGATGATTATTTGCCTAAACCATTTAATCCAAATGAGTTATTAGCACGTATTCGTGCCGTATTACGTCGTCAAGTCCGTGAAGTTCCAGGTGCACCAAGTCAAAACGTAGAAGTTGTGTCTTTCGGCCCTTGGTCTTTAGATTTATCAACACGTACCCTGACGCGTGAAGGGCAAGTGGTCACATTAACCACAGGTGAGTTTGCGGTCTTGAAGGCATTAGTTCAACATCCACGCGAACCATTAACACGTGACAAGTTGATGAATCTTGCACGTGGTCGTGAATGGGGTGCAATGGAACGTTCAATCGATGTTCAAGTTTCTCGCTTACGTCGTTTGATTGAAGAAAACCCTGCACGCGCACGTTATATTCAAACAGTTTGGGGCGTAGGTTATGTGTTCGTTCCAGATGGTGCGGAATAAATAGATCTTGATTCGATAGCATGAATCAGTTTCAAAAGTACTGGTCACATACTTGGTTTTGCATGTGTCCAGTATTTTTTTATCCATATTTATTCATCCTAAATAATAGTCTTGATGGCTTTGCCCTAGAGCTACACTTATTTACTTATGATTTCACTGGTATTTTAAATATAAGCATATTGGGCGACTCTACAAAAACTGTTTGATCTCAATGCAATAAGTCTATTATTTTGTTGAGTTTAAATATTTTAATCTGAGTATTTATGACAATAAATAAGTTAAAGCCGAGTAACCTAACATTTTTAATATTGCGATAAATCTGCCATCCTTTAAACTGAAATCCATAGATTAAGAATATCGCACAGATTGGAATGCTCCTGTGAAATTAGAACCCATAGACCCACAAGAATTTACCGACTTTGTCACCTACAAAGAACGCAAACGTACACCTTGGGAACGCTTCCTCGATAAAGTCAAACCTCGTTCAGCGGCAATGCGCACCACAGTATTGGTGGTATTCGTGGTGTTCTTTAGCCTATTTATGTCACTGTGGTTTTTCTGGAAAACGCTTTATTTACCTGAAATTCAACAACATGCACGATTTTTGGCAGTTGAACTGGAAATGGTCAATAATCCGCGCTTGCAGATTTACCATGACGAAATACAACTCGATATTGACGAATGGTTAAAGCAACGGGTTGGCGTTGAATATGTTACAGATCCCAAAGAATACCCAAATGTAAAAGACAAAATTATTGCAGATTTCTTTACCAATCGTATTGAGAACCAGCTTGCTCAAGAATTAAAAATCAAAGATGTGACGGTTTATTTCCAGTTTAAACCCAGTCCGCGCATTTGGGTTCAAACCCCTGAAATGAATGGCAATTGGGTCCGTGAACCTCTCAATACCTATGCTAACTATAGTCCTGAACTGATTTTAGCCTGGTTATTGGGTATTCCACTGATTGCCGCAGCGATCATCCTGACACTGGTCAGACAGCTCAACCGCCCGTTACGTCGCTTACAACATGCAGCAAATAACTACAGTAAAACAGGAAAGGCACCCTACTTGGAAACCAATCACGGACCACAAGAAATTCGTGAGGTGAACCAAGCTTTTAACCAGATGGTGTATACACTTGAACAAACTGAACGTGATCGCCAAATCATGTTGGCGGGTATTTCTCATGATTTAAGAACACCGCTGACACGGATCCGTTTAAGTGCAGAGATGATGTCTGATGATGACTTTTTAAAAGAAGGTTTGATTTATGATGTTGATGATATGGATGCCATTTTAAGCCAGTTTATTTCCTATATGCGTGATGGCTCAGATGAGGAGCTTCAAGAAACCAATATCAATGCTTTGCTACAAGAATTAATCATTCAGTTTAAACCCTTAGATATTCAGTTCACGCCGCAAGAATTACCGATCATTACTGCACGCTCACTGTCGTTAAAACGCCTGATTGGCAATCTCATCAACAACTCAAAACGCTATGGGGCTGAACCAATTGAACTCAGTGCTTTTGTAGAAGACGAGCATATTAAAATCTGTGTAGCAGACAATGGTGAAGGAATTCCCGAAGACCAAATTGAAGGACTTATGCAACCTTTTGTCCGTGGTGATGCCGCACGTACAGTACAAGGGAGTGGTCTAGGTTTGGCCATCGTCAAACGAATTGTCGATATTCATCAAGGTGAACTGTTGATTTCCAACCGTCCTGAAGGCGGGTTACAAGCCATCATTTCACTACCAACTTCAATAAAAGTTGAGGAAGAATCGATACCTACAAATCCAATTCAAAAAATCAAACAAAGTTTGAGTGATCACTTTTAGTGATTGCTCAATAAACCAGCACTTAACTTTGTTTATTTAACAAACAGCCATCATTATTTTATTAATAAATAACAACTTAAAAACCATCACTAGAATTTATACCTGCATTTATTGAAAAAATTAGACCTTAGCATTAGAGGCATGCACAATTCAGTTTGAGGGCGGTACAATCCGTCTAGTTTTGAACAAGAATTGAGCGTAAACCATGTCTTTAGATCGTATTCGTTTAGCATCTCTCCATGACAAAGTCATGAGCGCAGAACAAGCTGCAACTTTTATCCAAGATGGAATGACTGTGGGGATGAGTGGATTTACTCGTGCAGGTGAAGCAAAAGCTGTACCTTTAGCGCTGGTAAAACAAGCCAAAGTGAATCCGCTGAAGATTACTTTAATCACAGGTGCAAGTTTAGGTAATGACCTAGACAAACAATTAACTGAAGCTGGTGTACTTGCGCGTCGTTTACCATTCCAAGTCGATAACACTTTACGTAAAGCTATCAACAACGGTGAAGTGATGTTCATCGATCAGCATTTGTCTGAAACTGTTGAGCAAATGCGTAACCTTCAGTTGAAAAAACCTGATGTTGCGGTGATTGAAGCGATTGCGATTACTGAAGATGGTGGCATCATTCCAACAACATCTGTGGGTAACTCTGCAAGCTTTGCAATTTTTGCTGAAAAAGTGATTGTTGAAATCAACACCAACTTAAGCCCTGCTTTTGAAGGCTTACACGATATTTATATCCCAACTTACCGTCCAACACGTCAAGCAATTCCTTTGACACATGTTGATCAACGTATTGGTACACCTGCAATCAATATTGATCCTGCAAAAATCGTGGGTATCGTAATTAACAACGAATATCATGACTCTCCATCAACAGTGACACTACCAGATGATGAAACTCAAGGTATTGCCAACCACTTAATCGCATTCTTTGAAAAAGAAGTTGAAGAAGGTCGTTTACCTTCGAATCTTGGTCCTTTACAAGCGGGCATCGGTTCGATTGCCAATGCGGTATTAACCGGTCTTAAAGATTCTAACTTTGAAGATTTGGTGATGTATTCAGAAGTACTGCAAGACTGTACTTTCGAATTGATTGATGCGGGTAAAATGAAGTTTGCTTCAGGTTCATCAATTACCCTTTCTGCTAAATATGGCGAAAAAGTATTTAACAACCTAGAACAATACAAAGACAAACTGGTTCTACGTCCACAAGAGATTTCAAACCATCCTGAATTGGTTCGCCGCTTAGGCATCATCGGGATCAATACTGCACTTGAGTTCGATATTTACGGCAACGTCAACTCGACCCATGTGTGCGGTACCAAGATGATGAATGGTATTGGTGGTTCAGGTGATTTCGCACGTAATGCACATTTAGCAATCTTCGTGACCAAATCAATTGCAAAAGGTGGCGACATCTCTTCTGTTGTTCCATTTGCTTCACATATCGACCATGCTGAACATGATGTTGATATTCTTGTGACTGAACAAGGTCTTGCTGACTTACGTGGTTTAGCGCCTCGTGAACGTGCTCATGCAGTCATCAACAACTGTGCTCACCCAATGTATCGTGATGCATTGAATGATTACTTTGATCGTGCATGTGAAAAAGGTGGTCAAACACCGCATATTCTTCGCGAAGCACTTTCTTGGCACTATAACTTTGAAGAAACAGGTCATATGCTTGCTTCTTTAGAAGATCAAGCTAAAAAATCTGCATAAGATTTTAAATCTGATGTAAAAAGTAAAAACGCCCTTCAGGGCGTTTTTTATGGACTTATTTGGGTTTAAACGCCCACCCACTGATTTTTTAAATATCTAAAGACTCAGATTGCAACACGCACTTTATCTTTCTTTTCAATAAACGCCACACCAGCTTGGTCCTGATTAATCATCTCAACCGCTTTCTCTGCAATCATAATTGCGGGGGCATTGGTATTGCCATTCACCACTTTTGGCATGATTGACGCATCGACCACACGCAGGTTTTGAATACCATAAACCCGTAACCGTGGATCAACCACAGCCATATCGTCTACCCCCATTTTACAACTTCCCACAGGGTGATAAACGGTATCTGAGCGATCTCTTAAAACTTGGCGAATGTCCTCATCTGTTTTTACCGCGGCTGTAAATAAATCTTCTTTAATCATGCTTTTAAAAGCATCAGATTGCATTAATTTCTGAGTGAGTTTAAAGCCTTTAACCATTTCTTCTAAATCAGATTCTTCACCATAAAAATTCGGATCAATCAATAAAGGATCATCGATACTTGGCCCACTTATCTTAATCGAACCACGACTGACTGGATTTAAAAGGCAGACATGACAGGAAATACCATGCCCTGTGTGCATCGTTCGTGCATGGTTATCCACCAGTGCAATCACAAAATGTAATTGTAAATTCGGTAGACTTTGCTCATTTGAACTTTTAATAAAGCCGCCACATTCAGCAAAATTCGTGGTCAACAAACCACGGCGTTCTTTACGATAACGTCCAATTTGTTTAAATAGATCAATTGAACCTGGAATAGATAAGCCAAAGGTGCCTTGAATTTCACTGACTTTATAACCAAAAATAAAATCAGGATGATCGTGAAAATTTTTACCTACACCAGGCAAGTGTTGTTTTACCTCAATGCCATGTTGCGCAAGTTCTTGTTGGTCGCCAACACCTGACAACATCAGAATCTGTGGCGACTGCATCGCTCCCGCACTCAATAACACTTCTCGACGTGCAAAGATTTTTTTCAGCTGACCGCCTTGCTTGTATTCCACCCCAACAGCCACGCCATTTTCAATCAAAATCCGCTGAGTCTGTGCATGGGTTTCGACCGTTAAATTTTTACGATCTCGGTGAGGAAATAAATAAGCCCGTGCGGAACTACAACGCTCTCCATTGATATGGGTCACTTGATAAACGCCTAAACCTTCCTGCTCTTCTCCATTGAAGTCATCCAGAATTCGATAACCCTGCTCTTTGGCAGCTGCGATATATTTTTGCTGTAAGGGATTATCACTACGTAAATCAATAACTGAAAGTGGGCCAGCATTACCGTGATATTGATTTTTAATTCTTTGGTTATTTTCAGACTTAATAAAATAAGGCAAAACCTCATCATATGACCAACCAGTATTGCCTAAAGCTGCCCAATCATCATAATCTTGTCGATGCCCACGGATATACACCATGGCATTAATTGCTGACGAGCCACCTAAGCATTTTCCACGAGGCTGATAGCCTTTACGACCATTTAAGCCCTTTTGCGGTACAGTTTCAAAGGCCCAGTTATTGATCTTGGTTGGAATGCTAATCACTGCTGCACAAGGAACTTCTACTTTCCAACCCTCACCTGCCCCCCCTGCTTCAAGTAGACAAACAGAAACTTGCGGGTTTTCTGATAAACGCCCAGCCAACACACAGCCTGAGCTTCCACCACCGATAATAATATAATCAAATTCCTGTTTATTCACGTGAAGTTCCTTTTTTGTTTTAAATTATGCCTCCATTATTATGCACACTTTCAATCAATAAAAAATCACTATTCTCAGCCTATAACGTTTTTATAAGTTAACAAACTCAACAAAAAGTATTTACGTATTGTCTAAAAAATAAACTTATCAACTGCGGTTTTTTATATTAATCTGCTGTAAAGATTGTTTAAAAAACAAGAGATAAAAATTCTATGTTTATTATCAGACAGTTTCAGGAAACCGATTTAGACGAAGTCATCGCACTGTGGGAAGTCTGCGATTTAACCCGTCCTTGGAACAACCCAGAAATTGATATCTTCCGTAAAGTCGCACAAAAAGACGGATTGTTTCTATTGGCGGTCAAAGATGAACAATTGATCGCTACGGTTATGGGGGGCTATGATGGGCATCGGGGCTGGGTCAATTATCTTGCTGTCCATCCTCATGATCAACGTAATGGTGTTGCAACTGCACTGATACAACAACTTGAAAAGCGTTTAGTTGCATTAGGTTGCCCCAAACTGCAACTGTTAATCCGTAAGGATAATATTGATGTACAAAGCTTTTATGAGCAACTCGGCTATGAAGAAATCGAAGTCGTGTGTTTGGGTAAACGTCTTATTTCAGATTAAAAATCTGTCGAATCCATCTGCTTTCATGGCGATTGACAGAAAAACTTAGAATTTATAGCCATACGACAACCCTAAAATGTCCTGACTCATTTTGAGTTTCGCTTCACCCCCACCAAACGCAGGGGAAATTTTGCCTTTTACTTCATCTTCCAAGGCATGTGTATAGGCAATACTGATTTCTTGATGTTGATCGAGATTCCAAGTTGCACCCACGCTGAGGTGGTCTTGAATTATCCCAGGAGCAAGAATATTTAAAAACACTTCACTGTCTGGAATCGGTTGATCATTATGACTATAACCAGCTCTTAGTGTGAGTTTTGGATGGGCTTGATAAGACACACCCAGTTTATAGATATTGATATCATTCCAGCCAAATCCTGGCCCTTGTGGTGTACCAAAAGCATGACCTTGTTGTAATTGTGCAAGATCAAAAGGATTTCCTACCGATTTCACATCCGAATAGTTAATTCGTTGTATATCCGCAGCCACTGTTAATTGAGGTGTGATGTTGACAGCTACACCCACACCATAACTTTCAGGAACATCAAAGTCACCGCGTTCAGCAAATAATCCACGATATCGATCAAAGCGATCTGCATTAATTTTTGAAGAATAATTTGCGCCTAAGGTTAAACGTTGATCAAAGAATTTTCCAGCCCAACCAATACGTGCACCAATGCCAGTCGCAGAATCCTTACCACGATTGCTTAAATTTGAAGCATCGGCTGAAAATCCGCTAAATCCAGCAATTCCCCGTGCTTCAAAACGTTGATAGAGAATATTGGTTGCAATACCGATAGATTGATTTTCTGCATATTTCCAAGCAACTGCTGGAGTAATGAAAACTTGGGTTAAATCCACTCCTGCTATTCCACTGTTGCCAAATGCTGCAAATGGATTATTTTTATACCCCGTATTCATTCCACCATTCCCATATATTGCTAAACCTAAAGCAACTTGATCATTGATTTGATGGTTGAATGCAAGCTCTGGGAGTACAAAATATTTGCGTCCATTGCCATCATATTGACCATTGGCGTTGGGATAAGCTTGTGGCATTTGATTCGCGGTAATCTCAGCTGAACGATCAGGTGAAAACACGGTTGCACCCACATCAATACGATCACCAATCCAGCTTAAGCCTGCTGGGTTATTGGCAATCGTTAATGCATCTTGAAATTGAGCGATTGAGGTCCCAGCATTGCCTTGGACTTTTACCCCATAGCCATGCATAAAATAGCCTGTCGTTGCAAAAGCGGTAGAACTGAATACCGATAACCATACAGCAATGGATAATATTTTAACTGGAGCTTTCATGATTTATCTTACTTTTAAATAATATATAAGTAAGTATATTGTTAGCTATATCTGTTGTAATCAAAGATAAAATGCGATCCTTATTTTATTTGTGCATAAAGCATTTTTTCTTTGATTTTTTAATTTTACCCACTCTTAAAAAAACTGGGAATGTGATGGTTAAATCTGCAAGCTCGCTGGTTAATGCTTCAGCTAGATCAAGTAATGGATGATCCTGATTTCTTTCGCAATAGTGTTTAATTGCAGACCAAGTAGATAAATACTTTAATAGTTGTGCAGAGGACCACTGGTACTGCATCTTAAACTCAGCAACGTTTATTTCATCAAAAGGAAAGGGAATGGTTTTATATTCTTCATCGATATAACGGCGCTCCGCATCCCAATAACCATCTAGTTTTTCAGCATATAAGCTTTGAATCATGGTATTGATGGCTGCATTTTCGACATGAATTAAGCCGTAACCGATTACAGCAAGAATACCTTGTGGTTTTAATGTGCGTTCAACTTCTTTATAAAAGCCATCAAAATCAAACCAATGAATGGCCTGAGCAACAGAAATCAAATCAAAACTCTGTGCTGTAAATGAAGTCTGTTCAGCAGATTGGACTTGATAGCTCACATTGTCAAAATAAGGCGCAAGGTTTAATTGTTTTTCGCTCATATCTGTTGCAACAACATGATCGAAATAAGGGCTAAGCAATTGAGTAAATTGACCTGAACCCGCACCACAATCCCAAGCAAAACCGCGCTCTGGAACATGATTTAAAATTTCCTGAACCACTTCTTGCGGATAACTCGGTCGAGCTTGCTGATAAAGCTGGCTGCCTGATGAAAATAAATCTTTCATTGTTCTTATAACAATCTATTTCACTTACCAAAGGTTTATCTTACGATATTTATAGTCCATAGCAAGATATTTTGTAAGACAATGGGTTCAATTTACGCATTCAAAATGACATGCTGTTTTTAATGATGAGCATCTATTTTTAATTGATGATAAAAAGCAGGCAATAAAAAACCCCAAACAATGTTTGAGGTTTTTCAAATATGGTGGCGAGACCCAGGATCGAACTGGGGACACACGGATTTTCAATCCGTTGCTCTACCTACTGAGCTATCACGCCGATGCGGTGTATTAAGCCGTATCTCAGTTCAATAGTCAATAAAAATCATGACTTTTTTATTCAACCGAATATTTTTTACCCAAAAAAAATCCCTGATGGGATCAGGGATTGAAATCTCAAAGATTTTTAAATATGGTGGCGAGACCCAGGATCGAACTGGGGACACACGGATTTTCAATCCGTTGCTCTACCTACTGAGCTATCACGCCGATGGGGCGTATTAAACAATTTAATGGTTTAGTCGTCAAGCATTGAAATCACTAAAATCATTCAATAGTTTATTTTTACAACAAAAACCGCCTATTTATTCTAAATAAGGCTGTTTTTTATACATTTTTCAGCTTTGGAACGCAAATTTTGGCACGCTCAATTTGCTGAGCGAAGGTACTCCTCCTTGCTTTAAGTTTTGCAAACTCGATTTAATTTTTTTCCCAAAGTGTTTTGGTCGTGACTGCAATATGCTACTGAGATCAGCTTAACTTTATAGTTGTAGAAAAATAGCCAAATAAAAAAGCAACCTGATCAGGTTGCTTAAATTGGTCAAAGATCCAAGATGATCTTAGATTTTACCTAAGTGAGCTAAACAACGATGGATTGCTCCACAGCCCGGCTCAAAGTTTTTAATGCCCTTTTCTTCCTCGATACGACAAACTTCTTCGACCAAACGTTCTGCAACGCCGCGTCCGCGGTTAGCCGGATGCACCACAATATTTTCCAAAGTCCGACTTTCACCTTGTCCAGTACACCATAACGCACCAATAATCTTTGTATTAAATTCTGCGACATAAAGTAAGGTATAATGAGCCAAGTTTTGCTCAAGTTGTTCTATGGCATCATGACCATCCCCAAACTCGGGACTGGTGTCATATAATCGCTCAAGCTGATCGCGAACTTCTTCATTTTCTAGTGAAGTTTTAGCATGTACGGTAATAGGCATTGATTAACCCTCCTGAGCAATCTAATATGCTGTCACTTTCGTCACAGCGAAATATCTTTACATCAAACTTTTAATTTTTGACGTTTTTTGAGGAACGTGTCTATGGCGCAACGTATCAGTGAAGTGGTAAGAAACACCAACGAAACTAAAATTCGAGTTCGTGTGAATCTTGATGGTACTGGTCAAGGCACGCTCAATACAGGTGTTCCCTTTTTAGACCATATGGTTGATCAAATCAAGCGTCATGGTTTATTTGACATCGATATTCATTGTGATGGCGACTTAGAAATCGATGATCACCATACTGTAGAAGACTGTGGAATCACACTAGGCCAAGCATTTGCGCAAGCACTCGGTGATAAAAAAGGCTTAAAACGTTATGGTCATTTCTATGCACCACTTGATGAAGCTTTAAGCCGTGTTGTGGTAGATTTATCAGGTCGTCCAGGTTTATGGATGGATATCCCATTTACACGCGCCCGTATCGGCAGTTTTGATGTGGATTTATTTTCCGAGTTTTTCCAAGGCTTTGTAAATCACGCTTTAATGACTTTGCACATTGACAATTTAAAAGGCAAAAATAGCCATCACCAAATTGAAAGTGTTTTTAAAGCATTTGCACGTGCGCTTCGCATGGCGTGTGAAGTTGATCCGCGTGCAGAAAATACTGTTGCATCGACGAAAGGAACCTTGTAATGACCCGTATTGCCCTTCTTGACTATGGCATGGGAAATCTTCATTCAGCAGCCAAAGCACTCGAACATGTTGGCGCAACTGTAGATGTCACAAATGATCCAAAATTAATCGCTCAGGCAGATAAAATCGTATTTCCGGGTGTAGGGGCAATGCGTGATTGTATGCAGGGGATGCATGAAGCAGGTATTGATGAGGTTGTGCGTCATGCGGCGTTTAATAAACCGGTACTTGCCATTTGTGTCGGCATGCAAGCTTTGCTTGAATCATCAGAGGAAAATGCGGGTACTCAAGCGCTAGGTATTTTTGAGGGTGTGGTAAAACATTTTCCAGATATGGACGGCTTAAAAGTCCCACATATGGGCTGGAACCAAGTCCATCAGGCAGATCCAAATCATCCGATGTGGAAAGATATTGATCAAGATAGCCGTTTTTACTTTGTACATAGCTATTATGTCGAACCCAAAGACCCGTCTCTTGTTGCTGCAACATGTGATTATGGTTTGCAGTTCTGTACAGCCATTCATAAAGAAAATTTATTTGCGACACAGTTCCATCCTGAAAAGAGCCATACAGCAGGTTTACAGTTACTGAAAAACTTTGTGGAATGGAAAATCTGATTCATTCAGGTCAATCTCATCCCGATTTATATCTCTAAAAATCAAGTCAATTGCAGTTGGCTTGATTTTTTTATTTTATTTGGACTTTATTTTTTATCGTCTGTTTATTATGATTCAACCAAATTGAATAAAAATCCAACAATTGATTTTAAAAATTGATTTAAAAACCTTAATTCATTCTAGGAACATAACAATGTCTTCTAATTTTCAAACCCATGATTCAGCTTTAAGTGCCAGTGGCCGTTTTGGTCGATTATCCTATTTAGGCTGGAATATGCTGTTGGGTCTATCCATGTTTGTACTGGGTATTATCGCTGCATTATTCATCCCTGCTTTAAGTAACTCACCTTCAAATACGCTCATCTTTATACTCGGTGCAGTTGCGATTATTATTTATATCGCGGTAATCTACTTCAGTTTTATTTTTACAATCCGTCGCTTACATGACAAAAACCAAAGTGGCTGGTTATCTCTTCTTATGCTTTTACCTTTGGTGAATTTATTCTTTTTTGTTTATTTAAGCTGTGCAAAAGGAGATGCTGGGACAAATAACTATGGCGCACCTCGAATTACTCGTGGTTGGGAAAAAGTATTGGCTTGGATTTATATTGTGATCTTCCCAATCAGTATTCTAATCCTTGCAGTTACAGCAATCCCAGCATATCAAAGTTACCTTGACCAAGCGCAACAATTTCAGCAATATCAACAACAAATCAATCAATCTGAATAAATCAGCCGAAATAACCACCCTATTTTTATAAGGTGGTTATTTTACTCTTTGGTGACAAAACCACCTTCTAATGGCTCAACACTAATTTTAATATCCGCTTTTAAATTTAAAGCTGCGTAACGGTCTTTTATTTCGTTGATCAACTGTTCCATGGTGATATGACTTAAATCCAACTCAGACTCAGCATATGCTTTGGTCACCAGATCTGCTTTATCTTGCTGTTTAGATTCCATATTCCAGCGTTCAGTCATCCCAACTAAACGCGCCAATTCAATTAAGCTTTGCGCACTCGACGGTGTTGAGTTTTGCAACCATTTGGTCATGGTCCCTTTTGAAGTTTCCAGTACGTTGACAATATCACTGGCTTTTATATTTTTATCCTGAATCAATTGCTTTAAACGCTTGGCGCCTTCTATAAAAAGATCATCATCTTTTTCAACCATACAATTTATTCCTGTGTTTTTGACCCACAAAACTATCATCTTTTATTCAAAGTTTGTTATAACACAATATGGTTAATATTTTTAATGCTTAAACTGGTCGACTAAAATTTGTGAGCTTAAATTTGTGAATATTCAAACTCAGCAACTTCCTAGTAAAGAACAAATTCAGAGCTTTCCCCGTTTTCAAAATTTGCCTTTGAGTAACATTGTTGTGATTAATAGCTTGCAACAATGCCAAGCGATTGAAGCAGAATTAAAAACGGCACACATTTTTGGTTTCGATACTGAGTCCAAACCTACCTTTAATAAAGGTGAAATTCAAACTGGCCCACATCTTATTCAACTGGCGACATTTGAAAAAGCCTATTTATTTCAAGTTTCAGCAGATATTTTGGCTTTTCTAGCGACCTTTTTTGAAAATCCTGATCAGATTAAAGTTGGTTTTGGCTTAAAAAATGATGCACATTTATTCCGTAAAAAAGGCATGCAACTCAACAGTGTCATCGAACTTTCAAAATGCTTTTCGAGTTTTGGCTTCAATAATCCTTTAGGAATTAAAAATGCTATGGCATTGCTATTCCAAGTCAATTTCCCTAAAAGTAAATCTATTAGCACCTCAAATTGGGCACGTAAAATCCTCACAACACCACAAATTGAATATGCTGCAGCCGATGCCTATGCCGCACTCTTAATTTTCGAAGCCTTACTGGATTTAGACTTAATACCTGACACGATTGCACATACTCAGCTTAAATTGAGCATTCGCGCCAATAAAAGCCTAAACTGACACTTAGAAATTGATCAAGTTTTTGCTAAGATGAAGATCAATAAATTCTTCATTGAGATTAAGCAAGGAGCGAAAGCATGCTGATCATCCCGGCAATTGACCTGAAAGATGGTAAATGTGTTCGTTTAAAACAAGGTCGTATGGAAGACGATACCGTATTTTCTGATGATCCTGTTGCAACAGCACAGCATTGGGTAAATGAAGGCGCTCGTCGTTTGCATTTGGTTGATTTGAATGGGGCTTTTGCTGGAACACCAATTCATAAACCTGTCGTTGAAGCAATTGCAAAAGCACAGCCTGAACTGCCAATCCAGATTGGCGGTGGTATTCGCTCTTTGGAAACAATCGAACATTATTTAGATGCGGGCGTTTCTTTTGTCATCATCGGGACCAAAGCAGTTCAAAATCCTGAATTTGTTGAAGAAGCCTGTAAGAAGTTTGCGGGACACATTATTGTCGGTATTGATGCGATCAATGGTATGGTTGCAACTGATGGCTGGGCAAATGTCACTGATGTAAAAGCCACTGATCTTGCAAAACGTTTTGCAGATGCCGGTGTATCGAGTATTGTTTATACCGATATCGCACGTGACGGTATGATGCAGGGTGTCAATGTTGAACAGACAGTAAATCTCGCACAATACTCAGGTCTTCCAGTGATCGCCTCAGGCGGTGTAACTAATCTGGATGATGTGCGTAATTTAAAAGGTAAACCGGGTATTTTAGGTGCGATCACAGGTCGTGCAATTTACGAAGGCACATTAAACCTACGTGAAGCGCAGCTGTTATTGGATGAACAAGGCTTTTAATTTCCCAGCCTAGATCTGATTAAAAAAAGAGAACTTAGATGTTCTCTTTTTTATGCGTTAAAAAGTGGTCTTTAAATCAACATATCGATATTTAAACCAATGTATTTTCAAAATGTTGCATTTCAATTTTACTTGCTAAAAAGGGCTTCATTGCCGTAAACCACTGTTTAAATTCATCTGTTTTCATAAAAACATCTGTATGGGTTTTAAGATCAATCCAGTGAATTTGTAGAATATATTTTTGGTTGTCTTCTATACCACGGATCAATTTAAATTTTTCACAACCTTGGGCATTCCGGAAGGTGTCTGATAATTCATAAAATTTCTTTTCAAAAGCCATTTGTTGACCATCAACAATATGAAATAAAGCCTGTTCGATCACCATGATTTATTTCTCTTTATCAAAATTTTGATTCAATATGCTAGCACGACTGCATGACAATTGAATGATTTAACTACCCGATTACTCAGCTTAACATCTGCACAATACTGTGCTTTCGCGTAAAATAGCCCTGCTCTTCTACATTACTTTATTTTATGTCTTCCTCTCCCCTCGCTTTATTTTTAAAGTCCAGAACGCCTCAAATTGCACTGATCCTGATGACCATGATTTGGGGTGGTACATTTGTCATTGTACATTATGCCCTAAACTATAGTTCCCCTATTTTTTTTGTCGGTTGTCGTTTTGCTGCAGCGACCCTTGCTGTTGGATTACTGTCTTATAAATATCTAAAAGGTATCAATTTAAAAGAACTCATCGCTGGTGCACTGATTGGCGGCATGATTGCCGCAGGGTATGGCTCGCAAACTGTCGGTATGCAAACCATCAGCAGCAGTGAGTCTGCATTTTTAACAGCCTTATATGTGCCCCTTGTGCCGATTCTTATCTGGATGATTTTTCGCAAAAGACCACATATCATGACTTGGCTTGGTGTTTTACTGGCATTTATCGGTTTAATTTTTTTGACAGGAAATGGTTTTCATCATATTGATTTAAATACGGGGCAAATCATTACATTAGTTGGCTCGTTTGCAATTGCTATGGAGATTATTCTCATCGGGCACTTTGCAGGGAAGGTCAATATACAGCGTGTAACGGTGATTCAGCTTGCCTTTGCTTCATTGATTTCATTTGCCAGTATGCCTTTTGTGGGTGAGCTGCATATTCCAGCCTTTTCGTGGCAATTGGTGATGCTTGCTGTTGGACTGGGCTTAACCAGTGCTTTATTACAATTGACGATGAATTGGGCACAACGTTCTGTCGATCCGTCTCAAGCTGCCGTGATTTATGCTGGCGAACCAGTTTGGGCAGCTTTATTTGGCAGAATTGCAGGTGAACGCTTACCTTTACTGGCTCTTTTTGGTGGTTTACTTGTGGTATTGGGGGTGATCATCAGTGAATGGAGACCCAAATTTTTATACAAACGACAGCTTAAAGAAAACTCAGTTGAGATAGAAAAACAGCGCTCTTAATCAGAACGCTGTTTTCACTAAAATTACGCTTTGATCAAGCTGTATTGCTCGGGAACAAGATCCATCAAGCATTATTGATTCAGTTATATCGGTAAGGCTTGATCATCATTCAGCGCAATAATGCCTCGAATGGCCCGATAGACAATCCATATCCAAGAAATAAATAAAGTGGCAGCACAAAAAATCGTAGCACCCACGGCTACACCAGCAAAGGCGTTGACATTATCCATGGTGAAAAATAGAAAAATAAACGGAATAAATGCAATTACCGTCCAGACTAAATACCACCAAAAAGTGCGAATTTGCCATCTAAAATGACTTTCGAAAATCGTACCACGGACCGAATTCAATTTTACATAATTGATAATCAATGCAATGATTGCAAGAATTCCCGCAGAAAAAATTGCAACAATATAAAGGATATATAAAATTAAAGTCAGAGATTTACTATTATTTGGATCAACATAATTATTCATTGTAAGCCCTTTTAAATTTGCTAACGCCCGTTTAAATCTTAAACATATTCAAAGGCGAAATTAACCATAAAATCAATAAAATATTAAAGAATATGGTACACAAATAAACCTTTTTAAAGGGTTGTTTTTGTGTTTTATGTCGTAAGCGTTGCTGCGCTAACCAAGCTGCAGGCCAACCACCTAAAAAAGCTAAAATATGCAGGGTATTTTCAGGAACACGACGCTGATTGCTCTGAGCAGCTTCTTTATCTTGTGCATAAAACCAATAGGTCATCACATTGATAATACTGACAAAAAGAATAAACATGCCATTGAGCAAACCGCTTATGCTCAAGATTGCCAAAGCAATAATATAAACAGCGCACAAAATTTGCATCGGCTGTAATTTAGACTGCTTTGCTACATGCAACTGCTTGGCTTTAGCCGCTTGCTGGCTTGTGACTTTCGCCATTTGTGTGGCTTTTAAATATGTAACTTGTTTTGCTTTATAACGCCCTTGGCCGTCTAATTGCACCACATATTCAAGGGCACAACCCACGATTGGGCGTGGCCCTTTTTGTGCAAAATCTTTGATGTGTAAAAATACGCGATCTTTTACACCATCATTTGGTTGAATAAAGCCATAGCCTTTATCATCGAACCATTCAACTAAACGACCTTGATCACGCATTTTATTTCCCACAAAAAACTATTAAGCAGTCACGAACTTTAATCTTTCAATCAACATATTACGCATTTCTTGCGGATTTTTCTGCAAAATATCGTCCCCTGTGCGTGCTTCAGCGGCATTCATCTGAGCGATTTGTAAACGCATCATCCAAAAGCGACCTGCGGCCATAGCCAAATATAACTCTAAGCAAGCTCTTTCATCTTCAGTCAGGGGACGAATCGAGGTATATGCATTTAAGAAAGCCGTTGCTTTGGCTTCATTCAAGCGAACACTTGGATATTCTGTACAAAAGTCATTTAAGGTAATCGCAATATCAAAAAGTAATTCATCTTGATTCATTTCATAAAAATCAAGAATGCCTTTTAACTCATCGCCTTCAAACAAAGTATTGTCACGGAACAAATCCGAATGAATAAAACCTTTAGGTCGATTTGGATACATCATGGTCAGTGCTTCATATAAACCTAAAAGGTTATTCAGCAAAGCGCTATCCGCCACATCCAAAGTCGGTTTGATTTGTTGAGCAACGTTGTACCAATAGGTATGATCACGCGCCACTTGGCGCTGCAATGGAAAATCTTGTAACGCCACATGCATTTTGGCCTGTGCTACAGCAATTTGCTCAACTTGAGCGATTGTAGAAGGCATCGGATGTTTACCTGACATCCGTGGCGCAATTTGTGCGGGTTTATCTTTTAAACTATGAATCGACTGACCGTTGTGTTTTAACGGGACAGGAACTGCCAAACCTTGTTGACCCAAGTGTTCTAAGACAGGAATTAATTCCCCTGCTGCTTGTGCATCCATATTTTCAAATAATGTTAATACAAACTGTGTTCCATCAGCACAAATGATAAAATAGTTGGTATTTTGCACACCGCCTTGAATTGGTTTAAGTTCAACCACCTCTAATCCATAAGGTGCTGCAAAGTGTTGAACTTCTTTTAAACTCAAAGTGGTATAAACCGACATAGAAAACCTGCGAAAAAACTTACATAAGTTTGATAGAATAACCGCTTCGACTATCGAGGTGTAGCACCTAAGTCACGAACTTTCATAATCGCCTGTTATTTTTGGAAAAAATTATGCTCGCTAAACGTATTATTCCTTGCCTGGACGTAGATAATGGTCGTGTGGTGAAAGGTGTCCAGTTTCTGGATATCCGTGATGCAGGAGATCCTGTAGAAGTTGCCCGTCGTTATAATGAGCAAGGTGCAGATGAAATCACCTTTTTAGACATTACCGCAACATCAAATGGCCGTGATACCACTTACCGTACTGTTGAACGTATGGCTGAAAGTGTGTTTGTTCCACTTACAGTTGGTGGTGGTGTTCGTAAAGTTGAAGATATTCGTTTGTTATTAAATGCAGGCGCAGATAAAGTCAGCATCAACTCTGCTGCGGTATTTAATCCTGAGTTCGTTCAAGAAGCGTCTCAGCGCTTTGGTGCACAATGTATTGTTGTAGCAATCGATGCGAAAAGAACGGGTGAAAATAAATGGGAAATTTTCACCCACGGCGGCCGCAAACCAACAGGCATAGATGCAATTGAATGGGCGGTCAAAATGGCAGAATTCGGTGCAGGTGAATTATTGGTTACCTCTATGGATGCGGATGGGACGAAAGCGGGTTATGACATTGGTTTAATGCGTCAAATCAATGATCGTGTCACCATTCCGACCATTGCATCAGGCGGTGTGGGTAATTTACAACATTTAGCAGATGGTATTTTAAAAGGTGGTGCCGATGCTGTATTGGCAGCTTCTATATTCCATTTTGGTCAATACTCTATTCCTGAAGCGAAACAATATCTTGCTGAACAAGGGATTGAAATGCGTCTTTAATTGATTTTTAGCGCACATATATAGAAGAATGTTATTTTGGCATTCTTTTATATATGCAATTGATTTAGCCTGATTCAAATAGCAAAAATTGAAATACCCAGAATTAAAAAACTAAGATAAAAATGATAAAAAATCTATATGATTTTAAATAGCTCCTCATAGCTCATTTTATACAAAGTACCAAGCCTTAAACTCAATAGGCCTAGTTCATCAATCAAAAAACGATCATTTAGAGTGAATCATATTGGTATTGAAAGTCCCTTCTCCTTTTGGGAGAAGGCTAGGATGAGGGGGCTTTTTATTGATTTATAGTTTTAAAAAAATTTCAAAGAAGCCTACTGCCATCAAAAATTGAATAAATGATTAATCTCGAACCACTTTAGCAATACTTTTATATGAAAAAAAATCATGGTTATTGGGATTACTTATTCTGGTTATTTCCTTTAATCTTATAGTGAAAATTTCATAAAAATAAGTGCGAGTCATTATGGATTTAATAAAAATAATACGGAAACTCAAGCAAATCATCCGCTATAAATACCATTATTCCAGTTCCTATCATGCATTTAAAATGTCTGAATCAATGCATACTTACCACCGTGCAACCAGTTATGAACATCTGGCGCTTAACCAGCGTGACCCTCTTGATTTAGATCAGCGATTAAATGAAAAAATCCAAAAATATCAACGCAACGCGATTTGGTATTTTTTACATTCAGCACTTAAAGGATATAGCACGGCCCAATATAAATTGGGCATGATTTACCTACAAGGCCAACTCGGCCTATCACCAGATAAAAAGAATGCATACAAATGGTTGTTGCTTGCTGCAAATCAAGGTCATCTCGAAGCACAACACCAACTTTATCGGCTTTATTTACAATAAAAAACCAGCTCGAAAGCTGGTTTTTTGATCTACCAAATTAGTGATTAACCACCAATTTTTTTGTATTTGGTACGTTTTTGCACAGCAGCATCACCCAAACGCGCTAAACGATATGCTTCATATTCAGCATAGTTGCCTTCGTAGAATTCTGGCTGTTCATTTTCAAACGACAAGATATGTGTAGCAATACGGTCAAGGAACCAACGGTCATGCGATACCACCATGACAGTACCAGGGAATACAAGAATTGCATCCTCTAGTGCACGTAAAGTTTCAATATCCAAGTCGTTTGATGGCTCATCCAGTAAGATTACGTTGGCGCCCATCTGAAGGATCTTCGCAAGTTGTAAACGGTTACGTTCACCACCTGACAATTCACCAACACGTTTTTGCTGATCTTGACCTTTAAAGTTAAAGCGACCGATATAGGCACGAGATGCAATCTCGTATTCGCCAATTCTTAAGATATCTAAACCACCAGAAACTTCTTCCCAAACTGTTTTATTGTTATCTAAAGTGTCACGAATCTGACCAACATAAGCAACTTTTACAGACTCACCCAATACAACTGTACCGGTATCAGGTTGCTGTTCGCCTGTCATCATACGGAATAAAGTGGTTTTACCTGCACCGTTTGGACCAACGATACCAACAATCGCAGTTGGTGGCACTGTGAACGATAAGTTTTCATAAAGTAGACGGCCATCAAACGATTTGCTGATGCCTTCAACTTCTACAACCTTATTCCCTAGGCGTGGACCAGGTGGAATATAGATTTCAGAGGTTTCATTACGTTGTTGGAACTCACGTGAGTTAAGCTCTTCAAAGCGCTCCATACGTGCTTTGTTTTTCTTTTGCTGACCTTTAGCATTTGAACGAACCCATTCCAATTCTTTTTTCAATGCTTTAGCAAAAGATTCTTCTTGTTTATTTTCCTGCTCTAAACGTGCATTCTTTTGTTCCAACCAAGAAGAATAGTTACCTTGATAAGGAATACCATGTCCACGGTCAAGCTCAAGAATCCACTCTGCAACGTTATCCAAGAAATAACGGTCATGGGTAATCGCAACGATTGTACCAGCAAAGTCTTTTAAGAAACGCTCTAACCAAGATACAGATTCTGCATCCAAATGGTTGGTTGGTTCGTCAAGCAATAACATGTCTGGTTTAGACAATAACAAACGACACAATGCTACACGACGACGTTCACCACCTGAAAGTAAGCTTACGTCAGAATCCCATGCTGGAAGATTCAATGCTGCTGCAGCTTGATCCATTTGGTTGCTAAGGTTGTGTGCATCCCAAGCATGAATAATTGCTTCTAATTTCTCTTGCTCTTTTGCAAGTGCATCAAAGTCAGCATCTTCAGCTGCATATTCAGCAAAAACTTCATCTAAACGTGCCAATGCATCTAATGGTTCACGTAAACCATCTTCAACGTTTCCACGTACATCTTTATTTGGATCTAATGGTGGTTCTTGCTCTAGATAACCGATTTTAATACCTGGTTGCGCACGAGCTTCACCTGAGAAATCTTTATCTACGCCAGCCATAATACGGAGTAGGGTAGATTTACCTGCACCGTTTAAACCAAGTACACCAATTTTTGCACCTGGGAAAAATGATAAAGAGATGTCTTTTAGGATTTCGCGCTTAGGCGGAACCATCTTCGACACACGGTTCATCGTGTAAATATATTGGGCCACGTAGGACTCCTCTATAATGAATAGAAATTCGCAAAATGCGAATAAATAAATACCGTCAATTATACGCTGAATTTATCTATTTTTGTTCAGATTTGTCCAATTGATTGAGATATTTTAAAAGCATCAAGAAAACATTTTTCCACACCAATACATGCAATCAAATCGCGACCTCACACATGATCACGAACAAAAATTCGGCTGATACTGATATACAAATTGCGTCTTGGTTTGAGTTGAACTTGGTGCATTGTAGTTTGACAATGTTTTCAAAGCAGAAAAACTAATGGCAGCACGTTGTACAACCTTATTGGTGTAATTTGCATTTGGGTCTTGGTACTTAAACGAGACTTCAACTACAGCAGGTTTTAATCCTGCATAAGGTGCTTGGGTATACCATAAACTCATATCTACCTCTGCATCAAACTCGCCTAAATCAATGCTGACCCCACGATAACTTCGTTCATAAAGGGTGAGTCCACCTACAGGTGATAACAGCTGATTATCACTGATGGCAAAGGTTTCTTTAAATTTTGGAAAATGCGTATGGATGTCTAAAAACTTATTGATTGTCCGTGTATTTGCCACTGTGGTGGATTTACTGGACCCCACCAAAAACCCTTGTGTTGCTGTTTGCGTGATATCATCTTCAAGCTTAGTTTTGGCTCCTGCAGTCGAGCTACTCAAATCGGAAAAATCAGACAGATAATGATCATAGCTTCTAAATTTAAGCGTCACTTCAGATGCTCCGTTTTCAATCCGTTCTCGAAAGCTATAGCCCATATTATTGAGTAGGCAACTGCTGGGTGAATCATAAAAACGTATTTGGCGTTGCTTGTCTAAGATCATCGTTCCTGAAACTGTACGGTTAATTTGCTGGGCAATAACCGTTTTGGCTTGTTGCATATAGCTATTTACGTTGGCGGACTCATTGGCATAGCTAAATTTGTCTGGCTGTAACAACAACTTATATTCACGTGATGTCACTTGCGGTACAGCCCAAGCAGTTGCAGTCATTAAACTCGTTAAAACGGTGAGAATGGCTATTTTTTTCATTGAGGAACCTATTATTTTTAAATGATGCTGATAGAAAAGCCGCCTCTTGGGCGGCTGTTGTTATGCAATTATTGGCCTTTTAAATTCAATTTATCCATGATGTACAAGGTATTGATATCAATACGTGTACGCGCCGCATCCAGATACTTTGGCTCCATACCTTTGGCATTATTCCAAAGCCCCATATCGTCATCATTTAAAATCCCAAGTGTCGTACTATTGATCAACCACAGACCTTCCATTTTATCATGTGGATATTTAACCGCTTTCCCCATATCCAGTACCAATGTTTTAGGTGCTGGAACAATATTAAATGCTTTTAAACCGTCCCAGCCTTTATCCAATTGGTATTCTTCTAAGGTCTTGCCCGCAATGGTTAAACCAAGCTTTTCATCTTGTTTGACATCATTTTGTGTTTGAATATCTTCTAAATTGGTGGCTTTGCTTAAATCAATACGATAGACATTTTTCATCACATTGGGCGTATCTTTATAAAACAATCCATCTCGTTCTAAAACCAGAAATTGTGTTGCACTGAGGGCAATAATGGCAGAGTTTGAATTTTCAGCTATCTCTTGCTGATATAAATATTGTGCGACTTTGCCTGTTTCCAGATTAATCGTCACAATACGCGTCAACGTTGATTTATTGACATTTTTATTCGGTAAACTCATGGTCGATTGCATAATCCCAACCAAAGTTTTTTGGTCTGGGCTAATGGTTAAGCCTTCCATCCCTCGATTGGCACGGCGATAGCTAAACTCATTTGGCAAAGTCCAATTATTGCGTTTATCAGCCTTAAATGGGTTGATACGCCCTATTTCTTTACCATTGGCATCATAATGCACAATATGTGGTCCATATTCATCGCTGACCCAGAACGTACCATCGTTAAGTGCAGTGATCCCTTCACTATCCAAGCCATAATCATCCAGTCTAATTGGATTATTCACCACATCGTATGGCTTGGTTGGATCTACAGTAATCACTTTCCCATTGACATCATACGGTGTTTCCCCTGTGCCGCCTAAAGCAGAAGTATTGGGTAATCCCGTGATGTCTTTTCCATCGCGATCTTTTAAATTGATGGTTTTAATTAATTTCACAGTGCCATTGTCTTGAACTTCAAATAAACCAATTTTCGGCACATAGTCTGGAATGGCAAAAACCTTACCTGCGCCATATAATTTATCAGTAAAGTCTGCATTTGGCCCCCGATCGGTCAATGCATAGAATTGCTTTTTATTGCTTGGATGCGCAGCAACATCAGAACCAAAACCACCCTGACGAATATCAAATGTGCTATCAATGGTCGTACCATTCGCAGGGTATCGTCCCAATACATTAAACGGTAATGCTACACCTTGTGCAAACAAATTGGGCTTACAACTGTTTTCTGTTTTAGTGATTTCACTGGTTTCAAGTTTGCCATTTTCATTGCGATCTAAACCGCTCTGAATACGTGTTCCCCCCATTACACAGGCTTCATCACCAAATGCCAATGTTATATTTTGGGTTAAGGTCTTCTGTGTTATTGAATCTTGATCATCATCAGAACATGCGGTTAAACCCAGTAAACTACAGAGGACTAAAGTTAAAGTGCTTTTATGGCGGGTCAGTTTATTTATTGCTGCTTTTTTCATTGTGTTTTTAATAACTGAATTTATGGAATTTGTTATGCTAGTTTCAGCAAATGACACCACAATGACAGCTCACAAACTCAGCGATATTCGGTCTGTTTTTCCTCGCTGAAACTCAATTTATCTCGGGCTGCATTGTTGGCTTTATCTGTTTTTATGATTTTAAAATATATAAACCCTTGTTTACTTCATATATTTATTTGTTACACTCTATTGAAATTTAATAAAAAGTTGACGGAAGAACATGACATATAAAGACGAAACTCTAGCCATACATGCAGGCTATGAACCTGAAGCAACCACTAAAGCAGTAGCCGTTCCAATTTATCAGACCACCTCTTATGCTTTTGATAATACCCAACATGGTGCGGATCTATTTGACCTGAAAGTTCAGGGTAATATTTATACACGGATCATGAATCCAACGACCGCTGTGCTTGAGCAACGTCTGAGTGCGCTTGAAGGCGGTATTGGTGCTTTAGCATTGGCTTCGGGTATGTCTGCGATCACCTATTCTATCCAGACCATCGCAGAAGCGGGTGACAATATTGCATCGGTTTCAACACTCTATGGTGGAACATATAATTTATTTGCCCACACGTTGCCAAAACAAGGCATTGAAGTACGTTTCTTTGATTACCAAGATCCTGAAGCATTGCGCGGCTTGATTGATGAAAAAACCAAATTGGTTTTCGTTGAGTCGATTGGCAATCCGCTGGGTAATATTATTGACCTAGATGCCATTGCTAAAATCGCACATGAATATGGTGTACCCGTGATTGTGGATAATACTGTTGCAACACCTGCCCTACTGAAACCTTTTGAACATGGTGCAGATATCGTGGTGCATTCATTGACCAAGTATATTGGCGGTCATGGTAATTCGATTGGTGGCGCGATTGTCGATAGCGGTAAATTCCCTTGGGGCAAATATCCCGAGCGCTTCAAAGTCTTAAATACCCCAGATCCAAGTTATCATGGGGTGAACTATGTAGAAGCTTTAGGTGCTGCGGCATATATCGCCCGCGCACGTGTTGTTCCATTAAGAAATACAGGCGCAGCGATCAGCCCGCTCAGCGTATTCTTAATTTTACAAGGCTTAGAAACACTGAATTTGCGTATGGAACGCCATACTGAAAATGCACAAAAAGTTGCTGAATATTTACAGGCACACCCAAAAGTAAAATGGGTCAACTATGCTGGCTTAAAAGATCATCCACAACATGCTTTGGCACAAAAGTACGTCAAAGGTAAACCGTCTGCAATTCTGTCTTTTGGTGTTGAAGATGGTCGTGAAGGTGGCACCCGTTTTATCGATGCATTACAGCTGTTTACTCGCCTAGTGAATATTGGTGATGCAAAAAGTTTAGCCTGTCACCCAGCAACTACCACGCATCGTCAACTGAATGAAACAGAGCTAAAAGCAGCAGGCGTGAGTATTGATATGGTACGTTTATCTGTGGGGATTGAACATATTGATGACTTGATTGCAGACTTAGAACAAGCACTTGCTCAAGTGTAATTTTCTTTTTGTGATCTTAAATTTTTCAAATAAAAAGACCTGAATCATTCAGGTCTTTTTACTTATAAATTCAATTATTTACCTTGAACTTTTTGTTCAATCTCTTCAACACTGGTATGTCGCGCATCAAAACCTTTTGCCATATAAATGACTTGTTCTGAGATATTACGGGCATGGTCACCAATTCGCTCTAGTGAACGCAATACCCACATCACATTGATGACACGACTAATATGACGTGGATCTTCAATCATATAGGTCATCAGTGTGCGCGTCGCAGATTGATATTCACGGTCAATATCTGCATCGGCCAACAAAACTTTTAATGCCTGTTCTGCATCCACACGCGCAAAAGCATCTAAAGCATCATGAATCATGACACGCACTTGATTGCCAATGTGCCGTGTTTCCATATAGCCACGCGGAGACTCGCCCTCTTCACATAAAGTCTGTGCAATACGGGCAATTTTTGCAGCTTCATCACCAATACGTTCTAAATCGGTATTGGCTTTACTCATGGCAATCACCATACGTAAGTCGATTGCAGCTGGATGACGACGCGCCAAAATCAAAGTCAGTGCTTCATCAATTTCTCGTTCATAACGATTAACTGTATTGTCTTGGAATTGAACATCAATCGCCATATTGGCATTGGTATCCAATAACGCATGCACTGCATTTGCGACTTGTTGTTCTACCAAACCGCCCATGGTCATAAATTTGGTATTCACATCCTGTAAGTCCTCATTAAATTGAGAAGATATATGATGGTTTAATACAGGATTACTTGGGCTCAAGGTCAGATGCTCCACACGCAACAAAAACTATTTTTATGGGTTAATATTAAAGCATATTCATTATGAATGTTTTATGACAAGTATTTTTCTTTCAAATGAATTTCTCAATATCGCTCATTTCACTTCTGATCAAAGCAATTTAGAGTAAAGATACTACTACAATTTGCTGAATTTACATATGTAACTTTGCTGTGAGCATCCATTTATCGCAAATTCACGATGCTGTACTCAGGTTAATTTTTGCAGATCTTAAATCAGACACATGACTCAGTTTCTTGCAAAAAGTAACGTTTCATTATCACAAAACTACAAAATATTTCATTTATTTAGCCTCGATTCAGCGACAATGGCATCGAACAAAATTGAGCTTCTTTTAAATGCTGGTCGAATGAAATTTCCTCGCAATATCCTTCATTTTCTCATTTCAGGCATACTCGTTATCTTGAGTTGCATGGTGGTTATCGCGTGTCAAAAACCCACAACCGACATTGTCAAAGAATCTAAAGAAGCGCCACAAAAAGAAAATCCTATTCCTGATTTAACCCAAATTTGCCAAAATCTCAAAAATGAGATGCTGGCAATCAACGCAAAAAGAACCACGCTTGCGATAGAACAAGTCAATCAAGATATTCGTATGTGTTTACCTTTGATGAAACCTGCGGAACAAATGGAATTGATGCATCAGTCGAAACGTATGTATCAACAATTTTTACAGATTGAGCGCACGTCAGAACAACAGCAAGCATTTGAAAACTATGCTTTAGATCAAGCTGCATACCCCACTATTCAACAGAGTAAATTTGAACAACTTAATCTACGTGACCAATATTTATTACGTCACAAAGGCCAAGCTTATATTGAGCTGAGCGAACAAACAGATGATAAAATTGTCTATCGGAGAAGCCCGCAATATTTAGCCAAAGTTTTCGCCCCATATCTGACTGCACCTGAACAAGTTTTTATCGAAAATCTTGCAGATCAAAATACCCAATCGCTTTTTAAAAACCATAAACCCGATATTGATGCTGAAGAAATTGCAAAAAGAGCTAAGTTTTGGCAAGAATATCTACAAACTTATCCCACTAGCCCTTTTTTACATGATGCACAGTTCTTAAAAAATGCATATAGCAGCCTATTGTTTTTAGGCACTGAAGAAGCGCCTATTTCGATTACATTTGAAAATCAAACTGATATTGATGCAGCCAGCTGGTTGGTGATTGAACGCTTAGCAAAGTCCAATGATGGTGAGCTTTCAGCACAGGCCAAGAAGTTTGTTCATTTTTTAACGATGAGCAAAGAGCAAAGACAGAAAAAAATTCAAATTAGTGAAAAAGAACGCACTAAACTGGAAAATATCCCTCAATTATTGGCGCTGTCCCAGCTCAATCAATATCTAAATTTAAGCCCGATCGATTTTAAGCATGTTAAAAAAGATTGCTTTAGTGATGCAATTTGTTCTAACAGTTAGATGTTATTTTAGCTCAATTTTTATTATCCTTGTGGCATTCAAAAATATACAACAACAGTCATACTATGAAAGCTTTAAAACAACATCTATCACTCACAACACTCTGCCTGTGCACCCTATTCAGCGCTTGCCAAAAACACGAGAATAATCAAACAATTGAAACAGCCAAAGCAGCTTCTGAAGCGACTCAGACCAGTACAGCTGAAATATCAGCACTTCCACCAGACTGTAACGAGATAGATACAAGCATCAAAAAATTAGAAGAAACGGTCATCGTGGAAGATTTAAATGACCTCAATCAATTATTAAAAAAATGTCTCGCATCTGCACCGTTAAAAACACGCTATCAATGGCAAGCAAAAATTGAAGGCATTTATCAAAAACTCATCGCGGATGCCTCGCCTGAAGTCTTTCAATATATGACCGATACACTTGCAGACGGTCAGTCTATGACAGCTCAACAAAAACAAGAACTGTATAAAAAGTTAAAACCACGTGAGAAATATTTAGTTGATCACGCAAAGGACTTATATTTAGCAAAATTTTATATCGGTGAAGGTGAATACACCTTTGTACAGCATCCACAATATGATCTGGATATTTTTGCACCCTATTTAGAAAAATCAGATCAGGTCTACTTTAAACAGATCCGTAAAGAGTATACAGGTGCTAACTATATTATGGACGCAGGGCTAGCAATTAGTTTTGATGAGGTGGCCAATCGATTGTTATATTGGGAAAAATTCAATAAAGATTACCCCAACAACCATTTTAAACCTCAAGTCATAGAGAACATTGAACAATACCGTAATGCACTTTTTCAAGGCGAGGATAACACCCGCACGCTCTGGTTCGATGACAATAAAATTGCAGATGAACAAGCAATCAAAGCGATTGAAAAAATTGCAAAAAGTAAAACTGCAAGTCGCACAGCTGCACAGAAATTTGTGAATTTAATCAATGCAAGTGAAACGCTTTGGCAACAAATGCCAAAACCATCTAGCCAGTATCCTGAAGATAACTCACCTGAGCAGCAAGAGATCCGGGTACAACGTGAAGCATTTGAACAAAAAATTAGAAAATCTGTCGAGGAAATTCTGGCTCAAAAAAATAATTGAAATTGATATCGGCATGCCAGCATATTTTCAATGAGAACATGCTAAGATTTGAATATCGCTTGACGGAGCGCGAGTAATTCCTCGCTGAGATTTAGTCAGTTTTGCATCTCCTTGCCAAAACTTAAACTAAAGTACCGTTGAACCTGATCAGGTTAAGACCTGCGTAGGAATCAAGCATCTAAAAACTGACAGCCCATAGTTTATCTATTTTTGTCGCAATAGCGCTTTATTCTGATGATGAGTTTAGCAGATAAAATAGACTAAATTTGCCACCGTTTTTGGTCGTGCTTGATTCGTTGATGTCATTCATAAGGATCATTGTAATGAACCAATTAACGAATCTATCCCCTGCTGATCAATTGGCTCAACACGAGCAAGAAGCCAAAGATCTGACTCGAATTTTACCCGCATCTAAAAAAGTTTATATCCAAGGTTCACGCCCAGATATTCAAGTACCGATGCGTGAAATTGAACTCACGGATACTCCGACTGGCCTTGGTGGTGAAAAAAATCCACCAATTATGGTCTATGATACTTCAGGTGTTTATACCGATCCCAACGTACACATTGATTTGAATAAAGGCTTACCCAATGTCCGTGAAACTTGGATTGAAGAACGTGCCGATACTGAGCATTTAGCCAGCTTAACCTCTAAATTTGGCCAAGAACGTCTGAAAGATATTCGTACTGCTGAAATCCGTTTTGCCCATATTCAAAAACCACGTCGTGCAAAAACAGGCAACAATGTCACACAAATGCATTATGCCAAACAAGGCATCATCACGCCTGAAATGGAATACATTGCGATTCGTGAAAATCAGCGCCAGCATGAAGGTGTCGATATGCGCCAGCATGCAGGGCAAAATTTTGGTGCACACAACCTCATGGAGATTACCCCTGAATTTGTGCGTAAAGAAGTCGCTGAAGGTCGTGCCATTATTCCAGCCAATATTAACCATCCTGAATGCGAACCCATGATCATTGGGCGTAATTTCTTGGTAAAAATCAATGCCAATATTGGCAACTCAGCTTTGGGTTCATCGATTGATGAAGAAGTGTCGAAAATGACTTGGGCAACCCGTTGGGGTGCTGACACCATCATGGACTTATCGACGGGTAAAAATATCCATGAAACCCGTGAATGGATTATCCGCAACTCACCAGTTCCAATTGGTACGGTACCAATTTATCAAGCACTTGAAAAAGTCGATGGTGTTGCTGAAGACCTGACATGGGAAATCTTTAAAGACACCCTGATTGAACAAGCGGAGCAAGGTGTCGATTATTTCACCATCCATGCCGGGGTCTTATTACGTTATGTGCCGATGACAGCCAATCGTTTAACGGGGATCGTATCACGCGGTGGTTCGATCATGGCGCAATGGTGTTTGGCACATCATGAAGAAAACTTCCTCTATACGCATTTTGATGAAATCTGCGAAATCATGAAAGCCTATGATGTATCTTTCAGCTTAGGCGACGGTTTACGTCCGGGCTGTATTCAGGATGCCAATGATGAAGCGCAATTTTCTGAATTACGCACTTTAGGTGAACTGACCCATCGTGCATGGAAACATGATGTTCAGGTCATGATCGAAGGACCAGGCCATGTTCCAATGCATATGGTCAAAGAAAATATGGACTTGCAACTTGAAGTTTGTCAGGAAGCACCTTTCTATACTCTTGGGCCCCTCACCACCGATATTGCTCCAGGCTATGATCATATTACCTCTGCGATTGGTGCAGCGATGATTGGTTGGTACGGCACTGCAATGTTGTGTTATGTAACCCCTAAAGAGCATTTGGGTCTGCCCAATAAGAAAGATGTTAAAGACGGGATTATCACCTATAAAATCGCAGCCCATGCGGCGGATTTAGCCAAAGGTCATCCGGGCGCACAAGTTCGTGACAATGCTTTATCTAAAGCACGCTTTGAGTTCCGTTGGGAAGATCAATTCAATCTCAGCTTAGATCCTGATACTGCAAGATCAATGCATGATGAAACCATGCCTAAAGAAGCACATAAGTCAGCACACTTCTGTTCAATGTGCGGACCTAAGTTCTGTTCGATGAAAATCACCCAAAACGTGCGAGATTATGCACAAAATCAACAAAATGCAGCCCACCCTGTAAATAGCGAAACGCTTATAGAAGATGGTCTCAAAACCATGAAATCCGTTTATCAGGAACAAGGGCAAAAGTTGTACCATAAAGTGTAAAGATTAAAAAAAACTTTTGTCTTTCACTATTTCTCAGTTAGGATGAAGTGAATATGTTTCATCCTAACTGTGCACATGAACATCATTCAGCAAGCAACCTACACCCATAATGATGTAGAAATACAATCTCGTGAATATGCCTTTAAAGGTTTTGTTCAAGTCGAAAAAGTGAGCTTGCGACACCGATTATTTAATCAAACTGAATATACCTCAGCCATTCAACGTGAATTAATTCGCCGTAAAGAAGCTGCTGGTGTACTGATTTATAATGATCAACAACAAAAATTTGCATTGATTGAACAGTTTCGTGTGGGGGCAATTGATGATGAAATTTCACCTTGGCAACTCGAAATCATTGCAGGCGTACTTGATGGAGATGAATCTCCAGAAAGTTGCATTCGACGGGAAAGCATCGAAGAATCTGGATGTGAATTAAACCAAATCAAACATCTGTTTAGCTTCTATCCATCTGCTGGTGCATGTGATGAAATCTTTCATCTCTATGTTGCGCAAGCCGCATTACCTGCTGAAGGTGGTGTGTTTGGTATGCCAGATGAAAGTGAAAATATCCAACTTCATATCATTGATTATTCAGATTTGAGTCTATTATTAAAAAGTAATCGTTTAAAAAATGCACCTGTGATTATGGCTTTGCAATGGCTACAACAGCACTTGCATGCATTTGAAGATGTCTAGGGGAAAGGCATGCAATCAGAGATATTGCCGCAAACAGATAAAGATAGAGTGATTATCCAAATCACAGATACACACCTGATGGATAAACCTGATGCAGAGTTTGTCGGGATTAATCCTGAAGAAAGCTTTCATGCCGTCATGGATGATATTCAGCAACGCTATAAAAATATCGATCTGATTTTACATACTGGTGATTTGGCTCAAGCTGCATTTCCAGAAACTTATGCGCGCTATTTAGAATATATGCAGCGTTTTGGTGTCGATTTTTATCAAATTCCGGGAAATCACGACAATATCAACTTGTTCCCGTTCCATTCGCCAGAACCTATTCCAGCAGTGATTGAGTTAGATCAATGGCGTATCATTTTGCTGAATAGTGCTGTGGGTGGACGTACTGATGGAAACATTCAAACGGAACAATTGGTCCATCTAAAACGGCTATTGGAACAATTGCGTGACAAATTTATCCTTATCGCCTGTCATCACAATCCTTTTGATATGCATTCCAAATGGCTCGATCAACATAAGCTCAAAAATGCCGATGAATTAAAAGCCGTACTCGAACCCTTTGATAACATCAAAGCCGTGTTACATGGTCATGTTCATCAAGAATCCTATAATGTATGGAATGGAATACAGTTTATTTCTACTCCTGCGACGTGTGTACAATTTAAACCCCTCAGCCAAGAGTTTTCATTTGATCCGATTGCGCCTGGTTACCGTTGCTTACATTTAAAAGCCAATGGTGAATTTGAGACCGCTGTACACCGATTGGATCACTTCAAAGTTACAATTAATGAAGAAATTTCAGGTTACTAGCTTTTCATTTTGGTTTTTTTCTATTAAGTTATTCGTCCAACGAGATATGCAGAAAGTCGAATTCAGGGTTAGGTGACTTTCATCTTGGTAAAAAAATCTATATGATGACGCCCCCGATAGATTCATTCTGTTGGTAGTGATAAAAATACTTGCATATCACCATATTTTTTGCGTATAGATAATACGTATATGATGAGGAATGCCCTTTATGGCGAATGACAACCAAAATCAAGTCTTGGAAGAACAAACAGCAATTGCAGATGACAAGTCTGTAAAGCGAGTGCGTAAAACCAAGCCGAAGACCAATGAAAACGGTACTACAGCAAGTCTATTCGGTATCGAGCCTTATCAGCCAAAGAAAAATGAAGAATACATGTCTGAGGGGCAACTCGAACATTTTCGTAAAATTTTGCTGGCATGGAAAGCAGAATTGATGTCGGAAGTGGATCGCACCCTAAATACAATGCAAGATGAATCTTCTTCTTTACCTGATGTAAATGACCGTGCGACACAAGAAGAAGAGTTTGCCATTGAATTACGTACTCGTGACCGTGAACGTAAACTTATTCGTAAAATAGAGCAATCTATTGAAGCGATTAAAAATGATGACTATGGTTTCTGTGAAACTTGCGGTATCGAAATTGGTTTACGCCGTTTAGAAGCACGACCAACTGCAACTTTATGTATCGACTGTAAAACCCTTGCAGAGATCAAAGAGAAGCAAAATAACGGTTAATACTGTGTCAAATTCCTCCCCAACCCTCTCTTTTCCAAAGGGAGGGAGGAAGAGTACCGTATACAAAGGTCGGTTTGCACCGTCCCCCACAGGGCCATTACATTTTGGTTCCTTAGTGACCGCTGTCGCGAGTTATTGCGACGCTAAAGCTCATCATGGGCAATGGATCGTCCGCATCGAAGATACGGATATTCCACGTATTTACCCAGATAGTGAACAGCATATTTTAAAGTGCCTAGATGCTTTTTGCTTCCAATCCGATGCTGAAATCATTTATCAACGACATCGCTTAGACATTTATCAATCTGTAATCGAACAACTCAAACAAAAACATTTCGTTTATGCCTGTGAATGTACCCGTAAAATATTAGGCTCAAATCATATCTATGCTGGCACCTGCCGAGACAAACAGCTCGACTTTCAAGACCAAGCCATTCGTGTAAAAGTTTCTGATCAAAACATTTGTTTCAATGACCGCTTACAAGGACAACATTGCGCGAACTTACAACGCGATTTGGGTGACTTTGTACTAAAGCGTCGTGATGGCATTATCAATTATCAACTGGCAGTCGTTGTCGATGATTATTTACAAGAAATCAGCCATGTCGTGCGTGGTGCGGATTTATTGGATAATACTGAACGTCAAATTTGGCTAGGACAGCTTTTGGGTTATCCCGCTCTTGAATATATGCACTTACCCCTCGCCATGAATCATTTGGGGCAAAAACTCTCTAAACAAAACCTTGCGCAAGCGCTTGATCTCAAACATGCACCTGAATTGCTGTTACAAGCGATTATAGCACTTGGACAAGCTCCAGTAGACCTAGATCAGCCAGATCTCATGTTGGCTCAAGCTGTCGCTCAATGGGATATCTCTCGCATTCCTCAAGGGACAACGCTACAATCCATTTATCAGTAATCCCTGATTAAGCAACAATACCAACATAAGAATACCAACATAAGAATACCAACATCATTCAGGATTGAGATGAACCTTTTAAAAAATCTAATAACGCTGAGTTTTCTCATGATCACAGGCCTTACACAGGTCTATGCACAAATGGCAATTTTATGTATTTCCCCGATTTCTAAAACTGCTGTTGTTGATGAAATGAGTGGCGCACCACGTGAACAATGGGGTAAACCATTACCAACTTATTCAGTTCAAGTCGATCGCTCTGCAATCATCAAGGTCGATCACAAAACCCCAATCAAACTTAAACTTGCAAATACCGCTGGAAAACATCAGATCAAGATTTATGCCAATGATGTATTGGAAACTTCGTTTTATTATTCCCCAACAGCGATAGATGTATTAGGACTGAGTGAGTCCGGTTATCAAACTTGGGATTGGGTAAAATTTAAGACCACCCAATCGGCATTAAAATATTGCAATACGCAAAATCCAAACTAAATTACCCATAAAAAAAGCCATTTGTGATCAAATGGCTTGTCTATTTAAGTTCAATAAAAAATTAAAAACTAGACTCTTCTCGCGCTGGATTGGCATCCTTGGTGGTTGCATCAATTTTGAGAATTAAACTGATCATCACCGCACACATAATTAAAGATGAACCACCATAACTAATAAATGGAAGCGTTAGCCCTTTGGTCGGCAACATGCCCATATTCATACCAGCATTCACCAAGATCTGTAATAAGAAAATAATACTGATTCCGTAAGCCAAATATCCTGCGCGCAAATATTGATGATTGAGCGCACGCTGACCGATACGAATACAGCAAATCAACATCACAAACGAGAGCAGCAAAACGGTCGAAATACCAAAGAAACCGAATTCTTCACCTAAAATTGCCAACATAAAGTCAGTGTGTGCTTCAGGCAGATAAGACATTTTTTGAATACTATGCCCTAAGCCCACCCCAAACCATTCACCACGACCAAAGGCCATCAAGGCATTCGACAATTGATAACCAGAGCCCAAAGGATCAGCCCAAGGGTTTGAGAATGACATTAAGCGTTCATAACGATATGGTTCAAACACGATTAAGGATACAAATGCCACCAGAATCGCACCGAATGCAAAGCCAAACTGGATCATGGGTGCGCCAGCCAAGAAGAACACACCCAGCATCGAAACAGCAATCACCACCGTTGCCCCTAAGTCAGGCTCTGCAATAATCAGTCCGACCGTCAGCAACATCACCACACCTAGACGTACCAAGCCCTTAATATTATTACGGACCTCTTCAGCACGACGAACCACATAGTCTGCGGTAAATATGGCCATCATCACCTTGGCGACTTCGGTTGCCTGCAAGGTAAATCCACCTACACGAATCCAGCGTGTTGAACCATTGACTTCTGTACCCACCACCAAGACGGCGAGTAATAAAGCAATGGTGATCAACCACAATGGAAAGGTATTTTTAAACCAAAGGTTGAGTGAAACTCGATAGGTAATTGCCGCCGCAACAAAAGCCACCACGATCGAAATTGCATGACGAATCACATAGTGAAATTCGTTTTCATGCATTCGTTCGGCATAAGGCATTGAAGCCGAAGCCACCATCACCGTACCAATACACAACAATGAAATGACGCAAAATATCAGTACATTACGCGGTGTAATCTCTGCTGGCAATTTTGGCATCCAGCGATCATACACTTGGTGAATCTTACTTATAGTCGTCTGAGCTAACCCAGCCATACTTTATTTCCTTATGATTCTTTTTAGTTTAGAGCATTTACATATTCAACAAAGCGATGACCACGCTCAGGATAGCCTGTAAACATATCAAAGCTTGCACATGCAGGTGATAATAGCACTACATCTTGCGCATGCGTATGTTGTTGACAAAGTTCTACAGCTTGTTGCAAAGATGCTGCATGTAGCAGCGTTGTTGTCCCTGCAATGGCATTTTCAATGATTGAGCGATCTTCACCCATCAGTACCGCAACTTTGGCATATTTTTGCAGAGACTCACGTAGTGCAGTAAAGTCCTGCCCTTTGCCCTGACCACCCAAAATAATAGCAACCTGACCACCTTGGGCTTCAATTGCAGCACCTAAACCGTCCAATGCCGCCAAAGTTGCACCGATATTGGTGCCTTTAGAATCATTATAATAACGAACACCATTCACTTCTTTAACGAATTCGCAACGGTGCTCTAAACCTTTAAAGGTTTTTAAGGTTTCAAGCATTTTGTCCATTGGTAAACCAATCGCTTCACCCAAAGCTAAACATGCCAAAGCATTGGCAACATTATGCGTGCCTTGGATATACATCTCTGAACTTTTGAGTAGACGTTCACGACCTCGCGCTAACCAAATCGTACCGTTATCTTCTCTTAGGATACCGTATTGTTTTAAATCAGGTGCATTGAGCCCAAAGCTTTGCATCGGTGTGACATCTGGTACCAATGGGCGAGTTAATGAATCGTCACGGTTATATACGACTTTTTTCACACCTTGGAAAATACGATGTTTTGCCGCATGGTAACCTGCCATATCCCCATGGCGGTCCAAGTGATCTTCACTCATGTTCAAGACCACAGCCACTTCTGCATTTAAACTTGAGGTTGCTTCCAATTGAAAGCTGGAAAGTTCAAGGATATAAACATCTGGATCATCATGGGTTAAATCCAAAGCAGGACGACCCAAGTTACCCCCTACAGCAACCTTAACCCCTGCATCTTGTGCCATTAAACCAATCAAAGTGGTCACGGTACTTTTTGCATTTGAACCAGTAATCGCCACAATCGGTTTATCTGTAGCACGGCGGAGAATTTGAATTTCACTGATGACTGGAATGCCTTTTGCAATCGCAGCTTGAATTGCTGGTAACTGAGGATCTAACCCGGGACTAATGACAATTTCTTCAGCTTGCAAAAGTAAATCTTGATCGAGTTGACCAAAGCTGGTTTGAACTGCTGCTGGAATTTGCTCATGTCCTGGTGGAACTTCACGAGAATCTGTGACTGCAACACGGTAGCCATTTTCATGAAGAAAATTTACGGCTGAAACGCCTGAAATTCCAAGCCCAGCCACAACTTTTAACCCACCACGTTGTATTAACATTTTTGCTCACCAGCATTAAGATTTTAAAACTTGCAAAATGTTAGCACTTTGGCGATTTGAAAGCTTTTTCTGTTTGCACTTTCTGGATATTTTTTTGTGTCAGTGCGTAAAAATAGCAGCAGATTATTTTAATAAATACAGCTGATTTCTTAAATAAAACCACTCGCGTTTTTATTCTATTCTCAATATGAATAAGCCGAATGTTGAGGATCAGCATTCGGCTTATTCATCGGGGCAGTTTATGACTGTTTGAATCTGATTAAAATGAATCGAGCAGTAAAGATAATAAATTACCCGCGCCATAACCCGCACCAAGTAACAGCGCAATCCAAATCCATCCGCCTAAAATGTTATACAACATGAATACAGGCATTTTCATATGCCCTGCACCCGCTGCAAAAGGAGCAAAAGAACGAACAAAAGGCACAAAACGGGCAACAAGAATGGTTTTCCCGCCATGCTTTTCAAAATAATGGTTGGTCTTTTTAATATATTCAGGCTTAAACCAACGTGAATGCGCGTGGAAAAACTTAAAACCCAGCGCACGTCCCGTATAATAGTTCACCATATACCCCAAAATTGAAGCAATAATCAGCAACACACCCATATAGTGCAAATGCACAGATTCAGCGGTAGAACATAAAGCACCGACAGCGATCAATAAACTATCGCCTGGGAGAAAAAACATAAAGACTGAGCCAGTTTCTGCAAAAATGATTAGAAACAAAATGGCATAAATCCACAGCCCGTAATTTTCTAAAAAAGTGGGCAATAATTGTTCTAAATGCAATAAAAATTCAAGCAATACTCAACTCTCTTACAGAAGAATTCACGATATATTAGCCTAATTTAATCATGTATATATTAAAAGGCCTAAATAAATTAGGCTTTTTTAATCGGTTTTGGTTTTTATTTATTTTAAAAAACCATTGGCTGCCAGAAATTCCATACTGAGTTTAGACTCTGCTTTTGGCTCAGCAGCTTTATCACCAAGTAACAATCTTTCTATATAACGTGCCAATACATCGACTTCTAAATTCACTTGAGAGCCCACTTTCCACGTTCCAATATTGGTCCGTTCAGCAGTATGTGGAATTAAATTTAAACTTAAGATATTTCCACGTAAATGATTGATGGTGAGGCTAATTCCATCTACAGTCACAGAACCTTTTTCAGCCAAATATTTAGCAATTTCAACAGGTGCAGTGACTTCGAAATACAGTGAGCGAGCATCTGAACGCACTACGGTGATTTCACCCACAGCATCGACATGTCCACTGACGATATGTCCACCGAAGCGTGTTGTTGGCAACATTGCTTTTTCTACATTGACCGCCTGCCCCGCTTTCCAACTTGCTAAAGTCGAACGATTTAAGCTTTCACGGGACACATCAGCAGCGTACCAGTTTTCACCCCAGTCGATCACAGTTAAACAAATCCCATTGGTTGCAATAGAGTCGCCCAAATGTACATCTGACATATCCAAGTCTGTCTGAATACGTAAGCGCACATCACCGCCTACATTTTGTAAACTTTCGACTTTACCCAAACTTTCAATGATACCTGTGAACATAATTCTACCTACTGCTGCAGTGAGAGGAACTGATGAAGTTCAATCGTGTTTATTTTGCATTTGCCCATATTTTAAAGGCAAAGGTGCATTCTTACCATAAGGCCAGTTGCGTACTTACACCTGAGGTATCCACACCACCCAATTCTGCAAAATGATAGAGTTGACCCAACAGCTGACGCAATGGTGGTCCAGACTTAGCATGGGTATCGGTGATTACAATAAACTCAAGCACACGTGCGCGTTCAGACTGACGCTGTTTACTGACACGATAACGAGGCACATCCTGAGTCAATAAGGTGACTTTGCCACGTTTCAGATTGGCCGCCAATAAGTCTTTGGCCTCAATATTTCCATCGGTTGAGTAACTGGTGAGAATATAACGCGCATTAATAGTTTCCAACAAATTCTCATAAGCTTCTTGTGCATGCTTAGAAGAATTATAAGGACTTGGGCGTTCTTTACGCCATGCACGGTCAATCCCACTTTTAAAACCTTTGGTATCTGGTGTCGGTAAATCAACTTGATCCCACAGTGTTAGCGAGTTGAGTACATGATAATTACTACTATAGGCATGTTGGTTATACGGTGGATCTAGATAAGCCACATCGACTTCAAAACCACTCATTTGATTTGCCAAGTGCTGTGCATCTACACACCACACTTCTGCCATCGGTGTTTTCTGCTTATTTTGCCCGACTTCACTAAAGCGACTCGGTGTAAGCCACAATAACGACTCAATCCGTTCCAACGCAGTTTGGGTCTTACCGCCCCAACCATGATGGAAGCTTTTAAATACACCGCTGGTATTACTGACAAAACTTGCTGAATAGAGCAAAGGTGCCAATAAGGCACTCATTTCTACATCGTCAATTGCACCCTGTGCTTGCCAAGTGGCAATTTGCTGGCGAATTGCATCTATACGCATCCCATTACGGCGTTTAAAAAACAAACGGTCTCGTGCAGGGTCATAAATTTCATCATTCCGCGGACAAAGGTTATGCGTAACCCATCCTTTCACTTCAGGCAAGCGGTTTAAATAATCGATGGCTTTTTGATACCCACCCAATTCTTTAAATGCAGGTGCATCTGTGCATGCCAAAATGGCATGATTTAATGCATGGCTATACGGTTCCCAATCATTGGCAATCACCCGATAGCCATTTTGACGTGCTAAACGTGAAACCACCCCACTGCCTGCAAAAAAATCGGCAAAAATCGGGGCGCGTTTACCCTTAGGATTCAAAGTACCTGTGATTTCAAGCGCTTCAAGAATCAGATGCAACAAACGACGTTTGTTTCCCAGATAGGGAACCAACTGATGAAAAAGATATTCATCTGTTGTACGCGCAGCATGACGACGTTTATGGTAAACCGATGATGTTGACTCTGGATTCATACTGACTCTTGTGAAGGGATAAGTCTTAAGCGAATGTCATCACCAAACTGATGAACATCTTGTAACTTAAAACGTAATTGTTGTGCCATCGTTTCAAATTCGGCATTGAACATGGCACGTGCTGATTGTCCTAAAAAGGTTGGCGCAACATAACTGATTAATTCATCCACCAGTTTTTCCTGCAAAAATGCAGTGGATAATGTCGCACCTGCTTCAACCAACACATCGTAAATTTGGAAATCTTTTAAAGTCGTAAGCAAATCTTTTAAAGATTGTACTTCTAATTGTACCACGCCCAGCTTGGCAAGTTCTTGACGAAATGGTCCCATGACCATCACTGTTTCAGGCGCGCTAAGAATTTGAGCATTGAGTGGCAAACGCCCTTGTCGGTCTAAAATCACCCGCTTAGGCTGGACAATCGTTGCAATATCAATATCACCCAATGAACGCACATTTAATTGAGGGTCATCTGCCAAAATGGTATCGATCCCGGTAATCACTGCACCTGAAATAGCCCGCCAATGCTGAACATCTTGACGTGATTCAGCCCCAGTGATCCATTTAGACTCACCAGACGCCATTGCTGTACGGCCATCTAAACTTGACGCAACCTTTAACCGCACATAAGGCACACCCGTTGCCATTGCTTTTAAAAAGCCTTGATTGAGTTGAGCCGCTTGTTGCTCACAAACCCCTGTTTCAACCTCAATCCCTGCCTGGCGTAAAATATCCACGCCTTTTCCCGCCACCAAAGGATTTGGATCAGCACATGCAATAACAACTTTGCTGACACCCGCTTCAACCAAGCCTTTAGCACAAGGTGGTGTACGGCCATAATGCGCACAAGGTTCCAAAGTGACATACGCGGTTGCGCCCTTGGCAGACTCGCCTGCTTGACGCATGGCAAAAACTTCGGCGTGTGGCTGACCAGCTCTAGGATGAAAACCCTCTCCCACCCATTGCCCATCTTTTACAATGACACAACCGACGTTCGGGTTTGGTCGTGTGGAATATTGTCCAAGCTTCGCGAGCTCAATTGCTTTCTGCATCCAAACCTGATCTATGTTGACATAATCTTCGGGTTTAGAATTTGAATCAAACTCAGACATAAAATTCCTAATCAATAACGTTCAAAAATAAAATTAGTGGTCTTGCCCACGATCTTGCATTTGTTCAATTTGATGACGAAACGCATCAATATCTTGGAAATCTTGATACACCGACGCAAAACGCACATAAGCCACATGATCCAATGCAAACAACGATTTCATGACAATTTCACCAATGGTGCGTGAACGTACATCACGTTCACCGAGGCGGCGAATTTGCAATTGAATATCACTAATGACGGTTTCAATCTGTTCTTGAGTCACGGGTCTTTTTTGTAAAGCGTGCATTAAAGAACGTCGTAATTTTGCTTCGTCAAACGGTTCATTTTTACCATCTGACTTGGTCACGCGTGGCATCACCACTTCATAACTTTCAAATGTCGTAAAACGTTCGCCACAACTGATACATTCACGACGTCGACGAATCTGGCTACCTTCAGCGGCCAAACGAGAGTCGATTACTTTACTATCTGCAGCGTTGCAAAATGGACAATGCATAGTGGTTTTATTGAACAAAATTCATGATTTCATCTAGTGTAGCAAAAAAACCTGATTTTGTTGAGCCTTTCGCAAGATATGGAAAAAAAACAGCCCTTACGGGCTGTTTTATACTATATATAGTTATTATTCTAATTAGATTGATTATTCGATACGTTCGCCATGTTGGCTTAAATCAAGACCCATACGTTCATCATCAGATTCAACACGGATCCCAATCACCACATCGATAATTTTAAGTAGGATAAAGGTCACAACTGCTGAGTATGCGATTGTTGCTAACACACCTTCAACTTGTACCCATAATTGATGCATAACATCTGTCGGTGCTTTGTCGCCCATAATGAATGAGCTGGCAAATACTGCTGTTAAAATCGCACCAACAACACCACCTACACCATGTAAACCAAATGCATCCAATGAGTCATCTGCTTTAAGGATACGTTTAAGACCAGAGATCCCCCAGAAGCACACCACACCACCGATTAAGCCCATGATCAACGCACCGCTTACTGTCACAAAACCTGCCGCTGGCGTAATCACAACCAGACCAGCAACTGCACCCGATGCTGCACCCAATACTGAACCTTTACCACGAACAATTTTTTCAACCACTAACCAAGCAATTGCTGCCGCTGCGGCTGCGATTTGAGTTGTGACCAAAGCATACGCTGCTGAACCATTGGCACCTAAAGCAGAACCACCATTGAAACCAAACCAACCGACCCATACCAAGCTTGCACCCAATACAGTTAAAGTTAAGTTATGTGGTGCCATAGATTCTTTGCCTAAGCCCATACGTTTACCCAGTAAATACGCAGCAACTAGACCAGCAACACCCGAGTTAATATGAACAACAGTACCACCAGCAAAATCAAGCGCGCCATCATTCATTAACCAGCCACCACCCCATACCCAGTGTGCAATCGGTGCATAAACAATAATGACCCAAATCGTAATAAATGTGATCCAAGCACTGAATTTCATACGATCAGCCACAGAACCACTGATAATGGCAACGGTAATAATCGCAAAAGTCATTTGGAAAATAACGAAAAGAATTTCTGGAATTGTGCCACTCAGCGCATCTGTTGTAATTCCAGATAACATGATTTTATCGAAACCACCAATAAAAGCGTTACCAGAACCAAATGCAAGTGAATAACCAATGACCACCCATACGATGCTGACCACTGCTGCGGCAGTAAAGCTTTGCGCCATGGTGGCAAGCACATTTTTCTTACGAACCATACCGCCGTAGAATAATGCTAAACCGGGAATTGTCATCAGTAATACAAGTGCTGTAGATACAAGAATCCACGCTGTATCACCTGTATTTAAAGTTGGTTTTTCTGCCTCTGCTGGAGCAGCTGCGGCAGTCACCGTTTCAGGCGCAACGGTTGCCGATGTATCGGTGACTGTTGCAGTCACATCACTTGCCGTTGCAACAGCTGTAGATGCAGGCTCAGCTACGTTTTCTTCTGCCCACGCAACTGATCCGCCAAGAAGTGCGCCAGACAGGCTGAGCGCTAATAGCATTTTTTTCATTCGTATCCCCCAACCTAATTTTGTGAGTTATGTATTGATATACATAACCAGCAATCTTCGTGCCAAATTAAACAGCGTCTGGACCTGTTTCACCTGTACGAATACGAATTACTTGCTCTAAATTAGTCACGAAAATTTTTCCATCACCAATTTTTCCAGTGCTAGCAACGCGTGTAATAGATTCAATCACTGAATCTACCATGTCATCACTGATTGCGATTTCGATTTTCACTTTAGGCAGAAAATCAACAACATACTCAGCGCCACGATAAAGTTCAGTATGCCCCTTTTGACGACCAAAACCTTTAACTTCAGTTACGGTAATCCCTTGAACGCCTATATCAGACAGTGCTTCACGCACGTCATCTAATTTAAACGGTTTTACAATTGCAGTTACGAGCTTCATATTGTTTTCCTTCGGCTTATTTCACCAGTAAGGTTTTATGTTCAATTTTCATGCCAATCTTATTAATGGTTGGGGTGATTAATTCAATCAACATGCATTGCCTTTATAACCTATTGTATATACTTAGGTGAAGTTGCAACTTTAAAAAACACATAATATTGCGTGTTTTTTTAGATTTCACTGCTAAATTATAGGAGACATCATGCTTTAAGCATCGGATAAAAAATTACTTAAATAAAATGAATACGCGATGTTACACTAGGCAAAGAACATTACTCATTTGGATTCCTCATGATTGAAACATTATTACAAGCAATTTTAGAACAGGTCGATCAGCCTAAAAAAGACATAGAACATAATTTACGCGCCTTACTTAATGAAGCCATTTCTAAAATGGATATCGTTTCAAAAGACGAAATTGAACGCCAAAAGACTGCACTAAATAATGCCAATTTACGCTTGACCGATTTACAAGAACAGGTCAAAGCACTTGAGATACTGATTCAGGATAAAAAGTAAACTAAATTTGCACATTATTGGTGCAAAAAATATAATAATGATTAAAAATAAAGCACAAGTGGAAAACAACAATGTCTTTAGCAAAAATTTATACCCGAGGCTTGCTCGGGCTACATGCACCTTTAATTGAAGTTGAGGTCCATGTTAGTGCAGGGCTTCCTTCTTTAACAATTGTTGGCTTAGCTGAAGCTGCAGTTCGTGAAAGTAAAGATCGCGTTCGATCTGCCATCATTAACAGTGGTTATCAATTCCCAAGCAAACGCTTAACCATCAATCTCGCACCTGCGGATCTGCCCAAAGATGGCTCTCGTTTAGATCTGCCCATTGCACTTGGTATCTTGATTGCCACAGGGCAACTTCCCGAAAATGTCACAGATCATTTTGAGTTTATTGGTGAGTTGGCACTGGATGGGCACTTAAGGCCCAGCACAGGAACATTAACCATTGCGATGGCATGTCAAATGGCCAAGCATCAATTGATGTTGCCACAGGAAAATGCCGCAGAAGCAGCGCAATTGCCTGAGTTTCAGGTGTTTGCTGCACAGCACTTAAAACAAGTCTGTGAGCATTTCTTAAACCTACAAAAAATTGATGTAACTGTTCGGCAAAAAGTACAGCAAAACAATGCCTACAAATTTGATTTGGCAGATGTCAAAGGACAATTACGCCCGCGGCGCGCTTTAGAAATTTCAGCAGCTGTAAAGAATAAAAATATTTGCGAATATACATAAATAAATGCGAATATAAGCTAATAATTGTAAATAACTCAACAATAACATGGCAAAAGTCACATATCTAAAATTAAAAAAATTTCCGCAAAATGAAAGCTTTTGGAGATTAGATTGGGTTTCAACAATTGAAAAAAATGAAAATATTGATAGCGAACCAAAAGCGTTGGTGCATTTCAGCGAACTAACAAATTATGAAAGTAATGCTCTTCATTCAAAATCTAGGACAGGAAATACAGAAAAAATTTGGCTTGGTGTAGGGCAATTTCCACTATTTAAAATTGGTTCAATTTGGCACAAAGGATTTTGTCTTAATTATCCTGGCTATCAATATCCACTATTCCATTTGCAACTACCATTAAAGTCAATAGAAGTCACAATCGATACAAATACTGTAAGAAAATGCACTTTTTCAGGTCGGGTTAATATAGATGGTTTTATTTATAATCCAATACCGAAAGCTTATTTTGACATTGGCGCAAATTTTAAAGAATGTGCAAAAGGGCAACTTATAATAATAAATTGCTTAAATTCAGACACAACCTTGATTATTCCAACTTTTGAATTATTTAGATTTTACTATTCATGTTCAACAAAAGTTACTAAAGCTGTATTTAAAAACGATTTTTCACAATACATTAATATAAATAATTCTTCACTAGGATACCACGGAGAAGCTTTCTTAAACTTAAAACACAGATGTGATTCTAATGATGCTTGGTTTTTTTCAAGATGGTTATTTGATCCTAATTGTGCTAAACAAATTGAAAATTTTCATCGCAAATTAGTTACCAACAACATTAATAATGCTGGATTATTTTCACAAAAAAAATTGTATGAAAATCATATAGACATTAGTTTTCCTTTTCTTGGGGTCACAGAGCTAAAGTTACATACAAAACCTATCCAACTAACTAGCCTTTGTAACAAACAAAAAAAATGGGTGCATTTAGTTGTAGGAATAGAGTCGTGCTCAGCACCATATCCATTTGATTTTCTCTATATTGATAAAGATCTAGATCCTAGAAAAGGAAACAACTCAGATGACCCATCACTTATAAAAGTTCAGTCACCTCGTCAAAAAGAAGCTATTATAGATGAAAAAATTGATAATACAGCTGATGTAACAAATGAAGAAGAACCAAAATTTTCAATACCTTTAGAATTTAATATTAATTACAAAGAGAGATTCACAGCATTAAAAAACAAATCGCTTCACGAAAAGCCAAAAGAGACACAAAAATATAAAACAACAAACCATCTCCCACCTGAAAAAATTCCTTTTGAGCAATTTGGGACTGGCGATGGTACACACTCAACTGAAACGGACACTGGAGCACTCTCAATAAAAGAAAATGAAACAGAAACTATCAATACAGCATCACTCGAAACAGATTTAATAACATTTCTAAAAATTGTTAATACAATCAGGTCAAAAAGAAAAGAATGGATAATTCAATCAGTTACAGCATTTGAAGGGAAGATGAAAAAAATAGAAGAAAAAAATGATTTTTTAACATTTTTTCCAAAACTGTTACCCCCTTGTTCAAGTTGGCATTTAATAACACAAGAACCAATGACTCCACGAACTATAGCTATTTTCGAGGTTAACACTCTAACTTGTTTTTTTTATTTAATAGAAATTGAAAGAAAATATGGAGGAGATAGTAAAACAGGACAAAGTACATTAGCAATATATCATGAATCAAGAAAGAAAATTGATGAATTAGAATTATCGAAATTTTTAAAAGCCACAGCAATCAAAAACTCTTGGCCATCTTCAAGCATAATGCCAGAGTTAAGACGTATAACAACTAGGCATCATAAAAATAGAACAATTGAAAAATTTGCAGAAATAATTATAAAAAAACTAGAAAATCACTAAGTATCAGTTTCGCAAATAAACTAGAATTATGTGTGTTAGTAAAAAGCTAACTTAAACTCAGTAAACTAAACATACTCACTAGCGGTTACCAAAAGCAAAAAACAAAAGATTTATGGACTGCCACCACTCACCTATACAAATAGGTATCTATCAATTAAATAAAAATCTAATTTCAAAGTTAGTACATCTAAGTAAACTGCAGGGACTGTTCTAAATTTTGTGTAAGTACTTAATTTTCATTTATCCTGAAAAGGATAATTACAAAAGGTACTTCACATTGATGAAGCAATAATCAAAAGTATGGCTGCTGAATTGGCTAAGGGTCTAAAAACACCAGAAGACTTAAACCAAATGACAGCCATATTTAAAAAGTTCATGATCGATACTGCACTCAATACAGAACTCTCCGATCATCTTAGATATGAAAAGCATCAACCCAAGAAAGGCTCAAACAGCCGAAATGGTTTTAGCTCTAAAACCGTTTCAACTCAAGATGGTCAATTAGATTTAGATATTCCACTTGATCGTGAAGGTTCATTTGAGCTACAAATTATCAAGAAACATGAGTAGCACTGCTACGCAAGGCGCATCACCAGTATGGATGACCAAATCCTTTCACTGTATGCAAAAGGAATGACCAATAGGGAAATTGTCGCATTCTTCAAAGAAATGTACGATGCCGATTTCTCAGCGTCACTCATAAGCAAAGTTACAGATGCTGTAATTGAACAAGTGACTGAGTGGCAAAATAGAGCATTGGACAGTCTTTACCCTGTAGTCTATCTCGACTGTATCGTTGTAAAAGTCCGTCAACACTCCAATGTGATTAACAAGTTCGTATATCTTGCCTTAGGTATCAATATGGATGGACAGAAAGAGTTGTTAGGTATGTGGATTGCCTAAACAGAAGGTGCCAAATTCTGGCTATCCGTCATGACAGAGCTTAAAAATAGAGGGGTGCAAGATATTCTGGTTGCTTGTGTAGATGGGTTAAAAGGCTTTCCTGACGCCATTGCCTCTGTTTATCCTCATACGGACATTCAGCTGTGTATTGTGCATGTTGTACGCAATAGCCTGAGATTTGTAAGCTGGAAAGACTACAAGGCTGTTACAGCTGGTCTTAAAGCGATTTATCAAGCCAGTACGGAAGAAAATGCTCTAAAAGCCTTAGATATCTTCTGTGATCAATGGAATCATCAATATCCAAAGATTGGAGAATCCTGGCGAGCCAATTGGGAAAATATTTGCACAATATTTAGCTATCCAGCTGAAATACGTCATGCGATTTATACAACGAATGCAATTGAATCGTTGAATAGCGTGATCCGCCATTCAACCAAGAAGCGGAAGATCTTCTCATCAGATGATTCAGTCAAAAAAGTCATTTACTTAACAACAACCAATGCTGCTAAGAAATGGACAATGCCAATTCAAAATTGGCGTTTAGCAATGAATTGGTTTACGATTCAGTTCGATGATCGATTAAAAGATCATTTATAAAAAATGGAACTTACACAAAATAATTTACAGGCTTAAACTGTAATGAAAATTCAAATTCGTAATAAAAATCTAAGCAATCTGTACTCATTCGCTTAACGCCAAAAGCCTTATTAATAATTGTTTCTATATCCATGTCACTTTTTGTCTTTACACGATCTAATATATATAGAATTTGAAAGAAATTTAAAAAGTGACAGTTTGCAAACATAATCATCCTATTTCTATCATCATGGAAGCTTGTTCCATCACTGAATTCATCTGTAAAGTTTTTTAACTCTTCATTTATACTATTTATCATTTTAACTACATTTTTATCTGTGTCTTCGCTCACAATTTTAGCATTTAACATTACTGTTAAAATAGCTCCAACAATTTGAGAGCAATGTAAAGTGCCATAATCAAATTGAGTTATAGAAACCTTAATAATTTCACGGTTACCAAGAACTAATTTTTTTGAATCATTAAAATTTATTTCACTTTCATGTCTTATAATTCGGCAATGACGGTTTGCCTGTATCTGTGATTCAATCAAAGAAGTTTTCAAGTCATTTAATATCGCAACTACATCTCCATTTTTGGCTTTTGTAGTCAATACTTTTTTCTTTGACTCAAAGAAAATAATACGATCATCAAGTTCTACTACAACGTCAGTCTCAAGTAGTTTATTTTTTGTCTGCTTAAGATTTAATGCTGAAACGACATTCTGACTTACACTATATTCTCCGTTAGTCTCTAATACTCTTAGTCCAGACTCTTTGAATCTTTGTTTAATAATATCTTCTTGAAGAAAACCGATATATTTATCAGCATCGAATCTTTCATCATCATCAAACTTTTTAACTGTACGTAAAACTGCTGTAAGTTGTGAATAAAAGCCCATAAAGAAAAAAATTTTATTAGGTATCCAATATTGTACTCTACCTTGAATCTTTCTTTTAATGAAAGGCTTTAGAAAGTAATCTATTGAACTCAAGTCATTGATATTTTTAAACCCTTTGTTAGCAGCATCAATATGACTAAGATTAATCAACTCCTGATCTATAATAGCTTGAGAGTGTTTCTCAACTAATTTTTTATATCCCCTTGTCTCATTAAACACACCAGAAATACATGATACTAACTCTTGCATACATGTAGTAAAGATTTCTATTATTAGATTAGTTCTTTGCTTAACATCTATTGGTAAAGCTTTATTAGCTAATGAGTTATGAAGCTTTAAACAAAGTTCATATACATGCTTAGGATTATATTGGTCAATTTTATAAAATTGATCTAATCGTGTGTACCGTTGTATATATCCCAAAATATCCGAATGGTCTGTGTTGGTGAGCCCTATATCATGACCAGAGTTTACTAAATTAAGAATATTTGTTAAATGCCCAGAATATTCAAAAACCTCTTCAATATGCTTTGAAATAATATCATCTTTACTATATTTTGATGGATTACTAACATATTTAAGACTTAAGCGAAATAACAACCCAATTGGGTATATTAGTTCATCTTTTCTATTAAAATCTATAAATCTATGCGTTTGAAAATAATACAGATCGTAAGGTTGCTTTTTTTTCGATAAATACCGATGTATGGCTAATATAAACTCCCACCCAAGAATTTCTATTTTCTTATCCAAAATATTAAAAACTGTATCAATTAACTCCAGAGGAAAAGATCCGTTACGAACCCTTACTTTCAAGCCTTTTTTCTTAAAGTACTTCAGAGAAGTATATATGTATACTTGATCAGAACCACAATCCAATCCAAATAAAAAATCGTCTACTCCTTGTTGTCGGGCGATCTCTCTAAAATAATTGGCAAAAGAAATAAATTTTATCCAGTGTTCTTTATTATTAGTAAAAAATTTAGTTTCCAATGTTTTTACTGGCGTTTGAGAGATGATTATATTACGTAAATTTAAACATTCTTGAATAGCTCTTAAAATATTAAGAATTTCTTTATTATTATCTTCCCACCAATATTGAAGTAAAAACTTATCCTTTAGCCCCATAAATTCCTTTGAGTTTAACTCTTCACCATTGATTAATTCTCTCATTGAGAACTTAAGTGAACGTTCTAACTCAGATGAAAAATATTGTCTATTTTCTACTGCATCTAACAGCTCAGTAGATAGAAAATCAGAAGGTTTTAAATGCTTTGAAGCCTCATACATTTCTTTAAATTCATCGAAGCTAAACAAGTTATTTCTCCTAAATTATTGAAATATTCATTCTCAAAGGTTTCAGGGTTCTCCATTTCAAGAATATCTTTCGCCCCAATCATAGTAAGCTTCAATGTATTAAAATAACATCGAATCTACCTTTTTCTATTAGTCAAAATACTTTTATGTATTAAATACCTAAACTTTTGCACCAACATATCCTATAAATACTAAATTATGCAAGCCCTAGACTATGTATTGTCTTTTTAGGTAGCCAATATGCTCATTTTTGAATATAACAGAATATTCATCTAAAGAGGGTGAATTATAGGAGTAAATTAACACATGGAGGTATAATTCACTGAATATTATTGAAGTAGAAGATAATTTAGTTTTTTAACCTTAATTTTTATTAGTTATTTTGAATAAAAATTAAACTAAATTTGTTATTTTTTGAGAAGTGTCTCAAGGCAGTTTTTCAACCTAAAAGCTATTTCTTTTTCACATCAATTACAGGCTCTTCTAGTTTATTTTTATTAAAGCTTTGTTCTTTAGCCTGCACAAAACCAAAAATATTTAAGGCAAAGAATAAAAGTATTGAAAACAGAGTTGCCGTTATATCTTTATCAGTAGTTTTCTTTAAATCAACATAAATTATTTTCAAAGCCGAATAAAAATAACTGCAAAATAAAACTATTGGGAAATTTAACCATACCAGCATTGACCAATTATTTCTTAAATTCATTGTAAGAATTAAACCCGCAACTTCAAAACATGTAAAATAAAATAAAAAGATTATCACATATATTTGATTCTCTATATCGACAGAAACTCTTTCTTTAAAGAATTTGAATACATAGAACATAATAACGATAAATAATAAAAGAATAAAACACACATAAAAAATGGCATAATTTAGAACGCAAACATTATTTTTTAACTCTATTACACATCTTTCAGACAGCAATCTTATTACATAAAAAACTGAATAATAACAAAAAACATATAGTGAGATTAAAGTTGCTTGTTTCAATATAACATCATTTAAATCTATTTTTTCAGTCATTTAATTCACTAACATTCAAATTAATTTACGGTTGTAAACGAGTTCTCAATGCTGTTCTAATATCAGAAAGTTGTACACCTTCTGACTGTAACTGGCTTCTAACAGCATTAAATACATCTTCTATTTGATTAGGATCACTAATTGTTACAATGACACTGAATGGTATAGGATCTTTGATCACATAATCTGCTCTAGTTAATGGCTCTACTACTAAGCGACATTGTGAGGATTGTCCCACGCCTTCGATAAATACATCACTTGATTGTTTAATTGGCCACCATTTAGCCCCTTGTGCAATTCTTTCTTTTTCTAATCCACTATCTGCTTTTTCATTTCTAATCATCCCACGATAAGAAATATTTCCAGTGTCTTTATCAATTTTAGCTTGTCTTAGCCATGTGTTGATATTGACTAAGACGAATTCAGCGCCATTTTCCCGTTCAATTGGAGGGCGATACACTGTCGTAATTTTCACACTGCCTAGACATTTACCTTCTGGAGTAACAAGACAAGATGGCCATGCAAAATCAAAAACCATTTGCTGTTTATGACCTATTTCACCATTAAACACCATAGTAATTTCATGATTATTTAACAATAGTGATGAACTAGCATTCTGAGGTAATCCTACCCCGACGTAATCTTTTGCAATTCTTTTTAAATTTTTTGTTTGCAATATCTGCGGTACTTCAGAATTATGTAATAACAATCCACTCAAAGTCTCTCTAGGCACTTTTCCTTCAATTGCAAAATCTAATGCCGCAAGTGTTTTTGCTACTAAAGGTGCAGCATAACTAGTACCACAGCCCTGACATAAATTACCATCAGGACTTATCGAAAAAAGACCATGTGATTTTGTTAACCCTCCACCGACATGTGCAATATCGGGCTTTGCTCCATATGATGGGCCAGGTCCTTTTCGAGTATACTGAGCTGGTTTTACATGACCTGTGATTGAGCTTGGATCTAAGGCTCCTACAGTAATAGAACGTAGGCTATCTGCTGGTTGGAAAATTCTATCTTTTCCTGAATGTCTATACTCTGCAAGCATTTGTAAAGCATCTTTATCAGTTGATGGCCACGGTTTTCTTATAGTATTTTGATCTAAATTACCTGCAGGCAATACAAAAATAACATCATATTTATCGCATATCTGGTCAATTGTATTTGCAAAGAAACTATAACGGGTATCTTCAACTAAAGTTTCAACAGACAAACTCATATTAAATATACGAACCCCTTGTGAAACGGCATCTGCTATTTCAATTTCAAGCTGCTCAAGAAAGTCAATAAACCCATTTGGGTAATAATAGGAAAATTTCTTTTCATCTGGATATATTCCCAAATCATAAAACTTACATTCACTCTCTTCTAATTCAGGCAAAGGATTTAACTTTTTCCCTGCACTTACAAGCCCTGCAATGAATGTACCGTGATCTGTCTTCTTCATACTTGGAAATACAAAATCAGAACTCCCGACACTCCATGAATTTAAGGCATCAAGGTCTGCAACACCAGAATCAATAATCCCAACCACAGGATAATTTTTACCTGCTTGAGGTAGATTCAAAGTGCAAACAGATTCATTTACTGTAGATTCATTGGATGCTTGTAAAATTGGTGGAAGAAAGATAGATCTGACAATTTGTGAATTATCTAAAAAGGTAAGTAATGACTCATGATCTTCTAGTGTTGCTCCATTTGGACGATTCATTTTAATTACAAAGAAAGTGTTGGAAAGCCAATCCTTATTCACTTCTGTTACAGAAATTGGAATATCTAATCCAGTTAAACTAGCTTTAAATTTTCTCAATAACCTTAAAGACTGACTCTTCTGCTTGTCATTAATAGTTTGTGAAACAAAATCAGCTGAATAGAAAGTCTCTATATAATAAGCTCCACCTGTTCTCGCATCACTTAACCAATTCCAAGCTTGTTGTATCGTAAAATTTCTTCGCTCTTGGGTTGAATAGGCTCTTATCGTACTGATAGCACCAACTTCACTTCTTTGAACACTTGGTTTAGCAACTGGCTTACCATTTTTATCTTGTCCCCAATTGGTTTCCTCTTCAGCAGACATAACAGCTTGTTCAACCGTATTTAGATCTTCTTCAGACAACTCAACTATTAAGCGACCTAACTCATTACCGCCAATAGATCTAACTTTTTTTAAAGGAAAAAGCTTAGTTGTTGGTTTATGGCTTTTAGCCCATGCTGCAGATTGTAATTCAACAGTTGCATATATAACTTCATTATCTTTAAGCATCTTACTACTTCTAAGATATTGAATTTCTTCGATCAAATTTTGTTTATGATCCTTAAAATCTTCATCACGCCCAGCATAAAAATCCTTATTTCCTCCACCTGGTGGCTTATTATTGGCCACCACATAGTTTTGTGTATTTAGGACAATTTGTACTGGGTTATTACTCATATTTTTATCCTTCTAAAGCTACGATGTCTTTGTTTGAATTTAACATTTTGCTAATTTTAGGTTGTGTTACGCCAAATAATTGAGCTATTTTCATTTGTGAAAAACCTAGCTCAGTGTCATGGTTCAACACTTGAGCTAATTCTTCTGGTGAACTTAATACCTTTTGCTTTCGATCATTGCTATTTGTATTCGCATTCAAACGCAAATATTCTTTAATTGCTTCTAAAAAATGAAACTCTTTGTCTAGAATGGCAATTTTTCTTTGAATAAAAAATGCCAATTTTTCAATATCTGATCCACTATAACCTTTTGATAACCAAACTAAAAAATCTAGTTGAACTTCTGTTATTTTAATTAAATCATTAAAATGATTCTGCAACATGGTGCGTCGTGCTAAAGCAACAGGTTTTGGAATTTCAATTCTTAAATCAAATCTACGCCAAATAGCTGAATCCAAAAGCGATTCATGATTAGTAATCGCAATCGTAAAACCAATCTTGCTTCTTTCATCTAGGCATTGAAGTAAAGTATTTACAACTCTCTTTAGTTCACCAAGCTCATTTGGATCATCTCGCAATTTAGCAATTGCATCAAACTCATCTAATAACAAAATACATTTATATCTATTTGCAAAAGCAAAAAGATTTGCAATATTTCGTGCAGTTGTACCTAAAAAAGATGAAAGTAGCCCATCAAGGCGAGCCACAATAATTGGCAATCCTAATGTTTCACCAATATGATGTGCTAACAATGTTTTACCAGTACCTGGTGCTCCAAAGAGCATTAAGGATAGTGCAGGCTCAATTCCCTTACTTTTTAATTTATCAACATATTTCCATTCATCCAAAATATTATTGATACTTGAAGCTAATCCACTTTCGAAAATTGGTAAAGTTATAGGGTTAGCGTTAGGAAAAATAATTTCGGCTAATGATGCGCTTGTTTCTCTATCAACAGGAGCCTTCACTGTTGGAATCAATTGCTCACCTGTTAAGGCATTTGATGAAAGAACCACTCTGCTCGGCAAAATTTCTATATTCTTTTTTTTAGCTTGTAAAAGCTTTTTTAATCCAGCAACTTGATCCATCTCTTCATCTTTCTCCAAAGCTTTTATCAGCCTTTCAACATGACCTGATATGGCTGGATTTTCGACTTGTAGTGCCGCTCTACATATAGCGACAACAATTGAGTAATGTTGCATGTTCCACCTAATTGTTTTCTATTCCAAAAAAATAAAAAACTATAACTAATTTTAATTATTATATAACAAAATACCAAATAATTATTCTTTTATACATATATTTATAAAAAAAATTATATTTTTTATAAATAATTTTATACTTTTTATAACTAAAAGCATATTTTTTAACTAATATTGTGTTTTGATAACACAATATCTTTTCCCTTCTTTTCTACTAATCTCTGAACATACTTTCAAGCAAGTATGGCCTATATTTCATATCCTGCATTACCAATGAAGGAATAACCTTCCAAAAATCAACATAATACTTAATCCTATAAGGCCAATCACAAAGCAACCACAGGGCAATCTGTACTAAATAGTGTCGCTCAGAATGTCTCAAACTTTCAAAAGATCGTTTGGGCTTATTTGTGAAATCAACTAAGCCATTATTGATTCTCAGATCTTTCACCAAATCAACTATATTGAATCTTGCCCGAGGATTTGATCTTGCACTAATAAGGAGCATTAAAATTTGTCGAAAAATTTTAAAAAATAACTGCGAATAATGAATTATTGGTAATGGGTGTATAGTAAAGCCTTTATTTGGTGCATCCAATAAAATCCTCATCGCACCATAAACTTCTGTATTTATAGCATTCCAACACTTTTGTTTTTCTTCTGTTAAATCAGTTAAACATTGATGACAAAACTTGACTGAATGCCGTGTTACTTCATTCTTATAGCCGATATCACCACGAAAAATAATTATTGGTGCATCGCAATTTGGACATGAATCTCTTAGTAAGCAATTGTGTACTGGACAAACTGTATAAAATGCTAATCTCCAAACACTTCGAAAGTATGGTATGTGATTTTCAGCCAAACAACTTGGACAATATTGCAGACCATGAAGTCGTCTTAAACGATGATAAATACCTTGCGATAGTAACAAATGAGTATTTGTTTTAACTACAATATTATCATATACATAACCTTCATATTTTTTTAATGTTGTTGCATAAACATCTTGAAAAGTTGCACCTGAAAGCTCCATCAATCCATGTATTAACCATTCAGGCGCGAAAACATCAATATCCCTATTCCATATCTGCTTATCATGACCAAAATATGATGAATATAACGTGTGAGCTTTAATACTATTAGCATGAGCAAGCCTAAGCATCCAAGATGATAAAATTTCGCCACTATAAGGTTTAGGATGAATTGGTAAAAATTTATCAGACTCTCCAAATAAATTTTTCATATCCTTGAAACGGAAGATTTTCTGTCTGCTGGTCGGACATAACCGCATTTTTCTAAGGCTAAAATATCTATTTTTTCTTTATCATTTCTAATTGCCCAAATTGCAGCTCTATTTAAAAGTTGAGATAATTCACCAATTGTTCCACCTGACATATATAACAATTTAGTAGCAAGTTCCTTTTCTGTAAGCATTGATGGATTTCTTAATGGAATGATTCTTTCAAAACTAGCTAAAAGTCTTGCTAAATCAGTATTTAATTCCCATTTTGGTAATACAGCTGGCATAAATCTATTTTGAACCTGAGGATCTACTTGAAGTGCTCTTATCGCATCTGCTGTACCAACGCCAACAATAGGAACATTAAGTTCATTGCCCAAATATTTAATAACATTCAAAAAATTTCTTTGTTTTAGTGATGGACCAGCTAATAAATGCTGAATTTCATCAATTACAATCATCCCTAAATTTACTTGCTGCAATATAGTTATTACTCGTTGCCTTTTCTGATCTGTAGACTCAGAAGCTTTTAAACTACGAAACAATAAAGCTAAAATATTATTGTACAAACCTCTTTCATCAGGACTTGGTGGTGATTGAACATAAAGAACAGGGATTCGAACAGCAACTCCATCTAGATTAGGGTCAGCAGGGTGTAATTGCCTGAACCTCTCAATAAGTAAGGTTTTACCATTATTTGTCTCACCAGTGATCAACAAATTAGGCATTCGGGATTGCTTAGGATGCAATAACAAATCCTCTAGTTGATCCAAAATTCTTTGTGCAGAAGGGTATCCAATCCACTTATGCCTTAGAATATGAGCTATTCGCTCTTCATTTGATGTATTCAATATTTGGGAAGCTACTTCTGAAAGATGGTCTATTTGTTTCATAAGTTTTCCTCAATTTCATCAAATGGTTTAATTTGATCAGCTGGATAACCAACATATTGATCATATTCATTATCCATTTTTTCAATATTCGTTTCTTCTTTATGGATTGGTTTATTCCAAGCAACTTTTCGTTGTTTGTTTCTCCTTGCAGTTTTAGCATCTTTTGTTTTCTGAATCGCTAAAACTTCAATTTCACGCATTCTTTTTATACCATCAAAAATGAGTTCCTCATTAGGCTGTAACCCTTCATTTTCTTCTAATCTTTTTATGACAGCTTTTAATTCCCATAAACTTATTGGTGGTCTTGAAATATCTCGATAAGGTACAGCAACATAATTTTTTGAATGTGGATCCAAAAAATACACCACACTAATATCGCGAGGATCTCGTGCAAATATAAATTTTCTTTTTAATTTTGAATTTTGTTCATCTCTAGCATGAATCCACACTCTAAGCACATCACTATAATAATGAATATTATCTATAAGGACACCATATTCTTGAATCGTTCGTTCTACATAAGGCATGAAGTCTAGTCTAAGCTTTTCTTCATTATTTATCGGGATTGGCAAGCCAATTCCTGGGCTATTTTCAGTACCAAGAATAGCTTGTTCATATAATTTTATAGGTGGTATATCACTAATACCTTTATGTGATTTCTGGTGGTAAACCTGTACGATAAAAATCGTAAACCAATGTTCAAATTCACTTAATGTCATACTTGCCATTTTTTCAGAATTATAATTGTTCTTATGCTGAACATTAGAAAAGGTAGTGCCTGATACAGAATGAGTTTTTGACATAAAAGTACGAAATGCTCTTTCGACATGCCCTCCATAATTTGGCAATCCTTTAGGTCTATGCTCCAAAATAATGCCATGTTCTTGACACGCACGTTCAAGCATGACACCTCGAAACTCTTTGGCATTGTCCACATAAATTTTTCTCATTTTGCCCCAAATTGGCCATGGCGTTGAAATACCAAATTTAGCCAACCATAAATCTTTGGTCATAATTGAGTGTGAAATACATAAACCTACAGACAATGCTCCTGGTGCTTCTAGTGTGATATAGAAGCCGGTTATCATCCTAGAGAAACAATCAATTGCGATTGTTAAATACGGTCGACCTATTGGTAATCTATCTTTATCATCGACCAAAATAAGATCAACAGGCGTATGATCCATTTGAACAACAGCTAAAGGAAAATCTGCTCCAGGAAAACTCCCTCTAATTGGCTGAAACTTTTCTCTAGCAATTTTGCTACCGAACCTTGCACTGACTACGTCTTTTTCAGAGAGTTCTTGGATGCGATTTCTAATTGTATTTGGATGAGGTGCAACTATCTCATTTTCAAAGCATAATCTTTGTACTTCCAGACAGGTTTCAGCTATGCTTCTTCTTTGACTAGTCAAATAAAATTTTGAAATTACATCATCAATAAACTCTTGCGTTTTATTTTCTAAACGAGATTTTTTTATATCGTTTCTTGGTTTTCTTAATAGTGTACTGACTCGTCCTGTTTCTTCTAATTTGTTAAGCCATCTATAAATAGTTGCAACATTCTTTTTTGCTTTTTTTGCAACATTTTCAACTTGTTCTAAAGTTCTTTCATTTTTTTCTAAATCTAAAAGAGGCTTAATAAGAAGATACTTATCCCACGCTTTTTGCCAATCAACATCTGAAACTAATGGCAAGTCTTGTCTAATTAAGTTTTCACTTTCATTTGAAATTTTTAGTTCATTTATAGGTGCTATAGCTGATTGATTCGTTATTTTATTTCGTAAAATAGCTTTGTTTAAACCAACAAAATCTAATAGGTAATACTCTACATGATTCCATGTAATAATTGTCCCAGGTATTAATCTATTCATGATCTTGATTCCATTGTCCAAATCTTAGAACGCATAGTTAAGACTTCGGTCAAATCACAGCCTATTCGCCTTAAAGCTATTAGTCTCCATAATACTCTTATTGCATCAGCCCTCACCCAAGGATCTCTAAATAAACTCACTAACAAAGTTTCAGGGTCTGAGATACGTAACTCTTCCAACTTAATTAAAATATTATTCTCAACACTAACTGGGCTTATTTCACTTTTGTATCCAATTAAAAATTTTATATTTTTTAAATAATTAGTTCGAATTTCATATTCTGTATAAACTTTAAAAAGCCAGCCCTGCTCTAATGCATAAACTTTTGCTGCTTTAAAACAGTCAATCAATCTTTTCCAATCCTTCCTAAAATCATCCCTATATTTAATTTCACACAACACCGATTTTAGTTCACTGGCAGGATAAATATCTTGCCTATATTCAATTAAACCATCTGGAACATAGGTTGTTTTTCTACCAGATCTATCACGAAAGCTGATTTTTACAGGTTGTGGAGTATATAACTCAATATTATTATCAAATCTAACTAGCTCCATAAAGTCTCTTTCTAAAGATGACTCATATTGACCTAGTGTTGGAATGGTTCCCCTTATAGAACTAGTCCCAATCGCAATTTTTCGAACTGGCTTTTTTTGTTGTGAATTCATTCGCATTTATTCCTGTAAAAACTTTACTATATTCGCATTTATTTATGTTTTTTACAGTTCAAATCCAAAACCTGGAGAGATTACGCTGGCGCACCTAGGTGTACTATTTTTAGATGAATTGCCTGAGTTTGACAAAAAAGTGCTCGAAGTTTTAAGGCAACCACTTGAATCTAAAGAAATCGTTATTTCTAGAGCATCACGCCAAATTACATTTCCTGCAAACTTTCAATTGATTGCAGCAATGAACCCCTGCCCTTGTGGTTATGCATTTAACCAAGACAGTCGCTGCCAATGTTCTGCCGAAGCAATTAAACGGTATCAAAACCGAATTTCAGGTCCATTATTGGATCGTATTGATCTCCATATCGATGTGCCACCATTAAAAGCACAAGAATTACAGGATCAAACGCCTGTCGAAGATTCAGCAACAGTACGGGAACGGGTAATTGATGCGTGTGATTTTCAAATCCAAAGACAAGGGCATTTAAATCACAGCTTATCGCCAAAAGACTTAGAAAAATATGTGATTTTAGATGAAACATCCAAGCAAATGCTCGAAATGGCACAACAACGTTTGAATTTATCTGCGCGGGCGTATCATCGTATTTTACGTGTTTCAAGGACCATTGCAGATTTAGCTCAAAGTGAGCAAATCCAAAGTGCCCATTTAACCGAAGCCTTGTCATATCGGGGAACTCAATCTTAGAATCCAAGCTATGACGTATAGAAGATAAATAACATGCTAAATTTAACCTTACGCAACGAACATGCAGACGACATTGAAAATATTTTCAATCTCACTCAACTGGCTTTTCTAAATGCAGCGCATACCGACCATACTGAACACTTGATCGTCAATGCACTCAGGGATGCAAATCAATTAACCATTTCCATTGTTGCTGAATTGGATCGACAGATTATTGGGCATGTGGCGATTTCACCTGTAGAGATTTCTTCTGGTGCACAAAATTGGTATGGCTTAGGTCCAATTTCAGTTGCACCGGAATATCAACACCAAGGTGTTGGTAAAGCTTTAATCCAACACGCATTACAGCAGTTACAACAATTCAATGCCGCAGGATGTGTTGTGCTTGGAGATCCTGCTTATTATTCCAAATTTGGCTTTCAGCCACATGACAGTTTGATCCTTGAAGGTGTGCCTGCTGAATATTTTCAAGCCCTTACATTTAACCAAAGCATTCCACAAGGAACGGTAAAATATCATCCAGCATTTGAAGTGAAAGCCTAATTTGATTTCAAAATCGCAAAAAATAAAGGTGACTCATGGTCACCTTTATAGATTTTAATTTGCGCTTAGAACGCTTTAGTTAAAGTAAACACAGCGCCTGTTTCAACACCACGTTTCGCAGAATTAGTGAATCCATCAGTATCAATATTGGTTCCGACTGCTGCAAGTTCCGCAGTTACCCCCGGAATAGATTTAACCGCATAATTCACCCCAACTTTCCAGTCGACATAATTGTCGTTACCATCAGCTAATGCTTTTTTATCCATTGTGGTATAGCCAACATTTGCAAGCCCACCAAAACCAGTATCACCAAATGGAGCTGAATAGCCAACGTTAAAATTCCAACTGTTCCCACCGACTGCTGCCCAGTCATTGGTATAGTTCACATTGGTCAATAAGCTACTGCCTTTAACCAAGACATCTGCAAATATTAATTTTGCATAAAACTCAGTCCAGTTAAACTTACTGGTTGCGCTTGGATAATTATATTCAACAACACCAACATCCAAAGTTGGTTTAAAGGTCGGAGATAACGCCAATGCTGTTGTATAACCAATAGATGGGTCTAATTCTAAATGTGGATCTGCCTCACCAAAATTTACATTTGAACCCCAAAGACCCGCATATAAACCTGAACTATGCGATAAGGTAAAACCCGCTTGTACTGCTGGGTCGTTATAAGTTTGAGTCATACCGCGGAAACGATAGTCACTCGTTACGGCAGCACTACCTGAAAAGCTTAAACCTAATTTTGACAGTGCGTTGTCTTCCGCCATTGCCATTGTTGCTGTAGACGATAGAACTGCCAATGTTAGTGCTTTAGTTGAGAATTTCATCTTAAGTGCTCCCCCATCATACGATGTTTATTTGTTATGCTAAAATTTGATGAACTCCCTAAGCAATTAGCAATTGCCATGCCAAGATGAAACTCAAGCTGTTTATAAAATTCAGAAATACGCAGTAATCTATTGATAATCAATATTTTAAAATTAAAATATTGTGGATAATTTTTTTTATTCTTCAACTGTTGAATATATGCTATTTCAAGCATCACTTGATGAAACTGGTTCATACCGACCTACTTTAAACATGGTTTTAATGCAAAGTAGTATGAAAAATCTAAGCGTAAATTTTCTATAATGTGCTTTATTGTTGTCATAAAAAGCGTATAAATATTGCTTTAGGCTTTTTATGTAAGATGATTTTAGGAGTGGATATTGTTCTTTTGCTCAAAAAAAGCACACATTTTAAAAAATGCCTAAAAAAAGTGCATGCCCAATCTTCGGTCATACACTTTGATAAAATAAGGAAGGTAAAATAACTCACTCATATTCATCTTAAAAACTATAAGTTAATCTTAAAAACAATAAGTCAAACCAAATACCAAATTGTCCTTATAATCTTCACCTAAACGGTCTTTACCACCAATTACATAGTCTAATGAAGCTGAAACACCTGTATTAGCAATGACTTTACTGAGCCCCAAGCGCATTTCACTTAACGCAAAATCCTGTTCTGTCTGCACAATACTGTCATCATGATGACTGTTATATAGAGATGCACCAATAGCCGTGTTGAAAATAAAATCTTGAGCCAAAGCATGACGATACGCAATGCTGAGATAAATATCACCCGCATTGGCAGAGGATGCATCGGCTAACATCACTGAAGCACCTGCGGTTAAATTTTTATAACTCAGCTCAGCAGATAGATCGGTATAGGTGGTTTTACGATGATCTGCTTGATCCGCATAAACAGTACCGCCTTTATGATAAACATATGCAGTGGTTTTTAAGTTATAGCTCCAATTTTGCGCAATTTCTTGAGCATAAGCTAAATAAAAATTATTTTCAAAACCATGATCTTGCGTATCATCTGCAGGGTTGTAGCTCAGTGTAGAACCCCAATACCCCACCGTGATGCCACTTTTATGTGCATAACTTAAACCGCCTTGCACAGCGACATCATCATTTTCAACTCCACCTCGATAAATGTACTTGGATACCAGTCCCACATTTCCAGAGATCGTACCATTTTCAACCAAGACATTTGCTTCTTCAGCAAATGCCGGGCACGACGCGATACAAATAGGCATTGCCCATAACAGTTTAGAAATAAGTGAGTTCATGATGACAAACGGGTGGGCGTATAAATAAAGGCGAATTTTACTGTGTTTTTAAATTTTTGGTAAAAAACATGGACATAAATTCGGCATATTTTTCAATTTATTTCATATTTCACATAAAATCAGCATTTTAACAATTCTTTAGAACTTTTTTTCATAAGAAAAGAAATTAATATTGTGTAAAACATTACAGAAATGTAATATTTTTAAGCAAAAGAGATTCCCTTTTTATAGATTAAATATACAATTCATCCACAATCTGTTCTGAATTCGATCAGTCAGTGCAATCTATTCTCGTTCACGAGGCAATTCATGTTGAATGCTCCAAAACTTACTTTAGCTGTATTAATTAACGCGGTTCTAATATCCCCTACATTTGCTAGCGAACAAAGTGATGCAAAAGGGTTCGTTGAAGATGCCAAAGGTTCTGTATTGTTTCGTACAGGTTATATTCTTCGTGATAAAAAACATGGTATTGACGATCAAAGCTCATTTGCACAAACTGCAATTGTTGACTTAGATTCTGGCTTCACTCAAGGTATCGTCGGTTTCGGTGTTGGTGTAGTTGGTGATGGTTCTTTTAAAATCGGTCCAAACACCCATGCTGGCAATAATATGATTGCACTCAAAAATAATGGTGCAAGAGACGCAAATGGACGAGTTGATCCATATGATCATTGGGCACGTGGTGGCGCAAACGTAAAAGCTCGTTTCTCAAATACGACTGTACGTTATGGTACGCAAGTTCTCGACTTACCTGTACTTGCAAGTAATACAACGCGTCTTGTTCCTGAATATTTTACAGGTACGTTATTAACCAGCCATGAAATTAAAAACTTAGAACTTGTTGCGGGTAAATTCACCAAAGACCAAATGTCTGATCAGATCAAGACTGATGGTAATAAATTAGATGATGCGATTGTTTGGGGTGCTAAATACAAATTTGATGACCAGCTTAGCGCGTCTTATTATGGTTTAGATTCTAAAAATGCGTTAGAACGTCATTATATCAATGCAAATTATAAATACCCATTGGCAAATCAAAGTTCTTTAACTTTTGATTTCAGTGGTTATCACACCAAGTTTGATAAAAATGCCAATACCTATTCTGCAACAGGTCCTGTTGATGCGGATTATGCAAATACAGGTAAAGCAGGCGTAGAAAAAACCAATAATATCTGGGCATTGTCTTCTACTTATAATCAAGGTCCGCACACTGTGATGTTGGCTTACCAACAAAATACAGGTGATGTGGGTTATGACTATGGTCAAAATGCTGACGGTTTCCAAAGTATTTATCTACCAAACTCTTATATGTCTGATTTTATTGGTAACCATGAAAAATCAGCACAAGTTCAATATAACCTAGACTTTAGCAATTATGGTGTTGCTGGCTTAAATTGGACCACAGCATTTGTCTATGGTTGGGATATTAAAGTCCGCAATGTAACTGATGATGGACAAGAACGTGAATTCTTTAATCAGGTGAAATACACCATGCAAAGTGGTTTTGCAAAAGATGCGAGCTTACGTCTACGTCACTCTTACTACCGTGCAAGTGAAGCGTATAATCCTGTCTACATTGGTGATACCAATGAATGGCGTATTTTCTTAGATATTCCTGTGAAATTTTTCTAATTTAGAATAAATCCACAGAAACAAAAAAACCTGCATTTAATCATGCAGGTTTTTTTATGGGTTTGAACATTTTTCAATCTTCAAACCACGTTTTAATCTGGCTTATTTTGCAGCTTCGATTGCTTTTAAGACTTCAGCTTTTGCAACTTCTGAACTTTCCCAACCTGTTAATTTAACCCATTTACCAGGCTCTAAGTCTTTGTAATGTGCAAAGAAATGTTCAATTTGATTCAATAATAAAGCAGGAAGATCTGAATACTCTTTCACATCTTTATAAAGCGGAGTCAATTTGTCATGTGGAACTGCGATCAATTTCGCATCGATACCACCATCATCTTCCATGTTTAATTTACCAACAGGACGACAACGAATCACTGAACCATGTACCAATGGGTGTGGAGTTACAACCAATACGTCTAATGGGTCACCATCTTCAGACAATGTATTTGGTACATAACCATAGTTCGCTGGGTAGAACATCGCTGTACCCATGAAACGATCTACAAATAAAGCATCTGAATCTTTATCTACTTCATATTTAATCGGTGCAGCATTTGCTGGGATTTCGATAATTACGTAGATGTCATTTGGTGCATCTTTACCAGCAGGAATATTGCTATAGCTCATAGGATACTCTTTCAAGTGAGGTCTTATTTAAAATCTTGTCGATTATAACGCTAAATTGCGCAAACAGATGCGGATTATACATTTTGCATCATCAAAATGAATGAATTTCATCGAAAACTGTTTAGACGATTCGAATAACCAATAACAATAAAATAATTGGGCAAGCTAAGGACAAAGCCCAAATAATGGTACGTAGCGCTGAAATATTCGCCAGATAGCAAATTCCATAAATAATGCGTAACACAATATAGGCGATACCTAACATCATAATCAGATGTTGTGATACCACCATATACTCTGCCATTAAAATCGCAGCAATAAATAAAGGTAAGCTCTCAAAACTATTCTGTTGTACTGCATTGGCACGTGCAGCCAAACCTGTGGTTTTGGCTAAAAATTCACGCGGATTCTGATTATCAGCAGCTTTAAAACCACCAGACGCTTTTGCAATAATGGTAAAAACATAAGGAAGTAAACAGGCAATTAGAATTAAATATATGATGCCATCTATCCCAGACATGATTTTTTCTCATGAAGTGTTAATGCGAGTTATCATAGCATGGCATGAACAGAATATTTTTTGTTAAATGCAGAGTTTTGCAAAATTGTGTAGTGAGGACAATAACGTGCAACCAGATCAAAATGAATTGTTTGAGGTTTTAGAAAAGCAGCGCCATCAACAAGCGGAGATTGATCGTATTCTTAAAATTGTATTGCCAATTTTGGCTTTTCTCTTGTGCGTGATTTGTGCAAATTACAATTGGCAATCCACCTTGGGAACGCTCATTGTTTTGGTGGTGGCTTTTTTTGCCGTTGGTATAAAGCGTATGAATCTATACTTTTGGTTAGCTATTATTGTCGTATACTGTTTAATCGATATTTATTTTAGCTATGGCAGTATTCATCCTTCTGCACTAGGGCGTCAAATGGGCACTATGCTAACCTTTACAGCAATTGTTGGCTTAAGCCGCCCCTATATTGATGGTTGGTATATTCGTTCTCACAAAAAATAAATGTTGAAATCACCGCATAAAGCGATCGATTACTTTACATCGAAGATAAAAAAGCGCCACTATTGGCGCTTTTTTATCTTTAATTTTTCAATTATTTACGTAAATCTTTACGTAGGATTTTACCTACATTTGATTTTGGTAAATCATCCATAAACTCAACATAACGCGGACGTTTATAACCAGTTAGGTTTTCTTTTGCATATTCAAGAACTTCTTCAGTGGTTAAAGATGGATCTTTTTTCACTACAAATAGTTTTGGCACTTCACCAGATTTTTCATCAGGTACGCCAATTGCAGCCACTTCAAGCACTTTAGGATGTTGCGCAATCACTTCTTCAATTTCAGAAGGATAGACGTTGAAACCAGATACTAAAATCATGTCTTTCTTACGATCGACAATTTTGAAATAACCACGGGTATCCATGATCCCAATATCACCTGTACGGAAATAACCGTCCGCTGTCATGACTTTTGCAGTTTCATCTGGACGATTCCAATAGCCTTTCATGACTTGAGGACCACGAATCGAGATTTCACCCTGCTCGCCTTGTGATAAATGATTGCCATCATCATCTAAGATCGCAACATCCGTCAGTGGTAAAGGAATACCAATTGTGCCACTAAACTCAGTCGTTGCAGGTGGGTTTGCAGTTGCGACTGGAGAAGTTTCAGATAAACCATAACCTTCAATAATGATGGTTCCTGTAACTTTTTTCCATTCTTCAGCAGTTGACGGTAACACGGCCATACCACCGCCCATCGCCATTTTTAACTTACTGAAGTCGAGCTGTCTAAATTCTTCATTATGCACCAGCGCATTAAACAAGGTATTTACCGCAGGGAAGAAACCTGGTTGGTATTTACGTAATTCTTTAATCACTGCAGGTAAATCACGTGGATTTGGAATCAGAATATTTGCCTGACCTTTATACATACCATACATCGCACAAACCATAAATGCGAAGATGTGATAAAGCGGTAAAGCACAGAAGATACGATCATCTTTAGCGCCATCACCTTGGCCAAATTTACTTTGGAAAATACCGTCACATTGCAACAAGTTTGCAACTAAGTTACGGTGGGTAAGTTCCGCTCCTTTTGAAACACCCGTAGTACCGCCTGTGTACTGAAGTACAGCAGTATCACTGAGGGTCATGGTTGGACGTTTATAATTACTTGGACTTACTTTTGCCAATGCAGCATTAAACTTAGTATGTCCTGGAATATTCCAATCTGGAATTTGTTTACGCACTTTACGTAAAACAAAATTAACCAAAGTACCTTTTAAGGTACCTAACATATCGCCAACCGAAGCAATGACAACATGTTTTACTGGTGTTTTACCAATAATCGCTTGATAAACAGTCGCAAAGTTTTCAACAATGACCAACGCTTCAGCGCCTGAATCATTAAGTTGGTGTTCTAATTCACGTGCTGTATAAAGTGGATTCACATTCACAAGTACCAAACCTGCACGGAGTACACCTAAAGCGACAACTGGATACTGAAGGACGTTAGGCATCATCACTGCAACACGTGAACCTTTTGCCAAACCTAAACTTTGCAAATAAGTTGCAAATTTACGGCTTGCCAATTCAAGATCACTGAATGACATCACTTTATCCATGAAGATAAAGGCATCACGTGAACCAAATTTTTGGAAATTACGCTCAAAAATATCAATAAGAGAGCTATTTTCCTGTGGCAATTCTACTGTTTCTGGAATCCCAGTTTTTTGATATTCAGCGAACCAAACTTTTTCCATAATGCCATAATCTCCAATCAGTAATCCTTAGTTTTAAACTGTTTTTCTCAATATTGAACATAATTTTTTGGCTTCTTTGTGCTCAATATTGCATCCATTTTCACGAACACTTTGCATATATAACGTATTTCAATCCAAGGATGCTAGTTTTATCTTTGAATCAACAGTTTATTTGCTTTTTGATATCCGCGCGGTAACAATTGACCTTTTGATGCGCGTTTACCGATATATTTCTGTAAATCTTCCCCTTTTAATTTTAATTGTTGCTGCCCTGCAAGCACTTGTATTACTTCATCTAAATTCAAAGTTAACATAAACTGAACAGACTCATTAGTTTCAAGTTGTATCAACTTATTTCCTTTACCTTTATTGAGCGTTGGCAAGTCAGATAATTCAATTAAAAGTAGGCGTCCTGCTGAGCTGAGTATAGCCAAATGAGTATGGTTTTCAACGACTTCGATTGGCATTGCTGTCGCATTTTCAGCAACAGTCAGGAATGTTTTACCTGCTTTGGCATTGGTATCCAATTGTTTAGCTTGCGATTTAAAGCCATAACCTTTTGAACTTACAGCAACTATTTCTTTTTCTTCATCTTCAATCAGGACTTGCATAAAGCCCACAGCATTGGCTGGAGAAAGTTTTGAACTCAACGGTTCTCCTAAACCACGCGCCGATGGCAAACTATTGATGGCCAAAGCATAACTTCGTCCAGTTTCATCTAAAATATATACTTTCTGATTCGACTTACCTTGTGCTGAACTTAAGTACTGGTCACCGGCACGGAAATTTAATTTTTCAACATCAATATCATGACCTTTGGCTGCACGAACCCAACCCGCCTCAGAAAGGATCACCGTTACCGCTTCAGCAGGCATTAAATCTTGTTCACTAATGGCCTGTGATTCTTCACGTTGCACAATCGGTGAACGACGATCATCACCAAACTTCTTCGCATCATCTTTAAGTTCTTCGATAATCAAAGATTTTAATGACTCTGGATTTGCAAGTTGTTCACGAATCACCGCTGCTCTGGCCTCAAGTTCTTCTTGCTCACGGCGCATTTCCATTTCTTCAAGTTTTGCCAAATGGCGTAACTTAAGCTCTAAAATTGCTTCTGCCTGAACTTCATCGATATTGAAACGCATCATCAACACGGGTTTAGGTTGATCTTCTTCACGAATAATTTTGATCACTTCATCAATGTTCAAATACGCAATGATCAAACCACCAAGAATATGTAGGCGCTTTTCAATTTTATTCAGATGATATTGAAGACGACGTGTGACAGTACTCTTACGAATTTCAATCCATTCTAATAAAATGCGACGGATTGATTTGACTTGTGGACGACCATCAGCACCGATCATGTTCATATTGACACGATAGCTCGACTCTAAATCGGTTGTCGCAAACAAATGACTCATGACTGCATCGGCATCGATACGATTTGAACGTAATACAATCACCAAACGTGTTGGGTTTTTATGGTCTGATTCATCACGTAAGTCACTGACCAATGGCAGTTTTTTGGCTTGCATTTGATCTGCAATTTGCGTGATGACTTTCGAGCCAGAAACTTGATATGGCAGCTCAGTGATGATAATTTCATTTTTTTCAATGGTATATACAGCACGGGTACGATAGCTACCACGTCCAGTCATTTGAATTTTTAATAATTCATCACGTGGTGTAATAATTTCTGCTTTGGTCGGTAAGTCGGGTGCAGGAATATATTCTGCAATTTTTTCATCTGTTAAGTTTGGATTACGGATTAAAGCAATCGTACCTTTAACCACTTCACGTAAATTGTGTGGCGGAATATCCGTTGCCATTCCCACTGCAATACCAGTGGTACCATTGAGTAAAATATTTGGTACACGCGCTGGTAAATTGACAGGCTCTTTCATTGAACCATCAAAGTTATCTTGCCAATCGCAAGTCCCTTGACCTAATTCAGAAAGTAACAAATCACTATAAGGTGAGAGTTTGGCTTCGGTATAACGCATAGCTGCAAATGATTTAGGATCATCAGGCGAACCCCAGTTCCCTTGCCCTTCAATAAATGGGTAACGGTAACTAAATGGCTGTGCCATCAACACCATGGCCTCATAACAGGCTGAGTCACCATGCGGATGGTATTTACCCAATACATCACCGACTGTACGTGCAGACTTTTTCGGCTTACCGCTTGGTTTTAAGCCCAATTCGCTCATCGCATAAACGATACGGCGTTGTACAGGTTTTAAACCATCACTAATGTGTGGCAATGCACGATCCATAATCACGTACATGGCATAGTTGAGGTAAGCTTGTTCAGTAAATTCTGCTACGGAACGATTTTCTGTCGCATGATGCGCAAGGCTTGTCATAACAACCTTTTATCCTAAATAAGTGCGTTCTAAATAAATGTTTGGTATCTACGTTCTTATGCTAAGTCGCAGGGTCTGACTACACAAGTGCCAGTGTACCCTACAACGACAAATTGCGTCTTAAGATCTTTCTAATGACGTAAAATTATCCATTTTTTAAGAAATGAGCAACTTTTATTTAAACTGCTATTTTTAAATTGGGGTATGCGCTTTATTTCAAATGAAATTTATAAATGCTGAAACTTATTGAAGTGGTCCATTTCGCGTTTGTATAGAATGGATGCTCGAACTCAACAACCACCCGATCCCATATAGAAGCAGCAAAGTAACAGGAACTACGAAGCTGTACGCTTGCGTCCAAGACAACCGATCGAATAAAGGGCCTAATCCAATTGCATTAAATGCCGACACTTGAAAACCTATGGGTAATTGTAAGAAAACAAAGTTTCCTTTGTTATCCGTCATTGGATCTAATGCGATATAAAGGCAAAATGCGGTAAGCAAAAGATAAAACATGCAAAAGCTTAATCCTATTTTACTTTTCATTATTTCACCCTCAATACTGGTCTGATCTATTGCATAATATCTCTATAAATGATTGGTTTTTTAATTTTAACGTTAGAGAAATTAAAATGGCTGAGAGGTAAGATTAACCCTATATCAGCCATTGTATACTTTTTCTTTGTTATCATTTTTTTAGCGCTATGTTTTTATATATTTCAATAAACGACTATAACCCAATCTCTTCTAAGGTCTTACCTTTGGTTTCTTCACCCAAGATCAAAACCACAGCGGCAACAGCGAAAAGTACAATCGTAAACATCATAAAGACTGAACTAAACCCATCACTTGCCACCATCATATGGGTCACCACCAACGGTGCGACAATCCCCCCCATACGACCGATTGCAGATGCCCAGCCTGAGCCAAAAGCACGAATATTGGTTGGGTATTGTTCAGGTGTATAAGTATATAGAACCCCCCATGCACCCAAATTAAAGAACGACATTAAGCATCCCCACAACATAATCATATTGACTGAGGTTGCTTGACCAAAGAAGTAAGCAGAAAGCGCACACAGACCAATAAAACCAGCGAGGGTTGCTTTACGTCCAAGCTTTTCCACCAACCAAGCCGCAGCCACATAACCAGGTAATTGCGCCAAAATCATCCCGAGTACATATTCAAAAGACTGCACAATGGTATAGCCCTGTTTGACCAGCAAACTTGGTAACCAAGTAAAAATGCCATAATAAGAATAGACGATACCAAACCAAATCAACCACAGCATCAAAGTACGACGGGCAAAAGCACCTGACCAAAGCTGTGAAAATGAAATCGTTTGTTTTGCTGCAACAGGTTTGACTTCAATGGTTTCAATCACTTCTACACCACACTGCCGTTCAAGTTTCTGTACCAGTGCATGGGCTTCTTCAATTCGTCCACGATTAATCAAATAAGGGACCGATTCAGGCACTTTTTTGAGAATCATAAAAACATAAATTGCAGGTAAACCACCAATCAAAAATGCAATATGCCAACCATAATCAGGAATCACAAAATAAGAAATAAGTGCAGCAACAAGCCAGCCAAGTCCCCAGAAACTTTCTAACAGTACAATAAATCGACCACGTACTTGAGCGGGGATATATTCGCTGACCAAAGTCACCGCCACAGGAAGTTGCCCACCCAGCCCTAAGCCGACAATAAAACGGAACAGCAATAACCAAGTCAGATTCGGCGCAAAAGCACATAACGCGGTTGCAATGCTATAGGTCACCAAAGTAATCGCAAAGACTGTTCTACGACCAATTCGATCAGCCAAACCACCTGAAAATACAGCACCAATTGCCATACCCACAAAGCCAATGGAGACTACCCAGCCTTTTTCAGTAGGGGTCATTTGCCATTCTTCTGCCATTTTGGTGAGAATAAAGGAGATCAGTCCTGTATCCATGGCATCAAACATCCAGCCCAGTCCGATCACCCAGAGTAAGGTATAGTGAAATTTACCTATGGGTAAGCGTTGTACACGTGATACTAAATCCATAATGCACTCAACAAATATGTAAAAGCAGAAACAACTTTGGCTCGCTGTTTAATTTTAAAGACTGAACAGCAGAATTTCTCCTGCTAGTCCGTCAAAATCTTTAAACTCTTTAGAATGGAAACCATTGTTTATCAATATTTTTCTTGAAGGTATATTTTCGGGATCAATGATAGCCATGAGATCCTTTAAATATGGTTGTTTTTTTGCATGATCAATTAAAAATGTAACAACTTGACTGGCAATGCCTTTCCCCCAATATTCGGGTAAAAGCATATAGCCCAACTCCGCAGTTGTTGCTGTTGGCTGATCCAACTCGAGTTTAGCTAAACCGATAAAGTCATTTGTTTGAGTATCAAGAATTTTATAATTTCCCAATGCTACATTATAGGCATTCTTAGATAAAATCTTGGCAAATTCCGTATGCGCTTCCTCAAGCGTTAATGCTCGCTCGGTAATCATTTGCATGACTTTAATATTTTTGACCAATTCAAAATACACAGCAAAATCTAGGTCAGTAAATTTTTCAAGTTTAATATTTTGATGAATCTGATATGACATACCAAGCTCAAAGTTAAATGCAGAGATTCACAATCAATAGCTGCTGTTCAAGCATCCATCCTTAGGACTCATCTTTAGAAGATGCCGATTGTTCATCATCATCTTTATAGATAAATTTCGGCATTTCCAAACCAAAATAAATCGCCACACAACGTAATGCAAAACCAAAAACTAAAGTAGAAACCACGGTAATTTCAAGCGATAAACCAAAATCTATACAGAACCAATAGAAAATCACCGCAACAAAGGAAATCGACGCATACAGTTCACGACGGAATACCAACGGAACATCATTACACAGAATATCTCGTAGAATACCACCAGATACCCCTGTTAATACCCCAGCAACCGCGGAAACCACAAAACCATGTCCCATTTGCAAGGCAATTTGACAGCCAATAATGGTAAAACCAATTAAGCCTAAAGCATCCAACAATAAGAAAATTGAATGTAAATGCTTCATCCATTTGGCAATAATAATGGTGACAAAGGCAGCACAGCATGTCAGAACAAGGTATTCAGGATGTTTCACCCAAGTCAGTGGATAATGTCCAAGTAAAACATCTCGCACAGAACCACCACCGAGTGCAGTGACACAGGCAATCAGTATCACCCCAAACCAATCCATACTGCGTCGTCCTGCGGACAACGCTCCAGTCATGGCTTCTGCTGTAATGGCTATAATATAAATAATCGTCAGTAACATTGCCCTTCATCCACTGATGGGAAAAGATGCGCGCTATTTTAAGTCAAAAATGAACTAAAAGTTATAAAAATTGTGCGCAACATTGCTTAAATTTTTTGGCGGATCCACAAATACATGGCTGTTTCATAGTGATAGGCTGATCTGTGGTTGGATCTAGGAAATACCATACACCAGCATGCTGGACAAAGTATGAAACTTCATGGTGTATTTGAGCCTGCTGACCATCATGAAAATGTGCTTTAAATTCAACTTGAGCATGATTTTTATCGAGCTTTTCTTGGGCTTGCACCACGTCAAGACTGAGCCATTGATTGGCTTTGCTCCAATCTGAAATCGCTTTAACATCCAAAGCTTGCTGCTGTCCAAGCGCAGTGGTCTGAACTATATAATCAATCTCATGTTTGGCAAAAGCGCTATAACGCGAACGCATCAACTGTGCTGCTGTCTTGGCTTTGTTCTGACCCAAATGCAGCGGCTGACAGCATTCAGCATAAAGTGCTGAACCACATGGACAGGATAGATTGGACATGAAAATACTCAAAATCTGAATAGGTTCAATGATAATCCAACCCAGCAGGAAATCGAAACCTATTCTTTCTATATGAATGATGCCATTCGGACATCATTTTAACGATATGGTTTAAATCATTATTTTCAAAAACAAAATAAAAAGAAGCCAGTCTTTCGACTGGCTTCATTACAACAAATCCATTAGGACTCAGCATCTTTAGATTTTGTTAATGCCATAATATGCACCTTCTCAATCTTATGCCCATCCATCGTTACCACTTCAAACTCATAACCATCGACTTGAAGCTTTTGACCATTTTCAGGCAAACGCCCGAGATGGAACAAGATATAACCCGAAAGGGTTGAGTATTGTTCTGACTCATCGACTAAATCACGACCTAACAGCAAAGAAACATGACGAATATCGGTTGAACCTTCAAGGATCAACGAACCATCTTCAAGACTTTCCGCAGCAGCTTCTAGTTCATCTTCATCAGGGAACTCGCCTGCGATTGCTTCAAGCACATCAATCGGCGTTGCAATCCCTTCAATTGACCCATATTCATTTAATACAATCGCCATTTGTAAGGGTGCCTGACGAAGTTGCTCCATCACCATCAATACTTGTGCATTTTCATGCACAATCACAGGCTCGCGTAAGTGTTTTTCAAAATTTAAAACACCCGTTTCGATATAATCATTCAAGACTTTATGGGTTAAAACAATACCCGCGATATTATCCAATTCACCATGTGCCAAAATTAAACGAGAATGTGACATTGCCATCAAATTTTCTTTAATGCTGGCTTCGTCTTCATCCAAATCTAACCATTCTAATTCAGGGCGCGGTGTCATGACCGATTTTACAGGACGTTCTGATAGTCCCAAGACCCCTTGAACCATAACACTATGGTAAGCGCCATTTTCATCATCAAAAATTTCATCTGCCAGTGCTTGTGTTGCGATCACATCATCCGCTTTACCATTTTGACTATCGGCACTTTTTCCACCTAACATTTTCAAGACTGCTGAAGCTGTACGGAAACGTAAGTCGGTCGTTGTCACCATTTTCTCTTGGTTTTTACGCATGGTTTGGTTCATAAACTCGATCAGTACCGAGAAACCAATCGCTGCATATAAGTAACCTTTTGGAATGTGATAACCAAAACCTTCGACGATCAATGAAAAACCAATCATCATCAAAAAGCCAAGACATAGAATCACTACTGTCGGGTGCTTATTGACAAAGTCCATCAAGGCTTTTGATGCCCACAGCATAATAGCTACGGCAATCACCACAGCGATCATCATCACTGAGAGTTCTTTCACCATTCCCACAGCGGTGATCACACTATCTAGGGAAAATACGGCGTCTAAAACAACAATTTGAACAATGACCATCCAAAATACAGCATGTACAGGATTTTCTTCTTTAAGATCCTGACCACCTTCAAGACGCTCATGTAGTTCCATTGTGCCTTTAAACAATAAGAACACACCACCAAACAGCAGGATCAGATCACGCCCAGAAAAAGCATGCTCAAAGAGATGGAATAATGGTTCGGTTAATGTCACCACCCATGCAATAGATGCCAGTAACACCATACGCATACAGAGGGCAAGTAAAAGCCCAATGATCCTTGCTTTATCACGTTGTTCAGGCGGAAGTTTTTCTGCCAAAATTGCAATAAATACAAGGTTATCAATACCCAAAACGATTTCTAAAACAACTAAAGTTGCAAGACCAACCCATGCAGAAGGATCAGACATCCACTCAAGTATCATTGATCTTGCTCCATTGAAAATGTGCAATAGCTATTTTCAGCATGTGAGAACTGTAAATTTCGGAATTGAGAAGAAAACTTTAGTGTATTTTGAACTATTATTTTGTCTAAAGATTGTGCATTTTCGGAGCGACTACAACCACTACCCATGATGATTCATTTGTTGATAAATAAGCCTTAATTATAGGCAATCCAGACAGGAATTTCATCTCATTTATCAGGATTTTTACTGATTTACCTAAAATTAAATACAAAATCAAAGCGATACAAATCATTGCAAAAGCGCCGATAACACAACATGTTTTTGTCACATTTCTTACTTAAAGTAGTAGAAATGTATAAGAACATGATAAGTTAAGGTGAAAAAATAAATTATGAATAGTGTATTGCCTGTAATGATGAATAAACCTTTCGAATTAGATCAACAACAACATAAAGCCACACAATGTTTAATCGCTCTCTATTGTGGCTCCCGACCTGGAAATAACCCTACCTATCGAGAAAAAGCCATCCAACTTGCCCAAGGCATCGCAGAACAAGGTTTTGGAATCGTCTATGGTGGTGCAAGTATTGGCTTAATGGGCCAAGTTGCAGATACGGTCACGGAACATGGTGGTGATGTTGTTGGTGTTATTCCCGAATTTATGCTGGATTATGAAATTGCCCATAACCAATTAACAGAATTACATATTGTACAAAACATGCATGAACGCAAAGCAATGATGGCTGAACGAGCGAGTGCTTTTGTCGCACTGCCCGGTGGCTTTGGTACCTTTGAGGAAATTCTAGAAGTCGCGACATGGGGACAATTGAATCAACATCAAAAACCGATGATGTTATATAACGTCAATGGTTTCTATGACCATTTGATTGCGCAATTAGACCATGCTGTTATTGAAGGTTTTTTACCGCCTCAACATCGGGCAAAACTGATTGTGTGTAATCATGCAGATCAAATCTACAATGCCATTAAGAACCTAGAAAGCCCAAAACAGTTTATTGTTTAAACAGCTGATTATTAAAATATATCCTTAAAAAATGAGCCTTGATCAAAGGCTCATTAACTTTACAATCCACTCAAAAGTATTCATTGCAACTCTTTTTTATTAATTCAATAAATCATAAAATCGATCCATTCTGAAACAATTGCCATGCATAAATCAAAACCGCAGCAGCTACAATCCAGCATAACGTTGCAATCCCTAAACAAGACCACATCGAAAGCTTAGTTGCCAGTAAATAGACCGTGAGCAAATAAATGAGATACGGAATCAATGACCACAGCCCGAATAATGCTGTTTGCTTTAAAGCTTCAGCACCTTTTTCCTGCGCTACAATCACATGTGCGATCAATGCAAATGTTGGAAAAAGTGGGACTAAACCTGCAATATAAAATGCCTTACTTTTTGAAAGAATTGAAATCAACAAAACCACTGCTGCACCCAGAATACATTTCAAAAATAAGGACAACATCTAAAATTACTCGAACACATGATCAGTGCAAGAGTTTACGCCAAGCGTGTAAATTTGAAATCTAAAATATTAGAAATTTAGTGACGTAGAAGTTACGCGTTTAAAAAGCGCGTTTTAATTTGCCACGGTTAATAAAAGCAACCAAGCCCATAACAATAGCCATCAGGATAAAAAAGATAAACTTTAGCTCATTTCTACTCAAGTGAGTCTCAGATTTATTCACTTCAGCTTGGGTAAAATCGGCTTGTACTGGCGGTAAAGGTGAGGCATAAGTGGGTTGAATATTTTTAAAATTTAATTCACTGAGTTCAGCAGGCTTTTCGCCTTTGCCCACCAAAACATAAGCCGCAACAATGTCAAAATCCAAAGGGTTTTGAATGCCAAATTTCACTTTGGTGGGTTCATAAGTGTTGTATTCAGGGATCCAATCATTCACTTGACTATAAATACGAATGCTATCTGTTTTTTCCAATATTGGATCTGTAATCAGCTGTTCTGACGTATCTTCAATGAATGTCTTTAAGCCTTTGAATTGCTTGAATGAATATTGATTAGTTTGCGTCAAATTTTCTGCGATCAGTGCTTGGTATACAGCATGCTCACTTGGATTGGCTTTATTTAACAAACCTTGATTGTCCATGACAAACTCAACTTTTGCAGTAAGTCCCGGATAATTTTGTCGCCCAACCAAATAAACCGCGGTCCAAATCTGATCCCCCGCTTGTACATCTTCTAATTCTAATTCGTACAATTGATTGGGTTTTAAATTTAACACTTGATCAAATAAAACTTGTGAAGTCTCGCCAGCCAAGACATTGCAAGAAAATGCAAAACAAATAACTGATATAATTTTTCGTATATTCATTTTCAAGCCCTCCACAAGTGCGATAGATATCACATATTTTATAATAAAAACAATGGTTAATCACAGAAACCTTGTCTAACAATTCTCTTTTTTAGATAAGTGGTTATTGATTGCATCACAGGACCAATCTTGAAGCTGATCTGGTTTATTCGTTCTACCCTATGCAATATCGAAATAAGTATTCAGAAATCAGCACAGCATCAAAAAACTGACTGCATATCTCATTTTTCTTCAATGACTTATTTTAAATAAATTATAGCTTTGATTTTAAAGTAGCTGAATGCGACCCTAAGAATTGTTTAAAACTATCATAAACATATGAATCTTATTATTTTATTCAAAAACTCAAACTCCATCACAGTTTTAAATGGTCAGTTACATGACACAATTTGTCGTTTAAAAACTATTTTTTACAGCTTGAACAAAATTAAATCGCTATCATATACCCCTTTAATTCGCATAATTTCGAGAAAGCTTTTATGAGTCAAAGTCATATCCGTATTCGAGGCGCACGTACCCATAATTTAAAAAATGTGTCACTCGATATTCCACGTGACAAGTTTGTGGTCATCACAGGACTCTCAGGCTCAGGGAAATCATCTCTGGCTTTCGATACCTTATATGCAGAGGGTCAGCGCCGTTATGTCGAATCTTTATCTGCTTATGCACGTCAGTTCCTTTCACAAATGGAAAAGCCTGAAGTTGATTCAATTGAAGGTTTAAGCCCTGCGATTGCGATTGAACAGAAATCTACCAGCCATAACCCACGTTCAACCGTGGGAACCATTACTGAAATCTACGACTATTTACGTTTACTCTATGCACGCGTTGGTACACCTTACTGCCCAGAGCATGACTTGCCGATGGTTGCACAAACTGTTTCTGAAATGGTCGATGCAGTGAAAGGACTGGAAGAAGGTACAGCGTTGATGCTCCTTGCACCAGTTGTTCGTGAGCGTAAAGGCGAATACAGCAACCTGTTTGAGCAATTACAAAGCCAAGGTTTTGTCCGCGCGCGCGTGGATGGTGAAGTGATTGATATCGATACACCACCAGAACTCGATAAAAAGAAAAAGCACACCATTGAAGTTGTGGTTGACCGCTTTAAAGTCCGTGATGACTTAGGTAACCGAATTGCCGAAAGCTTTGAAACAGCCTTACGTTTAGGCAGTGATCTGGCGATTTTATCGTGGATGGGTGGTGAACATCCTGACCGTGTATTTTCAGCAAAACATTCATGCCCTGAATGCGACCGTGCTGTTGCTGAACTCGAACCACGTTTGTTCTCGTTCAATAATCCATTTGGTGCCTGTCCTGTCTGCGACGGTTTAGGTACTCGTAGTCATTTCAGTGCTGAAAAACTCATTCCAAGTCCAGATGTTTCTATTAGCCAAGGCGCAATCCGCGGCTGGGACAGACAACGTCCATACTATTACAGCATGATTCAGAAAGTTGCAGATCATTTTGGGTTTTCTTTAGACACGCCTTGGAATGAACTCGATGCTGATACAAAAAAGAAATTTCTTTATGGTACAGGAAAAGAAAAAGTCGATCTTAGCTATATCGATGAGCGTGGTCGTAAACACAATCGTGTACAACCTTTTGAAGGCATTTTGCCTCATTTAGAGCGTCGTTATCGTGAAACTGAATCTAATTATGTCCGTGATGATCTGGCGCAGTATTTATCCAATGCCGCTTGTGATGCTTGTGGCGGTTCACGTTTAAATGAAATTTCACGTCATGTGCGTGTTAAAGACAAAACTATTGCCCAAATTACCAAAATGTCGATTGGTGATGCTGAAAGCTACTATCAAGATTTAAATCTTGAAGGTGCCAAAGGTGAAATTGCCGATAAGATTTTTAAAGAAATTCGCGAGCGTTTGCACTTTCTTGTATCAGTCGGTTTAAATTATTTAAGCCTGTCTCGCTCTGCTGAAACGCTTTCAGGTGGTGAAGCACAACGTATCCGCCTAGCCTCACAAATTGGTGCTGGTCTAATGGGGGTGATGTACGTTTTAGATGAGCCATCCATTGGTTTACACCAACGTGATAATGATCGTTTACTTGAAACACTGGTTCGTTTGCGTGATCTGGGTAATACAGTTTTAGTGGTTGAGCATGATGAAGATGCAATTCGTGCAGCAGACCATATTATTGATATCGGTCCGGGGGCTGGTGTACATGGCGGTCATATCATTGCCGAGGGAACCTATGATGAACTCGCAGCCAATGAGAACTCACTGACAGGAAAATACCTATCTGGTAAGTTAAAAATTGCGGTGCCCAAAGAGCGGGTTAAACCACCTAAGCCTGAAGAACAAATTAAACTGATGGGCGCATCAGGGCATAACTTACAAAATGTTGATTTGACGATTCCTTTAGGTGTGATGACTTGTGTGACAGGTGTTTCGGGTTCAGGTAAATCAACCTTAATTAACCGTACCCTGTTACCACTTGCTGCAACGCAATTAAATGGTGCAACCACCTTAACTGCTGAAAAGTTTGATTCGATTGATGGCTTACAGTTCCTTGATAAAGTGGTAGACATTGACCAAAGCCCTATTGGACGTACTCCACGTTCCAACCCAGCGACATATACCGGTTTGTTTACCCCGATTCGTGAATTGTTTGCACAAACCCCTGAAGCCAAAGCCCGTGGTTATGCTGCAGGTCGTTTCTCATTTAACGTCAAAGGCGGGCGCTGTGAGGTGTGTGAGGGGGATGGTATGATCAAAGTTGCCATGCACTTCTTACCCGATATGTACGTGCCTTGTGATAACTGCCATGGTCAGCGCTATAACCGTGAAACTTTGGAAGTTGGTTATAAAGGCAAAAATATTTCTGATGTATTGGAAATGACTGTCGAAGATGCGATGCATTTCTTTGATGCAATCCCTGTGATTCACCGTCGTTTGGAAACCTTAAACCAAGTCGGGTTAGGCTATATCCGCTTAGGTCAGTCTGCAACAACGTTATCTGGTGGTGAAGCGCAACGAGTCAAACTGGCACGTGAGCTAGCAAAGCGTGATACAGGTAAAACCTTGTATGTACTGGATGAACCAACCACTGGTTTGCATTTCCACGATATTGCCAAACTGCTCGATATTCTTCATGAACTACGCAATAAGGGCAATACCATTGTTGTGATTGAGCATAATCTCGATGTGATTAAGACGGCGGACTGGGTGATTGATTTAGGCCCTGAAGGTGGTGCAGGTGGTGGTCAGATTATTGCGGAAGGTACCCCAGAACAGGTGGTGAAATCTAAAGTTTCACATACAGCGAAATTCTTAAAGCCGTTGTTAAAGTAATTCACTGCATCTTCCCTTCCCTCCTTTAAATAAGGAGGGAGTTTCTCTCTTTATCCCACAGGACTTAGGAGGAGATTAATCAGCTAAGCTCGAAATTAAATAGCTCATATAATTTTTATAAAACTCAGATTCTCAGCCTTTTTTCATCCTATATTTCAATAATCATCTGCTTAATTTTGGGATTTTTTAAAGCAAATTTTGCATTTCTAATTTAAACAAGGCAAGATCAATGCATAGCACAGGATATTTTCCTTATGAAGCTTCTTTACTCATGCCTTTTAGTCCCAAGTATCTGTTTACTCAGCAGTTGTAGCATAAACATTGCGGGTGGTAATGGCAGACCCGACAATCCTTATTTTATAACCACCCAACCCTTACTGATTAAAAAAATACAGCTTCCTGCTGGCTCAACTTTGACCTATGAAAAACAGGGCTTTAAAACAGGCAGACAAAGTCAGTTAATGAATGAAAGTAAACTGAAAGGCATCTCATTGCCGAGTGGACAAACCATTATATGGGCTGGTGTGCCAATCAGTGCGATCAACAAATTCAGCAACTCAGAAATGCGCGGCTTTAGCCTTAACGCAGAATTTAAGCAGCTTGCTCCCAATCAAAAATCTGGCTTCTCCAAACAGTGGCAACGTTGTGGTGATAATCTAGGGATTAGTATTAAAAATACAGAGGATTGGTCATTTAATCCAAGTAATATTGTTGATGTGGAAAGCTGTAGTGTGCTTTATCAACGCTACTTTAAAGACAATGCCGAACAGCAACGATTTTTAAATCAATTGTATGCTGAGTTGCTTAAAGTCACTTCAAAATAATTCAGTATTTTTATCATTAAATGCTGACGATAAATCAACATTTTCAAACGGGTTAATCATCATCAAGATACCCAATCGATCATCCCACAACTTTATTTCGACCTTGTGCTTTGGCTTTAAATAGCGATGCATCTGCCCGATTAAACAAAGCTTCCCAACTTTCAGCCCCTGTTGCCACGCCAATACTGACAGAAACATTCAGCTGTTCGTTAGACATCGAACTATTAAAATTTAACCGTGATACATCAGCCAAAATACTTTCAGAAATTTGTAATGCCCAATCCCATTGGATGCGATCAATTAAAATCAAAAACTCATCACCACCAAAACGTACAATTAAATCGGATTGCGCAATATTTGCTTTTAAACATCGAGCAATTTCAACAATAACCGAATCACCTAAAATATGTCCAAAGCGATCATTCACATATTTAAAATTATCAATATCCACCATGATCAAGGTCAACTCTTGAAAGCGATCAGGTTGTGTTGCGATATTTTTTAAATAAACCTCTAAAGCGAGTCGATTTGAAACACCGGTTAAGCTGTCGGTGTTGGCACTATTTTGTAATTGAAATTCAAAAGCATCGCGTTGCTTGAGCATTTCTTTTAATTTATCCAATGCATCGGTTAGGGTATGCACCTCTTTGGTTTGTATCGAAGCTGCACCTATATAATCACGCTCTTGAACTTGTGATAACTCTAAGATCATATTTCTTGCATATATCAAGGGTTCAAATAACTTTTTACGTGTATATAACATCGTAAAAACTGCTACCGACAATGACAAAAGAGAAATAAATAAAGTGATAAAAAATTGACGTTGCTCCGATTCCATTCGATGACGCGCACTTAAGGCGTGGGTTTCAAGTAGATATTTTTGTAAATTTACCACCGTGGTAAACTTATCCACGATTGCATCTGTCAGTTGGTTTGCCGTTAAAAAATAAGGCTGCTGATTTCTACTCTCTTGCACCAAACGATTTACAATGGGTAAACCTTGGTCAATAAATTGAGTTTTTACTTGACCATATAAATAAAGATACTCAGGGGTTTTTAAGGATTCTATTTGCATGGTATCCATCAAACGCCATAAATATTTAACCTGTTCTTGCGTTTGTAATGAGCGTGCTTTGTTATATTCAGGCAATGGTTCGGAAAAGCTTAGGGGTGCCATGATATTGGACGCGACTCGTCCAGATTGATCACGTAAATCAGCCAATATCAGCACAATTGAAGCATAATCCGTCACATCGCTATTATTCTTTTTTGAATGGTTAATTAATTGCTGCAACATGGCTCTACAACTGTCCCATGCCCGAAACATTCCCTGAATCACTTGATCCATTTGCACTGAATTACGTTCTTTTAACGGCAAGGCTAAATAAGCATCGACTTGTTTACGGGCGATGTTCAAATCATGTCTTAATTGAACATCTACTTGATCCGCCAAACTGGTAAACCCCGCCTTGTTTAAGGTCTCTACGGTTAAATTAATCTGTTGATCTACGTCCTTACGATAGTCCTGCAATTCTTTTATTCTGTCTGGAAAATTTGCTGTCGAGCTCGACATTGCTTTATTTGTTGGCGCTCTTTCCCGTGAAATTTTATTGGATGTTTCAGCAAAAACTTGCAAGGCTTGAATATTGACTAAAGCTCGATTTGCTCGGCTATACTCTCGATAATTACTGATGATTTGTGGAACAGCAATTAACAAAACAGACAAAATGATGACTGACATGAGGATAAGCAAACGCGTGCTTATTTGTTCTGATCTGAGTTCATGCACCATCACCATGGTCCTGTGGGAAGTTATATCGTAATAAAGCTAAAAAATTTTGTTTATATTATAGAATATATACACATAAACTACTCCACATAATCAAGTTTAATCTACAGCGTTCAACTGCTTTATATTATCGTTTTTATAGATGAGTAATATTCAAAATTCACATTTTACATATAAATAGAATTTGCATAAAATTAGACTCAGATAGAAATTCTCATTATTTGAAAATATATCTTTTTTATTGCCCAGTTTCCCCCAATAAACTGGGCATTTTTTTACCTACTGCATTTATCTCAAATAAAAGAATAAGCCTAATTTATCTAAGATACTTAATGTCAGTTGCTTACGTTCGGCAGGATCATCTCCTGTCTGCATGTGCATATTTAAAGCAAAAGCGGTGATCTGACCATTCGGCTGTTCTATCCATCCTGTATACCAACCCACTTGTGGCTCAACATCCATTCCCCAGCCACTTTTGGCATAGAGCTTGGAATCACCACGTCTTTCGACATAAAGCATATCTTTGACTTGCTGTTGTACAGCATCATCAAAAGGCAATGTTTTCTTTGCCAATTGATAAGCAAATTTAGCTTCTTGCTCTGGGGTGATTTTCAATGGACCAACCAACCAGAAATTATCCACCTGTTGACCAATTTGTGTATTACCAAAACCAACACGTTTGACTTCTTGACTCATCAAATCCAAACCAATACGTCGTGCCAACTCCTGATATACAGGTACGGCGGAAGCCTGCATTGCTTGTGCCAAGGTCATATCTTTTTCCCATGCAGGAAAAGATCTTTTTTCACCATTCCACTTAAATACTTCTGTATTTGTCGTTTTCGCATGTTGCAAACCAATTAAGGCATTCAACATTTTAAAAGTAGAGGCTGGAATATACGCAGTCTTGGCTCTATTTAAATCATTCCCATAGCGTTTAAATTGAGTTCCGTCATAAGTCACAAAGACGGCTTGAGTTTGCGCATAATTAAACAACAACGGAATTTCACTTGTTCTTTGTGATGAAGCTGGATCATGCAAATTAAGCTTCGAAACACAACCTGAAAAAGCCAAACTACTCAGGATGATCAATACACTGCTTTTTATTTTAAATTTAAATAGGTTATTACTCATAAACTTTACTTAGGCATCAACTCTATCTGAAATAGTGTAGATGAGCCCATGAATTATTTTTTAAATTGAATGTAAGAAAATATTTACATGTGCAATATATTGGTGCATAATGCACCTCATTAGGGCAATTTATTAATATTCCTCAGCAGAATTTATTGATTTGCTCCAGATTTTGGCGAAAAATCCCAGTTTTCTTTGAAAATTGGGATTTTTTTTGGCAAGAATCATGCCAACATAATTCATCTTTTGCTTATTTATGCTATATATTGGTGCAATATTTTTATGATCTATTTAATGCGATTTGCTTTGAATTTTTAAATAAAAAAAAGCCCAACCTTGGGGAAAGCTGGGCATATAAACTCAAAATCTCAAAAAAATTCATTTAAAATGAATGAACTTTATTGACTCATTATCCAGAATATCTTTTACTTTGTAAAACCTATTAAATTGATCGGATATAAATTAATTATCGTTTTTATAAATAATTGAGAATAAAACAACAATATTCACATGAAATGATTATACAATCACAAATTAATTCTAAAAATAAGCAGAATTTAATGACATTTTCTTGACATTGATCGCAAAACAACCATCGGTAATATCGATCAAAAAACACAAATAAACAATAAAATAAATGTATTAATTTAACAATTTGATATCTGTTTTATATGAAATAAAACTTTTGTCTGAATTTAGTCTGTTGTTCTAATTAAGTTTTTTTCCAGGTTGACGTAAAGCTGTTCAAATGTACGTTTTTTAAACAATGTAAATTTCATGTATCTACTTTGTAAACAGTGGCCTTAAACGTCATTGACTTAATATCTTGTTACAATACAATGCCGTCTGTTTCACCAATTTCTCCTATTGGAAAAGATTATGAAAAAACTCGGTTTAGCCACTGCTTTATTATTAGCCATGACCGGCGCTCAAGCATACCAATTTGAAATTCAAGGTCAATCAGAGTATATCGATACAACTGAAAATGACAAAGATTTCACTGGTGGTTTGCAAGGTACTTACTACTTCAAAAATGTTGACTCTTCAAAAGGTCCATTGGCTGAAGCAGCGTTCTTAAACCAAGCTTCGAATGTTTCTTTAGCATATAACTATGGCGAATTAGACGCTGATGTAATTGCACATAACTACGGCGCTAAAGCTGAACTTTATGTTCCTACTCCATATGTACCTGCATACGCAAGTGCTTCTTATAGCCACACGATCCTTGACGGTAAAAATGGCTGGTCAAATGATCAAGGCGATCGTTTTGCATTAGAAGTGGGTGCTCTTCCTACTCAAAACTTCTTGGTTGCTGTTGGTTATACTAACGTTGCTGACCAAGTTGCTTTAGATGCATTCAATGTTATGGGTAACGGCGTTGCTAAAGCGACTGCTGAAGCTGCAACAATTGGTGAAGACCAAGACGCAATCACTGCACGTGCTAAATACGTTGGCGGTATTGACGGTACAAATATGTCTTTAGCGTTTGAATCAGGCATTATCTATGGTGATGCGACTGCATACCAGTTCAAAACTGATTTCTATTTGAACCCACAATTAAGCGTTGGTGCTTCTTACGCAGCGTCTAGCTACGAAGGTACGCCTGATTCAGCTTGGGGTGCAAACGTAAACTACTTCATCACTCCTGCGATTGCAGTTGGTGCGAGCTACGTAAATGCAAACTACGAAGCGAATAAAGGTCAAGCAATTTCGTATGTTGGTGATACGCAAACTGTTGGCTTAAACGCTAAATTCCGTTTCTAAGTTGGCTTAGAAATTGAATCAAAAAAAGGACTCATACGAGTCCTTTTTTATTGCCTTTGTTTTTAAATAAACAACTTAGTTTCTCAGTACATTTAAAAAATGTAGATGACGTTCATATTGGTCAATGATGTCTTGAATCAAGTCTTCTTGCGTCCACTCCATCACATCATAATTTTGACCACCTTCTCTTAAAAATATTTCTGCTTGATAAAAATCATCGGTTTCTTGATGTTCTTCATTCATCATAAAGCTTGGCGCAACCATTTTGCGTGCAATGACTTTATAGATAAAATTGAACTCATCATGATGATCCACACTCAGTTGAACACCGTCTTCAGTTTCTTTAATCACCACATTTAAATCACGGCGTTTAAACTCAAAACGAATACTTTCAAAAGCCTTAATCACATCAACCTGAATATAATGTTGTACTTCGGCCAACGTATGCGGATAGTGCATGATTAAGCCTAAACGTTGCTGCCAACTACGTGGATTTTGCACAGCTCTCGGCGTGATTCTTGCCACTTGTAAAGCCTGCATTTTGGTAACATCTAAGCGCAATGCTTTGACTAAGCCCCAACACAACAGCAGCATAATAAAGGTGAATGGTAGTGCACTCATCATGGTGGCCGATTGTAGTGCGCCTAGCCCACCAACCATTAAAAGAATGATCGACAAGACCGCCATTAAAACAGTCCAGAACAAGCGTTGCCATATCGGCGAATTTTCTGTTTTCGCAGTGAGATAATCGGTCACCAATGCACCAGAATCCGCGGAGGTAACAAAGAACAACACCACCAGCAGTGTCGCAATAAGACTAAACACACCTGAAAAAGGCAGATGGGTTAAAAATTCAAACAATGCAACTGATGAATCTTTTTGTACCGCAGAAATTAGCCCAACCTGCCCTTGTTCCATGATACTGAACAAGGCAGCATTGCCAATAAAACCCATCCAGATCAAGGTAAAGCCTGTCGGAATAAGCAGTACCCCAACAATAAACTCTCGAATGGTTCGACCTTTTGAAACACGCGCAATAAACATACCAACAAATGGTGACCAAGAAATCCACCATGCCCAATACATGATGGTCCAACCACCAATCCAGCCATTTGATTGATAAGCATATAAATTAAAGGTCATGCTAAACAAATTCGAAATATATTGTCCAGCGTTTTGAATGGTTGCTTGTAGGATATAAATACTGGAACTGGCGAGGAATACAAAGCCTAGCAATACCAAAGCTAAAATCAGATTCAGTTCAGAGAGTCGTTTAATTCCTTTGTCTAATCCGAGGAAAACCGACAATGAAGCCAGCGTACTCACCACAATAATCAAAAAGATTTGGGTGCTAATATTACTTTCCCAGCCAAATAAATAATTTAAGCCAGAATTAATTTGCGTTACCCCAAATCCTAACGTGGTAGCCACACCAAATACTGTACCAATGGTGGCAAAAGTATCGACCGCATCTCCGATTGGACCATGAATTCGTTGACCAATAATCGGAAATAAACCCGAACGAACTTTGAGTGGCAAGTTATAGCGAAAAGCAAAATAAGCCAGCGTTAAGCCAACAACTGCATAGATAGCCCAAGCATGTAAGCCCCAATGGAAAAAGGTAATTCTCATTGCTTCTTGGGCAGATTCAATAGTTTGTGGATCACCAGCAGGTGGATTGACATAATGCATGACAGGTTCTGCAACACTGAAGAACATTAACCCGATGCCCATACCCGCAGTAAATAGCATGGCAAACCATGACCCATTACTATACTCAGGCTGGCTATGATCAGGTCCAAGCTTGATTTTACCCATGTCAGAAAAGGCAATAAAAATCAGCACAATTAAAAATATTGCGACAGATAAAACATAGAACCAACTAAATGAATCGGTGATCCAGCGGTTCATCCTTTGAGTAATCAGTTCAAAGGCATTTGGTGCAAAGACAACAACGGCTAAAAAAAGTGCAATAATTCCAACAGTGCTCAAGAAAACATTTGGATTGACATTGTCAAACCAAGTGATTTTTTTGGAAGGCATATTTCCCCCAGGTTTTTATACTCAATGGACAGACTTTTTAAAGTCAAAAAAAGGCATTCACAGGTGTGAAAAAAGACGAATCCTGTAGAACAGCGATTGGATTCAGGCCACATTATAATTTAAATTAACATTTTCAACAATTTACTAAATGTAACAAGATCATTAGCTCATGATTTTGGTTTATTTTCAATATATTGCAGGGCAATCATCCGTGAGACGATCAGGGCAAAATACATCACACCACAGAACATTTGCAACATTGAAATCACCCGCGCAGCAGGTGCAACAGGAATCAAATCGGACAATCCCGTTGCCGATTGCAAACTAAAACTAATGAACAATAAATCCAGCCAAGATTGGTAGTCCGCAACATGATTTGGGTTTTGAAAACTCTGCGGAACCAGCAATTGACAAATACTGTATAAGAAGGCAAATCCCCATGCGATCAGGGTAAATACTGCACCTGCAGCAAACAGCTCATCTTTGGTTAAATAACGATCTGCAAACATATAACGGATTAAACCATATGCTGCACAAAAATAAGCGGCTGCTTCAAATGAATGTGCAAAGATTTGCAAAGTAACAGAATGAAAACCGATCAACATTAGAAAGGACAGTACAAATGCCCCTGTGACAAAGGTTAAGCCCAACAGTGTAAATGTCGGTGTTTGTCGAATCACTTTGGCAATAATCAGTAACGCGGATACACCGAGTAACCAAGTTAAAATTTGATAACTTCTGCTGGCATTGGTATAGACAGATAAAACTAAAATAAGCAGTTGGACCAACAATAACCATGCTGATGGTAATTGTTTAAAACCTTTCCAAAATTCGATCATTGAACGCATATTTTCTGATTCTGATTGTTCTTTTAAACATTCAAATTAACATATTCATTGGGTTTCTTAAATCCTTTCAATTTTTCGTGATCATTCAACTGATCAATCTGTATAAAATAAGCTTTATATCGCTCAAACACTCAAGCTGAGATGATTGAGTTTTGGCTTTGCATAAGCCATAAAAAAACACCTTCGAAAAGGTGTTTTT